>NZ_CP109480.1:8440000-10777081 GCF_036227505.1 Streptomyces sp. NBC_01450 | reverse complement strand
GGAGTTGAGGGAGGCCGGCCGCTTCGCGTCCGGCGGGCTGCGCTGCGCGCTGCCCGAGATTGACGGTGTGCCAGGTGCGACTATTCGCGTTTCCGTATGGGAGTTGGGGAGTGCTTCGCACTCCTGGGGCGGGTCCGCTGCGCTCCCCCGCCCTGGCGGCTCTTCAGGCTGCGCCTTACGGGCCGTTAGCCCGCTGCCGCGGGCTGGGCTGGCTACCGGGGTGGTGGGTCGCTCGTTCGTGTTCTGGTTTCCGTGTAACACATCATCGATGTGATGCAGCATGTAGAGTTGGTGGAAACAAGAGACACACTCTGGCAGCGAGGGGAGCCGGGCTCATGTCGGTCTACGAATATCTTCCGGCTGAAATAGCCCGGCTCGGTGTGACGAGAAAGGCCGCCGGGCTCGTCCTCGGCCAGGTGCACACGCATGCGTGGCTCTCCCGGGAGCGCGAGGAACGTGCACGCGAAGGACCGGCAGAGATCCTCAACTTGAGTGAGCTGCTGATCGCCATGTGGGAGCGCGTTGAATGGGAGCGGATCGCCCACGTGATGACGGAGCAGCAGATGCCTGTCTACGTACCGGGGCAGGATCCGCGTGTAGGCCGTCGTGAGGAGCAGCGGATGCAGCGTGTGGCCCTTGACGTGGCCGCTGCAGAGCAACACGGCGGGGCACCGGCCGAGATGCTGCGTCATCGGGTCTACCGGATCGTCGCCCAGCGGGCCGACCCTCCGGGCGGAGGCGAACCACGGCTCACCGTCCACATGATGGCCTCTTCCCTCAGTGAAGCCGCCCACCGGGCCTGGACCGTCTATGGACGGCCGGGCCGCCTCTACCAGCAGGGCACATACCGGATTGCCTCGGTCGAGCAGGTCCTTCCCGAACCCGGAGAATTGCTGTGATCCAGCTTCGAGAACACCAGATGGACGCGAATACGCGTATCCGCAAGTGGGTGGGATTCCCTGCAAGACCATCTATTCCCTCGGAGGAATCGCGCGCCACGGTTGTGTCCGCCACCGGCTCCGGGAAGACGATCACTGCCGCTACGGCCGCGCTGGAATGCTTCCGGGGCGGGCGGGTCCTCGTCATGGTCCCCACCCTGGATCTTCTGGTGCAGACCGCGCAGGCGTGGCGCCGGGTCGGCCACAACTCGCCCATGGTCGCCGTGTGCTCGCTGGAAAAGGACGACGTCCTGGAGCAGCTCGGGGTCCGTACGACCACGAACGCAATCCAGCTCGCCCTGTGGGCGGGGAACGGGCCGGTGGTCGTGTTCGCCACGTACGCCTCCCTCGTGGACCGTGAGGACATCGACGCACCGATGGGCCAGCGGAAGGTGCGCGGGCCGCTGGAGGCCGCCCTGGCGGGCGGGGAGCGGTTGTACGGACAGTCGATGGACGGCTTCGACCTCGCCGTCCTGGACGAAGCCCACGGACTCGCCGGGGACACCGGCCGGCCCTGGGCAGCCATCCACGACAACACCCGGATCCCCGCAGACTTCCGGCTCTACCTCACCGCCACCCCGCGCATCCTCGCCTCCCCCCGCCCGCAGAAGGGCGCGGACGGCCAGGAGTTGGAGATCGCCTCCATGGCCAGCGACCCGGACGGGACGTACGGCGAGTGGATCTACGAGCTCGGGCTGTCCGAGGCGATCGAGCGGAGCATCCTCGCCGGCTTCGAGATCGACGTGCTGGAGATCCGCGACCCCTCTCCCGTGCGGGGGCTGTCGGAGGAGGCGCTGCGGGGCCGGCGCCTGGCACTGCTGCAGACCGCCCTCCTCGAGCACGCCGCACGCCACAACCTGCGTACGGTCATGACGTTCCACCAGCGGGTGGAGGAGGCCGCCGCGTTCGCGGAGAAACTACCGGAGACGGCCGCAGAGCTGTACGTGACCGAGACGTCCGACAAGGCCCTGGCCGACGCAGACGCGCTGCCGAAGTCGTCGATCGACGCGGAGCTCTACGAACTCGAGGCCGGCCGCCACGTACCCCCGGACCGGGTATGGTCGGCGTGGCTGTGCGGCGACCACCTCGTCGCCGAACGGCGCGAGGTGCTACGGCAGTTCGCAGGCGGCATCGACGCGGCGGGCCGGCGAGTACACCGCGCCTTCCTCGCCAGCGTTCGCGTTCTCGGTGAAGGCGTCGACATCGTCGGCGAGCGGGGAGTCGAGGCCATCTGCTTCGCCGACACCCGCGGCTCCCAGGTCGAGATCGTCCAGAACATCGGCCGCGCTCTGCGGCCGAACCCGGACGGCACGACCAAGGTGGCCCGCATCATCGTGCCCGTCTTCCTGGAACCCGGCGAGGACCCCGACGACATGGTCGCGTCCTCCTCGTTCCGCCCTCTTGTAGCCGTCCTCCAGGGCCTGCGCTCACACTCGGAACGCCTCGTCGAGCAGCTCGCCTCGCGGGCACTGACCAGGCAGCCGCGGACCAAGCTGCACCACCTCATCCGTGACGAGGACGGGCAGATCATCAGCGCCGGCGGGACAGGCAGCAAGGACCAGGAGCAGGACGACACCCAGGGCGCGGTGGAGTCCGCACTGCTGCACTTCTCCGCCCCCCGCGACGCGGCGACCATCGCCGCCTTCCTACGCACACGGGTGTACCGGCCCGAATCACTGGTCTGGCTCGAGGGCTACCAAGCCCTCCTCCGCTGGCGGAAGAAACACCACATCACCGGCCTGCACGCCGTTCCCTACGACACCCAGACCGAAGTCGGCGTCACAAAATCCTTTCCACTGGGACGCTGGATCCACCAACAGCGGAAAGCCCTCCGCGCCGGCGAACTCGACGACCACCGCAAAGAACTCCTCGACGCCGAAGAGGCCGGCATGGTGTGGGAACCCGGCGACGAAGCCTGGGAAAACAAACTCGCCGCGCTGCGCAGCTACCACCGCGCTCACGGCCATCTCGCCCCGAGGCAGGACGCCGTGTGGGGCGAGAGCGACACCGAAGGCCTCGTACCCGTCGGCCAGCACATCGCCAACCTCCGCCGCAAAAGCGGCCTCGGGAAGGATCCCGAGCGCGCCGCGGCGCGGGCCGCGCAGCTGACCGCCATCGACCCCGACTGGGACTGCCCGTGGCCGCTCGACTGGCAACGCCACTACCGCGTCCTCGCCGACCTCGCCGCGGACGAGCCCGGCGGGGCCCTGCCCGCCATCGAGCCGGGCGTGCTGTTCGAGGGCGACGACCTGGGGCGGTGGATCCAGCGGCAGGCGAGTTCCTGGGCAGAGCTGTCGCAGGAGCAGCAGCGGAGACTGTCCGCGCTAGGCATGATGCCCGCCGAACGGCCCACATCGGGCCCGGCCGCCAAGGGCGCGGCGAAGGCGTCAGCAGCCTTCCAACTCGGCCTAACCGCCCTCGCGCAGTACATCACTCGCGAAGGAAGAACCGTCGTGGGAAGAGCACATGTTGAAGAGCTTCCGGACGGCACGATGATCAAGCTGGGTGTGTTTCTGAGCAATCAGAAGGCCAGGCGTGACCGGCTTGATGCGGAACAACGGGCCGCCCTCGCCGAGCTGGGCTACGCCTGGGCTGCAGAGCCCCAGGTGTAGATGACGGTTCGTCCGCGGTTTGGGGCGTCTGACAGCACCGGCTGGGAGCCTGGTGCTCTGGCAGCTTTTGTTGATCGGCCACGTTACGCCCGATACCGGATGGGCCGATAAGCCGTTTAGTTCTGTGTGCACGGTGCGGGGTGGGACGGAGCGAGGGCGGGGTGGCCCGATGTCGAGTCGGTGGATGTGCTGTTCCAGGCTGTGGGCAGGACAGCGGAGTGTTCCAGGTGGTTGGCGGCCGCCTCCGAGGTGGTCTTCGAACGCTGTCCGTCGCTGAAGCCGTTCCCAGTCCGCAAAGGCAAGCGGCTGGCGCCGGGATGGTGGTGGTCGGCCACCACCGGACGGCTGGTGCACTACGGGTCCGCAGCGATGCGGCTGCACGTGATGCTGCTCGACCGTGACCCGCGCGTGGGCGGCCTGGCCGCCCGGCCGCTGGAACTGCGGTGGCGTGAGCCGGGTGGGGTGCGTGCGCATGCTCCTCAGCTCATGCTCCGGCTGGCCGATGGCCAGGGGGTGCTGGCCGACTGCACGGCCAGGCCTGAGCTTTCGCAGCGTCAGCGCTCCCTCGCGGCGGTGGTAGGAGAGATCTGTGCGGCGGCGGGCTGGCGCTACTGGGTGCTCGGGCCAGTCGACCCGGTGTACCGCCGCAACGTGGCCTGGCTGGCCGGGTACCGGCATCCGCGGAACCACGGTGGACCGCAGCTGGCCGCCGCGCTGCAGGAGGCGTTCGCCGAGCCGGCGCCGCTGCGGGAGGGCGTACGCGGGATCGGGGACCCGATGCTGGTGCTTCCCTCGCTGTTCCATGCCTTGTGGGCGGGACGGCTTACGGCGGAACTCGGTGCGGCGATGCATGAGCGGACGCTGGTGTGGGCGCAGGCGGCAAAGTGAGGGCAAGCAGCGGGGTGCATGGCGGGCCGGTGGTGGAGCTGGGGTGCCGGGTGCGGTTCGAGGGGCGTACCTGGACGGTGGCGGCCATTACTGGCGGTCAGGTACGGCTGGCTGCCGAGGACGGTGAAGTAGCGGCGCTGCTGTTCGCCGATGCGGGGTTCGAAGTCCTGGATGCGCCAGGGGTGTCCAGGGTGCCGCCGCTGGGTCTGCTGGAGTCGTTGCCCGATGCAGTGCGGGAGCGGGCGCTGGCGTGGGAGCGGCATGTGCAGGAGGTGGAAACGGGGCGGCCGGGTGGATGCAGCGCGGCGGGCCCGCCGCGGGCGGAGTACGACCCGCAGGCGCGGACGTTGGCGCAGCGGGAGGAGGCGAAGGCGGCCGAGCTTTCGGCGGCGGGGATGCCGACCAGCGCGGTCACGGTACGGCGGATGCGGGCCCGTTACCGCCGGGAGGGGGTGTGGGGTCTGGTGGACCACCGGGCCTCACGGCCGCGGACGGCGCTGGGGCGTGCGGATGAGCGGGTGGTGGCTGCCATGCAGGAGGTGCTGGAGGCCGGGCGGGAGCGCTCCAGCGGGACGCTGGGGCGGCTGCGGGTGTACACCGAGCGGCTGCTGGCCGAGCGGTACGGGGAAGGGGTGGTACCGCTGCCCTCGAGCGCGACGTTCAACCGGCTGGTGCACGCCCTCGCCGACGGGCGGCGACTGCTGGGCAGTGCGCGGGAGCGCCGGTGGCGTTCGGCCCGGCCGGCTCCCCCGTTCGTGCCGACGACGGTGATGATGCCGGGGGAGCTGGTGATGATGGACAGCACCCTGCTGGATGCCTTCGTGGTACTGGACGACGGGGTCGTGGAACGTCCCGAGCTGACCATCGCGCTGGATGTGGCCACCCGCACCATCTGCGCGGCCGTGCTGCGCCCGAAGGGAACCCGCAGTGTCGATGCGACACAGTTGCTGGCGCAGATGATGGTGCCGGCGCCAATGCGGCCCGGCTGGCCCGAGGCGCTGGCGATGGAAGCGTCGGTGATTCCCTACGAGCGGCTGCTGAGCGTGGACGCCCGGTTGGAAGGGGCCGCGGCGCGGCCGGTGATCACCCCGCAGACCGTCGTGGTCGACCAGGGCAAGGTGTTCGTCTCGGGCGTTACCCCTTGACCGTGGACACCCTGATCATTGGATCGTGAAGATCCGAAGGACAGGAGTTCCCGTTGGGGACGTCGAAGTACTCGCCTGAGTTCCGGGCCGATGCCGTCGCGTTGTACCGCTCCAGCCCGGGCCGGACGTACGCGTCGGTGGCCAAGGATCTTGGGGTGAACCACGAGACGCTCCGCACCTGGGTGCGGGATGCCGAGCAGGCCGCCGTGCCCGGCGCGGTGGAGGCCAGCGAGTTGGAGAAGGAGAACAAGCGGCTGCGGGCCCAGGTGAAGGAGCTCGAGCTGGAACGCGAGATCCTGCGGAGGGCCGCGAAGTATTTTGCGGGCGAGACCAGCTGGTGAGCCGTTTCCAGTTCGTTGCCGACCACCATGACGCCTTCGGCGTGAAGCGGCTGTGCCGGATCCTGGGGCTCTCCCGTTCCGGGTTTTACCGGCACCTGGCCGGCTTGGATGCGCGGGCCGGGCGGGCGCGTGCGGACGCCGAACTTGCCGGGCGGATCACGTCGATCCACACCGAG
The DNA here is from genome assembly GCF_036227505.1 of Streptomyces sp. NBC_01450. Taxonomy (NCBI): domain Bacteria; kingdom Bacillati; phylum Actinomycetota; class Actinomycetes; order Kitasatosporales; family Streptomycetaceae; genus Streptomyces; species Streptomyces sp. NBC_01450. Next base: position 10,770,981 of record NZ_CP109480.1, on the reverse strand, counting down.
TCCGACGGCACCTACGGGGCTCCGCGCGTCACCGCCGAGCTCCAGGGCGCCGGGCTGCGGATCAATCACAAGCGGGTGGAACGCGTCATGCGGAAGTTCGGCATCGTCGGGCTGCACCTGCGCAAGAAGGTCCGCACCACGGTCCCCGCAGCCGACGCCATCCCGGTGCCGGACCTGATCCAGCGGGACTTCACCGCCTCTGGGCCGAACAAGAAGTACGTCGGCGACATAACCTACCTCCCGGTCGGCGACGGCCAATTTCTTTATCTGGCAACGGTGTTGGACCTGCACTCCAAGCGTCTGGTGGGCTGGTCGATCGCCGACCACATGCGGACCGAACTGGTCACCGACGCCCTCAAGGCCGCCGCCGGCGCGCGGGGAGGGAACCTGCGCGGAGCGATCTTCCACAGCGACAACGGAGCCCAGTACGCCTCCAAGGAGTTCGCCCAGGTCTGCAAGGACCTCGGCGTGATCCGATCACGCGGGGCCGTCGGCACCAGCGCGGACAACGCCGCCGCGGAGTCGTTCAACGCCAGCATGAAAAGGGAGACTCTCAAGGGCGCGAAACGCTGGCCCGGAGCTCGCGCCGCCCGCCTTGCGGTCTTCCGCTGGGTCACCCGCTACAACACCTGGCGACGGCACTCAGCCCTCGGTCAGCAGAGCCCGATCAACTACGAACAGCGATCAACTACGCTGACCACCGCCGCATAACAACCGGTGTCCACGATCAAGGGTGAAGGCCCCCCTTCTCCCGCGTGCGAAGAAATTTCATCTGGGCTCGCGCGGATTTCGGCGCGGGCCGGGTGAACAGGGCCCGCTCCGCGCGGGCGATGCCGTCCAGGATCTTGGCGCGCGTCCGGGCCGCGCGTGTCACGTCGTCAGCAGTCATGTGATCATTCCGCCTGACCGGACCTGTGGACAGAGGCCGACGCCCTCGGGGCACTGCCCGACGGTCCCGGGCGCGGCCGGCCTGCCTACCGTGGTCGGCATGACGACGACTCCCCCGGACGGCCCGCCGGTGCCGGTGCGGGTGGTCCTGCCGGACGGCTAGAGCTTCTCTGGGGTAGATGCTGTGGCGCGAGGCAGGTCCAGGGGGATTTCCGCAGCTCAGCGCCAGGTTCCCTGACGCTAGCAGCCGCAACAGGCATTGCACGATCGTTGGTTCGGGTGATGCGCTCAGAGGGGGCTGAGGGACATCCGTGTCAGACGTGCGCTAACGACCTCGGGAGAAATTGAGATCGGCGCGTGGTCGTCTGGCAGTTCTGCTGGTGGGTTGATCAACAGGCGGTCTGTCGGAGGGGCATCAGCTCGGTGCTCGTCCTGCGACGGGTTGGCCGTCGGGCGGATCGGTCGGAGACCAGTCCTGTGATGGCCATGTGGGTCTCGGCGTAGTCCTCGCGCCGCCCGGTGTACCGCTGGAGCGGGCGCCACTTCTTGTACTCGGCATTGGTGTGTTCCACGCAGATCCGCCGTGAGGACTGGCGGCGCCGCAGCTCGCGCCAGGCGTGGAGTTCGCCCAGCGGGGCGTCGTCCTTGGGCTTCTTCGGCGGGGCACTGACCTGGTCGGGGAACTCGCTTGCCAGGCCCCGGTAGCCCTCGTCCACCTCAGCTTTGACCGTGGGGTGCTGATGGAACTTCTCGGCGAGGCCTTCGGTCCGCACCGCGGTCTGGTCGTGCATCCTGCCTGGGCGGACGATGCCGGAGAACAGGGTGCGGCCTTGACCATCGCTGAAGGTGGTGGTCTTGATCGTGTTCTGCCTCTTCTTGCCGGAGACGAATGCCTTGCGGCCGGGCGGCCGGCGCGGGGGCGGCGGACTTGTACCTCGGTGCCGTCGATGCGTAGATCCACGCCCTCAGCCTCGGCGTAGGCGAACAGGTCCCCCGGGGTACGGATACGCAGGCCGGGCCGGTCGGGGACGGCGAATCCGCGAGCGGCGAGGAGAGAACGGACCTCCCGGATGGCGCCGGAGATGGTGGAGCGGTCCACCGCGCACAGCGCGGCCAGTGCCGCGTGCGGCAGACCATGCCGCAGGTGGACCAGGGTGACCAGCAGCCGATCGACGAAGACGAGCTTCTGCTTGCGCCCGGCGCCGGCTGTCCGTCGGCGGGCGCCGCCCCTCTTCTCGTGCAGGGCAGACTCGCGGGCCGCTTCCCAGCGTGGCGCGAGTTCTTCAATCAACTCGCCCAAATGCTGACGGGAGACGCCGCTGAAGGCAGGATGGGATCAAGGCCACGCGGAGGAGCTCCTGATGCACATCTTGAGAACCCGCACGGCCGCCTTATGTCACGGTCCCGCCTTGCCCCATCGGCATTGTTTCCCCGCAGTTCCTAAAACCCCAGTACACGCCCGATCTCTGCGAGCTCCTCCTCCGCCAGGGGCCCGAACTCCAGTGCCCCGGCGTTCTCCTCCGCCTGCGCGACCGTCCGAAAGCCGGGAATGGGCACCGTCCGCGGGCTGCGCGCCCACAGCCAGGCCAGCGCCCCCTGGGCGAGAGTGCGTCCACGGCTCGTGAGGACGGACCGTACCGCCTCGACGCGCGCCAGCCAGTGCGGATCGGCGCCGCCACCCGCCGCGAAACCCGACAGCCAGGACGGCGGTGCACTGCGGATGTCACCTGAGGCGAGAGTGCTCCCTGGCACATACTTCCCGGTCAGCAGCCCCATCGCGAGCGGGCTGCGGTTGATGCTTGCGAGTTCGGACTTCTCGCACAAGACGAGCATGTCGGGCGCGTCCTGGAGGATGTTGCAGCGGTGCTGCACGGCCGCGCAGTGCGGGCCCTCGGCGAAGACGGCCGCACGCCCCGGGTCGTCGGTGCTCCATGCGTACGCGCGGATGAGCCCTTCCCGTACGAGATCCTCACAGGCGTCCCGCAGAAGAGCAGCCCGTTCGGGATCCGCGTCCGACAGGTGCAACTGATACAGGTCCACGTAATCGGTACCGAGCCTGGCGAGCGACGCCGTCAACGCACGCCGTACGTACGCCGGTGAGTCGTCGCCCCCCGTGAGGACCTTGCTCTCCTCGTCGAAGCGGTTGCCCCACTTGGTGGCCACGACGACGTCCGCCCTGCGTCTGCCGAGGGCCCGTCCCAGTACGCGCTCGCTGTGCCCGGTCCCGTAGACGTCGGCAGTGTCGAAGAAGGTCACGCCGAGGTCCAACGCACGGCGCACCGCGCGCACGGACTCCTCATCATCGACCTTGCCCCAACCGAGCGGGCTCCCGTCAGGGCCCTGCCAGGGTCCGCCGATGGCCCAGCAGCCAAAACCGAGCCCGCTCACCTCGATCCCGCTCCGTCCGAGGACCCTTGTGTACGGCACGTGCGTACCGGCGGCGATCGTCCCGTTGGTCGTCTCCATGCCTGAGAAGGCTAGGAGTTGGAGTACACGCGAAGGCAACCCTCCTACCGGGATCGGGTCCGGCATGCCGCCAGATCAGCGGCCGGACCAAGACGTCCATCTTCAATTGCTCCCAAGGTCGTAAGCGTTCGACGGCCCTGGTGGGTGGGGCGTCGGTCGCGGGCCCAGTGTGAAGTCGTTCCAGGGATAACGCCGTATTGCCCGCGGGAGCTTGGTTCGTCACCTGCGGTGGCGCTCTCCGGGCCGTACGCCTGCTTGCGCCCGGCGACGCCCGCCGCTGACCCCGTGTCACCGGTGTGCCCTGCCGTGGAGGGTCCACGGCCAGACGAGTACCGCCTTCACTGCCTCGCCGGGCGCCCACGCCGGGCCGGAGCGCAGTCGGCCTGCACGGCGAGAGCAGAGGGCCCGGCATGTCCTGCCATTGGGCCAGGGCTCCGTCAAGTTCCGTGCTTGCGTGGAGGGTTGACGATCAGGCCGGTAGGGGCGGATAGCAGAGCAGGCACGGGGGTTCGTGATCATTGTGGTGTCGAAGCCAGATGATCACGAGGACGTCCCGTGCCTGCTGTTGCATCTTCCCCTATCCCTGCCGTGCTGGAGAAGCTGGGGCCGCTGGATGCGGACCGGATCGCTGACCTGGGCCCCTACCTCGAATCGGTTCCGGATCCGCGCTCACGCCGGGGCCGGTGGTACTCGCTGACGGCGATCTTGCTGATGTGTGCTTGCGCGGCCGTCTGCGGTGCGAAGAGCATCGATGAACTCGCCGAGTTCGGCGAGCGGGCCACGAACTCGCTGCTGGCATCCCTCGGGGTACGCCGTCACCTGCTCGGCTGGCGGCGCAGCCCCAAGCCGGTCACTCTCGGACGCGTCCTTCAGGCACTTGACGGCGACGCCCTGGACCAGGCTGTGGGCGCCTACCTGGCCGACCGGCACCGCATCACCGCGTCCGCGGACATGCCCGAGACCCGATCGCGGCAGATCATCGCCGTGGACGGCAAGGCCCTCAAGGGCTCAGCCCGCCTGGCCGCGCCGCGGCGCCACCTGCTCTCGGCGGTCACCCACGACCGCGTCGCCACGATTGCCCAGGTCGAAGTCGGTGCGAAGACCAACGAAGTGCGCCACTTCAAACCCCTGCTGGCACCGCTCGACCTCGCCGACACCGTCGTCACCTTCGATGCCCTCCACTCGGTGAAGGCCAACATCACCTGGCTGGTCGAGACGAAGAAGGCCCACTACATCGCCGTCATCAAGACCAACCAGTGCGCCACGAGGCGCTTTGACACATCCCCGCTGAAGGCGGGACAGACTCGAAGGGAGGTCTGCTGGGTCCGATGGCTGACCTGGATCCGAAAGGTGAAGGGGACCACAGCATGCCAGGAAACCGGCGACCGGGCCCAGGTGCCTGGGGCGGTGCGCCGGGGGACCCGCGCGGTATGGCGAAATTGCGCCGCGAGGCGCTCTGTTGTATCCCCGGCTCAGCCGGGAAGGACTCGGAGGAACGTTCTTGAATCGAATGGCTTACCTCAGCCTGAAAGGGTGAGAGGGACAAGAGCATGCCAGGAAATCGGCGACTGTGTCCAGACGTTAGGAGCAGTGCGCCGAGCGATTCACGCAATACGGTGAAAGCTAGACTGCCTGAATCCCAATCTCCAGGAGATGCAAATATCCATCCGCCGGAAAGACGTCTGGAACCGGCGCCACGTCCTGCATCGGCATTTCTTTCGCGGCCGTTGCAACCTCCGGAACGTGGAGCGATGCCCAGTGAGGGCATTCAAGGAGATGAGTGGGGCACCTAAGTTGCGTTAGTACGTACGACAGAGATGAACGCGGGATCACCTAAGGGATGCGAATCCTATGGTGACGGAGACCCCATAGTAGTCGCCGGAGTAACGACCGGTCATGAAGTCCGGGAAAGCCGGAATGAGGGCGAAGGGGGTCAGGTGATCGGACACTCGAAGACCTGGGAGGTATGCGAAATTGCAGAGCGCCGAAACAGTGCTGGGTGTCCTCCGTGAACGCGGCAGGCACGGCCTGCCATGTAATGAACTGTACCGACAGATGTTCAATCCGCAGCTGTATCTCATGGCTTACGGGCGTATCTACTCCAACAAGGGAGCGATGACGCCTGGAGTCTCGGCAGATACCGTGGACGGCATGTCGCTGGACAAGATCGAGCGCATTATCGATGCGATGCGCCACGAGCGCTATCGATTCAGTCCGGTCAAGAGAGTCATGATCCCGAAGAAAAACGGGAAACTCAGACCCCTCGGATTGCCTGGCTGGACGGATAAGCTGGTTGGAGAGGTGATGCGTCTCCTATTGGAGGCATATTATGACCCCCAGTTTTCCGATCGGTCCCATGGGTTCCGTGCCCGTCGGGGCTGCCACACCGCGCTGCGCGAGGTGGCTAATACCTGGACGGGTACGACCTGGCTGATTGAGGGCGATATCTCCGACTGCTTCGGGTCGCTTGACCATGAGGTCATGCTCTCGACGTTATCTGAGAAAGTCCACGATCGCCGGTTTCTGCGGCTATTGCGCAACATGCTTCAGGCCGGATACTTGGAGGACTGGGTATGGAACGCCACGCTCTCCGGGGCACCACAAGGCGGTGTTCTCTCTCCCACGCTCTCCAACATTTATCTGCACCGGTTGGACAACTTTGTCGAAAAGGTTCTGATACCCGAATATGACCGAGGGGCGGAACGAGTTAAGAATCCCGCCTATCGTAAGGTTCAGAAAGCACTCACGCTAGCTCGGGTGCGTGGTGACCGTGCCGAGGCGCGATCGCTACGTAAAGAGCTACGCAGTATGCCGAGCAAGGATCTCAACGATCCTCGCTACCGGCGGTTGCGCTATGTGCGGTACGCCGACGACACCTTGCTCGGTTTCACCGGACCGAAAGCCGAAGCCGAGGAGATCAAGCAACGCCTCGGGCAGTTCCTGCGTGACGAACTCAAACTGGAGCTGTCCGAGGAGAAAACATTGATCACTCACGCCAGAACCGGCGCGGCAAGATTCCTCGGTTACGAGATCACCGTTCAGCAGAACGACAAGGCGATCAGCAATGGCCAACGGTCAAGCAACGCGACCGTCAAGTTGCGGGTGCCAGTCGCGGTGATCAAGGCTAAATGTGCCTCCTATATGAAACGCGGGAAACCCGCACGCAGGACCCCTTTGATGAACATGGACGATTACACCATCGTCTCTATCTTCGGGGCCGAATATCGCGGGTTGGCACAGTACTACCTGTTGGCCAGTGACGTCTATCGGCTGAATCGGCTGAACTGGGTCATGGAGACATCGCTGCTAAAGACGCTTGCGGGCAAGCACCGCTCGACCGTATCGAAGACGGCGGCCAAGTATAAGGCCAAGGTCGAAACTCCATACGGGTTGCGCACGTGCTTCGAAGCGACCGTTGAACGCAGTGGTGGCAGGAAACCACTGGTAGCACGGTACGGTGGCATACCACTTCGGTGGCAGAAGACAGCGGTCCTCGAAGACCGTAAACCAGATCGAGCAGTTGGTCCCAAGGAATTGGTCACCAGACTCCTTGCGGGGAGGTGCGAGATCTGTGAGCGGTCGGGGAAGGTTCAAGTTCACCACATCCGAAAACTCTCGGATCTCGACAAGCTCGGTCAGCCGGACAGGCCGGCGTGGGCATCAATCATGGCGAAGCGGCGCCGCAAGTCCCTTGTGGTCTGCCAGAACTGTCACGACGATATCCATACTGACTCGCAAGTCGCGAAACCCACGGAGTAGTCACTGGAGAGCCGGATGCCTTTAACGGGGCACGTCCGGTTCGGTGGGGGGTCGCGTGGAAAAGGGTCTGAACTCCAGATACCTCGCCGCGCGGCCTACCCTGCGCTTGACTGCCTGAACCCCAATCTCCAGAGGCAGCAATTTACTGCGACCGGAACGGCACCTGAAACCGGTGCCCGTCGTGACCGGGGACGTACTGGTTCGCCCTGGTCAACCTTCGCGGCGGGAGCGATGCCCAGCGAGGGCATTGAAGGAGATGAATGGGGCGCCTGGGCCGCGCTGAACGTGTGTCAGAGACGAACGTGGGATCACCGTCCCAGTACGGCTGGCGGTGACGGAGTGCCCGTAGTAGTCGCCGGAGTCACGCCCGGCCGAGGAGAGCGGGAAAGCCGCTCGCAGGGCGAAGGGGCACAGGTGGTACGGACACCGGCGACACCGGGGAGGTATGCGAAATGCAGAGCGCTGACACAGTGCTCGGTGTCCTGAGCGACAGGGGCAGACGCGGTCTGTCTCTGGAACGGTTGTATCGGCAGCTGTTCAGCGAACAGCTGTTCCTGATGGCCTACGGACGCATCTACGCCAACGGCGGAGCGATGACGCCCGGGGTCGACGGGAAGACACCCGACGGGATGAGCCTGGGACGAATTCGGGAGATCATCGACCTGTTGAAGGCCGAGCGTTACCGGTTCTCCCCGGTCCGGAGGGTGCACATCCCGAAGAAGAACGGAAGTCTGCGGCCCCTGGGGCTGCCGACCTGGACGGACAAACTGGTCGGGGAGGTGGTGCGTCTCCTGCTGGAGGCGTACTACGAACCGCAGTTCTCGTCCAGGTCGCACGGTTTCCGCCCTGGCCGGGGCTGCCACACCGCGCTCGATGAGATCGCCTCGACATGGACGGGCACCACCTGGCTCATCGAGGGCGACATCGCCGACTGCTTCGGCAGTCTCGACCACGAGGTCATGCTCGCGATCCTGGCCGAACGCATCCATGACGGACGCTTCCTGACCCTGGTCTCGGACATGCTGCGGGCGGGATATATGGAGGACTGGATCTGGCATGCCACCTACTCCGGTGCACCACAAGGAGGAGTGGTCTCGCCGATCCTGTCCAACATCTACCTCGACCGTCTCGACAAGTTCGTGGAAAAGGAGCTGGCACCGGCCTTCACCCGGGGTGCCGTCCGCCGCCGCAACCGGGAACACGTGAACGTCACCGCGACGATCGGTTACTGGAGACGCAAGGGAGACCGGGCCAAGGTGCGGTCCCTGCGCAAGATCCAGCAGTCGATCCCGAGCGGGGACGTAAACGATCCCGGCTACCGGCGGCTTCGATACCTCCGGTATGCCGACGATCACCTGCTGGGGTTCGTCGGTCCGAAGGCTGAAGCCGAGGAGATCAAGGAAAGACTCGCCGCGTTCCTGCGCGACGAGCTCAAGCTCCGGCTGTCTCGGGAGAAGACCCTGATCACCCATGCCCGTACCCACAAGGCGCGGTTCCTCGGTTACGACATTTGGACCAAGCACAATGACACCTGGCGAGCCCAGGGGAAACGCGTCCTCAACGGAGCGATCGCCCTCGGCATCCCGCCGGAGACCGTCAACGCCAGATGCCGGGTCTACCAGCGCGGACAGGGCAAACCCCTGATCCGCAACGACCTGATCCGAACCAGCGACCACAACATCGTCGCCACGTTCGGGATGGAATACCGCGGCTACGTCCAGTACTTCCAGATGGCAGGGAACATCAACTGGCTGAACAAGCTCCGCCAGTACATGGAACGGTCGATGCTCTCGACCCTGGCGGCCAAGCACCGCCGCCCTCCCTGGATCATGCGTGAACGCTACAAAACCACCATCGAGACCCCCTTCGGGAAACGACGGTGCTTCGAAGCGGTCCAGCGCACTCCAGCGGGCAAGGTGTTCACCGCCAGGTTCGGTGGCATCCCTCTCCGTCGGCGCAAACACGCCCGACCGATCATCGACGGGGCGTGGCCGACGAAGAAGGGCCGCCGGCTAATCGACCGGCTGACCGCCGGAATCTGCGAGCTCTGCGCGTCGCATGACGGGATCACCGTCCACCACGTCAGGCGACTCACCGACCTCAACCGATACAGCTCCACTGCCGCACCCCGATGGGTCGAGGCCATGCGGACCAGACGACGGAAGACCCTGATCGTCTGCGACCGCTGCCACGGCGAGATCCATCAGCAGCCGATCGCTCAGTAGCACCACTGGAGAGCCGGATGCGGGGAAACTCGCACGTCCGGTTCGGGGAGCAGCCGCGCGGAAACGACCCCACCGAGGGCACCGCGCCGCGCGGCTGACTCTACGCCCACCGCCTACGCCCAGCTCGCCGCCCTGCCCTGGACCTCGATCAAGGTCCAGCACACCGCCTCCGCCACCGCCCACGGCCGCCGCGAGTCCCGCTCGATCAAAACCTGCGCTATCGCCGACAACCTCGGCGGCATCGCTTTCCCCCACGCCCACCTCGCCATCCGGGTCCACCGCCGCCGCAAGCCCACCGGCCGGCCCGAAACCCGCGAGAACGTCTACGCGGTCACCAGCCTCGCCGCCCATCAAACCCGCCCCATCGACCTCGCCGCCGCCATTCGCGGGCATTGGGGAATCGAAAATTCTTCCCACTACATCCGAGATGTCACGTTCGCTGAGGACGCCTCGACCATTCACACCGGCACTGCACCCCGCGCCATGGCCACCATCCGCAACCTCGCCATCGGCACCCTGAAGATCCTCGGAGCCGACAACATCGCCAAGACCACCCGCGCCATTCGCCACGAACCCGAACGAGCACTCGCCATCCTGGGCATCACCAACAACCCAGACACTCACGGAACTTGATCAAGCCCTGCCATTGGGCTGATGCGCGTTGTCAGCTGGTCGTGAGCTCAGGGGCTTCGGCGGATTCGGCTTCGGCGGTATCGGCGTCGCTGTTCTTGCGGCCGAATCCGCGGGACGCCGACCATGTCGGCGATCTGCTGGACCGTCTTCCCCCGCTCGTCGTAAAGCCGTTGGGCGAGCGGGGCCTGGTCCGCGGTGAGCTTCGGCCGGCGCCCGCCGACCCGCCCCCGGGCCGGCGCGGAGGCGAGCCCGTCGTTCGTGTTCGCCACGATCAGTTCGCGTTGAAGCTCTGCCAGTACGGACAGCATTCCGAACATCGCACGCCTTCCGTGGCGGCGGTGTCGATGCCCTGCTCGATGACGTGCAGCCCGATGCTGCGCTCGCGCAGCTCGGCGCCGAAGGTCACCAGGTGCAGCACGGAGCGGGAGAGCCGGTCGAGCCGGGTCACCTTCAGCGTGTCGCCCTCGCGCAGCAGCTGCATGACGAGGTCGAGCTTCGGGCGGGACGCCTTCGCGCCGCTGGCGATGTCGATGTGGACTGCGGGTTCGTGATCACGGGAACCAGTGTCGACAGGTGCCGACACTGGTTGTCACGGCGGTCAGGTCGTCGCGCCGTCTATTCGGTCGAGCAGAGCCTGAGCCTCGACTGTGCGGCGATAGTCCGGGCCGAATGAGGCCAGACAGGCATCGTGAGCAGCTGCGGCCTGAAGGCGAGCTTCGGTGCCGCGGCGTAGTCCCAGGAGGGCGGTGGCCATGGCCAGCTCGATGGCGCCGGTCGCTGGGCGGCCCTCCGCGGGCAGGCTGAGGTGCAGCTCACGGGCGCGCTCCGCCTCGGCGAGGGCCTCCTCGTGGCGGGCTTGGCCGTTGAGGCTGCGTGCCAGGCCGATCCGCAATGCCAGAGTCAGCCGGTCCGGTTCAGGATAGGCGGTCAGGGTCTCGCGGGCGCGTGCCTCGGCCTCCGGGTGGCGCTCCTGCGCGCTGAGAGCGAAGACCAGCCCGTTGCTGGCGGCCCTTTCTACGTTTTGCAGCTCCCCTGTACCGCCGCTCGCGGTCTGGGCGACGGCCGCACACTCTGCCTCGCACTCGGCGTACCGACCGAGCTCGGCCAGCGTCTGGGCGCGGTCGGAGCGCAGTTTCAGGGTCTGCCAGTGATCGGCTCCGAAAGACTTTCCGACGGCCGGCAGCACTTCGTCGTATATGGCGAGAGCGTCGGCGTGGCGGCCCTGGGCGCCCGTCGCGTTTGCGGTGATGCTCAGTGCCAGCGGTGTGTACGTGTCATCGTGTGGCAGTGACCGGGCCACGGCACGGGCCTCGGTCACCGCCTCTGCGTAGCGCCCGGCCATGTACAGGGCCATGGCCCGCGACACAGGGGGTTCAGTCGTCCGCTTGGCGCGCGATCGGAAGAGTCTCATGGCGGGAGGATATGGATATTGCGCGTGGTGTTCGGCGGCGGGACGGGAATGGCCGGCAGCACCGGATGGGCCAACTGGCGTGCGCCTAGCGTACTCAGCCATCGGGGACGCCGCCGAACGCGCTCGCTTCGACGAAGTGCGGGAGTCATATCTGCAGCGCCAGGAGCGGTTTCTCGAATCGGCGCGCCGCAATGGAGGCATCCTGGTCGGTCGCTGATCCTCACCGCCTCAGTGCGTTGTGGCAAAGGGAGTCCCTGTTCGATGAGCAGGGGCTTCTTCGTGTGCGGGGCATGATCGCAGAGAGGTAGGGGCAGGCAGCGGACGGCTTGTTGTGGATCGAGGAGGGTGCGATGCCGTCGGTGCTGGGGTTGATGGAACAGCGTGAGGCGCGGGCGAGGCAGGATCTGGAGTCCTGGACGGAGGTCCTGGAGCAGGCTCAGGCGGAGGTGGATGCCGCGCGGGAGCGAGTCGAGCGGGCCCGGGTGGGGCGTGAGGAACTCGTGTCGGTGCTGGCTGAGGAGAGCCCGGTGAATACGCCGGTTTCCGTGCCGTCTGGTGGTGAGATGGCTGCCGCCGTGGGATCGGGCGGCTTGGGCGCGGGGCATGGTGAGCGGCCGCCGGTGTGGCGGTCGGGCATGAGCGAGGAGGTGCTCAGCGGCCTGTATCGGGAGGTGTTCGCCGCGGTGGTGGCCGCTTCGGGGCCGGTGAGCGGGGTGGAGCTGACGCGGGCGGTGGGCCGGGAGGTGGAGATCAAGAACGAGGTGGAGAAGATCCGGCACCGTGCCTATGCGCTGGAGAAGCGGGGCTGGCTGGTGCGGGCGGAGGACGGACGGTTCATGCCCGCGCCTGGAGCAGTCGGCCGGGGCGCTTCTCCGGCCAGCGCGGAGCGTCTGCGGCCAGGCGCCGGGACAGCCTGATCGTGGCGGCCCACCACACCATCTGGGCGTGGTGGTCGGGGCGGCGTTCGTGGTCGCGGTTGAGGCGGCGTGAGCGGGAGAGCCAGCTCAGCGTTCGTTCCACGACCCACCTGCGGGCCAGTACGATAAATCCGGGTTGTCCGTCGGAGCGGCGCACGACCTCGATCCGGACTCCGTGGCGGGCGAACGCCTTCGCCAGCGCCGGCCCCTGGTAGGCGCTGTCGACCCACACCAGTTTCAGCAGCCGGCCCGGCTGGTCCATGAATGTCTCCAGCAGTGCGGGGGCGGCCTTGGAGTCGTGCACATCGGCCGTGGTCACGGTGACCTCCAGGAGCAGGCCCTCGGTGTCGGTCAGGATGTGGCGCTTGCGCCCGTCGCGTGACTTGCCGCCGTCGTATCCGCGACTGTCCTCGCCGACGGTCTCGGAGGCGTCCACCGACTGGCTGTCGATGATTCCCGCACTGGGCTCGGCATTGCGGCCTGAGCGTCCCCTCGCCGTGTGGCGCAGGCGTTCGTGCAGTTCACGCACGTAGTCGTAGGACCGCCAGCGGCGGAAGAAGTCGTAGACCGCCCGCCAGTACGGGAAGTCGACCGGCATGGCCATCCACTTCACGCCGTTGTCGACGAGGTAGCGCACAGCGTCGAGCATCTCGCGGTGGCAATACGCCTCCGGACGCCCGCCCCGCTTGAGGAGCCAGGCCGGCACCGGCATCGCCGAGCGGACCTCGGCCCACTCCGCATCCGTCATGTCACTCGGATAGCACCGCGCCCGCCGTCCCGGAGCGAGCGATCCGAACCGGTGCACGTAGCAGTCACACCCAGGGGTGACACCGCGGAGCAATGCTCAGTACCTGTGGATCACTCCTGACGGAAGGAGGCGTACCTTCCCGATGGATCGATCGATAGGTCATCGAGCAAGGCCGACGTTGCCGCGTCGGTCGGGAAGGCACGCCCGTGCTTACGGCAGTCAACGAGGACGGCACCACGCCAAGCGGCAGTTCGCTGCTGGATGAGATTGTCCGGGAAGGTGCACGGCGGATGCTGGCCGCCGCGCTGGAGGCCGAAGTAAACGCCTACATAGCCGAGTTGGCGGATGAGTGCGACGACAAGGGGCGCCGCCTGGTGGTCCGCAACGGCTATCACCAGCCCCGGAGGGTCACCACCGCGGCCGGCGCGGTCGAGGTGAGGGCGCCGCGGGTGAACGACAAGCGCGTTGACGAAGCCACGGGCGAGCGCAAGCGGTTCTCCTCCGCGATCCTGCCGCCGTGGTGCCGCAAGTCCCCGAAGATCAGCGAGGTGCTGCCGCTGCTCTACCTTCACGGCCTGTCCTCTGGCGACTTCGTACCCGCCCTGGAGCAGTTCCTCGGCTCCTCCGCCGGGCTCTCGGCGGCGACGGTCACCCGGCTGACGACGCAGTGGCAGGCCGACCACGCCGCCTTCATGGACCGCGACCTCGCGGAGGTCGACTACGTCTACGTGTGGGCCGACGGCATCCACCTCAACGTCCGCCTGGAGGAGGCCAAAGCCTGCGTTCTGGTGCTCATCGGGGTCCGCGCCGACGGCTCCAAGGAACTGGTCGCCCTCAAGGACGGCTACCGTGAATCGGGCGAGTCGTGGGCTGACCTGCTGCGGGACTGCGCCCGCCGGGGCATGCGCGCCCCGGTGCTCGCGGTCGGGGACGGCGCCCTGGGCTTTTGGAAGGCGCTGGGCGAGGTGTTCCCCGAAACCCGCGAGCAGAGGTGCTGGGTTCACAAAACGGCCAATGTCCTCGACTCGATGCCGAAGTCCGCGCAGCCGGGCGCGAAGAAGGCCATGCAGGACATCTACAATGCCGAGCACCGCGACCATGCCGAGGCGGCGATCAAGACGTTCGCCCAGCTCTACGGCGCGAAGTTCCCCAAGGCGGTCAAAAAGATCACCGAAGACCAGGATCAGCTGCTGGCGTTCTACGACTTCCCGGCCGAGCACTGGATCCACCTGCGCACCACGAACCCCATTGAGTCGACTTTCTCCACCGTCCGGCTGCGGACCAAGGTCACCCGCGGCGCCGGCTCCCGCACCGCCGCCCTGGCCATGGTCTTCAAACTCATCGAGTCCGCCCAGCAGCGGTGGCGGTCCGTGAATGCGCCCGACCTCGTCGCCCTCGTCCGCGCCGGATCCCGCTTCGAACGCGGACACCTCGTCGAACGCCTCGAAGCCCACGCGGCCTGACACACCTCAGCCGACCCTGTGTCCGTGCCGACGATTAGTTTTCGGCAACATGCGCGAGTCGGGAGGGGCAGTCATGGCTGAGGATCCGATCGATCTGATCCGCCTGGAGGGGGATGGCAATAGCGTCATTCTCCGGGTCACGGGGAAGGAGGAGCGGAAGCGTCCCACCGAGGCCGATGTCCTGGTCGGAGAGTTCGTGGTCGATACGCCCTTCGTCGGTGGCACCCTCAAGACCTGGATCTTCCCCAAGGACCTGCGGCAGTGGCAGCAAGCCCTGGACTCGCTCGACGCGGGCCAGGACATCGCCTGGTGCGAGGGAAAACGCGCTCCGTGGCTGTTCATCGAGCTCGACGAAGACGACGACCGGTGCCAGGTCACGATCAAGGACTATTCCATGTCCCTGACGACGGTGACGGTCACCGTCCCACTGGCCGACGCCTGTTCGACGACGCGTACCGGCGCCTGGACTTGGTCTGGGAGACCTGGCCCATGACCGAAGACTGAACCATGGCCGACGAACGAGTTTGCCAGCCTCAACTGCAGGCGACCGCCGATCACTGCGACAACTGCCGCGCTCGGTCGGCGTGCGGACGGCACGCCGACGCCGCGCCCCGGCGAGGCCGGGGAGCGGCGAAGTGTGAGGCCGTGGCTCCGGCGCTGCACGGTCATCTGCCCTGCAACCCCGCGAGGTTGATCCGGCCACCCTGCAGCTGCGCGTGGTGCGGGGCGGCAAGCGAGGCATCGGTGATGTACAGCTCGTGGCCGCGCACGGCGGTGGCGGTGGGGCTGGCCAGCCCGTCGGCCGCAGTGAGCACGGTGACCTTCGTGCCGTTCGGGTAGACCACGTCCACCTTGTTCTGCGTGTTCAGCGCGGTGAACACAATGTCGGAGCGGGCAGAGAGGAAGTTGAAGTCGTCAATGCCCACCTCGCCACCGGTCACCTGGTGGATGCGGCCCGGCTTCCCGGCAGCGGTCACGGGAACCCGCAGCAGGGTGCTTTTGTTGAAGTTCGTGACCCACACCGCCCCGTTGTGGTAGCGCAGCCCGTTGACGCCTATCGGTATCGAAGCCGTCGGGACCGGCGCGAGAGCCTGGTCGGTCAGCCACGTTCTGGCTTGGCCCCCTGCGACCGGGACGGCCCAGATCGTGCCCTTGTAGCTGTCGGAGACGTAGAGTATGTGTCCGGAAGGGTCGATCGCGAGCCCGTTCGGCAGGCCGTCCGCGGGCAGGCCCGCGAGGCGGCTGGGGTGGCCGCCCGGGGGCAGCCTCCACACTCCTGCGCGCGAGGCGTCCTTGGACCACACGTTGTAGTAGATGGTCCCGTCGCTGCCACGGGTGTTCCCGGTGAAGCCGTCACCGAGGACGCCGGTCACCAGCACAGTCCTGTGCCGCCCGTTGGCGCTCACCCGCACCAGCTCCGGCCGCTTGCCGGCGTAGCTGCCCAGCATCGAGACCGTCAGGGTGCTGTCCGGGTTGACGGTGATGTTCTCCGGTACCTCCCCGGCGGACCAGTCGAACGGGGCCACGGTCTTGACGTCCGTGACGACGGGCTTGGGGTGTTCCCGCCCCGCGGCGGCCGACGCGTAGGGGGCCGACACGAAGACGGCCGCTGCGGCAGCTACGGCCGCAGCGAGGTTGAGTTTCTTGCTCATGGGTTGGGTTCCTTCTCTTCGCTGTTGTGCTGCGCTGCGCTGTGCGGTGCGGTGCGGTGGCGGATGAAGCGGCCGTGAGCCGGGTCATCGCAGGGGTGAGGCCGGGGTGGGGACCACACGGGTGATGACGGACTTCTCGGCGATCAGCAGGTCGTAGACGACCGGACCGATCTCGTTCTTCCACCGGTCGTGCTCGTACACGGCCGCGTACAGGGCCTCGCTCTGGGCCTCGTCCTCGAACCGGCGAATCCACACGTAGCCGTCCTCGCCCTCGGCGTCGACGAAGGAGGCGGTCACGTCCATGCCCAGCGAGGCCTGGAACGGGATGACCACGTCCTCCATGTAGCGCACCCACTCCTCGCGGCGCCCGGGATGCGCCTGGTAGCGGCGGATCTCGTAGTACACGGTGCTGCTCCTGACTGCTTGCAGGGATGATCAGTCGGTCACGGTGAGCACGACCTTGCCGCGGGTGCGGCCGGCCTGGACGTGGGCGTGGGCTGTGCCGACCTGTTCCAGTGGGAAGGTCTCCTCCACCTCGACGGTGACCTCACCGGCGTCGATCAGGCCTGCGATCGTGGTCAGCGCGGGACCGTCCGGCTCGACCAGGTACGCAGTGAGGCGCACGCCGGCTGCCTCGGCGGCTTGGGCCAGGTCCGGGGAGACACCGGACGGTACGGCGACCAGCAGGCCGCCCGGGCGCAGGACCTTCAGCGAGCGGGTGCTGGTCTGGTCGTGGGCGTCGCCCACCAGGTCGATGACGACGTCGACGTCCTTGACGACGTCCTCGAAGCGGGTGGTGGTGTAGTCGATGGTCTCGTCGGCGCCGAGTTCCTTGAGCCAGGGGTGGCGTGCGGCGCTGGCGGTGGCGATCACGTGGGCGCCCAGGTGCCGGGCGAACTGGACCGCGAAGTGGCCCACCCCGCCGGCGGCGGCCGTGATCAGGACGCGCTGGCCGGCCTGGACGTGGGCGGTGTCGACCACGGTCTGCCATGCGGTCAGCGCCGCCAGCGGCACGGCGGCCGCGTGCGCGTGGTCGAGGGTGGCCGGCTTGCGGGCCCACTGGCGGGCCGGGGCGGTCACATACTCGGCGTAGCCGCCGGCGGCGCGCGGGAACCACGGCATGCCGTACACCTCGTCGCCGACCTTCAGGGTGGTGACGCCGAAGCCGACCTCCTCGACGACACCGGACACGTCCCAGCCCAGGATCAGCGGGAGCGTCTGCAGCCCCGCCATGCCCTGGCCCTCGCGGGTCTTCCAGTCCACCGGGTTGATCCCGGCGGCGTGCACCCGTACCAGCACCTCGGTCGGCAGCGGCTCGGGGCGCGCGACCTCCTCGACGGTCAGCACCTCCGCTCCGCCGAACTCGCTGATGGTGACTGCCCGCATCGTGTGCTCACTCATGTTGTCCTCGCTCATGTCCGTCTCACGCTTTCTTTCGCCGGGACCGCGGTCCCGGCACAAGAAACAGTGGCGTGTGCCCGCAGAGGCGGGTGAGTGGCCGGGAGGACATCTGTCGTACCATTCCGGCCATGACGCATCGTGTTGTCGTTCTCGCCCTCGACGGAGTCCTGCCGCTGGACCTGGGCATCCCGGCCCGGGTGTTCAACGAGGCCTGTGAACCGGATGGGACCCCTCTGTACTCCGTCAGCACCTGTTCCCTCGGCGGCCGGCCGGTGCGCACGCACGAGGACTACCGGATCGTCGTCGACCACGACGAGTCGGTGCTGGAGACTGCGGACACCGTCGTTCTCGCCACGCAGGAGCCCAGCGAGCAGCTGCTCGCGACCGGCGCGCTCCCCGAGGAACTCGCCGCGGCGCTGGACCGGATAGGGCCGCAAACCCGCATCGTCAGCCTGTGCACCTCGGCCTTCCTGCTCGCGGCGGCCGGTCTGCTGGACGGTCAGCGGGCCACCACGCACTGGGGGCTGTGTGACGCGCTGGCGCGGCTGTTCCCCGACGTCGAGGTCGATCCGGACGTATTGTTCGTCGACAACGGACGCATCCTGACGTCCGCCGGCGGAGCGGCCGGCATCGACCTGTGCCTGCACCTGGTCCGTCTGGACCACGGGGCGGCGGTTGCCTCGGCCGCCGCGCGGCGCTGCGTCGTGGCGCCGTGGCGCGAGGGCGGGCAGGCGCAGTTCATTGAGCACCCGGTTCCGCAGGACACCGACCGTTCCACTTCGACGACCCGGCAGTGGGCGCTGGACCGGCTGGCCGAGCCGGTCACACTGGAGGACATGGCCCGGCACGCGCACATGAGCGTGCGCACCTTCACCCGGCGGTTCCGCAGTGAGGTGGGCAGCAGCCCGCTGAAGTGGCTGGCGCAGCGGCGGCTGGCGCACGCGCGCCTGCTGCTGGAATCCACCGACCTGACCGTCGCACGGATCGCCACCGCCTCCGGCTTCGGCGACCCCGTCGCCCTGCGCAAGCACTTCCACACGCACCTGGGCCTGTCACCACTGGCC
Organism: Streptomyces sp. NBC_01450; assembly: GCF_036227505.1. Classification (NCBI taxonomy): domain Bacteria; kingdom Bacillati; phylum Actinomycetota; class Actinomycetes; order Kitasatosporales; family Streptomycetaceae; genus Streptomyces; species Streptomyces sp. NBC_01450. The sequence continues at coordinate 10,752,354 of NZ_CP109480.1, read as the reverse complement.
TACCGGCGCGCTCACAGCGCACCGGAGCCGATGACGGCACGGTGACCACCCAGCCGGGTCAGGGCTGACCATGCCCTTGTGCCGTCACGATGGCGAACGCCCCGGCGACCGGCTCGGGTGGAGCCAGGCCGCCGGGGCGGGGTGGCGGCCAGGCGGTACGTGACCACAGAACCGCGGTAAGGCGTTCAAACGAAGAAGAGGCGCTCGAGCTCGTCGCTGCCGGCCGGCCGGGTGTACAGGGTGCGGCCGTCTTGGATGACTTTCTCCAGGTGGGCGTAATCTGCAGGGCCCGGTTGGTGGTGTCGGTCTTGCTGTCGCCGGTGAGCTTGACGGCCTGGTCCAACGCCGCGGCCGCGGTTCAGCACCCGCTCCGCGATCGCCAGTTCATCCCGCTCGGCCTGGACCTCCTGGAGTTGCTTGGCCAACTCATCGGCGAGAGCGTCCAGTTCGCTCCGGCGGGCGGTGATCCACTGCCGCTCCTGCATCCCCCGCGCCCTCCCGCCTTCTCACGGCGTGTCGACCTGCTGACGGATCGTAGGCGGGGGCCGGTCGTGGGCGCAGCCGAACCCTGCATCCCGCCGGAGCCAGACCTGCCCGATGATCTACGCCATGGTCATCGGCCGCCGACCGGCACGAGTACCCAATTCACCATTCACACCAGACCCGTGACCTGCGACTTCACGATGCACACCGCTCAATGAGGCTGGGGCTCGCCACGGGCTTGATCCACAGGTCTTGACTATTGCTCGTGACCGCGGTGGACGCAGGCACAGAGATACTGCTCAACTGATCAGGCAACGGGCTTCCTTCCCTCTCTGTCAAAGTAGATCGAGTCAGGCATACTGGATGATTCATTGAGTCGAGGGCGGAGAAGGAGTAGTGCCCGGGTGGCCAGCACGAATGACCACGGGACCCCTGATCCGCAGGTAGAAGCCCGTTCGACCGGTCCTCGCCGGTATACCGCGGAGTACAAGGCGAGGATCCTCGCGGAGTACGAGACGTTGGACAAGAAGGGCAAGGGCGCTCTGCTGCGGCGGGAGGGCCTGTACTCGTCGCTGATCACGACGTGGCGGCAGCAGCGTGACAAGGGTGCCCTGGACGCGCTCGCCGCGTCGGCCGGACGGCCGAAGGCGGACCCCAGGGACAAGGAGATCGAGAAGCTCAAGGCGGAGAAAGCCCGCCTGGAAGCCGACCTCGCGAAGGCCCGCACCGTCATCGAGGTCCAGGGAAAACTCTCCGCGCTGCTCGACCAGTTCGCCACGGACAGCGCCCCGGCCCGGAACGGCGAGAAGAACCAGTGACCGAAGCCCAGCTCGCGGCCGTGGCGTTCGACACCGCCCGCAACCAGGCCCTTGAAGAGCTCACCGGGCTGGTCGGACGCGTCCAGGCATGCGCCGCTCTCGGCGTGAGCCGTGCCACCTACTACCGCCAACACCGCCGAAGCCCCGCCCCGGCGGGAACGGCGCCGACACGCCCGCGCTCTCACACCCGAGGAGGAGATACGGGTCCTCGACGTGCTCCATTCCCCGGAGTTCGCCGACATGGCGCCCGCCGAGATCTACGCGGTGCTCCTGGACCGGGGTGTCTACCTGTGCTCGGAGTCGACGATGTACCGGCTCCTGCGACGGCACGGCGAGGTCCGTGAACGCCGCCGCCAGGCCGTCCACCCACCCCGGACCGTTCCCGAGCTGGTCGCCGAGGGCCCGAACCGGGTGTGGAGTTGGGACATCACGAAGCTGAAGGGGCCGGTCAAAGGCGTCTACTACTGCCTCTACACGATCATCGACATCTTCAGCCGCTACACGGTCGGCTGGATGATCGCTGCCCACGAGAACAAGGACCTCGCCGAGCGGTTCCTGTCTGAGTCGATCGCCAAGTACGGCATTGAAGCAGGGCAGTTGACGATCCACTCGGACCGCGGATCCCCGATGGTCGCGCAGAACGTTGCCCAGATGATGGCCGGTCTCGGCGTCACCAAGTCGCATTCGCGGCCGAAGACGTCGAACGACAACCCGTACAGCGAGAGCCAGTACAAGACCCTGAAATACCGGCACGACTTTCCCGAGCGTTTCGGATCCCTCGAGGACGCCCGGGCGTGGTGCACTCAGTTCTTCACCTGGTACAACGAGGAGCATCGGCACTCCGGGATCGGCCTGCACACGCCCCACGACGTGCACTTCGGTCTCGCCGAGCAGCTCCGCGAGATGCGTGCCGACGTCCTCCAGGCGGTCTACGCGAAGCACCCCGAACGCTTCGTCCGCAAACCACCCGAGCCTCCCAAGCTCCCCGCAGCGGCATGGATCAACCAGCCGGCACCAGACACCCCGCTGATCCCAGCACAGCGTTAGAACGATCTACCTGCCTTGATCGCTTTGACAGGTTCCGAAGACACACGGGAGACTATTGCGGCCCACGACGACAGCGGAGGCGTCACCTCCGCCTTCAAAATGGAATCCCCCGTACGTCCTCAACCGCGAACCAGAGACGCTGTAGGAGATGTGGAACTTCCGTCCGATCAGCATGCGTACCCTCGCAGGGGTCCACACCTGGTCGCCCGTCCAGCCGTACGCGGCCGGCCGCTCCTCCAGCCAGGCGGTGAGTCTGGCCTGCGGGTCGAGGGCGAGCCAGCCACTGAATCGCGAGATCAGTAAGTTGTCCATGGTGTCGGGAAACCGCGGAGTGATGGCGGTCATGACACCGAATCCAATGGCATGACCGCCGTCATCGCACCCCTTGAACCCAGTCGGCCGGTTGAATCCAGTCGGTCGATTGAATCCAGTCGGCCGGTTGAACCCAGTCGGCCGGTCTTGTCATCGCCCATGGGAACCAGCCTCAAGGCGGTCCGGCACTGTGCAGGCCCGCGTGCGGAGCGCGTCTTGACCGGTCGGGTACCGACGCGCTCCTGTCCCGCGGCAGCCGGACACGCTCCGGTCAGCGCGTGGCGAGTAGCTCGAGCGTGTCGATCACGCGGTTCGAGAAGCCCCACTCGTTGTCGTACCAGGCGACCACCTTCACGTGCCGGCCGTCGACCCGGGTGAGGGCCGAGTCGAAGATCGACGAGGCCGGATTGCCCGTGATGTCGGAGGACACGAGCGGGAAGTCCGAGTACTCGAGGATGCCGGCGAGCGGCCCGTCCGCCGCGGCGCGGTACGCGGTCAGCACGTCGTCGAGCGTCACGTCACGGGCGACGGTCGTGTTGAGCTCGACAATCGAGCCCACCGGAACCGGCACGCGGATCGAGTCGCCCGACAGCTTCCCTGCCAGGTTCGGCAGCACGAGGCCGATCGCCTTGGCCGCGCCCGTCGTGGTCGGCACGATGTTGACGGCGGCAGCTCGGGCGCGACGGGCGTCGCGGTGCGGACCGTCCAGCAGGTTCTGCTCCTGCGTGTAGGCGTGCACCGTCGTCATGAAGCCGTGCTCAATGCCGGCGAGCTCGTCGAGTACCGCGGCCAGCGGTGCGAGCGCGTTGGTCGTGCACGAGGCGTTCGAGACGATCGTGTGCGCGGTCGGGTCGTACGTGTCGCTGTTGACCCCGAAAGCCAGCGTGACATCAGCCCCGTCCGACGGCGCGCTGACCAGCACCTTCTTCGAGCCCGCATCGAGGTGGGCACGGGCGGCCTTGGCCGACGTGAAGCGGCCGGTCGCTTCGAGGACGATGTCGACACCAAGTTCGGCCCACGGCAGCTGCGCCGGTTCACGCTCGGCGAGCACCTTGATGCGACGGCCGTCGACGACGAGGGCGTCCCCGTCGACGGTCACCGGGCGACCGAGCCGGCCGGCCGTCGTGTCGTAGGCGAGCAGTCGCGCGAGGGTAGCGGGCTCCGTGAGGTCGTTGACGGCGACGACCTCGAGGGTGCTGTCGCGTTCGAGCAGTGCGCGCAGCACGTTGCGTCCGATGCGGCCGAATCCGTTGATGGCGATGCGAGTCATAAGTGCTGTCCCTTCGGTTCGCCACCAAGGCTCGCCCGCGGCACTCGCCGGTGACAGTGGCGGGATCGCCACGGTTCAAAAGGATCGCGCCAGGTGCGCCGCTGGCGGGGCTACTCGCCCTGGGCGAAGGTGCGCCGGTACTCGCTCGGCGTGGTGCCGAGGATGCGCTGGAAGTGCAGCCGCAGATTCGCACCGGTGCCGAGACCGACGTCGGCGGCGATCTGCTCGACGCTGCGCTGCGAACGCTCGAGCAGTTCGCGAGCCATGTCGATGCGGGCTCGCATGACCCACTGCATCGGCGTGTACCCGGTCTCCGCCACGAAGCGCCGCGAGAACGTGCGCGGTGAGACCGCTGCCTGCCGCGCCAGTACCTCGAGGGTGAGGGGCTCGTCGAGCCGGTGCAGCGCCCACTCGCGGGTATCCGCGAACCGTTCACCGAGCGGCTCAGGCACGCTGCGCGGCACATACTGCGCCTGACCGCCACTGCGGTAGGGGGCTGCGACCAATCGCCGGGCCGCGTGGTTCGATGCAGCCACCCCGAGGTCGCCGCGCAGAATGTGCAGGCACAGGTCGATGCCCGAGGCGGCGCCGGCCGACGTCAGCACGCTGCCCTCGTCGACGAACAGAACGTTCTCGTCGACCTGAACGAGCGGGTGCCTCGCCACAAGCGCCCGTGCGTAGTGCCAGTGCGTCGTGGCGCGCCTGCCGTCGAGCAGGCCCGTCGCGGCGAGCGCGAAGGCGCCCGTCGAGATGGCGGCGAGCCGCGCGCCCCGGTCGTGGGCAGCGATCAGCGCGGCGACGACGGCCTGCGGCGGATCGTCACGGTCCGGGAACCGATAGCCGGGGATGAAGACGATGTCGGCCCACTCGAGTGCGTCAAGGCCATGGGCGACATGGTACGAAAGGCCGTCGCCGCCGGTCACCAGACCAGGTGCCGCGCCGCACAGCCGCACCTCGTACGGCATGCTCGCGCGCGTTGTGAACACCTGCGCGGGGATTCCGACATCGAGCGGCTTCGCACCCTCGAGCACGAGAACGGCGACGCGACGCAGGCGGGAGGCTGACACGGAGACAGGGTACGCAGAAGTGCGGGCCCGATCAGGGGCAGGGCATCGGCAGCTTCGTTCCCTGCCAGCAGGCGACCGCCCGGCCGCGCCGCACTCCGACTTGCCGGGCCCACTCCGCCCCTCGGCAACCGGATGCGCGCTGCGCGGCTGTCCGGCCGATAGCCGGGATCTGCACGTTCGCCTCTTCGTCCTAGAAGAAGCGCGCGGCCGTCGGCAAGGTGAAGTACGTCGACAGCCTGAAGGTCACCAGCCACGCCCTGCGGGCTGGCCCGAACACCGGCACGAAACAGTGTCAAGGCGCCCCTCGCTGACCAGCGTGGGGCCGACGACTCGGGCGGGAAGTCTCCGTTCCCCGACTCCCACTGCAACCGGCCCGACGACACAGTGGGCGCCGCCGAGACCGACCCGCTGGACGTCGTCCCGATCTTCGGGAGATTCAAGGAGTCCTCGGAAGCCATGTAAGGGCTCAGGCCAGAGGCAGGTGTATGCGTAAACGCATGCACGGGTGCATACTTAGTGCATGCCTGACACCAGCGTACGGATCAGCACCACCACGAGGGATCGTCTCGCTGCCCTCGCGAAGGCCCGCGGCATGAGTCTGGCCGCCTACCTCGACGACCTCTCCCAGCAGGAGGAGCACCAGGCGCTGCTTGGGCGAGCGAGCGCCGCGTTCGACGCCGCGATCGACCGTCCGGGCTTCGTCGATGCCTTCGACAAGGCATTCGGTGGCCTCCCCGCAGCGCCCGCCAGTAGCCGGGCGGCCTGATCTTGGAACTGTTCGTCGATGTCCGGTGGCTCCTCGACCGGCAAGAGCGCGTGCTCGGCAAGGACCTGCAGATCCGCGACTACTCGGCGCTGGTCGCGGCCGTTGCCCGGCACCGGGTGAACACACCGCACCTGGATGTGGGCGAACCGGATGCCTACTGGCGGGCGGCCGCGCTGCTCGACACGCTCGTGCTGCAGCGGCCACTGCCCGCGAGGAACGAGCTGTACGGCTACGGCGTCGCCGTGGCTTACATCGAGGCGTCCGGCGAGACCGTAGCCGCGAGTGAAGAGCAGTGGATCCAGCTCATCGAGGACATCAAGGCCCTGCGTCTGGACACTTTCGACATCGCGGATCGTCTCCGATCCTGGCAGGCCCCGTGATCACCCAGTAGGGCCCGTCCTTTCGGCGGATTCAAGCAAGCGACGAACGCCCCAGGGTCGGGCGAATCATCACCGGGAGAACCGGCGCCGGGTTCGCCATCGGCGTCACATGCGGCTCGTTGACGTACTCCGTCAGCAGCGAGACATGAAGGCGTCGCGCAGTTCCACTCTTCCGCCACGGCATCCGCACGCCAAGCTCTTTCACACCAACTGTTCGGGGTCGCAGGAGGTGATGATGTCGGTGGCATGCCTGGAGAGCACGATTCTGCTCGCGGGTGAGGCGGGAGGCATGGCGGTCGCTGAGGTCGAGCAACCGGCGCACCTGGTTGTCGACGGCCCTGGCGGCGGGAGTAGGCCAAGGTAACTGTTCGCCGCAACGGGTTCATCCGAACAAGCGATGTCGACAGCAGGTCGCCTCTGCTCTGCAAGTTGCCCAATTGCGGTGCAACGCCTTTGAGACGAGCGCCAGTCTCACTGTCGAGTTCGGTGGGTGCGCAGCGGACTGTGGCCTTCGGGGGGCAGGGGACCGAGTAGAGGTTCTTGAGATTGGCTCGGAGCGGGACGCCGGCCGAGTGATCACGCTTCAGACAGGCTCGTTGATGAAAGCGCGAAACTGGGACCTCAGGAAACATCCTTCCGCAACGACGCGATGAGGCGGTCAAGGTCCCCGCGTGCCGTGTACGTACGGATCGGGTCGATGTAGTCGCGTGACTCGATAATCTGACCGTCCCGGACACGCATGACGAAGACGCAGGGCACCTTGGTCATGGAGCCGTCTGGCAACGTGAACTCATAGCCGAACTCGGCAACGATCACTTCAGGATCGGCGGTCTCGTGAACGACGACATCGACGACCCGCCTCTTCGGCAAGGACCCCCGAACTTCCGGCGGCACTGTGAAGTGCTCCTGGAGCGCACGCCTACTCGCCAACGGCTCGGACTCCGGCGCCGCCATCGGATGCCGGACATCGGTGACCTCGCCATACAGGTCAGGTAACTCGTCGAAGTTCCCGTCGGCGACCCCATGAACAAGCCGGAGAAACACCTCGCGCGGACTCAGACTCACAAGACCTCCCCAAGTAATACGTACATGCGGCTCCTGATCATTATCGCGTGATCCAGGCCGGTCTTGCGGACTGTTTCGACCTGCAGCACCCCGCCCGCCTGAGTGACGGCCCCACGGCGTCGCCCTGGACGCGGACATACGGATACGGGCCAGTCTTGGCCAGACGGACCAGTTCAGCCAGCGCTGTGGCGGCGGGCCGGCTGGACAGCCAGTAGTCGGTGGTCCGCGGCGACCTCACGACCGACAACCTGCCGTCCGCTCCGTGACGTTCCCGTCGATGTCAGCCAACGCCCGGTGTGAAGCCGACAGTTCGAGTGATCCCTCGGGGCCGTTTTCTCTCCGGACCGTTTCTTTGGCACCCACCGGCGACAGCGGGACTCACTCTCAGCGGTCACCTACAGCCCACAAACCCAAGCGATCACTACAGCGGCCTCCTCGACCCGCAGCAGACGGCACATCTGGGCGCAGCCCTTCGCGGATACTTTCCGGGTACCGGTCCCCACGTTGCCCCCACCATCATGGCTCCGGATCCCACCCGAACCCTACGTCCCCCGACCGGATGAGCAGCAGGCCGTCGATCGACGTTCCGTGGTTCCGCGCGATGCTGAGGTCAACATCCCTATGAGGCCATTTGGTCCCCAAGGTCTCTCATGACCGACCGGGACCGCCTGGCCGAAGTCGACGCAGACCGCCCCGCGTCCCAGGCGGATCCCGTGCGATCCGGTGACCACTTGGCGCAAAAGGGTCAGTCGGGAGACCGCGGTGCTGGACATGCCGAAGAGTTCGCTGGGCTCCGGACCGCGACCCGCGAGGCTGTCCAGTATTTCGCCGGTCTCTCCGGTCAGTTCCGCACTGAGCTCCGGCGAAACGGTGGCCACCGTGACCGTGTCATCGGCGTGGGTGATCTCATAGCCGTGGTCCGGACTCCCTCCGAGCGACACCGTCGTCTGGACGTACTCGCCGGACCAGCCGGCCGGGGTCGCCGCCACGAGCAGCCCGTACATGGTGGCGAGACGCGATTCCGCAGCCGGGTACGACATCTTCAGGCCGAGACACAGTGCGATGTCCCGTTCGTGCAGCCAGGCGTCCCAGAAGACGATCCTCCTCCTCGGTCAGGACAACCAGTTCGCGCAAGGTTTCTTCAGGACTCTGACCAGCCGACGCAGCGAGCCACACAGCAGGCGTCGTAGCGGGGTGGAACGGCCCGTACGCGGAGAACGGAGCCGGTCGGCCACCCAGGCTCGCCACATGGAGGGAGGTCGTGTCACGTACGTGACGCACGACGTCGTGTACCGACCACTCCGTGCAGCGTGTTTCTGCCCGCCAGGCAGACGCATCGAAGGCGGTGACGGTCTTGATGAACCGGCGGCGTTGAGACCGGAACGCATCAAGTACAGCGAACGGACCGTCGGTAAGGCCCTCCGCTCGTCAAGAACACGGCGGGGTGGATCCTGCTCGGCGATGACACACGCTCCCTTGTTTCGATGTCCGCGACCCTCGTCGCTTCTCATGTCACGCGACGAGGGGCCGTCCTACGGCTACTACGCAGCCATCTCATGCCTCGGCGCGACGGCGAACCATGTGACGGTCGCCTCCGTGATCCTCTGCCAGCGCCGAATGGGCAGACCTTCCGTCAGCCAGCGGCGCGCTTCCAGATCTTTGGTGCCCCACAGGCCTGAGACGGTACGGGCCGAAAGCCCATCACGCCGATGTCGCCCTGGACGCTCGGGATGCCGGTGTCGTCAGCTCCTCGGCCGACCGCGCGACGACACACGACGACGGTGCTCAGCTCGGTGAGCGTCTCGGCTCGGTGCGAAGTGCTGATCACGGACGACACGGGGTTCATCAGGAACGGCACCGTCGGCAGGGATCGGTCGGCAGTACACCGGCACCTCGCGAAAGATCGACACGTGTCGGACCCGGCTGTCCGCCTCGCACGCGACCAGCCACGACCGGACCTTGATGCCTTGATGCCTTGATGGAACGGGAGTTGTATCTACCGAAGCCCCCTGGACATCCCACCGCGTACGCTGCCGGGCGGCGAAGGTCCGTGACGACGGCGGGCTCCGGCACCGACTGCACCGTGGGCGACTCGGCCGGCTCATACGGAGGAACCGACAGAGTGTCACACGCCCCCGGTCAGTGGGCGCTTGAAAACCTGCAGGGTGCGATATCGCTCCCGTCCGGCAAACTCCCCCAGGGGCCAGACGGCCGGTCGTCCCCCTTCGACGTATAGGGGATACCGGCCCCCGATCAACTCCCAGTGCGCATCAGACAGGCCGCTGGGACACGGGCGGTGTTGCATCATTTTTCAGCGCGGTGATGGTGCGGCGGAACCTGTCAAAGCGATCAAGGCAGGTAGATCGTTCTAACGCTGTGCTGGGATCAGCGGGGTGTCTGGTGCCGGCTGGTTGATCCATGCCGCTGCGGGGAGCTTGGGAGGCTCGGGTGGTTTGCGGACGAAGCGTTCGGGGTGCTTCGCGTAGACCGCCTGGAGGACGTCGGCACGCATCTCGCGGAGCTGCTCGGCGAGACCGAAGTGCACGTCGTGGGGCGTGTGCAGGCCGATCCCGGAGTGCCGATGCTCCTCGTTGTACCAGGTGAAGAACTGAGTGCACCACGCCCGGGCGTCCTCGAGGGATCCGAAACGCTCGGGAAAGTCGTGCCGGTATTTCAGGGTCTTGTACTGGCTCTCGCTGTACGGGTTGTCGTTCGACGTCTTCGGCCGCGAATGCGACTTGGTGACGCCGAGACCGGCCATCATCTGGGCAACGTTCTGCGCGACCATCGGGGATCCGCGGTCCGAGTGGATCGTCAACTGCCCTGCTTCAATGCCGTACTTGGCGATCGACTCAGACAGGAACCGCTCGGCGAGGTCCTTGTTCTCGTGCGCGGCGATCATCCAGCCGACCGTGTAGCGGCTGAAGATGTCGATGATCGTGTAGAGGCAGTAGTAGACGCCTTTGACCGGCCCCTTCAGCTTCGTGATGTCCCAACTCCACACCCGGTTCGGGCCCTCGGCGACCAGCTCGGGAACGGTCCGGGGTGGGTGGACGGCCTGGCGGCGGCGTTCACGGACCTCGCCGTGCCGTCGCAGGAGCCGGTACATCGTCGACTCCGAGCACAGGTAGACACCCCGGTCCAGGAGCACCGCGTAGATCTCGGCGGGCGCCATGTCGGCGAACTCCGGGGAATGGAGCACGTCGAGGACCCGTATCTCCTCCTCGGGTGTGAGAGCGCGGGCGTGTCGGCGCCGTTCCCGCCGCGGCTTGGCCGGGGCGGGGCTTCGGCGGTGTTGGCGGTAGTAGGTGGCACGGCTCACGCCGAGAGCGGCGCATGCCTGGACGCGTCCGACCAGCCCGGTGAGCTCTTCAAGGGCCTGGTTGCGGGCGGTGTCGAACGCCACGGCCGCGAGCTGGGCTTCGGTCACTGGTTCTTCTCGCCGTTCCGGGCCGGGGCGCTGTCCGTGGCGAACTGGTCGAGCAGCGCGGAGAGTTTTCCCTGGACCTCGATGACGGTGCGGGCCTTCGCGAGGTCGGCTTCCAGGCGGGCTTTCTCCGCCTTGAGCTTCTCGATCTCCTTGTCCCTGGGGTCCGCCTTCGGCCGTCCGGCCGACGCGGCGAGCGCGTCCAGGGCACCCTTGTCACGCTGCTGCCGCCACGTCGTGATCAGCGACGAGTACAGGCCCTCCCGCCGCAGCAGAGCGCCCTTGCCCTTCTTGTCCAACGTCTCGTACTCCGCGAGGATCCTCGCCTTGTACTCCGCGGTATACCGGCGAGGACCGGTCGAACGGGCTTCTACCTGCGGATCAGGGGTCCCGTGGTCATTCGTGCTGGCCACCCGGGCACTACTCCTTCTCCGCCCTCGACTCAATGAATCATCCAGTATGCCTGACTCGATCTACTTTGACAGAGAGGGCGGTGCTGGTGGGGCTGTCTGTGCGGTGGTGGCTGGTGGGATGTGTGGTGGGGCAGGTGTGACTGGAGGCGGCTTGCGCCTGTCTCATTCCAGGACGCCCTTTGCGTGCCGCGCTTCGGCCGGTTCTGCTGCGTGCCTGGGCGCACTCGGGTGCGGGCGGTGTGCCCACGTCATGACCGAACGTCGTGTGTATCCGGGCGATCTGTGCGATGCCCGCGGGGAGTCGACTGAGCCGGTCCTCACGGCCTGGCGGACCGAGCGGCGCCGTCATGCCCTGGACATCGGCCGGCCGCCCGAACACGAGCTGCGCGAGATCATGAACGCAGTCTTGTGTGTGGACCGCACCGGGGTGCGGTGGCGGTATCTGCCGCACGATGTTCCGCCCTGGAAGACCGTGTACGGCTGCTTCGCCAAGTGACAGAAGGCTGGCGTGTCTTGCCAGCCCGACGGTTGAGAGGTCGTCTCGTCTGGTGTCGATGGGACAGGAGTTGAGCTCGCTGGGTTCAGATATTCAGGGGCAGGGAGTGCCGTTAACGGGCGGCGTAGGGCGGTTCAGTCGCCAGACCACGTCGATCCCGCTGCCTGAGAGAGCTACGGGCGGCGTTGCCTGTTCACGCAGGACTTCGGTGAAGCCCAACCGGCGTGGTACGGCGGCGCTGGAGGTGTTGGACAGGTCGTGCGCGATTTCCAGGTACTCCACGTCCGGCAGGGTGAACATCTCGTTGACCATGGCCGACGTTGCTCTAGTGGCGATGCCCTGGCCAGTGGCCGCAGGGTGCAGCCAGTACCCCATGCGTCGGCCCTGAGGTTCAGCCCCGCGGTAGGTCTGGCACATGCCAATGAGAGTGCCGTCTTTGGCGATGGCGTAGTTGTACACGTCACCGCTTGCCCACTTCGACTCGGACATCGCGAGGAAGTCTCGGGTGCTCTTCTCGCTGTGACGGGCGACCCACGGCTCCCAGGGGCGCAAGTGGTCCAGAGAGTCCTCGATCAACTTGAATGCCGCAGCGAAGTCGTTCTGCCCCCGCCAGCGTCGCAGGACGAAGTCTCCGCACGCGATGATCTGCCTCGGTCGCTCCATGACGGCCATGATTGTTCGCAGAACGGCTCGCTGCAACGGGATCCAGAAGAACTGGTGGGCCGTCTACCTGGCAAGACGGCAGTAGCAGATCAGAGCGGCGGCGACGACGGCGCCGAAGGCCAGGAAGTGTGCGGCCTTGGGCTCGTAGCGGCGGTGCGGGCGGCGGCACCCGGCCAGCCACGCCGCCGTGCGGTCCACGGTCCAACGGTGACGGCCCAACCGCTGGGAGGGCTCTACGCCCTTGTGGGCGATGCGCGGGCTGATGTTCCGCGAACGCAGCCGCCGTCTCGGATGGTCGTAGTCATAGCCCTTGTCGGCATGCAGCTCGGCGGGTCGGCGCCGGCGTGGCCCGCGGCGCGAGCGGATGGGCGGGATACCCCGCACGAGGGGTCCCAGCCCTGACTGTCATCGGTATTCGCGGCGGAGATCCCGATGGAGATGGGCGGACCGGACCGGTCCGCCCAGTGATCAAGTGGATCTTTGATCCCTTCTTGCCACGACCTACGTGCTTCGGACCCGTCAAGTCCCCCCTTTCAGGCCCCGCATGTTCACCGAGTCGATCGCGCGCACCGCGACCAGTCCAGGGCGCCACGAGCGCCGCGCTCGTCCAAGACCAGGCGGTGGAGCTTGCCCCACACTCGGGCTCGGCTCCACTCAGTGAACCGCCGGTGAGCAGTTGGCCCGGACGGCCCGAAGACCGAGGGCAGTTGCCGCCACCTGCGGCCCATCGCGGCCACGAACACGATGGCCGCAAGCGGAGCGTCATCACCGACACGCTCGGCCTGCTCCTGGTCGTGGTCGTGCTGGTCACCGCGGCTGGCGTTCCGGACTTTGTGGCCGGCACCCAACTGCTCGATCAGCGCGCCGCGGACTATCCCGCGATCCGCAAGGACTGGGCCGGCGGCGGCTGCCGCACACACTTCACCGGGCACGCCGCCACCCTCGGCACCGACCTGAAAATCGTCCAACGCACCCCCGGGACCAGGGGATTCACACCCATCCCGAAACGCTGGACGGTAGAGCGGACCTGCGGCCGGCTGATGCTCAACCGCCGTCTGGTCCGCTACGACGAATCCCGCCCTCACCGCTCCGAACCCGTGATCCACCTCGCCATGAGCGACCTCATGGACCGCCGACTCACCGGTGAGAGCACCATCTCCTGGCGCGACCCTGTGAAGCCGCACCCATCGCAGATTCCGGGAGGAAACAACGAGAGAAAACGACCTCTCACTCAGCGCCAGCCGAGCTCCGGCGCCACGTGGGTGAGGATGCTCGCCAGCACATGGGCGTTGTAGTCGACTCCAAGCTGGTTCGGGATGGTCAGCAGCAAGGTGTCAGCGGCCTGGATGGCCTCGTCTTCCTGGAGTTGCTTCACCAGTACGTCCGGCTCGGCAGCGTACGAGCGTCCGAAGATCGCCCTGGTCGTGTCGTCGATCATGCCGACCTGGTCCCGCGAGTTGCGGTCGTGGCCGAAGTAGGCCCGGTCCAGGTCGTTGGTCAGGGCAAAGACGCTGCGGCTGACCGACACACGCGGCTCTCGCGCGTGGCCTGCCTCCTTGTACGCCTCGCGGTACGCCTCGATCTGCTTGCGCTGCTGGACGTGCAACGGCTCGCCCGTCTCGTCGTCCTTCAGTGTGGAACTCTGCAGGTTCGTGCCCAACTTCGCGGCCCAGACGGCGGTCGCGTTCGAGCCGGAGCCCCACCAGATCCGCTCGCGCAGCCCCTCGGAGTGCGGCTCGATGCGCAGCAGCCCCGGCGGGTTGGGGAACATCGGCCGCGGGTTCGGCTGCGCGAAGCCCTCGCCCTCGAGAACCTTGAGGAAGGCCTCGGTGTGCCGGCGGGCCATGTCCGTGCCGGTCTCGCCCTCCGCAGGCGAATATCCGAAGTAGCGCCAGCCGTCGATCACCTGCTCCGGTGATCCGCGGCTGATGCCGAGTTGCAGCCGTCCGCCGGAGATGAGGTCGGCGGCGCCGGCGTCCTCCGCCATGTACAGCGGGTTCTCATAGCGCATGTCGATCACGCCGGTGCCGATCTCGATCTTCGAGGTCCGTGCACCGATGGCCGAGAGGAGCGGGAACGGGCTGGCCGCCTGCTGGGCGAAGTGGTGCACCCGAAAGTACGCACCGTCCACGCCGAGCTCCTCCGCGGCGACCGCCAGGTCGATGGACTGGTGGAGGAAGTCGGCCGCGGACCGGGTCTTGGAGTGCGGACTCGGCGACCAGTGGCCGAACGAGAGGAAACCTATCTTCTTCACACGAGGTCAAACCATCCGACGGCCGCGTTTGATTCCCCGCGCCGACGCGGTGCGACCAGGCCGAACGGCCGGTGCTGCCATCGGGCCCCCTCAGGGGTGCGCTTGCCGGTTCCGCGCACTGCTGCGGTTGCGGATGGCATGCACCGGGTACCCGAGGGCGCTCAGCCGCTCCACGTCACGCCGTACCGTGCGCGGCGTGACCCCGAGCGTGACACCGAGCCGGTCGGCGGGCTCATGGGCGGTCCAGAGCCGGCACCGCTGCGGCAGCCCGAGCAGGGTGAGCACCCCCGCTCCGCCGCACCCCGCTCGTCACCGCTTGCCACGTCCATGACGCCCCCTTCCATAGATAGCGGACCGATCCTGTCCGCCAGGGGTGTCAGGGTGGGCTCCATGGATGCAGGCGAACTCGACTGGAACCGGACGCTGCGCGAGCAGTGGGCGGTCCATTGGAGACATCAGCTCCGAGCCCGGCTCGAGGGCCTCACCGACGACGAGTACTTCTGGTCGCCGGTGCAGAACGCCTGGAGCGTGCGGCCGCGCGGCCGCTCGAAGGCGCCCGTGCAGTTCGGTGCCGGGGACTTCACGATCAACCTCGCCTTCCCGCAGCCGGTCCGGGCGGCCTTCACCACGATCGCCCGGCGACTCGGTCCTCGTCGCGCGCAATGCGGCGCGCTTCGGCCCGCAACACCGGGTGTGTCTTCCCCATCACCGCCACCGGCCAGGGTAATCACCAGCATCGGCGACCACGCCACAGCCGGCAGGGTCCTCGCCCAACACGCCGCCGACGTCGACGTCGAAGCACACACGATCGCGGTCGGCCGATCCCCGCGCGGACCGGTGGCGCAGTTCACCGGCGGCAGTTCCACCGCCGCGCTGACCCACGCCGCGGCCTGCAACGTCGTCCTGGTCGAACCCGGTCGGACACCACACCGGTTGACGGCGGAGTCACTGGAGCAGCTGCGTATCAAGAGCCTTTAGCGGAGCGGAGCGGGGCACGGCGTCGGCAACGACGAAGGCGGTTGACAAACTCCTGCCGTTGCGTGGCGCCCCGCGCCGCTTACTGGCCGACGGCGCACAGCGCGTGGTCGATCAGGGTGCCGGTGGCCCGGTTGAGCGTGGAGAGGTCGGGCATCGCGGAGGTGGTGGTGACGGAGATGGTGACCGCGCTCCGCCCGTCCGAGCTCACTGCGGGGCGGGTGTAGGTGCCGTACCCGTCGCCCTCGTGCATGTAGTAGTGACTGCCGCAGGACAGCGGGATCTCGCGTAGGCCCAGACCGTACGTACCCTCGGGCAGCTCCGCGACATCGTCCGGGTCGTCGGTGCGCTGTACGGTCTGCCGCATCTGTCGCCACTGCTCGGCGGGCAGAAGGCGGCCGTCGGCCAGTGCGCGGAAGAAGGTGTTGAGGTCGGCGGTGGTGCTCACCACCCCGGAGTCGGCGGTGTGCAGATAGCTGTTGGTGGTGACGTCGAGCCTGGTGCCGTCCGTGCCGGTCAGGTAGGTGCTCACGTACGGCGTGGGCAGGAACGGGTCAAGACCGGGCACCGAGGTCTGGCGCAGGCCCAGTCTGGCGATGATGCGGTGCTCGACCAACTCCCTCCAACCGGTGCCGCTTGCCTTCTCGGCGATCATCCCGGCCAGCAGGTAGTTGGTGTTGGAGTATGCCCAGCGGGTGCGACCGGCCTCTGGCACGAACAGCGGTTTGTGGGCCACGGCCGTCATCACCAGGTCGGCAGGAGAGGTGTCGTTGTAGCGGTTCTCGTCGAAGTGCTCGCGGAGCTTCTGCTGGAGGTCGGGGTCGTCCACGTAGTCGAACAGCCCGCTGGTCTGGCGGAGCAGGTCGCGTACGGTGATCCGGGAACCGTCGTTGCCGTGGCCGGAGACCACTCCGGGCAGCCAGTGCTCGACGGTGTCGTCCAGCGAAAGCTGCTTCTCAGCGGCGAGTTGCAGCACCACAGTGGCGACGAACGCCTTGGTGGCGGAGGCCGTTCGGAAGTGCGAGCCCCACGGCACGGGGGCGTGGGAGCCGACCGACACGGTGCCGAGGCGGGCCTGTAACCGCCCTCCGGGCAGGCCGTCGACCCTGGCCAGCACGTTCACGTCCCCGCCACCCGCCCCGCGTACGGCGGCCAGGTCGCGGCGGAGCTCGGCCTGGTTGTAGTCCGCGCGTGCGGCGCGGTGTCCGGAGGCTGCGGAAGCCGCTTCCGGCAGCAGCGCGGCGGCGATCAGCGCGGCCGCCGCGAGGGCGGCGGCTGAGGCCTTCTTCCTGCTGCCTTTGGTTGTTGTGCGCTTCGTATCGGTCTCGGGAGAACGCATGGTTCGAACCTCCGGTTCGCGCTGATGGACCAGCGTCTGCTGACACCAACCAGCCAACCGGACCCCGAACCCAAAACCCATGGCCTTACCACCCGTACCATGCGTGGTGCCAGCCCCTCCCACGGTGGGGAAAACCCGAAACCGGGCCTTCTTCTCGGAGCCTGTTTCTCGTCGATCTCGTCGATCTCGTCGATCTCGCAGGCTCGCCGGGCCGCTCCTCGCAGATCACGATCACCGCTGGCCGACACGACAGGCTGTGTGCCGAGCTGCGCGGGGCCGGCTCGGTGCCCTGGCCGACCGGAGGCCTCACCGGCAAGGCAGTGATCCCGTTGAGCTGTTCGGCAACACGGTCTTCGCCGGCGGTCCAGTGGCCGCACCGATTCCACTGCTGGCCCGTGTCACCAATGCCACCCTGCCGGTTACCCCAGTCACGAGCCCACCTCCTGCTCGTCATTGCGGGCCGCCGGCATGACCACGCAGGGTTGTTCATCGCCGATATCGGGGTCTACCGAGCGGATCGCTCCGTAGAGCACGATGTCGACGGTCGCCCGCAGCAGATCCGCCGCGGTCGAGTCGAGTTCGAGCGGCAACTGCGAGGTGAGCAGCCGCTCCAACGCGCCGCGGGTGATCTCACTCAGCAGCTCGGGCGGCGCCGACAGCAGTCCCTGCCGGTGTCCGTCCCGGAACAGTTCGTCGAGCCGCCGGTAGATCACCGCGTCCACACGCTGCTCCACGTAATCGCGCAGCATCACATCGCCCCGCCCCGACGCGAGCTGGGCCGCGCCGATCCGCCCGAGCTCACTGCCCGCCGCGATCAGAAACCGCTGGACCCGCACACCGAACGGCTGGCCTTCCGCGTCCTCGGCCGCCGCCGTCAGCGTGCGCTCCACCGCAGCGAACGTCCGATCCAGCACCGCGGCCAGCAGACTGCGCTTGTCGGGGAAATGACGGTAGATCGTCTTCTTGCTCATCCCGAGTTCACGAGCGAGATCGTCCATACTCACCCGCGCGAAACCCGACGCGAAGAACAGCCGGCCTGCCGCCTCCACGATCATGTCGGCACGCCGCCCGTCACGCTCGGAAACTTCAGAAACCGATCCCGTTTCCATGGTTCCGATAGTGGCTTCCCACCCCTGCGCTGTCAAGGAACGCGGGCATGAGGGGGTGAGGGCCTGTTGTGAAAGTGATCTCAGTTGTGGATGATCGCGCCGTGGGCGGGGCAGTCCAGATGTCTTTGCCGGTGCTTACTTTCGCGGCCCTTTCGCGGCCCTTTCGCGGCCGTAGGTCATGGCAGTCAGGGTGCCTCTTCAGCGATCTTTGACTTAACCCTTAGCATGGCCGACCAGTGGAGTCAGACCGTGCCGCACACAAGCGGGCAGGTGCCCATGCACATGAGGTGACCGGATGACGTCGCTGCTGGTCTACGCGATTTACCTAATAGTCGCGGCGTTGTACGTGTACGCCCTGGTCGATTGCCTCAGGACACCCCCGGCGCGTATTCGAATGCTGCCCAAGGTGAGCTGGCTGGTCATCCTGGTCCTGTGCCCCGTTCTGGGCGCTATCGGCTGGCGAAACCTGCGCAAGCGGTCCGCCCATGCTGGGCAGCAGCCGTCTGCGGCCTGAGTCCGGTCGCTCGCCTCACTTCCAGCACACGGCACGGTGGCGCTTGAGGCGATTGATGCCACACGTGGGTTGGCCGTCGGGCCAGTCCAGACGGGGGCGGGCCCCTTCCGGCGAGAGGTGGCCCGGTCCCGCTCTCCGTCATGCCCAGCGGAGAGCGGTTCAGCGTGCTCGGATGTGGTGTCTTCCCATCGGTCTCGGCGGCGGGTTGGCCGCGGGCAGGTTGATTTCAGTGGGTGATCTCGACGACGGCTTTGATGAAGCCGTCGGGCTTGCCGCTGAGGTCGGTGAAGGCGCGATCGAGGTCGGCCAGGCGGTATCGGTGAGTGATGAGCGGACCCAGGTCGACGCGGCCTGCGGCCACAAGGTCCAGGCCGCGGCGGGTGGATTCGCGGATCCGTTGCGGGTCGCGGACGTGTGCGTTGATGACATCGATCGCCTTGAAGTTCCACTGCTGCATGTCCACGCTACGCATCTGCTGGTGGTAGCCGAGGATCGACAATGTGCCGTGCTGGCGTACCAGTCGGGTGGCGAGGTCGAGGCCCGCCTGGGTGCCGGATACCTCGAAGACGACATCGAAGCCGTCCGTGCCGTTTCGGGCCGCCAGGTCAGGTGCCTGCTGTGGCGTGACGGCCTCGTCCGCGCCGTTGCGGGCCGCATGTTCTTGGGCGTCCTGGCGCAGGTCGATGGCGATGAGCTGGCTGGTGGGACTGTGGCGCAGCAGTTGGAACAGGCACAGGCCCATGAAGCCGGCACCGACTACCGCTACCCGGTCCCCGACGTCGAGTGGGGTGCGGCGCAGGCCCTCCACGACGCAGCCGAGCGGTTCCCCCAGCGCGTTGTCGGCGGATACGCCCGGCGGGACGACCACGACGTCGTGCGCGTCGGCCAGTGCGTACTGGCCGTAGGAGTGTTCAATTCTGCCGGTGGCGAGGTCACCGACGGTCACGTCCGTGACGCCCGGTCCCACGGCGGCGATCTCACCGACAGGCTCGTGCCCCAGAATTTCGGGTTCGTCGGCGGGCCCGTTCCGCCAGACGGACAGTTCGCTGGCGCAGACCCCGACGCGCTGGATACGCAGTAGCACCTGCCCGACGTCACAGACCGGAAGCGGTGCGGGCACGAAAGCAGACTGCTCGGGGCCGGTCAGGGCGCTGCGCTGGTACGTGTCGGGCAGGGAGGACTGGTCGGATGGTGTGGGCATGAGAACTTCCTTGTCGCGAGGTACGAAGGTCTTCAAGAGCAGGACAGAGCGGCCCGCGTCGGACGACAACCAACGGTCACAGTTCGCGGGTGGCCTCGGTCAGATGGTTTTCGGGCGAGGATCGGCCCCGGACGCGACCGCGCAGGAACGTCAGAGGTCACCCCAGGGCCACGTGCGTGCCGGCTGCGGGTCCAGGTCAAGGGCTGAGCAAGACCGTGATCGCGCGGCGCTCGTCCATCGCCTGATAGGCGTCGGCGGACCGATCCAGCGGCAGGGTGAGATCGGAGACCTTGCCCGGGTTGATCTCCCGCTCCCAGACCAGGTCGATCAACTCGGGCAGGTACTGGCGTACCGGGGCGTGCCCGCCGTGCAGGTGTACGTGGGAGAAGAACCGGTCCTCGCCGTTGACCTGTACGTCGTAGGAGACGCCGACGTGGTCGACGTGCCCGCCGGGTCGGGCGGAGCGGATGGCCTGAAGCACCGACTCCTGCGTGCCGACGGCTTCGATCACATTGTGGGCGCCGAACCCGCCGGTCATTTCCTTGGTCTTCGCTACGCCTGCGTCGCCGCGTTCGGTGACGATGTCGGTGGCGCCGAATTCCAGGGCGAACTTCTGCCGCGCGTCGTGCCGGATCATGGCGATGATGCGCTCGGCACCGAGTTGCTTGGCCGAGAACACACCCAGCAGGCCGACCGCTCCGTCACCGGCAACGGCGACTCTCTTGCCCGGTCCGGCCCGGGCGGCCTTGGCCGCGAACCATCTGGTGCCCACGCGTCGGCGGCGGTCAGCAGGCTTGGGATCAGATCCTCATCCGACATGCCCGGCGTGGCGACCAGGGTGCCGTCGGCCAGCGGGATGCGCAAAGGCTACGCCTGCGCACCCCTCGCATCGACCCATTCGCGCTGCACGCAGGAGATCTGGTAGCCCGTCGATGGGCTCGGCGCCGCGATAGGGGCACAGGTCCGAGCCGCACTCACAGGCCCGGGGTGGGTGCCCGCCCTGTCTCGATCTTGCGCAGCGTCTCCGCCGATACCCCGGCCGCCGCGGCCACTTCCACCATGCTGCGGTCACCGCGCGCCTGGCGCAGCAACGCGCCGAACCGTTCTCCGCGCTGTCGTTCCCACGGAGTCAAAGGAGTTCTCACCATGACCGTGATACTAATACCGGTATAAAAATTGGGCACCGAAGCATGAGACGAGGAGTCGCAGGACATGGTGGAGATCAAGACCGACACGGCGCTGGACGCGATGCGGGAAGCCGGGCGCGTAGTGGCCCAGGCCCTCGCCGCCGCCCGGGAAGCGGCAGGTGTCGGGGTATCCCTGCAAGAACTGGACGAAGCGGCCCGCACGGTGCTGACCAAGGCCGGGGCCCGCTCGCCCTTCCTCGGCTACCGACCCTCCTTCGCCCCCACCCCTTTCCCCGCAGTGATCTGCACCTCGGTCAACGACGCCATCGTCCACGGCATCCCCACCGGCTACCGCCTGCGCGACGGCGACCTGGTCAGCGTCGACTGTGGCGCCGAGCTCGACGGCTGGACCGGAGACGCCGCCATCACCTTCATTGTCGGCACCCCTCGGCCCGCCGACCTGAGCCTGATCAACGCCACCCAGCAGGCTCTCGACGCCGGCATCGCCGCCGCCACCGCCGGAAACCGCATCGGCGACATCTCGCACGCCATCGGCACCATCGCCGAAGCAGCCCGCTGCGGCATGCCCGCCGACTTCGGCGGTCACGGTATCGGCCGCCGCATGCACGAAGACCCCCACGTCCCCAACCGAGGACGCCCGGGACGCGGCTTTCCCCTCCGGCCCGGCCTGGCCCTCGCCATCGAACCCATGTTCATGGCCGGCGGACACGACGACTACTACGCCGCACTCGACGGCTGGACCCTCCTTACCACCGACGGCAGCCGAGCAGCCCACATCGAGCACACCGTCGCGATCACCGAAGAAGGCCCACGCGTCCTGACCCTGCCCTGATCGGAACGAAGAGACTTTGCAGCCGTACGTCGCGGCTCCGTGCGACCCGCCTGTCCACCACGAACCCACGGAAACACCCCCGGAGGACGGCCGATCCCACCCACGAGTTCGCGTTCAACGCCCTTCAGTTTCCGTGAACCCCTGAGGATCGGCGGGGTTGAGCAACACCGGAACACAAACCGGCGCCAAGCCTCCGTCGGCCCTGGTGGGCGGCTGACGGGGCGTCGGTCACGAGACCGGTCTCTATTCGCCCTACAGATAACACCCCACTATCTGCGGTGACTTGATCCGCCAACTGCGGTAACACTCTTCGCCGGCCGCTACATGAAACAGCCGTGCCATATAGGGCAATGGGGAAGTGGTGCCCTCCATCGTGCAGTTGCCGACAGGGAAGGCGTTGTCCGTCCGGATGGCCGTCGACGTATTCCTCGACTCACTGGGCAATCCGAACACGGTCCGCAATTACGGGGTCGGGGTCGGCAAGACGGCCGAGCGCCTGGGCGAGGACCGACCACTGGCCTCGGTCGCGGACGAAATGCTTGGGGAAGCCCTGGAACTGCTGTAGGGCTCCGCTGCGGTGAACACCTGGAACACCCACCGGGCGGCTGTTCTGTCCTGGCCGGGCTGGCGCCGCGACCACGGTCACGAGGGCCCCGCCGTCCCGGCTTGGGCGAAGAGGCTGGCGGTGCCCGACGCTGAGACCCCGGTACGCTCGAAGATGGCCGTCGGCCGGCTCATCGCGGGGCGCGAGGTGCACGTGCAAGAGAAGGCGCTGCGGCGGATGCTCTACGAGACCACCGCTCGTGCGGAGGAGATCCTCGGCGTCGGCATCGAGGAGCTGGACCTCGCCGGGCCGGTCGCGTGCGTAGTGATGGTCACCCTGTTGCGCCTTCGGTCAACCGGGTCCGGCGTCCGCTCGACGCAACCCTGCTCGGCCAGTTCGTTGATCGCCGCCACGACATCGCTGCGGTCCATGCTGCACCGGCGGCCGAGCTCGATCTGGCCGGCCACCCCCGAACTCGTCCGGCGCGGCCAGGATCCGGTGGTGATATCCGCGCGCGCCCACCTTACCGAAGCCGTCGGACGCCAACCGGTGGGCGTGCACCGCCACCTGGGTGAGCAGCCAACTCGACTTCGCAGTCAGGTGTGCGGGGGTCTCTTCCACGACGGACGTCGACGGCGACCAGGCGGCTGCCTCGGCGAACTCGCTCGTGTACTACTACCGCGTCGGCCAGCCACCCCACCTGACAAGCGGCCTGCGACTGGCCTGCACCGCAGCGCGGACTCCGGCGGGCCGGCGACTTCGTAGCGGACGGCGAGTCACCGATAGGGCCGATGCCGCCCCAAGTACCCACAACGAACTCCTGGAATGGTTGTCCGGCCTCTTGGTAGCTGGGGATGCGAACCAAACCGCTCACCAGGAGGCCCTGCAGCCGCAGTCTTTCGCGCTCGCGTGTGTGGAGTCCAACTCGTCGTCCCTGTCGTGCGGCTGTCTCACGCACAGGTTCGGCAACGCGGCGGACCGGCCGGATCGCGCCCCGTGCCAGGTCTCCGAACCGACCGGAGTTCATGCCCATCCGCCCCGAACCAACCGATCGCGTTCGGAAAGCGGATGGGGTCCACCAGGCACTACTGCCTTAGCAGCTCACATCGTCTGCACTGGTCACACAACCGGCGCCGCAGTCAAGCCCGATCCGGCCGCCGCTTGCTCCGGCCCGACTCTGTTGGACGTCCTCGCCCGGTACACCCCTCACGCATTTAGGTGAGAAACCGGAATCGACGCCCGGGATAATCTCGGGCTGTCCGGTGCCGATTGGCTCGGTACGACACCGTCTGCGACAAAGGACATGGCCAGATGACCAAGAGTGACGAATCGTTCATGACCGTCGAAGAAGCGCGCAGGATCTCTGCCCCGCTCTACGAGGCGCTGAACAAACCGAGTGAAAAGAATGTGTCGGAACTTCTGGCCCAAGCGTGCAACGATGACTACCACCCGTACCACACAAATCAGGAATTCCTGACGCGCGACCAGTTGGCCGACGTATTCAAGGCCATGGGAGAGACCGTGCCCGATCTGGCGTGGGAGGTGGTCGACATCCATGTGGTCGACGACACGATGATCGTGCGTGGAGAAGCGACGGGGACGCCGGTCAAAGAATTTTGGGGAGCTGCTCCGACCGGAAAGTCCTTCAGGACGATGGCGATTGACGTATTCACCGTCCGCGATGGAAGGCTGGCGAAGGGCTACCACATCGAGAATTGGGCGACGGCGATCCAACAGCTCAACGCCTGATACGAGGTGGTGATCACCACGGACGAGGTGCTACTGAGTGGATGTGGTTCGTCCGTTCGTCTCGCTCGTGGGGGTGGCTGCTCCCGTCGGTGCTCGGTCTGCTGGAGGCCCGGGAGAAGCGGGTCCGGGAAGAGGTTGCACGGTTGCGGGAGGAGGCCGAGCGGGGGCCGGCCTCGCTTGGCGACGCCGAACGCACGTTTGAGCGGCTCGTGAATGCCCGGGGGACGGTGGCCGAGGTGCTGGCCGGGCCTCCTTTCCCGGACGCGGTCGCGCAGCCGGTCGTGGAACTCGGCGAGCAGGCCATTCAGCTGCCAGCGGCGGGCGAAGGCGTGCACGCGCCGATACGGCGGTAAGTCCGCAGGCGAGTTCGCCCACTTGGCGCCGTTGTCGACGACGTACAAGATCGCATCGAGTATCACGCGGTGGCAGCAGCCGTCCGGCCGCCCGCCGCGGCGGGCCACACCCCGCCGCAACGCCCCCTCTCTCTCCTCCCCTCCCTGGGAATCCAAGCAACCGCAGACACAACTGCCCCCTCCTCCCCCGGCGTTATCCACCCAGCCGACGGTGTCGTGGACAACCACGCTCATCCTCGGCAATCGCTGTCGCAATCCTCCGCGGACGGTGTAAGTGGGGGACGGCTGCGCCTGAGTACGCGTACTCAGGCGACTGCGTCACTTCGCTCTGACGCCGCCGCTCCGTGTTCCCCACGATTAAGTGCCCCCCTGCGTCGAGAGAGGTGCTTATGGGTCGTGACCTGCAGCTGCGTGTTGCTGCTCCGGAGGATCTCGAGTGGATCTACGAACTGCGTTACCGGGTGTACGCCCAGGAGTTGGGACAGCATGTGCCGGATCCCGCCGGGCGGCTTCGCGACGGGCTGGACGGCGACAACGTCTACCTGGTCGCGGCGCGAGGAGCGACCCGGATCGGGTTTGTCAGCCTGACCCCGCCCTGGTTGGGGCGGTATGCGTTGGACAAGTATCTGAGC
This sequence comes from Streptomyces sp. NBC_01450, assembly GCF_036227505.1. Lineage (NCBI taxonomy): Bacteria > Bacillati > Actinomycetota > Actinomycetes > Kitasatosporales > Streptomycetaceae > Streptomyces > Streptomyces sp. NBC_01450. The sequence goes on along the minus strand of NZ_CP109480.1, from coordinate 10,727,497 downwards.
CGCGACGAGCTGCCGCTGCTGACCGAGAGCGATCTGTTCGAGGTGCGCATCCTCACGGTTGAACCACGCTGGCGGGCCACCGCAGCGGCACCACTGCTGATGTACGCGGCGCTGCGCTGGATCGCCGCCCGGGGCGGCCGCCAGGTGGTGGCAATGGGGCGTACCGAGCTGCTCGCCATGTACCTGGCCGTCGGTCTGCGCCCGGTCGGCCATACCGTCCGCAGCGGTGCGTTGACGTTCGAGGTGCTGACCGGCAGCGTGACCGAGCTGACGAAGGTCACCATGGATCGCTACCACACCACGCTTGAGCGTCTGGGGTCCGAGGTGGACTGGCGGCTGGATGTGACGTTCGCACCCCGGCCGGACGGCTGCGAACACGGTGGCGCCTCGTTCACTGCCATCGGCACGGACTTCCGCAGTCTGCACCGGCGCCATCAGGTAGTTGCGGCCGATGTGCTGGACGCCTGGTTCCCGCCGGCCCCCGGGGTGCGCGCGGCACTCGCGGAGGATCCGGCCTGGGCCGCGAGGACCTCGCCGCCCGCCGACGCCGAGGGCCTGCTGGCGGAAATCGCCACGGCCCGGTCGCTGCCGACGGAGACGCTCGCGGTCGGCGCCGGTTCATCTGACTTGATCTTCAGGGCATTCGGCCAGTGGCTGACGCCGGACAGCAAGGTACTTCTCACCGACCCCGGCTATGGCGAGTACGCCCACGTCACGGAGAGGGTCATCGGATGCCGGGTGGACCGGTTCCGGTTGCGCCGCGAAGACGACTGGCGGATCGACCCGGCCCGGCTGTCCGCTGCCGTCAGGGACGGTCACTACGACCTCGTGGTGGTGGTGAACCCGAACAACCCGACCGGACGCCACGCGCCGGCTGCGGAGCTGCGCTCGCTGATCGCTGCCGCGCCGGCCCAAACGCGCTGGTGGATCGACGAGGCGTACCTGGGCTACGCCGGCCTGAGCGAGTCACTCGCCGACCTCGCCGCGACCGACCCGCGAGTGGTGGTCTGCACCTCACTGTCCAAAATGTATGCGCTGTCAGGTATCCGAGCCGCGTACTTGGTGGCCGAGTCGATCACCGCGGCGCAGCTACGCCGACGGACACCTCCCTGGCCGCTGAGCCTCCCGGCGCAGCTTGCCGCGGTGGCCGCCCTGCGCGACCCGGCGTACTACAGCGACTGCTGGCTTCGCACCCACGCGCTGCGTCGGCGACTGGCCACCGACCTGGCCGGGCTGGACGAATCCGTGGTGGTCGAGGAAGGCGTGGCGAACTTTCTCACCATGACCCTGCCGTCCGGCGGGCCGAGTGCGGCACAGCTGGTGAACGAGTGCCGCCGCCACGACGTATACCTGCGCGACCTGTCGCCGCTGTCCCCGGAGTACCAGGGACGCACCGTGCGCATCGCGGTCAAGGACACCGCCGAGAACGTGCGCATTGTGGCCGCCTGCCAGGCCGCCCTGGACGTGCTACGACCGGCTTCCGCCTCGCCCGTCGCGATATCTACGGGCGTTTCCGCCACCGGATCCGCCCGGTGATCACCGTGGCCTCCCTGGCGCCCTACCTCGGTGGGGCGCTGGTGCTGGGCGGCATCGCGGTGGCGGCGTCCCGGCGCCGTGAGCTGTTCATCCGGTGGTGCGCCTGGGCGGTCGCGGTGCCACTGGTCACCGGCGCGTTCTGGTTGGGCCGCCCGGGCGCCGCGGTCATCGCCATCGCGGCCGGCGTGATCGGGGTCATGGAGTACGGCGGGCTGATGCGGCTGGGCCGGGCAGACCGGGCGGTGCTGGCCACGGCGGTGACAGGCGTGGTGCTGGCCGCCTTGCTGGCGCCCGGACAAGTGCTCCGGGTGGTCGCGACCGGGGCGCTTGCGGTGGCCGCGGTGCCGCTCGTGGCCGGTGACGCCGACCACGGCCAGCGCCGGCTCGGCGCCGGCCTGCTCGGGCTGGCCTGGCTGAGTGTGCTGGCCGCGCTGGTGCCGCTCGGGGCGACCGCGCTCGCGCTGTTCGTGGCGGTCTCGACCGCCGACATCGTGGCGTACTTCGCCGGTCGAAAGCTGGGCGGGCCACGGCTGTCACCACTGTCACCGGCCAAGCGGTGGAGCGGGACTCTGGCCGGGGCCGCGGCAGGTCTCGGCGTGCTCGCCGTGCTGTCCACGCTGAACTGGCCGATGGCAGTCGCGGTGGCGGTCGGTGGCCCAGCCGGCGACCTTCTCGAATCCATGATCAAAAGAAGCGCGCAGGCGAAGGACGCCGGCCGCTGGCTACCTGGCTCCGGCGGCCTGTTGGACAGGATCGATTCGCTGCTCCTCGCGCTGGCCGTCCTGCTTGTCCTGCGCTGACCGCCCCCGTCCCCGACGGGGCGGCGAGGCGGCAGGGCGGCAGGGCGGCGGGCACGGTGCTCATGGACCGACGCCGATGGGCGAACGTCTGCGAACTCGCCCAGCACCGGCCCGCCGTATCTCCGCGACATGCCCGACCCGTACGAAGCCCGTGTCGCCGACGACCAACAGCACACAGACCTCCGCCCGCGCAGATCACTGGCACGCCGCGGCGGCGGGGCGAGGGCCACTGCCGTGCACTTGCCGAGGAAACACACAGGGTGCCTATGAACTGTCCGGCCCGGTCGCCACATCCTGGGCCCGGCGGGTGGCGAACCAGTCCTCCTCTCAGGCTGTGCCCAGGCGGCACCAACGACCTTCTCCCCGCCTTCTCCCGTCTTCTCCCCCACTGATGTCACAGAAGGGCAGGGCTGTCTCGTCCAGATGGTCGGAGACAGACTTCGGAATCAGGAAGGTGATGGGCATGCGGGTTTTCGTGGCGGGCGGGCTCGGGGTCCTGGGGCGGCGGCTGGTGCCGCAGCTCGTGGCTCGAGGTCACCAGGTGACGGCCACGACGACGAGCGCGGCAAAACTCGGACTGGCGAAACAACTGGGCGCGGACGGCGTCGTGATAGACGGACTGGACGCGATGTCCGTCGGTGAAGCGGTGGCGGCCGCCCGGCCGGACGTGATCGTGCACCAGATGACCGGGATCTCCCTGGCTCACGCCGGCAAACCCGACCTGAAGCACTTCGACCGGTGGTCCGTCCCCACCACCAGGCTGCGCACCGAGGGAACCGATCACCTGCTGGCCGCCGCCGAGGCGACCGGCGCATCGCACTTCGTCGCGCAGGGCTACGCCAACTGGAACGGGATCCGCGAGGGCGACTGGGTGAAGTCCGAGGAGGACCCGCTGGACCTGCACGAGGGGACGCCTGCGCACCCGGCGATGGCAGCGCTCCGCCACGTCGAGGACGCGGTCGGCAGGGTCCGCGGCGCGGTGATGCGATACGGCGCGTTCTACGGGCCGGGGGCCACCGACGACCAGGTCGTGCTCGTGCGCAAGCGACAGTTCCCGCTGGTCGGGGACGGCACCGGCTACGCGTCGTGGGTACACCTCGACGACGCGGCGAGCGCCACCGTCCTTGCCGTCGAGCAGAAAGCGAGGGGCGTGTTCAACATCGTCGATGACGAACCGGCCCCGGCCGGCGAATGGCTGCCCTACCTGGCGGCGTGCGCGGGGGCGAAGCGGCCGATGCGGGTGCCGGTGTGGCTGGCTCGGCTGCTGTCCGGAGAAGTGGTGGTGACGATGATGACCGAAGGGCGCGGCTTCTCCAACGCCAAGGCCAAGCGGGAGCTCGGCTGGGAGCCGCGCTATCCGTCGTGGCGGCAGGGCTTCAAGGAGGGGCTGGCGTGACCCGAACCGAGGAGTTCGAACAGCTGCGGCCGTTGCTGTTCTCGATCGCCTACCGAATCCTGAGCAGCGTGAGCGAGGCCGAGGACGCGGTGCAGGAGACCTGGCTGCGCTACGAACTCTCCTCGACCCGGCCCGCGTCGGCCAGGGCGTTCCTCTCGGCCGTGGTCACCCGGATCTCGATCGATGTGCTGCGCTCGGCCCGCCTCCGGCGGGAGGAGTACGTCGGGTCATGGTTCCCCGAACCACTGCTCACCGACCCCTACGAGGACCCGGAACACGCGGCGGAGCTGGCCGACTCGCTGTCGATGGCGTCCCTATTGCTGCTGGAGCGGCTCAGCCCACCGGAGCGTGCGGTCTTCGTGCTGCGGGAGGTGTTCGCCTTCGGCTTCCCGGAGATCGCCTCGGCGGTGGGCAGGTCGGAGGCGGCCTGCCGCCAACTCGCGGTACGGGCGCGCCACCACATGGACGCGGGCCGGCCCCGGTTCGAGACCGACCGGAGGGAGCGCGAGGAACTCGCCGAGCGCTTCTTCGACGCCCTCCGGGAGGGGAACGTCGACGGGCTGCGGGAACTGCTCGCCACCGATGTGTCGATGGTCGCGGACAGCGGCGGCAAGGCCCCGCAGTGGGCCAGGGGCTTCTTCGGCGCCGGCCAGGTGTCCCGGGTGCTCGCCGCCCTTCTCCCGCCGTTCACCCGGATCGGCGGCGTCGTGGAACCGCACCGGGTGAATGGCCAGCCGGGCGCGATCTTCCGCGACCCGGACGGCAGAGTCCTCAACACCTGGACACTCGACATCCTCGACGGACGGATCCAGACGATCCGCACAGTGAGCAACCCCGACAAGCTCGGGCACGTGGGCCCCGTGGCGGACGCATGGGCGGTCCTGCGCGCAACACAGCGGGTCCGTCAGGACTCGGACTGACCCGAAGCACCGGAAGCCGAACCGTCGCCGACAGGTCACCTTCACCGAGCGGGTCCATTGAGACACGGCGCCTCCAGCGCGCCTGTCGCCGCCGCAAAGCTTCCCCGCCGGCAACACGTCGTGCCCGAGTGCGCCCCGTCAGCGACATCGGCGGGCGTTGAGCCGGGCGGCCTGGCGCGTCAGGTGGTCGCGCTCGGCGAGGTTGGGTGCCTTTTGGGCCGCCTCGGCGTACAGCCGTGCCGCAGTCACCAGGTCGCCGTCGCGCTCGTGGAGGTACGCCGCCACCGCGGTGTGGCGGGGCAGTGAGTGGTCCAGCGCCGTGAGCGCCGCCAGACCGGCGCGCGGTCCGTCAGCCTCGCCGACGGCCACCGCGCGGTTGAGCCGGACGATGGGGCTGTCGGTCAGGCGTGCGAGCTCGTCGTACCACTCGACGATCTGCACCCAGTCGGTCTCCTCGGCCGTGGATGCGTCAGCGTGGAGTGCCGCGATGGCCGCCTGGGCCTGGAACTCGCCCAGCCGGTCGCGGGCGAGGGCCGCCTGCAGAATCTCGACGCCCTCGGCGATCGACTTCGTGTCCCACCGGCCGCGGTCCTGTTCGGCGAGCGGCACCAGGCTGCCGTCGGGCGCGGTCCGGGCGGCGCGCCGGGCGTGGTGGAGCAGCATGAGGGCGAGCAGCCCGGCCACCTCGGGGTGGTCGATCGCGGCCGCCAGTTGCCGAGTGAGGCGGATCGCCTCGGCGGCGAGGTCGACGTCGCCGGAGTAGCCCTCGTTGAAGACCAGGTAGAGGACGCGCAGCACGGTGGCGACGTCGCCGGGCTGGTCGAACCGCACGCCGGTGACAGTGCGCTTGGCCCGGCTGATGCGCTGCGCCATGGTCGCCTCGGGCACCATGTAGGCCTGAGCGATCTGGCGGGTGGTCAGCCCACCGACGGCCCGCAGCGTGAGCGCGACCGCGGACGACGGTGTCAGCGACGGGTGGGCGCACAGGAAGTAGAGCTGGAGCGTGTCGTCCACCGCGGAAGCGGGCCCGGGCGCCGGCTCCTCATCGACGAGGTCCTCACGCCGACGGCGGGCGGCGGCCGCCCGGGTCGCATCGAGGAACCGGCGCCAGGCCACGGTGACCAGCCAGCCCTTCGGGTCCCGCGGCGGGTCGGTCGGCCAGACGCGGACCGCTTCGACCAGCGCGTCCTGCACGGCGTCCTCGGCCGCCGCGAAGTCGACTCCGCGGCGGACGAGGATCCCGAGCACACTGGGCGTGAGGCTCCGGAGCAGGACCTCGTTCACTTCCGAGGTCACTCCGTGATGGTGGGCGGCGCGGCCAGGAACGGGCGCAGCTCGAGCCACTCGTGGATCGGCTTCCCGCCCGCACCGGGGGCGGCCGACAGCTCCCCGGCCAGCTCGACGGCGCGCTCGTAGCTGTCGACGTCGATCACCATCCAGCCGGCGATGAGGTCCTTGGTCTCGGCGAACGGGCCGTCCGTGACCGGCGGGCGACCCTCACCGTCGTACCGGACGAACGTCCCCTCGGGGGCAAGCGCCTGACCGTCGACGAACTCGCCGGTCCCCTCGAGCCGGGCCGCGAAGTCGTGCATGTACTGCATGTGGGCCGAGATCTCCTCCGGCGTCCACTGGTCCATGGGCACGTCGTTGACCGCAGCAGGAGCGCCCCGGTAGTGCTTGAGCAGCAAGTACTTGGCCATCGTGTTTCTCCTCGGTGCTGGTGCGACCCATTGTGGTCGCGTTCACTGCGGGGACGGAGCCAGGCACGGGTTCTCGACATCGCCGTCCAAAAATCTTTTGGCTCTCGTAAATGAGCCTGGGTGAGCCGTCTCGCGGTGACCGTCCCGCGATCTCGAGGTCGGCGGTGGACAGGGTCCAGAGGTGCTGGACACCGATCTGACCTGCTGTGCGAACTGCGGGGTGGACGAGCACATCTGGCGCCCGAGCTGGATCTGCTCCGCGGACAAGGTCGTCACGGATACGGTCGACCTCACCCACGGCCCCAGCCGGCGTCTCCGTGCGCGGCTGGCCGCAGCGAGGTGAGGCGTGCCATCTCCTCCGCCGAGAGCCGCAGTGTGCCGGCCGCCATGTTCTGCGCGAGGTGGTCCGGATCACCGGTGCCCGGGATCGCCAGCACGTGCGGCCCCTGCTGCAAGGTCCAGGCCAGCCGGACCTGCGCGACGGACACACCGTGCGCGCCGGCGACGGCGCACACCGCCTCGCTGTCACGGGCAGCCGGACCCGCCTCGCGCCCGGAACCGGCGATCGCGAAGAACGGGACGAAGGCGAGGCCGAGTTCACCGCAGAGCCGCATGAGAGCCCGGTCTTCGCTCAACGCACCGATCCCGTAAGGGTTCTGCACGCAGACGACCGGGGCGATGGTCAGGGCCTCGGCCAGCTGCTCGGACGTGACGTTGGAGATGCCGAGGTGGCGGATCAGCCCGGCGTCGCGCAGTTCGGCCAACGCGCCGAAGTGCTCACCGATCGAGCCGGTCCGCCGGCTCGGCGGCACGCGCAGGTTCACCACGTCCAGGTGATCGCGGCCGAGTTGGCGCAGGTTCTCCTCAACTTGGCCGCGCAACTGCGCCGGTGTGGCCCACCACCACGCGCCCGAGGGATCGCGGCCCGGCCAGACCTTAGTGGTGATGACCAGATCCTGCGGGTACGGCGCCAGCGCCCGGTTGATCAGCTCGTTGGCGGAGCGCGTCGCCGAGAAGTAGAACGCGGCGGTGTCGATGTGGTTCACGCCGAGCTCGACCGCCCGCCGGAGCAGACCGATCGACCGTTCGCGGTCGCGCGGCACGCCGCGGTCGAAGGGCGCGGTACCGGTCAGCCGTATCGCGCCGAACCCGACGCGGTTGACGGTCAGGTCACCCAGTTGCCAAGTACTGGTGGCCGCCGTGGTGTTCGTCCGTGGGCTCATGACATGGATCTCCTCTTGCGGGCTGGGAAAGCGGAACCGATAGGTGGCGCGGCACGTTCAGGTTGCTCGGCGGGTGAGTACCTTCGACGCGGGTCCACCAGTGCCGGGGCAGGCTGGACCCGGGCATGAAAAAAAGCCTCCTCGGCGGATCGGAGTCCGCGCCGAGAAGGCTCAGTTGATGCCCGGCACCTTAGCAGGACAGCCAGGGCATCCACCAGCGGGTCCTCGGATACGGGGGCTCCGCGGGCGGATGTCCCAGCGGTACACGGAGCAAGCGCGTCGGATGGGGGAACGGAGACTGATGATGGCACCGGCCACGGCGATGAAGAACTCGACCAGAGCCTTTCGTCGCTCGGGGCAGCGGCGGAGCGGGCGAATTCGTTCATCCACGAGCTCGTGCGCTCCACCACCCGCCCGTCGGCCCGGATGAGAGCCTTGGCGCCTCGCTGGGCGAGCTGACCGATGATCCCTCTCCTCGGCAGATCCAAGTGGACCATGCTGTAGTCATGTCCGGCGTCCAAGCTCAGCCGTGGGCTGTCGGGTAGCGATCTCGGGACCGCTTGAAGGTCGGCCAAGCGGTCGAGAGTGGTGGGCAGCAGCGTGTGGTCGCGTGTGTTGGCCAGTGCGGGCTCGGCGACCAGGAGAATTTCGTGGCCATCAGCCAACTGCGAGCAGGGTTGCCTTGTTCGGCCCGGTCGACGGGGCTGTTGCTCTTGCCCGCGCACCCGCCGCCGGGGGCCTTGCCCATGCAGCCGTCGGTGGGCGCAGCTGGTCGAGTTCGGGTCGGCCGCGCGCTTGTCTCCACAGCCGCGGGCCAGGACTTGCACCGGCCGGCCGACCGAAGACCATGGCGTCGCTGCTGAGTGATGGTGTCGCCAACGCCGCGGAGACCGTCGTGGCTGCGGGCTTCGGCCGCTCTCCGTCGAAGACCGCACCCTGACAAGGTGTCAGGGTCGGATCAGGGTGGAGGCAGGGGCGTCACCGATGGTGCTTGGTGGGCGCTGGACGGCAGGCTGTTGGCCATGTCGAACACCACAGCCCATCAGCCCCGCTTACCTTTCGCCAGCCGCGCCGTGGTTTCCGTCGCGGGTGCCGCCGCTTTGATCGGTCTTGCGGGGGTGTACACGCCGAGCTCCGCGTACGCCGAGCCGACTGCCCCCGCCGATACGGCTGCTGTCGCGCGGTCCGCGGCTGATTTCAGCGACTGCCCGGCGCTCCCCGCCGGGGTCGATCCGGCCCGCTGGAGATGCGAAGTGCACACTGCCGCACCGCGGTTGACAGTCGGCAAGGTCACCGTGGACCTCGCTCCGATCACCATGACGCACGCCGAGGGCCCACTCCCGGACGGCGCCAACGGGCAGGTATGGGGTGCGATGCACAGCGCGCCGACCGCCGTTCCGGGCGGGGTGCCCGGTACACCGGTGGGTGAGCGCGCGCGGCGGCTGAGGCTGGCAATTCACCCGGAGTACGGCGGTCGATCCGACTTCTACACGGGGCAGTTCAGCCTGCGATTTCGGCTGATGAGCCCGCGGCTGCCGCAGAGCTGCATCATCGGCGCCGATGCACCGGTCGCTTTCCAGCTGAAGCGATCGGGCCCATCGCAGTGGATCTCCACGAACCCGCCGCTGATCAAGTTCTCGGCATACGACGACACCTTCGCCGTTCCTGCCGCTGAAGACTGCGGGCCGATGACTGGACCGCTCAACCGGCGCCTCGGGCTCCCGGCGCCGAGCGGGAATCTGATGACTTACGACGCGACCTACACCTTCAGGACCTACGACCAGCTCCCGACGCGCTGACGGGCCACACGAGACGAAGGCGAGACCACGAAGAGGTGGCCCGCGTCGTGGCCAGTCAGCCAGTCAGCCAGTCGGTGATGGCCTTCTCTCCCCAGATCCAGTCGGTGCAGCCGTCCGGCAGTGTGACCCAATGGCTCCGGCTGTCCCCACGAAGCGGGCGTATGCGCTCCGTCGTGTCGCCGGTCGGCCTGGTTCCCGGGCGCTACCCCTGCGAGGCCCCCCACCCCTTGAATACGTGACGGGTACCGGCAATCCGCGAGGAAATCGGGGTTGACCACGCGAACGGGTCCGGCGATGAGAGACCGACCGCATCAGGCGGATTGAGTCCCCACAGCGCCGGCGCACAGTCGCCGGCCGGCTGTCGGGGCCAGTACGCCCAGCAGTCGGTACGGCACTCCCAGGCTCGACCCGGCTCGCGTCGTGCCCATTCCGGAGGCGAGTCCTTACGGGTGTGCGATGTCGGTGATCACCTGGTCGTACCGCCGAACGTACCCGGTGAATGTCCAGTTCGGGTACCTCTGCCGCAGGCGTACCAGGGCCGCGTCGACGAAGGCCCACATGTCGCCGGTGTCGGCGTGGGCGTCGAAGATGGCGTGGGTCAGCCATTCGCCCTCGTCGTTGGCCACGTAGGCTTCGTATTTCTGCTCTTCCGTGGTGACAGCCATGGGTGTATCGGTCTCCTGGTTCGCGGCCTGCCGGGTGTCTTCACTCTTGTCGTCTGCGGTGGCGACTGCCTGCCCTGCCCCTGCCGTGGTGAGAAACGCTGCCGCTGCGCTCGTGCCGGCGGCGCCCAGTACGGTGCGCCGGGAAATCTCTGACACAGTTCTCCCCCCCCTGTGTTGGCCCCTCCCCTGAGAGGCCGCAGCCGACCATACAACCAAGTCCCTTTCCATTGAGGGTAGTTGGCAGCACCGGCTCGGTGATGTGCAGCGGATGCAGGTCGGCACCCTCCACAAGCCCGCCCGGGCGGCCGGACTGGACCTGGTGGACCAGGCCGAGCGCGACTCGTTCGCCCGGCTCGAACCCTGAGTCGGGTACACGGTCGGCAGCGAGGACGGGTGCCAGGTCAGGATCGCGGCCGGTGGCCAGACCGACCGGTCGGTCGGCACGCCGTGCGTGACCGCGCCGGCATCCGTCACGATTGCGGCCCTGTCACAGATCAGAGCACCATCCGGTCCTTTACGGACAAAGGGTAAATCGGGTCGGAATGACCTCTTCATCCGCGTCTGGAATCGAGAACGGAGATGAGACACATGCCGCCCAGGCTGTCCGCCCCGCCGTGGCCCCGGTCGCCGCAGCCGTACCCCATACCCGTACCCCCTCCCCCACCTACCTGAGGGCAGCAGTTCGATGAGCAGCACCGGCAATGTAATACTCAGTAATCAAGCGAACACGCGTGAGATGTCCGAGTCGGCATTCGCGATGTTCGACGAGCACGGGACGGTGGTCGCATGGACACAGGCCGCCGAGCGGCTCGTCGGGTACTCCGCCGGGGACGTGGTGGGACGCTCTGCCGCACTCGTCCTGCCACTTTCCGAGGAAGCGCCGACGATATCGGCGTTCGTGGAGCAGTGCCGTACCCAAAGTGGCTGGTCGAACGCGACGGCGGTGCGCCACCAGGACGGCCGCATGCTCGACATCAACCTGCGGATCTCCACGCTGTGGGGACAGGACGGAACCGTTCGGTGGCTCATCTCCGTCACCGACACCGACACGCTCTCCCGACAGGCAATGAACGGATCGGTGCGGGAGTCGCTGCTCACCCGCGCACCGATCGGCATCGCCGTTCGTGACCCGCAACTGCTGTGCACCTGGGTGAACGACACAATGGGGTGCCACGACGGCATTTCCCGTGACCGACGGCTCGGACGGCGATTCACCGACGTGCTGCCCGGTGTCAAGACCGAGGCACTCGAGGCAGTGATGCGGCAGGTGCTCCACAGCGGCACCACCAAGGTCCACCAGTACCGGATGTGGCCGCCGACGAGTCCGCGCCAGGAGCACAAGATGGCGGCTTCGTTCTTCTGCCTTCTGGGCGCCGACGGCCAAGCGCTGGGCGTGTGCAGCATCAACGTCGACATCACCGAGAGCCGGCAGGCGCGCGAACGCCTCGCCATCCTCAGTGAGGCCAGCACGCGCCTCGGCAGGACCCTGGACGTGATGCAGACCGGCCAGGAACTGGCCGACCTTGCCGTCCCCCTGCTCGCCGACTTCGCCGCCGTCGACCTGGAGCAGTCGGTCTCGTTCGGCGAGGGGCCCCCGGTCCGCATCGGCCCGATGGAGGGGCGCCTCCCCGTGTTCCGACGTGCCGGTCTGGCCTCCATCCACCAAGGGGTCCCGGAATCGGCTTGGGCGCGTGGTGACCGGGTCCACAGGACCCCCACCTCACCCTTCACCGATGTCCTGCGCACCGGGAGGTCCCACCTGGAGCCGATCCTGGACACCGCTCCGGGCACGTGGATCGATGAGGACCCGATACGGGCGCAGAAGATCCGCCAGCACGGCATGCACTCCGTGATGGTCGTACCCATCCGCGCGCGGCGCGCCCTGTTGGGCGTGGCGCTGTTCATCCGCACCGAGGACGCGGTGCCGTTCCAGGAGCTCGATCTGCTCCTCGCCGAAGAACTCGTCAGTCGCGCCGCACTGTCGTTGAACAACGCTCGCGAACACACCACGTGCCTCGTGCTCCAGCGCAACCTGCTCCCCCACCGTTTGAGGGGCGGCGTGGCGGTCGAGGCGGCCTCGCGCTACCTGCCCGCCGACATCGACGCCGGCGTCGGGGGCGACTGGTTCGATGTGATCCCGCTGTCCGGCGCCCGGGTGGCCCTCGTCGTCGGCGACGTGGTCGGACACGGCATCAACGCCGCCGCGACCATGGGCAGGCTGCGCACCGCCGTACACACACTCGCTGACATGGAGCTGCCCCCCGACGAACTGCTGGCCCGCCTCGATGACACGGTCCAGCGACTGGCCGAGCAAGAGGCCGACACCCCCAACCAGACCTCCGCGATGGTGGGCGCCACCTGCCTGTATGCCGTCTATGATCCGATCACCCGCCGGTGCGTCATGGCCGGGGCCGGGCACCCCCCGCCCGCGATCATCGACCCGCAGGGCCGGGTCACCTTCCCCGACCTTCCCACCGGAGCTCCACTTGGCTTCGTACTGGGTGCCCACTTCGAGGCCGTGGAGCTGGAAGTGCCCGAGGGAAGTCTCCTCGCCTTCTACACCGACGGCCTGATCGAGACCCGCGACCACGACATCGAGGTGGGAATGCAGCGCCTGGGTACCGCCCTGGCACAACCGAATCTCTCCCTGGAAGACCTCTGCACCCGCGCGACGGAGACCTTCCCGGATCAGTCACCGTGCGACGACGTCACCCTGCTCCTGGTACGGACCCGCTCACTCAGCTCAGCCCAGGTCGCTTCGTGGACGCTGCCGGGTGACCGTACCGCTGTCCGCAGTGCCCGGCACTTGACAGCCCGCCAGCTGGCCGAATGGGGCTTGGAAGATCTCGAGGACTCCACGAAGCTGATCGTCAGTGAACTGGTCACCAACGCCGTCCGCCACAGCACCGGCCCGATCGATCTGCGTCTGATCAAGCACCAAGTCCTGACCTGCGAAGTGTCCGACACCAGCGACTGCTACCCACGTCAACGCCGCGCACGCACCATCGACGAGAGCGGCCGTGGCCTCTTCATGGTCTCCCAGCTGTCCCGCAGATGGGGCACCCGCTCGGTATCCGACGGCAAGGTCGTCTGGGCCGAACAAGACCTGACTTCCGCACCCTCACTGACCTTCGGCACTCCGCCAGCACTCGATGAACGGCTTGCCTGCTAGGCCGTGTCTTACAGATGATCTTGAGTGGTGGATCGTGGTGGGGTGATACGGCGCCGTGAACTGCCCGATGTCGAGTGGGAGTTCGTCGGACCTCCGCTGCCGGTACCACTGCGGGACCGGTAGTGGCTGGACGACCTCGAGGTGCTCAACGGGATCGTGGGGAAGTTCCGCACCGGGACGGCCTGGCGGGACGTGCCGGAGCGGTACGGCCCGTGGGCCACGCTGCACACCCGCTTTCGCCGACGGGCGCTGGGCACCTTCGAGCGCATGCTCCGGGCCGCCCAGGCGCACGTCGACGCGGCTCGGGACATCGACTGGCCGGTGTCGGCCGACTCCACCAAGTTCTCATCGGCGGGGGCAGGAGCCCGACCAGCTCCATGGGGTCGTGGCCCGGACGCTGCGCAGTCGGCGCATCCCACCAGTCTCGTGTAGCCGGCCATGCCAGGGCGCGAGAAGGAACGGTCCAGGGTCTCGGCCAGACCGCGCCAGACGTCGTCGGTCTCCGCCGCGATGACCGTCGCGTGCTCATCGAGGTACGGCAACAAAGCGATCTGTATCAAAGCCTCCGTGAGGTTCGACCGCGTGTGGGTGCGATGCGTTTCGGGTTGTCGCGAGAACGACGGTTGAGTGTTCGCCTCTTGGACGAGGCGGGGCCCCTGGAAAGCGACATCCGCTGGCCGAGCAGTGCCTCAGGGAGAGCTGGACGGTCTTCGCCGTCACAGTCGGCAGCCCCATGCGTGGCGTGATCTGCTGCGCCTTCACCGGCCCCGCCGTGTCCGCCTCGGCCTCCAGTCGCACCGTCAGCTCCGCGACCCGGGGCTCAAGTGCCCCCACCGGGGGCCGAGTCGCGGCCTTAGCCGAGCCGATCAAGGGTGTGGGGACTCCCCTGCGGCTCACAGTGGGCACAGTTTGACAAATATCACCGATAACGCGTAATCGGTGATATTTTACTGCCCATGCCTATGGTGAGGGACACGCTCCGTCGCACGAGTCTGCGGGACCAGGCGTTGGCGGTGCTGAGGAAAGCACTGGTCGTCGGCGAGCTGGCTCCCGGTGTGGTGTATTCGGCCGCGTCGCTGGCAAAGGACTTCGGTGTCTCCACCAGCCCGGTGCGCGAGGCGATGCTCGCCTTGGTCGACGAGGGCTTGTTGGAGACCGTTCCCAACCGTGGGTTCCGCGTGGTGGCCATCTCCGAGCGGGATCTCGCGGAGATCTTCGAGCTGCGGATGATGCTCGAGGTTCAGGGCGTGGGTCGTGCCGCGGAGGTCGGACTCGGGGAACGTCTGGAGCGGCTGCAGTTGCTCGTGGACGTCATCGAGAAGACGGCCCGGGAGGGCGACGTGGTCGCGAACCTCCAAGCCGACCGCGACTTCCACATCGCTCTGATGGAAGCCACCGGGAACCGGCGGCTGGCCGACGCCGTGGCACGTCTGCGCGACCAGACGCGCCTGTACAACCTTCATACCCTCGCCGCGGACGGACGCCTCAACGACTCCGCCGCCGAGCACCGCCCCCTGCTCGAAGCGGTCGCCCGGGGAGACCGTGAACAAGCCGAAGAGCTCATGCGCCGACATCTGGCCCACGTCCCCGGGGACTGGTCGACCGACGCGCTCCCGGCATCCGACATCGCTTGACGCCTCGACCCCGGCCGGCGCCGACCGTCTGCCGCACGCGAAGGAGGAGTTGTCTTCCATGGGTGTTCTGTCGTCGATCCGCGGTCCGCGAGATCTCAAGAGCCTCAGCGCCGACGAGTTGGATCAGTTGGCCGCGGAGATCCGTGGCTTCCTGGTCGATGCGGTGTCCCGCACAGGAGGCCATCTGGGCCCGAACCTCGGCGCCGTGGAGCTGACCATCGCCCTGCACCGGGTCTTCGATTCCCCGGCCGATCGCATCGTCTTCGATGTCGGCCACCAGGCCTATGTGCACAAGCTGCTGACTGGACGTCAGGACTTCTCCCGGCTCAGGCAAGAGGGCGGCCTGTCCGGCTATCCAAGTCGCGCGGAGTCCGCCCACGACATCGTGGAGAACCAACACGCCTCCGTGTCGCTCTCCTGGGCGGAGGGGCTGGCCAAGGCGTACCGCCTGACGGAGCAGGGCCACCGCCACGTCGCCGCGGTCATCGGAGACGGCGCCCTGACCGGCGGAACGGCCTGGGAGGCACTGAACAACATCGCCGCCGACCCTTCGCTGCCGCTGGTGATCGTGGTGAACGACAACGGGCACTCCTACTCACCGACCATCGGCGGTCTCGCCACCCACCTGGCGACACTGCGCACCACCGACGGCTACGAGCAGTTCCTGCAACGCACCCGGGACATCCTCGGCCGTACACCGGTCGTCGGCCGCACCGTGTACGAGGCACTCCACGGCGCGAAGAAGGGGCTGAAGGACTTCATCGCCCCCCAAGGGCTCTTCGAGGACCTGGGCCTGAAGTACGTGGGCCCCGTCGACGGGCACGATCGCGCGGCGGTGGAACAGGCGCTGCTCCAGGCCAAGCGGTTCGCCGGCCCGGTCATCGTGCACTGCATCACGGAGAAAGGCCGCGGCTACGCCCTGGCCGAGCACGCCGACGAACGGTTCCACCAGGTCAAGGCGGTCGACCCGGACACCGGCACACCGGTCCAGGCCGCCGACGGCGACTGGACTTCGGTGTTCGCCGACGAAATGGTGCGACTGGGAGCGCGACGGCAGGACGTCGTGGCCATCACCGCGGCGATGCTCCGCTCCGCCGGGCTGGAGCCTTTCGCCCAGCACTACCCGGACCGGGTCTTCGACGTGGGCATCGCCGAGCAGCACGCCGCGGCCTTGGCGGCGGGTCTTGCGACCGGGGGGCTGCACCCGGTGGTCGCGGTCTACGCGACCTTCCTGAACCGGTGCTTCGACCAGGTACTGATGGACGTCGCTCTGCACCGTTGCGGGGTCACGTTCGTCCTGGACCGCGCCGGGATCACCGGTGACGACGGTGCCTCCCACAACGGCATGTGGGACCTGGCCCTCCTGCAGGTCGTGCCCGGGCTGCGGATCGCGGCGCCGCGCGATGGCGAGCAACTGCGGGAGCAGTTGCGCGAGGCGACGGCGGTGGATGACGCACCAACCGTGCTGCGCTACCCCAAGGGGACGGTCGGGGCGCCTGTACCGGCGGTAGGACGCATCAGCGGTATGGACGTGCTGCGCGGTGCCGACGCTGTCGACGCCGGAGCGAACTCCGATGCTCTGGCTGATGTGTTGGTCGTCTCCGTCGGTGCGCTGGCTCCGCTGTGTCTGGAGGTCGCCGAGCGCCTCGCCGAGCAGGGCATCACCACGACCGTCGTCGATCCGCGCTGGGTCAAGCCCGTTGATGAAGCGCTGCCCGGCCTGGCCGCCAGGCACCGTCTGGTGGTGAGCGTGGAGGACGGAGTGCGGGTCGGCGGCGTCGGCGCGGCCATCGCCCAAGCACTGAGGGACTCGGAGATCGAGGTGCCCGTGCGCGACTTCGGAGTGCCCGCCGCGTTTTGGGAGCACGCGAGCCGCCACCGCGTACTCGCCGCCGCGGGCCTGACGGCGTCGGACATCGCCCGCGAGGTCACGGGTACTTTCGCCCGACTCGCACAGACCGACCAAACCGAAGCGCCGACCCTGCCCTGAGCATCTCGTTCATGGACCCCGTCTTTCATGGACCCCGTCCCGGTACTCGGGGTTCGCCTTGAGCGAGGGACGGTCGGAGGTGTCGAAGCAAGCGAACGCGAGCGAGCCGGACGCTCCAGCGGCACCCCGGTGGAGATCAGCCCTCGAAGTGCTACGCCCCAGACGAGACGGCTGCTGCAACTACGACTTCTTCGCCAAGTACCCCCACCGGTTGACCTGCGCACGCTGCCCGTTCTACGTTCCCACGCAGTCCACTCGCTGCCGGCTCCTCGAAGTCACTAAAGGAGGTGACCCAAAACGCTGACCACCCAGCCTGTCCGCAACAAGCGAGCCCCAGCAACGATGCCGCGAAGCGTCAGCTCAGGGCCGACTCGAAAACGCGGCGATTGCCGACGGTGTGTGCGTGCTCTCGCCGAGACCAGGCGATGCGCTCGGCGACCTGTTCACGGCTGACCTCGACATCCCCCGGATCGGCCTGTACTTCTGCCCAGAAGCGGGCGTTGCGGGACTGGCGCTCCAGCATGGCATCCACCAGTACCTCCCGCTCCGGCCCGCCCAGGCCATAGGCATCGACGAGCACACGCACCTGGGCGGCCTGGACCTCCACTGGTGGCGCCTCGGCCTTTGAGGAGACGCACCACACCCAGGCCATATACCCGAGATCCTCCAATGGACTGCCGGGCGCAGCGGTGTCGAAGTCGATGAAGGCGACCGGGTGGCCGTCCTGAAAGACCGTGTTGTTCGGCCCCAAGTCGTTGTGGCAGACGACCTGATGTCGCCCGGCGAGGAGGCTGCCCCGGGTGGCGTCGTGCATGTCCCGCACCAGAGCGCCGGCTGCGGCGACCTGCGTGTCGGTCCACTGTTGGAACCTTGGCGGCACCCAGCCCGGCACATAGCTGAAGATGTCCCGGCCCACATCGTCTCGACCGAGGCATCGCGGCGCACCAGTGAATCCCCGCTTCTCCAGCAGGCCCAGAAGGTCGGCGACGAACGGCGAGGCGGCAGAGGCCGGTCTTCGGACCGTGTCGGCGATGCGGACGACCTTCTTGGTGATGCGACCCCCAGGCAACGGGACGGCATCGTCCAAGGCGTCGACCACTGCGCGCACCCCCTCCTGAGTCGGGGCTCAACAAACCAACGGATGGCCAGGTCCACCGTCACCGCAGCTCACAATCCAGAACACCTGGCAGGCCAGTGGTAATCATGGAGTTGCGAGGCGCTGTGATCACCGGGAAAACCTGTGCCGACTCTGCCATCATGGCTGATCGAATCGCTGTGGGACCGTTTTTCGGCGCTGCTGCCCGAGCGTCCGCACTGGCCCGCGGATCGCCCCTGTGTGACCACACCATCAGCGCCGTACTGGACCAGATCGCCGTCGACAGTTCCCTCACCAAGGCACCCGGCTACGGCGAGGTCACCGGACGGTCCCCCGTCGCCCCGTGAACCACCCATCTCCCGCCGCAGGAGGCCCAGTTCGGGAAGGAGCGAGGTAGGTATGTATCGCTGTGGGCCCGCCGCAAGCGCCCGTCCCCGCCTCCACCCGCGTCCGGGAATGGCCGGGGGTCCACCCCGCGTTGCCACGAGCATGACGACGAATGCGCCCCGGCCCGAGGTACTGCGATACACCGCCTTCTCCAGCGCCCCCGACGGCGGAAACCCCGCCGGCGTTGTTCTGGACGCCACCACCCTGGACGACAGCGACATGCTGGCCATCGCCGCCGACCTCGGATACTCGGAGTCCGCCTTCCTGACCGCACCCCCGGAAGGTCTCGGCGGCCGGGAAGGGCGGGCCTACACCATCCGCTACTTCAGTCCCAAGGCCGAGGTGCCCTTCTGCGGACACGCTACCGTCGCGACCGCCGTCGCGCTCGCCGAGCGGATAGGAACCGGGGAGTTGCTTTTCGCGACGCGCGCGGGCACCGTGCCGGTGGAGGTGGCCGAGGAAAGCGGGACTCTCCGGGCCACGCTCACCAGCGTCGAGCCGCACATCGAGGAGATCGCCGACGCCGACCTCGATGAGGCACTCGCCGCGCTCGGCTGGCCGGAAGCCGATCTCGACCCGGCCTTCCCGCCCCGTATCGCCTTCGCCGGAGCCCGCCATCTCGTTCTCGCGGCGGCGACGCGCGCTCGCCTCGCGGATCTCGCGTACGACTTCGCGCGCCTCGAAGCCCTCATGCACCACTTGGACCTGACCACGATCCAGTTGGTGTGGCGGGAGTCGGCCACCGTCTTCCATGTCCGTGACCCCTTCCCCGTCGGCGGCGTCGTCGAGGACCCGGCGACCGGGGCCGCGGCCGCCGCGTTCGGTGCGTATGCGCGTGACCTCGGCCTGGTCCCCGAGGACGCCGTCCTCACCCTGCGTCAGGGCGAGGACCTGGGCCGCCCTGGCGAGCTCACGGTGGCGCTGCGCTCGGGTGACCCGCGCATCCGTGTCAGCGGCGCAGGAACTCGCATCAGCTGAAGCACCAGCCTGGATGGTGTTGCGAGCCCCGTGCTCGTCATCAACCAAGTTTGTGTTTAACCTCTGAGGCTGTCGCGCTCGATGACGCTCTCGGGGCGTCTGGTCGTTTTCCCGACGTCATAGCGGGCCGTGGGGCGGCGATTCTTGGATCCAAGTGGCCTTCCTGGCCCGGGTGTTGAGGGTTTCGGTGTACGCGCCGGACAGCGCAGGTGCGGGCGGAGGTTCCGAAACCCTCGGCGGACCCGGGCCGGGGTGAGCCGGAGCTGGGTGTGGCCGACGACCACAGCCAGAGTGGCGGTGGGTCTCCACCGCCGGGGAGGCGGTCGACCTGGAGGCGGATCAACGTGCCTTCGATGACCGGGAGTTCGCCGGTGTGGTCGGTCCACGCGGATCGGGTGGTCAGCCTCGGGCGGACGCGGTCCCAGGCCATCGCGCGGGCGGTGCCGTACCGGTCGGTGACCTGCGTGGTCGCCGCGTTCGGCTCGCCCCAGGTCTCCGGCTGGCGAAGCGATCAGATCGACGGCCACCCGGCGGACCTGGGCGGCGGTGACCTCGGTGATGTCGTCGGCCGGGCCGAGACGCACGGCGTCCGGCGGTTGGCATCAGGACGTCCGGCCCGCTTCCAGGGCCGCGACGAACGAGTACGGCCAGCCGGGCACGAACTGGTCCGAGGACCGTCCGCTGTGGCCGCAGACATGGCAGGACAGGCGATCCGCGCTGGTGGGAGCGTCGGGGCGGAGCACGTTGCTGACGTCGACCGCGAGGACCAGGCGGCCGTCGGCGGCCTGCGGCATGGGCAGGCCGGTCAGCACCTGCCGCAGCCGGGGCACGTCCGCGTTCCCGTTGTTCACGGCGTCGCACATGGCGCCGTGCCCGCGCCGGTGCTCGGCCACCGACGTCAGGTCCACCGGCGCCCTCACCGGCCCGTCCGCACACAGCAACGCATACGTGAGGTCGAACAGTTCAGCCCCGCGAGCGGTCAGACAGTCGAATAGGTCGTCCCGGAAGCGTGACGCGCCCTTGGTCGGAGCACATGATCAGACGAAGGCCGCCTCAGCGTCCGGCGAACACCCAGGTGAGCGGCCTGGTTCGAGGAGCATTTCGACTCATCGATAGCCTGCGTCACCATGATGCGCACTTGGATCTTGCCGATGCTGCTTGTGCTCTGCGGCTCAGCCGTCGCGACTGGGCTGATCTTCAAGGGGAGCCCCGGCACGGCCGCAGCACTCCTGCCGGCGTTCCTGGCGCTCGCCGGGGTGAACTCGCCCCTGATCTTCCCGAGGTCGATCGGTGCACGGGAGGCACAACGCCGCAGCGCGGTCGACGGCCGGCCGGTCGTCTTCTGGCGGCCGGGCTGCAAGTACTGCATGCGACTGCGCATCCGACTGGGCTGCAGGGCCCGCCAGTTGCACTGGGTCAACATCTGGCGCGACCCGGCAGGAGCCGCAGCGGTGAGAGCAGCCAACGACGGCAACGAGACCGTGCCGACCGTCGTCGTGGCGGGCCAGCCACACACCAACCCCGATCCCGATTGGGTGCGCGAACAGCTCTCCCCCTCCGCGTGATCAGGACCGCGCTCTACCGGAGTGGCGCCCGCAGACCCAGGCGGACAGATCAACGGGTAGTAACGGCCAAACTGACCACGTAGCGCTCCTCGACCGTCTGGTTCGGGAAGGCTTCAGTCAGGAGGTCGCGCTCCGCGGCCAGGAACGTCTCGGTGGCGTCTTTGCCGAGAACGAGGAAGTCGGAGTAGCTGGCGAGATTCGCGAGATGCGTTTCGAGTGGGACGCTCCTCGTCCACGACACCTGCCGGGTGACGAAGCTCAGTTCAGGCGGCAGATGACGGAATCGGGCCATGGGGTCGGGTTCGCTGTCCTCGGCGCCGAAGAGGTGGCGCAGGCGGGCGTCCTGGGCGGCTATCCAGCCGACAGCGCTGTCCGAGTCGTTCCACCACAGGGCGAGTGCGCCGCCGGGCCGCAGTACTCGGAGGGCTTCCGGGACGGACTTGTGCGGGTCGGTCCAGTGCCAGGCCTGGGCATAGGTGAGGACGTCGATGGACTCGGAGGCTAGTGGCAGGTTGTTGCCGTCACCGAGCACGACGGCGACGTCGGGCAGTGTGAGGCGGAACTGGGATGCCATTCCAGGGCCGGGCTCGACCGCGATGACGCGCGCGCCGCGGGCGTGCAGGAGGGCGGTCGCCAGTCCCGTGCCGGCGCCGATGTCCGCGACACGGGTGCCCTTTAAGGGGCGGTCGGCGAGTTCCTCGACCGCATCGAGCAGGGCGGGCGGATACGAAGGGCGGTTCGCTGCATAGCTGGCGGCGGCCTTGTCGAAGGAACGGGCCTGCGAAGTGATCGTCATTCGACCATCCTCGGCGGTCCGAAGGGCCTGGCACAGTACTTTGACGCCGTTTCCCCGGCACGGCAGCACAGGGCCCCGACGGCCACTCTCGCTTCGTACGGTGGTGGCATGGTCAGGGACGGGGTGCTCCGCCTCCGGCTCGTCTCACCGGATGGCGCCAAATAACGGGTATTCGCCGCGAGTTGACGGCATTGATTGTGTCGGCGGGAAGCAGCGACACGTGCCGGACTGCGAATCTCGGATGCGGTGCGCCACGGTCCATGGTGGGATGCGCCGCATGAGTGACTCGCTGCGTGACCGTATCGAGCAGTACTACGCCACTGTGCCGTTGCTGTTCTCTGACGCCGAGGAGTTCGGTTCGTTACGGCTGTTCGTGCGAAGGAAACCAGGTGCCCCGTATTACGGCGGCCCCAGCCATGCTCAACCCATCGCGGACGGTTCCCCGGCCATCACCGCTGCTGACATCGCGCGAGTGCGGGCCCGGCAGCGCGAACTCGGCGTACCAGAGGCTTTCGAGTGGCTGGCCGAGGCGTCGCCGACGCTGCGTGCCTGCATCGAGGCAGCCGATCTGCCAGTGGCGGAACGCCCGCTGATGGCTCTGCATCCGCACTGCCCGGTTGGCCCGAAGCCGTTGCCCGAGGGCGTGACGCTCCGTGTGCTGACGGCCGATGACCCAGCGCTGCCCGCAGCGCTCGCTCTGCCTCGCCTGGCCTTCGCCAAGGAGGGCGCTGAGGCGGGCTCGGCAGGTCGTAAGGAGCTGTCGGTGGTGGTCGAGGAGCTGACCCAGGACGGCACGGTGGCAACGACACGTCCCGCGATCCGTGCTGGGCACAAAACGCTCATCGCTGCCCTCGCCTCGGATGGCACCCCTCTGGCCGTCGGCCACTACCACCCGGCGAACGGCACGACCGAGATCGGCGGCATTGGCACCCTTCCCGTTGCCCGTCGCCAGGGCCTGGCCGCCGCCGTCACAGCGGCCTTGGTCAGCCATGCTCGCAACCACGGGGTGAGCACCATCTTCCTTGCCTATGCAGAGGACGCCGTCGCTCGCATCTACTCACGCTTGGGCTTTCGCCCTGCCGACAGCACCCTTCTGATCGCCAACCAACCCGCGCGATCTTAGGTTCGCATACAGGCAAAGGAGTTACTCCGGGAAGAGAGTCGACTCTCCGGAGAGTGTCCAGGCGAAGGTGGAGGCGATCCACGATCTGGCCGCAGACGACGCGGTCGCGGCGGTGGTGACCATCGACTTCCTGCGTCGGGCTGCGGACGCATCGAAAGCCATGGCCGATGACATCGCCCGGCACGCCGTTAATGAAGCGCAGTTCAACCGGTTCCGCCAGCAGGCCGGGATCGACAACGCCGTCACCCGCGGCGAGGTCGACCTCGACGAGCAGCTGGAGAAGCTACTGAAGGGCTCGGGTGAGGAGGTATTGGGGGCGATCGAGTCCACCCTTCAGCTCCTGGCCAACCTGAAGTGAACCGGAGATCGAGAGGCAACGGGCCTAGACCGCCCCGCAGTCGGCCTCACCCACCGGTCGCGGCCCGGCACCGTCATGCTGCTGCCCCGCTACCAACACCCCTCCGACACCAGCGACCTCGCATGGGCCATGCTCAAGGCCCTCCTCCCGACTCCGCCCGGCCAGCCCCCCAAGGGCGGTGCCTCGGAGAAATGGCTCCGGCGCCGCGTCGTCGACGCCATCCTCCACATCACCGACAACGGGACGAAATGGCGTGCGCCGCCCGCCGACTTCGGCATCCCGTGGCGCACTGCGTTCGGCTACTTCGCCCGCTGGGCAAAGGCCGACGCACTCAAGCGGATCCTTGACCAGCTCCGCCGACGGCTGCGGCTGCGGCTGCGGCTGCGGCTACGCCGACGGTGCTGCCCTCAGCTGCCTCGACCGCAGCGTGGGCGATCTCGGCACAGCACCTCTGACCTTGCGGTTCTTCAATCAGGTCGTGATCCGTCGGACGCCCGCCCGGCGGATGGCTGCAGGCGTCTGATAGCCGGTCAGCAGCAGGACTGGCCCTTTGTTCGTCAGGGTCAGCGTGCGTTCTAGAGCGGGAAGATTTCCAGGAGCTGAGCCCGCAGGCGGAGCTGAAAGGGCGAGTGCGAATTCGCCGATTACTGCGGGGCCCGGCGGCACGCCTCGATCGCGACGGCCCCCGGCACGTCGGCCCGGGTCAGATCGCCGACGCAACCGCTCTGGTCGCCCACCAGGCCGACGTAACAACCCATCCGGACGGCGTCCGTGACGTCGGTGCCCTGGTCCTGGACATGGTCCTGGCAGGCCGAGAGGTCCGCGTGGGCCGCTGGAGCGGCGATGACGGTGCCGCCCAGGGCGAGGGCCAGGCCGGCGAGAACACTGGGAATACAAGCCGAACGATGCATGAGGATGGACCTGCTCTCCGGGTCGGGTCACGCGATCGTGGATGCGCCGGACCGCGTGCGGGGGCGGCGGCGGGCGAACCCTCCGAGAGACGGAATCCCCTGGGGATCGAGCACCACGGGGTGGGGCCGGCGGCGTACCGTGCCTGTCATGCGGGCGGTGTCTGCTTCCTCACCGGCCCGATCGGCTCGGTATCGGCCACCCTCGCTCATACGACGCTAGAACATCCCATGGGCGCCCGCACTCCCGGAAAGACGGATCGCGGAGCCCGTTGACCGGCGACGGCGCAATTCCCCAGGGGCTGTGGCCGGGCAAATCCCCAGAAACAGGCTTGGTCAGCGGGCGATCGACCAGGCCGCGTCAGCGGGCGGGAAGCCGTGTCGAGAATGTGGCTGATGATCCGCAGCGCCTCGGGCAGGGGGCGGTGTCCTCGTCGGGATACCCGTCGTGCTGTCCGTTCGCCAAGGCGAAGCCGATGCTTCAGCCGCTGGCTCCGGGGCCGTTCATGCCCCGGACCGGTGTGTCGCGCAGCAGACCGGGCAGGGCGGCTGACAGGACGGACCATACGGTGGCATGTGCGCCTGTAACGGCCACGGTGCGTAGTGCGTCGTGCGCGCGGTTGGGCTCCAGTCACTTGGCACGTATCAGTAGCTCGATCTGCGTTCCGAGCGGGCGGCTGTCCAGGTGGCCCCGTACGGCGAGCACCAGCAGGGCGTCCATCGTCGCCTCGGGATCGATACTCATGTCGTTCGCCAGCGCGAGGTGGACCGCGTATTCCACGGGTCTCCGGACTTCGCAACGTCCGGCAGGGATCGGGGCCTTTCCCTGCCGGACGCGCGGGGCTCCAAGTAGTCGCGTTCCAACATTTCCTCACGGTGGTACGGCAGTTATGCCACCCAGAACGGCGCGGCGGGCTCCCCGAGGGAGGTCTTCCTCATCCGGCACGGCCCGAACAGGGCCGCCACGGCCTGCGGGAGCGTCGAACTGTGACGCCCACCCGGGAATCACAGTCCTGAGTCCTGATTCACCTACGGGTGACGTGCGGTGATCAACTGAGACCGAGCTGACGCAACATGCCGAGCTCATCGCTGCTACCCCAGCGCTCGACCATTTTCCCGTCGGCGAACCGGCTGATCTGCATCCCTCGGTAACTCACCGTTTTTCCCGTCGCACTGTGCCCCATCAGTTCACCGAGATGTGTGCCCGTGATGGTGTATGCGAACGCGACCTCGTCGTCGGTGGCCATGACGTGCTCGACCTCGATGTGCAGATCGGGGAAGGCCCGCCTCATTGAGGCGAACATCTCCTCATAGCCTTCGGGTCCAGGAACCTGTCCTGGGGCCGGGTCGTGGTCGACAGAGTCGGGCGCCACGTATTCCTCGAGATCGCCGAGGTGGTCACTGTTCACCGCTGATCCGAAGCCCTCCAAGACGGCGACGTTGCTGCTGCGCGACATGACGCGCTCCTTGACGTTGCAGCCCTGGGCGACTGCACAACAATGATGTGCAGTCGCCCCTTCCTCCCATCCACGATAGGTCTGGCGGCCTGAGGTGGCCTGCTGGAACGGGAAGCGAAGAACCTCCCGAGTATCCGCCGGTAGACAAGCCGATTGCGACCACCCCGCCGCGAACCCTGTTCTGTTGCGCACGGGCCATCTGGGGTCCGGACAGAAGACGGTCAGGTCGCCGTGTCGTCCGCAGGGCCGCGGGACCGAGGCCTGGCTACGTGAGGATTTACGCGGTTACACCGATGCGCTGCGGCGCGCGACAAGCCAGGGTCGAGTGTGTTCCTCGCTTTCGAGTGGGCGTGTCCGCGGGGCCCCTGCGGCGCGTGAAGGGTGAGTGGGCGGTCAGGCCGGTGTTCGCACATCGCTGGTACGACGACGCCGTCCGGCTGGGTCCGGCAGGACGGCGTCACGTCACTCCCGAACATCCCTTGCACCCGCATCCGGTCCGAGACGTCAGCCGGTCGGCAGTGCGTCGGCAGTGCGGTCTTCCCCATGCCCCTCTGCTGATGGAGGATCCCATGCATGACTCAACAGCGATCCGATGGGGCGCCGTCGGCTGACGCGGCCAACGCGTACCTGGAGGCGCTCCGAGAGCGGCTCGCGGCCGACGGATGTGGGATGACCGCAACCACCTGGCCCGACTACCGGGGTCGCCCGGCTGCCACTGCCCGGCGTCTACCCAGCCGTCAAACGACCTCGCGGATCTGGACGGTGGTGACGGAAGCGTCGTCGGCACCAGATTCCGTGCGGACCACGTCCAGTACCGTCGTCCACGACGTCCGACCGGTCTCCAGCGCGGCCGCGATCGGGTAGGTCCAACCAGCGAAGGATCAGTCGAAGGCCGCTCTCACGTCAGCTGAATTACGCAAACACCGATCAAGTGGGACTTGCGCTCGACGTCGGGCCTTCGAAGGCGTCTCGACGAGACCCTGACGCAGTGAACCAACCCGGCCTGACCTCGGTCAGCAGGTCCGTCAGTTCCTCGACCGCTGAGCGCAGGTCCTCCGCCGAGGGGTCAACAGGCGTCGGCAGACTCCGGCCGAAGCGGCGAAGGCGCCAGAAGTCGAAGATCTCCGTTCCATCCGCAGCGAAGTCCACGTCGATGTCGATCCCGTTCGGGCTTGCCAGTCGACACCCCGCACCGTGCACCGCATAGGAGTAGCCACCGACCTCACCACGGCGGCTGATCTCGCCCGAGCGGGCAAGCACGAGCAGGTCCGCCAGCCGGTCCAGCGACGGCATGGACTCCCGAGCCGCAGCCCTGGCAGCGCCGAGAGCACCGACGAAACCGAGCACCAAGTCCCGTGCTGCCGGTACCTGGTGTCGTGACGCACCCTCGCTCCCGGACTCCCGCAACGCACCCTCGCTCCCGGACTCCCGCAACGCACCCTCCGGGCCACTATCAGATGATCCAGGTCGGGATTCTTCCACGGGCCCAGCTCACCGTGCCAGAGAGATCTCCTCGCAGCGACCGACCACGAGAAGCCTCCCTCAGAGGGCAGAGCCGGCGCGGACAACCGGAGCAGCTTCAAAGGCCCTCCAGCACCAGGAAGTCAGGACTGGCGGCGTGCGAAGAGAATCGCCCCCGGAGTCTTCTCATCCGGGTCGAGCAGCAGTTGGGCTTCGATCTCGAATCCGGCGTCGCGCAGCCAGGTGGCCACCTGGTTCGGTTTGCGGCGGTGGACATGGACCTTCATCGGGTGGCCGCCATAGCCCTCTGTCTTCAATCGCGACTGGTCACCGACGTGAAAGCCCAGCTGCAGCGGTCCGCCCGGACGCAGTACTCGGTGGAAGTGCCCCAACACAGTGGGCACCTCGTGGTCGGGGATGTGGATCAACGACCACCACGCGAGCAGGCCGGCCACCGAAACGGCGGGGAGGTCCAAGTCCGTCATCGAGCCCACCTCGAATCGCAGGCCGGGATGGTCACGCCGGGCCACGTCGATCATCCCAGGGGAGAGGTCGATGCCGAAGGCGTCGACACCGAGCCCGTGCAGGTGGGCGGTGACCTTCCCGGGACCGCAGCCGACGTCCGCCACCGGCCCACCACCCGCGGCCCGCACCTTGTCGGCGAACAGTGCCAGCGCCCCTCGCAGGTACGGCCGTTCGGCCAAGGCGTTGCGCATTTGGTCGGCATAGCTGACCGCGACCGTGTCATATGAGGTTCGGGTGTCTGCCAGCCAGTCGTCCGTGTTCATGACCGGCACAGTAGTCCGTGATCATGATCTCGTGGACGGTCGATGCGCGGATCGATCACCGATCGCACGGAGCAGTCCGATCCTCACTGCCAAGTCACCGGGCCCGTCACACCACCCTGTCGAACGTTGTCCGCCCCCACGTGAAGAACGAGAGAGGGCGGCAGCGACAACGAGGGGCATGGCACCCGCAGGGACCTGGCGTACAGGCGGCGTGACAAAGGTCATTGACAAGCGGAATCCGCGAAGGTTGTCATGAGCACATGCTGCGAACCCTTGGGACCTGTTGCAATCACCGAGTCGACGGCTCCGCCCTCGGCGCCGGTCGTAGCCTGTCACTGGGCGCAGCATGCACGAAGACCGCGGGGGCCGGCTCCAGGGCAAAGGGTGGGCGGCTGCCATGGGAGTACGGTCATTGACCGGGCGCCGCGAGCTGCTCGACACCGCCCAGGCCGCGTTGACGGGCTGTCCCGGAGTGCTGTTCCACGGTCCCGCGGGGATCGGCAAGTCCGTGCTCGTGACCGCCCTCATGGCGTCCTTGGCCACGCATGGCCGGTCGGCCGGCACGGTGTTGCACTGCTCGCCCGCGGAGGAGGACGCCCGGCTCCCGTTCGTCGGCCTCATCGACCTGTTCGCGCGGGTGCCGGAGGGCTGTCTGAAGGCCCTGGCGCCCGAGCCCCGGGCGGCGCTGCGGGCGGTACTGCTGCGCGGCCGGGAACCGGCCGGCGACCAGAGCCGTCTCGCGGTGCGCGTCGCCGTCCTCGAAGTGCTGCGAACCCTGGCCGCCGCCGGCCCCGTTCTGCTGCTCATCGACGACCTCCAGTGGTTCGACGAGCCGAGCGCCGAGGTGCTCGCCTTCGCCGTACGCCGAGTCGAGGGCCTCGACATACGAATGGTGGCCGCCGAGCGGGTGGCCGACGGCGAGCAGCCCGAACGCCTGCGCTGCTGCCCGCCGGGCACCGTCGAACTTCCCGTGCCGCCGCTGGCGGACGGCGAGGTGGCACACCTGTTGCGTACCGGCATCGGTGCCGACCTGGCGCCGGCGGTGCTGCGCGCGATCCAGGACGCCGCTGCCGGGAACCCGTGGTACGCACTGGAGTTGGGGCGGGCGGCCACACGCGACGGAGCGCCCGTCGGCTTCGGCCGGACGCTGTCCGTACCTCGAAGGCTGCGTGCCCTGCTGCTGGCGCAGGTGCGTACGCTGCCGGAAACAGCGCGGCGCACCCTCCTCGTCACGAGCGCCGCCGCCCGTCCCACCCTCACTCTGCTGCGTGCCGCCGGGCTTCATGACCCCGCCGCGGACCTCGCGGAGGCCGAACGACTCGGTGTCGCGACGGCCGACGCCGACGGAATCGTACGTTTCCGGCATCCGCTGATCCGGGCCGCTGTCTACGCCGATGCTCCGGAGTACAGCCGTCGGCAGGCGCACGCCCTGCTGGCTCATGCGGTCACCGAGCCCGCGGAGCAGGCCCGTCACCTCGCTCTCGCCCATCCGCACGAGGACGAGACCACCGCCCGTGCGCTGATGTCCGCGGCCGAGTCGGCCCGCCGCGACGGCGCACCCGACGCCGCCTTTGAACTGGCCGGGCTCGCTGTCCGACGCACTCCCGGCGACCGCCCCGCGGATCGCGCCGACCGGCTGCTGACCGCGGCCGACTACGCGTGCGACGCCGGACGACTGGACGAGGCGGGGCAGGCGGCCGAGACCGTCCTCGCCGAGTCGGGCTCCGCACGGCAGCGGGTGCGGGCCCGGCTGATCCTGCTACGCAACGCCGGGCAGGCGCTGGAGGGCGCCCGAGACCTGATCGAGGAGGGCCTCCGAGACGCGGACGGCGACCCGGAGGCCGAGGCATGGCTGCACCACTGGGCGGCGGTACGCGGCCTGCTGTGCGGGGAGTTGGAGGAGGCGGCCCGGCATGCCCGGCGCGCTGCCCGGCAGGCGGCCCGGGCGGGCGACACCGACACCCGGATCGGGGCGCTCGCCACCCTCGCCCGGGTGCGGTCCCTGGCGGGGGAACCGGTCGCCGCCGACGCCGCGCTGGAGGAGGCGCTCACACTGGTCGGCGGCGCCGACGCCGGCCCGGAGAGCTGGGGACTGATCCGGATGCGGGCGATCCTCGCCCTGGACTCCGACATGGTGACCGAGGCACGGGCCCAGGTCGCCGGACTCCTCGCGGAAATAGGCGAGTTCGCCGGGGTCGAGGAGGTCATGGCGACCTTGGTGTCGCTGACCCGTATTCAGGTGCGCTCCGGGGACTGCCGGGAGGCGCTGCGCACCGCGGCCCGATGCTCGCGTGCCATGGCCGAGACCGGCGTACAGGCGGCTCCGGCGCTGTATGCGGCGGCGCTCGCGGCGACCGCGGGCGGCACCGCCGACGAGGCCCGGCACCTCGCAGAGCAGGCGGTACGAACCTCGGAGGCGGACGGCGACCGGCTGTTCCTGCTGCGTGCGTTGGCGGTGCTCGGGCAGGCCGAGTTGCTCGTCGGCGACCCACGCGGGGCGGCGGCCGCGGTCGAGGCGCTGCAGCGCGTCAGGGAACTCGGCGAGGCCATGTCCGCCGCCGACCCGCCCTTGCTGCACTGGTACAGCGACTTGGCCGAAGCCCTGGTCATCCTGGGCGAGACGGACGCGGCAGGGGCCGTGATCCGCGAGACCCGCACGCGTGTGTCCGGCGCTACGCCCGGGAGCGTACTGGCAGCTCTGGAGCGGGCGGAGGGGCTGCGTGAGGCGGGGCTCGGCCGGGCGAAGGAGGGGGCGGTACGGCTGCGTGCCGCCGTGGACCGACTGCGTCGGCTTCCGTTGCCCGTGGAGCTGGTGCGTACGCTGATCGCGCTCGGCGCGGTCGAGCGCCGCTCTCGCCGCAGGAACGCGGCGCGCATGGTCCTCGGCGAGGCACTGGAGACCGCGACGCGGATCGGCGCCGCTCCGCTGGCGGCGCGGGCCAGGGACGAGCTGGCGCGGCTCGAAGCCGGTGAGCGGAGCGCGGAGACAGGTGCGGGCGGACCCGAACTCACCCCCACGGAAGCCAGGATCGCCGGACTGGTCGGCGGCGGAGCCACCAACCGGGAAGTCGCCGCGGAGCTGTTCATCAGCGTCAAGACGGTGGAAGGTGCCCTGTCGCGCGTCTACCGCAAGGTCGGGGTCCGCTCGCGCACCGCGCTCGCCCATGCGATGGCGGTCGCCGTCATCGCATCCGGGGCCGCCGTGGATACCGTCGACGACGACCAAGTGAGGCCCCCGGCCCAGGCGGTGACGACGAGTCAGCCCGATCGGGTCCGGATTCCCCGTGCGCTCGACACACGCCGTTGACGTGACATCCGCAGTTAACACGTGACGCAAGGGTTCCCCCGCTTATGCGGGTGGGGCTGATGTTCCTACGGTGAAGCCGTTCCGCTTCCGGGACACCACCCCCACTCTCCGGAGGACCTCAGTGAAGTCACGCCTGAAGCTGCTCGGTCTGGTCGCCGCGCCGGCCCTGCTCGTCGCCGCCGTCCCCACCGCCTACGCCGCCGGCACCGCCCAGCCGCACTCAACCCGTGCGGCCATCACCGGAGATGTCCTCAAGGGCCTGAACCAGGACGCGACCCACACCGGCAGTGTCGCCGCCGGGAAGCGGATATCGGTGGCGATCAGCCTGACCCCCAGAAACGACAAGGCGCTCGACACCTTCGTCGCCAAGGTCAGCAACCCGCGGTCGAGCTCGTACGGCCACTACCTGACGAAGCATCAGTTCGCGGCCCGCTTCGGTCGGACCGATGCCGAGATCAAGCAGCTCAAGGACTACCTGCACGCACAGGGGCTCACCGTCGGCACCGTCCACTCGGGGAACCTGCTGGTCGACGCCAGCGGCACCGCCGCCCAGTTGCAGAAGGCCTTCGGTACCAAGCTGTCGACCTGGAAGGACGCCAAGTCGGGCCGCTCGTTCTACGCCAACGACACCGCGCCGACCTTGCCGACCGCCATCGCCTCCCTCGTCAGCGACGTGGCCGGCCTCAACAACCGCGCTCAGCTGCACCACCAGACACCCTCCACCGTGACCCCTCACAACGGTCCGGGCGGTGGCTACACCCCGGCCCAGCTCAAGGGCGGCTACAACGTCTCCGGTACGTACACCGGCAGCGGCCAGAAGATCGCGCTGATCGAGTTCGACGGCTTCCAGCAGTCCAACATCACCGCCTACGACAACTACTACAGCCTGGGCTCGCCCACCCCGACCGTGCAGAAGGTGGACGGCGGCTCCGGCTCGCTCGGTGACGGCCAGGTCGAGGTCGAGCTGGACATCGAGGTCCTGCACGCGATCGCCCCCAAGGCGAACGTCACCGTCTTCGAGGGCCCCAACTCCGACGCCGGCGAGGTCGACACCTACCAGGCCATCGTCGACAGCGGTATCCCGACCACCTCGATCAGCTGGGGCGCCGCCGAGAGCCAGCGCACGACCTCCAACATCAACGCCGTGGACGCCGTCTTCAAGGCGGGCGCCGCCGAGGGCCTCGGCTTCTACGCGGCCTCCGGCGACGACGGGTCCGACGACGCGGGCGACGGCACCACCTCCGTCGACTACCCGGCCAGCGACCCGTACGTCACCGGCGTCGGCGGCACCAAGCTGACCGTCACCTCGGCCAACGCCTGGAGCAAGGAAGTGGCCTGGTCCGGGGGCGGCGGCGGCAAGTCCTCCGTCTTCAAGATCCCCAGCTGGCAGACCGCGGTGCAGAAGAGCGCCGGCGGCGGCTACCGCCAGGTGCCGGACGTCTCGGCGCACGCCAACCCCAGCCCCGGCGTCTCGATCTACTCGCAGGGCTCGTGGTCCTCGGTCGGCGGCACCAGCGCCGCCGCGCCCGAGTGGGCGGCGTTCGGCGCGCTGTACAACCAGCAGGCAGCGGCGGCCGGCAAGGCCAACCTCGGCTTCGCCAACCCCACCCTCTACACGGCGAACGGCACCGGCTTCCACGACGTCACCAGCGGCAGCAACGGCGCCTACTCCGCCGCCACCGGCTGGGACTTCACCAGTGGATGGGGCTCGTACAACGCCGCGACCCTGGCGAGCAAGCTGCTCGGCTGACCCTCAGCGGCTGAAGTCGAACGAAGGGGACGCGGGCCGGGATCACTCCCGGCCCGCGTTGCGGTGCTGTTCCCGTCCACGCGTCCCGAACGCGGAGCGCTGACGCGACCACCCCGCCCACCGAGGCAGGACCGACACCGTGCCTGACGTGGCGTGAGCCCCGGGACTCAGGTGCCCGTCACGAGCGGCCGGGACGGATCCTGGGACCATTCCTCCAGCGAACCGTCGTACAGGGTGATGTCCTGACGGCCCAGCAGGGTGAGGGCGAGCGCGGCGCCGGCGGCGGAGATGCCGCCGCCGCAGTAGAGGATCACCGGCGACTCCTCGTCCTTGAGGACCGTACCGACCCGCTCGGCGAGTTCGGCGGCGGGCAGGAACCGGCCCGTGCCGTCGAGGAGGCCGCGCCCCGGCAGGCTGAGACTGCCGGGGATGTGGCCGCGTCGGCTGTAACGGGTCGGGGCGGAACCGTCGAAGCCACCGGGCGGCAGCGCACACACCAGCGTGCCGGGACGCTCACCCCGGCTGACGGCCCGCACCGTCTCGATGCCGGTCCACATGCCGGAACGGGGTACGGGGGTGAGGGGACCCGTGACCGGTGTGGCACTCGTCTCGCCGCCACCCGTCTCGCCGCCACCCGTCTCGTCGCCGCGGGCGATCGGGTGTCCACCCGCCTCCCATGCCTGCCATCCACCGTCCAGTACCGCCGCCGGTACGGAGATCGACCGCAGCATCCACCACAGCCGGGCCGCCCAGATGCCACCGCCGCTGTCATAGGCGACGACTTCCGAACCGTCGCGGACACCGAGCCGCTGGAGGGCGACGGCCAGCGCCTCCGGTGCCGGGACCGCGAAGTGGTACCGCGCCCCCTGGTCCGACAGTTCGCCCGTGAGATCCGCGTGGCGCGAGCCGGGGATGTGGCGTTCGGCCCATTCGGCGCGACCGCTGCGGGACCGGTGATCGCCGTCGTGGCGGGGTGACGGCAGCAGCGCTGTGGCATCGAGGACGATCAGCCCGGGGTCGCCGAGGCGGGCCGCGAGCCACGCGTCGTCGACCAGCGGTCCGGGGAGCAAGGGGTCGGTCATGGCGGGGATGCTAACCCGGCGGCGCCCGCCGGGGGCGTGTCTGATCTGCGATATCTCGGTGACTGGGCAAGGTCGTCCCACATACTGGAACTCACTTGCACGGCATCGGCTGCCCGGGGTTATGGTTTCGGCCATCTACGCGGGAGCCCCTACCCGGTTGGGCTGAGAGGGCGTCTGGGAGCGGTGCCGGCATCTGCAGGCCCGGTCCCCATGGGAACGCCGACCGCATCACTTGAGCCATAGTGCCCGCGTAGGAGTACCGCATGTCTTCAGCAGTCGAGCAGCAGTGTCCCCCGGCGTTCGCCGCGGCGGCCCGCTCCTGTTGTTGACCCGCCCGGTCTCCCTGTTCTCCTTCCTTTTCTCACCAGGCAGCCAGGCCACGGGCCGCACTCCCAAGTGCCGCCCGCCTTGCGCCTTCTGCCTTCTCCCTTCCACGGAGCCGTCTGCCCATGTCGCACGTCCGAGTCATGCTCGATTACTTCCACCCCTGGCCGAATTCCGCCGGTTTGTACGTCGCCAGGGAACAGGGTTGGTACCGCGAAGCGGGCCTGGACGTGGAACTCACCGTCCAGGATCCGGGACGTGGCGACACCCTGGAGTACCTGGCCCGGGGCGAGGTGGACTTCGGGCTCTTCCCGCCCAACCGGCTGCTCGCCCGCCGCGCCGGCCCCGGTCGGCCGCTGCTCGCCGTGGCGGCCGTCAACCACCGCGCCCTGGAGGCGATCCAGACCGCCCGCCCCACCGGCATCACCCGCCCCCGCGACCTGGCCGGACGCCGTCTCGCCTACAACCCCACCCCGCGTGGACGCGCCATGGTCCGACACCTCGTCGCGGCCGACGGCGGCGACCCGGACACCGTGATCACCATCGACGCGGGCTATCGCGAGCTGACCGTGGACGACATAGCGGCCGGTGAGGCGGACGCCACCTTCGGCTCCTACTGGTCCTGGGACGCCTTGCGCGGCGACCTGCCCGAAGAGCAGCGTCTGACCTGGCCGGTCGACGAGATCGGCGCCCCCCGCTACCACAGCTACCTCCTCGGCACGAGCGAGACCCTCGCCGACGCCCGCCCCGACCTGATACGCGCCTTCCTGGCCGCCACCGCCCGTGGCTACGCCTCCGCGGCGGCCGACCAGGCCGGCGCCCGCGCCGTGCTGGAACGCGTGATCCCCTACTTCTCGCGCCCCCTGATCGCCCGTTCCCTGAGCCTGGTCGCCCCGACCTGGACCGACGCCGACGGGAACTGGGGTGTCATCGACGAGACCCGCATGGGCCCCTACGCCGACTGGCTCGCGCGGCACAAGGCCGTCCCGCACGCCCGCGACTGGCGGTCGTCGTACACGAACGACCTGTTGGCCACCGCCGCGGCGGGCGCCGAATGACCTGCCAGGCAAGGGAACTGACGAGACGCGTGGCCATCGACCTCATGCGGGCCGACAGCGCGCTGTGTCGGGCGTGAAGAGCACTCTCCCACGCCCCCAGCACCGCCGCGCCCATCCGAGGAAACCCCATGAGATCCCGTACGACCGCCCTGCTCTCCGTGGCCACCGCCGCAGCCCTCGCCACGACGGGCTGTGCCGCGCAGGACTCCACGTCCGCCGCGGCGAAGAACGGCACCACCCAGGTCACCCTCGCCCTGGACTGGACGCCCAACACCAACCACACCGGCATCTACGTCGCCCAGCAGAAAGGCTGGTTCAAAGACGCGGGAATCGACCTGAGGATCGTGCCGTACGGCTCGACCGCGCCCGAGACCCTGATCGCCGGCCACAAAGCGGACTTCGGGATCTCGTACCAGGAGGGCGTCACCACCGCGCGCGCCGCGGGCCAGGACATCACCTCCGTGTACGCCGTCACCCAGAAGACGAACGTCACGGTCTCCGTGCGTGCCGGCCGCGACGACATCGCCTCCCCCAAGGACCTCGACGGCAAGACGTACGCGGGCTTCGGCGCCCCTTACGAAAAGGCTCTGCTCCAGAAGGTCATCCAGGAGGACGGCGGCAAGGGCACGTTCAAGCAGATCACGCTCAACACCTCCGCGTACGCGGCCCTTTACGCGGGCAAGGCGGACTTCGCGATGCCCATGCCCACCTGGGAGGGCCTGGAGGCGAAACTCACGGGCAAGCCTCTCAAGGACTTCCAGCTCTCCAACTACGGCTTCCCGGCCATCTATTCGACCCTCATCGCGTCCTCCGGGCAGTACCTGAAGCAGAACCCCGAGGTCGCCAAGAAGTTCCTTGCCGTGGTCGACAAGGGGTACG
Source organism: Streptomyces sp. NBC_01450 (assembly GCF_036227505.1). NCBI lineage: Bacteria > Bacillati > Actinomycetota > Actinomycetes > Kitasatosporales > Streptomycetaceae > Streptomyces > Streptomyces sp. NBC_01450. The sequence continues at coordinate 10,691,345 of NZ_CP109480.1, read as the reverse complement.
AGTACGCCGCCGACCACCCCGACCAGGCCGCCGATCTCCTCATCGCGGCCAACAAGAGCACGCTCACCAACACGGAACTGGTCAAGAAGAGCGAGACGTTGCTCGCCAAGGAGTACTACCGCGCCGCCGACGGCACGATCGGCACCCAGACGGCGAAGCGCTGGCAGGACTTCGCCGACTTCGAGTTCGAGTCCGGCCTGCTGGTGGACGAGAACGGCAAGAAGCTCACCAAGGCGCCGGACGCCTCGGCGTTCTTCACCGACGCCTACCTCCCGGACACCAAGTGAGGACGGCCCTGCGCGCGGTCTGGCCACCGCTGCTCCTCCTCGCCGTGCTCGTGACCGGCTGGCAGGTGTACGTGACCGCCGCCGGCGTCGACCCGACGGTGCTGCCCAGCCCCGGCCGCGTCCTGTCCCAAGGGTGGGCGAACCGTGGCGACCTGTGGGACCAGACGCTGCCCACCCTCCAGGAGACCCTGCTCGGTTTCGCGCTGTCCTTCGCCGCGGCCTGGCTCGTGGCCGTGGTGCTGGACTTCTCGGCGGCGGCCCGCCGGGGCCTGTACCCGCTCCTGGTGGCCTCCCAGACCATCCCGATCGTGGCCGTCGCACCGCTGCTGATCATCTGGTTCGGCTTCGGTCTGCTGCCGAAGATGCTGGTGGTGACCCTGACGACGTTCTTCCCGCTCACGGCGAACCTGGCGGCGGGCTTCGCGGCCACCGACCGCGACGCGATGCGGCTGCTGCGTTCGCTGGGCACGGGCCGGGTGCGCGCCTTCCGGCTGGTCCGGGTGCCGAGCGCACTGCCCCACTTCTTCACGGGGCTGCGGGTGAGCATCACGTACGCCGTGGTGGGCGCGGTCTTCGCGGAGTACGCGGGCGCCGAGAAGGGACTCGGGATCTATATGCAGGCGCAGAAGAGCGCGTTCCGCACGGACCTGGTGTTCGCGGCGGTCGCGGTGACCGCCGCGCTGAGCATCGCCTTGTTCGGGGCGACCTATCTGTTGCAGCGGCTCGTCCTGCCGTGGGAGCGGGCGCTGGTGAAGGAGGGCCGGTCATGAGTCTTGAAGTGCGGGGCGCGGGAAAGGTGTTCGGGTCGCTCGCGGTGCTGCGCGACCTGGACCTCACCGTGGAGCCGGGTGAGTTCGCGGCCGTCATCGGTCCGAGCGGCAGTGGCAAGAGCACACTGTTCAATCTGATCTCCGGTCTGGACAGGCCCACTTCGGGCGAGATCCTGGTCGAGGGTGCTCCCGCGTCCGTGGCCTCGGGCAAGGTCGCCTACATGCCCCAGAAGGATCTGCTGTTCCCCTGGCGTACGGTGCTCGACAACACGGCGCTGGGACTGGAGGCCCAGGGAGTACGGAAGAAGGAGGCGCGGCGCAGGGCCGGCGAACTCTTCGACGCCTTTGGCCTCGACGGCTTCCAGTCCGCGTATCCCTTCCAGCTCAGCGGCGGTATGCGGCAGCGGGCGGCCCTGCTGCGCACGGTCGTTCTGGAGCGGCCGGTGCTGCTGCTCGACGAGCCGTTCGGCGCGCTGGACTCGCTCACCCGCACCGAGATGCAGCTGTGGCTGGCCGACATTTGGCAGCGCTACCGCTGGACCGTCGTACTGGTCACGCACGACATTCGTGAGGCCGTCCTGCTCGCCGACACGGTGCATGTCCTTTCGCCTCGTCCGGCCACGGTCGTCGAGCGCATCGAGGTGCCGCGTTCCGGCCCGCGTGGTCTCGACGCCCTCACCGAGCCGGAGTTCGCTGCGACCGAGCGCCGGCTGCTGGACTCCCTCAGTGGCCGGGCGAGCCAGGTGAACGGGGTGACGGCCTGATGAGCGGGCTCCTCGCCCACGGCATGGGTACGGAACCGGTGGCCCCCGACTGGCCGCCACTCACCGAGGCGGAGGTCGAGGCCGTCGTCGGTCCCGTGCGTGTACTTTGGCGCAGCCCACGCCCGCTGTCGGCCGCCGCCCTGGTCGAGCGGGGCGGGCGACGGCTCTTCGTGAAACGGCACCACAGCGACGTACGCACCTTGGAAGGTCTGGCCGAGGAGCACGCCTTCCTGCGGTATCTACGGGACCGGGGTGCGCCGGTCGTGGAGGTACTGGGGGCCCAGGCGCGCGGGGAGTGGGTGTACGAGGTCCATACGGCCGGAACGGGGACGGATCTCTACCGGGACGCGCTGTCGTGGTCGCCGTTCGCGTCCGTGGCCCATGCCCGGGCCGCCGGTGCCGCACTGGCCCAACTCCACCTGGCGTCAGAGGGGTTCGGTGCCTCGAGGCGACGCCCGCAGCCCCTCGTCTCCTCTTTCGGCATCTTCGCGGCGGTGGACCCCGAGGCCGCGCTGGAGGCGTATGCCGCCGAGCGACCGGCACTGGTCGCGGCGTTGGCGGGCCGTCCCTGGCGGGAGGACCTGCGCACGGTTCATCTTCCCTTTCACCGGCGTCTGCTGCCCCACCTCGGCCGCCTCGCACCGCTGTGGACGCACAACGACTGGCACGCCTCGAACCTCCTGTGGGACGCGGCGACCGGCACGGTGTCGACCGTCCTCGACTTCGGCCTCAGCGACCGCACGACCGCCGTCCACGACCTCGCGACCGCCATCGAGCGCAACACCGTCCAGTGGCTCGACCCGTCCCGTCCTGTCCGCCCGGACGACGTGGACGCGCTCCTCGACGGGTACACCTCGGTACGCCCGCTGAGCCCCGCCGAGTCGGCTGCCCTGCCCGAGCTGCTGCCGCTCGTGCACGCGGAGTTCGCCCTGTCCGAGCTGGGCTACTTCCACGGCGTCACCGGATCGCGGGCCAACGCCGATCTGGCGTACCGGTATCTGGTGGACCACACTCGTTGGTTCACCACCGACGACGGGCTCCGGCTCCTCGATCGAGTACGGCTGCGGACGCGTCTCTCCTCGGCGTATTGAGCACGAGCTCCGTGGTCGAATCGAGCCGTCCGGGTCGTGTCCGTGGTGAGCGAGGGACAGCCAACCGGCCCCTCTCTCTCGCCCCGCCGGCGGAGAACCGGCTGCCGGTGGCCATCGAGGCCGGGCAGAACACGCCCCGTGAGCGGGGCGGGGTCTGAACGTCGCCGCCATCCGACATCGCGTACTTCAACGTCGCGGTGTGCCGGCCCGACCTGTTCGTGGAGATAGAGGGAGTGTGCAGGTGACGGACGTCCTCACGGACATACCGGCCGCTCCCGCCGGGGTCGCCCCGGGCGACGGCAACCTGTCCGTACGACTGGAACACCTCGCGCGGCACAAAGGCCGGCTCGACCGCACCGCGTACCTCCAGGGAACGCACCGCTGTTCCTACGGCGAGGTGTACGAGCGGGTACGCCGGACCGCAGGGGCCCTGCGGCGACTGGGTGTTGGGCGCGGGGAGCTGGTGTTGCTGGCTCTTCCGGACAGCGTCGCCTTCGTGGTGACGTTTCTGGCTGTCCTGCGGATCGGCGCGGTGGCCGTGCCGGTGAACACGTTCTTCCACGCCGATGAACTGCGTTCCAGCGAGGAGATCGCCGAGGCCTCACTGGTCGTCGCCGACGCGTCACTCCAAAAGGAGTTCCGCGGTCGCAGCGTGACGCAGAGGGAACTGACGGAGAGCTACGACCAGGCAGCCGACGGCGACGCTGGTGGCGCCCCGGAGCCGCTGACGTCCGACGCTCCCGCCTTCGCCGTGTTCACGTCCGGCACCACGGGGGCACCTCGCCTCTGCTTCCACGACCACGGTGACGCCCTCCACTTCGACCGGGCGATCGGCGGTGTCCTCTCGCTCCGCCAGGGCGAGGTCTGCTATTCCGTGTCGCGGATGTACTTCGCCTACGGGCTGGGCAACTCGGTCCTGCTCCGCTGCAACGCGGCGCCGTCGTCGTACTGACGCCGCAGCGGGCGGACGAGACGAGCGTCCCGCAAATCCTGCACCACCACGGGGTGAGTGTCTTCTACGGGCAGCCCAGTTTCTACACCAGGCTGCTCGCCCGCCCCGAAGCCGTCGGCCTGCTGGGCCGACTACGTCTGGCGCTCGTCGCCGGCGAGACACTGCCCCGCCCCCTGGAGGACAGGCTGCGCCACATCCTCGGACCACGTCTGCTGAACATCTGCGGCACCAGCGAGATCGGTCACGCCGTCCTGGCCAACGGCCCGGACGAGACCCGCCCGTACAGCCTGGGCCGCGTCCTTCCTCCGTACCGGGTGCGGGTGGTCGACGTCGCCGGCGAGCCCGTACCGGACGGCGAGGTCGGTCAACTGCAGGTCGCCGGCCCCACCATCGGCCCTGGTGTGAAGCGGGGCAGCCTGCCACCGCACCGGCTCGGCCCCGACGAGTGGTTCACGACCGGTGACGCCGCACGCGTGGACGACAAGGGTCTGGTGTGGCTGCTCGGGCGCGTGGACGACATCGAGATCGTCGCCGGAGCCAATGTCCATCCCACGGAGGTGGAGGACCTGATCACCGGTATCGCCGGGGTACGTGAGGCCGCTGTGTGCTCGGTGCGGCGGGCTGACGGCGTGACGAGCCTGCGTGCCTACGTCGTCGCCCAGCCCGGAGTGGACCGGCTCGCCACGCTGGCGGCCACGATCCGCTCCGCCACCGGGGCGAAGCTCACCTCGTACAAGGTCCCCGAGGACGTCGAGTTCATCGACGCACTGCCCCGCAACAGCACAGGAAGGATTCTCCGCCGCGTCCTGCGCGGAGCCAACAGGGAGTTGCCCGATGGCACAGCATGAGACGTCCCCTGTCGCCGCGAAGACCCCGGCCACCGCTTTGGCCGCCGCACTGCTCACCATGGTGTTGTGGGCCTCGGCGTTCGTGGCGATCCGGCACATCGCGATCCGACGCGAAGGGCTACCGCCGCGCGCCGCATGGCCCGGCATCGCCGGCATGGGCGTCTTCTGGTTCGGGCTGTACATGGTGGCACTGAACTGGGGCGGGCGGCACACGGACGCGGGGACGGCGGCCCTCCTCGTCGGCGCTGGTCCGCTCCTGGTGGCGCTGCTCGCCGGATTCCTGCTGCACGAGGGCTTCCCGCGTCCCCTGCTCGTCGGCCTCGCGGTGGCCTTCGTGGGTGCGGCGCTGGCGGGGGCTTCCAGCGGCGGGGGTGACACGGCTGTGACCGGGGTGCTGCTCTGCCTGGCAGCGGCGGCGGGTCACGCCGTCGGCGTCATCTTCCAGAAGCCCGCGCTCTCCCACGCGTCGCCGTTGCAGGTCACCGCCTACGCCAGCACGATCGGTGCCATCGCCTGCCTGCCCTTCGCGGGACAGCTCGTCACGGATCTGGGCGATGCGTCGGCCGGGAGCTGGGCGGGCGTGGTGTACCTGGGACTGCTTCCGACGGCGCTGGCCTTCTGGACCTGGTCGTACGCTCTGGCGCACATGCCCGCGGGTCGCCTGGGAGCAGTGACCTACATCGTGCCCGCCATCACCGTGCTGCTGGCCTGGCCCACACTGGGAGAGTTCCCGTCGAGTCTGGCGCTCGCCGGGGGCTCGCTGTGCCTTCTCGATGTAGGCGTCTCGCGCCGTACCCCGCGGACCGCACCCGGACCGACCGCATCACCGGCCCCGGCGGCCGCTCCAGAGTGAAGTCGTCAGGTGGCTCCTTGCCGTGCTCCTTCGCGGCAACGGCCGGGTGATTCCCAGCGAGGAGACCTGCGCACCGGCCTGGGCGCCGCGAGGACGTACTCGCGGCGTCCCAAGTGCCCGGTCCTGACGGGGTGGACCGTCGTTTCGGAGGAGGAGCGGGTCAGCCGGCCTGTCGCCGGTCGGTCGTGGAGCGGTGGGTGAGGGGTTCCCGCAGGTCCAGATGCTCGCGCAGCGTCGTACCCGTGTAGTCGGTGCGGTAGACACCGCGTTCCTGCAGTGCGGGGACGAGCAGGTCGACGATGTCGTCGAGGCCGTCGGGGATCAGGTACGGCGTGACGTTGAAGCCGTCGACGGCGCCGTGCCGGACGAAGTGGGCGAACTTGTCCGCCAGTCCCGCCGGAGTGCCGACGTGGCCACGCTGGGGACCGAGCGCGATGACGGTCTCGCGCAGCGACCACCGGTTCGCCTCGGCCTTCTCCCGCCACTCGGCGACCACTTGGCGGGAGTCGGCGATCCGCCGTGCGCCGAAGGAACCGTCGTTCTCCGCGACGACCGGGTCCTCCTTGGGCAGCGGCCCGTCTGCGTCGCGGTCGGAGAGGTCCAGGCCCCACAGGAGCCCGACGATGCCCAACGCGGTTGCCGGAGTGACCTGTTGGAGGCGGATCCAGCGCTTCTTCTCCAAGGCCTCCTCCTCCGTGGCCCCGATGATGAGCTCCGTGCCCGGAAGGATGCGCAGGTCGTCGTCGGGCCGGCCGACGGCCCGCAGGCGACGGCGGAGGTCGTCGGCGAAGGCGAGCGCGTCCTCGAAGTCGTTGCCGTGCGCGGAGAAGATGACGTCGGCGTTGCGGGCGGCGAAGTCCCGGCCCTCGCCGGAGTCCCCGGCCTGGAAGATCACCGGGTGGCCCTGAGCGCTGCGCGGCAGGGCGGGCGCGAGGTCGACGTCGAACTGCGGCCCCCGGTGGCGGACTTGGCGTACTGCGCCGGGGGCCGCCCAGGCCGGGGCACCAGGAGAGCCGGAGACGGCTCCGTTCTCCCAGCTGTCCCAGATCTCGCGGGCGACGGTGAGGAACTCCTCGGCGCGCCGATAGCGGTCGGCGTGGTCAAGGTAGCCGCCACGGCGGAAGTTGGCGCCGGTCCAGGCGTTGTCGGTCGTCACCACGTTCCAGCCGGCGCGGCCCTCGGAGAGCACGTCGAGACCGGACAGCCGGCGGGCGAGGTCGGCAGGTTCGTTGAAGGTGGTGTTGGAGGTGCTCACCAGACCGATCCGGTCGGTGACGGCGGCCAGTGCGGCAAGTTGGGTGATGGCGTCCGGCCGCCCGGCGACGTCGAGGTCGTGGATCTGTCCGTCGACCTCGCGCAGCCGCAGCCCCTCCCCCAGGAAGAACGCGTCGAACAGGCCCCGTTCGGCGGTCTGCGCGACGCGCCGGAAGTTGGCGGGGTCGATCTGGGAGCCGCTGGCCGGGTCGGACCAGATGGTCCAGTGGTTGACGCCCTGGAAGAAGACGCCGAAGTGGAGCTGGGCGTCCGGGCGGGGGACGTCGAGGGGGTCGGTGCGGGTCATCGGGTCTCCTCAAGCGCGTCGAACGCCGCACCGGCGGCGTGGCGGTTGGCGGGCCGCTCGAGGCCCAGGTGGGTGCGCAGAGATGTGCCGGGCAGCGGGCGGACGGCGTGGCGCCGCTCGAAGAGGTGGGGCAGGACGAGCCGGGACAGCTCCGGAAGGTCTTCGTCCAGCACCAGCGGGTGCAGGCGTACGCCGTTCACCACGCCCCTCAACTCCCCCAGGAGCGCGGCGAGTCCGGCGGCGGAGCCGATGTGGCGCAGCCGTCCCCGGTCGCTCCAGGGCGCATGCCGCTCGAGATCGGCGACGCGCTCGTCGGCCGTGGCATCCGCGGTGTCGAGGGCGAACTCGATCTCGGCGAAGGTACGCGGCGTTCCGGCGGCCGCCGCGGCCGCGGCCGAGGTGACCGCGGCGATGTCGCGGCTCTCGACGAGGGCGACGTCGAGTTGCTCGGCGGGCACGAGGTCCGGTCGGCCGAGCACGACGAGTTGGCCCTGCGGCGGACGGGGCACGATCGCCGGGCCCTTCACGGCGTAGGTGTCGCCGGTGAAGTCGACGTAGTGGAGCCGGTCGCGGTCGAGGTAGCGGCTGGTGGCCACGGAGCGGATGACCGCGTCGTCCTCCCAGGAGTCCCACAGGGCGCGGACGACCTCGACGCCGTCACGGGACTCGCGTGCGCGGGCGGCGGCGCCGTCGACGAGGGGGCGGCCCCAGACGGGGGCCGCCTCAGGACGTGTCTCCTCACTCACCACCCACCCGGCGCGCCCGACCGAGATGTGGTCCAGGGACGCCAACTGGCTGGAGACATGGAAGGGTTCGGCGTAGGTGAGCGGGACGACCGGCGCGATGCCGATGACGCTCGTCGACGCGGCGATGAAGGCGGCCCGCTCCACCGCGCCGATGCGGCCGACCACGTCGGGCGTGGCGCCGGGCGGGAGTGCGCCGTCCTCCAGGGTGAGCAGGGTGAACCCGGCGTTCTCCGCGGCGGCGGCGATGCGGGCCACCCGGCGCGGGGTCAGCAGGTGATCGGGCGAGTGGGCGGCGCGGCGCCAGGCCGCGGGGTGGGCGCCGTCGCCGTCGATTTCGAGGGCGAGCCGCAGGGCGGGGCCGGACATGGGGTTCCTTCCGAGGGCACGACAAGACGGCCGGCCCGACGGGCCGACGTGGGTCAGGGGCGTGCGGAAGGACAGACTGCGGAGGCGGTGCGGCAGTAGTCGACGTGCCGCCGGATGACCAGGCGCGTGCCCGTGCCGGCACCGTGCGGTGCGGCGCCACGTACGCGCATCGGGGCCTCCACCCATCCGGAAGTGATCGCCTCAACCTACGTCGTCGGCCCCTTAAGGTGTCAAGGACATTAGATGTACGCGCATCGAGCAGCGCCAGGCCTGCTTTCCGTCACACCACGCTCACCGGAAGTCGCACCACCGCGTCGAACAGATAGCACTGTGTGTTGGCCACGGCGATGTCCGGCTGAGTACGGCCGGCGTGTCCGTGGCGCGGGCCAGCAGGTGGGTGGCGCCGGGTGCGTAGGGCTGCCAGCCGAGGGACCAGCGGGTCCAGGTCCCGGCGCGGGGCCGGTCGTGCAGGCGGGCGGGCCGCCAGTTCGCCCCTCCGTCGGTACTGACGTCGACCCGGGCGACGGCGCCCGCACCCGACCACGACCGTCCGTGCAGTACGTGTCTTTGGCCCGCCGTGAAGGTGGCCCCGCTCGCGAGCTCGAAGGCGCTCTTCGTGGCCTGCCGGGTGAGCGGCGCACTGCCGCCCTGCGGGTAGGAGCGGCCGTTTCCGGCGCACTCGACGAAGGCGGTATGGGTGACGGCCGGCAGAGCGCGCAGGTCGTCGTACCCGAACTCCACCGACCGGTCCTCGCCGGGGGTGCCACGCAGCCCGCTCCCCCACAGCCGCAGCCGCCAGTCATCGGCTTCCAGGACCGGCGTGGCGGTGTGGTTGCGCACGAAGAACCGCTCGTTGGGGGTGTGGTGGCCGGTTCCGCGCAGCGCCTCCCAGCGGGTCTCGGCGTTGGTGCCGCGCTCGATGAACCACTCGGGCGGCAGGGGCTTGACGACTCCGTCGGCGGCGCGGGCGGGCCGCGTGGTGCCGAGTGCGGTCCCGGCGGCGGTGGCGGCGAGCAGGGTGAGCAGCCGACGGCGGGTGACCCCGTCGGCCCTGGCCTCACCGGCGAGCCACTGGCGCAGTCTGCGGCGGTCGTAGTCGGTTTCGTGGTGGTGACCGGGGGAGGTGGGTGAAGGCATGGCGGGTCCTCGTCATGAGGGGGTGAAGAGCGCGAGAGGGGTCGGCGTGGGCCAGGGCACGGACATCCGTGGGTGGGGCCGGTGCGTGCGTAACTGGCTTGTCCAGCCGGACTGTTGACGGGGATGTGCGGAAGCGCGTGGTCAGCCGGTCGTCCGACACAGCGCGGCGGCCACGCGGACGAGGTCCACGGCGCGGCGGCGAGTCAGAGGCTCTGGCGACGGCAAGGCGGGATGCAAGCACGTGGGGCGGAAGGTGTCAACGGAGCGCTCGCATCGGCACAGTACGCACGACGTCGGGCGAAAGTACCGCGCCTGCCGCGGAGTTGCTCGCTCCGGTCTCGGGCAGCCGCAACCGTCTTGCCTTTGACGCGCGCGTCAGGGGTTAGCGTCTGCGCGCCGACAGCCGGACCGATCCCACTGTCACAGCACGCGCTCACCCTCCAACCCGTCCAGGAGCCCCGACATGGCCACAGTTCCGCCCTCCACGACCCGCGAGATCCTGCTGGCCGACACCCCCGGCGGGCTCCCCGGGCCTGAACACTTCACGATCGCGCGGAGGCCGGTCCCCGTCCCCGGTCCGGGACAAGTCGTCGTCCGGAACCGGTACTTCCTCGTGTTCCCCGGGCTGCGCACTCTGATCGGCGGCGAGGCCGACGGCATGCCGCTGCCCCGCATCCACGCCGGCGACGTACTGTTCGGTCCCGCCGTCGGCGAGGTCGTCACGGCTGGGCCCGGCGCTCCGTTGGGCCCAGGGGACGCGGTCACGCATCTGCTCGGGTGGCGCGAACACGCGCTGGTCGCGGCGAGCGACTGCACTCCGCTCGGCGATGTCCTGCCCGATCCGGTGGCCCACCTGTCGTCCGGGTCGGCCGCCTACGGAGCGCTGACCCGGCTCGCCGAAGTCCGCCCCGGCGACACCGTGTTCGTCACTGGAGCGGCAGGAGCCGTAGGAACGCTGGCGGGCCCCGTCGCGCGTCTGCTGGGCGCCAAGAGGGTCATAGGGAGCACCCGTTCGCCGGACAAGGCCGAGCGGCTGCGGGCCGAACTGGGCTACGACGCGGTCGTGGTGCCAGGGCCCGGGCCGATCGACGAGCAACTGGCCGCGGCGGCGCCGGACGGCATCGACGTCCTCCTTGACACCGTCGGCGGTGACCAGCTGAACGCGGCTGTTCGCGCCGCGCGCCAGGGTGCCCGCTTCGCACTGGTCGGCGCGCTGTCAGGCCAGTTGTCGCCGCGCCGCGACGGTGGCAGCGCACCCGCGGAGATCGACACCTTCCGGCTCATCGGCCAAGGCATCTCGCTCCACGGCTACAGCGGCCAGGACCATCCCGACGTGAGGGCGGAATGGACCAAGCACTTCGGGGACTGGCTGCGCTCCGGCGAGATCACCTTCCCGCATGTACGGATCCCGGGCATGGATCGTGCCCCTCGGGCGTTGCAGGAACTGTTCGAGGGGCGGCACTTCGGAACCGTCGTCGTGGAGTTGCCGCCACGGTGACATGTCGTCGCGCGGTCGCGGCGACGGAGGCTGAGACGCGAGGGCGGACATGCGGATCGGAGATGCGGCGGCAGCGGCGGGGACCACCCCGCGAGCCCTGCGGTTCTACGAGGCGCGGGGCCTGCTGCCGCCACCGCGGCGCAGCGCCGCCGGGCAACGTGAGTACGGGCCGGACGAGGTGGCCAGAGTCCGCGTCATCCGTGAACTGCTGGCGCTCGGGCTCACCATCGAGGACCTGCGCAGTATCGCCGACCGGCTCGGCCTGCTCGTCGAGAATCCCCGACCGCCGTGCGGGTCCCCGGACCGCGACCTCCCCGGCTCCGGAGTGATCGACCGCAGACTCGCGGCTCTCGACGCCGAGATCGACCGCCTGACCCGTCTGCGCGCTCACCTGGCTCTGCACACATACGGACAGCCGTGACGGCCGGCCAAGGCTCTCAAGGTCCCCGACAGTGATCGTCTCGGATGATGGCGGTCCGTTGACGCCTGCGAGTCACCCATGCTTGCATCCCCGTATGCCGCGCCAGTCGCTGACCTGCCGCCGCTGCGTCGATCTGGTACGTGTCGCAGCCGCGCTCTGTTGCGCCGCCACCCGCTGATCACCCGTCAGCCCGAACGCTGAACATCTCGCGCCTCACACCGAGTTCCTGAGCTCGCCCTCACCGGTGCGCCGCCGCACATGCCCGACCGCACGGACATCCTGCTCCTCGCGATCCTGCTGCTGGCCCTCCTCGGCAAGACGAGCGACGCCGTTCCGGGGGCGGCGGAACACCACGTCGTACGCCGGTGGAGCTGGTGCCGCGACATCAGGACCGCGGCACCAGGACCGCGGTGAGCGCACCCGAGTTGCCACCAAAAAACGACCGCAGGAGGACACGTCATGCGCGCGATCGGATTCGAAGAGAACGGCGGGCCCGAGGTCCTGCGCACCGTGGAGGTGCCGACCCCTGAAGCCGGCCCCGGAGAGGTGCTGGTCCGGGTGGCCTACGCGGGAGTGAACTACGCCGAAGTGCAGCACCGCCTCGGCGATTTCGGCCCACCGGACACACTCGACATCCCCGGCATGGAAGCCTCCGGGCATGTCGCCGCGATCGGCGAGGGCGTCAGCGGGTTCGCCGTCGGGGACCCTGTCGCCGTGCACCTGCCCGACGGAGGTGGCTACGCCGAGTACGCCGTCGCCCCAGCCCGCTTCACGTTCCCGCTGCACACCCCACGCGGCGAGATCGATCTACGGACCGCCGGCGGGGCCGCACTCGTCCTGCCCACGGCCTACGGCGTCCTCGCCGAAGCGGCCCGGCTCCGCCCCGGCGACAGCGTTCTGATCCACGCGGCGGCCGGAGGCGTGGGCTCCGTCGCCGCCCAGATCGCCCGCGCACTCGGCGCGGACACCGTGTACGGCACTGTCGGCAGCACCGACAAGGCCGAGTACGCCAAACGTTTCGGATACGACGCGGTCTTCCCACGGGAGGATTTCCCCGACGCGGTGCGCGACGCGACCGGCGGGCGAGGCGTGGACGTGGTCCTCGACCCGGTGGGCGGCCCCACGCGCCTCGCCAGTCTGGACGTGCTGGCCCCCTTCGGCCGTGTCGCCTTCTACGGCGAAGCCGCTCGCCACCCCGACCTGAACCTACCGCTCCTCCCCCTGTGGAAGAACAATCGCTCGCTGACCGGCTACAACATCGGTGACGTCTCCAGACGTGCCCCCGACCTCCTGCGCGCCCATGGTCTGGCAGCCCTGGAACTCGTCGCCTCGGGAAGCGTGCACATCGATGTCACCGACATCCTTCCGCTGGCTGCCGCGGCCCGGGCACATGAGCGGATGCAGGCGGGACACAACGTGGGGAAGACCCTGCTGGCCGTATGAAGGAGGAACAACGGCCAAGAACGGCAAGAACGTTCAAGGTGTCGTCACCGCGGACGATCGGGTACCCGCCCGTCTTCCACGCCTGCCGTCCCCGGTCGAGTACCGCCGTCGGCACGCGGATGGACCGCGGCATCCCCGCTCTGCCGCTTCGGTCGTGACGGCGGCCAGTGGTCCGTCACGACGTGTCCTCGGCCGGGAGCTCCAGGTCCAGTTCGTAGCCCCCGTCGGCTGTCGGGCCGGAAGTGACGGTGCCGCCGAGGAGTGCGGCGCGCTGCCCCAGGCCGACCAGCCCGTGGTGCGCGCTGGGCAGGGGGAGCGGCGGCCGGGTCGGTGCGGTATTGGTGACCGTGGCACGGACAGCGCCGTCCTCGTGGCGGATGCGAACCGTCGCGGTGGTTCCGGGGGCGTGCTTGCGTACGTTGGTCAGCGCTTCTTGGACGGTGCGGTAGATGGCGCGCTGGACGGTGGGCGGAAGGTCGTCGGACACGTCGGTCTGCAGCTCGACGCGGATGCCGCTGTTGTCGACCAGCCGCTCAAGGTCGGCCAGAGAGGGCTGCGGTGTCAGCTCCGTGGGGCGGCCCCCGGAGGCGCGCAGGACGCTGACCATGTGCCGCAGTTCGTCCAGGGTCTGTACGCTCAGCCGCCGGATCGTGGCGGCGGCCTCCTTGACCTCGGCGTCCTGGGTCCCGACCTGAAGCGCTCCGGCCCGCACCGCGATCAGACTGACCTGGTGGGAGACCACGTCATGCATCTCCCGGGCGAGCTGCGCGCGCTCCTTGGCCAGCACGGCCTGGTCGGTCAGCAGGCGCTTGTGGTCGCGCGCCTCGGAGATCTCGGCGAGCCGCTGTGACAGATCGCTGCGGGTCTGGACGAGTTGACCCAGGAAGACAGGAGCGGCTGCCGTCGCCGCGGTGTAGCCCAGAGTGAAGAGGGTCGAGGTGGACGCAAGGTTGTAGTTCAGTGACGGCCATGAGGTCATGTCGCAGATCGTGAACGCCGTGGCACAGACGGCCAGCAGGGCGCGGTGTCGGGTGAATGAGGCGAGGGTGTACAGCGCGGCCAGCGCGGCGAAAATCGCGTCGGAGACCAGGACGGCGGGCAGAGTGAGCAGGAAGGTAAGCAGCGGCCGGCGGCGGCGCAACAGAAGAGAGAAGGCGGCGACCAGGGCGCAAGCCATACGCAGCTGCTCGTCGATGTGGACCTTGAACCAGACATCGAGCAGCGAGGCTCCGACGAGGGCGGCGTCCAGCAGCGGGGCACGCAGGCGGCCGAGGCTCATCCCCCCTCCTGGTCCTGCGGTGGCTTGAGAAGGCGAGCCCGTTCGGCGAGCAAAGCGAGCCTGCGGGCAGCGAGTTTTTTGGGGCCGGCGTTCACGTGGACGTCCACGACCTGCCCAATGACCTTGGACGACCGTATGGCGCCGCCGTCGGCCAGGGGTCGCATCCGGATGTCCAGCATGTCCAGCGGTACGACGTCAGGACGTATCTCCCGCGCCGCCTGAAGCGTCTGGCCGCCGGGAACCGCCACCGCGACATCGATGTCCCGCGCCGCGTCGAAGGTGCGTTGAAAACCCTTACGCATCAGGGCCTCGTCATCGACCACCAATACTCGGATCACGGGTGCTCCACTCACCATCGGACCACTGCCCCGATTCGTATCACACCATGACACTTATGGCGTTTTCTGACGCCGGAACCGGCCAGTCGGCGGGGGCTGGGTCGGCCAGTCGGCGGGGGCGGTTCCGGACATTTGCCGGATGGTTGTGACACACACCGTCCAGGACCCTGGAACACATGGTGCACGACGTATCAGAGGCCGCGCCGTCCGAGGCGGCATCCGCTGTGAGGGCGGATGCCGCCGCCCCCTCCCCCACGTCGTCAACAGGACGGTTGATCGGCCTCGACCTGGCCCGCGGCCTGGCGGTGTTCGGCATGTACGCGGCCCACATCGGTCCCGACCCCTCGGTGGGCGGCCCGCTGGGCTGGGCCATGGAGGTGGCACGCGGCCGGTCCTCTGCCCTGTTCGCTCTGCTTGCCGGGTTCACCCTGGTCCTTCTCACTGGTCGGCCGCAGCCACGGACGGGGCGAGCCGGGCGGCAGGCCATGGGCAGGGTGCTGATCCGCTCCGCCGTTCTGGTTGCCCTGGGATATGCCCTGACCTGCCTGGACACCTCGGTCGACGTGATCCTTGCCGCTTACGGAACGGTCTTCTTCCTCTCCGTTCCGCTGTACCGGCTGCGGGCCGGCACCCTGGCCGTCATCGCCGCGGCGACCGCGCTCGTACTGCCCCAAGTTCTGTATCCGCTTCGGGTTGCGGTCGAGGGCGGGAGCTGGGCCGATGCCGTCATCGCCCACGACCCGCTGGCCCGGATCACCGATTCAAACGGGATCATTGAATTGTTCATCACCGGCGCGTACCCGGTACTGACCTGGCTGCCCTTCGTCATCGCCGGAATGGCGCTGGGCCGCATCGACCTCGCGAGGCCCGGCATACGCGCCAAGGTCGGTCTCCTCGGCGGCGCACTGGCCGTACTCGGCTACGGCGGCTCCTGGCTGGCCCTGCACCTGGTCCCGGGCGCGCAGGCAGCCGTGAGCGCGACGACCGGTGGCGGGTCGGCCGCATCGGCATGGTGGTCCGACGCCGTGGGCGACCCCACCACTAGTACCCCGGACTGGCTGCTGGTGGCCGCGCCACACAGCCAGACGACATGGTCGATCATGGGTAACACCGGCGTCGGCCTGGTGGTCATCACCGCTTGTCTCATCGCCACGGAACAATCGGCCCGATTCCGGTGGCTCGCCGCCCCCGTCATCGCGGTCGGCTCGGTCTCCCTGACCGCCTACACCGGCCACATCATCGCCATCAAGGCCTTGGGCATCGACAGCCTGCCGACCTTCCCCGCCCTGCTGGCCCTGGTCTGCTTGGCCGCGGCCACCATGCTGTTGGCCGTCGCCTGGAAACGGGCCTTCCGGAGAGGACCACTGGAATACATGCTGCACGCCGCCACCACACCGGCTCGCCTGATCAACTAGGCGGCCGTGGTCGACCAAACACTCACGGAAAGTCGACCAAGTACTCACGGAAAGAGGTAAGCCGATGTCGGTCCGCCTGACATTCATCTGCGCGACAGCCGAGGACACCACCAGGAACCCGGTCTTCGGTGACGGCCTCCTCAGCGAGCGCGGCCTGCACACGGCACGCGTCGTCGGCACGACCCTTCCCCCGTACTCGCTGGCCATCCGGGCACCGTCGACCCGCTGCGCGCAGACCGCTGACGCTCTCGGCCTGGACACCACGCTCGAACCCGCACTGCGCGACTTCGACTACGGTACGTGGCGTGGCCGCACAGTCGGCGAAGTCACCGCGGACGACCCCTACGGGTACGGCGCCTGGCTCACAGACCCGGATGCCGCGCCACACGGAGGCGAGTCGGTACGCCGGCTCTGCCGCCGAGTCGCCACCTGGCTGAGCAGCGTGCCGCCTGGCACGGGCGACGCACTGGCCATCACCGAACCAGCCGTTGTCCGGGCCTCGCTCGTCCATGCGCTGTCCGCACCGGCGACGGCCTTCTGGCATTTCGATGTGCCACCCCTGTCCCTGGTGACCCTCACCTTGCGTGGTGACCACTGGACCGTCAGCCCCGGGCCCGTCACCCCCGGAAGAGCCGACACCCGTCGCGCTGTTCCCATGCCCTGTATCGCCGCACAGAATCGGACGACACTCCTGTGGGGCGAGGCGGCGACCGACGAGCGGCACGACCTCATCGCCTGGGTGTGAACCGCCGGCAGAGCCATTCGGGCCAGCAGGCTGGTGAAGACATGGCAGGCGCAGCGATCGACGGCGCGCTGTCCGCGTCGCGGACCAGGGCACGGCCCCGGCCGGCCGTGCCAGACGGACACGGCGGCAGTGGACAGCTCCCACAGCCGCTCCGCGGCCACCAGGTCGATCGCGCGCTGCTGCAAGGGGGTGCGGATGCCGCCGGGCACCACGCCGTGGAGGCCGGACGGCGCTGGGCGGCGGACGACATCACCGCCAACGCGGTGGGTCCGGCGGCGATGGCCGGCGCGGTCATTTCCTGGGCGTAGGAGGAGCGGAAGGCGGTGTCCATCCCCGTGTTGACCCCGCCGGGCGCGACGGCGTTGGCGCGGATGCCGCGTCGGCCACAGTAGAAGGCGACGGACTTCACGAAGCCGTTGAGGGCCTGCTTGGAGCTGGTGCGCTCCGACCCGAGCCGATCACCACGAGACGTACGCGTCGGCTCCGGCCGGGCTACAGGGGATCAGTGCTCGTGCGGCTCATCGCGGTGGACCGGGCCGTGCCGGTCGTCGCAGTGCGCCGTGTCGTCGGCCGTGTCACCCGGGAACGCCACTTGGAGCACGTTGTCGGGGACGTGGTCGGCCTGAAGGGTGGTGTGGGTGATGCCGTAGTCGTGCTGGAGGATTTTCTCCAGGTCGCGGCGGACGGCGTGACAGTCGCCGCCGGGCTCGACCAGGACGTGGGCCGAGAGGGCCGTCTGCCCGGAGGTGATCTGCCAGACGTGCAGGTCGTGGACCTCCACGACGGCCGGCTGGGCGGCGAGCTTGTCGCCCAGCGCGTCCGGGTCGATGTCCGCGGGCGCCGCCTCCAGGAAGATGCGGCCCGAGTCGCGAATGAGCCCGTACCCCGCCTTGAACATCAGCGCGACGACGACCAGCGTGGCGATGGGGTCGGCGCGGGCGAAGCCCGTGGTGACGACGACCAGCGCGGCGATGGCGGTGCCGATGAAGGCGAACAGGTCGTTGAGGATGTGCTGATAGGCGCCCTCGACGTTCAGCGAGGTGCGATTGGCCTTGGAGATGCACCAGGCGGCCACCACGTTCACCACGATGCCGACGAGCGCGGTGGCCAGCATCAGCCCGCCCTCGACCTCCGGCGGGTTGACCAGACGGCGGACCGCCTCGTACGCCAGCCACGCGCCGAGCAGCAGCAGGGTCAGCCCGTTGGCCTGGGCGGAGAGGATTTCGGCGCGCTTGAGGCCGTAGGTGAAGCCGCCGCGGGCCGGGCGCGCGGCCAGCCGCATCGCGATCAGGGCGAGCACGATCGAGGCGGCGTCGGTGAGCATGTGCGCCGCGTCCGAGATCAGGGCCAGCGAGCTCGCGACGATACCGACGACGACCTCGACGGCCATGAATGCGGTGATGAGCGTGAGCGCGATGCCCAGCCAGCGCCGGTCGGCGTCCGCCGTCACGCCGTGGGAGTGCCCGGCGTGGCCTCCCGAGCCGTGCTCGTGCGCCGCATCGTGCTCATGACCGTGGTCGCTCATGCTGTGCACCTTCCCCCTCGCGATGGATGCCTCGATCGAAGTGAAACGCATGCCGGAGCGAATCGGCAAAGGCTGCACCGGTGACCGTTGTCATGTCCGTTAACCAGCCTCTGAACTGGGCAAACGTGGCGCCAATAGAGGGAGGTCGACAGCAGTCCCGTTCGAAGCTACCCGACAGCGAACCGCACACGAGAGGGTCGGTTGGCCAGGGCCTACGGGTTCCACCACCGCTCCGCGCCCCGCACTCGCCTCCCTGGGCGCCCGGCGTGCCGCGGGCCGCCGCCCGGGGGTGCTGCTCGCCGGTCATCTGGTCGCCTCTTTCCGGCCGGTGCCGATCGGCGGTCCCTGCCTGCCGCGACGGGTACGACGGGAGAGGTCTCCGCGTTCGGCGGTCCCCCGTCTTCCGCCACGATCTCTCCACACGTGCCCCGCTCGCGCGATGGTTCATCGGACGAGTGACCTGCTCGGCGACAGTGCCCACGCGATGCTGCCGTTCCAGGCCCAGGGTGCGGCGCAGGCGGTTCGGGACGCGGCCGTACTCGGCGACGCCCTCGCGGGTGCGACGCCGACCGAGGTACTCGACGCGCTCGACCCGTTTGCGAGCCGGCGGCTCTCGACCGCCACGAGCGTGCAGGCCTGTTCCGCGTGGGCGGGCGAGGACCACCATCTGCCGGACATTCCCGAGCTTTTCGGTGGGCGGGGTACCAGGGGCCGCCGCTCCTCAAACCTGCGGCTGCCTCACGAGCGAAAGACAACGTGAAGACACCACGCATGCCTCGCCACAGAATGGGCACGGCTTCCCGGCATGAGCATCACGAATATGCCGCCCTTCATCCCAGGCCTGGAACTCTCCCGCCGGTTCTACACCGAAGCGGTACGCCCCCTGTTGGAGGAAGCCTCCCCCGCAATCCCTCACTCCGCAGCACGCCTGGGCAGCGGCTCCGAGGTGCTCGGCTTCGACACCCCTCGCTCCGCCGACCACGAATGGGGCCCCCGCCTCCAGCTCTTCCTCCGCCGCCAGGACGTCTCCCGGCATGCGGGACGTATCAGACACGTACTCGCCGAGCACCTCCCGAAGACCTTCCACGGCTACCCCACCCACTTCGCCCCCACCGGCGACCGTGACATCCGCGTCATGCAGGTCACCGACCGCCCCGTCCACCACCGCGTCGAAGTCACCCATCTCTCGGCCTGGTTCACCGACACACTCGGCTTCGTCCCCTCCTCCGGCATCACCCCGACGGACTGGCTCGCCACCCCCACCCAACTCCTCGCCGAAGTCACCGGCGGAGCCGTCTTCCATGACGGCCTCGGTGAACTCGCCCCCTTACGCACGGCCCTCCGCTGGTACCCGCACGACATCTGGCTCCATGTCCTGGCCTGCCAGTGGCAGCGCATATCCCAGGAGGAAGCCTTCGTCGGCCGTTGCGGCGAGGTCGGCGACGAGCTGGGATCCGCCATGGTCGCCGCCCGCCTCGTACGCGACCTCATGCGCCTGTGTCTCCTGATGGACCGCCGCTATCCGCCCTACAGCAAGTGGCTCGGCAGCGCTTTCGCCCGCACCCCCTTAGGCCCGCGCCTCACCCCCGACCTCACCGCCGCCCTCGCCGCCACCGACTGGCGCAGCCGCGAACAGCATCTGGCGCACGCGTACGAGACGATCGCGGGCCTGCACAATCAGCTGGGCCTGACCGACCGCGTCGACCCCGCCACCCGCCCCTACCACTCCGGGCCCTTCCAGGTCCTGCGCGCCGACCGCTTCACCAAGGCCCTCAGGGCCCGCATCACGGACCCGGCCCTTCGTGATCTGTTACCCGTCGGCTCCGTGGACCAGTTCCTCGACAGCACCGACGTCCTGAGCCGCCCGAAACTGACCCGCGCGGCAAGCCACACCATGCAGAAGTCCGAGCGAGAGTGGACCTGACCGGGCCTTCCGAGCCAGCAGCGTGCCGCCGCATACGGCCAAGGAAGTCGACGAGGAAGCTCGGGTTGACCACCACTGCCGGGCACAACCGCCGCGGCCGTGGCGACCGCCGGAACCCATCCGGCGATCACCACCGTGCCGCTGCCACACCGCACTCGGCGGTCAACCACCCATCAGCCGCGTGAACAACCCTGCGGGTCAACACGCCTAGTAGACTGTCGCAGCTAATTCCTGGGATAGAGGTGGCGCAGTTTGATGCGTGCGTCGTGGGTGGTGAACTGCCAGTCCACCTGACGTTGGTCGGTGTTGGTGGCGTTCTGCCAGGCTGAGAGTTCGGTGTTGAGGGTGTCGAGGTCGCCGATCCGGCGGTCGAGACATTGCCTGGTCAGCGCGGAGAGTTCGATCTCGGCGATGTTGAGCCATGACCCGTGCTTGGGCGTGTGGTGGATCTCGAGGCGCTGAGCCAGGGCGAAGGCCTCTTCTGGTTCGAATGCCTCGTACAGTGAGGCGATGCCGTGGGTGTTGAGGTTGTCCATCACCAGCACAACCGTCTCGGCATCGGGGTAGTCCACGCTCAGCAGCTGCCTGACCTGGCCGGCCCAGTCGATCCGGGTCCTCTGGGACAGTGCCTGAACTCGACGCCACCCGCGCAGGGGTTCGACCCATACGAAGATCGAGCACGTGCCGCAGCGGATGTACTCGCTGTCCTGGCAGGCGTCGTGACCTGGGCGGGCCGGGAGCGGGTCGCGGACATGGCCGAGGAGCTGGTAGGGCTTCTCGTCCATGCACACGACCGGACGTGCCGGGTCATAGGGCCGGGCATAGACGGCCAGTACGTCTTCCATCCGGGCCGCGAACTCCGCGTTCGCCCGTGGTGGGATGGTCCAGCACTTCTTCAGGTGAGGACGCAGTTCCGTTTTTTTAAGACCCGGCCGATGGTGGAATGGTCCAGATCGGGGATGTCCTCGACCAGTGCGACGTGCTTCTCCAGCAGCCGCAGCGACCACCGGGTATAGCCCTGGGGTGGCTGTGAGCACGCCATCGCGATCAGCCGGGCTTCGACCTCACCGGTCACCGGTGAGGGCACCGGCGGGAGGTCGCGCTTCTTCCGCGCGATGGTGGCGTGAACATCGCCACCGGTTTCGGTGAAACGCTTGGCGACCAGCCGCAACGTCTCACCGGAGACGCCGAGCCGGGCCGCGATCACCTCCTGCGAGCCGATCCCGCCTGCAGAGGTGTCGAGTGCGAGCAGCACCCTCGCCCGCCTGATTACCGAGGCCGGATGAACCCCCGTCGTGGTCACCCGGACCAACTCCTCGCGGTCCTGCGCGGTCAGCACCACCGGCCTCTTCTTCTGCGAACCCATCGCACCAGTCCTGTCCGGCAGAGCGGGAGAGGAATCTGCCAGACGCAAGCCTCTCAATCAAACAGCCCATACCTAAGCAGCGACACGCTACTAGCCTTTGCGGGCAAGCAGGTGAATCTCCTTGAACTGCCGTCGATCGGTGGGCTGAGGCTCGCGAACCATCCGGGCCACCTCGGCCAACCCGGACTTGCGCAGCGTCGCGGCGAAGTGATCGGGCGACCACCGATAGGCCGGCGCGACTGCGTGGTCGAAGACCTGCGTCGGGTGAGACGGATCGTCGCTGGCCGAAAAGCCGACCAGAAGGTGGCCGCCAGGTGCCAGCACCCGGTGGAACTCCGCCAAGATGACGGGGACTTCTTGCGGCGGAGTGTGGATGACGGACCAGCGTGAGAGTACGCCGCCCAGCGCCCCGTCAGCGATGTTCAACGCGGCCATCGAGCCCACGTCGAACCGCAGGCCCGGGTAGGCCTGTCGAGCCAACTCGATCATCGCAGAAGAGCCATCGACGCCAAACGCCGCCAGCCCCAACTCGTCCAGGTAAGCGGTGATATGACCAGGCCCGCACCCCAGATCCGCGACCTGACCGTCCCCTCTCGCACTTACGACCTCGGCGAAGGCACCCAACATCGCGCGGTCCAGGGGCCTGTCGCGCAGCTCGTCGCGGAACCGCTGCGCATACACGGGGGCAACGGCGTCGTAGGCCTCACGGGTGGCGCTGAGAGCATCATGTTCGATCACGCTCGCGACAGTAGTTCCTGGCGCTGAGGCGAGCCGAACGAATCACGATCTTCCCTCCCCCTTGTTCGTCGGGGCCATCGCTGGTTCAAGAAGTATGCGTTCGATGTCCCGTACTCATCGTCTCCCCGTCGCCGCCACCCTTCGGCGCCCGAGGCGTTTCCCTGCGTAGGCCCACCGCGGGCAGCGGGCCGTCGGCCATGCGCGGGGCGATGGCGCGCAGGGAGTACATGATCCCGACTTCCGCAGTCGCAGGTTCCGGGGCACTTGGCGTGGTGATGCGTATTTCGTTCAGTACCGGGTCCAGGTTCGGGTCCGGTACAGGGCTCAGGAACAGAAGTCGGCGATGGTGCCGGTGAGGATGTCGGTGAGGCGGTCCAGCGAGGCGAGGTTGACGTACTCGGTGGCCGCGTGCGCGCCTGCGCCGTCGACACCGAAGAGCACGCAGGGAATGCCCGCGCGGTCCAGGAGAGCGCAGTCGGTCCAGAAGGGCTCGGCGCGCACCACGGGCGGGCGGCCGAGGGCCTGCTCCGCGCGGCGGGTGAGGGTGCGGACGATGAGCGACTCGGGGTCGGCCTCGAAGGGCTCCCGGTGCAGGCCGGGCGTCAGGCGGTAGCGGAAGTCTGGGACCGTGTGGGCAAGGCGGTCGAGTACGGCGGTCAGTTCCCGCTCGACACTGTCCGCGCTCTCGCCGGGGACGGTGCGGCGCTCCAGGGTGATGCGGCAGTGCGCCGGATAGGTGGAGGGTTCCTCGCCGCCGTGGATGACGGAGGCATGCACGGTGCCGGTACCCAGGAGGGAATGCGCGGGGCCCTGCGCGAGCCGCTGTCCCAGTTCCTCGAGCGCGACGAGGAAGTGACCTGCCTTGGTGATGGAGTCGATGCCGAGTTCGGGTCGTGAGCCGTGGGCCGCGCGGCCCTCGATCTCCACGTCGAACCAGGCGAAGCCCTTGTGGGCGAGGGTGACTTCGAGGTGGCTCGGCTCTGTGACGATCGCCGCGTCGGCGGTGAAGGACTCCAGCACCTCCTCGGTGCCCGAGCTGCCGTGTTCCTCGTCGGCGACGCAGGCGAGGATGACGTCGCCACGCAGAGGAGCGTGCGCGGCGGTGCGGGCGGCGGCGACCATCATCGCCGCGATGCCACCCTTCATGTCGAAGGTGCCGCGGCCGAACATCTTGCCGTCGCTGATCCGCGGCTCGAGCGGGTCTCCGTCGTGGTCGGCGAGGCTGACCGTGTCGAGGTGGCCGTTGAGCATGAGGGAGCGGCCGCCACCGGTACCGTGGGCGATCGCTACGAGCGAGGGCCGGCCGGGGCGCCTTTCCAGGCGGTGCACCTCGAAGCCGCGGGCAGCCAGCCATTCGCCGCAGAAGTCGGCGATGGCGCTCTCGCCGGCCCCGCCGGGAACGAGGTCGGGGTTGACGGAGTCGATGGCGATCAGCCGGGCCAGCAGGCGGCCGGGTTCCGAGTCCAGAGGTTGAGGGGACGGTGGAGTCGAGCCGGTCTCGGGGAGCATATGGGCCTTCCGAAGTCTGACTCCGCCCTGGGGGATCGGGGGCGGGGTACGTGGAGGGTGGGAGGGCGCGCGATGTCCGGGCCGGGCACGATGGTCAGCGGGCCGAGCACACCGAGTGCGGCGGCGCAGTGGGTCAGCACGCTGCCGCCCTCCCCGTGGTCCAGCCGGTCTGGTGCGTGGTGATGAAGGTGCGGTGGTTCGACGCAGGCGTCCTTCAGGCGTCGCGTGTTCAGTGATCGGTGGTGAAGTGCGGGTTGGCGGCCGGACCCTCGGTGCTCACCAGCACGATCACCGAGGTCGCATCGAGTCCCAGTGCCGTACGGCGCTCTTCGGCACCCGCGCCGGTGAGCACCGTACGGAGACCGGCGAGCGTGGCGGCTCCGCACGGCCCCGAGGAGACACCGAGGGCGGCGAGTCCGGCGGCCGCGCTGGTGCTGTCGGCGTCGGAGACGGCGACAGCGGCGTCCAGCCCACTGTGCAGGTAGGGCCAGGCGATGCTTGAGGGAGTGCCGCAGTTCAGCCCGGCCATGATGGTGTCGCCGGTGGTGACGCTGACGGGCTCACCGACGGTGAGACTCTCGAGGACGCAGGCCGCGGTCTCCGGTTCCACCGACAGCAGCGCCGGCGCCCGTCCGGACGGGCGGCTTCGGTAGTGGGTGACCACGGCCTGTGCCAGTGACCCGACACCCACCGGGATGGAGACCAAGTCGGGTCCTGCGACGACCCCTTCACCCGCCAGCTGCTCGTCGATCTCGGCGCAGAGGGTGGAGTAGCCCTCGACGATCCACCCCGGGATCTGCTCATAGCCCGGCCAGGCGGTGTCCTGGACCAGGACCGCGTCCGGCGCGGCGGCCGCCAGGGCCGCCAGGCGTACGGCCTCGTCGTACGGCCCCGCGACCTCGGTGACCTTCGCCTGCTCGGCGACTATGGCCGCCACGGCCTGCGGATGCACGCCCTGAGGGACGAAAACGTGGGCGTGCTGCCCGAGCAGGCGTGCCGTGCGGGCCACCGCCCGGCCATGGTTACCGTCGGTAGCGGTCACCAGGGTGAGCGGACTCGGTTCCTTGCCGCTCGCGGCGCTCTCGGCAAGGGCGCGGTGGACCGCCCAGGAAGCACCCAGCGCCTTGAACGCGGGCAGCCCCAGACGGCACGACTCGTCCTTGACGAACACCCGGCCGACACCGAACTCCGCCGCCAGCGGGGGGAGTTCGACCAGCGGGGTGGGTGAGTAGTCGGGCAGCGCGGCGTGAAAGCCCCGCACCTCGGCGGGGGCGGGTTCGCACCGCCACATACGGGCGTCGGGCCGCACGGACCACGGCAGGGCACGCAGAGAGGAAACGGTCTCGGTCACACGATCAGGATGTAGCGTCCGCATACAATCGGTCCAGCGAAAGTTTTCGACCGATAGTCATCAGAGAAACCGACCATTTAGCCATCGCTCCACGTCGGCGAGGAGAGCGGTCTGCCGATGTTCGACCTGCACCGACTGCGCCTGCTGCGCGAACTCAAGCACCGCGGCACTCTGGCGGCCGTCGCCACCGCCCTGTCCTACGCCCCGTCCTCCGTTTCCCAGCAGCTCTCGCAACTGGAAGCCGAGGTGGGCGTCCGGCTGCTGGAACCGGTCGGGCGACGGGTGCGGCTGACCGAGCAGGCCGAGATCCTCGTCGCCCACACGGAAGCGGTTCTCGAACGCCTGGAGCGCGCGGAGGCGGACATCGCCACCTCCCTGACGGACCTGACCGGCACCCTTCGCATCGCCTCGTTCCAGACGGCCGCCCTGGCCCTGGTTCCCACCGCGCTCGACCTCCTGCGTGATCGGCACCCGCACCTGAGGGTCCACGTCACACAGATGGAGCCGGAAAGGGCCCTGTCCGCCCTGCAGGCCCGCGACTTCGACCTCGTCCTCGCCGAGGCATACCCCGGCAACCCCAACCCGCGGCCCCCTGAACTCGAAGAGGAGGACCTGCTCGACGACCCCCTCCACCTCGCACTGCCGAAGCCCCCGGACGATGCGCACGCCGAGAGCCCCATGGCGGCACTGCGCTCACTTGCGGACCATCCCTGGGCGTTGGAACCGGAAGGCACGAGCGCCCGGCACTGGGCCATGACCCTGTGCCGCGACGCCGGCTTCGAACCCGATGTGCGGTTCGAGACCACCGACCTCCTGCTCCATCTCCGCCTCGTCGAGCAGAAACACGCCGCCGCCTTCCTTCCCGACCTCGTCTGGAGCGGACAGCACCCGACCGTCGCTCTGCGGCAACTCCCCCGCGGCCAGCGCACACGTCGCATTTTCACCGTCGTACGCCGCGGCCGCAGCCAGCACCCCGCCGTACTCGCGTGCCGGGACACCCTTCGCCGCGCGGTCACCCTCCCCTGAGACGGCGAGCCATCAGGTCTCGGCCCCCTATGCCTGCGCGGCGTCGCGTACCACGTCTGCGACGCCGTGCAGGGCTGAGGACATCCTGGAACCCGTGCGGCACACCCTGATGGACGTACCCGGCAGTTTGACCAGCGGCGACTTTGACCAGCGGCGACAGTGAACTGCCACTGGAGCACCAAGTTGCCGCTGGGCGGAGAGCGGTCGCACGCTTCGGGAGGTCGGTGCCCGGCTGGCCGTACGGCTCAGATCGCCGCGGCCGCCGCGCGTCCTGCCTGCCGTCCGGAGAACAGGCAGCCGCCCAGGAACGTCCCTTCCAGGGAGCGGTATCCGTGCACCCCCCCGCCGCCGAATCCGGCGACCTCACCAGCCGCGTACAGACCGGGAACCGGAGCGCCGGAGGCGTCCAGAACGCGACCGGAGAGGTCGGTCTGCAGGCCGCCCAGGGTCTTGCGGGTGAGGATGTTGAGCCGTACGGCGATCAGCGGGCCGGCACTGGGGTCCAGGATCCTGTGGATCGCGGCGGTGCGGCTGAGTGAGTCCCCGGTGTAGGCCAGCGCGTTGCGGATGCCCATCACCTGGACGTCCTTCGTGTACGGGTTGCCGATCTCCCGGTCCCTCGCCTCGATCTGCCGCTGGAGGTCGGCCAGTTGGATCAGACCGTCACCGGTCAGCTTGTTCATCCCGAGGACGAGTTCGGAGAGGCTGGAGGCGACGACGAAGTCGACACCGTTCTTCTTGAACTTCTCGATCGGCTCCGGCGTCTGCCAGATGCGCGAGAGAAGCTTCAGGATGTCCTTGTTGGTGAGGTCCGGGTTCTGCTCGGAACCTGAGAGCGCGAACTCCTTCGCGATGATCTTCTGCGTGGTGACGAACCAGGAGTAGTCGTAGCCGCTGGCGGTGATCGAGCCCAGGGTGTGGAGGGTGTCGTAGCCCGGCATGTCGGGGGCGGAGAACCGCTTGCCCTTGGCGTCGAACCACATCGAGGACGGTCCCGGGAGGATGCGGATGCCGTGGTTGGCCCAGATCGGGTCGTAGTTCCTGAGGCCCTCGGTGTAGTGCCACATCCGGTCGGGGTTGACGACTCGGCCGCCCGCCGCCGCGGTGATCCCCAGCATCCGCCCGTCCACGTACGCCGGCACACCGGTGACCATGAACTTGGGCGGGGTGCCGAGCCGGGCCGGCCAGTTCTGCCGTACCAGATCGTGGTTGGCCCCTATCCCGCCCGAGGTGACGATCACGACCGGGGCGTGCAGCTCGAAGTCGCCGACCACCGTACGGGAACTGGCCTTGCCGCGCGCCGCGGTACTGGGTTCGAGGATCGCGCCGCGCACACCGGTCACCACACCGCCGGTACGCACGATCTCATCAACACGATGCCGGAACTTGAAGGTCACCTTCCCGTTCGCGACCGCGGCCCGCACCTGCTTCTCGAACGGCTCGACCACGGCCGGACCGGTGCCCCAGGTGACGTGGAAGCGGGGCACCGAGTTGCCGTGCCCGTCCGCGAGTCCGCCGCCGCGCTCGGCCCAGCCCACGATCGGGAACCAGCGGATCCCCAGGCCGTAGAGCCAGGACCGCTTCTCCCCCGCGGCGAAGTCCACATACGCCTCGGCCCACTTGTGGGCCCAGTAGTCCTGGCCGCCCGGGTCGTCGATGCCGCGGTCGAAGCCCGCCGTGCCCAACCAGTCCTGCCACGCGAGCTCTTGGGAGTCCTTGATGCCCATGAGTCGCTGCTCGTCGGAGTCGATCAGGAACAGACCGCCGAAGGACCAGAACGCCTGTCCGCCCAGGTTGGACTCGGGTTCCTGGTCCAGGAGCAGCACTTTGCGCCCAGCGGCGACCAGTTCGGCCGTCGCGACCAGACCGGCGAGGCCGCCGCCGACGACGATGGCGTCGGCGTCCGACGCCCCGGCCGCGAACGCCGGTACCGCGTGCGCCGCGAGGGCGGCGCCGGCTGCCACGCCGCCGGCCACCGTCAAAGCCCTTCGTCTGCTGATCATTGTGGGCGACGCCGAATTCTCCATGAGGTGCCTTCCGGAAGAGGTACGGGAGGTGCGGGAGGTGCGGGAGACATGCAGAGGCATGCCGCGACACCTCTGCTGTTACCGCCGGTAGCACCCCGGGAAACCAGGCCGCGTCGGCGATCTCGCGCCAATTGAGCCGCGGGCCGGCACTCTGCCTTCGCCGCGCACGCGACACACCGCCCAAGGAGAGCGGAGCACCTCAAGAACCAGATCCACAGCCGTCAGGGTCGGTCGTCAGCTCCTCGAAGAGGTACGCGGCGGACGCCTCGCCGGCGTGGACTGCCAGCTCCGCCCGGAAGTCGGCGATCGCGGGAGGGCGGCCCTTCTCCGTCACGAACCCGCCGCCCGCGCCGCCGCCCAGCTGTTCTGGGCCCACACGCTTCCCGCCGAGGAGCGCGCGACCCTGAAACGCCGCGCGGTGTCGCTCGCCCGCGCCCGGGACACGTTCGGCCAAAGCTGATGTGGATGTCGGCGCGGATGTTGTCCTGGCAGATCAGACCCTCACGGCCGGTGCGGCGGATCTCGATGGACTTCACCGAGATGTCCATGTATTCGGCCTTGTGCAGCACCGGTAGCACCACGGCACCGGTGAAGGTGACATCCACCTTCTTCGTCTTGGAGATGATCAGCGCCCGTCCCTGCTCCACCTTGCGGAACAGCCGGCCGACCACCAACAGCATGGTGATCGCGATGAGGAGGACAACGGCGACGAGCACGCCGATGCCCACGGAGAGGACATCCATGGCAAACGTCCTTGAGGCATAAGGAACTTCAAGCGGGTCAGAAGGTGCGGCGTCCAGCGGGCGCGGGCGACTCAGGTGCCGTGGCCCCGCGGGTCGCGCGCCGTGTCGTACGGCGCGACCCAGATGAACTCGCCGACCTCGTCGTAGGCGTACAACAGGCCGGTACTGCCGCTGGTGAGGACCTCGTCCGCGGTCTGGCGCACCTGCACCACCGCGGTGGAGCTGTCCTTGGCCGCGACCTCGGCCTGGCCGAAGCCGACGTCCACCCGCCCCGTGCGGATGGTGCAGGTAAGTCCCACGAAGTCCAGCCGGGACGGCCCCCGTTCATCGGGAAAGAGGTGGCACAACGGCCGTACGAGCACGCGGGTCACACGCCAGGCGATCAGCAGTGCCCCCGCCAGGACCACCAGCCCGGCCAGCCCGCGGACCACCCCGGAGGACGCCAGGGGATCGAGCAGGACGGTCGCGCTCAGACTCAGGAACCAGCCGATCGCGGTCGCCAGGGAGAAGACGACCGTGACCGGTATCCCGCCCATCCCCCAGGCGTCGAAGTGCACGTGGCCGTCGAAGCCGTGGGACTCCGCCGCTCCGACGGCGACCAGCAGCCAGAAGCCGACAACCACGACGAGCGCGGCCGTGAACAGGATGGTGGGAAAACCGCTGACAGCCACGAGAAACGACCACATGCCCCCACCCTCCGTTCGTCGTGTTGTGATGCCGACCTGTTTCGGTGGCGCACGGCTCCCCTCCGGCTTTCGGTGTCGGACACCACCCAGGTGTCCGGCACCGAAAGCATCCGCCGTGCTCCCCTGCGCACATCGTGCATGTCAGGTACCGACCAGCGCATTGCCGGTTCCCGGCAGTGTTCATTAGGGTCTGCATGCCGGTCGCCGCTAAGAAGTCGTCACCGGGCCGTCAAGAAACCAGGGGACGACGTGACGGGGCACGACATATCCGAGCAGTATCTGAAGGGCTATGCCCTGATCCTGGCGGAGGTCTCGGCCACCGGTCGGCGCCTCACCCGCGAGGAGATCGAGTCACGCCGCACCCTTGGCGAACAGGCCGCCGACGCCGGTCACGGCCTGCGCGCCCTCGTCAGCGCCCACCTGTCCGCCGCCCGCGTCGCCTGGCCCGCGACGCCCGGTTCCGTCGACAGCACACTTGCCGCGATCCAACAGGTCATCGACGCCTTCGCCGAGGGCTACGAACGAGCACAGTTCCTCGCCGTACGGAAAGAGGAGGCGGCGCGCCGCGAGTTCATCGACGACCTCCTCTACGGCCGCAGCGACCTGGGCCGCCTCGCCGAGCGCTTCGGCCTACGCCTCTCCCACGCGCACGCCGTGGCCGTGGCGCAGAGCACGACCGCCTACGACGCGGGCGCCGTAGTGCCACGACAGGTGGAACAGTCCCTCATCGCGCGCTTCGGCGACCGCAACATTCTGTTCACCACCAAGGACGGCCGTATGCTGTGCGTCGCGCCCGGCGACCAGGACGACGTCCTCACCTACTTCGCCAAGCAGGCGTACGCGGCCTCGGACGGCGGACTCGTCGCCATCGGCCGCCCCCAACCCGGCCCCGGCGGGGTCGTCCAGTCCTACGAAGAGGCACTGAACACCCTCGAACTCGCCGAACGCCTCGAACTCGACGACCCGGTGCTGCGCGCCGCCGACCTGCTGGTCTACCCCGTCCTCACCCGAGACCGCCAGGCCATGGCCGACCTCGCCCTCGACGCCCTCGGCCCGCTCACCACCGCCCGCGGTGGCCCCGAGCACCTCCTGGACACCCTCACCGCGTACTTCGACTCGGGCTGCGTCGCCGCCGAGGCCGCGCGCCGCCTCTCCCTGAGCGTGCGCGCCCTGACCTACCGCCTGGAACGCATCCACAAGCTGACCGGCGCCAACCCCGCCGACCCGGCCCACCGCTACACGCTCCAGACCGCCGTCATCGGCGCCCGACTGCTGAACTGGCCCGCCCAGAGCCTCTGACCCGGTCGGCTCAGCGGTAGTCGGGGTTCGGGGCATCCAGACGACAGCCCGCATCCCGATCCGAGCCCTGGTTTCCGTGGGCGGGGACGCCGCCCACGCGCTTCAACAGGGACGCCAGGTACGTCCATAGCGGGGACCCTGGACCCGGCTCCGGATGCGTCGGGCACCCGGTAGGCGGATCTGGAGGTACCGCGGCGGTACGAAGGGGTCGTCCTCGACGTCGGGATGCGGGCCCGGCGGCCCGTGGCGGCGCTCGCCGCGCAGGGGCGACGAGCGCTGGGTATCGACGTCAGCGAGGCGGGCCGTCGCTCACACCGTGTGGCTCGGCGGGCAGGCGCTGCGCCGGTCCGTCTTCGACGCGCTCCCTGGTGAGGGCCACTGGGTCACCGCCCTCCTGCGATACGCCCGCCACGCGGGCCGGCGTCGAGGCGCTCAGTGGGCGGCCGGGGGCCGCTCCTTTGTCGCCCTGCGCAACCGCTCCGACCGCGCCGACCTCCGCGAGCGCAGCACGAGCAGCACGGCGGAACCCCCGAACAACACCGCCGTGACCAGCAGCCAGCGGGCGAGGAAGCCGTCGCCGGACAGACCGGTGTCGGAGCGGTAGAGGCCCGACACCTGCCCACTGATCAGCGGAAACCACATCAGCAGCAGGAGACAGGAGAAGGCCGCCGGGAACCGGACATAGAGCGTCCACTCCCGATGGCCGACCACGTCCAACCCCCGTGTGAAGGCCCGGTCCACCCCCGCGTACAAGGGCACCAGTACCAGATCGTGGAGGACCGCCGCGCCCACGAACCACAGCACCACTCCGAACCAGTCCCCGGCGAGCAGCCGCACTCCGGCGTACCCGGCGAGCGCGAGCGAACAGGCCAGCAGCAGGATCTGGAGCGGACTGCCCAGAACGGGCTTCCCGAACGGCCGACGCGTCACAGGTCGTCGTCGCGTCACAGGTCGTCGCATCACAGGTCGTCGCATCACAGGTCGTCGCATCACAGGTCGTCGCATCACAGGTCTCCGAACGTCATCCGGGCCACCCACTTGGTGTTGAGCACGCCGGGCGCCGCGGGGACGATGATCCGCGCGGGGTAACCGTGGTCGGGGGTCAGATCCTCGCCGTTGACGAACAGGGCCAGCAGCGAGCGCGGGTCGCGGACCTGGTTGTAGCGCAGGGCCGCGTGCCGGAACGCCCCGTGCCGCTGCAACGACTCCACCAGTACGTCGGGCGCCGCGCCCTCCTCGTATCCGACGAGCCGCGCCAGGTCCCGCAGCGGTACGCCCCGCCACCACTGGTCGGAGGTCGACCAGCCCTCCACGCAGGCGATGGGCAACGCGGCACTGCGGAGCGGGAGTTCCAGCAACTCGTCCCGGCTCAGCCGGACCGTGCGCCCACGCCCCTCGACGACCAGCCGCCATGCCTCCTCGCTCGTCTCCCGCATGTCGATACCCACCACCGCGGCCGTCTTGTTGATCTGGAAGCCACCGGGGCCGGAGCCCGGTTCGGGGCCGCCGTGGGGCGCGAGAACGGCCGTCTCCCGCAACGGCCCGTCGAAACTGTGCCCGGCCGTCGTAGCGAACAGCACCAGCGATCCACCGCCCACGAACCCGAGGGCGCCACGCCGCGAGACGGTGGGCGGGTCGGGATCCGGTGCCACCAACTCGTCTTCTGTTTCGCGGCGTTGTCCCTCGCCCCGGAGGTGGCGCAGATTGCGCAGCGCCATGGGCACCCGCAGCACGGCGTGCGCCACGAACGCGGCGAAGAACACCCAGGCCCCGTAGAAGTGCAGCGGGTAGAAGGAGCCCGGGAAGAGGTAGTCGAGCTGGACGTTCAGCACACCTGTCGTGAACTCGAACAGCGCGCCCCCGACCAGCAGGAGCAGCGAGACGCGCTCCAGCCCGTGTGCGAGCGACCGCACCGGCGGCAGCGTGAACAGCTTCGGCACGACCGACCACAGCTTCGCCAGCAGTACGGGGATCAACGTGATCCCGAGCGTGACGTGGACGCCCTGCGTGAGGCGGTACAACCACCTTGGGGTGGTGGGCCAGGAGAAGAGGTAGAAGCCGAGCAGACCCTTGTCCGGGGTCATGTCGTTCACCGGTGACAGGTTCGGGTTGTACGCGGCATAGGACAGCAGCCCCGTCACGAACAGCACCGTGATCCCGCCGAGCAGGACGACGCCGAGCACCGAGGTGAACCAGGGGCCACGCACGGAGCTGCGCCAGAACGTGGGTGAGGTGGGGAGCTCCGGCTTGTGCATGTCCCGACCGTAGGCCGAGGGCTCTCCCGAACGGGTCCGTAAACCATGACAAAACTCTGACGTCCACCCCGGTGGCCGCGCCGCCGGGCGCTTCGCCGGTCAAAGTCCAGGTCTTCGGTCAAGGACCAGGTCTTCTTGCTGTGCGTAGTGCGTCGCGTTCCTACCGGTGCTCGGGGTTTTCGTAGTCACGGCGGCAGCCGGCGTCCCAAGCGGTGCGCTGGTTGCCGTATGCGGGAATGCCACCGAGATCCTTCAACGCCCGGGACAGGTGCAGCAGGTTCCAGGTCATGAAGGTGGTGTTGCGGTTGGTGAAGTCGTTCTCCGGACCGCCCGAGCCGGGGTCGAGGTACGAGGGGCCGGGGCCCGCCTCGCCGATCCATCCGGCGTCCGCCTGGGGAGGGATGGTGTAGCCCAGGTGCTGCAAGCTGTAAAGGACGTTCATGGCACAGTGCTTGACGCCGTCCTCGTTGCCGGTGATCAGGCAGCCGCCGACGCGCCCGTAATAGGCGTACTGTCCGGCCTCGTTCAGCAGGCTGGAGCAGGAGTAGAGGCGTTCGATCACCCGCTTCATCACGGAACTGTTGTCGCCCAGCCAGATGGGGCCGGCCAACACGAGGATGTCGGCCGCCAGGACCTGCTGGTAGAGGTCCGGCCAGGCGTCCGTCTCCCAGCCGTGCTCCGTCATATCGGGCCACACACCGGTGGCGATGTCGTGGTCCACCGCCCGTACGACATCGACGTGCACTCCCTGCGCGTCCATGACGGCGGTGCTGCGGTCGATCAGTCCCTGGGTGTTGCTCGATTCCGGCGAGCGCTTGAGAGTGCAGTTGATCACCAGAGCGCGCAGGTCGTCGTACCGGGCCGGCGGTGCATCGGTGGCGGGCGACAAAGCGGTCACACGGTCCTCCCAGAGCCCTGCCGCCGCACGGTGCGCGGCGGCATGTCCACATCTGGATCCAGCCTGCGGGCCGACCGTGGCAGGCGCCACCACTACGCCTCCGAATGCCCGACGGTACTCACGGTGGCCGAGGGTGTGGAGTACGTTTTCGGGATTCCCGGGGAGGAGACCATCCGCTTCGTCGACGCCCTCAACGGCTCAGGGATCCGCTACGTCATAGTGCGTCACGAGCAGGCCGCCTCGTTCATGGTGGAGATCTACGCGCGGCTGACCGGCTCGGCCGGGGTGTGTTCGGCCATGCTGGGGCCCGGCGCGATCCTGGCAGGCCACGGTGTTCGGATCGCTTACTCGGGGTGAATACGTAGATCACCTCTCGTGGCCCTCTGAACTGCGGTGGAGGGCGTCAGAGGGCGTAAGCGGTACAGAGAGGGCCGGAGGAGGTGTGTCGGACACCCCGGCGAAGCCCGCTTCGCGAGGTCGGTGGGTTCGCCTCAGGCAGGCACCGATCGGGGGCCGGATGTGTGAGGGAGGACCTGTTCGGCCCAGACGCCCCCTCCGCCCGGTATCGGGCGGGAGCCCCACCGGCGGGACAGGTTGGTGACGAGGAAGAACCGCGGCCGTTCTCGTCCGTGGTGCGTGCGCGACGC
This sequence comes from Streptomyces sp. NBC_01450, assembly GCF_036227505.1. Classification (NCBI taxonomy): domain Bacteria; kingdom Bacillati; phylum Actinomycetota; class Actinomycetes; order Kitasatosporales; family Streptomycetaceae; genus Streptomyces; species Streptomyces sp. NBC_01450. The sequence goes on along the minus strand of NZ_CP109480.1, from coordinate 10,656,837 downwards.
GGACGTGGGGTGCAGGGGCTGGTGTCGGACACTTCGCAAGTCAGGAGCTGGTGCCGGATGAGCCTTAGCCGGGCTCACGCAGCGGTGCCAGCCGCCCGGGGCCGACGAGGGAAAACGAGACCCCTAACCCGCGTTGTCCGGCACCCGCAACTGCATGACGGTGCGGCCGGCCGCCACGTCGGTCAGCAGGTGGGCAGCGGGCGCGGCATCGGTGCGCGATCCACGGGCGCTCTTGCCGTCCACCGCGACCGCCCACGCCCCGGCCGGGCCGTGGCCGAGCAGGTCGGCAAACCCTCCGGAACACACCAGGACCAGCACGCGGCGCAGGGTGGAGGGCGAGGCGGGCCGGAGGTGAGCGTGTGACACCGTCCGCGTGTGAAACCACTGTGGTGATGGTTCATCACATCCCTGTGGTCTGCTGGCTCTTGGAGTCGTCAGGACTAGCAATCAGCCCTGCGGTCATGGTCAGTGCCATTCGTGGACGCCCCCAAGGAGTTCGGTGCACTCGGCGGCATCGACAATGCCGGTCGGCTGAGGGAGCATGGCGGCGACTCGTCGGCCACAGGGCGGAGGCAGTGAGTGGCCAAACCGTCACAGCCGTGGCTCGGACTGGTGAAGGCCGGATTCGGCCTGGCAGCACTCGTCCTCGGTGGTGGATCACAACTGCTGGCCACCATCAAGGTTCTCGCGTTGCCCGGCGGCCTGGTGGCCCTGTCCCTTGCCGCTGCGATCTGGGTGTCGAGCAAATGGGTCTCGGCGGCCGAGGATCATCCGCCGCTACGGCCGCTGAACCGTGCGTTGGGCCCGCTCGGGGCAGCCGGAGTACTCGGCGGGCAACTCTGGCTGGGCCCTGTCGCCGTGCTGCTGTCCAGCTTTCTGCTGATCAGCGCCGGAGTCTGGTTCCTGATCGACGGAACCACCGACGTCATGGTCTTCCGGCGGCTGCCGTGACCGGCAACCGGGGAAGGCCGACCAGCCTGCCCACGGGACCGGACGCCGGGAGATGACTCGCCGGGATTGGTGATGAGTGATCGGCGCCGGGGCAATCGCCGTCTTGACCACCTGGTCTGTTGTGCTGCCGGTGTGATCTCTTCGTGGTGGGCGGGCCCACGGCTGGGGGACATCGAGGCAGGAGCCGTGACGTACTGGGGACTGCGGCTGTCGATCGTCAGCGGCGGCCTTCTCTGCCTGACCGGGCCGTCCTTCGCGTTCGGCCTCGGCGACGCGGGCGAGAAGGTTGTCGCGGATCTCAACAAGCCGGTCACGCTGGGCGGGGTCGGCCCAGAGCATCGGGCAGCGCACCCCCACCGCCCACTGAACCAAGTACGGAGATCTCGCAGTTCAGAGGGCAGACGGCGTCGTCGATCGCTACTCCGCGAGCGACAACCCTCGCTCGACTTCGCCAGCCTCGACGCCGTCTCCCGTACTCTCGCGGGTCTGTTCTGGGCCCGGATCGAAGCGCTGGCGCCGGACATCGACTCCCTGCGGCTGCCGCCGGCGGTGCCCGCCCTTGGAAAGAGGCTGAAGACCAGGAGGCGTACCACCAACGGCCCTGACGGGACACGACACGCATCGAGGTCGCCATGCCGTGCCCGATCGGCGACGACGAGATCCAAAAGGCCAAGGACCGCAAGCACCGCATGGCCCGCATGGACCAACGGACACGGGAGCGGCCGCCCGTCCTCCTCGTTCTGATCAGCACGACCGACCGTCGGCGACGCACTGCCGCCGATCCCCTCCGGGCCGCACAGGGAACCGAGCCCGGGGTGCTGATCACCAGCACCGGCGGTTCACAGCGCAGAGCCGTCGCTCCCAGCGCCGCAGGCCACCTCACCTGGGCCGAGGAGACGAACAGTGGACGGCGGAGAAATTACACCAACGAGGAGGAGGAATCGTTCTGGGCCTTCGTCGCCATCAAGGTCCTGCGGCTACCGGAATCCGTAACGAGGAACTGCTGTAGCCGATGCACCACAGCTTCACCCAATACCGGCTCCCGTCCACTGGCGAACTCGTGCCATTGCTCCAGATCGCCCCGTCCAAGACGGATACCGAACGCCTCCTACTGGCCAGTCTGGAACTCGCCGATTTCCTCAGCACGATGATCAGCCACCTACCCGGCATCAACGGGGCAGTCCCGCTGGTGGCCTCCTACGCCATCCGCCCCGGCGAAGAGTACCGAACCCCTACCGGCCAAGAATGGGACGCTTTCCTCGCGCATTTCGAGAAACGGAAGGTGTCCATCGGAACCTGTGCACGCGCCTTCAGAACGTGCATCCATGAGCACGCTTGTGTCAGATGAGCGCTCCTCCGACCCGACCCGGACCAATGGGGGCGGCTGATCGACATGCACGACAACCTCACTGCCCGTATTGCCGAAGCCGAGCGCGAAGGCTGGCTCGGCGAGGTCGAGGGGCTTCGCGTCAGCCTGACCGGCGCCGAAGACAGCCTCTCCCAACTGGCCACAAGCGCCGCGAGTGCGGCGGTCGATCTCCCGAAGCCGATGCTGTGGAGTGACCGATGAAGCGCCCCATCACTCGTTCCGGAGCGACAGGCCCTCGTAAAGCAGCCGGATCAGAACGGTTCGAAGCTCGGCTCGACCGGACCAATCTCGCCACGCTCTGCCAGTTCGTTCAGGTCTTCCGGCTCAAGGAACTCCAAGGCATCTGAGTCGATCCCATGGTACGGGTCCACGTCGCGCAGGCGCTCGACGAAGGCGAGCACGAAGTCGGTGAACGATCCGTCGAAGACCTCGGAATCCGTCCCGTTGATGTTCGTGACGATCTTCCAGCGGTCCGGCTCTGGGTCGCACGGCCAGAAGAAGTGCTCGTCACCGGAGTAGTCGTATCCCCAGGAGATGAGGCCGCCCGAGGCGGGGTGGAACCGGAACGGGTACTGGTCCGAGTCACGTCGCCACGACTGGCCGAACGATTCGTGGATCTTCCGCATTCGATCCAGCAACGGGCTGGATCCTCGGGGGTGGAAGACCACCAGCTCTCCGCAGATCGCGCCAGTGCCATAGGCGTCAAGGAACGCCTTGAAGTCGCCTGGAAGCGCCGAGCCGACATAGCCCTCAACCTCAGCCCAGTCATCAGGGGATGGGTCTCGGACCGGTGGCGGGCCGAACAGTTGCACCAGGTCACCCAAACCCGCCATATGTCCCACCTGCTTGATCGTCGATTGTCGGCGTCAAACCTAGTCAGACGCGGCTGCGGTGATCAAGGGAGAGCGGGATCGGCAGCCATCCCGCCGAGTCATTTCACGACGTTGACCGCTCGCGACTACGACCAACAAAGCTCACAGGCAGCGAAGTTCATCCCTGAAAGGGCGGGGCCGGTCAAGTGTCGTGCTGTCCGGGTTCTCTGTCTGATGCATGCGGAAGGAGGGCTTGCTTGGGCTATGGCGGCTGCAGCGATTCCCTTGATCAGGGCCCTGCGCTTCATTTCGTGCGTCATTTCGTGTCTCCTTCGCGTGGCACAGCAGTTTCCGAACCGCCGTCGAACGGGTTACACCCGCAATTGGTCGCAGCTCGCACCTGTCCCGGCCGACCGGCCCGGGGCATGGTAGATCAAGGGAACGCCTCGCCGATGGGAACGCTCGTGCGGGCGCCTGGAGCGCTCTGAAACTGCTTCACGAACGCTTATTTCAATCTCGGCAGCCAACTCAATTCGCGGGCAAAATTATCGTCAACAATTTCAGGGATTCTATTGCCACTCATATGCCACCCATAGAGACTGCTCCAAAGCCTGTGATTCTTGAAAATCACGCCGCGCAACTCGTTGAACGAAATCGATCCCTGTCTGCGGGAAAGGAGGGCTGTGCATCTTCCGCAAATCATCCCAGGCCCTTTGCCAACGTGATTGTTGGCAGCTTTCATGCTCTGCAGAGCGGCCACGCGATGCCATGGCCGGTAGTTCGTCAGTCACAAGGCAGCGTGGCCCCGCACTGCCATTCACCCCCTCCGCAGGAGGGCACGTGTTACCACACCCCCCGCCCCGGGCCCGCTCAACGAGACCACGTACCCGAACCACGCGCTGCCGGCCGCCGCCGGAGGCTCCGTCACCCTCGACTTCACGGCCGCCGTGCAGTCCGGCACCACTCCTCGGCGCCTTCCACGCCCTGGCCCCCGGTCACGCCAAGGCTCTGCTCGCCTCCTATCTGGTCGGCGCCCACAGCACACCCCGGCAGGCTGGTGCCGGCGCTCCAGGTCGCCAGCGGGGCCGCGATCCTGTTCCTGGGCGCGCGGCTGTCGCACCGCAGATGGAGGCAACGGGCGGCGGCGAACAGTGACGTGCACGACCACGGCCACCACGACCACAGTCGCAGCCACGGCGGCGGACACCACCACCATCACCCGGCCGTCATGCCCACCACCGCCGCGGCATCGCCACGATGGGCGTGTCCGGGGGAATCATCCCCTGCCCCGAGGCGCTGACGGTCCTGTTGGCGGCCATCGGCCTGGGCCGCACCGCTCTGGGCCTGACCGTGATCGTCGCATTCAGCGTCGGTCTGGCCGGCGTCCTGGTCGGCCTGGGCCTGATCCTGGTGAGCGCCCGCGCCAGCCTTGCAGGTCTCCGTCAGTGTGGGTCCGGCCAGCTGGTGCAATGGCTGCCCATGGTCTCCGCGGCCGTCGTGACCGTGCTCGGTCTCGTCATCACGGTCGACGGCATCGGCGAGTTTGCCGACTGAGCGGTGCACGGTGAACGTGGCCGTCTTCGCAGTCGCCGTCCGGACGCCGTCCCACCCGTAACGCTTGATCTGCTGGCCCAGTCCGGGCCGATGGCAGTCTCGAGCGCGCCAACGTGGCCCAGCAGCCGTCCCCGCAGAACCGCGATGCCGCCCAGCACATGCTCGGCAACTCGGTCGCCGTCTACCTGGACGGCGAACCCACAGCGGCCGCCGTCGCCTCCTCGAACGTGGACGTCACCGGCCCGTTCCCCATTCTCAAACGTGCGGGCGCGATCAGCGCCGAGCGTCCGAGGACCGTGATCCCCGACCTGCGGGACGGCTCCCGACCCGGCCTGGTGAGGGAACAGGGGGGGCGCACCCTGCCTGCGGGAGTCACCCGTTCGGCGGGCGTCGTGAGCGCAATCGACTCGTTGGGGACAGCGTGACCGTGCACGGTGAACAGCATGCAGGCAGCGCGCCAACCAGTGGCAACTGCTCCTACCAGGGAGACGGGACTCGCCGCGCGCTGAGGCTGCGGCTAGAAGCCGCAGCCTCAGCGCGTCTGGGCGTGCCCGACGCGCGACAGTCCCCGGCCCTTGGCCGCCGCACCCGCGCCTGGTGTGGCGGACCCCCGCGGTGTAGTACGCAGTGTCTGGACGTAGCCTGCGGCCATGGCTGACACCCCGCACCTGACGCCGTCCGAAGCCCTCGACCTGCTGCTGGCCGGCAATCAACGCTTCGTCGCGGGCTCCCCACAGCACCCGAACCAGGACGCCGCGCGCCGCGCCGCAACGGCACCCGGCCAGCGCCCGTTTGCCGTGCTCTTCGGCTGCTCCGACTCACGCCTCGCCGCGGAGATCATCTTCGACCGGGGCCTGGGCGACCTTTTCGTGGTCCGCACCGCAGGCCACGTGGCCGGGCCTGAGGTGCTGGGCAGCATCGAGTACGGAGTGAGCGTCCTGGACTGCCCGCTGGTCGTCGTGCTGGGCCACGACTCGTGCGGCGCCGTCGCGGCGACCCGTGCCGCCCTGACTGACGGCCTGGGCGCCACCGGATACGTGCGCGACGTCATCGAGCGCGTCACGCCCAGTGTCCTGGCCGCCCGCGCCGCCGGGCTCACCCAGGAGGACGACATCATCGCCGAGCACATACGGCACACTGTCGACCTCCTCCTGGACCGCTCCCGGGTACTCGCCGACCAGGTCACCGCCGGACGGACGGCCGTGGTGGGCCTGTCCTACCGGCTGGCTGACGGCAGTGCCCGCCTCGTCACCGCCCGAGGTCTTCCGGCCGAAGAAGCTGCCCCAAGCCTGGGCGCCTGAGCGGAGAGGGAGCGGCGCGGCTGCCCTGCCAACGAGTGCTGGTGCCGACCGCTGCGGTCGTAGGCTCCTTCGGTCGGCCGGGGGCGGTGGTGCCAACCCAGCCGCCGTTGTGACCGGCACCGGAGCCCTGCGAATGTCCAAGACACGTGACGCCATCGTCGTCAGGGCCCGTGCGAAGCGGCAGTAAAGCCGTCCCCGCCTGCGTACTCTGCCAGCGGGCCGCTGCTTGACCTGTGTGGATACAGGCGCAGCCATACGGCCCTGCACTGACGTCTTGCTCCTCTCCGGAGCCCGGCCGCTGGAGCGCGCGTAGATTGGAAGTGCAGGCAGCCGCGCTCGCATGCTACGGAGAGCGCGTGATGACAGCGGACACTGATTTCACGGCATTCTTCGACGCCACACCAAGCCCGTACCTCATGCTGGACACGGACCTGGTGGTCCGCTACGTCAATACGGCATACCTGCAGACCACCGGCCTGACCAGAAGCCAGCTGATCGGAAAGTACTTCTTCGACGCCCTGCCGGAAAACCCTGCCGCTCCCGACGACACACAACAGAACCTCAGGGCGTCCCTGCGCCGGGTACTGGACACCGGGAAGCCGGACGCCTTGGTGCTGCAGCGGTACGACATCCCCGCCCTCCACCAGCCAGGATGGTTCGAGGAGCGATGGTGGTCCGAGATCCACACCCCGATTCCCGGGCCCGACGGCGAGGTGAAGTGGATCGTCCAACGGGCCGAGGACGTCACCTCCTTCGTCCACTCTCGCCGGGCACGCCAGCTCACCGAGGAGTTCACCGAGCGGGAGAAGGGCATGGCGGCCGAGCTGTACGCGCGGGCTCACGAGCTTCACCGACTGAACCAGGAACTGCGCCAGGCCCACACCCGCGAACGGCAGGTCGCCGTCGCCCTGCAGGAAGCCATGCTCTCCGCCCCCGACCTCGACCACCACACCGGCAACATCGCCGTGCGCTACCTACCGGCGACCACATCACTGAACGTGTGCGGCGACTGGTACGACGTCGTCGACCTGCCACCCGACCGCTACGCCGCAGCGGTCGGAGACGTCGTCGGCCACGGCTTGCACGCCGCCGCCGTCATGGGCATGCTCCGCAGCGCCCTGAGCGCAGCCATCCGCGCCCTTCCCAGCCCCGCCCAGGCCCTGGAAGTCCTCGGCCTGTACGCCCGCTCCCTGGACGGCGCGACGGCCGCGACCGCGGTCAAGGTACTCATCGACACCCGCAGCAGACTGATCATCTACAGCAGCGCCGGACACCCACCCCCCGTCCTGCTCCACTCCGACGGGACCTGCGAACTGCTGGACCGAGCGACCGATCCGCCGCTCGGCGCCCGCCCGCACCATGTCCCCCGCCCCCAGGCCGGCCTGTCCTACACCCTAGGGGACACTCTCGTGATGTACACCGACGGCCTCATCGAGCGCCGCGACGAGGACATCGACGCCAGCCTGGCACGCCTGACCACAGCCCTGGCCAAGGACAGCGCCCTCGCCCCTGACCAGCTGGCCGACGCGCTGTTGGCCCGTCTCGACGTCACTGGGGGTGCCGCCGACGACATCGCCCTCATCGTCATCCGCCTATGACCCTACGCGGCCTCTCGACAGCTCTCGACTGCTCTCTCGACAGCTCACCGCACACGGCGGACACGTCTGGACACTTTCTAGAACCACTGAACTTGAAAGCGTGACCATCGCCGCTCGTCGCATCACCACCATCACTGCTCTGCTGGACCCAGCGTCGGCACAGGCTCCGCACGTGCTGTACCGGCCGGGCCTGCCGTCCGACACCGCCTGGACCTCGCACGTGTACTGACCGGGTGCCGTCCTCCTCCACCCGCCGCCCCGACGACAGGGCTCGCGCGGCGGCGGGCGGGAGATCGGCGCTTGAGAGGTACGTGCCTACGGCGTGATCGTGACCGGGCCGTAGTCCGGTTGCTCCGCAGGTACAGGTTGCCCAGCGTGTAGACACCGGCGGGCACGTAGACGATGCCCTGTCCTCCGTTCGCGGAGCCCCACGCGGCGGCGTCGTCCAGTGCGCGCTGGACGGCCGTTGTGCTGTAGTCGCCGGTGTTCGGCTGCACGTTGTACGGGGTGCTCCGCACGTTGAAGATCCCGGTGCCGCTGGTCGACGGACGGTCGGACTCCGCCGGGTCGGCCGCGATCACCAGGTTGGGGCGGCCGTCCAGTTTCACGATCAGGTAGTCGTCGTGCCGCACGGTGAAGGTCAGGGTCGAGCCGCTGACCGATCCACTGAGGTTCAGCTTCCGCGGACTGATGCTGTACGAGCCGATGTCGGTGTGGTTGGTCTTCGTCACCGCCATGGTGGCGGTGCCGGTCCCGAGGGCTAACTGGGCGATGTCGTACCCCGGGTACTTGGTGACGGGGACGGACGTTCCGTTGACGGTGAGCGTGTAGTCCGTCGACGCCGGGTAGATCGACGCGACCGGGTACACCGCCACGCCCGCCGATGCGGCCTGGGCGGGACGGGGAAGTCCCACCAGGGCCGCGACGGCCAGCAGGAGCGCGGTCAGTCCGAGAGCCAGGCCGCGCGCGGTACGGCGCTCGACTGCGCCGGCCGCCGTGAACGGTGATCTCATGGGGATTCCTTCAACTCCTCGTCCACACCTGGTTGGTACCGCCATTGCAGGTCCACAGCTGTAGCTGGGTGCCGTTTGCGGTGCCGGCGTCGACCGCGTCCAGGCAGGTGCCGGAGCCGAGGTTGACGATCGTGCCGTCGGAGCGGACCCGCCACTTCTGACCGTAGGTGCCGTTGCAGTCGTGGATCTGTACGGCGGTGCCGTTGGCGGTGGCTCCTGAGGCGGCCTCCAGGCAACGGTTGGCGAAGACGGTCAGTTCACCGCTCACCGTGGAGTACCAGGTCTGGTTGGTGCCGCCGTTGCAGTCCCACAACACCGGGCGAGTGCCGTTGGCCTGGTCGCCGCCGGGCAGGTCCAGGCATCGGCCGGACTGCTTCTCCTTGTAGGCGGCGGCGGTGTTGGCGCGGTACCAGGTCTGGTTGGTGCCGCCGTTGCAGGTCCAGATCTGCAGCAGGGTGCCGGTGGCGGTGCCGCCCCCGGAGGCGTCCAGGCACTTGCCCGAGCCTGGATTGACCACCGTACCGTCGCTGTTGACGGTCCATTGCTGGGCCGCCGAGCTGTTGCAGTCGTAGATCTGCACCGCCGTACCGTCGGCCGTCGCGCCGCCCTTGACGTCCAGGCACTTCGCCCCGCCGTAGACCGTCAACTGCCTGGTCGGAGAGGCGGTCCAGGTCTGGTTGGCCTGGCCGTGGCAGTCCCACAGCGCCACCTGCGTACCGTTGGTCTGGCTCGCCCCGGGGACATCCGCGCACAGGCCGGACTGACTGCCCTTCAGCGCGCCGGCCTGACCCCGGGAGGAGCAGGTCGACATGCCGGACGTGTAGGGGCACAGGGCCGTCACGAAGCCACCGTTGGCGAGCTCCGGTACCGACAGGGTGTCGGAGCTGGTGACGACGCGGGTCTCGTGGGTCAGGCCGCCGGAGCCGTCGCGGACCGTCTCGGCCAGCCACTGCCCGGCGCCGAGGAAGGACAGCTGGGTCTGGGAGGTCTTGGCGGACAGGGCCGAGATGCCGCCGACGAACCAGCGTCCGCCCGCGCGACGGGCCAGGTACGTCTCCTTTCCGGGGCTGCCACCGAGCAGGCGCGTCTCTTCCCAGGCGGGGGGGCAACTGGTCGAGGATGCGCAGCGCCTCGGGGTGTGCCTCGTAGCTCTCGGGGCTGTCGGCGAAGTGCTGCCAGCCGGACTCGAACACGACAGAGGTGGCCAGTTCGTGGGCGTCGGTGGTGTCACGGCCGGTCATGCTGAACACCACGGGAGTGAAGTCCATGCTGGAGATCACGTTCCGGGTGTAGGGCAGGATGGTGTCGAAGGCGGCGCGGTTGCGGAACTGTTCCGAGCCGTACACCGCCTCGGCGGCGACCACCTGGGGCCAGGTGCGCTGCATGCCGCGCGGCATGGCGGTGCCGTGGAAGTTGACCATGAGCTTCAGGTCCGCGGTCTGGGCGAGGACGACGTCGTACCACTGCAGGGTCGGCTGGCTGTACCCGTCGATGAAGTCGATCTTCACCCCGGCCGCTCCCCAGTTCTTCACCTGCGGCAGCCACTGGTCTCGCTGTGCTGCGGTGCGCAGATCCGAGGAGTTGAACCAGAGGACGACCTGGACGCCTCTGGCCTTGGCGTAGGACACGATGTCCGCAACCCAGGAGGACGACCAGCCCTCGTCGATGAGGACATAGGGCCATCCGTGGCGCTGGGCGAAGTCGATGTACTGCTTCTGCCGGTCCTCACTGGACGGGCTGCTGTGTTCGCTCAGCCAGGACCAGGCGACGGCGCCCGGCTTGATCCAGGAGGTGTCGGTGACCTTGGAGGGCGCGGCCAGGTCGTCGACGATCGTGGACTGGGTGACGCTCGCCAGGTCGCCGATCGCCGCTGTGCGCCACGGTGTCGACAGCGGCAGCGTGCTGGTGATCCCGCCTTCCAGCTGGGCGGTGTACGTGGCGGAGCCGGACGTGTGGGACAGGTAGGAGGCGGCGTACCGGCCGTCGAGGTCCGTCTCGGCCACCAACGCGTAGGCGTCGCCGACCTGGAACAGCGCGGGCAGGTGGTAGGTGTTGGTCGGAGCGCCACCGGCGGTGGTGGCGAACCACTGGCCCTGGTCCTCGCGGTCGGGCGGCACGAGCCATGCGTTGGACGAGGCGGGGACCGTCCACGACGACGCCTCACCGGTCACGGTCACCGATCCGCTGCCCGGCAGTACGTAACGGTAGGCCACACCGGTGTCCGAGGCACGGACCACGACGTCGAGCCGGGCGTCGCCGGTACCCGAGAAGGACAGGGTCGTCTCGGTGTAGGCGGTCTGCCGATCGCGCTGCTTGCCCGTGGTCATCGTGTACGACTCGGTGACCGTCCGGTCGCTGCGCCGCAGGAACGTCAGGTTCTTCGTCAGGTCGGCGGCGCTGGTGCGGATCCCTATCGAGGACGGTGACAGCACGGTCTGTCCGTGGCTGGAGGCGGCGAAGGCGAGGGTGCCGTTGTCCAGCGTGACCTGTGCGGCGGTCGGGGAGCCCGCGGACGGGCCGGTGACGGTCCAGCCGGTGGCCGCGGCCGCGGCGTGCGCCGGCACGACCAGGAGGGCGACGGGCAGCAGCAGTGCCGGCAGACAGCGTTGCAGCAGGCGTCTGAGCGGTGTGGTGGGCATGGGCCTCCTTCATCGAGGTGAGTGGTGACGAGGGGCGTGCGCCAGGCCGTACGGTGCCGCCGAAGTGGCGGGCAGGCGACGCCGGGAGAAGGCCCGCCGGGCCGTGAGCGCGAGCGGGACGGCTGCGGCCCGGCGGGGGCGGAGGCCAGGGAGGCTAGGTCAGCCGCCAGATCTGGTTGGCGCCGCCGGTGCAGGTCCAGATCTCCAGCGCCGTGCTGTTGGCCGTGCCGTGTCCGACCGCGTCCAGGCACTTGCCGGAACCGACGTTGACCACGCTGCCGTCGGAACGCACCCGCCACTGCTGGTCGGTCCCGCCGTCGCAGTCCCAGATCTCCACCCCGCTGCCGTCGGCGGTGGCACCACCGGTGACCTCCAGGCACTTGGAGTCGTAGACGGTCAGCTGGTTGCTGGTGGAGGAGGTCCAGGTCTGGTTGGTGCCGCCGTTGCAGTCCCACAGCCCGGGCTGCGCGCCGTTGGTCTGGCTGAAGCCAGGGACGTCGACGCAGCGGCCCGACTCCTGGCCCTTGACGGCCCCCGAGACCGCGCCGCGGATCCAGCTCTGGTTCGTGCCGCCGGTGCAGGTCCAGATCTCCAGCAGGGTGCCGGGCGTTCGGCCGCCCGCGGTGGCGTCCAGGCACTTGCCCGAGCTGGGGTTCAGCACCGTACCGTCGCTGTTGACGGTCCACTGCTGGGCCGCCGAGCTGTTGCAGTCGTAGATCTGCACCGCCGTACCGTCGGCCGTCGCGCCGCCCTTGACGTCCAGGCACTTCACCCCGCCATAGACGGTGAGCCGGCCGGCGGGCGTCAGGGTCCAGGACTGGTTGGCGGCGCCGTTGCAGTCCCACAGCGCGACCTGGGTGCCGTCGGCCTGGCTTGCCCCGGGCACGTCCGCGCACAGTCCGGACTGGCGGCCCTTGAGGATGCCGCCGTGGTTGCCCGGGGGATTGGCGGTGACGGAGAGGTTGTCGAACTGGTCGGTCCGGTAGCCGACCACACCGATGCCGACCTGGCCCGCGGCGAAGGAATCGTCGGTCGCCGTGCCGAGGGTGGCGCCGTCCGCGGTGGCGGTGATCAGGTCGCCGGAGAAGCCGAGGGCGAGGGAGTGCCACGAGTTGGTGCCCAGCGCTGCCCGGCTGCCGGAGGCCAGCGTGGTCAGGTTGCCGGCCGCTGAGCTCTTGACGATGGACCAGGCGCCGGTGTCGCTCAACCGCAGTCGGTACGCGGCCTGGTGGCTCTGCGGACGGTTCTGGGTGTTGGCGCGGCCGAGGAGTTCGACGGTGCCGGTCTGCCGCAGATCGACGTCGGCCTTGGCGGTGTAGTCGCTCCACGTCGGGTCGCCGACCAGCGAGAAGGGGTCGGAGTCGTCCTGCCATTCGATCGGCTTGACCGGGGTCACCTGCTCCACGCACTGCCCCGTCCGGCCGTCGGCACACGGGCGCGCCTCGAACGAGCCCTGCATGTCGGACAGATACGTGGCCTCGGTGCCGGTCGCGTAGTTGTCGAAGGTGTCGCTGTAGGGCAGCGCGAGGGCGTGGGCGGCGGGCGCGGTGGCGGTGCCCTTGCCTTGGCCGGTGGTCGTGGTGACGCTGTAGATCCAGCCGGGTTGCAGCGTCAGCGTGTACGAGCCTCCGGACGGGGTGACGTCCTGGGTGTGCACGAAGTCCGTGGCGGCGCTCGGGTTGTTCACCCGGGTCGCCCACACATGCACCGAGCCGGCGGACAGGCCGCCCTTCACCTGGACGTCGACGGTCTGCGCCGAACCGGCGGTGGTGGTCTCCAGCACCGTGGAGTAGTCGGAGCCGTTCGGCGACTTCAGGGTCACATAGGTGCCGTTGGACTCGGCTCCGCCGAGGTAGCCCGACGCGGAGTCGACGAACGTCCAGCCCGGCCGGGCGACCTGGGTGACCTGGGCGGTCGCCCAGGTGTTCTCGCCGATCGCGTAGTTGCCTGACCACGGCGAGTTGGCGGTGGCCAGGCCGACCGTGCCGAACGGCAGGTTGGGGTAGAGGGCCGCGACCAGCGGCCAGTTGAGGTACGCGGTCATCCGCGCGTCCACGTATCCGCGCACGATCGAGCGGATCAGCGCCGGCGCCCCGGCGTCCATGTCCAGGGAGCCGTTCTCAGAGGCCCAGAGCGGCTTGCCGTTGTTCTTCGCCGTGGTGGTGCTGGAGCAGGAGCGGGCGTCGCCGCCGTCGCCGCCCGCGCAGGGGTAGTGGGCGCCGATGACCGAAACGGCGTTATTGAAGGCCGTGTTGTTCGCCATGTCGTCGGCGACGCTCCAGCCCGAGTCGTCGGCGACGATCCGCACGGCGCCGTATCCGGCGTTGTCCAGCGCGGACCGCAATCGGACGTACCAGTCGGCGTCATGGCCCTTCTCGTTCCAGCCGCCGAGGTAGCTGACGGTGAGCCCGTGCTGTCTCGCGCAGTCCAGCCAGGTGATCAGGTAGTCGATGGTGTCGGTGGACCAGAACCCGCCGTCGATCCAGCCGGGCGCGGCCCAGGTCAGTCCGTATAACTTGATGTCCGGGTTACGGGCCTTGGCCTGCTCGGCGAGCCAGAACTCGTAGCCCGCGTCGCAGTTGACCTGTCCCTTGGTGTGCTCGATGGACGGTTCCGAGCCGTCTGTGGAGTTGGCGTCCCCGCCGATCTCCAGTTTCAGTAACTGCAGGGTCGCGCCGTAATCCGGCTTGAACAGGTAGTCGAGGATCTGTGACTGCTGGGCGGCCGGATAGTCCCGCAGCAGCCGGGAGTTGCCCCCGCCGCCGCTGATCGCACCGATCCCGTCGAACGTCCGGCCGCTTTGACCGCCGTCCACCGTGATCGTCGTGGCCGTCGCCGCCCGGGCCGGCGGCACACCCGCCACGAGAAGGGCGGCCACAAGAGCCGTGAGCCACAGGGGCAGGAGGAATTTCAGGGTTCGCTGCACAGCGTCGTCCTTCTCCAGTGGGGGGTGAGGACTGCCTATGAGAGCGCTCTCACACGAGCGCAATGTCGAACCGTGCGTGGAGGTTTGCGCGCCAGTGTGGAGTCTTGTTGATTTACAGTCAAGGTCTATACCAAAGAACCCGTTTGAATCAGACGGGAAGCGTTGGTCCGGCCCAGGCCGCGAGCGATCGACGCGCGACCTGACCTCCGAGCGCAGTCACACAGTCGCCCATCTCGACGGGTACATGATCGATACTTAACGCCGCCAAACAGGTCTATGCCAATCGAGTACTCGTGCGTCGGGGAGCAGGGCACGGGTTCCATCCTGTCCAGGAGTGCCTCTTGCTCTCACGACGCGCCTTTCTCTCCGCCGCTGCGACCGCCCCCGTGGCCGCACTGGCCGTCCCGGTCCTGGTGCCCGGGCGTGATCGGCGGACGCGTCTGGCTCTCCATCGGAAAGAAGATCCAGTTCTTCGTCTACCCCGGCCCGGAACCGATTGGACGTGCAAGTTCACGTCCAACAGCACCAACCTGTACGCGAACATCAGCTATGTGGATCTGGTGGCCGCGCCCATCTCCATGCGGACCGACAGCAGTTCGGGCAGCCAGTCGGTCAGCCCGCTACCGGCAGGAGCGCTCTCCTCCTTCGCGTCGGGGCTCGTCACCCAGTACCAGACCGATGGCGCCCCCTGGAACTCCCTCGTGGTCACGAACAGCAACGGCACCGACCTGCGCGTCATGTCCCTCATACACTCCTCCACGGACTTCGGCAGCCACTGGAAACCACTGGACGATCTGGGCCCGCCCGCGGCGGAGGGGTCCCTGGCCTCGGCACACCAGCCGTTCCGGACGTTCACGGCTGTCCGGGGCTTTGGTGTTTACCCGAGTAGTTCCGCCGGTCGGCCTTTACGGTGCGGCACTGGGTGGGGATGGAAGTGCCGTCGATCAGGACCATCTCCCCGCCCTGCTCGGCGACTTTCTTCAGAACTCGGTCCAGGCGTGTGGCGTGCGCGGCCAGCAGGGCGATCAGCGCGTCGCGCCGGCGGCGAACAGTGGGCTCGGAACTGTTGTTGCCGCCGGCCGGGTCGGCCGGGCGCTGATCGTGACGCAGCACGGCCAGGACGATCACCGCGATCCTCCCGGCGGCAGGATCCGCCACCTGGACCGTGTCGACTTCAGGCGGCGTCGCAACAGGTCGGCGAAGTGGGTGACGGTGTGCGTGGACAGCGGCAGACGGCACGGGCTGACAAGACCACAGGTGTTCTCGGCGTGCTCTTTGGTTCTGGTCACACCGTTCCAACAGCCGCCGGGGGCAGCCCGGTTACGCCCGCGCGGCACCGCTCCGGGCGACGGTGTTCCTGGTCTGCTTCCGACAGGCCGTGCGGTGACCGCGAGGTTCGGAAAGGGCTCCCCGGCTCCTTGTGTGAGACCCGGGCCTGGTCACTTGCCCTGGGCAGCTGGTCGACGCGGCCGACAAACAGGTCAAGGAGCGCCGCGACCCAGGTGAGCGGCAGGGTCTGGCCGAGTCGGAGGACGACTCGCCTCTCCGCCCAGCCCTGCGCGCATGGCGAGCAGCCCGGCCTGTACCCGGCTCTCGCAGTGCAGTTTCTCCATGATCCGCGAGACATGGGCCTTCACGGTCGGCACGCGCAGGCTCAGCCGCCGGCCGATCTGGGCGTTGCTCAGCCCGTCCGCTATCGCCACCAGCACCTCCCGCTCGCGTGGTGTGAACGGGGGCAGCCGGGGCGGCACGGACGGCGGTGGCTCGGCGGCCGCCCGGGCCACCAGGTGGTTCACCGCCTCGGGGGCGAGGGCGTGGAGGCCGGCCGCGGTGTTCCGTACCGCGTCGAGGACCTGGCCCGGCTGGGCGTCCTTGAGCAGGAAGCCATGGGCGCCGGCCTGAAGCGCCGGCAGCAGATAGGTTTCGGCGTCGAACGTGGTCAGCATCAGGATCCGCGGCGGTGCGGGCAACGCGGACAGTTCCCTGGCGGCGCCCACTCCGTCCAGGCCGGGCATCTGCACGTCCAGCAGCACCACGTCAGGGGTCTCACGGGCGCAGGCCTCGACCGCGGCCCGCCCGTCGTCGGCCTCGGCGACCACCGTGATGTCGGGAGCGGTCTGCAGCAGCAGGCGCAACCCGGCGCGGACCAGGGCCTCGTCGTCGGCGAGCAGGACCCTGATCACTGAGCCTCCCCGGCGGGTTCTGCCCTCATCGTCTCCTGCTCCTGCTCCTGGTTCGGTGCGGGCGGGGCGACGGGCAGCCGGAGCAGGAGGCGGAACACGCCGTCCCGGTTTCCGGTGTCCAGGGTGCCACCGAGGAGCGCGGCCCGCTCCCGCAGACCGCGCAGGCCCAGGCCCGCGCCCTCGCCGGCCGCCTCGCCGGGCACGCCGGTCACCGGATTGGTCACCTCGCACTCCAGGTACTCCCCGTCCACCCCCAGCCCCAGCGTGGCGCGGGCGCCGTCGGCGTGTTTGCGGATGTTGGTCAGCGCCTCCTGGACGACACGGTAGACCGTGTGCTCCACCGCCGGCGGCAACGGCCGTGCACCCGACCGAAGTTCCGTCACCGTCGCGGACCACAGCGCCCAGTCCACGGGCACGCCCGCCACCGCCGAGTCGGCCAGCAACTGGGGCAGATCCCGCAGACCCGGGCCGGGCTGGAAGGAACTCTCGACGGTCTCCGGGTCGCGCAGCACATCGAGGATCTGGCGCAGCTGAGCCAGCCCGCGCCTGCCGGTGACTCTGATCAGCTCGCCGGTCTCGCGGGCTCGCTCCGACTCCTTCGGGTCCACACTCAGCGCGCCCGCGTGCAGCGTGATCAGGCTCACCTCGTGAGCCACCACGTCGTGCATCTCACGTGCCAGCGCGGCCCGTTCCTCCGCACGGACCCGGCGGGCGATCAGCAGCGCCTCCCGCTCGGCCTGCTCGGCGCGCTCGGCCAGCTGCTCCAGCCTGGTGTGCCGGTACCGGATCACCGTGCCGCGCCAGGCGGGCGCGCCCACCAGCAGGGCTGCCGCCATGACTCCCACCACCGGGGCGCCCGTGGTGAACTGGCTGAGCACCGCGGTGGCGTAGACGCCGTACCGCAGGGGGCTCGTTGCGCGCCGTCTGGCCAGCGAGTACATCGCGAACGGCAGGGCCGGTTGAACGGTCAGCAGGCTCGCTCCGGCGACCACGGCCGCCACCAGAGTGGGCCGGTCGCATCGCCAGGCCAGCAGGAGCCCGGTAGCGCACTCCAGGACGAGGGAGACAGCGAGCGGCAGTGGCAACAGGGACCGCGGTGTGGCGGTCGGCAGCAGCCCTCCAGTGGCGATCAGCCCCGCCAGCACCCAGGCGAGCGGCTCGGAGGGCCACTGGATCCGGGCAGGGCGAACCGCGACCGAGGTCGGCGCAGAGGAAACGGACACGTGTTCCACGGTAAGGGGCCTTTCGGGGAGATCGTTCCGGTAACCGCCGCCGACCGGCGCACAGTGGCCGCGGCCCGCCGGGACGGAGCGTGCCCCGGTGGGCCGGCGTGAGACCGAGCGGCTCAGGGCCGGGCGCTCTCACTGCTCTTGGCCTTGTCCCGGGCGGCCTCGTCCTCGTCGGACGGCAGGGCCTGGGTGGCGGTGACCTTCCCGTCCCGGTAGCAGATCTGAAAAGTCTGCTTCTTCTCCAGGGCCACATGCTTCTGCAGGTAGTAGTCACAAGTGGTGCCGGCCGGCGGCTTCGGCTTGTCCTGCGGCTGGAGACCGCCGGGCTCACCGAGGCGGTCGCGCACGGCGTCCCGGCTCTCGCCTTCGTGAACGCCCTTGAACTGGTCCATGGTGATCATGTGGGAGCTGATGTCGCTCGCGACGTGCCTGATGCCGAACCAGAGACCGGCTCCGGCGAGCACGGCGACTCCCAGGATCGCGAGCAGGATCTTTCCGACAACGCTCATGACAGAACTCCTTGGCTACGGGGGGGTACCGACGTCCTTTGACGTCGCCCAAGCAGTCTGTTCCGGCACTCCGCGCCGATCGTCGCCCTGAACGTGGAACCCGACCCCCGACTTTCGTATCCCCCCAAGTCGTCCGTACGGAATGAACCACCGGCGCCTGGGTCCTCGGCAATGCGGCGCTGCGGCGCGGAGGCGTCCTGACGGTCCTTGGGACGCTCCAGGGCGGGCGGACCAGCAAGGTCCACCTCACCGCCGACCGCGAGTGCCGCCCGCTGACGTTCGTTCTGACCGCGTACCAGCCCGCGGACAGCCCGCAGTGCCAGGACTGTGCCAGAGCTTGAACACCGCTGGATGCCGGTCTTGGTCCACGCCGCTCTCGGTCTGGTCGATGATGGTCCTGAGGAACCGCCCACGAGAGGGGCGTTCTTGAACTGGTTTCCGCTCGTGCCGATCGCGACGTAGAGGCCGGGCAGGTCCGTCTTGTCGCAGATGGGCGCCAAGTCGTCGGTCACGTCGTAGACGCCGACGACACCCCTGAGACGGTTGGGCACCGACAGTGTCGAGAGGCGTCGTGCCGCTCGGGTGGCCTGCGACTCGAACACGTCGTTCGTGACGTCGGTACCGATATACATGGCACACCGACGCGCGGCTCGCCACGGCCCGTCACCTGCTCGACCGGATCCCGGACGGCGCCACCGTCGCGGCCTCCAACCGTCTCGCCCCTCAGCTCACCTCGCACACCGAGGTCTCCGTGTTCGGCTTTCCCGGCAGCCGCCCGGACCCCCCGGTGGAGCATCGTCGACAGGGCACAGCCACAGGGCTGGCCCGTCTCACCCGACCAGGAGAAGGCCCTCATCGCCCAGGTCCGAACACGGGGCTATCGCACGGTCGCCGACGAGGCCGCGTATCCGCTGCTGAGATACGAGGCCACCGCGAGGCCGTGATGTTCCGGTCGATCGCGAGCGTGGGGAGAGAGCGGCGGTGCCGGCCCTGTCCGCCGAGCCTGATGATGTCCTGTGCCCGGTGGTCCAC
This sequence comes from Streptomyces sp. NBC_01450, assembly GCF_036227505.1. Lineage (NCBI taxonomy): Bacteria > Bacillati > Actinomycetota > Actinomycetes > Kitasatosporales > Streptomycetaceae > Streptomyces > Streptomyces sp. NBC_01450. The sequence continues at coordinate 10,637,721 of NZ_CP109480.1, read as the reverse complement.
GACGGCAGCGCGGACAACGCCTGCCGTCCCGGTCACCGACGCTCCCCGTACGAGGGGTCGCGCCCGAGGCAGCTCGCTTACGTGTCGGCGTCGTACCGACCGTGAGCTCTCCATGCGCACGGCGTCCGCGAATCGTCGGAGGCGTGGGATGGGAACGGTCGGCCGCAAGCGGCGTCGATTGACGGCCGAACGGCTCACGAGCCACGGCGCCCGAGGCGCCCGCTGCACCAGTCTCCTGGCGACGCCGGCGCTCGCGTCCGCCGCGCTTGAGCGGCGGACGCGACGCGCTTCAGCGATCCGCCAACGTCGCCAGGATGGCCAGGGCGGCCACCGGACTGCGACGCTGCTCATTGGACAGTTCGGCCGGCATGATGTCGTCCGTCTCCCGCGCGAGCCCCTGGGCGCGCGCCACCAGGTCTGCCCCATCGCCCGTGAGCTCCAACAGCTTGCGGCGCCGTGCACTGCTCGGGGTGGGTGCGATTCCGGTCCTCACTCGGGAGGAGTCATCTCCGTAGGTGCAGCCCCGGGTCGGCCGGACCAGTTTCCCGTCAACATGCGGATCCCTACCGGGAGATGAGCAAGAGAGTCCCCCTGTTATGGTGCGCCTGTGTCATCGATCAAGCAGTTCCAAGTCACCTTTGACTGCGCAGAACCTGAGCGCGTCGCCCGCTTTTGGTGCGAGGTGTTGGGGTACGTCGTGCCGCCGCCTCCGAAGGGATTCGCCACTTGGGGCGATTTCGAACGCTCACAGTCTCCTGAGGATCAGGGTTCATGGTTCGCCTGCGGTGATCCCTCAGGTGTCGGCCCGCGACTGTTCTTTCAGCGCGTTCCCGAAGGCAAGGTCGTCAAGAATCGGCTGCATCTTTGCGTGCGGGTCGGCACCGGGCTCGTGGGGGAAGAGCGCCTCGCCACGCTCGAAGCCGAGTGCGCGCGACTGGTCGCGCTCGGCGCGGTACGGGTGCGACTCCTGCTTGCCGATGACGACAACGAGTCGTGCATGGTGATGCAGGACATCGAGGGCAACGAGTTCTGTCTCGACTGAGCGTCCTCCGAGACGGCGAGGTGGGGAACCGTCTCCCTCGGGCCTCTCTTGAAGGTGGTCCCGTGTAGGGCGGGAGTTATCCCGTAAGGGCAAGGTTGTGTGGTCGGGCTTCGCCGAGCATCGCGGTGCTCGACGCGGGCCCGGACCTTGCGGTGGGAGGTGTTGTGCTCCCCCTGCCATACAGGTAGTTCGGTCTGGCCGCGTTCGCGGCGGTGGTGCCGGATGACCGGGCCGGTACCCCGGTAGCCGCCGTCCGCGATGACCGTGGTCCGGCCGACGGCCACTACGAGTCGAGTGTCGGTGTCGATGACGAGCTGGCGGTTGGTCGAGTACCCGTAGTTCTTCGACTGCTCGGCAACCGTATTCGACGATCAGCACGGCGTCCTTGCGCAACCGCTCGCGGGGCGACCTGCCGCGGTCTCAGCTCGGTGAACGGGGCTGCCCAGGACGGTTGCGACGCCCGTGAACAGCAGTTACGGGACACCCCTGAGCTGCACCGCCATCACATGGCTTATCGATCCGGGGTTCCTAGGGCCTGTCCGGCGGATCATGCAGCAGACGCGGGGCTTGGCAGCGTCGATGAGGCGCCGCCTGTTTCCTGCGACTTGATCCGCCGGACAGACCCTAGCCGCACAGGTGAGATTCAGGCGGACAAGGCGGTATCCACCGAACCCATCAATGGGGAGGTTCTTCTGGTCGAGACTTCCGCACTCGCTCCCGATGAGCCGCGAGTCGGTGCCGGTCAGCTGTGGCGGGGCAGCCAGACAGGGGCGCTGCTGCCGCGGGGGAGCAAGATGTCGCGGAAGCGGCCGGGGGTCTTGGACATGGTCACCTGGTCGGTGACGCCTTGGTAGTGGCCACAGGGGGTGTCGGCGGTGAAGGTGTCCGGATCGAGGTAGGCGTGCGGGGATCCGGAGTCGGGGTCGAGGGCGACCTCGTGGGCGTAGGCACGGTCGAAGACACCGAGGCTGAGGATCCAGGTGGCGATGCGGGTGAGGTTGAGGGTGACGCGGTAGCTGCCGCCGTCGGTGGCGCGGCGCATCAGGGCGGCGAGCGCGCCGGTGGTGGCCAGCCAGGAGAGGACGTAGTCGTTGACGACTTTGATGTACGGCAGGGCGGGCGTACTGGCCGGCCGGGCGTTGACGCCGTCCTCGCCCTCCATGAGCATGATGCCGGTGAGCGCCCCGGCGGTCTGGTCGAAGCCGACACGGTGGGCCCATGGGCCGGTATCGCCCGCGAGGGAGATGCTGAGGTGGATGATTCCGGGGCGGATTGCCGCGGCCTCCTCGGCGCTCAGGCCGATCTGCTCCAGGTAGCCGGGGCGGCGATTGGCGTAGAAGAGGTCGGCGTCGCGCAGCAGATTGTGGATCCGCGCCCGTCCCTCGGGGCTGTAGGGGTCGATGGTGGTGGAGCGGACGCCGACGTTGGCGGTGTTGTACGTGGAGTCGTGCTCCAGTTCGTCGGGCCGCCAGATGTTCAGCACGTCTGCGCCGTGCTGGGCCAGGTCCCGGCCGACGCCGGCGCCGGCGATGACGTGGCCCATGCCCAGGGCGCGTATGCCCGAGAGCGGCTGGTCGACGGCGGCGGGCAGGGGTTCGGGCTCGCTGTCGCCGATCTTCTCGATCTTGATGAGCGGCTCTCGCGCGATGTAGTCGTATGCCGGATGCCGGAGGAACTCCTCGGTGGTGCGGAGCATCGGCATGACCACGCCGATCTCGTCACCGGCCTGCTCCAGGTCGGCGGCGTTCCACTGGGCGATGGCGTCCGCGACGGCCTGCTTCTCGGGCCAGGCACGCAGCAGCTTGTAGGCGGCGTTCTTGATTTTCGGATAGGGGTTGAGGGGCATGACCCAACGGCCGTCGCGCGCCTGGTAGAAGTCGAAGCCCATGGGGTTGGCCGGATCCGAGGGCGTGCCACCCGGGTAACCGTTGAGCAGTTCCCACTTCTTGTCGTAGAAGGGGCAGAGCCGGTGTGGGGCCTTGCGCAGATCCATCGTGATGTCCTGGCCTTCGCCGCCGCGGTGCCGCCAGAGTGCGGCCAGGGCAACGGACTTGGCCGTCAAACCGAGCGCGGGAACGGCGCCCAGGCGCATGATGCTCGGGACGATCGGGTCGCTGCCGATGAAGGTGATCTTCCCTCCGCTGTCCTCGGGATGCAGGCCGACCGGGACGAGGACATCACGCAGAGCCTGGTGGATGTCGAAGCCGTCGTCGCTGGTGAGCGGATTGGCGATGGCCTTCTGGATGCGGGCGGTGAGTTCGTCGGCACTCATGGATACGGCAGCCTTTGCGTCGTGGTGAGGGTGGTGCTGGTGCTGGCGGGAGTGGTGGATCGCGCCCGGGTGCAGTGGTTCAGGCGTCGAAGGTCTCGGCGAGGGCGCGCATGAGGGCGATCTGCTTGCGGTCGCGTTCGGCGGTGAGTTCGTCGATGGTGCCGCCGAAGTCCTTGGCCTGTTCGGTCAGTAGCTGCTTGGTGGGCTCGTCGAAGACGACCTTCTCCTGCGCCATGGCGGCCCAGCGGCGCTCCATGCCGACGCCGAGGTGACTCATGAAGTGGGCCATGCCTCCCTCGCCGCCGCCGAGGTGGAAGGAGCGGAAGGGGCCGGCGACCGCCCACCGCTGGCCGATGGAGGAGGTGACAATGTCGTCCAACTCCTGCATGGTGACCACGCCCTCGCTCACGAGATGCACGCACTCACGGAAGAGCGCCGCCTGCAGCCGGTTGGCGACGAAGCCGGGTATCTCCTCGCGCAGCACCTGCGGCCGCTTGCCGAGCGCGCGGTAGAAGGCACGGGCACGTTCGGTCGTCTCGGCGGAGGTCCACTCGCCTGGTACGACCTCCACCAGCGGCACCAGATGCGGCGGGTTGAAGGGGTGGCCGACGACGAGCCGTTCGGGGGCATCGAGGGCGGTGGCAATCTCGGTGGCGGGGATGCCGGAGGTGGAGGTGGCGAACAGACAACCGGCGGGCGCGTTGGCCTCGATGGTGCGCCACATCTGGTGCTTGACGTCCAGCCGTTCCGGCCCGTTCTCCTGCACCAGGTCCGCCTGGCGGACCGCGGTGGCGAGATCGGGCTCGAAGGTCAGGCGGGCGGTGAGATCCGTGGTGTCCAGCCCGAGCGCTGTCAGGGCGGGCGCGGCCCCCGCGACATGGGCGTACACGGCCTCCTGGACGTCTGGCTGCGGGTCGCTGACGATGACAGACAGCCCACGGGCCAGGAACAGCGCCGCCCAGGAGGCGCCGATGACACCTGCCCCGACCACGGTGCCGGTGTGGATTCCGGCGATGCTGCCGTTCTCGGACATGGGGGAGCCTCTCTGCGCTCGAACGTATGGTCTGGATCAAGCCAGGTAGTCGTGGACGACCCTGGCCCGGCCCAGGGTGAGGTCGGTAAGGATGTGGGAGACGGAGACCACCTCAAGGACCGGCAGGTCCGCGAGCGGGGCCAGGGCGTGGGCGAAGAGCTGCAGACGGGCGGGACCGCTCCACGAGCCCTTGACGGCGAGGTCGCTGATCTGCGACCGGACGAGCTCGCAGATACGCGGTGACCCGTCGTAGTGCGGCAGCTTCTTGAGCATGAATGTCGGCCGCGTGAGCTCGTCTCGCGCCTTCTCCGTGGCCAGTGGCGCGTGCTTGTACCCCATGGTCGCGCGGGCGACCGGCAGCGAGCCGTAGTCGAGGGTGCCGACGAGGGTGTCGTGATCGACGTAGAGCCGCGGTTGGCCGAGCTTCTTCGGGAAGGCGCCGATCTCGCGCCCGCTGGCGATGGCCGGGAAGTTGTCCACGTACATCGACAGGCTGTACTCACCCAGCTCGCCCTCATAGTCGACGACTGCGAGCTGGCCGGACTCCGTGTAATCACCCAGCCCCGTGACGTCAGGCATCCGCATGACCTCGAAACGGACCAGCGGCTCCACCACACGCAGTGGCTGCGGCACGACCCTCTCCAGTGCCTCGGGATCCGTCCGGTAGGTGATGTTCAGGTACTCGCGGTCCGTGAACCGATACGGGCCCATGGGGAAAGCCGGGGCATCCAGTGGTGTGGTCGGTACACGGACGACATCCTCAGCTCGCATGACTCTCGCCTGCCTTCCCGCCCCTTGACCCAAGGGGGCGATAACGACCGAAGCACCGCACACCCTCGTTGACTCACCCTCGGAGGGTGCCCGGCGGGCCTCAAGTTGCATTTTGCAACCCAATCAATGTAGCCCTCGGCCGGCACTGATGCAAAATGCAACTGACGATCGTGCGACACGTATGATCACGCATGGGACCATGCATCGCCCGGGCCGGCCGGTCTGACGGCAACGGGCAGCGCCCCGGCGACGGGGCACTCGGACCGAAGGGACGGACATACACGTGGCCGATGGCGACCGGGAGATCCCGGAACTCGTCCGCGAGCTGGTGACTCTCTCCCGGCGTTTCCGCGCCAACGCCGAACGGCTCCATCCCGACCTGAGCTTCGTCGACTACTCTCTGCTGTCCGAGATGGCCGAACGCAACGGAGCCCGCGCAGTGGACCTGGTCGGCCTCTACGGCATCAACAAGTCGACGATAAGCCGCCAGGTCGCCGCCCTGCAGCGCGCCGGCCTGGTGGTACGCGACGCCGCCCCGGACAACCATCGCGTCCAGCTGCTGCACCCCAGCGACCGTGGTCGGGAACTCCTCGCCCGCGCCGACGCCCTCATGCACCGCGAGGTCGACACGCGCACCGAAGGCTGGTCCCCGGACGAGGTCCGCACCCTGCGCAGCCTGCTCGCCCGCTACAACGCCGCCTCCTCCGCCCCACCGGAGCAATCCTGAGCACCGGAGAACCGCCGATCGAACGCCGCACGAGGGCGCAGACGGCAACGTCCCCGTGCTGCGGGGCAGGCGCGTCCTCTCTCGTGAGGCCGAGCGGCGAGACACGGACGACCAGACGGAGTCCGCCCAAGTCCGTGGGCTGAAGCGGGCGGAGCCGCCGTACACCGTGGCTCTCGAATCGGCCGCACGGTTACGGCGTCGGCTCCAGGAGCTCCACCGGGCCGGACAACGCCGCACGCACCCGGCGGGAAAGTTCATCGACCAATATCTCGGGCTCGTCGCGGCCGATCGCGTCCAGGGTCACCTCCATCTCGCGCCGCGCGCCTTCCAAGGATCCCTCCAGCAGAGCCGGCCCGGCCTGGATGCCGGCATTGTTGATGACGATGGCCGCGTCGGACGCCGCGGTGACGGCGTCCGTGATCTGGTTCTCGTCGGTGACATCGAGACATAGCGGCTCGATTCCCAACTCCCGGAAGCCGTCGGGGTTGCGCACACCCGCGTACACAGGTCGGACGGGCGGGCGCAGTAGTCCGTGCTCACCCCGGCCAGGTGTGCGGCCCACCCCACTGTCCTCGCCGAAGCGCTACATCGGGGCGTCGAGGCCCGAGGAAGCCAGTGCCGACGTCGCATTCACCCCCGTGGACACCGTCACCGATGAACAGTGGAGCGAACTCGATGCCGCCGATGCCGTGGTGTTCGGAACGCCCACCTACATGGGCGATGCGTCCGCCGACTTCCCCGATTCGCAGAGGCCACCGGCCGTCGGTTCGTTGACGGCAAAGGGGTCGGCAAGATCGCCGCCGGCTTCACGACTCGGCCTCGGAACGCCCGAGAACTTGCTCCCTGGCGCGCGAACGTAGGCGGGAGCCCGGGAACCCGAAGACGGGCCCGCAGAGGGCTCGACGAGCCCCGGGGCGCTCCCGCCGGCGCTCGGCCGGGGGCTCCCAGCCGAGCGCGAGTCGCCGTCGGTGGAATCCTGTGCTCGCTGAACGTAATCGCCTCTGCCGAAATCGGCGCCCCGAGTTCAGCGTCGCTCTCTTGTCTGAGGACTCAGCTCACGCGCCCACTGCCGCGAGCGACAGCGCCCAAAGGCGCTCGGCGGCGTCCGGGTCGAGCGCGTATGGGGCCGCGCCCCCGGAGGAGGTTCCCACTGCCTCAGGCGTCAGCGTCTCCGCCTCGTTGCAGTCCTCGAAGTAGCGACCACCGATGCCCTCCAACTGGGGGGAGGTCGCGACCAACACGCTCGTCGCGGCACCTTGGGCGATGGTCTTGAACCGGAACGGCGCGCCTTGGATCGACCCGGTCTCCCCGGCCGCCTCAAGGGCGCGCAACTGTGCGGCCTGCTCCGGGTCCATGTAGCGAGACAGATTCGTCCCCATGATCACGCCGGGGTGGACGGCGTTGGCGGTGATCCCGTCGGCTGCCCAGTGGCTGGTCGCTCCGACCGCGAAGAGAACGTTGGCGGTCTTCGACTGTCCATAGGCGAGCCACGGGTCGTACGGGCGGGAGCTGAAGTTGATGTCGTCGAATTCGACCGTTGCGGCGTGGTGGCCGCGGGAGCTCAGCGACACGATGCGCGCGTTGCCGGCTGCCGCGAGCGCGTCGTGGAGGCCGAGCGCGAGCGCGAAGTGGCCGAGGTGGTTGGCCGCGAACTGCTCCTCCCAGCCGTCCGGCGTGAGGTCGAGCGTCGGCAGCGCCATCACGCCGGCGTTGTTGACCAGGATGTGCAGTGGCCCGGCCCAGGTGCTCGTGAAGGCAGCGATCGACGCCTGATCCACGAGGTCGAGTGGACTGACATGGACGGCGTCATTGCCGGTCGCCTTACGGATGTCGGTCGCGACGCGCTCGCCGGCGTCCGTGTTGCGGACCGCGAGCGTCACCGAGGCGCCGGCGCTTGCGAGGGCGCGGGCGGTCTCGGCGCCGAGACCCGACGCGGCGCCGGTGACGACCGCGTGCTTGCCGGAAAGGTCGATGCCTTCGATTACCTCGGCGGCCGTCGACTCTTCTCCGAATGGGGTTTGAATGCACTGGGTAGATGTCATGACCTCAAGTATCACTCTCTGATCGACTGCCCGTCCCTCACCTGAATAGGTGAGAGATGCTCGGTCCGGCGGACCGGTGAAAGACCGTGTTTTACGTGTCCTCGGGCAGGAGGGTTTACTGGTGATCCCACCGGCCGTCGCAGGCGTGCAAGAGCCATGCCAGGCGATGATTGGCGCGGTGGCGGAATATGAGCCGATTATTTTGACCGTTTCACCGATAACAATTCGGCGCCGAATCGCGGCTGCCATACGCGCTTTCCGTTCATATCAGTAGCATCTCCGCGTCCGTGCATCTGAAGCTGTCACGCTTCCGCCCGGTAGGGCAGGTGACGATCTACGTCTGTCATGTCCACGACTAGTGCTCGAGTTCGAGTACGAGCTTGCCTGTGTTCTTGCCGGTGAACAGTCGTCTGAGCGTGGTCGGGAATGTCTCGATGTCGCCTTGTACCGTGTCCTCGATACTCGTCAGCTGACCGGTGGCGAGCCAGTCGGAGATGTCCACCATCGCCTTTGGATACCGGTCGGTGAATTCAGGGACCGCGATCCCCGCCATGGAGGCGCTCCGGTACAGCAGTGTCAAGTAGTTGCTCGGGCCCATGACCTCGTCGGCGTTGTCGTACTGGGAAATCGCGCCGCTGATCACGACTCGCGCGCCGCGAGTGAGGCGAGTGATTCCCTGGTTGAGAATATCCCCACCGACGTTGTCGAAGAACACGTCGACGTATCGGGGGGTGTGGTCGCGCAGCTGATCGAGAAAGTCGTCACGTTTGTAGTCGATGGCAGCGCTGAACCCGAGACGGTCGACGAGCATGCGGCATTTCTCGGGACCGCCGGCGATTCCGATGACGTGAGCGCCCTGGTCTTTGCGATCTGACCGGCGACGCTTCCGACGGCTCCGGCCGCTCCCGACACGAGCACCACGTCGCCTGCGGCCAGCCGGCCGACGTCCAGGAGCCCGAAGTAGGCGGTCATACCGGTCATTCCCAGGACGCCGAGGTATGCCGCGAGCGACCTGCCGTCCCCGGGATGGACTTTGTAGACCCCTGTTCCGTCCGACAGGGCGAATTCCTGGACTCCGAACCTGCCGTGGACGAAGTCGCCTTCTGTGAAACCGGGGTGGCGGGAGTTCACGACCTGTCCGATCGTGATCGCCCGCATGACCGCTCCGACCTCAACCGGTGTGACGTGTCCTGCGTTCATCCAGCCACGCATGGCAGGATCGATCGACAGGTGTGTGACCTTGACCAGCAGCTCCCCTTCACCGGGCACGGGTACCGGTGTCCGGGCAAGCTCGAAGTCAGAGTCCTTGAACACGCCGACCGGGCGGGCCGCGAGGCGGAATTGGCGATTGATGCCAGTCATCATTCTGCCCTCCCCTGGCCCGACGGGATGTGGTCGTCGCCGAACTTGGGAAGGCCACCGGCGGACTCGGTGCGGGGTGCCTCGTCCTGGGTGATGCCGGTGAGGTCGGCGAGGCGGCGCCACTGGGCCCGCGGCGGGGTCTCGCTTCCCTCCGCGGTGATGAGTTGCAGGGCCAGGTGGTCGGCGCCGGCAGTGTGGAATTCGGCGAGGCGGGTGCTGATCGCGTCGTCGGTGCCCCAGGTGGCGAGGGCGTCGACCAGACGGTCGCTGCCGCCACCGGTGAAGTCTTCGTCGGTGAAGCCCAGGCGTTCGAAGCTGGCGATGTAGTTGGGCAGTTGGAGGTACAGGTCGAGGTGACCGCGTGCGATCTCGCGTGCCCTCGCGGGCTCGCTCTCCAGGATCACGGTGACCACGGGTGCCAGGAGCGGACCGTCACCCAGGACACCCCGGGCCTGCTCGATGTATTCAGGCGTGACCAGGGCAGGATGGGCGCCGGCGGCCCGGTCTCGGGCAAGGCGCAGCATCTTCGGGCCGAGCGCCGCCAGGATCCGGCGGTCGGCGGGGACGGGTGTGGCGGCGTTGTCGAGGGCATCGAGGTACTCCACCATCGTGGAGTAGGGCCGCTGGTAGTTCTGGGCCAGTTGCGCGTGGCTCGCGCCCAGACCCAGAAGGAAGCGGTTGGGGTAGGCATGCTCCAGCTCGGCCCGCTGCCGGGCCACCGCGTCGGCGTCCTCGTACCAGATGTTGAGGATGCCGGTCGCCAGGGCGATGTGTTCGGTCGACGCGGCCAGCTTCGCCGCGTGGTGCACGTTGCTGTTGCCGCCGAGCCAGATCGCGCCGAAGCCGAGATCCTCGAGTTCTGCTGCCGCGTGGCGCCGCTGGTCTTGAAGTGTCGGGTCTTCGGAGCGCAGTTCGTGGCTGAAGATTCCGAAGCGGCCCAGGGCCTGCGGTGGTGCAGTGCGATGTGCGGAGTGCATCGTTTCCTCCTCGCTGAGATGAACGGCCTGCTCGTGCTGAGGGTCTTTGCGTGTGGATCTTTCCTGGCCCGGCGCCACCGGCAAGGGCGCCCAGGGCTGGTCAGGCCGCCGCTCACACGGCCTGGCTGGGTGCCTGAGTGACGGTCGGTGCTCGTTGGCGGCCTGTTCAGGACCGAGAGCGGATGTCGTGATCACTTTCGGGCCCACTGTTCGACGCTCACTGAAGGGCGGGGCGGCGGTGTGTGCTCCATCGGTGAGCGGTGCGTGTGGATGCGGTACTGCGCGAGCAGCCCAAGGGCGGCCGCGACGAGGATGGCGACGCCGTAGCCGAGGACGGTGGCCGGCAGGCCGACGGGGGCGATCAGGAGTCCCGCGATGATCGCCGGTACCCCGAAGCTCAAGTAGGCGATCAGGTAGACGGATGCGAAGAGTCCGGCCCTCTGGTGGGGCTGAACCAGTGGGGTGATGGTGCGGATGGCGCCGGAGAAGGAGGCGCCGACGCCCACGCCTCCGATGATGCCTCCCACCCACAGCAGTGGGAGTGTTCCGGTGGCGACACCGGTCATGTTCACCGCGGTACCCAGCAAGACGCCCGTACCGCCGACGAAGACGGTGCGGCGTGCTGCCAGACGGCCGAGGAAGAGGCCGGCCATAGCGGCCGCCGCGGGCTCGACGAAGGCCGTGGCGCCGTTCGGGAGACCGCTGTGCAGGCCGAGCAGGTCGCGGATGATGGTGGGGACAAGCCCCATGAACAGGCCGGCCAGCATCCATGCGGCCATGTGAACGGGAATGCTCGCCGCGAACTCACGGCGTGCGGCCTTGGGAACGGAGACGCGCGGAATCAGGGAACGCACCGCTCCCGGGCGGGTGGAGACCGTCTCGGCGGAGAACGCGGCGACACCCGTGCCGACGGCCATGATCACCGCGAGGGCCGTGAACACGATCACACTCGCGTGGCCGCTGAACTGGACCGCTATGCCCGTCAGCAGGGCTCCCAGACCCAGCCCGCCGGCCGGAGCGATGCTGGTGATGATCGTCCCCAGCTTTTTGTGGTGCTCCGGGGCATGTTCCACGACCGAGGCCGAGAAGGCACTCGTGGCTGCCCCGGTGGCGATGCCCTGGACGGTGCGGGCCGCGATCAGCCAGCCGATGTCCGGAGCGAAGACGAACATGACCATCGCGCCGAGCTCCACGAGAAGCGACCCGACCAGGACGGGCCGACGTCCGATGTGGTCGGACAGCGATCCGGCGACCAGCAGGGCCGCCAGCAGGCCGAGCGCGTAGGAAGCGAAGGCGACCGTCAACACCCAAGCGGGGAAGTGCCACTGCTGCTCAAAAACGACCAACAGGGGTGTGGGTGCGCCTGCGGCCACATAGAGCGCCGCGAAGACGGCACCCGACCCTGCGAACGCAGCAGTAGGTGGGAGCAGCCTCCGGGCCCGGACAGGCTCAGGGCTTACTGGGACCGGGTTTCGGTCAAGCCTTGATTCGACGACGCGGAACACCTTGAAGCTCCCTAAGCCCAGGATCTGTGCGTTAGAAGCAGCGTAGACCCGAGAGGGCATTAACGCAAAGTCTCGTGCTTTACCGTGAGGTCGACGGCCACAGAGCCATCCCCCGCATGCCGACCTGACGGACGGCATGCAAGGCCATTTGGCCCCGGGCCGCGAGAAGGGTCATGAAGCCGAGGGGGTTGAGCTTGTCGCCGCTCTTGGAGGCGGAATTGGTGCAACCGGCCGCGGCCTTGCCGACCCGGACGCTGGCGAGGTACCGGCCACTGGCGCCTTCAGCAAAGGCGGCATAACCTCTATTGGAGACCAACACCCCTCAGGGGTACCGATGTATTCTGGAGGGTATGTCACAGCAGGAGCAGCCACCGATCACCCTCGCCCCCGAACGGCCGATGGACATCCTCGACGCGGCTTGCCCCAGCCGTGACGTCTTCGTGGATCTGGCCGACAAGTGGGCCTTGCTGATGCTGCTGAGCCTGCGGGAGCGCGGTGTCCAGCGGTTCTCCGAGCTGCAGCGCTCCATCGGCGGGATCAGCCGCAAGATGTTCTCGCAGACCCTGCGCACTCTCGAACGCGATGGGCTCGTCGTCAGGACGGTTGACCCGAACGCCACGCCGCCTCTGGTCCTGTACGGGCTCACCGACCTCGGCAGCGAGATCGCCGACGAAACCCGCGTCCTCTGCACCTGGACCCACGACCGCGCCGCCCAGGTCCACGCCGCACGCGCCGCCTACGACCAGCGCATCGCCGGCTGAGTGTCTCCAGTCGAGTGACGGACCGCGGGCCACCCCGGCGGTGATCGCCGTCGGTTCTCTGGCCACGCCGAGCTGTTTGCCGCGCGCTGAGACGGCCACCGAGGGGAGGACCGGTACTCGCAGGGCGTCAGCGCAGCAGCCGCTCGGTCGTCTCCGGCGCCGGGAGTCGAGATGCGCGCGGATGAGCTGTTCCTTGTCACCGAAGGTGTGGCCTTGGCGGCACCGGCGTGTTCGATGATCCGGTCGATCCGGGCCGTCTGCATGCCGACGGCGTAGAACAGCCGGGCCTTGGGCGACAGCGACCTCGGCAGCGAGGCCGACGGGGTTACCCGGTGGGAGATGGTGAAGCGGCACAAGTCGCTCGCCACATCAGTGATTTCCTGCAGCTGCGGGTGGCGCAGGGCTCGGACAGGACCCTTCGCTCAGGACCCTTCGCTGGCTCATGGGAGTGGATCTGATTGAGGTGTGCCGCGGCCCTAGTAGCGTGTCGCTGCTTAGGTATGGGCTGTTTGATTGAGAGGCTTGCGTCTGGCAGATTCCTCTCCCGCTCTGCCGGACAGGACTGGTGCGATGGGTTCGCAGAAGAAGAGGCCGGTGGTGCTGACCGCGCAGGACCGCGAGGAGTTGGTCCGGGTGACCACGACGGGGGTTCATCCGGCCTCGGTAATCAGGCGGGCGAGGGTGCTGCTCGCACTCGACACCTCTGCAGGCGGGATCGGCTCGCAGGAGGTGATCGCGGCCCGGCTCGGCGTCTCCGGTGAGACGTTGCGGCTGGTCGCCAAGCGTTTCACCGAAACCGGTGGCGATGTTCACGCCACCATCGCGCGGAAGAAGCGCGACCTCCCGCCGGTGCCCTCACCGGTGACCGGTGAGGTCGAAGCCCGGCTGATCGCGATGGCGTGCTCACAGCCACCCCAGGGCTATACCCGGTGGTCGCTGCGGCTGCTGGAGAAGCACGTCGCACTGGTCGAGGACATCCCCGATCTGGACCATTCCACCATCGGCCGGGTCTTAAAAAAACGGAACTGCGTCCTCACCTGAAGAAGTGCTGGACCATCCCACCACGGGCGAACGCGGAGTTCGCGGCCCGGATGGAAGACGTACTGGCCGTCTATGCCCGGCCCTATGACCCGGCACGTCCGGTCGTGTGCATGGACGAGAAGCCCTACCAGCTCCTCGGCCATGTCCGCGACCCGCTCCCGGCCCGCCCAGGTCACGACGCCTGCCAGGACAGCGAGTACATCCGCTGCGGCACGTGCTCGATCTTCGTATGGGTCGAACCCCTGCGCGGGTGGCGTCGAGTTCAGGCACTGTCCCAGAGGACCCGGATCGACTGGGCCGGCCAGGTCAGGCAGCTGCTGAGCGTGGACTACCCCGATGCCGAGACGGTTGTGCTGGTGATGGACAACCTCAACACCCACGGCATCGCCTCACTGTACGAGGCATTCGAACCAGAAGAGGCCTTCGCCCTGGCTCAGCGCCTCGAGATCCACCACACGCCCAAGCACGGGTCATGGCTCAACATCGCCGAGATCGAACTCTCCGCGCTGACCAGGCAATGTCTCGACCGCCGGATCGGCGACCTCGACACCCTCAACACCGAACTCTCAGCCTGGCAGAACGCCACCAACACCGACCAACGTCAGGTGGACTGGCAGTTCACCACCCACGACGCACGCATCAAACTGCGCCACCTCTATCCCAGGAATTAGCTGCGACAGTCTACTAGCCCTTCCCGACTCGGAGATCGCCCGAGAGGCATTCGCGTTCACCGCACGCGCCACACCCGAGTTCATCCTCCACCACAGCATCCGCAGCTACGTCTTCGCCCGCGCCCACGCCGCGCACCGCGGCCTGCGGGCAGGCTCGGACTACGACGACGAACTCCTCTTCCTCAGCTGCGTCCTGCACGACGTCGGGTTGAGCGAGGCAGGGAACGGCGACCAGCGTTTCGAGGTCGACGGGGCCGACACCGCGGCAGCCTTTCTACGGGAACACGGAGTCGACGAACGACGCGCAGAGATCGCCTGGGACGCCATCGCCCTGCACACGTCCGACGGCATCGCCGAGCGGAAGGGGCCCGAAGTGTCCATGACCCAGGCGGGCATCCTCACCGACATCCTCGGTGCGGGCCGCGAGAGTATCCCCGCCGGCCTCGCCGACGACGTACACGTGCTGCTTCCGCGCGCCGACCTGGGGTACGGGCTCACCGAAGCCGTCCTCAGCCAGGCCAAGGTCAAGCCCCAGAAGGCAAGCCCGATGACTTTTGCCGGCCAGTTGTTGCGCCGCCATCTGCCGTACGGCGCCCATCCCGACTGGTACGACCTGCTTGCCACGGCCGGTTGGGGCGACAAACCCATCGGCACCGACCGTCGACGGCGTGCTGAAACCCCCGAGGCGGTGGCGACCTTGTTCATGGAGTACCTCCGGGCCGGAGACCTCGAGGGCCTCGTGTCGCTCTACGAGCCGAACGCCCACTTCGTTCCCGCACCAGGCGAGCACGTTGTCGGCACAGAGGCTATCCGGCATGCCCTGCGGCAGTTGATCGACAGCGGTGCCCAACTCAAGCTGGAGCTGCGCGACCTCCGTGTGGTCGACGACGTCGCCTTGGTATCCAACACCGCCACACTGACCGGGGTCGCGCCGGAAGCAGTCGTCTCCAACACGAGCGAGATCCTCCGGCGGCAGCCCGACGGCGGCTGGGCGCACGTCGTCGACGATCCCTTCTTCAGCTGACAGAGCGCAACTCCGGGTGCAGCGCTCGAGGACGCGTTGTCGTATGGCCGAACCGAGACACAAACATGTTCCCTTGCGCGGAACCTGCGGTTCCCTCCGGTTCGCGGGCCCCTACCCCTGCTGGGCACTCGGTCCATGTGTCTTGCTCACTCCGCGCGGCGGTCGGTGCGCAGCGACTGGAGCGAGCCGCGCGCCACACCTTTATGCGACCGCCGTCACAACCGTAGCTCGGGTCCGAGTGCGGCGAACTGTCGGATGCCTCGGTCCTCGGACTCACCGCCGGCCGCCTCGACCGCCATTCGCCGGCTCGTCGCTGCTCTTCCGTTTCGGCGCGTCAGGTTCCGCCTATCGTCCAGTCACGAAAAGAACAACGCTTCCGCAAGGAATAGAAAGGAACGACTGCCGGACGTGGGCCAGGCTGACTGGCAATTCCATTTTCCCCTCTCCTCCGGGCGAGTGAGGACTGGATCTCCGAGCTCGGAAGAAGCTAGCCCTTGACACCTCGGGTTTCCGGCCCGAGAGAAGTGCGCCGATTTCGTAATATCCACACGGAAAGAATTCGGAGTTTGGGGTGGGCCCACCGAGGCCGATCGTGCGTTGAATCAGATCAGTCGATCGGCGGCCATCGCTCGACGAACACCACGACCACACCTGACGAGGCATCACTTGCCGTGCGGCCCGTAAGTGACTGCTGCGTCGGCGAGTTCGAACCCGCCGACAGCGTTGGCGCCTACAAGCTTCGACCACCCCTGCACATTTAACTGCCCTATGCACGTTTATCCGACCGGGCATGTTGAGCCAGAAGGCCCGAGTGGGACCGAGCGTCGTCGATCCGGCCTCCCTGGTGGTTGAGGCCTCCGGAATTCAGATTCACTTGCTGGTGATCAACCCCATTCGCTTGGTACTCTGCGCACTCATCGTGAGTGCGCTGCTCTACGTCGAGGCCCGGTGCCGAGGACGCGAATCCAGCGTCTTGCTTTTATTCGGCAAAGGGTCAAAGGGGACGGTCGATGAACAGGGAACGATGGTGGCCCTGTGAACTCCGCGGCCGCTCCGGCGAGCTCGGAATCATCGAGAACGAACTCCGACGAGTCACCGAGGGACACGGCAGCACCGTCGTGGTCACCGGCGGTGCCGGCATCGGCAAGACCCGGCTGCTGGCGGAGGCCAAGGCCATGGCCGATCGTTTAGGAGTCCGGACAGGCAGTGTCGCGGCCGAGCCGAACGAAAGCGCCGTCGAGATGTCCGCGCTGCTGTCAGCGCTGTTCGGCGGACGCGAACCACTTCTCTCCCGGCAGGATCTCCCGCCCCCGCCACAACCGAACCAGCGGTTCTGGCTGCTTCGCGACATCGAGGCCCTCCTCGAGAAGAGTGCCCTCCAGGCGCCGCTCGCCGTGTGCGTGGACGATGCCCACTGGGTCGACGCCGGTACGGCGGCGGCACTACGTGAGTTGCCCCTTCGGCTGCGCGACGTCCCTGTCGTCTGGATCATCGCCGCACGGCCGACTCCTCAACCGACGCCGATCGCCAGAACTCTGGACTACCTCGAAAGCCGAGACCTGCACAGGGTCGCCTCGGCCCGCTGCGGACCAAGGCCGTAGCCGCGATCGCGGCGGAAATTCTCGGCGCGGAGCCGGGCCGGAACGTGCTCGCGCTCGCCAAGCGGGCAGCCGGAAACCCGTTTCTCCTCGTCGAGACCCTCCTGGGACTTCAGGAGGAAGAGCGCATCGAGATCGTCGGCGGCCTCGCCGACGTCCGCGACACCCGGCTGCCACGCCGTGTCGCACACAAGATGCGCGAGCGTCTGGCGCACCTCTCCGTGCCGGCCCGGGAAGCGGTCATCGTCGCCGCCTCACTGGGTCGGCGTTTCTCCTTCACGGGCATGGCAGAGATGCTCGATCGTCCGACACCGGACCTCCTCGCGCCGGTCGGCGAGCTCCTGGACGCGGACCTGTTCATCGAGCGCGACGCCAAGCTGGCCTTCTGGCACGACATCACCCGCGAGGCGGTCCGGGCCAGCGTCCCGGTCAGTGCACGCTGCGCGCTGGATCGCCAAGCCGCGACCGTCCTGCTGGAACATGGCGCACTTCCTGTTGAGGTCGCGCACCAACTCGCTGCCAGCGCCGAGCCGGGTGACGCGGTAGCGATCACGACCCTGCTGCAGGCTGCCAAGGCGGTCGTCGTCACCGACGCCGCGACCGCCGCGGATTTCGCCTGCCGGGCACTGGATCTCTCCCCACTCCAGCACCCACAGCGGGGAGAGATCGTCAGCATCGCCGCTGTGGCGCTTCACACGAGCGGGAACTCCAGTGAGGCAATCACGTTCGCCGACGCCGCATTGCGCGACACCCTGCCCGCCGAACAGGAAGCGCAGGTGCGCCTCAGTATCGCCGGCATGTTCGCCATCTCCGCCGATGCCCGTGTCGAAGCGGGCCGCCGAGCGCTCAACCTCCCGGACGTCTCACCGCCGCTACGGGCTGCTCACCTGTCGTGCCTTGCCTACAACCTCCTGGTCGGTGGACGGATCGAGGAAGCGCTGCGGTCAATGCCTCAAGCGCGCGAAGCTGCTGCCGCGACCGACGATCCCCGTGCATTACTCATCCTCGGCGTCGCCGAGGCCGGCCTCGCCTATGCCGACGAACGGTTCGACGAGGCCGTCGAGTTGTTCACGAACACGGCTCGCGAAGGCCTGGCGGCCGGTGAGAACACCCGGATCCGGATGGTCCAGATGTACTGCGGCGAGATCATGTCCCACCTCGACCGGGAGGACGAGGCGTTCGCAATCGCGCGGGATGGACTCGCCTCGGCGCAGCGCGATCGCCAGGACTGGATCTATGAGCTCTACGAGACCTGGCAGGCCCGTCTGTGGCTGCGGTTCGGCCGCATCTCCGAGGCCGCCGCCGTACTGGAAGGCCGATTCGAGCTTGAGGACGGCACTCGCGCCGTGGCGGCGCTGGACGGAGCGGGGCTGTGCGCGATGGCTCGAGCGGCCATGCACATGGCCGACACTCGGCAGCTGCGCCGGGCCCGCGAGATCGGCAAGGTGATGCTCGCGCGCGGAGCACCGGTGATCAAGCAGCATGCTGCCTGGATGCTCGCGCTGACCGCCATGGGCGACGGCGACATGAAGTCGGCACGTGACTGGCTGGCAGGTCTCGCGGACGGACCTGCGCTTCCACGGTTCCCGCAAGACCCCACCGACGAGATGGTTCTGGCCAGAATCGCGGCCGCCACGGGGGACGATCCGCTCGCCCAACTCGCGCTGGCCAACGTGCGACGACGCGCTGCGGCGAACAGCGGCTCGTTGGCGACAGCGGCGACTCGCGCGTATGTCCAGGGCCTGCTGTCGAATGACGCTCGCGAACTGCGCGCGGGTGCCGACGGCTTCGAGCGGTGCCGCCGACCACTGGAGTGGGCCATGGCCACCGAGGATCTCGGCAGCTGCCTTCTCACCTCCGACCACGAGGCCGGAGTGGCCGCCCTGGGGCAAGCCCTGGCCGGCTACACGGACCTCGGGGCGGTCTGGGACGCACGGCGGGTCCGCAGCCAACTGCGCGACCTCGGCATTCGCCGGCGGCTCGTCGTCCGTGAACCGGCCACTCGCGGCTGGGCCGCGATGACCGCGGCCGAGGAATCGGTGGCCAAACTCGTCGCCCAGGGACTGACCAACCGCGAGGTCGCCGAGCGGCTGTTCTTGTCGCCGCACACGGTGAACAGCCACCTACGGCATGTCTTCTCCAAGCTTGGGATCAAGTCCCGGGTCGAGCTGGCCCGTCTCGGAGCACTCGACGCGGGAAGAGAACGAGTTGACCTCCGGGGTACCGACCCAACCTGACATCGGTGCCCCGCACCGCCGGGTGACCTTCCAGTCGGCGGTCCTTCGGCTGCGGCGCGGTGACCGGAGCGGCTCCTGGGTCGCTGTGCGGCGTCGCCGGCAATGCCGAGACGGACTGAAGCGACAAGCGACTGTCCCGGGAGCCCCGTTATGGGTGCCAGCCGCGCCGTCTCCTATGTCCGGGACCACTTCGGCCTGGCTGTCGGTGCTGCTCATGGCCGTGCAGGGCAGGGCTGCACGGGACGTATGGCTCGATCGAGTGATTCGGCAGGGCTGGTCTCCGGGGGATTCTTCATCGCAGGTCGACCGAAGCGCAGATGCCGCAAGGAGGCAAGACCATGGGCAGCTCAGTGACCGGTCTGGCAGACGTGGAGCGGGACGGTGCGAGCACGCGATCCGTACAGATGGATCCCGCTCCACGGCGTGCGCCCGGCGGCGACATCCTGCGAGGCCGTACCGAGGAGATGACGACGGCTCTGCGCATGCTCCGTGCGACGGCGCGTAGGGGGCACGAGCAGATCTTGATCATCACCGGCGAGCCGGGGACGGGCAAGTCGATGCTGGCCCGCGCGATCACTACCGAGGCCGGAGCGCTGCGCTTCCGGACCGGTACGGCCAACGCTGATGCGATCGGGCAGCTCTCCCCCGGCGCACCGCTCCTGCTTGCGATGCGTCACGGTGCTCACCCGCTCCTCAGCGGTGACGAGTTGAGAGAGCTGGTCTCTCTGGTGGACGAACCGTTGCTGCTCCTCGAAGCGGCAGGCAACCGGTTGGAGGCCGCCACCGGTGCGGGCCCGGTCCTCCTGCTGCTGGACGACCTCGAGCGAGCGGACCAACTCACCCGGTTTCTCTTGCGGACCCTGCCGTTCCGGCTGGCGTCGTTCCCGATCGTCTGGCTGCTGGTCGGACGGACTGCACAAGACAGCGCTCTGAACGATCTGAGCGCCCTGAGCGGCTCCAGAGCCGGCCAGGTCACCATCGAACGGCTGGATCTGCAGCCACTGCCGACCGAAGCGATCCTGGACATCGCCCGTGACCGGCTCGGTGCGCCGCCCTCAGCCGCTGCCGCCGAACTCTTGACGCGAGTGGACGGCAGCCCCTTCCTGGCTGTGCAGGTCATCGACTCACTGGCCGACACGCGCGACAGGGACGACGAGACGCCTGCGCCATCCGCGTCGAAGCCGGCACCGGTCCCACGGCAGGTGGCCCAGGCGTTGCACCGTACGCTGCTGGACCTCAGCCCGCGGACTGTCGACATGATCCAGGTCCTGGCTGTCCTCAGTCAGCCGACGACGCCACGTGACATACGGGACTTGACCGGCCTCTCCCCCGTGGAGACCGCCGCCGCGCTGGACGAGGCGATCGGTGCCGGCCTGCTGGCCTGGCAGTCCGGCGGGATCGCGTTCCGGCACCGCTTGGTACGCGAGGCTGTGTACACGGACCTGACGGAGTCGGCCCGGCGCGCCCTGCACCGGCGCTGCGCAGCGCAGTTGGCCGCCGCCGGCGCTGAGAGTTCGCTGGTCGCCGTCCACGCCCGAGAGGGCATCGAGCCCGGCGAGACGCAGTGCGCGACGACCGTCATGCAGTCTGCGGTCGATCTCGCGGCAGCCACGCCACAAGCGGCCGGCGAACTGGCCTTGACGGCATTCCGTGCGCTTCGACCTACCGATCCGGCGTACCTCGCCCTCGGTGAGCAGTGCGTCCGGGTTCTGGGCCTGGTCCAGCGCTGCGATGACGCGGTGGCGGTCGGCGACCTGGTCCTGGCGCACCTGGACGACGGTGAGTCGGTGGGGCGCATCGAGCTCGTACTCGCCAGAGCTCTGTGGCTGGCGGGCCGCTGGGAGTCGGCGGCGGCGCGCTGCGCCTCGACCCTGGCCAGGCCCGACTTGACCCCTGCGTCGCGGGTCCGGCTGACGGCCCTACAGGCACTCGTGGAGGGCCGACTGCGGGGAGCCGGGGCGATGCGTCCTCAGGCCGAGGCGGCGCTGGCCGACGCTCAGCGGCTGGACGACCATGAAGCCCACGTCACCGCGCTGCACGCCCTGGCCGAGATCAGCCGCAACGGCGCCGACCACGTCGGCTCTCTGTCGTACTTTCGCCAGCTGCGCGCCGAGTCCCAGCCGGTGTTCTTCGCCCAGGAGATCATGGCGCTGCAGCACCTGGACCGCTACCACGACGCCGAGGCGCTGCTGAAGCAGGCCTGGAGCGAGTCTTTCGGGCACCCGGCCTCGGTGCTGCCCGCACTGCTGTACGCGCAGATCTGGCAGGACTACAACCTGGGCCGCCTGGACGAAGCCGAGGCGGGCGCCCGAACCCTGGTCACCCTGGCTCGCGAACTCGGCTCGCGGATGTGCGAGCTGGAGGCGGCGTCGATCGTGGGCATGGTCGCGTTGCACCGTGGGCGGTTGGACGACGCCCGGAAGGAGCTCGCCCTCGACGGGAACGGGCCGACCCCCGCCGACGAGGACCACGCCCCGCCACTGCTGCTGACCCGCGGTTGGCTGACCGCCGCCGCGGGCGAGCCGGCCGCCGCGATCCGGTTGGTGTCGCCTCTGGTGCGCTCGGCCCACGCCGAACGCGACGCCTGGCCCTGGAAGCCGGGCTGGCTGCCGATCCTGGCCCGGATCGGCGTCGCCGACGACGACGCGGTGTTCCTCGAAGAGGTGCAGTCGCTGGCAGAGACCGGCGCGGCCAGGAATCCCGGCGTGGCCAGTTTCGAAGGCATCGCGGCACACATCCAGGGCATGGCCGGGCGAGACGGTGACCTGCTCCGCCACGCCGTCGACGTCTTGGCCACCGGGCCCCGTCCGCTGCTCCTGGCCGGGGCGCGAGAGGACCTGGGCAACCACCTGCTCGGCGAGCGGCAGCGTGCTGACGGGATCACGCAGCTGGACCAGGCCTGGGAGACGTATCGGCAGTGCGGCGCGGTCGGCCCGATGCTGCGCGTCCAGCAGGCGCTGCGCAAGGCCGGCGTCCGGCGCGCCGGCTGGGTGGCCGCCGAGCCCGGCACGGCAGTCGGGTGGGCGGCCTTGACCGAGGCCGAGCGCACGGTGGCCCGCCTCATAGGCACGGGTACTCCAACAAACAAGTCGCCGCCGAGCTGAGGGTGTCGACGAACAGGGTCGGCACCCACGCCCGGTCCATCTTCGCCAAGCTCGACGTACGGTCCCGGGCCCAGCTGAGCAGCCAGTACCACGGACAGATCATGGGAGAGTGAAGCGCGGCCGGGTCTCGCCCTGAGGCACCGGCCCGCGTCGGGCTGATCCCCTGCGGTCCAGCGCGTTCCGGTGTCTTGTCCGCGAAGGATGGGACGACGACCGTCCGAGAGTGCCGGCGCTTCGCCTCACCTGTTCGCGTGATGGCGAGGAGCTCCGTGTAGTGATGACCTTGGTTCAACCTCGCGGGTGAGGGCCGGTCGCGGCGTCCGCGGGCGGCAGGAGGAGGTTGTCCGTGAGCGATCAGCGTGACACAACACAAGCAACTCGCGGGCGTGCCAGCGGGGTTCGGTCCTCAGCGGCCCACCTGATCGTGCTGCCCGGTGGTGGTTATGCGGCGCACGCGGCGCACGAAGCGGAGCCGATCGCCTCATGGCTCTCTGGGCTGGGCTTGTCGACCAGCGTCTTCCGGTATCCGCTGAACGTGCGGCATCCCGCGCCCCTTCTGGCGTTGCGTGCTGAGATCCGGCGTCGACGCGAGCAGGGCGCTGACCGTATCGGAGTGGTCGGCTTCTCGGCCGGCGGACACCTTGCGGGGTTGGCGGCCCTGGCACCGACCGATGACCCACGCGAGTCAGTCCAGTTCGCTGTCCTCGGCTACGCGATCACGTCGATGGAGACCGAGACGTACCGGCCTTCGCGGATGATCCTTCTGGGCGAGGACGCCTCGCCGGAACTGCGCCGCGCGGCCTCACTCGATGCGTTGGTGACCACGGCGTCGCCGCCCTTCTTTCTCTGGCACACCGCCGAGGACATCTACGTCCCGCCCGAGCACACCTACCGCCTCGCCGCGGCCCTGGCCGCGCACGACGTCCCGCACACCGCGCACGTGTACGCCCACGGCCCTCATAGCCTGGGACTCGCCGAGGGCGCCGGCGACGCGGCCACGTGGACGAGGTTCGCGGCGTCCTGGATCGCCGAACAACTCCGCCCCGCCTCCTGACCGTACAGCCCTCAATTGTTCGGGGGAGGGAACGGAAGCGGTGACCGGAAGAGAAGTCACATGTTCCTGGTGACGAAGCCGTGCGTCGGCGTGGACGCGCCCCCGGACCTGGAGAGCTGAAGAAGTCGTACTCGAGCATGTGGTCCACGGCGTCGAAATATGCGGGCACATGCGGGGAGAAGAGGAGGTGGAGGAACAGGTTTCCCGGCCCCGCCCGCCCACCCCGCCTCACCTGTTCACGTGATGTCGAGGCCGGGGGACGCGGTGATCTGCTTGAAGCAGACCTGGCATGACAACGCGGACGACCGCACACATGCCTCAAGGAAGAACGACCTCGAAAGGGATGAACAGCATGACGACTACCGCATTGGCCGGCCATGCCCTCCAGACCAGGTCGGTCGACGGTCTGGCGATCCGCTTCGTCGACACCGGCGAGCAGTCGGGACCGACGCTGCTCATGACGAGCCCGTGGCCGGAGAGCCTCTTCGCGTTCCGGCGTATCTGGGACCAGTTGGCGCCGGTGACCCGGCTGGTGGCCGTCGACCTGCCGGGGTTCGGACACTCCGAGGGACGTACCGAGCTGTTCACGCCGTCGGCGATGGCGCAGTTTCTGCACGAGCTGATCGGCGGCTGGGGCCTGGAGACACCGCACCTGCTGGCCCCGGACGTGGGAACCGGCGCGGCGCCGTTCCTGGCCGGCCGCCATCCCGGGTCGGTGGCCTCGGTCATCGTCGGCAGCGGTGGGGCGGCGTACCCGCTCGAGGTGTCAGGCGCCCTCGCCGACATGATCGCGGCTCCCGACACCGATTTCCTCAAGGACTTCGACAGCCGCACCTCGGTGGGCGCCGCCGTGGAGCCTGCGGCACCTCGCACCAGGGAGCCTGAGGTCTGGGAGGACTACGTCACCGCCTATGAGGACGGCAGATTCGCCGAGTCCGCGCGCTACGTGCGCGCCTACCCCGTGGAACTGCCGGTGCTGGGTGAACTGCTGCCGTTCATCACCACCCCGGTGCAGGTGATGAACGCCGAACACGACGAGCTCGTGCCGCCGTCCAACGGCACGTACCTGCACGAGCGGCTGCCGAACAGCCGCCTGGCCAGCTTCGACTCCGGGCACTTCCCCTGGGAGCAGAGCGCGGCCGACTACGGCGCGGTCATCGCCGACTGGATCGCCGGCGAGTACGCCCGAGTGGGTTCGGCGGCCTGACACCGCCCGGCCCCGAGTGTCCGGGGTGACGAGAGGGGAAGTACGCACGCGCCCCGTCACCCCGTCCCCGCACCAAGCCACACAGATGGGAACGGCAATGGAGCACAGCATCAAATACCTGGACGTCAATACCACGACCGCCGAGGGATCGAACGGAGTCAACTACGCCTATCGGCGCCTGGGTCCCCAGGGCGGCCTCCCGCTGGTCCTCCTGCAGCACTTCCGGGGAAACCTCGACAACTGGGACCCCGGCCTCATCGACGCGCTGGCGGCTTCGCGCGACGTCATCGCCTTCGACAACGTGGGAGTGGCCGCGACGACCGGATCCACTCCCACCACGTTCGCGCAGATGGCCGACGACGCGATCACCTTCGTCGAGGCGCTCGGCCTCGACAGGATCGACCTGCTCGGATTCTCCATCGGCAGCTTCATCGCGCAGGAGATGGCGCTCATGAGGCCGTCGCTGATAGCGAAGCTGGTCCTGGCCTCGACCGCGCCCCAGGGCGCACCCGGCATGCACGGCTGGGCACCCGACATCATCGGCGCGGTGGGTGAGCCGACCACTGACGCCGAAGGCTACCTCCACGGGTTCTTCACCGACTCGCCCGCAAGCCGGGCCGCCGGCCAGCGGTGCCTGGGCAGGATCTACGCCCGGACCGAGGGACGCGACGAACAGACCACCTGGCAGACCCGGAACGCCCAGTACGACGCGGTCCTGAAGTGGGGAACGCCGAACTTCGGGCTGCTCCAGCGGCTCGCCGCGATCGAACAGCCGGTCTTCATCGCCAACGGCGACGACGACCGGATGATCCTTCCCTGGTACTCGCACCTCACCGCCGCCCTGATTCCCGACGCGTTCGTGAAGCTGTACCCGGACTCCGCCCACGGTTTCCTCTTCCAGCACGCGCCGTCCTTCGCGGCCGACGTGCACAAGTTCCTGGACTCCTAGGCCCGCTATCGAGGAACCCGTCAGCGCCGCGCGTCGCCGCGGACTCGCTCCGAGCCCTCCCCACTTTCCCGTCGACCACGGGCGGCGAGGCGCACCATGACTGAGCCCTTCGTCCTGCGGAAACTCTCGGAGCGCTCGTACTGGGTCAAGGTCGGAGTCTTCGCCACCCTCGTCCACGTAGGAGAGGGGCCGCGCGCTCCCGCGCCCGACCGAGACCGTCGCCTGACGGAGACATCGGCTGTCATGCCGACGTTCAGTTCGAGCTCGGGTACTACCGCGACATCCGGAAGGCAGTGACCCAAGCCTTCAAAGCCAATCCAGCAACTTCATCGACATCGCCTCACAACCGAAGCAGGTGCGGCACGACCCCGATCCCTCCCCCATCGCGCCCTGCATGGTCCGGCCAGGAAACCCTGATGCGCCTTTGGTAATTACTCAAGGAGTAATGAACATGCACGTTCCGATCGCAAGAAGTCTCGTGTCGGCGGCCATCGCGGGGGTGGCGGCGCTGTCCCTCACCGCGCAGCCGGCGGCGGCTGCCACCTTCCCCGCCTCTCATCCGCGCGTACTCGTCGAGTACGACCGTGAGGCGGGGCAGCAGCCGGAGAACGTGGTCGTGACGCCGGACGGCAAGCTGAATGTCGTGCTGTCCAGAGCTGCGCAAATACAGGAGGTGGCACCGGGCGGGCACCGGCGGCTGCTGGCCTCCCTCCCACAGCCGGCCGACGGCGGAGTCAACACCCCGGCGCTGGGCTTCAATCTCGCCACGGGGCTGGTCCGCACCGACGACGGCACCCTGTACGTCGGTTACGCGACCGGCGACGACACCCTCACCGGCATCTGGCGCATCAGGCCGGGCGGCAAGCCCCAGCGCGTCATCCCGCTCAGCGCCTCGAGCCTCCCCAACGGCATGGCGCTGGACGAGCGGACCGGCCGGTTGTTCATCGCCGACTCGACCCGCGGGATCATCTGGCGCGCCCCCATCACCGGCGGAACCCCCACCGCCTGGGCGTCCGGAGCGGCCTACGAGCCGACAAGCCAGCTCGGCGTCAACGGACTCAAGGTGCACAAGGGCGCGGTCTGGGTGTCGAACTCCGCCCAGGGCGTGCTGCTTCGCGTGCCGATCAAACCGGACGGCAGCGCCGCGCCAGCGCAGCCCAGAGCGACGGGGCTCCCGTTCCTCGACGACTTCGAATTCGTCGGCCATTCCGACGACGTGGTGGGCGCTCTCAACATCGCCAACGAGGTCGCGCTGATCCACCCCGAGGACGGCAGCCACTCGATCACCCTCACCGGCGAGGACGGCCTGCGGGGACCGACCTCGGTCGCCCTGCGCGGCACCAGGCTCTACGTCCTCAGCGCCGCTTTCGTCCTCGACGCGAAGCCCAACATCCTCACCACGCACTTCCACCGCGGACACGACAGGGCCTAGGAAGGACGCTGGCGGTCCGGCCTTGCTGTTCCTCGCCGCTGTGCCTCGGCCGGACCGTCTTCCCCATCATGCCCATGCCGTTGACTTCCGGCCGACTCGGCGACCTGGTCTCGGGCTGACCATGCTGGCCTACGACGACACAGGACTGATCCAGGCGATCCATCGCACTGCCACCGCAGGCCCTGGGCCGCTTCGATATCTTCAGCCGCGAGCTGTCGAGGACCTCGAGGATCTCGACTTCGGAGCGATCTGGCACCCGTGACCACTGTCACGGGTGCCAGGAGTCTCCAGCGGCGGATGTGACTGCCTCAGACGGCGCTCGTCAATGCTTCGAACTCCTCGTCCGAAAGCCGCACCGAGGCCGCTGCGACGTTCTCCTCTATGTGGGCAACCGACGACGTGCCGGGAATGGGCAGGATCACTGGGGATCGGCGCAATAGCCAGGCGAGTGCGAGCTGGGATGGCGTCGCGCCGTGGCTCTTGCTGATCGTCGCCAGCGGGCCACTGGGTTCGGCGAGCGTGCCGGTCGCGATGGGGAACCACGGGATGAACGCGAGGTTCTCGGCTTCGCAGTAGTCGAGGACGTCTTCGGAGGTACGGTCGGCGAGGTTGTAGAGGTTCTGGACCGACACGATCTCGGCGGCCCCTCGGGCCTGTTCGAGCTCGGCCACCGAGACCTGGGACAGACCGATGTGCCGGATCTTTCCCTCTTGCTGGAGCCGTGCCAGCTCGCCGAGGGACTCTTCGACCGGCACCGTCGGGTCGATGCGGTGCAGCTGGTACAGGTCGATGCGCTCGACACCGAGGTTCCGCAGGCTCAGCTCGGCCTGCTGCCTCAGGTACTCGGGCCGGCCGTTCGGCTGCCACAAGCCCGGACCGGGCCGGGTGAAACCGCCCTTTGTCGCGATGACCAGATCGACGGGGTACGGATGCAGCGCCTGCTTGATCAGCCGCTCGCTGACGGACGGACCGTAGGAGTCCGCCGTGTCGATGAACGTCACCCCGAGCTCGACCAGCCGACGCAGCACCCTCACCGCCTCGTCGGGGTCCTGCGGTTCGCCCCAGACGCCGGGCCCGGTGATGCGCATCGCGCCGAATCCGAGGCGATGCACCGGCAGATCACCGCCGAGCAGGAAGGTGCCGGAAGACGCTGCTGGGGAGGGAGTGGTGCTCACCAGGATTCCTTCTTTCCACACGTGCTGAGATCTGGGGACGACGGCGGCGTGGGCCGAGCCGACGTGAGTCAACCTCCCACCTCACGCTCTTCCGGTCCCTCACATATTCAGGCGATCCTGGTCGACGGTGATCCACCGCTGCCTACGACCCGTCTGGTCAGCCAATGGAGGTAGGAGCCACAGCCCAGGGCGACCGACGCGCCGCAAGCTGACCGGGCAGGGCATGGGTGCCCGAGGCCCGGACGTCACCTCTTTGGATGAGGGACAGGTAGACAGCCCCGGCAGAGGATGGAACAACCCGAAGGACGGGCCCACCCGTGCTTGCCCACCAGCGAGAGAAGGCACCACATGGACCCCGTCGAACGAGGCGAGCACTCGGCATGGGCCCCGGTCGCACCGCTCTCCGGCGACCAACTCAAGAGACTGGCAGCGCTCGGATCAGAGTTTCCGGCGAACTCCGGCGAGATCCTCTTCTCAGCGGGCGATGCGTCCTACGACTTCTTTGTCGTCCTCGAGGGGTCTGCGGATATCGTCGACCGGCTCGGTGAGGCGCACGAGCGACTGGTCGCGTCATACGGGCCCGCGGAGTTCCTGGGCGAGATAGGCATGCTGACGGGAGAGCACTCCCGCTTTGCAGGTGTCATGAAGACCCCGGGTCGACTGCTGCGAGTGCCGGTCCATCAGATTCACATGCTCGTCGCGCAGGACGCCGGCCTCAGTGAATACATCCTGCGGACGTTCCTGGAGCGCCGGGCGAACCTGATGCGCAGGGGCGCAGGACTCACACTCATCGGTTCCCGGTACGACGAACGCTGCCGAGCGCTTCTGCAGTCGTTCTCGCTCAGCCGAACAGCCTTGCACTGGATGGATCTCGAAGAGCAGCCAGAGGCCGAGGCGCTTCTGCGAGAACTCCGGATACCTGTGACAGACCTTCCTATCGTCCTCATCCCCGGCCGGCCTCTGCTGCGCAATCCACAGCCGGCCGACATCGCCGCGGAGTTCGGAGAGCCGCTCACCGCGGTCGATGACGACGACCAGGATGTCGGTGACCTGCTCGTTGTCGGCGGTGGCCCCGGCGGTCTGGCGGCAGCGATGTACGGCGCCTCGGAAGGGCTACAGACCACTCTCATCGATGCGGCGGCCTTCGGCGGCCAGGCTGGTACGTCCTCCAGAATTGAGAACTACCTCGGATTTCCGGCCGGTCTCTCGGGTGCCGAGCTGGCTGCGCGGAGGACGATCCAGGCGGCGAAGTTCGGGGTCCGGCTCCACCGGAACGCCCGGGCGGCGGCCTTCGCCAGTCAGAACGGCATACACATCGTCACCTGCGACGACGGACGGGCTTTCAGGGCGCGCGACGTCGTCATCTCCACCGGAGTCGACTATCGGCGCCTGGCTGTCCCCGGGATCGAAACCTGGGAGGGCAACGGCGTCTACTACTCCGCGACGGTCGCTGAGGCAAGGTACGCGCCCGGGCGGCCCGTGGCCGTGATCGGCGGCGCGAACTCGGCAGGCCAAGCAGCGATGTTCCTGGCCCGGACATCCGATCCGGTGTACCTCCTGATACGGGGACACGACCTCGAGCATTCGATGTCCCGCTACCTGATCGACGCGATCACCTCCAATCCGAAGATCCATGTACGAGTACCAGTTTCAAGGACGCCTGGACCACCCGGTCCGCCACAGTCGGAATCCCTAGGCGACGGAGCTTGCCGTTCGCCTTGGGAATCATCCGCTCACGGACGGGAACCGGCCGGAAGCTGCGGTCTTTAAGCTGACTCCGCAGCCTGCCGAGAAACACCTCGACTCCCTGAACGGCCTCGATGGAGTGAGCGGCCTTCCCGTCCACTCCGGCCGTGCGGGCACCCTTGTTCCCCCGGACACGATCCCACGCCACCAACAGGAAGGCAGGATCGGCCACGAGGTTGAACAGATCGTCGAACCTGCGATGAGAATCATCAGCAGCCCAACGGTGCAGCTTGGTCTGAATCTCCAGTACCCGGCGCTCGGCCTTCATCAAGGCCCACTCCAGCTCGTCGGTATTCACCGGCGATAACCTCCTGGCATTCCAGCCTACTGCCGACTTGCTGGCCCCCTTCCCCATGTGGCCGGCTCTCCCGGCCTCCGAGTACTACGGAGCCTCCGTCCTGCCCGACGGTCATCAGCCGGCGATGGGCCTGCCCTCGACCGAACTGGAGGTCCGGCTTGGGGCGCCCGCGGGCAGTTCCCACGTTCACCACGGAATCGATCGACGGGTGAGGTGCTCAGCTCTACCCCGGCAGCATCGACACGCTTACGCCGCAGGCTTTCGGCGTGGCCTCCCCACCGATACGTGGAATCTGCTTCGGAGTCGACCACCGGCCAGCGGTGGTCGTGCACTGCTTCCGGCCCAGATCCGCCAGGTTCGAGCCGGTGTCGTAATTACGGGGCGTCAAGCACTGATTCCTCGCGTGCACCTTCCCGTCTCGCTAGCCGGACCCGGACCGTCTGGCAGTGCCAGCCCGTCCCGACGTTGTCAGGGCTGCTTACCGCTCGGCTCGGCATCCCCCGAGCCGAACTGCCCCCAGCTTCAGCCGAATTGCTGCGACAACCCGGCGGTGAAGGTCTCTCACCTCACTCGATTCCATAGCGCCTCGTGGCGCACCCACGAGATACGACAAGCTCGCCGTCCGCCACGAGGCGACCGTGCTGATCGCAGCTCTCAACGAATGGCTCTCGCCAGCAGATGGCCCTCCGGTCGTTGTTCACCAGTCCCGGGTGGCGATCAGCTCCTCTACATCCGCGTCCGTGAACCCGTATGCCGACGCGACAAACCAGAAATCCTCAGCGATCACCTCGCGCGCAACCGTCTCGATCTCACTCCCGGCGGCCTCGAACTCCGCCTCCAAGCGGTTGAATTCCTCTGTTGCGGCCTGGGCGAGCGCATACAGGGCCTCCAGATCCGACGGCTGCACAGCCTCAATCCGCTCGCACAGCCGCAACAGGATCGCCCTGCCTCGGTCGACGACGTGATCGGGAAAGTACGAGTCCGCATACATCTGCCGCAGAAACGCGTGCCCTGATACCTGCTGGTTCGTGATCGGCATGGCGCTTCCCCATCCCCGTAGAACAACTGACGCGCCGATCATGCACGGCACCACTGACAACGAAGCCGCCCATGTACGCCAGACCGCTCGTGACCAGCAGGCTGCGTACTCGACCTCCGTTTGGTGACTCCGTTGTGCAGCCTGTCGTTGAGGCCGCGCTTCTCGGCGAAGTCACCGAAGGCCGCGAGCTGTGCCAGGTCGGCGTTCTCGAAGTCGTCCTGGCGGAAGTGGGTCAGCCGCGCCCCTTCGGGAGCCCTGCCGGAGGAGTACTTGCCGGTCAGCAGCCCGCTGGACAGCGGGTAGTAGGGCAGGACGCCCAGCCCGAACGCCTGGGCGGCGGGCAGTACTTCGAGCTCCGCACGGCGGTCCAGCAGGTTGTAGTGGTTCTGCGGGGCGACGAAGCGGGCGGTGCCGAACTGGCGGGCGAGATACTCGGCCTGGGCGATCTGCCATCCGGCGAAGTTGGAGTGGCCGATGTAGAGCACCTTGCCCTGCTGCACCAGGCTGTCGAGCGCGGCCAGGGTTTCCTCGATCGGCGTGACCAGATCGGGGGTGTGGAACTGGTACAGATCGATCCGGTCGGTGCCCAGCCGGCACAGCGACTCCTCGACGGCGCGGACGATGTAGCGGCGGGAGCCGCGGACTCCGAAGTCACGGCCATTGGCCCCCTCCGTGTCCATGCCGAACTTGGTGGCGATCACAACGTCGTCGCGGTGGCCCTTCAGCGCCTCTCCAAGGAGTTGTTCGCTCAGCCCGGGCGGTGTGCCGTAGGTGTCCGCGACATCGAAAAGGGTGATGCCGACCTCGAGGGCAGCTCGCACAACGGCGTTGGCATCCTCCTGGGTGAAGCTGGCGGTGTTGGGCCTGCCGAGGTTGCTGCAGCCGAGCCCAACACTGGACACGGGCAAACCGGAGTTGCCGAGTTGGCGATAGCCGACGGACATGCTGCGCTCTTCTCTCGATGTGCATAGACGGTCAGGTGGCTGGCGATCCGGAGACCGAACACCGAACTACCCATCCAGCCTGATCAGCGCATCAGCATGAGTCCAATCAATCCTTGCGATCCCCTGATGCAGATAATCGATGAGCGTCGTCCGACCCGTGACCCGCTCGGCCTTCGTCACCACCCCCGCGTCGGCGCAGCCAGCCGGTCCGTACTCGGTCACGAAGCGGCGCCGCGCTGCCGAGCCTGTCGTCGTCGGTGAATTTCCTCTGCGGACGCATGCCATGACGGCGCGACGTAGTCGCCACTGGACAACGGACAGCATGAACCCGGTCGACAGCTTCTACTCCATGATCAATTCCCCTGGCAGTGCTCTGTCGGGGGGCAGTTGGTTCGACTTCACGGCTTCCCCGAAACTGCCCACCGCCCAGATCCGCGAACTCATCCGCCCCGGCCTGCTCATCCTCGACGACTTCGCGAGGCGCCAGCTGACCGCGGCCCGGGCCGACGACCCCTACGAACTCGTCTCCGGACGTCAGGGCCGGTCGTTGATCAGCACCAGCAACCGGGCGCCCAGCGACTGGTATCCGCTCTTCCCCCATCCCGTCGTCGCCGAGTCCCTCCTGGACCGGCTCATCAATGCCAGCCACCAGGTCATCATGAACGGCCCCAGCTACCGCCCCAACAAGCGCCCCAGGAACCCCGCCGACAAGAAGGAGAAGACAACCTCATAGGCAGGTCGGCCGCCGGATCACAGGTTTAGGCGTCTGGCCTGCTGAGGGTCAGGCACCGACACCTCCGGGCGCAGAGTTGCCGGGTCCGCTAGTCGATATTGATGTTGAAGGTGGAGGTGCTGCCATCCGCAGCCGTCAGCGTGACCGGGCCGAACGTGATGATCGCGACGGAATTGCCTCCTGGACCCCGATAGAAACCAGTCGCCTTGGTGAGCCGGACAGCCAGAGCCACGAGGCTCGCCGCAGCCTGCTCGTCGGCATCGATCTCCGCTTGGGCGAGGGAGCGGTGACCGTGGGCCTCTGCCCAGTCTCGGACGATTCGGGCGTCGCGGCTCATCTCGGGGAGGATGCTCTTGTTCGCCCACGCCCACAGCCACGAGCCCGACGAGGGGCTGAAACTGCCGAGGATCTGCGCGGGCGCCGTCGCGGTCTTTTCGGGGAAGGTCCAGGTGATGAGGCCGGTCCTCTGATCCAGGCCCCAGCGGTCCGCCGAGCCCAGCCCCCAGGACATGTGCGCACGAGCCAGTTTATCGATCATGTCTTCGCCCTGCAGCAACAGGATGCTCAGATCCGCCTGATCCACGGCCTGAGCAGCACTGTCTGGCTTGTTGGCCCGCTTGAACAACCCCATGCCGCGAAGTCTGCCAGAGGTCATTGGCCAGCCGACGGCCCCCTCAAGCCGAGGCGCCGTACCGGCCGACAAGGTGGGGAATTACGTGACCACAGCCATGGCGGATTACGTACGCGATCGTCAACACTTGTGCCGCTCCATCGCCACGAGGGACTGCCGGTCGTCCACGTCTTTGGTGACACCGAGGTCGGCGAGAGTGTCGACGTACGCCGAGTCCCGGATCGGCCTCTACAAAACGGAGCTGATCAAACCCCCCAGGGCGGCTGGAGTCAACGCGTAGAGCTTCCACCCATCCCGGAGCGGTTCACCTTGTGCTCTTGCGGCAACCGACGGATCTCCTTGATGGATGCCCCCAGCGTGCGCAGGTCGTGCGTGGGGAGTCGTGAAGCACGCCGAAGAGCACCCGTTGCCACGCATCCGGGAGTCCGCGGTCAACTGCCCCGTTATGTTTTTCGCGGTCCTGCAAGAGGGCCGCTGGCCTCCGGGCCCGGTATGACTTTTGCCCCCTGTCGAAGGCATGACCTGGGGGGTGGTGTCGCCGGGCCTGGGAGGTGCCGTCGGAGACGCTGATGAGAGGTCCGGCCACCGCCCGGTCCGGCGCAATGCCGGACAGCTCGCGGGCGGCAGGTCTGCATAACGTGGATGCGCGCGTACGACACCACCGCCGAGGCCGGCACGTTCAACACCCTGGGAAGGGCGCGATGTTCGACCCCGAAGACGTGGGCGTGTTCCTCGGCCTGGACGTCGGCAAGAGTGCTCATCACGGCCACGGGCTCACCCCGGCCGGGAAGAAGGTCCTCGACAAGCAGCTGCCCAACAGCGAGCCGAAGCTGCGGGCCGTCTTCGACAAGCTCAAGGCCAAGTTCGGCACCGTCCTGGTGATCGTGGACCAGCCCGCCTCCATCGGCGCCCTCCCGCTCACCGTGGCCCGGGACGCGGGCTGCAAGGTCGCCTACCTGCCCGGACTGGCCATGCGCCGGATCGCCGACCTCTACCCGGGCGAGGCCAAGACCGACGCGAAGGATGCCGCGGTCATCGCGGACGCCGCCCGCACCCTGCCGCACACCCTGCGCTCGCTGGAACTCACCGACGAGATCACCGCCGAACTGACCGTGCTCGTGGGCTTCGACCAGGACCTTGCCGCCGAGGCCACCCGCACTTCCAACCGGATACGCGGCCTGCTCACCCAGTTCCACCCGTCGCTGGAACGCGTCCTGGGCCCGCGTCTGGACCACCAGGCCGTCACCTGGCTGCTGGAGCGCTACGGCTCCCCGACCGCCCTGCGCAAAGCCGGCCGCCGCAGGCTCGTCGAGCTCATCCGGCCCAAGGCCCCGCGCATGGCCGCCCGGCTGATCGACGACGTCTTCGACGCGTTGGACGAACAGACCGTCGTGGTCCCGGGGACCGGCACCCTCGACATCGTCGTGCCCTCCCTGGCCCGCTCGCTCGCCGCGGTCCACGAACAACGCCGGGCCCTGGAAGCCCAGATCAACGCCCTGCTGGAGGCACACCCTCTTTCCCCGGTCCTGACATCGATGCCCGGCGTCGGCGTCAGGACCGCCGCCGTCCTGCTGGTCACCGTCGGCGACGGCACCAGCTTCCCCACCGCAGCCCACCTCGCCTCCTACGCCGGACTTGCCCCGACCACGAAGTCGTCGGGCACCTCGATCCACGGCGAACACGCACCACGAGGCGGAAACCGGCAGCTCAAACGCGCCATGTTCCTCTCCGCCTTCGCCTGCATGAACGCCGATCCCGCCTCCCGCACCTACTACGACCGATGCCGGGCCCGCGGAAAGACCCACACCCAAGCCCTCCTCCGCCTCGCCCGCCAACGCATCAGCGTCCTGTTCGCCATGCTCCGCGACGGCACCTTCTACGAACCCCGCGTCCCCCAGGCGACGGCTGCATGAACCAGTCCACAGGAAGGCTGACGCAGATCAACACCATGGGTCGTCTGCCCATGCCGAGATATCTGCGGCCCCCCGACGGACAGCTTCTTCCGGGTCCCGGGCGAGCTTCCCGCAGGCCGCTGCGACGTCCGGCACACCGCCCGGTCCCACGAGCGCGTCATGCACCCCGGTCTGCAGCCACTCGGCCTGGTTGTCGTCAGCCTCGGCAACCGCGAGAGCGATAAGCCTTATGGCGGCCACCGTCCCCACCCGGGTCAAAGCCTCTGCCGTCTGCCGGGTCACCGCCGTGTCCTCGACGTCCAGCAGCAGCCCCACCAACGCTTCCGCAGCCTCAGAAACATCAGCGAAGGAAGCAAGGTCACGCCCGGCACGAACACGCTGGGTCCACGAAGGAGACGACGCCTCAGCCAAGGCTGCCTCCAACCCACTCGTCATCTCTGGCACGACCAGACAGTCTCACGCCCCACAGAGAAGATCGAACCCCGGGCAGAGGCTGCCCAGACGCTTGACGAAGAACATAGAGGCACCCCCCCCCGGATCCGATGATCCGCTGCTCCTCGGGGGGAGCCTGCTCGCAGAGCATCGCCTCGCGCGTTCGCATCTGGCGCTGGTGGATTCGCAACTGGTCGCTCTGGCCCGCATGTTGATCCAGTCGTCCGGGGCACCGGACCACGTCCTCACGCGGGTTCAACATCGGCGGGACCGCCCCTTCTCAGTGAGGGAGCAGCGGAGGACTCTTGGTGACGAGTTGAACCAGGTATTCGGCGAGGTCGGTGCCGAGGGGGGAGCCGGTCATGAGCCGTCGGTAGAGGACGGTGCCGGCCCAGAGGTCCTGGACGAGATCGATGTCGAGATCGTCGGGCAGGTCACCGCGTTGGATTCCGCGGCGCAGCGCGGCGGCGACGTTCTCGCGCTTGCGGTACAGG
Organism: Streptomyces sp. NBC_01450; assembly: GCF_036227505.1. Lineage (NCBI taxonomy): Bacteria > Bacillati > Actinomycetota > Actinomycetes > Kitasatosporales > Streptomycetaceae > Streptomyces > Streptomyces sp. NBC_01450. The sequence goes on along the minus strand of NZ_CP109480.1, from coordinate 10,601,507 downwards.
AAAGCCTCCCGGAACCGGGTCATGAGTTCGGGGTGAGGGAGGAGGCCACCGGCGAGTGCGGGCAGCGAGGTGGCCATGTCCTCGTTGGCGTAGTTGTCGATGGTCATGTCGACGGCGCGGCGCAGTTCGGCGTTGGTGTCGCCCAGATCAGGGATCTCCTCGGCGCGGAAGATCTCGGCGAGCGCGTCGGCGACGAGCGCCTCCTTACTGGGCCACCAGCGGTAGATGGTCGATTTGCCGACGCCCGCGGCCGCCGCGACGGCCTCGATGGTCAGCGCCGGGTAACCCTGCCCCGACAGGACATCCCGCGCCGCGGCAAGGATCTTTGAAACAGAACGAGGCCCACCGGCCACGGAACCTGAGGAGAAGACGAGTGTCATGACTAGAACGATACGGATCGTTGCACTCGCGGGTCAAGGCGTGTTACCGTCGCATCATCGTCAATGAAACGCTACGTATCGTTTCATTCAGTTTCTTCTCGAAGGACGTGGCATGAAGGGTTACACCGTTCCTCTGTCTCCCCGTGGCATCGCGAACCTGGCGCCCGCCCCGCCGTGGCACTACGCCGGCACCGTGGTGGGTGTGGAGTTCTTCACCGACCCGGCCGCCGCCGCGGCGACCCTGCCCGAGGGCCTGACCCCCGACCCGGACTCCGCCGGCCGCGGCGTCGCGATGTTCATCGACTGGCAGTACTCGTCCACGGGCCTGGAATACCTCGACCCCGCACGCTCGCAGTACCGGGAGTTCCTCATCACCCTGGACGCCCGCCACAACGGCGCCCCCGTGGCCTGGTGCCCCTACATCTACGTCGACAACGACTCCGCCATGGCCCGCGGCTGGGTCCAGGGCTTCCCCAAGAAGCTCGGCGCCGTCCACCAGACCCGCGCCTACTCCGTCGGCGGCCCCGGCACCCCGGTCCTCGGCCCGGGCGGACAGTTCGGCGCCACCGCCTCCGCCGCCGGACAGCGCATCGCCGAAGCCAGGGTCACCCTCGAACAGCCGGTCCCCGACCCCGCCACCCTGATGAACCGCCCCGTGGTCAACCTCCGCCACTTCCCCCGCCTGGCCGCCGGACAGCACGACCAGCCCGCCGTCCACGAACTGGTCATGTCCGTCCTGGACAACACCGCGATCAGCGACGCCTGGGTGGGCACCGCCGACCTCGCCTTCCTCCCGGCCCACGGCGAAGAACTCGCCGACCTGCCCGTCCAGCGCACCGGCAAGGGATTCCACTTCGACCTCGCCTACACGGTCACCGACCTCAAGACCCTCACCGACCACAGCAACTGACCACCCCGGACACCACCAAGCCCCCGGCCACCGGGCACCACCCCGGTGGCCCCACCCCCCGGACGAACCACCCCCGACGCGGCCGCGCCCCCCGACGCCCCGGGGGGCACGCCCCCCAGCCCGCACATGCCAGGAGCCGACATGCCCATTTACACCTGCACCACCGCCGAGGGAACACTGAAGGCCGGCGCCAAGGGCGACCTGGCCGCCGAGATCACCAGGATCCACGCGGAGATCAACCACGTCCCGCCCGCCTACGTCAACGTCGTCTTCTGCGAACTGCCCCAGGACAACGTCTACGTCGGCGGAGAACCAGGAGCGCCGCTCCTGATCAGCGGCTGGGCACGCCGCGGCCACCCACAAGAGGAGACGACCCGCCTGGCACTCGAGCTCTCGGCCGCGGCATCCCGCGTCACCGGAATATCCGAGCACCACATCCTCGTGGTGATCCAGGACAGCCCCGCACGCTCCGCCGTCGAAGCCGGCCACGTCCTGCCCGACCCCGGCCAGGAGAAGGAATGGCTGAGCCGCCACGAGGCGTAAAGCAGGAGCGGCCGGAAGACGGCCGATCGGTTCGTATGTAGGAGACCCGTGACAAAAGACCGGCAGCAGGGAACGGGGGAACAGCTTCTCCAAAACACACGGAAAGGCTGACATGCAATGTCGAACAATTTCGGCGACTTTCAAATCGGCGTCTATTTCGACGCCGTGAACGGTGTCACCTCGCGATACCCGTTCGACGCCGAGGCGGTCCAGCGCAAGGCGGCCGAGGCGCTCCCCGACCGGGTGTACCGCTACGTCTCGGCGGCCTCCGGTGACGGGCGCACGCAGCAGGAGAACATCGACGCGTACAAGCGTTACGGCATCATTCCCCGGATGATGGTCAGCCCGCCTGAGCGCGACCTGTCGATCGACCTGTTCGGACAGCACTTCGACTCTCCGATCTTCATGCCGCCGATCGGCCTGGTGGGCCTGTGTTCCCCCGACTTCCAGGGCGACATCGCCGCGGCCCGGGCATCGGCCGCCACCAGTGTGCCGTTCTCGCTGTCGACCTTCTCCCAGGCTCCGATGGAAGAGGTCATCAAGCACACCGGCGACACGCCCGGTTTCCACCAGCTGTACCTGCCCAACGACCGTGAGCTGGCGGCCAGCCTCATCCACCGCGCCGAGGCCAGCGGCTACTCGGGCCTGCTGATGACCGTCGACTCCTGGTCCCTGGGCTACCGCCCGATGGGCCTGGAGCGCGGCAACTTCCCGCAGTTCCGCGGCTTCTGCATGCAGAACTACTACTCGGACGAGAACTTCACCAAGCACCCGGAGAGGGCTCCGCACGAGGACCGGCCGGCCACCCTGCGCCACTACGCGAAGATCTTCCAGCACCCGCTGACCTGGGAAGACCTCCGCTGGATCCGTACGCGGACCAAGCTCCCGATCGCGGTGAAAGGCATCCAGCACCCCGACGACGCCCGTCTGGCGATCGACAACGGCGCCGACGTCATCTACGTCACCAACCACGGTGGCCGTCAGGCGAACTCGGGCATCTCGACACTGGAGCTCCTGTCCGGCGTCGCGGCAGCGGCGGGCTCGACGCCTACCCCGACCCCGAGACCTTCACCGCCGAGACCCCGCTCGGTCACTACCAGGGCGTCACCGACCAGGTGAAGATGTCGGACCCCCGGCGCCTACCGGCACATCCTTGTCCCGCGCGGCTCGGGCCGCCCGGAGTGGCTGCCCACCGCCTGACACCTGCCCCTCAATCCTCTCGCCCGCGCAGAACCCCTGACGGACCGACCGGGCCGACTGCCCAAGAGGCCAACCACTGTGCTGTCCGACCCCGGTGACAGAGCCGGGCACGGCGGCTCCCACGGCAGCCCGCCAGGTCTCTCCGCGCCGTGCCACCCGCCGGCACAGCGCGCTCTCGCATCCACGTACAAGAAGCCGGCCTTCCATGACCACTCCGACCGCCACCCGCCCCGAAACAGCACGAACACACCGCGCCTCCCCCAGTCGGCGCGCCACCGTCGTCCGCATGGCCGTCCACCTGATCGGCCCAGTGCTGGTATGTCTGGGGCTGGGCGTCACCTACCTCAGCGCCTTTCACCATCCACAGCCCAACGAGCTGAAGGTGGCGATCGTGGGCACGACACCCAAGACCAAGGTCTTGGCGCAGACCATCAAGGACAAGGCCGGGGACAGCCTGAACGTCATCACCGTGCCCACCCGGCAACAGGCCAGAGCGCACCTGATGGACCATGACCTCGTCGGCGCCTTCGTCCCGGCCCCGTCGCACCCCGAACTCATGATTGCCAGGGCCGGCTCCAATGCCGCCGCGAACGCGACCGAGACCATCTTCCGCATGGTCACCGACCAGCAGGGTGTGTCCCTGAAGGTCACCGACGTCGCCCCGCTCGCTAAAGGAGACCCGGGTGGCGGCGGCCTGTTCTTCATCCTGATCGCCCTCAGCATCGCGTCCTACATCGGCGCGCTGACGCTGGCTCCCGCGGCAGGCATGCTCAGCATGCGCGTCCGTGCGGCTCTGGGCCTCGGGGTCTCCCTCGCCATCAGCGCGATCGCCATCTTTCTCGCCGGCCCCGTCTTCGACGTCGTCGACCACTCCTACGGGACCATCTGGGCCATGTTTCTGCTCTACAGCGCCGGTGTCGTCGCCATCGGACTCGGACTGCAGACCTTCCTCAAGCAGCTGACCCCGCTGGCCCTGATGGGCTTGTTCGTCATGCTCAACCTGACCAGCGCCGGCGGCCTCACGGGACCGGAGCTGCAGAACACCTTCTACGGAACGCTGCACTCCTTCTGGAACGGCGCCGCATTCGTCGAGGGCACACGCAGCGCCCTCTACTTCGACCACGCCGGGCTCGGCTCCCACCTCCTCGCCCTGTGGCTGTGGCTGGCCGCCGGGGTCGTCCTGACCCTCCTGGCCGCTCGTGCCGAGAGGAAGCGCAAGCCGCGCCCCCACCCCGGCCCCGAAGCCCTCCAGGCATCCGCGGCCGAGGAGCTGGCAGCAGGAGGGTGGGCGGATTGATGACGCCTCACCGTCGTCCTGCACGTCAGCCGCGACAACGACCGCACGCACGGTCCCCTGGACGAGGTAGAGCGGCTCATGCACTACCTGGACACGGCTGAGGACTCCGGCACCTGGTTCGGACACTGCGAAAGAAGAACCACGTGCGCCTGCCTGCTTACGGTCTTGGGAGGAATCGAATCCGATGCCCGGGATCGCCACGCGGCTCAACGGCGGCAGGCGGCCGACACCGTCTTCGTCGTCGCGGCCCCCGTCGGCAAACACGGTCAACCAACCCGACACGGGGGCGGTACCGGTGCGCGATGCCGACGGCACCCACTGGCTGCCCAGGACGGAGATCCAGCGCCTGCTCTCGGCCGGGATACGCCATATCGGGCAGCCCAGGGGCTCCCGGCCCTGACCGAGCTCGTCCGCCAGGCCGTCGCCGACGCCCAGCCCAGCACCTCCGGCCCGCAGCCGCGTGTGGGCCGGGGCCCGCCGGCCCGCGAGCGGAAGCGCGCGGCGTACGAGCGGCTGCGCTCCGCGGTCTCGGGCAAGCGCACAGTGAGGCGTATGCCCACGGCCCAGGCGTCGTGCGGCACTTCACCGCCGAAGACGAAGCAGAGCCCGGCTGGGTACTGCGACCGAGGGGCTGGCAGGCGCCGGTCGCGGTGTCGGAGCCGGTCTGGAAACTCGAACAGGCACTCCCCCACAACGCGCTCGCCGCCCCGGACGGCGTCCCGGCCCTGACCCCGGCGGTGATGGCGGCCCTTCCCACCACGATGGAATCGCCACGTGCTGACATGCGCCGAGCTACTGCTCCAGAGCACCACCAGTGCCTGGGCGGCCGCCCTTTCCCCCAAGACCTCGACCCTGCTGACGCTCAAGGAAGCGCAGGCGGTCCTCCTCGCGGCGTGGGAGACCGCGGCCGAACTACTGCCCGCCGTGATGGGCGGCCCAGCCCGGATGCGGTGAGCCGGCGCCCCCACCCGAAACGGTCTCGGCGTCGGATGCCAGCCGTAGGCCGGCCACGGCGAGGAAGTCGGTGAGGTCGATGCCTCCACCGTCGGTCCCATCGACCCACTTCGTCCAGAGCCTGGACTCCTCACCGTCCCATGTGTCGGTGTCCTCGCTCGGATGCTGCTCGACGGTCCCCTCTCCGTGCCGGTAGCGCAGATACAGGTACTGGCCGCCAGTCGTCCACGCGTCCCACTGCGACGGGAAGCGTTCGCTGGTCTGCACCACTCGGGCGAGGATCACATCCTCGTGCAAGTCGGCCTCGACAGAGCCCAGATGCTGGTCGTGGGCGAGGACGAGCTCGTCGTCGAGGGCGAGTAGGCGGATGCTCCCGCCGGGGAACTGGAGCGTGAGTCCCGCCACGAAGTCAATGCGGGCGTCCCGATAGCTGATCTCTCGGACCGAGCGGACCGGCTCACCGATGAACCGGGTCGCCGACAGGTCAGGCGAGTCCTCGACGACCACGACGCTGCCGTACTGCTCCATCGAGTACGGCTCGTGCGGCTGGTCGATTCTCAGCGACAGACCAGTGCTGGGTGTGTGGAAGTGGACCGGGCCGAGCCCTTCCAGATGGAGCCACAGATGCAGCAGCGACGGCTCCTCATCGGCATAGTGGTGCCAGGCCGCGGTCACCCCCAGCAGACGCTTGCCGATCAGGTCGGCGGCGAACAGCTCCTCATCGTCGGTCACCTGGTGATGTTCGCATGGCTCTCAATAACGTGGCACCGGGTTTCACGCGCCTCCAAGCCTGAACGCTCACCTCTATGCGGCTGACTTACTGGCTCTACCAAAAGCCGTTGGTCATGCGACTGTTGGCGTGGCGTGTCTGCTCGGTGGTCTGGTCATGGGGAAACGTCAGTCGCGGCCGTGGATCGCGGGATGGCACTCGACACGAACATCCCGTTCGCACATGGCTCCTGCTTTCAGCGCCGCGCCCGCGGGCCAGGAAATCGAAGCCCCGCAGGAGCAGTTGCATGCCCGGCAGCACGACCACACCGTGCTCGTGAACACGCAGCAGGCGCTCGGCAGTGCACACCCCGCCGCCGAGGCCGGCTGAGCATCCAGGAGTGTCTGGCAGCGCATCGCGTGCGGCGACGGCACCGAGGGACCACGCATGTTCAACTGGACTGCGGCCCAACTGCCGGTCCAGGCCTCCGCGGCATCAAATGGCTGGACGAGACCGCCTATTTGTCTGGTCTACACGCCGATCGGCCAAGCGTGGTCGGTTCACTGCCGCCGCCATCCTTCCGAGCCCCCAACTCCCTGTGAATCAAGCCCATTTGGAGACCCGGTTGCCCAGCATATTCACAGCCGCACATCAAGGATTTCCTCAGATTCACCCTTAGCTTCCTTACCCATGACTGGAAACCACGAGCAACACCAGCAGCAGAACTCGGGCCAGGAGTCCGCCAAACACCGCCGGGACAAGAGCGTCCAGCGGCGCCGGGTCCTCATCGGCGGCGGCACCGCCGCCGTCGTCGGCGGCCTCGCGGTGGCCGGGCTCGCCTCGGCCGATCCGCTCTCCACCCAGCAGTCCAGCCAGCAGTCCACCCCGGAGGCCGCCACGCCGGGCACGGCCTCCGCCTCAGCGACCGCAACCACCACCGTCTGCACCCTTACCGCCGAGGTCACCGAGGGTCCGTACTCCCTCGACGGTGCCCTCGTCCGCAAGGACATCAGGGAGGACAAAGAGGGAGTCGAGGTCCAGTACACCTTCACGGTCGTCGACACCGGAAACGACTGTGCACCGATCGCCGACGCCCTGGTCGAGATCTGGCACTGCGATTCGCTGGGAGAGTACTCGGGCTACGTCGGCGGCAACGGCCACGACGAGGAGGACGACGGCACCTTCCTGCGCGGCGGACAGACGACCGACGAGAACGGTCAGTGCTCGATCACCTCGATCTGGCCCGGCCACTACGTGTCGCGCGCCGTCCACGTCCATATGCGGGTGCACACGGACGTGACACTCACCGACGACTCCTACACCGGTGGCGAGGTCATCCACACCGGCCAGCTCTTCTTCGACGCGGACATCAACGCGGAGATCCAGGCCGTCTCGCCGTACTCGGACAACACCACCGCGGAGACCCTGCTCAAGGACGACAGCATCTACGACGACGCCGGCGCATCCTCGGGCCTGCTGACCCTCACCGCACTCGGCACCAGCGTCTCCGACGGCTACACGGCAACCCTCACGGTCGGCGTGGACAGCACCGGCTGACCCGCCGACACCCCCCACCGGCCGAGCAGTCGTCCCTCTCTCAGCCATCTCCACCCCGGCTGATCGACCCCACCCGCCCGGCGGCCTGGACGAAGACCGTAACCGTCCGGTCCGCCGGGCGGAACCACCGTGAGGAGTGCTCCCGACGACGGGGCCGTTCCCGGTGCTGATGCGTCCGGCCTCCGGGCGCCGCCGGCCCGCGGTGCAATGCACCGCGCTCCTCGCGTCGAATTCCACGCCCCCTCCCGGGCAGGCGACGTGGGCCGGGTCGCCGAGTCGTCACAGCGCAGCCACGTCTCCTGTGCCGCATTGTGCGCAGCCATGACACTAGACAGGACTGGACATGTATGGCTAACTTCCAGCCATGCCTAAAGAGGTCCTCAAGCATCAGCGCATCGCCCGTGTCCTGGCCGGCGAGATCCACAGCGGCGCTCTGGAGCCGGGTAGCAGGCTGCCCGGCGAACACGCGCTCACCCGGCGCTTCGCGGTCAGCCGGACCACCGTCCGCCAGGCGCTGGACGAGCTCAGCAGGCAAGGCCTGATCTCCACGCACGCGGGTGTCGGCTCGTTCGTCGCCTTCGACGGCAGCCTGCTGGACAACCGCCTGGGATGGACCAGGGCGCTGGCCGACCAGGGCGCCCGGATCACCACGGAGACACTCCGCCTCGATGCGGTGCGCGATGCCCGACTGGCCGAGGAACTCGGCGTCGAGGAAACCGAATTCATGGCGCTCGACCGCTTGCGCGTGCTGCCGCAGGGCACTCCCGTCGCACTGGAGCGCAGCAGGGTTCCGCTGGTCCCCGCCCTGGCCGACGTCCCGCGCGACGGGCTGCTGGACGACTCGCTGACCAAGACCCTGGCCGCGGCCGGGCTGCGCGCCACCCATGGCGACGAGTGGGCGTCCGTGCGGCCGCTGACCGCCGACGAGGCGGCGCTGCTCCGCCGTCCGGAGGGGGAGGTCTGGCTCAGCACCCGCCGGGTCAGCCGCGGAGCGGACGGCCGGGTCGTGGAGCAGGTGACCAGCCTGCTGGACCCCGCCCGTTTCCAGCTGCACCTCGGCTTCGGTGAGCAGCCGGAATGAGCCGGCTCATATCCGACGTACATCCGCACCCCCACAGGAAGCCCGAATGAACCACCAATATGACCGCGCGCTCGGCGCCCTGTACGGCCTGGCCATGGGCGACGCCCTGGGGATGCCCACCCAGATCATGTCCCGGCGGTCGATCGTCGCCCGGTTCGGCACCGTCACCGGCTTCGAGCCCGGCCCGTCGGACAATCCGGTGAGTGCCGGAATGCCTGCCGGTTCGGTCACTGACGACACCGACCAGGCCGTCATCGTCGGCCGGCTGCTCACCGAGTCCGGTGGACGCATCGACCCCCTGCGGCTCGCACACGAGCTCCTGGAGTGGGAGCGCGACATGAAGGTCAAGGGCTCCTTCGACCTGCTCGGCCCCTCCACCAAGGCCGCCCTGGACGCCGTATCCCGCGGCGTTCCGCCGGAGGAGGCGGGCAAGTTCGGCGCCACCAACGGCGCGGCCATGCGAATCACCCCCGTCGGCGTCGCCTTCTCCCACACACCGCTGGAACGCTTCCTCGACCAGGTCGCGGCGGCGTGCCAGGTCACCCATGACACCACCATCGGCATCGCCTCCGCCGCCGCCGTGGCCGCCGCGGTGAGCCGGGGCATCGACGGCGGTGGCCTGGAGGACGCCTTCGCCGCGGCGATCACGGCGGCCGCGGCCGGTGCGGAGCGCGGCCACTGGGTCGCCGGCGCCGATATCGCCGCCCGTATCGCCTGGGCCGTGGACCTGGTCCGCGGCCTGCCCGAGGAGCAGGCCCTGGACCGCGTATGCGACCTGATCGGCACCAGCGTCGCCAGCCAGGAGTCGGTCCCCGCGGCCTTCGCCGTACTGGCCCTGGCCGAGGGCGACCCATGGCGGGCCTGCCTGCTGTCGGCGAACCTCGGCGGCGACTGCGACACCATCGGCGCCATCGCCGGAGCCATCGCCGGCGCCATCAGCGGAGCTTCGGGCCTGCCCGCCGAGGCACTGGCCACCCTGCGCTCGGTCAACGGGCTCGACCTGGAACCGCTGGCCACCGCCCTGCTCGCGCTGCGCGCCGATCCGGCCGAGTGACCACATGCCCGCGCACCAACCCGCACCGGAGCACCGGCCAGACAGCCCGGAGAGGCCGGAGAGAAAGACAGGTACCACTATGGCGGCTTCAGACAACGACCGCGTCGGGACCGTGGAGACCAGAGGCATCGAACCGGTCCCGGACACCGAGCGCCGCGGCCACGCCGGACAGATGTTCTGGACCTGGTTCGCCGCGAACATCAGCATCCTCGGCCTGCCGCTCGGCGCGGCGCTGGTCAGCTTCCGCGGCCTGAACATCTGGCAGGCGGCCGTCGTGGCCGTGCTCGGGTCGTTCGGCTCCTTCGCCCTGGTGGGGGCGCTCAGCATCGCCGGCAAGCGGGGCGGGGCGCCGGCGCTCACCCTCTCCCGGGCGGTGTTCGGGGTACGTGGCAACGCGGGCCCGACACTGATCACCTGGATGAGCCGGCTCGGTTGGGAGACCATCAACACCACCACGGCCGCCTTCGCCCTGCTGGCACTGCTCGATGTCGCCTTCGGTATCCGGCGGAACACCGTGCTCACGGTGGTGTGTCTGCTGGTCTTCATCGGCTGCACCCTGCTGATCAGCGGCCTCGGACACGCCACCATCATGTGGATCAGCAAGTGGGCCACATACCTCTTCGGCATGCTCAACCTGATCGTGATCGCCTTCCTCGCCGCCACGGTGGACTGGAGCAAGGTCGTCCACGCGCCGGTCGGGCCGGTGAGTTCGATGGTCGTGGGCACCGGCATGATCGCCGCCGGGACCGGCATCGGCTGGGCCAACGCGGGGGCCGACTACGCCCGTTACCTGCCCCGGCGGGTCCCCGGCGGAAGGCTGGTCGCCGCCTCCGCCTTCGGCGCCGGTATCCCGCTGGTCGTACTGATCTCGCTGGGCTCACTGCTCGCGGCGGGTGAGCCGGACCTGGCCTCCGCCTCCGACCCGGTCTCGGCGATCAACGCGATGCTGCCCTCGTGGATGTCCATCCCGTATCTCATCGCCGCCTTCGGAGGGCTGCTGCTCTCCAACCACCTGTCCGTCTACTCGGCCGGACTCACCGTGATCACCCTGGGCATACGGGTCCGGCGCACCTTCGCCGTCGGCCTGGACGTCGTCGTCACGTTCGCGGGCGGGATCTACTTCATGCTGATCGCCAACGACTTCTACGGCCCGTTCATCACCTTTCTCACCATCCTCGCCGTGCCGATCAACGCCTGGGTGGGTATCTTCGCGGTCGACCTCATGAGCCCTCGGTCCTACGACAACGACGCCCTGATGAACCTCGGACGCTCCAGCCGCTACTGGTTCCGCGGCGGGGTGGCCTGGGCGGCGATGATCTCCTGGGCGGCGGCCATCGTGGTGGGCCTGCTGTTCACCGAGGCGGGCACCAGCGCGACCGACGTGTGGTTCTCCGGGCCGCTCGCCCACAGCTGGATCGGCACCAACGGGCTGGGGTGGGTCGTAACCCTCGCGCTCGCGGCCGGCGTCTACGCGCTGCTGCGCGGGCTGGACGGCACCGCCCGGCTGGAGACATCCGAACAGCACCCCCAGGAGCAGGTCCTTTCCGCTCCGGCCGCGCAGGAGACCTCATGAACAGTCAGAACGGCGTCGACGGCGACGTCACGGGCAACCGGCTGGTCCTGGTCGGCAATGCCATCGTCGACCTGGTGATGCGGGTACCCGCACTGCCCGAACGCGGCGGCGACATCATCTCCAGCGACACCGCCCTCACCACGGGCGGCGGCTTCAACGCCCTCACCGCCGCCCGCCGCCTGGGCCTGCCGGCCCTGTATGCGGGCGCCCACGGCACAGGGCCGTTCGGCGACCGGGTACGGGCGGACCTCACCCGGGAAGGCATCGAACTGGTGCTGCCTCCGATCACGGAGACGGACACCGGATTCTGCGTCGCCTTCGTCGACGACGACGGCGAACGCACCTTCACCACCAGCCTCGGCGCGGAGGCCCGGTTGACCGAGGCCGACGCCACGGCCGTGCTCGCCGCGCTACGCCCCGGCGACATGGTGCAGATCTCCGGATACGGGCTCGCCTACCCGGTCAACAGGCCGATCCTGGCCTCGCTCGTGGCGCGGCTGCCGGAGCACACCCAGGTCTTCCTCGATCCGGGGCCGCTGGTCGCACAGATCCCCGAGGAGGTGCTGAAACCCGTCCTCGCGCGCTGCGACTGGGTCAGCTGCAACCAGCGTGAAGGGCGATTGCTGACCGGACTGCCCGACGCCCATGACGCGGCGGCCGCGCTCGCCGCCCAGCTGGGTCCCCGCACCGGGGTGCTGCTGCGGGCCGACGCGGACGGCTGCTGGCTGGTCCCGCCCGGCGGCGACGCCCAGCACATCCCCGGCCGCCGGGTGACCGCGGTCGACAGCAACGGCGCGGGCGACGCCCACGCGGGAGCCTTCCTGGCCCTCCTCGGCCACGGGCTGGACGTGACCGCCGCCGCGCAGGGCGCCAACGCCGCGGCCGCCTTCGCGGTCACCCGGCACGGCCCCGCCACCGGACCGACCCTCGGCGAGTTGCTCGACTTCCTCAACGGGGATCCACCGGCGGCGCAGCTGACGTCGGCGCTCCGGCGGTAACTCGCCGGCGCGCTCCTCCGCACCGGGAGCGTGGTGGCGTGGCATGTACCACGCATCGGCCGTGGCACACGTGTCGTCACCGGTCCTTGCTGCTCGAAGGGGAGGGCGTGACTCCTTCCAGTCGGGATACGGTCGTGCCATGTCCCGATCAACCGAGATTGGCCCCTCCCCGTCGCCCGTCACCGCGGACGACCTCGACCTTGCCGTGCAGCTCGCTGTTGCAGTCCTTCGCGAGGCGCCCCCAGCCGCGTGGGGCGGTAAGGCGGGTTCGCTGGAATGGGACTGCTGGGAGACCGTCGAGCACCTCAGCGACGACCTCTTCGCATACGCCGCGCAACTGGGTCCCAGAACACCGCCCTTGGATGGCGAGGTGCCCTTCGTGTGGGAGAGTCGGCGGCCCGGCGGCCCGGCGAACGTCATTCACGCGGACCGCGAGGCGGGGCCCGCCGGACTGTTGCAGGTGCTGGAGGCGAGCGGCGCGCTGCTGATCGCCATGGTGCGCTCGACGCCGCCGCAGGTGCGCGCCCACCACGTCTTCGGCATCTCCGACGCCGAGGGTTTCGCTGCGATGGGGATCGTGGAGACGCTGGTGCACACGCACGACCTGACCCAAGGGCTCGGGCCGGCCTGGAACCCACCCGCCGATCTGTGCGCGCGGGTGCTCGCCCGGCTGTTTCCGAACGCCCCGGGGTCCACGGATCCCTGGCCCACCCTGTTGTGGGCCACCGGACGCGCCGAACTGCATGGGCGCCCTCGTCTGACCACATGGCGCTGGGACGGCACACCCCGGGCATAGCGCTCAGGTGTCTCTTGCTGTGCGCCTTCACCGCGCCGCGCGACTGCTCCCGTACATCGTCGGTGCCTGCGACGGCCGCGACGTTGTCCGCGATGAGCTGCTCCATCGTGCCGATCATGATCTCGGCCGGCAACTCGTGCTGGGAAGCCACGTGTTCATAGAGGCTCGGGCCGCGGACACCGACGGCGGCTCCGACTGACTGACAGCTATCAGCCTCGACCGTGCGCGGCCGCCGAGAGCGCGGTCAGGGGGCGGGCCGAATCCGGCCCTGTCCTCGCCGGAATCTCATCCGCCCCGCTGGCCCGGCAGGAGACGTGAGAACCCGCTCCCAGCCCCGGCCCGCACTGCCGCCCTTGCTGTCGAGGCGGTGAACCCGCTCAGTCGGTGAGGCCCAGCGCCCCCGCTGCCTGGATCGCCAGCCAGACCTCGGCCAGCGCCCCCGTCGACGTCAGATCACGATCGGTGAGAGCGCCGAAGCGGCGCAGCCGGTAGGCGAGGGTGTTCGGATGGATGTGGAGCGCCGCCGCGGCCGTCTCGGTACGGCGGTCGCGCTCCATCCAGGTGCGGGCGGAGACGAGCAACTGCGAGTCATGGGCCTCGTCGTAGCGCAGGACCCCGCCGAGCACGTGCTCGACCAACGCGGTCAGGACAGCGGGATCGTCGGGCAGCCACCGGCCCGTCGAGTCGTCGCCGTACCGGACGACGGGCCGCCCCGACTCCACGGCCTTGGAGACCGCCCAGAGCGCCTCGCGCTGAGCCACCTTCAGCGCGGTGCCCGGCAGGAAGGAGCGGCTGATCCCGGCCGCCACGCCCGACAGCTCACCGACGGCCACGGCCAGCTCCGGTGCCCCCAGGACGTAGCGGTCCTCACCTCGGGTGAGCAGCAGATGCGGTTGGTCCTCCAGACAGCGCAACAGCGCCTCGTCAGTGGTGTGGCGTACGACGAGGAGCACGGTGTCGCCCTCGATCGCGTGCCGGGCGAGCCGACGGCGCGCCGCCTCCGGGTCGAGCACCTCCTGCAGTAGTTCGGCGAGCGTCTCCGCGCCCTCGCGGCGCAGCGTCTCGCGCTCGTTGCGGACCATCGCCAGTCGCAGCGCCGCCACGGTGGCGATGTGCTGGACGACGGCGAGTCCCCCGGGCTGGGCGCCCTGACGCTCGTATGCGACGAGAAAGCCCGCCGGGCCGCCGGGCGCGGGCACCGGGAGGACGAATCCGCCGGGGATCGTGGGTGGAGCGTCGACGGAAGCGGGCAGGACAGCGGGATCCGGCACGGGAACGCCGGGCAGGAGCGGGCGGCCCTGCGGTGTGCAGAGGTAGACGTCGTAACCCGACAGGCCTTCGAGACGGCGCAGAAGTGTCGGCGTGTCGAGGTCCTCGGCGACCAGCCAGCGCAGCGCGCCGAAGACCTGGAGCTGCGCGCCCAGCCGGTGCCGGGCGTCCTCCTGGGCCGCCGCCGCGACTTCCTGGGCGACAGCGATGAACGGGACGGCGAGCGGCACTTCGAGGACGGGGAAGTCCCGCTTCTCCGCCGCCCGGAAGAACGCGTCGTGCAGCGGGGGCATGTCCAGCTGCGCGGAGAGCGCGAGAGCGGATACCCCGGCGTCGTCCAGCCGCTCCAGGTAGGCGCGCTGTCCGGCCGCGGTACGGGGCACCGCCAGGCCCGTCGTCATGATCACCTCGGCGCCCAGGAGCCAGGGCGTCGGATCGGTGAGTTCGCTGGCGTGCGCCCAGGACACCGACCGGTCCAGACCACCGCTGCCGGCCTTCACGGAGAGCTGGAGTGCCGGGAAGGAGAGCAGATCCCGGACGGTGAGTTTGTTGCTGGCCACATAAAACAGCGTACGCCTCTGTGATGGACACAATTGTCGCTGGTCATCCGTGGGCCACAGACTGTGAAACCGTCCCCTGCATGAACGGAAGGCGAAGCGCCCGTGACGACCTCGATCACCGAAATCGAGACCTATGGTGTCGAGCGGATCCCGGACACGGACCGCACGGCCCGCCCGATCGATCTGTTCCGGCTCGCCTTCGGCGGTGCCAACACCTTCGCGACCTGTGTGCTGGGCGCCTTCCCGATCCTCTTCGGCCTCTCCTTCTGGCAGGGTGTCGCGGCGACCGTCCTCGGCCTCGTGGCGGGTGCGCTGCTGCTGGCCCCGATGGCACTGTTCGGCCCCGCCAACGGCACGAACAACGCCGTCTCCTCCTCCGCGCACCTGGGCGTGCACGGCCGGGTCGTCGGCTCGTTCCTCTCCCTGCTCACCGCGATCGCGTTCTTCTCGATCTCGGTGTGGTCCTCGGGGGACGCACTCGTCGGCGGCGCGCACCGGCTCGTCCACGTCCCCGAGTCGGACGCCAGCTACAGCATCGCGTACGCGATCTTCGCCGGGCTCGTCCTGGTCGTCTGTGTCTATGGCTTCCGCTTCATGCTGCTGGTCAACAAGATCGCGGTACTGGCGGCGTCGGCCCTCTTCGTGCTCGGTGCCTTCGCGTTCGCGGGCGACTTCGACCCCGGTTACCCGGGGACCTTCGCCTCCACCGCCGACCCTCTGTTCTGGCCGTCGTTCATCGGGGCCGCGCTGATCGTGCTCTCCAACCCGGTCTCCTTCGGCGCGTTCCTCGGTGACTGGTCCCGCTACATCCCGGCCGAGACCCCGCGCCGCCGGGTGATGGGGGCCGCGTTCCTCGCCCAGATCGCCACCCTGCTGCCGTTCCTCTTCGGCCTGACCACCGCGTCGATCATCGCGTCGAAGGCCGCGAAGTACGTCGACCCGGCCGCCCCGAACTACGTGGGCGGACTGCTCGCGATCTCACCCGGCTGGTACTTCCTGCCGCTCTGCCTGATCGCCCTGATCGGCGGCCTCTCCACCGGCACGACGTCCCTGTACGGCACGGGGCTCGACTTCTCCAGCGTCTTCACCCGCTTCAGCCGGGTCCAGGCCACCTTCTTCATCGGCGCCCTGTCCATCGCGTTCATCTTCGTCGGCCGCTTCGCGCTCAACCTCGCGCAGTCCATCTCCACCTTCGCCACGCTGATCATCACCTGCACGGCACCGTGGATGATCGTCATGACGCTCGGCTATGTGACCCGGCGCGGCTGGTACGACGCGGACGCGCTGCAGGTCTTCAACCGGCGCCAGCGCGGTGGCCGCTACTGGTTCACGCACGGCTGGAACTGGCGCGGCATGTCCACCTGGCTCGTCTCCGCCGTCGTGGCCCTCCTCTTCACCAACCTGCCCGGCCAGTTCGTCGGCCCGCTCGGCAACCTCGCGGGCGGTACGGACATCTCGCTGCCGGTCGGCCTCGCCCTCGCGATCGTGCTCTACCTCGCCCTGCTCACTCTGTTCCCCGAGCCGCGCGCCGTGTACGGACCGGCCGGACCCCGCTTCGTCCGGGCGTCGGATGCCCCGGTGCCGCCGATCACCGGCGGCGTCGAGGAGACCGTCACCGAGCCCGCCGTGGCCCGCTGAGACCTCATCATCACCCTCAGTAACCGAACACCCGGCGTTCCGGCCCCGACCGCCGTACGCCCCTGACCAGGAGCCGTGCATGAGCACCACCACCGTCCAGGAAGTCCGGACCGCCGCGGACGCGCTCGTCGCCGCCTTCGCCGAGGGCCGCCTCGATGACTACTTCGGCGCCTTCGCCCCCGACGCGACCTTCATCTTCCACACCACCCCGCAGCGGCTCGGCTCCACGGCCGAGTACCGCGCGCTCTGGCAGCAGTGGGTGGAACAGGACGGGTTCCGCATCCTCGGCTGCATTTCGTCCGCACAGCTGATCCAGCCTTTCGGCGACACGGCCGTCTTCAGTCACGATGTCGAGACCCGGGTCGCCACCAACGCCGGGGAGGAGACGGTCCACGAGCGGGAGACCATCGTCTTCGCCCGGGCCGACGACGGCGGCTGGGTCGCCGTCCACGAGCACCTGTCCGCCCGTACCGCCGCCTGACCAGGAGAGACGTTCTATGAGCACCATCTTCCGCAACTACATCGACGGTGCGTTCGCGGACGCCTCGGACGGCCGCACACTCGATGTGGTGGACCCCACCACCGGTGACGTCTACGCGACCTCCCCGCTCTCGGGGGCTGCGGACGTCGACGCGGCGATGGCGGCCGCGGCCGCGGCGTTCCCCGTCTGGCGCGACACCACCCCGTCCGTGCGGCAGCGCGCGCTGCTGAAGATCGCCGACGCGATGGAGGCACGGGCCGACGAACTGGTCGCCGCCGAGAGCCGGGACACCGGCAAGCCGCTCCACCTCACCCGCAGTGAGGAACTCGCCCCCGCCATCGACCAGGTCCGCTTCTTCGCGGGCGCGGCCCGCATGCTGGAGGGCCGCTCGGCCGGCGAGTACATGGAGGGGATGACCTCCATCATCCGCCGCGAGCCGGTCGGCGTCTGCGCGCAGGTCGCGCCGTGGAACTACCCGCTGCTGATGGCGGTGTGGAAGTTCGCCCCGGCGCTCGCGGCGGGCAACGCGGTGGTCCTCAAGCCCTCGGACACCACCCCGGCCTCCACTGTGCTGATCGCCGAGATCATCGGCGGTGTCCTGGAGGAGCTGGCACTGCCCCGCGGAATCTTCAACGTGATCTGCGGCGACCGTGAGACCGGCCGCTTGATGGTGGAGCACCCGACGCCCGCGATGGCCTCCATCACCGGTTCGGTACGTGCCGGCATACAGGTCGCCCAGAGCGCGGCCAAGGACCTCAAGCGGGTCCACCTGGAGCTGGGCGGCAAGGCCCCGGCCGTGATCTTCGAGGACGCCGACCTGGCGAAGGCGGTCGAGGACCTGGTGGTCGGCGGCTTCTTCAACGCCGGTCAGGACTGCACGGCCGCGACCCGCGTCCTGGTCCACGAGTCGGTCCACGACGAGTTCGTCGCCGCCTTCGCCAAGGCCGCGGCCGACACCAGGACCGGACAGCCGGACGACGAGGACGTGCTGTACGGACCGCTGAACAACGCGGGCCAGCTCGCCCAGGTCAGCGGGTTCATCGAGCGCCTCCCCGAGCACGCCAGGATCGAGGCGGGGGGCCACCGCGTCGGCGAGAAGGGCTACTTCTACGCCCCCACCGTGGTCTCCGGACTCGAGCAGGACGACGAGATCATCCAGAACGAGGTCTTCGGTCCGGTCATCACCGTCCAGTCCTTCACGGACGAGGCCCAGGCCGTGCGGTACGCCAACGGCGTCGACTACGCACTGGCCTCCTCGGTGTGGACGAAGGACCACGCGCGGGCGATGCGGATGTCGAAGAACCTCGACTTCGGCTGTGTGTGGATCAACACCCACATGGCCCTGGTCGCCGAGATGCCGCACGGCGGGTTCAAGAAGTCCGGCTACGGCAAGGACCTCTCCGCGTACGGCTTCGAGGACTACACCCGGATCAAGCACGTCATGACGTCGCTCTGACGTCCAGGAACCCGCGTATCCGGAACGGCGAGGGTCAGGTGCGGCGTGCGGCCCACACCGTGCGCTCGGTGCGCACCCTCAGGTCGCTGCGGCGCAGGATGCTGTGAGGGCTGTCGGTGTCGAGCAGCTCGTCGAGAGCGGTCAGGTCATCGACCGTCAGGGCGGATGCGACGCCGCCGCGCATGCGGCGCAGACTGCTGAACGCGTAGCGGCCTGCCGCGTCGGTGTGGGGTGGGCCGATGTCGACGGTGACGGTGCGTTCGCCGTCGACGGTGAAACCGGCCCTTGTCAGCTTGGGTCCCCAGTCGGCGCCGCGGTGGGGGACCTGCTCGGCGAGATGGTGGTCGAGCGCCGCATGGCAGCGCTCCTCGAGACCGGGAGCGTCTTCCGGGGCGCCTTCGGGCAGAAACCGGGGGAAGCCTGCCAGCTCGACGACAGCGAACAACCCGCCCGGCGCCAACAGGTCGTGGACCTGGCGCAGGGTGCGGTCGGGGTCGGGCATGTGATGCATGGAGGCCGATGCCCAGACCAGCTCCGGCCTGCCGAGTTCGGGCCACGCCGCCGCGTCGAGATCGGCCTGTACGACACGCACGCGGTCGTCCGCTCCAGCGGCGGCTGCCTTCTCCCGCAGGCGGTGCAGGTGGGCGGCCGAGACGTCGACGGCCGTCACCTCTGCCTCGGGAAAGCGCTCGAGCAGAGCGAGGGTGCCGGCTCCGGTCCCGCAGCCGAGATCCACGATGCGGCGGGGGCCGGTCCCGATGGGCAGCCAGGCGGTGATGGACGCGATGTGTTCGGCGAGCACTTCCGCGTCCAGGTCGAGGATCTCCGCCTGGTCGCCTGCGTCGTGCTCGTACTCGTACTCGTGCCGGTGAACATGGTGCGGGCCGTGGTGCGCTGTGTGCGAGGAGGGGTGGTTCATGCGCCCAAGCTAAGCGGCCCGTGCGCGAGGGGCCCGGCGGGTTGCGGAATACGCAAGGCGATGGCCCGCTGGACTGCGCAACACGCAAACGGTCACGGTGACGGGCGGTTCGCTTTCCCGACGTCCTCGCCGCGCTGGTGGCCGCGCCGGGCGTCGCGGTCGAAGATGCCCAGGATCTCGCACGGTCCGCCCTCGGCGCCGATGGCGTGCGGGAGCATCGTGGGGAACTCCGCCGCCTGGTTGGTCTCGATCCGGAAGCGCCGGTTGCCCAGGAGCAGGGTCGCGGTGCCGGAGAGGACGACGAGCCATTCGCGGCCCGGGTGGGCGCGCATGCGCGCGGGATTGTCGGGCGGCGGGTCGGTCATGCGCTGGCGTACGACCGACATGCCGGGTTCCGCCTTGATGGGCCAGCGCATCAGCCCGTGGGCTCCGTCGATCATCGGGTTGGAGACGACGTCGTCCGTGGCGGTCTCGACCAGTTGATCGAGGGAGGTGTCCAGGGCGCGGGCGAGGGTGACGAGCTGGTCCAGGGCCAGACGGCGCTGCCCGTTCTCGATGCGGCTGAGCGTGGACTGGCTGACCCGGGCGCGGGAGGCCAGCTCCTCCAGGGACCAGCCCTGGGCCACGCGCAGGGCGCGGATGCGTTTGCGTACCAGACTGTCCAGCTCACCGCTTTCTTGCGTCATAGGCAACATCGTATGCCTCAACAGCAAAGTGGCGGTGAACGAAACAGAACCGGTCGGCTGACGGCGGCGGCCGGCTCGCGGACCGACCGTACGTGTGTGCCTCGGTCGTTCGGGACCATGGTGGTCTGCGTCGGGCATGCGCCGGGCCCCGCCCGCCCGTAAGGGGATACGGAGGAGCGGGGCGGGGTGTGGCTACTTGACGGTGACGGTGCCTGCGTACTCCACGTCGGCGGCTGAACTGCCGACGTACACGCTGACCTTGCCGCTGGGAGTCACCCAGCGGTTCTTGGACTCGTCCCAGTAGGACAGGGTGCGTCGGGTGACGGGGACGCTGACCGTTCGCCGCTCTCCCGGCTTCAGGGTGACCTTGGCGAAACCGGCGAGCTTCTTGGCCGGGGTGTCGACGTTCGTCGGCAGGTGTCCGATGTACACCTGGACCACGTCGGAGCCGGTGCGCCGACCGGTATTGCGGACCTCGACGCTCACCTCGGCCGCCAGGTCTCCACGTCCGCGGTCCGTGACGCGGAGGCGGTCGTGGCTGAAGGAGGTGTAGGACAGGCCGTAGCCGAAGGGGAAGAGCGGCTTGGCATGGTGCTTGTCGTACCACTTGTAGCCGACGTAGATGCCCTCGTCGTAGGTGATGCTGCCGTTGGCGCTGTCGTTCTTGCCCCCCCCTGTACGTGGACGGGCCCTGCTCCTCGTTCGCGGGGAAGGTGACCGGCAGGCGGCCGCCCGGCTCGGCGTCCCCGTACAGGATGTTGGCGATACTGGTACCGGTCGCGGCTCCCTGGTACCAGGCCTGCAGGACGGTCCTCGCCCGACCCAGCCACGGCATCAGCATGGGGCCGGAGGTGTTGAGAACGACGACGGTGTCGGGGTTGACCGCCGCGACCGCGTCGATGAGCTGGTTCTGGTCGCCGGGCAGGGCGAGGTCGTCGCGGTCGATGGCCTCGCCGGTGTAGTTGTTGACGAACACCACGGCGACGTCGGCCTCCTTCGCCGTCTCGACGGCCGCGGGTATGAGGGAGTCGGGCTGCCAGCACAGCTTCATGCTGGGTCCGTAGAACCCGGCGTCCTTGGTGGTGTACTCGACGGTGATGTCAACGGGTTTGCCCGCGGTGAGCTGGGTGACGCCGCCGAGGGCGCACTCCTTGGGGCCGAAGAAGGAGTCCCACAGAAAGCGGGAGTTGTCGAAGACGGTGACTCCGTCGACGACGAGCTTGGCCGCGCCGGACAGAAGTGTGGAGAAGCGGACCCAGCCGGTGGTGGGCGGGGTGATACGGCCGGTCCAGCGGGCCGACCATGTCGACGGCAGGCCGCTGACGGGATTGCCCCACCGGAAGTCGACGTTCGCCGCGGTCGTGGTGGCCAGCGGATCGCCGGCGAAGAACTCGCCGGCGAAGAACTCGGCGTGCAGGCCCGGACTGCCGTCGGGCGCTGTGAAGACATCCCCCGGGATCGTCGGCAAGGCCACATCGCCGAGACTGCCTTGGGCGAACAGGACACGGCCGGCACCGGCCTTGGCCCTGATGGCGTCCACGGCGGTGGTGAAGTCTCCGGGGTCGACGTAGGAGGATCCCTCGACGCCGGTCATCGCGTCCTTGCCGGCCGGGCCGATGACCGCGATCGTCTTCCGCTTCGACAGGGGCAGCAGACCGTCTGCGTTCTTCAGCAGCACCGTGGCCTGCTCGCCGGTGATGCGGGCGAGTGCCTGGTGGGCATCGGTGGTCACGGTCGCGGCCGGAACCGCGGGCAGGGGGTTGTCGTAGGCACCGGAGGCGAACAGGGCGTACAGGATCCGGCGGGCGGCGTCGGTGGTGCGTTCCTTGGGGATACGGCCGTCGGTGAAGGCTTCCTTCGGGGTGTCCGGGGTGAGAGCCGCCGAGTCGACGCCCGCCTTGATCTCCTCGACCCTGTCGCCCGACGGGTAGTAGTCGGTGCCGAGGTAGCCCTTGAGGCCGAGGTCCTGCTTCAGGGCGGTGATGATGTGTTCGTTCTGGCAGGCGTAGACCCCGTTGACCCTCGGATAGGAGCCCATCACGGACAACGCGCCGCCGTCGCGGATCGCGTGCTCGAACGCCGGGTAGTAGACCTCGCGCAGCGCCCGCTCCGAGACGATCACGTCCAGGGAGTTGCGGCCCTCTTCCTGGTTGTAGACCGTGAAGTGCTTCAGCTGAGCGATGACGTCGTTCTTCTGGAAGCCCTTGGCTACGGCAGCTCCCATCAGGCCGCTGACGAGGGGGTCCTCTCCGTAGGCCTCGGACTCGCGGCCGTTGCGTGGGTTGCGGTCGATGTCGACGGTGGGGCCGAGCAGGACGTTCCAGCCCTTGCCGCGAGCCTCGACGCCGATCGCCGTGCCGTACTTCTCGGCGAGGTCGGTGTCGAAGGTGGCGGCCAGCGCGTTGGGGGCGGGGAAGGCGGTCACTCCGGTGTCGCCGCGCAGACCGTCGGAGGCGTCCACACGGGTCATCGCCGGGATGCCGAGGTGCTCCAGGGGCTTGAAGTCGGCGACTTCGACGGCGGTGACGAGGACGACCTGCTCCTCGAAGGTCATGGCTTCGAGCAATGCGTCGGCGCGCCGGGCGGCGGACTTCCTTCTGTCCTGCCACGGCTGGTCGGCCTCGGCAGCGGTCAAGGGTGCCGCGGCTGCGGCGGTGGGGAGTCCGGCGGTCATCACCGCGGCTCCTCCCAGAGCGGCTACGGACACGGCGACGGCTTCGCGCCGAGTCATACCTCTGGGACGGTTCACGTCACACTCTCCTTCGAGTGGAAGCGGGTGCTGGAACACGAGTTGGTACGTGGCGGCCGCTCGTCGTCCGCAGCGCGGCCTGGTGCGGGATGTCAGAGGGGGTGGGTGAGCGGCGCCGGGCCTGCGTCAGGACAGTTCCGACGCCGCCCCTCTCTCCTTCTCCGGCCGCCCACTCGGCTCGGTACGGGAGACGTGGCGAGCGGCGGGAGAAGAGCTTCAGGTGTGCGGGTATGCCTGACGTGGGCTGAGGTGAGGTCAGGCGGCAGCGCGGTCGAGGTCGCTGGTGTCGAGGTGATGCTCACCAGGGCCTACGGCGAGAGGTACGCAGCCGGGCAGTTCGACGCGGCCTTCGCATCCATCGGGCACGGTGATGTGTGCGGTCATGCCGGTCGCGGTCAGCTGCCACGACACGGCGGCCGTCCCGTAGGGGGTCTCGTGGCGGGCCTTGGCCCAGGTGATGCCGCCTCCCGGGCGAGGCCGGAAGGTGATGGTGCGGTAACCCGGTGCGGTAAGTTCGATGCCGCCGACGACGCGGTGGAGCCAGTCCGCGACGGCGCCGAGCGCGTAGTGGTTGAAGGAGGTCATGCCGCCGGGATTGAGGGTGCCGTCGGGGCGGAGGCTGTCCCAGCGTTCCCAGATGGTCGTCGCGCCCATGGTGACCGGGTACAGCCAGGAGGGGCATTCGGTCTGGGTCAGCAGCTGGTAGGCGACGTCGAGGTGTCCCGCGTCGGTGAGGGCGTCGCAGATGAGGGGGGTGCCGACGAAGCCGGTCGCGATGCGGGCGTCGTCCTCAAGTACCAGTTCCGCCAGGCGGTCACCGGCGAGCCGACGCTGGACGGCGTCGTCGAGGAGCCCGAACACCAAGGCGATCGAGTAGGCGGTGGGGCTGTCGCTGGTCATGCGGCCGGAGGTCAGGACGTAGCGCCGGCGGAAGGCCTCGGCAACCTCGTCAGCGAGCGTTCCGTACTGGTCTGCCACCTCCGCATAGCCCAACTTGCCTGCCGACCAGGCAAGATGGCGGGCGGACCAGGCGAAGTAGGCGGTGGCGACGAGGTGGCGGTCGGTTCGAGTGGCCGCCGGGTCGTCGGGCGGCGCGATGGGGTCCAGCCAGTCCCCCAGCTGTGCGCCGGTGTCCCACAGTCGGCTCGGGCCGGCGAGTCGTTCCATGAGATCGACCCATGCGCGTCCCATGGGGAAGTGGCGGCGCAGCAGTTCGAGGTCGCCGAAGCGCTGGTGGAGCACCCAGGGGGTGAGGGTGGCGACGTCGCCCCAGGCCGCGCCGGGTTGGATGGGGGTCCATTGCGGACCGCCGGGGATGACGGGTACGTACCAGGGGACGGTGCCGTCGGGCAGTTGTTCCACCGCGACGTCGGCGAGCCAGGAGTCCAGCATTCCGGCGCAGTCGTACAGAAAGCTCGCGGTCGGAGCGAAGACCTGAATGTCGCCGGTCCAGCCCAGGCGTTCGTCGCGCTGGGGGCAGTCGGTGGGGATGTCGACGAAGTTCCCACGCATGCTCCACACGACGTTCTCGTGCAGCCGGTTGACCAGGTCATCACTGCATTCGAACCAGCCGGTGCGTCGCATGTCGGTGTGATACACCCGGGCGACAACGGCGTCGTCCGCCAACTCGCCCGGCCATCCGGTGATTTCGGCGTGGCGGAAGCCGTGCAGGGTGAAACGCGGCTCCCACGTGATCGGTCCGTCGCCTGCCAGGATGAGGGTGTCGGTGGCAGCCGCTCCCCGCAACGGGCGGGTGGCGAGTTCGCCGTCCTCGACGACCTCGGCATGCCGCAGGGTGATGGTGGTGCCCACCGGGCCGTCGACGGTGACACGCAGCCGGCCGACGAGGTTCTGGCCGAAGTCGAGCAGGTGACGGCCGTCGCGCTCGGCGGTGACCGTGACCGGCGGTATCTCCTCGGTGCAGCGCACCGGGGGGCTCTTGGGGGCGATGAGGGTGCGTGGGTCCCGTCGGCCGGTGGTGACGGGGGTCCAGTCGCCGGCGGTCCGGGGCTGCGGTGTGGACCAGTTCGGGTCGTGCAGACGGGCGTCGAAGGTCTCGCCTTCGTAGAGACCGGTGGCGAGGATCGGTCCGAAGGCGGCGTTCCACTCGGTGTCGGTGGCGACGACGGTGGTGGTGCCGTCGTCGTGGGTGATCTCCAGTTGGGCGGTGAGGGACTGGTCGGTGCCGTAGAGGTTGCGGTATCCGCCGTCGAAGCCGATACGGCCGCGGTACCAGCCGTCGCCGAGCCAGGCGCCGATGGTGTTGGCGCCCTCGGTGAGATGGTCGGTCACGTCGTAGGTGCGGTAGCGCAGGCGCTCGCCGTACACCGTCCAGCCCGGGGACAGCGCGTCGTCGCCGACGCGGCGGCCGTTGATCTCCGTCTCATACAGGCCATGTGCCGTGACGTACAGGCGGGCGCGTGCGACCGATGCGTCGAGGGTGAAGTCCCTGCGGACGCGGGCCGGGCGCCGATCGCTGCCCGGATCCTCGGGCCAGGAGGCGCCGACGGGGACGGCGCTCCAGTCGGATGCGTGCAGCAGTCCGGCCTCGACCGTGCTGGGCACGCTCCACGGGGACGGCTCTGAGCCGTCGGCGGTCCACACGCGCACGCGGACGCTCACGCACTGCCGGGAGGCCAGGGGCTGTCCGGGCCAGGGCACGAGGACCTGGTCGGCGCCGGGAATCCGGCCGGTTCGGTAGGTGACGCCGTCGCGGTCGAGTTCGAGTTCGTACGCCTCCTGGGTCCGGCTGCCGGGCGGCAGCACCCAGGACAGGCGGGGTTCGGCGACGCCGATGCCGAGACCGTCACGCAGGTGCTCGAACGTGACCGGGGCAGGCTGGGGGGACATCAAGTGGGAGACCTTCCTTGAGGTGGGCTTGGGACGACCCGCGCGGTGCCGAGGAGGGGGCGCGGCGGTCGTCAGCCCTTCACGGCTCCGCCGGTCAGGCCCTTCATCACCTTCTGGTTGAGGAAGAGGTAGATCACGAGGGTGCCGAAGACGTTGATGCAGATGGCGGCGAAGAGCGGTCCGTACTGGGTGGCTCCGAAGTCGCCGGTGAAGTTGAGCAGGCCGACCTGGATGGTGCGCAGGTCCTGGTTGTTGGTGAAGGTCAGCGCGATCAGCAGGTCGTTCCAGATGAAGAAGAACTGCACCAGGCCGACGGTCAGGATCGCGTTGCGGACCATGGGGATGCTGATGGTCCAGAAGGAGCGCAGGATGCCGGCGCCGTCGATGGTGGCCGCCTCGAACAGCTCACGGGGCACCGTCTTGTAGTACGTGGCCATCATGAACACCGTGAGCGGCAGGCCCGTGCCGGTGTAGGTGAGGATCAGCGGCCACAGCGTGCCCGAGAGTCCGGACTGGAAGTACACGGTGAACAGGGGCAGCAGGATCATCTGGGAGGGCACCATGATGCCCGCGAGGAAGATCAGGAGGGTGAGGCTGCGGCCCTTCCAGACCATGACCTGCAGGGCGAATCCGGCGGCGGTGCCGAGCAGGAGGATCAGCGCGAGGGACGGGAGGACGGCCAGCAGGCTGTTCCTGACGTAGAGCCCGATGTGGCCGGTGGTCCAGGCCTCGCTGTAGTTGCCCCACTCCCACTTCGTCGGCAGGCTCCAGGTGGAGTGGTTGAGGTAGTCACTGTTGGACTTCAGCGAGGTCAGGAACATCCACACCAGCGGGTAGACCTCGACGACCAGCAGCAGGGCGACAACGGTCTTGACCCACAGGCGTCCGGAACGGCGCCGCCGAGGACGGGCGGAGAAGCCGGCCCGCGTACGGTTGTCGCCCGTGGCCGCCGTGGTCTGGTGAGGCGTGTCGATGGCCATGGGTCAGCCCTTCGTGAGGTCGCGGCGCGAGACGCGGAAGACGACCAGGGTCACCAGCAGACACACCACGGTCAGCAGCAGGGCGATGGTGCTTCCGTAGCCGTAGTCGCTGTAGGTGAACGACGTCTGGAACATATAGAGCGTGAGCGGCGTGGTGCCGTTGCCGGGACCGCCGTTGGTGAGGGCGACGATGGAGTCGAAGGCCTTCAGCGTGCCGTTGATGCTGAAGATCAGCGACGACATCAGCACCGGGAACGACATCGGCAGCACGATGTGGCGTACGAGCCTCAGTCCCGAGGCGCCGTCCAGACGTGCCGATTCGAGGATCTCCTCGGGGATGTCGACCAAACCCGCGAACAGCAGGACGGCGTAGAAGCCCATCGAGCGCCAGATGTCCATGATGATCAGCACCCAGAAGGCGTGGCCCGTGCTGCCGAACCAGTCGATGGAATCCAGACCGATCGCGTTGAGCAGCGAGTTGACCGGGCCGGTCTGCGGAGCGACCTGGAAGAACTTCTGGAACAGCAGGCCGACCGCCACGGTGGGCAGCACCACGGGGAAGAACACGAGGGTGCGGATGAGGGCGGAGGCACGCTTGAGGAAGAAGACATAGAGCAGGGCCAGGAGGTAGCCGGCCAGGACCTGCCCGATGGTCACGGTGACCGCGTATTTGGCGGTGAACCACAGGGCGTCCCGTACGGCCGGGTCGGTGAACAGCCGGTGGAAGTTCTCCACACCATTGCCGGTGAAGCCGTCGATGGTGTTGCCCTTGGTGAAGGAATAGCCCAGTGACCACACCATCGGAACCAGCATGATCAGGGAGTAGACGAGGAGAGCGGGACCTACCAGGATCAGGATGGCCCTGCGGTCACCGAGTACGCGGTGCATGACGGAAAGTCCACTTCGTCGAAGAGGCATGCCTGGCAGTGGAGGGCGCTGCTCAGGGGCCGGTCGGTATGGCCCCCGAGTCATCAGCGCTCGACCTCACTTGCCGGACAGGGCGTCCTGTACGGTCCCCATGAACTTCTCGGGGCTCAGGCTGCCGCTCACCAGGCCGGCCGCGTTGGTCTGGCTCACGGTGGTGGCCTTGGTGCTGAACAGGGCCTCGAACCAGAGCACGTTCTGCTTCGAGTCGCCGATGGTCTTACGGACCTGGGTGGTGAGCTGGTTCGGGTCCTTGACCGGGGTGTTGGCCTTGAAGCCCGAGATGGACCCCTGGTCCTTGAGTGCGGTGCTGCCGTAGTTCTTGGCGACGCACTTGACCCAGTTGCCGACCTTGCTGTCGAAAGTCCCCTTGCCGAGGGTCATCGCCAGGCCGACGTTGGACGGGTACTGGTCGATGGATCCCTTGCCGCCGGATACGGCGGGGAAGGGCATGAAGCCGATGTTCGCGGCACCCACCTGGTCCTGCTTGGGATCGGCGATGTTCGTCAGCGCCCAGGTGCCCATGTAGAACATGGCTGCCTTGCCGGTCAGGAACTGGTTGAACGCGGTGTCGTAGTCGATCGAGCCGACGCCCTTGCCGAAGTAGCCCTTCTTGCCGAGATCGGCGACTTCCTGCGCGGCCTTCACATAGGCGGGATCGGTCAGCTTGGCCTTGCCGTCAGCCACGTCCTTCAGCGCGTCCGGGCCCAGGCTGCGGTACAGGTAGGAGCTGACCAGGCGGGTGATCGGCCAGCCCTGCTGCCCCGACGCGGAGAACGGCTGGACACCGCTGGCCTGCAACTTGGCGGCGTCCGCCACCATTTCATCCCAAGTGGTGGGCACGGAGAGGCCGTTCGCACTGAAGATCTTCTTGTTGTAGAAGATCCCCTCGATGTTGTACTCGTACGGCAGGACCTCCATCTTGCCGCCGTACAACGCCTTGATGGTGGAGATCGCGGCGGGCTCGACCTGGTCGTAGACGCCGAGCTCCTTCAGCTTCGTCTCCAAGTCGGCGACCTTGCCCGACTTGTAGAGCCGATCGGTGAGCGCGGGGGCGTTGCCGGCGGCGAACTGGACCGGCAACGCGTTCTGACCGGCGAGCAGTTGCAGCTTCTGGTCCAGGCTCGTCTGCGGAACGGTCTCCACCTTCAGGGGCAGCGCCTTGTTGTCCGCGGCGCATACTCCCTTGGACAGCGTGGTCAGCGCCGTCTTGACCGTCGTGTTCTCCACGTTCGTCAGGTAACTGAAGTTCTTCGGCGACGAGGCCGAGCCGCCGCCCGTACCTCCGCAGGCAGAGACGAAGAGGGTCATCGCGGCGGCACTCGCGGTCAGACCGGCGGTGCGGGCTCTCCTGGCACGGGACGAGTCGGTGATCACAACATGCTCCCTGTCATCGTTGAAATGAAGGCGGTCGGCGGGCGCTTTGCCACGAAAGCCTGAACGGAGGATTTTTGTGGAACGTTCTCCACTCCGAAGTGCGCACCACAGTGCACGCAGCACTCTCCGCCGTCAAGACATCCGGGCGTAACATCGAAGAAAAGGCGCCCGCATCTGGCGCCCAGGACAGTTCATCGTGTAGACCGTTATCTCCAGCAGGAGTAGAAGCAGGGGGCAGCACGCATGCAGCAGGACTCGCAGCCGCGGAAGAAGCGTGTGACGATCACGGATGTCGCGCGGCACGCGGGGGTGTCGACCGCTGCGGTCTCCAAGGTGATGCGCAACGCCTACGGCGTCAGCGCGGCCATGCAGGAGAAGGTCCGCGCGGCCATCGCCGAGCTCGACTACCGGCCGCACGCGGCCGCACGCGGCATGCGCGGCCGCACCTACACGATCGGCGTCCTGCTGGACAACATCCGCAACACCTTCTTCGCCGACATCCTCGACGGCATCCGCGACGAGCTGCGCGACAGCGAGTACACGGTGCTGATCGGCGCGGCGGGATTCGGCGCCGCCGCCCAGGGCAAGACCATCGAGTCCATGGTCGACCGCCAGATGGACGGCCTGATCCTGATCGCCCCCAGCACCCAGCGGGCGGAGGTACTGGCAACGGCCCAGTCCACGCCCACGGTCGTCATCGGCCACCACGACATCTCCGCGC
Organism: Streptomyces sp. NBC_01450; assembly: GCF_036227505.1. Classification (NCBI taxonomy): domain Bacteria; kingdom Bacillati; phylum Actinomycetota; class Actinomycetes; order Kitasatosporales; family Streptomycetaceae; genus Streptomyces; species Streptomyces sp. NBC_01450. The sequence goes on along the minus strand of NZ_CP109480.1, from coordinate 10,571,845 downwards.
ACCACGACTCGGTCGTCGACGCGGACGCGGCGGGCGCCGGACTGGTGGTGGACCACCTGGTGTCGCTCGGCCATCGCGACATCGCCCTGGTCTCCTCGCCCGGAACCCGGTCGAGCCGCTGGGCACGCACCCCTGAGATCGTGCTGTCCAACGGATACGCGGAGGCCATGGGACGCCACGGTCTGGCCGCACAGACCCGCATCTGCCGCGCGGCCTACTCCGACGAGGGTGGCTACAAAGCGGGCATGAGCCTGCTGACCGGCGAGGACAGGCCGACAGCGATCATGGCCGGTGCGGACGTCGCCGCCTTGGGCGTGTGGCGCGCCGCGCACGAACTGGGGCTGCGCGTACCCGAAGACATCTCCCTCGTCGGCTACAACAACACCGCCGTCGCCGACCTCGCCACCGTCCAGCTCACCAGCGTCGACCAGGCCGGCCACAACATGGGCGCCACCGCGGCGCGGCTGCTCATCGAACGGGTGGAGGGACGCCGTGAACACGCGGTGCAGACGACGATGACGCCCCGCCTCGTCGTCCGCCGCAGCACATCGGCGCCGCGCTCCTAGAACTGCGGCCTCCGGATGAGATGTCGTCGTGAAATCCGGCGCATTCCGTGGTGTACGCGGTGGCACCCGAGCGCCGTCCCGGGAGTTCATGACGAACAGGCCGCCGGCGACAACGAGTTCGTCGTCCAGAGGACGTCCGGCGAACAGCGTGATCCGCGTCTGGCGATCCCCGTCAGGCGTACACAACGGAAGTACGCTCCCCTCGCCACCTCGGGCCGTTTCGATGCCACGGTGCGGGTGCCGTACGTCGGCACGCCGCTGTGGCTCCAGCCCTGGACCCGGCCCAAGGCGAGGGGCCCGCACTGCGGCCTCCCCACCGGACGTGACGCGCATCACGTGCCGGCGGTGCATAGCGAGGCGCCCATCAACGTCTTTCTCCAGGTGTACGAAGCTGGCAAGGGCGGGGACGGTGCGGATGGAACAGGCTCAGGCCGAGGGTTTCGACGGGTTCGTTGCGGCCCGTTGGTCGGCGTTGTTCCACCTCGCGCGCCTGCTCTGTGGAGGTGACCGGCACCGCGCCGAGGACCTGCTCCAGGAAGCCCTGGTCAAGCTCTGGTTCGTCTGGCCGAAGGTCGCGGACGAGGCGCCCGAGGCGTACGTACGCAAGGTCCTGGCGCGCGCGGCCGCCCGCTCCGCCCGTCGGCGGTGGTGGGGCGAGCGCCCGGTGGAGCAACTGCCCGACCTGGCGCAGACCGGGGACGAGTCCGCCACCGTGGTGGAGCGGTCGCGGCTGGAGGCGGCCCTCGCTCAATTGCCGGCCCGGCAGCGGGCCGCCGTGGTGCTGCGCTACTACCAGGACCTGCCCGAAAAACAGGTCGCGGAGGCTCTGGGATGCCCGTTGGGCACCGCCCGGTCCCACGCGTCACGCGGTGTGGCGCGCCTGCGTCAGATCCTGGCCGATGTCATCGAGCCGGTGGGGTGAAGGGAAGCATGGATCACTTCGAGCGGGAGTTGGCGCGGATCATGCGCGACGCCCAGGAGTACACCCCCTTTGAGCCCGCGCACCGTGACCGACTCAGGACGGGCGTCCTCGTCCGCCGCCGGGTCCGCGCGGCGCAGAGGGCCGTGGGCTCCGTATTGGTGGCCGCCGGGCTCGGCCTCGGCCTGTTCCTGCTGCCGCACACGCCGGACCGCGACCAGCCCCAGGCCCCCGCGCCGCGGCCCGCGACCGGCTCCTTCTCCCCGACCATCACGCCGTCACCGACCAAGCCCTTCAGCGGAGCTCCCACCGGGTCGGCCCCCAGCACGCCCACTGCACCGACCACGCCCACGGCACCGACCACGACAGGGAGCGCTGTAGAGAGCTCGAACTCGGTCGCCGCCGATCCCTCCGGGACCGCGACCGTCAGTCCTCCGGCCACCGTCCCGGCCTCGCCGACCGGGAGTATCACGCCGTCGGCGCCGGCGACGACGACCCTCGAGCCGTCGTCGTTCGTCAGCACGGCCGCCGCCGGGTAGCCGCCGCTCACCGGCCGCCGAGCCACACCGTCGTCCCGGCCGCTCCCCTCCCGAACCGCCGCACCGCCCCTTACCCCTCCTCCGCGCAGACGTACTCAGTCATCGCGGCTCCGCCGTGAGCGCCTTCGGCATGCCCTGCCGCAGCACAGAAATCTGGATGAAACGTGACAAAGACCGTACGGTCCGCCCCGATGAACCTCGCGACGGGACTGCCCATGGACCGACTGCCGCTCCGCCTGCCGCTGCCGGTGGACCACCCGGAACCCGTACTGGACGTGGTCGTCCCCGTGTTCAACGAGGAGACGGATCTGGAGCCGAGCGTGCGGCGGCTGCACGCGCACCTGCGTGAGACGTTCCCGTACCCGTTCCGCATCACCGTCGCCGACAACGCCAGCACCGACGACACCCCGCGGATCGCGGCCCGGCTGGCCGCCGAGCTGCCGGAGACCGAGTGGATACGGCTGGCCGAGAAGGGGCGCGGCCGAGCTCTGCGTGTCGCCTGGTCGCGCTCGCGGGCCCCGGTGCTGGCCTACCTGGACGTGGATCTGTCCACCGAACTGAACGCGCTGCTCCCGCTGGTCGCCCCGCTGATCTCCGGCCACTCCGACATGGCCATCGGCACCCGACTGGCCCGCGGCTCCCGGGTGATACGCGGTCCCAAACGGGAGATCATCTCCCGTTGCTACAACGTCCTGCTGCGTTCCACCCTCGCCGTCGGCTTCTCCGACGCGCAGTGCGGCTTCAAAGCGGTCCGGCGCGACGTCGCGGAGCGGCTGCTGCCCCTGGTGGAGGACTCGGAGTGGTTCTTCGACACCGAACTGCTGGTCATCGCCGAGCGGGCCGGGCTACGCATCCACGAGGTGCCCGTCGACTGGGTGGACGACCCCGACAGCCGGGTCGACCTGGTCTCGACGGCCGTGGCCGACCTGCGCGGCATCGCCAGGATCGGCAGGGCGCTCGCCCGTGGCACGCTCCCGACGGAGGAACTGCGGCGCACCACCGGAGGTGACCCGCCGGGCCCCCTGGCCGCCCAGTTGCTGCGCTTCGGCGCCGTCGGCGTGGTGAGCACGGTCGGGTACGTCCTCCTCTACGCGGCCCTGCGACCGGTGGCGGGACCGCAGGGCGCCAACGCGTGGGCGCTGCTGGTCTGCGCCGTCGCGAACACGGCCGCGAACCGGCGGCTCACCTTCGGGCTGCGCGGGCGGGGTGACGCGCTGCGCCAGCAGGCCAAGGGTCTGGCGGTCTTCGGCCTCGGCCTGGCGCTCACCAGCGGCTCGCTCGCCGCGCTGCACCGCTGGGCGCCAGGGCCCGGGCGGGCCACGGAAGTCGCCGTGCTCATCATCGCCAACCTGGTCGCGACACTGCTGCGCTTCCTGCTCCTGCGGGGCTGGGTGTTCACCGCCGCCTCCCGCGGCAACGGAACGGGAGCCGCGCCCCGATGAACGAACCGATCCTCGCGAACGCTCCGTCGTACGGGGGCGACGAGGTCCGCACCGACGGCCGTTCGCCGATCACGGAACCGCCGTACGACTCCGGCCCGGCCCCTGCCCCCTCCCCCACCTTCGCCGCCACCGCCCGCGGGTGGTGGGTGCGACTGTGCGGGGCGGCCGAGCACTACGGTCCGGTGCTCGCGCTGTACGGTGCGCTGAAGCTCATCGGCTTCTGCGTCTTCATGTATCTGCTGGACTCCTCCGGGGACTTCCGCAAGAAGAACCCACGCTTCGGCGGCGGTGCCCATACCTGGGACGTCCTGGCCACCTGGGACGGCTGGTGGTACCAGCAGATCGCCGCGCACGGCTACCACCCCGCGCTCGTGCCGGTACCCGGTGCGGGCGGCCTGATCACCATCGAGGGCAACTCCGCGGCGTTCTTCCCGCTGTACCCCGCCCTGATGCGACTGGTCTCCTCCGGCACCGGCCTGGGTCTGCTCGGCGCCGGCCTGCTGGTCTCGGTCGCCGCCTCGTTCGTCGCCGCGCTGGCGATCCACGCCGTCACCGCGCGGATCGGCGGTCGACGGGCCGGGCTGGCCGCGGCCGGGCTCTGGGCCGTGTGGCCCGGATCCGGTATGGAGTGGTCGGCCTACTCGGAGTCCCTCTACGTCGCCCTCGCGGCCTGGGCCTGCTACGCCGTCATGCGGCACCGCTGGCTCACCGCCGGCATCCTGACCTGCGCCGCGGGTCTCACTCGTCCGACGGCCACCGCGCTGATCGCGGCGCTCACCGTCGCGGCGCTGCTGGCCATACGCCGGCAACGGCGGGAGGTCCGCCGCTGGGGAGACGCCCCCGGCCCGGACAGGACGAGGCGTCGGGCCACGGTTGTGCGCCCACTGGCCGCCGTCGCGATCGCCCCCCTCGGCCTGCTCGGCTACCTCGGTTGGGTGGGACACCGGATGGGCGACTACGGCGGGTACTTCACACTCCAGGAAGGCGCCTGGGCCCACACGTTCGACTACGGCAAGCACACCCTCGACGTGTTCGCCTCCCTCCCGGTGGGTCACTTCGACTACCTCTTCGCGTACCCCTACGAAGACCTCATCGGCGTCGGTACCGTCCTGCTGGCCCTGATCGTCCTGCCCTTGCTGCTCCGGCTCCGCCCGCCGGCGGTCCTCGTCGTCCACACCCTCCTGACGATCGCGCTCGTCCTGGGTAGCCAGCAGATCTTCGGCAACATCTCCCGCTACCTTCTCCCGGCCTTCCCCTTGTTCATCCCGTGCGCCGTCGCCATGCGCCGGCTCAGCACGCCGGTGCTGTGCACAGTCCTCGGAATCGCCGCGCTCGCCTCCGGCTCGTACGCGGGATACGCCCTGTTCGAACTCGGGGTTCCGTAACCGCCATGCAGTCGTACGGATACTCGCCGCGGGCCCGGGTGGCGGCGTCCATCAACTGCCATGTGCGGCCCCGACGGCTCGGGGCGGGTTGGCCGAACCTCACCTCCGCCTCGTCACCAGGTCTGTTCGCCGGCGCGTACGAGGATCTCGTTGACGGCCACCCGGCGGTCCCGAGTGACGATGTAGGAGACCGCGTCGGCGATGTCCTCGGGGCGCAGCAGTTCCATGCCGTCGATCTGACGCTCGATCGCCTGCCGCACACCGTCGCGGAGGTGCGTGCTCAGCTCGGTGTCCACGGTGCCGGGCTCGACCACGCTCACCCGGACGCGCTTGTGCATGACCTCCTGCCGCAGGGCTTCGGTGAATCCGTTGACGCCGAACTTCGTCAGGTTGTAGACGGCCGTCCCGGGCCGGGCGACCCGGCCCGCGGTTGAACTGATGTTGACCAGGTCCGCCAGCCGCCGCGGGGAGTCCTCCGCGGCGCGCAGGAGGTGCGGCAGCGCGGCGTGGGTGATGTACAGCAGGCCCTGGACATTGACCTCGAGCATCCGCTCCCACTCCTCGAGCGGCGAGTCCACGGCCTGCCCGACGCCCATGAAGCCGGCGTTGTTGACGACCGTGTCCAGGCGCCCCAATTCGGCCACCACGCTCTCCACAGCCGCCGCGGCCCGCTGCTGGTCGGTGATATCGGCCACGACGACGAAGGCTGTACCTCCCTCGGCCCGGACCTTGTCCGCGAGCTCCTGCAGCCGCTCACGTCGCCGTCCGAGGACGGCGACGGCCGCACCCTCCGTGGCAAGGGCGCGCGCGGTCGCTTCGCCGATACCGCTGCCGGCACCGGTCACCAGCGCCACCGTGTCCCGCAGTCGTCCGTTCATGTCGTCATCCTCCATGTGTCGTGTGCGCGGCCTGCCAGGGCGCGAGAATGTCGCCGCTCCGCAGCCGACTGAGGGGGTCTGCCGGGTCGGCACCGGCCCGCCTTGGGCGTGTGTCCCCTGCCCGTGTGCGGGCGAGGAAGGCTCATGCGTCTCGGAGATACGGCCGGATACGGCCGTACACGCGACCATGCCCGGAGCCGCAGTAACCTGTTATCCGGAACTGGTTCCGGTTGGACCATAAGCGGAACCGGTTCCGGTTGCAAGTGTCAGAGGATGGAGCGGGGATTGGCCGACAACAAGAACGACGCAACAAGGCGACACCGGCCGCTGCGAGCCGACGCCCAGCGCAACGAAGACCGGCTGTTGGAAGCCGCGGCAGCCGCCTTCGCCCGCGACGGATTCGACGCCTCGGTCAAGGACATCGCCCGCGAGGCCGGCGTCGGCGTCGGCACGCTCTATCGGCGGTTCCCTTCCAAGGAACTGCTGATCGAGGCGACGTACCGCCACGAAGTGCAACTCTTGTGCGAAGCGGCGCCCGAACTCGCGGCTTCACTCCCCCCGGCGCGCGCCCTGAAGGCATGGATGGAGCGCTTCATGGACTTCATGGCCGCCAAACACGGCATGGCCGACGCGCTCCGCGTGGTGCTGACCGACGACGGCGAGCGGCTGCAGACCCGCGCCAACCTCACCGGGGCGATCGACCACCTCCTCGCCGCCGGTGCCGACCAGGGGGTCACCCGGGCGCAAGTGGGGGCCCATGACGTACTCATGGCGCTCGGCGGAATCAGCCTCATCGCCGGCACCGAGGGTCGGCCCGATCTCGCGGCGAAGCTCATCGACCTGCTGCTGCACGGCATCCTGTCGGACTGACCGGTGACGCCGCAGCGCCGCACCCCGAGGCCCGCACAGATCGCGACAGGGAGTTGCCCGAAAGGGAGTTGTCCGAAGAAGAACCGATGAAGGGGGCCTGCCGAACCGCGGTGGCCCCCGGTGGGATCACTGTTCCGTACGCACCGGATGCTTGCTCATGATCGAGACCCGGTTGAACGCGTTGATGGTGATCGCCACCCAGATCACCGCGGAGATCTGGTCGTCGGTGAGGGCGTCACGGGCGGCCGCCCAGGCGGATTCCTGCGCGGCGGCGTCGGTCGGCTCGGTCGTCGCCTCGGCCAGCGCGAGGGCCGCCCGTTCCGCGGGAGTGAACAGTTCCGTGTCCCGCCAGGCGGCCAGCACTCCGAGTCGCTGCACCGTCTCGCCCGCGCGCAGAGCGGCCCGGGTGTGCACGTTGAGGCAGTAGGCGCAGCCGTTGATCTGCGACACCCGGAGGTTGATCAGCTCCACCAGGGTTCGGTCGAGCCCCACGTCGGCGGCTGTCGCGCGCACCGCTTCCGACGTCTGGACCATCGCGTGGTACGCCTTCGGACTCTGCTTGTCGATGAAGATCCGCTGCGTCGCGGATCCTGTCGCGTGGCCGCTCAACCCCGGACTCCGTCCTACTATGCTCCAAGCATGGTTGAATACGAAACTATCATGGCCACGGAAGGCGGTCCCCCAGTGAGCGATGTCGACGTCCTCTCCCCACGTGACGTACCCCTGGGCGGCCCGCGCGCGATGACCGTGCGGCGTACGTTGCCGCAGCGCGCGCGGACCCTGATCGGAGCCTGGTGCTTCGCCGACCACTACGGTCCCGACGACATCGCCGAGACGGGCGGCATGGAGGTCGCCCCGCATCCGCACACCGGACTGCAGACGGTGAGCTGGCTGTTCAGCGGAGAGATCGAGCACCGCGACAGCCTCGGCAGCCACGCGTACGTACGGCCCGGCGAGCTGAACCTCATGACGGGCGGGCACGGCATCAGCCACTCGGAGGTGTCCACGCCGCGGACCACGATCCTGCACGGCGTCCAGCTGTGGGTGGCGCTGCCCGAGGAACACCGGCACGCCGAGCGGAACTTCCAGCACCACGTACCCGAGCCCCTACGGATCGACGGGGCCGAGATCCGGGTCTTCCTGGGCTCCCTCGCCGGTCAGGAGTCCCCCGTGGCCACCTTCACACCCCTGCTCGGCGCCGAGATCGTCCTCGAGCCTCGCGCGACGGTGACGTTCGCCGTGGACCCCGGCTTCGAGCACGGACTGCTCGTCGACCACGGGGACGTCCGCATGGCCGACACCTTGCTGCGTCCGGCCGAGTTGGGCTACGCCCAGCCCGGAGCCACCGCTCTGACGTTGACGAACGAGTCGGACGGCCCGGCTCGCACCGTGCTGCTCGGCGGAACCCCGTTCGAGGAGCAGATCGTCATGTGGTGGAACTTCATCGGCCGTAGCCACGAGGACATCGTCCGTGCCCGGGAGGACTGGGCGAACGCCTCCGATCGCTTCGGCGCCGTCGAGGGATACCCAGGGGACCGTCTTCCCGCTCCCGTTCTTCCGAATGCCGTCATCACGCCGCGCGGCAACCCGCCGCGTCGCCGCCCCGCACCCGAAGGACACCCCATGACCGAGTCTCCCGCGTCTCCCGCCGCTGCGACCGTCGAGCGGAACGACGCCAGGCATCGCTACGAAATCCTGGTCGCCGGCAAGCGGGCCGGCCTCACCGCCTACCGCGACCGCGGTGAACAGCGCGTCTTTTTCCACACGGAGATCGACGACGCCTTCGCCGGGCAGGGCCTGGCCGCGCAGTTGGTCCAGTACGCGCTCACCGACGTGCGCGACCTGGGCATGCGGATCGTGCCCGTGTGCCCCTACGTCGCGAAGTTCCTGAAGAAGCACGACGAGTTCGCCGACATCACCGAGCCCGTGACCCCCGAGGTCCTGGCATGGCTGGACGCGGAACTGGGCTGACCCCGCACCTCATTGCGAGGACTCGGGCGCGAGGCGTCACAAACTGTGCGTGAAGGGCCCACACCGCTGCCCGCGCTGCACACCCGAGGCCGGTACCGGTGCCTGCCGCGGGTACCGGTGCCGGCCGCGGGTGCCGGTGCCGCGCGGGTGCCGACGCGGGGCCGGGAGGCGGAGCCGGCCTGCATCGACACGTGGCTGGACGCCCTCGTCCGCAGTCACGCCGACCGAGCGGCTCGTCGGACAGGCCCAGAAGAAACCGCCGGACGGTATTCGCGCCGAGCCAAAGGACCGCGGACTGGGCCGGTCCCGGCGTTCGACAACACGGGTGCGCGGGCGTCGGCCGGTGGTGCCGCCGACGAGCCGGCCGAGAACCCCGACCGCGTGACCGCGGTCAACCCGAGCCGCCGGGTTCGAAATCGCCATGTGTGGACCGATTCGGGCGGTCACTCCACACTGTTACCGACTTTCCCCGTAACGTGGCGAGTACATTTCGGCGACGTTTCCGATGGTGCGCCGAACTTGGGATTTGGTCAAGAATTGGATTCGACTCTTGTCGCCCGTCGGAGCGCCGATACACGATGTGGCAAACATATCGTTGCTTATCAGCAGGAGGTCCGGGTGTCCGCTGGCCTGTCCAAAATCGAGGTGGATACCACCACTCTCGCGGCGGCGTCCGAACGGAACAAACTCCGCAAACACTTCGGCCGCTTCGACATCCTGTTCTTCCTGGTCTGCACCCTCGTCGGCCTCGACACCATCGGTACGGTGGCTGCCTCCGGGGCGGAGGCGTTCACCTGGCTGATCGTGCTGGCGGTCATCTTCTTCGTGCCCTCAGCGCTGCTCACCGCGGAACTGGGCACGGCCTTCGCGGAGGAGGGCGGCCCGTACATCTGGACCAGCCGAGCCTTCGGGCGGCTGGCCGGAGCGGTCAACAACTTCCTTTACTGGGTGACCAATCCGGTCTGGCTCGGCGGCACCCTCTCCGTCTCGGCGGTCGCCGCGTTCACCACCTTCTTCAATGACGGAAAGGATCTGAGCACCCCCGCCTTCTACGTCTTCACCCTGATATTCATCTGGGTGGGCGTGCTCGCGGCGATCCTCTCCTTCGATGTCGGCAAGTGGATCCCCACCGCCGGGGCGTGGTCCCGTTTCGTACTGCTCGGCCTTTTCACGCTCACCGTGGTCATCTACGCCTTCAAACACGGCCTGCACGGTTTTGGCTTCGGCGACTTCTCCCCGACGTATGCCGGCTTCGTCGGCCTGGTTCCGGTCCTGATGTTCAACTACGTCGGCTTCGAATTGCCCAACACCGCCGGCGACGAGATGACCGACGCGCAGAAGGACATCCCGTACGGCATCTTCCGCGCCGCCGGGCTCGGCGTCCTGCTGTACGGCCTGCCGATTCTCGGCATCCTGCTGGTCCTCCCGGTCAAGGCCATCACTGGTCTCGGCGGCTTCCTCGACGCCATCCGGCAGGTGTTCACCGTCTACGGCGGCCACGTCGCCTCCGACGGCACGGTCACCCTCAGCGGGGCCGGGACCGTGCTGGGCGATCTGGCCGCAGTGATGTTCATCCTGACCGTGCTGTCCTCGGGCGTCACCTGGATCATGGGCTCGGACCGCGCGCTGGCGGTCTCCGGGTACGACGGCGCCGCGCCGCGCGGCCTGGGTGTGATCTCCGAGCGGTTCGGCACGCCGGTCCGGGTCAACCTGCTCAGCGGAGTGCTCTCCACCGGCGTGCTGATCCTCGCCCACCAGCTCACCGACGGTGACGCGGGCAAACTCTTCGGAGCCGTGCTCGGGCTCGCCGTCTCCACGACACTCATCAGCTACCTCGGCATCTTCCCGGCGCTGCCGGTGCTCCGCCGCAAGTACCCGCAGGTGGAGCGCGCCTACCGGGCGCCCGCCGCCTGGCCGATCACGATCGTGCTGACGCTGCTCATCCTGTTCGCATCGGTGCAACTGCTGGTCCCGGGCGCGCCCTTCGACTGGTTCAGTTCGGACTTCCGGCCGGACGGCTGGAGCTATGGCGAACGCTGGACCTATCTGCTGACGGAGGCGGTGCCGCTGGCCGTCTTCATCATCACGGGCGTGATCTTCTGGGCGTTCGGCGCACCGACCCGGGCCGAGGCCAAGAAGGCGGGCGCCGCGGGAGTAACCCAGAGCTGAGCATCCGCTCACGACGCCGGACGGACCGGCGGGCCCTGTCCGGGCCTGTCGGGCCCGTCCGGCGTTTCGTCGTCCGGTACAACGCCCCTCTGGCGGAGCGCGCCGTGCCGCAGTGGCAGGCGGCCCTGGACGCCCTCCAGGAACTTCCGGAGATCGGCACCGAAGACCGCCCAGGTTCGAGGCCGACAGCGCGGTCCGGTTCTTCGCCCGGCGTCTCGGCCGGGCCGTCACATCACCGGCCTGACCTGACGGGTATCGGCGTCCGGCCACCAGCCGCGCGCCGATTCCGCTGGGCGTCGGGTTACGCGTCGACGTCGCCGCGATCCGTGGTCGGGCTGAGGGAGTCGACGTCCTCCATGAAACCCAGCATCCGGGCGTTGAGCAGGTCGGGGTGGTCGATCGCGGGGCCGTGGCCGGTGTCGGCGATGATCTCGGCGCGGGCTCCGGGGACCAGACGTGGCACGCGCTCCAGTTGCCGCTTCGGGTGCACAAGCAGGCTTCGCTTGCCGAGGACGAGGTAGAGCGGCGTCCGGATGCCGCGCAACTCGTCCTCGGTCAGCGGCAGCGGCGCGGGGCGGCGTATCCGGAAGGCCCGGACGCTCGCCTGGATCCACGCGCGCAGCTCAGGAACCACGAGTACCGGCTGCTCCAGCCAGGAGGCGAGACGCGGGCGCAGCGCTTTGGGCGCGAAGGTCGCGAAGAGGCTGACGAAGATCCAGACGAAGAAGCGCAGGCCCACCTTCTCCAGACCGCCGGGGTCGAGCAGGGCGACCGAGGCGAGCCTGCCGGGCTTGCGGTGCGCCTGGTTGAGCACCAGCCAGCCACCGTAGGAGGAGCCGACGAGGTGCACCCGGTCGAGGCCGAGGGCGTCGAGCGCCTCGTCGAGCCACTGGGCCGCACGCTCCGGCTGCCACATCGGTTCGCGGTGGACGCTGCGGCCGGGGTCGCCAGGGGTGTCGAGCGCGTACACGGGGCGTTCGGCACCGAGGCCGGGGGTGTTGGGGTACCACTGGGCGGAGCAGCCTCCGGAACCGTGGATCAGGACGACTGGCGTACGGGAGTCGTCAGCGGGGTCCGCGGGACCGTACCGGTAGACGTGCGTGGTGCCGAAGCTCGTCTCCACGTCCGTCTCGGAGCGGGCGGGCGCACCCATGGCGTAGAGGACGTCACAGGCGGCGAAGTACCGGTCGCGCAAGGTGTCGTTGACGTAGTGACCGATGTCGCGGCGTGGGCTGGTTCGGGTCGTGTGCGCGGACACAGGGCACCTCCGGGGAGATCGACTCTTTGTGATACGACCGTATCACGAAGATGATACGGCGGTACCATAAAAGGGTCCGGGAAGATCCGGACGGCGAAGTGACCATCGACGGGCGGAGACACGACCCATGCCAAAGCTCGTGGACCACGAGGAACGGCGCACCCAGATCGCCGAGGCGCTCATCCGGGTCGCCGGACGGCGCGGGCTGCACGCGGTCGGCATGCGCGACGTGGCCTCCGAGGCCGGAGTGTCGCTCCGACTCGTGCAGTACTACTTCCAGACCAAAGAGAAACTGCTCTTTTACGGACTGCAGCATCTGACCGGCCTTTTCACCGCGCGCGTGGGCGCCCGCCTTCGCGCCGCCGGTCAGGACCCGGGCCCACGCGCGACCATCGAGGCGCTGCTGCTGGCCTCACTCCCGACCGACGAGGAAAGCCGCACCTTCCACCTGCTCTACAGTTCGTACTCGATCCTGTCCGTGACCGACGAGGCACTCGCCGCCCAACCGTTCATCGACAACCCCGACGCCGCCGAGAACGCCCTGACCCGCCTGCTTCGGCAAGCGCAGGAATCCGGTCTGGCCGACCGTGACATCGACGCGCGCACGGAGGCCATCAGCCTCCTGGCCATGGCGGCGGGCATGGGGACCAGCATCCTCGTGGGCCAGCGTGGGCCGGAGTCGGCCGTCGCGGTACTGCGCCATCATCTGGACCGGATCTTCGCGAGCCCCGGGTACTCCCCGCCGCCCGCATGACCTCGGCCGCCGCCCCCCGGCGCACACCGGACGCGCCGCTCTCCGGCCCACGTGCTGGTTCACAGGACTGACCACCAGGACTGACCTTCTGGTTCAGCTTCGCCGGATACGGCACCCCCCATCGCCTGAAGGGACCGGACCCCGACCTCGTTCATGCACGAGGAGTTGACGGTGCGTCAGGCGAGGCCGGTGCGTCCGGCCTGTCGGTGGCGGATCATCGTGCGGCTACGACAGGCGCGTTGGCGGTGCGGAGCTCGGATTCGAAGGCGCGGAAAGCGTCCTCCTGCTTCCATTCCACCGCGCCCTTGGCACTGGACGCGAGGAACTGGGCGCAGCGCTGGCCGGGGGTGGGATCGCCGAGGCGGTCTCCGGCGCACTCCGGAACGACCTGGTGGCCGTCGCGGTCGCGCCACAGACTGCGGCCCTGCAGGAAGCCGTACTCCACCGAAGTGCGGGCCAGGTCCTTCAGCGCCCGGTAGTCGAGCTGGTAGGTGAGCGCGGCCCGCTGGTACTCGCGGCTGATGTCGGTTCGTTCGACGCCGGGGTCGTCGGTGGCCAGGGCGACCGGGACGTCGTATCGCCGGTACAGCGGGAAGGGGTGTTCCGGCCCCGTGACGCCCAGGATCTGCGCGTTGCTGGTGAGCGGGACTTCCACCAGGACATGGCGCCGGGCCATGAGGCGCAGCAGTTCCCGGTAGTCGTCCTCGTGGCGGATGTCGACGCCGTGGCCGACGCGGTCGGTGCGGGCGGTGCGTACGGCGTCGCGGATATGGAAGCGCAAGTCCTCGGGCTTGACCAGGCCGGGGACGAGCTCTCCCGCGTGCAGGGTGAGAGGGACGTCGGAATACACACCGCGCAGGTGGTTCAACATGCGCATGTGCAGACGGTAGTCGGCGAGCGCCACCGGACCGTCCTCGGGCTGCACAAGGTTCAGCGAGACGAAGCGGTGGTCGCGCCGGGCCAGTTCCATGCCGAGCAGCATCTGGGCGAAAACCAGCTCGCGCGGTCCGCCTCGCGACACCTGGGAGATGAACCGTACCGGCAGCGCGCACCCGGCGTCGGGGTGGTGGGTATCGCAGTGCGCGGCGGTACGGAACTCCTTGAGCATCGAGTCCGTCTCGCTCATCGCCTGCTGGACGACGGCGTCCATGCCGCCGTGGGCCAGCAGCTTGTTGCGCAGCCGTGTCAGGTCGCTGTCGTACCCAACCTTGGCGGCGAGGGCGGCGACCCCGGAGTAGGCGGGGGTCAGCATGGTCTCGAGGTAGAACTGGTGCTGCTTCGCGGCCGAGGTGGAGACCTCGGCCAGTAGCCGTCCGGGATGGAGTGCGCCGACCGCGCCGAATTTCCCGAATGTGGCGAAGAAGTGGTCGTGGCCGCTCTCGCCCTGACCGGGCGTGAAGTCCTGCATAGACCAGGCGCGGATGACCTGGCGCCGGAAACCGGGGTCGGTGGCCGTGTCGGCCGCCGGGCGGGTGTTGCCCGTACAGGGCGGCGCGCTCGCGGTGAGGGTGGTCCTGTCGATGCAGTAGCCGGCCTCGACCGCGAGTCTCAAGAGCAGCTCGGTGGTCGCCGCGCCCCCAAGGTGGTTGTGGAGGTCTGCGCCCTTGGGCAAGGCCCTGAAGAAGGCGGCCAGCGCCTCGGGGCGGTCGCGCACACTTCGCAGATACGCCGAGACACCGGACTCGGCGCGAGTGGGTCCGTTCGCCTCTCTCCCTCCGGCCTGGGACGCCTGAGTGGACGCCAGGGTGAGCGCCAGTGCGGCACCCAGGACCGGCGCGAGCCGAGCGGTGCGGCGCCGCGCGCAAGACAGAGCTGACAGAGGCATGCCGGTGATCCTCCGGCAGTCGGAGCGCGATGCGAATGTCCGACATGCCGCTTGTCACCCGGGCGGTGCATCTGACTACCGCGATGTAGAGAAGCATTGACTTCCCCTCATTCACTTAGAGTAGCCTTACCTAAGTTGACCGGTTCCGGAGGGTGGCTGGTGAGAGCAGGGGAACCGTCGGGGCGGGACGTCCTGACACGCTCGATCAGAGGGCAGGCACGGCGCGTCGGTCTCGGCGCGGCACTCGGGTGCATCCACCAGTTGGGGGAAGCCCTGGTACCCGTGCTCATCGGTGTCGTCATCGACCAGGCCGTGGCCGGGCGGGACACCGGGCGTCTGATCCTCTGGCTGGCCGTCCTGGCCGTCATGTACGTCGCGCTGTCGTGGAGTTTCCGGCTGGGTGCGCGGGCCGGTGAACGCGGCGCCGAAGAGGCCGCGCACACGCTCCGCCTGGCGATCGTACGCCGGGTGCTGGATGCCCGCGGGGGCGCCGAGGAAGGACGGCTGCCCGGCGAACTGGCCAACGTCGCCACCGAGGACGCCAAGCGGGTCGGCGCGGTCAACATGGCGCTGATGAGCGGGATCTGGGCCGTCGCGGGCGTCACCGCGAGCGCCCTGGCGCTGCTGCTGACGTCCGTGACGCTCGGGCTGATCGTGCTCCTGGGCACACCCGTACTGCTGTGGCTGGGGCATCTGCTGAGCAAGCCGCTGGAGCGCCGCAGCGAGGCCGAGCAGGACCGGGCCGCCCACGCTTCGGGGGTGGCCGCCGACCTGGTGGCCGGGATCCGGGTGCTGAAGGGGCTGGGCGCCCAGCAGGCGGCCGTCGAGCGTTACCGCCGTACCAGCCGTGTCTCCCTCGCGGCCACCCTGCGCGCGGCACGTGCCGAGTCCTGGCAGACCGGGCTCGTCCTGGCCCTCACCGGTGGGTTCATCGCGCTGATAGCCCTGGTGGGCGGGCGGTTGGCGCTCGACGGCTCCCTGACGCTGGGTCAGCTGGTGTCCGCGGTGGGCCTCGCACTCTTCCTGCTGGGGCCGTTGGAGACGCTCGCCTGGGTCAACGCCGACCTGGCGCAGGGCCGCGCGTCGGCCGCCCGGGTCGCGGAGGTGCTGGCCTCGGTACCCGCCGTCGCGGACGGGGACGCCCCGGTACCGGACCCGCTGCGCGGGGAGCTGCGGCTGCGCGGCGTACGGCTCGGTGGGCTGGACGGCGTCGACCTCGATCTGCCGGCGGGCCGGCTGACCGGGATCGCCGTGACGGATCCGGCCTGTGCCGAGGCCCTGTTGCGCTGCCTGGGCCGGGAGACGGACCCGGAGTCGGGCTCGGTCGAGCTGGACGGCGTGCCGTTGACCCGGCTTGATCCGGTGGGGCTGCGGGCGGCGGTACTGGTGGCCGCCCACGACGCCGTGCTGTTCGATGGCTCACTGGCCGCGAACGTGGCTCCGGGAGAGGAAAGCGACCTGGCGGAAGGGGAGCCGGATCTCCGGACCGAGCGCGCCATGGCCGCCGCACACGCCGACGAGGTGGCCCGCTCCCTGCCGCACGGCGCCGCCACCGGTGTCGGCGAGGGCGGCCGGTCCCTGTCGGGCGGGCAGCGCCAGCGCGTCCTGCTGGCACGGGCCCTGCGCGCGGGGTCACCCGTCCTGGTCGTGCACGATCCGACCACGGCCGTGGACGCGGTGACCGAGGCACGCATCGCCGACGGACTGCGTGAGATCCGCCAGGGACGCACCACGGTCGTCGTGACCAACAACCCGGCGCTGCTCGCCGTCACCGACCGGGTGGTCCTCCTCGACGGCGGCCGGGTCGGGGCCGAGGGCACGCACGCGGAACTCGTACGAGCCGACGCGACCTACCGGACGGCGGTGCTGGCATGACGACGGAATTCGAGCAGACGGATCCCGAACGTACGCTGCTGCCCACGGCCAGTCCCGCCCGTACCCGGGCCGCGGTACGTGAACTTCTGGGCCCGCACCGGGGGTTGGCTGCCGCCGGGTTCGGCCTGATGGTGCTCGCCACATCCGTCGGACTGCTCACCCAGCCACTGCTCGGCCACATCGTCGACGTGGTCACCGAGCGCCGTTCCCCCGACGCGCTCACTCTGCCCGTGGTCGCGCTGGCCTGCGTGGCCGTGGTGCAGGGCGTCACGACCGCGCTGGGCATGTCCCTGGTGTCCCGGCTCGGCGAGACCGTGCTCGCCCGGCTGCGCGAACTGTTCGTGGAACGTGCCCTGTCACTGCCTCTGAAGCGGCTCGAGAAGGCGGGCTCCGGCGACCTCAACGCCCGCGTCACCCGTGATGTGTCCCGGGTCGCCGACGCGGTACGCGGCGCCCTGCCCGAGCTGGCGCGCTCCGCGCTGTCGATCGTGCTGACCCTGGTCGCCCTCGCCCTGCTGGACTGGCGGTTCCTGCTCGCCGCGCTCGTCGCCCTGCCCGTACAGGCGCACACGGCTCGCTGGTACGTGCGCAACGCCGTGCCCCTGTACGCCAAGGAGCGCATCGCCACCGGGGCACAGCAGCAGCAGCTGCTGGACACCATCGGCGGGGCCCGGACCGTACGGGCGTACGGGCTTCAGGCCGGCCACACGCGACGGGTCACCGACCGCTCGCGGGCGTCGGTGGAGCTGACGATGAGGGGGGTGCAGCTGGTACTGCGCTTCTACAGCCGGCTGCACATCGCCGAGTACATGGGCCTCACCGCAGTCCTGGTCACCGGGTTCCTGCTGGTGCGCTCCGGCTCCGCCTCGGTCGGCACGGCCACGGCCGCCGCGCTCTACTTCCACAGCCTCTTCGGACCGGTCAACACCGCGCTCGTGCTGCTCGACGACGCCCAGTCGGCGACGGCCGGACTGGCCCGGCTGGTCGGGGTGGTGGACGAACCGGCGCCCGCGGTCTCGGAGCGCGTGGGCGACCCCACGACAGCCCTGGCCGACCCGTCCGTGACACTGACCGCCGTCACCCACGCGTATGTGCCCGGCCGCCCGGTGCTGCACGGTGTCGACCTGGAGATCCGGCCCAAGGAACGGGTCGCGCTGGTCGGTACGACCGGCGCGGGCAAGACCACCCTCGCCAAGCTGGTGGCCGGACTGCACCGCCCGGAGGAGGGCCGGGTCGACGTCGGCGGCGCCGAACCGTACGAGTCCGGGCGCCTGGTGGGGCTCGTCACGCAGGAGGTCCACGTCTTCGCCGGTCCGCTCGCCGACGACCTGCGGCTGGCCCGCCCGGAGGCGGACGACGAGGAACTGCGGGAGGCGCTGGCCACGGTGGGTGCCCTCGCCTGGGCCGAGGCACTGCCGGAGGGTCTGGACACGGTCGTCGGCGACGGCGGCCACCGGCTGACCGCCGACCGGGCCCAGCAACTGGCGCTGGCCCGCCTGCTGTTGGCCGACCCGCCCGTCGTCGTGCTCGACGAGGCGACCGCCGAGGCGGGCAGTTCGGGCGCCCGTCAGCTCGACGAGGCCGCCGAGCGGGCTCTGCGGGGCCGTACGGCGCTGGTCGTGGCGCACCGGCTCAGCCAGGCCGCCGCCGCCGACCGGGTGGTCGTCCTGAGCGAAGGCCGGGTCGTGGAGAGCGGCACGCACGACGAACTGCTCGTCGCCGGGGGGCCGTACGCCGCCCTGTGGCACGCCTGGTCCGGCAGCCGCTCCCCCGGCGCCCACCCCTGACCCAGGTCCGCTCGACCACCCGCTCCGCGACTCAGCCACCCCCCGCCGACCCCACCGCGACGAACAGAAGGATCACCCGATGACCCGCGTCACCAGAGCCTCACGGCTGTCCGGTCTGCTCGCCTCCGTAGTCCTGCTGGCCGTCACGGCGGTCGGCTGCGGCTCCTCCGACTCCGGCTCCGGCTCCGGCTCGTCCTCCTCCGGCACGTCGGGGTCGGACTCGAAGTCCGTCGCCGGCGCCTACCCCGTGACGCTCGACCACAAGTTCGGCAGTACGACGATCAAGTCCGAGCCCAAGCGGATCGTCACCGTCGGCCTCACCGACCAGGACGCCGTCCTCGCCCTGGGCAAGGTGCCGGTCGCGACGACCGAGTGGCTGGGCGGCTACAAGGGCGCCGTCGGTCCGTGGGCCCAGGACAAGCTGGGCGGCGCGGCGGCGCCGACCGTCCTCAAGGACACCGGCACCGGTCCCCAGGTGGAGAAGATAGCCGCCCTGAAGCCCGATCTGATCCTCGCCGTCTACTCGGGGCTGACCAAGTCCCAGTACGAGAGTCTGTCGAAGTTCGCGCCGGTCGTGGCCCAGCCGAAGGCGTACAACAACTACGGCGTGCCGTGGCAGCAGCAGACCGAGGAGATCGGCAAGGCGCTCGGCAAGGAGACCGAGGCCAAGACGCTGGTGTCGGGCGTCGAGGACAAGTTCGCCGCGGCGAAAAAGGCCAACCCGGCGTTCGCCGGGGCCTCGGCGGTGATGGCGACCCCGTACGAGGGCACGTTCGTCTTCGGCAGCCAGGACCCGCGCTCCCGGTTCCTGTCCGACCTCGGCTTCTCGCTGCCGAAGGACCTCGACAAGGTGATCGGGGACCAGTTCGGCGCGAACATCAGCAAGGAGCGCTTCGACCTGCTCGACCAGGACGTCGACGTGTGGATCGTGCCGGACACCACCTCGGCGGTCGCCAAGCTGCACAGCGACAAGGTCTACGCCGACCTGAACGTGGTGAAGCAGGGCCGCGAGGTCTTCATCAAGGAGACCAGTGACTACGGCAACGCGGTGTCCCTGTCGACCGTGTTGAGCATCCCCTACGTCCTGGAGCGCATGGTGCCGCAGCTCGCGGCGGCGGAGGACGGCAAGACCGCGACGAAGGTGGGACAGCCTGCTTCCTGAACCGTCGTCGACCGTCGGCTTCCTGAACATGCGGATGGGGGGCGGGCCCGAAGAACACGGGCCCGCCCCCCATCCGTGTCTCAGACTCCGTCGACGAGGCTCTTGGGTCGCATGTCCGTCCAGTTGGTCTCGATGTGGTCCAGGCACTCCTGGCGGCCCGCCGGGCCGTGCGCGACCGTCCAGCCGGCCGGGACGTCCACGAAGTCGGGCCACAGGCTGTACTGGCCCTCGTCGTTGACGAGGACGGAGTAGACGCCGTCGGGGTTCTCGAACGGGTTGCTCATGTCGGGGGTCCTTGCCTTTCTGGTCTGATCTGTTCTCGTGGGTACGTGCGAGTCGGTCAGGCCCGGTCGTCGGGCCGGTTCACTGCGGCGGCCCGCCGTACCACCGCCTCCAGCGCCCGGAACCAGGTGTGTGCCAGGTCCCGTACCGCGTCCTCGGTGAGGAGTTCGGCCGCGTACGCCCAGTGGGCGCTGAGTTCCGGTCCTTCGGGTCGGTCCTCGGTGAGGGCGTTCAGGGTCAGGGCGTGGGACATCGGCATGCCCGGGTCGGCGTCGAGGTCGGCGGCGTCGTCCTCGGTGGCGTAGGACCAGTCGGCGGCCTCCGGGTGGTCGAAGCGGCCCATGTAGTTGAACTCGATCTGCGGCTCGCCGAGTTGGGCGAGGCGCGGGCCGGTCCCGGGGTTGAGGTGACGCAGCAGTCCGTGGCCGATCCCGGCCGTGGGCAGCGCGGTGAGGTGGGCGCGGATCCGGGCCAGGGCGGCGTCCAGCGCGGGGCCACCCGCGAAGGCGTCCGCCGGGTCGGCGCCGCCCGGGTCGAGCCGCACCGGGACGACGCTGGTGAACCAGCCGACCGTGCGGGACAGATCGGAGTCGCCCGCGAGTTCCTCCTCGCGGCCGTGGCCCTCCAGGTCGACCAGGACGGGTCCGCCCGGTCGCCGCGCGCCCAGCGTCCGGGCCCGCCAGTCGCCGACGGCGAGAGCGAACGCGGTGAGCAGGACGTCGTTGGCGGTGGCGCCGAACGCGGCCGGGACCCGGCTCAGCAGCGGGCCGGTGAGGTCGGCGGGCAGGGTCAGGGAGAGATAGCGGGTGGTGGCGACCGTGTCCCGGGCCGGGTCGAGCGGGCGGGCCAGGGGGAGGTCGGCGCCCGCGGCAAGGGTGGAGGTCCACCACGGCAGCTCGTCCTCGGCGGCGGGATCGGCGGCGCGGGTCCCGAGCAGGCGCGCCCAGCGGGCGAACGACAGCTCCACGGGCGCCAGTTCGGCCGTACGACCGTCTCTGACCGCTGCCCAGGCGGTGGCCAAGTCGGGCAGCAGTACGCGCCAGGAGACGCCGTCGATCACCAGGTGGTGGACGAGGATCAGCAGCTGGCCGGGGTGCCCGGGTCCGGCGTCGAACCAGACCGCCCGCACCATCGCCCCGGCGTCGGGGTCGAGCCCGGCCCGGGCCGTTTCGGCGTGGCGGGAGATGGCCGTACGCAGTCCGGCCTCGTCCGCGCCGTGTACGTCGGCCCGGGTGAGCCAGCCGCTGACGTCGGTGTCCTGCGCCGGGGCAACCCGCAAGGTCCCCACCGGGTGGCGGACGAGTCGGGCGCGGAGCATGTCGTGCCGGTCGGCGAGCGCCTTGAGCACGGCCAGCAGACCGGGCTCGGTCAGGTCGGCCGGGGTGCGGACCAGGGCCGCCTGGTGGTAGGCGGCGATGGGGCCGCCGCGATCGAGCAGGGCGCGCATGATCGGGGTGAGCGGGACGGTGCCGGTGCCGTCGTCGTGAACGGCGTGCCGTTCCTCGGTGCCGAGCGGGACGGCGACGGCGGCCAGGGCCGCGACGGTTCGGTGCTGGAAGACCTGGCGCGGGGTGACCCGCAGGCCGCCGGAGCGGGCCCGGGCGACCAGTTGCATCGCGATGATGCTGTCGCCGCCGAAGGAGAAGAAGTCGTCGTCCGTGCCGAGCGTCTCGGCGGGCAGGCCGAGGGCGTCCGCGAACAGGTCGCGCAGGGTGCGCTCGGTGTCGTTCTCCGGGGCCCTGCCACCGCCCGCCCCGGTGAAGTCGGGGGCGGGCAGGGCAGCCCGGTCGAGCTTGCCGTTGGACATCAGCGGCAGCCGGTCAAGGGCGACCACCGCGGCCGGGACCATGTAGTCGGGCAGAACGGCGGCCACGTGCGCGCGCAGAGCGGCCGGATCCTCCGCGCCGTCCTGGACGACCGCGTACGCGATGAGCTGCCGTACACCGGGCCGGTGTTCGCGGGCCACGACGACCGACTGCGCGACGGCCGGGTGGGTGCGCAACGCGGCCTCGATCTCGGCGAGTTCGACCCGGTAGCCGCGGATCTTGACCTGGTCGTCGGTGCGGCCGGCGAACTCCAGCCGGCCGTCCTCGGTCCAGCGGGCCAGGTCGCCGGTGCGGTACATCCGGGCGCCGGGTTCGGTGGCGTACGGGTCGGCGACGAAGCGTGCGGCGGTGAGTGCCGGGCGACCGAGGTACCCGCGGGCCAGGCCCGGTCCGGACAGGTACAGCTCCCCGGTGACGCCGGGCGGGACCGGGCGCAGAGCGGTGTCCAGCACGTAGGCGCGGGAGTGGTGGACCGGGCGGCCGACGACCGGGCTCGCGCTGTCGCGGACCCGGCCGACGAGCGCGTCGACGGTGGCCTCGGTGGGGCCGTACAGGTTGAACGCCTCGGTGTCCGGCAGTGCGGCGAGCCGCGCCCACAACGCGTCGGGTACGGCCTCGCCGCCGAAGCCGACCACCG
Organism: Streptomyces sp. NBC_01450; assembly: GCF_036227505.1. NCBI lineage: Bacteria > Bacillati > Actinomycetota > Actinomycetes > Kitasatosporales > Streptomycetaceae > Streptomyces > Streptomyces sp. NBC_01450. Next base: position 10,549,700 of record NZ_CP109480.1, on the reverse strand, counting down.
CGAGCGGGCAGTCACCCTCGGGCGTGATCAGACCGCTGTCCGCCATCTGGGCGAGCAGGGACGGGGTGACCTCGATGAAGTCGATCGCCTGGTCGCGGATGAAGGTGGCGAGGAGTTCGGGGTCGCGGCGAATCTCGTCGTCCGCGATGTGCAGGGCGTGCCCGTCCAGCAGCCACAGCTGCGGCTGCCAGGAGGCGTCGAAGGAGAACGACCACGCGTGGCCGACCCGCAGATGCCGTCGTCCGGTGCGGCGCCTGGCGACGTCGTGCAGGTCGTGGCGGTGGCTGTGGAAGAGGTTGGCGAGCCCGCTCTGGGTGACGACGACGCCCTTGGGGCGGCCGGTGGAGCCGGAGGTGTAGATGACGTAGGCAGGGTGGTCGGGGCCGGGGGCGACGGGCTCCGCCTCCGGCAGTCCGTCGGCCCGGGTGTCGAGGCGCAGGACGGGCACGTCGGTGGCGGGCAGCGCGGCGGCGGTCTCCCCCGTGGCCAGGATCATGACCGGGCGGGCGTCGTCGAGCATGCCGGTCAGCCGGGACGCGGGCAGGTCGGGGTCGAGGGGCAGGTAGGCGGCGCCCGCCTTCATCACGGCGAGGATCGCGGCGATGTGGTCGGCGGTGCGGGGCAACGCGAGGGCCACGATCCGCTCAGGCCCGGCCCCGTGTCCGGCCAGGATCCGCGCCAACCGGTCGGCGCGCACGTCGAGTTCGGCGAACGTCCAGGTCGTACGGCCGTCGGTGACGGCGACCGCGTCGGGGCTCGCGGCGGCCTGTGCCGCGAACAACGCGGGCACGGTGCCCTGCCGTTCGTGCTCCGGCGCGGGCAGTGCGGTGTCGTTCCAGGTCTCGACGACGGTGTGTCGGCCGGCGGGGCCGAGCAGGTCGAGGCGGCCCACGGGGCGGTCGGGTTCGGCCGCCATGCCGATGAGGAGAGTGGTGAGGCCGGCGGTGATCCGTCGTACGACGGCCGGTTCGAACAGGTCGGGACGGTACTCGGCGGTCAGCCGGAGCCGCTCGGCGGGCTCGACCGCCCACGTGAACGGGTAGTGGGTGGAGTCCTCGTGGTCGAGGACGGTGACGCGCGGCCCGACACCCTCCTCGGCGGCGTCGGACACCGGATACGACTCGAACACCACCAGGGTGTCGAAGAGTTCGCCGAGCCCGGCGGCCCGCTGGATGTCGGCGAGGCCGAAGTGCTGGTGGGCGATGAGCCGGGACTGTTCGTCCTGGAGCCGCTCCAGCAGGGTGGCCGTGCTTTCCTGCGGGCGGACGCGTACCCGTACCGGCACGGTGTTGATGAACAGGCCGATCATCGACTCGGCCCCGGGCAGCTCGGGCGAGCGGCCTGCGGCGGTGGCGCCGAACACGACGTCGTCCCGGCCGGTGAGCCGGCCGAGGAGCACGCCCCAGGCGGCCTGGACGAGGGTGTTGAGGGTGACGCCCCGGTGCCGGGCGAACGCCTCCAGCTCCGCCGTGCGGTCCGGGTCCAGTTCGACGGTGTGGGTGTGCGGTACGGCGGCGGCACGGTCGCGGTCGGCGGGCGCCAGCCGGGTGGGTTCGACGAGGCCGTCGAGCGCTTCGGTCCACGCGGCGGTCGAGGCGGCCGGGTCCTGGGCGGCCAGCAGCCGCAGATGCTCGCGGTAGGGAGCCGGTGCGGCCGGGGTGCGGCCCTCGTAGCGCGCCCACAGTTCGGCGGTGAGCAGGGGCAGTGACCAGCCGTCCAACAGGAGGTGCTGGTGCGAGAGCACGAGCCGGTGCCGGTCCGGGCCGAGCCAGGCCAGCAACAGCCGCAGCAGCGGGGGGCGTTCGGGGTCGAACCGGCGCCGCTCCTGCCCGAGCAGCCGGGTCCAGGCCGCCTCGTCACCAGCGCCGCCGGTGAGGTCGAGCTGCCGCCAGGGCAGTACGGCGGTGCGCGGTACGACGGCCACAGGGCGTCCGGAGGACAGGTACCGGAAGCCGCTGCGGAGGTTCTCGTGGGCGTCGAGCAGGTCCTGCGCTGCGGCGCGCAGCCGGTCGGCGTCGACGGGGCCTTCGAGGTCGTAGGAGATCTGGACGGTATAGACGTCCGGTTCCTCGTCGCCGGAGTCCAGGGCCGCGTGGAAGAGCAGTCCGGCCTGGAGCGGGGAGACGGGCAGGGCCTCGGTACCGGCGGGCAGGGCGGCGAGCTCCGCGCGTTCGGCGGCGGTGAGGTCGAGCAGGGCGGTGGTGTCGATCCGTTCGTCCAGGGTCGTGGTCGCCACCGTGGCCAGCCCCGCAACCGACTTGTGCCGGAACACGTCGCGCGGGCTGAACGCCAGCCCGGCGGCACGGGCCCGGGCGACCAGTTGCATGGCGACAATGCTGTCCCCGCCGAGGGAGAAGAAGTCGTCTTCCACGCCGACTCGTTCGAGGCCGAGCACCTCGGCGACGAGGGCGCCCAGGGTCTCCTCCAGCGGGGTCCGCGGCCGGGTGTCGGTCACCTCGGCGGCGAAGTCCGGGGCAGGCAGCGCCCGGTGGTCGAGCTTGCCGTTCGGGGTGAGCGGGAGGGCGTCGAGGGTGACCACGGCGGCCGGGACCATGTACTCAGGCAGGGTGGCCGCGGCGTGGGCGCGCAGGACGGCGGGGTCGGCCGTCGTGCCGGGGGCCGGGACGGCGTACGCCACGAGCCGTTCGTCCCCTACGACGACGGTGGCGTGCGCGACGCTCTCATGGGCAGCGAGCACGCTCTCGATCTCGCCGAGCTCGATCCGGAAGCCACGCAGTTTGACCTGGTCGTCGGCGCGGCCGAGGTACTCCAGTTCGCCGTCCCGGGTCCAGCGGGCCAGGTCCCCGGTGCGGTACATCCGGGCGCCGGGCGCGTCGGTGTACGGGTCGGCGACGAACCGCTCGGCGGTCAGGCCGGGGCGGCCCAGGTAGCCGCGGGCCAACTGGGCGCCCGCCAGGTACAGCTCTCCCGCGACACCGGGCGGCACCGGACGCAGGCCGGCGTCGAGGACGTAGGTGCGGGTGTTCCACACCGGGCGGCCGATCGGCACGGTGGCCGGGTCGTCGGGCACCTCGTGGGCGGTCACGTCGACGGACGCCTCCGTGGGGCCGTACAGGTTGTGCAGCCGGCTGCCCGGGAGGACCTGGTGGAAGCGGGCGGCCAGCGGGGAGGGCAACGCCTCGCCGCTGCACATGACGTGGCGCAGGCCGGTGCACAGGGCGGCGGTGGGCTCGGCGAGGAAGGCGCGCAGCATCGACGGCACGAAGTGGGCCGTGGTGATGTGCTGACGCCTGATCAGCTCGGCCAGGTAGGCCGGCTCCTGGTGGCCTTCTGGTCGGGCCACGACCAGGGTGGCGCCGGTGATGAGCGGCCAGAAGAACTCCCACACCGACACGTCGAACCCGGCCGGGGTCTTCTGCAGCACCCGGTCGCCGGAGTCGAGACGGTAGGTGTCCTGCATCCACAGGAGCCGGTTGGCGATGCCCTGGTGGGGGACGGTGACGCCCTTGGGGCGGCCCGTGGAACCGGAGGTGTAGATGACGTAGGCGGGGTGGCGGGGGTCGTGGGCGGTGGGCAGGGGTGCGTGCGCCGGGCACTCGGGGGTGCCGTTCGCATCCACCGTGAGGGTGGGCACGTCGGTGTCCGGGAGCGTGACGCCCTCCGCGGTGACCAGGCAGACCGGGCGAGCGTCGGTGAGCGTGTACGCGAGCCGGTCGGCCGGGTAGCCGGTGTCGAGGGGCAGATAGGCGGCGCCCGCGCGGTGGACGGCGAGCAGGGTCACCACGAGGGCGAGGGAACGCGGCAGGGCGACGGCGACGAGAGCCTCGGCCCGTGCCCCGTGCGCGGCGAGGGTGTGCGCGAGCCGCTCCACCCGGAGGTCGAGTTCGGCGTAGGTGAGGGCGGTGTCCTCGAAGACGAGCGCCGTGGCCTCGGGGGTGCGGGCGGCCTGGGCACGGAACAGTTCCGGCAGCGTGAGGTCGGGGACGGCCCGGACGGTGTCGTTCCAGTCGGTGAGGACGAGGGCGTGTTCGTCGTCGCGCAGGACGTCGAGCGTGCCGACGCGTCGGCCGGGGTCGGCGGCGATCTGCTCCAGGAGCGACTCCAGCCGCCGTGCGAGGAGTTCGGCGGTGGTGGCGTCGAAGAGGTCGGCGCTGTACTCGATCCAGCCCTGGATGCCGGCACCGTCGCCCCGTTCGACGAAGTCGAAGCTGAGGTCGAACTTGGCGCTGTCCTGGCCCACGGTCTCCCGGCGAGCGGTCAGTCCGGGCAGGACGGGTCCGTCGCTCTGGCCCGCGAGGTGTACGACCATCACTTGGAACAACGGGTGCCGGGCGAGGGAGCGTTCGGGGTTGAGCGCCTCCACCAACCGTTCGAAGGGCAGGTCCTGGTGCTCGTAGGCGGCCAGGTCGGTTTCGCGGACGCGGGCGAGCAGGTCGGCGAAGGTGGGGTCGCCGGACAGGTCGGTACGCAGCACCAGGGAGTTGACGAAGAAGCCGACCAGGTCTTCGAGGGCCTCGTCGCCGCGGCCGGACACCGGGGCGCCGAGGGGGATGTCGTCGCCGGCGCCGAGTCGGTGCAGCAGTGCGGCCACGGATGCCTGGGCGACCATGAACATGCTGACGCCGTGGTCGCGGGCGAGGGCGCGCAGGGCATGTTCCAGGCGGGGCGAGACGGTGAAGCCGACGGTGCCACCGCGCCTGCTGGACTCGGCGGGGCGCGGGCGGTCGGCGGGGAGGTTCAGCTCCGCCGGAAGCCCCCTGAGGGCGCCGGTCCAATGGGCCAGCAGGTCGGCGCCGGTCGCCTCCAGGAGGTCGTGCTGCCAGAGGGTGTAGTCGGTGTAACTAGCGGGCAGCGGCGTCCAGTCGGGCGCCCGGCCCTCGGTCCGGGCCGCGTAGGCGGTGCCGAGGTCGGCGAGCAGCGGGCGGTCGGACCACTCGTCGGTGGCGATGTGGTGCAGGAGGAGCAGCAGCAGGTGTTCGTCCGTGTCCGTGTGGAACAGGACGGCGCGCAGCGGGAGTTCGCGTTCGAGGTCGAAGGGGTGGGCTGCCTGCGCGGCAAGGTCCTCGTGGGGGGCGGTGGAGAGCTGGACGTGGGCCTGCTCCGGGTCCAGGACGTGCTGGTAGGGCACCCCGTCCACTGCCGGGAACACGGTCCGCAGCGGCGCGTGCCGGGCGACGACGTCGTTCAGGGCGGCTTCGAGGGCCTCCCGGTCCAGGGGGCCGGTGAGCCGCCAGACGGCCGGAATGTTGTAGGCCGGGTTGGGGCCCTCCACCTGGTGCAGCAGCCACAGCCGCCGTTGGGCGAAGGACAGGGGCAGCCGCTCGGGGCGCGGGCGTCCGGCGTCGAGTGCGGGACGGGCGGCGGTGCGGCCCGCGTCGAGTCGGGCGGCGAGCCGGGCGGGCGTCGGCGCGTCGAAGACCGCGCGCAGCGACACGTCTCCCCCGAGGACCGCGCGCATACGGCTGACCAGCCGCATCGCGACGAGCGAGTGGCCGCCGAGCGCGAAGAAGTCGTCGTCGGGGCCGACGCGTTCGACGCCGAGGACGGCTGCGAACTGCGCGCACAGCAGCTCCTCGCCCGGGGTGCGTGGCAGGCGTCCGCCGGTGACCGCGGTGGCCGTGGGGTCCGGGGCCGGCAGGGCGGCGGTGTCGAGTTTGCCGTTCACGGTGCGGGGCAGCGCGTCGACGGTGACGAAGGCCGCGGGCACCATGGGTGCAGGGAGGATGGCGGCGGTGTGGGCGCGCAGCGCGGCGGGGTCCGGGGTCTGCTCGCTCGTGCGGTCCGCGACGACGTAGGCGACCAGGCGGGGCGAGCCGGGCCGGTCCTCCCGTACGACGACCGCGGCGGCGGAGACGGCGGGGTGCCCGGTCAGCTTGGCCTCGATCTCGCCGAGTTCGATGCGGAAGGCGCGCAGCTTGACCTGGTCGTCGGCGCGGCCGAGGAAGACGAGCGTGCCGTCGGGCCGGCGGCGCGCCAGGTCCCCGGTGCGGTACATACGCTCACCGGGCGCCCCGAACGGGTCGGCCACGAACCGTTCGGCGGTCAGGCCCGGTCGGCCCAGATAGCCGCGGGCCAGGCCCTCGCCCGCGAGGTACAGCTCGCCCGGCACGCCGACCGGGACGGGGCGCAGGCGGTCGTCGAGGACGTGGGCGCGGATGTTGTCCAGCGGGGCGGCCCAGTCGGTGCTGCCGTGATGCCAGCCGTAGGCGTCGACCGCGCACTCGGTGGGGCCGTACAGGTCGTGCACGGCCGTGTCGGGCAGGGCGGTCAGGCGCTGCCACAGGGCGGGCGGGGTGGCCTCGCCGCCGACGGCGATGACGGACGGAACCGGGGCGCCGGGGGTCAGGAAGCCGTGGTGGAGCAGCTCGCGCAGATAGGTGGGAGTCAGGTCGACGAAGTCGATCTCGGACAGGGCGAGGCGGTGCAACAGGGCGGCCGGGTCCAGCATGGCCGGCTCGTCGACGACGTGCAGTTCGTGGCCGGCGAGCAGCCACAGCAGTGGCTCCCAGGAGCCGTCGAAGCTGAACGAGGCCACGTGGACCGCGCGCAGCGCGTCCCGTCCGGTGTCGCGGACAGCCGGTTCGATCAGGTCGCGCAGGTGGGATGCGTAGAGGTTGCTCAGACCGCGGTGGGTGCCGATGACGCCCTTGGGGCGGCCGGTGGAGCCGGAGGTGTAGATGGTGTAGGCGGCCTGCCGCGGGTGCGGTGGCGGGCCGTCCGGGGTCCGTTCGGCCGCCGGCCAGGGGGCGTCGAGCAGCACGCGCGGTACGGCCGGTGCGTCCGGGAGGCGTCCGGCGAGTGCGGTGGTGGTGAGCAGGCAGACGGGGGCCGCGTCCGTGAGCATGAACTCCAGGCGGTCGGCGGGGTGTTCGGGGTCGAGGGGGAGGTAGGCGGCCCCGGAGGCGAGCACGCCGAGGAGGGCGGGGACCATCTCGTGCCGGGGCAGCGCGAGGCCGACGACCGTGCCGGGTCCGGCGCCGTGCGCGTGCAGACGTGCCGCCAACTCGTCTACACAGGCCTGGAGTTCGGCGAACGAGGTGCGGGTCGGTGAGTCGCCCGGGCCGGTGACCAGCGCCGTGCGCCCGGGGTGACGGCGGGCCGTGTCGGCGAGGATCTCGGGGACGGAGCGGGTCTCGACCGGGTGCGTGGTGTCGTTCCAGGCGCCGACGGCGTCGGCGTGCTCGTCGGGGGTGAGGATGTCGAGGTCGGCCAGCGGGGCGTCCGGGGTGCGGGCGGCCCGGTCGAGGAGGAGGACGAGCCGTTCCGCGAGCAGGGCGGCGGTCTCCCGGTCGGCCAGGTCGGTGGCGTACTCCAGGAGCAGCGTGATGCGCCTGGAGGCGTCGGACTCGTCGACGAAGGTGAAGTCGAGGTCGAACTTGGCCGTGCCGGTGTCCATGTCGTACCAGTCGGCGGGCAGTCCGAGCAGGGTGTCCGGGTCGCCGTCGGGGCGGTGGTGGTAGCCGAGCATGACCTGGAAGAGGGGGTTGCGGCCGGTCACGCGGGGCGGGTTGACGGCCTCGACCACCCGGTCGAAGGGGATGTCCTGGTGCTCGAACGCGCCGAGGGAGGACTCCCTCACCCGGCGGAGGAGCCGGCGGAACGTCAGGTCGTCGGCCGGGCCGGACAGGTCGGTGCGCAGGACGAGGGTGTTGACGAAGAAGCCGACCAGGTCGTCGAGCCCGCTGTCGGTACGGCCCGCGATGGGGGCGCCGAGCGGGATGTCGTCGCCCGCGCCCAGCCGGTGCAGGAGCGCGGCGGTGGCGGCCTGGAGCAGCATGAACATGCTCGTGCCGGTGGCGGCGGACAGGTCGCGCAGGGCATGGCCGGTCTCCGCGGGCACGGCACGGCGTACGGTGCCGCCGCCCCCGGTGGGTGCTGCGGGGCGAGGCCGGTCCAGGGGCAGTGTCAGCTCCTCCGGTGCGCCGCGCAACACCTCGGTCCAGTAGTCGAGCTGCCGCTCACCGAGCTGGTCGAGGACGTGTTCCTGCCAGAGGGTGTAGTCGGCGTACTGCACCGGCAGCGGCGCCCAGTCGGGCGCCCGTCCCTCGCGGCGGGCCGCGTAGGCGGCGTCGAGGTCGGCGAGGAAGGGGCGGTCGGACCACTCGTCGGTGGTGATGTGGTGCAGGACGACGGCCACCACGTGCTCGTCCTGCCCGAGCCGGAACACCTCGCAGCGCAGCCGGAGTTCGTCGGTGAGGTCGAAGGGGCGGCGCTGGGCGGACTCGATCAGCGCGGGCAGTTCGTCCTCCGCGCAGTCGACGACCGTGCAGACGGGGATCGCCTCGTCGGCCGGGACGATCCGCTGGTAGGGCTCGCCCTCATACGTCGGGAACACGGTCCGCAACGCCTCGTGCCGGCCGGCCACGTCCCGCAGGGCGGCGGCCAGGGCGTCGGTGTCGAGGCCGCCACGCAGCCGGACGACCAGCGGGAAGTTGTAGGCGACCCCGCTGCCGGTGATCTGCTCGACCAGCAACAGCCGTCGCTGGGCGGCCGACAGTGGGATGCGGGCGGGCCGGTCGGTGACCGGGGTGACCGCGGGGCGGGCCGGGCTCGCCTGGTCGGCCCGCCCCGCGAGCAGGGCCGGGGTGGGCGCCTCGAAGAGGTCGCGGATGGCGAGTTCGGCGCCCAGTTCGGTGCGGGCGCGGCTGACCAGCCGGGTGGCGAGCAGCGAATGCCCTCCCAGGTCGAAGAAGTTGTCCTCCGCGCCGACCTCGGGCAGTCCGAGCACCTCGGCGAACAGGCGGCACAACACCTCTTCCTGCCGGGTGCGCGGTCCACGCCCGCCGCCGAGGGCGACGGCGGGCTCGGCGTCGGGCAGGGCGCGCACGTCGAGCTTGCCGTTGGCGTTCATGGGCAGGCCGTCGACGGTGACGAAGGCGGCCGGGACCATGTAGTCGGGCAGTTCCCGGCCCAGGTCCTCGCGCAGCCGCCGCACCAGGGCGCTGGCCTCGCGAGCGGCTGTCGGGTCGTTGGCGTAGGGGCGGGTACCGCCGCCGGGGCGGAACAGGCCGCCGGTCAGGCGCGGTTCGGCGGACGTCAGGAACACGGCGTCGTATGTGCGGGCCTCCCCCGACCAGGTCGTCAGCACCTCGTACCCGGCCGCCCTGCCGAGTGCGTGCAGGTCCTCCGGGTCGACGCCCCCGTCGGTCGTGCGGCCGTCGGGCACACCGGTGACGCGCAGTGCCTTGGGCCGATCGTCGCCCGGGGGTTGCGCGATACGGCCGTTCGCCGACCGGTTGCCGCGCAGAAGTTCGCCGATGTCCTCGGCCGTGGACCAGTTGCCGTCGACGAGTTCACCGATGGTGTCGGCCGTGGCCCAGTCGACGGCAGGTGCGCCGTCCAGCCGTACGTCCGGTTCATCGGCGTACAGGACGACGTCGTAGCGGTGGCGGGTGAGCTCGTTGTGGTGGTGCCCGCGCTTGGTGCGCAGGTCGACCCCGTAGCCGAGGGTGGTGAAGTAGTCGGGGTCGACGAGGAGTTCCTTCTCCAGGCGCAGACCGCGTTCGACGGCCCGCTCCGGGTCGGCGTCGGTGGTGCCGCGGGCGTGCTGGATCTCCGTGTGGAAGGTGCGGGCGAGGCGCAGGTTGCGTACGTCACCGACGAACAGGGCGCCGCCGGGCGCGAGCAGGTCCATGGCGCCGCGCAGGACGGCGGTGAGGTGCTCGATGCTCGGGAAGTACTGGATGACGGAGTTGATGACGATCGTGTCGAAGTAGCCGGTGGGTAGACCCCTCAGGTCCTCGGCCGGCCGGCAGCGCAGCTCCACCTTGGCGGCCAGAGCGGGGTCGCGCCGTACCTCCTCGCCGATCTTGCGGATGACGGGGGCGGCGAAGTCGGTCGCCCAGTACGCCTCGGCGTCCGGGGCGAGCCGGGAGAGCAACAGGCCCGATCCGACACCGATTTCGAGGATGCGACGGGGGCGGAGCGCGCCGATGCGGGCGAGGGTGGCCTCGCGCCACTCGTGCATCTCCTCGAAGGGGATGGGCTGCCCGTCGTAGGAGCTGTCCCAGCCGTCGTACCGCTCGGTGAAGACGGCGGTGCCGATCTCCTCGTACTCGTCGGAGTAGATCTCCTGCCACTCCCCGACCTGGGCGGCCTCGGCGGCGGTGCGCTCGGCCGAGTCCGCGCCGGAGGGCACGACGTAGCCGACGAGGCGTTCGTCGCGGACGACCACGGCGGCCTGGGCGACCAGCGGGTGGCGGCTGAGGGCGGTCTCGATCTCGCCGGGTTCGATGCGGTAGCCGCGGATCTTGACCTGGTCGTCGGTGCGGCCGAGGAAGTCGAGGTTGCCGTCCGGGTTGCGGCGCACCAGGTCGCCGGTGCGGTACATGCGCTCCCCGGGGTCCCCGAACGGGTCGGCGACGAAGCGTTCGGCGGTCAGCGCGGGCCGGTCCAGGTAGCCGCGGGCCAGGCCGATTCCGGCGATGTACAGCTCGCCGGGCACCCCGTCGGGCACCGGGCGCAGCCAGGCGTCGAGGATGTGGGCGCGGGTGCCCCGAATCGGGCGGCCGACCGTGGGGGTGTCGCTGTCGAGGGTGCCGCCGCCGAGGGTGTTGATGGTGTACTCGGTCGGCCCGTACAGGTTGTAGCCGTACGTGCCCTCGGTGTCGCGCAGGGCCGCCCACACCGTCTCCGGCACGGCCTCGCCGCCCAGGAGCACCAGCGGCGGGACGTGGCCCTCCAGCAGGCCCTGTTCGATGAGGAGGCGGGCGTAGGTGGGGGTGACGTTGACGACGTCGACGCGGTGCCGCTCGCAGTAGGCGACCAGCGCCTCGGCGTCACGCCTCAACTCCTCGTCACAGACGTGCACTTCGTGGCCCTCGACCAGCCACAGCAGCTCTTCCCACGACATGTCGAAGGCGAAGGACACGGTGTGCGCGATGCGCAGCCGCCGCCCGCCCGCCGAGGCGATGGCGGGCTCGAAGATCTCCTTCTGGTGGTTCAACTGCATGTTCGTCAGGCCCCGGTAGGGGGTGACGACGCCCTTGGGGCGGCCGGTGGAGCCGGAGGTGTAGATGACGTAGGCGGGGTGTTCGAGGCTGAAGCGGCGATGGACGGGCGCCTCCGACTGGCTCCTCAGCTCCCGCTTGGTTTCCGGGTCGTCGAGCAGGACGCGGGTCGTCTCGCCGTCCAGCGTGGCGGATACGGCCTTGGTGCTGAGCAGCAGGAGAGGGCGGGCGTCGGCCAGCATCAGGGACAGGCGGTCGGCCGGATGGTCCAACTCCAGGGGCAGATAGGCGGCTCCAGTGCGCAGGACCGCGAAGAGCGCGACCACCATGTCGAGGGAGCGCGGGAGGGCGAGAGCGACGACCTTCTCGGGGCCCGCGCCTCGGTCGATCAGCAGCCGGGCCATGCGGTTGACGGCCGCGTCGAGTTCGGCGTACGTCAGGGTGCGCTCGCCGAAGACGAGGGCACGCTCGTCCGGGGTGCGCCCGGCCTGTGCGGCCAGCAGGTCGGCGATGGTGTCCTCGGGGTCGGGGACCCGGCTCGCCGCCGCCTCCCGCCGCAGCGCCTCGTGTTCGGCGGGCAGCAGCGGGTCGAGCGAGCCGACCGGTGCCGTGAGGTCGGCGGTGAGGCGGTCGACGAGCAGCGCGAAGCGGTCGAGGAGGGCCTGCGCGCGGTCCGCCGGGACGAGGTCGGGGCGGTGGGTGAGGGTGACGGCGATCTCGCGGCCCGGGGTGATCACGAGGTTGGCCGGGTAGTGGGTGGCGTCGACGTTGGCGACGGCCGTGGCGCCGTGCCGGGTGCGCAGTTCCTCCAACCGCTCCACGGTGTCGTTGTTGCGCAGCACGAACAGCGTGTCGAAGAGCTTGCGGTGTCCGGTCTCGGCCTGGAGCACGCCGAGACTGAGGTGCTCGTAGGGCATCAGGTCGAGCCGTTCGCCCTGGATGCGGCGGAGCAGGCCGAGGACCGGTTCGGCGGGGTCGAGGGCGATCCGGGTGGGGACGGTGTTGAGGAACAGGCCGATGATGTTCCCGACGTCCGGGACCTCGCTGGGCCGGCCGGCGACGGTGGTGCCGAACACGACGTCGGCGCGGCCGGTGGCGGAGGCGAGGGTGAGTCCCCAGGCCGCGTTGAAGAGCGTGTTGAGGGTCAGGCCGTGGGCGCGGCCCGTCTCGCGCAGCCGGTCGCCGAGTGCGGCGGGCAGGCGTATGTCGAGCTGGTCGGGGATGACCGGTTCGAGGCCGTCGGTGGCGGCCGGGGCCAGCAGGGTGGGCTCGTCGAGACCGGCCAGGGCGGTGCGCCAGGCGGCCGTGGCGGCGGTGTCGTCCTGCCGCTCCAGCCAGGTCAGGTAGTCGCGGTAGCTGCCGGGCGCGGGCAGGGCGGTCGCGTCGCCACCCGTCTCGTAGAGCGCGAACAGTTCGTCGAGGAACAGCCAGGCCGACCAGCCGTCCCAGAGGATCAGGTGGCGGCCGATGACGAGCCGGTCGCCACGCTCCGCGCCGAGGCGCAGCAGGAGCAGCCGGAACAGCGGGGGCGCCGACAGGTCGAAGCGGCGGTTGCGCTCGGCGTCGGTCAACTCGCGCAGTCGTACGTCCTGTTCGGCTGCCGTGAGCTGGGAGAGGTCGACCTCGTCGAGCGGGATGTCCGGGTCCTCGACGATGAACTGCACCGGCTGGTCGAGTCCGTCGCTGGTGAAGCCCGCGCGCAGGCCCGGGTTCCGGGCGAGGAGCGTGCGGACGGCGGCCCGCAGCCGGGCGGTGTCGAGCCGGGTGGTGAAGTCGAAGGTCTCGTGGACGGTGTAGACGTCGAGGGCGCCCTCGTCGTACGCGGAGTGGAAGAACAGGCCCTCCTGGAGGGGGGCCAGCGGCCATACGTCGGCGACCGCCGCCGGGGCGGCCAGGGCGCGGACACGGGCGTGTTCGGCGGCGGTGAGGGTGAGGGCGGCGCCGGTGTTCGGGGCAGCCGCCGTGGTCACGGTCTCGGTGACTGCCGCCGCCAGGGCCGCGGGGGTGCGGTGGGTGAACACGTCGCGCGGGCTGAGGTCCAGGCCGGCCCCCCGGGCCCGGCTGGCGACGCCGATGGAGCTGATGCTGTCGCCGCCGAGCCGGAAGAAGTCGTCGTCGGGGCCCGCGTCCTCGATGCCCAGAACGACCCTGAAGATCTCGATGAGTTGCCGCTCCAGCGGCCCGGCGGGATCCCGGCGGGCGGCGCGTTCGGCCTCGGGGGCGGGCAGCGCGGCCTGGTCGAGCTTGCCGTTGGGGGTGAGCGGGAGGTCGGCGAGAACGACGTAGGCCTCCGGGACCAGAGGCGCGGGGAGCGCGTCCGCCAGGGCGTCGCGCAGCTCGGCGGGTTCGACGACGGCTCCGGATGCCGGGACCGCGTAGGCGACGAGGCGCTGGTCGCGGACGACGACCGCGCCACGCGCGACGGCCGGGTGGCGGGTCAACTCGGCCTCGATCTCTCCGAGTTCGACCCGGTTGCCGCGCAGCTTGACCTGCCGGTCGGTGCGGCCGAGGTAGTCGATCGTCCCGTCGGGGCGGCGGCGCACCAGGTCGCCGGTGCGGTACATGCGGGCGCCGGGCTCGGTGGCGTACGGGTCGGCGACGAACCGGTCCGCGGTGAGCGCGGGGCGCCGGTGGTAGCCGCGGGCCAGCTGGACGCCGGTCAGGTAGAGCTCGCCGGGCACCCCGTCGGGGACCGGGCGCAGGCAGGTGTCCAGCACGCGCAGGCCGGTGTTCCAGACGGGCCGGCCGATGGGCACCGTGGTGTCGGACGCGCCGTCGTAGGCGTGGTGCGTCACGTCGACGGCGGCCTCGGTGGGGCCGTACAGGTTGTGCAGCGGGACCTCGGTGAGGTCCCGCCAGCGGCGGGCGTCCGACCCGGGCAGGGCCTCGCCGCTGCTGAACACGCGGCGCAGGCTGCCCGCCCACGCGGCGTCGGCGGTGACCTCGTCGGACGCGAGGAACGCCGCCAGCATCGACGGCACGAAGTGCATCGTCGTCACGCCCTCGGCCCGGATCAGACGGGCCAGGTAGGCGGGGTCGCGGTGGCCGTCCGGCGCGGCGAGGACGACGGCGGCGCCCTCGCACAGCGCCCAGAAGAACTCCCAGACGCTCACGTCGAAGCCGGCCGGCGTCTTTTGCAGCACCCGGTCGTCGGCGGTCAGTCCGTACGCGCCCTGCATCCAGGCCAGCCGGTTGGTGATGGCGCGGTGGGTGACGACGACGCCCTTGGGGCGGCCTGTGGAGCCGGAGGTGTAGATGAGGTAGGCGGGGTCGTCGGGGCGGGCGGGGTCCGGGACCCGGTCCGGCAGGGGGTCCGTCGTGTCCGTGTCGACCGTGAGCACGTCCAGGCCCTCGACCGGCGGAAGGCGTCCCGCGTCCCCTCGTGTCGTGACGACCGTGGTCGCCCCCGAGTCGGTCAGCATGTACGCGAGCCGCTCGGGCGGGTAGTCCAGGTCGAGGGGCAGATAGGCGGCCCCCGACTTCAGGACGGCCAGCAGCGCCACCATCAGCTCGGCCGAGCGGGGTACGGCGACGGCGACGAACCGCTCCCGGCCGGCGCCCTTGGCCCGTAGCCGTGTGGCCAGCCCCTCGGCACGTGCGTCGAGTTCGGCGTAGGTGAGGGTGGTCGTGCCGTCGAAGACGACGGCGGTGGCGTCGGGGGTGCGCGCGGCCTGCGCGGCGAACGCGGCGGCGAGCGTGGTGGCCGGGACCGGCCGGCACTCCCCCGCCGGGTGCGCGCCGGCCAGTTCGTCCGCGGTGAGCAGTTCGAGGTCGGCGACCCGGGCGGCCGGGTCGTCGGCCAGGGCGTGCAGGACGAGGGTGAGCCGGTCGGCGAGGGACTGCACGGTGTCGGCGTCGAGGCGTCGAGCGTGGTGCTTCAGGCGCAGGTCGAGACGGCGGCCGGGCTTGACGATGAGGGCCAGGGGGTAGTGCACGGCGTCGTGGAAGGCGTGCCCGGCGACGGCGATCGTGCCGGTGGGGTCGGTGATACCCGTGGCGCCCTCGCCGCCGGGGTAGTTCTCGAACACCACGAGGGTGTCGAAGAGTTCACCGCCGCCCGTGTGCCCGGCGGCCCGCTGGATGTCGGCGAGGCCGAGGTGCTGGTGGTCGAGGAGCGCGCTCTGCTCCTCCTGGAGCCGGTCCAGCAGCCCGCCGAGGGTGTCGCCGGGGGCCCAGCGCAGCCGGGTGGGCAGCGTGTTGATGAACAGGCCGATCATCGACTCGATGCCATCGACGGCGGCGTCACGGCCGGCGACGGTGGTGCCGAACAACACGTCCTGACGGCCCGTCATACGACCCAGGAGCAGTCCCCAGGCTCCCTGGACGAGGGTGCCGAGGGTCACTCCGCGTTCCCGGGCGCGGGCGGCGAGCCGGGCGGTGACACGCTCGGACAACTCGAGGCGGATCTGGGCGGGTTCGACCGGTCCGGCGGGCGCGGGGGCCTCGACCAGCCGGGTGGGTTCCTTGACGCCGGCGAGCGTGGTGCGCCAGGCGGCTCGGGCGGCCTCGCGGTCGGCACCGGCGATCCGGCGGAGGTAGGCGCGGTAGGGCGCGACTTCGGGCAGGGGCGTCGGGTTCTCGCCGTACAGGGCGAGCAGTTCGCGGTGCAGGACCGGCAGGGACCAGCCGTCCGCGACGATGTGATGGAACGTCAGGATCAGACGACCGCGGTCCTCCCCGAACCGGATGAGCGCACACCGGACCAGCGGGGGCCTGGTGAGGTCGAAGCGGTGGGCGCGTTCGTCGGCGGCGACGGCCTCGGCGAGGGCGCGCCGGACCGTGCCGTCGTCCTGCGCGGCCAGGTCGACCTCGCGCCAGGGCAGCTCGAGCCCGGCGGCGATGAGCTGGACGGGCCGGCCGTCGGGCATCTGCCGGAAGCAGGCGCGCAGCGGGGCGTGCCGGTCCAGGAGCCGCTGCGCCGCCGCACGCAGAAGGGCGCCGTCGACCGGTCCGGACAGCTCGATGACCTGCTGCACGACGTACGCGTCGTGTTCGGCGCCGTCCACCAGGGCGTGGAAGAAGAAACCCTCCTGGAGCGGGCCGAGGGGCAGTGTCTCCTCGACGTCGATGGTGTACTCGCCCTGGACTGCGGCGAGTTCGTCCTCGCTCAGCGTCTTCCACGGGGTGTCATCGATGAGGTCGGACGCCCCTGTACGGGCGACGGCGGCGAGTTCCGCGACCGTTCGGTGGCGGAAGACGTCGCGCGGGGTCAGTTCCAGGCCCGCCCGGCGGGCGAGGATGAGGAGTTGGACGGCGACGATGCTGTCACCGCCGAGCGCGAAGAAGTCGTCGTCGACGCTCACCGACGGCGCTTCGAGTGCCCGTGCGTACAGGTCGCACAGCAGCCGCTCACGAGCCGTCTCGGGCGCCCGCCCGGCGCTGAGCCGGGTGAGGTCCGGCACGGGCAGCGCGGCGGCGTCGAGCTTGCCGCTGGGTGTGACGGGCAGCCGGTCCAGCGGGACGAAGGCGGCCGGGACCATGTAGTCGGGCAGGTACTCGGCGGCGTGCGCCCGCAGTGCCGCCATCAGGGCGGTGACGTTTCGGAAGGGCGCCGGACGGTTGGTGAGCGGGTGACCGCTTCCGGGGCGGTAGTGGACGACGGCGGGGCTGTCCCCGGCGGGGGCGAGCACGGCGTCCAGGCTGCCGTCCTCGGCGTCACCGTTCCAGGTGAGCGTCGCCTCGTAGCCGTGCCGTGCGGCGGTCTCGTACAGGGATTCGGGGTCCACGCCGTGCGGTCCGGCTGCGGGCCTGCTGCTGTCGTCGAGGGCGCCCAGCGCTGCCAGGTCGTCGGCGAGGCGGGCGTTGGGGATGCCGGTGACGCGCAGTCGGTGCGGGCGCTCGCCGAGCAGTTCGTCGAGGGCGCGGAGCGAACCGAGCGCGGGCCAGGGCGACTCTGGTGTCTCCTCGAGGACCTCGCGCCGCGGCCGCAGGACCACGTCGTACCGGTACCGGGTGAGTTCGTTGTGGTGCGTGCCGCGCTTGATCCGGATGTCCGCGCTGAGACCGTCGAGGGCGGCGAAGTAGTCCGGGTCGACGAGGAGTTCGCCCTCCCAGGCGACGGCCCGGTCCACGGCGGCACGCAAGGCCTCCTTGTCGCCGTCCGCCTCGTCCCGAACCCGTCCGCGCTCGACCGCCGCGCTCAGGGTGCGCAGGAGCCGTAGGTTGCGTACGTCGCCGACGAAGAGGGCACCGCCGGGTGCCAACAGCGCGGCGGCGTCACGGAGTACGCCGGTGAGGTAGTCGCCGCCGGGGAAGTACTGGACCACGGAGTTGACGACGATCGTGTCGAAGTGACCCTCCGGCAGTCCGGAGAGGTCGTGCGCGGGCCGGGCCAACAGGGTGACACGGTCGGCGAGTTCGGGGACGGCGGACACCTGGGATTCCAGGGCGTGTACGGCTTCCTCGGACAGGTCGGTGCCCCAGTACGCCTCACAGTCCGGGGCGAGCCGGGAGAGCAGTAGTCCGCTGCCGACGCCGATCTCCAGGACGCGCCGGGGCCGCAGTGCGCGGATCCGGTCGAGGGTCGCCTCCCGCCACTCGCGCATGTCGGCGAGGGGGATGGGCAGCCCGTCGTACATGCTGTTCCAGCCGGCGAAGTTCTCCTCGAAGCCCTCCGATCCGGCGGCGGAGTACAGAAGTTCGTGCAGGTCCTTCCAGTCGGCGACGCCTTCGTCGGGGCTCGTGTCGGCGTCCAGCGAGGGCACGACGTAGGCGGCGAGCCGGCGTTCGCCGGGGTGGTCCTCGCGGACGACGACCGCGGCCTGGTCGACGGCCGGGTGCGAGCGCAGGACGGACTCGATCTCGCCGGGTTCGATGCGGAAGCCGCGGATCTTGACCTGGCTGTCCGCGCGGCCGTGGAACTCCAGTCGTCCGTCCGCCTTCCAGCGCACGAGGTCGCCGGTGCGGTAGAGGCGGTCGCCGGGGGCACCGAACGGGTCGGCGACGAAGCGTTCGGCGGTCAGGCCGGGGCGACCCAGGTAGCCGCGGGCGAGTCCGGCGCCGCCGAGGTACAGCTCCCCGGTGACCCCGGCGGGCACGGGCCGCAGCCGGTCGTCGAGGACGTAGGCGCGGGTGCCGGGGTCGGGCACGCCGATGGGCACGATGGTGCCGGGCGGGGTGTCCGGATCGCACAGGCCCAGCGTGGAGTTGGTGGTGGCCTCGGTCGGGCCGTAGGCGTTGAACATCATCCGGCCACGCGCGTACCGCCCGACCAGCTCGGGCGAGACCCGCTCCGTCCCGGCCAGCAGGGTGGCCTCCGGCGGGAGTCGTACGTCCTCGGGCATGGCGGCGAGCAGCGCGGGCGGCAGGATCATGAAAGTGATGCCGTGCTCGTTCGCGTAGTCGGCGAGCGGCGCGCCCGGCACCCGGCGGTCGGCGGGCACGACGACCAGGCGGCCCCCGGACAGCAGGCCGAGGCACAGGTCCCAGAACGCCACGTCGAAGCTGGGCGAGGCGAACTGCAGGACCCGGCTGTGCGGGCCGATCCCGAAGCGCTCCCGCTGGGTGGCGACGAGCTTGGCGACGCCCGCGTGGGAGAGCACCGTGCCCTTGGGACGGCCGGTGGAGCCGGAGGTGTAGATCACGTAGGCCGCGTGCGCGACCGTCAACCCGTCGGCGGCCGAAGGGTCGTGGGCGGGGTGGGCGGCCAGTTCGGCGACCGTGTCCGGGGCGTCGAGGACGAGCGGATCGATGCCCGGCGGGAGGTCGGGCACCATCTCGGCGGTGGTGACGAGGCAGACCGGCCGGGCGTCGGCGAGCATGTAGGCGATGCGGTCGGCCGGGTAGTCCGTGTCGACGGGCAGATAGGCCGCGCCCGCCTTCAGCACGGCGACCTCGGCGACGATCATGTCGGCCGAGCGCGGTACGGCGAGGGCGACGACCTGTTCCGGGCCGGCGCCCCGGGCCACCAGGGCGTGCGCCAACCGGGCGGCTCGGGCGTCGAGTTCGGCGTAGGTGAGGCGGACGTCCTCGTGGACGAGGGCCACCTCGTGCGGGCGCGCGGCGACCTGGTCGGCGAACATCCGCGGCCAGGTGAGCGCGGGTACGGCGTGCGCGGTGTCGTTCCAGTCGCGCAGGATCCGGTGCCGCTCTTCCTCGCCCAGGAGTTCCAGGTCGGCGACCGGGGTGGCCGGGCGGGCGAGGGCGTCGGCGAGGAGCGTGCGGTAGTGGCCGAGGATTCGGTCGACGGTGTCGGGTGTGAAGAGGTCGGCGCGGTAGTCCGCCGACACCTCCCCGTCGGTCACGGTCAGGGCCAGATCGAGCGGGCCACCCTCGTCCCAGGGCGCGGGTCCGGAGCCCGTGGCGCACAACAGGCCGCCGCCGCGGAAGGGTTCGGGGGCGAGCAGTCGTAGCAGCTCGGCGGTCGGCAGGTGATGGGTCACGGCCTGCGCGCACGCGGCCGTGACGCGCTCGCGCAGGTCGGCGAACGCCGTGTCGCCGTCGACCGCGACGCGCAGCGGAAGTCCCTCGTGGGCGACCGTCACCTCGGTCGCCGCCGTGCCGCCGTAGCGGTGCAGCAGGGCCACGAAGGCGGCGAGCCGGGTCATCTCGTCGGCTGTCACGTCGAGCACGGCCGCACGCCGCGCGCGGGACACCGGCCCCTCCGGGCGAGACGGTTGGGGAAAGTCCAGTGGGAGCGAGGTCTCCGGCACCGGAGACGCGAACCGCCGCCGCCAGAAGTCGTCCGCCGCCCTTGCCCGTGCAGAAGAACGCGTGTTGCCCGACACAGCTGCCCGTGCCTCCCCATTGCGGTGTGGAACGGCTCAGCGGAGCCGCGACCGCTCGCATAGTAAGGTAAGGATTGCCTTACTTGGTAGACCCCTTCTGGATCCGCCGGCCCAAGTCACAGCAGCTGAGGTTATGCTCGCCTAACCTGCTGACAGGATCGTCCGGTGGTCCGTCAACGGGGGTTTCCAGCACGGAAGATGACCCGCCAGCGCCCCGGCGACAACCCGGGCGACGACATGGAGACCGGCAAGTGGCTTCAGGCAGAAGGCTTCGCTCCACGGTGCTGGTGACACTGACCGTCACCCTCCTCGTCCTCCTGTCCCTGCTGTCCGTGGCACTGGGCGCGCTCAGCGTCCCGCTCGACCAGGTCGTACGCTCGGTTCTCGGCCATCCGCCGAGTCGTCTCATCGACAACGTCATCTGGTCGGTGCGCGTGCCCCGCACCCTGCTCGGCCTGACGACCGGCGCCGCGCTCGGCCTGTCCGGCGCGCTCATGCAGGCCCTCACCCGCAACCCCCTCGCGGACCCGGGGATCCTCGGGGTCAGCGCCGGGGCGTCCTTCGCGATCGTGGTGGCGGTCGCGGTGTTCGGGGTCTCGTCGCTGTACGGCTATGTGTGGTTCGCGTTCGCCGGGGCGCTCGTCGCGAGTGTCCTGGTCTTCTTCCTGGGGCGGCTGGGCCGTTCCGGCGCCACCCCGGTCAAACTGGCGCTCGCCGGAGTCGCCGTCACCTCACTGCTGTCGTCCCTCACCAGTGCCGTGGTACTGACCGACCAGGACGCGCTGGACCGCTACCGCTTCTGGTCGGCCGGCACGCTGGCCGACCGGGACTCCGGTGACCTGCTGCGCATCCTGCCCTTCCTCGCCGTCGGCGCCGTCCTGGCCCTGTCCTGCGCGCCCGCCCTCAACAGCCTGGCCCTCGGCGACGACGTGGCCGCTTCCCTGGGGCGGCGGCTCGGTCTGGTACGCCTCCAGGGAGTCACCGCGGTCATGCTCCTGACCGGCGCGTCGGTCGCCGTCATCGGTCCCGTGGTCTTCCTCGGCCTGGTCGTCCCGCACATCGCCCGAGTCCTCGCCCAGTACGCCGGGATCGGCCCCGACCACCGCTGGCTGCTGCCGCTGTCCGCCGCGCTCGCGCCCGTACTGCTGCTGTCCGCCGACATCCTGGGCCGGATGGTGGCCCGCCCCACG
The DNA here is from genome assembly GCF_036227505.1 of Streptomyces sp. NBC_01450. Classification (NCBI taxonomy): domain Bacteria; kingdom Bacillati; phylum Actinomycetota; class Actinomycetes; order Kitasatosporales; family Streptomycetaceae; genus Streptomyces; species Streptomyces sp. NBC_01450. The sequence continues at coordinate 10,528,874 of NZ_CP109480.1, read as the reverse complement.
GAGATCCAGGCCGGAGTCCTCGTCGCCTTCCTCGGCGGCCCGTTCTTCATCGCCCTGGTCCGCCGCCGGAAACTCGCGGAGGTGTGAGCGTGCCCGCACAGTCCCCCCCAGCCACTCCAGGCACCCCGGCACCGCCCGCCCGCGCGCCGTCCGCCCTGCGCGGCCGGCCGTTCCGGCTGACCGTCCCCCCGGTGTCCGGCGTACTGCGCCCACGCCTGGTGCTGACCGGGATGCTCGTCGCCGTGGGCGCGTTCCTGTTGTTCTGCTGGGGCCTGACCATCGGCGACTATCCCGTGGCCTTCACCGACGTCGTCAGAGCACTCGGCGGCGCGGGCGACCCCGGCACCGTCATCGTCGTACAGGATCTACGGCTGCCGCGCGCCCTGACCGGGCTGCTGGTCGGCATCGCGTTCGGGGTCTCCGGGGCCGTGTTCCAGACGATGACCCGTAACCCGCTGGCCAGCCCTGACATGATCGGGCTGACCGAGGGCGCCGGAACGGCCGTCGTGGCGGCCGTGGTCCTCGGCCGGACCGGCGGACTCGGACTGTCCACGCTGGGACTGCTCGGCGCCCTGGCGACCGCGCTGCTCGTGTACGCGCTGGCGTGGAAGGGCGGGGCCACCGGGTACCGCATCATCCTCGTCGGCATCGGCGTGTCCTGGATCTGCACCAGCGCCACCGACTTCCTCGTGGCCCGGGGCAACCGGTTCGAGGCGCAGGAGGCCATCGGCTGGCTGGTCGGCAACCTCAACGGGCGGACCTGGGACCAGGTGGACTCCCTGGCCCTCGCCATGGCCGTACTCCTGCCGGTCACCCTGGGCATGGGCCGCTGGATGCGCACGCTCATGCTCGGCGACGACGTGGCCGCCGGGCTCGGCACCCCCGTCCAGTCCGTCCGGCTGGCGCTGCTGCTGACCGGGGTGGGGCTGGTCGCGTTCGGCACGGCGGCGGCCGGTCCGGTGGCCTTCGTGGCCCTGGCCTGCCCGCAGATCGCCCAGCGGCTGGCGGGCGTCTCGTCGCCGCCCCCGCTCGTCTCCGGTCTCACCGGCGCGTTCGTCGTCCTCGGCTCCGATCTCCTCGCACGCGAGGCGATCCCCGGGACGGAACTGTCGGTCGGGATCGTCACCGGCGCCCTCGGCGCGCCGGTCCTGCTGTGGCTGCTCATCCGCGCCAACCGCGCGGGCTCTGGAGGCTGATCGCATGTCGACCACCGACCCGCGTACCCCGCGGACGTCCGACCCGGAGGCCGGCACCGGCATCCCGCGTCCCGCCGGACTCAGCACCGGCACACCGGGACCGAACGGATCCGGCTCCCCTCACCCGACCACTTCCGGGCCCGAGTTGCGGGCCCGGAACCTGCATCTCGCCTACGACGGACGGGCCGTGGTGGAGGATCTGGACCTCACCGTGCCGACCGGCCGGATCACGGCCGTCGTCGGGGCCAACGCCTGTGGCAAATCGACCCTGTTGCGCGCGCTCGCCCGGCTGCTGACCCCACGCCAGGGTGTCGTGGAACTCGACGGCGCCGCGCTGCGCTCCGTGCCCACCCGCGAACTCGCGCGCAAACTCGGCCTCCTGCCGCAGACGCCGGTCGCGCCGGAGGGGCTGACCGTCCTCGACCTGGTGGGCAGGGGCCGTTCACCGCACCAGACCTGGTGGCGGCAGTGGTCCGCGGCGGACGAGGAGGCCGTCACCGCGGCACTCGCGGCGACCGGCCTGACCGACCTCGCCGACCGCCCGGTCGACGAGCTCTCCGGCGGCCAGCGGCAGCGCGCGTGGATCGCGATGGCCGTCGCCCAGGGCACCCCCGTCCTGCTGCTGGACGAACCGACGACCTATCTCGACCTCGCCCACCAGATCGACGTACTGGACCTCATCACGGACCTCAACCGGCGCGAGGGCCGCACCGTGGTCATGGTGTTGCACGACCTCAACCAGGCGTGCCGGTACGCCGATCACGTCATCGCCATGAAGGCGGGCCGCATCGTCGCCGAGGGCACGCCCGCCGAGGTGGTCACCGAGGCCACCGTCGAGGACGTCTTCGACCTGCGCTGCCGGATCACTCCCGACCCGGTCAGCGGCACACCGCTGGTCATCCCGCTGGGGCGGCACCACCACGACGGCGACAGCTCCCGGGCCGAGGAGGCCGTTTCGGCGTCGGCCGTCGACTGAGACGGCGACGAGGTCCCCGCCGTCGAGCGGCGGGGACCCATGTGCTCCCTCAGGGGCGGGACGTCAAGTACCCACCCATGGTGCGGAAGTAGTCGGCGGCCGCGTACTCGGTCCCGTCGTCGGTGCGCACCCGCCGCACCAGCAGGCCCCGGCAGCGCCCCGTGTGGGCCTCGGCACCCGCCACCACGACCACGCCGTCTCCCTCGCGGATGAAGATCCGGCCCGGGGTGCCGCCGTAGCGCCCCTCCGACACGGCGGCGGAGACGATCCTCAGCCGCTGACCGCGATGGAAGGCGTACGCGTTCGGGTACGGGTCCGACTGGGCCCGCACGAGCCGCTCCAGGCGCTCCGCGGGCCAACTCCAGTCGATGCGGCTGTCCTCCGCCGAGCGCTTGTGGAAGAAACTGGCCCGGCCGCGGTCCTGCGGCACCCACTGGCCGACGTCCCGGCCCGCGGCGATCAGGTCGAGCGACTCGCGCACGATGGGCGCGATCAGGTCGACGGTCCGGTGGAACAGGTCGGTCGCCGTGTCGGTGGGCCCGACCGGCACCGACCGCTGTATCAGGACGTCCCCGGCGTCGAGTTCGGCGTTCATGCGGTGCGCGGTCACGCCGACGCGCGGCTCGTCGTTGAGGAGCGCCCAGATGATCGGGGAGAACCCGGCGTACGACGGCAGCAGCGAGTCGTGGACGTTGAGGGTGCCGTGCGGCGGGAGGTCGAACAGCTCCGGGGGCAGCCAGGTCCGCCAGTTGTTGGCCACGATGATGTCCGGCCGGGCATCCCGTACGGCGTCGAGGAGTTCGGCGTCGTCGGGGCGGTTGCGCAGCAGGACGGGGACGTCGTTCTTCTCGGCGAGTTCGGCGACGTTGTCGTCCCAGATCTTCTCGTAGGCATGCTCGCTCTTCGGATGGGTGACGACGAGAACCACCTCGTGGTCGGAGTCCAGCAACGCCTGAAGCGTGCGGTGACCCCAGGTCTGGTAGCCGAGCATGACGACCCGCATGACGGTCCTTCCCTTCAACGACTCCATTGCAAGGTAAGCCTTACCTTATCTAGCATGTGGCTGCCTGAGGGAGGCGATGCCACGGTGAAGTCACCGCTCATGGATTCCGAAGTTGTCCACAACGTCCTCGGAATCGGTTTCGGTCCGTCAAATCTCGCTCTGTCGATAGCGGTTGAGGAGCACAACAAGAGCCTTCCGGCGGACCGTCGCCTGGGCGCGCTGTTCCTGGAGCGCCAGCCACGCTTCGGCTGGCACCGGGGCATGCTGATCGACGACGCCACGATGCAGGTGTCCTTCCTCAAGGACCTCGTCACCCTGCGCAACCCGACCAGCGACTACAGCTTCCTGTGCTTCCTGCGAGAACGGGGCAGGCTGATCGACTTCCTGAACCAGAAAACCCTCTTCCCCCTGCGGATGGAGTTCCACGAGTACTTCGAGTGGGCCGCGGAGCGGGTCTCCCACCTGGTCTCGTACGGCAGTGAGGTCATCGCCGTCGACCCGGTCCGCGACGACGACGGTCGGGTGGTCCACTTCGACGTGACCAGCCGCGAAACCGCCCGTCCCGGTACGGTCGTGACCCGTCGGGCCCGCAACATCAGCGTGGCGATGGGGCTGGAACCGCATGTTCCGCCGGGTCTCGAGCTGACCGAACGCGTCTGGCACAACAGCGAGTTGATCCCACGCGCCACCCGGCTGGCCGACACGGGCACTCCGGTACGGCGCGCCGTCGTGCTCGGCGCCGGCCAGAGCGCCGCCGAGGCGGTGGACTACCTGCACCGCGCCTTCCCGGACGCCGAGGTGTGCTCGGTCTTCGCCAAGTACGGCTACACCCCGGCCGACGACAGCCCGTTCGCCAACCGCATCTTCGACCCGGAGGCGGTCGACGTCTACTTCTCGGCGCCCTCGGAGGTCAAACAGTCGCTGCTCGACTACCACCGCTCCACCAACTACTCCGTGGTCGACATGGAGTTGATCGAGTCGCTGTACGCCACCGCGTACCAGGAGAAGGTGGCCGGGCGGGAGCGGCTGCGCTTCCTCAACGTCTCCCGCGTCCGGGCCGTCGCCCCCGGTATCGACGGCGGTCTCGACATCGCCGTCGAGTTCCTGCCCACCGGCGAGCGGCAGGTGCTGCCCGCCGACGTGCTCGTGCTCGCCACCGGCTACCGGCCCCGCGACCTCGCGTCCCTGCTGGGTGAGGCGGCCAAGCTCTGCCTCAGGGACGACGGGGACGCGATCCGTGTGGGCCGGGACCATCGTGTCGAGACGGCACCGGAGGTGACCGCCGGCCTCTACCTCCAGGGCGGAACCGAACACACCCACGGACTGACCAGCACCCTGCTGTCGACCGTCGCGGTCCGGGCGGACGAGATCCACCGCTCCGTACTGGCCGGGCGGACCGCGGACTGACCCCACCAGGACTCTCCTGGGCCCGGACGGTACGGTCCCGTCCGGGCCCAGGGCTTTCGTGCCATGACGACCGTGCGATGGGGTAGCCGGCTCCGCTATCACCCGGTGCGTGGGTTGCGCGTCGTGTCCCGGGGTCGTCGCACGGCAGGCTTCACGCCATGCCTCGGGGTCCCATGGCAGGCTTCACGCCATGCCTCGGGGTCCGACCCAGCTTCAAGTCACCCGGGCCAGGGAATCCGGCCCGCCGAACACGTCCGCCACCCCACGCACTGTACTGACGGCCCCACAGGTGGCCGCGATCCAGTCCACGGCCATCCGGTGATCGTCGCGCGCCCGGTCCGCCACCGCGTCCGCCACGACGAACGGCTCCATGTCCTGCATCCACGCGTCGGCCGCGGTCAGCAGCACCTGCGTCCGCGCGAACACCCCGACGATCACCGGCTGATCGCGCCCCACCTCGGCGAGGCGGCGGCGCAGCCCGGTGCCGGCGAAGGCGCTGAACCTCTTCGCCGCCAGTACGCTGTCGCCGACCTGCGGTCGGATCGCGTCCACGACGGCACGGGAGTCGTCGTCCCCGGGGAAACGCGGGTGCCCGAAGGCGATCCCGCGCCCGGTCGGCTCCCGCTCGGCGGTTCCGACGGTGTACAGAACGGGAATCCCCGCCGCCCGCGCCGATTCCGTCAACGCTCCTACTCCGGCGACGAGTTGATCGGCCGGCGCGGAAGACTCCCGCAACACGTGCAGCAAGTGGTTCTGGACGTTCAGGACCAACAGGGCCGCGCGACGCGGGTCGATGGCCCATCCCGACCGGTCCGGAGGCAGCGTGGCGGGGTCGGGCATGACATACGGGGCCATGTCGGGGGACGACATGTGCATCGGCCTTTCACTGGTCGTCGAACGGTGGCAGGAGCGCGCAGCGCGACGCCACGACGCCGCGCCCCGCCTCAGTACGGCCCATGGGTCCAGCGGCCGTCCGTCATCGTGGCGTGCACGGGCATCGTGCGCAGGGTGTCCGTGTCGGCCTTCAGCGGGTCCACGTCCACGACCACCAGGTCGGCGGGGTCCCCGACCCTGATGAGCCGGCGCCCGCGGGCCGCCGCGACGAGCGCGTCCGGGACGGACAGGCGCTGCTCCGGGTGCCACGCGGGGCGATCGTCATCGGTACGGCTGACGGCCGACGCGATGGCGAGCCAGGGGTCGAGCGGCGAGACCGGGGCGTCCGAACCGAACTCCAGACGGGCCCCGGCGGCCAGCAGATCGGCATAGGCGAAGGCCCGCTCGGTGCGCCCGGCCCAGTGCCGGTCCGCCACGTCACGGTCATCCGTCGCGTGCCGGGGCTGCACCCCCGCCGTGACACCCAACCGCGCGAATCTCGGGAGGTCTTCGGGGCTCAGCAACTGCGCGTGTTCGATCCGGCCACGGCAGCGCACCGCCTCGAAGGCGTCCAGGGCCACGGTGTTGGCGCGGTCACCGATGGCGTGCACCGCCGGCTCGATTCCGTGCGCGGCGGCCCGCCGCATGAGCCGCACCAGCTCCTGCGGTGACGTCTCCTCGATACCGTGGGAACCGTCCGTGCCCGCAAGCCCCGGATAGGGATCGCGGCACAGGGCGGTACGGGTGTTGAGTGAGCCGTCGGTGAAGAGCTTCAGCGGGCCCGTCCGTACCAGGCTCCCACCCGCACCGATCTCGGTCCCGGTGCGCAGTCCACGCTCCACGGCCGTGTCCAGGCGGCTCGGATAGACCGCAGCCGACACCCGCACGGCCGGCGTGGACTCGGCCGAGCGCCGCTCCCAGTCCTCGACCGTGTCGCCGTACTGGAAGTCGATGACGCCGGTGACCCCGCGCGCGGCCGCGGCCTCGCAGGCGTCCGCGATCCAGCCGTCGAGCACCCCGGACGGTACCTCGGGGAGGGCGGACAGGACCTCGTGGCACTCGTGTTCCCTGACCAGACCGGTGGGATGGTCGCCCTGGCCGACAAGGGCGAGGCAGGCGGAGTTCAGCCACGCGGCGTGCAGATCGGCGCTGACCAGGGCGACCGGCCGATCGGGCAGGGCCGCGTCGAGGAGTCGCTTGTGCGGGGCGTCGGGCCACAACCCGTCCCGGAACCCGTACCCGAAGAGCACCGTGCCGTCGGACGCCCCGCCGCCACGTTCCCGCACGATGTCGGCCACCGCCCGCGCGGAAGCGATTCCGGACAGGTCCAGCCGGTGCCGGACACTCGCCCACTCCGCCATGTGTACGTGGGCGTCCCACAGGCCCGGCAGCAGCACCCGCCCCTCCAGATCGAGGACGCGCTCACCGCCGGACGGTATCGCTCGACCCCCGGCGCCCTCGTCCGCGACGACATGGGTGATCCTGCCGCCCGCCACACGCAGGCGGACGAGCGGTCCTCCCGCACCGAGCCGCACCCGGTCGAGCGTCAGCGCGGTCGCCGGGGACAGGTCTCCTCCGGGGAGCCTGCTCTGGGCGCTTACGAAGTCCGTCATAAAGCCTCCATCTGCGGCGACACACGGTCTCGACGGGACTGCCATGGATGCGCCCACGCCGGAGACGTGCCGACGCGGTCAGCGAGTCGACGTGATCGCCCCGCCCAGAGGAAGGCAGAGGGCATCCCCAACCGAACACCCATCAAGTAAACTTAGCCTTACCTTACCTCGCTGGTCGTATCCCGTCTCCTGTCGGTCTCAACTGACAGTCCCTGCCCCGCGAAGGGCACTTAGCCACCCACACAGTTACAGGACCTGATCAACACCGTCGGTCCTCCGCTGCCAGCACATACTGCCGCCGGCCGTTACGAAGCCGTGTGCTGAGCACCGCCACGAACCCCACATGATGTGATGCCACGCCACAGGCGCCAGGATGAGTAGAGAGGCGGCGCCTCGGCAGCGCCGCCTTGGTTCGGACAGCACACGCCCGGACAGGTGAACCGTGGAACGAGGTGTCCGATGGAAATCGAAGGATCAGTTGCGCTGGTGACCGGCGCGAACCGGGGAATCGGCCGGGCATTCACGCACGCTCTGCTGGCACGGGGCGCCGCCAAGGTGTACGCGGGCGTCCGCAGCCCCGACGACTTCGAAGCGCCCGGACTGGAACCACTGCGCCTGGACGTCACCGACCCGGACCAGATCGCGGCCGCGGCGATGACGGCGTCCGACGCGACCATCGTGATCAACAATGCCGGCATCCAGGCCGGGCCGGACCTCCTGGAGGGCTCTTTGGAGGGCGCGCGGAAAGAGCTGGAGGTGAACTATCTGGGCACCTGGGCGGTCTCGCGCGCTTTCGCGCCCGTCCTCGCCGCCAACGGTGGCGGAGCCCTGGTGAACATGCTCTCGGTGGCCTCATGGCGGGCGAACAACCGGTTCCCCGGTTACGCGGCGTCGAAGGCCGCCCAATGGTCGATCACCAACGCGCTGCGCATGGGGCTGCGTGAGCAGGGGACGATGGTCATCGGTGTGCACGTGGGCTATGTGGACACCGACGCCACCGCCGAAGTCGACGCTCCGAAGGTGGAGGCTGAGGAAGTCGCGGCACAGACCATGGACGCGATCAGCCGCGACGAGTTGGAGGTACTCGTGGACGAAACCGCCCGAAGGGTGCGCGCCGCACTGTCCGGCCCCCTGGAACTCCTCTACCCGACCGCGTGAACGAGACGGAAGACGGCTCGGGAGCGGCGAGACAGCCACTCTTGGCCTCGGGCGGGGGCGCACTTGGCAGGTGCGCATCCCCTCCCGTTGCAACACTCCATCACGCTGATGCCGCGCCGTGAGCCGCGGGCGCACCTGACCTGGGACACGACGGTCTTCTGGTGCGGACCGCCGCGGGCTGGCCGGCCGGACTGCTGCTGACGACGAACGCGTCCCAGGTGCACAATCTGGCGCTCGTCCACGTCGTCCACAGCGACCGCGGTGCCGCCGAACCGCACAAGCGATTCGCCGACGTCCCGGTCAGGCCATAGGGCGGCGGTCCGTGGTGTCGGACTCTGACCGGCCCGATCGACGCGCGGCAACCGACATCACGACAAGACCGATCAGGACGATGCCGGCGCCGACGTACAGCGGAGCGGTATGGCCGAGGCCGACGCTGATGGCGAGGCGGCCATGGCGGAGCTACTGCCCTGGCGGGATTCGGTAGACGGAGACGTGAGAACGCGACTCGGCGGTGAATGCGGCGCCGTCCCAGTCCGCATGCCTGGTCTCCAGGTCGAATCCGGCCAGCTGGGCCATGAGGTCGAGTTCGGCCGGCCAGATGTACCGATGCGGGCTGCGGAACAACCGCGCCTGCTCGCTGTCATCGAAGCGGAAGTGGTGCGACACCACGTGCTGGCGCAGAACGTCGTAGGTGTCCAAACCGATGTAGCCGGGTTCGGACTCCCAGACGGTTGCCGTTTGACCCGGCGGGAGCTTGCGCAACTCGGGTACCCAGAGCTCGATCACGAACCGACCACCAGGCACGAGGTGGCGGGCAGCGTTGCGGAAGCACTGGACCTGCTCGTCTTGGGTGAGCAGGTTGGAGATCGTGTTGTAGACGAGGTAGACAAGGGTGTACTTGCCGGGGGCGACGGTGGTCGCCATGTCACCGATGATCACCGGGATCGCTGCTTCATCTGCCTTGGTTCGCAGTTGCTCCACCATCGGGAGCGACAACTCTATGCCGGTGACAGAGACTCCTCGCCCGGCGAGCGGAACGGCTACCCGGCCGGTCCCGACAGCGAACTCAAGCGCTGCTCCGTCCCCTGCGAGCCGGGCGAGACGGTCCACGGTCGGTTCCAATACCTCGGGTGCGAACATGCCTGAGCCGGGCGTGTCATAGCGCCGGGCGGCATCGGCGTCCCAGATCTTCTCCTGCTGCATTCCGTCAACGCTCGCCGCCGGCCTACGCGATGTCCAGCGAATTTGTACGCGGCCATGAGGGCGTCTCCGCCTCGGTTGGCGGCCTGCGGCAAGATGGAGCCGTGCCAACCGAATCAGACAAGATTGAGCTGCGCGAACACGAACTTCGTGAGATCGCGGGCTACGCGGCTGATTGCGCGCGCAGGGCGCTGTCGATCTTCGAACAGAGTCTTCCCACTGACACCCGCCCGCGCGACGCCATCGACGCAGCAGACGCCTTCGCCGGTTGTCGGCGGCGGCTGAATCCTGACCCGGTGTGGGCGGTCGAGTTCTGACCCACCGGGTCTGGTTGCCGGTGTTCAGTCGGTGTCGTGTGTGGCGGTGGGGACGCGTCCGAGTTGGCGTCCTCGCATGCGGTAGGAGTCGCCTTTGAGGGAGTGGACCTCGGCGTGGTGGACGAGGCGGTCGATCATGGCGGCGGCCACGGTCTCGTCGCCGAAGACCTCGCCCCAGCGTCCGAAGGGTTTGTTGCTCGTGACGATCACACTCGCTCTCTCGTATCGGTTCGAGACCAGCTGGAAGAACAGGTTCGCGGCCTCGGCTTCGAAGGGGATGTAGCCGACCTCGTCGACCACGATCAGCGGATAGCGGGACAGTTTGGTGAGCTCGGTCTGGAGGTGTCCGGCGTGGTGGGCGGCGGCCAGGCGGTCGACCCATTCGGCGGCGGTGGCGAACGCGACCCGGTGGCCGGCCTGGCAGGCGCGGACCGCGAGTCCGATCGCCAGGTGTGTCTTCCCGGTTCCCGGCGGTCCCAGAAAAACAGCGTTGTCCTTCGCGGCGATGAAGTCCAACGTGCCCAGATGGGCGAGCTGTTGGCGCGTTATGCCGCGCAGATGGGTGATGTCGAGTTCCTCGATCGTCTTGATCGCGGGGAAGCGGGCGGTGCGGATGCGGGCCTCGCCGCCGTGGGACTCGCGGGCGGAGACCTCCCGCTGGAGGCAGGCGACGAGGAACTCGGTGTGGGTCCAGGTCTCCTTCAGGGCGCGTTCGGCCAGGCGTTCGGCGGCGTCCAGCAGGGCCGGGGCCTTCATCGCCCGGGCCAGGAAGGACAGGTCGGCGGCGGTCTGACGGCCGGTCCTGGGCCCCGCCGCCGCGGCGGCGGTCTTGGTGGTGGGCATCAGGAGACCTCCGGATCATCGGCTTGGCCGCCGCCCTCGATGAGGGTGAACATGCGGTCATAGGAGTCGAGTTGGCGTTGTTCGACCTCGACGAGATCACTGGCGGTGGCGGCGTTGTGCCGGCGGGCGGCCTGGGCCTGGGAGGCTTGGTGGTGGCGGTAGTCGCCGCGCAGAACGGCGGCGGCGCGGGCATGGACCGGGTCGGTGATGGTCTGCTGCTTGGCCCAGCACCGTGGATGGCGGGCGACTTCCGCCCCGCCGGGGGCGAGGGTCACGACGACCTCGTCGGTGTCGGTGCGGACCTGGACTTTCTTGCCGATGGCCAGGGGGTGCACGGAGTAGTCGCAGGTGTCGACGCGGATGTAGTGGTCGCGGCCGATGCGGGTGGCGAAACGCCACCAGCGCGGCGGGTCGACCGGCGGCAGCGTGAGCATCTGGGCCCGGTCGGCTTCCCACCGGTCGACGGGGCGGGCGCCCAGGGTGCGGTGCTGGCGCCGGTTGGCGATGGCCAGCCAGGCGGTCAGCTGGGTGGTGAAGTCGTCGGGCCCGGTGAAGGTGCGGCCCGGCAGGAAGCTCGTCTCCAGGTAACCGTTGGCCCGCTCCACCAGCCCTTTCGCTTCTGGATCACGGGGCCGGCAGAGGTAGATCCGGGTGGCGAGCAGGCCCGCGAATGCGGCGAAGTCGCCGGTCACCTTGCCGCGGCCGATGCCGGCCTCGTTGTCCCAGACCAGCATCCGCGGGACCGCGTTCCAGCCGGTCAGCAGCTTCCAGTGGCCGTCGATCAGGTCGCCGGTGGTGCGGGTGGGCAGCATCCGTGCGGCGATGATCCGCGAGTATCCCGAGACCATCACGAGCACTGGAGGACGGCCGGACTGCCCGTATCCGAGCGGGATGTCGACGGGTGGGAACCACAGGTCGCACTGGGCCAGCTCGCCGGGCTGATAGGTGGTGCGTGAGACCGGATCGACGGGCAGATAGGCGGGCCGCAGCTCGCGTACGCGTTCCTTGAGGACGGTCATGCCACGGTCCCAGCCGATCCGCTCGGCGATCACCGTCGCGGGCATCGTCGGAGTCTGCTTCAAAAGCTCCCGGATCTGCGGCTCGACCGTGTCGACCGCCGAACCCTTCGCCGGCCGGGAGTAGAGCGGTGGCCGGTTGGTGGCCAGGGCCCGCTTCACGGTGTTCTTCGAGATGCCCAGCTGCCGGGCGATCGCCCGGATCGGCATCTGCTCGGCCCGGTGCAGCCTGCGGATCTCTGCCCAGTCCTCCACGGAAATCACCCTCTTCTCCTGACCTTCGATCAAGATCAGGTTGGTCAGAAGACCACGAAGTGGGTCAGTTTTGATCCGCCGTCAGAGGGTCACGATTCACCCGTCGCCGACACCGGTGGCGGCCGGCGCACGGGTGCTCTGCGGCAGAGCGCGTGGGCGGCGTACAGAGCGGCACAAGAGGCCGCTACACCCGCTGCGGTCGACGCGGCACAAGCGGCGAGCCATGCGGCCGCCGCCGCGTACCTTCATCCCAGGGCCAGCGCTCATCAGGTGAAACACATTCTCGGTGCGGCAGCGCATGCGGCACGAGCAGAGGAGCTGGCAGTCGCGGAAGATCGGAGTGTCACTGCGGGGACCCTTGCATGGGCGCGTCAGCACGCGCCGACAGCGGTCACCGCGGTGCTCGGACGTCTGCCCGCCGCACCTCCCGGAGGCGGGCGTGTGGGCGAGTTCATTCGCGATCTCGACGCCGCTCTCCGCACCTGAGGGCGATCAGTGCGTGCACGTCCAGGTGCGCACGCGCAGGGGTTCGGGCCCGTCCCGGGCGCGAGGACCGAACGGTGGAATGTCGACGGCGTCGATGTCCGCGCAGTCCAGCGCCGCATCCACCCCGTCCGGCGCCAACTCCCTTACGCGATGGGCGAGTCCGGGCCCGTACGCCACCGGCTCGGCGCCCAGGCTCCGTAAGGAGGCATGGGTTGTGCTCGTCGGCCGGGCGGAATTGGTCCATGTCGAAGCCCATGCTCTCGTCGGCCCCGGCCGCGTCCCAGCCCGGGAGAAGCGGGAAGTCGACCTCCATGAGGGAGTGGAGGGCTGGACGTTGGGCTAGACGGTGCTGCTCGTACTCAGGACCGTGGCGCGGAACGATGTCACCAGGGGCCGCAGGTCCACCCGGTGCCATGCGGCCCACAGTTGGATGCAGGTGTCGTGCCAGGGAAGCTCACGCACCGCGACATCCTCAGTGGTGGCGCGCACCATGCTCTTCTGCACGAGTGCGAGTCCGAGCCCGGAGGCGACCAGGCCGAGCGCGGTCAGCGGCTCGGCGGCGTCGAGGCGGATGTCGGGCGTGAAGCCGGCTGCCGTACAGGTGGCGACGAATGTGTCCCGCCAGGCCGGGTCCTGGGCATTCTCGACCGCGATCCACGGCTGACCGTCGAGGTCCGCGGGAGTCACCTTTTCCTGGTCGACGAGTGGATGCCCTGCGGGCAGAGCGAGGAGCAGCGGGTCCTCCAGCAGGGGCGCGGCAAGCAGGTCAGGGTCATCCGCGGTCGGAGGTTCATGGACGAGCGCGATGTCGAGGCTGCGCTGCCGCAGGCCTTCGAACTGCTCGGTGGGCGGAAGATTGTACAGAGCGATGTGTATGCCGGGGCGTTCGTTGTGCAGAGCGCGTAGTGCGCCGGGCAGGATGCCGGTGTGCATGGCATCTGAGACGTAGCCGATGCACAGGCCGCCCTCTTCTCCGCGGCCCAGCCGACGGCCCAGGTTCTCCAGACGATCCGCGTGCCGCAGTAGCGCGCGGGCTTCGGCCAGGAAGACCTGGCCGTCCCGGGTGAGCCGGATCCTTTGCTGGCCGCGTTCGAACAGGGTGAGGCCCAGGTTCTGCTCGAGTTGCGCGATCTGCCGGCTCAGCGGTGACTGGGAGATGTGCAGCCGCTCGGCGGCCTGGCCGACGTGTTCGGTCTCGGCGACGGCGACGAAGTAGCGGAGTTGCCGCAGGTCAAGCATGTTAGACCTCTAAGGACTCAAGTGTGTCCAAGTAAGTCTTGGACAGTCTCAAGTCTAGATCCTAGCCTCGAACGTGTCAGACCGACGGATTGCGCAAACTGCATGGAAAGAACATCCGTCACATCTCGTACAGCAAGGATCTACACCATGGCCATCAAGTCCTTCCTGCCCGGCGACCTGGGCTTCGGCACCGCACCGCTGGGGAACATGTTCCGGGCAATACCCGACGAGGAGGCCGCGGCCACCGTGGACGCCGCCTGGGACAATGGCATCCGCTACTTCGACACCGCGCCCTTCTACGGCGCGGGTCTTTCCGAGATCCGGCTCGGTGAAGCGCTGGCCGGCCGCCCCCGCGACGAATTCGTCCTGAGCACGAAGGTCGGCCGCGTCATCCTCGACGAGATCGAGGATCCCTCCGCCCGCGACCTGGGCGAGAAGGGCGGACTGTTCGAACACGGACGCCCCAACAAGATGGTCAACGACTACTCGGCCGACGCCACGCTGCGCTCCATCGAGGACAGCCTCAAGCGACTGAAGACAGACCGCCTCGACATCGTGTGGGTGCACGACGTCGCGCAGGACTTCTACGGTGACGAGTGGCTCGCCGCATACGAAACCGCGCGTACCGGGGCATTCCGGGTGCTGCAGAAGCTGCGCGACGACGGCGTGATCAGGGCCTGGGGCCTTGGGGTCAACCGGGTCGAGCCCCTGGAGCTGACGCTGGACCTCGACGAGCCGAAGCCGGACGCGTTCCTCCTGGCCGGCCGCTACACGCTGCTCGACCACGAGCGCGCCCTGCAGCGGCTGCTGCCGGCCGCGAAGGCCCAGAACGTCGACATCGTCGTCGGCGGACCGTACAGCTCCGGCGTCCTGGCCGGCGGGCAGCACTTCGAGTACCAGAAGGCCCCCGCCCCGGTGATCGCCAAGGTGGAGCGCATCAAGGCACTCGCAGGGCAGCACGGCGTCGGCATCAAGGCGGCGGCGCTGCAGTTCTCCCTCGCCCACCCCGCGGTCGCCACGGCCATCCCCGGCGCCTCCCGGCCGAGCCGCATCGTAGAGGACGTCGCCGCACTCGGCGAGAAGGTCCCGGCGGCCTTCTGGACGGCTCTGCGCACGGAGGGACTGATCGCTCAGGACGCCCCCGTACCCAGCGCCTGACCTCTACCTCACCTGTTCAGGAGACGACCATGGCAACTACGACCGCGACCATCGACCTCCCCGTACCCGCCGCGCGCGTCTGGCAGCTCATCGGCGGCTTCGACTCCCTGCCTGACTGGCTGCCCTATATTCCCGTGAGCACGCTCAGCGAGGGCGGCCGCGTCCGCAGCCTCAAGAACGACGAAGGCGGCGTCATCGTCGAACGCCTCGAAGAGTTCGACAACCAGGCGCGCACGTACAGCTACTCCATTCTCCAGGCCCCGTTCCCCGTCACCGGCTACCGCTCCACCCTCACCGTGCACGAAGTGTCCGGCGAGGAGAGCCGTGTGGAGTGGGCCGGCACCTTCACGCCGGCAGGGACGAGCGAGGAAGAAGCGATCACCCTGTTCCACGGCATCTACACCGAGGGGCTGGCCGCACTGAAGAAGACACTCGACGCGTGAACACGGACACGGGATGCTCGGTGGCGCCGTCCGGTTGCGCATGGCGCCGACTCCGCTTGCCTGGCTGACCAGGCAGGGTCCGCACCCGACCATCGCAGGCGAGGTCGTCTGTTCCGTCGCCGGCCCTCCTGGCGAACGGGCCCGGCCCACCTGTGGCGCCGCGTTGTGTGGAACGCGCTCAGGGAGCCTGACCAGAGATGCCCGCGGCGGAGACCTGCGACGCCCATAGCTGCCGAAACACCAGCAATACAACGAAGGACAACGACATGACCAAGCCCCCTACCCCGGCCGGCCCCCGCACCCCCGAAGAGGTCTTCGCCGACCATGGGCGCCGACTCGGCACGGGAGATCTGGACAGCATCAGTGCCAACTACGCAGGCGACGCGGTCTTCATCACCCCCCGGGGCATCCTGCGAGGGAGGGAAGGCGCCAAGGAAGGCATCGGTGCCCTGCTGGCCGATCTACCCGACGCCGACTGGCAGTTGACGCCGCGTTTCGCCGACGAGGTCCTCTTCCTGGAGTGGTCGGCCACCAGCCCCACGGCGCGTGTGGAGGACGGCGTCGACACCTTCGTCTTCCGGGACGGCCTCATCCAGGCGCAGACCGTCCGGTACACCCTGATCACCGGCGACTGACCAACGAGGCCCCCGAACGGGCAACGCCGTCAGAGGCCTTGCCCAGCTTGACGTCCATGACGGCCCTGCCGTTCGCACCGCGGAGCGCACACTGTTCCCCGCCTGGGCTGGGCGGGCGCCTGGGGCAGGCGCAGCAGAAAACATGCGCCAGGTGCCCGGCCCGTGAGGGTGAGCGTGCCGTGGTGACAGCGGGTGAGGTCGCGGGCGATGGTGAGACCGCTGAATGCTCAGGTGCGATCCTCCGGCGAACCGGACGAAGCGAAGATGGTGGAGTACTTGGACGTCGGCCATCACCTCACGCATTTCATGGAGGCGGGGGCCGAAGACGGTCCGTATGAGGGCGTCGCGCAACTGAACGTGCTTGGCGGCCGTCCGGCAGGTGGACGAGTGCGACGAGGCGGAAGGAGGACCTGGACGGGGGGCTGGACCGACTGCGGGCCGTGTTCGGCGTCCGATGGTCCGGGCGCCGGGTCAGTGCCTGGTCTTGGCCTTGCTCCTGCTCTTGCTCTTCTTGGACTTCTTGCCGCTGTGCGAAGTGCCGGACGTCTTGGCGGGCTTGGTGAAGGAGCCGCCGCTGACCCAGTGCTTCTTCTCCGTGCCGCCGTAGTACCAGGCGCCGTCGACGGCGGCCTTCACGGACGAGCAGTTCTTGTTCTCGACGACCTTGTATCCCTTGGCGGAGCTGTAGCTGCCGCGGTCGACGCAGCGTTTGGACGATCCCGAGGAGGAGCAACCCGCGAGGGCCACGGCGAGCAATGCCACGCCGCTGAGGACAACCGTGCCTGTACGCAGCCGCCGACGTATGTGCACCATGTTCGTCCACTCCCCTTGTCGTTGTGTGCCGTGTGTCCTGACGCCCGGCCGCCACTGTCCGGTTCCGGGGCTCCCACTACAGTTCGCTTTGTCCTGTACTCGCCCAGCGTCCCGCCCCGCACCCGGCCGTTCTCCGCGTCGACCGCCCACAGGTGCCTGTCCCGGCAGCCGACGTACAGCGTGTTGCCATCAATCGCGGGCGTGGTGTGGAGGGCTCCAAAGGGGGGTGGGGAGCAGTGGGCCCCAGCGCTGAGTACCGGTGGCTGTGCCGAGAGCGAACGCACCTTACGAGCCGACGGAGTCCAGGTGCCATCCGCACTCGCCGCAGATGACGAGGCGAAGGGCGTGGTCCTCTAGGTGATCGACTCGGAGCGGAGCGGCGGTGCGGGACAAGGCCTGCCGCTCGTCCATCGGTTGGTACGAGAGTTGGTACGAGAGTCGGCGCCTCGGCTCGGGCCGGTCGGCGAGAGACCCCGCGTCTGCGGCATGACCGGCCGGACAGGTCCTAGGGGCCCCGGAGCACGTGCTCCGGGGCCCCTAGTGACATCCCTCGCCGCGAGGTCGAGGTCAGACAGGCGTGATGTTCTCCGCCTGCGGGCCCTTCTGGCCCTGCGTCACGTCGAAGGTCACGGCCTGACCTTCCTGCAACTCACGGAAGCCGGAGGCGTTGATGTTGGAGTAGTGCGCGAAGACGTCCGGGCCGCCGCCTTCCTGCGCGATGAAGCCGAAACCCTTTTCGGCGTTGAACCACTTGACGGTTCCGCTGGCCATGCCGGTGCCTTTCAGTCGCGATCGGGTCCGCACCGCGCGGACCCGGAGGTGATCGTCCTGGTCCGGCACTGCACAGCAAAACGCCCACGCCGGAGCGCGGGCAGATCATGCGAACCACGACATCTGTCAGCGACGCTACACGGCAAAGCCAGCCGCCACCAGAGAGTAACGTCCAAGATCTCGGCCAGAGAGCGTGCACCGGACGGCATCGATCAGCGCGCCGATCCACCGCACTCGCCCTCCCGGCGCCCGGGCCGTTTCAGCCGTCGTCAGGCGCGCTTCCCCACCCACACCACCGACAGACCATCCGCCGCCGTCCCCTAATGCGGTGCGGCCGACCAGCCAGCCCCAGAAGTACTGCAGGCAGACCTGGCTTTCGGCCCGCCACACCGCTGTCCCGCACCGCCCGGCCCGGTCGTAAGACGGGCTGCGACCCCAGACCGGCAGACGACCGTCGTGAAGATCAAGGAGTGGCGCGAACTCGCTACCCACTGAGACAAGCCCCCGACCAGCTACCTCGCCGGACCTCACCTAGGCGGCGCGATCAGCTGGCTCCGTAGCCTCCGCTGAAGACCAGAACCCGGCACACGCTCTATGGCCGGTAGCGGATCTCCAACATCACGCACCCTCCGGTTGTCCGGTACGGGCCGTGTTCCATGCCCGGGGGCCGGGCGGCGAAGTCTCCGGCGCAGAAGGTCTGATCCAGGGTCAGGTCATGCAGGTCGCCTTCGAGTAGATAGACCTCCTCGACCCACTCGTGCCGGATCACACCGGAGAGCGAGGTGTCCAGGCCGGGCTCCCAGCGCACCAACCGGGTCAGCACCTCCGGATCGGCCTCGTCCCTGCTCAGAATCCTCTCGGCGGTCCCGGGCTGCGGCCCTGTGCGCCACTGCATGGCGTCCGGTGAGAAGAATTCCCGCTCGTTCTTCATGACAGTGACCTTCTGTGAGCAGTGAGGAGTAAGGAGCCGGGGTTGGCCGGAGCCCGCTGGAAACGTGACGTACGAGGAGCGCCACCACCAGGCTTGACGCTCATGTCCACCTAACGGGTGTGCGTGAAGGTTGTTCCCTTGCCGTTTGCCGGGACTCCCGCCGGTTCGTTCTGTTCGGCGCATCCTCTCTCCTGACCTGCGGCGCTGATGAGTGGGGGTTCACTCGATCGCGTGGAGAGTTCGACGTTCCGTCGGGATTCCCGAAGAGGCCGCCGCCGACTGCAGGCCTCCGGCCGACCCTGCCCGAACGAGCGAGGCGATCAGATCGGCGCCCGCGAGCCCGTCCGGCAGCCACGTCCCGCACCGCCCGGGGCGAGCGCTTCGAGGTGGCCGGTTTCGAGGTCGCCGCCGGCCGTCTTCAGCGTCACGGTGACCACCTCGGCCTCCTCCGCTGCCGCGTACCGGATCCGGACGCCGTCCGGCCCGGGTAAGCCATCGACCACCTTCTGCTTCATCAGCCGCACCAGCCCAGTGAGGGAACCCGTCCTCTTCTTCGCCTTCTTCGCCATCCCTGAGAACTACCCGCCGCCGCCCCAGCAGCACCTGATCGGGCCGCAGCGGCCCGCCGACGGATCGCTGCCGCGTGCGGAGCAGCTCCGGCACCGAGACCGAGTCCGGCATCGGGCCAGCGGTTTCTTCACCGTGGTCCGGCTGTTCGATGTCGCCACAGGTCTGGCCCGCCTGCACCGTTTCGCCAGGCTCAGGCCGGGCTACGTCGATCACGTCACCGAGGGTCTGCTGGGCGAAGTCGGTGACTCCGACGCGGACCAGGCCTCTGGCGTGGTCCAAGCCGCCCTGCGTGCCGTCCGGACTGCGGTGTGCCAGACCGGGCCGGCGGCGCATGCGTTGTTCGATGACCCGGGGATGCAGGGGAGAATTTCGCCCCCTCCCGTAGCGAGAGCGGGGTGATGTCGCCCCTGCGGACCGGGGTGTTGGCGCGCGGTTCATGTTCGCGCCGCGGGGTGCGCGGGTCCAGCCGCAGCGACCAGATGCCATGACGCCACCAGTCGACCTCGCTGGCGTACTGCCGCAGGAGCCGCTCCAACATGCCGCGCTGAGCGTGCTCGGCTCGGAGCCGGCGTCCGGGGGCAGGCATCGGGCCCCGGACGGCGTGGAACCTCCGGGCCCAGGTAATCAACACGCGCGCTTGCGGTAGCTTCCCGCCGCGACGCGCGTTCACCGACCGGCGCTACAGGTGACAGCCCGGCGCGCACGGGACGGAGATCCCCTGCGCGCCGGGCGGTTCGGCCGTGTCAGGCGGTGGTACGTGGTCGGCTGACCTTCTAGGCCGGGGCCGGCTGTCAGCCGTTGGAGAAGCGACCTGCCTGGGCGAGGAACTGCTCCGGGTCGTCAGTCGGCGGGTAGATCCACAGCGCGTTGATGTTCTGCTTGAGGGTCTTCGCTTCCTGTCCAGTCAGCGCGATCTTGCGGTCCCAGCCTTCCGTGAAGACGGCGCCGGCGGGACCGAGATCCAGGCAGGTGGTGTAGGGGTCGGGAGCGAAGGGCAGCAGGGCGTTGCCCAGAAGCTCGGCTGCCACGTTGTGACCAGCGAACTTGCCCATAGGCAGGGCATGCTGGCAGGACTGCAACGTGGAGTGCCCGTCTTCCGCGGGGGCGAGTGCGGTGTCGCCGGCTGCGTAGACGTCGGGCACTCCGATCACCTGCAGGTACGCGTCCACGCTCAGTCGTCCCAGCCGATCACGTTCGCCCGGGATCTGGGCTGTGAGGGGGCTCGCGGCCATGCCGGCCGTCCATACGACCGTTGCCGCGGGGATCACTTCACCGTCCGAGAGGGTGACGTCCTGCCAGGTCGCCGACGCCACGGTGCGCCCCAGGCGCCGTTCGATCTTCAGTTCGTCAATCGCGGCGTGGACGTGAGGGCGCGGACCGTCGCCGAGCTCCGGGCCGACGACGTCGGAGCGGTCGACGAGAACGACCCGTACGTCTTCCGCCGCGCCCTGGCGGTCGGCGATCGCTTGGAGCCGTTCACCCAGCGCGGTGGCGATCTCCAGGCCGGTGAAGCCGGCACCGACCACGACGGCCGTGTAGCGGCCCTGGGACGGCGCCTGCTCAGGCAGCCGACGCAGGTGGTTGTCGAGTGCGGCCGCCGCGGGAAGGGTGTCGACGTCGAAGATTTCCTGCGAGCCGGGGAAGTCGGGGCGCACGAGCTGGCTGCCCGTGGCCAACACCAGCTTGTCGTAGGCCAGGTCCAGTTCCTCACCGGTGCGCCCGACGGCACGTACCGTGTGCGCCTCGGTGTCGATCCCCGTGACGGTCGCCGTTATGCGGCGTACACCGATCGGGCCGAGAACGCGGTCCAGAGCGACCCGCATCCCCTCCGGGGCCTCCTCGTACAGGCGAGGGCGGATGACCAGGTCATCGCCGCCGCTGACCAGCGTCACCCGCAGTTCGTCGCCCGAACCACCTGCTTCACGGGCGGCGCGTACGACTCCTGCCGCGCTCCACACGCCGGCAAATCCGCCGCCGATGATCAGGACATCTTTCATGAACTTCTCCGTTTTCGAAGCCGAAGTGATGAGCCGGTGCTCTGTGAGCAGGGGCTGCCTACCGCGGTGACCTCCCACTGGGGCCCGCATCGCTAATTCTGGACATTACATATCCTGGATATTGAGTGTCAAGATTTTCGCGGCGCCACCGCCCTGCGGTCCGGGGCGGAGGCCCGCACACAGGGGCCCGCTACACCGTTCGGTCCTGGACATGTAATGTCCGTAATATGCGAATGGCTAAAGGGGTCGAGTGGGCTCTGCACACCCTGCTCAACCTGGACATGATCGGTGGCGGCCCCGTGGGCAGCGGCCAGCTCGCCGAGGCTCACGGCCTCTCGCCCTCATACTTGAACAAGCAACTGCAACAACTCGCCCGAGCCGAGCTGGTGGTCTCGGTGCCCGGCCCGCGCGGAGGTTTCCGTCTGGCCAAGCCCCTTGAGGCCATCACCCTTCTGGATGTGGTGGAGGCCATCGAGGGCGGTACGCAGCTCTTTCACTGCACCGAGATCCGTTGCTGCGGCAAGATCGGCGAGCTGTCACCGCCGCCGACCGACGCGTGTGCCGTCAACGCAGCCATGCGTCGGGCGGAACAGGCGTGGCGCCAGGCGCTGTCCGCCCAGAGTCTTGCCGATATCAGGGCGGAGTTGGACCGCACCCCGATGACACGGCAGGTAGTGCGCTCTGCGCTGAACTGAGTGCGCGCAACGAGGCCGCAACCGCTGTCGAGAAGCGACCGCGGGCAGCCCGCGAGCGCGCACTGCCGGTAACTGGCCCAAGGGTGATTGCCGCAGCTGTGGTCTCACCGGTCCGGCGGCACCGGCTGTCGCCGAGGGCGCCTGGCATACACATCCAGGACGACTCGCCGCACGCAGCGTGCGCGTCCACTTGAGCTGGTTCCGGCGCACGTCTACTTGGGCTGGTTCCAGTGCGCCTCAAGGGTCACGGCGACCTCGGCCGGCTTCTGCAGCACCGTCCAGTGGTTGCAGTCGAGCCCCATGACCTGGGAGGCCCGCACGGCGAGGCCGAGCTTTTCGCCGAACTCGACCTGGCAGACCGGGTCGAGCGCGCCCCAGAACACCAGGGCCGGCGCGGACACGTTCGCCGGCGCCGGTTCCCACTCGGCTCCGATCATCAGCGCGGAGCGGTAGAGCTTGAGGATGCTGTCCTTCATCGGTCCATCCACATGGCTGACCATCTCCTCGCCCGGCTCAGCAGGGACGTCGAGGCCGGCCACCAGGTCCTTGGCGAAGGACACGGACTCCAGCCGTTCGATGAGCCAGTCGACGTATTCCTCTTTGGTGGACGATGGGTGTCAGGGACGCCGTGGATCAAGATTGCCGGCACGGTCCAATCCTTCGCGGTAGGAGGTCTCCGAGCAGAGACAAAAGGGCTGGCTCCTGGTGTTGCAGCCGCGCGTGTCCGTGGACGCGGAAGTGAAGCCCAACGACGTATCAGCGTCGCGGTGGTCGGCGTTCGGTCCGATGCCGGTGATGCCGCAGCACAGCTGTGCAACCATGTATCGAGGCGCGCGGCGAACATACCGTGTGAAGCAACACCTTGTCACACCGGGTCATATCCGTCCCTGCGGCGGACTGCCGCTTCCAGCGGCAACGGCCCCTCGTCTGTGCCATGCCCTGTCAATCCATGGTTGAGCACCACATGGATCATGCCATCCCCTGCGCGGACCCTTGTGACCTGACAACGTTCACGACTGCACGCAGGGAGCATGCGATGAAAGAAGTATCCGTACCCGATCTGCACGGAAAGCTCGCCGTGGTGACCGGGGCGAGCGACGGAATCGGGCTCGGGCTGACCGAACGGCTCGCCCGCGCGGGCGCCGAAGTGGTTCTGCCGGTCCGCAACGCGTCCAAAGGCGCCACCGCTCTTCAGCGGATCCAGGCCGCCGGTCCCAAGGCGCAGGTCTCCACCCGCGTCCTCGACCTGGCTTCACTGGAATCGATCGAACGCCTCGCTGACACGCTGCAGGCAGAAGGAAGGCCGATCGATCTTCTGATCAACAATGCGGGAGTGATGGCACCTGCCACCCGGCACACGACAGCGGACGGGTACGAGCTGCAGTTCGGAACCAACTATCTCGGCCATGTGGCGCTCACCGGGCGCCTGATGCCGTTGCTGCGGGCCGGTCGGGCCCGGGTGACCACCCTGACCAGCAGCGCCGCGCGCAGCGGCCGGATCGACTGGGACGACCTGCAGAGCGAGAAACGCTACTCGCCGGTGCGTGCCTACAACTTGTCCAAGTTGGCCAATCTGTTGTTCGCCCTCGAGTTGGATCGCCTCAGTACGGTGGGTGGATGGGGCGTTGTCAGCAACGCCGCTCATCCCGGCACGACGTTGACCAATCTCTACGCCTCCGGGCCCAACCTCGGCCGCACCCGTCCCGCTCCCTATGAGGCAATCATGAAGCAGCTGGCTCGCTGGGGCGTCCTGGTGCATTCGGTCGACGCAGGTCTGCTTCCGCCCCTGTACGCGGCCACGAGCCCGCGGTCGAAGGGCGGGCTCCTCTATGGCCCTGACGGTCTCGGGCAGTTCACCGGCGGCCCCACCGAGCTGGCGATCTACAAGTCGGCCCGGAGCGAGGCGGACGCAGCCCGGCTGTGGCGGATCTCCGAGCGTCTGACGGGGGTCACATTCGCAGCCGTCTGAGAAAGCCGGTGCCATCAGGCAGCTCAGGAAGATCAGGAAGGTCAGGAAGGTCAGGAAGATCTTCTTTGAACGGACAGGACGAACAGGACGAACAACAGTGGACAGAACCGAATTGGCGGCGTTCCTCAGAGCACGGCGTGAGGCCCTTCAGCCGGAGGACGTCGGACTGCCACGCGGACGGCGCCGGCGAACCGGCGGGCTGCGTCGAGAGGAAGTCGCCGCACTGTGCGACATGTCGGTCGACTACTACAGCAGGATCGAACAACCGCGGGGGCCCAATCCCTCGGAACAGATGCTCGCCTCGATCGCCCGCGGTCTGCATCTGTCCCTTGAGGAACGGGATCATCTGTTTCACCTCGCCGGCCACGCCGTTCCCCAAAGGGCGCGGCGCGGCGATCACATCACCCCGGGGATGATGCGCATCCTCGACCGGCTCGGAGACACTCCCGCTCAGGTGGTCAACCACCTGGGCGAGACGCTGAAGCAGACGCGCATGGCGGTCGCGCTGTTGGGTGACGAGACTGCTTTCACCGGACGGGCCCGCAGTCTGCACTACCGATGGTTCACCGATCCCACCTCCCGGCTGATCCGTCCCGAGAGCGACCACGCCGAACAGAGCCGCCTGCTGGTGGCGGACCTCTATGGCGCGTACGTACGGGACGGTGGCGACTCGCGCACCGCCGACCTCGTCGGCGCACTGCAGACGGCAAGTCCTGAATTCGCCGCGCTCTGGCGTGAACACCCGGTTCTCGGCCCCTACTGCGCACCCAAACGCTTCCAGCACCCGGAACTGGGGATCTTGGAGGTGCACTGCCAAACGCTGGTCGACCCTGACCAGTCACAGCGACTTCTGGTGTTCACCGCGGTACCGGGCACGGAGAGCCACGCAAGACTGCAGTTCCTGTCCGTCCTCGGTGGCTAGTACAGCCGAAACCCGCGATGTACGGTGCGGCGCAAGGCGGACGGGGAGACGGCCCAGTCACTCCTCGTCGTCGCTTTCCGTCACGTGTGCGCCGACGTCCTCGGCGATGGCTGCGGACAGCAGGGCCGGCAACAGTCCGGGGAAGCGCGCATCGAGGCTGTCGCGGCGCAGGGTCACGAAGCAGCGAGTGCCGTCCTGGCGAGTCCGCGCGACGCCCGCCTCCCGCAGCACCTTGAGGTGATGGCTCAGGGTGGACTTGGCCACAGGGGCGCGCAGCTGTCCCCACCCGCGCTCGGCGCCGTCGGACAACACTCGGACGATACCGAGCCGCGTCGGGTCACTGAGTGCGCCCAGCAGGCGCGGCAAGGTCATCTCGCCCTGAGACGGTGGTGACGAGGGAGCGGGCATGGCGAGCAGAGCATCGGTCGTTCGATGTCGTACGAACGTCGGACTCTTGAAGGGATGGTCGGCTTCACCACTGTTTGCGGCTCAACAACAATGTCGTACTGCAGATGAGAGTGGGATCTCGCAGACGGCCGCCGGGGTCCGGTGTGTATCGCACCCCCGTGCCGAGACCCGGCAAAGCCTGCGAGCGCCACGTTCGACGATGACGCCCGGCGTACGTCGTCACGGTCGGCGCATGCACAGCGGTGGCCGTCGGCGACCCCGGTCGCCTTCACCTGACCGCCGACAACTCGACGGATGAGACGCACGTCACACACGGCTCCCTGTCACAGTTCGCCCGGTCATCCCGGTCAGTACTTTGTACCCGCAACATGGCTAGGAGATAAACCATGGAATCGCGTCTCAACTACTTCGGCAACCCTCTCGCCGGCAAGGTGCTGAAGCACATCAACTCGGCCAACAAGGCAGTCTCGGACTCGACCCTGCCGCCCCTGGTCCAGGAGCTCGTGAAGATTCGCGCGAGCCAGATCAACGGCTGTGGCTTCTGCACCGACATGCACACCAAGGACGCCACCGTCGCGGGCGAGACCCCGCAGCGCCTCAACCTGGTCGCGGCCTGGCGTGAGGCCACGGTCTTCACCGAGGCCGAGCGCGCCGCACTGGAACTGACCGAACAGGGCACCCGCATCGCCGACGCAGCCGGTGGCGTCACGGACGCGGTCTGGGCGAACGCCGCCAAGCACTTCGACGAGGAGCAGCTGGTCGCGCTGATCTCCCTCATCGCCGTCATCAACGCCTACAACCGCATCAACGTCATCAACCAGCAGCCCGCCGGGGACTACCAGCCCGGCCAGTTCGGCTGACCGGCCGCCATCCCGGACGCATACGGTCCGTCTCCACGCCACCCCGACCTGCGGCGGGAGACGGACCACTTGCGTCAACCGGTCCCACTGGACCATGACTTCGCCACTTCACAGCCAATTCGATCGCCTTGGCCGAGTCAGGGGCACACGTCCTCGGTGTGGGACGCCGCAAGGACCCCCTGGAGGAGACGGCTCGCGCGCACACCAACATCGCGATTCCGCCGCTCGACATCTGCGAGGAGGGCGCTGCGGACACAGTCGTCGCGGCCGCCGTCGAGCGGTGGGGCCGACTCGACCTGCTCGTGAACAACGCCGGCACCACGGCCGTGATGCCCCTGGCCGAGACGGACCGAGCAGTGATCACCAGACTGTTCGCCCTCAACGTGACGGCCCCGAGCATGCTCGCCCATGCGGCCCTGCCGCACCTGCGTGACTCGTCGGGTTCAATCGTCAACATCTCGAGCACCTACGGTCACCGCCCCATGGCTGGAGGTGCCCACTACGCCGCCACCAAGAGCGCCATGGAGCAACTGACCCGCAGCTGGGCGCTCGAGCTCGCATCGGAAGGGGGGCGGGTGAACGCGACCGCATCCCGACGGGCCGTCTCGGCAACCCGAAGGATGTCGCGAAATGGATCCTGCGTATCGCCGATCCCCTGAGCACACACGTCACCGGTCAAGTGCTGACGATTGACGGGGGACTTGAGCTCGTCTGAGCCGCTGCACGGCCACTCCGACACGCGCACCTGCTTCATCGGCGCAGCTGACGCTGAGAGAGACATGATCCGCACCAACGTTGTCGTGTGTCGCGTCGATCGGTGTGATGGTGCGGGGGGCCTGAATCCTGACCGATTGCCATGTTCGCCTTCAGCGCGGCCTCGGTCGTGAAGATAGCCTGGTTTGTGGACTCTCACGCTGAGACAGCGCCGAGTGGAGGAAGGAAATGCCATCCGCATGATCCTCATCTCACACCACTCCGCGCTGAGGAGTAGCCGATCGCAATGGCGGTCTACCGCCGACAGCCAGCCGAAGAGATGTCACACCCGCTGGGGGTGCTCGGTCTCTTGTGTGAGGGGCGTGGTCTCGGGCACACCGAGAATGGCCGATTGCCACCACGAGCGTGGTCCGCACGTGCCCCATCAGAGCGTCGTTGCGCATCCAAAGTACGGAAGGGATGGTTCGCATGTCGTACCCCAAGCAGGTGTACACGGGAGACACAGGCGAGATCAACGCGAATTTCAGGCCGGCGGACACTCCCCCGAATGTCGGCACGGCCGGTAAGGACGCCATTCACTACCTGGCGACCACAACCACCACGCGAGGCGAATACGGACTCTACCGAGTCGAGATGAGCGCGAAGGCGGGTGGCCCCAAGACTCATTTCCACAAGACCATCTCGGAGTCCTTCTTCATCCTCAACGGCACTGTTCGTCTTTTCAACGGCGAACAGTGGATCGACGCGCAACAGGGCGACTTCCTGCATGTGCCGCAGGGCGGACTGCACGCCTTCCGTAACGACTCCGACGCGCCGGCCGACATGCTTCTGCTCTTCACTCCGGGAGCACCGCGTGAAGAGTATTTCGAGGGGCTTTCGCAGCTGGCCGATGCCACGGACGAGGAGCGCGCCCAGTTCTTCGACAAGCACGACTCGTACTTCGTGGAGTAACCGGCAACAGTCGCGTCAAGACCGTCATTTGGGGCGACCGATCGACCAGTCTTCGCTGTGCACAGGCATCACTGCACTCTCATCACCAGCAGGCTTCCCCGTGCGCTCCCCGTATTGCCCAGGGTGATGTCGAAGAGGAACTCTCGTGCACCGGGGCGGAGAACAGCCGACTGCCCGGGAGCGAGCGTTTGTTCTCCGCTCTGTTCACGGATGCCCTGCCTGGGCCCTTTGACGACCGTCACCAGGACGGCGGAGCGCCCTGTGTTGCGCACCGTCACGGCCGTGGTCGGAAGGCACCGATGGCCGCTGGTGTCCGTGGTCCGGCAGACATAGCGAAGGTCCCCGAATCCGTATGTTCCGCAGGAGAGCTGTAGACCCTGCGCCAGTGTGGAGCGGCATTCCCGGCCTACGGCTACGCGATCGCCCGTCGCTTGCCCGCCCGCCCGATCGCAGGCGGCCGTGCTCACTACCGCTGCCAGAGTCAGCAGAGCGAGCCACACCGGTGCGGAGGTTCGCAGGAGGCAGCGTGCGCGGAGCTGCCTGCGGGGCGTCGGAGACCCGTTCCAACCGGCGTCGGGGCTGTCGTTCACACATGTCCTTGGGATGTTCGGTCTTGGGGTGTGCTGGGCCCTGGTGACGTCGAGTCGCGCGTCGGCTAGGCCCGGTCATACGTCGGGCGACCGTCGATCCACACGCTCCACCCGGAGCCTCCCACGGAGCGGGTCTGCTTCGATAGGAGCCGATCTGCCCGAGCAAAGAAGCCGCCGGTCAGTCCGCGGGGCGCGAGGCACGCAAGTGGGCCCGCTGCGCCAGTTCCTCCTCGTCGACCAGCGTGAGCATCGGCGCACCCGGCGCGCACAGCATGGTCACGAGGAACCGGCACCGTGCATCCGTTCGGGCATTGCCGTCCTGGTAGTGGATCACGTCACCGCCCGGCTCCCAGAACGTCTCACCGGCCTTGACCACGCGTTCCGGCTCGCCCTCCAGCTCAAAGCGCGCCTCGCCCTCCATCACGTACCCGAACGCCGGCCCCGAGTGGCGGTGCGGAGGAGTGCCCGGGTCACCAGGCGGCCACTCGACGAGGATGGTCATGCCCGAGGCGCCCTCGGGGATGTGGGGCGGCTTGACGTCCTGCAGCATGGCCGCTGCGGTCTTCCACGTCTCGGAACGCGGCTTGTCGCTCTCGCCTTTTGAGTCCTTGCTCGACACTGTGTCCCACCTCCGTAGTTGTTGCCCTGTCAAGTAGATGACATGTGCCGCCGGGTTGCGAAGGTGGTGTACCGCCTCTCGCGCGGCCGTAATAGCGCCCGTGCGTTCCAGGCGGCTCACTCGGCTACCTCTTGGTGAAGACCGAACACACCGCACTCCTGTGACACATGCCGATGCCTTCTGTGCTCCGCTCGAAGCGTAGGCCGGGGATCTGTCCGCGCGGGTGAACGCCGCGCAGGCACGAAGGCCGCCGCGTCCAGTGGGTGTGTCGTGCCAGTGATCCGCTCAGTGTCACAACAGCGGTTCGCGCTCTGTCGTATGTAGTGCACGTGGCTGACTTCGCCGTCACCAAGATGACATAGCGGGGTCGCTGACCCCTCGATGGGAAGGGACCCAGATGAGAGTCGTTGTCGCAGGAGCCACGGGGCTGATCGGCTCCGAAACGGTTGCCAGGCTCCGTGACCATGGTGTGGAGGTCGTGCCCGTTTCACGCCGCCATGGGGTTGATGTGATCACGGGGAACGGTCTCGACGAGGCCTTGCGCGGCGCTGAGGTGGTGGTGGACGTCACCGATGCGCCTGTGCGAACGGAGGAAGCCGCTCAGCAGTTCTTCAGTACCGCAACGGCCAACCTCCTGGCCTCGGCGGCCTCGGCAGGCGTCGAGCATCATGTGGTCCTGTCGATGGCGGGAGCAGATCGACTGCGGTCGGGTTACTTCCGCGCGAAACTGCTGCAGGAGGACCAGGTACGGCACTCTCCGATCCCTCATTCGATCGTGCGTGCCGCGCTGTCCTTCGAATCCGTTGACGCCATGGCTCTCGCTGACACGCACCAGGACGGGTTCCACGTCGCGCCGGCTCTGGTACGTCCCGTAGCGACAGCGGATATCGCTGCCGCGGTCGCGCATGTCGCGGTGGGACTGCCGCTGTTCGGCACGCTCGATGTGGTCGGCCCCGAGGAGTACCGCCTCGATGACCTCGCGGTGAAGGTGCTGGCCGCCCGGAGGGACACGCGGATCGTCGTCATCGACGAGCACGCCGGGCTCTTCGGTGACGAGTTCGAGGAACGCGCCCTTCTCCACATCGCTCACACGCCCTTCAGCAAGTGGCTCGCGCAGCGCTGACGTGTGCGGACGTGGCGGCGACTTCCCCACGTATGTCTCTTCCCGGCGGCCGCCGAAGGCGCCTCTGCGCCCGCGGCGCCGTCCGTCTTCCCCTCCCCACGCTTTGACAGGAACTCTCCCATGAGCGATCCGACTCGGCCCACAGAATCCTCCACGACAAGTGAACTCGACCAGCTGCCCGACCGTGACGCCGAGGAAACGCGGGAATGGCAGGCATCACTCGACGCCGTCATCAGACATGCCGGGCCCGAACGCGCCGTGTACCTGCTGCGGCGCGTGCACGAGTACGCGGCCAGGTCCGGAGTAGCCCTCCCGGGGCTGCTGTCCTCGGACTACATCAACACGATCCCGGCGTCGTCCCAGCCTGCCTTCCCGGGCGACATCGCCATGGAGTCCCGCATCACCGCCCTGAACCGGTGGAACGCGGCCGCGATGGTCACCCGCGGTTCCCACCTGGGTCTCGGCGGCCACATCTCGACCTACGCGTCGGCCGCATGGCTCTACGAGATCGGGTTCAATCACTTCTTCAGAGGCAAGGAGGGGGACGGTTCCGGGGACCAGCTGTACCTTCAGGGGCATGCCTCGCCCGGCATCTACGCACGGGTGTTCCTGGAGGGCCGACTGCGCGAGGAGCAGCTGGACGGTTTCCGGCGGGAGGCCGACGGTCACGGTCTGCCGTCCTACCCGCACCCCCGGCGGCTGCCTTGGCTGTGGGAGTTTCCGACCGTCTCCATGGGGCTCGGCCCTCTTGCCGCCATCTACCAGGCCAGATTCAACCGCTATCTGCACAACAGGGGCATCAAGGATACCTCCGGGTCGCACGTATGGGCCTTCCTCGGAGACGGGGAAGCGGACGAGCCCGAGGCGACGGCCGCGCTGGCCCTGGCCGCCCGTGAGGGTCTCGACAACCTCACCTTCGTCATCAACTGCAATCTGCAGCGGCTGGACGGTCCGGTGCGGTCGAATTCCAAGATTGTGCAGGAGCTCGAGGCCCGGTTCCACGGCGCGGGCTGGCATGTGGTGAAGACTCTCTGGGGCGAGGCCTGGGACCCCGTGCTGCAGCGCGACACCGACGGCTCCCTCGTCCACCGCCTCGGCGAGATACCCGATGCCCAACTCCAGACGTACGCCGCACGGGACGCCGCCTACATACGCAAACACTTCTTTGTCGGCGATGAGCTGTCCCGCCTCGCTGCGAGCCTGAGTGACACTCAGCTCACGGACCTGTTCGAAAACTCCCGGGGCGGACACGAACCGCTCAAGGTCTATGCCGCCTACAGGGCCGCGGTCGAGCACAGGGGCAAGCCCACGGTCGTCCTCGCCCAGACGGTGAAGGGCCACACGTTGGGGTCGCACTTCGAGTCCCGCAACGCCAACCACCAGATGAAGAAGCTGACCATGGCCCAGTTCCGTCAGATGCGTGACACGCTGGAACTGCCCATCCCGGACAGCGCGCTGAGCGGGGACCTGGTGCCGTACTGGCACCCCGGTGAGGACTCGGAAGAGGTGCGGTATCTGCGCGACCGGCGTTCTGCTCTGGCAGGCCCCGTCCCGGTACGAAGGGTGGTGGCCAAGCCGCTGAAGCAGCCGCCGTCCGGCCCCTTCGAAGCCCTCCAGAAGGGCTTCGGCAAACAAGAGGTGGCCACCACCATGGCTCTGGTCCGGCTGGTCAAGGACCTGATGCGGGTCGAGGAGACGGGGCGGCGCTGGGTGCCCATCGTCCCCGACGAGGCACGTACATTCGGTATGGAATCCCTGTTCCCGACGGCCGGGATCTACTCGCCTGAGGGTCAGAACTACGAGCCGGTCGACGTCGATCAACTCCTGCACTACAGGGAGGCCAAGGACGGCCAGCTCATCGACGAGGGCATCACCGAAGCCGGCTCACTGGCCGAGTTCACCGCCGCTGCGACGTCGTACGCCACACACGGCGAACCCATGATCCCCTTCTACATCTTCTATGCCATGTTCGGGTTCCAGCGGACGGGCGACCAGTTCTGGGCCCTGGCAGACCAGATGGGCCGCGGCTTCGCCGTCGGAGCGACGGCCGGCCGCACGACGATGACCGGCGAAGGTCTGCAGCATGCCGACGGGCATTCCCATCTGCTGGCCTCCACGAACCCGGCCGCCGTCAGCTACGACCCGGCCTTCGCCTATGAGATCGCGGTGATCGTCAAGGAAGGGCTGCGACGGATGTACGGGGACCAGCCCGAAGACATCTTCTACTACCTGACGGTCTACAACGAGCCCAAGCAGCAGCCGGCCATGCCCACCGGGCCATCGATCGAAGAGGGGATCGTGCGGGGCATCTACCGGTTCCAGGAGGCAGAGCCCCTCGACGCAGGACCGCGAATCCAG
The DNA here is from genome assembly GCF_036227505.1 of Streptomyces sp. NBC_01450. Classification (NCBI taxonomy): domain Bacteria; kingdom Bacillati; phylum Actinomycetota; class Actinomycetes; order Kitasatosporales; family Streptomycetaceae; genus Streptomyces; species Streptomyces sp. NBC_01450. The sequence continues at coordinate 10,496,762 of NZ_CP109480.1, read as the reverse complement.
TTGCTCGCCTCCGGTACGGCCATCCATTGGGCATTGAAGGCCCAGGAACTTCTCGTGTCCCAGTGGGGAGTCCACGCTGACGTCTGGTCAGTGACGTCGTGGACGGAGCTGCGCCGCGATGCGTTGAATGCCGACAGGGCACGGCTGCGGGGTGAGGGGCGCATCCCGTACGTGACCACGACGCTGTCGGGCGCACGAGGGCCCGTTCTGGCGGTCAGCGACTGGATGCGGCAGGTGCCCGATCAGATCAGCCAGTGGGTCGAACAGGACTACTCGTCGCTGGGAACGGATGGCTTCGGCCTGTCGGACACCCGTGATGCCGTGCGCCGCTATTTCCGAGTGGACGCCGAGTCGATCGTGATCGCCGCCCTGGACCAGTTGGCGCGGGCCGGTGCCGTCGACCCTGAGACGGTTGCCGAAGCCCGCGCTCGCTACGGCTGGCAGGGATGAGCACCTTGGTCGCCGTCCATTTCTCGCATACCGGAAACAGACCTGGCGCAATTCCGGCCCTCGGCTCACGCCGGCGACATGAGGCGGCCATGAAGTCCTCCCCACACGGTGTGGACGCAGGAAGCAGACATCGCTCCAGAGATGCGTTTGCTGGGCAAACAGTGCGTTGGCCACTATCACATCTATGATCGCCTCCCAGCCTTCTCGCTACAGGGCCTGAGACGCGCGTCCTGCTGTGACGGCTTGTAGCATGGTGATCCAGAGCTGGAGGAGATCCATGAGCGCCGGAGACGACACAGGCTCCCTCGACCAGGCGACGAGGGAGTTCGTCGCAGCACGTCCTCGGCTCTTCGGCATCGCGTACCGCGTGCTCGGCAGCTCTGTGGAAGCCGAGGACATCGTGCAAGATGCGTGGCTGCGGTGGCAGAACACCGACCGCTCCGGCATCCAGGATCCGGGGGCGTTCCTGGCTACGGTCACCGCCCGTCTGGCGATCAACTACGCCCAGTCCGCCAGGATGCGGCGTGAGGCCTACACCGGCCCCTGGCTTCCGGAGCCAGTCGACACAAGCGTGGATCCACAGTTGGGTGCGGAACGGGCAGAGGCACTCGACCTGGCGGTTCTCTTCCTCCTGGAGAAGCTGAACCCCGTGGAACGGGCCGCCTACGTTCTGAGGGAAGCCTTCGACTACCCGTACAAGCGGATCGCGGACATCCTGGAGACAAGCGAAGCCAATACGCGTCAGTTGGTGAGCCGCGCTCGGAAGCATCTGACGGCGGAACGCAGGGAGCCGGTCGACTCCGCCGCTCACCGAAGGCTGTTGGAGGTCTTCCTCACCGCGGCACAGACCGGCAGTCTGTCGGCGCTCGAGGACGTTCTCGCCGCGGACGTGGTCAGCTACGCCGACGGCGGAGGGATGCGTGGCGCATCCAAGATTCCGGTCGTCGGGCGTCCACACGTCTCCAAGTACCTTGTCGCTTTCGCCCCACGTTTCTGGCCGCAGGCAGACGTTCGCTGGGTCGAGGCCAACGGCAGTCCGTCCGTCCTGATTTCAGCCGATGGAAACACGGTGGCTCTGCTGTCCATCGATGTGTCGGCAGAAGGAATCGAACGCATCATGTGGGTAATGAATCCAGCCAAACTGGCCCCCTACGTGTCTTCACTGGACAGCTGAGGCCGTCCCGACATCGGCCGATCTCCTCTCGGCCGGAGTGTCACAAGCAGAGCGGCTAGTCGGTCAACTAATTGTCTGGAACTGGAACCCGGAAGTTCGCCGCGCCGAAAGGTGAATAAAGTATGGCATTTAGAATAGCTGGCTTGGAGCGCTCTGCCCATCGTCGGGAGTCCGGCATCGCGGGTAAGCCTGAGATGCCGGTTGACGGAGCCGCGCGATGAACGAGCAGATCCGCTTGCCCGATCTGTCCACCGACAAGGACTTCGACGGAGAGTCCTTCGCCCCCATCTACACCACGACGGTGGCTGTGAGTGGCGGGGTAGCGAGTCACGGGCGGGCATCGGGGAGGGCACTCTCGGACGACGGACTCTTGGATCTCAACCTGCGCATGCCTGCCGAACTGGGAGGAGACGGCCAGGGGACGAATCCCGAGCAGTTGTTCGCCGCCGGCTTCGCCGCCTGCTTCCACGGAGCACTGAGCCTGGTGGCACGACAGGCGGCTCTCGATCCTGCCGCGATCTCCGTGGACGCGACCGTGGCATTCGGGCGGGACCCGGAAGACGGCGGCTACTTGTTGTGCGTGGACCTGGTGGTCAAGTGGCCGGGCATCGATTCCGAGGTCGCCTCTCCGCTCCTGAAGAAGGCCGATTCGCTGTGCCCCTACGCGAGGATGGCCTGGCAGGGAACGCCGACGACCATCACCCTGGCTTCCTAGGCCCTGTCGTCACATTCCCGTCTACCCTACGACGCCGGGCAGGTCCACGATCGTCCGATGCCGATGAACACACGGCCGTCGGCCAAGGACACCGGCGCAGGTTGCCCAACTGCGTGCCGTTTTAGGCTGTTTACGTAGCCGTCGTGTGCAGCACGACAGCACACGACGGCTCTGCGCAACAACGCTCCGCTGCCGACCGGCATGGTGCAGGAGACGGGTGCCGAGCCCAGACGTGTCAGGAGTCTACGCGGGTGGGAACGGGTATCACCCATCGCCCGGTGATACCGGCTCCACAACGTATGCACGGAGCACCTGAGGTGCAGGGCCGCAGCGCGTTCGACGTCCTCAGGCCCGATACCGATGACTCGGGATTCGTCGCGCATGGCTCTCTTTCTCCGCGGTGGCGTTCGGGCCTGGTCCGTCTGTAAGACCAGGCCGTGCTGCGCGGTGTGACAGTCTCCGACCATCTTCGGTGGGCAGGTCTCGTTCACCCAGCCCCGGGCACCTGGCGGCGACGCCTCGCCCGGAGTCGTCCGGGCAATGTGTCACATGAGCGCGAGCCTTCCTGTCTTTGCAGTGAAGGGCGAGTCACTGCACCCCGCCGTAACCCGCCACCCCGCTTGGTGATCACCGGTCGCACAGCGGTGTACCTCCCCCGAAAGGAAGACTGATGAGCGCACGCACCGTGTCAGTAGAAGAAGGCCCGCGTCTCGCCCGCTCCATTACAGTCGGCCCTCACACGCTGACTGCGGACGAACCACAGCCCATCAGCACCGATACCGGCCCCACCCCCAAAGAGTTGCTCCTGGCCGCGCTCGGGTCGTGTACCTCCATGACCGTCCGGGCGTTCGCGGACCGGCACAGCTGGCCGCTCGACCATGTCGAGGTCGCAGTGCGGTTCGATGCGCAAGGGCAGATCGTCAAGAACGTCCAGTTGACCGGCGATCTGGAGCCCGACCACATAAGGCAACTGCTGGCGGTCGCCGGTCGCTGTCCTGTGCAACGTCTCCTGTCCAGGGAGGTCTCGATCGTCACGGTTCCCACTGTTCTGACGAGGCCTCGCGTATCCCGCAGCCGGACACTGCCGGAATGACCCCCGGAGTCAACCATGAGACGGGCCCTGGACGGCGTCTTGTCAGGACGGGAACCACAGGTCGGCGTCAGCAGCCTCTTCCTTGCGAATGCTGAAGACAGCGATGTCCTTCTTGTGTGAACTCCGCGGTGGCAACTGGGCGATCAGGCGGTGGTCGCCCTCAACGACGTACGGCTCGCTCTGCTGACCGGAGGACGTCTCGAAGTACTCGGCGTTGATGGTTGTGTACTGCGCCCAGTGCTGTGGGACGTCCTCTTCGTAGAAGATGGCCTCGACCGGGCAGACCGGCTCGCAAGCATGGCAGTCCACGCACTCCGCGGGGTTGATGTAGAGCGTCCGACCGCCCTCATAGATGCAGTCCACAGGGCACTCGGTGAGGCACGCTCTGTCCTTGACGTCGACGCAAGGCTCCGCAATCACGTACGTCATCTTCTCCCCCTCCGTCCGACGGAGATCATCAGCGGTCGGCCGGCTCACGACGGGCAGTCATCCGGCTGAAAGTATGACCATGACGCTCAAGATGTTGTGACAGTCGGCGTGTATCACGCCCGGGTGGTGGCGGAGTTGTCACAGTACGAAGGACTTCACGGTCCGATGGATGACCATTCCAACATGACTCGCAGCATGCGACATCTGAGATGAGGAACCCCATGAACACTTTCGTGATTGTCGGTGGCGGTCTGGCCGCGGCCAAGGCGGCCGAGGCACTGCGCGAGCACGGCCACGACGGCCCGCTCGTCATCATCGGCGACGAGAGTGAGAAGCCCTACATCCGGCCGCCCCTGTCCAAGGGCTACCTGCTGGGCAAGGAGGAGCGCGACTCGATCTTCGTGCACCCTGATGACTGGTACAGGGAGCACAACGTCGAACTGATGCTGGACACCTATGCGCGCACGGTCGACATTCGGGCACGGCAGGTGCACCTGGACGACGGACGTCAGGTCTCCTACACCAAGCTGCTCCTGGCCACCGGCTCGTCCCCACGTCGTCTGACCGTCCCCGGAGCGGACCTCGACAACGTTCTGTATCTGCGCCGTGTGGGAGACAGCGAACGGCTCAAGTCCGCCTTCACCGCAGGGGCGAAGATCGTCGTGATCGGTGCAGGATGGATCGGTCTCGAGACCGCCGCGGCCGCCCGGATGGCCGGCGCCGAGGTAACTGTGCTCGAGCACTCGGAGCTTCCCCTGCTGAAGGTACTCGGGCGCGAAGCGGCCGAAGTGTTCGCCGCTCTCCATACTGATCACGGAGTCCATCTGCTGCCCAACGTGCAGGTGGAGTCCCTCACCGGAACGCACGGCCGGGTGGACGGGGTGCGGCTCGCCGACGGCAGACACCTCGCCGCGGATGCCGTGGTCGTGGGCATCGGCATCACCCCCAACGTCCAACTGGCCCAGGAGGCGGGCCTGGACGTGCAGAACGGCATCGTCACCGACGAGCATCTGCGGACTTCAGCAGCCGACATCTACGCCGCAGGCGATGTCGCCAACGCGTACCACCCGCTGCTCGGCCGCCACCTCCGGGTCGAGCACTGGGCCAACGCATTGCATCAGCCGGAGGTGGCGGCGCTCAGCATGCTCGGCAAGGACGCTGTCTACGACAGGCTGCCGTACTTCTACACCGATCAGTACGACCTCGGAATGGAGTACACGGGTTACACGGAACCAGGGGGCTACGACCGCGTGGTGTTCCGCGGTGAGCCGTCCGAACGGCGGTTCATCGCGTTCTGGATGGCGGGGAACCGGGTGCTGGCAGGCATGAACGTCAACGTGTGGGATGTCATTGACCCGATCCGGTCCCTCATCACATCGGGCTCGGACATCGACGACGCACTTCTCGCCGACCCGGACGTACCCCTGGACCACATCCTGCCGTGACGTCGCGGCTCGGGCGAGAGCGGGCCGGACGCAGGTCGGCTCTCGCTCTCGTCGGCGTCGGCGGGCACTGCCCGCCACGGATTCACCGGCGCACCGGCACCGGAGGGCTGTCACAAATCCGGGGACGATCCGGTCGTAGTGGGTGACAACCCAGACGATCGGAGTGGACCGTGGCTATCGCCGAACAACATCTTTCCACCATGGTGCTGGTGATCGGCACCGGAGGCGCTGGGCTGCGAGCGGCAATCGAACTGGCTGAGTCCGGCATCGACGTCCTCGCGGTCGGCAAGCGACCCAAGGAGGACACCCATACGGCACTCGCTGCCGGGGGAATCAACGCGGCCCTGGCCACCATGGATCCCGAGGACAGCTGGCAGCAGCACGCGGCGGACACTCTCAAGGAGAGTTATCTGCTCGCCGACCCTCGCACCACCCAGATCGTCACTCAGGGAGCCGCCCAGGGCATCGGCGACCTGGAACGGTACGGCATGGCGTTCGCCAGGGAAGAGGACGGCCGTATCTCCCAGCGCTTCTTCGGCGCCCACAAGTTCCGGCGGACCGCCTTCGCCGGCGACTACACCGGTCTGGAGATCCAGCGCACGCTCATCAGGCGCGCGGATCAGCTCAAGATCCCCGTGCTCGACGGTGTCTACATCACCCGGCTCCTGGTGCATGACGGCGCTGTCTTCGGTGCCTACGGCTTCGACCTCGCGAATGGAAGGCGTTACCTGATCCACGCCGACGCCGTCATTCTTGCGGCGGGTGGCCATACCCGTATCTGGCGGCGCACGTCCTCGCGCCGCGACGAGAACACGGGTGACTCCTTCCGCCTTGCCGTGGAGGCCGGAGCCCGCCTGCGCGACGCTGAACTGGTCCAGTTCCACCCGTCCGGGATCATCGAGCCGGAGAACGCGGCCGGCACCCTGGTCAGCGAGGCCGCCCGGGGTGAAGGCGGGATCCTGCGCAACGCGCTCGGGGAACGGTTCATGAACCGCTACGACCCCGTCCGGATGGAACTGTCCACCCGCGACCGCGTGGCCCTGGCCGCCTACACGGAGATCAAGGAGGGGCGGGGGACCCCCAAGGGAGGCGTGTGGCTCGACGTCTCCCACCTGCCACGGCAGACGATCATGACGCGGCTCCCCCGCGTCTACCAGACTCTTCTGGACCTGCAGATGCTGGACATCACCCGCGAACCGATCGAGATCGCGCCCACCGCGCACTACTCGATGGGCGGGGTGTGGGTGCGTCCCGAGGACCACAGCACGGACGTCCGTGGCCTGTACGCCATCGGTGAGGCATCGAGCGGGCTGCACGGCGCCAACCGCCTCGGTGGGAACAGCCTCATAGAGCTGCTGGTCTTTGGCCGCATCACGGGCCAGGCAGCCGCCGCCTACTCGCAGTCACTGACGGCACAGCCGCGGTCGGCATCGGCAATAGCGCAGGCTCGCGCGGAAATCGACGATCTTCTCGCAGCCGACGGGCCGGAGAACGTGCGCGCCTTGCAACGTGCCATCCGCAACACCATGACCGAGCACGCGGGAGTCGTACGCGACGAAGAGGGCCTGGGCGCCGGACTGGCAGAGCTCGGTGCGATCGAGAAGAGGATGGAGAACGTCGGTATCCATCCCGACATCGCCGGCTACCAGGATCTCGCGCACGCCTTCGACCTCAAGTCCTCCGCTCTGGCAGCCCGGGCCACGCTCGAAGCAGCGCTTGAGCGTCGTGAGACCCGGGGCTGCCACAACCGCAGCGACTATCCGGACATGGATCCCGCTCTGCAGGTCAATCTCGTGTGGTCTCCGACGACGGGGATCACCCGCGAGAGCATTCCGGCCATCCCGGACGAGATTGCCTCTCTGATGCAGGAGGTCTCGACCCATGGAAAGCTCGTCGAATAACCCTTGTACAACCCTACGAGTCACGCCAAGGCGGCATGACCGTGTGCTCTGGTTCGAGCGCGCTAAGTGACCGCCGACGGGGTCGTGAGGCGAGCGAATGAACAGCCGCGCTGCCTCGTACAGCCGGGCTTCTGAGGGCCGCATCAAGAAATTTTCTCGATGGCGGCGAAACCCGTCACAAGTAGATCCACTGTCCTGTCACTTCTAGTGCAGACAGAATTTTTTCAGCAACGGCGAGCAACTCATCACAGGATGCGCGCCGCACCATGAAAACCTCCGAGAGGAATCCATTATGAAGGTCGTAGTGATCGGTGGAACCGGGCTCATCGGTTCGAAGCTGGTCGGCAAGCTCAACGAGAACGGTCACGAGGCGGTCGCGGCTTCGCCCAACACCGGCGTCAACACGCTGACGGGCGAGGGTCTGGCCGAGGTTCTGCAGGGTGCGTCGGTCGTGGTCGACGTGTCGAACTCCCCCTCGTGGTCGGACGAAGACGTCATGAACTTCTTCCGCACCTCCACGGCCAACCTCCTGAAGGCGGAGTCCGAGGCCGGCGTGACGCACCACGTGGCGCTGTCCGTGGTCGGCACCGACCGCCTGCAGGAGAGCGGGTACTTCCGTGCCAAGCAGGCCCAGGAAGAGCTGATCAAGGAGTCGGGCGTCCCGTACTCCATCGTCCACGCCACGCAGTTCTTCGAGTTCATGAAGGGGCTCGCGGACATCTCGACCGAGGGCGACACCGTGCTTCTGGCCCCCGTCAAGATCCAGCCCATCCACTCCGACGACGTGGCCGCCGCTGTCGGTCGCACTGCGGTCGGCGCCCCGGCCAACGGCGTGGTGGAGGTCGCCGGCCCCGACGTGTTCCAGCTCGACGAGCTCCTCCGTGAGGCACTCGCCAGCAAGAACGACCCCCGCACGGTCGTCACGGACCCGAAGGCCCCGTACGCCGGTGCCCAGCTGCAGGAGACCACGCTCCTGCCCGGTTCGGACGCGCACATCGCCGAGACCCGGTTCGCCGACTGGGTCGCGCAGCAGCAGTAAGCCCTGCGGGTGGCCCCTGCCGGAGCGCAGGGGCCACCCCTGCGCTCCGGCCGCAGGTTCACTCCACCGCATCACCGCACCATCGCATACGGCCACTGCCTTGGCCTTCCTTGCCAGGACGATCCGTTTCTTCATCTCTCGTGGGTCCAGGCTTCGACGTTCATGACCGGCAGCACTTCGCTCGAAAAGCAGCCCTGAATTCGACTGTACGGCCGCAGTGCACCGAAATTCGCCCCTATCTGAACTCCCCGCACGAAGGAACCGGCTCCCATGTTCAACCGCAAGGAAACAACTATTTCTCGTACAGCTCCCTTTGAAGGGCTGACCGGCGTCTACGCCATTGACCCGGTCCACAGCACGATCGGATTTTCCATCCGGCACGCCATGATCACCGACGTGCGTGGAAGATTCACCGCCTTCGAGGGGCTCCTCAAGCTCGATGGGCTCCATCCCGCCCGCTCCGAGGCCTATCTCAGTGTCCAGACCGGCAGTGTGGACACAGGGTTTCAGGAACGGGACGCGCACATCACCGGCCCGGACTTCCTCGACTCAGCGTCGTTCCCTCTCATGAGCTTCCGTTCCACCGGAATCGTCAATGCCGGAGACAACCGATTCCGCCTGTTGGGTTACCTCCGGATCAAGGACATCGAACTGCCCCTTCACATCGACCTCGAGTGCGGTGGAGCGAGCCGGGACGTCCATGGACAGAACCGTGTCGGCTTCGAGGGTACGGCCACCCTGAACCGCTCCGACTGGGGGCTTGGCTGGAACACGGCACTGGCGACAGGTGGGGTCCTGGTCAGCGACAAGGTGCAGTTGGTTCTCGGCGTCTCCGCTGTACAACTGGTCCAGAGAGAAGCCGCCTAGACCGGGAAGCGCCTGTCAGAGCATCAGCTGCCCGGCTCAGCGAGCGTGACATGCGCCGGCAGCACTTCTCACCGGGCACCCCTATGGGATGCCGCGCCACACCGTCTCCGCCCGGTCCCCGGCCGGGACAGGCCTTCCCACCCGGCACATGACTCCGTGGGGGCGCGACGCCCACATCCATCCGGTCTCTGCCGCAGAAGGACATACGATGAGCCGAGCCACTGAGATCCGAAGCGACATCGCAGCCACAGTCGTGTCGCTAGCCGCAGAAGCGACCGAGTTGGAGGCCCGTGTCAACGAGCTTCGCCGGCAACTCGTACACCTCACCGAGCGGATGAGAACCATCTCCGACGCTCTGCAGGAGCTTCCCCCCGTTCAGCGGCCGTAAGCCAGGAGACGCACTGGCCAGGGCCCGGTAGGTGCGGGTGTGAGCCAGGTGCAGGTCGACCAGGTCCGGGTATGGCACGCCCTCCCAGACGGACAGGGCGTCGATGTTCGATCACCCTGGCCTGGGATTGCGTTTCAGTCGTTCACCAGCAGGATTTTGCCGACGTGCCCGCCTGCCTCCATGAGACGGTGCGCTTCGGCGGCTTCCGCCATGGGCAACGTCTTGTCGGCAACCAGCTGCACCGATCCGTTCTCGATCATCGGCCAGACTTCCTTCTGGACTTCGGCGATGACTGCGGCCTTCTGCGCCGCGGACCGGGTGCGCAGGGTGGTGCCATGTACCGAAATGCGCTTGAACACCAGCTCGGCAAGGTTGAGTTGGCCTTCCAGACCGTTCTGCAGGCCGATGATGACCAACCGTCCGTCGGCGGCCAGGGTCGGGACGTTCCGTTCGAGGTACTGGCCGCCGATGACATCCAGGATCACGTCGTAGGGGCCGTACTCGGCGAAGTCCTGCCGGCGGTGGTCGATCGTCACATCAGCGCCCAACTCCCGCGCCCGGGTGGCCTTCTCAGGGCTGCCGACGGTGGTGACGACGTGGGCGCCCAGCGCCTTGGCGATCTGGATCGCCATGGTGCCGACCCCTCCGGCACCGCCGTGCATGAGGAAGGTCTCACCCTCCTTCAGTGCTGCGGTCATGACGATGTTCGACCACACCGTGGCGGCCGCCTCCGGCAGGCCCGCAGCCTCGACCAGTCCGATCGACTTGGGCACCGTCAGCAGCTGTCCTGCCGGGACGGAGACCTTCTGCGCGTAGCCGCCGCCTGTCAGCAGTGCGCAGACCTCATCGCCCACCTGCCAGCCGGATACGTTTTCGCCCAGGGCGCCGATGCGGCCGGAGACCTCCAGTCCCGGATACGGCGACGTTCCCGGCGGCACGGGGTACAGGCCCATCCGCTGCATGACATCCGCCCGGTTCAGGGCTGTGGCCACCACGTCGATGATGACTTCTCCGGACGCGGGCGTCGGATCCTCGACCTCGGTCCACTCGAGGACTTCCGGGCCGCCAGGCTCCTTGATCGACACTGCCTTCATGGCGCTCCGTTCACATGGGTGAAGTGAAGGACTCCTGGGACGTAGCGCTCTCGATATCGAGAGCGGGTCGGAGAACGCTTTATGTCCGATGGCCACCAGGAGCCAATGTTTACGGTACACACATTAGGTTCCGAAGTGTGCAGTGTCAACATCGCTGCGGATCGCCGCTCCAGGACTGCTCCACAGCGTGAGCCGCCCCTGCTCGAACGGACTTGCAGGCTTCGCCCGAGGGCAGAGCGGGCACGGGCGACGGAAGGGATCCCAGCACTCCGCGCAGCAGGGGCCGCGCCCAACCTCGCCGCGCAGTGCGGCGGCGACAGCCTCAACCCCATGAATGTCGCCGTTCGCGGATCTGGCGCGGCATCCCGTCGCCGCCATCGACGCGCGAGGTTGGTCGCCGACACGGAGAGGAGCGGCGGCACGAGAGGCCCGACAACGCCCGGCGGGTGCCGTGGTTCACCGGAGAACCGGATGTGTACACTGCGCACATCAACAGGCCGACGCGGGAGTATCTCTGTGCCGCTCATCTGTCTCGTCCGTCATGGTCAGGCGTCCTTCGGTGCGGAGGACTACGACGCCCTGTCCGACCTCGGCCGCGCCCAAGCCGTCGCGGTCGGACGGGAGTTGGCCCGCCGTGACCTGCGCGACCCGCACCTCGTATCGGGAACTCTCACCCGCCAACGCGACACGGCGCGCCTCATCGCGGAGACGGCCCGATTCAGGCAGCCTCTCCGCCAGGATCCGCGCTGGAACGAGTACGACCACCTCGCCCTGCTGGCCCGTTACGCACCCTCGGCGAGCCACACCCATGCCGTTCAGGATGTGCTCGATCGCGCGTTGCTGGCATGGATGGCGGAGCCCGGCGCGGTCGACGGCACGACCTGGGACTCCTTCGCCGAGGGGGCGGCGGCCGCTCAAGCCGAGTTGTCCGCCACGCTCGGGCGTGGCCGTGACGCGGTCGTCGTCACCTCTGGCGGCCTTCTCGCCGCGCTGTGCGGCACCTTGCTGCCGCTGCCGCCCGAGGGGGTCGTCGCGCTCAACCGTGTCACCGTCAACGCCTCCATCACGACGCTTGCGGTGGGCAGATCCGGGACCAGCCTGCTGACCTTCAACGATCACGCCCACTTCGCAGGTCACCAGCGTCGGCTGCTCACCTACCGCTGAGACCGCCTCTCCTGCCCGCCTGGGCGGCCCCGCGGTCATGCGCCGACTACGCCTTTGCCTGCTCCGGCGCCGCGGCCGCCGCTTTTGACGTCACCTGGGAGATGGCGATCAGCGCGGAAACGGCTGTACGGACCTGGTGGGCGACCACTTCGGGGGTGGAGGTGTCGAGCTTGCCGTCGAGGTGCAGGAAGGCCAGGCCGTGGACCAGGGCCCACACCGGGGTCGCCAGCGCCTCCGGGTCGGCGCCGGGGAAGACGCTGCGGACGAGGGCGCGGACGTACTCGGAGAGGGCGGCGGTCGCAGCGGCGCGTTCCTCGTTGCCGGGATCGCAGGGTTCGGCGAACATCACCCGGAACATCGCCGGGTGGTCGAGTGCGAAGCGGACGTAGGCGACGGCGACCGCGGCGAGGTCGTCAGGTGTCGCCGGCGAGGGACGGGCCGCGGACAGATATCCGGCGAGTTCCCGGTACCCCTCGGCGGCGACCGAGGAGACAAGTGCGTCGCGGTCCGCGTAGTGACGGTAGGGGGCCGTCGCCGACACACCGGCCCGCCGCGCGACCGCGCGCAGGGACAGTCCGGCGCTGCCGTCCTCCTCCAGTAGTTCCCGTGCAGCGCGCAGGCAGGCGGCGCGCAGATCGCCGTGGTGGTACGAGTCGCTCGCTTGTGGCATGGGACACCCTCTCTCATGTTTACACCGTGCACATTGATCGCCTAATGTGAACGGTGCAAACATTGTAGTCGATGAAGAGGAGAATCCGGATGGCCAGTGAGCTGTACTCACCGCTGCCCCTGCGCTCCGGGCAGGTATTGGGCAACCGGATCGCGAAGGCGGCCATGGAGGAGAACATGGCCGGCGACGGCCAGCTGCCCGACGGGCAGCTGTTGTCGCTGTACCGGCACTGGGCCACCGGCGGTGCCGGACTGCTGATCACCGGGAACGTCATGGTGCACGCCGAGGCGCTGACCGGTCCCGCCGGCGTCGTGCTCGACGACGCCGTCCCGCTGGAGCCGTTCACCGAATGGGCCACGGCCGGCAAGTCCGGCGGCGGAGCGATATGGATGCAGATCAATCACCCGGGCCGCCAGATCCAGGCGGACATGCCCGGAGTCGTATGGGGCCCGTCCGCGGTGGGAGTCGACCTGGGAAAGCACAGCAGCCGTTTCGGCCGCCCTGTCGCCATGACCCCCGAGCAGATCGAGACCACCGTGACGCGGTACGCGGTCACGGCCCACCGTGCCGAGAAGGCGGGGTTCGACGGTGTGGAGATCCACGCCGCGCACGGCTACCTGCTCTCGCAGTTCCTGTCCCCCCTGGTCAACCAGCGCACCGACCAGTGGGGCGGGTCCCTGGAGAACCGGGCCCGGATGCTGCTGGACGTCGTCCGCGCCGTGCGCGCCGCGGTCTCGCCGTCCTTCGCGGTCGCGGTGAAGCTCAACTCCGCCGACTTCCAGCGCGGCGGATTCGACGCCGACGACGCGCGACAGGTGATCGCGATGCTCGAACCGCTCGGCGTCGACCTGGTCGAACTCTCTGGCGGCAGTTACGAGAGTCCCGCGATGTCCGGCCGCCCCGCCGACGCGCGCACCCAGGCCCGTGAGGCGTACTTCCTGGACCTGGCCAGGGACCTGGTCACGACCAGCCCGCTGCCGCTGATGCTCACCGGCGGCATCACCCGGCGCGACACCGCCGAGACGGTCCTCGGCAGTGGCGTGGCGCTCGTCGGGATGGGCACCGCTCTCGCCCTCACCCCGAACCTGCCGGACCGCTGGCGCCACGACCGTGAGGCCGACCGGCAGCTGAGGCCGGTGACCTGGTCCGACAAGGCGCTGGCTTCCGCCGCGAGCATGGCGCAGGTCCGTCACCAGCTGCGCCGCATCGCCCGCGGAAGCCGCCCCAGGCCCAACACCCACCCCGCGTACGCCCTGCTCACCGAATGGCGCCGGCAGCGACAGGCACTGCGCCGCTACCGCGCGTGGCTCACCTCGCGGGAAACCACCACCGCGAGCCGCGCGTAGCCGATCCAGCGGACGAACCCGTACCCACCCCCGGCCGCGTCTGCCGCGCTCATCGCGAGGGGGAGCAGCGACTCGGGACTTTTGAACCGGTTCACGGCCCGCCCGACAGCGCGGCGGCGCGCGAACCCCTCCCCCGTGAAACTCCGGTGGCCATCCGCCGCGTGAAATCAAGCGCAGGCGGGTGGCCACTCTCGCTGTCCAAGTCCTCGGGGTCGTGGAGTTCCAGCGGCATCGGCCGAAAGTCCGCGAGCCGGAGCTTGCCGCGCCCCGCCCCCGCGCATCTGCACCTTCAACAAGGCGGCCGCCTACGCGCCCCGGGGTTCGGGCCGGTCTCCTCCTGCGGCGGGCGTCGGAGGCCGACCGGCCTGGACCGGCAGGGGAACGGTGGGCCACCGCCCAAGATGTGCCCGTCGGTGTCGTCTGCCGCATCGGTGGCGCTCCGCCATGCGGAGATGCACGTGCGGGCGGCGGCCGCAGCCCGCACGTGCATCGATGTGCTCGACCCCTGCGGTCCGGCACCACCGCCCTGCATTCCTGGACCTGGTCGGCCGGCGCCCGGTGTTGACTGCAACTTGATCGAAGCCGCGGTCGCCTGGTCTCCGGCACTTCAGCGAACGCCGACGGCCTTCAGGACCTTCAGGGCGCCGGTCAGCAGCGTGGCCCAGGTTTCGGGAGAGATCCCGGCCGGCGGGTAGAACCCTTGGATGCGCTGGTGGGCGACGGACTGGGCCTCGGTGTACTTGAGGATTCCGTCGGCACCGTGGCGGCGGCCGAGTCCGGAGTCGCCCATGCCGCCCATCGGTGCGTCGATGCTCCCCCACGCGGCGGCGAAAGCCTCATTGACGTTGACGGTGCCCGCGCGCACGCGGGCGGCCACGGCCCGGCCCTGGGCTCCGTCGCGGGTCCAGACGCTGGCGTTGAGGCCGTACGGCGTGGCGTTGGCCCGCGCGACCGCTTCATCGACGGTGCGGAAGGGGTGGACCGAGACGACGGGCCCGAAGGTCTCGTCGTCGTACAGCGTCATGTCGGGGGTGACGTCGGTGAGGATGGTCGGTTCGTAGAACAGCGGCCCCAGGTCCGGCCGCGCCCTACCGCCGGCGAGGACGGTGGCGCCCTTGGCGACGGCGTCGTCGACGTGTGCGGTGACAGTGTCCAGCTGGGACGGGGTGGTGAGGCTGCCGACGTCGATGCTGTAGTCGTAGGCGGCACCGATCTTGAGCTGCTGAGTACGGGCGACGAACGCGGCGATGAACCGGTCGCGGATGGACTCGGCCACGTACAGGCGCTCGATGGAGATACACAGCTGGCCGGTTGAGGGGAAGCACGCGGCGACCGCGCCGTCGGCGGCCTTTTCGATGTCCGCATCGTCGAGGACGATCATCGGGTTCTTGCCACCGAGCTCCAGGGACGCACCGATGAGGCGTTCGCCGGCATCGCGTGCGATCTTGCGTCCGCTGGCGGTGGAACCGGTGAACATCATGAAGTCGGCGTTGGCCATCAACGCACCGCCGATGGAGCTGCCCCGGCCCACCACCATCTGCCACACACCGGCCGGCAGGCCGGCCTCATGCATCAGGTCCACTGCCCACAGCGCGCTGAGGGCGGTCTGCGTGTCGGGCTTCTGGACGACGGCGTTACCCGCCATGAGGGCCGCGATGGCGTCGCCGGCAGCCATGCTCAGCGGATAGTTCCACGGGGAGACGATGGCGACGACACCCTTGGGATGGCGCAGCTCCGTGGTGTGGGTCAGCACCGGGATCGCGCCACGACGGCGCTTGGGCTCCAGGTACTTGGCGCCGTTGCGCGCGTAGTAGCGGGAAGTGATCGCCGTGTCCATCACTTCGAGGAACGCGTCGCGGCGGGTCTTGCCGTTCTCGGCCTGCATCAGATCCAGCGCCTCATCCTGGCGGGCCAGCACCAGGTCGTGGAACCGCAGCAGGATCCTCTTCCGCTGGCTCAGGGATATGGCGGCCCAGGCTTTCTGAGCGATGCGGGCACGTGCAAACGTGTCCTCGACGTCCGCGGGCGTCGAGACCGGCAGGTCCGCCAGCGAGACACCGGTGTAGGGGGCGGTGGTGGTGACCCGCGCGGCATCCGCTGCGGCAGCAACGCGCGCTGCCAGACGCTCGATCCGGGCCGGAGCCAGCGAGGCGGGCAAGCCGGTGCCGCGGGTGGTGGTGGTGGGAAGGGTGGCGTGGTCGGTGACCATGGCAGGGCTCCTTACTTCCGGCTCTGGACCGAGGTGGGGACCGGCATGTGCAGGGCGAGCTGTCCCTCGGTCACGACGTCGAGCTGGACCGTCCTGATCGGGCGGAGCGATCGCAGGTCATCTGCCATACGGCCCTCACCGACCTGGAGTTGGACGTCGCGTGGAAGCAGCGCGGTGCCGGACGACAGCACGTTGGTCTGGCTCAGCGTCGAGTGCCACGCGCCGTTGATCGACGTGTAGGAGGTGAGGGTTGAGACCCGCTCCCCGCTCGGGTACACGGTCTGCACCGGCGTGGCCGCCGAGAGGGACAGGTCCGTTCCGCCCGCGTCATTGGCCACCCGTGCGGTCGTCCGGCCGGCGTCGATGTCGACATCGAGGCCGGTGACCCACTTGGGGAAGCCGTAGCCGTCGTGGCCGCGCACCTGGGCGATCTCCGTGCTCACCGGTAGGGACAGCACATAGGAGTCGAGGCGCTCGTTCTTCAGGCCGGCGACGAGGTCGAAGAAGCCGAACCTGCCGTGCCGGGCGGGCTTCACGGCGATCCCGACGGCGGCCTCGGTGTAGAAGTCGATGTCGCACACCTCGTAGCTGAAGAACATCACCGAGACCAGCCCCACCCCCGGCGCGACCTCCAGCGGCGCCAGTTCCCCGGGCAGCCGGGCACGAATCGCGCGGGAGCGGGCGAGCATCGTCAGCCGGGCGGTCGAGATGCGGTAGTAGAAGTTCGGCGTCAGCGTCGGACCGATCGCCGAGTCGACCTTCGCCTTCGGCAGGCGCCGGAAGAAGTCCACTCCGCTGACGCGGGGATCACGGGCGACCGCGTCGAGATCAGTGTCCATCCGATAGCGGTCGTACAGACCCCCCTTGGGGACCCTGACCGTGCGGCCACCCAGGTCGACCTTGGTTGTTTCCTGCTGAGGCGATGACATCCGTGCAGCTCCCTCACTCACATGTTAGCAGTGCTCACATGAGGCCAACCAGCGATGTAAGCACCGTCAACACCCACTCGCCGAGAACCGCGGCAGCGACAACGGCGGCAGCAGCAGAGGTTCCGTCACGGCCGGCCGCGGAGCGACGGCCCAAAGACGGCTACCCGTACAGCCGACGGACGCCGCGAACCGGGAGGCGGCCGCACACATCGGGCCGTTCGCCCAGCAGCCAGGGAGCCTTGCGGCCGAAGCTGTTGAACTTCTCCTCAGTGTTCGACAGGCCCGTCATCCGGTATCCGGTATCCGGTATCCGGCGAACGGCGAACGGCCATGAGCCGTCCTCGTTCTCGGCCGCCGGCGTCGCGGCGGGCGCATGGCACAGCAGCGCCAGCGGCTTGCCCAAGCGCGGCACCTGCGTGAGCAGCGCCCCCGAGACCGGGTCGTAGGCCAGGTACCGGACGACCTCACGCAACTTCGACGGCATTCCCGCGGTGCGGGACATGCTCAGCCGGTCCAGCGTGGGGGCCTTGCGCCAGGGGTGGCGACGGTGATCTCCCACTCGGCTTCGGTGAAAATCTTGTGCGGCATCGCCAGTTCCTCACCTCAGAATCCCGAGGGGTGTTCCGTTCCGTCGTTCAGCGTCCAGTGATCGGCTGCGGACACGACGAAAAGAGCCTTGGTCATCTGCATGTCTCCCTCTGCGGTCTCCGACTGCCGTGCCGGCCAAGCGGGCATCCGCCGAGGTCTCGCGTGGAGTGTCCTCCAGCCGCCATCACGGGAAATGGACCTGAGCGGTCATCTCCGGCTTCGAGCAGGTCACCGTCGCCGACATCGCCAATGCGGCCGGCATCTCCCAACGCAACTTCGTCCGCTACGTACCGAGGTCACGTCCGCCCCGGCCTCGCGCAGCCTTGTTCGCGTACTGCTCGCCCTCGTCGCACAGTACGTCGGCCTCGTCGGTGATGAACAGGGTGGTGGGCAGTCCCCGGAGCTGGTCCAGGGAAGCGTGCAGCGGGGAGGCGTACACCTCGGTGCGCTGGGCGTCATCGGTGGTGTAGGCGTCCCAGAACCACCTCATGCCGTCGCGGGTGAGGTAGTAGCCCTCGGCGAACTGCAGAGAGGACGGGGTGTCGAAGTCGGCGTCGGCCACCGGGTGCAGCAGCACCGGGGCCCTGCGATCGACCCCGCCGCGCTCCTTGTTCATCAGCGCGAACACCGCTGACATACAGCCACCGACCGACTCGCCGGCGACCGCGATGCGCGAGGTGTCTCCGGGGGCGGCGTGCAGCGGCGACGCCTGCGCACCGACGGCACCACCCCAGCCACCACCCGACGGCCATCACCAGGACCCCGAGCAGCGCCGCCACCACGACGGCAACCAGCCACCGAGCAGCAGGACCTGGATGGCCTCTGGCAGAAGACCTTGGCCGCTCGCCAGGAGAGTTTGGCAGTGTGTCAGCGGTTCCCGGCCAAAGTCACTCCGCCGACCGCGCGGCAGACATACGGGTCGCGGAAGAGACTCGCCCTTGGCCGCGAGCGGGTCACCTGTCACGATCAAGCCGTGGTTAACCTTTCGAAGATCGTGAGGTCGGCGGACGTCCTCCTCGACCTGATGGGTGTGGCGATCGGCGCGATGCTGTTGCTGGTGGGCATCGCGACCTACCGAGACGGTGGATCCTTGGGCTGGCCCATAGCCGGATCAGTGCTGTTCCTGATCAACCTCTGGGTAGCCGGGCGTCGATTCGCCCGGCGTAGGAGGCCGACTCCATCGCCGTAACGGTACACAGGCAGTCGCCCGTCCCCCTACGTGCCCGATCGGGTGGCACCGGGCGGGAAATATCACGGGGGCCAGGCGCCGCAGCAGCCGCCGTACACGGTCTTCCTCCTCCTGCTCGTACGGTTCGTCGTCGACCGTGCGGCTTTCGAGCAGCTCGATGAACGCGCCTCGGAAGACGGCGATGTCGCGGCGGCAGGCACCGAGCAGTTCCAGGTTTTCCTCCATCAGCCGGCTGGCGAGCATGCCGAAGCGCGACAGGTACAGGCCGACGGTGTCGATCCGGTACTGATCGGCGATGTCGAGCAGCAGGTAGCCGATCAGCGGACACGCTTCGGCCTGGCAGAGTGTGCGGGTGTACCGGGTGCTCTTGAAGTCGATCAGCAGTCCGTCGACGGCGAGGTCGGTGTCCGCGACGCTCCAGGGGTCTGGACGCGGGTGGTTACCGCGGTCGCCGACCTGCAAGACCGCCCATCCCCAGACGCCGCTCCCCCCCCGCCCTGAGAGGTCGCCATGAATGACAGCGAGGAGCACATCACCAGCCTTGCGCGCTTCCCGAACTTGAAGAACGGGTGGTCGCGGCCTACGAAGCGCGCACCCTCGAGCAACTCCATGCCCTCTTGAGGGATCTGCCGAGCGAAGTTGAAATACCTGCGGCGTTCATCTACTGGCTCATCTCCCAACGCTCGGTACGTCGAAGGCACCCACGGCCGCAGGCCCTGGAAGGTGCTCGTGAAGATGGAGACCTTGGCTAAGACTTGTCCCGTAACCACTGTGCAGGGCGAGGCGACGTATCCGTGGGCGGAGATCGCTCAGTTGGCGGTCACGGCGATGTCCAGGAGTTGTTGGTGGAGTCCGGGGCGGGCGAACAGCGCGGCTCCGGTGTCGGTCCGGTACTGGCCGGTGAGGTCGCTGAAAGTGCCGCCGGCTTCTTGGACGATGGGGATCAGCGGGGCGATGTCCCAGGGGCCGGCTCCCAGGAGGAAGAAGGCGTCCAGCTGACCGGTCGCGACCAGGAGGGCGCCGTGGCAGGTGCCGGATCCGGCGGACGGTTTGCGAGGCGCTGGCGCGGTGGGATCCGCTGTGGTCCAGTCGAGCAGCGGTCGGACCTGCGAGACGCCCCGGGCCAGTCTCGCGGCCACGACTCGTTCCCGCTGGTTCAGTCTGGACGGAGGCGGCCAGATGCCGATGGCTGCGTTCTGGGCATTACCGCCTTCGATGAGGGCCAACCGGTGCGCCGGTGCGGCCGGGTTCGAGGGGCATGGCCCTGTCCAGGAGCCCGAGTCCGGCCTGGCCCACCACCGACGGCCCAGGGCAGGGGCGGAGACCATGCCCAGGGTGATGCGGCCGTCCTCCTCGACAGCGATCAGTGTGCTCCACTCCGGTTCGCCGGCGAGGAAGCTCGCGGTGCCGTCGATGGCGTCGATGATCCAGCGCCGTCTGCCGCGCCCATGGGCGCCGAACTCCTCACCGATGAACGCGTCGTCGGGATGCTCCTGGCGGATCAAGGAGCGAAGGACGATTTCGATCTCCCGGTCGGCGTCAGTGACGGGGCTCCCGTCGCTCTTGGTCCGGGATTCGATGGTGGCGGTCGAGAAGTAGCGTCGGGCGATGGCATCCGCCTGGTCGGCGAGGTGGTGCGCCAGTTCCAGGTCTGCCGGGTCCGTCACGAGGCTGCCCTTCCCACCGTGGTTCGCCGTTGAGGCTCCGGCGGGAGCGTGCAGGCGCGGTGAGATTATCAAGGCGTGGCTGCTGTGCTCACAGCGTCGGAGCCGTCCTGGATTTCCCCGTTCACCGGACTGAACCCACGCTGCTTTGCCCCTGACATTGCGCCAGTTCGCCCCAGCGTTCGGCATCTCAAAGTCCGCGGCTGGCCGAACAGTCGACCGCCTCGGTCCGCTGCTGGCGCTTCAGCCCCGCAAGCGGCTCCGCAAGGACACCGTGCTCATCGTGGACGGAACTCTGGTGCCCACCCGCGACCACACGGTGGCCGAGCGGTCCAAGAACTGTCGGTACTCCACCAACCATCAGGTCGTCGTCGACGCCGACACAGTCGCCTGGTCGTGGTGGTCGGCCGGCCACTGCCGGGCAACCGCCACGACCGCAAGCCTCCCCCACCCCAGCCCTACCGCCGGGGCAATCAACCCTGCCCTCGCGCAGCCAATTTCGAGTCAGATCCTCCGCGACTGCAGCCTCAGGGCGACGGAGTACACCACGCCATGCTCGGCATCGCGCGCCTGCACAACCTCGCCCTCATCGGATAGAGGGGCGGAGCTCATCGCCGCTGGCCGCACGCATCGACCTCAAGATCAGTTACGGGGCAAGCCTTGGGCGCCCAGAGAGGAGCAGCAGACGGGCAGATCCATGGACCCACGAGGCGGCTCTGCTGTGACCGTCCAGACCCGCTGCTGGGTGCGACGGCCCTCGACGGCGCTGTGCGGACAGCGCAGAGACACCGCCCCGAGCAACACGGGCCCTGGAGCGAGCAACGGTCCGTACCCCGGCGAGGTGAGGACCGGCACCCGCGATGTGATCAGTGTTGGTGCCCGCTGGTGATCTCCTCGTACTCCTGCGCCGTCGGCTTGGTGATCTGCGTGCCTTCACCGTAGAGCCTCTGGCTGAGGCGGGCACGCAGACGCCAGGTAAGGCTGGAGTTGGTATCCGGTCCTCCCTCGATTCCCGTGGAGTCGGGACCGATCGGCTTGTATTGCTCATGCTGTGTGAGAACGTGCAGTTGTTCCTGCCCGAGTGGCTCGTGCACCTCGATGAACTCGCCGTTCGGCAAACGCTTGATAATGCCGGTCTCGCGACCGTGCAGCACTTTCTCGCGGTCTTGACGCTGGAGCCCGAGTGCGCACCGTTTCGCCACGACGTAGGCCAGGACAGGCACGATGAAGAGACCGATCCGAACTGCCCACGTCACCGACTCAACCGCGACGTGAAGACGAATGGCAATGATGTCGTTCGCGGCACCGATCAGGGCCACCAGATAGAAACTGATCCACGCGACGCCAAGTCCCGTTCGTACCGGGCGGTTGCGTGGTCTGTCGAGGAGATGCTGGTCACGATCGTCACCGGTCACCCAGGACTCGATGAACGGGTACGCGCCCATGGCAAGGAAGAGACCAACGCCCGCCACCAGCGGGATCAGGTTGTCAAGAGCCAGGGTGTGGCCCCAGAAGGCGATTTCCCAGCCAGGCATGACGCGCAGAAGTCCATCTGCCACGCCCATGTACCAGTCGGGCTGCGAGCCTGCCGAAACCTGGTCGGCACGGTGGGGGCCATACTGCCAGATGGGGTTGATCTGCACGGCGGAAGCGATGATGAGGATGCCGCCGGCAACCAGGAAGAAGAATCCTGCGGACTTCACGGCGCGCACCTGAAGCGGCAGGCCCACAACATTCTTGTTGCTGCGTCCCGGACCCGGATACTGTGTGTGCTTGTGGTAGAGGACCAACACCAGATGGGCGGCAAGCAGTCCCACCATGAGGGCGGGGATGAGCAGAACGTGGATTGCATTGAAGCGCGCCACCAGATCGTTCCCCGGAAACTCGCCTCCGAAAAGGAACATCGAGAGGTAGGTTCCGACGATCGGGATGGAAAGGATTGTTCCGTTCACGACCGCGAGTCCGGTCCCGGACAGGAGGTCATCCGGAAGGTCATATCCCGTCAGCCCTCCGAACATTCCCAACACCAGCAGCAGGAATCCGAAAATCCAGTTGAGCTCACGAGGCTTACGGAACGCGCCCGTAAAGAATACGCGCATCATGTGGACGAGTATGGCGGCGACAAAGACCAGGGCTGCCCAGTGGTGGATCTGCCGGACCAGCAGGCCACCACGCACATCAAAAGATATGTGCATAGTTGAGTCGAACGCCTCTGACACCATCTGGCCCTTCAGCGGCGCATAGCTGCCTTGATATGTCACTTCCTTCATCGACGGATGGAAGTACAGCGTCAGATACACACCTGTGACCACGATGATAATGAAGCTGTAGAGGCAGATCTCGCCCAGCATGAACGACCAGTGGTCAGGGAACGCTCTTCGCGCATTTGCCCTGACCCGGCTGTATACACCCAGGCGCCCATCGGCCCATTCTGCAACCTTTTCACCCTTGCTTTCTTGCCGCACTTCTTTTTCCTGACTCCCGTCACCCATGCCTCTACCACCATTCGTAAATCGTCAAAAAGGAAGTGCGTTAGATTTCGCAGATTTCACGTCTTCTGCGGCAGGGCCGGTTCCCACTGGTGGCGAATTAGAGACGGGCTGGGCATCGCGTTTGTTTCCGTCCGTTTTCACGCGGCCCGTCACGGTCGATATGCGCGACGTCCGCTTACGAAATGCCCGTCATCCAGCACCCGCCGGGCATCTCCTGGAACGGGCACATGGGGCAACGACGGGCCGCCCGTCATCGCCATAAGCTCCTGAGCCGCGGGCTCAAGAACGGCCATGCTCATCACTGCACTCCTAGCGTCGGCAGGCTCCTGGACTGCTTCCACCCATATGACCGGGCATGAGGCGTGGATGTGACACGCCGGTCGTGGCGCTGCCCGGCCGTTCCCCGGCAGGCTTCCTCACGGAGTCTGTGGCCGCAGGCCCGTTGAAGCTGTCTCGTTTCGAGGCCGGCACGGTACGGGTGCTGGGAACATCACGCAGCCGTTGCGACCGTGCCCTTGGCCCGGTAGGCCTGACGCCGCCTCATCGCGCGGCGTTCGCTCCCTGTCGTACCGCCCCAGACACCTTCCATCTCCCCCACCCGCACGGCCCAGTTGAGGCACTGCTCCACGACCGGGCAACGGCCACACACGGCCTTCGCTCCGTCAATCTGCTCAAGTGTCGGACCACTGTTTCCTATGGGGAAGAACAGATCAGGGTCTTCATGGAGGCAAGCTGCCCGTTCGCGCCAGTACACGGCGTAATCCGCTCGTTCGACAGTCATAGGACAGGAAACCTCCACAGTTCCGGGCGATTGCGAAATTCGGCAGGAAGCCCCGAGTTCGATCATGGTCTTTCGCGTCCGTAGAAGGAGTTGCCGGGGGCTGTCACGTGAGACCGGGTGACCGACGCATCTGTGACATACAGCCGCGCGGCGCGTGGCGCTGAAGGCGATGATCTGCACTGGGCCGAGTGGCCGGGACGCAGCCGCGGGGACGGACACGCTGGTGAGCCCTGCCTCTGCCGCCCCCCTGCCGGGATGCCCGAGAGATCGTGCGGGATCAGCGTCTCAGCGCACGCGGCGTAAGCGGGTGGTGCCCGAGTCCACATGATCGTGCGCGGAAGCCCATGTCACACGATCCATACATGCTCGGTCTAACGGGTTGAGCAGAGAAATGAAAGAGATGCGTCGTACGCAAGGACTCAGCCATTGGCTACTACAGCCCCCTTCTCGGGGTGCCGGAGTACGCATGGTGGCATCCTGCCGTCGCTACGCCGTTGTCGATCAAGCCCGCCTGAACTACGACGCGGTCGATATGTGCGGCCGTGTTGGTGCCGTGCGAGAGTGAGGATGCCGTATGGAGCATGGTGACGCGGTGCCGATCGCGGAGTTGCTTGAGGAGCGTCGGTATCTGCTGGATGTCGCCCGCTGGATGCTGGGCAGCGGCAGTGAGGCGGAGAGCGCTGTCGATGAGACCTACCAGCGGTGGTACGAGCTGGCCGAGGCGGCCCGTGAGCTGATCACGACGCCCCGGTCCTGGCTCGCGAAGGTGGTGGGTGGCATCTGTCTGAGCCGGCTCGCCCTGCCCGGCCGGGCTGATGACGCCGGCCGGACGGCGGGGGCCGCTGCAGGACCCCGGACGGCTGGACATCCTGTTTCCACGCCGGAGGAGGAGGCCAGCCGGGTTCTGCTGGATGCTCTGGACTCTCTGTCCCCGGCCGAGCGGGCGGCGTTCGTGCTCAACGATGTCTTCGGGATGGCACCCGATACGGTCGCCGACATCGTGGGACGCACCGAGCCGGAGGTCGCCGAACTCGCCGACCGGGCACGCCACTGTCTTCGGGCACAGCGTTCACGTCCCACCACGCCGCAGGAGCACGACGCCCTCGCCCGTGCCGTCCGTCAGGCCTGCCTGACCGAGGACGCCGACCTGCTGGCCTCACTGCTCTGCCCGGACGCCACGGCGTTCTTCGACGGCGGCGGCAAGGTCCGCGCGCTGGTCAGACCCGTACACGGCGGTGAACAGGTCGCACACAGCCTGCTCACACTCCTCGCCCGCCGCCCCCACACCACACTGACCACCCACTCCGTCAACGGCCGCACCGGCCTCGTCGCCCGCTACGGCCACCAGGTCGCCGCCGTCATCAGCCTCGACATCGCCGACCACCACATCACCCAGATCTGGGTCGTCCTCAACCCCGACAAACTCCGCTCCTGGAACCAACCCCCACCCCCAAACCCGGCATGGCCCGATCACACCAACGCCGACCGAAACAGGGTGACGGCCAGTACAGGAGGCCGTGACTTCCCAGCAACTGTTCCGCAATGACCGCCTCATCACACCATCGCAGTCACAGAGCATCTGCCGGGGACTGAGCTACCGCGAAGCGGGAGCGCGAATCAAAGAACGCGGCGATCTTGCTCGGGTTGAACACCCACATCAGCTTGTAGATGCCTTCCTTCGAAGCGGCTATCGTCACGAACGCGGCAGGATCGCCGTCTCGGTAGATCATCATGCCTGTACGGCCGTTGGCGTCGACCAATCTGGGGTCCGCTTCCCGCCAGAACCTCGGAGTGGCGGTCGCCAGGTTGGCCACGCGTGCACGGCCCAGGACGGGTATACGAGCGGCACCCCGGATACCGTTGCCATCGGACAGACTGACGGCATCCGGGGCGAGGAGGGCTTCCAGTGAGGCCACATCCCCCGTTCGGGCCGCTGAGACGAAGGCGTGCAGAAGACGTCGGTGCTCTGCCGTGTCCACGCTCTCCCGCTGCTCGGCCGACAGGTGCTTGCGAGCCCGGCTTACGATCTTCCGCACGTTGACGACGCTGAGTTGAAGGATTTCAGCGATCTCGGGATAGCCGTAGTCGAACGCTTCGCGCAGTACGTATGCGGCACGCTCAGTGGGACTCAACTTCTCCAAGACCAGCAGCAGAGCCAGCTCCAGAGCCTCCGCACGTTGCGCGCCCACCTCCGGGTCCGAGCTCGTGTCGATGGGCTCAGGCAGCCACGGTCCGACGTAGGTTTCCCGACGCACCCGCGCTGACTGCGCGACGTTGATGGCCAAGCGGGTCGTCGTACTCGAGAGGAAGGCCACCGGGCTGATCACCACGGAGCGGTCGGTCTTCTGCCAGCGCAACCACACTTCCTGGACCACGTCTTCGGCCTCGACCACACTGCCCAGCACGCGGTAGGCGATTCCGAAAAGACGTGTCCGGTGCTGCACAAATACAGCGACCGCCTCTTCAAGAGTGCTTGTCGTGGGGCACAGCTCGGAATGCATACTCCTGTGGTCTCCGTTCCTCCGGTTGCGGGTGCCTCATGACGTGCCCACGCGGCGACCTAGTGGGCACGGACGGCTCCGACAACCGGTCCCAGGACTTGTTTCTGGGTGCTGCGGCGCTGCCGGGTGATATGCGCTGCACGGCTTGTTCGGGTGCTGCGACTGTGGTCACTGATAGTCACGCCTGCTCCAATCGCCTCTGCTCCATAGACCGGGATCGACCCGTTCCTGTGACAGAACTGGGGCAGTCGGGTGCTGCCGACCGTCACCAAGACGGCAGACATCCAGAAACACAGTGTTTTCCTGGGCTCATCGCCGGCTCATCGAGTCAAAACATACCTTCAGGCAAAAGGTTCATACAGGGAGCAATCCGCACATAATGCCGACCCGCGACCGTGGAATCGTTCCCAATGGCGTCATTAAAGCACTGCCACGTTGTTGGTCATTGGTTGGGTCGGTCTACGTCCGGACCAGGGCGGATGCCTGTAACACGGTGCAATCACACCATGGGCTCCAGCCCGCCGGAACGACAAAGCGGCACACGGCCGGACGAACGCGGAAACGGCGCCGCCCGAAGGAACGGCGCCGCCCGCGGGGGCCGCTGTGCCTGATCTACCTATCGGCCCAAGACGCTCGGTCAGACGGTCAGTCTGCCGTGGTCACGTCGGACTCGTACACCAGCCCGACTCGATGGTTGTACTGAATGGTGTACATCTTCTTGCCACCGGTCACGACACTGCCGCTGGAGGGGAAGTAGTCGTCGGTGGCCGCAGGGGCACTGGTCGCGACGTACGCCTGACCAGCGGGAACGGTGTAGAAACTCAACGGAGCCTGAGTGGAGGGCGAAAGCCCGGTGGGATATTCGTCCTTGTCCGGGTAGCTGCTGCCGTACACCGCCGAGGACGAGGCCCCCGCAGCCTTGACCACGGTCACACCATAAGCAGGGGTCGTGTTGCATCCCTTCGGGTTGTGGAACCACACCTTGGTACCGCTGAACCAAATGGCTGTCCAGTCACCCTGGCGGCCCGCGACGACGAACTGTTGCCCTGCCTGCGCGGTGCTGCCCCAGTCGTTGACCCGGTTGGTGCCGACACCGTCCGTGTGAATGGCCTGGTCACCGAAGAGCGGGGCGGTGCTGCTGGGTGCTGTGCGCAGGTAGACGAAGTTCGACGGCTGGCGCCGGTCGGTGCATTCGGGCGTGGCACCCGTCGGATCGTCAGATGGACAGACCTGCACAGTCTGCTGGTTCCGGGCGAAGCCGGGGGTGATGGTGACCGCCGACCCGATCGGTCCTACGCCGTGAGCGCCACGCACGGGAGCATGGAGGAGACCCATGTAGCGCTCCCAGTCCCAGGACGGGCCCGGATCCCAGTGCATGGCGGAGACGAGTGAAGACGTCGGTCCAGCGACGTTGTCGTGCCCGATGATGTGCTGCCGATCCAGCGGAATGTCGAAGCGGTCGGCCAGGTATGCGACGAGTTCAGCGCTGCTCTCGTACTCGGTCTGGGTGTACCAAGTGCCCCCAGACGCGGCGTAGCCCTCATGCTCGATACCGATCGAGTGCATGTTGGTCGAGTAGTTGCCCGCGTGGAAGGAGAGGTCCTTGGTGGGCACCATTTGGGTCACGGCACCGTCGGACGACCGGATCACGTAGTGCGCCGAACCGCCGCCGGGCGTCTGGAAGGTGTTGATGGCCGACTCGTAGGACGATTCGGTGTCATGGATGACAATGGAATCGATCCGGATGTTGTTGGCGGGCCGGTTGGACACCTGCCCGTTGGCAGAGGCAGCTGGAATGAAGGTGCAGTCAAGCGTCGGCGGGCACTCGGTCTCCGCGGCGGACGTCGCCTTCAGGTGAAGCCCGGCCAGCTGACTCGTGGCCGGCCGCACATCCGCAACGGCGTTCAGCCGGACTCGCTGCCCGTCCTGGGTCGTCTCGCCGACACCCTTCTTGACCGTCGCGAAGACGCGGTCGGTGAACACCTTTGCCCCGCGCTCCTGCTTGGAGCCGCTGTAGCGGGCAACCGCGGCATACCACTGGCCTGGATCGGCCGGGGTGCGACCGGTCGTGGCCTTCGCGTAGGAGGCCAGCAGAGCGGCACCGCCGCGTATGTTGGCGACCTCATCGTCGCGCAGCTTCTCGGCGGGAAGGCCGGTCAGCTTCGCCGCCGCCTGGAGGGTGTGCAGGGAGGGGTCGGCGGCCATCTCCTTCACATCTCCGCGGCCGGCCGCTCCCGCGTCACCACCGGCCATCATCTCGGGGGTCACGTCCGTCAGATGCATCGGACCGTAGCCGCCGCTGGTGCTGTGTTCGCCGGGGTGCGCTTCCCAGGCCGACTCGTGGTAGGCCACACCTAGAAGGACCGACAGGGGAACGTCGTACTCGGCTGCGGCGTGCTCGAACGCCTGCTGGCGGTCGGCAGTCTGCCCGTCCGTTTCGGAGGCTTGGGCCAGCAGCGGAACGGCGGTGATACTCGCTGCCGCCAGCACACCTGCCGTGATCATGAGTGGCAGCCGCCATCGCGGCTTGCGCTTGTGCACTGCAATACCTTGCTTTCACATGATGGTGATGAGCTCTGAGCAGCCGCTGGATTCGCCATGGCACCGCTGGGGGCGAACTAAGCGCCAGAGCCCTGCTGTTGGAGGCCAGCATTGCACTGTACATGATGAGAAGCGTCGCCCGTCCTGCGCGGACACATCACACTTTTTTCGGGGCCGCACGGCTCGAATTCTCGACGCTGGACAGCTCGGGGAAACCCTGCGAGGCGTACCTTCGTCACACAGCATTCACATTGAAACAAAGTCATGTCAGGGAAAGTAGAGTGCGAATCAGCCATGTCCGGAAGGTTCTCCGACTCCTGGCCGACGCCCGTTCAGATGCACGTCCGCTCGTTGTTTCCGCTACCAGGGGCCGTCAGGACGGGACGTCGGGTTTGGGGGTGGGGGTTGGTTCCAGGAGCGGAGTTTGTCGGGGTTGAGGACGACCCAGATCTGGGTGATGTGGTGGTCGGCGATGTCGAGGCTGATGACGGCGGCGACCTGGTGGCCGTAGCGGGCGACGAGGCCGGTGCGGCCGTTGACGGAGTGGGTGGTCAGTGTGGTGTGGGGGCGGCGGGCGAGGAGTGTGAGCAGGCTGTGTGCGACCTGTTCACCGCCGTGTACGGGTCTGACCAGCGCGCGGACCTTGCCGCCGCCGTCGAAGAACGCCGTGGCGTCCGGGCAGAGCAGTGAGGCCAGCAGGTCGGCGTCCTCGGTCAGGCAGGCCTGACGGACGGCACGGGCGAGGGCGTCGTGCTCCTGCGGCGTGGTGGGACGTGAACGCTGTGCCCGAAGACAGTGGCGTGCCCGGTCGGCGAGTTCGGCGACCTCCGGCTCGGTGCGTCCCACGATGTCGGCGACCGTATCGGGTGCCATCCCGAAGACATCGTTGAGCACGAACGCCGCCCGCTCGGCCGGGGACAGAGAGTCCAGAGCATCCAGCAGAACCCGGCTGGCCTCCTCCTCCGGCGTGGAAACAGGATGTCCAGCCGTCCGGGGTCCTGCAGCGGCCCCCGCCGTCCGGCCGGCGTCATCAGCCCGGCCGGGCAGGGCGAGCCGGCTCAGACAGATGCCACCCACCACCTTCGCGAGCCAGGACCGGGGCGTCGTGATCAGCTCACGGGCCGCCTCGGCCAGCTCGTACCACCGCTGGTAGGTCTCATCGACAGCGCTCTCCGCCTCACTGCCGCTGCCCAGCATCCAGCGGGCGACATCCAGCAGATACCGACGCTCCTCAAGCAACTCCGCGATCGGCACCGCGTCACCATGCTCCATACGGCATCCTCACTCTCGCACGGCACCAACACGGCCACCGCAGCAGTCATCCAGGCGACGGGTCCGTGCACGATGGGACATCAGCGTTCCCCCTTCGGCCCACGCGTGTAGCTCGGCAATACGTCCGGCGTCAGCGGACGCCGTAACAGTTCCCCCATTTCGGCCTCCGGACACCGAAGCCCGGCCCGGGTCTACGGGCACGGGGTTGACGGTTTGAACGGTGTGATGCGCACGTGGCGGCCACCGGAGCCGCAGGAGCGCAGCGCCACGAAGGAGGTAGACAATTGTCAAGTCCTCGGTCAGTCGGAGCGCTCCTGGACGAAGCGCCGGCATGTCGTCCGCGGGCACGCAGAAGGGTGAGCTGGTCGTGTATCCGCTCGGGCGGCGCTCCCGCCCCGCTGAGCGGGAGTGTTCGGCAATGAAGGACTTCACGCACCGCTCTCCCTCCTTCTGTCGGCTCGACAGCTAGACCGGAGGCAGGCAGATGTTGTGACACCATCGCATCTCATTGCTGGGACCGCGGAGCACCGCAGTCGTCCTGCTGCTCAGGGGCGGGAGACCAGGGTGCCTGTTGATGTGGCCGTGACCATGGCACGTGTGCTCCTCCCGTGACAGGCGGGCAGGCGTTCACCGCGCGTCCATCACCTTGGCCGCACGGCTGGCGACCAGTCACGAAAGGCTGCGGACAGGTCGGCGTCGTCGTAGAACAACTCGCCACGGGAAACACCCCTTCCTCCCCAATGGCGAACCTCTGCCCATTCCCGGCAAGCCCGCGGCGACGCCCAGCCTGGTCCTGAAGGAGGAAGGAAGCCCGAACGAGGTAGTGCCAGCCGACGTTCGCGTGTGACGGCGACTCCGGTGGTCGCGCGCGGACGCCACAGCGCGCTTGCTGATCAGTACTCGTCGGGTCCGCACAGAGCCCTGAACGCACAATGGCCGGTGCGGCAAGCAGCCATCTGCTGTTGTAGCTCGGGCTGCTCGGAACCTGGGGCCGGTCGAGGTCTAGGCATCAGTCAAGTGACTATGACGTTCACGGCGAACGGTGCCTGACCGCCGCCGCACGACCTCCGAGTGCATGACGCGCTCGTCAGGAGCCGAGCCGGATTACGTCATCAACTCGCCGCCATCCCGAACAAGGCGGCGAACCCACGCGGCCGTGTCACGCCCGATCCGTCCGGAAGGTGCTCGAAGGGCACTGCTCAAGGCTTTCTCCTACCTCTGGCCATGCCCCATGCGCAAGGCGCAGTCGGATGACCGATGTTTGGGCTCGGGGCGCCAATAGATGCTGGTTCCCGTCCACTCAGGTCACTACGCAGCGGCAGATACGCAGGGATCTCGCTCCCGAGGGCGGTATACGTAGCTTTACCAGCACTGCGCATTCCGCTTCTTCGACTATTGCTGCCTGGGTGAGTTTTCTGGACGAGAACTACAGCAAAGAGACGTGGATCAAGGAGACCTTATGCATTCCACGAAGATGCCTGCCGCCAATACGCTGGAGGATGCGGCGTCCGCTTTCGTTGCATTCCGCCCAAGGCTCTTTCGTATTGCGCACCGCATACTGGGGAGCGCGACCGAGGCCGAGGACGTCGTGCAGGACACATGGCTGCGCTGGCAGAACACAGACCGTGCACGGGTGCTGGATCCACCGGCCTTTCTTGCGCGGACCACAGCCCGTCTGGCCCTCAATGTGGCCCAGTCCGCCCGTTCACGTCGTGAGGCTGGCGCCAGCCCCTGGCTGGCTGAGGCGATCGACACCGGACCGGACCCGGTCACCCGAGTTGAGCGAGCAGAGGCAGTGGAACTGGCCCTCCGCCTGCTCCTCGAGAAGTTGGACCCCACGGAACGGGCTGCTTACTTGCTCCGCGTGGCGTTCGAGTACCCCTACAGTCTGATCGCCGACAATCTCCAGCTCAGTCAGGTCAACACCCGCCAGATCGTCAGCCGAGCCGGCAAACGTCTTTTCACTGGACGACGCAGACCAGTAAGCCCGGCGGAGCACCAGCGACTTCTGGACGCGTTCGTCGCCGCAGCGCAGTCAGGCGATCTCACCGGCCTGGAGAATGTGCTGGCTGTCGACACTGGCCGGGATCAAATCCGTGCTGTGAAGCGGAGTACCTACACTCGGCAGCACACTCGCCACAACATGAAACTGGCCTGCGTTCAACCCTAGTGCTGAATTCCTCTTTCGCTGGGTATACGTCGCTGCGGAGTTGGGCTACTGCCAGAAATCGGTCGGCTGCTGGCTGGCACCGCTTCAACCGCTCAGGCCTGCGGGGACTGGATGACCTGGACGGGCAGGTACGCAAACGGCGGATCACCGAGGAGGAACGGATCCGGGCAGACGTGCACCGCCAACCCGCCGACTACGGCACCGATATGTGTACACCGTTTGAGGAATCCAGCAGTGGCTACTTGCCCCTGAAGCAGTCGGGCCTCCTGCTGGGGCGACTTGCTGAGCCGAAGCACGGTCGGCTGGTGCGCCGGATCAAGGCAGTCGGCGCCGTCGGGCGGACCCGGTTCCGAGACGGCTGACATACCTGGTCAGTGAGCTCGCCGACTCGGTGGCGGGCACCACGCGCCTGCTGGAGCAGACCGCGTTACGGCTGGCGGGAACCTGGCCGATGCCCCGCAGTTGGTGCCTTCGGTCGAGTGGGTGACGGCGCTGATCGGCCGGGTGACGGGAGCCGTGGTCGCTGACCGTGGCCCCCGACACCGCGGCAAGCAACCAGGCGCTCATCGAGCTGGGGGTCCAGCAAGTCGGGCTCCAACGCAACAGAACTCCGGGAAAGGCTCGCCAAGTGCACGAACGTAGCCGCCCGTTCCAGCGGATGCGTAACTGGAGAGTCGGTGTCAAAGCCCGGATAAGTCACCTCAGCGTGGCTTCGGCTTCCGCCGGGCATCGCTGACCCTTCTGACCTGGACCGTTCCTGTGGGCACCAAACAACTCATGGAGTTGCGACGCTCCGCGATCACTGAGGAGACCTGTGCCCGCGCTGCCATCGTGGCTGGCCGAACCGCTCTGGGACCAATTCGCGACCCTGCTGCCCGAGCCGCCGGTGTACCACCCGAACCATCCGCTCGGCTGCCACCGCATAGCGACCCCGACCGGCTGAAGGCCGCCCTCTCCCGGGTGTACAGCGCGAGCCTGGCTGAGGATACCGACCACGCCGTGCTGGACGTTGCCGGTGACGGCGGAGACAAGCAGACCCTCGCCGAAGTCTTCGACTGGGCAGGACACGCCGACCAGGTGCTCGTCACCGCGGGCGGCATCAGCGGCACCGACCCCCTGACCGGGCTGTCGGCCGACGACATCCGCACGACTGTCGACTTCCGCCTCCAGGCGCCCGTCGTCGCCGCCCGCGCGCCGGCCCCCGAGGTCCCCACCGTGCCTCTCCGCGCGACCATTAAGTCGTTTTACTGATGGTGCAGTCGCCTCTAGCGTGTATGGGGTCGTGCCTGACGGGATTAGCATGTGGCATGAAGTGACCTATTAGCGGAGGAACCTTCACATACTGAGCCCGATGAAAGACTTCGTCCCAGGGCTGCGCGACCGCGGGCCCATGGCGCCGCGGCGATCGACACCAACGGGGACTTCGCGGTGCCTAAATACCCCGATACATTCCTGTGCCGGTGATTCCCGCGGCGGTCGGTGAAACGGGCGATCGCGGGGGCTGCGGCGGGCATTGATAGCGTCGGCGTGTGCCGTGCCGCTCGGTACGGTGTGCCGCTCAACCGAGAGAGACATGATGTCCCCGACGATTCGAAGGGCCGTGATCCCCGCCGCCGGACTCGGCTCCCGCCTGTTGCCCCTGACGAAGGCGACACCGAAGGAGATGCTCCCGGTCGGCGACAAGCCGGTCATCGAGCACACGGTGCGCGAGCTGGTCGATTCCGGTATCACCGACATCACCATCGTCGTCTCCGGCGGCAAGAGCCTCATCCAGGACCACTTTCGCCCCAACCCGGCCCTCGTCGAACAACTTCGCGCAGACGGCAAGACAGCCTACGCGGACGCGGTTGAGGAGGTCACCGAGCTGGCCCGCCAGGGCCACATCACCTATCTCGACCAGTACGGCCCGTACGGCAATGGCACCCCGGTGCTGAACGCTGCCCGTGCCTTCGGCGACGAGCCGGTGCTGGTTCTGTGGCCCGACGACGTCTTCGTGGCCGAGGTCCCCCGCGCCCAGCAACTGATCCGCGCGTATGAGCAGACCGGCTGCCCGGTGCTGGCCCTCATGCCGATGGACCCCACCCACTCCCAGCGCTATGGCGTGCCCATAGTCAAAGAAGACCTCGGAGACGGCCAACTACGCATCACCGGCCTGGTCGAAAAGCCCGAGCCCACTGCCGCCCCGTCGTCATACGCGGCCATCGGCGGCTACGTTGTCACCCCCGGCATCATCGACGAACTGCGCGAGCAGACGCGCCGCTGGTACGAGCACAAGACCGGCGAGGTCTACCTGACCCACGCCATCAACGCATACGCCTCCACCCGCGCGGTGTACGGGCAGGTCATCCAGGGCCGCTGGTACGACACCGGTAACCCGGCCGACTACCTGGTCGCGCAAATGGCGTTCGCCCTCGCTCATCCCGAGTACGGCCCCGTCCTACGCGGCCTCGTCGCTGAACTCGACGTCGACCGTACTGCCGCCATCCAGGCGGAAACCAACATCTGACCAGCCGCTTTCCGTCCTGGGCCCGCCCGCAGCGAGCGGGCCCAGGACAGGGAGCACCTCGTGATACCCCAACGCGTCGTCGCACCCGTCATCGATCAGCACGACACGTGGCTTGGCGGAAGAGCGACTTTGGGCCGTGCGCGGTTACTCACCGATCAGGTAGCACCACAGGGGACGCTCCTCGTCCTGCTCATTGACCGGGCATCCCAAGGCCCGCTCGTTCCACAAGAGTTGGGGATGGCGGCAGGGAACGAGTCGGATTCGCTCCCTGGCGCCGTGGCCTGTAGAGCAGTGGATCCCCGGTCAGCGAAACCGGGGATCCTGCGCCGACGACGCCGCGGCGGAGACGCCCGGCAAGGTCGGCTTCGCACCAAGCGTTCCGAACCCTGGGCTGGGCGCTCTGGTCGGGCCTCATGGCTACGGGTCGTCTGTCGCCACGGTCGCGCTGTGGTAGGCGCGGATGAGCGCGATCACAGTGTCGGTGGTGCGCTCGAGGTAGCTACGGCCGTCGGGCGGCTGAGGCGTCGGGCTGATGTAGCTGCGCGTCCCGAGGTGGGTGGCCGGGTCGAGCCGATGCACGGTGATCTTCCCGGCGCGGCGGGCCCGGTTCCATCCGCTACCGCGCAACAGCCGCCAGCGCTGAGGGAAGATCCAGGTCCCGAGCCGCTCAATTCGGTCGCTCGCGCTGGTGAGCCGATGCACGTGTTCGGCATGGGTGAGATCGTTGGCGCCGTTGTGGAAGCCACCGAGCGTGATCAGCAGGAGCGGGGAGCGTAGCTGGGTGTGCAGTTCCTCGACCGCGCCGGTGGCGACCTGGGCGCCGCCGCTGTAGCTGAGCAGCACCACGGGGATACCGCTGTCGGCCTCGTAGCCGGCCAGCCGGAGCTGAGTGGCGATCTGGGAGCCGACGGCCCGGTTGTACAAGGGGCGGTACCGGTGGTCGGCGGCGACGAAGATCTGCATGACATTGTGCAGGAACAACAGCAGCCCGATGCGGCGACGCAGCCGCGCCCACACCGGCCGATCAGCAAGCGGGTCGGCCAGCGGCGAGTAGGGCTGCACCTGACCCAGTACCCGCAGCTCCGGCGCCCCGGCGATCACGGCCTTGACCAGCTGGCCGCCGTCCCGGGTGTCGCGGACACGGCGTTTCCCAATGCCGTCCAGGTAGACCAGGTAGGCATCCGGAGGACTGTCAGGGTCGGCACCCCGGGCGTAGGGCACACCCTCCGGAAGCTCGGTGGTAGGGGCCCGCCAGCCGGCGCTGTAGGCCAGCACCTCGTAACGGGCCACCAGAGCTTCGGCGAGCAGGACCGGACCGAGCACCAGGACAATGAGCGGGAACCAGGTCACGTCAGCAGCTCCCGCGCCCCGCTGGCACTGACCTTCACGAGCAGGTTCCGAACAACTTCGACGGCACCGGCAAGCCCGACTCCTGCTACGGCCACGCAGCCCGCGGCAGCCCACCAGCCCAGATCCGTCATCTCGGACAGTGGGGTGACGAGGCCGGCTCCGACCCCCACGATGAGCAGCAGGTGCAGCAGGGGCCCGAGCATCGGGAATGCGAGGACAGCGGCGAGAACCAGCGGGGCCACCATGCCGGGTGTCCAGGTCAGCTCGGCGGGTGACGATGGAGCGGACAGCGCCAGCTCGGCAACGGCCGATGCGGTCCGTGGCCACAGCGCGATCACAGCGGCCTCGACCATGGCACCGGTCAGCAGTAGCCCGACGGCCACAATGGGCCGAGACGCGCTGTACCGGGTGGCTACCATGGGCAGGATCCGTCCGGCGGATTCAGACAGCCCGGCGAGCAGCACCAGGACGACAACAGCGGACGACATCAGTCAGCGCTCCTGTGGGGAATCCGACGGTGTCGGTCGGCCGACCCGGCCGACCCGGAGCAGGTAGCGCTCGAGTTCGTCGGCGGCGCGCATATAGCCGCCGGCCTCGCGCTGGGCGACCTGCAAGGTGGCAGCCGCGTCCCGGAAGCCTGGTTCTTCGAGCAGGCGTCGGGCCAGTACGTTCACGGGTCCCGGGGCGGCGTCCTCTGTACGGATCGACAGGCCGACGCCGAGCTCGACAACCCGCCGGGCCACCAGCGGTTGATCTGCGCCCTGCGGGACCACCAGCATCGGCACCCCGGCATGCATGGCCTCGTTGACGCTGTTCATCCCGCCATGGGTGACGAACAGCGCGGCGCGGGCCAGCACCTCCGGTTGCGGCACGAAGCGGCGGGCGAGCACGTTGGCCGGCAACGGCCCCAGGGCGGCGGGATCGGTCTGCCCGGTGGCGACGATCACGGTACCGCCCAGCGGGGCGAGCGCGGTGACGAAGCTGCGCAGTAGCCGCGGGTGGGCGTTGAACACCGTGCCCAGCGAGGCGTACAGCACCGGGGCTTGCAGTCGATCGGTCGGGAACGACGGGTCGTGTGGACGGGCGCCAAGGCTTGGGCCGACGAACTGGTACGACTGGTCGAAGGTGTCGACGGCGACTTGGAACGCGCGCGAGGTGAAGACCAGGTTGAGCGGCTGGCGTACGTTGGTCAGGTCGACCAGGGGCAACCCGCGGGTGCTGTAGCGGCGGTACAGCTCCCACCGCGACCGCACGTAGCTCTGGACATTGCGGGGCCGGGTCGCCGCCGTGGCCAGCAGTTCCCGCGAGACGCGGCTGAGGCTGGGCACATGCCTGTTGAACGCAAACGTGGTGAACAACGCCGCTGCCGGTACCTCGAGTTCGCGGGCGGCGACTGCGCCCCAGGGGCAGGCGGCGCCGTGGACGATCAGGTCGGGCCGGAGGCGACGCAGATCGGAAAGCACGGCAGGCAGCAGACCCACGGCGGTGCCCGCGAGTCCGTCCAGCATCGTGAGCGGCATCGGCGGATCGGGGAGCGGTTGGTCACCCCCGGGGTAGAGGCACACGGTCGCACCGGTGGCCTCGATCTCCTCCGCGAACGCGGGCGAGGTGTAATACGTGACGGAGTGGCCACGCCGAACAAGCTCGGCTATGACCGGCAGCGTCGGATTGACGTGCCCGTGCATGGCGATGTTGAGGAACGCGATGCTGCTCACCGGCCGACCCCCGATACGGAAGTAGTCCGTGCCTTGTCCGAGCCCGCCGGTGTCGCCGGTGTCGCCGGTGGATCGTCGACCCGATACAGGCCCGGCCCACTGATGCGCAGCCCGTCGAGAAAGCGCCCCGCCGCGAGGGACGCGGTGGTGATCAGCCGCTGGGAATCGCCGAAGTCCCACGGGGCCGGCCAGTTCTCGATGCCGGTCGGCAGCACGACGGTCGGAATGTGCTGGGACACCTCGTGCAGATCACGCTCGATCTGATGGTGCATCAACAGCAGCCCGGCCCTGGCGGCGATCGCACTGGCACGTCGGCGCGGGATGGTCGGGCGCAATGGCGAACTCTCCGGCCCGGTCGACAGCACCACCACGCTGGCCGCTCCGGCCTGGAGGGCCGCCAGTACCGGGACATAGGCGATCACCCCGCCGTCGACGAGCGTCCGGCCCTCACGCTCCACCGGGGGCAGGATCCCGGGAATGGCTGCGCTGGCCAGCAGCGCGGACTCGAGGTCACCGTGGTCGAGCAGCGCCGGAGCACCGGTGCCCAGGTCCATGGCCACCGCGGTGAACGGGACCGCCAACTGCTCGATCCGCGACGGCAGCCCAGCCCGGGCGATCAGCCGACGCAAGCCGCGATCGGTGAAGAGGCTGCCCCGTGAGGACAGGTGGCCGAGCGAAAACACCTCACGGCGACGCAACTGGGTCCACACGTGGTCCAGCCACGGCGCGGCCCCGTCGGGGTGGGCGGCCCCGATCGCCCCGATGAGGGCGCCCACCGAGGTTCCGATGATCATGTCCGGGACGAATCCGCGCTGCTCCAGCGCGTACCCGACACCAACATGCGCCGCTCCGAGCACGCCACCGGCGCCCACCACCACGGCAACGGGACGAGGCAGGGTGCGCAAGACCGTCGACGTCGGGTCCCCGGGCGGCTCGATCGATGACAGCGGACGCGTCTCCTTGTCGCCCGCCATGGTTCGACGCCTCTTATGGCCACGACGACTCGCCAAGCCGGTCCTGTTGAAGCCAAAATGTCCCAACAAGACTGATCTCCGGCGACAAGTAACCTTCATGATCCGCCTTTCTCCCCACGGCACCGAATCGGATCGGTTCCCCAACAACGACCGGGAGGCCACCCTGTCTGTGACACCGTGAGGGTGAACAAGTCGGTGAACAGTTCGGCGGCGGATGGGTCGTTGGAGCACGGGTCCATGAACCCGCGCCACGGGTCGAACAGCAACGCCAATGGCTTCGACCCGAGCCCTCGTCGCACGGCGTAAAGCCGCCGCCGACACATCAGCCTTCACCACGCACGGCCAGCGGACCGTCAACGAAGCCCACACCCGCCGATACCCGCACACCCGCGACCGACCAGTACTTGACTGTTGGGGGCGCTTCCCCTGATGGGGCAGGGGCGGTGGCTCCGAATTGGCTCTGCCGGTCCGCAACGCAGGCCGCCGCCCTCGGGGCGAAGGCAACGAGCGGCCGATGAGACGCACACCACGCCCGGCTTCCTGTCACACTTAGTCCGCTATCCCGGTCAGTAGTGCGTACCCCGACATGGATAGGAGATCATCGTGGAATCGCGTCTCAACTACTTCGGCAACCCCCTCGCCGGGAAGGTGATGAGGCACATCAACTCGGCCGGCAAGGCGGTTTCGGACTCAACGCTGCCAGCCGTTGTACAGGAGCTGGTGAAGATTCGCGCGAGCCAGATCAACGGCTGTGGCTTCTGCACCGACATGCACACCAAGGACGCCACCGTGGCGGGCGAGTCCCCGCAGCGCCTCAACCTGGTCGCGGCCTGGCGTGAGGCCACGGTCTTCACCGAGGCCGAGCGCGCCGCACTGGAACTGACCGAACAGGGCACCCGCATCGCCGACGCAGCCGGTGGTGTCACGGACGCGGTCTGGGCGAACGCCGCCAAGCACTTCGACGAGGAGCAGCTGGTCGCGCTGATCTCCCTCATCGCCGTCATCAACGCCTACAACCGCATCAACGTCATCAACCAGCAGCCCGCCGGGGACTACCAGCCCGGCCAGTTCGGCTGACCGGCGCCTGTCCCGGCCGGACACGTACAGTCCGTCTCCACGCCGCCCCGACCTGCAGCGGGAGACGGACCACCGGTGTCAACCGGTCCCACTCAACCATGGCTTCGCCGCCTCGGCCGCCTCGCCGCCCAGGATCACCATTGGTCGGCCAGGGCAGGCCGTAGACACGCCTTCTCTGGTCGAATTGGGCATGTCGCGGCCCAGTCACCGCATGCACTCAGCCATCGCCGTCCCACCTTTACCAACGGGCTCCTCGCCGCCCTTGTGCTTGCTCGCTTGCTGCAGACACTCAGTCGTCCAGTCGCCAGGTGCGGTTTCAAGGATGTACCCGGACGGCGACCTCATTCGGTCCGGCTACACCGCGCCAGACGCGGCAGTTCGGTACCCGTGCCCGCCGACAAGAAACCCGGCCATCTCGTACCGGCTTCCCGGGCAGCCCCTGGTGATCCCATCTGCACGCCAGGCGGAAGTCCTCACACTGGACGCACTCGGACTTTCGCCCCGTGCGGCGAGAGTACGTGCCAGGCGTCGCCCAGCAGACGAGTATGTGACGACAGGTCCCAGGCCTGACCTAGGGCAGCGGCTGTCTGCTCACTCAGCAATACGATGTCATCGCGGCGCACCACCGTGGCCTTTCCACGGATGTGGCAATCATCCTCTCCGAGTGTTGGCTGCTGCAGCACGGTGGCTTCGGCACCCTGCGAAGGCGCGCATGGGAATCCGATCGATTTGCCGAGTCGAGCCGATGCTCGGCCGTAGCCGGTTCCTCGCAAGCCCCGGACATCTTCCCGCTTGCCGCCCACGGTCTGTCCCCATGACTTACGGCAGCATCCTGCCGCGACCGCGGCCATGTCCATCTGTCCGGACATAGCTGAAACCTCTCCCTCGAAAGGGCTTCTTTCTCATGCACCGCCATTCGCGTTACCGACGTATTCGCATCCCTCTGACCCTCATGGCCACGGCAACGGTCGCCGCCGCCCTGTTCGCTACGTCGGTCGGTCCGGCGAGCGCCGCGAAGACCACTTCCTCGCAGGAGCACAAGCCCACCGTGGTACTCGTCCACGGCGCGTTCGCCGACGCCTCCAGCTGGAACGGCGTCATCAAGAGGCTGAAGGAGGACGGCTACTCGGTAGTGGCCGTGGCGAATCCGCTGCGCTCGCTGAGCGGCGACGCCGCCTACGTCAAGGAGGTCCTGGCCGGCATCGACGGGCCGGTGGTTCTTGTCGGGCACTCCTACGGCGGAGCGGTGATCAGCAACGCCGCCTACGGCTCCGCCAACGTCAAGGCACTGGTGTACGCCTCCGCTTTCCTCCCTGACAAGGGCGAGAGCGCCAATGAACTGGCAAGCAAGTTCGGCAGCACGATCGGCGAGGCTCTGCGCCCGGTCCCGATCACCAAGCCTGACGGCTCCCAGGACGTCGACCTGTACATCGACCAGTCCAAGTTCCACCACCAGTTCGCCGCGGATGTCCCCGCGAGCATCGCTGACACCATGGCGGTCACCCAGCGTCCCGCGACCGGCACCGCTCTCAATGAAGGTGCTTCCGAGCCCGCCTGGAGGACCATCCCGTCCTGGGACCTGGTGGCCACCAATGACCAGATAATCCCCTGGAAGCTTCAGAGTTACATGGCCAAGCGCGCCAACACCCACACTACGGAGGTCAAGTCCTCCCACGCGGTGACCGTGTCCCACCCGGGCGCCGTCACCCGCGTCATCGAGGAAGCGGCGCGAACGGTCAGCTGACCGACGCACTCCACGGGTGGGGCGGCCAGTTGTGCCGCCCCACCCGTTCGTCGTCAGCTCGAAACCGGTGGATCGCTATGAGGGTCTCGAAAGATCAGCACGCCGAGTACGTGCGCGTCAGCCAGCGTGGCGGCCCCGCTGCGCCCGCCACGATCTCCGGTGCCCCGTACACCGGGGTATGCACCGGCGCGGATTCGACTGCCGATACGAGACCGAGATTGTCCACGTCGATGAGCCGGATCTCTTGCTGCCCGGGGTCGACGGAAACCAGAACGTGGGCGGTCGTGGCCGTCTGGACGACAAGGTCCTCGTCGCCGGCACCGAGTAGGCGGGGACGGTTGCCCATGAGCTGGATATGGGGCGCGGGTGATCGGGACCTGCTCGGCCGGACTGATCGGGCCCACCTGCGGGACTGCGGGGCGACGTAAGCGAGGAGCCGGAGGCCACGGCCCGAGGCGGCTTGGGTCGCAACAGGCTGGAGGGGGTGGCCATGTCCAGGGCCTGGTGGGCGCACTCGTCATTATGGGCATGAACCCAGGGTCGATGGCGCCCTGGGCGGCCGATAGATCAGCGAACGGCCCGCAGCCGTCCTGGCGTTCGCGGCGCAGGGTGCGAGGGAAGCGTTAGATCTTGCCGGTCGTGGTGGGCGAGCACGGCTTGATCCGCCGGCCGGTGATGCCGTTCTCACGGCAGACGCGTTCGAAGAGCACTTCGGCGTGAATCGGCTTGGTGCAGCGGCCGGTGAACTGCTTGCCGTGGTCGGTCAGCACTGCGGAGGGGCTCCCGTGGGTACGCATGGCCGCGGTGAACGCCTCACAGACCGCGCGTACGGAGGGGACGGCGAGTACCGCTGCTACGACCAGGAAACGGGAGTGGTCGTCGATGCCGGTCAGCATCCTGCTCTCGCGCCCGTCAGCGAGATAGATCCCGCCGACCAGGTCCAGTTGCCACAGGTGCATCGGCGCCGCACGTTGTCATCGCTCGTACTTGCGGGCGTGCCGCTGTTCCTGCAAAACGATCAAGCTGTTACGGGTGAGTAGCGGGTGGCCGGCGGCTTTGGACGGCACCGGCGTCACGCCCCGGACCTCGATCCCGTAGGAGATCCTCCGGGCGTCCCAGCGCGGGTGAGCCCTGCGCAACTCACAGACCAGGACTTCGACTTCGGCTGTTGGCCGATGCGGACTGCTGTGCGGGCGCCGGGACACGTCATCGTGCCCGCCACCCCGCCTCATACCTGCGACGCCCGCCGTGCACCGCCT
The DNA here is from genome assembly GCF_036227505.1 of Streptomyces sp. NBC_01450. NCBI lineage: Bacteria > Bacillati > Actinomycetota > Actinomycetes > Kitasatosporales > Streptomycetaceae > Streptomyces > Streptomyces sp. NBC_01450. The sequence continues at coordinate 10,454,026 of NZ_CP109480.1, read as the reverse complement.
GACGGGAAACCCCGTACCGAACCGCGACATCCGTGATCGGCGAACCGGTCAGCACCTCCCGCACCGCCCGGAACCGCTGCTCGGCCGACCACGCGCGGATGTCCCGAGCGCAAGACGTCAACGTTCTCGTGGGACCTCACAGAACCCGCCCCACCTGATGAATTTCGTGATCGCTCACACAGCGCAATTCCAGCCCGGATGGCGTCCCGCCAAGTGGTGTAAGCGATCTAGGCAGCAAGCGCGTCGGCTCCGGCCCGGCGAGCCGCGCGAAGCCGTCCAGCCGTGTGGCCGGCGGAGCTGGTCTCCAGCTCGCCAGCCACACGTCGGAGCCCGGGACCCTGATCTGGGATGCTGTTGGTTAATTCGGGCCTGTGCGTGACGTCGGCCTTCAAGACCCGGTTGTGGTCTTGAAGGCCGACGTTGTCGTATGGGGTGGGTGCGGATGTCGATGCAGCCGAAGGGGTCTGGGGAGATCCCGGCGGAGACGGTGCGGGTGGCGCGGGCCGCGTTCCCAAAAGGGAGCCTGGCGATCCGGGTGCGGGACGAACTGGGGTCGTTGTTCAGCGACGAGCAGTTCGCCGGCCTGTTTCCTGCGCGGGGAAACCGGCTTGGTCACCGGGGCGACTGGCGATGGTGCTGGTGTTGCAGTTCGTGGAGGCGCTGACCGACCGGCAGGCCGCGGAGGCGGTGAGGGCTCGTATCGACTGGAAGTACGCGCTCGGGCTGGAGTTGGCCGATGCCGGATTCGACTACTCGGTGCTCTCGGAGTTCCGGGACCGGCTCGTCGGAGCCGACGGCGGCCGGGAGATCCTGGACACGGTCCTGGCGGCCGCCCGGCGACAGGGACTGATCACCGCCCGGGGCCGGGCACGGACCGACTCCACCCACGTGCTGTCCGCGGTGCGCGAGCTGAACCAGCTGGAACTGGTCGCGGAAACCCTGCGCTCCGCGCTGAATGCCGTAGCTCTGGCCGAGCCGGGCCGGCTGAGCGCGTGCGCCCGGCCGGAATGGTTCAAGCACTACGCCACCCGGGCCGAGGACTCCCGTTTCCCCAAGGACCGGTCTCGCCGGGACCAGACGTATCGGCGGGTCGGCGACGACGGCATGCACCTGCTGCGGAACGTCTGGGCCCAGGACGCGCCACCGGGCCTGCGGGAACTGCCGGAAGTCGAGGTGCTGCGGCAGGTGTGGGTGCAGTACTTCCACCTGGTTGACGGGGAGGTGGCCCGCCGGGACCCAAAAGACCGGCCACCGGGCCTGATGCGCCTGGTGACCCCCTATGACCTGGAAGTTCGCACCGGCGGAAAGCGCGACATCAACTGGGACGGTTACAAGGTCCACCTCACCGAGACGTGTGAGGACGACACCCCGCATCTGGTCACGGGCGTGGTGACCACCCTGGGCAGTGTCTCTGACGACCGGATGGCCGCCCCGGTCCACGCAGAACTCGCCCGGCGGGATCTGCTGCCGGGCGAGCACTGGGTGGATACCGGCTATGCCAACGGTGGCGCCTTGGTGACGGCCGGCCGTGACCATCGGGTCGACCTGCACGGACCGCTGAAAGCGGTGACCGTGCCGCACGCCCGCGGCGATGCCGCCTTCGGCCAGGACGCGTTCACCATCGACTGGGACAACCAGCACGTGACCTGCCCGAACGGCGTTGTCAGTACGCAATGGGCCCAGCGCAACTCCGAGGAGGGACTGCCGACCATCCGGGTCCGGTTCTCTCCGGCCGACTGCGGCACCTGTCCCCAGCTGCGGGAATGCGTCAACTCCGCCAAGCCTCGGCGGCGGGAGATCAACCTCCGACCCCGCGACGAATATGAAGCACTCCAGCAGGCGCGAAAGCTCCAGGCGACCGACGGGTGGAAGGACCGCTATAAGATCCGTGCCGGCGTTGAAGGCACCATCTCCCAAGCAGTGAACGCCTGCGGCCTGCGCAGAACCCGCTACCGCGGCCTGGCGAAGACCAGTCTCCAGCACCAGCTCACCGGCGCCGCCGTCAACCTCATCCGCATCAATGCCTGGCTCACCGGCACACCAAGAGCCCGCACCCGCACCAGCCCCCTGACAGCACTCCGCCCCGCCGCATAACGACGGGGCGAAGCAACCAGGCCCGAATTAACCAACAGCATCCCAGATCAGGGCCCCGGGCTCCGTCTCTCCGTATCGAGCACGCGGGTCAGCCTGCGGAGGGCCGCGGGGCGCGCAGGTGGGCCCGATCCTTCAGTTCTTCCTCGTCGACCAGCGTGAGCATCGGCTGGCCTGGCGCGCACATCATGAACACGATGTACTTGGCCGGCGCGTCCGACAGGGCATTGCCGTTCTGGTAGTGGATCACGTCACCGCCCGGCTCCCAGAATGTGTCACCGGCCTTGAGCACGCGCTCCGGCTCACCCTCGAGCTCCCACCGGAGCTCGCCCTCGATCACGTAGCCGAAACACGGCCCCGAGTGGCGGTGCGGAGGCGTCCCCGGGTCACCGGGAGCCCACTCGACGAGTACGGTCATTCCCGAAGCACCCTCGGGAATGAACGGCGGCTTGACGTCCGCCAGCATCTTGGGTCCGAACCCGTCCGCTGAGTCCATCTCGTGCACTTTGCTACACCTCCATGGGCTTGCCCGGAACGGACGACTCTCGTCGGCCGCCGCCCCCTGGGCCGGTATACCGACCTCTCGTTCACGGTGACTGTGTTCGTCAGTTCCGGGCTCACATAACTTACTTCGCAGGGAAGACAAATCAGGACCCGCATCTGTGACACGCCGCGAGGCTCCCGCCTCGCACGGAGAGTCCCGAGACCACCCTGCCTCCTGTCGAGAGCCCGCAGCATCGAGAACGCATCACACCGTGGCAATCCCGGCGTCGAACGCTGTCACAACAGGATGGTGTCCGCGCTCGCGGTGTAGTGGATCAAGGCTGGTGAGTACGCGGATATCTGCCCGGGGCGCACACACCTGGCCGGTTGCCACGCCCTGAAGCACTCCGGGTCTGATGGGGGCTCCGGACTCTCCCGAGTTGGGTGGAGCCGAGTTGGACTCCCGCTCCCAGACGCCGAGCTTCATCCCTCGGCGTCGTGCCAGTCATAGCAGTTACAGCTGGACCAAGCATTGGCGCGGCAGGCACCCACCCTCGATTCGCATGCTGCCGCCTCCGGTTCGTAACAACAGACAGGAGCCAATGGATCTGTGACATGACAGGGACCTGGACTCTATGGGGTGACCATCCATGCCCCTGCTCGGCCTTCCAGGCGTTCCCACCCGGATTCGTTGCGTCTGCGACCTGACGGATAGGCAGTGGGTACGGTGGAGCCACAGCTGTCTGGCTCTACGAGGGAGTTGCCCACGCTCTGCCGGGCGAGGAGATCAGAGATTCCGGGGGTCGACCGGTGTCGCGCGCGGCGTACCGTCGATACCCGCTTTGCTCTGCGCGATGACCTCCTGGACATGCTGCTCGATCTGTTGCGAGTCGAGTCCCAGCGCCTTCCCTATGTGGATCGACCATACTTCGGAGCGCAGGTTTGTCTCGAAGTCCAGATCGGCCCGCACGTTCTCCCGCGCCGCCTGGCGGTTCTGGCTGACCATGACGAATGTGGACAGGAAGATCGCCTCCAGGCTGACGATCATGGTGAGCAGCCCGAAGGGATACGGGTCGAAGATCCCTCCCTTCCCGAGCAGGCCCTCGTTCAGTGCGATCCACACCGTGAACCAGACAGTGTGGAGGTAGACAAACAGCATCGTCCCCGCGAACGAGGTGATCGCGTCGGCGACCCGGTCCTGCGAGGTACGCATCCGGGCGAACTGGACCCGCTCGTGAGGAATGTGGACAACGGGTTGTCGAGCGGCGCTCCCGCCAGGGAGCGAAGGGTTGTCGTGACCGTCAAAGTCCCACTTCATGTCGCCCATCCTGCCCGACCCGGCACCTTCACCTACGGTCAGGCTGCCCTAAGGGAACGTTTGATGTAGGCGCAATGCCCTTTATTTCCCAATAGGCTCCTCGCCAGGTGGGGGTGGTCTCGTCCTTATGCGCTTGGCAAGGGTTTTGATCGAGGTGATGTGGATCGCGGCTTCGGGGCTGGCATAGAGGGTCTCGTGGTCGCGGGCCGGGCGGCGGTGCATCGTGATCCATCCGATGCCGCGTTCCATGACCCAGCGTCTTTTGACGACTCGGAAGCCGCGGATCTCCGGGGGCTCCGCGTCGTCGCCGGGCGGATCAATTGCAGTCCGCGGCGCACGCGGGCCCGGTCGGCGTTCACGCGGGCGTCCCGGGCGTCGGTCTTGTCGGCGCCGCGGTAGCTGTCGGTGGCCCGGTTGACCGCTATGTCGGGTATGTGACGAGTTCCTGACCGTCGTTGACCAGGAGGGCGATCGGCAGACCGCGCTCGCCGCCGGCCATGTCCATCGCCCACGTGACCTGGGTAACCGTCGGCGATGTCCAGGACATCGCCGAGCAGCTGGAGGAGTTCCGGCTCACCGTTGGCCGCCTGCCGCGACGGCACGAAGTGCGCCCACGCGGCAGGCGGCCGGCGCGCTTACGCCTGGCCGCCTGCGGGATGGGCAATCCGGGTCAGCAGATCCGTCAGCCGCTCGGACTCGCCGGGCCCCAGTTCGGCGACCAGACGCTCGGCCAGCGGCTCCGCCGCCACATGAGCCGCGTCGAAGAGCTCGAGCCCCTGAGGCGTGATCTCCACCGCCCGCACCCGCCGGTCCCCCGGAACGCTCTTACGTACGGCCAGCCCCTTGCGTTCCAGGTCGTCCACGACCCGCATGATTCCCGCCTTGTCGGACCCCGTCGCCGCCGCCAGGTCCCGCTGCACCGTGGGCCCGCGGTCGACCAGCACGATCAGCACGGCGAAATGCCGCAACTCGATGCCGAGCGGCCGAAGCGCCTCCTCCATCACCCCGGCCGCGCTCCAGTGCGCCTGGCGCAGCAGCAAGCTGAGAGCGAAGGGCGAGGCGCTCCCGGGGGCACTCGGCCCCACGCGAGGTGATGATTCCGTGAGGAAAATAGGGAGACCAGCTTTCATGGTGGCACATTATCAGCCATCGATTCGTTCGATACGGTATCGTTTGATATTAAAAGGGGTGCGCCTACCCTCAAGGCGATGGCGATCACCCATGCGATCTCCTCGGACACCTTGCGCACTGCCTACCGCGCCATGCGACTTGTCTGGAATGTTCCGATTCTTCCGCTCGGAATGCTCACAGTGGCCAGCAGTCCGGTCCTGTTCTGCTCGGCCAGGACGGCGCCGACCAGGCGGAGCAGGGCGGTGCGGTCGGGGACGATGCCGGCCACGTCGGTGCGACGCCGGATGTGCTTGTTGAGCCGCTCCTGCGGGTTGTTCGACCAGATCTGGCCCTGTTGGCGAATTCGACTCAGGCCGCGGCGGCCTGGGGTGCGGCCGAGAAGATCAACTGCTGGCGTGAGGGGTGCCTGTGAACCAAGCGTCAGTACAGGCGATGCTGATCGCGGCCGCGGTGAGCGTATGTTGCAGGCGGGGCTTGTCTATGCCGCGGTAGCGGCATCTGCACAGGACGAAGGCCCGTGCTGCTTGGGAGATGGTGCTTCGACACCGGTGCGCATCGCGTGCTGTTCTTTCCCCTCAGTTGTCTCCCGAGCTGAGTGGACGCGGTGCAGGGCCTTGTGGATCTCCCCGTTGGTGCAGCATGAGTTGACGCTGTTCCCGCGTGGCGCAAGTGCATTGAGGCAGGGCAGGACACCGTGTGCAGTCCGATTTGGAGAACTCCACATGGATCGCCTCCTCTCCGATCTTGGTTCGCCACGTTGACCGGTGGATCGATGTCTTTCCGCGGGGGCGGTGCACCACGTGGTCGTTCCAGTCGATCTGGAATCCGTAGATGTCCAAGCCGACTCGGGCCTGCGCCTGCCAACTGGAGTCATGCCGCATCTGCCGGGTCAGCGCATCCACCCAGACGAACGCGTAAGGCCCCTGGTCCAGGGGCCGGTTGGGGAACACGGCCACCTGCTCGTCCAAGTGCGGGACCATCGCCGAGACCTGACACTTCGACAGCTAGGGCCTGTGGATGACGAGTTCCACGGTGCCGACCCTGGTGTCCCACTCGCGCGGGCCGTAACCGTTACGGTGGTTGACTCTGTTCTCGCTGACCTCTCCGTACTCGGCGTTGCGAAGTGCGTCGGCCTCCGCGGGCATGAGTGCGTCGGCAAACGTCTTGACCATCGCGCGCAGCAGATCGGGGCTCGCCGAGCCTGGGTTGTCCTCCGCGAGGGCGTGCAGGGACAGACTGTCTGGTGCGCTCATCGTGCTGATCTCCTTCGTGGCTCGACATCTCGAAGATCAGCCGGTGGCCGTTCTTGTTTCCGAGCCCTCACCCCAACGCCGGGGCGAGCGCCCGGATCAGGCGGGAGCCCGTGCAGCACTTCGCAGGACGCAGCCGTCAGCGACTCAGATCGTGTCCTGGTGACGACGGACCACTCACGTGCACTACACACGACAGTGCTTGCACGGCTGTTGTGACACTGAGTGGAATAGCGCCATATGGCGCCCTAACGATGTGGCGCTCGTGACGGGTGGCACGGTCACCCCACAAGGATGGCACTGTCTCTACTACGAGTCTGGGCAGCGAAATCCGTCACAGAAGCTGTGCGCATTCGGTCTTCACTTCGAGGCAGCGGTATGAGCCTCGAATACACGGACGCTGTCGCCGCCGAGGGTGAGATGTTGGCATACCAACCCACCACCCGGCGGTAGACGATCATTCGCCTATGCAGGTCGACAACCACGGAGGTGCAAGACAGTGTCAAGCAACGAGTCAGCGGGCGCGACTTCCGCCGAGGACGAGGCACTCATCGAAGGAGAGAGCCTCGCTGTGCTACTCGTTCCAGATCCGAAGGTCGTCAGAGGGCTGTTGACCCGGTACGCGTCCCTGCAGATCTCGCTCGCCGAAAACGAGGAGTTGGAATGCGCACGCGAGCTCGAGGACGTCAGTTACACGCTGTGCGTCATGATGGGAACCCGGAGCGTGCACGCGGCCATAGCGGCGGCCGACACTCTGCTTGTGGCCGGGACCGGGCGGAGGAGCCGGCGCATCAGGCGATAGCACCTGCAGCGCTATCGCCCATGGTGCCGCGCCTTTCACCAAAGCCAGGCCTGCGCGCCGGTTTTCGTGACCATCGCCCCTATCTGATGGCGCATCAGGCGAGCTCGAATGTCGGGCCGCTTGATTGTGCGCATGACCTACTCTCCGTCGTGATCGCGGCTGCACCATACAGTGGGACACGACCCGACTGAGCGCAGTCGCCGAAGTCTCTGGTCCGCCACCGGAACAGCCGTGATCACCTCAATGGCACACCCGATGGCAAATTCGGGACACGAGACTCTGGCCGCCGCCCACGTCGGCCACGTCACGGGGAAACCAGCAAACCCACGATGCAGGCAGCGGGGACTGGCCCTGATCTCCTTCGCCCTCGGCCTGTCCCGCCGGCGCAAGATCGACCGCGATTCACGAAGCGCGCTGGTACGAGCCGCACGGGAGGATTCGTGTCGGAGTGGGACGGTGGCAGTTCATTCTGTGCTGTCAGGCAGGTCGGTTTCGGGGTGTTCTTCGTGGAGGGCTGCGAGCACGGTGGCGAGCTTGCCCCGGCTGGTGATGCCCAGGCGTGGGTAGATCCGGTACAGGTGGGCTCCGACGGTGCGGTGGGAGATGAACAGGCGCTGGCCGATCTCCCGGTTGCTCAGCCCCTGTGACGCGAGCTCGGCTATCTGCATTTCCTGGGCCGACAGCTGCTCGCTCGTGTTGGGGTGCCGCCGGCCGCTTGACTCGCCGGCGGCACGCAGTTGTTCGCGGGCCATTTCGGCCCAGGGCTGCGCGCCGATCCGGTCGAACTCGTCGCGGGCGAGTCGCAGTGGGTGCCGCGCGTCCACGTTGCGGCGTTGCCTGCGTAGCCAGCGGCCGTGGTGCAGGTGCAGCTGGGCACGCGCCAGTGTCCAGCTGGTCGGCAGTGCGGCGATCGCCGCGGTGTAGCGTTCCTGCGCTGTGTCGTCCGGTGCCAGTACCGCGTCGGTGTATGCGTGCGCGACCACCATCATTTCCGAGGGCAGCCGGCCGGCCAGCTCCGGTAGTTCGGCCAGCAGTTCACGGGCCTGTTCGGTGGTGCCCGCGGCCACCGCGGCGTCCGCCAGGTCCGGTGCGAGCAGCCAGCGGCGCACCGAGTGGTAGTGCGGGTCAGCCGGATCGAATGCGCGCGCGAGAAGGTCGTAGGCCTCCACGGGGCGGCCGTCGAAGAGAGCGAGCAGGCCGTCGGTCTGCTGCGCTGTCACAGTGGCGAACGGCATGCCGGAGAACAGGCTGTGGGCGCGCAGTTCGCGGACCGCTCGTGCCGCGGCGTCGGTCTCGCCGCGCAGCGCCGCCACCAGGCCGGCCGTCGCTTTCAGGCCCAGCCACATGATCCATTCCCCGGTCTCCTCGGCCAGGGCGAGGCCTTCGGCGGACTCCTCGCGTGCCTGGTCGAGCTGCCCGAGGTACGGCCGCGGCCAGCTGGCGGCCAGGGATCGGGCGAGCAGACCGAGCCGCCCCTGTGATCGCCACGCCGTGGCCGCCAGTGCCAAGTATCCGGTGGCACGGTTGAGGTCGCCGATGGACATCGCGCCGCTGCCGAGGAAATGCAGGCCCCTGCCGTCCTGGCGGTCTGGGGTGAGGGCTTCGAAGCGTGCGATGACGTCGGCCCCGTGTCGGTACGGTTCGGTGTACGCCCGCACCATCAGAGCGTGAGGGGCGTCCGGATCGGGGTTCCACCGATCCAGTTCGGCTGCGGCCTGAGCGCGTACATGCGTGTCGCCGTCCTGGAAAAAGCATCGTGAGGCGGCACGCCACAGCAGGTCCTCGGCGACATCCGCGCTCCCGGCGTCGAATGCTCCACCCGCCGTGGTGACCATGTCCTGAATCCGCCGGTGCGGCTCGTCCGGTTCGAATGCGGCCTTGTCGGACACCACCATCAGACGCGCCCGCTCCACCCGGCCGAGCACGCCCGGGTCGGCGCGGTCCAGCAGCATCTGGGTGTGGATACGGTCGTTGATCTCGCTGGCCAGCTCGACCGCACGGATCAGGATCCCGGTCCGGCGGCGTGGGTCATGGACGAGCTCGGCCGCCTGGCGCAGAGCCGGGACGGCCACCGCCACCTTGCCTGCGGCCTGCGACGCGTCGGCGAAACGCTCCAGCCGGGCGGCCAGTTCCTCGTCCGGGCCGAGCGCCGAGGCGGCCAGGTGAATGAGCTGGCGCTCAGGCGTGCCGTCCATCACCGCCGCGAGGGCACGGTGAGTAGCCAGCCGGTCGGCGAGCGCGGCGCGGGTGTAGATCGCCGAGCGCATCAGCGGATGGCGGAACTCGGGGGTATAGCCGACCAGGGAGACCAGGCCCGCGTCGACCGCCTCCTGCAGTGTTTCCACACGGACCTCCGAGCCGGAAAGAAGACTCGACACCTCCAGCAGCCGGTTCAGCGGCGCGTTCGGCTCAGCGGCCAGGGCCAGCAGGAACGTGCGGCACTCCCGGCTCGCCGAGTCCGTACGCGCTGCGAACGCGTCCTCCAGCCGCTGGGTCAAGGGCAGATCGTCCATCTGCGCGGACATGCCCTGCACCGCTTTGGGCAGCTCGACCAGGGCCAGCGGATTACCCGCGGCACGCTCCAGGATCATGGCCCGTACCGGCGCCGGCAGGCCGGGCGCCCCGGCATCGAGCAGCTCCCCGGCCGCATTCCACCCGAGCGGTTCCAGAGCGAGGTCCGGGTGCACACTCGGGCTGGAGGAGTCAGGAGAGCGGACCCGGGAGGCACCTATGACCAGTATGGAGAGGTCACGGGTACGGCGGGCGACGAACCTGAGCACGTCCCGGCTGGACGAGTCGATCCACTGCAGATCATCGACAAGCAGCAGAAGCGGTTGCTGGGCGGCCGAGTCGGCCAACAGTTCGAGAACAGCCAGCGCAACCCGGTATATACCCGGCTCGCTCTCCGTGGCGCCGAACGCGTCACTCAGCGCCTCCCGGTGCGGGGCCGGCAGGTTCTCGACACCACGGACGGCCGGTTGCACCAGCAACTGCAGCGCCGCGAACGGCAGCCACTGCTCGGTCTCCACCCCGGACGTGCTCAGCACCCTGAAACCGCCCTCGGCGGCCTCGGCAGCGACCGCACGCAGCAAAGCCGACTTGCCGACACCAGCAGAACCGTGGACATGCAACGCCCCACCATGCCCGGCCGCCGCATCCGCCAGCAGCCCCCGCAAGGCTCGCAACTCCCCATCCCGGCCGATCATCGGACGTCTACACGCGCCAGCTTCTGTGGCATCTCCGACAGCCCCGCCCCAGCACGCACGCCCCACGCCCAGACCGTAGGCGCGACCGAAGCAGGCGACGAAGAGACAGCCCCCACCGCCCTCCAGCCGCACCCACCAGCGCCGCTCCCGTCACCGCTGACCAGCGTGACGACAGAACGCTCAGGCATGGCCGGACGCTCGGCCATCGGCACAGCAGACATCGAGCTCGGCATGTGAAGCTTTCCTCAGGCAACGGTCACTAGGGACCACATGTTACCGGTCCCCCGATCGTGGCCCCGAAGGGGAGGACGGAAGCACGGACGGGGTGGATGCCCGCCGACGTCCGGGAAAGACCTCGACTGCCGCTCGTGGCGTGACTCGGTGCGGCAGGTGAGGACCCGCGATCGGTCGCTGTGCTGGGGACATGCCGAGGCGGTCAGACCCTGCCCCCTCAGGACCCGCTACCAGCGGGTCCAGGCAACCCGCTGGTCAGAAGGGCCCCGGCGACCAGCACCAGGCCTGGGCCGCCGGTGCAACCTTCGGCCGATTCGGGACGCTGTCGGCTGGCGGTCAGGTCCATCCGATCGGGATGAACGTTCCGACGCCCGGAAGCTGTAGTCCGGCCCGGATCACGCGTGAATGGCAGATCCCCCGGTCGCCGATGGCAGTTCGGACCTGCGACGAGTTTCCCTGCGAGCCCCAGGTCTCCGCCCTCGAAACCCTGTGTCGGCGACGCGTGATCGCGCTCGCTCGCCCGGCGGGTTGGCTGCGGCCGCCCAGTCCTTCCGCTTCACAAGGAGGCGGACCGGGTCTCAGACAGACTGGAGCGACGGCGAAGTGGTCTCGAGCACACACCGGTATGCCCGCTTTTGAGACGACTCATGGCTGACGCCGCAACTGCTCCCGAGCCATCCTTGCCGCATCGGTCTGCTCATTGCCTTGTGTGCCTCATCGGCGCAATTTACCTGAAAATGCACCTCGTCATGCTTCGTTCAGCAACTGGGTGACGACGCTTTCGATACCCAAGAAACTTGCCTCGCGCTCCAAGGGTACGACCTCAAAGGTACGTTCAAGAAATACGCCAATTGCTTCCGCCGAGGCGGCTACAACAAATCTTTCTTGACCCGAGCGAAACGAGATGTACACAAGTCCACAATCAAAGATTTCGGAAGGCCACACTTGGACGTCACCGACACCGCTGAGCCGCTGCTCGCCAGCCAGCAGAAGCTCGCGTCCGAATTCCCACTCAACGGTCATATCGGTGTCCGCATTAAATACCATGAAAACCGAGTACGGCTCGCCACTTTCGTATCGGAGATCTGTCGGGACCGACAGATGCGTCTCCTCTTCGACAAGAGCCACGAGCGTTCGGAACGTCACCGGCTCGGGATGAATGTCCACCCACCGTGCCTGGACATCTTTCCGGTATTTTCGATCTTTGCGAGTACACCCCAGATCGTCGTCGCTCTCGAAGATTTTTTCACTCATCGATTCATCCCCTCCCGTCTTCCCGCGATGGATACTGATCGGTATCCACGCAGAGCCATGAATTGCGCAACGGGTGGTTCGGTAGGTCGCCTCTGCTCCGGTAGATCGTGTTACTCAGGCCAGGAATTCCCTGAGGTAAGCGGCGTCCCTGCTCAGCCCGCGCAGCGGGTTGGCCGCGGCGATCACCGGATAGCCGTCCAGCTTCAGCTTCTTGACGACGCCGTTCCAGCTGGTGGAGTCGGCGAACGCGCCGTGGACGAGTACGACGGTCGGCTTGCGGTGCTGCGAGGAAGTGGCTTCTTCGGAGCTCGCCGGGACGACCGATGCAGCGAAGAGTGCGGTGGCGACCGTAGCGGTGGCCATGAGGGAGAGAGGAGTCCGGGCATGTCGGTAAAACGAACGGTGGTTCATGAGAGGCTCTTTCGAGGCAGAGGTTTCGGCCGTGTCCGGACCCATGGACATGGCTGCGGTTGCGGCAGGACGCTGCCGTACGTCACCGAGAGGCAAACCGGAGTCGGCGAGCGGTCAGGAGTTCCGGGACGCACCTGAAACGTGCTGCGGTCTCGGATTGGCTCGGCTCGATGAATCGACCGGTCTCCCGTGCACGGTTTGGCAAAATGCCAAGGCGACCGTGTGGATCGGCTCGCCCACAGTGCTCATCGTGACTGTGGGGGTTGGTGAACAGTGTTCAGATGTAGCGGTTGAGCTGCGGGAGACCGTCAATTGCCGTGCCTGCGGTGTGCAGGGTGTGAATGGCCTGCGTGATCACGGCTGTTGTGGCCTGGGTCAGCTTGCGGGCGTAGGCCTCGCCCTCGTCCCGCAGCACGTCGTTCTCGTCGACGATGACGAGCGCGGGCGGCAGGCCCCGCAGCTCCTCCAGGCTCGCCCGCAGCGGCGAGGCGGTGATCTCCGCCCGCTGGGCGGGATCGGTGGTGTAGCAGTCCCAGAACCAGGCCATGCCGACGTTGTCGAGGACCCAGCCACCATGCCCGCAGCGGACGGCCGACAGCATGCCCTGGCCACCGACGGGCTTGACGATGCGTACCCGCACATCACCACCGCGGCGGGCACGCCGTGATCCACTTCTCCTCCACGTCCAACTTCGCCACCGGCACGGCCTGCAGGTCGTCCAGGACCTTCCGGGCACCCTCCGGGCCGAGCTCGTACAGGAACGGCGGGCTGGCCGTCGCCTCCGCGAGCTCCTGCGCCACGGGCTCAAGAACGGGCTTGGCCATCACTACCCTCCCTGGGTCGGCAGGCTCTTCCTGCTTCCCCTTCTAAGACAGGGCACCTGCTACCGGTGTGACACACGCCCGGGAAACGGCTGGCGACACCGACATTCGGATCATGGCGCGCACCGCGAAAGGGCACTGAAATTTCGCTCACGAGCTGTCCCGACAGCGGGCGGTTCAATTCGGGATATGAACTGGGCTCGGATCCACGACTGTTGCTTCGGCCAACGAGCTCGTGCATGGTTGGCGAGTGACGCGTCGAGGAGTTCGCTTGGGCTCCGGTTTCACGTCTGCTGAGCCGACGTCAGGTCCGTGCTCTGCTGATGTGACAGCAGGCCGGCGATGGCCTGCACCGTGTCGCTCATGTGCTTACGGCGGCCGAGGTGGCAGGCCAGGGCCCGCCAGTTCTTGAGATGGAAGCAACTACCAGAAGCGGTATCCGGAGGAGTTCAAGCGCGACGCGGTCGCGCTCATAGCCTCCTCGGGCCGGACGGTGACCGAGGTCGCCCGAGAACTCGGCGTCAGCTCGGGAGAGTCTGCGAGGCTGGGTGGAGAGGGCCGATGGAGCCTCACTCTCCCGGCGGGGACGTCCGCACCGGCCGGTGACGCGCTCAGTACGGCCGAGCGCGAGGAACTGAAGAAACCGCAGGCTCGCCGCCGAGGGCTGGCAGTACCTGGCGACCTGGCTGGATCTCGCGACCCGCGAGATCATCGGCTACTCCATGGCCGATCACCACCGTGCCGACCTGGTCGTCGATGCTCTGGACACGGCCGCCGACCTTGGCCGCCTCGGCCCACGCTGCATCATCCACACCCACCGCGAAGCCGAAGCCCGTCCGGGCCCCGCCGAAGCCCGCGGAGTTCCGTGGCCTGGCCCGGGTCTACGGGCATGCAGTGGCGGTTCGAACGGTGTGACGCACACGTGGCCATGACCGTGGCAGTGCGCTCCTCCCGCGGCAGGCGGGCTGCCACGCGCGGTGAGCGCCCGCCTGCCGCACGGGCGGCGGGCGGGCGCTCACCGCGCGTCCATCACCTTGGCCGCACGGGCGGGGACCAGTCGCGGAAGACCGCGGCCTGCCCTTGTCCGTCTCCCGCAGGATCAGCGAGGTCCCACATCGTCACGTCTCTTATCCAGAACTCTTCGCCGCTCCTGGTCCTGCGCAGCCCGTCGTAGCCATCGGCGCAGCCGTGTTCACTCACGGACCGTACGAAGGTGTCCCGGTCTTCCTGACGGCGAGAGGACGCCGACAAACGGGACGGCATGCCGACGAACTCCTCCCACGGGTAGCCGAAGCACCGCTGAGCCGTTCGGTTGGCGTAAAAGAACTTAGGGTCGGGGCCCGTGCCATGGGCCAGGAGCCCAAAGGGCGCCTCGGCGTAGAGCCAATACGCCGCTTCTTGCAGCGACGCCCAATGCGGTAAGCACAAAGGACGGCCGGTGAGGGTCAGATGACTGCTCAGCAGCAGTTGCGCGAAGTCAGGTCCGCCCGCAGCGGGAACTGTTTCAAGAGGGCTGTCGGCCATGAGGCTTACGCCTCGTCGTTGACCCACGACATGAGCTTGCGGAGCTCCTTGCCGGTGGTCTCCAGGAGGCTGTTCTCGTCCTGCGTCTTGTACTCGTTGTACTTCTTCAGACCCGAGTGGTACTCCTCCATCCAGTTCCGGGCGAAGGTGCCGTCCTGGATCTCCGCGAGGACCTTCTTCATCTCGGCCTTGGTGGCGTCGGTGATGATCCGCGGGCCGGTGACGTAGTCGCCCCACTCGGCGGTCTCGGAGACCGACCAGCGCATCTTCTCCAGACCGCCCTCGTACATGAGGTCCACGATCAGCTTCAGCTCGTGCAGGCACTCGAAGTACGCGATCTCCGGCTGGTAGCCGGCCTCGGTCAGCGTCTCGAAGCCCGCCTTCACCAGCGCCGCGGTGCCACCGCACAGCACGGCCTGCTCACCGAACAGGTCGGTCTCGGTCTCCTCCGTGAAGGTCGTCTTGATGACGCCCGCACGGGTACCGCCGATGCCCTTGGCGTACGACAGGGCCAGCGGGAACGCGCCGCCCGTCGAGTCCTGCTCCACGGCCGCGATGCAGGGAACACCGCGACCCTCCTCGTACTGGCGGCGCACCAGGTGACCCGGGCCCTTGGGGGCGACCATGGCGACGTCGACACCGGCCGGGGGCTTGATGAAGCCGAAACGGATGTTCAGACCGTGGCCGAAGAACAGCGCGTCGCCGTCCTTCAGGTTGTCCTTGATGGACTCCTCGTAGACCTGCGCCTGGATCGGGTCCGGCACCAGGATCATGATGACGTCGGCCTCGGCGGCGGCCTCCGACGGCGTCACCACACGCAGGCCCTGCTCCTCGGCCTTCGCCTTGGACTTGGAGCCCTCGTGCAGACCCACGCGGACGTCGACACCCGAATCGCGCAGCGACAGCGCGTGGGCGTGGCCCTGGCTGCCGTAGCCGATGACCGCGACCTTGCGGCCCTGGATGATGGACAGATCGGCGTCGTCGTCGTAGAACAGCTCGGCCATGGGAAACACCTTTCCCTCACGATGGAAGAAGTTCCCCCCGGGCGGCGTCCGTGCCAGGACTGAGATGGGTGGCACCGCACCTTCGGGGAGGAAGAAAAAGGAAACGCCGGGCAAGAGAGCGCCCGTCCACGCTTGATACTGCTCGTGCGGGCGTGTCGGGCATCTGCCCGGCTGACTATGTCCGGCCAACAATGGCCCCAGCCCTCATGGATGGGACCAACTCGGGTTGCGCCCGTTGTTCACCGGCGGAGAAAACACTATCTCACACGTTGCTGTGATGGCCTGGTGAACACTTCAACCATGTGCTCGGTCGTGGCCTAGGGTGAGGCGCGGGCCGGTCGGTCAGCTCCGGATAGCAACCGTGACGTCATCGACCGGGCAGTGATCTGCATAGAACCCGACATTCACCGTACTCACCATGAGATGGAGAGAACATGCGCAATCTTTCCCGCATAGGAGCCGTTGGCGCTCTTATCGCCGGTCTGTCCCTTCCTGGGGTCGCATACGCCACCCCAGGGGGTCCCGGCGTGACTGGCAAGGTCATCGCCCAGTCCACGATCGGCGGGAACGACTACATTCTGCGGGAAGTCACCATTCCGCCGGGCCAGGCGACCGGTTGGCACTTCCACGACGGCACTCTGTACGCGTACGTCGAGCAGGGGACCCTCAGTCACTTCGATTCCACATGCGCGTCCGACGGCGTGTACGCCAGGGGGAGTTCCCTGAAGGAGCCTTCCGGTAGCGACCACGTGCACATCGGCCGGAACCTCGGCACCACGGACGTCGTCCTTGAGGTTCTCTACGTCCTACCGCACGGCGCGCCCTTCTCCCGCGACGCCGCCAACCCGGGCTGTGGCTTCGAGTAGTCCTTCTCCGTAGCTGTACCGGTGCGCCGGTGTCCACGGCGCGCCGGTACAGCTGCCGGTGCGTGGTCCCCACGGCGCGCGGCTGTCACACCTCCCACGGCTGTTCGGTCAATCCGGGTGGCGGCTTGCGCGTCGTTCGCACAGGCCCTCGCAGCGAGAAAGGGAGCACGTATGGCCTCCGGAACCAGAGACCACCGATGCGTGGAGCGGCCCCGCCGCGCGGTGTTCTTGTGCCCGTCCTCACCGACTCCGGTTTCGTACGACTCCCGGCTTGAGCCGCAGAAAGACGCCTGATGCCACGACGAGACCCTGACAAGCACTCCGACCCAGCCGCCGCCAGTGTGTCCCTGGCAACCGAGGCCGCGCTGCTGGAGGCCCGTCTCCGCATGCTCCAAGAGGAAATCGACACGGTCGACGCATGCATCGAGGCCGTCTCCGAGTCGCTGCGTCTGCTGGGCCGCGCGCCATCCGCCTCCGCCGAAGCTGCGGACAGTGTGGACCACGGCTGATCGCCCGGCCGGAAGGATGTCGACGGGGCCACAGACGACGCGTGCCGGGATGGCGCGCGCCGAAATGGGACAAAACGTTCCACGCCCTGCTGGCCGTGAACGGGCGGACCGGCAGGCAGAAGAGCTCAAATTGCCGACAGCAAGTGTTTTCATATCCATTGCGTTTGCCACGAACAGTGGCAATAATTGGTCCGATCCTGTTCAGTACGTGCCGGACCATCCTCAGCTTCCCCGGTGGCTCCGCCGTCCCTACCACCTCTGGGGCAGCCTTTCAGCGGCATGTGACCTGCCCTGTTTCGTGCCCCGTCATCGGTGAGGTCAGTCTCTTGTCGAATCCGTAGTGCCCGTCCGATGCATCTACATCCCGGATGAGCCACTGCATATGATGTCGTAGGGGTACCCATTCCCGCGTCCATACCGAGCGACACCGCAGGTGAGCCGGGGCGCGGCACAAAGGGTTGAGGATGAGAGGATCACATGGTCTCTGTAACCCGTACGGCGCATAACATCGAGATCACCGCTGAGAGCCTTCAAGAGGACCTCGCTCGCCTGCAGATCCAGAAGCAGGCGCTGGAAAGAGAACTGGCCGCGGTCGTGGCGCATCTCGGCTCGGTACAGCGGGCCCTCAGCGCCCTTGAGGTCTTGATGATCACGCCGGCCGCCGCGGCCTCGACGGACACGGCCGGAGTCGCGGTCCCGGAACGAGGCCGAGCTGCGACGCCAGTCGCACCGCAAACAGACACCGCCTCCTTTGAGCCCGCGGACGTCACAACGAAGTCCGCGCCGCGAGCTCGGAAGTCGGAGACCGGCAAGGACGTCGAACGTCCCGCTGCCACCGACTCCGACTCGGACAGGCAGAAGCAGTACGGCAAGCTCACCGAGCAGATCATGGCGTACTTCGCCGAAGTCGGCGACGTCGACGTACGGGCCCGGGATGTCGCCGCGGCTCTCGGTCGTGACTCCGACAGCGGAAGCATCAACGGGGTCCGCAGCACACTCGACCGTCTCGTCGGTACGTCCCGTGTCCAGCGAACCGGCCGAGGCCTCTACCGCGCCAAACGTTCCTAGGGCCTGACCGTCGCAGGGCCGCAGACAACAGGCGGTTCCCGCTGCCCGAGTGTGGCATGCGCGGCGTCCGCGAAGGTGATGACCACACCTTTGCCGACGTGGCCTCGAAGCGTGGCGCAGTCGTTGCCAGTCGTTGCGGATGGCTCTCTTTCGTACCGTCCATTGCCGGTTTGCGAGGAGGAGGCCTCGGCCTGCGCGGAAGCCGCCGACAGGAACCGTATCCATGAATGCGCTGCAACCCGGCAGGCATGATCGAGTTGGAGCCCCATGAACATCAGTGCCCGGTGCACCGCGGTCTCTCGCCGGGTGGCTGCCCTGTGAGGACGGTGGCTCCCTTCGGATCGTGGCACTCGCCCATCAGCGGTCGGACAGCCACGGCAGGTCTGGCCGCCGGTCAGATCGCGGCACCGTCGTACGTCGGCTTGGTCGGCGACGAGGTGTGGTGGGTGGAACCCCGTCCCGAGGAGGACGGCCGCACGGCGCTCGTACGCCGACGCGCGGACGGTGTGACGGAAGCGCTGCTGCCTCCGCCCTGGGATGTACGCAGCCGCGTCATCGAGTACGGCGGCCGCCCCTGGGCCGCCGCGGGAAGCGGGACGGGAACGCTTGCTGTCTTCGTCCACTGCGGGGACCAGCGGCTGTACGCCTTCCGTGTCGAGCGGGGTGTGCGCAGCGCGCCCTTTCCGCTGACCCCGGTGTCGTCGGTAGGTGGAGGCCTTCGCTGGGCCGAGCCCGTCCTGGATCTCCAACGGGGTGAAGTCCGCTGTGTGCTGGAGGAGTTCACCGGTGAGGGTACCGGTGACGTCCGGCGAGTCCACGTCGCGGTACCGCTGAACGGGTCGGCGGCCGCGGACCGCTCGGCTGTCAGAGAGCTGTCGCCCGCAGCACATCGCTTTGTCTCCCAGGCGCGGTTCTCTCCCGACGGACGGCGTGCCGCATGGCTCGCCTGGGATCACCCCCACATGCCCTGGGACGCGGCTGAACTGCGCATCGCCGAGGTGACCGACGACGGCTTCATGCGGCAGGCTCGGACACTGACGGGCGGGCCCGGCGATCCGGTTGCCCAGGCGGAATGGTCGGCGAACGGCACCCTGGTCGCGGCCTGTGAAGACACCGGGTGGTGGAACCTGTACGCGGTGGACCCGGACACAGGTGACAGGCGGTCGCTCTACCGGGCGGACGAAGAGTTCGCCGGCCTTCAGCGCTTGGGACTCCGGTGGTTCTGGCCGCTGTCCGACGGCCGCTTCGCCGTCCTGCACGGAGTGGGAGGGCAGCGGCTCGCCGTCCTGGACCCCGATCGCGGGGAACTCCTCGATGTACCGGGGCCCGCAAACGAATGGCTGCCCCACCTCGATGCCGCCGGGGACCGGATCGTCGGCGTGGCCGCCGGACGCCACTCCCCCTATGAGGTCGTGGAGGTGAACGCGGCTTCGCTGACGGTCCGGAGCGTGGGTCCTGAGCCCAGGTTCACGGTGGGCGTCGAATACCTGCCGGCATCCGTACCCCGGGTCTTCGCAGGCTCTGATGGCCGTGTGGTCCATGCTCAGGTGCATCCCCCACGCAATCCTGGATTCACGGGTCCGCCGAACGAGGTGCCTCCGCTGGTGATCTGGGCGCACGGTGGTCCAGGTCTCCGAGCTCCCCTCGCTCTCAATCCGGAGATCGCGTACTTCACCTCGCGGGGCATCGCAGTGGCGGAGGTCAATTACGGGGGCACCCCCGGATACGGCCGCGTCTACCGTGAACGGCTGCGCGGGCAGTGGGGCGTGGTGGATGTCGAGGACTGCGTAGTCGTCGCCCAGGCCCTGATCGATGAGGGCACGGCAGCCGCCGGACGAGTGGCGATCCGTGGCGGCAGCGCCGGCGGGTTCACCGCCGTACTCTCGGTCGCGGCGTGCGATCTCTACGCGTGTGCCACCCTCTTCTATCCCGTGGTGGATCTTCTGTCCCTCGCCGCAGGAGAGACACACGACTTCGAGTCGCACTACCTGAACACACTCATCGGCCCGAAGCACCGAACGGACCTCTACCGTGCCCGGTCCCCGATCCGTCACGCAGACCGCATCGGCGTACCACTGCTTCTCTTTCAGGGAACGCAGGACGTGGTCTGCCCGCCTCCTCAGGCAGAAGCCTTCGTCAGTGCGCTGTCCTCGCACTCGGGACGGTATGAGTACCGCACCTTCAAGGGTGAGGGACACGGCTTCCGTCGGCAGTCGACGCTGATGGCGTGCCTGGAGGGGGAACTGCGGTTCTACGCCGAGGTGTTCGGTTTCGCTGTGCCCCAGGTGTATTGACCCGCAGGGTTGTTCACACGGCTGAAGTGAGTTTGCCGGTCGCGCCGAGGTCGGTCAGGACCCTTTCGATGCGGTCGATGCCCGATACGGCGAAGAAGGCCGCGGTCCGGCGCGGGAAGGCGGCGCAGGTGGCGGCCTTCCCGTCCGCGTGGATCTCGCTGTAGGCCAGGCGGGAGTGGTCGTCGACGGCGGAGTGGACGTAGTCGAAGCCCATGCCGGCGCGGCGGGCGCGACGGGAGCGGCCGGCCTGGCGGCCCAGGACCTTGTGGCCGCCGTCGGGGATGCGGCCGAGCTTCTTGACGTCTATGCGGATCAGCTCGCCGGGCCGGTCACGTTCGTAGCGGCGAATGGCCTGCCCGGTGGGCCGGTCCAGGAACGCGAGCCGGTCGAGGCCGTGGCGGGCCAGGATGCGGTGCACGGTCGATGCGGGCCTGGACACCTCCACCGCACTGGAGGTCTTCGCCATGATCAAGCCCTGCCGGTGTCAACAACGCTCGTGATCAATACACCAAGAGCCCTGCCCTGCGACAAGTCGTCCGCTACGGTCCCGGGTGCCACTCATCGGGGGATCCGTGGCACCCGGGACTTCACCTGCGGGCTCTAGTCGCAGGTGGCGTTCCGATCACCAGTCACGGGGGATGTGACACTGGCGTCCGAAACACTGTGATGACCCTATCAAAGCTTTACTGCCTTACTGACCACGTTGACACCGTGTTGAAGACAGTGTCAACGACGTTGACAGAGGTGCTCGACAGCTCGCCATCTCATCTCCATATGGGGCAAAGTAGAGGGCAAATCTCTTCGGGTGGAAGCAGATGAAGTGGACAGGGTTACGTCGGGGTGATCGCCTTGCCATCCACGCCGTAACAGTGTGATGACACATTTCACAATGACTTGATCAAGCTCTGTTGTTGGCGCAACATCTGGAAGTGTGAACGTCTCCCCTGAACCGACGCCGCCCCAGTCCCCTGTCGAAGAGCAGGACTCACCGCTGTCCCCGGGCACTCACACCATCGCCGTCCGGCACGGATCGTCTGTCATCGAGCAGCGTTATCACGTCGCCGGTACCGGTCCGGTGTGCATCGCCCACTCCGGAGGGCCCGGTATCGGCTGGGAGTACCTGCGCATGCCCCTGCTCGAGCAGGACCTGACCATGGTCTATGTCGAGCCCGTCGGCACCGGCGCATCCGGTCGGCTGCCGGACGCGCGCGAATACAACCTGGCCACGTACACCCGCTTTCTTCACGCGGTGATCGAGCACCTCGACCTGCCCGAAGTCGCTCTGCTCGGGCATTCACACGGAGGGTTTGTCGCTCAGCGGTACGCGCTTGACCATCCGGAACATGTCGCATCCTTGATCTTGTACGACACCTCACCGGTGACCGGCGATGACTTCTGGTCTGTCGCGGTGGCCAACATGGAACGATTCGCGCAGCGCCATGTCGCCGAACACCCCGAGGTGGCCACCTACGTCGCCGGTCTCACCGCACCACTCGGCCGGCTCGACGACGACGGCGCGACCTCGGTGCTGCGCTCCTTCCTTCCCACCTACTTCTACGACTACTGGGGGCGCGAGGACGAGTTCGGCCCCGCACGCCAGATGCTGCGTATGTATGCCGCACCCGCACGGGGCGAAGGCCCGCCGTTCGACGTCCGGGGCGAGCTGGCCGGCGTCAGCGCGCCCACGCTGGTTCTGGTCGGAGAGGCGGACTTCATCTGCGGGCCGCGCTGGGCACAGATGATCCACGACGAGGTCCCCGGGGCGCAGCTCGTGGTCCTGGACAAGACCGGTCACCTGGGGCACGTCGAGAATCCAGAAGCGTTCGCCACGGCAGTGGTCACGTTCCTCGCCCCTGACCACGGGGGGACCGAGTGAGCTGACGCAGTACTTGCGCGAGCCGGGCCGTGGACCCACTGCTGCCGACTTCCGAGGTCGTGCTCGCGGCCTGGCCCGGGAACAGAGGCGGGCCGAGCAACGCCGGTGGTTCAGCCTGACGATCCCAGGATCACAACGACACACGTACAGATCAACGCCACGGTGATCAGGACCATCGCGATCAGCGTCCCTCGGAGCCATCGCCCGAAGCTGTTGTGGTGTAGCTCTTCCACCACGTTGATGCTGTCAGCTATGTGCTCGGTCACCATGCGGGCAACGTATCTCTGCTCTTCGAGATACCACTGCTCGATATCCGTTTTCTGCTGCTGGGTCAGCCCCAGCACTCGTTCGGTGAATTCTGCTACGCGCCGATGCGCGGCTTCCAGATGAGCCTCCTGGTAGAGAAACTCTTCGATGTCGCTCAGGCCGCGTGCGGCCTCCTGACTCGCGTCCATGGTGTACTCCAGAGGGGAACAGGAAACCCGGTCCCGGCGATACCGGGTCCGGACAGGTCGAATGCCGGGGATGCATGGCAGATCCCGGTGAACCGGGTCGTGGGGTGTGTGCCGGCACGACGTCGCCGGCTCAAGCGGACGGCCGTAGCTCCTGGGGTCTCATCGGCGACCGGCCTGCCGGACGCGGCCGTCGGCATACAGAGCCGCCATCAGCAACGCCCTTCACCGAGCGGCGGCGGTGTGGGCGAGGCCCAGGAGGCCGGTGTCGCCGACCACAACGACCTTCATAGACAAACCCTTCGCCTGATGCGGAGGCAGCCCTTTCAGGGAAGCTGCAAGGACACCGTCCACCGCACCGTTTCGGTGGTGCGGCCTTCACATCGAAAGACCGGAAAGCTCGTCCGTCTGTGACACGTGCTCTCGCGGCCGACGCCGTCGCGACGCGTTCCTGCGATCGTGCGTTCCTGCGATCGTGCGTCGAGGTACGCGTCGCGACATGGCCGCGGTCCCGCGAGCGGGCCACGAGACGGCTGGCGGCGCCCACTCATCAGCGGGTCGGATCCATCACTCCGAGGGCATGCGCCGGCCCATGCCTCCGTGCGGCCCGTCAGCCGTTGGGCCTTTTCGCCACGCTCATCCCGCCGTGTGGTCGCTCACCCGGCTCTCGCCGGAGCGCTGCGGCCTGCCGCTCGTGACGAATGCGTCCCGTGGGTGCTGAACGGAGGCCAGGGAGACGAGGTCCCGGCCGTACAGGGCGGCGGTGAGCCAGACGGTGAGAACGCGGACCTTGCGCTCCCAGGTGGGCACGGCCAGGACGTGATAGCCCCGGTGCATCAGCCAGGCGGGAAGTCCCTTGATGACGATGCTCTTGTACTGGAAGATGCCCCGGCCCAGCCCCAACGTCGCCACTACTCCCAGACTGCTGTGGCGGTAGTTTCGGATTCTGCCCCCGTGCAGACTGGCTGCGATGTTCTTGGCGAGGCGCTTGCCCTGCCGTACGGCGTGCTGGGCGTTCGGCACCGTGTGCGCCCCTGGTACGGGCGAAGCCAGGTCGGGGACGGCCGCATCGTCTCCGGCCGCCCACACCTCCGGCACGGGCTCGCTGTCGGTACCCACACGAAGATCGGCGCGGACCACGAGCAGGCCGCGCTCGTCGACCGGCAGATCCGTGTGGTTGTGCACCACCGGGTTCGAGGCGTTACCCGCGGTCCAGACGATCAGCCCCGAATCGAACTCCTCTCCGCTGGAGAGCACGACGTGCCCGTCTTCGGTGGAGACGAGCTGCGTGTTCAGGTGAACGTGCGCGCCGCGGCGTTCCAAGGAGCGCACCACCCAGGCGCCGGGCTTGTCTCCCACCTCGGGCAGGATGCGGCCCCGGGCCTCGACCAGATGGAAGGACAGGTCGTCGAAGCTCAGTTCCGGATAGGACTTGAGCATCGCGGTCGCCAGCGACAGCAGTTCACCGAAGCCCTCGACACCGGAGAATCCGCCGCCTACGAACGTCACGGTGAGCAGCTTTCGCCGTTCGGCACCCGGCGGCAATGACGCTGCTTGGTCAAACGCGGTCATCAGGCGGTCGCGAATGGCCACCGCCTCCTCCACGTGCTTCAGGCCGATCGCATGCTGTTCCAGGCCAGGTATGGGGAAAGTGCGGGTCACCGCACCGGCGGTGACCACGAGGGTGTCATATGGGAGTTCGTAGTCGGCTCCGCTCGCGGGCCGGACGGTGACGGTCCGGTCCGCGTTGCTGATCTTGGTCACGCTCCCTGCGATCAGTCGGGTGCTGCGCAGGTGCCGACGCATCGACACGGCGGCGTGACGTGCCTCGATCGATCCAGCCGTCACCTCTGGGAGGAAGGGCTGGTAGGTCATGTAAGGACGCGGGTCGACCACCGTGACCCGTGCCTCGCCTTTGCGCAGCGTCTTCTCAAGACCCCACGCAGTGTAGAAACCTGCGTAGCCGCCACCAACAATCACAATCTCACGCATGATTCCCTCTGGTTGTTGTTCGACACCAGATAGACCGGGCGAGGCATGGTGGTGTGACATGCCCTGGCGGCGGAGCCCCGCAGGTACGGCGCCTGCTGGGGGTACCCCCTCTGGGGGGAGGGCGTGCCAAGCCCCGCGTCCGCGGCATGATCCGCCGGACAGGCCCTAGGCATCATCGCGGCACAGGCAGAAGGGATGCCCGGCGGGGTCGAAGAGCACTCGAACATTCTCTTGTGGCTGAACCGACGCCAGCGAGGCTCCCATGGCGACTGCCTCAGAAACCGCGTCGTCCAGGTCGCCCACCTGGAAGTCGAGGTGCATCATCGGGCGCTGGTCGCCGTCGACCGGTGGCCACACAGGGGGCTGGTATCCGGTGGTCTGCTGAAACACGAGGTAGATCGCCCCTTGCGGCGCAGCGACGACGACTGTTCCGGGCTCCTTGTGAGCGATCGGCCAATCCAGCAGTTCCGCGTAGAAGCCGGCCAAAGCGTCGGGGTCCGGCGCTTCGATCGCGGTCCCCCACCACATGCCGCCTGTTCGAGATCGCATGCTCGAGGCTATCCCAGGGCGCTCACGTCGCACCGAGACGCCGTCCACACCCGTTGGGTTCGTATCGGTTCAACTCGCCCCGCGCAACCGGGCGAACGTTGCCTGACACAGCACCAGATCCGTCTACGCGGAACCTGGGCCACCGTCTCGGAGCCGCCGCGGTAGAGCTCGGACACGGCCCGGCGTCCCACTTTCGGCAGCCGCCGGCGATCCCCTGCGCGACGTGATCGGCCTGCTGTCCCGCGAACTGGCTTCCCCTGAGCCAGGTCAGCCCACTGTGCTGGACCGGCTCCTCGACATCCTTCTGGTTCTTGCCATCCGTACGAGTTTCCGGCAGAGCAGCGCCGCACCTCGTTGGTACCGGGCGTCGGCGGACCCCCGGTTGAACGCGGCGTCGCAAGCCATACACGAAGACGCCGGGCACGCGTGGTCGGTCCTCGAGCTCGCCGAGATCAGCAGACTCTCCCGGGCGGCCTTCGCCCGAACCTTCCGAGACGCGCTCGGCCAGACCCCGATACGGCACCTGGGGCGCGCGGGTCAGTCGAGGCGGGGAGCGGCCGTGGTGCTGCGCGTGACGAGATGCGGCGTGATGACGATCTCACCGTCGCCGTCCGTCGCCGTACCCTCCACCCGCGCGATGGCCCGCTCCACCGCCGAGCGCGCCATGCGCGGGACTTCCTGCCCCACGGTGGTGAGGTCGATATGGGTCAGGCGCGCCAGATGGCTGTCGTCGAAACCGACGACCGAGATCTCGTCGGGCACGCCTACCCGGGCGCGCAGGAAGGCGTCGAGGACGCCGGTGGCGCAGTGGTCGTTGAAGGCGAGGACGGCGGTGGGCCGGGAGGCGTCGGCGAGGAGCGTACGGGCGGCTGCGGCGCCGTCCTCCTCGGTCAGGCCCCCCGGAATGAGGCGGACCCGGTCGGCGAGGCCGTGCCGGCTCATGGCCGTTCGGTAGCCGCGGCGCCGCTCGGCCGCGCCCGGCACCCTGCCTCCGTCGATATGGACGATGTCGTGGTGACCCAGCGCGACCAGGTGGTCGACCGCCTGGCGGGCGCCTTCGTCGTCGGCCGTACGGACGACATCCACGCCCGCGACTCGTGGGCGCACCCGTCTGGCCACGGACACGACCGGCAGGCGTGCCGCGAGCTCCGCCAGCCGGGCCGTGGCGACACGCGGGCTGAGCAGGATCAGTGCCTCGCAGCGGTCGGTGAGCAGGGTCTCCACTGCGTGCTGCTCGCCGCGGCTGGGGGCGACGGCGCTCAGCGCGATCTGGTATCCCGCGGACTCCCCCGCGGCATAGAGGGCCTCCACCATGTCGGCGTGGAACGGCTGTTGCAGGTCGAACTGCACGCCGAGCAGATGCGAGCGGTTGCTGCGCAGCAGCCGCGCCCTGGTGTCGGGCCGGTAGCCGATCTCCCGGGCTGCCTGCTGCACACGCTCACGGCTGGCCGCACTCGCCCCCTTGGCGCCCCGCATGACGATGGAAGCCAGTGCGGTGGACACACCCGCCCGCGCCGCGAGATCGGTGAGCGTCGGCCGCTTTCCGTCCGGAACCTCGGGAGTCGATGGCACCGTCGCCCTTCCTGATCGAGGTGTCCTGTTCCGGGCCGATCGTAGACGACGGACGAACGCACTGGTCAATGGGACTGCAACGTTCTACATCGGATACCCGTGCAGACCCTTGACAGGACATTCGGCGACTGGCGTACTTCTACTGCTCGCTTAGAACGTTCTAGTCACGGAGTCGCGATGTACACGTTGGCGGTGTGTGCCGAGATGGTCTTCCGGGAGCTCCCGATCGCGGAGAGAGCACGGCGCATCCACGAACTCGGCTTCCAAGTGGAGATCTGGGACTGGACCCGGCACGATCTCGACGCCCTGGCCCGTAGCCCGGCCGAGTTCTCCTCGATGACCGGCTACATCCGCGGTCGTCTGACCGACGAGGACGGGGCGGCCGAACTCCTGCGCACCGCGGAGGAGTCGGTGAAGGCGGCCGAGCATCTGGGCTGTCCCCGCCTCAACCTGCACGGCACTGGTCTGGATGGCCAGGGCCTGCCCGTGGTCCCGGTGGCGGGCGAGGCCACCGGGGAGATGTGGATCGCCGCCCACCGTACGCTCACCCGCCTCGCCGAGCTGGGCGAGAACGCGGGCGTCACCTTCACCTTGGAGAACCTCAACACCGCCGTCGACCACCCGGGCGTTCCGTTCGCGCGGGCCGCCGACACGCTTGCCCTGGTCGCGGCGGTGGACCGGCCCGGACTGCGAATGAATCTGGACCTTTATCACGCCCAGATCGGTGAGGGGAATCTCATCGAGCTGATCCGCCGGGCGCATGGCGCGGGTCTGATCGGCGAGATCCAGGTGGCCGACGTGCCTGGCCGCCGCGAACCCGGCACCGGAGAGATCAACTACCCCGCTGTCGCCCGCGCTCTGGTGGAGCTCGGTTACGACGGCACGGTCGCCATGGAGGCATGGGCCTCCGACGACAGCGAACTCGCACTGGAGCGTTTCCGCTCCGCCTTCGCCCTTTGACGCCCCACGGCGTACCGAAACCCCCCGCAGCCGGCCTGACCTGGCCAGGCGGCACAGGCTCCCGCACCCCGGCCTCAGGGCCGGTGTCGGATGCGGGCAGCTAGGCCAAGGTCGCGACCTTCGACCTCAACAGGGCGGCGCCCTGGTCGATGTCGAGATCTACGTCAACGCGCGCTACGGCTACCAGATCCAGGCCGAGGCTGTCCGCGAGGACGGCACCGCCCGGATCGGTGACCGGCACGACATGCTCGTCAACACCGGCGGACGCTGGGGCGGCACGGTCACGTCCGGTTTCGTCGAGCGGTTCGAAGAAGCCTAGGACCGCCAAGTCCAGGCGTGGGTCGACGCAACCCGGCGCGGCGGGGTCGCCGGGCCGAGCGCGATCGAAGCGGGCGTCCGCGCCCAGACCGAGGGCCGCCGCATCGAGGTGGAACTCGTCGACCGCCCCGCCCGCTACCGCTGACGAAGCAACTCCCCAGCGGCGTCGGACGGCTGTTGAAGCACCCCGGCTCTGACAAGACCGACGTTCTTCCGCCCCAGCACGGGCCGCTCGCCTGCGATGAACCCCGCCCTATCGGACGGCGGTGCCCTCAGCCCGGCGCCGCCGCCCGGTAGGGGCGGAAGAACGTGCGCAGCTCCTCCGCGTAGAGCTCGGGCTCCTCGAACGGCGCGAAGTGCCCGCCGCGCGCGGGCTCGGTCACGCGTACGACGTTCGCCGTGCGTTCGAGCCACGCCCGCGGCGGGCGGACGACGTCGCCGGGAAAGAGCGAGAAACCGGACGGCACCTCGACCCGGCCGGCGTGCTGCGCGGGCGCGATCGCGGCGTTCGCGCGGTACATGCGCATCGACGAGCCGATCGTTCCCGTGAGCCAGTAGAGCGTCACGTTCGTGAGGATCTCGTCCTTCGTGAAGCGCCGCTCGACGTCTCCGTCGCAGTCGCTCCATGCCCGGAGCTTCTCGACGATCCACGCGGCGAGCCCGGCCGGCGAGTCGGTGAGACCGAAGGCGGCGGTCTGGGGCTTCGTGCGGTGCATGGCGGCGTAGGCGCCCTCCGTCGCGCCCCAGGCCCCGGCGCCCTCGATCCAGGCGCGCTCCTCGGGCGTGAGGTCCGCCGGATCGCCGGTGTAGACGGGCACGCCCGCGTCGGTACGGTGGACTGCCACGACCCGGTCGGGGTGGTCGAGCCCGAGGTAGCGGCTCACATGGCTGCCCATGTCACCACCTGCCGCACCGAACCGCGGGTGGCCGAGGACGTCCATGAGCTCAGCCCACAGGCCCGCGACCGCGATGGAGTCGAGGGGCGGACCGGTGGGGCGGTCGGAGTACCCGTAGCCCGGCATGTCGGGCACGACCACGTCGAACGCGTCGGCGGGGTCGGCGCCGTGCGCGCCGGGGTCGGTGAGGAGTGGGATGACTTTCGAATAGCGCCAGAACGAGTCCGGCCAGCCGTGGCTGAGGACCAGTGGCAGGACGGGCCCGGCCGGCGCGGCGGCGCGAACGTGCACGAAGTGGATGCCGAGCCCGCCGAGCTCGACGCGGAAGCGGGGGAAACGGGCGAGCGCCGCCTCCTGCGCAGGCCAGTCGAACTCGTCCGCCCAGTAGGCGACGAGCTCGCGGAGGTAGGCGAGATCGGTCCCGAGCGACCACCCGGCGTCCTCGGGCGTGTCCGGCCAGCGCGTCGCGCGCAGCCGCGCACGGAGGTCGTCGAGCACCTCGGGAGCCGTCTGCGGTACGAACGGCTCCGGGCGGGGCGGGGCATCCGGCATGAAACGCACTCTACCGAGAGAGTCGCGCCGCAACCCGTGTGCCACCGACGCGACCTGCTCCCCCGTCAGATACGACGGAGCCGGAGCTGTGCGCGACGGAACCGGAGCGTGGATCTTGGTTGTCTCACACCCCGCCGATACGGGCTGCGGATGGGGAGCGATGACTGAGTACGGGGAAGATGTTCATGCGGGGCGCGAGGTTCGGACGAACGGCGGCGTCGTTGTGCCCGGTTTGGTGAACCTCGCGCTGGGAGTTCCCGCGATCGTGCCGCTCTATCTCGCCTGGTGGCTGCTGACCGAGTACCTGCCGATGGACTGCAGGACGCCGCAGGACGCCGTCAGACCCGGTCTCGCCAACTGCAACTTCACGACCCTGGATCATGCCGGTGTCGTCATGTTCCTCCTGGCGGTGACCGGAGTGTTCATGCTGGCGTTGGTGTTCGCCGTCGATGTGATCCTGCCGCTTCGTCGTCGACGACGACTCGGAGCGTGGCTGGCAACCGCCGTGCTCATCCCCGTTCCCTTCGCGGTCTGCCTGGCGCTGACCTGACTCGGGCCTGCCGCGCACGCATTTCACCAACCTCCATGGACGGAACAGCCAGTCCTCAGAGGGCTGCCGCTTCAGACGGCCCTGAGCAGCTCGGGCAGCTGAGTCGTGTCGATCACGTGGGCGCGAGAGGGGAACACGTCGTTGACCAGGATCCGATTGACTTCGGGGTCGGGGTCGGCGACGCCGTCGGTCAGGACGTAGACGCGGTAGTCGCGGTCGGCGACGTCGATGAGGGTGGACAGGACGACTCCGCTGGTGCTGATGCCGGAGAGGATCAGGGTGTCGATGTCGCGGTCGCGCAGCTGCTCGTGGAGGTCGGTGGTGGAGCCCGCGCCGTAGCGGATCTTGCGTACGACGATGTCGCCGTCCTCGGGGGCGATCCGCGCGTCGATCTGGGTGGCGGCCTCCTCGTGGTGGAGCATCTTCGCGGCGGCGACCGCGCTGAAGGACTTGTTGCTCTCGGGGACCGCGGCCCAGTCGTCGTCGGTGAAGGCGACGCGGACGTAGCCGATGGTGCCGCCGGCGGCACGGACGTCGGCGATGGCGCCGCCGACCCGCTCGACGAGCACGCCTGCGTCCGGGACGTGGCCGATGATCCCGTTCTGGAAGTCCATGGCCAGCAGGGCAGTCCGCTGAGGGTCGAGGGCGGGGGTGGTGCTCACGTGTGGTTCTCCTTGGTGGGTTGTTCAGAGGTGTGGGGGGTGTTGATGGTGCCGGTCTGTCGGTTCCGGCCACGCCTCATGAGGCGCCGGTCGAGGACGGTCAGCAGCAGGACGGCGACGCCCGCCGCGACCAGGACGAGGCCGAGGGAGTGCAGCCCTTGGTCGCTCGCGCCGTCACGGAAGACGATGCTGCCGTTGACGGACGAGGTGATGGTGCCGAGGTAGCCGAAGGTCCGGAACAGGCCGGACGCGGTGCCGATCTGGTCGGCCGGTGCCGAGAGGTAGAGGGCGGTCTGATTGCCGACCGTGGTGGCGGCGGAGGTGACGCCGAAGATCAGGGAGACCAGGACGATGACGATCGCCGGGCTGGTCGAGGTGAGCAGCATGATGCCTGCCGAGCCGACCAGCATGCTCAGGGCCGCCACGACCAGCGGGCCGCGCACCAGGTTGCGGCGGGCGAGCGGGCTCGAGAGCAGCGCGGACACGGCGCCCATCGGCAGCAGCAGGAGTCCCGCCTGCACCGTGGAGAAGCCGTGCGCGGCCTCCATCCACTGGGTCATGCCGTACATCACGGAGTAGACGCCGAGCAGGGTGAGGGCCTGCCTCAGGTAGGTGCGGGCGAGGGCGCCGTTGGCGGCCAGACCGCGGAAGTCGAAGAACGGCGCGCTCGTGCGCAGTTCCCATACGACGGTGGGTGCGGCGGCCACGACGAAGACGACGAGCGCGATCCAGTCGAGGTCCGGCAGGCCCGTCAGGAAGACGACCAGCGCGGTCATGGAGGTGGCGAAGCCGAGGATGCCGAGCAGGTCGATCCGGTCGGCCACGTTGCGCAAGCCGCTGTCCGCGCGGTCGAGCGGCGGATCCTCGGGAAGCCAGCGCACCGCCATCACCAGGGCGATCACGGTGATCGGGATGTTGATGAGGAAGGCCCAGCGCCAGCCCGCGACGCCCACCAGGAGCCCGCCGATCGGCGGGCCGATGGCGGCGGTGGCCATGCCGGCGATCGCGAGGCCGCCCAGCACTCCGCCCGGCGGGGCGTCCAGGCCGGCGTCCTGGGCGCGGCGCCGGATCATCACCATCGCGCAGGGGAACGCCGCCGAGGTGCCGACGCCGATCAGGACCCGGGCGACGGTCAGCATCGCGAGATTCTGGCCGAAGCCGCCGACCAGCCCACCGAGCAGGACCAGCACGATGCCGGAGAGGAAGATCCGGCGCGGTCCGAGCACCTCGGCCAGCTTGCCCGCGGTGGGCTGGGCGACGGCGCTGGCCAGGTAGAGCGAGGAGACGAGGACGGCGGTGCTGCCGACCGAGACGTTCAGGTCGGCGGCGATGGGGACCATGGCGGTCGCGATGATGGAGCTGTTGACCGGGTTGAGGGCGGAGCCCGCGTACAGCGGCGTGGTGAACGGCCACGCGAAGGAGTCGCGTTTGACCTCGTCCACCGAGGCGCCGACCTGAGTGACGGCGGCCTTCATATCGCGCCACCACCGAGGTCGGCGGCGGCGAGCCGCTCCAGCAGCTCGATCGCCTTCTCCACGTCCTCGCGCTCGTCCGGAGCGACGACCTGGTCGATGGCGCGCGCCAGGAAGGAGGCGCGGCCGGTCAGGAGCTTGTCGATCAGCTCGGTCGCCGACGGGTCGGCACTCATCAGCTTCTTGCGGCCGTCCTTGGGGTCGGGCTCGCCGTGGACCAGCCCGGCGGCCTTGAGCACGGCCAGGCTCTGCGCAATGGCCTGCGCGCTGACGTGCTCCACCGCGGCGAGCCGGGCCGCCGTGACGGGGCCCTCCCGAACGACGCTCACCAGGACACCGAGCTGCGTGGCGGTCAGGCCTGTCGCATGCTGTCCCGACTCCGCGCGCAGGCGTGCGCGCAGCCGCTTCATCGCGTCCTGGAGACGCTGCGCGGTCGCGGCGGACACGGCGGGCTGTTGCGGATCGGCGTTCGCGTTCATGTACCCCACCATAAAACTCGACAAGCAACTTTGCCAAGTTACTTGTCGAGTTTTTTCGGTCACGAGGTGGAGATGTCGTTCCCCGGCAGGGTGACGGCACCCAGCCGGATCAGGCTGTCAGCGGTTGCCACGATGGTGTCGCCGACATCCAGGGGCTCCCAGCCCAGTACGGAACGGGCCTTCTCGTTGCTGATGTCAGGGATCCGGCCCTCCAGAACGGCGGCGTCCCGCAGCGCGGGCTCGGTCTTCGCGGCCTCGCGCACCTGCTCGATGGTCAGTTCCGAGGCGGGCAGCCGATCGGCCGCGGCGGGGAAGTGCTCACGAAGGATGTTCGCGATGGCGAAGAGACTCGACGACCCGCTGTTGGCGAGGAATCGCTCGCCCGCCGCCTTCGGGTGCAACATGGCGCGCAGATGCAGGTCCACGACGTCACGTACATCGACGACCCCGAAGTTCCAGACCGGCACCACGGACATCTCACCGGCCATCAGGGCCTTGATCAGTCCGATCGAGCCGGAGGGCCGGTCCACCAGCTGGGGACCGAAGATACCGGTGGGGTTGACGACTACCAACTCGATGCCACCGTTGGTCCGGACGTAGTCCCACGCCGCCGCCTCGGCCAGCACCTTCGACTTGTGGTAAGCGGGCAGCCCCGGGGTGTCCGGGTCGGTCCAGTTCTCCTCCGTGTAGTGGTCGTCGGGCGTCAGGGTGTACCCGACCGCGGCGAAGGAGGACGTCATCACGACCCGTGGGATCCCGGCGTTCCGGGCGGCAGCGATCACTCGCAGCGCACCGTCGCGGGCGGGGAGGATGACTTCGTCCTCCGTCTCGGGGGGAGTGGGCGGGAAGGGCGACGCGTGGTGCAGGACGTGCGCGACCCCGTCCATGGCCTGTGCCCAGCCGTCGTCGGCGCTGAGGTCCGCGACAGCGAACTCCAGCAGGTCCGCCGGATCGACCCCGGCCTGGTGAAGGGCCGCCCGCACTTGAGCCTCCTGTGCGGGCCCCCGGACCGCCACACGGATGTGGTGCCCCTCGCGCAGCAGGCGGACGGCCGTGTGACTGCCGACGAAGCCGCTGCCGCCGGTGACCAGGACCTTCTCCCCTTCGGGGAGGGAGAGGGTGAAGTCTTCTGTGCTCATTTTGTTCAGTCCTTCACAGTGAAGTGGCGATGGCCGGCCGCGCCCGGGACCACCGGTCCGGCCGGGTTACCCGGAATCATCGGAAAGAGCGCTCCACACGACTCGATCCGCATGTTTTCCGACGCGGGATCACCGCACGCACAGCGCTTCAGCGGCATCGCCCAAGCGTCGGAACGCGCCGATTTCCCGCCCGGGACAGAGGGGGAAACCCTTCGTCCGGTTGTTGCTGTACGTGACCGGGCACGGCACCCGCGCCGCCTGGCCGGTCAGCCCTGCGCGATCCGGGAGACGTGCTGCCCGTCGGCCCAGGTCTGAAGGCGCTGGGCGTAGAGGGGCTCGATGATCTCGATGGGTTCCGTACCGAACAGGACCCGCAGCGGCGGGTTCTCGGCGTCGACGATGTGCAGCAGTGCGGCACCGGCGTCGGCAGGGGCGGAGTAGCGGGCATCGCCGAAACGGGCCGCGATGGCCTCGCGGACCTGGTCGTAGGCCGGGTTCGGGTCGGCCTGAGTGGCGGAGGAGCCGCCCCAGTCGGTGCTGAAGCCGCCCGGCTCGACGATGGTGACCTTGATCCCGGCTCCGGCGACTTCCTGGGCGAGGGACTCGCTGAAGCCCTCGAGCGCCCACTTGGAGGCGTGGTAGGCGCCCAGTGACGGGAACGCGGCGACGCCGCCGACGGACGATATCTGCACGATGTGGCCGCTGCCCTGCCTGCGCAGGATCGGCAGCACCGTCTGACTGACCCAGAACGCGCCAAAGAGGTTCGTCTCCATCTGGTCGCGCAGCTGCTGCTCAGTGATCTCCTCGACCATGCCGAACAGTCCGAAGCCGGCGTTGTTGACGACGACATCCAGGCGGCCGAACTTCTCGTGCGCGGCGGACACCGCGGCGGCGACGGCCGCCTTGTCGGTGACGTCCAGCGCCAGCGGCAGGACCGCGTCGTCGCCGTACTTGGTGACCAGATCGCTCAGTGCGGCCACGTTCCTGGCGGTCGCGGCGACCTTGTCGCCACGCTCCAGCGCGGACTCGGCGAACGCGCGACCGAGGCCGCGAGACGTACCGGTGATGAACCAGACCTTGCTCATGACTCAAGACTCCTTTGGGGTCGGCCTTCCGGAACTGGCCTCCGGGGCCTGCTCCACCGTAACCCCAAAATTTAGACTCGTCCAAATATGAACTCGTCCATAAATGGAAACGTACAATGACGCGCATGGCAGGAACCATGAATCTGCGGGAGCGCAAGAAGCTGGCGACCTGGCGCGCCATCCGGTCCGCCGCCCTGCGGCTCTTCGACGAGGGGGGCTACGAGGCCACGACCGTCGAGCAGATAGCAGCAGCGGCGAACATCTCGCGCGCCACCTTCTTCAACTACTTCGCCAGCAAGGAGGCCGTCGTCTTCGACCAGGACCCCGAAGAGCGAAGCGATTGGCGGGCGCTGATGAACGGGCGGCCCGCCGACGAGCCGCTCTGGGACTCGCTCACCGCGATCCTGACGGGGTTCTGCGAAAGCCTGCGCGAGCGTATGCCGCTCCAGCGCGCCCTCAAGGCCCAGTCACCCACCCTCGCCCAGTCGGGCCAGAGCTTCGGCGAGCAGTTCTTCTCCGACCTGCGCGACTGGGTGGCAGGCCGCAACAGCGAGAGCGAGTACGACGAGCTGACCGTGACGTTGCGGCTGAACCTCGCGGTGACCGCCACCTTCACCGCCTATCAGACCTGGCCCGTGGACGAGTCCTTCGACGACTTCAAGCGGCGCCTCGAACGCTGCCTCCGCGAGGCGGGACCCGCCTGTCCCCCCGGCTGACTGCGTCCACTGTGCTGCCGCTGCCCGGCGGGGGGCGTGGCCGGCACCGGAGGTGCGCTGACTCGCCGCCGACGCCGCGGACGCGTCGTCAGTGCAGTGCGTCCGAAAGACGGGTGAAGCTGTGGCCGGTGGCCAGCAACCGGGGGACGGCAGCAGTGATGCCTCGGGCGGTGCCGCCCCGGGGGTGGTTCATGTGGCCGATGACGATGGATCCGCCGGGGGCGCCGGCGACGGTGGTACGGACCTGCTCGGGGGTGAAGGTGGCACCGCCGTCGCCGTTGACCGTGAAGCTGACGAAGCGTTCTCCCAGGGCGTTGACGATCCGTGCCGCGACGTCGTCGCAGTAGGCGGTGCCGGACCGGAAGAAGCGTGGCGGCGCGCCCAGCAACCGGGTGAGCTTGGTCCGGTTGCCGGTGATCTCTTCGTAGACCTCGGCGGCGCTGCGGGTGCCGGGGATGCCGTAGGCGGAGCGCCCTGTGACCGACAGGGGGCGGTGCCGGGTGCCATGGTTGGCGATCTCGAACAACGGCTCGGCGGCCAGTCGGCGGAAGACGGCGGGGTTGGCGTCGATCCAGCGGGAGTTGATGAACAGGGTCGCCGGTATCTCCCTTCTACGCAGGAAGTCGATCAACGCACGGTCGTAGCCGCTTCCGCCCGGGCCTCCGCACGCGTCGAAGGTCAGGGCGATCACGCGTGTGGCGGTCGGCAGCGCGTGGACCACGGTGGGGGCGTCGAAGCCCCAGGTGTGCGGCACCGCGTGCCCGTAGCGGGCCACGATGTCGGCGCGGGTGACGGCGCCTGACGCGCTGGGTGCGGTGGCCGAGGGGCTGGAGGCCGGGGCGCTGGAGGCCGGGGCTCTCGTGCCGGTTGCGATCGCTGCGGGTACGGAGGGGGAACCGGTGGCGGACGCGACGCCGTTGGCCGTGCTCTGGGGGCCCGCACAGCCGGCGAGCATGCTTCCCGCCATGGCCGCCAGCACCGCTCGGCGACTGGGTGTCATCCGTTCCCCTTGCTCGAAGGTCATTGACGGGACACCCCGTTACGGGAACCGTACGCGGCGGAAGAGACATGATCAGTAAGACGGCGGCAAGGGTTCGCCAACAATCCCGTAGGGATCACGTGCCGCACTGGTCGCGGGTCCCGGCAGCGGTGCGCGCCGC
The DNA here is from genome assembly GCF_036227505.1 of Streptomyces sp. NBC_01450. NCBI lineage: Bacteria > Bacillati > Actinomycetota > Actinomycetes > Kitasatosporales > Streptomycetaceae > Streptomyces > Streptomyces sp. NBC_01450. Next base: position 10,417,330 of record NZ_CP109480.1, on the reverse strand, counting down.
TCGTCGTCCTGCTCCCCCAGGCCGGGGTTGACAGCCGCTCCCGGCCCGCCACCCCCTTGGTGGCGGGGCCGCGCCCGCTCGCCGATCAGGCGGTCCCCTCCGCCGGCCGCTGCTCCCTCGTCGCCTCGGCGCGACGCAACTCCTGGTAGCGATCCCACAGTTCGGGCCGGGAATCGTCCATGTACCAGGCACGCAGGAAGAGTTCCAGGAAGGCGCTCTCCGCCTCGTCGCCGCCCCGGCGGTACAGCTCCGGGTCCGACTCGACCAACGCGGCCACCGGCCGCCGACCGAACGGGTCCTCGGCCACGGTCACCCGGAAGATGCCACGACCCGTCCAACTGCGGTGCAGCATCAGCTGATCGTCCTCCAGGTACGCATTCCACTTCTCATCCATGCTCAGCGACCGCACGCCGTGCCGGACGCGCTGCCACTGCCCCGGCGTCCACACCAGCTCCGGCACCGGAACCGGCTCGGGGCGGCGCAGTGGCGTCATGTCGCGGCGCAGCCCCGCACGGCTGAGGTCCTCACCGAGCTCGTCCTCCGCCACCCACTCCGGCAGCGCCTCGGACGCGGCCCGCCACGCAGCGGGTATCCCCGCCGTGCCCACCCGCGCGGCGACGATCCCCCCGACGATCGCGCAGGTGGTGTCGACATCCCCACCCACCGAGGCACACGCCCACAACGCCGCCGCGAAGTCCTCCAGGTGCCGGGCCGCGCACCACAACGCGAAGGGCACCGTGTCCACCGCGCTCACCTGCCGCCCGTTGCCCAACCGGTGTGCCGCGTACTCGGCGTGCGGCTGGCTCAGCAGCTCGCGCGCCTCGGCCACCCCCGAACGGACCCGTCCCTCCGGCGTCAGCTCCTCCACCGCCGCCAGCAACTGGGCTCCGGTCACCGGCCGAACGCGCCCGCGGGCCGCGCACGCGGCTCCCACCGCCACGGCGACCGCCCCGGCCACCGCCTCCGGATGGGTGTGTGTCACCCGCGCCGACCGCCCGGCCTGCGCTGCTGCCTCGGCGAGGTCCACGGCGAACCACGCGCCCAAGGGCGCCACCCGCATCGCGGCCCCATTGCCCCACGACCCCTGGCCGTCGAACAGTTCAGCGGCCAGCTCCTGCCACCTTCCGCCCTCGCGGACCAGGCGCAGCAGCCGGTTCATCGCCGGACCGTAGCCGCGGTCGAAGTCATGCCTGCGGGCGAAGCCGTGCGCCAGTTCGTACTGGTCCACGCTGCCACGTCGGCGCAGCACCTCGAAGACCGAGCAGGCCATCTCCGTGTCGTCCGTCCACGGCCACTCCGCGGCGGGCAACCGCCGCTCCCGCAGGCCGGGGAGATTGTCCGGTACGAAGAACTGGGCGCCGAAGGCGTCACCCACCGCCAGGCCGCGCAGGGCATCGCGGGCGGCGGAGCGGTGATCGAAGGAAGGGATGGCGGAAGGATCGAGGAAAGGGGGCTCAGTGGGCATCGCCCACATCCTGCCAAGCGGGCCTGCCGCGGCGCCACATCAATTGCCGGCCCTCTGCACTGGTGGGCTCGCGTATTCAACCGGTGCGTGGTGACTTTGGCCTCGATGCGCGACGGCTCGGGGGGCGAGTACTCCGTCCTCTTCTCGGCGGCAGGCGCCTACGTCCGCGGATGCGGCCACGAATCGTCGTTGAACGCGGAGACCACGCTGTCGGACCTGGCCGGGGAAATCGGCGAGACCGGCTGTCCAGGGACGGGTCGCGACTCGGCGTGACCGCTCCGCCGATGCCGGCCGCGCGGGCTGTCGCCGCGGCCGTCGGGGCTGGACGCGGTCGGTCCGCGCAGGTGACTTCGTACACGCGCCGTCGGCGCGGGATGTGCTGTGCCCCGGCTTCCCGCCTGGCGAGCAGCCGGGGGCATGGCGGATGAGAGCCCTGGGCATGGTGCGTTGGGGGAACAGACCTGGTGCGCTGAGAGGCAGACCTGCCGCGCCCTACTGTCCTAGTGTGAGTTTCCGACTCCGCCCAGGAGAGTTCCCTCGGGTCCGGACAACCGTGTTCCCGTCAGATTCCTGGCAGGGAGCACCGAACAGTGGAGCGAGCATGGCCTATGAGGCGATGGGTGATGAGGTCTACCAGCCGGACGGGTCGGAGGTACAGGACGACGCCGGGCTGCTGGACGTCTCGGACACCCTCGACGACCGCGGCGTCGACGAGGCGCTCGACGAGGGCTACTCACCCCCGGAGAGGCCTTGGGGTGTGGAGCACAGCGGCGTCACGGCGGCAGCGCGGGGAGAGCCTGGACGAGCGGCTCGCCGAGGAAATACCGGATGTCGCCGTCCAGGTCGGCGACGGCATCGGGGACCTTTGGGACGGCGACGGGGAACTCATCGACGACGAGGTCGGAGACCGGCGGGCCGGCCGCCTGATCGCGCCGGACGAGGGCGCTCACGAAGACACCGAGAAGGACCTGATCGCCTACGACGCGGGCGTCGACGGGGCGGGCGCCTCGGCCGAGGAGGCCGCGATACACGTGATCCCCGACTCCGAGTCCTTCTAGGTCCTGTCGTCAAATTCCCGTCTGCCCTGCCCGGTCCCGCCTGCCCGGGGATCTCACCGACGCACCGCGCCGGTGGTCGGCCGCGCGGCACCGGGCATGATCCCGGCGCGACCGCGGCCGACCGGGCCGTGGTGCTCACCGACGGCGGGCAGGCGCTGTCGCTGACCTGTCACTCCTGCCCGACAGGGTGCCGCGGGGTGGGAGCGACGCCGGCCTCATACGCGGCCAAGCCGGCCTGCGCTCCGCGACCCGCGGAGCTCGCCCGAGCCAGGCCGTCCTGATCGAGCGAGCGGACGTCGGTGCGACGTGAGGCGGGCGTCAGCGCTGGAAGGCGGCGCCGAAGCGTGCGCCGGGGACGGGCGCGGCGAGTGTGTGCGGTCCGAAGCTCACCGACCTGGTCGCGGTGACACCTGAGGCGGCACCGCGAAAGACCCACACGGCCCCCGAGCCGCTGTTCTCCTCCGGTGCCGAGACAGCGACGTACCCGCCGACAACGGCGGTGCGGCTGCCGAACCGGTCCCCTTTCTCGGCCGTACCGGGCACCCCGGCCGTGTTCTGGCTGAGGACCTGAACCCTGGTGCTGGAGAGACCCGTCGCGCTGCCCCTGAGGACGGCGAAGCTGCCGGCGTCGGTCCGGCCGGCGAGGTCCTCGCCGGGGACACCGGCGACGACGTCGGCGTAACCGTCGCCGGTGACGTCGCCGACAGAGACGTCGGTGCCGAAGCGGTCGCCGCTCTCCCCCGCGCCGGGGACGCCGGGAGTGTTCTGGCCGATCAGTGTGGCCCGCGGCGCGAGCCCGTTCGCTGTGCCCCGTACCACGCCCACCAGGCCGCCGCCTGCCGCCGTGCTGCGGCCGAAGACGACATCCTGGCGTCCGTCGGCGTCGATGTCACCGAGGGCGATGCTGTCCGCGGACACGGTGTCGGGATAGGCGATGAACGGCCCTGCCACCAGACCGTTCTTGGTCCCCTTCAGCAGTCGCAGACGGGGCGGCGCGGGCGCCCCCCCGTCGTCCGAGTCCCACGGACCGCTGCTGACCACCAGGTCGGTGGTGCCGTCGCCGTCCACATCGCCCGCTTCCATCGCGTAGACACGGACGTCCAGGTCGACGAGGGGTCCGGTGCGGGCCGCCGCACCGCTACGGCTGAAGGGCCCGAACCGCATCTGATAGGCCGTCGCCAGGTCCAGATGCCCGTCCCCGTCGAAGTCACCGGCCCGGGTCTCCGCCCGGCCCTGGCCGACCGTGGTGGCGGTGGCGAGGCCACCCACACCTCCCCACACGACGGTCTGCAGCCCGACGTCACGCGCACTGCCGACGTCCTCGCCCGGGGCCCCTACGACCAGGTCGGTGAATCCGTCGCCGTCCAGGTCGGCCGCCGTGAGCTGGCCGCCGAAGTGGTCGCCCGTCTCCGCCATGCCGGGTATCCCGTAGCGGTCCTGGCTGATCACCTGGCGCTTGACCCCGTTGGGGCCTTCGGCCATGCCGTAGACGACGGCGAAGTATCCGGCGCCGGACTTGCCGTTGACAATGCCGCCGGGGGCGGCGATGGCGACATCGGTGTATCCGTCACCGTCGAAGTCGGCACGCACGGACGCCGCGGAACCGACGGCGAGGGCGCCCGCCGAGGCGTCTTCGGCATAGGACACCACAGGGGCCGCCCCCGTCACGGCGATGACGGCAGCGGCGAAAGCGGCAGCGGACACATGGAATCTTCGGGATGGCAAGACAAACCCCTTGGAGTGGAGGGCGGTCGGCCGCGCTTCTCATACGCTCGGCAACCAACAAGACCCACGCGGGGCGCCAACGGTTGTACGCCGTCCATTCACCTCGGATTCATCCTGGCCGGACAGCCTCGCCTCCGCTCGGGACGACGTGCGGCAGGAAGTACCGGCGAGCTCATCGCCGAATCGTCGGTGTGACTGTCGGAGCCGGCGCGCGGAAAGCCTCCTTCGAGCGACTCGTATGGCCGGTACCGCGAGCCCGCCGGTCGCTCTCGGGCATCATCAGAACTGGTTGCCACATGCAGTACCGGGGCACACCGGGCTCCGGACGTCGTCGAGTCGCATCCCTCTGCAGGAGATCCTCATGGACTACTTCGACCTCGGGACCTTGACCCGGCCCGTGTCGACCCGTTCGCCAAAAGCGCAGTGCTGGTTCGACCGCGGTCTGGTGTGGAGTTACGCGTTCAACCACGAAGAGGCGGTCACCTGCTTCGAATCGGCGGCGGCCGCGGATCCCGACTGCGCCATGGCGTACTGGGGTGTCGCATACGCCCTGGGCCCCAACTACAACAAACCCTGGGAGTTCTTCGACGACGTCGAACTGCGGCACACGGTGGAACGGACGCACGCCGCCGTCGAACAGGCTCACGCGCTCCGTGAAGGGACCACTCCGATCGAGCGCGCCCTCATCGAGGCGCTGCGCGAGCGCTATCCCGCCTCGCGCGCCGTGGAGGACTGTTCCGTCTGGAACGAGCCCTATGCCGAGGCCATGCGTGCCGTGTACGAACTCGCGCCCGACGACCTCGACGTCGCCACGCTCTACGCGGACGCGCTGATGAACCTCACCCCGTGGCAGCTGTGGGACCTGCGCACGGGCGAGCCCGCTCCCGGCGCGCGCACCCTGGAGGCGAAGGCCGTCCTCGACCGCGCGTTGCTGACCGAGACCGGTCTCCGTCACCCGGGCATCCTGCACATGTACATCCACCTGATGGAGATGTCGTCGACACCGGAGAAGGCCCTCGCCGTCGCCGACCGGCTGCCGGGCCTGGTACCGGACGCGGGGCACCTGCACCACATGCCCTCACACCTCGACGTGCTGTGCGGGGACTACCGACGGGTCGTGTCGGCCAACAGTGCCGCGATCGACGCGGACGAGAAGTACCTGCGACGGGCCGGCGCGATGAACTTCTACACGCTGTACCGCTCGCACAACTATCACTTCAAGATCTACGGCGCGATGTTCCTCGGCCAGTCCAGAACGGCGCTGGAAACGGCCTCGCGGCTCGAGGAGTCCATCCCCGAGGAACTGCTGCGCGTGGAAAGCCCGCCCATGGCCGACTGGCTGGAGGGGTTCCTCGCCATGCGGGTGCACGTACTGATCCGGTTCGGCCGGTGGGCGGAGATCCTCGCGCTGCCGATGCCCTCCGACCCGGAGCTGTACTGCGTCACCACGGCGATGCTGCACTACGCGCGCGGCGTGGCGTACTCCGCCACCGGGGCGACCGTCGAGGCCGAGGCCGAACGAGAACTGTTCCGCGGGGCGGCCGCACGGGTTCCCGAGACGCGGATGCTGTTCAACAACACCTGCCGGGACATCCTGGCGATCGCCTCCGCCATGCTCGACGGCGAACTCGAGTACCGAAAGGGCGAGTACGATCTCGCCTTCGCCTGCCTGGAGCGCTCCATCGAACTCGACGACCACCTGCCCTACGACGAACCGTGGGGCTGGATGCAGCCGACTCGTCACGCCTACGGGGCGCTCCTGCTGGAACGGGGCCGAGTCGAGGAGGCCGAGGCCGTGTACCGGGCCGACCTCGGCGTCGACGACACTCTGCCCAGGTCCTCGCAACATCCGGGAAACGTCTGGGCCCTTCACGGCTTCCACGAATGCCTTGTGCGACTCGGCAAGACGGGGGAAGCCCGCATCGTCGCCCAGCAACTCGCCGTGGCCACCGCACTCGCGGACGTCCCCGTCGAGGCGTCCTGCTTCTGCCGACGCGACACCCCGCTGCCGACCGACTCAGGATGAACCGACCGGCGCCTCACCCACTGTCGCTTCCCAACGCCACGACGAAACGGCCGAGGTCCTGTCGGTGCGACGTGGCCTGCCACACCGCCCAGGTCCGACGCACCAGAGGGTCGCCTGCCAGGGGCTGCCAGACGACGCTCTCGGGCAAGGGGTGGAACCAGTGCGGCGCCAGGGCGAAGGCCGTCCCGTCGCTCACCGCCGCCAGCTTGACTTCGGCGAGGAGCACCTGACCTGCGACGGCTGAGGTTTCGGTGGCGATGCCGTGTCCGCGCAGTACGGCGGTGACCTCGTCGTACCAGACCGGGCTTCCGGAGCGGGGGAAGCCGATCCAGTGGAGTCCGGCGAGGGAGTCGAGCCGTACACCTTCCGGGCTGGACAGTTCGGCGGCCCGCTCGGCCGCGAGCAGCACGCCCAGCCTCTCCTCCATGACCTTGATCGCGTCCAGGTCACCCCCGGAGGGGCGCTCGCGCAGCAGGCCGATGTCGAGTTCCCCGGCGCGCAGGGCCGCCACCTGCTCCGCGGTGGACATGTGCCGGGGTTCCACCCGAGTTTCGGGATACGCGTCCGCGAGTGCCGCCAGCGGGCGGGTCAGGAACCCGGGGGACAGTTCGAGTGGGATGCCGAGTCGCAGAATGGAGCCGCCCGGTAGTCTGTGCCGGGCGACGGCGGCGACGGCTTGGTCGTAACGGGCGAGCACCGCGCGGGACTCGGTGAGCAGGGCGGCGCCGGCCTCGGTCGGCTGGACCCCGGTCGAGCTGCGCACCAACAGGCCCACTCCGAACTCCCGCTCCAGCGCGAGCACCATCTGGGAGAGCCGCGGCTGGCTCATGTGGAGCCGCCGGGCCGCCGCGGACAGGGCGCCCTCCTCCACCACCGCCACGAACGCCCGCATGTCCCGAAGCTCCATGGTCCCCATCGCACCACATCGACGTGTCGCGGCACGACCGGACACCATAAGCATCCCTGATGGGGGGTGGTCCCGGAGCGACTGGACGAACGCTACGGACCGGCCGGTCCAGGTGGTTGTGTGGAGGAGCGGCGCACGACGGCGCCGCGCCACCATAGGAGTGACCATGACCGGCGCGACACCTGAATACTTCACCGCCTTCAGGAACATCGCCCTGAGCCGCACGGACTCCGGAGTGCTGACCCTGCGCTTCCACACCGACGGCGGCCCGGCCGCCTTCACCGGACAGCTGCACACCGACTTTCCCCGCGCCCTGTTCGAGATCGGCGAGGACCGCGACAACCGGGTCCTGGTGCTGACCGGCACCGGGGACCGCTTCATGACCGAGATCGACGGCGCCAGCCTGGGGGACATCACCAAGCCCACTCAGTGGGACCGCACCGTCGCCGAGGGCCGTCGGGTGATGCAGCGCCTGGTCGATCTGGAAATGCCGATCGTCGTCGCCGTGAACGGCCCGGCCTCCGTACACAGCGAATACGCGCTGCTGGCCGACATCGTCGTGGCCGCGGACACCACCGTCTTCTCCGACTTCCCCCACCTGACGTTCGGCATCGTGCCCGGCGACGGCATCCAGATCGCCTGGGAGGAGGCCATCGGCGTCAACCGCACCCGCTATCTCACCCTCACCCAGGGCTCCTTCACCGCCGAACAGGCCGAACGGTGGGGCGCCGTCGCCGAGGTGCTGCCGCTGGAGCGGGTGCTGCCCCGGGCCCTGGAACTCGCCGAGCAGCTCGCCGCCAAGCCGCAACTGCTCACCCGCTACCTGGCCGTCACCCTGCGGCAGCGGATCAGCCGCCGCATGGCCGAAGGCACCCAGCTGGGCATGGCGCTCGAGGGCCTCACCGCGGCCGACCTCGCGTACCGGACCGGGGACGCGGCGTGACCGCCGCCGACCGCGGGATCGGCGCACTGCGCGACTCGTCCCGGCGGCTGAGACACGCCGTCGCCGACCTGCCGCCCGGCCGGCTCGCCGAGGCCTCGTTCGCCGAGGGCTGGACCATCGGGCAGGTGCTGTCCCACCTGGGCAGCGGCGCGGAGATCTCCACCGCGCTCGTGGAACGCGGCCTCAAGGGTGACGAGCGGGGCCCGGTCCGCGAGGAACTGGTGCCGGTGTGGGAGCGGTGGGACGCGATGTCCCCCGTCGAACAGCGCGCCGCGTGGCTGGAGGCCGACGAACGCCATCTGGCGCTCCTGGACTCGGTCGACGCCGAGCAGCGCACGTCACTGCGGGTCCCGTACTTCGCCGGCCTGCTCGATCTGGCGTCATACGTCGGCTACCGGCTGTCCGAGCAGGCCGTGCACGCCTGGGACGTCATGGTCGCGCTGGACGAGCGGGCGGTGCTCGACGCGGCCGACGTGGTGCTGCTCTGGGAGCGGATCGACCTGGTGGCCACCCGCTTCCGTAACGCCGACGCCCTCACCCGCCTCGCACCGCGGCGCGTCCAGGTCCAGCTCACCGACCCCCAGCGGACGCTGCTCCTCGACATGGACACCGAACTCCACCTCTACCCGCCCCCTCCCGCCGACCCCACCGCCCGCCTGACCGGACCCGCAGAGTCGGTACTGCGGCTCATCTACGGCCGCAACCGCCCCCAGGACCCCCTGGCCGCGACCGGTTCGATCACCCTCGACGACCTGCGGACGCTCTTCCCCGGTTTTTGACCGGCCTCCGATCTGCCACAGCCGTCACCGCCGACAGTGGAGCTTGCGATCCGCCACGCCCCGCCGGCCGGTGAGCCGAGCGGATCGCCACGTCCCGAGGAACGATGGAATCATGAACACTTCACCCGAAATCACTCCAGAAGCCGCCGCGAGAGACACCGCGGAAGACACCTATGACGTGATCGTGCTCGGGGCCGGCCCGGTCGGCCAGAACGCCGCCGACCACGCCCGCGCGGCCGGGCTGACCGTCGCCGTGGCCGAGCGTGAACTGGTCGGCGGTGAGTGCTCGTACTGAGCCTGCGTGCCCAGCAAGGCACTGCTGCGGCCGGTCATCGCCGTCTCGGACGCACGCCGGGTGGACGGTGCCCGCCAGGCGGTCACCGGACGGCTCGACACCGCCAGGGTCTTCGCCCGGCGCGATCACTACGTCACCGACTGGGACGATTCCGGGCAGGCCGACTGGGTCAAGTCCATCGGCGCCGATCTGTTCCGCGGGCAGGGCCGGATCGACGGACCGCGCCGGGTGACCGTCACCGCCTCCGACAGCGGGCGCCGCACCCTCAACGCCCGCCACGCGGTCGCCGTCGCCACCGGCAGCCGCCCCGTACTGCCCGACGTACCAGGCATCGAGGAAGCCCGTCCGTGGACCAACCGCGAGGGCACCGACTCCAGCCACGTACCCGGCCGGCTCGCCATCGTCGGCGGTGGAGGGGTGGGCGTGGAAATGGCCACCCTGTGGCAGGGCCTTGGCGCCCAGGTCACCCTGCTGGCCCGCCGCGCGCTGCTGCCCCGGATGGAGCGGTTCGTCGGCGACGCGGTCACCCAAGGGCTCACCGAGGCGGGCGCGGACGTACGCATCGGCGTCTCGGTGACCGGGCTGAGCCGCCCCGACCCGGCGGGCCCGGTCACCCTGAGCCTCGACGACGGGAGCCTGCTGGAGGCCGATGAGGTCATGTTCGCCACCGGTCGGGCGCCGCGCACCGACGACATCGGCCTGGAGACCGTGGGCCTGGCCCCCGGCTCCTGGCTCGATGTCGACGAGACGTGTCTGGTCCGAGGAGTGGAGGGCACCTGGCTCTACGCCCTCGGTGACGTCAACTACCGCGCCTTGCTCACCCACCAGGGCAAGTACCAGGCGCGGACCGCGGGCGACGCGATCGGAGCCCGCGCCAAGGGACTGCCGCTCGACAACGAGCCTTGGGGCGACCACGCCACCACCGCCGACCAGCACGCCGTGCCGCAGGTCTTCTTCTCCGATCCCGAGGCCGCCGCCGTGGGCCTGTCCGCCGAACAGGCCACCGGAGCCGGCCACCGCATCTCCGTGGTCGACGTGGACTTCGCCCAGGCCCAGGGAGCGAACCTGTACGCCGACGGCTACCGGGGCCAAGCCCGCATGGTCGTCGACCTCGACCGTGAGGTCCTCCTCGGGGTGACCTTCGTCGGCCCCGGCGTCAGCGAACTGCTGCACTCCGCAACCGTCGCCGTCGCGGGCGAGATCCCCCTCAAGCGACTGCGGCACGCCGTCGCCTGCTTCCCCACCGTCAGCGAAATCTGGCTGTTCATGCTCAAGGCCTACAAGAGCTAGTGCCGCGGCAGGCAACGTTTGCCCGTCAAGGAGCGGCGTCCGGTGCGTGCTCTGGGGGTCCCCCCGGCCGAAGGCTGGGGGAGTGCCGGCCGGAAGGCCCCGTCGACGGACCGGACGTACTTGGGCTTTCGGCCGGTGCGGCGAGAGGGCGTGCCGGGCGTCGCGACGGGGCGAACGTTGCCTGCCGCGGCACTAGTCCACCGATCCTGTCGGCGGATGCCGCGCACGACCACGAGCGTGTGCGCGAGCGTCGCGAGCAGGAGGTCATCAGCGCATGCGATGCCGGACCCCGCCCGTGTCCACGGGCGGGGTCCGTCTCACGAAAGTCTTTCGTAACCGAGGCATTTCCCCTCCTTGTCCCGGGTGTGAAGGGCGTGTCAGTCTCCCGATCCAGCAGGCAGACCGCCTCGGCGGTACACACGAAAGCCTTTCGTAATGCTTTCCGATCTGCCTGACGCACCCCCGGCGTGCAGAGAGATGAGGCAGAACATGCGCGGATTCCGGAACATCAGAGGCCGGCGCGTCGTCGCGTCCGCCGTCACCGTCGCGGCGGCCATAGGCCTCGCCGCGTGCGGGACTTCGGGGCCGTCCACGACGACGTCGGCGAAGGGCCTGACGATGTGGGCACTGAACGACCAGACGATCCTGAAGGAGTCCGTCGACGCCTACAACAAGGACCACCCCGACGAGAAGATCACGCTGCGGCTGTACGCGAACGACGACTACAAGCAGAAGCTGCGGGTGGCCTTCGGCGCGAACCAGGCGCCGGACCTCTTCTTCAACTGGGGCGGCGGCGCGCTGGACGACTACGTCAAGGCGGGCAAGGTCGACGCGCTGACGACCGCGCAGCTGAACACGGACCGGTTCACGCCGAGCGTGATGCAGAGCGCCACGTTCCGCGGCAAGGTCTACGGCGTGCCCGCCAACGGCCTCGCCCCGGTCGTCCTCTACTACAACAAGAAGGTCCTCAAGAGCGCGGGCGTCGAGCCGCCGAAGACGTACGACGAGCTGATGACGGCCGTGGGGAAGCTGAAGGGTGACGGAGTGATTCCGGTGTCCCTCGCGGCGAACTCCAAGTGGCCCACGCTGATGTACCTGGAGTACCTGCTCGACCGTACGGGCGGATCCGAGGCGTTCTCGAAGATAGCTTCCGGTGACGCCGCGGCGTGGACGGATCCGGCGGTCACCAAGGCCAATCAGTACCTCCAGGACCTGGCCAAGGCCGGCGCGTTCGGGAACAACGCCTCCTCCGTGAACTACGACCAGGGTGCCTCCACGGCCCTGCTCTACACCGGCAAGGCGGGCATGGAGCTGATGGGCACCTGGGAGTACGCCAACCTCGTCAAGGCCGCGCCGGACTTCGCCAAGAAGGACCTGGGCTATGTCGCCTTCCCGGCGCTGACCGGCGGCGCGGGCAGCGCGAAGAACATCGTCGGCAACCCTTCGAACTTCCTGTCGCTGAACGCGTCGAGCGCGCACAAGTCCGCGGCACTCGCCTACCTGAAGGACTACGTCCTCAACGACTCCCAGATCAACGCCTACCTGGCGTCGGGCAGCGTGCCGCCGGTCAACGGTCTGGAGTCGAAGCTGGCGGCGACGAAGTCGGCCGACAAGGCGTGGCTGACGTTCGTCTACGGTCTGGTGCAGAACGCCCCGAACTTCCAGCTCTCCTGGGACCAGGCCCTGCCCTCGGACCAGGCCGACCCTCTGCTGACCAACGTCGACAAGTCGTTCCTGCGGCAGATCAAGCCGGAGCAGTTCGGTGCGAACATGAGCAAGGCGGGCTCGTAGTGGCCACCATGCTTCGCGCGCCCCGTACGACCGGCCGTGGCGGGCGCCGCTTCAGTGGCGCTCTCATGGTGGCCCCCGCCCTGCTCCTCTTCGGTCTGTTCGGACTGGTCCCCCTCGTGGGCGTGGTGGCGCTCGGCTTCGCCCGCTGGGACGGCCTCGGCTCCATCGGCTGGGCCGGCGCGGGCAACTGGAGTGCTGTCCTGACGGACGGCGCGACCTGGCAGGCGCTGTGGCTCACCGTCAAGGTGATGGCGATCAGTTGGCTGGTCCAGACGCCCCTGGCGCTCGCGCTGGGCGTCTTCCAGGCACCGAACGGACGTCTGCGCTCGCTCTTCGCGGTGCTCTGGTTCCTGCCGCTGCTGCTGTCCGCCGTGGCGATCGGACTGACCTGGCAGGCCCTGCTCGACCCCTCGTTCGGCATCGGCGCCACGCCCGGACTGCACTGGCTGGCGAGGCCGCTGCTCGGCTCGCCCGACCTCGCGCTGTATACGGTGATCTTCGTGATCGCCTGGCAGTTCGTACCGTTCCACGCACTGCTCTACCAGGCCGGGATACGGCAGATCCCGACCGCGCTCTACGAGGCCGCCGCGATCGACGGCGCCGGTCCCGCGACCCGGTTCCTGCGCATCACACTGCCTCAGTTGAAGTACACGATGGTCACTTCCAGCACGCTGATGCTGGTGGGCTCGCTGACGTACTTCGACCTGATCTTCGTGCTGTCCGGCGGCACCGGCGGTCCGGGCACCGCCACCCGCGTGCTGCCGCTGGCCATGTACATCACGGGTTTCCAGGCGCACGACATGGGCCGGGCCAGCGCGGTCGCCACCCTCCTGGTGGCGTTCGGCCTCGGTCTGTCGCTGCTGACCACCCGCCTGTCCGGGTTCACCCGGATGGACAGCCAACAGGAGGGCCTGTGAGCACCACCCTGACACGGACCCGCACGGGCGTCGGCGAGGACGACGGGGCAAACACCGCCGGGCGTGCGGCCCCTGCACGGCGGGCGCCCTGGCCGCACCGGGCGGCCACGGCCCTGCGCCGTGCCGTCACCGGCGGTGCCGCGCTGCTGTGGACGGCGCTGGTCGTCCTACCCGTCTACTGGCTCGTCGTGACCAGCCTGCGCAGCAGTACGGACTTCACCACCGCGAGTCCGCTGGCCCTGCCCGGCAACCCGACACTGGCGAACTACCGGACCGTCCTGGACGGCGACTTCGCGACCTATCTGCTCAACAGCGCCGTCGTGACCGTGGCGACGGTCGTGTTCACCGTCGTCGCCGCCCTGATGGCCGCGTTCGCGATCGTCCGCAACTCCGGCAGCCGCTGGTCGCAGGTGACCTTCCGACTGTTCCTGCTGGGTCTGGCGATCCCGTTGCAGGCGGTCATCATCCCGGTGTACCTGCTGATCATCCGGATGCAGCTGTACGACAGCCTGGCGGCGATCGTGCTGCCGTCGGTGGCGTTCGCGCTGCCGATCACGGTGATGATCCTGGTCAGCTTCCTGCGGGACGTGCCGCGTTCCCTGTTCGAGGCGATGGTCGTCGACGGCGCGGGCGACTGGCGCATGCTGGTGTCGCTCGCGGCGCCGCTGGCCCGCCCGGCACTGGTGACGGTCGCCGTGTACGACGGCCTCCAGGTCTGGAACGGCTTCCTCTTCCCACTGATCCTCACCCAGAGCGGCGACAAGGCGGTGCTGCCGCTCGCCCTGACGCTCTACCGGGGCCAGTTCGGTATCAACGTCCCGGCGACCATGGCCGCGGTGGTGCTCTCCACCCTGCCCATGCTCGTGGTGTTCGTGCTCGCCCGACGCCAGCTCGTCGCCGGCCTCACCGCCGGATTCTCCAAGTAGCGGGCCCCGCGTCCGCGTCCCCACCTCCTTCACAGCAACGCGTCCCGCGACGGCGGCCGGGTGGACCCCCGGCCGCTGCGACGCGTGCCCCCGTACCTCCCCGAGGAGTCGTGAATGACGACCACCATTCCGGACCACGGCGGCCTCCCCCACCCGGGAGACGGCACCGGGTCCGACCGCCCCTGGACCGACCCCACCCTGCCGGTCGACGACCGTGTCGAGGCGCTGCTCGCCCGGCTCACCCTGCCCGAGAAGGTCGCGCAGCTGAGCAGCACCTGGGAGGACATCGAGGCGGACGGTCCCGAAGTCGCCCCGGGCAGCAACCATTTCGGCCGGGTCGGCGACCTCGACGAAACCGCCCGGCACGGTCTGGGCCAGCTCACCCGCCCCTACGGCACACTCCCCCGGCCCGCCCTGGAACACGCCCGCCTCCTGGCCGGGCACCAGCGGCAGGTCATGGCGCAGAGCCGCTTCGGCATCCCGGCCATGGCACACGACGAGTGCCTGACCGGCTTCACCGCCTACGGCGCCACGATCTACCCCACCTCGCTGGGCATGGCGGCCACCTTCGACCCCGCGCTGATCCGCCGGGTCGGCGAGGCCATCGGCTCCGACATGGCGGAGGCCGGTGTCCACCAGGGGTTGGCCCCTGTCGTCGACGTGATCCGCGACTACCGCTGGGGCCGCTGCGAGGAGACTTTCGGCGAAGACCCCTACCTGGTCGGCGAGTTGGCCGAGGCGTATGTCCTGGGCGTGCAGAGCGCGGGGGTGGTCGCCACCCTCAAGCACTTCGCCGGGTACTCGGCCTCCATGGGCGGCCGCAATCACGCGCCCGCGCAGATCGGCCGCCGGGAGCTGTTCGACGTCATCCTGCCGCCCTTCGAACGGCTCGTCGCCGCGGGCGTGGGGTCCGTCATGAACTCGTACGCCGAGATCGACGGCGTGGCTCCCGCCGCCAGCGAGTGGCTGCTGACGTCCGTGCTCCGTGACCAGTGGGGTTTCGAGGGCACCGTCGTCTCCGACTACTGGTCGCTGCCGTTCCTGGTGAACGCCCACCGGGTGGCGGCCGACCTGCCCGCGGCCGGCGCCCTCGCCCTGCGGGCCGGGATGGATGTCGAACTGCCCGACCAGCGCGGCTTCGGTACGGCGCTGGTCGGCGCCGTGGAGAAGGGACAGGTGGCCGAGAGCGCGGTCGACCGGGCGGTCCGCCGGGTACTGCGGCAGAAGATCGAGCTCGGGCTGCTCGACCCCGACTGGGATCCCCGCCCGCCCGCCCTGCGCGCCGGCGCGCTCGACCTGGACAAGCCGACGCACCGTCAACTCGCGCACGCGGTCGCCCAGTCGAGCGCCGTGCTGCTGACCAACGACGGAACCCTGCCCCTCCCCTCGGCCGGGCGGATCGCCCTGATCGGTCCGTGCGCCGACGACGTCCGCACCATGTTCGGCTGCTACAGCTTCCCCAACCACGTCCTCGCCGACCGCGACGACCTCGGCAACGGGGTGCACGCCGTGTCCCTGCGGACCGCGCTGACCACCGAACTACCGGATGTGGACTGGCAGTTCGCCGAGGGCTGCCCGATCCGCGACGAGGACCGCGGCGGCATCCCTGCCGCCGTGGCGGCCTGCTCCTCCGCCGACGTGACCGTCCTGGTCGTCGGGGACAAGGCCGGCATGTTCGGCGTGGGCACCTCCGGCGAAGGCTGCGATGTCGAGGAACTGCGACTGCCCGGCGTACAGGAGGAGTTGGTCGAGGCGCTCCTCGCGACCGGCAAGCCTGTCGTCCTGGTGGTCAGCAGTGGACGTCCCTACGCCGTCGGGCGGTTCGCGACCGACGCCGCCGCGATGGTGCAGGTCTTCCTGCCCGGCGAGGAGGGCGGACGGGCGGTGGCCGAACTCCTCTCCGGTACGGCGAACTTCAGCGGAAAGCTGCCGGTACAGCTCCCCCTGTCCCCCGGCGGCCAGCCCTACACCTATCTCCACCCGCCGCTCGCCGACCGCCAGAACTGGCTGTCCAACCTCGATCCGACACCCGCCTTCCCCTTCGGGCACGGGCTGTCGTACACCGCCTTCGAGATCGACGCGATGACCGTCGACCACGAACAGGTGCCGACGGAGGGGGAGTTCACCGTCTCCGCGCGGGTGCGGAACACGGGTTCCCTGCCCGGCGCCGAGACGGTCCAGCTGTACGCCGTCGACCCGGTCGCCCAGGTCACCCGGCCGATGCGGGCGCTGCTGGCCTTCGCCAAGCTGCACCTCGTCCCCGGCGAGAGCACCACCGTCCGCTTCGCCGTGCACACCGACCGACTGGCCTTCACCGGCCTGGCGGGGCATCGCGTCGTCGAGCCCGGCGAGATCCTGCTGTACGCGGGGTCGTCGAGCCTGGACACCCCGGCGCGGGGCACGGTCCACCTCGTCGGCGAGGAACGGGACGCGACGGTCGTACGACACCACACCGTGCAGGTGACCGTCGAGCGGGAGTAGCCGGGCGGGCACGGGAGCGGCGGCACCGGTCTTGCCCCTGGGCATACGGTCCCGTTAGCTTGCGGCGCAGGTTCTGACCAGGGATTCGATGCGTGTTCGGCGCATCGGTGTCGGCAATGGGGCGGGCATCGGGTGGCAGCTCAGGGCAAGGCTCATCTGGAGGCGCAGTACGGGCTGCTGACGGGCATCGCCGCCGAGGCGGGGGTGTCTCTCAGCACCGTGTCCAAGGTGGTGCACCGGCGCCGTGACGTCGGTGCGGCGACCCGGGCCCGCGTGGAGGAGCTGCTGGCGCGCAACGGGTACGTCCGCCCGTGGGAGCGCGAGTCCGCCCGGCCCCGGCAGATCATCGCGGTGTTCCGGGACATGTCCGGGCCCTACACGCTGGAAGTCGCCCGCGGCATCGTGGACGCGGCCGGCGAGCTCGGCATCAACGTGGTGACCGGGACGACGAGTCGGCGGCCCATCTCACGGTGGCTGGAGGAGTGCGTGGCACTCGGTGCTGCCGGGCTGATCATCGTGATCTCGATGCTGGCCGAGGACGACCAGCGCCGTATCGTCGAGCAGCGCCTCCCGGTGGTGCTGATCGACCCGCTCAGCGCGCCGTCCCTGGACATCCCGAGCATCGGGGTGACCAACTGGAACGGCGCCAGGGACGCGATGCAGCACCTCCTCGGGCTCGGGCACACCCGGATCGGCATGGTCGCGGGCCGGTCCCACTCCCTGGCCGGGGCGGCTCGTCTGCACGGCTATCGGGCCGCCCTGGAGGAAGCGAGAATCGTCTACGATCCCGCGATCGTCCGCTCCACCGACTTCGACTACGACGAGGCGCTGGCCGCCAGCCTGCAGATCCTGCGCTGCGACGAGCCGCCCACGGCCGTCTTCGCGGCCAGCGACGCACAGGCCCTCGGCGTACTGGAGGCCGCACGCCAGGAGGGGTTCGGTGTACCGGACGATCTGGCCGTCATGTCCTTCGACGACACTCTGGTCGCGGCCATGGCCTGTCCGCCCCTGAGTGCGGTGCGCCAGCCGTTCGAGGAACTGGGGCACGAGGCGACTCGGGTCCTCATGCAGCTCGCCGAGGGCCGGCCGCCCGTGTCCCCGCGGATCGAGCTGGCGACGGAACTGGTGCTGCGGACGTCGACGTCCGTTCCCCGGCACGCGGACCGATCCCGCTGACAGCCGTTCGGGCGGGGTGCGGGTACGCACCCCGCCCCGACCGGCTATCCCCGGCTCCACCTCTGGGTGGCGTTGCCGAGAGCCGTCCACAGTTCCACGGGCGACCCGTTGGCCGTCGCCCAGTTGGTCACGTCGATGGCCAGACCGTTGGAGCGGTTGACGACGGATCCGTCCAGCCGGAACCACCACTTCTGGCTGGTCTTCCCGTTGCAGGCCCAGAGGATGAGCTTGGTGCCCGCGGTGGTCCCGTCACCGTTCGCGGCGAGGCAGTTGCCGGAGACGCGGAGTTCGCCGGCTGTGGTCTGGGTGATGGTCTGGTAGGCGTTGCCCGAGCAGTCGTAGATCTGGACCTGGACGCCGGTCTGACCGTTCGGGACGTCGAGGCAGCGGCCGGAGTTGGCGCCCTTCAGGGGGAAGGTCGAGTCCGTGGGGAGAGGGTCCTGGACCAGCTGCCAGTCCTGCGAGCCGTCGCTGGTCGACGCCGCCACGGTGACGGAGCCGCCCGCGGTCGCTCCGGTCATGTAGAGGCTGGTGTTGAGGACCGAGCGGAGCTTGTAGTACCCGCTGGTCGGCGACGCGACGAGGGTCCACTGTTTGTCGGTGGCTCCGTCGTCGACCCACTGGGCCAGCTTCTGACCGGCCGTCGCGGTGCCGGTCCAGATGGCGACCGAGCGGCCGCCCGTCTTGTTGAGCAGGGTCACGTTGGCGCCCTTGGCCGTGAGATGCCAGCGCTGCGAGTCGTCCGTGGCGCTGCGGGCCTTGAGGACGAGGTCGGGGACGTTTCCGGTGAGGTTCGCGTCCTGCGTCTTCCCGGTGTCGGGGCTGAGAACCTGACCGGTCAGGCGGTTGACGAGCGTGTCGTACGCACCGTCGGACCGGCCGAGGTCGACCTCGGCGTAGCGCACCGGCCCGACGCTTCCGCCGCTCCACGAGGCCTGAAGGACAAGAACGCGTCCCGTGCCCGCGACGTACTGGAGAGTGCGGCTGTACCCGGCGGCGATCGGTGTCTGGTACTCCTTCCAGGCCCCGGTGCTGAGACCGGACTCGTTCACCCAGACGCTGCCGCTGCCCGCCGCGTTGTAGACGATCCGTCCGTCCGGCATCGGAAGGAGCACCGGGCTGCCGCCCGTGGCCAGGGTGCGTCCGCCGGAAGGCACGGGCAGGCTGGTGATCGCGGCGTCACTGGCCGCGTAGAACTTCAGCGGGTCGTCGGCAGTCCTGTATCGGACGTTCGTTCCGCCGCCCCAGTACTCGTAGGTGAGCAGCCATTTGCCGTCGGTGGTCGGAGCGATCGTCGTCATGCCGGGACGTCCGCCACCGATCTCCGTCTTGCCGCTGTTGTTCACGGTGTCACCGGGGACGTCGACGACCGGCTGGCTCCAGGACGTGCCGCTGCCGTCCCAGGTCCTGTGCACGAGGACCTGGCCGCCCGAGTCCGTCGCCGTGTCGTTGTCGGGGTCGAGGGTCGGCACGCCGGTGGTGGCGTTGTAGCCGAGGTAGTCGTTCTCGTCCGAGTAGTAGGTGACGAGTTGGCCGTTCCGGGCGACCAGGTGCGGCTCCCACACCGGGTCGATCTGCGCGTGGGTGTTGGCGGTCGAGACGCGTCCGGGGCTTCCCGCGCTGCCGCCCTGCCATCCGCCGGTGGCGATGATGTTGACGATGTTCCAGGTCGCACCGTCGTCGGTGCTGGAGTACAGCGCGAGCGCCACGTCCTTTCGGTCGCCGTCACTGGTCGGCGTCCAGCTGGGATTGGCGGCCTTCTGCTCCTTGTAGTAGTAATCGTCCCCCGAGACCACACTCGCGAGAAGCAGCGTGCCGGCGCTCAGGTTTCCGACGTTCTGCGGGAGCACGTAGAGATACGGGTTCGTCCAATTGCTCGTGTACTTCGCGTACTTGGCGTCGCTCGACAGGTACGCGGGTGCTTTGACATCAGCCAGCTTCTGCCAGCTCGTACCCGCGTCGTCACTCTTGTAGACGGGCATCGTCTGACCCACCGGAGCGGTCTGATCGTTCTCGAACGACGCCACGATCCGGCCGCTCGGAAGCTGGGCCGACTTCGGGTACAGAACGCAGGGGTTCTTGTTGCACGCGGCGGGATTGTCCGCCACGTACAAGTTCGACGGGATCGGCTGATATGCCGACGCACCCACGGCGGAGGCGATGACGAACGCCGAGCCGATGCCGATGGCTGTCACTGACGCGAGAGCCTTCCGTGCCAATTTCTGCATCAATGCCTGTATCAATGGAATTCCTCTGGACGTTTGGTTGGCGGCCATCCTGCGAAAGGGGCGGTGCGAGGTTCGGCACGGGTCGACAGCTGCCAGTGGTCGACCGGCGCCGTCCGCGCCTGATCGACATTTGTTCACTGCACGAAGTCCGTATCGTGGACTACCGATTGACGGAGTGTGAGGCCGACAGCCCCGGTTACTCACGGATGAGAATTCCGCTCAACGAGGCGTGAGCCGGATGGAGACAGTATTGGGACATGACGCCGTCATGTCACCGCCACGTTTCCGAAACTATTTCGCGAACCGACCGTCACCGGGTGTTGACCGGGTGGCGAGGCGGGGTGCCGGCCCCGGTCCGGACCGGGGCAGCCCATGAGCGGTGTCCGGTGGCGACACCGTCGGCACCTCGGGGTCACCGAAATCGCCGATGGACCGGAAGATCGCTACGGCCCCGTGGCCGACAGCGCATCCGTCCACGCGGGAGAGCTCGGGCACATCTCCGTCATGCGCGAGCCCAGGGAGCGACCTGCCCGCCGTCCTCTGATCACTCGGACGGCACGGGCTCGCCCGGCGACCCGGTCGCGGTCCGGTGGAGCCCCTGCGGTCATGGCGCGTGCGAGGACCGTAAATCGTGACTGATATGCGCAATAACCGTATTCTCGTGGATACCAGGTTATTTTCGACTTGGTTGCCGAAGGCGCCAGTGAGGCGAAGCGTGGTTCTGTCCGGCGGGAAACCGATGCCGCCGGGGCGCGCGACAGGCGGCACAGAGCCTGCCCGTTCCCGTGAGCGGTTTCTTCAGGGTGAGCCGGTCGACGCGGACGTGCGCACATCGATCTTGAGTTCGTGGCGGCGCAGTCGCTCCCTCGGCCTCTCGCCGGACCAGGCCGACCTTCCCTTCCGGGACGATTTCGACCGGGACGGCCGGATCGTCCGCGCGGCCGTCCCCGTGCTCGACCAGCTGCAGGCCATGTTCGCCGGCAGCAAGATGAACATCTCCGTCGCCGATGCGAACGGGACGGTCCTCCTGCGCCGCTTCGGAGAGGCGTCGCTGGCCAGAAGCCTCCCGGCGTTCCAACGCGTCCCCGGATTCGTGTTCGCCGAACGGGTCGCCGGCACCAACGGCATCGGTCTCGCACTGGCGGAGCGGCAACTCATCCGGGTACACGGAGCCGAGCACTTCGCCGAGCGCTCTCAGCGAAGCGCCTGCCGCGCGCTTCCCGTCCGCGATCCGCTCAGCGGTCGTATCGAGGGCGTCTTGTGCTTCGGCTATCCCAGCAGCGCCGAAGACCCGGCGCTGGCGATCACGCTGCGCAAGGCGGCCCGGGCCATCGAGCGGCGGCTGCTGGGGCAGAGTTCCGCGCGTGAGCGCGCGCTGTTGCGGGCGTACCTGGACACCAGAGCCGAAGCCTCCGCCGGCTTTCACCGCACCATCGGGGTGGACGAACTGGCCCCTGAGCTGCTCCCCCGTGACCGGGTGGTCCTCACGGAGCGGGCCGCCGAGCTGATCTCCAGCGGGCAGCGGGCCGCCGTCGACGTGTCCCTGTTCGACGGTCGGCGGGTCACCCTCCTGAGCCGTCCGATGACGAGTGGCTCAGGGGTGGAGGGTGTCGCCATCGAGGCCGTTCTCCCCAGCCCCTCACCGCGCGTGCCTCTCGCCGCCCTGAGCCAGGTCGACGTGCCGCCGGATTTCCCCGGCGACCTCGCCATGGTCACCACCGCCCCGCTGCCCCGGCTCGTTCCTGCCGCGGCGACGCCCGGGCGTCTGTCCATCACCGCACTGTCCAGACGCCTTCCCGACGTCGCGCGCGGCCTGTTCGGCACCGTCGGCAGGGGTCGCGTCGTGGACGACCAGTCGGACTCCCCGCCCCAGGCCAGAGGGCTCGTGATGGTGGGGGAACCGCGCGTGGGGACGTACGCCGTGGCCGCGCGCCGCCGCCTGGAACTGCTGTCCGAGGCCAGCGCCCGCATAGGCACCACCCTGGACGTGCGCCGCACCGCCCAGGAACTCGCCGAGACGGCGGTGCCACGACTGGCCGACTTCGTCACCATCGACCTGCCGGAGGCCGTACTGCGCGGCGAGGAGTCCGCCGACCCCCGCAGTGACCTGCACCGTACGGTGGTCCACGGCATCCGCGACGACCTGCCCTTCAGCCCGGTGGGCGAGCAGGTCGACTTCGGTCTGACCACGCCCCAGATGCGCTGCCTGACCAGCGGGCAGGCAGTACTGGAACCGGATCTGAAGGCCGCCGCGGGTTGGCTCGCCCAGGACCCCGAGCACACCGAACGGCTGCTCACCCACGTCCACTCCCTCATCGCGGTCCCCCTGGCCGCCCGCGGCGTGGTCCTGGGCATCGCCAGCTTCTACCGTGCGCAGGACCCCGCCCCCTTCGGGGACGACGACCGCTCGCTGGGCCTGGAACTCGCCAACCGGGCCGCCCTGTCCATCGACAACGCCCGCCGCTACACGCGCGAACGCACCATGGTCCTGACCCTGCAGCGCAGCCTGCTGCCGCACGATCTGCCCGATCAGGACGCCGTCGAGGTCGCCCATCGCTACCTGCCCGCCGAATCCGACGTGGGCGGGGACTGGTACGACGTCTTCCCCCTCTCCGGCACCCGTATCGGCCTCTTCGTCGGGGACGTCGTCGGCCACGGCATGCTCTCCGCCGCCACCATGGGCCAGCTTCGCACCGCCGCACGCAGCTTCGCCGAACTCGACTTCCCCCCGGACGAAGTCCTCACCCACCTCGACAACCTCGTGGGACGCCTGGACCGGGAGGAACCCGCCGCCGGTACCGGCGTCATCGGCGCGACCTGCCTGTACGCCATCTACGACCCGACCTCACAGCAGTGCACCATGGCCCGGGCCGGCCACCCTCCGCCCGCGCTGGTGTGGCCCGACGGCACCGTGTCGTTCCCCGACCTGCCCGCCGGACCGCCCCTCGGCCTGGGGGGCCTGCCGTTCGAAGCCGCCGAGATCCACCTCCCCGAGGGCAGCCGGCTGCTCCTTTACACGGACGGGCTCATCGAGGACCGGCACCGCGACGTGGACATGGTCCTCGACAAGCTGCGCGGTGCCCTGGCCCACCCGGAGCACACACCGGAGCAGACCTGTCAGACGGTCCTGGACACCGTCGCGCCCGCCCACCCCGGTGACGACATCGCCCTGCTCGTCGCCCGCACCCACGCCCTGGACCCCCACCGGATCGCCACCTGGGACCTGCCCGCCGACCCGGCCCGGGTCAGTGAAGTCCGCGCCGCCGCCCTCCGGCAACTGGCCGACTGGGGACTCGACGAGACCGCGTTCGCCGCCGAACTGATGCTCAGCGAGCTGGTGACCAACGCCATCCGCCACGGCGCCGGGCCCATCCGGGTACGCCTGCTCCACGGCCGCACCCTGATCTGCGAGGTCTCCGACACCAGCAACACCGCTCCGCACCTGCGCCGGGCGGCCAGCACCGACGAGGGCGGCCGTGGCCTGTTCCTCGTCGCGCAGCTGGCGCAGAGCTGGGGTACGCGCTACCTGCCCGAGGGCAAGGTCATCTGGGCCGAATGCGGGCTCGACGGCGCCTGAGGGACCGAGCGCGCGAATCCGCTCGTCATCCAGCGGACTCCACCACCGGCCACGCGCGAGGCGACCGTCGGACACGCGGATCGCCTGGGCGGCCCACTGACTCGCTGGAGTCGCGGAAGCGGGCAAGATATCTGAAATACTCCGATTCGCCCCATTGGTATCGACGATGAAAGTCGGGAAGAACCAGCCAGACGACCCCTCGGAGATGTCCGTGCATGACGCTCCCGGCACTTCCCCGAAGGACGTCCCGCCTTTCGGGGCGGAACCTCTGGTCCGCATCCGCGGGCTCGGCAAGCGGTTCGGCGGGACCCTCGCACTGGCCGGGGTCGACCTCGACGTCCACGCCGGCAGCGTCCTCGCCCTCCTGGGTCCCAACGGCGCCGGAAAGTCCACGCTCATCAAGATCCTCGCCGGCGTCCACCACGCCGACACGGGGCGGATCACGGTGGACGGGCACCCGCTCGGGAGCCATGCCGCCGCCCACAGCATGTCCTTCATCCACCAGGACCTCGGCCTCGTGGAGTGGATGACGGTCGCCGAGAACATCGCCCTGGGCACCGGGTATCCCCGACGCGCCGGCCTGGTTTCCTGGCGGCGGACCCGGGAGCGCTGCGCCGACGCCCTGAGGATCGTCGCCGGACATCTCGACCCCGACGCGTCGATCGCCCGACTCGCCCCCGCCGAGCGCTCGCTGGTCGCCATCGCCCGAGCCCTGGCGGCACACGCGAAGCTCATCGTCCTCGACGAGCCGACCGCCCGACTCCCCGCCGCCGACTGCGCCCGGCTCTTCCGCGTGCTCCATGCCCTGCGCGACCGGGGGCACGGCATTCTCTACGTCAGCCACCGGCTCGACGAGGTGTACAAGGTCGCCGACACCTTCGCCGTCCTGCGCGACGGCCACCTGGTCAGCCACGGCCCGCTGGCGGGCCGCAGCCCCGCCCGTCTGGTGCACGACATCGTCGGCGAAGAACTGTCCGACCACCGGCCCGCCACCATCCCGGCCGACACCCGGACCGTCCTGACCCTCGACGGCGTACAGACCGCGGGCGCGGGACCCGTCAGCCTGGAACTCAGGGCCGGGGAAGTCCTGGGCCTGGTCGGGCTCTCGGGCGCCGGGCACATGGACCTGGGCCGAGCCCTGGCCGGTTCCCGGCCCGTCCTCGACGGGCGGGTCCTGCTCGGCGGTCAGCCGTACAGCCCGCGTACGGTCGCAGCTGCCGTCCGGCTGGGTGTGGGCTTCGTGAGCGGAGACAGACAGCGCGAGGGCTGCGCCGCCGAGCTGACCGTACGGGAGAACCTCCTGGCCAACCCCCGTGCAGGCGGCCTGTCGGCGCTGAGCTGGATCAGCCCCCGCCGCGAACGCGCGGAGGCCGCCGGTCTGATCGAACGGCTCTCGGTGCAGCCCCGCGACAGCGAGGCTCCCATCGCCACCCTGTCCGGCGGAAACCAGCAGAAGGTCGTGATCGGCCGGTGGCTCCCGGTCGGCCCGCGCCTGCTGATCCTCGAGGAGCCCACCGCGAGCGTGGACATCGGCGCCAAGGCCGCGATCTACCGCCTGCTCGACGACAGGCTGGCCGCCGGCCTCGCCGTCCTGCTCATCTCCACCGATTTCGAGGAGGTCGCGGGCGTGTGCCGACGCGCCCTGGTCTTCGTCCGCGGGTCCGTGACGGCCGAGCTGAGCGGTCCGGCCCTCACCGTCGCCGGGCTCACCCGGGCGGCGTCGGCCATGCCGGTCTCCGGAACCGCGACCACCGCATGACGGACTCTCCCTCCGCTCCCCCACCCCGGCCGCAACGACCCGGGCCGCTGCGCCGCTTCGGCCGACCGGGCAGGCCACCGCGACCGCGCGGACCGGGCGGGCACCTCATCGGCAGGTACGGTCTCCTGGCCCTCACCGGCTTGCTCTTCCTGGTCTTCTCCCTCGCCCTGCCACGCATCTTCCCCACGCTGGACACCGTCGACGCGATCCTGTCCACCCAGTCGATCCCGGCCGTGCTGGCACTCGCCGCCACGGTCCCCATCGTGACGGGCAACTTCGACCTCTCCCTCGGCTACGGCCTCGGTCTGGCCCACGTCATGGTGATGCGACTCGTCGTCAACGACGGGTGGCCCTGGCCGCTCGCCTGCCTCGCGGTGATCCTCGGTGGGGCGGTCGTGGGCGTCCTCAACGGTGTCATCGTCGAGTTCGGCCGCATCGACTCCTTCATCGCCACGCTCGGAACCGGCAGCATGCTGTACGCCGTGACCGGCTGGATCACCGACGGTGCTCGGATCGTCCCCGGCCCCCAGGGCCTGCCGACCGCCTTCACCGACCTCTACGACTCCACGTTCCTCGGTCTTCCCCTCCCCGCCTTCTACGTGCTCGGGCTCGCCGTCGCGCTCTGGCTCGTGCTGGAACGGCTGCCGTTCGGCCGGTGCCTGTACGTCATCGGTTCCAACCCGCGCGCCGCCGACCTCATCGGTATCCCGACGCGCAGATACTCCGTCCACGCGTTCACCGCATCGGGACTGATCGTCGGCCTCGCCGGTGTGCTGCTCGCGGCCCAGCAGCAGATCGGCAATCCCAGCGTCGGCCTCGACTACCTGCTGCCCGCCTTCGCCGCCGCCCTCCTCGGCTCCACCGCGCTCAAACCCGGCCGCCCCAACGCCATGGGCACCGTCGTCGCCGTCGCCGTCCTCGCCGTCGGCCTCACCGGCATCGGTCAGATGGGCGCCGGCTTCTGGACGATTCCGCTGTTCTACGGTGCCACCCTGCTCGTGGCAGTCGGTCTGTCCGGCTACTCCGCCCGCCGCCTGCGCACCGGCGCCGTGGTGGCCCGCGACTCGCCCGCCGCGGCGCCCCCGCCGCCGTCCTCGCCGACGGGGGACGGCGGTGCGGCGGGGACCGCTCCATGACCCGCGCCACGGGTGTCACCGGGTGCCCTCGGCCGCATCGTCCCGCCCATTCCTCCGCGAGGAGCTCCCGTGCACGGCAACCGCAGAGCCACTCCCGGCGTCATGAAGGCGTGGTCCGTCGTCACCACCCTGCTCGCCGCGACAACGGTCCTCGCGGGCTGCGAACGCGGTTCGTCGAGCGGCCCGGGGGACTCCCCCACGCGCCCGAACGGCTGCCCCGCGGTCCGGGCCCGTGCCCAGGCCGCCATCAGAGAGGCGGAAAGGACCGACGTCCCCTGGAGCGGGCCGACCAGCGGCCCCACGGCCGTCTCCGGCAAGACCATCGTCTACGTCGCCCAGACCATGACCAATCCCGGCGTCGCGGGCGCCGCGAACGGTCTGCGGGAAGCCGCACGGGTCATCGGCTGGAACGTCAGGGTGATCGACGGCGAAGGCACGCCCGCCGGCGTCCAGGCGGCGATGAGCACGGCCTTGGCCCTCAAACCCTCGGGCATCGTCATCGGCGGCTTCGACCCCAACTCGACGTCGCTGCAGCTCGCGCAGGCCGACAAGGCAGGCATCCCGCTCATCGGCTGGCACGCGGTCGCCGCCCCCGGACCCAGCCGAAGGCCCGAACTCTTCACCAACGTCACCACCCGGGTCGAGGACGTGGCCGGCATCAGCGCCCAGTGGATCATTTCGCACTCCGACGGCCACGCCGGGGTCGTGCTCATCACCGACGCCTCGATCCCCTTCGCCAGGAACAAGTCCGAGCTGATCCGGAAGGATCTCGCCACCTGCTCGGGCGTGAAGCTCCTGTCGTACGAGAACATCCCCATCTCGGACGCGAGCAGCCGCACTCCCCGGGAGATCTCCTCCCTGCTGTCCCGCTTCGGGAGCACATGGACCCACTCCGTCGCCATCAACGATCTGTACTTCGCCGACGCGGCCCCCGCCTTCCGTGCCGCGGGCCGGAAAGGGTCCGGGCCCCCCTTCAACATCGGCGCCGGCGACGGCGACCCCTCCGCCTTCCAGCGCATCAACAGCAGGCATTACCAGGCCGCCACCGTCCCCGAGCCGCTGTCCCTGCAGGGCTGGCAGATCGTCGACGAGTTCAATCGCGCCTTCTCAGGCCGGCCCGCCAGCGGATACGTGGCTCCCGTCCACATCACCACGGCCGACAACAGCCACGGGGCCACGGCCTGGGACCCGTCGGGCTATCGGGACGCGTACCGGAAGATCTGGGGCGAGTAACAGCCGCACGACTCCGACCGCGGCCTCCCCCGGCCGGGCAGGCCCCGCATGTCGTCACCGCTCACGTACCGCGCGGGCTATCAGCAGAGCGACGTCGTCGCGGTCGTGCGGATGGCGCAGGCCCTCAAGCAGCCGGTCGCACGTTTCCTCCAACGGGCATTCGGCGACGTCGAGGGCGTGGACAAGGACCGCGAGGCGTTCGTCGATGGGGTGATGGCGGGTTTCGACCAGACCGTCCGTGTACAGGACCAGCCCGTCTCCCGGGCCGAATTCGACGGCGGTCGCCTCGAACGGGACACCGCCGACTCCCAGCGGGATACCGGCCGGCAGGTCGAGCAGCCGGGGGCGCTCGCCGCAGCGCAGGAGGACAGGAGGCAGGTGGCCGGCGTTGGCGATGAGGCACTCCCCGCGGTGGGGATCGTAGGCGGCGTAGAGGCACGTGGCGATGTACTGCTCCAGCCCGGAGGTGATCGAGTCGAGCTGCTCCAGAACCCGGGCGGGCTCCAGATCGAGACTGGCGAAGGCGGCCGTGGCGGTGCGCAGGCGACCCATGGCCGCGGCGGCGTCGATGCCGCTGCCCATGACGTCGCCCACGACCAGGGCGGTCTTGTCGCCGCCGAGCGGGAGGACGTCGTACCAGTCGCCGCCGATCTCATACGCGGCCTGTGCCGGGACGTAGCGGGAGGCGACCTGCAGGCCGGGAAGGCTCGACGGGTGGTCGGGGAGCAGGCTGCGCTGCAGGGTCTCGGCGGCGGTGCGCACGCTCTGGTGCGTGCGGGCGTTGTCGATGCACACCGCGGCGCGGAATGCCAGCTCGGTGGCGATGGAGAGGTCGTCCTCGTCGAAGGGCCGCGGATCCCGAGCACGGGAGAGACCAAGGAAGCCCAGGACGGTGCCGCGTGCGGTCAGCGGGACGGCCATGTAGGAGTGCACCCCGGCCCGGGCCAGCAGCGCGGCGGCGCGGTCGTCGCCGGCGATACGCGTCAGGTCGTCGCCATCGGCGTGGGGGATCAGGATGGGGCGGCCGGTGCGCACACATCGGGTGGCCACGCGATCGGCTGCATAGGAGGTGATGTTCCCGGGCGGATCGGCGGCCCGGACGGCTTCGGTGGGGTAGGCGGCCTTCACCGCGAGGGCCCGGAAGAGAGCGGGGCCGTTGTCGGAGGCAGGGCAGTGCTCGTCGAGGACGGAGTCGAGCACGTCGACGGCGACCATGTCGGCGAACTCGGGAACGGTCACTTCGGCCAGCTCCCGGGCTGTCTCCTCGACCTCCAGAGTGGTGCCGATGCGAGCGGAACCGTCGGCGATCAGGGCCAGACGCCGCCGGGTCTCGGTGGCCTCCATGGCCGACCTGTACCGCTCGCTGACGTCCACCACCAGTTCGGCCACCCCGAGAACACGGCCCTGGGTGTCGTCCAGCCGGTAGACCGAGATCGACCACGCGTGCCGTCGTTCCGGGTCTGCCGGGGTGAAGCCGACGACGGTGGACTCGTCGAGCAGGGGCACCCCGGTCTCGAGGACCCGCCTCATCGCGGCCTCGATCCCGTCGAACTTGTCGGCGCTCATGATCTCGCGGTAATGGTGGCCGAGGTGCTCTTTCGCGGGGACGCCGTGCATCCGCTCCAGCGCCGGGTTGACGGCCAGGTACCTGAGGTCGGTGTCAAGGATCGCCAGCCCGAACGGGGACTGGGAGACCAGTCGGGTGGACAGGGCGACATCCCGCTCCACCTCGCGAAGTGTGGGTGAGTCGGTGCCGAGCCCGAGGGCGTAGAAGTCGCCGCGGTCGTCCAGCAGCCGTGTGTTGCGCAGTTCCACGAGCCGTATGCTCCCGTCCTTGCACCGGATGGGAAACGTGCCGCCCCAGCTCTGGCCGGTCTCCATGACCTCGGCGAACTTCTTGATCACCCAGTCCCAGTCCTCTTCACGCACCAGGAGCAGTGCGGCGTACTGTCCGAGCGCCTCCTCCGCGGTGTACCCGTACAGTTCCTCTGCCTGGGGACTCCACAGGACGATCCGTCCGTCCGCGTCCAGCAGTGTCGCCGCGACGCCGAGAAGGTCCATCAGCCCGCTCGGCTGCAACGGCTCACGGTCCCGGTGGGTGCGAGCCCAGTCGATGCTGGACGGATGCCATTCGGCTTCGCTCATCACAGGCACTCCTTCCGCGGCCGGCGGCACGCGGGGCCATCCGCCGACCTGGAGCGCGGCCTGCCTGTCTCCACAGGCGCGTCGCCTTCCATGGTCCCCCACGACCGCCGGACTACACACCCGGACCGCACGACACGGTCGGCACGGTCCCGACATGGAGGACCGAAACGGCCGCTGCGGAGAGGAGAGCCTTCACCCTGCACACCCCCGCCGTCGCACCGCGTGATCGGTGCCGGCGCATACGGGTGGCAGGTCCTTGCGCCGGCGCCGGACCGAGAACACCGCGCGATTGATCATGGCGACGCTCCCGGGCTCCACGACTCCGGTGATGTCGGCCGCGAACGAGGTGCCCGCGGCGTGACGGCTCAGTCCAGGTCGGACATGTCGAGTACGAAGCGGTAGCGGACGTCGTTGCGTCCGAGGCGGTCGAGGGCCTCGTTCACGCGCGCCGAGGGGAGGAGCTCGATGTCCGCGGTGATGCCGTGCTCGGCGCAGAAATCCAGCATGGCGACGGTCGCGGGCCTGCCGCCGCTGCCCGCGGAGCTGAGCTTCTTGCGTCCCACGAGCAGGTCGATGGTCTCCACCGTGACGGGTCCGAGGTGCCCGAGGTGGCTGAGCGTCCCGTCCATGGCCACCAGGCGGAGATAGGGGCCCAGGTCATGCGGGGCGGAGATGGTGTCGATGACGACGTCGAACCGGTCACGGGCGTCGGCCATCTGTTCCGGGTCCGTGGAGACAATGAGACCGTGGGCGCCGAGCCGACGAGCGTCCTCGGCCTTGTCGGGTGAGCGGCTGATGACCGAGGTGTCGGCGCCGAGCGCCACGGCGATCTTGACCGCGAGATGTCCCAGACCCCCCAGTCCCGCCACGGCGACGCGACTGCCAGGCCCCACGCCCAGGGTGTGCAGGGGTTCCCAGACGGTGATCCCGGCGCAGAGCAGAGGCGCGGCAGCGGCGGGATCCAGACCGGTGGGAAGCCGGTAGGCGAACCGTTCGCGGACGACGTACTCACGGGAGTAGCCTCCCAAGGTGGTGGATCCGTCGCGCCGGTCGACACCTCCGTAAGTCAGGGTCGGGAAGGCATGGCAGAAGTTCTCCTGGCCGGCCCGGCACATGGAACACTCCCCGCACGAATCGACGATGTTGCCGACCGCCACGGGGTCACCGACGGAGAAGCCTGTGACGGCAGACCCTGTCTCGGCCACCACGCCCGTGAACTCGTGCCCCGGCACCAGGTGACCCCCTTCAGCGTCGTGGCCGCGGACGGCGTGCAGATCGGTGTGGCAGACACCGCA
Organism: Streptomyces sp. NBC_01450; assembly: GCF_036227505.1. Taxonomy (NCBI): domain Bacteria; kingdom Bacillati; phylum Actinomycetota; class Actinomycetes; order Kitasatosporales; family Streptomycetaceae; genus Streptomyces; species Streptomyces sp. NBC_01450. The sequence continues at coordinate 10,386,178 of NZ_CP109480.1, read as the reverse complement.
GTAGTCCACCCGGATCGCGAGGTCGTCCGCGCGCAGGTCGCGCCGCTCTATCGGTGTCCGTCGCAGCGTCGCCGTCGGGCCGTCCGCCTGCCAGCCGGTTGTTGTCCGCACGGTACATCTCCTTAAACAGACTGTTCGGTCTATCTCAAGATAGACACACTCGCCCCGCCAGGCAAACCAACTGTTCTGTTTGGTAGCCTACGGACATGACAGACCGGCCCCTGAGCTCACGCGGAGCGGCGACGTACCAGCGAATCCTCGATGTGGCGACCCGCGAGTTCGCCGAGCACGGGATCGCCGGAGCGCGTATTGAGCGGATCGTGGCCGCCGCACGCACGAACAAGGCCCAGCTCTACGCCTACTTCGGAAACAAGGAAGGGCTCTTCGACGCCATCTTCTTCGGCTCACTGGAGCGCATCGTGAACGTCGTGCCGATCGACGCCACCGACCTTGCGGACTGGGCCGTACGCCTCTACGACGAGTACCTCCGCCGCCCGGACCTGATCCGGCTGGCCACCTGGGCACGTCTGGAGCGCCGTCCGACCGGGCACTTGGTGGACGACCCCGACCGCCTCGACGACCGCAAGCTGCGGGCCATCATCGAAGCCCAGGCCGCCGGCCTGGTGCGCCCGGGAGACCCGTTCGACGTGATGGCCATGGTCATCGCCATGTCCATGGCCTGGTCGCCGGTCAGCAACGTCTACGCGGCAACCGCCGAGGAGCCCCCCGAAGTGCACGAGCAGCGTCGGGCCCTGCTCCGCGAGAGCGTCCACCGCGCCGTGGCAGCCGACCCAAACGGGAGCCAGGACATCGGCCCCGGCTGATCCCCACGGTGCGGTACACCGCCGGTCCCACCTCACGCCCGCTTCCCGCCATGAACGCCCGTTCCCCGTCGAGGAGTTCGAGGGACTGCCCTGGAACTCACCCCAGTTCCCCACGCGTTCGACACTGCACAGGTGCAACGCGCGTGAACCGAACGGGTACCAGGGGATACGACATGACGGAGATTCTTGTCATCGGAGGCGGTATCGCCGGTACGGCGACGGCCTTGGCCCTGCACAAGGCAGGTTTCGACGTCACCGTGTACGAGGCGCACCCCGAGTCGGCCGAGGACATGGGCGCCTTCCTCACGCTCGCGAGCAACGGCATGCGCTGGACGTCCGCCAGGAGTTCTCCGACAGTTCGACCTCCACCTGCACGATGCTTCCCGGTGACAGGGACTACGGTCTCGAGGCGTACGACAGCGTCTGGGCGCTCCCGACCGCCGGGAAGGCAGCCGGGTTCGCGTTCGGTGCCCGCTTCCGCCTTGAGCAGCCGGCCCTGACCCTGGGCACGAAGACGAAGACCTACAAGGACCTGCCGGTCGAGCGCGCGGCAACGCCGTTGCCGGCCGGCACGCGGAAGCTGACGGCGGTCTTCGCCGGTGAAGGGACGGCCGAAGACCTCGCCCGGCACGACGTCCACGGCAAGATCGCGGTGGTACGGCGAAGCGACTCCGTGGGGATCAAGGAGCAGGCGGCAGCCGCCGCGGCAGCGGGCGCACGGGTGCTCCTGGTCGTCAACGACGGAGACGGCCGGCTGAGCCCCTGGGACAACATCACCGGGAGCACCCTGCACCCGCCCGCGCTGACGGTGGCAACGCTCGACGCCGACCAGGGCGGTCCCCTGATCGACGCGCTCCAGCGGAGCAGAATCGAGCTGACGGTCACCTCGCACCCCACCACCGACTACGTCTACGACCTGGTGCACCACTGGGCGGGCGGTGTCCCGGCGGATCCGACCTGGACGGTGAAGCCGAGCGACCTGGCACGCGTGGACGTCTCGTTCCGCAACTACCGGCGGGAGGGCCAGGCGTACGAGTTCCTCAAGACCATGTCCGCGGACTGGGACGACGTCTGGGTACCGCTCCCCGCGCCCACCCAAGGGCATCGGACGGACTGGGTCGCAGGGGACTCCGACTGGCTGGACGCGGCCGGTATCTACGGCGAGACCGGTCAGTTGTCGATGGACGTCCTGCACTACCCGGCCGGGACGACCAGCAAGGTCAGCTGGTTCGGGCCGATCCAGCGCCCCCGGATGAGTGCGGCCGGCGGCAACCAGCCAGGACGCTACCTGGACACGATGCTGGTCCCGGCGCCCGGCTGGGGCGACTCCGGCGCGGGCCATGTCGGCGACGCCTACGCCAACTTCGACGTCGATGACCGGGAGACGCTCTACCAGGGCGATCAGGAACTCGACTGGAGCAACGCCGAGAAGCTGCTGGTCGCCGGCCTCGCGCCGGAACGGCTGCCCTACCGCCTGGTGGTCGACAACAGCCGTGGCACCTGGGCCAACCCGTACTCGACGCACACGCTGACCGAGTGGAACTTCGCCTCCGCCGCCACGGACGAGGCCACGCCCCTGCCTCTGATCCAGCTCGACTACGGGGTAGACGCCGACGCGGCGGGTCGGGCTGACCGGCACGCCGACCTGACGGTGACCGCCTCCCCCATGGAGGGCACGACGGCTGCCATCGGGAAGGTCTCCCTCGAGGTTTCGTACGACGACGGGGCGGCCTGGCAGCGGCCGGACCTGCGCCACAACGGCGCCGGATGGCGAACAGCCCTGCGCGCGCCGAGAACGGCCTGCTTCGTCAGCCTCCGGGTCACCGCCCGGGACAGTGACGACGACACCGTCTCGCAGACGATCACCCGGGCCTTCGGCCTGCGCTGACGTCACCTGACCCAGCAACCTCGCCGGGCGGGACCACAGCTCGCGGCCTCACCGGCAAAGAGGCGAATCACGCCACGGACAAGGGCTGTTCAGATGAACAGCCCTTGTCCGGATCCAGTCAGGTCACACGTGCGGTGTCAGCCGCTCAATGCCGCCGAGACCACGGACTTCGCCTCCTCCTGTACCTGGCGCAGATGATCGGCTCCGAGGAACGACTCAGCGTAGATCTTGTACACGTCCTCGGTACCCGACGGACGGGCCGCAAACCAGGCGTTGGCGGTGGTCACCTTGATGCCGCCGATCGGCGCGCCATTGCCCGGAGCATGGGTGAGCACCGCGGTGACCGCTTCTCCGGCAAGGGTGTCCGTGCTGACCTGCGCGGGCGAGAGCTTCGCGAGGAGGGCCTTCTCCTCACGGGAAGCCGGGGCGTCGATGCGCTCGTACGCGGGGGCACCGAAACGCCCGGTCAGCGCGGTGTAGTGCTCGGAGGGGGTCTTCCCGGTCACCGCCGTGATCTCGGAGGCGAGCAGGGCCAGGATGATGCCGTCCTTGTCGGTGGTCCACACCGAACCGTCGCGGCGCAGGAAGGACGCGCCGGCCGACTCCTCCCCGCCGAACCCGAGTGAGCCGCTGACCAGACCATCCACGAACCACTTGAACCCCACGGGGACTTCGACCAGTTGACGGCCCAGGTCGGCGGCGACCCTGTCGATCATCCCGGACGACACCAGCGTCTTGCCGATCCCCGTGTCCGCGGGCCACTGTTCCCGGTGGGAGTACAGGTAGGAGATGGCGGCGCTGAGGTAGTGGTTGGGGTTCATGAGCCCGGCGTCCGGTGTGACGATCCCGTGGCGGTCCGCGTCGGCGTCGTTGCCCGTGGCGATGCGGAAGCGGTCGCGCCGCTCGATGAGCGAGGCCATGGCGTAGGGCGACGAACAGTCCATACGGATCTTGCCGTCCCAGTCCAGCGTCATGAATCGCCAGGTGGGGTCGGTGAGCGGGTTGACCACGGTCAGGTCGAGCGCGTGCTCTTCGGCGATGCGCCCCCAATAGGCGACCGATGCCCCGCCCAGGGGATCCGCGCCGATCTGCACACCGGCCGCGCGGATCGCGTCCAGGTCCAGCACGTGCGGCAGATCGGCCACGTAGGTGCCAAGGAAGTCGTAGCGGCCGGTGCCGGGGGCGGCCAGCGCCCTCGTGTAAGGAATGCGCCGTACGCCCTTGAGGCCGCCCTCGATGAGTTCGTTGGCCCGGTCCTGGATCCACGAGGTCGCCTCGGAGCCCGCCGGGCCGCCGTTCGGCGGGTTGTACTTGAAGCCTCCGTCGGCGGGCGGATTGTGGGAGGGAGTGACCACGACCCCGTCCGCGAGGCCCGAGGACCGTCCGCGGTTGTGGGCGAGAATGGCGTGCGAGACAGCCGGAGTGGGCGTGTAGCCGTCCGCGCTGTCGAGGAACACCGACACATCGTTGGCCGCGAATACCTCCAGCGCGGTGACCTTCGCGGGCTCCGACAGCGCATGGGTGTCGGCGCCCAGGAAGAGGGGACCGTCGATGCCCTGGCCCTCGCGGTACTCGCAGATGGCCTGACTCGTCGCGGCGATGTGGTCCTCGTTGAACGCGGTCGCCAGTGACGACCCGCGATGTCCGGACGTACCGAAGGCCACGCGCTGGCCGGGTTCCGCCGGGTCGGGGTGCAGCGCGTAATACGCTGTGACCAACCGGGCCACGTCGACGAGGTCCTCGGGACCGGCCGGAGTGCCCGCTCGTTCGTGCTGCATGTACCCGCACCTCCACCTCGGTTTTTCATCACTTGCGGTCCCATGTTTCCTCACCGGGCCCCGCAGCCGCACGGTGCCACGGCGATGACTGGAGACGCACCGGGCCGGCGGGTCCCGCGGATGCTGTCCCGGAGATCCTTGGTCAACAGACTGGTATCCCCAATTGCCCATTGCCTAGGATGTATTGTCTGTCAAGCCAAGCCACTAGAAGCCGCTTGGAGCTGGGGGAACGATGCAGGCTGGAAATCAGTTGTCCACGAAGATCGACGCCACCGTACCCACGGCCGCTCGCATGTACGACCACTATCTGGGCGGCAAGGACAACTACGCGGCCGATCGGGCAGCCTGCGCCGAGCTGGACAAGGTCGTACCCAGCACACGCGCCTTGGCGCTGAACAACCGGCGCTTCCTGCAGCGGGTCGTCGGGGCGTTGGCGGCCGAGTACGGAATCAGGCAGTTCCTCGACCACGGGTCCGGTCTGCCCACCCAGGACAACGTCCACCAGGTCGCGCAACGCGTCGATCCCTCCTCGCGCGTGGTGTACGTCGACAACGATCCGATGGTGCTGGTGCACGGCAGGGCTCTGCTGGACCAGAACGACCGCACCACGGTGATACATGCGGACCTGCGCGACACGGAGAAGATCTTCTCCCACCCGGACACCCAGCGCCTGATCGACTTCTCACAGCCGGTGGCCGTGCTGTTCAACTCGGTCTTCCACTGCATTCCGGACGGGGAGAGCGACGGTCCGCCCGCCGTGGCCCGCCGGGTGGCTGAACAGCTCGTGCCCGGCAGCTGCATGGTGATGTGCCAGCTGGTCAGCGAGGACGCGAAGGTCCGGGAGTTCGTCAGCGATTTCATGGATCAGGCGACCCAGGGGCATTGGGGCAGGGTCCGTCAGGAGAAGGACGTAGCGGAGTGGTTCGAGGACCTCGACATCCTGGAGCCTGGCCTGGTTGAGGTATCCACCTGGCGGCCCGACAGCGAGGTCGCGCCCCGTCAGCTCACCCAGGAATGGGTCGAGTTCGGCGGCGTCGGCCGCATCCGATGAGACCGGTGAGGGTTGTCCCTTTGCGCTGATGCAGCGGGACGGCCACTCTCGAGAGGCACGTCACTTCGGCTCCACCGGGCTTCGGACGGTGGAGCCGGAGGCGGTCAAGAGGCGGAATAGCGCCCTGCGGTCGTCTCCTGCAACAGCGTCAGCGACTCGCGCGGGGTGAGGGCTTCGTCTCCCAGGCGGTCCAGAGCCAGTCGGTACTCCTCGGTCTCGTCCCGGTCCTCCAGGAAGTTGGCGCTCCTGATGTGCTCCAGGTAGACGATGTCGGGGAGATCGAGGCCGCCGAAGCGCAAGTAGGTGATCGGGATGGCGGGCGCGGACGCGTTGGTCACGTCCAAGGGCACAATCTGCAACGTCACTTGGGGACGCTGAGCCATCTCCAGGAGGTACTCGAGCTGCTCACGCATCACCTCACGGCTGCCCAGCACGCGCAACAGGACCGACTCGTCGATGATCGCCCACAGTTGAGGGCCGTCCTCGCGATGCAGCAGCTCACGTCGGCGCATGCGCAAATCGACACGACGCTGCACCTCACCGGCCGGAGCCGTCGGCAGGCCGCGTTCCACAACCGCTCTGGTGTAGGCCGGAGTCTGCAGCAGACCGGGGACGTACTGGATCTCGAAGGTGCGGATGGCGGCAGCGGCCTCCTGCAGCCCCACCAGCCGATCGAACCACTCGGGCATCAACCGCTTGTCGTAGCGCTGCCACCACCCCGGCTCACCGGCCCGCTGCAGCAGCTGGAGCAGAACCGACGCCTCGTGGTCGCCGGTTTCGTAGAGCTCCAGCAGCGCGCGGACGTCCCCTTCCGTGGGCGGCCGACGGCCCTTTCCGGCCTCGATGCGCGACAGCTTCGCCGGGCTGAACCCGATGGCCCGAGCTGCCTGTTCCTGCGCGAGGCCGGCGTCTTCGCGGATGCCCGCAAGCTGGACACCGACCAGCATCTTCAGCAGGGTCGGAGCGGGCTCGGTCCGCTTCAGATACGGTTCGAGGCGGGAGACACGAGGTGACTCGACGGACATCCTGACTCCCTGTAGAACGGCAGACGACGGAGTCCATCCTCGCATCCCGCGGTCTTCTGTCGCACGCGCCGGCAGAAGTGGAATCGTTCGATTCCACTTCACACCAGATGATCGAACTCCCCCTCCTTCGCCCCGGCCAGGAAAGCGGCCATTTCAGCCGATGTGTAGATGAGAGCGGGCCCGTCGGGGTCGCGCGAGTTACGCAGCGCCACACCCCCCTCGGCCAGGGATGCCACCTCGACGCAGTTGCCCTCGGCGTTACTGTGCCGGCTCTTCACCCAGCGGACGTCCAGTGAACTGGCCCGCATTCCGTTTCGCACTGACGGCACCGCACTCTCCTTGCTCACGTTCCACCACGGTGTACAGGTCGGCCGCCCACCGGGTCGGACCGAACCCGTACGGCCCTGACCCAGCCACCATCCGTGCAATTTCCCGTGAAATTGCACGACGGGCGCTGTCGGGATGGATAATAGCTGGGGCGTCAACCGCACCGTTGGCGCACCGGGCCTGACGTCGCATCAGGGAGATGTCGTGTCGTTACCTGCACGCCAAGCACCAGGCTTCGCAAGCGGCAAGGCTGCACCGTCGTCGGGCCGAACCGCTCAGGCCGGTTCGCTCCTGGAGGGAACGCGCTCCTCCATCTCGGGTCAGGGGCAGCCCGGGACGAGCGAGCCCGCGCGCACCTCACCCAGAACCGCCAGCCTGTGCATCACCGACACTCGCCAGGGACTCGCCCAAGCACGCGCCTTCACCCGCCGCACCCTTGACCACTGGGCATTCGACCAGCGCAGTGACGACGCCGTCCTCGTCGTCAACGAACTGGCCACCAACGCGGTGCTGCACGCGGCACCGAACTCCCCCGACGGGCACAGCGACGTGCGGCTGAATCTGACTCTTCGACGCGCCCATCTCGTGTGCGCCGTCACCGATCAGTACGACGGCCCGCCCGTCTACCCCCGCGCGGACGCCCCGCTGGAAGTCCACGGACGCGGCCTGCGCATCGTCGAAGAACTGTCGGAGCACTGGGGCTGGACTCGCTCCCGTGCGGGCAAGACCGTCTGGGCCATGCTGCCGACTCCTCCTTCCCGGCCGACATCACCGCCCTGACAGGGGCCGACATGACACGCGCTGCATCGGCAGGGCGTTCCGGCGCACGGCATCACGCAACGCCTCTCGTGGGAGCGGACATGGAGACAATCCTGAAGAACCTGAGACACGTCCCCTGGCGCGAGCTCCAGGATTCCACGGGGTCCGCCATGGGCATCCCCCTCCTGCTCGCCACGATCACCTCCGGTGACGAGGCCACCGCGGTCGCCGCGCTCGTGCGTCTCCGACAACGCATCTGCCAGTACGGCTTCGTCGTGGACCAGGCCACCGCGGCCACGGTCCCCTTCCTGTGCGAACTCGCCCAGCTCCCTCAAGTCCCCTGCCGTGTGCAAATCCTTCAGCTGCTGAAGAACATCGCCGACGCCCGGCAGTGGGAGATTACGGCCATCGCCTACCCCAAGCTGCTCAATCGCCGCGAGAACTACGTGGAGTGGGAACGCGAAGCCCGCCGAGCCGTACGCGCGCACCGCGGGACCATCCAGGGCCTGCTCGGCGAACCTGACAAGGAACTCGTACAAGCGGCCGAGGAACTGGCCTCCGCACTCGCCGACTGACTCGCCGCTCAGTACCGAGGACTTGTGGAGTCGAGCGGCTCCTCGCGCCGCCCGGGGCGGCCGGGACCCGCACGTTCCCGCGTTAGCCCCTCCGAATGATTCATGGCGCCGCAGGGTGAATAAGGAGTTCGCGTGCCGCGCCGACGTCGGCCGGCCGCTCGTGGCCACTAGCGTTGCGTCTTGTGTCGCTGAGCTATGCCTTTGTGAATCTGAAACCCGGAGTGGGAAAGACGACCAGCGCAGTATGGCTGGCCCACGCACTGCACGAGTCGGGCCTCTCACCCCTGCTGGTGGACAGTGACCCCGCCTCCTCCGCTCTGCGTTGGAGCGAACTGGCAGGAGGCTTCCCGTTTCCTGTGATCGCCTTCCCGGTGGGCGATGTGCACCGGCGCGTGAACGACTTCCTCGGCAGTCGACAGGCCGTGGTGTTCGACGCCCCGCAGCTGGAGGACCACGCCCACATCGCCCGGAGCATCATGAGGTACGCGAGCGAGTGGATCGTGCCGCTGACCCCAGCTCCCATCGAGCTGGATCGCATGGCGCCCATCGGCAGCGAGATGAGCGACGTACAGTCGTTGCGGGCCCAGCCGGCCCGCGCCGCCGTCCTGCTGAACCGCACGAATCGGCCCGAGGCCACGCGCACCGGTCCCGACGCCGACGCCCGCGAAGCTCTCATCGAGCGGGGCTTCGACGTGTTGTCCACCCATATCCCGCGGCTCGATCTGTACGCCCAGTCGTTCGGCAGCCCGGTCGAGGTGAAGGGCTCGGCGTACATGGACCTCGCAGACGAACTCATCAAACGTCAGGACAAGGCGTGAACCAGCGCAAGGACACCTACCGAGCCGCATTGCAGCGCGGACCGGAAGCCGCCGCACCCCGTGCCGTCAAGGTCACTCAGCTGCACACCCGATACGTCCGGGTGACCATCGAACTCGACCCCGCCCTGCCGCGCGAACTGACCCGATGGGTGGGATCACCCGTATCCGCGATCCTGCGGGCCGGCTCCGCGGTACTGCGCCCCCTGCGAAGCACCCCGTAAGCCGAGGCCGTGCAGACCTGGGCCGCCCGGGGCCGTTTCTTCGCGTTACGCAGTCGGCTGGACCGGGTGTCGCAACCTGCGCGTTAGTGTCGTAGGCATGACCGACAACACCCGGCGCTCCGTCGCCATCGAGCGGACCCGCACCGGCCACTTCACCGCGACGAACCCGCGCGGCGGCACGATCAGTTTCGGCACCAGCTCCGATCCCGACGGCGGCGCCGACTTCACCCCGGTCGAGCTGTTGCTCGCCGCGATCGGGGGCTGCACCGCTGCCGACGTCGATGTCGCCACCGCACGCCACGCGGAGCCCACCGGGTTCACCGTCAGCGTGACCGGCAACAAGATCGGTGACGAGTCGGGAAACCGGATGACCGACCTCGTGGTCACCTTCTCCGTCGCCTTCCCGGACGGCGACCTCGGCGACCGCGCCCGCACGATCCTCCCCCGGGCGGTCAAGACCTCCCACGACCGGCTCTGCACGGTCAGCCGCACGGTCGAGATCGGCACGCCCGTCACCGCGACGATCGCGGACGCCTGACCTCACCCGGAACCGGACCGAACGCGACCGCGTGCCTCAGCCGTAGGGGCACCCGCGGCCGGTCAACCGTGGGCGGAGGCTTTCTTGATCGCTTCGCGGATCCGGGAGTACGTGCCGCAGCGGCAGACGTTCTCGATACGGTCGATGTCGTCGTCCGTGGGCTGGGGCGTCTTCTTGAGCAGGGCCACGGCGGCCATGATCTGGCCCGGCTGGCAGAAGCCGCACTGAGCGACATCGCAGTCGAGCCACGCCTGTTGTACGGGGTGCAAGGTGTCGCCGTCGGCCAGGCCCTCGATGGTGGTGACCCCGCGGTCCGCGCAATCGGCGACCGGGACGACGCAGGGCTGGATCTCCGCCCCGTCGAGGTGGCTGGTGCAGGCACGGCAAACGCCCACGCCGCAGCCGTACTTGGGGCCGGTGACGTGCAGCATGTCGCGCAGTACCCACAGGAGCGGCATGTCGGCGGGGGCCTCGACGGTGACCGGCTTCCCGTTGAGGACGAAGGAATAGGAGGGCATCAGTACCTTCTCGGACAGCGATCAGAAGTTGATCGGGAAGCGGCGGGGCTTGGTGCGGGTCGCGCGGGCATAGGCGTTCGCCACGGCGCCGGCCGCGGCCGGCACGCCGAGTTCGCCTGCCCCGCCGGGCTCCCGCCGTGACGGCATGATGTGCGCCTCGAATCGCAGCGGAGAGTGCTGCTGGCGGGCATAGCGGAAGTCGGCGAAGCTGCCCTCGCGCACCGCACCCCGGTCGATGTGCAGTCCGGCCCGCAGCACGGTGGAGATGCCGTCGACGGCGGTACCCATGAGCTGGGCCTCGAGTCCGCGCGGGTTGACGGCCGTTCCGACATCGGCCGCCATCACCACCTTGGTCACCCGGGGATTCTTCGGGTCGGTGGCGTCGATCTCGACCAGGCAGGCCACGCAGGAGCCGTATTCCTCGTGGACAGCCACACCCTGCGCGTGGCCGGACGGCAGGTGCCGACCCCAGCTTCCGGCGGTCGCGACCTTGTCGAGTACGGCTTTGACCGCCTTGCTCCTGAGCGTGCCGCGCCGGAAGGCCACCGGGTCCTTGCCCAGCCTCGCGGCGACCTCGTCGACGACGATCTCCTCCGCGGTGCGCATCGTCCCGGAGTCCACCGACCGCCAGGCGCCGAGGGGCATCGCGAGCTCGACCGAGCCCGAATCCCCGGAGACGCGCCCGAAGTTGTAGAGGCCGCTGTCGCTGGGCAGCGGGCCGACGGCCACAGCGCTCACACCGCCCTGAGCGGTCAGGCCCTGCTGCGCGTACGACTCGCTCACCGAGGCCATCGCATGGCCGAAGGCCACCACCCTGCCCTGCGCATGGCTGGCGCGGATCCGGTGATGGGAGGCCGGGCGCATCCGGCCGTGCCGGATGTCGTCCGCACGGCTCCACATCAGTTTCACCGGCCGCCGGGCCGCCTTCGAGATCAGGGCCGCCTCGATCGCGGCGTCGTAGTTCAGCCGCCGTCCGAACGAGCCGCCACCCCGGACGACGTGGACCCGGACCTTCGACTTCGGCAGTCCGATCGCCGAGGCGATGCTTTCCCGCGCGTCCATCGGGGTCTGGGAGGAGAACCAGATCTCGGCACGGTCGGCGCGGACGTCCGCCACCGCGGTGAGCACCTCCATCGGGGCATGACTGACGAAGGCGAACTCGAACTCGCCCTCGACCTGCGCCGATCCGCGCGGCGCAGTGCCGAGCGAGGGAACGGCGGCCCGTAGCCGGGACCGGATGGCGGCGTCGGACAACGATGCCAACGGCCCGGGCGCCCAGGTGATGCGCAGAGCGTCGCGGGCCTTGAAAGCGTGGTGGAAGGACTCCGCCACCACGGCGACACCGCCGCCGACCTTGACCACCGTGTGGACGCCGGGCATCGCACGAGCCGCCCGGTCGTCGACCGAGACGAGCCTCCCGCCGAGCGTCGGCGGCCGGGCGACCACGGTCGGCTTCGCCTCGGCCACCTCCAGGTCCCCGGCGTACTTCGCCCTGCCGGTGACGATGTCCCGCGCGTCGATCCGGCCCGTCGGCCGTCCGATCACCTTGTGCTGGGACGCGGGCTTGGGCTTGCTCGACACGTCGGGCCGGTGGATCCGGGCGGCGGCCGCGGTCAGTGACCCGAAGGTGGCCGTACGGCCGTCGGGAGCGACCACCATCGTGTCGCGGGTACGCAGGCTCCGGGCGGGCAGGTGCCAGCGCCGGGCGGCCGCGGTCACCAGCCGGGCCCGGGCGGTGGCGGCGAGCGCGCGGGCGGGGCCGTACAGGGAACTGACGGAGTTCGAGCCACCAGTGGACTGGTTCCCCTTGGCGCGGGCCTCGGCGAGCGGGATGTCGACATCGGCGAGCCGGGCGTCCAGTTCCTCGGCGATCATCATGGCGACCGCGGTCGTGATGCCCTGGCCGACCTCGACGCGCGGCAGTCGTACGACCACCTTGTTGGCGATGGTGACCTCCAGGACCAGCATCTCCTCGTCGGCGCCGGTCGCCAGGACGCGGGACGGCCCGTCCATCCCTGCCGCGGTGGGCTCGACGCCCTCCGCCGACGACGTGTCGCAGCCGATGGGCGCCGCGACGGTCAAGGTGGACGCCGCGAGCGAGTAGACCATGAACTTCCGGCGGGACAACTGACGGGCCAACAGGCGCTCCTCTCCACGTACCCGGGCGGGTTCCCTTGGTATGAGGGGTCAGCGCTCTTCAAGGTTGCGTGGGGCGGCCGGGTTCCCGGCGTCCTGGCATCACGACGGACGGCGCGAGGGAGCTGACGCCCCGTCGGGTCGGCTGCCGTCCCTGTCGTCGAGCGCCGTGGCCGTCTCGTGCAGCAGGTCCAGCACGGCCCGAAGGTCGGGGTGCTTGCCGGTGCCCGCGCGGCTGACCGTGAAGACGGTCCGGGACACGGGACGGACCAGGGGGTGAAGGCTGAGCGGCGCTGTGTTGTCCGGCAGAGCCATACGGGGAACCAGAACGGCGCCCGCGTCGACGGCGGCCAGAGCCGTCAGCACGGAGAAATCACTGCTGGAGGCCCGGATGTCCGGGACGAAACCGGCCGCGCCGCAAGCCCGCTGGATCATCTCGTAGCAGGAGGTCTCCGGGCCGGGGGTCAGCCACGGCAGCTGCGCCAGACGGGACAGGTCCGCGGGCTGCCCGGCGGCGAGTCCCTCCACTGCGGCCCGATCGGGGTGCAGGGCGAGGAGGACCGGTTCCTCCATCAGGACTGTTTGCTCCCACACGGCGGGGACGCTGCGTGGCAGCACGCTGTAGCTGTGTACCAGGGCGAGGTCGGTGGAGCGTTTGTGAAGCTCGTCGAGGGCTTCGTCGGGCTCCTGAACGGAGAGCCGCAGCGAGAGATCCCGAGCGAAACCGGTATGGCTGTCAGCGCCACGGTCGGGGTCGGAGTCGGCGAGACGTTCGAACAAGGGCGGAACGAGGGTGCGGGCGGCGGAGGCGAAGGCGCTGATCCGTACCGTGCCTCGGCGGCCGCTCTGCAGCGCGGCCAGGCCGGACTCGGCTGCCGCGAGCTCTGCCAGGATGACCTCGGTGTGGGCCACCAGGAGTTCCCCTGCGGCGGTCAGACGCAGCGTGCGACCGTGCTTCTCGACGACGGGCGTGCCGGCCTCCTTCTGCAGGGCGGCGAGATGCTGGGATACCGCCGGTGCCGTCAGATGCAGCGCATCCGCCGTGGCCGCGACGGTTCCATAGGCGGCCAGGTGCTGGAGGATGCGCAGGCGGCGTACGTCAAGCACAAGCGGCTCCTTGCTCGAATCGGGGTCGGCGGCGCGCGGGAACGCAGGGGCGCCCCGGTGCGGCGGGCGCTTTCACCGTGCCGGTGCCGGCACGCTGGCCGCCTGCTGGGCAGCGGGCTCGGCCCAGTCCACGGCGGGGACGTCGGTGGGACTGTGGCTCTGCTTGTGCCGGCTGATCAGGATCACGCCCGCGACACTTATGGCTCCGCCGACCAGTGCGATGGGACGGGGTACCTCCGCCAGCGAGACGAAGGAGACGATCAGTGCCACCGGCGGCACCAGGTACAGGGCCGCGGTGGAGACCGCCAGTGGCAGCCGGGCAACCGCGTAGGCCCAGATGACGAAGCCGAGAGCGGACGGCAGCAGGCCCAGGTAGGCGGCGGAGGCCAGTGCGGCGGCCTGGGCGTGGACGGCCGCGTGCCAGGCGGCGGGGACCAGGGGCAACGCGAAGACCGTACCCGCGACCATCGCGTATGTGGCGACCTCCAGACCTGTGCGGTGGCGCAGCAGGGGCTTGCTCGCGAAGTGGTACACCCCTTGGACCAGGGCTGCCGCCAGGATGACGAGGGCCGCGACGGAGAACCCGCTGGTGCCCTCGCCCAGGCTGACGACGGCCGCGCCGGCCAGCGCGACGACGATGCTGCGGGTGAGCCGCTCACCGAGGAACAGACTCCCCAGCAGCACGCTGAAGACGGGGGCGATCGCGATCAGCAGACTCGCGGTCCCGGCCTCCACATGCACTTCGCCCCAGTTGAGCAGGACCTGGTACGCGGTCATGCCGGTGGCCCCGCACAGAGTGATCAGCGGCAGATCGCCGCGTCGCGGCAGCCGTACCTTCGCGAAGGGTGCCACGGCGAGCAACGCGACGGCGGCGATCAGGAGCCGCAGGAGTGACAGCGCCGCCACTCCCAGGCCGTCGATACCCACCCGGATGGCGGGAAACGCCGAAGCCCAGAGCACAACGGTGCCGACCAGGGCGAGGAAGCGGGGAGAGGCGATGCGTGCGGACATGACCCCACCATCGCCGACCAGAATGAAAAGCTCCAGTTAGCCTTTGTTTCAGAAAGCTTCAGTCCGACTTACTTAATGACTCTCCGCCGGAAAGCCCCAGGGGGCGCTGCTCCTGTGGTCGGCGGGTGGAGCCGGGCGGAGCGGCTCAGCCCAGGTAGAAGTCCTTGCGAGCAGCCACGAACGTCTCGACCGACTCGGCCGGTACGCCTGTCACCCGCTCGACGTCGTCGGACGCGCGGTCGTAGCGGTTCTCCCGGTGCAGGCGGGCCATGGTGGCGACGTGCTGTTCGGTGTGCGGCGGCAGTTCCGCCTTGGCAAGTACCTCGGCCCGCCACCGGTCCAGCGGCACGTCCACATAGGACACCGGGCGACCCAGCGCCCGCGAGAACTCCTCGGCCATCTCGGTCATGTCGACCGTGCGCGGTCCCGTCAGCTCGTAGACATGGCCGATGTGCGGAACCGGGTCGCGGAGCACGGTGGAGACCACCCGGGCGACGTCGACGACGGCGACCGGCGAGGTGTGCCCGGTGCCGAAGGGCAGCGCGATCGTGCCGTTCTCCCGGATCGACCGTGCCGCGAGCGTGGTGAACAGCGGGTTGTCCAGGAACGACGTCGGCCGGATGTGCACCACCGGCAGGCCCGACCAGTTCAGTACCTGCTCCCCGAGCCAGTGCAGCCGCTGCTGGTGCGACTCCGCGGTACTGGTGGCGGTCATCTGCGACACCGTCATCTGCGACATGCCCACCAGAGCCTCCAGGCCCGCATGTTCGCGCGCCACGCTGGCCACCACGGTTGTCGCCAGCAGATGATCCGGCGACACGGGCATCGCGAAGTACATTCTCCCGACACCTTCCAGCGCGGCCGCCACGCTCTCGGGCCGTGTCAGATCGCCCACGACGACCTCCGCACCGAGCGCACGCAGCTTCGCCGCACGATCGTCGTCGCGGCGGACCATGGCACGGACCGGCACGTCCTGTGCGCGCAGTTGTTCCAGGGCCGTGCGGCCGACGTCACCGGCATTGGCGATGAGAACAAGGTCGCTGGCGGTCATCGGTCGATCTCCTTCTGATCTGGGCTGCTGAGTGTGGGATTCGAACGTGAGTGATGGGTGCAGGGTCTGCGGACCGCGGGGACACAGGTCAGGCCGCGGTGGGCGGCAGATCGACACCGATGGTGGCACCGCTGGTGGCGTTGCCGACGGTGCGGAGCACGAGCGTGGCGACCGGGAGACCGACTGGGCCGAGGTGGGTACGGAGCGACTTGGTGGTGAAGGCGGTCCCACCCGCCAGGACGGTGAGCGTGAAGACCAGCGGGCCGAAGGCTACGTAGAAGCCGGTGAGTCCTCGGGCGCCGTAGTGGGCCGGCGGGACGACGTCCTCAATGGTGACGCGTTCGTCCGCGCCGTGGGCATAGGCGCCGACGAGGGTTTTCACTGCCGCCGTGGTGGACGTACCGTCCGCTCTGGCGATCTACAGGCGCAGCTCGGAGCGGCCTACGACAAGGCCCTCGCCCCGGTCGGTCTTCGTGCCACGCAGTTCAGCATCCTGCAGCAGCTCCGCGCTCGCGGAGAGATGACGATCACGCCGGCCGCCGTCGCAGCCGACCGCCGCGCACGGATCGCCACCATCACGCCGGACGGCATCTCCCGAATGAAAACGGCGCTACCCCTGTGGAAGGCCGTGGGCGAAGCCCAGCAGGCGGCGGACTCCGAGCCGGGCGGATCGGCGCCCGCCCGCTGGGGGTGCGGCCCGAGGGTGTCCGGGCAGCCGTCCCACCCGGCCGAGGGGACCTGGCAGGAGGTCCCGGACGAGCCCAACAGCAGACGGCGGGCAGCGGGCAGCGGGGCCGGCGTCTGGCGCCGGAGGGAACCACCGCACCCATGGCGGAGACTTCATGGACGGATCCGGCGCCCGGGGCGTCGACGAGCTCGCCGCCGTCCGAGGGCAGTGGGGCGCACAGTCGCAAGACGAGCGCGGTCACCGGTACGGGTCCGGCGGGCAGGACGTCGCGTTCGAGTAGCGCGTTGACGAGTGTGCCCTTGCCGGTGACCAGGACGCGGAAGCGGTTCTGGTCCAGTCGGCCGCGCAGGACAGCGAGGAGAAGGCGGTCGTCCGACTGGTGTCGGCTCCAGTCGCCGCGCGCTGGCCGAGGGGTCCGGCGCAGCCACTCAATAGGCCTCCTTGCCGTTCCGCCCCAGGCATGTCCTCGCTTCCGCGAGGTCCGCTCACCTGATGGGCGACGTGGTCCTGTTGACCCATTGAGACAGCGTGAGCTGCCTGGTCGGGGCCGACCGGTGTGGCCTGCGGTGACGAGGGAACGCGTGGCCGCAGTCAGGCCCGTTGGCCGCGTGTGTCCGCGCGTTTCGGCCTCTGCCGCAGGCCAGGGCGTCGCGCAGAAGAGACAGGTGTGCGGGCACGACTGCGAGACGATCGCACTCGTCCCGGCACGTGGTGCAGGTTGCCAGGTGAGCCCGCACCGCGCTCGCCTCATCGGGTGCGAGGGACTCGCGTTCGTTTCGGGCCAGAAGTTCACGGATCGTCCGGCATTCCTCGACGGCCGTGTTCTCGTCGGACTTCTTGGTCAGGCAGTGGGCTTCGGTCATGGCGAAACCTCCGTTCAGGGTTTCACCTTCTCCCAGGAGCGGCCCTCAGCGCGTCGTCCCCACGCAGCGACTTCCGGCTACCACGGCTGCGGTATGCGGTACGTCGGCCTACGGCTGGGACAGGAGGGGGACGCACCGCGCCGACGACTATGCGGGCTCTGGTTCCGTAGCCGGACTGACCAGCCCGCACTGGTAGGCGATGACCACGAGCTGGGCGCGGTCACGAGCTGCCAGCTTGGTCATGGCCCGGTTGATGTGGGTCTTGGCGGTCAGCGGGCTGACGAACAGGCGCTCGGCGATCTCGTCGTTGGACAGACCCAGTGCGACCAGGCTCGTGACGTCGCGTTCCCTCGGTGTCAGGCTCTCCAGCCGCTCGTGCACGGCCGCCGGGCATGGATCCGGCTGGGCCAGAAAACGAGTGATCAGCGCTCGCGTCGCTGACGGGGACAGCAGCGCCTCGCCGTCCGCGACCGTGCGAACGGCATCGAGGAGCTCCTCTGGTCGTGCTCCCTTGCCGAGAAAGCCGCTCGCACCCGCTCGCAGTGCGTCGGCGACGTGCTCGTCATCTTCGAAGGTGGTCAGGATGAGCACCTTCACCTCTGCGAGGTCCTCAGACTCCGTGATGAGCCGTGTCGCCTCGAGGCCGTCCATCTCCGGCATGCGGATGTCCATCAGGACCACATCGGGGCGCTGCGCACCGGCCAGCTCGACTGCCTCGCGGCCGTTGGACGCCTCGGCCACGGTCTCCATGTCTTCCGTGGCGTCGAACAGCATGCGGAAGGTCCCCCGCAGCAGGGCCTGGTCATCGGCAAGCAGTACGCGAATCGTCATCCTCATGTCTCCGATCCCGCGCCGGGCTGGGGCGCAGCGGCAGTTCGGCGGTCACGGTGAACCCGCCCTCGGGGCGCGGTCCCGCATGCAGCGTGCCCCCGATCGTGGTAGCCCGCTCACGCATCCCGATCAGCCCGTGACCGGCCCCCGGGCGAGGGTGGTGCGGTCCGGCGCACCCGTCGTCCTCGACGGTGATCGTCAGCCGTTCACGGTCATAGTGCAGGCAGAGCCGGGCATGGTCGGCCCCGGCGTGCTTGCGCACATTGGTCAAGGACTCCTGCACGATGCGGTACGCGGCCAGTTCGACCGCCGGCTCCAGCGGTTCGGTGGTGCCCCGCCGCATGTGGCTCACGGCCAGCCCGGCGCGTTCGAACGACGCCAGAAGTGCTGGTACCTGCGCAAGGCCCGGCATCGGGTCGCGGGGCGCCACCGGCTCGTCGGACTGCCTCAGCAGGCCTACCGTCACCCGTAGTTCGTCCAGCGCGGAGCGGCTGGTGTCCCGGATGTTCTCCAACGCCGTCAGGATCTGTTCCGGACGCTGGTCCAACAGATGAACGGCGACGCCTGCCTGGGCGTTGATCAAGGCGATGTGGTGCGCGACGATGTCGTGCAGCTCGCGTGCGATCCGTACACGTTCGGCTGCCACTCGCTGCTGTGCTTCCTGCTCGCGAGTACGCTCGGCCTGCTCCGCCCGTTCCTCCACGGCCGCCACATAGGCGCGCCGCGAGCGCAGCCCGTCCCCGACGGCGGCCGGCAGGGCCGTCCAGGCCAGCATCGCAGCCTTGTCCGGGTCCAGCCACGAATTCGAGGACCACACCGCGACAGCGCCCACCATGACGGCAGCCGAAGCGGCTGCCGCGGTCCAGGCAGTGCGCCGGTCGGTCAGCACGGCCACGTTGTAGACGGACACCAGAACCGGGCTTGTCACCAGCGGGCTCTCCCGGAACCCGAGCACCTGAAAAGCCACCCCGCAGCCAACGGCGACGACCAGTACGCCGAACGGGTGACGCCGCCGCCAGATCAGCGCGGAGCAGCCCACGGTAGCCAGCACCACGGCGGACCAGCGCAACACGAACTCGTGCTCGTGCGGGTCGACCGAGGCAGCCACGACCGACAGCACGCACAGCACAGCCACGCCCAGGGCGTCGACCGCGCGGTTCCCGGATCGCCCTTGCCGCCTCCAGCCGTTGAGTACCGTCATGCCATCACCGTAGGGTCGGTGGCCGGGTCGGGCATCATCTCGCCACGGCAGGTGCCACCCCCGGAGCGCCGTTGCCTGACCCGCGGATTCGAGCTGTGTCCCCCGGGACGTGGCCAGGCTCAGGGGCAGACCGAGCGTTGGCCAAGGGAGACCGGCATGCCAACAGCGCCCTCTGAGCCATCGTCCGTGGGCCGCATGCAACGCGGCTCACGGACCAGGGACTACGTCGCCAGACGCACCGCGGAGGGCATGTCCACGAAAGACGTCATGCGCAGGCCGGTCCGTCCACGGTCCAGGAGCGGACGATGCCTTCGACGCGAGCGTTCGCCACCGTCGTTCGCGGTTCCGAGTGCGGTCCCCGGGCAGTGAATGGGCTACCGGTCGAGGGTCACCGAGTTGTAGGGCGTCAGGTTGAAGCTCCCGATTTCCTGCACCTCGAGCGCCACATGGCAGCCGACGCCGTTGTAGCCGGTGCACAGGCTCATGCTGGCACCGCCGTACTGGTTGTTGAAGACGTAGTGGTCGCCGTACTGGCTGCTCAGGTTGTGGGCGCCGTAGCTCCAGTACACGTTGGTCGGGTGGGGGTCGAGGTACGGGTTGCGGTCCTGGCCCCAGATGCAGACGGCTCCGTACGGGCAACCGTTCCAGTCGCCTTCGGCGGGCTTCGCCCGCGCCGTGCCGCTCATCGCCACGACGGCGGTCGCCGCGATCGCCAACGCGGCGACGCCGCGGAAGATTCTGCGCATGTCGTTCCCCCATGTCTGAACCGGTCGCCGGAAAGGACATCACTATCGGCTGCGCGCCGTCGCTCATGCCATCGTTTCGACGGTGCCCGAAAGGGGTTTGGGCCGGCGATACCGCAGGATGAAGTGCCCCCGAAGTCGCGCGCCGTTTCCCGGGGGCGGGGCGCTGCCCAGGGTGTATTACCGCACGCTCGACCCATTCGTCGCGTTGACGGCGGCCGCGGCGGTGACCGACAACCTGGTGCTGGGAACCGGAGTGGCTCTGCTGGTCCAGCGCGATGTGATTCATACCGCCAAGCAGGTAGCCAGCCTGGACCTGGTGTCCGGCGGCCTGGTGATCTTCGGCGTGGGCACGGGCTGGAGCCGTGAGGAGATGCGCAATCACGGCACGGATCCACGCACGCGGGGACAGCTGCTGAACGAACAGTTGGCCGCGATCAAGGAGATCTGGAGCAAGGACAAGGCCGAGTTCCACGGCGAGCACATTGGCTTCGACCCGATTTTCTCTTGGCCCAAGCCGGTACAACGCCCGCATCCGCCCATTTACATTGGTGGCGATGGCGAGGCGGCGTTGGCCAGCGTGGCGGCGCACGGCGATGGCTGGATGCCGCACTCGGTGGGCCACCCGGCCCGCGTCCCGTCCCAGTTGAACCGGTTGGCCGAGGTCGCTGGGGACAAGCCGGTGATGGTGGCGTCCGTGTCGGCCAGGTCCGAACTCATCGCCGCTTACGCGGAGGCGGGAGCTGACCACGTAGCACTTTCGCTGCCGACCCAGCCCGAGCCCGAGACTCTGCGCATGCTCGACATGTTCGCCGCACTTGTCAGCGACTACCGGTAGCCGACGGGGCTTTCAGCTTCAGGTGGCACGTGGCACACACTCCGGTCCGGACGCCCGACCCGACCAGCACGAGCTTGAAGCCATCGACGAGGTCCTGCGCGAGGTCCTGGACGACGTTGACGGACGGAACAGTCGCTGTCTCGTGCTGCACCGGATCTCGCTGCCGCACCGGCCCGAGGCGGCGGCCAAGTCCGCCGCCCCCGCACACTTCAGGCACCGGCCGCTGCGGGTCCACGCCGGTCACGCGAAAGCCCTCCGCAGCGACTCAGGTGAACCCAACCCCGTGCACCGCGCGACAACCGCCATGGCCGTCCCCCGTCTCCGACCCGGATCGTCCCCAGGCGCACGGCGAGTGGCTCGCCAACCCCGTCTTCTCGGCCGTCCGACAGCTAGTAGACTGTCGCAGCTAATTCCTGGGATAGAGGTGGCGCAGTTTGATGCGTGCGTCGTGGGTGGTGAACTGCCAGTCCACCTGACGTTGGTCGGTGTTGGTGGCGTTCTGCCAGGCTGAGAGTTCGGTGTTGAGGGTGTCGAGGTCGCCGATCCGGCGGTCGAGACATTGCCTGGTCAGCGCGGAGAGTTCGATCTCGGCGATGTTGAGCCATGACCCGTGCTTGGGCGTGTGGTGGATCTCGAGGCGCTGAGCCAGGGCGAAGGCCTCT
This sequence comes from Streptomyces sp. NBC_01450, assembly GCF_036227505.1. Taxonomy (NCBI): domain Bacteria; kingdom Bacillati; phylum Actinomycetota; class Actinomycetes; order Kitasatosporales; family Streptomycetaceae; genus Streptomyces; species Streptomyces sp. NBC_01450. The sequence continues at coordinate 10,364,725 of NZ_CP109480.1, read as the reverse complement.
TCTGGTTCGAATGCCTCGTACAGTGAGGCGATGCCGTGGGTGTTGAGGTTGTCCATCACCAGCACAACCGTCTCGGCATCGGGGTAGTCCACGCTCAGCAGCTGCCTGACCTGGCCGGCCCAGTCGATCCGGGTCCTCTGGGACAGTGCCTGAACTCGACGCCACCCGCGCAGGGGTTCGACCCATACGAAGATCGAGCACGTGCCGCAGCGGATGTACTCGCTGTCCTGGCAGGCGTCGTGACCTGGGCGGGCCGGGAGCGGGTCGCGGACATGGCCGAGGAGCTGGTAGGGCTTCTCGTCCATGCACACGACCGGACGTGCCGGGTCATAGGGCCGGGCATAGACGGCCAGTACGTCTTCCATCCGGGCCGCGAACTCCGCGTTCGCCCGTGGTGGGATGGTCCAGCACTTCTTCAGGTGAGGACGCAGTTCCGTTTTTTTAAGACCCGGCCGATGGTGGAATGGTCCAGATCGGGGATGTCTTCGACCAGTGCGACGTGCTTCTCCAGCAGCCGCAGCGACCACCGGGTATAGCCCTGGGGTGGCTGTGAGCACGCCATCGCGATCAGCCGGGCTTCGACCTCACCGGTCACCGGTGAGGGCACCGGCGGGAGGTCGCGCTTCTTCCGCGCGATGGTGGCGTGAACATCGCCACCGGTTTCGGTGAAACGCTTGGCGACCAGCCGCAACGTCTCACCGGAGACGCCGAGCCGGGCCGCGATCACCTCCTGCGAGCCGATCCCGCCTGCAGAGGTGTCGAGTGCGAGCAGCACCCTCGCCCGCCTGATTACCGAGGCCGGATGAACCCCCGTCGTGGTCACCCGGACCAACTCCTCGCGGTCCTGCGCGGTCAGCACCACCGGCCTCTTCTTCTGCGAACCCATCGCACCAGTCCTGTCCGGCAGAGCGGGAGAGGAATCTGCCAGACGCAAGCCTCTCAATCAAACAGCCCATACCTAAGCAGCGACACGCTACTAGTGCCGCGGCAGGCAACGTTTGCCCGTCAAGGAGCGGCGTCCGGTGCGTGCTCTCGGCGTGCCGGCCGGAAGTCCTCGTACTGGACGTACTTGGGCTTTCGGCCGGTGCGGCGAGAGGGCGTGCCGGGCGTCGCGACGGGGCGAACGTTGCCTGCCGCGGCACTAGCGCGTACTCCCGGAGCGGCGGGCTTCCCGAGCCCACGCGCGGACGACGGGGACACACTCCTCGGCGAAGTACTCGTAGTCGGCCGGGGTGTTGTAGACGTGCGCGGACAGCCGTAGGTAGCCGATCCCGTCGAAGCTGGTGAAGGCGGCCTCCAGGCCCAGTTCGGCGCTGGCCCGGTCCCGCAGGGCGTCGGCCTCGATGCGGGTGGTGCCCAGCCCGTCGGGGAGCCGAACCAGCCGCATACCGGGTACGGGCATGCCGACGTCGATGGGTTCCGCGGGACCGCCGGCGAACGCGGCCCCGACGATCCGGGCACCGTGCTCGGCCAGCTCGTCCATGTACTGACGTGCCGTCTGCCATCCCCAGGTGTGCTCGATGAAGTCGAGTGCCGTGGGCGCGGCCAGCGAGCCGGTGGCGTCCAGCGTGCCCTGCTGGTCGAAGCGCTCCGGGAAGGGTTCGGCCGCGTTCCAGGAGTCGATCAGCGGATGGAGGTCCTCGCGCAGCGGGCCCCGGACGACGAGCGCCGCCGTGCCGCGGGGCGTGCACCCCCACTTGTGCAGGTTGCCGACCCAGGCGTCGCAGACCAGGCCCTCCAGCGGGGCGGCGAGCAGCCCGGGGGCGTGCGCGCCGTCGACCAGCAGCGGGATACCGCGCCGCGCCGCTTCGGCGCCGACGCGTTCGACCGGCATCCGTCGGGCCGTCGCCGATGTGATCTGGTCGAGGACGATGAGCCCGGTCGAGTCGTCCACCTCGGCCATGACCGCCTCGTAGGCCCGCTCCGCGTCGGCCGCCAGCGGTACCCGGGCCGTGCGCACCCGCGTGCCCCAACCGCGTGCCAGTCGCTCCGCCCCCATGGTGACCGCCCCGTAGCCGTGGTCGGTGACCACGATGTCGCCGCCCGGCCGCGCGGCCAGCGCCGCGTAGACGGTGCTGGCGCCTGCACTCGCGTTGGGCACGAGGGCCAGGTCGCCGGCGTCGACCCGCAAGAACGTGGCGATCTCCGCACGCACCGCGGCCATCCGGTCCGGCAGTCCCGGGAACCATACGACCGGGGCCCGGTCCATCTCGGCCCGCAGCTCGTTCTGGCGCTGCTGGGCAATCATCGGGACCGCGCCGAAGGAGCCGTGGTTGAGGTGGCGCATCTCAGGGTCGAGTGTCCAGGCGTGGATGGCGGGCCGGCCGTCGTCCAGCAGAAGGGGGCGGGGCACCGTGACGACCTCGGTCTTGCTCACTTGACTCCTTGTTCGTTGCGGCCGGTGCGGCGCGGTCCGTCGGGGTACCGCGGTGCGTCGTGGCAGGGGCGTGGCGCGAAGACACTCCGGCAACGGCTGGCCGGCTCATATGCCCGGACGACCGCGGACCCCGGACACCATACATATGACGAAGGCGCGCCCCTGATTCTCCCTGACATGCCGCTGAGTGGAGCACACCGCCCGACTCCCACGACGCACGGCGCATGACGTCGACCATGCCTGTTGCGGAGGCGTTCGGTCAGCGGTCGGTCGAGCAGGGCGTCTCGGGCCGTGGGCGCTCGACCGCCACGTCGGACAGCAGTTCCCGCAGGCCGCCCCAGCGACTCGCCCACCCTGCCGGCGGCGCGTGCGTCGACATCGACCCGGAGCAGTCCGAGGCCTCGCGACGCGAACTGCTCGACTCCCTCGCCGACACGGACACCCTGGTCCTCGGCACCCACTTCGCGCAGGCCGGCCACCGGCGCGCAGGTGACCGTCCGTGTCGTATGAGGTGTCGGGCAGCCAAGGGTTCGGGGACCGTGATGCGGAGACCCGATCTGCCAGTCGGACCAATCACTAGATCATGCGATGCGTCTCAGCGTCTTGCCGATCTACTCTGCCAGACAGGAAATGCGCCGCATCCGGGACGGACACCGGCCGCCGCCAGCGGGAAACAATTGAGTGGGTATTCGCTCGCGAGCTGCTCACGGAACGGTTGACAGGTACAGCAGTCTTGACCGTCCAACTGCCCGAAATCAAGTCATTCCTGCAATGGACCGAGGCCGCAGCGTCACCGGGCAGCGAGCGCTTTCATCTCGACCTGGACACACACCTGGCACGAATCCTCGCGAACGGCTGAACGTGAGAGGTTCGGGGGTTCAAGACATCCGATACGGCTGCTCCGCCAAGCGGCTATTACGGGCCGGCGAATCATTGGCGGGTTATATGCGACTATGTTGAGATTGGGACGTGGAATACTGGGATGGCCAGGCGCCGTAGGAAAATCGAATTCGTCGGTTCGCGGGGCGTTCCTCTGGTGGCGCGCCTGGATCTGCCGGAGGGGACGCCTTGGGCGTACGCCGTATTCGTCCCCTGCCTCACGTGTGGCAAGGACTGGCTGGCGGCCGCTCGGATCTCCCGGGAGCTGGCCGAACGCGGAATCGCGGTCTTCAGTGTGGATTTCACCGGCCTCGGTGAGTCCGGGGGCGACTTCGCCGACAGTACGTTCAGCTCCGATGTGGACGATCTCGTGCGTGCCGCGGACCATTTGCGCAGGCACTTCGCGGCACCGTCGATCCTCATCGGGCATTCCCTGGGCGGCGCGGCGGTGCTGGCCTCCGCTCACCGGATACTCGAGGTCACGGTGGGTGTGGAGAATGCTCAGCGGATCCTCGACGCGGCACGGCACCCCAAGTCGTTCATCGATCGACGGCGCCGACCATCTGCTCACCGATCGTGCCGACGCCCGCTATGTCGCGATCATGCTCGCCGCGCGGGCCGACCGTTACGCCCGTGGTCCGGTCCGAGCAGGCCCCACGTGAGGGCGTCGACCGCGGCAGGCGGCGAGGCGGTCCGGGAGCGGGCGACCTCACGGCGCTTGGGCCACGAGCCACCGGTCGGCCAAGGCTTCCGCACCACACGATGGGGGTCGACAGCCGGGCTTCCCGCGCGGGGTCGGCCGGTGCGGACGTACGGTGCTGGTATGTGCGCCATACGGGAAGACGGCGCCGCACAGCCCGACGGGTCCCGCCCCCCTTCGTCCACCACCGATTCGGTACGCCGGGCCGAGCTGGACCGGCTGCTGGAACTCGCCGTGCGCGACACGGGCGTGCATGCGGGAGCGGTCTTCCTGCTGGCGCCCGACAGACAGGCGCTACGGCTGGAGGTGACCGCAGGGATACCGGCGGAGTATCTCGCGCCCTGGTTCGGGGTGGCGCTGTCCAGTCCCGTTCCGGTGGCCGAGGCGGTGCGCGAGCGGCGGTTGGTCTGGCTCGCCGCCCCCCAGGAGCTCGCCCGTCGCTACCCGCGCCAGGCGATCGCCCTGCCGTACCACCATGCGGTGGCCGCGGCGCCGATCCTCACCGGCACCACGGCCTGGGGCACGCTGCTGCTGTTCTGGTCCGGCTCCGACGCGTCCGGGACCGGGACCGCCAGTCCGAGCCCCGAGCGGGTCCGTGTCGCCGGTCGACGTCTCGGGCGATTCCTACGTGACGCCGCCGACACCGGCCACCCCCTCAGTCCCGGACCGGCACCACGTAGCCTGCCGCAGTCGCCCGCCCGCAGGCCGGCGCCCGCCGAGGCGCTGGCCGCCGCGGACTTCGCCGAACGGCTGCCGGAGGGCAGTTGCTCGCTCGACCTCGAGGGCAGGTTCACGTACATCAGCACCACCGCCGCCACCCTCCTCGGCGGCAGCATCCCCGATCTGATCGGTACACGCCCCTGGCAGTCCTTGCCCTGGTGCACCGAACCGGCCGCCTTCGAGGACCGCTTCCGCGCCGCCGTGGTCAGTCGGCAGCCCAGCCGCTTCACCACCATGATCGCGCCGGAGCGGTGGCTCGCATTCGAGCTCTACCCTGACGGGTCCGGGGTGAGCGTGCGTATCTCGCCGACCGATCCGGGCGGGGCCTCGCAGGCCGCGCCCGCCAGGGCAGGGGCGCCCCAGGGTGAACCGATTCGCCTGGGCGAGGCCTACCGGGTGCTGCACCTGGCCACCGCCCTCTCCGAAGCCGTGGGCGTGGGCGACGTGGTCGATCTGATCACCGAAGAGATGCTGCCGGCCTTCGGAGCCCAGACCGTGGCCCTGCTCGCGGCCGAGGACGGAAGAATGCGCGTCATCGGCTGTCGCGGATACCCCGCCCGGCTCTTGGAGCAATTCGACGGAGCGCCGCTGACCTTCCCGGCACCCGCGGTCCAGGTCCTCGCCACCGGCGTGCCCAGCTTCTTCACCACCATCGAGGAGCTGTCCCGGGCCTGTCCGTCCGCCCCCCGCCAGGACGGTCTCCATGCCTGGGCCTTTCTGCCATTGATCGCCTCCGGGCGCCCGGTGGGCTCGTGCGTGTTCGCCTTCGACCGCCCCCACCCTTTCCCCGACCAACAGCGGGTCGTCTTCACCGCACTCGCGGGACTGATCGCGCAGGCGCTGGAACGGGCCCACCTGTACGACACCAGCAAGGAGCTCGCGCAGACCCTGCAAGCGGCCCTGCTCCCCGACTCGCTGCCGGACCTTCCCGGACTGAACGCGGCCGCCCGTTATCTGCCCAGCGTCCGCGGCATGGACATCGGCGGCGACTTCTACGACCTGGTCCGGGTGAGCGACACCATCGCGGCCGCAGTCATCGGTGACGTTCAAGGCCACAACCTCACCGCCGCCGCACTCATGGGTCGGATCCGCCCCGCCATCCGCTCCCACGCCCTCGCCGGGGCCACACCGGCGCAGGCCCTCGCACGGGCCAACCGCCAGCTGGTCGACATGGACCCGGGCCGCTTCGTCAGCTGCCTGTACGCCCATCTCGACCTCGCACGCCACCGGGCCGTCCTGGCCACTGCCGGGCATCCCCCGCCGGTACTGCGGTACCCGGACGGGCACGCCGAGGTCCTTGCCCTGCCGCCCGGGCTACTGCTCGGTATCGATCCCCACGCGGACTATCCCTCCACCGAGATCCCCCTGACGCCCGGCACCGTCCTCGCCCTGTACACCGACGGACTCATCGAGACTCCCGGAGTGGACCTGGGCGACGCCATGACCGGGCTGGCCGCCCAACTCGCCCAGGCCTGGCCCCAGCCCATGGACCGACTGGCCACAGTCTTGATCGACCATGCACGGCAAACCGCCACCCGGACGGACGACATCGCCTTGCTGCTCATCGGTCTCGCCACCGCCGGATAGGACACCCGTAGTTCCGACGGCCGATCTGGTCACCGCTCATCGCGCATCCCTCCGTCAAGTGCCGGTAGGCACTACGTACTTACAGGCCTGTCGGTAGGGCCTGCGTGCTCAAAAGAGGTGCCGCCAAACAGGCAGCGAGGGTTACGGAAACCGCTCCACGCACACCTCGGCCCGGCGCGGGCGACCGCACCGGGCCCGCTGCGTCCGGCAGCTGCGATGCCGCCGGTGCAAGGTGCCGGTTCGGCACCTCAATGAGTGCGGGCGAGGAGCCTTGACAGCACGGAGGCGGGCTACCACGATGGAAACTATGGAAACTCGATCAGTTCCTTAAGTTTCCGAGCGTGACGGGCAGCATGCTGACGCCATCGTGGAGGCGGCCGGCGGATCGGCTCAGCTCGCGACGGAGCGGGGCGATGCGCTGCTCCGCCAGTACGTGGAACAGCGTGTGGACGCGGTGATCGGGACGGACACCGGCATCGACTACTACCGGTGCCGCCCGAGCTGCTGAGTGAGATCACCCGCGGCGCGTTGGAGCGGCTGCTCACCTCGCAGTTGCCGCACGAACTCGACTGGGCGGCGGTCGCTCTGTTGCGGGCGACCGTCGACACCGTGCTCTACGGGGCGATCCGCCCGGCACACACCGGTATCGGCGATGGACAACCCCGGGCGGTCAATCCGACGGCCCGCAATGACGAGCAGGAGGTGGGCTCATGACCGGGACAGCCGGCAGGGTGGCATTGGTGACAGGGGCCAGCAGTGGAATCGGTGCGGCCACCGCGCGCCTGCTGGCCGCGCGGGGAATGCGCGTGGTGGTCAACTACCTCAGCAGCAGCAAGGCGGCCGAGGAGGTCGTCGCCGGTATCGAGGCCGAGGGCGGCCAGGCCATGGCCGTACAGGCCGATGTACGCGAGGTGGCCGCGGTCGAGAACATGGTCGGGCAGGTGCGGGCGGCCTGGGGCGGCATCGACGTGCTCGTGCACAACGCGTTGATCCCGTATGCGGTCAAGTCGTTCCAGGACATGACGTGGGAGGAACTGGGCGGCAAGCTCGACGCCGAGATGCATGCGGCGTTCGCCGTCACCAAGGCGGTCCTGCCCGCCATGACCGAACAGGGCTGGGGACGCATGATCTATATCAGTACCGGCCTCAGCCGTCGGCCGCGGGAGAACATGATCGCGCTGGGCACGTCCAAGGCGGCGCTGGAGCAGTTCGGCCGGTATCTCGCGCACGAACTGGGCCCGCAGGGCATCACGGTCAACATCGTCGCGGCCGGCCCGGTGGAGGACACCCGGATGGCCCGCATGACGGATGTGTTCGACGATGCACACAAGCAGCGGCAGGTGGCCGCCACCCCCGTGGGCCGCCTGGCACACCCCGCCGACGTCGCCCAAGCGGTCGCCTTCTACGCGGGCGAGGACAACGCCTTCATGACCGGTACCACGGCCGCGGTCAACGGCGGAATGTCCATGTACTGACACCCCACTGTTCACCGCGCAGGGGCCACACCATCCCGGTCCAGCACGAACCGGCACACCGACCCCTCACCACCGTGGACCGCCGCGCCCGCGACACGCGCGGGCGCATGACGCTGACTGACACGATCAAGGGAACGTTCATGTACACGATCGATCTCGCCTACGTCGGACGGGGCCTGCACGAGGAACTGGCCGCCTACATCGCCGACCAGGAGGACTACTACGCCCAGGAAGGCGTCCACGTCGCACTGCGCGACGGCTGCACCTGGGACGAGGAGCGGCTGCGCCGCGGCGCCACCATCGGACTCGGCCGGGCCCTGCTGTCCCGACTGACCGACGCCACCCCCTGGGTCGCACTCAACGTCAACACCCACCGCCCGCTGTTCTGGTTCCTCGCCCGCCCCGGCCTGACCTCCCTGGCCGACCTGGCCGGCCGACGGCTGGCGGTACACGCCCCCCACACCGCACCCGGATGCTTCACCCGGATCGTGCTGCGCAAGGCAGGCCTCGACCCGGACCGCGACATCGACACCATCGTCCGCATGCCCGGCGACTACGGCATGGACCTGCGCCGACTGCACGACGGCAGCATCGACGCCGCCCTGGTCGGCAGCACCATGGCACCAGAGGCAGTAGCAGCCGAACACGGCTGGCACGTACTCGGCTGGGTCGGCGACCACTTCCAGATCCCCACCGTGGGCCTGGCCGTCGACCCCACCTACACCGACCCCAACGACCCCGCGGTCCAAGCCGTCCTCCGCGCCCACCGGCGCGCCCTACAGGTCATCCACAACGACCCCGACACCACAGTGCGGCACATGCAGACATTCCTCGGCGGACACACCGCGGACGAAATCCGGGCCCACTACAAGTCGTTCATCGCACCGCACTTCACCACTGACGGCCAAGCCGACCTCGCCGTCGGCGACACCGCCATCACCGCGGTCGCCGCCGAACTCGGCGTCCCCGCCACCTTCACCGCAGCCGATTTCTACCGCACCACAACCACCACACCGTAGGAGTATCGACCCGCAGCGTTGTTCACACGGCAGATCGGTGGGTCGCCGCCGAGTGCCGTGTGGCAGCGGTGGTGGACGCCGACGATGGTTTCCGAACAGAGGCCGTCGCCGACGCCGCCCGGCGCATTCATCGAGAACGTCACTCCTTGTGATCTGTCGCCGACTTCCGGTCTCCGGACCCGAGGTCGTGCAGGTCAGGCTCCTCCGGTGCCGTGGATGCGTATGCGTCGGCGAGCTCGAGAAGCGCGCGAAGAGGTGCACTGGGGCGCCGCGTCGACGAGGTGGCGATCGACAGGGTCCAGCGCAGCGTTTCGTCGCCGACGGCCAGGACACTGAGGTCGGGGGTGTCGGGTACGGCGAACTCCGGCAGGAGCGTGATGCCCAATCCGCATCGGACGTAGGCCGCGGCAGACGCTATGTCGGCCTCCACGGACACCCTGCGGCGCACCCCGGCCGTGGTGAATGCCTGATCCACCAGATCGCGGCTGCCGGATCCCGGAGGGAAGTCGACGAATTCCTCATCAGCGAGTTCATGCAGGGCCACGCGCCGCCGAGAGGCCAGCCGATGGCCGGTCGGCACCAGGAGCAGGGCGGGGAGGTCCATGACAGCCGCAGCGGTCATGGACCCGATGTCGATGGCGCCTCGAAGTGTGCCCTGGTTTCCGCGTACCGCGTCGCGGGCGGCCCACACGGCGTCCAGCGCGGCATGGGCCTCGGGCAGCAGCGCCGCCCCGGCGTCGGTGAGGGACACCCGCTGCGAGGCGCGCTGTTCAAGGGCGGTGTCGGCACTGCCAGTTCGGTCGCCCTGCCCGACTCCAGGGCCGGAGTCCTGGCGATGTTCTTCGTCTCCTGCTACGCCGGTATGGGAGTTCCGCCGGTCCTGTTCAGCATCGTGCTCGGCCATCTCACCATCGAAGCCGCGGTGATCGTCTTCGCGGCGGCGCTTTCTGTCGGGGCTGTCCTGGCAGTCGTCGCGGCGCTCCGCACGGGCGCCGTCGGCTCGACGCGGAGGTCACACCGGCACGCCCGGTGAACGGGTGAGGCCGATTCGCGATGGCACGCCGTCCGTATCCGGCTCCGGCGTGCGGGCCGACCGCCGACCGCAACGCCTCCGAATGGCCCAGGCGGCCCTTGCGGTGCGTGAGCTTGCGCTCGGGTTGGTACCGGTCACCCGCCACCTTGGTCGGCGGCTGATGAGTGGCCGGGACGGGCGGGAATGCCTACGTTTCGTCTCATGGGTACCGAAGGCGCGACCGGATCGCGGAACACGGCAGGAGTCGAGGACGTCGCGCACCTGTTGGTGCGGTGTCTGCGGGCCGAGGGCGTGGAGTACGTTTTCGGGATTCCCGGTGAGGAGAACATCCGCTTCGTCGACGCCCTGAACGATTCCGGGATCCGGTACGTCCTGGTCCGCCACGAGCAGGCCGCCTCGTTCATGGCGGAGATCTACGGGCGGCTGACCGGCCGGGCCGGGGTGTGTTCGGCCACGCTGGGGCCCGGCGCGATCAATCTACTGCTCGGCACCGCGGACGCCACGACCAACAGCGCGCCGATGGTGGCCCTGGCCGCCCAGGGCTCCCTGCGCCGTGTCCACAAGGAGTCGCACCAGGTCATCGACCTGGTGTCGATGTTCGCTCCCGTCACCCAGTGGGCGGCCGGCATCACGTGTCCGGACGCGGTGCCGGAGATGACGCGCAAGGCGTTCAAGACCGCCCAGAGCGAGCGCCCCGGCGCCGTGTTCCTGGCCGTGCCGGAGGACATCGAGACGCAGCGTCCCGCCGAGTCGCTGGCACCCCTGCAGATCAACACGGTGTATGCCGGCGCGCCGTCCCCCTCCCAGATCGCGCGAGCGGTCGACGTGCTCACCACTGCACGGCGCCCTGTGGTGCTGGCGGGCCACGGCGCCGCCAGAGCCGGGGCCTCGGCCGCCCTCGTGCGGTTCGCCGAGCGACTGAACCTCCCGGTCGCGACCACGTTTCACGGCAAGGGCGTCTTCCCCGACGACCACCCCCACGCCCTGGGCGCGGTCGGCTTCATGCACCACGACTACGGCAACTTCGGCTTCGACACGGCCGACGTGCTGGTCTGCGTGGGGTACGAGATCCAGGAGTTCGACCCGGCCAGGATCAATCCGGGCGGCGACAAGCGGATCCTGCACGTGCATCGTTTCCCGGCCGAGGTGGACGCCCACTACCCGGTCGCGGTGGGCATCGTAGGTGACCTGTCGGAGGGGCTGGACGCACTCGGGGCCGCACTGCCCCAAGGACTCACCTACGAGTCCGGAAGCAGCGCGAGGATCCGTGCACTGCTCGATGAAGAACTCCGGTACGGACGCGGCAACGACGCGTTCCCCCTGGTGCCGCAGCGCGTGGTGTCCGATGTCCGCACCGCGCTGGACCGTCACGACATCGTGCTCGCCGACACCGGCGCCGGAAAAATGTGGATGTCCCGCCTCTACCCGACCTACGAACCGGACACCTGCCTGGTCTCCAACGGCCTGTCCACCATGGGGTTCACGCTGCCGGGCGCCATCGCCGCCAAGCTGGCCCGGCCGGACCGACGAGTGCTGGCGATGATGGGCGACGGCTCGTTCCTGATGAACTCCCAGGAGTTGGAGACCGCCATCCGCGAGTCCGTCCCGCTGGTCGTCCTCGTTCTGGTGGACGAGGAATACGGCCTGATCACCTGGAAGATGGAACTCGAACTCGGCCGCCACAGCCACACCCGGTTCACCAACCCGGACCTGGTCGCCTACGCCGAAAGCTTCGGCGCACGCGGCTACGCGATCGAGTCCGCCGACCAACTGCTGCCCGTGCTGCGCCGCGCCCTCGACGACGACGCGGTCTCCGTGATCGCCTGCCCCGTCGACTACTCCGAGAATCTGCGTCTGACCGACAGGCTCGGCAGCCTCCACGGCCCGTTTTGACCTGCCGCTGGGCTCGCGCGTCGGACAGTGCGGGCGAGTGACCACCGTAGAGGGAAGATCCGGTCGTACGCGGGGTTCTGTGGTCGCCCGCGGAGTGAATACGGGAAGGGCTGTGGCGAGTGCCGTCTCAGGCGTGCCCGGGAGACATCTCCCATGGCGCCTGCGGGAGGACATCGCCGGTCTCGAGCAGCGACTTGAGGTTCGCCAACACGGCCGGCCATCCGCGCGAGATGCCGTTGAGCATCTCCTGGTTGGGGAGATGCTCGTGGGTCACCGTGAGGCGGACGATGTCCTCGTGCGGTTCGACCAGAAAGGTGACAACCGACGGCTCTCTCGGCGATTCAGCGTCGGGGGCGTCCTCGAAGGTGATGACCAAGCACGTCGGGGGCTCGGCCTTGATCACTTGACCGACGACATCGACGGCGCCTGAGCCGTCGACGCGTCGATGCTCCCAGGTCGAGCCCGGCTGCCAGTCGGAGACATTGGCGTGTCCCCAGTAGCGCGCCGTCAGGTCCGCGTCCGTCAGGGCTTGCCACACCTGCTCCGCGCTTGCGCGGATGTAGGTGACATAGACGTAGGTCGGCACGGACGTGGGTCCGTTGGTCATGGCATGCTCCTCTGCCTGGTTCTTGATGGCACTGATCGCTTGCAGGCGGGGTTTGTCGAACCCCGATATCCAGCGCTCCTCCATCTCGTGGATCGGTGTCGGGTTGAGGTAGTGGAGCCGCTCCCGTCCCCGTCGCACGACGGTCACGAGATTAGCCCGCTCCAGGATGTCGAGATGTTGCGTCGCGGACTGACGCGCCATGTCCAAGCGTTCACACAGCTCGCCGAGTGTCTGGCCGTTGTGCTCACGCAGACGGTCGAGCAGGAGTCGCCGGGTGGGGTCGGCCAGCGCTTTGAAAACCAAGTCCATCGCTCTAGCTTCGAGGCTCACACCTCATTATGCAGGTACTTGCCTGCATAATGTCAATGGCGGTCTTCGTTGGCCTGTCTTCACGGAGTGTGCGTGGCGGAGGGTGTGGCGTAGTACTCCTGTTGAGGCATGGAGACAGGTTTGCTCTCACTTGGAGTCGTCGATGACCGTTCGTCGTGTCGTGCCCAACATCCGGTCGGAAGTCGTGCAGGAAAGCCAGGAGTTCTACGGTCTGCTGGGCTTCGAGGAGGTCATGAACCACGGCTGGATCGTGACGCTTGCCTCCCCGTCCAACCCGGCAGCACAGATCAGCCTCATGAGCAGTGACAGGACGGCACCGGTCACTCCCGACATGAGTGTGGAGGTGGATAATGTGGACGCGGCCTATGAGGTCATGCGTGCGAGTGGGGCGGAGATCGTGCACCCCTTGCAGGACGAAGAGTGGGGAGTGCGCCGGTTCTTCGTCAGGGATCCCAACGGGCGGGTGGTCAATGTGCTGAGCCATCGATGACGTGCCCTGACACCACACGCCCCGTGAAGTGCTGGCCTCAGCGCCCCATGACCGCACCGCCGCCTTCACCGCAGCCGGCTTCCCGGTCGCCGTCATCAGCGAACCATCCCCCGCATCGGGCGCCGACGAATCGTTCTTGACCACGCAGCCAGGATCCGTACTGGCCTTCCAGTTCTTCATCCGTTGACGCGATCGTGGGCACGTCCACGCCCTGCGCCGAGAGCAACACCATCTGGGCTCGACGCCAGGTCACCACCGACCCGAACCCGACCGGGCAAGCGGGCCCGCGGCCCGGCAGCCCGCCCGGGGGCCGAACATACGTCCTGGTTAGGGTGCGGCCATGTACCGCAGCAACGTCGACGGCGTACCCGTCCTCCGGTTCCCCGAACCCGGGCCGCTCCACGCCACCCTGCGCTTCGGCGTCGGAGCCCGCGACGAGACGTACCGCACGCTCGGCATCAGCCGCCTGGTCGCCGCCCTCGCCGTGCACGCGAGACGACAGCGGCTCCCGGACGGGGCCGAGCCCGTCGTGTCCACCGGCATCGAGGAGACGCGGTTCACGGTCTCGGGTACTCGCGAAGAAGTCTCCGACTGCCTGGGGGCACTCTGCCTGGCGCTGTCCGACTTGCCTGCCGACCGGCTCGGCGAGATGGCGCACACGCTCGACGGCGAGGTCGCCCGGTCCGTCGACGGCCCGCGGACCGTCGGTGCGCTGAACGCCCAGTACGGATCGCAGGCCTCCGGCCTGGAGGGTCACGAGCGCAGCCAGCACCACCTGCCGAGTGCGGACACGCTGCTCGGGCACGCCGCGGCCTGGTTCACCCGGGCCAATGCCGTCCTGACCCTGACCGGACCGAACCCCGCCGGCCTGCGGCTCCCGCTGCCCCCGGGCGAGCGCCCGCGCCGTTTCGCACCTCAGGCTCGCTATCCGCGCGCCTCCTGGACCCACCGGAACATCGACGGCGTCGCGCTGTCCGCCGAGGCCCCCGTCGGGTCCGTGGCCATGGCGGTCGCCCACCGGATCCTCCGGGAACGGGTGACCGCCGCCCTCGCCGGCCGGCGGGTGTCCGCCGTCCCGGCTGAGGCGGCCACAGCGCTGCACGACTCCGTCACGGTCGTCCGACTGCTCCTCGCCTCAGGCCCCGCCGGCGGTGCCGAGGACGTGGCTGCGACGATGTGGTCACAGGCGCTGAGCCTGGCCAGGGACGAACCCGCTCCGGCCGAGGTGGCCCGGCACCGTTCCCTGCCGGAGGACCCTCCGCCGCGAGCACGCACCCTCGACGACGCGGCCCGTAGCGAGCTGTTCGGGATCCCTTTCCTCGATGAGGGCAGCCGACGCCGCGCCCTGGAGGGCGTCACCCCCCAGGACGTGCGCGACTCCTGGCAACGGGCCATGGAGAGGGCCCAGTTGGTCGTCCCGGCGGGGCTGCTCCTCCACCTCCCCGGCCCGAACGGCCGCCGACTGTGGTGCACCTCCTGCTGGACCTGGGACGAAATCCCCCCGCGGGGGCAGGAGTTCCGCGAACACCTGGGGAAACGCGCGTTCAGGCGCGCCGCGGAACGGCACTGGGTGGTTCTTACGCCCAGGTCGGTGGTGTCGTGCACACCCGGCGTCTACCACGAACTCCGCTTCGACGACGTCATCGCGCTCGAACGGTGGGGTCCCGAGCGCAACCTGATCGGCCGGTGCGGCTGCAGCATCGGAGTCGACCCGGCCTGGTACCGCGGCGGGCACCGGCTGACCCGTGCCGTGGACGAGGCCGTCCCGGCGGATCTCGCCTTCGACGGCGTCGAACTCCCCCTGCCGGACCGGTCCTAGGTTCAGCACCTCTGGTCAGCGCCATGTCCGGATGAGGATCACGGTCACTCTCGTCGACGCGGTGTCGGCGTCCGGGGACGCGATGAGGCGGGCGGCGTCGGCTGTACAGATCAGTTGGACACGTGCGGTCCCGGTCAGCCGCCCAGTCCCCACGGCAGGAGGACCTGGGCCGGCCGGATGCCGGTGGCGGGTTCTCCGACCTCCACGACACCGGTCTCCGGGATACCGCAGATCGACAGTCCGAGGCCGCTGCCTTCCGTTCTGGTCCGGGCGGTGTCCGACGTGCAGGAGCGGTCGAAGACGCGCGGCAGGATGTCGGCGGGAATGCCCGGTCCGCTGTCCCGCACCTCGATGACCGCCCACCTCGTTTCGAGCCGTACGGCCGTGGCGGTGTCCGGGGCCATCCTGGTCGCGTCCTCGTCGTCGGCGAGTTCGTCGGAGCCGTTGACTGGCGAGGCGGGTGTCCAGGTGGCCCTCGGCGACCTTGTGGGACGCGCGGCGCAGCTCCCGTAGGTGCGCCGGGGCCCACGGCCACGGGCCACTGCTGCGCATGAGGACGCCGGGGCCGCTACCCGGCCGGGTCAGCGGTCGCGCTCACGTATGTGCAGGTGACCGGCGAGGGGGTATGCGGGCGGTGCCGCGGGCAGGAGCGTGATCAGCTCGTATCCGCTCTTCTGCGCGACGCTGCATGAGGCTGTGTTGTCCACTTGATGCAAGAGTTCAAGACGCTTCAGTCCGTCACCGGGGAGGGCGGTGAAGGCCCAGTGCGTCAACGCCTGCAGTGCTCGGGGCGCCACTCCCCGGCCGCGCGCATGCGCCGCGGTCCAGTAGCCGACCTCGGCGGACGAAGCGCCCGGGGTGACGTTCTTGAGGACCACGTGACCCGCCAACTGTCCCTCGACGCCCGCAACTTGGGATTCCATGACGGCAAATCCGAAGCGGTCTTCCCTCTCCCAGGCTCGTTGCTGGTCCTCGATCCACTCTGCCGCGCTCGCCTCGTCGTTCACCGTTGAGCTCGTCCATCGGCGCAGGACGTCATCCTGATACAGCTCAACCAGGTCGGCGGCGTCCGTCGCGCTCCAGGGACGCAGTATGAGAGCGGGGGCCGACGGTGTGGCGTCTGCCTCCAGCCGCGCGCTGATCTTGTCCATCGGGCGATGGTACGTGGCCGCGGTGGCTTTCATGGCCACGTCCGGCTGTACGGCAGGGCTGTTGGGTCGTCGCGCCATCAAGCTGCCCGTATCCGCAAAGCTGTGACGGACCAGTCCATCGCCGGGGCGAGACGTTCCGGTACTGGCCAGTCGTTGATCAGCGCGAGCAGCCGGAGGTACTCGTCCCTGTCCGGATCGCTCGCGGCTTCCAGACGACGCAGCAGCCACCGGTGCAGGTCGGCGTCATCGGGGCGGCCGTGGGCGAGCGCGCAGTGAGCGGTGAGCGCTGCGACGACAGGATCGGCCTGGGGCGAATCCGGGCTGATGCCGCACGTCATGGCCGGTCTCACGAGATCACGAGCGACGGCGACCATGTCCGGTCGCGGTGGGGTAGGGGTGCCGTCGGGCAGGTCGGCCACATGGTCTTCAGTCAGGCGCCGCAGACTGGCGCGGAAATCCGGGTCCAGGGACAGTTCGGCCAGCTCCACCCATGCCCTGACCTGATCGTCTGTGGGGTTGTCGGGGAGCTCGGGTGTCATGGAGCGTCGAGCTGCGGCATAGTGGGAGCCGTTGCCGAGGCCTTCGAAGACGGTGTCGAGGAAGTCGTCGATCAGGCTTCGGCGTTCGGCTTCGGACAGCGTGGCCAACTGGTGCATGAGTTCCATCTCCTTGGGGGTGGGCTCGCGTTCGGCAGCAGCCGTCAGCACCGCCCGTCGCAGACGCAGAATGCTGATCTGCACGTCCAGTGCGGCGGCGTGCTCCGCGGCGACTTCGCTGAGGGAGAGTTCCTGATCCACGACCCGCCGAATCGTGTCGAGGCCGACTCCCAGTTCGCGCAGTGTCCGCACGAGGGCAAGGCGAGCGACGGCATCCGGGGCGTAGCGCCGATAGCCGGCGTGGGTGCGGTCAGCAGGCGCCACTATGCCGCGATCGGAGTAGAACCGGACCGTCTTGACTGTCAGCCCGGTGCGCTGGGCCAGTTCACCGATCGAGTAGAGGATGCCGCCGTCCATGAGCTCACCTTCCTGTCTCCCCCTGCAGGAGACTCAAGCCCGCGCCGGACGTCTCCACACCCCGTCCTGCCCGCTGCCTGCTTCTGCTTCTCACCCCTCCAGGTCCGCTGCCAACTCCGTCCTCCAGTGCGCGGACATCCGCAGAGACAGGATCGTCGCGGCGGCCGCCGGCGCCCCCGCATCGACGAACTCCCGCAGTGCGCGTGCCGCCTGCACCCGCAGCGCCCACGCACTGAAATCGGACTGCGTCACGGGGTCGTTGTCGTCGTGCCAGGCGCGCTGCCCACTCACCATCTGCCGGGCCGCCGACGCCTCCGCGGTGAGTGTGCGGATGCGTAGGTCCAGGGGGCTGTCCGGGGCAAGGTCGACCGTCTCGCCACGGGCGGTGCGGGCCAGCGCGTCGCTCACCTCGTCGTACACGTCGAACCGGGTCTCCGCCGCCAGTCGCCTCAGCTGTGCGCCCATCACCGTGCGCAGACGGTCAGGCGGTGTCCGCTCGATCAGTGCGGCCAGGTCGAAATCCCGGACATTGGCGACGTACCGGTTCGCGTCCCGGTCGACGTCCTCCAGCACCGGCAGGAGCAGGGCGCTCGTCAGCTCCGCGTCGGTGTCGTCGTCCGGCCGGTACATGATGCCGAACTCCCCCTCCAGTTCGGCCAGGAAGCGGGCGTACGTCGCCGTCGACCCGGGCCAGGAGTCGCTGCCGCCCTCGCGCGGCGACAGGACATGGCGCACGCCCTCGGGCCCCGGTACGCCGTCCTCGATGACCGTGACCTGGACCTCCGGGCCTCGCCTGGTCAGGGCGACCGCGCGTGTGTCCGCGGAGACCCTGCGCAGCACCTCCGGGCGGGTGAACTGGGCGGCGCCGCCCTCCTGGGTCGCGTAGGTCCATCCGCCGGCGCTGCCCGCGCGGACCATCGGACGGTACGCCGCCCACGGCGAGTTCGCCGCCGCCTGGGCCCGGGCGCGCGTGCGGGGGCGGACGGTGTCGGGTATCGCGCCCAGCCTGCGCAGCAGTTCGGCCGGGGTGAGGTGCTCCGCGAAGACGACGTCGGGCTGAGTCGGCGGGGGCGGGGTCGGGGTCCTGTGCCGGACCATGACGAGGTACGCGCCGCTCGACCGGCGCTCCGGAGCGAAGAGCGGCTCGGCGGGAGCCGGCGGCTCCGGCTCCGGTTCTGCGGACCCGGCGGCCAGCGCGAGCGGGGAGACCGGGTCGGGGACGGCGGTCGTCTCGTGGTCCCACAGCAGGACGCCCTCGTACGCCAGCGGGGTCCGGCCGTTGAACGGGCGGCCTCTTTCCAGGGCGTCCGCGAGGTCGGCCAGTGCGTGGCGCAGGGACGCCCACCCTGTGAACGAGGGAGTGTCCTCGTCGAAGTAGCGGCCGAGGCGGCCCCAGTTGTGGCTGGGGTAGCAGGAGAGGAACAGGCCGTCGGAGGACTGCCAGCCGACGCCGAGGGTGATGAGCAGCCAGTCGTGGTGCCAGTACGTGGCGAGTTCGTCGTAGTCCTCGTCGTCCTCGTCGAGGGCGTCGTCGTCCGGGACGCTCGCGCCGACGCCGCGCAGGAACTTGGTGCTCTTGACGATGTCCGCGACGCGGGACGGTGGACCGTAGTGCGCCAACACGGGTGTCCCTGGCTGGAGTTCCACGCCGTCGTGACAGCTCAGCGAGGCCACCAGGTCGGGGTGGAAGCGGACCCCGAGCGTGCGCTCGGCCGCCCTGATCTCCGACGGCGACGCCGGCGGACGCAGCAGGGCGTGGCTGACGGGCGCATGCCGCAGCAGCCAGGTATCGATACGGACCCACGAGTCCTCAACGGCGGGAACACTCATGATCGGACCATACGGGGCGCCACTGACAACGGGCTCGAGGCAGAAGTGACGGTGGGCCCTGGGTGTGCGGCCTGTTCCGAAGCCGTCTCCCGCCCCGACAGCGAAGGGCGTTGAAAGGGCCAGCCCGGGCACGGCGCGGGCGGGCCCTTTCAACGGTGCCGGGACGGCCCTCGCGCGGTGGATCGAGCGGGAGTTGGCGCGCTGGGCTCGCGGCTACCTCCCCACCGCGCCGCGAGCGGTTCGACCGGGCTGAAGTCCAGGACCGTCACACCCCGCGGGAGCATCGGCTCGGCGCCGAGTTCGAGCAGCACACGGGTCATGAACGTGGAGTCGAGCCGCGCGTTTCCCTGTTTGCGGGGGCCGCCGGCGCGCCGGTCCATCGGTGCAGGGCGTCTTCGAGGCCGGTGACGGCGGCGATGCCGGTGGTGTCGGAGGCCCAGGCGACCACCCCGTCCGGGCGTACCAACACCCCGGTGGGCGTCGCGTGGTCGTCGGTCACGCTGCTTACTCGCCCGGCCCAGGCCGCGGCGAGGCGGGCGAACGCACCGTCCGGAGTGCGGTCGAGCAGCAGGAACCCGCCGCCGTGACCGTGGTCGACCAGACGAGAGCCGTCCTTCAGCCACAGGTCGGGGGCGAACCGCCCGACCAGCGGATGGTCGCCGGGCAGGTCGATGCGTTGCGTGACGCCGGAGATCTTCTTGACCGCGTAGGTCGTGCCCTCCCGAGTGCTCAGCAAGTCGCCGACGACCTCCCGGAGCGCGGCCGACTTGGCGTCCCCGCGCATCACCCCGATCTGGGCCCGCGTCCAGTCCAGCACCCAGGCGCCAAGGGGACGACGCTCGGCGTCGTAGGTGTCGAGCAACCCTTCGGGTGCCCACCCGGCGACCACGGCACCGAGCTTCCAACCGAGGTTCATCGCGTCGCCGACCCCGAGATTGAGCCCCTGACCGCCGAACGGTGAGTGCACGTGCGCGGCGTCGCCGGCCAGCAGCACCCGCCCCGACCGGTAGGTCGCGGCCTGGCGGGCGTTGTCGCTCCAGCGGGTCGCGGCGCCGCGCAGCGCGGTCAGCGTGATGTCGGTGCCCGAGACCCGGCGCAGACTGGTCTGCAACTCCTCAAGGGTGACCGGCGCCACGGGGGTCCCCCCGCGCGAGCGGAGCCGAGCGTGGGGGAGGTCGGCGGGAGCGCCGTCGAACTCCACGGTGACCACCCGCCCGGGCTGTGGCCCGTAGCGGTACGCCCCCCGGGTCGACCACGCCCATCCGTTCGCGAGCTTCTCCGGGTCGGCGATGTCGGCGACCGCCAGATGTCCGGTGAGTTCGGGGTCGGTGCCGGGGAAGTCGATGCCCGCGAGGCGGCGCACGGTGCTGCGCCCGCCGTCGCACCCGACGAGCCACCTGGTGCGCACCGTGCCGGCGGTGGTGCCGACGAGAACGCCGTCACCGGTGTCTTCGAGCGCGGTGACCTCCACCCCACGACGCACCGGTACGCCAAGTCGCGCGACATGCCCGGCCAGCAGTTCCTCCAGCTCGCGCTGCGGCACCATCCTCGCTCCGGCGACCGCGGTGTGTGCGGCGAGGTCGGGGTCGGACCAGTCCGTGAGGTCGGCGTCGAGGACCATTCCGGCGAAATGCCCCGTGAACCGCGTGTCCGGTGCTCGTCGGCCGCCACCGGGCGGTTGGTCGTCGTCGGCCGTGCGGGCGAACGACCCCACCCGCTCGAGCATCTCGCGCTGCACCTGTTCGGCGGCAGGGAGCAGGCCTCGGCGGTCGAGTGCCTCGGCCGTCGGCACGTTGATCGACCCCGCCTTCATCGCCTCGTTCGGCTCGGCCAGTCGCTCGAATACCTGCACCGTCGCCCCGGAGAGCGCCAGCTCGGCGGCGAGCACGAGGCCCACCGGCCCGGCGCCGACCACGGTCACGTCCACGTCCTGATTCGCATTCATCTTCATTGTCACGAACAGTGTTCTATATACGAACACTGTTCGTGTCAAGCTATGATGACCGGGTGAACCCGAGAGAACGACGCGCGGCACGCCACCAGCCGCCGAACCCCGAGGCCAAAGCCGCCACCAGGCCGCGGCGCCGCAAGGACCCGATCACCGTGGAACAGGTCATCGACACCGCGCTGGGTGTCGTCGCCACAGAGGGCTATGAGGCACTGACCATGCGCCGGCTGGCCGGCGCGCTCGACACCGGACCCGCCTCGCTCTACGCCCACGTGGTCAACAAGGCCGACCTCGACGAGCTGCTCATCGGGCGGCTGTGCGCCGAACTCGTACTCCCCGAGCCCGACCCCGCGGCCTGGCGGGAGCAGATCCGCCGCGTGTGCATCCAGATTCGCGACCAGTACCTGAAATTCCCCGGTATCTCCCGCGCCGCGCTCGCCATGGCCCCCACCGACCTCGAGACCGTGCGCGTCAGCGAAGGAATGCTGGCGATCCTGCTCGTCGGCGGCGTCGCCCCGCAGGCCGCCGCCTGGACCATCGACGCCCTCTTGTTGTACGTGGCCGCCTACTGCCTGGAGATCTCCATCGTGAACCAGCGCAAGGTCCACAACGAGGCGGAATGGGTCGTCGACACCGACGAGCTCCAGCGCCGTCTGACCACGCTGCCTGCCGAGACCTTCCCTCACACCACCCGCTACGCGGCCGAGCTCACCGCCGGCGAGGGCCACGACCGGTTCGACTTCACCCTCGCCCTGATGATCGACGGCGTCGCCCACCGCTAGGACCTGTCCGGCGGATCAAGCCGGAGGGAAGCGACGGCGCCTCATCAGCACGGGTGAGCCACGACCGGACTGCTTCTGAAGCGGCCGCCGCGGCGGGGACCCGGGTCCACTCGCATCCGGCGTCCAGCATCTTCCGTAGAGCAAGTCCGCTCGGCACAGTACGCGAGTGACCCAGGCAGGCACCGAGGGACGCCGAGCGCGGGCTTGGCCGCCGGCGGGTTGGCTCGCAGCCGTTCTTGAGCGGGATGTCGGCCCTTGCCGCTCAACAACTGCGGTGCGGAAGTGCTCCGCTGATACGGTCCGATCATGCCGCGTCTGGTCGATGTCCCTGGGTACATACGCTTTTGGACCGCCTCCGCGGTCTCGGCCTTCGGTTCGCAGGTAACAGGGCTCGCCCTACAGATCCTTACCGCCGTCACGTTGAGTGCATCCGCCACGCAGGTGGGCCTGGTGAACGCGGCCCGCTGGGCTCCCTACCTGCTCTTCGGCCTCGTGGCCGGGGTGCTGGTGGATCGTTGCCGACGCAAGCCGATGATGGTGGCCATGGATCTGGGCAGGGCCGCCCTGCTCGGCGTGATTCCCCTGTTGTATGCGCTGGACCGGTTGAGCATCGCCACACTGTGCGTATGCGTCTTCGCCTTCGGGGTGCTCTGTCTGTTCTTCGACGCGGCCAATCAGTCCTATGTGCCGCGGCTGGTACCCAAAGAACTTCTCAACGCGGGGTATGCCCGTATGGGTCAGGCCGACGCGGTGGCCGGATCGACCGGGCCGCTGATCGCCGGAGTGCTGATCAAGTTCGTCGGCGCGCCGCTCGCCGTGCTCGTGGACGCCGTCACCTATCTGATGTCAGGCCTGCTGCTCACCTCGGTACAAGCCCACGATCCCGTTCCCGATCGAGGCGCGCGGCGCAGCCTTGGCAGGGAGCTGCGTGAAGGGGTGGCCTGGGTCTACCGTCATCGCACGCTTTCGTCCATCGCTCTGACCTCGCACGCGATGCTCCTCTTCAACACCATCGTGAGTACGGTCTTCGTGGTCTACGCGCTGCGTGAGCTGAGGATCGGGGACTTCGGTCTGGGAGTGACCTACGCCTGCGCGGGGCTCGGTGCGGTGCTCGGTGGTGCACTCTCGGAGCGGGTGTCGCGGAAGCTGGACGTCGGTGCCACCTTGATCGCGTTCCGCGTCGTCGCCGCCGTCGGCTGGCTGCCGCTGGTCCTGGCTGAGCGTGGGGCGTGGGGGCTGTTCTCGGTATCGCTGGCCTTCTTTCTGGTGTCCTTGGCGATCTCGATCGAAAGCCCGGTCGAGTTGAGCTATCGCCAGTCAGTGACGCCCGACCGACTGCGCGGACGGATGAACGCCACCATCCGCTCGTTCAATTGGGGGATGGTGGCGGTCGGGGCGCCGGTGGGCGGATTGCTCGCCGACCAGGTCAGCTATCGGTTCGCTTTGTGGGTGGGCCTGTCTGGAGCGGTCCTTCAGGCACTCGTACTCGCGGTGTCCCGCACGCGGGAGGCCCGCGCCGCCGATGAACTCGAGCCTTTCACGGCAGCTCAGGGCTCCTGACGGATTGAGGTCCATGGGGAGTTGCCGAGGCACCCTGGAGCTCGCCACGATCATTCGATGCTCCCCGATCCAGGTGGGGCCCTGGCCCGAGATGACGTTTTCGTACGGACGGCCGTGGCGGGCGACAACAGGGCGCTGGCAACCGTAGTCCACAGCGCGTGGACCTGGGACGTGGGCCCGGTGCCACTCGCACCGCGGGAGCGACCATTCTCCTGTGGACATGTTCAGCAGGTCCACGACTTCGATCTCCCACGGCTTGCGTCCGACCGTCCCACCAGTCGCCTCGCACCCCCAACTCGCGCCGTGGCAAGAGAACAAGCGATTGGTCCGGCCGGACGGCAGCCGATGGCTGTTCGGCGTCCGCCCGCGCCGGTTGATCGGGCAGGAAGACCCGCTCAAATTCATCGCAGCGGCGAAGGCAGCCGTGGCATGCGGCCGGCGCCGCGCGGTGGTGGCAGGGTTGCGCCCACATGTGTCGTGGGGCTGGATGCCCTGTCGACCCATCAGCTCGTGCGGGATACCGTGAAGACGTCGGTGGTGTCATTGGTGTCGCCGCGGACGAGGTTGGTGGCCGCCGAGGAGAAGGCGATCCGGTGGTCGCTCAGCGACGTGGAGCCCACCGCGGGCCTGTCCGCCTCGGTGCCGTCGGCCGCCACGCTCACCCGCTCGACCGCGCCGGTCCTCAGGTCCTTGACGAAGACGTCGGCGAGGCCGTTGGTGTCGCCGGGGACGAGGTTGGTGGCCGCCGAGACGAAGGCGACGCGGCGGCCGTCCCCGCTCAGACTCGCGGCGGAGCTCACCCCGTTGGCCTGGGTGCCGTCTGCCGCGGTGCTGACGCGCACGGTCGTCTGGTTCTTCCGGTCGAAGGCGAACACGTCGGTGGCATTGTTGTTGTCGCCGGGCACCAGGGAGCCGACGTTGGACGAGAAGGCGAACATCCGGCCGTTCGCGCTGATCGACGAGCCGAACGAGCTCTCCTTGTAGACGAAGCGGGTGGGCCGGCTGATCTGCTCCGTCGTGCCCTTCAGCCGGTCGCGGACATAGACGTTCCTGGCGTGCGTCCAGTCGTGGTTCGGGTCCAGCTGGTCCGCCGTCTCGAAGGCGACCTGGCGGCCGTCGGCGCTGAGCGACGCCGAGAGGGAGTCGCCGTCGCCGAGGGCCCCGTCTGTACGGTACTGGACCAGTTGGTTCTTCCCCGTGCGCCGATCGTGGACGATCACGTCGTCCCGACCGTTGGTGTCGCCGGGCGCGGCGTCCGGGGTCGCGGTGGTGTACGCGACGACCCTGCCGTTCGCGCTGATGGCGGGCGAGTAGTTCAGCCGGTTGCGGGGCGGGGCGTCCGGGTGGCCGTGGCTGATGCGCTCGGTCCGGTGGGTGCGGCGGTCGTAGAGGTAGATGTCGTCGAGGCCGTTGTCGTCGTCCTTTGTGAGCGCGGCCGTGGTGGCCAGGACGACGTCACGGCCGTCGCCACTGAGCGCCACGCCCGTCGCCGGGCCCTCGGCGACGCGCTGGGTACGGCCGGTGCGCAGGTCGTGCACGAAGACGTCGGCGACTCCGTTCGTGTCCCCCCGGACCAGGTTGGCGGCGGACGAGACGAAGGCGATGTAGCGGCCGTTCGCACTGAGCGCGGGTGCGACGGAGGGGCCGTCGGCCTGCCGCCCGTCGGTGGCGACGCTGGCCCGGGTGGGGCCGGGTGAGGAGTGCTGTGCGGCGGCCGGTAACACGGTGCCGGCGAGAGCGGCCACCACGGCGGCGCTCAGTGTGGTGCGGCGTGCGAAATGCATGGAAGGTCCTCCTGTTGTTCCGTCCAAGTGCCATGTCGGTCTGTGCGTATACCTCTGTTGTTCCGTGCGAGTCAGTTCCTTTCCTTTCTGGTCCCTCCAAGTCCCATGCATGACGGAGCAGTTCAGCGAAGGCGACGCACGAAGCCGTCGTAGTGACCGTTGGTGTCGTCGGGGACGAGCTGCGCCGATTCGCTGCCGAGGCCGATGCGCCGGGCTCCTGCGCTCAACGAGGCGACCGCCACGGGGACGTCCGAGACGGGCCCACCGACGACGGACTTGCTGACCAGACGCGTGGTGCCGGTGCCCAGGTCGCGGAGGTAGACATTGGCCGGCCCGAGCCGCCCGTCCGCCAGACGGGGATCCGCCTGATAGGCCACATACCGCCCGTCCGGGCTGAGCAGGGGCTCGCGCGCCCGGTCCTCGCCGGCGGGACCGGCATTGACCCGCCGGGTGACACCCTTGCGCAGGTCGCGGACGTAGACGGTGGAGGCGGTACTGGGGGTTTCACCTGGGACCAGTTCCTCATCTCCCCAGTAGTCGAATGCGATGGTCCGGTCGTCCGCGGAGAACGAGGCGGGCATCGCGTACCGCTGTACCGGGGTGCCGTCCGGCTTGACGTTGACCTGTTCCTCCGTGCCGGTGCGGCGGTCGTGCACCCACGTGCGACCGTACGAGCTGCGCGGCACGAGCTGCGTGTACGCCACGTAGCGGCCGTCGGCGCTCAGACCCTGCAGGAGCGCGGGGTTGTCCGGGCGGTCCCGGTTGGTGATCCGCTCCACGACGCCGGTGTGGCGGTCGAGGACGTACACGGCTCCGAAGAGGTCGCCGGGGTCTCCATCCGGTCGGCCTTGGCGTTGAAGGCGATGTAGCGGGCGTCCGCCGACATCGTGGCGCCGGCCGCGAAGGCGGAACCTCCGTCGAGGGCGACGCTGATCCGCTCCGTGGCGCCGGTTCGCCGGTCGTGCAGGTAGATGTCGTCGGCCGCGGTGTTCGTGGGCGGGTTGTCCCAGCGGACCAGGTTCCTGGCGTTGGAGCGGAACAGGATGTACCGCCCGTCGGCACTGATGGCCTGCGCGGACGACTCGCTGTCGGCCTGCGCGCCGTCCGAACTGACGCTGACCCGCTCGACGGTCCCCTTGCGCAGGTCGCGCACGAACACGTCAAGGAAGCCGTTGGTGTCGCCGGGCACCAGGTTGGACGCGTACGCCGCGAAGACCGCGAAGCGGCCGTCGGCACTGAATCGCGGTCCGTACGAGTCGTCGTCGCCCTGCTCCCCCGTCGCCGACAGTGTGACCCGCTCGGTCTCCGGCTTCGGCGCCGAGGTGGCCGACGTGGCCGACGTGGCCGACGTGGCCGACGTGGCCGACGTGGCCGACGTGGCCGACGTGGCCGACGTGGCCGACGTGGCCGACAGTGCGACCATCGCCCCCGTGAGCACCGCGACGGACACCCCGCGCATGGTTCTGAACACGATTCCCCCTGTGTTTCCCCGTTGACGCATCTCCCCCGGCCCCGCGCCGAGGGCTCTCTTCGAGGCAAGCGCACCATCACGCACAGGGTCAATCCCCAGAATTGAGTACAACTCGGGCGCAACATCAGACGTCCGCGAGGAGACCCTCGTCCAGGACGTCCCGCAGATGGCCGAAAACCCACGCCCGGTCCCCCGGAGGCCGAACGCCACATGGATGGAGACACTTCGGGGCGAGGATCCGGGCACTTCGCAGCAGAGTTGACGAAGCCATGGCCCTCGCCAACGAACTCCTCGCCGTCGGCCTCTCCGTGGGTGAGCGAGTGGAGGATGCCGTGGCTCTCCGGTTACCGCGGACTGGCCCGTTGGTTACCGCGGACTGGTCCGTTGCCCGTTGAGAAAACCTCACTGCCGACTTGAACCCGACGGCCGCGAGATGTAGTCAATTCTTGAAGCAGAGGCGAGATTGGCGCCTTTGCGAAAGTCGGCCGGCAGAAGGCCTCGCGTATCGCCCAGCCGACGGGGCGCGGCGCGGTAGCGGATGGGCTGATCCAATCCTAGTATTTATTTTGTTTCCTCACCTATCCTGCTGAGCGTAGCGCCATAGCCACGACAAGTAGGAGGCAGGCTCCGTGGTTGAGTCGCAGTTCGTGATCGCCCCGCCCGCCAAAGCCGCCCTGTTCCTCGTGTGCACCATGGCACCCGGCGGCGAGCCCGCTGTTCGCGACCTGCTCCAGGATGTGGCCGGGTTGCGGCGATCGGTCGGTTTCCGAGCTCCGGATGCGGAGCTGAGTTGCGTCGTCGGCATCGGCTCCGCCGCATGGGACCGGCTCTTCGAGGGACCCCGCCCGCGCGATCTGCATCCCTTCGTGGCGTTGGCGGGCTCCCGGCACCGAGCCCCGTCCACCCCTGGTGACCTGCTCTTCCATGTGCGAGCGCACCACATGGATCTCTGTTTCGAACTGGCCCAGTTGATCGGCGAACGCCTCTACGGAGCGGTCGCCGTGGTGGACGAGGTGCACGGTTTCAAGTACTTCGACGAGCGCGACCTCCTCGGCTTCGTCGACGGCACCGAGAACCCCGAGGGTGACGTCGCGGCCGACGCGGTGTTCATCGGTGACGAGGACCGCGATTTCGCGGGCGGCAGCTATGTGATCGTTCAGAAGTACGTGCACGACCTCGCCGCCTGGAACACGTTGCCCACGCAGGAACAGGAGAAAGTCATCGGCCGCACAAAACTGGCGAACGTCGAAATTCCGGACGACATCAAACCACCGGACTCTCATGTCGCGCTGAACACCATCACCGACGCGGAGGGAAACGAACGGAAGATCGTCCGCGACAACATGCCGTTCGGCAGCATCGGACAAAGGGAGTTCGGCACCTATTTCATCGGCTATGCGCGCACTCCGGAGGTCACCGAACAGATGCTGAGGAACATGTTCCTCGGTGACCACCCCCATTCTCACGATCGCATCCTCGACTTTTCCACGGCGGTCACCGGCTGTCTGTTCTACGTACCCAGCGCCGATTTCCTCGACGACCCACCCGCCGCGCCCACCGGCGCGCCGACGACCGAGGGCTCCCTGGGGATCGGCAGTCTCAAAGGAGCCTGATCACGTGTCCACGCCCAACGGTATGAGCAACCTGCACCGCGAACTCGCGCCGATCACGCCCCAGGCATGGGCACAGATCGAGGAGGAAGCCCGCCGCACGTTCCAGCGCAACGTGGGGGGCCGTCGTGTCGTGGACGTCACCGGACCCGATGGTCCCGCGCTGGCCTCGGTCGGCACTGGCCATCTCGCCCGCATCGAAGCGCCCGGACCGGGCGTCACCGCGCTCCTGCGTCAAGCCCAGCCCCTGGTCGAACTGCGCGTCCCCTTCAAGGTCGGTCGCGACGCGGTGGACGACGTCGAGCGCGGCTCGAACGACTCCGACTGGCAACCGGTCAAGGACGCGGCACGCGCCATGGCCTTCACCGAGGACCGGGCCGTCTTCGAGGGGTACGAGGCAGCGGGCATCGACGGGCTGCGCAGCCGTACCTCCCATCCGGTGCACGGCCTGCCGGCGGAGACACGTGACTACCCGGATGCTGTCAGCCGCGCGCTGACGACCCTGCGTCTGGCCGGAGTCGCCGGCCCGTATTCGCTGCTGCTGGGCGCCGACGCGTACACCTTGGTGAGCGAGACGTCCGATCACGGCTATCCGATCACGGAACATCTCAGTCGGATGCTGGACGCCCCGCCGATCTGGACGCCCGCGATCAACGGCGGTTTTCTGCTGTCCACACGCGGTGGGGACTTCGAACTGCGACTCGGTGAGGACCTCGCGATCGGCTACACCGCGCATGACGCGAACGAGATCGAGTTGTACTTCCGCCAGAGCCTGACCTTCCTCGTGTACACCGACGAGGCCGTGGTGGCACTCCG
Source organism: Streptomyces sp. NBC_01450 (assembly GCF_036227505.1). Classification (NCBI taxonomy): domain Bacteria; kingdom Bacillati; phylum Actinomycetota; class Actinomycetes; order Kitasatosporales; family Streptomycetaceae; genus Streptomyces; species Streptomyces sp. NBC_01450. Next base: position 10,335,831 of record NZ_CP109480.1, on the reverse strand, counting down.
CTCATGACAGAACGGCAGCCGAGCAGCGCGCGGCCGGCACTCGCCCGTGCGGCGGTACCGCGTGAACCGGTGCGGCCAGGGTAGGAAAGGGGGCTCGGACGGGGCCGGTCGGCCGGTCGCGCGAAAGGGAGAGGGGCAGTTGGGCCATGGCACTGGAGCAGGCTGACCGGGGTGTGGTGGACGCGGTCGTCGTGTACGACGGACGTCTCCTGATGGTGGCCGCGCAGGACGGCTGGGGGCTGCCGTCAGGCGCTCCGCAGCCCGCCGAATCGGCGGAGGCCGGCGCGGCGCGCCTCGTCTACGAGCTCACCGGGTATCTGGTCGACGGCTCATCGGTTCTACGGCCGCGGGGAGCGACTCGAGATGACGTCGCACGGCCTGCCGTGGTGTGCCAACTGTTGAGCCAGTCCCCCTCGGCGGAGGCGCGACTCACCCCGGAGCGGATCCGCTGGGCTCCGTTCGCCGAAGCCATCGACGCGGGGCTGCCCGAAGCCGTGCGCGACTACCTCAAGGGCCATACACCCGTGTAGTGGGTGCGGTCGTCGTGGCGTCTCTGTCCGGCGTGGGCACGCCTTGGCGGACAGCGCTCCGTATCGATCACCGCTCGTATTGATCACCGGTCCATATCGAGGACCGATCAGCGGTGCGTCTCACGGCCGAGTGCCCGCGCGAGGAATCGCCGCCGATCGACGATCACCCGGTCGATCTCTCCCGCCGCCACAAGCTCTCCGGAGCCGTCGAGTACTCGCAGGAGGAAAGTGAGCCGTCCGCCTGCCTCGGCGGCAGGCGGTTCGGCGATGACCTCCACCCGACCGCCCACCGGCGTGGCACGGAAGTGCTCGATACGCACCGCGGTCCCGACAGAGGTCTGACCCGTTCTGGTGAACGGCGCGGCGGCCTGCACGGTTGCCGCCTCCATCCACGCGATGAGCCTCGGAGTGGACAGCACAGGCACGTCACCGCTGCCCACCGTCACGGCGGTATCGGCATCGGTCACTTCATGACGCATATCGCTACGCTAACTCCCCAGTGCGACTACTCGCACTTACGGGAACCGTCACCCGGTGGCTTTATCAAGATCGGTTCCTGTTTATAAGTCACGCTGTTCCGTGACATGACGCGAAGCCCTCCGGTGAACTTTTCTGGATACAGAATTTCTCAGGCATGCTCACTCCGTGAACGTGCCGGAGTCGACATACCACTGCGCATGGCCAAGCAGCCCGGAGATTTCCGCGTCGCCTTCGATGGAGAGGTTCCCGTCCCGTAGAGCTCACGACACCCCCCGTCCGCTCACGCGCGGGGCCAGTCCATCGTGGGAGATCTGGGGCTTGCGGCAAGGCCCGGGTCGTGCCGCAGAATCGCCGGCCGAGGCCACAACTTACGGAAACGGGAGTCCGGATGCGTGTGTTGTTGACGACGTATGGGTCGCGCGGGGACGTCGAACCGCTGGCGGGACTCGCGTTGCGGTTGCGGGAACTCGGCGCGGAGGTGCGGGTGTGTGCCCCGCCGGACAAGGAGTTCGCGGAGCTGCTGGCCGGGGTCGGCGTGCCGCTGGTGCCGATCGGCGAGCCGGTGCGCCCGATCATGCACGGGGCGACGCCGCCGCCGGCGGCGGATCTGTCCCGGCGTCGCGTCGAGTTGGTCGCCGCGCAGTTCGACACGGTCGCCGCGGCGGCCGAGGGATGTGACGCGCTGGTGGCGGCCGGCTTGATGCAGGTCGCCGCGCGGTCGGTGGCCGAGAAGCTGGGTATCCGCTACGTGTACGCGAGCTACCAGCCGGTCGCCCTGCCGTCGCCGCACCACCCGCCTTCGCAGCGTCCGGGCTGGCCGTTACCGCCGGAGTTGGCCGACAACAGGGCGCTGTGGGACCTGGACGCCCAGGGCATTCAGGAACTGTTCGGCGCGGCACTCAACGAGAACCGGGCGTCGATCGGCCTGCCACCGGTGGCCGACGTCCGCGACCACGTCTTCACCGACTGCCCGTGGCTGGCGGCGGACCCGGTCCTGGGGCCGTGGCAGGAATCGGCGGACCTCGACGTCGTGCAGACCGGCGCGTGGATCCTGCCCGACGAACGCCCGCTCCCCGCCGAGCTGATGGCGTTCCTGGACGCCGGCGCACCGCCGGTCTATGTGGGCTTCGGCAGCATGCGCGCTCCGAAGGACGTCGCCCGGGCGGCCATCGAGGCCATCCGCGCGCAGGGCCGCCGCGCGGTCGTGGCCCGCGGCTGGGCCGACCTGGCCCTGATCGACGACCAGGACGACTGCTTCGCTGTCGGCGAGGTCAATCAGCAGGCACTGTTCGGCCGGGTGGCCGCCGTCGTGCACCACGGCGGCGCGGGCACCACGACGACGGCCGCCCGGGCCGGCGCGCCCCAGGTGGTCGTACCCCAGATGGTGGACCAGCCGTACTGGGCCGGCCGGGTGGCCGACCTGGGCATCGGCGCGGCACACGACGGCCCCGCTCCAACCACCGAGTCCCTGACGGCCGCGCTCAGGACGGCCCTGACCCCCGAGACCCGGGCACGAGCGACCGCCGTGGCCGCCACGGTCCGCACCGACGGTGCGACGGTGGCCGCGAAGCTGCTGCTCGACGCGGTCAGCGGGGAAAGGCCGCCCGTGTCCGCGTGAACCACGCGGACATGTCGAGCCAGGTTCCGGCTTCCCGAACTCGGCGACAGTCTTCCGGAGGGTCCACGAGTCGTCATCCACGATCCCAGGCCGAGCACTCGCACCCGGCCTGATGCCATAAGCCCCTGACCCCGCTCTTGCCGTGCCGAACAGGTACGACCCACTACCGTTGTGGCTTGTGAGCGTGAGCATCCGTTTGTCGCTTTCCGCAGTCCCACGGCTCGCCGCCGCAGTCGCCGTCGGAGCGGCGGTCGGCGTGGCCGTCGGCTTATCGAGCGACACACCGCTGGCCATTCTCTCGGGTATCGCCGCGACCCAGACATTCTTCGTCGTGGTCGGCTGGATGGTGCTGTGGCCCATGGACGCCGTCGCGACCCGCCGTAACGCCCGACGCGAGGATCTGCGCCCCCTCGCCGAGGAAATCGTCGTCGTCACGGTCGCTCTGTGCGGCCTGGTCGGCATCGTGGTATTCCTGCTCGGCAACTCCGACAGCGGCCACGCCGCGATGGCGCTGCTCGGCGTGTTCATGGCCTGGACGGCACTGCATCTGATGTACGCCACCCGCTACGCGTACCTCTACTACCTGCCTTCCGCGGGCGGAATCGATTTCAACTCCGACCAGCCGCCGGCGTACAGGGACTTCTTCTACTTCAGCTATAACCTCGGTATGACCTACCAGGTCTCCGACACCGACGTCTCAAGTGCGACGATCCGCTCGATCGTGCTACGGCACACACTGCTGTCGTACGTCTTCGGCACCAGTATTCTGGCCACCGCCATCAACCTTTTCGCAGGAATCCTCGTTCACTGATCTCGAAGAAGTCCGCTGGGATACCGCACTTCCACATGACGGACAACGATGCCCCACCGTCACCGCACCGATTCTCCCGCCTCAGCCGCCGCCGGCCCGGGATCTTCCGCCGCACGGCTGACGCGCGTGCTCTCGCCTCGTGGCTCGCTCACCCTGCACCAAGTGGACGGAGCGCTCCTCTTCGCGCTGCGCGCGGCGCTGGCCATGGCACTGCCCGCATCGGCGTTGGTGTTCTCCGGACGTACCGCGCTCGCCGTCTATCCCATGCTGGGCGCCTTCACCACCACATTCGGGCGCAACCTGCCCTACCGCCGTCGCGCCCGCGTCCTCGCCGCGACCGCGGTGGCCATGACGATGTGCGTCGGCTGCGGTGCGGCGCTCGCCGCGCTGACCGATCCACGAGCGGGAGGTTTCGGCACTGCCGTGGTGATCGCCGCGATGGCAGTGACGGCCGGCCTGGCGAAGTTCCTCTGCGATGCGACGCGGCTCAGTGGCCTCGGCGCCGTGCTGATGCTCTTCTCGTTCGCCGTGGCGGCCAACGGCCCAGCCGTCGGTCTCAGCGACGTGCTCGCCCAGACAGGGCTCGCCGCAACGGGGGCTGTCACGGCCTGGGGACTGGCTCTGGTGGGTTGGGCCGTACACCCGGACCGTCCGCAGCGCCTCGCGGTGGCGGTGGCCCTGAGAGAACTCGCCGACCTGCTTGAACCGGGCGGAGGAGCCGGTGGAGCGCGGCACACACGACACCGGGCAACCGCCGCTGTCCTCCAGGCGTACCAATCGCTCGGCCTGAGTCCCCTGACAACCGGCCGGCGACGCGGCGAGCGGAGCACGACCTGTGTCCTTCTCGCCGACCTGGCCTGGTCACTCCTGATCACCTCGGCACGCCAGCGGACGCCCGATGCCACGACAGCCCGGTATCTGCATGCGCAGGCCCGGCTCCTGACCCTCAGGTACCGCCGCCTTCCTTCCCCTCTGCCACAGCTGACGTCCCTGTATCCCCTGTACGGCGACGCGGCAACCGCCCGTCCGGCAGAGGCCGATCGCGCGTCTCGGCGCGCCGCGGAACTGGCGGTGGGGACCGGTGCCGGCAGCCCGGGTCATGTCGCGGTGCTTGTCGTCCCCGCGCTCCGGATGGCCATCGGCACAGGCATGGCAGGAGGACTGGCCGCGTTCCTGAGCTTTGGACACGGCTACTGGGCCGCACTCTCCGCAGCCGCCGTACTGCATTCGGTCAACGTCCGTGCCACCTTGCAGCGTGCCTTGCAACGCACCTTGGGCACGGCAGCCGGGCTCTTGATCGCGTTCGGCGTGCTGGCGACGCACCCGCCGCCGACAGCTCTCGTCGCCCTGATCGTGGTCTTCGAGTTCCTGCTGGAATACACCGTGGCCCGGAACTACGGCCTCGGCGTCGTCTTCCTCACCCCGCTGGCACTGCTGATGAGTGACCTGGCCTCCCCGGCCCCGATGGGAACGCTCGTCTACGACCGGACGCTGGGCAGTGTCCTCGGCATCCTCATCGGTCTGGCATGTGCGCTGCTGGTGGTCCATGGGCGTCCGGCGGCGCGTGTGCACCGAGCGCTGGCCGTGTGCGACGAGGCGTCCGAACGTGCCGAACAGACACTGGCCGACTCCGCCGCCGTATCGCACCCTGCCGTTCAGACACAGCTGGCCGCAGCGGTGGTGGAATTGCGCGAGGCGGACGACGCCGCCGCCGGGGAGTTGTACGCGGCAGATGTCGACCCCGCCGAACTGGCAGCGGCGGAGCAGCGCGCCTATGCGCTGCTCGAACACCTTCATCAAACAGTCGGTCGCCATGCTCTTTATTGCCGTCCGTGCCGAACTCGTGCCATGACCCCCGCGCATTCGACCGGCGCGAACGGCACCACCCTGTACTACGGCGGCCTGGACGCACCCCACGTGCTCGACATGTTCGTCGAGTTGCGCGACCGGGCCAGCCGCCGCGTGGCGGACAGCCTTCTCGGCACCATTCGTCGAGCGGCTGACGCAGGAAACCTCGTCGCGAAGTTTCATTTCGCGGGGACCATCGACGACACGGTGGGCGGCAGCGGTTCTCAGCGTGCTCTGAGCGCGCTGGCAGCGGCGAGCGACATGGGGCAGCGAAAGTTCTTCGACTATTTGGCGACGCTTTTCGCTGCCCAGCCGTTTCCCCCTGCTGATGATCAATTCGCCGACGTCTCGGTGTTGCTGTCCCTTGCCGACAAAGTGCGCGGACTGAGGAACGCCGAATTCGACAGAAAGGTCACGGACGACACGTATCTCACCTGGGCCGGAGAAGTGATCGGGGATTTCGAATCCTTCGGCGTGGTGGGAACACCCGTTGTCCGGTACGACGACGAGGTCATTCCTGTCGTGAAACCCGAGGGAGGTCCCGCCATCACCCCCCAGGAGTTCTTGAACCGGCTCGGGCCGTCCCGCTGAACGGCGGACCGCATGCCAACCACGGGGTCCGTCCGAGCAAGTGGCCCGTTTGAGCGAGCCACGAGATGGTTGTAGCGTTTCCACATACGTTGTGGATCATTTAATACCCGAATGCCGCAGTCCCCCCAACCTCATCACCGTAGTCCCCGAAGGGTTGATGAGCATGGCTACCTCGGATACCGACAAGGCGGTCACGGAGAACGAACCCCCGCGCAGTACGGGGGCACCTGCCGGAGGCGAGGGTCCCCCCACCGAGAAGCAGCCGTCGCAGCGGGCCTACCACCATCCGGCGGCCGGCTGGGGCGCCGCCAAGAGCGTCACACGCGTCCTCATGCGGGAGCGCGAGCTGATCGACGGGCCACGCGCCATTTTCAAGATGAACCACGAGGGCGGGGGGTTCGACTGTCCGGGGTGCGCATGGCCCGACGACACCAAGGGCCTCAAGCTCGACATCTGTGAGAACGGCATCAAGCACGTCACGTGGGAGATGACACCCAAGCGAGCGGGACGTGAGCTCTTCGCCGCACACTCCGTCTCGGAGCTGGCGACGTGGACCGATTTCGCGCTGGAGGACCAGGGCAGGCTGACGGAGCCGATGGTCTACAACGAGGACACGGACCACTACGAGCCCGTCACCTGGAAGGCCGCGTTCGAGCTCATCGGAAGCGAGCTGCGGGCCCTCGACGACCCGAACAAGGCTGCTTTCTACACGTCAGGACGCCTCGGCAACGAGGCGACGTTCCTGTACCAGTTGATGGCTCGCGAGTACGGCACCAACAATCTGCCCGACTGCTCCAACATGTGCCACGAGGCGTCCGGGCGTGCGCTGCAGGCGTCGCTCGGCACCGGAAAGGGCACGGCCGACCTCGCGGACTGGGAGAGTGCCGACGCCCTGTTCATCATGGGCGTCAACGCGGCCTCCAACGCTCCGCGCATGCTGACCGCGCTCGCCGAGGCATACCGGCGGGGTGCCCAGATCGTGCACGTGAATCCGCTGATCGAGGCGGCCGCCACCCGGACCATCGTCCCGCACGAGTTCGTCGACATGGCCCTGTTCAAGTCGACGCGCACGAGCACGCTCAACCTCCAGGTCCGTGCGGGCGGCGACATGGCGCTCCTGCGCGGCATGGCCAAGGCCGTGATCGACGAATCGACCTCGAACCCGAAGGCACTCGACCGCGAGTTCATCGACCGTCACACACAGGGATTCGAGGAGTACCGGGCCCTGTGCGAGGCGACACCGTGGCAGGAGCTGGAGCGCCAGTCCGGGCTGACGCGTGCGGACATCCTGAAGGCCGCCGAAGTGTATTCGCGGGCCGACCGGACCCTGATCAGCTGGTGTCTGGGAGTGTCCCAGCACGAACACGGTGTGGACACCGTCCGGGAGATCGTCAACCTCCTGCTGCTGCGCGGGAACCTGGGGCGCGAGGGCACCGGGCCCTCGCCCGTGCGTGGGCACAGCAACGTGCAGGGGAACCGTACGTGCGGCATCGACCACCGGCCCACGCCCGAGTTCCTCGACCGGCTCGCCGACGTCTGCGGCATCGACCCTCCCCGTGCCCACGGGCTGGACACGGTCGGCGTGGTCGAGGGGATGCACCGGGGCACGGTCAAGGTGTTCGTCGGAATGGGCGGCAACTTCGCGATGGCCGCACCCGACACCATGTACACCGCGGAAGGACTTCGGCGCTGCGAACTGACGGTCCACGTCAGCACGAAGCTGAATCGCAGCCATCTGATCCACGGAAGGAAGGCACTCATCCTGCCGTGCCTCGGGCGGACGGAGAAGGACCACCAGCGCCGTGGGCTGCAGTCCACGTCCGTCGAGGACTCCATGAGCATGGTGCACCTGTCGCTCGGCATGAAGCGCCCGGCGTCGCCGCATCTGCTGTCCGAACCCGCCATCATCGCCAGCATGGCACGGGCGACTCTTCCCGACAGCGCCGTCCCGTGGGAGCAGTACATCGAGGACTACGACCGCATCCGGGACACCATGGCCCAAGCCCTGGACGGCTTCGAGGACTTCAACCGCCGCGTCCGACTGCCGCTGGGGTTCCGGATCAAGCAACCGGCCCGCGAACTCGTCTTCCTCACCCCGTCCGGCCGGGCCGAGTTCTCCGCCGCCGTGCTGCCGGACGTGGTGCCCCAGGACGACATGCTGGTTCTGCAGACGATGCGCTCCCACGACCAGTGGAACACGACCATCTACTCCGACGACGACCGCTATCGGGGCATCAAGAACCTGCGCACGCTCATCCTCATGAACCGCGCCGACATGCGCTCCCGCGGCATCACTCCCGGCAGCCTGGTCGACATCACGGCCACCTCCAAGGACGGCAGCAAGCGCTCCCTCACCGGGTACCGGGCGTTGAGCTACGACATGCCCCGCGGCTGCGCGGCGGGGTACATGCCCGAAATGAACGCCCTCATCGGTGCGGCCGACTACAGCACGCAGAGCGCTCAGCCACTGATGAAGAACGTCAAGGTCCGTGTCGCCCCGGGTGACTCAGGTACGAGCAGCGCCTGAGGAGCGGTCTGAGCCCGGCGTGTCGCCGTCGAGGGCCGCGGCACGGAGGGCGGCTGCCACGCGGGTGACCGCTTCGGTCGGCGGGTGGGGAAGACGGGCCAGGAACAGGCGCCGCTGCTCCTGGGGCCCACCGCGCACGGGCAGGATGCGTACACCTGGCGGCGCGGCGGAGGCGAGTGCGGGCGGCACGGCGGGGTCGACGTCGTGATCTCCAACGCCGTCACCCGGATACTGCCCGACGAGTCCCAGGCCGAACGCGCCGACGAAGTCATCGATGTCTCGAACACCGCCACCCACGCTTTCCTGCGCTCGTACGGCCCCGTCCTGCGCCCGGGCGGTCGGCTGATCGTCGTGGCCAGCAGCCTGGGCACTCTCGGCCACCTCGATCCACGGCTGCACCACCTGTTCGACGGCGCGAGCCTCGACCAGGTCGAGTACGCCGTCGAATCCTGGCGCAGCGCCATCCACCACAAGACCGCCCAGGAGGCGGGCTGGCCACGCTGGCTGAACGTGCCCTCGAAGGTGGCCCAGGTCGCCGCTGTCCGCGCGGTCGCGGCCGAACGCCGCGAGCACGACCTCGCCGACAACACCCTGATCGCCTCCGTGTGCCCCGGCATGGTCGACACGGCCACCTCCCGGCCCTGGTTCAGCGACTTCAGCCAGGCCCAGTCCCCTTCCGAGGCCGCCCGTGCGGTGCTCGACCTGGTCTTCGCCGAGCAAGTCGATCCCGCCCTCTACGGCGAGCTGATCCGCTTCGGCAAGGCCCTGCCCTGGCACGGCGGAACTCCGCCGACGGAGCAGGACCAACTGGTCAGGCCCTGACCACAGAAGGCCGCGCGCACCGGCACAGCGACTCGTGCGCACGGCGGCTTCAGCGCATGGCAACTTCAGCACACGGCAAGGAGTTCACCCTTGAGCATCATCACGACCCCGTTCGGTTTCTCCAGCACGGCCACCGAGGTCGCGCAGGGAATCGACCTCACCGGCCGCCGCGTGGTGGTGACCGGAGCCTCGTCCGGCCTCGGGGCGGCAACGGCGCACGCCCTGGCCGGTACCGGTGCGGAAGTCACCCTCGCCGTCCGGGACATGGCGGCGGGTGAACGTGTCGCCAAGGACATCACCGGTTCGACCGGCAACCAGGAGGTGCGTGTCGCACATCTGAACCTGGCCGATCCCGCGTCCGTCGCCGCGTTCACCGCCGCCTGGGAGGGCCCCCTGCACGTGCTGGTGAACAACGCGGGTGTCATGGCCTGTCCCGAGGAGTACGCCGAACAGGGCTGGGAGCGGCAGTTCGCCACCAACCACCTCGGCCACTTCGCTCTCGCCACTGGCCTGCACGGCGCGTTGGCCGCCGACGGCGCCGTCCGCATCGTCGTGGTCAGCTCCACGGGTCATCAGCAGTCCCCGGTGGTGTTCGACGACGTCAACTTCGCTTTCCGTCCCTACGATCCATGGCTCGCCTACGGTCAGTCCAAGACCGCGGGCGTCCTCTTCGCGGTGGAGGCGACCCGGCGCTGGGCCGGCGACGGCATCACCGCCAACGCGCTGATGCCGGGCGCCATCTACACCAACCTCCAGCGCCACACCGGCGGCCGCGGCAGCGGGAGGGTTCCGGCCCACCTCATCAAGACCGTCGAGCAGGGCGCCGCCACCTCGGTGCTTCTCGCCACGTCCCCGCTCCTCGAGGGTGTCGGCGGCCGCTACTTCGTCGACTGCGACGAGACCGAGGTCATCGACCGTCGCTCCGGCACGCTGCAGGGTGTCGCCCGCTACGCCGTCGCCCCGGACAACGCACGACGGCTCTGGACGCTGTCGGAGCAGTTGCTGGCCAACTCCCGTTGAACCCTCCCGGCGGGCGGCACCGCACGCGGCCCGCCGCGCCGGGGCGACGCTCGCTCCTTCGTGACACCTCGAGGTCGGACACACCGAAGTCCTCACCCGAATGCTCAGCGAGCACATCGCTCTGGGGCAGGTGATGTCGGATCATTCCGTCAGGCCGGCTTCACGGTCTTCATCGTGAAGTGTGAGGTGACGTTCTTGATCCGAGGAATGGTCATGACGTGCCGGCTGAGGAAGGTCTCGTAGGCGGGCAGGTCCGCGACTGCCACGCGGACGAAGTAGTCCGGGCTGCCGAACAGCCTGCGCAGTTCGATGACCTCCTCGGCCTGCGTCAGGGTCCGCTCGAAGCGCTCGACCGTCTCCGCGTCCTGTGCTTCGAGGCTGAGGTCGATGAGCACCTCGAAGGAGCGGCCCACGGCGGTGGGCTCGATGACAGCCCGGTACCCGCGGATGACCCCGTCGGCCTCCAGTCGCTGGACGCGCCGCAGGCACGGCCCGGTCGTGAGCCCGACCCGCTGCGCCAGCTCGACGTTGGTCAGCCGCCCGTCCCGCTCCAGCTCGGCAATGATTGCCAGATCGATCGCATCCATGACAGAAGATTGCACTCCGAACCACCCGGCGAGCAATCTTTGCAACCACATGTCATGCGATTTCCGGGACGATAAACACATGCACCACGACGTTCCGTCCCGCACAGCCACACCGGACGCCGCCCCGGTCGCGGCTCGGGCTCCAGCCGACCGGCGCCACCAGATCACCCTGGGGGTCCACGATTCCTTCTCCGCGGGTCTCGGGATCTTCCCCCTGGGCATCGCCCTCGGCCTGTTGATCATCCAGGCGGGCCTCCCCTGGTGGCTCGCTCCCGCCCTGTCCCTGGCCGCCTTCGCCGGCTCCCTGGAACTGCTGCTGGTCGGCATGATGGCCACCGTCACTCCGCTGGCCGCGGTCGCACTGACCGTCCTCGTGGTCAACTTCCGGCACGTCTTCTACGCCTTCTCCTTCCCCCTCCACCTCGTCAAGCACCCGGTCGCGAAGGCGTACGCCGTCTACGCGATGATCGACGAGGCATACGCCGTCAGTGCCTCCCTGCCCGAGGCGGAACGCTCGGCGCCCCGGCTGCTGGCGATGCAGATCGCCTGCGAGACCTACTGGGTCGGCGGCGGTCTGGTCGGGGTCGCGCTCGGCGCCGCGCTGCCCGCGCCGATCAAGGGCCTGGAGTTCGCTCTGTGCGCCCTGTTCACCGTGCTCACCCTGGACGCGTTCCGCTCCCGCGGCGAGATCCCCTCCGTCCTGCTCGCCGGTGCGAGTGCCACCGTCGCGCTCGTACTGACGCCCGGGCTCGCCATGTTCACCGCGTTGCTGATGTTCGTCGGCCTGCTCCTGGTGCGCCACACGCTCACTGCTCGCCGGCCCACCCAGGAGACCGCCGATGCCTAGCACCCCGTACCTCGTCGCCGTCCTGGCGATCGTCTTCAGCATCACCCTCGCCCTGCGCGCCCTGCCCTTCGCGGTGCTGCGCACCCTGCGCGGCTCGGCGATGGTGCGGCAGCTGTCGGTGTGGATGCCGGTCGGTATCCTCGCGATCCTCGCCGTGACGGCCCTGCACGGCACGATCACGCACGACCCGCACGGAACGGGCTATGCGCTGCTCGCGGTCGCCGTCACCATCGGCGTCCATCTGGGCTTCGGCCGCCGAACGATCCTGAGCGTGGGCATAGGCACCGCCGTCTACGTCGTCCTGCTCAACACCCTTTGACTCTTTGCCCCTTTGACTCTTTGCCCCCTTGACGAGCCCTGCGAACAGCCCGAGGAGAAACGTCCGTTGAACACCGGCACCCCGGTCCCCGACAGCTACTACGAGCGCATCGACGAGCACCGCTACAAGCCGACGGCCCACGCGGGCGGCGCCTGGGACCCCGACGAACAGCACTTCAGCCCGCTCGGCGGCCTCGTCGTCCACGCCATCGACCGCCACCTGGCCGCGCGACCGGACACCGGCCTGGTACCGGCCCGGATCAGTTACGACATCCTGGGCCGTCTCGCCCTCGACGAGTGCGAGATCCGGGTGGACACCGTCCGTCCAGGCCGCACCATCGAGTTGATCGAAGCCGTCGTGCTCATCGCAGGCCGGCCCGTGGTCCGGGCTCGTGCCTGGCTCCTCGCCACCGTCGACACCTCGGCCGTCGCCGCCGGCCCCGACGACCGGCTCGCCCCTCCCGAGGCTCTCGCCCCGTGGCCGATGACCTCGGTGTGGCCCGGCGGGTACATCGCCTCCCTGGACGTCCGCCCGCTCGCACCACCCGCGCCGGGCCGCACGACCGCCTGGATCTCCACCCGCGTCGACCTCGTCGCCGGCGAGCCCAGCAGCACGCTCGCGTCCTACCTCGCCCTCGTCGACACCGCCAACGGCATCGCCGTACGACAGCCGCCCACCGCCTGGATGTACCCCAACGTCGACCTGACGGTCCACCTCCACCGCCAACCCGAGGGCCACTGGACCGGCTTGGACACCACGGTCACCTTCGGCCCCACCGGCCAAGGCCTCACCAGCACCGTCCTGCACGACCTCAACGGCCCGGTCGGACACGCCCAGCAGATCCTCACCGTCCGCCCCATGCCCCACCGGTGACGAACCGCGGTACCAAGCGATGTCATCCGGGAGTGGCACACGCGCCGGGCGCGGCATCGTGCCGGAAATTCGGTTGACCGTGGTGGTGCGGTGCGGGCTAGGTTCCACGCATGGCCGAGATTCAGGGTTCGTACGACGATCTGTTCTCCGCGGTACCCGACGCGCTGGCCGAGTTGCTGGACGCCGGGGACGTGGGTGCCTCGGTGGCGGTCTTCGTGGACGGCGAGCCGGTGGTGGACGTCTGGGGTGGATTCGCCGACGCGGACCGCACGAACCCGTGGCAACGCGACACGATCGCAGGCGTCTGGTCGGTCACCAAGACGATGACGGCACTGTGTGCCCTCGTCCTGGCCGACCGCGGCGAGCTCGACCTGACCGCGCCGGTCGCGCGGTACTGGCCGGAGTTCGCCGCGGCGGGCAAGGGCGGGGTGCTGGTGCGGCATCTGCTCGCGCACACCGCGGGCCTGCCCGACTGGGACGGGTCGACAACGGCCGACGATCTCTACGACTGGCCGACCGCCACGGCGCGGCTCGCCGCGCAGGCTCCGCGGTGGGAGCCGGGCACCACGGCGGGATACCACTCCCTCACCCAGGGGTTCCTCGTCGGCGAGGTCGTGCGCCGGATCACCGGCCGCACCCTGGGTGAGTTCTTCGCCGACGAGGTGGCCGGGCCGCTGGGCGCGGACTTCCACATCGGGCTGTCCGCCGAACACGACCACCGGGTCGCGCTCTCGATCCCGCCGCTGTCGCGCGACGAGGACTATGTCGCGAGCGCGCCCGGCAAAACCGCAACTCCTGCCGTTGAAGGCGGGGTACGGGTCCGTGACGGGAACAGCGTCGCCTGGCGCCGCGCGCAGATCCCCGCGGCGAGCGGATTCGGCAATGCCCGCTCGGTCGCGCTCGTGCAGTCGGTGATGGCGTGCGGCGGCACGGCGCGTGGGGTGCGGCTGCTGTCGCGGGCGGGCTGCGACCGTGCGTGGGAGGAACAGTTCCGCGGCGAGGACCACATCCTGGGCATGCCGATGCGGTACGGCATGGGGTACGGCCTGTTCGGCAACACCTACGGCTGGAGTGGCTGGGGCGGCTCGACGGTCATGATCGAGCCCGACGCGCGCATGGCGGTGTCGTACGTGACGAACCAGATGCGCGAGACCGGGGACGACTACCGGGGACTCGAGATGGTGATGGCGGCCTACGACGGGCTCAAGGGCCTGGGCGCCGGGCGATGACCGGGTCCCAGTACCACTACTGAGCCTCAGTACGCCGCTCTCGCAGCCAGTCATCGATGACCGCAAAGTCCGTAACCGTCAGGCCGATCGCGGAATCGACACGGTGGAGGAGGGCGTGCCCGCGATGGTGCGTTGACACCCATGCGTGATCGAGATCGGTGATCCCGTCGTCGACCCAGATGAACGGGCGTCCTGCGGCAGCTTGAACGAGGGCTTCGGTCTTCCAGTTCAGCACGCCGGCCTCGAACTCCTCCGGCACGTCCGGCAAGTCGGCCACCGGAAGCCGAGGCAGCCCGAGCAGCGGAGCTATCACCTCGTTGGCACTTTCCCTCCATGCGGTGGCCCACATCAGAACGCAGGGCAGCGCCAGCAGACGGGCACCGTGCCCAAGGTCGATCTCTGCCAGCTGAGGATTCGACATGTCCTGCCAGTCGTCCCATCCTTCAGGGGTCGATGGAAGCCGCGCTCCGCCATAGGGCAGGAGCGTTCCATCGACGTCCAGGAAGAGGAGCGGGCGCTCTCCGGCACCGGTCATGGCTGCACGGTATCGGCTCTTCGCGCCGACGAGCAGCTGCGTCTGCACTCAGCCCGTCTTCCACCGACAGGTCCGGGTTGAAGTAGCCCTGCTGCCTGCCGATGAAGAAACGTGGACTGTCCCCACTGTGGCGTGGGGGTGACGATTGTCATCGGCGGCTTCGGGTGCTATTCGCAGGTGTGGAACGGGGGTGAGGAGATCCGACCGGACCTGCGGCCGGCAGCCGCCGAGGAACTCACCGGAACCGGCCGGTGGATGCATCAGCTCGCTGTCCGCGATGGGCAGGATGTCCTCGCCAGCGGAATTGCCTACCTGTTCGGCAGAGCGGAATGCCCGGGATGTGTCGGCGTCTTCACCGTCGCGGACGAGTACACGTCCGCCAACCGTCCGGTCATGCGTCCCCAGCGGCCTGGCTGCGCCTCATGGGTGGAGCCGCAGCCGGATCGCGACGACGGTGACCGTGCCGTGGAAGACGTAGGCTCTCTTGTCCTAGCGGGTTACCACGGCTCGAAAGCTCTTGAGCCGGTTGATCGTTCGCCCCGTTTCGTCACAACGGCGTGGCTGCCGTTGGCGATGGTCCCGATAATCGCCATGGCCGTGGACAGGTGTCCGCCGGGCCAGGGGCTTGATGAATGGGGTGGACGCGCTGCTGACAGCGTATGACGAGCAGGTGCGAGGGCATATCCCGGAGCGGGCGCCGGTAGGAGCCGTGGTCGAGCGGGACGGACCGGCGATTCGGACTCACTACGGCACGCACGGCACCGTTCGACACTCCCCCTTGCCCGACGGGACCGCCCCAACGGAAGTCACCGGGCTGATCCGTCGGCAGCAAGAGGCGTTCGCCACCCGGTGCGAGCCCGCCGAGTGGCGGGCCTACAGTCACGACCCGATCCAGATGGACGAGCCGCTGCGCGCCGCCGGTTTCACGGCCGTCGGACCGACGCGGACGCTGCTCATCGCTGAACTCGGCGAACTGGTTGGTGAGGTGGCACCGGCGAGGGGCATGCGTGTGCGCAAGCTGGGCTACGGCTACCGCCGACTTCGCGAGCTGGACCATCTGGTCGAGGCCTGCGGTCCCTACGCGCGCGGCCTCGCGGACATCCGCGAGGACCACGGGAACTTGCTGAACTGGGGCCTGAACGTCCAGCTCCTGGAGACAGAGACCAGCATCGTCGGCGCAGGCTGGGCGGAGGCCGTGGGATCGACAGAGTTCGCGGCCGTTCGGGGTTTGACCGGCCCCCACGCAGATTTCCTCCCTCACTGGGTCCGCTGGGCCCGCAACAGCCGGAACCTCCACATGGGCACAGGCCCGGCGCCGGACCGCCGCTATCTCACGGCCGAGGCGCCGACCGGCCCGGTCCTGGATGCCCTTCTCGCAGCCGGCTTCCGCGCTGTCTCGACCGTACGCGTCTACGCGTGGACGCCGAACGGCATGCCACCCGCCAGCTCCCGCCCGGTGTCCATGTTGTTCGACGATCGGGATCACGACGCGCTGTGCGACGAGTTCAAGTCCCTGTTCGCTTTCAATCCCAGCTACACCTACTACCCGGCCATTGACGAGCCGTCCGACTCCGTCACCTGGCACGTCGGGGATGTCACCGACACTCGTCACACCTACCGCCTGAGGCGGGACCTCCCGGACGACCATCGGGTGGCGCGCCTCCAGGACGTCATCGAACGCGGCCTGCGCGCCCACGTCCGCCCCGGCGAGCAGCTCTACTCGGTCAGTTGGTGGCACCAGGGTTACCGTTTCGACCCCACGTGCGTTGGCGGGCCAGGGCAGCCGACCTGGCCGGGCGTCGCGTGCTGGGAAGGCGAGTACTACAAGCTCCTCACCCGCGACCTGCGCATGGGCACCTTCTGGCACCCATGGGAAGAGTCCTTGTGCGTCTTCGGCGCCGAGCTCCTGACCGAGGTCGAGGACGATCTCACAGCCATCCTCGGTACCGTGATGCGCCGGGGCGGCCGCAACGTCGGCAACGTTTGGACTTACGAATCAGAAGGCGGCCCATGACCATTCCCGACGGCCCCAAGCGAGACGCCACCACTACCGAATCATCGAATAGTCCTCGCGAGGCCGGTGGTTTCGCAAATATCAGGGACAACCGATTGTGTGTCACCTACCGTGCGACGGTGATCTCCGCTTTCACGACGAGAACGACCCCCGACCGGTGACTGCCATCAATCGCCGGCTGCGAGAGCCGCCGACCAGCGGCGCGCCCGCCGAGAACTCGATGAAGGGTGGCAGGTCGACCAGCCCCGAGACGATCACACGGAGCTCGTGCCCGAGGAGAATCGGTCGGACATGTCTCATCCCCGCTTGGGCGTTCTCGGCCCCTATGCGGCCAAGCCGGAGAAGCGCCACGGCCCTCGTCCTTCCCGCACTGCATCACCGACATCGAGGCCAGCAGGACCTCGCGCCGCCCTAACCGGTCACCTGCATGGCCGAACACCAGCGCGCCGGGCCGAAGAAGGCACGGGACAGCACGGTGGTCATGAACACCTACAGCGTGAAGTCGTACCACTCGACCACCGTCGAGAACGCCGCCCCCCACATGGAGGCACGCGGCGGGCCGGCCGCGCGGCCTGGCCGTAGCATCGTTTCGATACGAATATCGATTCGATGTGATTGTGAGACGATCGGCCCCATGCTGGAACTCGCCATACTGGGCTTCCTCGCCGAAGGCGCCTTGCCGGGTCATGAGCTGCGCCGCCGTGTCTCCCACCTGACCGGCTACACCCGACCGGTCAGTGACGGCAGCCTCTACCCGGCCATCAACCGTCTCGCCAAGGCGGGTCTTCTCGAGCGGCGGGCGGACCCCCAGTCGGGCGGCGCCCGCTACGTGCTCAGCCTGACCGAGGCCGGCCGCACCGAGATGCTCGATCGCCTGCGCAAGCCGGCCGACCACGAGATCACCGACCACACCCGGTTCCACACGGTGCTGTCCTTCCTCTCCCTGCTCCCCGACGCGGCCGAACGACATGCGGTGCTGCGCAGGCGTCTGCTGTTCCTGGAGGAGCCGGCGAGCTTCTTCTACGACGGAGACCGGCCCGTACGCGCCGAGGAGGTCGCCGATCCCTACCGGCGCGGCATGATGCTCACCGCCCGCGCCACCAGCCGCGCCGAACGCGCCTGGATCCGCGAGGAGTTGGGCGAGGCGCCACCCGAGAACCCCTGACAGACACCGGAGGTACTTCCATGCTCGCGTCCTGGTACGACCAACACGGCCCCGCCATCGACGTCCTGAACGTCGGCGAACTGCCCGACCCCCAGCCCGGTCCCGGTGAGGTGCGGGTCCGTGTGAACGTGTCGGGCGTCAATCCCGGCGACACCAAGAAGCGGCGCGGCTGGCACGGCTCCTCGATGCCGTACCCGAGGGTCGTCCCGCACAGCGACGCCGCCGGCGTCATCGACGAGATCGGCGAGGGAGTCGACCCCCTCCGCGCGGGAGAGCGGGTCTGGGTCTACGGCGCCCAGTCCTACCGGCCCTTCGGCACCGCCGCCCAGTACACCGTCGTACCCGATCATCAGGCCGTACGGCTCCCCGACCACCTCAGCGACGAACTCGGCGCAAGCCTGGGTATCCCCGGCATCACCGCCCACCGCGCCGTGTTCGCCGACGGCCCGGTCGACGGCCGGATCATCCTCGTGCACGGTGTTCTCGGCGGCGTCGGCTCCCTGGCCGCCCAGCTCGCCCGCTGGGGCGGCGCCACCGTCATCGGCACCGTCCGGCACGGCGGCGACCTGGACCGCGTCGACCCGGCCGTCGTCTCCCACGCCGTCGCCCTCGACTCCGCCCATCCGGCAACGGCGATCCGCTCGTACGCGCCCGAGGGCGTCCACCGTGTCGTCGAGGTGTCCCTGTCCGCCAACGCCGACCTCGACAACGCCGTCGTCGCACTCGACGCCGTCGTCGCCGCGTACGGCACCCACGCCGACCGCACCGAACTCCCCTTCTGGCCGCTGCTGTTCAACAACGTCACCCTGCGCCTGCTCGGCAGCGACGACTTCCCCACCGCGGCCAAACGCCAGGCCGCCCGGGACCTCACCGCCGCGGCCGCCGTCGGCGCCCTCACCATCGACATCGGCGACCGCTGCCCGCTCGAGGACATCGCCAAGGCCCATGACCGTGTCGACACCGGCGGACGCGGCCGGGTGCTGGTCACAGTCCCTCACTGACCAGCGCCGGCGGCCTCGGCCATGCCGCTGCCCCTGGAGACGGCGGTGACGGCGAGCGTGCCGAACGCGGAGGCGGAGGCGACCCGGCGCCGGTGCGGGTTCCGTTCCGCCGCCGGTCCGGGGAGACAGTCCCGCGGCCCAGGCATGACTGGTCATGACGATGGCGGTGACGACGTCCAGTTCGGCCTCGTCGCGGGGCCCGTGGACGAGCACCATTCCTGGGGTCAGCCTGATTCCGGCGAGCGGGTGGGCCACGGCCCAGCCACGTTCGATCGCGTCGGCGGCCAACCGCACCGGCAGTGCCACATGCAGCGAACCGTCGCCTCGGGGTGCAGATGGGCGAACTCCCGCGCCTGCGGCACGAGGAACGCCTCGGCGGGGCCGGGCTGTGGTGCGTCGAGCATGAAACCACGTGCGCCCGGTACGGAGATCGCCGATGGACGGCTGTACACCGAGGGCAGCGCGGCGACTCGGGCGAACAGCTTCTCCTGGAGCTCCACCGGCGCGTGGTCGGTGAGCTGCTGCTGGGGAACGGTCGTACTGGCCTCGGGACGCGGGCCGACACGGTCGGGCAGTCCGGCCGGAAGGCCGTTCCCCCAACACACCGGTTCCGATGCGGGGTTACTGCTCTCCCGCGCGAGAAAGGCAAGACGTTCGGCGAGCCAGTCCGCCAGGACGGCGAGCGCGCCGCGAGCGATCCCATGACCCACCGGATCACGCCGGGCGACCGTCGGGGCCCCCGACCGTGCGGTCAGGTAGTCCCAGGTCCTGTCGAGCAGCTCGCGCGGAATGACCTGGTCGTGCTCGCCCCGCGCGCGGTCGGCGAACCAGGCGAACCCGCCGTGTTCGGCGATGGGGGCACGTACCGCCGCGTAGGACAGGCCGGAGGCAGCGCGTCAGCCAGCCCGATGATCTCGCTCTCCCGCGGGCCACGTCCGTGCACAAGCACGACCAGCGGGGATTCCGCGTCACCCCGGCTCATCACCACGGGCGCTCCGAACGAGCTCACGACATGCCTCCTCTTGCGGCCGTCTGCGGCCGTCGTAGACGGCCTTGCCGCGCACCCTCGGAGCGAAGCCGACGTTCCCGGCCCCGCTGATCGCAGGTCTTCGACGAGTCAGTCCGCAACGTCTGACTGCGCAACCAATCAGCCCTGGAATCTGGAGTGGGTCCTCACGCCGGAAGCAGGACGATCTTGCCTCCCAGACGCCCCGCCTGGCTCATCCGCAGCGCAGCCGCCGCCTCCGCCAGGGGGAAGGTACGCCAGATCGGGACCCTCAGTCGCTCCTCTTCCATGAGTGCCAGGATGTCCCGAAGGGCTGGGGCGCCGCTCTCCCCCGCCACGCCCGTGTGGACCTGGATGCCGGTGTCTGCCGCGTCGAACGCCACGAGGGTGAGGACACGCGCCGGTCCGCCCGCGAGCTCGATCGAGGCCGGGATCTCACCGCGGCCGGAGGCGTCGAGAACCGCGTCCACGCCCTGAGGGGTGATGGCCCGTACCCGGTCGACCAGCCCCGCGCCATACGTGACGGGTTCCGCACCCAGCGAGCGCAGCTGTTCGTGGCGGGGCTCGCTCGCGGTGCCGATCACCCGCGCGCCGCGGGCCACGGCCAGCTGCACGGCGAACGTGCCCACGCCGCCGGCGGCGGCATGAACCAGCAGGGTCTCCCCCTTGGCGATCTCGAGCTTGTTGAGCGCCTCCCAGGCGGTGATGCCCGGGCCCGCAAGGGTCCCGGCCACCTCCCACGGGACGGTGGCCGGTTTGGCGACCAGCACGGCGGGGTCGGCGAGCGCGAACTGGGCGTAGGACGGGGTGACGGAGGCCCCCAACACCTCGTCCCCCACGCTGAACGCGGTCACTCCCTCTCCGAGCTGGTCGACCACGCCGGCCACGTCGGACCCGAGACCTGCCGGAAGGTCGAGGGGCATCACCTGGCTCATATAGCCATGCAGGATCTTCCAGTCGATCGGGTTGACGCCCGCGGCCCGCACCGCGAGCCGCACCTGGCCGGGGCCGGGGGTGGGCGGCGGCACATCCACAACACTCAGCACGTCGGTGCTGCCGTACTCGGAGAACTGCGCTGCGAGAGACATCTGCTTCGACTCCAAGCTGTCAGGGGCAATTACTGTTGGGGGCTGGGCACAACGGCATCACTCACCGCAGGGCCCCGAGTGATCGCAGTACGGCTGACGGCCGCTCCGCCCGCAGGCGCACAGGATCGCCCTGGTCTCGGCGCGCGTACCTTCCGCGGTGTCCACGCTCAGCTCACCGCGCACGGTCAGTTGCCCGATGGCGTTGCGGGTGATGTGCGTGGGCCGGTTGGGGGACTCCGTCCCGCCGTCCGCGAGTCGGTAACGCAGCGCGCCCGAGGGGCAGCGTCGTACCACTTCGGCCACGCGGTCGGCGGCGGCACCGTCCGGCTGGATCCACGGGCGCCTGGCCGTGTCGAACACTTCCGGCAGGCCATGAACACATTCGGCGGCGTGCAGGCAGCGCCCGGCCTCGAAGGTGACCGTGGTCGACCGCCCCTCGTACGCCCTGATATCGGCTCCCCCGCTCATACCGGCCTCCGTCACCGCCGTGTTCGGCTGTTCGGTCGTTCGTTCAGTCGCTGACCTTGCTCCGGGACTGGTACAGCAGGTCCTGGTACTCGGGATGGCGCGCGATCCAGCCCGCGAAGAAGTGACACGTGGCCAGCACGCGCAGCCCCGAGGCGCGTGCCTCGTCGAGGGCGGTGCGGACCAGTGCGGATCCGACGCCCCTGCCCTCATACTCCGGCGCGACCTCGGTGTGCACGAACGCGACGAGTTCCGTCGTACGGATGTACTCCGCGACGCCGGCGACCCTGGACTCTCCGTCGACGCGGGCCTCGTAGCGCTTCGCTCCGGGCACGTCGCTCACTTCGACCGCCATGTGTCCTCCTCTTGGTCCTGATCCCGCTCGACCCCACGGCAGTCCCGTCGGTCCGCCCACCCACACTAACCCCACTCAGTTGATGCATCAACTTATTCTCCCCACCGGACCGGATCATCACCGTTCACTCGACAGTTTCCGAGCCCGGCGGTGATCAGCTTCTTGCACCCGGCCGCCGCACTCCTCCAGAACCGCCCCATCGGGCCCGGATGCAGACAGATAGGTGAGCTGTCAACAATCTCGTTACACTTCGCTCATGAACGAGACACCGCGCTGGCTCGACCCCGAGCAGAAGGCTGCCTGGGACAGTTTTATCCGCATGCAGGAGAAGCTCATCGGCCGACTGTCTCGCCGGGTGCAGACCGACTCCAAGATGTCCGCCGCCGACTACATCGTGCTCGCCAAGCTCACCGAAGAAGGCGGCGGACGGCTGCGCTTCCTGGAATTGACCAAGCTGGTCGAGTGGGAGAAGAGCCGGATGTCCCACCAGGTCACACGCATGGCCAAGCGCGGCCTGGTGACCAGGGAGGAGTGCCCCGACGACGGCCGCGGAGCGTTCGTCGTCGCCACCCCGGCCGGCTACGCGGCGATCGAAGCCGCCGCCCCCCTCCATGTCGAACACGTCCGCCGACTCTTCGTCGAGGCCTTGACCCAGGAAGAGCTCAGCACGCTCGCCCAGATCTCGAACCGTGTCCTGGAGCACATGGAGAAGCAGCCGGACTGACCGAGCGAGCGACCGGTGCGCAGTCGCCGATCCACGGGGCCGGAATCGACTCATCGACCACTCCCCTCGCGAGGCGAGACCGACGCTCCTGGAGGGGCGGGGACTCCCGAGCGAACCGCTGGAATACCAGCGCTCGGCGTCACGTTCACAGATCGAGTTGATACATCAACCATATGGAGATGGGTGCGATGCAGTTCGGGATCTTCACCGTCGGTGACGTGACCACCGATCCGACCACCGGCCGGACACCGACCGAGCACGAGCGGATCAAGGCGATGGTGACCATCGCACAGAAGGCCGAGGAGGTGGGCATGGACGTCTTAGCGACCGGTGAACACCACAACCGGCCGTTCGTACCCTCCTCCCCCACCACCATGCTGGGCTGGATCGCCGCGCGCACCGACCGCATCATCCTCTCCACGGCCACCACACTGATCACCACCAACGACCCGGTGAAGATCGCCGAGGACTACGCGATGCTCCAGCACCTCGCCGACGGGCGGGTGGACCTCATGATGGGTCGCGGCAACACCGGCCCGGTCTACCCCTGGTTCGGCAAGGACATCCGCCAGGGCATCCCGCTCGCCATCGAGAACTACGCGCTGCTGCACCAACTGTGGCGCCAGGAAGTCGTCGACTGGGAGGGCCACTTCCGCACGCCTCTGCAGTCCTTCACCTCCACCCCCCGCCCACTGGACGACGTACCCCCGTTCGTCTGGCACGGCTCCATCCGCTCCCCCGAGATCGCCGAACAGGCCGCCTACTACGGCGACGGCTTCTTCGCCAACAACATCTTCTGGCCCAAGGAGCACTTCCAGAAGCTGATCAACCTCTACCGCGAGCGCTACGCCCACTACGGCCACGGCACCCCCGAACAGGCCATCGTCGGCGTCGGCGGCCACATCTACATGCGCCACAACTCCCAGGACGCCGTACGCGAGTTCCGCCCCTACTTCGACAACTCACCCCAGATGGGTGGCGGCCCCTCCCTGGAGCAGTACATGGACGAGACACCACTGACCGTCGGCAGCCCCCAGCAGGTCATCGAGAAGACGCTCACCTTCCGCGAGCACTTCGGCGACTACCAGCGCCAGTTGTTCAACGTCGACGGCGTCGGCGTACCCCTGAAGACCGTGCTGGAACAGCTCGACATCCTCGGCGAAGAAGTCATACCCGTCCTGCGCAAGGAATTCGCCAAGAACCGACCGGCCACCGTGCCCGACGCTCCCACTCACTCATCGCTGGTCGCCGCTCGCGACGCCGAGCGCATGTCCGCGGGGTCGACCGGCTGAGTCTGCGCACTGCGCGAGAGCCCGCTCGCGAGGAACACCAGGCCGAAGTCCCGTAGGCCGTCGAGGACTTCGACAGCGGCCGTCCCGGCTCCGAGGACGCCGGACGGCTGCCGCACACAACTCCAGGAAGGGATACGTCATGATCGACAACCTCGACGACTACCAGCCGAACGGCGATGTCGCGGCCGACCGCTGGGCAACCGCCCGGCACCTCTTCGACAACGGCGTCGGTGTCCCCCACGAGGAGACCACCGTCGAGCGCTGGGAGCGGGCCCAAGCGCGCTTCGGGGCCAAGGACTACACCGGCGCCGCCAAGCTACTCGCTGCCGTCGTCGAGGAAGTCCCCGAGCAGACCGGCCCCCGGCTGCTGCTGGCCCGCGCGTACTACCACTCCGCGCAACTGGGGCGGGCCGAGGAGCAGTTGCGCCAGATCATCGACCGCGACCCGGTCGAGCACTACGCCCACTTGATGCTCGGACGCACCCTGGAACGCCAGGCGCGCCACGACGAGGCCGCGACCTGGCTCCGTATGGCCGCCGCGTTCACCGGCGAACTCCCCGCCGACAGCCTCTGAGCAACGTACTTCTCGCCTCCCGCGCGCAGAGACGCGACCGGGCGCACTGCGGGGGGGATCCCACCGGATCCTCCGCACTCAGCGCCAGCCCACGGCGACTGCGTCAAGGCCCTGAAACTCCTGAGGTGACGTGCTGACTCAGCAGGGCCAGGCTGTCTTGGGGGGAGCAGGGCAACAGCCGCCACCGGAACCCGGCGACGGCGCGGGGATGGACCACGATGCCTCCGGATCGTGTCAGCGGGGGATCAGAGTACGACGCGGTAGTGGGTGGTCAGGCGCCGGTCGTCGTCAAGGATGTGGAACGCGAGGCCGGGCGGTTGGTCGCGGTCTGCGGCGTGATCGCTCTCCCAGGGCAGGCGCAAGGTCCACGTGATGGCCGGTCCGACGATCAGCGGACGCGCGGCGAAGGTCGACGCGGCCGCGGTGTGGGCGTGGCCGGTGAGGACGGCGGCGACCTGCGGGTGCGCGCCCAGCAGGTCGGCCAGTTGTCCGGGCTCTTCGAGCATGCCGGAGTCGGGCAGTGGGTGATGGAGTTCGACCGGCGGCTGGTGGAAGGCGATCAGCGCCGTGGCGTCCTGCGGCAGTGCGGTGAGGGTGGTGTCGATCCAGGCGAGTGTTTGGGCGTCGAGACGTCCTTCGTCGCGGCCCGGGATGGTGGAGTCGCACATCAGGATGGTGGTGCCGGCGATGTGGTGGGCCTGGTTGATGGGGCCCTGGTCGGGTGCGTCTCCGAGCAGGGCCTTGCGGTAGGCCGGTCGCGCGTCGTGGTTTCCGGGGCAGGTGAGCACAGGGAAGGGCGCGGTCAGGATCTGAGCCGCTTCCTCGTACTCGGCCTCCGCGCCGTGATCGGCGATGTCCCCGGTGACGAGGAGCGCGTCGACCGGGTGGGGCAGGGCCCGCAGGTGGTCCATGACACGGGTGGCGCGTCGGGTCGCCCTCTCGCTGCCGTCCAGGTGCAGGTCGCTGATTTGTGCAAGCAGCGTCATTCCGCCATCTCCTCCAGTGGCGGACCCTGCCGCCGGCCTGTGCCGGGGCAGGTGTCGCCACCCACCCCAGTCCCTAACGGAAGTTTTTGATTTTCCGTTAGGGACCTTAGGGTGTGCGCAGGGATGTGATCAAGTGGTTGACGACCGGGCACCGAGAGGGAAGGGGATGCCTTGTGGAGCGCTGGCTGGCATTGGAACTGGCGAGCACGATCCGTCACGACGGAGACGGCGGCGTCGCCGATGACCTCGCCACGGTCCGGGGAACAACGCGCTGGATCCAAGAGCAGGGGGATCTGCTGGCCGGCCGCATTCCGGCTGGAGAACTCGCAGCGGATGAAACCCTCAGGCTCTGGATCATCGAGCTTCGGCAGGCAGTCCGGGCCCTGTTCGCCCGGGCGGTCAGCCCCGCTCCCCCCAGCCCGGCGGACGTCCATCGCCTGATGCCTGCCGACCAGGCACTGGCCCACCTCAATACGGTTGCCGCGCGGGAACCGGTCGCTCCCCAGATGGACTGGCCCGCCGAGGGAGTACCTACCGCCCGGCTGCTGTCGGCGGAGAACGATCCGCACGTTCGACTTGTCGCGGCCCTGGCCCGAGCCGCCATCGACTTTCTCAGCGGCCCGCAGCGCATGCGGTTGCGATCCTGCACCGCGCCCCGCTGTGTGCGCTACTTCGTCAAGAGTCACGGGCGGCAGGAGTGGTGCAAGCCGTCGTGCGGGAACCGTGCCCGAGCGGCCCGCCACTACAGGCGTCAGCGCACGACAGTTGATGGCGGTTCCGCCCCGTCCTGATCGTCGGGGGGGACCCCCAAGGCCGCGAAGTGCCGTGAGTTCATGCGAACGGAAGGGTTCTCGGGGGTATCTCAAGGGGCCGTCGTCGTGCTCCGCGGAACCGGTTCAGTGAGTTCGACCCCACCTCGCGACCACGCCGCTTCCTGGTGCCTTGGACGGGCAGGACGGTGAGCGGGTCAGACAAGAGGGCGGCGGTGGCGCAACTTGTTGAGAGAGGCCCCACCGGTGGTGTCCTCCACGGCTGCGCCGTCTGCGCGCCGGCCGGCGGCTTCGTAGAAGCGCCGGGCGCGTTCGTTGTCCTCCAGGACCCACAAGGTGGCTTGCGTGTAGTCGGCCTGTCCGAGAGTCGTCAACGTGGCCGGCATCAACTGTTTTCCGGTCGCGGTGCCCCAGACCTCGGGCATCGCGTAAAGCGTGCCGATTTCCGCGATGTCGGGGGTCTCCCGCGATGGGCTGAAACTCGCGAATCCAACGATTCCCGCCTCGGTTTCGGCTACCAGTACTCCCGACTATGGCCACCGTGTCTCGGCGATGCATGTCTTCCACCCGGACTCTTCGCGGCTTGGGTCCATGGCGTCGAGGTAGTACTGACAGTGCCCGTGGGTCGCACGCCCTGTCGGTACGGTCGATCTCCCGGCGGTCAGGGGCGACGGACGGGTGTTTCGATCCCTGCCGTTCCTCCGTGCTGGGTGGGGAAACCCATCCGACGGAGCCTGATTGCGCAGATCTGTCGTGCGCCTTTCCCGCGATGGGCGGGACAGGCGATTAAATACCGGAGCATGACTACAGAGCCGCAGCACTTCAAGATCTTGTTGGTCCCTGAACACGTCGAGGACAGAGGCGACGCCTCCGTGGAGGACTCGGCCGTACGATCGGCGGTCGTCGAGGCGACAGGCGAGACTGGCTCCTCGGGCTACCCCCGCTACGCCGGGGACGGGATCGTGGCCGACATCGACCCCAGTACGCGCACGGTCGAGGCGGTGCTGGTCGATGGTGCGGAACTGGACTACGGCCTGAACGCTACGGTCGCTTCCTGATCCGGACTGTTCTCCCGATGCCGCCGCGCCATAAAGGCAACTGCCTGTTCGATGGCGCCGACCGGCTTCCCAGCCCGCACGGGGTCTGACCGCAAACCCGCTCCCGGCGCGACGTCACGACCGAGAACGGTCGGGTGCACGGCCGTCAGACGTGCGGCCGGTCTCCCGTCTCCTGGTGCGGGAAGGACTGGTCGGCGCCCGGAAGGGTGGGTGCGGGCAAGATCGCCACTTGCTCCTTCGCCTTCTCCAGTTGCCGCGCCGTGTCGTCGGGCAGAAGCGGCGGCAGCGGTTGTGGCTGCGTGAAGCGGAAGGCGGAGGTGAAGTCGCCGAAGGCGGCGCGGCGCCAGGTGCTGATGTTCGGCTCCTGGACTCCGGTGAACTGTTCCAGGAACCGCAGTGCCGAGGTGTGGTCGAAGCCCTCCGAGGCCACCCAGCCGCCGACCGTCCAGGGCGAGACGATGATCGCGGGGACGCGGAAGCCGCCTCCGATGGGCAGCCCCTGGACGAACTCGTCGGCGGTTCCGGCAGGAGGCGTCGGCGGCGGCACGTGGTCGAACAGGCCATCGTTCTCGTCGTAGTTCAGGATGAACGCGGTCTTGCCCCAGACCTTCGGGTCGGAGGCGATCGCCTCGATCTTCGACGCGACGAAATCGGCGCCCGCGGCGGGTAGGTAGTCAGGGTGTTCGGACTGATGCCTCGTCGGCATGATCCAGGACACGGCCGGCAGCCGGTCGCCCCGCGCGTCGTCCTCGAACGTGCCCTCCGGCTGGGGGCGTACACCACGCTCGTACAGGTCAGACCCCGGCGCCGCCGCACGGAAGTTCGCGAACTGCTCCAGCATGTTGCAGCCGTAATTGTCGTCCTGCTGGTACACCTTCCAGCTGACCCCGGCCGCCTGGAGCCGCTCCGCGTACGTCGTCCACCGGTACGGCGTCGGCGCCTTGTTGACGAGGACCGGCCCGCCCCGCGTGCCGCCCGGGTCGATCGTGCCGGTCATCCAGTACAGCCGGTTGGGCCAGGTCGGCCCGAACACCGAGCAGAAGTAGTTGTCGCAGATGGTGAAGGTCTCGGCGAGGGCGAACTGGAAGGGGATGTCCTCGCGGGTGTAGTAGCCCATCACGTACGGGCCGTTGATCCCGTCCGCCTTGCGGTGGGCCGGCAGCCAGCGGTCCATCTTCCCGCCGTTCCACGCCTCGTGCTGCACCGCCCACGCATGGCTGGTGGACGGGATCGCCTGGGCGCTGGACGTGTGGGTGTCGAGGTGGAAGGGGAGCAGATACCCCTTCGGGTTCACCGTGTCGGGCTGGTAGAAGACCGACCGGCCGGTGTCGAGGTTCAGCGCGTGCGGGTCGGCGAAGCCGCGGACGCCGGACAGTGTGCCGAAGTAGTGGTCGAACGACCGGTTCTCCTGCATCAGCATGACGACGTGTTCGATGTCGCGCAGCGAGCCGTGCTTCGGCGGCCCGGCCGCGACGGCTTTCTGGACGCTCGGCGGGAGGAGGGAGAGCGCCGCGGCGCCGCCCAGCACACCGGCAGCGGACCCCAGGAGTCTACGACGAGTCAACCCTGCCATGAACACCCCTTCTTGAGGCTGCGTCGGCTCTTCGGCAGGTCGGTACACACACGCCCCGACCTGCTGGATCACTCTGCTCGGAGGAATCGGCGTGTGGGCGGAGGCGCACGGTGATCATGTGGACAAAGGTGCATGAGCTGACGGAGTCGACCCGGCCCGTGTGTCTCGGATGGCGCGTGTCGACGTCGCGCGCCGCAACGCCCTCATGGGGGTGGCGGCATGACGTCGGCGACCGTGTTCCTCGCGGTCTTCGCGGTGTTGTTCGCCCCCAGGTCTGGGCGGATCAGGTGATCTCCCGGCCGAGCGCACGCCCGTGGAGTGACCTGCCTCACAGCTTGTCACAGCCATCGATGACGCGGTGTCTTGAGGCCGACCCCCTGGAAACGGAGGAGACACCATGAGTGAGAACACTGATGTGGTCGTGATCGGCGGCGGATACGCCGGCGTCATGGCGGCCAATCGCCTGACGCAGCGCGACGACGTGACCGTTACGTTGATCAACCCGCGCCGGACCTTCGTCGAGCGGATCCGTCTGCACCAACTGGTGGGTGGATCCCACGACGCGGTCGTCGACTACCGAAAGGTCCTGGGCGAGCGCGTCCGGCTGGTCGTCGACACCGTGACCCGGATCGACGCGGCCGAGCGGAGCGTGACGTTGGCGACCGGCGGCACGGTCGGCTACGACTATCTGGTCTACGCGGTGGGCAGTGGCAGCGCCGATCCGCAGGTGCCTGGTGCGGCCGAGTTCGCCTACCCGATCGCCGGCCTGGAGGAGGCACAGCGGCTGCGGTCGGTCGTCGACGCCGCGCCCGCGACGGCCGCGGTGACCGTTGTCGGAGCCGGCGCGACCGGCATCGAGACCGCCGCCGAGCTGGCGGAGGCGGGCCGAACCGTGACCCTGGTCTGCGGCGGGGTGCTCGGCCCCTCCCTGCACCCTCGCGGTCGACGCTCGGTCGCCAAGCGGTTGGCCGGACTCGGTGTGACCGTACTCGAAGGCCCCGACGCGAAAGTGACGACGGTGACTCGCGCTGCCGTACGGCTCAGTGGCGGCCGCGAACTGCCGAGCGAGGTGACCATCTGGACCGCCGGATTCGGCGTGCCGGACCTGGCCGCGCGCAGCGGGCTGAGCACAGACTCCTTGGGCCGCCTGCTCACGGACGAGACCTTGACGAGCGTGGACGACGTGCGCATCGTCGCGGCCGGGGACTCGGCGGCCCCGTCGGACCTGCCGTTCCGGATGAGCTGCCAGGCCTCGGTTCAGTTGGGCCCGCAGGCCGCCGAAACGGTGCTCAGTCGGCTCGCGGGTGAGCAGCCCGCACCCATCGACGTGGGGTTCGTCAGCCAGTGCATCAGCCTGGGGCGCCGCGCCGGTGTCTTTCAGCTCACCGGCAGGGACGACACCGCCAAGAGGTACTACCTCGGCGGCCGCCCGGGCGCGAAGCTCAAGGAGCTCATCTGCAAGGGCATCCCCTGGCAGTTGGCGTACGAGGCGCGCAAGCCCGGTTCGCGCACCTGGTGGACCAAGGATGCCAAGCGCCGGCACCTGCTGCAGGCCAAGCGTGGCGAAACGCCGGCCACCGCCGAACGGGCAGCCTAGGCCCTGTCCGGCCGATCACGACCGAGACGCGGGGTGTGGATCGAACGGCCACCAGCGAAAGAGGACCTTGTTGTGGATGCACGCTTGAATGTCCGCGTCGACCAGCCCTGGCCACGCGGGAAAGGGATCGAGATATGAGCGACCACGCCACCGACCCGGCGACCGAGACGTTCGTCGCCCACCGCAACCTGCTCTTCACCGTCGCCTACGAGATGCTCGGATCGGCGGCCGACGCCGAAGACGTTCTCCAGGAAACCTGGCTGCGGTGGGTCGAGGTCGACCTGGGGCAGGTGCACGACCAGCGCGCTTACCTCGTCCGGATCGCGACCCGGCAGTCGCTCAACCGCCTGCGCACCATGAAGCGCCGCAAGGAGGCGTACGTCGGCCCCTGGCTTCCCGAGCCGCTGCTCACCGCGCCCGACGTGGCCCAGGACGTCGAGCTCGCCGAGAGCGTGTCGATGGCGATGATGCTCGTCCTCGAAACGCTGTCGCCGACCGAACGCGCCGTCTTCGTACTGCGCGAGGTGTTCGATGTCAGCTACGAGGAGATCGCGGCCGCCGTCGGCAAGAGCCCCGCGGCCGTCCGCCAGATCGCGCACCGCGCCCGTCGGCACGTCGATGCCCGCCGCCCTCGCGAGGTGGTCTCCGCGAGCAAGACCCGGGCCGCCCTGGAGTCGTTCCAGCACGCGCTCGAAACCGGGGACCTGCAAGACCTCATCGGTGTGCTCGCCCCGGAGGTGGTCTTCGTGGGTGACGGCGGCGGCGTCAAGCAGGCCGGGCTGCGGCCGGTCATCGGTGCCGAGAAAGTGGGCCGCTACATTCTCGGCGGCACCGGCAAGGCCAAGGGCACGCTCACCAGTGAGCCCACCATGGTCAACGGCAACCCGGCACTCGTCCTACGCCTGAACGGCGAGATCGACGGCGTCATGGCGACCCGCGTCGAGGACGCACGCATCACCGGTATCTACTACGTCCGCAACCCGGCCAAGTTGTCCCGAGTCGAATCCGAGACCCCGCTCACCCTGCGATGAATACCGGTGGCGGAACAGCCGCGGCGGGCAGGCGGCCGGGATCGGGGCTGGGGCAGGGGCCGGGGCAGGGGCCGGGGCCGGGGCCGGGAACGTAAGGTCGACGCTCCTTGAGGAGGGTGAACTCGGTGTGCGTGCGGGCGAGCTCGCTGCTGAGCCGCTGGTCGAGTTGAGGCCCCGCGTCGCGCGATGCGGGCCTCGCGGGAATCGGCTGGTGCCCCGCGGCCGCGCGATGCGGATCTCGCGGGGATCGGGCTGGTGCCCGGCACGGCCGCCCGGGCGGCGGCTCGACGTCACTCGAACTCGCCCTTGAGACGGCCCCAGGGTCCGGTCGGGAGACGCGCGGGAGAAGCCCGCCTCGCGGGCGACGTCTTGACGCCGCATGCCCCGCCCGGAGGGATCTGCCCGGCCCCCAGCCGGTCGACGGCCGCGCGGACTTGGCCGGGCCGAAGGCGTCGCCACCGCGAAGCATCGAGCGGAGCGAGTCGCATCGGGGCTCGCCCACCGGGCTCCAGGACGGGCGTGAACTCCACCCAGAGGCGCGCGATGTCGAGCACCGGTTCGCCGGTCGGGGTTCGGTTTCCGATGTCCCACATCGGTCGCGGGACGCCGGCACCGGCGATGGGCGTCTGCCGTCGGGCTTCGGCAGCCGGACGGAGGGTGAGATCGGCCCGGATGGTGCCGTCCTCCCTCGGGACCAGCAGGGAGGACGCTTCGAGCAGCTTGGGGACGTCCCTGCCCGATTCTGGACCGCCTCCCCGCCAACACGGTTACCGGGGGCTGCCAGGTGACGAGCATCAAGCAGGTTGCGAGGGTCAAGGTGTTCGGGGTCGTGTGACCGCTTCAGTCGGACGTCGGGCGCAGGATCAGGCAGACGAAGCCGAAGACGTCCCGGTAGACACGCAGCCATTCGCCGCGGTGGGTGGTGGCTGCCGCCAGCGCCTGGGAACTGTCCGGATCGTCGCGGTGGTCCAAAGCCCATGAGGCCAGCGACCCCGTCCAGGCCCATTCGTAGTCGTCGAGCTCCCGGCGCGTGCTGATGTGCCCGTCGACGGGTGTCCATCCGTCGGAGATGACGCGGTCCATCGTGGTCGGCAGGTCGGCGAGGTCGCCGAGCATCTCAACGGCCTCGGGAGAAGGCTCATGTGTCCAGATTCCGTCACCGATCAGAACACGTCCGCCGGGGGCCAGGTGCTTGCGTGCCGCCGCGAGGGTGGCGAGCAGGCCTCCGAAGGCATGCGTGGCCCCGACACTGACGACCAGGTCGAACGCGTGTGGGGCAGCGAAGTCCGTGGCATCCTCGTGGTGGAGGACGAGGCGCTCTTGAAGGCCCAGGACGCGCGCGGTCCTCCGCGCATGTGCCAGCGCGCTCTCGGAGGTGTCGACACCCTCCGCCCGCAGTCGCGGGTAGGTGGCCAGGGCACGCAGGAGCCACTCCCCACCACCGCAGCCGAGGTCGAGTACACGAGCGTCGCCTCGCGGGATGCCGCGTTCCAGCAGCTGGCGCACCGCGTCGTCGTCGAGCGGGGCCGCAATCGGATGATCCGTATGGGCAAGCCTGGAGATCTGTTCACGGTTCACCGGCGCAGCCTGGCATGAGCGGAGGCCGCACGCACCTGCTTTTCCTCCCGGGTCACGCCGAACAGATAGGACCGCTGGGGCGGGTCCACCAGAGAGGGCGGATCGAACGGAGAGGGCGGATCGAACGGATGAGGCCGCGTCGGCTCGGGAAGAGGGCGCCCGCGACAACTGAGGTCGACCCGACTACCGTCCCCTTATAGGCTTTACAGGCTGACTGCCGCCGCCAAGACCGGTGACCAGGTCCGTCATTGATGTCACTCTGGAAAGCGTGTCGCTCGCCTCGGCGCCCCCGTCCCTCGCGACACCGATTCGCCAGCCTCACCACCCTGCTCCCGTAGAGGAACCTGATGCCGCCCAACAGTAGACTTGTCAAGTACCTGACATCAGTGACAGCGGTTCTCGCGCTGCTGACCACAGCGCCGACGGCAGTCGCCGCCGCCCCGAAACCCTCCGCCCCGAAACCCGTCGCCCCCAAGGCCCTCCCCCAGGCCACCGCCCAGGCGGCCGACACCTGGCAGCCGCCGCTGTCGACCCAGGGCCGGTACATCGTCGACGCCCAGGGAAACCGCTTCCGGCTGAAGTCGGCCAACTGGGACGGCGCACAGGGCTCGTGGACCGGAAGCGGCAGCAGCACCGACCCCGCCAACCACCACGCCGGGCAGGACTCCTACGGCATCCCCCTCGGCCTGGACCGAGCCTCGCTGCCCGAACTGCTCGCCGACTTCCACGAACTCGGCATCAACAGCGTCCGGCTGCCGTTCTCCAACGAGATGATCCATACGACAGCACCCGTGCCGGACGTGGCCGTCGCCGCCAATCCGCAACTGCGCGGCAGGACGCCTCTGCAGATCTACGACGCCGTCGTGGCCGCCCTCACCCAGAGCGGGTTCGCGGTCATCCTCAACAACCATACGAACACCTCCCGTTGGTGCTGCGGCATCGACGGCAACGAACGGTGGAACAGCAGCCAGTCCACCCAACAGTGGGCGGACGACTGGGTCTTCATGGCCCGCCGCTACGCCACCGACTCCCGTGTCGTGGGCGCCGACCTGTACAACGAGGTACGCCGCGACGTGCTGGACGACCCCAACTGGGGCCTGGGCGACGGCCACGACTGGTACGCGGCCGCCCAGCAAGCCGCGGACCGCATCCTCACCGAGGCCAACCCCAACCTCCTCATCGTCATCGAGGGCATCAACTGGACCGGCGTGCCCGTCGACGGGCTGCCGCACGACCGGCCCACCCTCACCCCCGTGCGCACGCTCTCGCACACCCTCGTGGACGCCCACAAGCTGGTCTACTCCGCCCACTTCTACGGCTACACCGGCCCCCGGCACAGCGGCGCCACCGGAATCGGCGAGACCCACGACGCCCGCTACCAGGACCTGACCCGCGACCAGCTGTACCAGGTCCTCGCCGACCAGGCCTTCTTCGTCACCACGGAAGGACAGCACTACACCGCGCCCGTGTGGATCAGCGAATTCGGCATAGGCGCCAATGAGACGGGCACGGCGGCCCGTACCTGGTTCGGCAACATCACCGACTACTTCGCCGACCATGACGCCGACTTCGCCTACTGGCCCCTGGTCGGCTGGGAGGGCCACGACGACTGGGCCCTGCTGCGCTACGACACCGCGGGGCGACGGTACGGCATCCTCGACCAGGGCGACTGGCGCGGCACCGCCTGGAGTCACCTCATGACCTCTCCCACCCGCACCGGGTCGATCACGCCGGTCCCTGTCTGGCGCATGCTCGCCACCGACCACGGCGACCATGTGCAGTCTCTGCGGGTACGGGCCGGCGGCGACTGGGATTCGGGGGCCTACAAGGCCGCCTGCCCCGACGGCCTGCGGCTGATCGGCCTCAGCCACACCGCCGGCCGTGGCCTGTGCACCGACACCACCGCCGGCGACCTGCGAGCCACGGGCAACGCCCAGACGGTCGTCACCGACGAACGCCACGTGCCCGCGGGCGGTGACTGGGCCGGCGGTTACACCAAACTCCAGTGCCCCGCCGGGCAGTTCCTCATCGGCTACAGCCGCCGCGGTGACCGCTTGTCGGCGGCCCTGTGCGCACCCGCCCGCATCCCTCTGGGGGGCACCGGACGGACTGTCTGGTTCGACCGCTCCGACAACCGACCCGCCGACATGGCGGGCGGCGACTTCGCCTACGGCGCGTACAAGGGCCAGTGTTCCGCCAACGAGTACGCCGCCGGTATCGCCTTCACCACCCGTGTGGGCAGCACCGCGGGCCCCGCCGCCCTGTTGTGCACTCCGCTGGAGCCCTGAGCCCCTCACCGCCCCTCAGCTCCGAATCGCCGCAGGTGGGTGTTTGAGGCGCGCCGCGGCCGCGGCCCGACCGGGCCGCGGCCGTGTGCGGGGTTACCGTCGGCGGCATGGACGGTGATCGCCGAGGGTGGCTCCAGTGTTTGCTCAGCGGGGCGGTGTTCGCCGTGTGCATGGTCGGCACCACGCTGCCGACCCCCCTATACGGCCTCTACCAGGAGAAGTTCGGGTTCTCCGAGCTGACGGTCACCATCGTGTACGCCGTGTACGCCTTCGGGGTCATCGGCGTGCTGCTGCTGGCGGGGAACGCCTCGGACGCCATGGGCAGGCGTCCGGTGCTGCTGTGGGGCCTGGGGTTCTCGGCGGCCAGCGCCGGCTGTTTCCTGGTCGCCACCGGGCTGGGGTGGCTGTATGCGGGGCGGCTGCTGTCGGGACTGTCCGCCGGCCTGTTCACGGGGGCTGCCACGGCGTACGTGATGGAGCTGGCACCGTACGGCGGCGCCTCCCGGGCCACGTTCGTGGCGACGGCCGCCAACATCGGCGGGCTGGGCTGCGGTCCGCTGCTCTCCGGAGTGCTCGCGCAGTACGCGGACTGGCCGCTGTACCTCCCGTTCGCCGTGCACCTCGCCCTGGTGGCCTGCTCGGCCGGCGTCCTGCTGTGGCTTCCGGAGACCGTGCGGGAGCGGCGGCCGCTGAGCGCCGTACGGCCGCAACGGCCCGGCCTGCCCCCGCAGGTGCGGACGGTGTTCGGGCCGGCGGCGATCGCCTCGTTCGTGGGCTTCGCGTTGTTCGGGGTGTTCACGTCGGTCAGCCCGGCGTTCCTCGCACAGTCCCTGAACGTGCGCAACCACGCCGTCAGCGGGCTGGTCGTCGCACTGGCCTTCTTCGCCTCGACGGCCGGACAGCTCGCCGTCGGCCGGGTCGGGGTGGGGCGATCGCTGCCCCTGGGCTGCGCCGGGCTCCTCGCCGGGCTGGCGCTGCTCGCGGGCGCGCTGCGGTGGGACCTGCTGGCGCTGGTGGTGCTGAGCGCGATCGTCGGCGGGGGCGGGCAGGGGCTGGCGTTTCGCGGGGCGCTGTCGGCGGTGGCGGGGGCGTCTCCCGCGGATCAGCGCGCGGCGGTGATCTCGACGCTGTTCGTGGTGGCTTACGCGGGTATCTCGGTGCCGGTGATCGGTGTGGGGGTACTGGCGCGTCCGATCGGCCTGGAGGGCGCGGGGCTGGTGTTCATCGCCTGCATGGCCGTACTGGTCTCGACCGCGGGCGCGTACCTGCTGCGGCGACCGGTACCGGCCGGGACCGGGGACAGCACCTAGCTGACCCAGTACTGCGAGAAGAATACCGGGAGGAGGGCGTGGTGGGCGAACACGGCGAGTACCGTTCTGCGGCGGCCCGGTCCCGCGAGGGATGCGAGAGCCGCGTGCTCGTGACTCACTCAAAAGTTGTTGATGGATTGAGCTCGTTCGGGCTGTGATGAGGTCGACTCCATCGGTCCGGCAACGAAGCTCGGCCATCAGCGTTCGGAGAGGGTCCTCAATGCACTTCACAGCCGACTACATAGCGGAGACCTACGAGCTCGGTGCCGGGCCGTGGACCATGACGCCCGTCACTCGTGGCGCGTTGGGCCAGATCTGGAGGTTCTCCGGGATCGGCTCCGCATGGGCGGTCAAGGAGCTCCTCTTCGGCTGCGACGAGGAACAGGTCCACCGGGAGGCCGCGTTACGGCAGGCCGCCGAGGACCTGGGAATCGCGTCGCCGCGGCTCATTCCCAATCGCCACGGCGCACACGTCTCCCAAGTCACCGCGTCTTCAGGCGGGTCCTACGTCAAGCTGTACGACTGGATCGACGGCGCCGGGGCGGACGCGTCCGACCCGGACATACTGGACTGGTTCGGCCGCACCATGGCACTCCTCCACAGGGCGGGAGAGGGCGCGACCGAGGCGCCGGGTTCCTGGTACGAGCGGTGCCCTCAGGACACCGAGTGGAAAGCCCTGCACAAGCAGGTTCATCAGGCCGGCCTGCCGTGGTCGGACGCGTTGGGGCGGTTCATCGACACCTCCGCGGCAGAGCTGGCGCACTGGGTGACACCGGCGGGCCCCGGCGATCTGGTGACGTCACATCTCGACCTGCAGCCCCAGAACGTTCTGGTCGGCCCGGATGGGCCGGTCCTCCTCGATTGGGACAACGCCGGGGTCACCTCGGCGGAACGCGAGTTCGCACGTGCCGTGTACGTATGGTCGGGCGGTAATCAGGTCAACCTCGATTCCGCCCGGAGATTGGCGCGAGCTTATTGGAGTGCCGGGGGCCGCGCCGCCATCGCGGGTCCGCAGTCGTTCTCCATGCTGTTCGCGACGGCCCTGAACTTCGTCCACGTACAGGCCGAGTGCGCCATCGACCAGACCATGACCGCCGCGCAGCGCGAGTTCGCGAGCGGCCAGGTCGTCGCCTCCCTGCGCCGCATGCCGGACCTGGAGGTCGTGTCCCGGTTGACCGCAGCGCTCGAGGACGTACGGTAGCCGGCACGGGCCCTCCCTCGGCTGGGCGGCGGCCGACGAACGGCCGCCGCCCGGTCGAGGTCCGTCACCGGTCAGGTCGACGTCTGCCCGTCGAGCGTCTCGCGCAGGATGTCGGCGTGCCCGGCGTGCTGGGCGGTCTCGGCGATGACGTGCATCAGCACCCGGCGCACGCTGCGTACCGCTCCCGGCTCGTTCCAGGGCGCCTCCGGCAGCGGATGCGTCGTCGACAGGTCGGGCAAGGAGGCGATGACCTTCTCGCTCCGGGCGGCGACCTGCTCGTAGCGCTCGACGATCCCGGCCAGCGTCTCACCGGGCAGCATCCGGAAGTCGTTCTGGTGGTCGATCGCCCACTGCGGGAACTCGCGTGCGGTACCGGCCGTGAGATCGGCCCAGGTGACACCGTCGGGCAGGTCGTAACGCAACGCCGACGGGCCGTCGACCGCGAAGCGCATCCATCCTTCCTCGGTGGACGCGACGTGCTTGATGAGGCCGCCCAGGCACAGCGCGCTGACGGTCGGGTGCTCGCCGGCCTGCTCGTCGCCGAGCCCGCGCGTCGTGTTGGTCAGGGCGGCTCGCGCGGTGGCGAGCTGGGCGAGCAGGTCGGCCCGCTCGTCGTCGAGTGGGGAGTGCGTGGAGGGCGTGGTCGTGGCGGTCACGGTGATCGGGTCCTTCTGTTCGTCGTTGTCCGGTCGGCCGTCGCTGTTGTCCGGCACGGAGAACAGTCACAGGAGAAGCGGACAGGTTGTGACCGCTTCTCGGGGCATCATGCGCGTCATGCAGAAGACCTCAGCGCGGCTGCTGTCGCTGCTCTCGCTGCTCCAAGCGCGCCGGGACTGGCCGGGGGCGCTGCTGGCCGACCGGTTGG
Source organism: Streptomyces sp. NBC_01450 (assembly GCF_036227505.1). NCBI lineage: Bacteria > Bacillati > Actinomycetota > Actinomycetes > Kitasatosporales > Streptomycetaceae > Streptomyces > Streptomyces sp. NBC_01450. The sequence goes on along the minus strand of NZ_CP109480.1, from coordinate 10,297,253 downwards.
ACGTCAGCCCGCGCACCGTACGCCGCGATGTCGACCGCCTTCGTGAGCTCGGCTACCCCATCGTGGCCACCAAAGGACCTGACGGGGGGTACCGGCTCGACGCCGGCACACAACTGCCGCCGTTGCTGTTCGACGACGACCAGGCCGTCGCCCTCGCCGTCGCGCTCCAGATCGCCACCACCACCGGTGCCGGCATCGAGGAAGCGGCGGCGCGCGCGTTGAACACCGTCCGACAGGTCATGCCCGCACGACTGCGCCGCCGTATCGAAACCCTCCGGGTCACCGCCGTCGAGCGGCCCGTGACCCGGCCGAACCAACAGGTCGACAGCGGCGTGCTCATGACGCTCGGCGACGCCGTCCACGCCCGCGAAGTGCTGCGTTTCGACTACGCCCCCGCGTCCCCGGCGGGAACCGGCGACGGCGACCCCTCCGAGGTTCCGCCGCGCCGGGTGCAGCCCCACCACCTCGTCACCTGGAGCGGGCGCTGGTACCTCGTCGCCTGGGACCTCGATCGCGACGACTGGCGCACCTTCCGTGTCGACCGGATCACCCCGCGCACCCCCACGGGCCCCCGCTTCACCCCGCGTGAACTGCCCGGAGGGACCGTGGCCGCCTTCGTGACCAGCAGGTTCCAGGGCTCGGACGGCTCCGGCGGCTGGCCCTGCCGAGGCGAGGTGATCCTCGATCTCCCCGCCGCCGTCGTCCTGCGCCACACCCGAGAGGGAATCGTCGAGGAACTCGGCCCGGACCGGTGCCGCCTCGTCCTGGGCTCGTGGTCATGGCCCGGCCTGGCCGCCGCCCTCGGAAGGTTCGACGCCGATATGAAGGTCGTCGGGCCGACCGAACTCAAGGACGCCTTCGCGCACTTGGCCCGCCGCTACGCCAACGCCGCGATCGACGGCTCGACGGACGGATCGACGGACTGACGAACTGACGTGGCGCGGGAAATGAAGTGGAACAAAACCATCTATTTACTTCAATAAGGCATCCAAACGACACTCGGGGCCGTATCCGATACAAGGCACATCCCAGCGGGAGGAATGCCATGGCCATCTTCAGCGATCTCTTCCCTGCCAGACACGGCGACCACGACCACGACCACGGGAGGGACGACACCTCGGGTCACGACGAGCACTCGATGAACAGGCATCACCGCCGTCATTCCGACAACGAGGACCACCGGTCCGGTCACGACGAGTGAAAGCCGGAGCGGACCGGCGACCGGAGGACCGACCGGCGCCGGTCCGCCTCCTCGTCCGTGCGAGGGTCCACGGACGGACGAGGAACGGACGGACGAGGAACGGACGGACGAGGAACGGACGGATGACGGACGCATGCGATGAAGCGTGTCCCGAGCCATGTTCTGGGGCGGCTGCTGTCGGTGGGCGAGGAGTCCGCGCCCCTGGTGACGGCCGCGCCGCAGGTGCCGCCGCGCGAGGTGTTCCGGCGCTTCTGGCCCTACACCCGTGGCCGACGGCGCTGGCTCGTGCCGCTCGTGCTGTTCAGTCTCGCCGGTCCCCTGGTCGACGCGGCCGAACTGTGGCTCTTCAAAATCGTGGTGGACGACGTGCTGGTCCCACGGGACCTGCGACCGTTCCTCTGGATCGCACCGGTCTACCTGGGGCTCGTCCTCGCCTCCGGCGTTCTGGGATTCGCCGACGACATGACGGCCACGTGGGTCGGCGAAAGCTTCCTGCTGGCCCTGCGCGCCGACGTGTTCCGGCATGTCCAGCAGCTCTCTCTCGGGTTCTTCGAGCGGCGGCGGCTCGGCGATGTTCTGTCGCGCGTCACGGGTGACGTCGACGCCGTCGAGACGTTCCTGCTCTCCGGTGTGGCGGACGCCCTCTACGACCTGATCCGGCTGGGCATCTTCCTCGGGCTGCTGTTCTACCTGCGCTGGGACCTGACCCTCCTCTCACTTGTCATCGTGCCGCTGTTCTGGCGCGCCGCCCGGCACTTCTCCCGGCTGGTAAGGGAGGCGTCCCGAGAGCGCAGGCGCCGCAGCGGCTCGCTCAGCGCCGTCACCGAGGAGTCACTGGGGAACGTGGCCCTGGTCCAGGCGTACAACCGGCAGAGCTGGGAGGAGCGCCGCTTCGAACGTGAGAGCGTCGGCAAGTTCCAGGCCTCGATGACCACGGCACGCGTCCGTGCCGTCTACCGGCCCGTGGTCGAGCTCATCGAGGTGTCCGGTGGCCTCGCCGTCATGGGCCTCGGCACCTGGAAGCTGGCTCAGGGCCAGCTCACACTGGGTGGACTGCTGGTCTTCCTGGCCCTGATCGGCAGGCTCTACAGCCCGATCCACGACCTGTCCCGCCTCGGCAACACCTTCTACGCCGCCTCGGCCTCCGCGGAACGGATCATCGAGTTGCTGGACCAGCGCCCCCAGGTCGTCGAGGCCGCCGACGCCCACCGGATCGGCCGGGCCCGGGGCGAGGTCGAGTTCGACGGCGTGTCCTTCCGCTACCCCGGCACGTCGGCCTTGGCGCTGTCGGAGGTGTCGTTCCACGTCTCCCCCGGCGAGACCCTGGCGCTGGTCGGGGCCAGCGGCGCGGGCAAGTCCACGGTCGCCAAGCTGCAGTTGCGGTTCTACGACCCCGACCGGGGCGCGGTCCGGCTCGACGGGACCGACCTGCGGGAGCTGGCCCTGTCCGACGTGCGGGAGAGCCTCGCGGTGGTCCTGCAGGAGACGCTGGTCTTCCACGGCACGGTGCGGGAGAACATCGCCTACGGCCGACCCGGCGCGACGGATGCGGAGATCGTCGCGGCGGCCCGCGCCGCCGACGCCGACGACTTCATCCGGCTGCTTCCCGACGGCTACGACACGATGGTCGGCCAGCGGGGCCGGACGCTGTCCGGCGGACAGTGCCAGCGCCTCGCGATCGCGCGCGCGATGATCAGGGACGCGCCCGTGCTGCTGCTGGACGAACCGACCACCGGCCTCGACGCCCGGTCGGGCCTGCGCGTCATGGACCCGCTGCGCCGTCTGATGGCCGGGCGGACGACCGTGGTCATCTCGCACAACCTGCTCACCGTCCGTGACGCCACGCGGATCGTGGTGCTCGAACACGGGCGGGTCCTGGAGACCGGGACGCACGACGACCTGCTCGGGCGCGGCGGTACGTACGCCGGTCTGCACCGTCTGCACGCCGTACCCGGCCCCGCCCGGGCGGCCGGCCCGCTGCCGGGGACGGTGCCGTCGTGACCGGGGTGCGCGCTCAGGTGCGGGCACCCGCGGCTGGGGAACCGGCTGCCCCGCCCCTGACCCCGGGCACCCGTCCGGCGCCGGGCTACGAGATCCTGCGGCACCTCATGCGCACGGGATGGCTGGACCTGTACGACGTCTGGAGCGACGAGCGGGCCTGCCGGTGTGTCGTCAAGGTCGTCCGTCCTGACCGCCGCGACGAGGCTCGGCCGCGTGCCCGGCTGCTGCGGGAGGGCAGGTGGCTGTGCACCTTCAGCCATCCGCACCTGGTGCGCGCGTACGAGACCCTGGAGTGGCCGGAGCCGCTCGTCGTCCTGGAGACGCTGACCGGGGAGACGCTCTCCCATCTCGTCCACCGGCTGCGACGGCGACCGGCGGCCTATGACGTGGCCCTCCTCGGCGTGCAGTTGTGCTCCGCGGTCCACTACCTGCATGGCCGAGGCCTGCTGCACCTGGACCTCAAGCCGTCCAACGTGGTGGTGGACTGCGGCCATGCGAAGGTACTCGACCTCAGCGTGGCGCGGCCGCCCGGGCGCGCACCGGCCGGGTTGGGCACGTTCCGCTACCTCGCGCCGGAGCAGGCGCGCGGGGGCCACCTGACAGCCGCTGCCGACGTGTGGGGCATCGGCATCACGTTGTACGAGGTGGCGAGCGGCGACGTGCCCTTCGACCCCCGCGGGACCGCGGAGAGCACGAACGACGGAGATCACCACTGGTGTCCACAGCTGGAGGTGGCCGCACCGCCGATCGGCTCGCGGCGGCGGCTGCCCCGCGCACTCGCGTCGGCCGTCGACGGTTGTCTGGAGATGGACCCGTCGACCCGGCCGACGGTCACCGAACTGGCCGCGTCGCTCGGCGCGATCCTCCCGGGGTACGGCCCCCGCACGCCCTCGAGGGAGGAACCGGGAACCGGGGACGTCGCTACGTTTCCCCGCCCGTCGTGAGGTCGGCGGTGGCGAGCACGGTGCCGTCGGGCGACGTCAAACGGGCGCCGGACACGGCCGCGGGGTCGACGGGGGTCGGGCCGCCCCAGAACCCGCTGCCCTCGTGCAGGGTGAAGGTGCCCACCCGGACAGTGCCGCCGTCGCGCCGCTCCAGCAGACAGGAGACCATGCCGCTGTACCGGGTGTGCGCGCCGGTGAAGTCGACGGTCATGTAGATCCAGCCCGGGGAGCCCACATGGGCGTACACCTCGCCGGCCGACTGCCTGGGGACCGCGGCCGAGGTCAGATCGCCATGCAGCATCTCGGCCTCCTCGCCGGTGGACCGGGAGGCGCCGGCGACCACGTTCTCGATCACCGTTCCGACCGCCCAGCCGCCGAATCCGACGGCGAGGACGAGCGCGGCCACCGCGGAGGCGAGCCGGAGCCGAAGCCGCTTGCCGAAACCCCTGCGCCGGGCTCCCGACCCGTGGACGCGCGCCCGGCCGTCCTGGGGCGGCGTCGCCTGGGTCAGCGCCTGCGCCACCCGGGTCTCGAAGCCGACCGGCGGCTCACAGCCCGGCAGCAGTCCGATCAGCCCGTCGCCGACGAGTGTCAGCTGCTCGACGTATTCACGGCAGTCCGCGCATCGGTCGAGGTGGGCGACCGCTGCGGCCCGCTCGCGTCCCGGCAGTATGCCGAGGGCGAGTTCGGCGCCGATCTCCCGCAGCTTCTCGCAGGTCGTGTCAGTGGACATGGTCGCCTCGCTTCGGGGACGCGAGCGTGGTGCGCAGCTTCCCCATCGCGGTCCTGATGCGCGTCTTCGCGGTGCCCAGTGGGATGTTCTCCCAGTCGGCAACCTGCTGGGCCGTCATGCCGTAGATGCTCGCCATCACCAGCGCGCGGCCCTGTTCGCGGGGCAGTTCCGCCACCGCCGCCCGCAGCTGGGAGGACGCCTCGTCGGCCAGGACGTGCTGTTCGGGGGTGTCACTGATGACTCCCAGGATCGCGTCGAGGTCCTCCGGCGCCACCGGTTCCGGCCGCCGCGCGCGCACGGCGTCGATGGCGAGGTTGTGCGCGATCGTCGTCAGCCAGGTCTTCACCGAACCGCGCCGCGCGTCGTAGATCTGCGCGTGCCGCCAGGCGCGTTCGAAGGTCTGCTGGGCGATGTCCTCGGCGAGCTGTGTGTCCCCGGTGACGGCGACCGCGACGCCGAAGACCGTGTGCTGGAACCTCCGTACGAAGGTGACGGCCAGCTCCGGGTCGCCGGTGGCCAGCCCGGACAGCAGGGCCTCGTCCGGGAGACGGCCCACGGGGAACCGCAATCTCGACATACCCATATATACGGCCCGCCCTCGCCAGGAGATTGCCCGGCTGTCACGGAACCTCACCCTCCGATTCTCCCGCGCTTGCGCCTGCGCGGCGCGGGCAACGGCGGGTGTGACGGGCGCAGGACATGGGCCGGCCCTCAGGGCGACCTGGACGGTCGCCGAAGAGTGCGGTCGGACCGTGACCGTGGTGGCGCTCTCGGTCAGCCAGGGCCTGTCGGCCGTGCTCCCGCCGGGGCGCTCAGTGGCCGTAGGGCGGCTCGAAGCACCCGGTCTCCAAGTACGGGCCGTTGGTCGTCACCCCGTAGTTGGACTTCTGCACAAACGCCGTGACACAGGCGTCGTCATGGACGCGAAGGCCGACCAACGCTCCCTCGGGCGTGACTTCGTGACCGTCCGTGTAGCGCGAGAACATCGCCCGGACGGTCAGGGTCCCGTCGAGCGGTTCCCCCTTCGCCCCGGTCCGCCCTTCCTCGTAGCCGAGCGGGACCAGTGCCGCACGCACCGTCGCGGGGTCCCACTTCTTCTGCTCCCACAGCCGCTTCAGAACCGGCCTGATGCGATCGGCTTCCTTCGCCGCGTCCCGTGCACTGGCGGGAGACATGTCTCCTGGGCGGCGGTAGCCGTTGTTCTCGTTGTAGTGAGGAGCACCGTCGCCGGCCCCCGGTTCCACGTACGGCGAGGCTCCCGACGCGCCCGAAGCGGAGCTCCGAGGTGAGCTCGTGGCGGCTCCGGCCGTCGAGTCCGTGGCGTGCTGCTCGCCGCAGCCGTTGAGACACAGGACGGCGACAAGGGCCAGCCCCGTCATCGTTGCGCTACCGCGCCGACCAGACATCGAAAGAGGCATGGCATGACTCTGCCATGCCGGGTAGGGCCGTGTGTCGACGGGCGCCGAACCGGCACCCGACGCACTCGCCGATCACGGCGACCCCCTGAGCGCACCGAGCGTGACCGCGTCGCTCGTACCAGTAACTGCGGTCATACGCAGGACAGTTGATATGGGAAGCTGTCGTCAGCCGCTCGTGGGCAAGGTGGTCGGGGCGGTCGTCGAAAGGAGCGCAGCGTGAGGCAGGACGACTTCCGCACCGCGGAGATAGACACCAGCAGGCCGCACCCTGCGCGGATCTACGACTACCTGCTGGGCGGCAAGGACAATTACGAGGTCGACCAACGGGCCGGCGACCAACTCGCTTCCGCGGCGCCCGAGGTGCGGATCGGCGTGCAGGCCAACCGCGCCTTCCTGCAGCGCGCCGTCCGTTACGTCGTCAGCAGCGGCGTCCGTCAGATCCTCGACGTCGGTACCGGGCTGCCCACCGCCCCGAACGTGCATGAGACCGCCCAGCAGGCGGCCCCGGACGTGCGCGTCGCGTATGTCGACAACGACCCGATCGTGAAGGCGCACGGCGACGCACTGCTCAGCCGCTCCGGCGCGACCAGCATCGTACTGGCCGACCTGCGTGACCCCCGGGCCATCATCGACCACCCAGACGTCCGCCGGGTCATCGACTTCGACGAACCGGTCGCCCTGCTCCTCGTCGCCATCCTCCACTTCATCACCGACGCGGAGAAGCCCGAGCAGGCCGTCGCCACCCTTCGCGACGCACTGCCGGCCGGCAGCTTCCTTGTGCTCTCGCACGCCACGGGCGACTTCGCCGACCGCAGCGAAGCGCAGGCCGTCTACAACAACGCCACCGCGACGCTGAACCTGCGGACCCGCACCGAGGTCGAGCGCTTCTTCGACGGCTTCGAACTGGTCGAGCCCGGCCTGGCCCAGGTCCCGTTCTGGCGCCCGGACGCCACGCCTCCGGCAAGGTCCGACGAGATCGGCTTCTACGGGGGCGTGGCTCGCAAGACCGGCTGAACCGCCATCGCCGGCCCAGGAGTTGGCGATCATCGCGGTGAGCCGGATGTTCGGGATGTGCCCGAAAGTCCAGGACATCCAAGATGTCCAGCCGAAGCGCTCGGATCACCCCTCGGCGTGCGCCTGTTCCAGCTCGTAGGTCCCCGGCAGGTCGCGCTCGCGGCGCATCGGGCTCATCACGAGGATGAGCCAGCAGGGTGCGACGAGACCCGTCATGATCCACATGGCCGACCGGTACCCGACCGTGTCGCCGAGCACGCCGCCGAGCAGGGACCCGACCGGAATGGTGCTGTGGTTGATCATCATGGTCGTCGCCACGACCCGGCCGAGCATGTGCGGCGGGCAGTAGGTCTGCCGGAAGCTGCCGACCACGATGTTGGCCACGGAGATCCCGATTCCGACGAGGAAGCCGCCCATCGCGAACAGCAGTAGTCCCGGCCCCGCCGTGGTCATCGGCATCAGCAGCGCGAACGGCGCGGTGACGGCCTGGAGGAGAAGCAGCCCGCGCGCGCTGCCGAACCGCCGGCTGAACCTGCTGGCGATCAGGGCGCCCACGATGCCACCGACACCGCCGCTGGTCAGCAGCATCCCGACCAAGGCCGGGTTCAACCCGACGGTGCGGACCAGGAACACGACCTGGACCGCCTGGTAACCCATCAGCGCCATGTTGATCGCGGCGCCCCAGGTGGCCATCGGACGCAAGTACGGGTCCCGGCCCACGAACCGGAGCCCTTCGATGATCTGCCGTCGGAGTGGGGCGCGTTCCTCGTCGGGAGCGCGGTCCGGCTCGACCACCTCGATCCGCTTCAGGCAGACCACGGAGATCAGGAACGTCACCGCGTCGGCCAGGAGCCCGGTGACCGCGCCGAACGCCTGGGCGAGCAGCCCCGCCACCCCCGGGCCCGCAACGCGGACGGCGGACTCGCTGCCCTGTAGTTTGGCGTTGCCTTCCAAGAGGTCACGGCCGTCGAGCACGATCCGGATGTACGAGTGGTAGGCGGTGTCGAAGCACACCGCCGCGGCACCGCAGATCAGCGCGACGACGACCATGTGCTGAAGGGTGAGCGCGTCGAGCCACACCGCCGACGGAATGCTCAACAGCGCCGCGCCGGCCACCAGATCGCAGGCCATCATCAGTGGCCGTTTGCGTATCCGGTCCACCCATGCGCCCACGGGCAGACCCACCAGCAGCCAGGGCAGCCAGACCGCCGCGGCAAGCAGACCGACGGCGGTGGAGTCGGCGTCCAACACCTCGACCGCGATCAGCGGCAAGGCCACGGCGGTGACGCTGTTGCCCAACCCGCTCACGGATTCGCCTACCCAGAGCAGGCGGAAATCCCTTTGGGCGAGTACTCCCCACCCCGTTCGGGGCCGGTCCGGTGTTTCATTCATCGGGTCCACCCGAGGCATCATGCCGTGAGCTCCCACAACCCGCCCTGCCGGTTTTCCTCGTGTGTACGGCAGGCATGCTGGAGATCCGGGTGAGACACCGTCACACCCCGGTCGATGACGGGCCGTTCACCCGTCGAAGCTCGGGCGGAGCGGCCGCGAGTCGGTTCTGACGGCCCACGCGTGCTCGGTGCACGCGTGGGCCGTGACACGAACCTCAGCCGACCTCGATGAGCAGGTCGCCGCCTTCCACCTGCTGAATCCGGTTGATGGCCAGCCTGGTCACCCGGCCGGCCTTCGGGGCGGTGATCGAGGCTTCCATCTTCATCGCCTCGATGGTGGCCACGGTCGCACCGGCCTCCACCTCGTCTCCCTCGGCGACCCCAAGCGTCACCACACCGGCGAACGGCGCCGCCACGTGCCCGGAGTTGGCGCGGTCGGCCTTCTCTGTCACCGGTACGTCGGAAGCAGCCGCGTTGTCACGGACCTGGATCGGCCGCAGTTGACCGTTCAGGGAAGACATCACGGTGCGCATACCGCGTTCGTCCGCTTCGCCGATGGCCTGGAGCTCGATGAGAAGCCGCACGCCGGGCTCGAGGTCGACGGCGTACTCCTTGGCGGGACGCAGCCCGTAGAAGAAGTCCTTGCTGTCCAGCACGCTGGTGTCGCCGTAGGCCTGGCGGCGCGTCTCGAAGTCGCGCGTCGGCCCGGGGAACAGCAGCCGGTTGAGGGTCGAGCGCCGGGACTTCTCCAGGCCCGTACGGTCCTCGGCGGTCAGCTCCTGCACGGGCTTGGCCGCCGCGCGGCCCTGGAGCGCCTTGGTGCGGAACGGCTCCGGCCAGCCGCCGGGCGGGGTCCCCAGTTCGCCGCGCAGGAAGCCGATGACGGAGTCGGGGATGTCGAACCTGTCGGGCGTCTCCTCGAAGTCCTCGGGCCGCACCCCGGCACCGACCAGATGCAGGGCGAGGTCGCCGACCACCTTGGACGACGGGGTGACCTTGACCAGGCGGCCCAGGATTCGGTCGGCCGCCTCGTACATCGCCTCGATGTCCTCGAAGCGGTCGCCGAGGCCGAGGGCGACCGCCTGGGTGCGCAGGTTGGACAGCTGGCCGCCGGGGATCTCGTGGTGGTAGACGCGTCCGGTCGGCGAGGCCAGGCCCGCCTCGAAGGGCGCGTAGATCCTTCGGACGCTCTCCCAGTACGGCTCCAGGTCACCGACGGCTCCCAGGTCCAGGCCAGTGGGGCGGTCGGAGTGGTCGGTGGCGGCGACGATCGCCGACAGCGACGGCTGTGAGGTGGTGCCCGCCATGGAGGCGACCGCGCCGTCCACCGCGTCGGCACCGGCCTGGATCGCGGCGAGGTAGGTGGCGAGCTGACCGCCCGCGGTGTCGTGGGTGTGCAGGTGCACCGGCAGGTCGAACTCGCGGCGCAGCGCCGACACGAGCGTGGCCGCCGCGGGTGCCCGCAGCAGACCGGCCATGTCCTTGACGGCCAGGACGTGCGCGCCCGCGTCCACGATCTGCTCGGCGAGACGGAGGTAGTAGTCCAGGGTGTAGAGCCGCTCCGACGGGTCGGACAGGTCGGAGGTGTAACACAGGGCGACCTCGGCGATCGCCGTCCCGGTCTCCCGTACGGCGTCGATGGCCGGCCGCATCTGGCCGACGTCGTTGAGCGCGTCGAAGATGCGGAAGATGTCGATGCCGGTGGCCGCGGCCTCCTGGACGAAGGCGTCGGTCACCTCGGTCGGGTACGGCGTGTAGCCCACGGTGTTGCGGCCGCGCAGCAGCATCTGGAGGCAGATGTTGGGCACGGCCTCCCGCAGGGCCGCCAGGCGTTCCCAGGGGTCCTCGGCGAGGAAGCGCAGGGCGACGTCGTAGGTGGCGCCGCCCCAGCATTCCAGGGACAGCAGCTCGGGCAGGGTCCGGGCCACGGCCGGGGCGACGGCGAGGAGGTCCTTGGTGCGCACCCGGGTGGCGAGCAGGGACTGGTGGGCGTCGCGGAAGGTGGTGTCGGTGACGCCGATGGTCGGCGACTCGCGCAGCCGACGGGCGAAGCCTTCCGGGCCGAGTTCGACGAGGCGCTGCCGGGAACCCGCGGGTGGCTCGCCCGCGGGCAGCGGCGGCAGCTTGGTGACCGGGTCGATCAGCTCGGGGCGTTCGCCGTGGGGCTTGTTCACCGTGACGTCGGCGAGGTAGGTGAGCAGCTTGGTGCCGCGGTCGGCGGAGTGGCGGGCGGTGAGCAGGTGCGGTCGCTGTTCGATGAACGACGTCGTGACCCGTCCGGCCTGGAAGTCGGGGTCGTCCAGCACTGCTTGGAGGAACGGAATGTTCGTGGCGACGCCGCGGATGCGGAACTCGGCCACCGCACGCCGGGCCCGGCCGATCGCGGCTTTGAAGTCCCGGCCCCGGCAGGTGAGCTTGACGAGCATCGAGTCGAAGTGCGCGCTGATCTCCGTACCGGCGTGGGTGGTACCGCCGTCCAGACGGATGCCGGAGCCGCCCGGCGAACGGTAGGCGCTGATCCGGCCGGTGTCCGGGCGGAAGCCGTTGGCGGGATCCTCGGTGGTGATACGGCACTGCAGAGCGGCACCGCGCAGGGTGACCGTCTCCTGGGAGAGCCCGAGATCCGCCAGCGACTCGCCGGCGGCGATGCGCAGCTGGGCCTGCACCAGATCGACGTCGGTGACCTCCTCCGTCACCGTGTGTTCCACCTGGATGCGCGGGTTCATCTCGATGAAGACGTGGTTGCCGTCCCGGTCGAGCAGGAACTCCACGGTGCCCGCGTTGCGGTAGCCGATCTCGCGGGCGAAGCGCACCGCGTCGGCGCACATCCGGTCCCGCAGCGCCGGATCGAGGTTGGGCGCGGGCGCCAGCTCGATCACCTTCTGGTGGCGCCGCTGCACCGAGCAGTCCCGCTCGAACAGGTGCATGACGTTGCCCTGCCCGTCGGCGAGGATCTGCACCTCGATGTGGCGCGGATCGACGACGGCCTTCTCGAGGAAGACGGTGGGGTCGCCGAACGCCGACGCCGCCTCACGGGAGGCCGCCTCGATGGACTCACGCAGCGCGGCCGGGTCCTCGACCCGCCGCATGCCGCGCCCTCCGCCGCCCGCGACCGCCTTGACGAACACGGGAAAACCGACGTCGTCGGCGGCACGGACCAGTTCGTCGATGTCGTTGGAGGGCGCCGAGGAGCCGAGGACCGGCACTCCGGCCGCCCGGGCGGCCGCCACCGCGCGGGCCTTGTTCCCCGTCAGCTCCAAAGTCGCGGCGTCCGGGCCGACGAACGTGATGCCCGCCTCTTCGCAGGCGCGCGCCAGTTCCGGGTTCTCGGACAGGAACCCGTAGCCCGGGTAGACGGCGTCCGCGCCCGCCTTGCGTGCGGCACGGACGACCTCCTCCACGGAGAGATAGGCCCGCACCGGGTGCCCCGGCTCGCCGATCTCGTAGGCCTCGTCGGCCTTCAGCCGGTGCAACGAGTTGCGGTCCTCGTGGGGGAAGACGGCCACGGTTCGCGCGCCCAGTTCATAACCTGCGCGGAACGCGCGAATCGCAATCTCGCCGCGGTTGGCGACCAGCACCTTGCGGAACATCCTGGATCCCTTCGGCCTGCCGGTGACGAGGACCATGCTGTCGGTGACGCCCCCGTTATGCCATGTGAACCCGGCCACTCCCGCCCGGAGGGTTGGCCCGCTCACTCTCTGGTCACGATCTCCAGGCGGAAGTCGAAGACCACGTGGTCGGGTCGACGGGCCGAAGTCACCGCGTGAAACGGGTGCGTCAAGGCGCACGTGACCATTGCCCGGGGACCCGGGCAGGTCTCCCGCATATACACGCGGATGGCATCGTCCTCCTCGTACAGGCGCGTGATCTCCACTTGATAGCCGCCCGTGTTGCGGGTGCCGATCCCCACGAACACCACCATCCGCGACGCCCAGTCCACGGCGGGCGGCTCCGACGGGGAGGAGCTGCCAAATGTGACGCTCCGCCACAGACCGTTCCAGGTCTCCTGGTCCCTGACGACCGTCGCGGTCGCGACCCGCACGCCGCAGTGGTGCCCCTTCACCAGATGGTCGAACGCGATCTCACCAGTGCGTCGAGGTGTCATACGTCCATCCTCACGCAACCGCTGACGCCGTCCCATATCCGCTCAGTACTGGATTCTGTGGGCCATCGGTGGCGAAGCGGCCCACGCCCGCTTGTGCCTGCCGTCCGGTTCCGCCCTCGCGCCGCACAATCGCCCCTGGTCAAGACGTACAGAGACGTCACGACGGACTGAAGGGTCAGGGCCGATGGACAGAGCGGGACAGCCGGATCGCAGAGTTCTTCTCATCGGCGGCCTCGCGTCCGCCACGGTCACACTCGCGGGATGCTCACCGACGAGTGCCGCCCCGTCGGTGACCAGCGCTTCGCCCGAAGAGCGGCCGACCACGCCCGCCGCGGCGTTCACCAGACTGACGGAGGGCAACGAACGCTGGGTGAGCGGCGACCTTCGACACCCCGACCGGGATCCGAACCGTCGCCAGTTCGTGGCCCAGAAGCAGGAACCTTTCGGGTCGATCCTGTCGTGCATCGACTCCCGGGTACCGCCCGAACTCCTCTTCGACACCGGGCTGGGTGACCTGTACGTGATGCGCACGGGCGGAGCGGCCATCGGCCCGGTGGTCACGGGTTCCGTCGAATACGGGCCCATGACGAGTGGCACTCCGCTCATCGTGGTCCTCGGGCATCAACGTTGCGGCGCCGTCGAGGCGGCGTACAAGTCCATCCGGGACGGCAAACCGCTGCCCGGCAATCTGGAGGCGATCGCCAAGGCCTTGCGTCCGGCGTACGAGCAGGCGGTCCACGCGGGCGGTGGCGACCCGGTGGAGTCCATGGCCCGCGCACAGGTCACGCTGACCGCTGCCGACCTGCGCTCCAATCAGGACCTGGCCCCCTTCGTGGGGAAGGGTGCCCTCGCCGTGGTCGGCGCCTACTACTCGCTCGACACCGGCAAGGTGGAAGTCCTGGCCGGCGCGCCTGCCTGACCGGTCCGGGCCGCTGGCGGAGGCACGGTCGGCATGACAGGGTCAGCCTGATCGGAAACAGGCCGGCAGTGAGGGCGAGTTCATGGAAACGCAGACATGGGACGCGCTGGTGGAGTCGATGAAGAGCGCGTACGCCGCGGAGCTCGGCGGGGGCACCGTGCCTCGGCCGGTCATCATGCCCCTGGTACGTGGTGAGTTGGTCGGCCTGATCTGGGTTCGGCCGACCGAGCCCGGCGAGGACGCGCTCACCGGCATCGCCGAACTCGCCAACATCGCCGCGGCGGCAGGCGCCGACGAAGTCGTTCTCGCCTGGGAGACCCGCGACGTCGCCACCGCCTGCCAGTTGCCGACCACCGGCCCGGTGCCGTGTCTGAACATGGTGCACGCCACCAAGGACGGCCATGTGCTCCACCAGTTCCCCTACACCGAGCGGCTCCCGGCCCACTCCCCCGACGGCAGTGACTCGGTCGAGCCGGAATGGCAGCCCGCCATCGAGCCGCGGCCGGGCGGCGAACTGCTCCTTCCCGTCCAGGCCGCGGTCGACTACTCCTTCATCCCGCTCGAACTGGACCATCCCTCCCCCTTCGGCGTCACCGTCGTCCTCATGGAAGAGGACGGCTACAACGTCCGCCTGAACGAGGCGTTCACTCGCTGACCGCTCGCTCCGGTCAAGCACGGAACACGGCGCCTTGAGCGCCTCCTCGGTGCCGGTGGTCTCCGCGAGAGAAGGAGGAGCGCCGACGGCTTGCCGCGATGGCGGAGCATGACGCCGCCGCCGGGACCAGGGCCACGAGCCCGGTGACGGTCACCACCGCCACGACCTCGGGTTCCAAACCCAGGGGCCGGCTGAAACGCATGAACATGGACTTCAACGTGCGCCTGGAACGCGGCAAGGAGACCCGGCCCAGCCCGTTCGTCTTCAAAGAGGGCTACGAGTACGTCCTCGTCCTCGCGTGGTCGACTCGCCGGCCCGCCCCCGCCCAAGCTCTCGGCACCGACGGAGGTCGCGTTCGGGTGACGTCACGTGGGGAGAGACGTCACACTCGGTGGGGCGGAGGCCCTGTCGAAGGAGGTGGGCGGGCACGTGCGGACATCCAGCCCAATCCGTCCGGGGTCGGCGGTCTCGTGGCTGCGCGACCACGATCCCGAGCTGGCGGCGACACGGCGTGCCGGGCGGACCGCGATCGTCATGCCCGCTCTGTTCGCCCTGTGCGGCCAGGTCATCGGCTCAGCGACGATGGCGACCTTCGCCGCGTTCGGTGCGTTCTCGATGCTGCTGCTCGTGGATTTCACCGGTCCGATGGTGCAGCGGCTCCGCGCCCACCTCGGCCTCGCGGTGGCGTGGGCCGTCCTGATCTGTCTCGGTACGCTCGTGGCCGACGAGACCTGGCTCGCGGTCGCCGCCATGGTGGTCATCGGTTTCCTGGTGCTGTTCTCCGGCGTGGTCAGCTCCGTCCTCGCGGGCGCCTCGACCGCGCTGCTGCTGGCCTTCATCCTCCCGGTGACCTCACCCGTCCCGTTCGCCGAGCTTCCCGAGCGGCTCGCGGGAGCGGGCCTCGCGGCAGCCGCCGCCATGCTCGCGATCACCCTGCTGTGGCCCCGTCCCACCACGGATCCCCTCAGCGCACCCGCCGCCCGGGTCTGCCGTGCGGCCGCCGAGCAGCTGCGCACCGACGCGTCCCTCCTGGGGGGCGGCCCCGGCGCGCCGAGCACCGTCCAGTGCCGTACCAGAGCCGACGAGGCCGCCGCCGCGGCGGCCGAGCTGCGCACCGTCTTCGACGCCACCCCTTACCGTCCCACCGGCCTGTCCACCGGCTCGCGCGCCCTCGTCCGCCTGGTCGACGAACTGACCTGGCTCAGCAGCATCCTGGCCGACAGCGCGCCCCCGCTCGACGGTCACCCGGCCTGCGACATCGACGCCCGGTTCGTACGGCGGGCCGCCGCGGCCGTACTCGATGAGGTGGCCACGCTGCTCGACACCCCGCGCGGCTCGCCGGACGGCCTGCACGCCGCCTCGGAGCACCTGCGCAGGGCCATGGCGGACATGGAGCACAACGCCACCACCAGACTGCCCGTGGGCCGGGACGGAGCCGGCACCCCCTCGCAGGTGCACCCGGTCATCGGCGCACTGGACCTTTCGTTCCGCGCGCAGGAGCTCGGCTTCGCGACGCTGCAGATCGCGGACAACGTGGACCTGTCCGCGGCCGCCGAACGCCGCGGCTGGTCCGAACGCCTGCTGGGCCGGGAGCCCGGTGCCGTGACCCAACCGCTGGCGGCGGCGCGCGAGCGGGCCGCCGCCCACCTTCAGTCCCAGTCGGTCTGGCTGCACAACAGTCTGCGGGGAGCACTCGGCCTCGGTATCGCTGTCGGCCTCGCCAACGTGACCAGCGTCCAGCACTCGTTCTGGGTGCTCCTGGGAACCCTGTCGGTGCTGCGCTCGAACGCCCTCAACACCGGGCAGAACGCGGTCCGCGCGGTGGGCGGCACCCTCGCCGGTTCGGTCATCGGCACCGCGCTGCTGCAACTCATCGGACACCATGGCACGGCGCTCTGGTTCCTGCTGCCGCTAGCCGTGTTCCTCGCCGGCATCGCCCCCGCCGCCATCTCCTTCGCCGCCGGTCAGGCGTCGTTCACCGTCACCCTCGTCATCCTGTTCAACATCGGCCATGATCCCGACTGGCACATCGTGCTGCTGCGGATCCAGGACATCGCCATCGGCTGCGCGGTGAGCGTGCTGGTGGGCCTGTTCTTCTGGCCGCGCGGCGCCACGGCGGCCGTCGACCGGGCGCTCGCCGAGGCGTACACGGACAGCGCCCGGTACCTGGCGGGCGCGGTGCAGTACGCCATCGGTCGCTGCGGCACCGCGCCCCCGTCGGACGAAGTCGCGCTGCGGGAGGGCGTCGAGGCGGCCGCCGCCGCGCGCAGGCTCGACGACGCGTTCCGCAGCTATCTGGCCGAACGCGGCGCCAAACCGGTGCCCCTGGCCGATATGACCACCCTGGTCACCGGCATCGTGGGGCTGCGCCTCGCGGCGGACGCGGTCCTTGGCCTGTGGCGGCGTGCCGGCGAGCTGGAGAGTGAGCCGAACCGGGCCGAGGCCGGACTCGTCCTGCTGAGCGCCGCGGGCCAGATCTCCGGCTGGTACCGGGATCTGGCCGCCGGCCTCGGCCGCGACACCACCGTCCGGGATCCGCTGCCGCGCAACCCCGCGGCCGAGGCGCAGCTGGTCGAATCCCTCCGCCGCGACCTCAGCGACGAGCGCGGGCAGGCCACGGACACGGCCGTCCGCATGATCTGGACCGCCGACCACCTCGACGCCGCCCGCCGGCTCCAGCCGGCCCTGGCCGCCGCGGCGACGTCCGAAGGGCGGTCCTGACCCGGGGTGGCGCACCGACCCCCCGGGGTGCGTGCGTGAGCGGAGGGGGGTGGTGGGTGGTCCGGGCCGCGCCGAGGCGACGGGGCGCTGTCCCGCGTCAGACCGCGGCCTTGGAGGGCGCCGGCAGGCGGCCCGGGTCGAAGGCGGTGGCGCTGAGGGTGCCGTCCACGGTGATCAGGCCGAAGACCGGGTACCCGGTGATGTCGAAGGCTTCGCCGAGCGGCCCGTCGCCGGGCTCGACCACGACGTGGGCGACCTCGGACAGCGCCGTCACCTGCTCGCGTGCCTCCTCCTCGGTGCCGTGCACGACGGCGAGGACGCTGCGACCGGTCTCGCGGGCGGTGGTGCGGGCCTGCTCCACGAAGAGCGGCAGCCGCTCCTTGCAGGCACGGCAGTTGGGCGAGAAGAAGCCGAGCATGGTCTCGCCGAGGCTTTGGCGGGTGATCCGCTCACCGGCGGTGGTGACGGCGGAGAAGCCGGGGACGGCGGAGCCGGCCGGGATGATCAGGCCGTCCACCACCCTGTCGGACTTCTCGCCGGCCTGGGCGCGGAGTTTGCGGATGACGCCGAAGGTGAGCAGCAGGTTCAGCAGACAGAGCAAGGCGATGAGGACGACGGCGGTGACCAGAAAGGGCATGGGTGACTCCGGGGTCTCGTGTCATCGTGGGGCGGGGTTTCCGCCCTTCGGAATCGCGGGGTGCGAAGGCGCGGCGGCTCGGGCGTGTGCCGCGCGCCGTGGTGCGGCGGCTGCGGCTTGTGCGTCGCGATGGCCGCCACGGTGGTGCGGGAACTTCGACCACGTGGGACATCAGGATGGTTGTCGCCTACGGGGCGGATCGGCGGACGCGTCCCGAGGGGCGTGGGGCGCCGTCGTCGAACAACGTGCCCAACTCGTCCGTGAAGATCACGAGCAGAGCGCCCACCAGCGCACCGAATGCCGCGATGAGCACGCCCGCCGCCTGGGTCGGCGCCGGTGTTCCCGCCAGCGCGGCGGCCAGGCCGAACGCGGCGAGGACGAGCAGCACGCCGTTGCGGATCACGTGGCGGCAGCCGATCGGCACGGTGGAAGCGCCGAAGCAGGCGCAGGACGCCTTGGTTCCGGTGCGGAGCGTACGGAGGATTCCGGCGGTGAACGCGGCGAGCAGCAGCAGTGTCAGGACGAACCCGGGCGCGCCGCCGGGTCCCAGGGTGAGCAGCACCACCGCGGCGCACTCCCCCGCGACGACGGCCACTGCCACGGGGCGGCTCAGGCGGGCCGGGACGCCCATGGAACGGGCGGAGTCCTCGAAGCCGCGGAAGGCCGCGGCGCCTCGTAGTTTTCCGGTCGCGGATGCCGCGAACACGATGCCGACGAGGAGTCTGACGGCAAGTAGGGCGTAGGCCACGAGCAGCTCTCACCTCCCGGGACGAGTGGATCAGAGGCAATGTAGCCCCAAGTCGACATGAGCAACAGTGGCCCCTTTCCGCCCACATCTCCACAGGTGAAACTGGAAGCAATCCGTCAACTTCCGCACCCTTGCGCTCAATTGGCCTCGCAACATAACTTCTGCACCGGCCGGACCTTACCCCTGGTCCGGTCTTCACCCTACGAGGGAGGTCCGTGATGACCCGTGTGATCGGCACGATGGGCGACAGACTGCTGGGCATGCTGCTGAAGGAGGACCGGGCCGGCGCCTGTGTCCCGGAGCACGGCACTTTCTGCAAGTGCACGAACCATGTCCGGTACGTCTTCAGCTGCAACGGCCCCTGTGTGAAGGACGGCACCTGCTGACCCAGCCGCCATCCCATCCCGACACATCACGTCGCACGACCAGGAGGTAGTCATGAGGCGAATGATCGGCACGATGGGCGACCGGCTGCTGCGGCTCGTACTCGACGAGCAGCCTGCGGGGGCCTGCATCCCCGAGGTGGGTCAGCTCTGCTATTGCAAGGGCGGACACCAGTACCGATTCGCCTGTAACGGTGTGTGCACCAAGCGCAGCAACACGTGCTGATGACGCACTCCGACCCACCTGCCGGTTCCCCGGAGGCGGCTTCGCCTCCGGGGAACCGGCTGCGGGCCCGCGCCGCGTGGGCGGCGGTAGCCCTCCAGTTCCGCGGCACGCCCGTCGGCGCCTCGCTGCTGTTCGGGGTGACCGTGGGAGTCGGGGTGACTCCGGCCGCCGCCGCCTGGCTCGCCAAGCTGCTCTTCGACGAACTCGGCCGCGGTGCCCACGCCGACGCGGGGCACGCCGTCAAACTCGGCATCGCCACGGCCGCACTCGGGGCGCTCTCCGCCGTCCTTCTGCAACTGGCCGCCTACTTGGATGAGTTGGTGTGCAGACGGCTCGTCGTCGAAGTCGAAAGGACCCTGTTCGCCAAGGTCGACGAGTTCCGCGGACTGCGGCGGTTCGAGGACCCCGCCTTCCACGACCGGCTGCGGCTCGCCCAGCAGGCCTCGGAGGACGCACCGCACAACATCACCATGTTCACGCAGGAGGCCGTGCGTTCGGTGGCCGCGCTGAGCGGCTTCACGGGCGCCCTGCTCGCCGTCTGGCCCCCGATGGTGAGCCTTTTGTTCCTTGTCGGCGCCGCCGCACTGCTGGCCCGGTTGTCGCTGGCCCGCCGCCAGGTGGCGGTCTGGGAGTTGACCTCGGCCCGGCTGCGCCGACACCTCTTCTACCGCTCGCTGCTGACCGACCCCCGCGCCGCCAAGGAGATCCGGCTGTTCGGCCTCGGCGGCTTCCTGCACGGCCGGCTGGTCCGCGCGCTGAGCGACGCCACCGAGGCCGAGCTCGCGGTGGCCCGGCGTGGCGCCCTGGTGCAGTCGGGCTTCGCCGCGCTCAACGCCCTGGTCGCCGGGCTCGGTACGGTCATCGTGGTCGCGGGCGCGGCCCGCGGCAGATTCACGGTCGGCGATGTGACGTTGTTCATAGCCGCCGCCGCGGGAGTGCAGGGGGCGTTCACCGGGATCGTGCTGCAGGCCGGGGCGGCCGCGGAGGGTGTCCGGCTCTTCGGCCACTATCTCGACCTGCTCGACACCCCCGACGACCTGACCCGGGGCGAGGCCCCGGTACCGGCGCTCACCGGGCGAATCGAACTGCGCGACGTCTGGTTCCGCTACGACACGTCCGGCCCCTGGGTGCTGCGCGGGGTGAACCTGACCGTCCCGGCGGGGACCGCGATGGGCCTGGTGGGCCGCAACGGCGCCGGCAAGAGCACCCTCATCAAGCTGCTCTGCCGGTTCTACGACCCCGAACGCGGCACGGTCCTCTGGGACGGCACCGACATCCGGACCATGGACGTGGCCGAGCTGCGCCGCCGGATCGGCGTGACGTTCCAGGACTACATGACGTACGACCTCTCCGCGGCCGAGAACGTCGGCATCGGCGATCTGCCGTACCGCGAGGACCTGGAGCGCATCCGCGACAGCGCGAGACTCGCCGGCATCGACACGACCCTGCGCAAACTCCCCGACGGGTACGAGACCCAGCTCAGCCGCGTCCACCTCGACGAGGAGGACGGCACCGTTGGGGTCACCCTCTCCGGCGGGCAGTGGCAACGGGTCGCACTGGCCCGCTCGTTGATGCGCGGCGACGCCGATCTGCTGATCCTGGACGAGCCCAGCTCGGGTCTGGACCCGGAGGCCGAGCACGAGGTGCACCGCACGCTCAGTCGTCACCGCCGCGACCGGACCGCGCTGCTGGTCTCGCACCGGCTCGGCGCCCTGCGCGAGGCGGACGCCATCGCCGTACTGGTCGACGGCCGGATCGCCGAACTCGGCTCCCACGACGAGCTGATGGCCCTGGGCGGCGGGCACTACGCCCGGCTGTTCGGCCTCCAGGCGGCGGGCTACGCCGAGCGCGGCGACCGGCGCAGGACCACGGAGGCGGCCACATGAGCCGCCCGCACCGGAAGGCGGTCACATGACGGGGGCCGGACGGACCACGCTGGCGCTGGCGGCGGGCGCGGGGCTGCTGCTCCTCTCCGTACGCGTACTGCGTTCACGCGTCGCCCTCATCAGGGTCACCGGATCGAGCATGGCCCCGACCTTCGCCGACGGCGACCGGCTGCTGGTGCGGCGCACCACACGCGTACGGCGCGGCGACGCGGTGGTCTTCCGCAACCCCCTCCCGTTCGGCGACGGCGGCGACGCCCTGGCCTGGCTGGTCAAGCGGGTCTCCGCGCTGCCCGGCGATCCCGTGCCAACCGACGTACGCGACGTCGTCGGAGCCCCGGACGGCGGACTGGTGCCGTCCGGTTCCCTGATCGTCCGAGGTGACGCCGCCCGCACACAGGACTCCCGCCACTTCGGTTACGTCCCCGAGTCGTCCCTGCTGGGCGTGGTTCTCACCCGCGCCCCCGCACCGGAATCGTCACCGAGGTGAAGCTGCGACCACCACGCCGCGGATGGGGCGAATCGACACCCACGGATCACGTCCCCGCCCTCCCCCACGGGAGGACAGGGTACGGCGCGTCGACTCCGTTGCACGGTGCGGCCCGCCGCGGAGCGCGGCCGCGGTCCCCTGGAGGCATGCGTGGTGGGGTCGTACGCGCTCAGCCGGAACGGGAAGTGCCGGACGCCTCGCTCGCGGCGCGGCGGTACTCGGCGTTGATGCGCTGCGCTTCCTCGAGTTGGTCCTCGAGGATGACAATGCGGCAAGCAGCCTCGACCGGGGTCCCCCTGTCGACGAGTTCGCGGGCTCGAGCGGCGATCCGGAGCTGGTAGCGGGAGTACCTCCGGTGCCCGCCCTCCGAGCGGAGCGGAGTGATCAGACGGGCTTCGCCGATGGCTCGGAGGAAGCCGGGAGTGGTGCCGAGCATCTCGGCGGCCCGGCCCATCGTGTACGCGGGGTAGTCGTCGTCGTCCAGGCGACCACTCAGTGGAGTATCTGCTGTCATTTCACCTCGTTGTGCAACGCGTCGAGGGGCCCCGATGCCGTACGGCACCAGGGCCCCGAAGGAAATTGAACACCATCTGCCGGCTCTACTGCTCTGCCGACCTCTTGTTTCCGCTACCTGGCCCCGGTGAGGGGGCGGGAATGCGGGGTCGCGGATGCGTGACCGGGGACCACCTTCCATTCCGGGGTCTTGCGGCACCCGACCTCGTGCTCGTCGGCCGGGCGATCCTGATGGCGCCTGCTCCTTCCGTTCTTCCTCTGAATCAACTCACTTGCCAGGCCGGTGCGGCCGTCGGTCTCGTCACCGTCCCGCTGACAACTTGGCTTCGAGACTCCACAGTCACGCCGACCTGCGGACTTCTGCACTACTAGAGAAACACTAATCACGCAACCGCCCAATGTCTACTCTGTCAAACGTAGATTTTTGGTGTCCCGAGGCATAGATATGCTCTGTCCTGTGGAGCTTCTGGGCAGGTGACGGCGTGGGCGCGGCGATCGGCCGACTTCGGCGCCCGGATCGCGCACCGAATAGAATCGGCTCTCATGTCGAACCCTGACGAGCTGCTCGTGGATCTCTGCGCCCTGGTGGAGTCCGAGCAGAGCAATCAGATGTCATTGACCGTGGTGGCCGGCGGCGCCGTCATCACAGGGCGGCTGGCTCCCGAAGCCGTGTGGAGGGAGCGCGTCTCGGACGTCCTGAAGGACTCGGACCGACTCGGCCCCTTCTCCGACGTCTTCTCCGCCGACCGGACAGTGGGCCGACCCGAGCATGGCGGGTCCCCCACGCATCTGCACTTCCACCTCGCCCGGATCCTGCAGGGCAGCGTCGGGATTCCCGAGACGGGCGGGATGTATCGCGTCGCGATCAAGGACGTCAGTGCCTGGACGGTGGGCGACTTCAGTTACTCCGACCAGTGAGGAGGGCCCTGCCGGCGTATGTCGGCAGGGCCCTCGTCACTGTCCTGGCGTCAGCTTCCGCCAGTCCTCCATCGGCTTCCGCCGGTTCTCACGGTTCCACCGGCATGGAGCTGCCGAGCAGCGCCGACGCGGTCTGCAACGGCGTCAGGACGCGCGTGGCGGGTGCGGGCTCGTGGGCGCCTCGGCAGGTGAAACCGAGGCGTGTCATGGCCCGGGTGACTTCCCCGCTGGTGAAGTCACGGCGGTCCTGCCTGGTGATGACTTCGCCCACTTGCTTGACGGGGTAGTGGCGACGGCCGATGAGCACGGACTCACCCGTGACGGGCTCGGGCTTGACGCCCTTCATGGAGGCAAGCACCCCGCTCTTGGAAAGGTCGAAGGGAAACCGGGCGATGACGCAGCGCATGATGCCTCGCAGGGAAGGAAGAGGGAGGAACGGGGCCGATGCCGATCGGGTGAGGCGGATCAGCGGGAGAGGGCGGGGGCGCACGGGCCGCGGCCCTGTTCGAGGACGTCCCGTACCCGGATCCGGTCCGTGTACGCGGGGTTGTCGCGGACCGAGGCGAGTTGGGCCCGCGTGACCGAACCTGTGCAGTGGTCGTCCTGATCGCACAGGAGCAGGTACCCGACACGGGCACTGGCCATCAGGAACAAGGCCACCTCGACGGTCATGTCGTCACCGACCCGCGGTCCGGATGCGTCCAGGACGTCGGCCACGTTCGTGGGCGCGGGATCGATGGGGCGTCGCCGCGTCTGAGCCAGTGTCAAAGAGTGCCTCCTGAATGGACGGGTGGGGTTTCCGATCACGACGCCCTACGACGCACTAGGCAGCCGCTTCGGAGCCGGACGACCTCCGCGGTGCGCGGCGTGCCGCCTCGCCGTTGGATCGGCCCTGGGCGGTGCCGCCGCGGCGGCCCCGGGACGGGGAACCGGACCCGCGCCGAGGACGTTCCACGACCGGCGCGGTGATGGTGACCGCGATGCCCGAGGGAGCCTGGGCACCGGTGATGCGGCTCAACTCCGCTTCACCCGAGCGCACTTGGGTGGTCTGGGGAGTGATCCTGGCGGCAGCCATCAGTCGGCTCATATCGCGTCGCTGATTGGGCGTCACCAGGGTGACGACGCTGCCGGACTCGCCGGCGCGGGCCGTGCGGCCGCCACGGTGCAGATAGTCCTTGGGGTCGGTGGGCGGATCCACGTTCACGACCAGGTCGAGGTTGTCGACGTGGATCCCGCGCGCCGCGACATTGGTCGCCACGAGCACCGTCACATGCCCCGTCTTGAACTGGGCCAGCGTCCGGGTGCGCTGCGGCTGGGACTTCCCGCCGTGCAGGGCCGCGGCGCGGACGCCGCTGTTCAGCAGATGCTCGGTGAGACGGTCCACCGCGTGCTTGGTGTCCAGGAACATGATCACCCGGCCCTCACGTGCGGCGATCTCGGTGGTCGTCCGCTGCTTGTCCGCGCCGTGCACGTGGAGTACGTGGTGCTCCATGGTCGTGACCGCACCCGCGGAGGGGTCGACGGAGTGGACGACCGGGTCGGTCAGGTAGCGGCGGACGAGCAGGTCGACATTGCGGTCCAGGGTGGCCGAGAACAGCATCCGCTGCCCCTCGGGACGCACCTGGTCGAGCAGCGCGGTGACCTGGGGCATGAAACCCATGTCGGCCATCTGGTCGGCCTCGTCGAGGACGGTGATGTCGACCTGGCCCAGGCGGCATTCGCCACGGTCGATGAGGTCCTTGAGCCGCCCCGGCGTCGCTACGACGACCTCGGCGCCGCCGCGCAGCGCACTGGCCTGTCGGCCGATCGACATCCCGCCGACCACCGTGGCCAGCCGCACTCTCACGGATCGGGCGTACGGGGTGAGCGCGTCGGTGACCTGCTGGGCCAGCTCCCGGGTGGGTACGAGGACCAGGGCCAGCGGCTGTCGCGGCTCGGCGCGCCGACCGGCCGTACGGGCCAGCATGGCGAGACCGAAGGCGAGGGTCTTGCCGGAACCGGTGCGGCCACGGCCGAGTACGTCGCGGCCCGCGACGGAGTTCGGCAGGGTCGCCGCCTGGATCGGGAACGGTACGGTCACGCCTGCGCGGCCGAGCTCGGCCAGCAACGGTGCCGGCAGCCCGAGATCGGCGAACGCCTCGACGGCGGGCAGCGCGGGTGTGATCGTCGTCGGCGGCGCGAACTCGCCTTGCACGGCGGTCTGTTGACGTCCATAACCCTTCGGCCGGCGGGGCGCGCCGGAGCGACTGGAGGGTGCGCCCCCGAAGTGGCCGCCGCCCCTTTGGGAACCAGAACTTCCGGTGCGGGTGCGGGCGAAGCGATCGTTTGTACGCGTGCGGTTCATGTGGAACCTTCCTTGATGTGGCGCGTATCAAGGAATTCCCGCAGCGAATGAGCAGCGCAGAGAATCGCAAGAACGAGCCGAAAATAATGCGGAGCCGGATCGGATCGGACTGGATCAGGTCGGATCAGGTCGGATCAGCAGCGAATATTCTCGGAATACGCCGCCGAAAACAGCAGCGCGATCCCGAAAACAAGGCGGGGCATTCCACGAGGGGAGGCCCTGACGGATCTGCGGCCGGAGTCTTGGGTGGAGTCCCGAGGGATTCGGTGGAGCATTCCCGAGGGGGCCTTGCCCCCTCTGAATCATGCCGCGGGTGACATCACCACGGCCCTGACGAAGAGACCGCTCCCCGAAAAGCGGCGAGCTGGGGCCCGCACCCCAAGGTGCGGGCCCCAGCTGCGAAGTACGTGTCAGCGTCAGGCGGGAACGATGTTCTCAGCCGTCGGGCCCTTCTGGCCCTGCGCGATGTCGAAGGTCACCTTCTGGCCCTCCGACAGCTCACGGAAGCCCTGGGCCGCGATGTTCGAGTAGTGGGCGAAGACGTCCGCGCCGCCACCGTCCTGCTCGATGAAGCCGAAGCCCTTTTCCGCGTTGAACCACTTCACGGTGCCAGCAGCCATGTCAAATCTCCTTCGGGACGGTGTTCGGAGTTTCGCGATGTGCGGACTCCGCGTCGCCGTGATGATTATCCCGCCGGAAAAATCACCGGAGCCGAAAAAGAGCTCCACCGACAGATGAAGCCGGTGAGGACACTTGCAAGATTTCGGGAACCACAACTGCAACTGCGATCAACAGTAGCACGTCGCGATCGATCATGTGCCGTGAATAACTCCGCTTGTCTGTCCGGACAGGAAGCCTCGTTACGCCTTCCGCCATTTTCTCACTTCACGAGCATAGATATCGGCTCGCCGCGGTTGCGGAGAGGCGGGGCGCACCTCGTCCTTCTTCGGCCGTGCCGCGTGGGCCACGAGGAGGAGGAAGAGTCCGCAGGTGGCGACCAGGATCCAGCCCGGGCGGGACGCGTGCGCGAGTCCCGCCGGCGCGGTACCCGCGACCAGGCCCCCGGCGATGGCTGTCCCGAGCGCGGAGCCGAGCTGGCGTGCGGTGGACGTGATCGCTCCGGCCACGCCGGCACGGCCGGCAGGCAGTCCGCTCACCGCGGTGTTGGTGATCGGAGCGTTGGCGAAACCGAACCCGACGCCGATCAGCAAGTAGGCCACCAAGAGCAGGAGCACGTTCGTGTGCTGGTCGAGCCCGACCAGACAGAGTCCGCCCACCGTGATGAAGCCGCCCGCCAGGACAAGCGGCAACCGCGGTCCGACACGACCGACCAGGCGGCCGGACAGGGGTGCGCAGACGGTCGCTCCGAAGGCCATGGGCAAGGTCGCCACCCCGGCGGCCAGTGGTGTCCACCCCCGAGCGTGCTGCAGGTAGAAGGTATTGAGCAGGAACGTCACGTTGAGGGCGACGAAGACCGCCACCGCGCCGAGGACGGCGCTGCTGAAGACCGGATGCCGGTAGAGCCGTAGATCCATCAGCGGCTCGCTCCGGTGGGACTCGACCCACGCGAATCCGATCGCGGCCACGGCGGCGCTCGCGTAGGCGGCCAGCGCCGGAAGCGACGTCCAGCCGATGCGCGGTCCCTCGATGAGGACGCCCACCGAGACGCCGATGACCACGACCAGAAGGGCCTGGCCGGGGAGGTCGAGCCGCTGCGCCCGCGGTGCCCGGGACTCCGGCACGAACACCGCGGTGAGCACGAGGGCGGCCACGATGACCGGTGCGTTGATCCAGAACACCGACCGCCAACCGAAGCCCGCGATGAGAGCGCCGCCCGTGACGGGACCGGCGGCCATGCTGAGCCCGAAGACGGACGCCCAGACACCGATCGCCTGTGCGCGCTCCCTCGGGTCGGGCATCGCGTTCACCACGATCGCCAGAGCCACGGGACTGAGCATCGAGGCGCCGACTCCCTGGACGGCACGGGCCGCGATCAGCACACCCGCCGAAGGGGCGATCGCGCAGAGCAGCGAGGCCGCACCGAACACGACCAGTCCGAACTGGAACACCCGCCGGCGTCCGAAGCGGTCCGCCAGCGCGCCGGAGGAGATCAGGAGACTGGCCAGGACCAGGGTGTACGCGTCGACGGTCCATTCGAGGCTGCGGGTCCCGATACCCAGACCGTGCCCGATCGCCGGCAGTCCGACATTGACGATGGTGGTGTCCAGGCCCACCAGGAACATGCTCAGACAGCAGACGGCCAGCACCGTCCAGCGTCTGCGTGCGCTCAGAACGGGCTGAACGGGGTCAAGTGGCTTGATGGGATGGGTGGTCGCGGTCACTGTGTACCTCTCACGTCCGGAAGCGGCTGCCCGGCAAGGCTCGGGCCGGAGGACACCCGCCGCCCACCAGATTTGCGAAGACCGCAAACTGGACTCCATGGACGCGGAACTAGAACAGATAATCGACGGCATCGGCCCCCGGCTGCGCACGCTGCGCCGGGACCGCGGGCTCACACTGGAGGCGCTCGCGGCGACGACCGGAATGTCGGTGAGTACCCTGTCGCGTCTCGAGTCGGGCAAACGACGCCCGACCCTGGAACTGCTCATCCCGCTCGCACGTACGCACCGGGTCGCACTCGACCAACTGGTGGCCGCGCCGGCCACCGGTGACCCTCGGGTGCACCTCAAGCCCCTGCGCAAAGGCCACGGCAGCGTTCTTGTACCCCTGACGCAGTACCCGGGTCGGGTACAGGTGTTCAAGCAGGTACTGGCTCCCCGCGAACCGGCGTTGGTGACCCACGACGGCTACGAGTGGCTCTACGTCCTCGCGGGCGAGCTGCGCCTCGTCCTCGGGGAACAGGAATGCACACTCCACCCGGGCGAGGTCGCCGAGTTCGACACCAGGCAACCGCACTGGTTCGGTCCGGCGAACACGAGCGCCGTGGAGATCCTGCACCTCTTCGGACCACGGGGCGATCAAGCCGTGGTCCGCGCGAAACCGTCCGCATCCGATCCCGGTCCGACGGCCGACGCGACGGCCGACGGCACCTCGTCATGAGCGTCCTCACCGAGCGGGAGCGGTCCCGCTCACCCCTGGTCGATGACGCCGCGTGGGAAGCGCGTGCTGGGAAGCTCAACTCGCGCCCCGTCTGCGCCACTCCACCGACGGGGACCCGGCCCGCTGGGTCACCTCTTGCCCGCCCGTGAACCACCCACCCGTGGAACGGATCACATGACTGCCGGGAAGGCTCACCCCGTCGTCCCGGAAGGCGCTCGGGAACGCAGCCGGCGCAGCATCCGAACGTCCTGGAAGCCCACCTCACGAGCCGCGGTTTCCACCGTCGTGCCGTGACCGATCAGGTGCTCCGCGCGCTCCAGTCTCAGGGTCTGCTGGTAGCGCAGCGGCGTCAGGCCGCCTGTAGCACGGTGGAACATCCGGGTCAGGGTGCGTTCACTGACGCCGACGCTGGCGGCCACATGGGCCAGCGGCAGCGGTTCGGCGAAGCGCGCGTCGATGAGGTCCTGAGCGCGGTGAACGGTGTCGTCCAGGTGGGACCGGTGCCGCAACATGGCGCTGGCCTGTGGCTCGTGGCCGTTGCGGCGCGCGTAGACGACCATGTCCCGCGCCACCTGGGCAGCGAGTGCCGGGCCGTGGCGGACGGCCAGCAGGTGCAGCGCCAGGTCGATGCCGCTGGCGATACCGGCCGACGTCACCACCCGGTCGTCGGTGGTGAACAGCACATCCCGCACCACGATCGCCCGGGGGTGCCGGGCCGCCAGCTCGTCCTGAAGGTGATGGTGCGTGGTGCACCTGCGCCCGTCCAGCAGCCCCGCCAGGCCGAGCGCCTCGGCCCCGGCGCACACGCTGGCGACGGTGCCCCCGACGGTGTGGTGGGCTCGTAGCCGCTCGAGCGTGGACTGGCTCAGCTCCGGCCCGCCGCGCAGGGTGGGCGCCCTCCAGCCCGGCACCACGACAAGGTCGTCGTCGCTCAGCTCCGGCCACTGGGTGTGCGCGGCCAGCGGCAGGCCCTGGGCGCTGAGCACCTGCTCCTGATCGGCGACATAGCTCAGCCGGTAGGGCTGTCCGAAGTCCCCCGCCGTGCCGAAGACCTGGGCCGGTCCGGCGAGGTCGAGCAGGTGGACGCCGGGCACGAGGACGAAGACGACATGGCTCACGCCTCGGATGCTCCCAGCTCCGCCTCTCGTTCGGCCACCGTGGAGATCCGGGCGAACCGGTCACGCAGGACGGCCTCCGTACGCTCGATGATCGCGTCGGCGCCGAGGTCGCCGATCGGATTGGTGGTGGTGGCGTCGGTGACGAAGACCATGCGGTATCCGAGGTCGCTTCCCACCCGGGTCGTGGTTTCCACGCACTGCTCGGTGCGGATGCCGCAGACGGTCAGTTCGCGCACGCCCGCCTCGGTGAGCAGTTGTTGCAGATTGGTGGTGGTGAAGGCGTTGTGGGAGGTCTTGTACAGAACCGGCTCACCCGACTGCGGCTGCTCCAGTTCGTCCAGCAGTCGGACGTGCCCCTGGGCCGGGTCGAAGACCCCGCCACTGCCGGGCTCGGTGTGGAGGACCCAGACGACCATGTCGTCGTTGGCGCGGGCGAGTCGCACCAGACGGTTGACGGGTTCCGCGATCTTCGGATTGGCGATCTGCTCCCACAGCGGGCGGGCTCGGAAGGATTCCTGGACATCGATCACGATCAGCGCTCGGTTCATGTCCCCCATTCTGGCCTGGGCCGATACCGGATCCGCAGGCCTGATCCAGGCCGACACCGGAACGATCCGGTCAGTGGTGCGCGAGGACCGGCAGTTCGGACGACAGGACCTAGGGCAGACGCAGCGGGACCACGCCGACGCAGTGGCCGTCCTCGCCCAGCAGTCGGCCCATGTGCTTGACCGTGCGCAGCACCACCGACCGGTCGCCGATGGTCAGACGGGGCAACTGCCGTGACAGATGGGCCTCAAAGGAATGCACGTCGGCCAGTTCGCGCAGCCAGACATCGATCACCAGGTTGTTCGGCCCCGCCGTGATCGCACACGACCGGACCACCCGTACGCCGGCCAGTACCCGGCTCGTCTCCTCCAGGTACCGACCCGGTACGGAGGCGAAGTACACCGCGGACAGGGGCCACCCGGACAGCGGCCGGGCCAGGTCGCAGCGCAGGCTCACGCCTGACAGCAGGAGCGACTGGAGCCTGCGGCGCACCGTCGTCACGCCCGCGTCGGCCACGGTCGCCAGCCTGCTCAGGGACATACGACCGTCGGTGCTCAGGAGTTCCACCAGACGCGCGTCGAGGGCGTCCCACTCTGTCTCCCCCGCCCCCACGGTCGGGGTGTCCAAGGTCGTGGCCGCCTCGATCCGCGCGCACTGGGCGGCATCCAGACTGCGCAGTCGCCACCGGCTGCCCTCGGTGGACACGCCCGTGGACACATGCGTACGGGTGGTCCGTACCCCGGGAGTTCCCTGGAACAGAAGGGTGTTGAGGCGTGCCAGCTCGTTCAGGTCCCGGACCTGGACCGCGGCCACCAGGTCCCGTCCGCCGGCCATGAGCTTGACGTTCACCACCGCCGCGTCCGCCGCGAGAGCCTGGGCCACCTGCTCCGCGGCGCCCGGCTCCGTGTCGACCTCGACGATCGCGCTCACCACGATCCGGGAGTCGGACAGCCGCGGGTAGGCCGTCACCCAGGCAAGTCCCGCCTCGGTCAGCCGCTGCCAGCGCCGCGCGGCGGTCACCGGATCGACGCCGAGCACATCGCCGATCAGCGTCCATGAGGCTCGGGGCCGAATCTGCAGCGCGTGCACGACGGCGCGGTCGAGTTCGTCCAGTCCCGGCGTGGCAAATTCCTGCACTCCCCCGGGCGGCGCGTTCCTGCGCGTCCCAGGGGATTCGAAGCCGAAATCTGCACCGTCACACGGAGTTTTCTTGCGCATTCCACACTCCCTTCGCCTGTCCTTGATATCGGAGGAGTGATTCCGCCCGCCATGACGGATGCCCGAACACAAGAGATCACCAGGACCGCTCTGCGTGTCCACAACGCCCGGCTCATCGACGGCACGGGGGCAGCGCCCGTGGACAACGCCGTCGTCGTCGCCGACCCCGACGGAACCATCGTCTACGCGGGACCCGCCGCCACGGCGCCGGAGGTGCCGGAGGACCCCGCCTCGGTACGGACCGTCGACGCCGGTGGCCGCAGCGTACTGCCCGGCTTCTTCGACTGCCACGTGCACCTCGCCTACGCGCACGGGGCGCACCCCGGGCGCCGTGCCGAGCTCGACCCGGTCCTGGTCACCCTGGACACGGCCACCCGGATGCGGCAGACCCTCGACGCCGGGATCACCCACGCCCGTGACCTGGCCGGTCTGTCCGCGGGCTATCGCACGGCCGTCGAGACCGGCCGGATCGTAGGTCCGCGGCTGCACACGGCCGTCCGCGTCATCAGCCACACCGGCGGTCACGCCGATGTGCGCCTCCCGGACGGCACCGACCTGAGCGCGGGCATGTCGGAGATCGCGGACACCGCCGACGAGGCCCGCCTCGCGGTGCGCCGAGTGCTGCGCGAGGGCGCCGACGTGGTGAAGATCTGCGCCACGGGTGGCATGGGCAGCCCCTACGACCAGCCCGACGACGAGGGCCTGCTGGAGGAGGAGATCCGTGCCGTCGTCGACGAGGCGCGCCGCCACGGCGGCAAGCCGGTCGCCGCACACGCCCAGGGCAACGCCGGGATCCTCAACGCCCTCCGCGGAGGTGTCACCAGCATCGAGCACGGCTACGGCATCGACGAGCGGGCCCTGGACCTGGCGGGCGAGCGCGGCGTCTTCGTCGTGCCCACGCTGTCCACCGTGTACGCGGGCATCAACAAGGCCACGATGCCGGACTACCACTACCAGAAGAAGATCCGCTGGTCCGGCATCACCAAGGAGAACATCGCCCGCGCCATCGAGTACGGTGCCCGCATCGCGCTCGGCACCGACGCCGCCGTCGGCCCGCACGGCGTGAACCTGATGGAACTGAGCTATTTGGTGGATCTGGGCATGGACCCCATGGCGGCCATCGTCGCCGGCACCCGCACCTCCGCCGAACTCCTCGGCGTCGCCGACCGGTTCGGCACGCTCACCGCAGGCCGCACCGCGGACCTCATCGTCTGCGACGGCGATCCGCTCAAGGACATCGTCATCCTCGGTGATCCCGCCAACGTCGTCTGCGTCATCCAGGACGGCATCGTCCGCAAGGACCTGCTGCGGGCGGCTCCGACAGGAAGGCGGCTCTGATGTCCGCAGTGACCGGCCTCCCCACCCCGGACAGCAAGTCCCCGGACGCCGAGCGGCCCGCCGGCCTCGACCGGATGCTCTCCCTGATCGAGCGGGCGGGCAACGCCCTGCCCAACCCGATCGTCCTGTTCGCCGGGCTCTTCGTCCTCCTGGGCCTGGTCTCCACCGCCCTCGCCCTCGGCGACGTCTCCGTCGCCGTCCCCGGCACCCATGACACCAAGCCGGTCACCGGGCTGTTCACCGGTGAGGGGCTGCGCTGGCTGGTGGAGAACCTGATCCCCAACTTCGCGACGTTCCCGCCGATCGGTGCCGTGCTGGTCCTGATCATGGTGGTCGGACTCGCGGAGAAGACCGGCCTGCTGGAGACCGCGATGCGGGCCACCCTCGCCCGGGTGCCGCGTGCCGTGCTCCCGTACGCGGTGGCGCTCATCGCCAGCCAGGCGCACATGATGAGCGACGTGGGCGCCATCGTCCTGCCGCCCTTGGCGGCCCTGGTGTTCAAGAGCGCCGGACGCCATCCCGTCGCCGGTCTCATCGGCGCCTTCGCGTGCGTCACCGCGGGCTACGCCGCCGGATTCACCGTCGGCTCGCTCGACGCCCTCTACGTCGGCATCACCCAGCAGGCCGCCTCGGTACTCCCGGCCGCCCAGGGGCTCCACATCCATCTGCTCATCAACTACTTCTTCACCGCCTCGACCAGCATCGTGCTCGCCCTCCTCGGCGGATTCCTCATCAGCCGCGTCCTGGAACCGCGTCTCAGCCCCTACCAGGACACGGACCAGCCGGTCGTGGGAGAGGACCGGCAGGAGGAACTCGCCCTCACCCCGGTACAGCGCCGGGGACTGCTGGCCACCGGCATCGTCGTCGTTCTGTATCTGGGTGCGGTCCTCGCCCTGTGGCTGCCGCCGGGCGCGCCGCTGCGCGGTGAGGGCGGGGCGTTCGTGCCCTCACCGCTGCTCAGCGGCGTCGTCCCGGTCCTGTTCGGCGCGTTCCTGCTGGCGGGACTGACCTACGGGTTCACGGTCAAGACGCTCACCGGCACCGAGGACGTGGTCACGGCCGTGACCGACTCGGTGAAGAACATGTCCGGCTACATCGTGATGATGTTCGTCGCCGCCCAGGTCATCGCGCTCTTCAACTGGTCGAACCTCGGAGTGCTGCTGGCCGTGAAGGCCGCCGCGCTCTTCGACTCCGTCGGCGTGACCGGCTTCTGGGCGATCCTCGCCTTCGTCCTGCTGGCGTCCTGCCTCAACCTCTTCGTCGTCTCCGGCTCGGCCCTGTGGTCCCTGGTCGGGCCCGTGTTCATCCCGGCGTTCATGCTGATGGGCATGAGCCCCGCCCTCAGCCAGGCCGCCTTCCGCATCGGCGACTCCGCGACGGGCGCCATCACACCGATGAACCCCTATCTCTTCCTCATCCTGGCGATGCTGCGCCAGTACGAGCCGGAGGCCAGGCTCGGCACGCTCATCTCCCGGCTCGCCATCTTCGTCGTGCCGTTCCTGGTGGTGTGGTTGGCGATCCTGGGGATCTTCTACGGATTCGATCTACCCCTCGGACCCGGTGCCCACATCGGCCTCAAGTGATGTCCGGCGCACCGGTGCGGGCGGCGGAGCCGCTCAGGAGGAGAGGTCGACGCCGTAGACCGTGTGCCCTCCGACGAGTTGGCGGCCGGTCACCAACTCGGGCTCGATGCGGATGAAGACCTCCTTGGGCGATGCCACCCATGAGCGCGGTCCGGTCCGGGTCAGCCGGCCGTGCTCGACGGGATCGGTCACCACCGCCGCGCGGCCGGTGACCACGACACTCCAGCCGGAGTGCGCCGCCGCATCCACCTCGTCCGCCTCGAAGGCGATCACCACGCCGTCGACCGCGGCGGCCAGTTCCGAGTCGGCGGACGTACGCATCAGTACCGCGGAGTCGATGTCCAGGCAGAAGTTGACCGGCAGGACGGCGGGCAGGGCATGGCGCGTGTGGACGACGCGGCCGATCGGTGTCCGCTCCAGCAGACGCAGGCACTCCTGGCGGTCGAGTTCACGGAAGCCGTCGTTGGGATTCATCACCGGGTTCGACTTTCACGGGGGTGGTGGCGCCTTTCGGTCCGGGGCGGCCTGGGAGCGGCCGCCCTTCGGTGCCCGCGACCGGCCCATCAGGTCACCGCACCGCGATCCGGCGCCCGGTGATCTCGGCGGGCTCGAGGCGCACCCATACGTCGCGCTCGCCACCCGCCCATGGACCGCTGTACGCGAGCTCCGTCAGCCGCCGTACGGCGTCGGGGTCCGTCACGGCCCGGGCGAAGCCACGGATGAGCACGCTCCACCCTTGGCTGAGTGCCTCGTCGATGTGGTCGACCTCGAAGGCGACGTGCGCCCCGACGGCTGTGGCGGGCACGGCGTCAGGTGCCGTCCTGAACAGGACCGCACCGTCGATCACGGTGTAGTTCAGGGGGACGATGGTCGGTCCGTCGGGGGTGTCCATCGCGATCCTGCCGACGCCGTGCCTGGAGAGCCGGGTACGGCACTCCTCGGCACCCAGTTCGACCAGCTCGGGGTGGCCGGCGGCCCGGCCGATGCCGGCCGGCAGATCGGCGTCGCCTCCGCGCAGGGCCGCCACGCTCGTGCCCAACACGTCCGCGAGCCGGATGAGGACGGCGGTCCCGGGCATCGCGGTGGACTGCTCCTCCAGGTAGCGGACGTAGCCCGGAGCAGTGCCCGCCCGGGAAGCCGTCTCCTCCCGGGTCAGTCCCATTTCCTCGCGTCGCTGAGCGATCCGACGCCCGATGTCGCCCCGTGCGCTGTCCGCGGCGGTGGGCGCGGCGTTCGGCGGTGTCTGTTCGCACATGGCCGTTCACTTCCTCCCGTTCAAGGCGTCCTGACCGTCAGGGCGTCGTGCTGCGGCTCGCCCAGGACGACCTTGAGCGCGCCGGTGTCCGCGGCCCGCGCGAAGATCTCGTACGCCTCCTCCATCGCGTCCAGCGGGAAGATGTGGGTGACCAGGTAGGACGTGGGGAGCTGCCCGGCGGCCATCATGCGCAGCAGGGTGGGCGTGGAGTACGTGTCGACCAGGCCGGTGGTGATCGTCACGTTCTTGGTCCACAGGTCTTCGAGC
Source organism: Streptomyces sp. NBC_01450 (assembly GCF_036227505.1). Classification (NCBI taxonomy): domain Bacteria; kingdom Bacillati; phylum Actinomycetota; class Actinomycetes; order Kitasatosporales; family Streptomycetaceae; genus Streptomyces; species Streptomyces sp. NBC_01450. Next base: position 10,261,624 of record NZ_CP109480.1, on the reverse strand, counting down.
CGGAGTGTCGCGGGCTTGCCGTGCACGCCGACGTTGGCCACGTGTCCGCCGGGCCGCACCATGCGCGTACACGCCTCGAAGCTCGCCGGCACCCCCACCGCCTCGATGGCCACGTCGGCCCCCAGCCCCTCGGTGAGGTCGGCGACCAACTGCTCCGCCTCCTCCCCCGCCGAGGCCACCGCGTCGGCGCCGAAGCGCTTGGCGGCATCGAGCCTGGCCGGGGCCGGATCCACGGCGATGATCCTCTGAGGGGTGTAGAGCCGTGCCGTGGCGATCGCGGCGAGCCCGATGGGCCCCGCTCCGACCACGACGACGGTGTCCGCGGGCAGTACCCGCCCGTTCAGCACGCCCACCTCATAGGCCGTGGGGAAGACGTCGGCCAACAGCACGGCGTCCTTGCTGTCCACCGCCCCGGGCAGCGGATACGTCGACAGATCGGCATACGGGACGCGGACGTACTCGGCCTGTGTGCCGTTGATCAAATGGCCGAGGATCCAGCCCCCGCCCCCGCGGCACTGCCCGTACGTGCCTTCCCGGCAGTAGCGGCAGCGGCCGCACGCCGTGATGCACGAGACCAGGACACGATCACCGGGGCGGACCGAGCGGACGTCACCGCCCGCTTCGACGACCTCCCCGACGGCCTCGTGTCCGAGCACCGTTCCGGGGCGCACCTCCGGTACGTCGCCCTTGAGGATGTGCAGGTCGGTTCCGCAGATCGTGACGGCGTCGACGCGGACGATCGCGTCGGTGGCATCCTGGATACCGGGGTCCGCGACGTCCTCCCACGCGGACTCTCCGGAACCGTGGAACACGAGTGCTTTCATGACGACCCCTTTCTGGGCCTGGCGGACACCGGTGGCGGGGGACGACGGTCTGCGAGCGCCCCCATCCGCGCCACCACCCCTCCTCGTCGGCCTCAACGGCTCCGAGGGCGGTGGGACGCCGCTGCGCGGCCTCCTCACGCACGGGTTGGCCTTGTATGTCCAGCCTGAGCGCGACGACTGTCGCCCGCTTGGGCCGATCGGTCCCCATTGCGGGACCGGGCGGGGCCGTGATGCCGTCTGGTCGGCCCCTGCCGCCGCGCGTTTCCCGGCGGCACCGTCCAGTCCAGGACGACGATGAGGAGGAGGTGCGGTCGGATGCGCGGGACCAAGCGTGTGAGGCAGCTGCTCTGGCGGTGGCGGAGCAACCCCCTGCGACGGCACGACGACGTCGTCGAGGCCTGGATCGTGCTGGTCGTCTGGCTGGTCATCGCGATCGGCGGCACCCTGACCGGCCTGTTGACGGCCCATGCCGCCGACGCGTCCTTCGCGCGGCTTCGGCACGAGCGGCACGCGGTCCGGGCGGTCGTTGTGGCGACCACCGCGCCGACGTCGGGGGTGGGCATCGAGGCGGGGACGCCCTACGACCGCGTCCGGGCGACGGTCCGTTGGACGGCGACGGACGGCTCGACCCATACCGGCCGGGCCCTGGTGGACTACGGCCACCGGGCCGGCTCGAAGGTCGTCGTCTGGCTGAACAGCAAGGAGCAGCCCACCACGCAGCCGCCGACCGCGTCCGCGGCGGCCGCCGAGGCGGCCTGTCTCGGTACCGCGGCCGCGGTCGCCTTCGGCGGCCTGGCCTTCGCCGCCGGGCGCCTCACGCAGTGGCGGCTCGACCAGCGGCGCTACGACCAGTGGGGGCGTGAGTGGGACCAGGTCGGACCGCAGTGGCGGCGCAAGACCACGTGAGGCACAACGACCGCGCGGGGGCCGCCCTCGGAGTCGTACACGTATCTGGTCGTCGCTCACATCCTCCGAGGCGGTTCAGACATGCGGGACGACCGCGACGGGGCAGGGCGCGTGGTGCAGTACGGCGTGTGCGACGGAGCCGAGGTGGGTGCCGAGCCCGGTCTCCCGCACCCGTCGGCCCACCACGAGGAGGGCCGCGCCGGCCGAGGCGTGGATCAGCTCGCCGGCCGCACGGCCTTCGGCGACGGTCTCGGTCACGGCGACCTCGGGGAACTTCTCGGACCAGGGGCGCAGCGCCGCGGTCACGGCGCGCTCGTGCTCGGCGAGCAGCGCGGGGCCGTTCACCGGGCCGAGCCTGTCCACCGCCGCGTAGGCGGGCGGCGCGCTGAAGGCATGGACCACGCGGAGCGGGGCGGCACGGCGTCGGGCGGCGTCGAAGGCGAACCCGATGAGTTCGTCGCAGGGCCGGTCCGTGTCGAGGCCGACCACGACATCGCGGTACGGGGTCTCGGGTATCTCCTCGGGGGAGATTCCGTCCACCGCCGAGAAGTGCTCGTCGGCGGTGCACTCCCCCGCCCGCACCAGCACCACGGGGCGCGGTGACCTGGCGACCACTCGTTGTGACACCGACCCGGTCAGGAACCCCGCGACGCCGCTGATCCCACGGGAGCCGAGGACCAGCAGATCGGCCTCTTCGGCCGCCGCGAGCAGGGCCCCGACCGGTGCGTCGGCGGCCGAGTGGGTGATGACCCGCAGGCCGCTGTGCGCGGCGCGCACGCTGTCCGATGCCTGGGTCAGCATGTCCTCGGCCCAGGACCGCTGCGACATGTCCGCGGGCACGGTCGGAGCCGGCCGCGGCTGCCAGTCCCAGGCATGCACCAGGCGCAGCGCCGTACCTCGGCGCACGGCTTCCCTGGCCGCCCAGTGCGCGGCGGCCAGGCCTTCGGGAGAACCGTCGATCCCCGCGGCGACGTGTCGAAGCATGGTCCGCACCTCCTGCGCGCATGCCGGTGGATTCCTCCACTCCCTCTCGATCCTGATACCGGGCCGAGCTCGGGTGCAGGGGCCGGGCAGGCCCTTCCGGGGGCCCTTCGGCCCATGGCGGAAGCGGGGCCCGGAGAAGAGATTGGAGACGGCAGGGGTCGCGCTCCTGGAAGAGGAGCTCGAGGAAGAGGACACGATCATGAACGCTTCCACCGCTTCCAGCATGCTGCGGGTCCTGCCCGCCGAGCACGGCGAACGGCTGATGCACATCGCCCGGGAGGTGTCGTTCCCCCAGGGAACCCGCCTGATCGAGGAGGGCCGGCGAGCGGACCGGTTCTGGATCATCCGTACCGGCACGGTGGCCCTCGACATGCGCGTGCCCGGCCGCCGCGCGGCCGTCATCGAGACCCTCGGGCACAGTGAACTCGTCGGCTGGTCCTGGCTGTTCGGACCGCACACCTGGCACCTGGGCGCCGAAGCCATGAGCCCGGTGCGCGCGTACGAGTTCGACGCCGAAGTCGTCCGCGCCATGTGCCAGGCCGATCCGGCGCTGGGAATGGCCGTGAGCCAGTGGGTGGGAGACACGGTCGCCCACCGTCTGCGGTCGGCCAGGACCCGGCTGTTGGACATGTACGCGCCCTACGGCAGCGGAAGTCTTCGCTGACCACGTCGCCGATCCACCGAGGGGCGGACGTGGAGTTCGAGCTCAGGGGCTCGACCCGCGGACCGGAGCAGCGAGCGGGGGCGGATACGAAGACCGCGCCCAAGTGGGGCCGGTCGGCCCTGGTGCGGTCGGCCCCGGAAGGTGATGATCGTCGTCAAAGCGAGCTCGTGGTCCACAGTCCGCCGCTGAAACCGAACAAGGGGTCGTCATGGCCGAGGCGCGCACCTTCACGGAACAGAACCCCATCCGGGTCTTCCTGCTGGACGACCATGAGGTGGTGCGCCGCGGTCTGACCGATCTCCTGGACGCCGAGCCGGACATCTCGGTGGTCGGCGACGCGGGCAGCGTCGAGCACGCGCTGGTGCGCGGCCCGGCGCTGCGACCGCACGTGGCCGTCCTGGACGTACGGCTGCCGGACGGCGACGGGATCAGCGTCTGCCGGGAGCTGCGCAGCCAGATGCCGGAACTGGCCTGTCTGATGCTGACGTCCTTCGACGACGAGGAGGCCCTGCTCGACGCGATCATGGCAGGAGCTTCCGGTTATGTGCTCAAGCAGATCAAGGGCTCCGACCTGGTCGCGGCGGTCCGCACGGTGGCCTCCGGTCAGTCGATGCTGGACCCCACGACGACGGCCCGGTTGATGCGGTCCCTGCGCGCGGACCCCACCGAGGCCCCGGCACTCGCTCCCGAGCTCGCCAGTCTCTCGCCCCGTGAGCGCGACATCCTCGCGCTCATCGGGGACGGGCTCACCAACCGTGAGATCGGCAGGAAGCTCTATCTGTCCGAGAAGACGGTGAAGAACCACATCTCGCGGCTGCTGGCCAAGCTCGGCGTCCAGCGCAGGGTCCAGGCGGCGGTGCTGGCCAGCCAGCTCGAACACCCCGACACCGCCGACCACCAGACCCGCTGACCGTTGCCCCGTTGCTTCCGGGGGCCCTTCAGGGGCGCGTGGAACCACGCGACGCGCCCACCGGTACCCGCCACACCAGCCGCGTACCCCCGCCCTCGGGCCGTTCGCCGAGGGTCAACGCACCGCCGAGGGAGACGGCCCGCTCCTCCATGTTCTTCAGCCCGCTGCGCTGGACGTCACCGGACATCCCGCAGCCGTCGTCCGTCACCGTGAGCGTCAACTCGCCCGCGGCGCACTGGAGTCGGACGTCCACGGCGTGCGCTCCGGAGTGCCGGGCCGCGTTGCTCAGCGCCTCGCTGAGCACCGCGACGGCGTGGTCGGCGATCTCGGCGGGGACATCGGTCTCGACGAGCCCCTCGATCCGCAGCGCGGGCGGGAACCCGAACGACGTGGTCGAGGACGTGACCGCCTCGGAGACCCGGGCACGGAGGCCGCTGCGCTCCCTGCCGCCTCCGTCGTGCGTCCGCAGGCCGAAGATCGTGGACCGGATGATCTTGATGGTGTCGTCGAGGTCGTCGACGGTCCGCGTCAGGCGCTCCATGCCCTCGGCGTGTTCCATGAAGCGCTGGGCGCTCTGCAGTGTCATGCCGGCCGCGAAGAGCCGCTGAATGGCGAGGTCGTGCAGGTCCCGGGCGATGCGGTCGCGGTCCTTGAGCAGCGCGATCTGTTCCGCGTCCCGCCGTCGCTCGGCAAGCTCCAGCGCCAGTGCGGCCTGGTCGGCGAACCCGAGCAGCGGTCCCGTGTCCACATCGCCGAAGGGTGTACCGCCCTGGACCCGCCCGAGCAGCAGCACACCCCGGGCCTTCCCGCTGATGCCGAGCGGCACCGCTACGACGGGTCCGAGCCCGGCCCACTGGGCCACGCCCTCTCCTGCGCGGGGGTCGTGTTCGATGTCGGCGCTGACCACCGGCTCCGCGGAGCTCAGCGCGGCTCCGACAAAGCCTCCTCTGGCCGACATCACCAGGCCGCGGCGCTCCTCCGCGCCGAGCCCGACGGCCAGCGCGGGCCGCAGCGCCTCCTCGCCCGGCACGCTCTCCGCGATCATTCCCATGTCCGCGGAGACGATCTTCCGGGCCTCGTCGACGATCAGCTCCAGCACCTCCGCCCCCGGCGCGCCGGTGAGCAGGACGCTGGTGACCTTCCCGCTGGCCCGCTGCCAGCGTTCGCGGAGCCTGGTCTCCTCGTAGAGTCGCGCGTTCTCGATGGCGACCCCGGCGGCCACGGCCAGCGTCGACAGGACGGACTCGTCCTCCGCGTCGAACTCTCTCTCGCTGCGCTTCTGGGTCAGATACAGGTTTCCGAACACCTCGTCGCGCACCCGGATGGGTACGCCGAGGAAGGAGTGCATCGGCGGGTGGTGGGCGGGAAAGCCGTACGACTCGGGGTGCTCGGAGAGCTCCGGCAGCCTCAGGGGCGCCGGATGCCGGATCAGCTCGCCCAGGAGCCCGTGTCCGCTGGGCAGCGCCCCGATCTCGGACCGTAGCTCCTCGTCGATGCCGACGGTGATGAACGCGGACAGCTTCTGGTCGCCGCCGATCACGCCCAGGGCCCCGTACTCGGCGTCCACCAGGACGACGGCGGCCTCGACGATGCTGCGCAGCACCTGCGGCAGGTCCAGCTCCCGTCCGACCGACAGGACGGCCTCCAGCAGGCTGTGCAGGCGGTCCCGAGTGCCACGGACGGCGTCGATGCGCACCTGGAGCTCGCCGAGCAGTTCGTCGAGCCGAAGCCTGGGCAGATGCTGCTCGGGTACCGCGGGTGTGTCCGCGCCCATCGCTTCCTCCGGCCCATCAAGCGGACAAGGCCGCGCACCAGTTCGCCTGCCCTCACGGTACTGCCTGGGATGCCCCGGCAGCGCCGCACACCACCCGACCAGGGGAGTCCTGAACGTGGTTCAGGCCATCGGTCGAGCTCGTCGGCGCTGAACACGGTGACGTCGTCCGCGGGACCGTCCGGTCACCGGTCCGGCAGGGTGAGGGCGCAGGATTCCCCGGGCGCCAAGGACACGGTGCGGTCCGCGAGGGCGACGTCGATCGGGTCCTGGTCGGACGGGGGCACGGTCATCGTCAACCGGTCCGCCGTCAGGCGCAGTCGTACCCCACGATGGCCGCGGTAGCGGATGGCGAAGCCGTACTCGGACAACTCCGGAAGCGGCACCGGATCGAGCCGCAGCGCGCCGCCCCGGGTCTCCAGACCGGTCAGACAGCGCTGGACGAGATCGAGGGTGCCGGCCATGGCGCCGAGGTGGATGCCCTCCCCCGTGGTGCCGCCCTGCAGATCGGCGATGTCCCCGGCCAGGGCCTCGTGCACGAACGTCCACGCGTCGGCGCGCCGCGCCCGGGCCAGCACCCACCCGTGCACCAGGCTGCTCAGTGTCGAGCCGTGACTCGTGCGGCTCAGGTAGTGGTCGACGGTGCGCCGCCACAGCGTGTCGTCCACCTCGTGCCCGAGTCTGCGGAAGAGGCCGCCGAGCTCGGCGGGCGAGAAGAGGTAGCCCAGCATCAGGACGTCCGCCTGTTTGGAGGCCTGGTAGCGGTTGACGCTGTCGCCCTCGGCCTCCAGGATCCGGTCGAGCCGCCGGATGTCACCGTACCGTGCCCGGTAACCGTCCCAGTCCAGCTCCTCCAGTGCGTGATAGCCCTCGAACTGGCTGATCACCCCGGCGTGAAAGGGCACGTACAGCTTCCGGGAGACCTCCTGCCAGCCGTCGAGTTCGGCCGCGTCGAGGCCGGTGCGCTCGCAGAGGTCGCGGCGCGGCAGGTCGGGCAGGTCGTACAGGACGTCGAGGGTGCGGGCGAGCACCCAGGCCGCGGTGACGTTCGTGTACGCGTTGTCGTCGAGTCCGGGCCGCTCGGCGCCGGGGTAGGCGTCGTGGTACTCGTCGGGGCCCATGACGCCGCGGATCCGGTACCGGCCGAGCGTCCCGTCGTACGCCGCGAGACCGGCCCAGAAGCGGGCGATCTGTACGAGCATCTCGACGCCTTTGGTGTGCAGGAACTCGGTGTCGCCGCTCGCCTCGCAGTACTGCCACACGTTGTACGCGATCGCCGAACCGACGTGGTGCTGGAGCCGCGAGTGATCGGGCAGCCAGCGCCCGGAGCGCGGATTGAGGTGCAGTTGCTGGGTCTCCTCCCTGCCGTCGCTGCCGCTCTGCCACGGATACATCGCACCGGCGTGCCCGGCGTCGAGTGCGGCCCGGCAGGCCTGCTCGAGACGGCGGTGGCGGTAGGTGAGCAGGGCGCGGGAGACCTCTGGGAAGTGCAGGTTGAGGTACGGCAGGACGAACAGCTCGTCCCAGAAGACGTGCCCGCGGTAGGCCTCCCCGTGCAGACCGCGCGCCGGGACACCGACGTCCAGCTCCGCGGTGTGCGGGGAGAGCGTCTGGAGCAGGTGGAACAGGTGCAGCCGCAGCACCGGGCCCGCACTGTCAGGCACGTCCAACTCGGCGTTGTTCCACAGCTGTTGCCAGGCCGTGCGGTGGGAGTCCAGCAGGGTCGCGAAGTCCGGGGCGCGGCCGACCCGGTCCAGGGCGGCGTGCGCGGGGTCCTTGATGGCCGCGTCGTGGGAGGTGTGCAGGGCGACGGTCTTGTCGACCGTGACCGTCCGGCCGTCGGTCAGGGAGAGCCGCAGGAGCTGCGCCGCCCGCCCGTCCTCGGGTGCGTCCACGGTCCGGGCGGGCACGTCGGCGGCCGTGCGGGCCGCCAGGCCGATCCTGATGTCGGAGGCGCTCGTCCGGCACTCCAGCCAGACCGTGTCCGGTGCCGCGGTGCCGGTGCGGACGTCCGCGAGGTGCCGGGAGGCGAGGGAACGGTAACGCTCCACTCCGGTGTTGGCGACCGTCCCGTCGAGCGCGGTCTCGATCTCGACCTCCCCGGACCAGCCTTGAGCCGTCAACTCCGTGCGCAGCGCGGCGAGATGAGGGTCGGCCATGTGAACAAGCCGCACCTGCCGTACGGCGAGGCAACGGCCCTCCTCAGCCTCGTACCGCAGGGTACGTTCCAGGACGCCCGCGCGCAGGTCCAGGTTCTGGCGGTGGTCGAGAGGCTTGTGGGTGTCGGGCGTGAGCCAGGTCCCGGAGGCGGTACGGAGCCTGAGCGGCAGCCAGTTGGGGAGGTTGACCATGTCCTCGTTCTCGACCCGGCGTCCGGCCACCTCCGAGGTGAGCCTGTTGTAACAGCCAGCCGCGTACGTGCCCGGGTAGTGGACGGAGTCCGCCGCGCACTCGGGAGCCGCGCCCCGGGTGGCGAAGTAGCCGTTCCCGAGGGTGCACAGCGCTTCGCGCAGCCGCTCCTGCGCGGGTTCGTAACCCTCGTACGTCCAGGACCAGTCGTGTTCCTTCATTCCTCCTCCTCTTCGGGAGTGGATGATCATCCGGTCCAGGTCCAGTCGGCGACCTCGGGCAGGTCGGTGCCGTGGTCGCGGATCCAGGCGTGGTGGCGGGTGCGGGCGTCCGCCATCTGCTGGCGGACGGCGGCGGCGCGGACGTCGAGGCCGGGGACGCGGTCGATCACGTCCATGACGAGGCGATACCGGTCCAGGTCGTTGCGGACGACCATGTCGAACGGGGTCGTGGTGGTACCCATCTCCTTGTAGCCGCGTACATGCAGGTTGGCGTGGCCGCTGCGGCCGTAGGCGAGCCGGTGGATCAGCCAGGGGTAACCGTGGTAGGCGAAGATCACCGGCTTGTCGGTGGTGAACAGCCCGTCGTACTCGAAGTCGCCCATTCCGTGCGGGTGTTCCTCGCGCGGCAGCAGCCGGGTCATGTCGACGACGTTGACGACGCGCACGGCCAGCTCGGGCAGATGGCGTCGGAGCAGGTCGGAGGCGGCCAGGATCTCCTGGGTGGGGACGTCACCCGCGCAGGCGAGGACGACGTCCGGTTCGCGGTCCCCGTTCGCCGAGCCCGCCCACTCCCAGATCCCGGCGCCGCGGGCGCAGTGGGCGCGGGCCTGGTCCATGGAGAGCCAGTCGAAGCAGGGCTGCTTGCCCGCCACGACGACGTTGACGTAGTCGCGGCTGCGCAGGACGTGGTCCGCCACCGACAGCAGGGTGTTGGCGTCCGGCGGCAGATAGACCCGTACGACCTCGGGGCTCTTGTTGAGGACGTGGTCGACGAAGCCGGGGTCCTGGTGCGAGAAGCCGTTGTGGTCCTGGCGCCAGACGTGCGAGGTGAGCAGGTAGTTGAGGGAGGCGATCGGGGCACGCCACGTCAACTCCCTCGACGTCTTGAGCCACTTGATGTGCTGGTTGACCATCGAGTCGACGATGTGCACGAACGCCTCGTAGCAGGAGAACAGCCCGTGCCGGCCGGTCAGTGTGTAGCCCTCCAGCCAGCCCTGGCAGAGGTGTTCGGAGAGGATCTCCATCACCCGGCCGTGCCGGTCCAGGTGCTCGTCCACCTGGAGGATCTGGGCCTGCCACGCCTTGCCGCTGGCGCCGAGGACGGCTCCCAGCCGGTTGGAGGCGGTCTCGTCGGGGCCCACCAGCCGGAAGTCGCGGCGGTGGGAGGTGTCCTTCATGACCTGTTCCAGGAGGCCGCCGAGGACCCGGGTGGGCTCATGCAGGGTGGCGCCCGGCTTGTCGACGGGGACGGCGAAGCGGTCGAGGGAGGGGATCGGCAGATCGCGGACGAGCAGACCGCCGTTGGCGTGCGGGGTGGCGCCGAGGCGCTTCGAGCCATCAGGCACGCAGGCGAGGACGTCGGCGACGGGGCGTCCCTCGGTGTCGAAGAGTTCCTCGGGACGGTACGAGCGCAGCCAGGTCTCCAACTGCCTCAGGTGTTCCGGGTTTTCGCGGACCCCGGCCAGCGGTACCTGATGGGCGCGCCAGGTGCCCTCGACGGGCACGCCGTCGACCTGCGCCGGTCCCGTCCAGCCCTTCGGGGTGCGCAGCACGATCATGGGCCAGCGCACCCGCTCCGTCACACCGTCCTCGCGGGCGGTGCGCTGCATCAGCGCGATGCGGTCCAGGGCCTGGTCGAAGGCGTCCGCCATCGCGTGGTGGACCTGGTGCGGGTCGTCGCCGGTGACGTGGATCGGGTCGTGGCCGTAGCCGCGCAGCAGCTCGTCGAGTTCGGTCTCCGGGAGCCGGGACAGGACGGTCGGGTTGGCGATCTTGTAGCCGTTGAGGTGCAGGATCGGCAGCACGGCGCCGTCGTGGACCGGGTCGAGGAACTTGTTGGAGTGCCAGGACGCGGCCAGCGGCCCGGTCTCCGCCTCGCCGTCGCCGATCACGCAGGTGACCAGCAGGTCCGGGTTGTCGAAGGCGGCCCCGTAGGCGTGCGCCAGCGAGTAGCCGAGCTCACCGCCCTCGTGGATCGAGCCCGGTGTCTCGGGCGCGACATGGCTGGGCACCCCGCCGGGGAACGAGAACTGCCTGAACAGCCTCTCCATGCCCGCCGCGTCCCGCGAGACGCTCGGGTACGTCTCGCTGTAGGTCCCCTCCAGCCAGGAGTTGGCGAGGACCGCGGGCCCGCCGTGACCCGGGCCCCACACGCACAGCGCGTCCAGAGCACGGGCCTTGATCACCCGGTTGAGGTGCGTGTACACCAGGTTGAGGCCGGGTGAGGTGCCCCAGTGGCCGAGCAGCCGCGGCTTGATGTGCGCGGGGGTCAGGGGCTCGGTCAGCAGCGGGTTGGCGAGCAGGTAGATCTGGCCCACGGCAAGGTAGTTGGCGGCCCGCCAGTGGGCGTCCAGGGTGCGCAGTTCGTCGTCGGTCAGTACGGTGCTGTCCTGGTGTTCGACCTTGGGCGGTTCGACCTTGGGCATGGTGACTCCGTAAGTCATCGAGGTGCGTCACGAGGTGTGTCGCAGGGCGTGTCGCGGGGCGTGGCATCGGTGTGCGTGATCGAGCGGAGGAGGCGGCATGGCCGGCGAGAAGACGGCGAAGGTGCCGGTTGAGGCGTACGAGCGGGAGCTGCTGCGCCTGCAGACGGAGCTGGTCAAGCTTCAGGAGTGGGTGCGCACCGAGGGCGCCCGGCTCGTGGTGGTCTTCGAGGGCCGGGACGCGGCGGGCAAGGGCGGCACGATCAAGCGGGTGTCGGAGCTCCTCAATCCGCGCGTCGCACGGACCGTGGCGCTGCCCAAGCCCACCGAGCGCCAGCGCACCCAGTGGTACTTCCAGCGGTATGTCGAGCATCTGCCCGCCGCCGGTGAGATCGTCCTGTTCGACCGGAGCTGGTACAACCGCGCCGGCGTCGAGCACGTCATGGGCTTCTGTACGAAGGAGGAGCACCAGCTCTTCCTGCGTCAGTGCCCGATCTTCGAACGGATGCTGGTCGAGGAGGGGATCCTGCTGCGCAAGTACTGGTTCTCGGTGAGCGACGCGGAGCAGCAGAAGCGGTTCCGGCGCCGGCTGAAGGACCCGACGCGGCGCTGGAAGCTGTCCCCGATGGACCTGGAGTCGATCACCCGCTGGGAGGCGTACTCCCGGGCCAAGGACGAGATGCTGGTGCACACGGACGTGTCGGAGGCTCCGTGGTACGTCGTGGAGAGCGACGACAAGCGCCGGGCCCGCCTGAACATGATCGCCCACCTGCTCGGCTCCGTTCCGTACCACGAGGTGAAGCCACCGGTTCTCGAACTGCCGCCCCGGCCGCCGTCGACGGGCTATGTGCGCCCGCCGCGCGATCTGCAGACGTACGTCCCCGACCACGCGGCGACCCTCTGAGCCGCTCACCCCCGTTGCGGTACGACGGCGACCGGGCAGGCGGAGTGGTGCAGGAGCGTGTGGGCGACCCGGCCGAGCTGGAGTCCGGCGAGTCCGTGGTGGTGGTGGCGGCGGACTCCGACGACCAGCAGGTCGGCGTCGTCCGAGGCGTCCAGCAGGACCCGGCGGACGCTGCCCTCGGCGGTCCTGCGGCGCAGTTCGATGGTCGGGTGCTCGGCCGCGGCCTCGCTCAGCGCCGACTCCAGGATCTCCGCGGCCCGCTGCTCGTGCAAACGGGCCGGTTCGCCCTCGAGCAGGGGGTCGTCGGTGCTCTCGTACGCCGGACAGCGCCAGGCCCGTAGGGCGTCCAGTGCGGCCCCGCGCACCTCGGCCTCCTCGAAGGCGAAGCGTGTGGCCGCCGTGTCGTGCGGCCCCTCCCCGACTCCGAGGATCACGCGCCGGTGCGTCCCCGCCCTTGCCTGGTTGTCCTGGTTGCCGCGCAGCACGATCACCGGGCAGGCGGCTCGGCCGGCGACCGTGAGGCTGACCGAGCCGAGCAGCAGTTCGGCGAGGCCGCTGCGGCCGCGCGACCCGACGACCAGCGCGGCAGCGGTGTGCGCCTCGTTCAGCAGCACGCTCACCGCGTCGTCCGGCAGGATGTCGGTGGTGACCTTCGCCTCGGGGGCCCGCCGGTGGGCGCGCTGTGCGGCGGCCTCCACGACGTTGTCCGCCATCACCTGCTCCGGGGACCTGTCGAGGCCCTGCGCGGCGCCCTCGTAGCGCTCCCACAGCGAGGCGTACACCAGGCGCAGCGGTACGCCGCGCAGCGCGGCCTCGTCCGTCGCCCAGTCCACGGCGCGCAGGCTGGGCTCCGAGTCGTCGACGCCCACGACCAGTGGCAGTTCCACCGTCCTCACCGTCCTTCACCGAAGTCTTCACCGAAGTCGAAGACGATCCGGGCCTTGTCCTGGCCGCGCGGCACCGCGTCGATCGACTCGTCGACGGAGACGAGGGGCCGGGACTCGCGGACGGCCCGGGTGCGGCCCGCCGCGTGCAGTTCGAAGACCTCGACCGGATCCTGCCGAACTGCCGCTTTCATGAGGGTCTCTCCTCGGATGGTAAGTCGTGTCTGATGGTGGGTCGTGCCGGGTGATCGGTCGTGCCGGACGTCAGTCGTGCGGGACCACCGCGACGGGGGCGGTGGCGTGGTGCAGTACGGCGTGGGCGACGGGCCCGATGTGGGCGCCGAGCGGGGAACGGCGGATGCGGCGGCCGACGACGACCAGCGAAGCCTCGTGGGAGGCGTCGACCAGGTGATCGGCCGCTTTCCCGGACAGCGAGTCCGAAACGACCTCCAGGTCCGGGAACTTCTGCTTCCAGGGACGCAGCACCTCTGTCAGGGCGGCGTCCTGCTCCGCGGCGATCTGGGCGTCCAGTTCGAAATCCGGGGCCATACCGTGCCCGATGTAGGGCGGCGCGTCCCAGCCGTGCACGACACGGAGCGAAGTGCCGTGCAGGAGGGCCGCTTCGAAGGCAAAGCCGATCAGGGTGTCGTCGGGAGCCCTGGTGTCGAGTCCGAGCACGACGGGCCGCGAGGGCGGGACGCCGACGTCGGTGCCCGAGGTGTCTCCTTCGGCCCGTACGAGGACGACCGGACGCTCGGCGTGTGCCACGACGGCCAGGCCGACGGAGCCGACGATGAATCCGCCCACCCCGCTCAGGCCGCGGGATCCGAGCACCAGCAGTTCGCCGTCCTTCGCGGCGTCGGCCAGTACCTCGGCCGGCCGCCCGGTGACCTGCTCGATGAGCACGTCGACCTCCGGGTGGGCCGCCCGCACCCCGTCGGCCGCTTCACGCGGTATGTGTTCGGTCCAGTGCTGATGGGTCTCGGGGCCGAGCAGCGGGGCCTGGGCGAGGGGTTCCGGGGCGGGCTCCCAGACGTTGACCAGCTTCAACGGCAGCCCCCGGAGCTTCGCCTCACGGGCCGCCCAGTCGGCGGCGGCACGACTCTCCGGCGAGCCGTCGAGACCTACGGTGACGGTGGTGCGGGACATGATCTCCACCTCCTGAACCGGGATCGCGAGATCCCGGTTCCAGCGTCGTGTCATGTTCCAGCGTCGTGTCAGGAGGGTTCGCGGTGCAGGGGCCGCAGGTCCCCGGAAAGGGCCGATCGGCCCTATGGACCCCGGGGCGGGCGCGGGGCGGCCGCCCCGGGGGGACCGGTCGGCCGTGGCCGGGGCCGACCGGCCCATGGGGTGACGGCCCGGAGCACCGCACAGTGGAGGGGAAGGCACGTGACGAAGGAGGCGGAAGTCATGCAGCACCGCATGGTGAGCGATCTGATGACGACTTCGGTCGTACGAGTGCGGGAGGACGCCGGCTTCAAGGAGATCGCCAAACTTCTGGCCGAGTACGACATCACGGCGGTACCGGTCGTGGACGGTGACGACCGGCCCGTGGGCGTCGTCTCCGAGGCGGATCTGCTGCGCAAAGAGGCGGGCCTGGTGGACCCCGCGGGCCTGCTGCCGGTCCTGCACCCGCGCCCCGTCGACCAGGCCAAACAGGAGGCGATCAGCGCCCGAGGGCTGATGAACAGCCCTGCCGTCACGGCCCGGCCCCAGTGGACGGTGGTGGAGGCCGCGCAGGTGATGGAGCGCTACCGCGTCAAGCGGCTGCCGGTGGTGGACGAAGCCGACCGGCTGGTCGGGCTGATCAGCCGCGCCGACCTGCTGCGGGTGTTCCTGCGCGGTGACAGTGCCATCCGCGAGGAGATCTCCGGGGACGTACTGGTCCGCACGCTGGGCATCGCGCCCGACTCGGTGACCGTGCGTGTCGTGGACGGACGGGTCTCCCTGAAGGGGACCGTCGCACGGAAATCCCTCATCCCCGTCGCCGTGCGGCTGTGCCAGGGCGTTGACGGAGTGGTGGACGTCACGGAACAGCTGAGCCACCGGACCGACGACACCTCCGAGACCCTGTACGCCGACTCCCCGCGCCACGCCCAACTGTCGCCTTGACGGTGCGGTGCGGCGGCACCTTCGCGCGCGGCGGAGTCGGCCGCCGACCTGCGTGTGCGCTCAGGGGGAGATACAAGTGAGGGAGGGGCCGACGCGACGGGACGCGACGTTTCGCCGACCCGCGGCCCCTGCTGTGTCTCCCCAGGACCCGAGAGACCCGGGGAGCGGGATGGGCGATGAATGGACATGGAGAATGCCAGCCCCCTGGGAAACGGCCTCGGTCAGCTCCCGGATCCGGTCACCTCGGCCACGGCAGTCGTCGACGCGCGAGGGACCGTGACGGGGTGGAGCACTGGCGCACAGCGGTTGCTCGGTTACCCGTACGAGGACGTCGTAGGGCGTCCCGCGGCACGTCTGCTGTGCTGCACCGCCGACGCCCCCGTGGATTTCTCCGCGATCATCGAGGGACGGAGCGGGGCGACCCGTCTGCGACACCGCGACGGCCACCGCACGGAAGCCGAGCTGCGGGCGTACGCGTCACTCGACCGCGAGGGTGGAACACAATGGCTCGTCGTGGCCTCGCCGCCACACCAGTCGCGTCCGTGCCAGAAGCCACATCCGAACGAGGACGACGTGACGACGGAGGAAGCCTTCGCGCAGTGCCACCTGCCCGTGATGATCTACGACGCCCAGTTGCGGGTCCTGCGGGGCAGCGCCGGCGCGGCCCACCAACTGGGTCTCACGGAGCGGCAGATGCGCGGTCGGCGGGCCGCCGACCTCCTGCCTCCCCGTATCTGCACCACGATCGAAGCCGGTATGCGCCGAGTGTTCGACACCGGGAAACCGGAGTTCTTCCACGTACACGGCCCACCCCGGCCCGGAGGCCAGGGACGGTTCTGGGCCGTCACTCTGTCCCCCGTCAAAAACCCCGCGGGAAAGGTGCGACACGTACAGCTCATCGCGCTCGACGACACCGAACAGCACCGGGCCCGAGAGCGACTCGCCCTGCTGAACGACATCAGCACACAGGTCGGCAACACTCTCGATGTGACGCGCACGGCTCAGGAAATGGCCGACGTGGCGGTGGGCCGGCTCGCCGACTTCATCAGTATCGACCTGCTGGACTCACTGCTCCGCGGCTTCGAGCCCGGGCCGCTCTGCGAGGACGCCATCGGTCTGCGCCGCGCCGCGCAGCAGTCCGTCCTTCCCGGCGTCCCCGAGTCGGTGATCAGGCCGGGAGACGTGGACTACTACCCGGAATCCTCGCCACCCGCCCGCTGCCTGCTCACGGGGCTCTCCTCGCTGCACCGCACCCTGGACGAAGCCGTCGAGAGCTGGCAGGCGGCCGATCCCAGGCGCGCGGTGAAGGTCCGCGCCTTCGGAATGCACTCGATCATGGTTGTCCCGCTGAGCGCCCGAAGCCTCACGCTCGGGGTGGCCGTGCTCGTCCGCCACCGGCGCCAGGACCCCTTCACCGAGGACGATCTGCTCCTCGCGGAGGAGATCGCCGCACGCGCCGCCGTGTCCGTGGACAACGCCCGCCGCTTCACCCGCGAGCGGAACACCGCCCTGGCCCTGCAACGAAGTCTGCTTCCGCAGCGGCTCGCCGCCCAGGAGGCCGTGGAGGTGGCGTACCGCTACCTGCCGGCTCGTTCCCGGGCCGGGCTGGGCGGCGACTGGTTCGATGTGATCCCTCTGTCGGGCGCCCGCGTCGCCTTGGTCGTCGGAGACGTGGTGGGCCACGGTCTGCGTGCCTCCGCCACCATGGGGCGGCTGCGGACCGCGGTACGCACTCTGGCGGACGTCGACCTGCCTCCCGAGGAACTCCTCGTCCACCTGGACGACCTGATCGCCCACCTCGGGACGGAGAACGGTATCGTCACGGACTCGGAGCTCGATGTCGTCACCGATTTCATCGCCACCTGCCTGTACGTGGTCTACGACCCGGTCTCGCGCCGCTGTACGGCCGCCGCGGCAGGTCATCCCCCGCCCGCCGTGGTGACGCCCGACGGCACGGCGGACTTCGTCGACCTGCCCGTCGGCCCTCCATTGGGAGTGGGCGGGCTGCCGTTCGAAGCGGTCGAATGGGAGGTGCCCCGAGGCAGTCTGCTCGCGCTGTACACGGACGGCCTCCTCGACGTCCCCGAACACGACCTGGACAAGGGGATGGCGCTGCTGCGCCAGCGCCTGGAGCGGCCCGCTCGCTCGCTGGAGGCCCAGTGCGACGACCTGATCCAGACCCTGCTCCCCTCGCAGCCGTCGGACGACGTCGCCCTGCTCCTCGCGCGCACCTGCGCCCTCGACGAGGGCCGGGTCGCCAGCTGGGACCTGGCTCCCGACCCGGCCGCCGTGGCGGGCGCGCGCGACGAGGTCTCCCGCCTCCTGGCGGAGTGGGGACTGCACGAGGTCTCCTACACCGCCGAACTGGTGGTGAGCGAGCTGGTCACCAACGCGATCCGCTACGGCGGTCCTCCCATTCAGCTGCGTCTGATCCGCGACAACGTGCTCATCTGCGAGGTCTCCGACGGCAGCAGCACCGCCCCGCACATGCGGCGAGCGCGCATCTTCGACGAGGGCGGGCGAGGATTGATGCTCGTGGCTCAGTTCGCCGAGCGCTGGGGCACGCGCCAGCTGCCCGGAGGGAAGTCGATCTGGGCGGAGATCGGCGTCCAGGGGCAGGCGGGCTGATCCGCTCGCCGAACGCGTTGCACACCGGCGGGGCGACTCACGACCGAAGATGTCTGCAGTCGGACGTTGCCCGCGCTCACGGCAGACACGATCGACCGCAGTGCGGCCAGAATGAGACATGCCCGAGTGATCGTGGCCCAAGTGCGCTGAGATGGCCCGAGCGACCCCATGCAGCGGGTCCGTGGGGGGCGAACGTGGGAGAGACGATCAGCACGGCTTCGGCCGCACCGAACCCAGTCTCGGGCTGCGCTGCGGTGGCCTGCTGTGCCGGGGAGTGCGCCACCGGTTCGGGAGGCGCCGAGGACAGATTTCGGGGGCTCCTCGAAGCGGCACCCGACGCCATGATCATCGTGGACGACACCGGGACGATCAGACTCGTCAACGCCCAGACCGAGGCGCTCTTCGGCTACGGCCGTGAGGAACTCCTCGGCCGCTCAGTGGACTTACTGGTACCCGACCGCTTCCGAACCCACCACACCGCACACCGCACCAGCTACGCCGACAACCGCCAGGTACGCCCCATGGGCGCCGGTCTCGAACTGCACGGCCTGCGCAAGGACGGCACCGAATTCCCCGTCGAGATCAGCCTCAGCCCCCTGGAGACCACCGACGGCCTCCTCGTCTCCGCCGCCGTCCGCGACGTCAGCGACCGCAAGGCCGCCGAAGAACGGTTCCGGGGATTGCTGGAGGCGGCGCCGGACGCCATGGTCATCGTGGACGACACCGGGACGATCAGACTCGTCAACGCCCAGACCGAGGCGCTCTTCGGCTACGGCCGTGAGGAACTCCTCGGCCGCTCAGTGGACTTACTGGTACCCGACCGCTTCCGAACCCACCACACCGCACACCGCACCAGCTACGCCGACAACCGCCAGGTACGCCCCATGGGCGCCGGTCTCGAACTGCACGGCCTGCGCAAGGACGGCACCGAATTCCCCGTCGAGATCAGCCTCAGCCCCCTGGAGACCACCGACGGCCTCCTCGTCTCCGCCGCCGTCCGCGACGTCAGCGACCGCAAGGCCGCCGAAGAACGCATCAACGAGCTGGCCGCGCTCGTGGAGTCCTCCCAGGACGCGATCCTCGCCAAGACCCTCGACGGCCACATCACCTACTGGAACGCCGCCGCCCAACGCCTCTACGGCTACACGCGGACCCAGGTCATGGGCCGGCACGTGTCCCTCCTGGCCCCGCCCGACTGCAGCCACGAGATCGACGCCCTGATGAACCAGTTGCGCGACGGGGAGAAGGTCGAGCACTTCGAGACACTACGGGTCACCCGCTACGGCGACTTGCTCGACGTCGACATCACGCTGTGGCCGACCCGCGCCCCCGACGGCAAGGTCGTCGGCGCGTGTGCCATCGTCCGCGACATCAGCGATCGCAAGCGGGCCGAAGCCGAGCTGACCGTCCTGTACGAACAACAACGGCACATCGCCCTGACCTTGCAGCGCAGTCTGATGGGCACTCCGCCCGCCATCCCCGGTCTCACGACCGCCAGCCGCTACCGGCCCGCCACCCAGGGCGCCGGGGTGGGCGGAGACTGGTTCGACCTGATCCCGCTGGGTGCCGGCCGCGTCGGCGTCCTGATCGGCGACGTGATGGGACGCGGGCTGGAAGCCGCCGCCGTCATGGGCCAGTTGCGTTCCGCCGCGCACGCCCTGGCCAAGACCGGAATGCAGCCGCGCCAGCTCATGCAGGCCCTCGACGCCGCCGTCGCCGACCTCGACGTCCCGGACCAACTGGTCACCTGCTGCTACCTGGTGATCGCGGCCGACGCGGGCGAGGTGACGATCTGCTCCGCCGGACATCTGCCCACTCTGGTGGCCACTTCGGGCGAGGGCGCCCGTGCGTTGCCCGCGCCCGTCAACGCGCCCCTCGGCGTGGGCGGTGTCCTCTACCAACAGTGCAGCGCGGTCATGCCGCCCGGCGCCACCCTCGTGCTCTACACCGACGGGCTGATCGAAACCCCCGGCAGCGACATCGAGGACCAGCTCTGCCGGCTCACCACCACACTGAGCGAGCTGTTCACCACCGCTCCCGACCTGGAAGTGGCCGCCGACCACCTCCTGACCACCTTGCTGCCGGACGCCGAGGGCCACAACGACGACGTCACCCTGCTGCTGACCCGGCTGCCCGACGCGCCTCTGGCCGCCGTCACCCTCGACCTTCCGGCGGTCCCCGACTCCGTCCCCGAGGGCCGGGCCTTCCTCAGCAAGGCCCTCACCTCCTGGGGCTGCACCACAAGAGCCGACGACGCGCGGCTCCTGCTGTCCGAAGTCCTCACCAACGCCGTCCAACACGCCCAGGGCCCCATCGGGCTGCACCTGTGCCGGACGACCACGGATCTCACCGTCGAAGTCGGTGACCACAGCCCGCAGTTGCCCCAACCCCGCTTCGCGGCCGACGACGACGAATCCGGGCGCGGGCTGATCCTCGTCCGCGCGCTCGCCGACAACTGGGGTGTACGGCCCACCGACGACGGCAAGACCACCTGGTTCACCCTCGCGCTGTGAGCGCATCCGCCGTCATCGTGCTGCCCGGCGTCGTCTCGTCCGGCGCTCAGTGGCCGGAGGTGGCGGTGCCCGAGCCGCTGGACGGACCGTGACCGCTCAGGACGAGTTCCTTGGCCCTGCGGAACTCGTCGTCCGTGATGTCGCCGCGGGCCCGGATCTCGGACAGTTTGGCGAGTTCGTCGACACTGCTGATTCCGCCGGCCGCCGTCTGCCGGATGTAGGAGTCGAAGGCCTCCTGCTGCGCGCGGGCCTGGGTCACCTCTCGGCGACCCATGTTCTTGCCGCGGGCGATCACGTAGACGAGGACACCCAGGAAGGGCAGGAGGATGACGAACAGGAGCCAGCCGGCCTTGGCCCAACCGCTCAGCTCGTCGTCACGGAAGATGTCGACGATGATCCGGAAGAGCAGGATGAACCACATGATCCACAGGAAGAACCACAGCATGCTCCAGAAGACGCTCAGCAGCGGGTAGTCGTACGCCAGGTACATCTGTGTGCTCATGTCACTCCTCCATTCCGGGCGTTCGCCCGGCGGTCGTCCCTGCCGTTTCACCATGCGCACGGCAAGGGTCGTGCAGCCTCACCCGAGGCGGGTGAGGTGAGCGTTCGTGCGCGGTCTCAGCGCGGCTGGGCGGAGCCGTACGGGTCCACCGCACGTGCGCGGCGGAGTGCGGCCCGCCAGGCGAAGGCGAGGACGAGTTCGATCAGGCCGAGCAGCACGAGCCAGAGGCCGAGCAGCCGGGTCAGGGCACGGGCGGACTCGGTCGGCAGGGCCAGCACCACGACCCCCGCGACGATGCCGAGCGCCGCGGCGCAGAAGACCACGCCACGGTGCGGGAGGTCCGTCATGGCCATGGCCGTGTAGGCGGTCAACATGCCGGACACGAGCCAGACGACGCCGACGATCAGCGAGAGCGCGGCGATGGTCTGCAGCGGGTTCCTCAGGCACAGCACCCCCGCCAGGACGAACAGCACCGAAATCAGCAGCCCGGGGAGCCGCTCGCCGTGCCCCTGCCGGCCGAAGAGCGCCACGAAGCGGAACGCCCCGGCCACGATCAGATACAGACCGATGAGTACCGCGAGGATGTGCAGGGTCTCCTCCGGCCACACCAGTACCAGGACGCCCGGCACCAGCGTCGAGATCGCCGAACCCAGGATCCAGGTCCATGAGCGGCCGAGTCCCGACAGCAGTTCCTCGGGGTCGGCGGGTGGCGCGGAGGCCGCCCCCTCGGACCTGGGCCCCGGTTCGGTACCTGGTGCCGGACCACGCGACTGGGTCATGGCTCCTCCTCACGCGGTCGAGCGGGTCGTCGCCGGACCGCCGACGGGACGGTGTGCGGGGATGTCACCGGGTCAGCGTCCCGCACGCCGTCGGCTGCCGGGTCACCCCCGGCGGGTGATCGTCCGTATCCCCGGGACGGCGTACGTCCGCTCACTCCGGTAGTCGGCGCATCTCCACGATGTGCAGTCCCAGCGACTGACAGCGGGCCAGCAGCCCGTACAGCTGTGCCTCGTCGACGACGGGGCCGAACAGGACGGTCTGGCCGGACATCACCACGTGATCCATCTCCGGAAACGCCTTGGTCAGCGTCTCCGACATATGTCCGTCGACACGGATCTCGTAGCGCATGAGCTGCTCCCATGGGCGCGATTCAATGGGTCAGGAAGACCTTGAACGAGATGATCAGCAGGCCGAGCAGCAGATTGATCAAGGCAGTGACGGCCGTGAGGGACCAGGAGGCCCCGGCACGACGTGCCGCGGCCGCCGACCAGCCCACCTGCCCGGCCACGGCGACGGCGAGCGCCAGCCAGAAGGTGCCCTGCAGGCCGAGGCCCAGGAGTGGGCTGACGGCCACGGCCACGGTCGGCGGGACGGCGGCCTTGACGATCGGCCACTCCGCGCGGCACACCTCGATGACGGTCCGCCGGTCCAGGGACTGCCGCGCCAGACGCGCCCCGAACAGCTGCGCGTGCACGTGCGCGATCCAGAACGCCACACCGGTGCCCAACAGCAGCACCGCGAGCTCCAGGTGAGGGAACGAGCCCAGCGTGCCGGTGCCGATCACCACCGATGCGGCGAGCATGGACCCGTAGACACCACCGGTGTAGTCGGCTTGTGCCCGGTGGTCGGCGTCGGCCGCCGAGACCGCGGCAGGTTCGGTCCGGGACATCAGGGCCTTCTCTCCGATTCAGCGCACCGGGCGCAGGGCATCGGCAGCATCGCCCGATTCGGGATGCTTCGGACGACCCGCCCGTCCGGTCGGCAGGTGACCCAGCACGGTGAAGGACGGGTTCCGGGCACCGAGTCGGCCCGGGCAGCCGTCGATTCGGCCGGGCAGCGGCCCGCATGCTCGGCCGCCACTCCTATCGCATCCGAACGGTTCGCCCCGCGCCTCACCCGTGACGGGCGAGGGTGCTCACCGGCACGGGCTCACAGCAGCCGCAGCTCGCGCGCCCGGCGCACCGCTTCGTTGCGCCGGTTCACCGCCAGTTTCCGGTAGACGCTCTTGAGGTGGGTCTTGACCGTGTTCACCGACACGCAGAGGTCGGCCGCGATCTCCTCCGTCGACATCATCTGGGCCAGTCGCTGGAGAACGTCGCGTTCGCGTCCGCTCAACTCCTGCACCACGAGCGGCGCGGGCGCGTCGGGCCGGGGCGGCTCGCCGGTCGTGATCCAGCCCGCGGCCAGTGGCAGCAGCGGCGCCGTCCCCAGGAGGCGTCGGATCCACGGTCCGGCCTCGACGAAGGGGCGCCGCAGTCGCTCACGCCGGGCCTCCAGGAGCGCCTGGCCGACAAGCTTGCCCGCGGCGGCGAAGTCCCCGGCCTCCAGTACGGCCTGCGCCCGTACCAACGTGGCCCGCACGGTCACCGCCGGACCGGCCGCACCCTCGGTGCGCAGACGGTCGAGCAGGTCGAGCGCGGCACCGGGGCGCCCCGCCGCGAGCTGGGCCCGCGCCGCCTGCACCACACAGGCCGGCTGGCCGTCCGTGACCTGTCGCAACACCTCGGCGGCCATGTCCGGCCGGCCCTCGGCCAGGTGCGCGACGGAGGCGACCAGAGCGGCATGAGCCCGCGCCCAGGGTGACGCCACGTCCGCGACGACCGCCGGATCCACCGCTGCCAGGGCGGCTCGCGTCTTGCCTCGGGCCAGCAGCAGACGTGCCGTCACCATGGACCGGGCAGCGGCCGTCACCGGGTCCCGTACCGCAAGGCGCGATCCGACCGCCTCGTCGAGGAGGGCCCGGGCCTGGGCGAGTTCGTCGCGGTCGACAGCCACGGCGGCCAGGACCAGCCGCCCGATGCCCGAGCCGGACGGCCCGCACAGACCGAACCGCTCGGAATCGGTCACCGCCGCCGATGCCTTGTGCTCCGCCCTGCCGAGCCAGCCGCGCAGGTAGTCGATCAGCGCCAGGAGACCCAAGGACTCCTCTCGCACAAGCGCCGTCGAGGCCCCGCCGGAACATCCCGCCGCCGCGGACAGCGCGGTGCGCGCATCCTCGAAGCGCCCGGCCCACAGACGCGTCGAGCCCAGATGGGTCAGCAGCAGTGCGGTGAGTTCGGGATGCTGCTCCAAGAGGTGGGCAGGAACCGCCCGTCTCAGTTCCTCGGCCGCCTCCGCGGCCGTTTCCGCCTGTTCCAGGGAGCCGGCCATACGGGCCGCCAGGGCTTCCAGCAGCGCGCAGCTCAGCATTGCCGCCGCCGGGCCGGGCGCGTCGTCGGCCGGGTCGGGCACGTCCGTGGCCAGCCTCGCCTCCGCGTGGTGCAGACGGGCCAGGCCCCGGTCGAGGTCGCACCGGGACAGGTCCCCGGCCGCTCGGACGATGTCGGTCGCGGGGCTCGTGGCCTCGGGTCCCATCCGGGAGAACAGCTCGGTCAGCTCGTCGCGGCGCAGCCCGGTGAAGAGCTGCCCGATCGCCAGGTCGTCGACGAAGGCACCGGCCGTGAACTCCCAGTCGCCCGCGGCGGCGCCATGGGCGATCGTCTCCGGGAGGGATCCGGAGCGCAGCAGCCACCGGGCGGCCCGCCGGTGGAGTTCGGGCTCCAGCCCAGGACAGCGCACCCGCAGATGAGCCCGGAGGATCTCCCTGAACAGGGGATGGAGGCGGTACCACGAGTGTCCGAGGTCCTCGACGAACGCGTTCTCACGGTGCAACTGGGCCAGAACGGGCTCGGCGTCGGTACGCTCCGTCAGCGCGTCGGCCAGATCGGGGCAGAGACGCTCCAGGACGCTGACACGCAGCAGGAGGTCCTGAGTCTCGGCCGTTCGGCTCTTGAGCACCTCGGCCAGGAGGTAGTCGGCGACCGTACTCCGTCCTGCCTCGAACTCCTTCAGGTACGTCTGCGGATCCGGGCTCTCCCGTGCGGCCAGGGCGCACAGCCGCAGGCCGGCCGCCCACCCCCCGGTGCGATCCACGAGTGCCCCCACGGCGTGCGCGGACAGACGCAGGCCGTGCAGCTCCAGGAGTAAGGCCGCCTCCTCCGGTGTGAAAGCCAGTTCCGCGTTCCGGATCTCCGTCAGATCGCCGGCCGCCCGGTAACGGTGCACCGGCAGCAGCGGCTCGGTGCGGGTGACGAGGATGAGGCGCATTCCCGGTCCGGCATGACGCAAGACGAACTCCAGCTGCTCCGCGATCTCCGGCGCGCTCACGCGGTCGTATTCGTCGAGCACGACGAGCGCGGGCCGGTCGCGTCCGCTGAGCTCGGCGGCGAGCCGTGCCAGCAGCTTGCGGTCCACCCGGCTCGCGTCGGCGGGACAGCGGATGTCGCCGGGGACCGGTACGCCCGAGGCCCGCAGCGCCTGGAGCACGTACGCCCAGAACATTCCGGGCCGCTGATCCCCGGCGTCGGCGGTGAACCAGGCGACCGGCCGCCCCAGCCTTGTGACCCAATCGGCGACCAGCAGGGTCTTCCCCGCCCCGGCCGCGCCGTTGACCACCGTCAACGGTGTCAGCAGAGCCTGGTCGAGGTGTCCGACCAGCCGCTCCCGCCGCAGGAACGTGGCCGGCCTCGTCGGCAGGGCGAACCGCGTGTGCAGAAACGGGTCGCCCATGGGATCGACCCATGCGTCGGTCGCCCCCTGGCCGCTCTCCTCGATCCCAGCCATGACGCTCACCATTATCCGGTCGGATCACGGGCGGCGCTCTTCTCACTCCCGTCCCGCCCGGTCCGAGCCGAGCGCGGGGCAGCGAGGACGGTGGGACGACCTACCGAGGGACCACGGTCGACAAGGGACCCGAGCGCGCAGCGCTCACGAATGAGCTCACCCACGCATGACGGCCCGGGCCGCACAGGTCCACGATCCACGGCCGGCAGATCATGAATGGAGTCCCAGCAGGGCGGCCCCGCCCGCGTCGGCGGACGCGACCCGGACAGCCCCACCCCCCCTCACGCTCGTCCACACGCTCCACCGGCGCCTGCACCCCATCCATGTCCCTGCCCAGCCGCCCGAACTCGCGCCTGTCGACATCACGTTGACACGGTCAGTTGCCGAGCGTTGACTGACAGCACGGTGCGGAGCACGTACCGCTCCGGTGGCACACCCCACCGACCATGGCAGCCGTGATCGCCGGCGGGTGAAGCACCCTTCGGACCTGCGCAGGACCCGGCCCCGCCCAGGGCGCCCCCGGCCGGCACGACGTACAGGAAAGTGGCACACGATGATGTACGACCAGTCACGCGCCCAGCAGCCTCCGGACAAACGGCCCGGTTCCACCGGGCGTCGTACGCCGGGCCCGGAGCCGCTGCTCCCCTCGGACGCGCGGGCCGAGCTCGCCCAGCACCTTCAACACGCCCTCAACACCTTCGCCGACAGCCCGCTTGAGGCGTTGGAAGAGGCCGAGACCGCATTCGACGAGGTCACCGCCCAACTGATGAGCGTCCTCGCGGAACGGCGGCGTGTCCTCCACGCGGGCTGGCAGGACCAGGACCCCGAGACACACGCCGACGAACTCAGGCACGCGCTGAGGCAGTACAGGGAGATCACGCAACGGCTGCTGCGTATCTAGGCCCTGGCCCACGGCGGGGCAGTCAGCGCGTGCAGCCAAGTACCGTCTGCCAAGAGTGGACCGTCAGGCGGTCTCCCCCCAGTGCCGCGGCCAGGTCGAAGGCGGAGCGGCCCAGGCCCTCGGCGCGACCGTCTTCGAGAACATGCGCGTCGACGCCCGCGGCGGCTCAGCCGAGGTCGAGCAGCTCCTCGTAGAAGCCTCCGAACCCCCTTGCACGGTCCACAAGATGGATCTCGAGGATCCAGTGGCAGCGGCGCCCGGCCTTGTCGGTGCGCCGCAGAGGGGTGTCGTTGCCCGGCGCGATGTACGACTCCACGTCCGCGCCGTCAATGGTCTCGTGCGGGAACTCGCCGACCAGGTGCCCGGCGTGCCAGCCGCCCAGCTCCCACCCGGCGTCCGCCGCCAGCCGCTCGACCTCGGCGTACAGCCGCTTGCCGGTGATGTCCGGATCGCTCTCGAAGAAGCGGCGCCCGGCCGCGAAGACCTCGGGCAGGTCGTCGCGCAGCCGCCGCTTGACCGGATCGTCGCCGAGCACGAACGTCCGCCCGAAGTCGGCCTCGTACTCCTCGAAGATCGGCCCGAAGTCGGCGAACACGATGTCGTCGGCGCCGATCACCCGGTCCGGCGGATTCTCCTTGTACGGCACCAGTGTGTTCGGCCCCGAGCGCACGATCCGCTTGTGCCAGTGTCGGGTCGTGCCGAACAGTTCGTTCGCCAGATCGCGGATCCGGTCGCTGACCGCCCGCTCGCCCTCCCCACGGGCGACCAGCCCGCGCGACTCGATCTCCGCGAACAGCTCGGCCGCCCTCGCCTGAGCCTCCAGCAACCGCGCCGCGCGCGTCGATTCCCCGTCCATACGGCTGACCGTAGGTGCCCGGCCCACGGCCCGGCAACCGTATTCGTACGCCCCCGCCCCAGGTCGGGCCGCAGGATTCGCGCCCTTACTGGTGTGGGTTGGGTATGAGCTCGGTGTGACGGCGGCGAGTCCGGTGTGTGCGCGGGCCGGGGCCGGTCGTGCGCCGCATAGAGTGCCACGGCAGATCCGGCATGCCGTGGAGGTAGAACGCGATGGAGAATCCGCCACAGCTCACCGTGGGGCGGCTCTTCGCCTCATGGCAGCTGGACGTGCCCGCGCTCTTGCTGGTCGTTGCCCTGGGCGCACTGTACGGCTGGGGCGTGCTGCGGCTGAAACGCCGGGGTGAACCCTGGCCCATGGCGCGCGTCGCCGCCTTCGCGCTGCTCGGCCTGGGCACCCTCGTCGTGGCCACGATGTCCGCCCTGGCCGTGTACGACCACGCGCTGTTCTGGCCGGCCGCCGTCCAGAACGTCCTCCTCGACCTGGTCGCACCGCTCGGGCTGGCCCTGGGCGATCCACTGCGGCTGGCACTGCGTTCCCTGCCCGAGCACGCCGCCGGACGTGTGCAGCGGGCGCTGACCGGACGGCTGCTGCGCCTGCTCACTTTCCCACTGGTGAGCACGGCTCTGGTCCTCACGACGGAGCTGACGGTGTACTTCACGCCGCACTTCGAGACCGCCCTGGGCCACGACTGGCTGCATGAGGTGATGTATCTGCACCTGCTGCTCGCCGGAAGCCTGTTCGTCCTGCCGATGCTCACCCGCGAAGAGGCACTGCCGGGATGGTGTTCCCATCCGGTCCGGGCGGCGCTGGTGTTCCTCGACGGGATCATCGACGCCGTACCGGGCATCGTGGTGATGACCCACGGCACGCTCATCGCCGGGGCCTGGTACCTCCGTCACGCGCCGTCCTGGGCACCGGACGTGCTCCATGACCAGCAGCTCGGCGGTGGCGCGATGATCGGCATCGCCGAGTTGGTGGCACTGCCCTTCCTCCTCGCGATCCTGGCGCAGTGGGCCCGTACCGAACGCGCCGAGACCGTCGCACTGGACCGTCGTCTGGAGGCGGAGCTGGTCCCGGCGGCGCGCGCACCGGGAGCGGCACAGGCGTCGGAACTCGTACGTCCGTGGTGGGAGACCGAGAACAGCGAAGTCGCCCAGCGCATCCGGCACCAGCGGCCGGGTCGTTGACACACGGCGATGGGGTGGTCCTCTCTCAACTCACCGCCGAGTGGCCGCGTCCCGGCGGGCGGACGACGGCGCCCGCCGGAATCGCGTCATGCACGAGCGTCATGCACGAGCCGCTCCTCGTCCACGGAGCGCCGTGCGGCAGGATGGGGCCATGAGCGTAGTCAAGATCAACGTACTGACCGTCCCGGCCGAGCAGCGGGAGACACTGGAGAAGCGCTTCGCTTCCCGTGCCCATGCCGTGGAGAACTCCGACGGGTTCGAATGGTTCGAACTCCTCCGCCCCGTCGAAGGCACCGACAGCTACCTCGTCTACACGCGGTGGCGTGACGAGGAGTCCTTCCAGGCCTGGATGGAGGGCCCCATGAAGGCGGCCCATCAGGGCGGTGACGCGGGGAGTGGTGAGCACCCCAAGCCCGCGGCGAGCGGGTCCACGCTGTGGTCGTTCGAGGTCGTGCAGCAGGCGGCGCCGACCGGCGCGTGACTGGACGCCGGGCAGCCGTCCGCGGACGGCTGCCCGGCTACGGCCGTAAGGTCCCCACTGGTCCCGGCTGACCAGCCGGTTCGCCTGCTTCTCGGCGGCAGTCAGCGGCTTGTTCCGCGACGCCTGCGCTACCGCGCACCTCGGTCGGCCGTGTCGCGGGGGACGGTCAGCGGGAGGTGAGGGGTGTTTCGGACTCGATGCGGGTGAGTTTTTCGGGGTTGCGGACGTAGTAGAGGCCGGTGGCACGGGCGTTCTCCACGCTGAAGGCCAGCACGCCGTCGATCACGCCGTCCAGACGCAGGATGAGTCCGGGGTTGCCGTTGACCGTCGTGGACTCACTGGTGAGGATGCCGCCTGCCTTGTCGACACTGCCGGCCATGTAACGGAGCACCTTGTCGGCGCCGACGACCGGCCGCAGGGCCGCCAGCCTGAGGCCGCCGCCGTCGCTGACGAAAACAACGTCCGGGGCGAGTACGTCGAGCAACCCCTGCAAGTCCCCGGTCACGAGCGCGCGCTGGAACGAATTCAACGCTTCCCGGGCTTCTTCCGGGGAAGCCGGTGTGCGCGGCCGACGGGCGTCGACGTGTTGGCGGGCGCGGTAGGCGATCTGGCGTGCGGCGGAGGGGCTCTTGTCGATCGCGGCCGCGATGTCGTCGTAGCCGATGTCGAAGACCTCGTGCAGTACGAAGACGGCGCGTTCGGTCGGTGAGAGGGTTTCGAGGATGAACATGAGTGCCAGCGACAGGTTCTCGGACAGTTCGACGTCCTCGGCCACGTCCGGCGCGGTGAGCAGGGGCTCGGGCAGCCAGGGGCCGACGTAGGCCTCCTTGCGCCGTTTGAGGGTGCGTAGCCGGTTGAGTGCTTGCCGGGTCGTGATCCGTACCAGGTAGGCGCGCTGGTCCCGCACCTGTGTCAGGTCGACCTTGACCCACCGCAGCCAGGCCTCCTGGAGGACGTCCTCGGCATCCGCCGCCGATCCGAGCATCTCGTAGGCGACGGTGAACAGCAGGTCGCGGTGGGCGACGAAGGCCTCCGTCGCGGGGTCGGTGACGTGGTCGTTCATGTCGTGCGCTTCGCTCTCTCGTGGTCGGCCCCATGGGCCGGAAGCAGGCCTGGCCGTGGAACATGTACCCGGTCTGATGACGGGGTCGTCGGCAGCAGCCTCCCCACTGATCAGACCACACGGGGTGGGCGGGCTGGTCGGGCTGGTCGGGCTGGTCGGGCTGGTCGGGCTGGTGGGAATGGCGCCCCGGCGCCCGGCCACGGCCTATGAGGCCGCGGCGTGTGCTTTGCGGCGTCAGGTGTTGGACGGCGTCGTGCGGTGTTGCGGCTGAGGGGATTCCAGGTGGTCGGTGCTGTCGCCGTGGGATGCGCGGGAACTGGCCTTGCGTGCCCCGGACACCAACTTGTTGAGGGTGAACCGGCAGGCGATCTCCTTGACGCCGGCACCGGGCCGCCCGCTGATGCGGAGCGCGTTCACCCTGTCGTTCGGGTAGGAGAACTGGGTGACGCCCTCCTTCCGGCCGAGGCTGAGGCACTGCCCGGCGAAGAACATCCGGACGGGAGCGGGTGTTTTCCCCGCGATCCGGCGCAGGATCGTGGCGGCGGCTGCCGGGCCCAGCTGCACGGCGGCCTGGCAGCTCATCCTGAACGGCAGGTCCGTCATCACCGCCGCGTCCCCAGCGGCGACGATGCGCACGTCGTCCACACTGGTCAGCGTCGCGTCGGTGACCAGGCGGCCTTCGGCGTCGGTGCGCAGCCCGCTGCGGGCGGCCAGGTCCGGGACACGGAATCCCGCGGTCCAGATCGTCACCGCGCTGGGCAGCTCGCGGCCGTCGTCGAGCCGTACGCCGTCGCGTGTCACTTCCGTCACCTGCGCACCGGGTCCTTCGAGGACGGTCACACCCAGCTTGGTGAGCCGGCGGGCGACCGGGCGGCGGACTCGGGCATGCAGGGAGGGGCCGAGCACCTTGCCGCAGACCAGGGTGACCTTGCGGCCCGCCTCCGCCAGCTCGGCGGCGGTCTCCAGGCCGGTCGGGCCGGCCCCGACCACGGTCACCGGAGCCGAGGCGGCCGACGCGGCCGACGCGGCCAGCGCCGACCGCAGTCGTTCCGCCCCCTCGAGGTCCGACACCCAATGAGCGAACTCCGCCGCTCCGGGCACGTCGGGGGCGGAGGCGCCGCTGCCCACCGCGTAGACGAGGTAGTCGTAGGAGACCGTGCCACCGCCCGCCAGCGACACCTGACGCTCGGCAGCGTCGATCCGGGTCGCGGTGTCGACCACCAGCCGGACGTTCCCGCCCAGAACCTCACCGAAGCCCACGACCGCGTCATCGGAGCCGGTCACGAGCTGATGCAGGCGGATCCGCTCGACGAAGTCGGGACGCGGATTGACCACGGTCACCGACACGCCATCGCGCCGAGCCAGGCTGTTGGCCGCCGTCACGCCCCCGTACCCGCCGCCGACGACGACCACCTCGACGTTCTCGTTCATCATGTCTCCCTCGCGTTGTGGACTCGGCATGGAGACACCAGCCGCGCGCCCCGGATAACAGCCCACGGATGAGACGTAGCGCACATCGGACGCGGCGGAAACGACGCCTCCTTCCGCCGCGAGTGGCGTAACGCGGCCCTGACGAGATCGGACAGGAGCCGGGCAGTCTCGCGGTAGCGGGCAAGTGGGGCCCAGCCCGCTGTATTCGGCCTGACACGGCTCGGTGGCGGCCGCGCCGGCCGTGCGGAGCTGGAGCGCGTCACCACGGCGTCCGGGGCGGGCGGCACGCGCCTGATCCCACCGCGTGAAGAGGGCATGGACCAGGACGTCCCGCCCAAGGGCTACCAGGCGATCACGCGGGTGGTGGCCGGTGTCGCGAAGCCGGTCAAGGCCGCAGAGGTGAGCGTCGCCCTGGGCAAGGGAACGCTGCCCGGGCAGGTCGAGGCGGTGCGCGCGAAGCTGAAGCGGCTCGCGGAGCGAGGCTGACCGCACCGCACCCCGGCGGGTCGTCATACCAACCGGACAGATCGGTGACCGTGGCCGGATCACGGCGTAACCGGTGGGCCGCCGAAGGGAGTTGGGACGTCGATGTCGAAGAACTCCCAGTCCGTCGAGGGCCCGGACACGCTTGTCCACCAGTGCCGCCTGCCGCTGTCCACCGCGGCCTCGGACATGGTCGCCGCAGTCCGCCATACCCAGCGCCTTGCCGACATGGCCGGCGCCTACGAGCCCAGGGTCGCCGCCCTTGCGTGAGGCGCCGGTCTCCCGGGAGGGGAGCGGCAGTGGTGCCGCCGTCCAGCCGGGGAGGCAGGAGCACTTCCCGCTCTCGTCATTGCGTTCCGACGTTCTCGATGCGAGCGGGCACACCACCCAGCACCGCGAGCTCGGCGAGACGTCCTGGTTCGCGGTGGACGCCGGGGGCCGTCGCACCGAACGTGCGGCGTGGCAGTTCACGGGGCTCCCCTCGTACGCCGGCGAGCTGGAGGGGCGTGTCGCCTTCGCCTGGAGGGCCATGGACGCCTTCTACGAGGAGGACGAACGGATCCTCGGGCACGCGGCGGACGCCTATCACCGCATCGACATCCGCGACACGTCCCGCACCCTGGAGGTGCGCTCGGGGGACAAGGCGATCGCGCGGACCACCCGGCCGCTGGTGCTCTACGAGTCCGGGTTCGCACCGCGGTGGTACGTGCCGCGCGAGGACATCCAGGAGAAGGAACTGACGCCGGTGGAGGGTCAGACGTTCTGCCCCTACAAGGGGCTGGCCAGCTACTACGACATCGGCGAGGCCAAGAAGGCGGCATGGTCGTACCGCGAGGCCTACACCGAGGTCGGGCGCGTCGACGACCTGGTCTCCTTCGAGCCCGACAAGGTCGAGGTCTACCTCGACGGTGAGCGGCTGCACCTCGAACCGGGACAGCAGGTGGTGCCTCACGGCGTCGACCGCGGCCTCGGAACCGACGAGGCCCTCTCCCACTGAAGCGGCTTTGCACGGTGAGAGCGTGCCCTTGACCGGCATCAGCCTGGCGACGAGCCTCGCGGCGAGGGTCGCCCCTCACCGTGAGGCGTGATGTATCGACGGGGCGGACAGGCTCATTCCTCGCGTTCGTACTCCGCCCGGGCACGTTCGGCATCGAGATCTTCCTGTGCGGCGCGGTAGATGTCACCGGCCAGCTTCCGGGCCGCCTGAGGATCGGAAGTCGAGGAGACCGTCCGGATCCGGTCAGCCCATTTCTCCATGTTCTGCGGGATTTCGGGATTCTTACTCACACTACTTTTGTACCTTTTTATAGGCTTCTTCGCCTCCCGCACCGCACCAGGAGGATGAGATGGCGACCCTGCGCTCACTCAATGTGGGACGACCGAAGGACGTGCCCTGGCGCGGCAGGACGGTACACACGGGAGCGTGGAAACATCCCGTCGACGGCCCCCTGATGGTGCGCCGTCTCAACGTCGACGGAGACGGCCAGGGCGACCTTCAGGGGCATGGCGGGGAGCAGCGGGCAGTCCTCGTCTATCAGACGCAGTCCTACGCGTACTGGCGCAAGGTTCTCGAGCGCGACGATCTCGAGTTCGGCCAGTTCGGGGAGAACTTCACCGTCGACGGGCTGGCGGACGACGAGGTGTGCATCGGCGATCGCTACCGCATCGGCGAAGCCGAGTTCGAGGTCACCCAGCCGCGCGTGACCTGTTACCGCGTCGGCATGCGGCTGAACGAACCGCGCATGGCTTCCCTGCTGGTCGCCCATCACCGCCCCGGCTTCTACCTCCGCGTCATCAACGAGGGCCGGGTCCGGGCAGGAGACCGGATCACACGGACCCGCACCGGCAGAGGGTCGCTGACCGTCGCCGACACCGATGCCCTCCTCTACCTTCCGGACCCTGATCCCGCCAGACTGCGTGCCGCCCTGGCGATCGAGGCGCTCAGCCCCGGATGGCGGCAGTCCTTCCAGGAGATGAGCGGGCGGCTCGACCAGCCGCCCGGCCCCGCTCCCGCCGCGCCGGGCTGGACGGGCTTCAGACAGCTGCGCGTGACCCAGGTCGTGCCCGAGACCCCCACGGTGTCCTCGTTCCACCTGCGGGCCGCGGACTCACAGGAGCTGCCCCCGGCCGCGCCCGGCCAGTACCTGACCGTACGGATCCCCGGAGACGGCCGACCCGGACTGGTGCGTTCCTATTCGCTGTCCTCCGCCCCCGATGCCGCCGAGTACCGGATCAGCGTCAAACGCGAAGACCACGGCACGGCCAGCACCTGGCTCCACACACATCTGCACCGAGGCGACGTCATCGAAGCAGCCGCCCCTCGCGGGACGTTCGTACTCGCCGATGACCACACACCCGTGGCGCTGTTCTCGGCCGGCATCGGCGTCACTCCCGTCCTGGCGATGCTGTACCGACTGGCCCGCGACCACAGCTCCCGAGCCGTGTGGTGGGTGCACACCGCACGGGACCCCGGCCAACAGCCCTTCGCGGAAGAGACCCGGCAACTCCTCGCCCGCCTGCCCCACGCCCGCGCCTTCATCTACTACACCACCCCGGACCTCGCGATCGACGAGGGGCCGGACATCACACACGGACGCATGACCAGCGAAGGCATCCGAGAGCTGGGCATTCCCGCCGATGCGCACGCCTATCTGTGCGGCCCCGAGGGCTTCATGTCGGCGGTGACGTCCGGGCTCCAGCTGGCGGGGCTGAACGGTTCGAACATCCACACCGAAGTCTTCGGAGCCCTGGCAGCCATCAACCCCGGCATCACCCACACAGGTTCCGGACATCCTCACCAGCCGCCCGGCCCACGGGGCACCGGGCCCTCCGTCACCTTCGCCCGCAGCGGCCTGTCAACCGGCTGGTCCGACCGGTACGCGACCCTTCTGGAGCTGGCGGAGGCATGCGATGTCCCCACTCGCTGGTCCTGCCGTACGGGGGTGTGCCACACCTGCGCCACTCCCCTGCTCACCGGTCAGGTCGAGTACACGACGCCGCCCCTGGAGGATCCCGCCCCGGGTGAAGCGCTGCCGTGCTGCAGCATCCCCACCGCCGATGTCCTTCTGGATCTGTGAGGCCCCCTCCTGAAGGTTCGCCCAGCATCCGTGGACCGCTCCACGTGCCCATCCCGATCGTCGAGCGCGGATTTCGAATGCCATCGCAAGTCTCGACTCGCGCATCTAACCATCAAAGATGACTTGACAGGTTAGATCTCGCATGCTGGAGTGCGACTAACCATTCAAACCAACTTCGGAGGTTGAAATGAGCAGCGTCGTGCATCACCGCACCGCCACCGTCAACGGCATGGACGTCTTCTACCGAGAGGCCGGAGACCCGCGGTCGCCGGCGCTCGTGCTGCTGCACGGCTTCCCCACGAGCTCTCACATGTTCCGGAACCTCATCCCGGAACTCGCCGACA
This sequence comes from Streptomyces sp. NBC_01450, assembly GCF_036227505.1. Lineage (NCBI taxonomy): Bacteria > Bacillati > Actinomycetota > Actinomycetes > Kitasatosporales > Streptomycetaceae > Streptomyces > Streptomyces sp. NBC_01450. The sequence goes on along the minus strand of NZ_CP109480.1, from coordinate 10,226,601 downwards.
CCTACCGCGTCATCGCGCCCGACATGATCGGATTCGGCCAGTCGGCCATGCCGACCGTCGACGAGTTCGACTACACCTTCGACGCGCTGACCGACGTGACCGCCGGCCTGCTGGAACAGCTCGGTGTCGACCGGTTCGCGGTCTACGCGCAGGACTACGGAGCGCCGATCACCTGGCGGCTCGCCACTCGGTCTCCGCAGAGCATCACCGCGATCATCACGCAGAACGGCAACGCGTACACCGATGGGTTGGTCAAGGCATTCTGGGACGGGCTGTTCGCTTACACCGACAACCCGACGCCCGAGAACGAAGCCCCCCTCCGCGGGGTCCTGACCCTCGAACTGACCCGCTGGCAGTACCTCAACGGAGTCGCGGATCCCAGCCTCGTCAGCCCGGACACCTGGACCATCGACCAAGCGCTGCTCGACCGCCCCGGCAACGACGCCATCCAGCTCGCGCTGTTCCGGGACTATCCGACCAACGTCGCCCTCTACCCGCAACTGCAGCAGTACTTCCGCGACAGCCAGGTACCGCTGTTGGCCGTGTGGGGCGCCAACGACGAGATTTTCGGCCCCGACGGAGCCCGCGCGTTCCAGCGCGATCTGCCCGACGCCGAGATCCACCTCATCGAGTCCGGACACTTCGCCCTGGAGAGCCACCTGGAGGAGATCGCCGGGTACATCCGCGACTTCCTCGCCCGCGTCACCGCCTGACACACGGCCCGTGTGTCGCCGACGCCGGTAAGAGCCCCTTCGTACCGAATACGGACTTCGATCGCCGAGGCGACCGCCGTGGGCCAAGTCGCCGCGCTTGAGCAGGCTTCGAGGTGACAGCCCCTCGCGAGGGTGGAGCCGAGACCCCTCGCAGGTTGCGGTTGTGCCACTTCGGCAACCCCCTTCACAGCAGCCGCACATGCCGTGCGAGGATGCGGCTCCCGGTATCGAGTACCGGCGTAGAGGGGAACATCATTGAGATCAAGGAAACTGAGCCGTAAGCGGCGACGGGCGACCATAGTCACGGCGGTCGCCGCCTCGGTCGTCGCCGGCGCGGCGCTGCTGCCCAACTGGACCGCGGGCGCGTCGAGTGTCGCCGATCCCGCCGTGGACGCGTCGACCAAAGCCACCTTCCAACGGCTGGCGGACGCGGTCTTCACCGACCGTACGGACGCCCTGGTCGACAGTGGCAAGACCAAGCGGAACACCACTCTGTCGTCGCGGTTCTCCGGCGACGTGCGGGTGTCCTCCACACTGTCGCGCGAAGAGAACTCCGCGCTGTCACAGTTGCGGGGCCGCAAGTCCCGCCTGGAGTCGCTCGGCGAGAAGTACAGCTCGGCCAACACGAGCGTCTCGCTGGACCGTACGCGGCTGAAGGGCCGTCACGCCACGGTCGACGTCACCGAGACCACGACGTTGACGTACGAGAAGGTCAAGGGCAACGAGCCGAAGACCACTGGCTTCCAGGCGCACCACGAGCTGACGTTCAAGGCCGACCGCACGGGCGACTGGCAGCTCACCGGCGTCCGCGACACCGACGACGGCGTGGCGGTCAACCAGGTCGCCGCGACGACGTTCGCCGCGGCACCGAAGACCGCCGCCGACGACGCCCCGCCCACGGCGACCCGCTCCGTGACCACATTGCCGGCGCCGGCCAAGCCGAAGAACTTCTCGGCCTCCGGCTACGACTACAAGGCCATGGCGGCGTACGCGGCCAAGTACTGGAACAACTACAACCCGGCTTACCCGGACTTCAACGGGCATGGTGCCGGGGGCGACTGCACCAACTTCGTCAGCCAGTCCCTGAAGGCAGGCGGCTGGAAGCACGTCCCCGGCTACACGAACGACTTCCACAAGTGGTTCGGCACCTCCGACATCCAGTCGGACTCGTTCGTCGGCGTCAACGAGTTCTCGTGGTTCGCCCTGTCCTCCAAGCGGGTCACCAGCCTCGCCAACGTCTACCAGTTGGACGTGGGCGACGTGCTGCAAATGGACTTCAACAAGGACGGGTCCAAGGACCACAGCATGATCGTCACCTACCGCAGCCCGCAGGGCGTGCCGTACGTGACGTACCACTCCACCAACACCTACAACAGGTCGGTGGCGAGCATCATCGCGTCGTACCCGAACGCGGCGTACTACGCCTACCGCACCTGAGCGGTCCCCTCAGGGGGCGGGAGCCGGTCCCAGTGTCCGGCTCCCGTTCCTTTCGGGCCCCCGTGACCACGTAGGACACGGTCCAGGACCGTGTCCTACGTGGTCAGAGACGCACCACCTCACTCATTCGGGACGGTGGTTTCGGCTACGCTCGATCGCTCACGGGAACAATGCGATCCCGACGAGGATCAGCAGGATGATGCCGGCGACGAGCGCGACAGTCGCCCACGTCCCCCGACGCTTCAGCGGCGTCGCGGGCCCTCCTCCACGGGGCCGGTCCTCCGGCAGTGCAGCACCGGCCGGGCGCCCGCTCGCGTAGAACTCTTCGTCGGTCGGATAGACGTTGCGCGGATCATTGAGAGCGCGCGGATCGATCTCGTGTGGACTGGTCATGAGCACTCCTTACGCGGCGCTCATCAGGACCGGAGTTCCCGACGGACGCCGGGCCTACGCCAGGAGGCGGTGACTCACCACCGACCCGACGCGCAGCCCTTCAGGAAGACGCCGTACAGGTAATCCGCCCTGCTCACCGCGCACAATCTGATCGTATACCCGCATTGCGCCGTCCATCAGGTCCAGCGGGGATGAGACCGCGCCGCACACGACCCCCGCGGGCCACACCGCGTTCGATGATCCCGTCGAGATCATCGACGTTCGACCCGCCGCAATGTCACGGCACTCCCGGATAGCTGCCCACATCCACCGTTCGACATCTGACACCGCCACCGCGAGAATACTATTTCAACATGCGAGAATTACATTCTCGTATGGAGGCCTACGAAGCCGACGACTTCGCCCTATGGCCTGTCGCCGGCCTGGGCACGGACCGCTTCCTGGCCCTCTCCGGTCGGCTGTCGGCGATGGAAGTCGGTACGGCGATGGCGATTCTGGTCGGCTACAACCAGGACGCCTCCGACGACCCGGTCACCGAACCCGGAGCCGGCATCAGACGACTGCGCCATCTCGCCGAGACTGAATCCGTCATCGCACCAGGCGGTCTCCGCGTCCATGACTCCACGACCGGTGCCATGGTGTGGCCAGGATGCTGCTTCGGCCTGGAAAACTGGCGCGACTGGGGCGGTCTGACGCAGGGCGAGCAGATCTGGCTCGGCCACGACCCCGCACCACATGCCGAGCGCGTCGGATCGTTGATTCGGCTGTGGCCGGACACGAAAGGGGCGGCTACACACCCGGTCGACATCCCCGTGGCCGAACTGCCCGACCTCCTGCGAACCGTTCAGGACAAGCTCACCGGATTCCTGGCCCTTGCCGGGCAGTGGCTCTCTCAGCACGCTCCCTCTCTCGCCACTCCCCTGACCGCGAAGCTCAACGCGGACCTGTCCATCGGCGCACCGCATCGACTACCTACTGGTCGCGGGCGATAGGGAGCGCCACCAGGTGACCCGAGCCCGGTCCGCTGTTCGCGGAGCCGGTACAGCTCAGTGGCGGGAAAAGGTCGTTCCCCTCCGACCACTTGGCGCTGACCGCGCGTATCTCCCTTGAGTCAGGGGGAGCAAGGCCCATGCGGCGGACACGGTCCTTCTCCTCCTGGTACCGGTCGAACGCGTCGCGGGCGTCGGGGACGAACATCGTGTCGTGCATCGCAGCGCGCAGTTCAGCCGGGGTGAGCCAGGTGTGCCAGGCGATCTCCGAGGCATCCGGTACGACCGGCTGATCGATGACCGCCTCGTGCAGACCGAGCCAGTACGGGCTGATCGCGCCCCTGCACAGATACTTCAAGAGGAACCGCGCCGGTGCGTCGACCCCCAGTTCTTCGGCGAGTTCGCGAGAGGCGGCTGCCGGGTAGGACTCGCCCACGCCCACGCACCTCCGACCAGCCAGTTGTACTGGCCGGGGAAGCGGGAAACACGGTCGGGGCGCCGGTGAACAAGGATCCGACCGTCAGGATCGCGACAGACTGTGGTGGCAACCCGGTGCAGCCACCTTCGGCGGATGGCCTCACCTCGACCCACCACCCCCAGTACATGATCCTGCTCGTCCACTCACTCCACCAGCTCTCCCATGGCGGACACGCTGTCAGACGCCGATCGCCCCGTCGATACGCTCACGGAGAAGATCGGCGTCTGGTTCCGCCGACGACGAGGAACGCGGTGGCGCGTCTTGAGCGGCGAGGACCTGCCTGAACCATCGGCGTTCCACGTCGGCGAGATGGCGTACGCGTCCGGGCAGCGAGAGCGTGGCGGGCCCGGCGTTCCGTCGAGCCAAATCCCCTTCCAGACCGGCGCACTTCAGTTCCGGCGTCGCCCGCCGTGCCGTGCGAAATCCGACGAGCATGCCGTCCCTCCTTCGGAGCTTGTCGGTGACGGTGGGGCCGCGGTGAGGGTCGCTCTACGCGCCGGACGTCGCCGTCACCCGGTCTCTACATCCGGTATCTCGTCGCTGGGAGGGAGCACGCGTTACTCCGTGCGAGTGGTGCAACCTCCGGCAGCGTCGTAGCGTCGATAGAGGAGCCGACCGCCGCGAGGGGCGGACCAGGCGCCGGGGCCCGTGGGTCGAAAGAGATTGCGACTGGGAGCCGACATGCCAAGACACACCATGAGGACAGCAGTCACGTTCTGTGCCGCCGTGTCACTCGCGGCAATCTCCGGAACAGCCTCCTCCGCCCCGGCCACGTCACCACTGTCCGCGCACCCCGTGGAGCGCCAGACCTGGCAGCCCGTGATCGTCGACTGCTTCTGGCGCCAGCAGGTGCGCCCCACCGATTTCATCCTCGCGTGCGGTGACGGCAACAGCCGCCTCACCTCGCTCCACTGGTCACATTGGGGCACGGACTCCGCTGTGGCCACGGGCATCAACGAGGTGAACGACTGCAAGCCGTACTGCGCCGCGGGCAAATTCCACTCGTACGCGGTGACCGTGCTGCTCGACGACCCACAGCCCTGGAAGAAGCACCCCGACTTGCCGCACTACACCCAGATGAGCCTCATCTACACCGACAACAGGCCGGACGGATTCACGCAAAAGGTCGACCTGCCGCTGTGGAACTGAGCTCCGCTGCAAGAAGGCGGCATGCGAGCGGCATCAATCGCGGCCGACGGATTCCCGCGCGATGCGCTCCAGTCGGCTTCGGTGCTTCTCCCACCATGACGGATCGCCCGACGGCATGCCGTCGTTCCCTTCCCACATCCCGACGGCCCCGTCGATGGACTCCCGGAGAATGTCGGCGTGGCCCGCGTGCCGGTGGGTGTCGGCTATCACGCGCACCAGGACGTGGTGCAGCGTCACCTCTCTGCGGTCCTCGGGCCACCACGCCACGCGCCCGATCGCGTCGAGCGCCAGGGTCTCGATCGTGGTGTCCGAGTGCTTCCACGCCTGGCGATAGAGCCCGACGATCTGATCGCGCGACTCGTCCACTTCGGCCCACATGTCCGCGCTGAGCTCGGCGTCCGCCGCGAACCAGAGCGGCGGCTCGTCGAAGAACGGCCGCCCGAAGGTGTCACCGAAGTACCCCAGCTCCACTCCGGCGACATGCTTGACCAGCCCCAACAGATTCGTTCCGGTCGGCGTCAGCGGACGGCGGATGTCGTACTCCGAAAGCCCGTCGAGCTTCCACAGCAGGGCGTCGCGGGCGGCCTGCAGATAGCGGAGAAGATCCGCCTTCTCTTTCGATTCGTTCATGTCCCGCAGTCTCCCAGCCACCACTGACAGTCCGGGCACGCAAAGGCCTGCCCGTCGCACGAGCTCCCGTGGGTTCCCTCGAGTTCCGCTCAGACGGCGGCATCTGCTCCTACCGCGCGCTCCATGCACACCAACTGCTCTCGCTCGTCCCACGACTCGGTCACGGTGAAACCGAACCGCTCGTAGAGGGCGATGGCGCCCGATCGCCACTTCCACACCGACAGCCGTACCGTGCTGACTCCGCTTTCCCCGGCATGCGCGAGAGCTGCACCGAGCAGATCGGACGCGATGCCGCGGCCCCGGAACGCGGGGTCCGTCCAGAGCCTCTTGATCTCCGACCGCCCGCTGACGGGAGCGGTTACCACGAGGCAGCCCACCGCGGTGTACCCGCTCAGCGCCACCAGTACGACACCGTCGCCGAACGCGGCCCGCGGGCCCAGTACTTCCGCGCGGTAGCGCTCAGGCAGCCCGCTCACATCGCTGACGGCCTCGCCCTTCTCGGCCTCGGTCCGCAGATGGTAGGCCGTCAACAACTCGGCCAGCCCCTCCTCGACGAAAGCTCCCTGACCTGGCCGGCGGACGACGACAATGTCACATTGATCAGTCATGACGACAGCATCACACGACCACGGTCAGCCACCCCACGGTCCGTTGGTGCCCTGCACATCCTTCAGGCGCCCGCGCCGGCCGCGATGTCCAGCGCCGCGATGTAGCCGAAGGTCATCGCCGGGCCGATCGTCGAACCCGCGCCCGCGTAACTGTGGCCCATGACCGCCGCGCTGGCGTTTCCGGCGGCGTACAGACCGGGGATGACGGATCCGTCCGGCCGCAGTACGCGCGCCCTGGCATCCGTGCGCAGGCCGCCCTTCGTGCCCAGGTCACCCGGGACGATCTTGAAGGCGTAGAAGGGGGCGAGCCACAGGGGCGCGAGGCAGGAGTTGGGGAGGATCGCGGGGTCGGTGTAGTAGTGGTCGTAGGCGCTGTCGCCGCGGTGGAAGTCGCTGTCGTTGCCGTTCTGGGCAAGGGTGTTGAAACGGTTGACGGTGGTGCGGAGCGCGGCCGCGGGCATGCCGATCTGCCCGGCGAGGGCGTCGAGGGTCCATGCCTTGTGGGCGGCGCCGGACGTGTACCACGCGTCGGGGAAGGTGAAGGTCGGCAGCACGTCCTTGAAGAGGTAGCGGTTGCGGTAGTTCTGGTCGACGATCAGCCAGGCCGGGATGTCGGGCGCGTTGGTGTCACGGTCGTACATGATGTGCACGACGTCGCTGTAGGGGGCCGCTTCGTTGACGAAGCGCGCGCCGGCGGCGTTGACGAGGAGCCCGCCGGGCAGGGTGCGTTCGGCGAGGCAGAAGTACGGCTGGTCGGGCAGCGGGATCGCCGGGCCCCACCATGCGTCGTCCATCAGGTCGAGCGCCGCGCCGGCCCGCTGACCCGCCTGGATCCCGTCGCCGGTGTTCTCCTTGGCGCCGACCGTCCACTCGGTGCCGATGGGCTGTCGCTGGTACTGGTCGCGCATGGCGGCGTTGTGCTCGAAGCCGCCCGAGCCGACGATCACCCCGTGCCGGGCTCTGATCAGGCCCGGGGTGCCGTTCCTGGTGACCACGGCTCCCGTGGCGGTGCCGTTCTCCAGGTACAGGTCGGACAGCGGGGTGTTCAGCCACACCGGAACCTGGGCCGCGAGCAGCCCGGCGCGCAGGCCGGCCGCCAGCGACTGCCCCATGGTGAGGGGCTTCTGGCCGAGGAGGGCCGCCTGGGTGCCGCGGGCCAGGCAGGTGGTGGCGACGGCCGCTCCCTTCACGCTGACCGCGGCGAGCGTGAGCCACTTGTAGTCGGAGCTGAAGACGACCATGCCGGTCGGGACGGTCATGTACGACGGGTTCAGGTGGGCGAGCTCGGCACCGAGGATGTTTCCGTCGAGCTGGTCGGGTTCGATGGAGCGGCCGCCGGGCAGCCCGCCGGGGAACTCGGGGTAGTAGTCGCTGTACCCCTCCATCCAGCGGAAACGGAGCGGGCTGTTCGCCATGACGAAGGAGATCATGGCAGGGCCGTGGCCGAGAAAGGCCTGTTGGCGTGCGGTGGAGACGTCAGGGCCGACGACCGCCGCGAGGTAGGTGGCAGCCTTGGCGGGGGTGTCCGGCACCCCCGCGGCGAGGATCACCGGGTTGTTCGGGATCCAGATGCCCGCGCCGGAGCGCGCCGCCGAGCCCCCGAACGTGGGCGCCTTCTCGACGACGACGCAGCTCAGTCCCTGTTTCGCGGCCGTCAGCGCGGCGGTCATCCCTGCCGCTCCGGAGCCGATCACCACGACGTCGTACGTGCCGAGCAGGGGCAGATCGGCCGCGTCGGCGCCGCCTGGCAGGCCGGCAGCGAGCGCGAGCCCGGTTCCTGTCGCCACGCCGAGCACCTGGCGACGCGACGGGCCGGGTCCCGAGGTGGAAGCGGTCGAGTACGCAGAGGCGGCTTCGGTATGTCTCGCAGGGTCCGCGCTTGTGGACATGGCAGGGCGCTCCAGCCGGGCGAAGGAATGGGCGAGCGTGCTGTGCCCCGGGAAGCAACGCGCCTGCGGCGTCCCGGTTCTGATACGGAGTCAGGAATGTCGCGCGGTGGTCTTGTGAAGTCAAGGGGTAAGCCGGGAGGCGGGCGCGGCACGTTGTCCGTGGTCGCCGACCATACTGGGGGCGGCGGGGAAGGAGAGGGCAGATGGATCTGTGATTCCACAACATGCGGAAGACGACCGGCACAGCGCATACGACCGTGACCGGTACAACGCGGACGACCAGCACGGTACATACGACGTACTGGTGGTCGGCGGCAGTGGCGTGGACACCGTCGTCCGCGTCGATGCCTTGCCGGTCCCGTTCGCGGACTCCGTCCACGTCGGCCCGATCGAGGAGTGGCCCGGTCACACCGGGGGGAACGTCGCACTCGGCGCCCGTGCACTCGGCCTCAAGGCCGGGTTGCTCGACTACATCGGTGACGACTGGATCGGCGCGCAGGTGCGCGAGCGGATGGCCAAGGGCGGTGTGGAGTTCGTCCCGCTGATCTCCCCCGCGGGAACGCGGCGCGCGGTCAACCTGGTGGACGCGTCGGGCCGGCGGATGTCCTTCTACGACGGACGCGACCCGGCGGATCTGCGGATGCCCCGGGACTTCTACCTGCCGCGGCTGCGGCGCGCCCGCCACGTCCACCTCTCCATCATGAATTTCGGGCGTTTCCTCTACGACGACATCGAGGAACTCGGCGTCCCCGTCTCCACCGATCTGCACGACTGGGACGGCCTCGCGGACCACCACCGGGAGTTCGCCCTCCGCTCCGACCTCGTCTTCTTCAGCGCGGCGGGCGCGGGCGAGGACACGCCCGCGCTGATGCGGGAGATCCTCCGCGCCGGGCGGGCCCGTACGGTGGTCGCCACGGCCGGCGCGGACGGCTCCTACGTCCTCACCAGCGACGGCGGCCCCGATCCCCAGCACATTCCGGCCGTCGTTCCGCTCGCGCCGGTGGTGGACTCCAACGGCGCGGGTGACGCCTACGTCTGTGGCTTCCTGTACGGCAGGCTCACCGGCCGGGACGTACACGAGTGCGCCCGGCTCGGGGCGGTCGCGGGCGCCCACGCCTGTACGGCACCGGGCTCGACCGCCCTCATCTCCCGGGAAGCGCTCCTGAGCCACCCGTGACCGGAAGCATGGCGTCCGGTGAAGCGCGGTGTCCGGTGACACGGCGGCGATCGCCCGTCAGGCGGCGCCCGGCGGCCGAGCAGGCGCCAACAGCAGGCGGAAGCAAGGCTGTTGGCGTTGACTCGTGGGCGCCGGTTGGCTGCGCCTGCGCCGGGACCGTGCGCACTGGCGGGAGGTGCGGGCGCGCGGGCTGCGGTATGCGATCGCGCAGTCGGACGCCTTGCAGCACCAGGAGTTCGAGCAGGCGATACGGGAGCTGATGCGCCGGGACGGCTGCCCGGACGCCGCCCGGGTCGGTGGGCGCGGTGATCTCGGCGCGGACGTGAAGGCGACGGATCCGTTCGGGCGGCGTTGGGTCATCCAGTGCAAACACCGTCGCGACGGGGAGCGCGGGTCCGCCGTGGGCACGCCGGACCTGCAGGTGCTCAACGGTACCGCCCGTCCCGTGCACCTGGCCGACGTGGCGGCCATGGTGACCAACGGGCGGATCACCGCTCCTGCCCGGGACTTCGCCGAGCAGCAGCGTCTGCATCTCGTGGACCGCCGGTCGCTCGCCTGCTGAGCCGCCGGATCGCAGCCGCTGTGGGAGCTGCTGCGGGCGTTGCCGCCGCCCCGCGGACCGTCCGCTCCGGCCTGACCGGGACGGTCGCGCCCCACCGCGCGACCGCCTCACGCGACCGCGCGGGGAACTCGTCGCCGACCGGATCCCGAGCACGGGAGGTCCTTGAACCGACCGTAACCTCATCGGTAGACGAACTGCTGCCTGAATCCGGCACAGTCGTGGTTGGTCTGGGCTAGATTCGTGAATCCTCGGCACCGCAGCCCCTCGGTGGGGCCATGTCGAGGAGAATTGTGGAGCGGCGATGCACGCGTTCGAAAATCCTTCACCGGCTGCGACAGTGATGCAGGGTGGACTCGCCGACAGTCTCTTCGAAACGGCTCGCCGCGAGCCGGACCTGCCACAGATCGCACGCCGCCTCGACGACGATCCCGGCACCTGGACGACGGTGACCGCGGCCGAGCTGTGGGATGAAGTGGTCGATCTGGCCCGGGGGTTGGTCGTGTCCGGCCTGCGCCCGGGGAACCGGGTGGCGGTCATGGCGCGTACGCGCTACGAGTGGACCGTACTCAGCTACGCGCTGTGGGCGGTGGGCGCCGAGGTCGTGCCCATCTACCCGGCCTCGTCGCACGAGCAGGTCGCCTGGATCCTCCAGGACGCGGGCTGTGTCGCCGTGGTCGTCGAGGACGAGCAGGGCATCATGACGGTCGGCTCGGCGTGCGCGTCACTCCCGTCGCTGCGCCACGTCTGGCAGTTGGACGCCGGGGCTCTGGCAGGGCTGGTCGAGCGGGGCCGGGCGATCTCGACGACGACGGTGGACTCGCTGCGCCGCATCGTGCTGCCCGACTCGACGGCGGTCATCGCCTACACCTCCGGTACGACGGGCCATCCCAAGGGCTGCGCCCTCACCCATCGCAACCTCGCGAGCCCGTGCGACACCCTTCTCGCGGGCTGGAGACACACGATCGCTCCCCCTGGTGAGCAGCCCGCCATCCTCGCCTTCCTGCCCTTTTCGCACGTGTACGGCATCATGGTGCAGGGGCTCTGTCTGCGGGGCGGCATCCTGCTGGGACACGAGCCCGATCTCAGCGAGGAGACGCTCTCCGCGGCGCTGCTCTCCTTCCGCCCGACCTACCTCTACGCCGTGCCGTTCGTCTTCGAGAGGATCTACAAGAACTTCCTGCGCACAGCGCAACAGGCCGGCCGCGGGGCCCTGTTCGAGCGTGCCGTCCAGACGGCGAAGGACTTCGCGGCGGCCACCGAACGCCAGCGGCTGGGCACCGGCCCCGGCCCCGGCTTCGACCTGCGCCTGCAGCACACCCTCTACGAGAAGACCGTCTACCGGAAGCTGCGAGCCTCCCTGGGGGGACGAGTGTGCGGCGCGGTGTCGGGCGGCTCCCCGCTCAACCGGGAACTCGCCCTCTTCTACGCGGGCATCGGGATCTTCGTCCACGACGGGTACGGGCTCACCGAGACAGCCGGCGGCGTCACGGCCCACCCCGCGGGGCGCGAGAAGTTCGGAACGGTCGGCCGCGCCCTGCCCGGTACGGAGATCCAGGTGGCCGAGGACGGGGAGATCCTGGTGTGGGGGCCCTCGGTGTTCCAGGGCTACGTCAACGACCCCCCGTCCACGTACGCCGCGTTCCGGGACGGCTGGCTGGCCACGGGGGACATCGGCCACCTCGACGCCGAGGGCTATCTCGCCATCACCGGCCGCAAGAAGGACATCATCATCACGAGCGGTGGCAAGAGCGTGGCTCCCGCGGTCCTCGAAGAGCGGCTGCGCGTCCACCCCTTGATCCATCAGGCGGTCGTCGTGGGCGACAACCGGCCGTGTGTGGGCGCCCTCATCACCCTTGATCCCGACTTCCTCGCGCACTGGCGCGTGACCTGGTCCAAGGGGGACCCGTCGGCACGGGACGCGCGGGAGGAGAACGAGCTGCGGGAGGAGGTCAGACGCGCCGTCGCGGCGGCCAACAGCACCGTGTCCCGCTCGGAGTCCATCCGGGTGTTCCGTGTCGTCTCCGAACCCTTCGACCAGACCAACGGCCTGCTGACCCCGTCGATGAAGCTGCGCCGGGACGCCATCTCCCGGCGTTTCGCCGCCGAGATCGACGCGATGTACCAGACCTCGTCAAGGGTCCCGCGGGAGCACACGCCGAGCGAACCGTCGATCTGGGACGATTCCGACAACGTATTCCGGTGAGGAAACTCCACATCGGCCACTTCCCGGGGTCGGGAAGTGGCCGAGTCATCAGCCTGGTCGGCGACGACGGCACCGCGCTGCTAGGGCCTGTCTGACGATTCCCGTCGTCGCCCGAAGGGCGGCCTGGCGGCGTCAGGTGCGCACTCTCGCCGCACCGGCCCCAGTCCCGCGTACTGGATGTACTCGGGTCTGGGGCCGGTGCGGCGAGTGGGGGCACCTCCCACGCCGTTGAGGCAGTGGGGGAGCGTGCATGGCGTCGCCAGGCAGGCGGGAATTGTCAGACAGGCCCTAGTGCAGGACTTCGTCTGGGACACCGGCACACAGGCGCACGCGACCTACGCCGTCGACCTCGGATACCTGGACAGCTGGAGCCTGACTCTCTGACCCCGGTGACCTCTCTGCGTCTCTTCCACTTCTTCCGCGGCGCGGGACATAGGTGCGTCCCGCGAGCGATCGCAGGGGCGTGACACGGATTCCGGCCCCCGGCATCCTGGTGGTGTTCATGTGACCACAGTGCTCCCAGGGCGCCGGGGTAACCAGATCCCTCCTGTGAGGGGGAACGCGCATCCTGGTACCGCCACCACCACCCTGCGCAGGTCAGCGGCCCTCCTCCGCGTCAACCGGCGGGTTGGTGGCGGGCAGCCTCAGGGTGAAGACCGTTCCGGCGCCGAGTTCGCTCGTCACCGCGACGGTACCGCCGTGGGCGGCCACGAGCTGGCGGACGATGGACAGGCCGAGCCCACTGCCTCCGGTGCGCCGGCTACGGGACTTCTCGGCCCGCCAGAACCGGTCGAAGACGCTGGGGAGATCCTCTTCGGCGATACCGCTGCCGGTGTCCGCCACTTCGAGTGCGACCTGCCCGTCGTCCTGCCGTCGCACGGAGAGCGTGATGGTGCCGTCGGCCGGGGTGTGCCGTATCGCGTTGGAGACCAGATTGCCGAGCGCCTGCCGCATCCGCATCGGGTCCGCGTCGAGCCACGGCGTCCCCTCCCCCGTGAGCGAGGGCGCCGCGTCGACCGCCCTGCGCAGCTTGATGCCCACCGCCTCCGCCCCCACCCGGTGTGCCGCGGCGACCTGTTCGAGCAGCTCGTCGGCGCGGACGGCCTCGCGGTGCAGGGTGAGGGTGCCCGCGTCGGCCGCCGCGAGGTCCTGAAGGTCGTCGATGACCCGCTGGAGGAGCACCGCCTCCTCGTGCAGGGAGGCGAGCAGTTCCGGGTCGGGGTCGACGATGCCGTCACGGGTCACCTCCAGCCAGCCGCGGATGTTGGTCAGCGGGGTGCGCAGTTCATGCGCGATGTCGCTGACCATCGCCTTGCGCTGGGCCTCCATGCGTTCACGGCGCTCGGCCAGCTCGTTGAACGCCAGCGCCAGGATGCCCGTCTCGTCCCGGGTGGTCACGGGAACCCGTACGTGCTGCTCCGGCGGCTGCTGCGCGGCCTGCGTCAGTGCGCGCAGCGGTCGTACGAGCCTGGTGGCGACCAGCGCGGTCACGGCGACCGTGAGGGCGAGGACGAGACCGGCGACTCCAACGATCTTGGCCTTGTTGGTGTTCGACATGTCGAAGTGCGGGACGGCGCTGTCCCCCGTGCCCAGGAACAGCTCGGCGACGGGCGCGACATCGGGGTCGAGCTGCTCGCGACGCGCGTCGGTGAGGCACTCGTCGCTCTCCGTCCGGGTCGCCGTAGGCAGCCCATGGGCCGCCGTTTCCCCCAGGTCGAACTGCGGCTGCGGAGTCAGGATCGAGAAGTGGAGGTAGACGGCCTGGGACGAGGGCCGGGCCACGTGCTTGCGCCGCAGGCACTCCTGGACGATGCGGGTCAGCTCGTCCTGGGCGGTCTGCTCGGTGGGCATGAGGATGTTGACCTGTCCGTCCTCGCACTCGGAGACCGCTTGGTCGTCCTTGACGGTTTTGCCCGTGTCCGTCAGAAGGGGTCGGCCGCTCGGCATCCAGCTGAGTGTGGTCTCGAAATGGTTGCGTCGGTAACACGCCTGCCGTTTCCTCGCCAGCACGTCGAGGCGTGCGTGCTCCTTGGCCGTCAGCCGATACGGTCCCACCGCACGCGGGTCGATTCCGCTGAGCTGAGCCCCGGGTTCCGAGTCGGTGTCCGTGTGCAGGGGGTCGACCGTGGCGGCGGCCCCGGGCGGCAGCGCGGTGTGGGACTTCGCGGAGTCGGCGATCGGCTTACGGTCCGGCGTCGTCAGCGCGATCCGTCGCCCCATGGTGGCCGACAGCCGGCGCAGGGTGTCCTGGACGCCCGACCAGCTCGGGTGGGTGGCGGCGTATCCGCTGAGCTGCCGGAGGATGTCCGTGTCGTCGGCGAGGGCCTGCCCCTGTTCCTCCTGGATGGCGCGGGTCGTCGTCTGCACCGCGAGCCACGCCGTCGCCGCGACCGAGCACAGGGCGATGAGCACCGAGGTGATGATCAGCCGTACGAGCAGCCTCTTGCGCAGCGGTATGCCGGAGTTCATCCGCGCTCACCGCTGAGCTTGTACCCGACGCCGAACACCGTCAGCAGCCGCGTGGGCCTGCGGGGATCCGCCTCGATCTTCTTGCGCAGGTTCATGATGTGCACGTCGATGGCCCGTTCGGTGGAGGCCCGGTCGATCCCCCGGGTGTGCTGGAGCAACTGCCGCCGGGAGAACACCCGCTCGGGTTCCGCGGTCATGGCGCGCAGGATCTCGTACTCGCCCGGCGTGCACTCCACGCGTGAGCCGTCGCAGCGCACCTCGTGCCGGACTGGATCGACGGTGATGCCGGCGGCGCGGATGACCCGTTCCTGTCCGGTGGCCGGGCGTCCGCTGCGCCGTAGGACCGTACGGATCCGGGCCATCAGTTCGCGCGGGCTGTAGGGCTTGGTCATGTAGTCGTCCGCGCCGAGTTCCAGGCCGAGCAGGACGTCGTCCTCGGTGGAGCGGGCGGTGAGCATGAGGACGGGGATGTCGTCGTCCCGGCGCAGCACCCGGCACACCCCGAACCCGTCGATCACGGGCAGCATCAGGTCGAGGACGACGAGGTCGGGCTTGTGCCGCCGTACCTCGTCGAGCGCGGCCCCGCCGTCATGGACCACGGTCGCGGTGTGTCCCTCCTGCAGCAGTGAGCGGCGTATCAGCTCCGCCTGCTTCTCGTCGTCTTCCGCGACCAGCACATATGCGCACACGCGGCCGATAGTAAGCGTCTGTGCTCGGGAAGCAGGGAGGCGAGAGAGGCTTCCCACACCCTGACAACTTTCTGATATCCGCCTGCGAAGCTCACGCATGCCACCTGACGCGATCGTTGTCCGAGGTGTGCACGGATCTTGACGCTCTCCGATCCGGGGCCGTAGCTTCCCGGAGGATTTAAACGATTCAAAAGCGTGGGCCCGAAGGGGCCCTGTTTGTGCTGCCCTTCGAGAGAGTGGACGAGATCCATGAGCAACGACACCCCGGACCGCCGTTCGGGACTCCCCCGCCGCACTCTCCTCTCGGTCGCCGTGGCCACGGCGGCGGTCGGCACACTCGACTGGAGCCTGCCCGCACCCGCGGGGGCCGCGACCGCCGCGGGGCTGCCGTTCGCGGCGCCCGGGCGCGCGGTGCGGCCGAAGTTCCGCTGGTGGTGGCCGGACGGCCTGGTACAGCCCGACGAGATCAGACGGGAGATCGACCAGATCGCCGACGCCGGTTTCGGCGGGGCCGAGATAGCCGCGGTCCATCACAGCGTCACGGACCCCGCGGTTCTGGACACCGCGCGGCACGGCTGGGGCAGCGCGGCGTGGGTGACGGGAGTGGAGGCGGCGCTCGGCCAGGCGGCCCGGCGCGGCCTCACCGTCGATCTGACGATCGGTCCGAGCTGGCCCGCGGCGGTCCCCGGCATCACGCCGGACAGCGAGGCGGCGGTCAAGGAACTCGCCTACGGAACGGTCACGTTGACGGCGGGATCCACCTACTCCGGAGCCGTGCCGCCCCCGGTCCACGCCGCCGCGTCCGGTGTGACCCGGCAGCGGCTGCTCCTGGTCCAGGCCGCCCGGGTGAACACCGCGAACTCCACCCGCAAGGAGACGGGGCTCGACCTCGACTCGGTGTTCGACCTCACCGGCGCCGTCACCGACGGTGCCCTCACCTGGACCGTGCCCGACGACGGCAGCTGGGTGATCGTCTCCTACTGGGTACGCGGTTCCGGGCAGACCCCGGAGGGCGGCCCGCACACCGCCCCGGCCGCGTACGTGGTCGACCACTTCAGCGCGGCCGGCACCCGCGCGGTGACCGACTACTGGGAGGCGCACCTCCTCTCTCCCACCGTCCGGCGCCTGCTCAAGGTCTCCGGCGGGGCGCTCTTCGAGGACTCCATCGAGCTGGAGACCGACGGGCTCCAGTGGACGTCCGGCCTCCCCGACGCGTTCCTCGCCCACACCGGCCGCTCCCTGCTGCCGCTGCTGCCCGCCGTGATCCTGAACCACGGCAGCCAGGTCTTCGCGTTCGAAGCCGCCGTCACCCGGCAGATCCGGCACGACTTCTGGGAGACGGTGTCCGTCCTCTTCAACCGGCACCACGTGACGGCCCTGCGTACCTGGGCCCACTCCCTCAGCCTCGAACTGCGATCCCAGCCCTACGGTCTGCAGACCGACGCGATCGCCTCGGCCGCGCTCCTGGACATCCCCGAGGGCGAATCCCTCGGCTTCAAGAACCTCGACGACTACCGCTGTCTGGCGGGCGGCCGTGACATGGCCGGGCATACGGTGCTGTCCTGCGAGGCGGGCGCCTACGCCGGCGGGGCGTACAACACCACCTGGCAGAAGTTCCTGCGCACCATGGGCGGCGCCTATGCGGCGGGGGTCAACCAGACGGTCGTCCACGGCTTCTCCTACGCCGAGTTGCCGGGCGTGAACTGGCCCGGGTACGCGGCCTTCACCCCGTACAAGGGGACCGTCGGCTACGGCGAGTCCTGGGGGCCGAGACATCCGACCTGGCGGCACGTCGAGGATGTGTCGGGGTATCTGGGCCGGGTCCACCAGGTGTTGCGGACCGGCCGTCCGCGCGTCGACGTCGCGGTGTTCCGGCAGACGGGATACACCGCCACCGGCATCGGCGCCTCCTGGTTCACCGCGACGGGCATCCCCCTGGGCTGGACCCACCAGTTCCTCAGCGGGCCACTGCTCGACCTGCCCGCCGCCACCGTGCGCCACGGGCGCCTCGCACCCGAAGGCCCGGCGTACAAGGCCCTGTTCGTCGAGGGCGACTTCTTCTACGGCTCCACGGTCACCCTGGCCCTGTCCGACGCCCGCGCCCTGCTGCGCCTCGCCCGCGCCGGACTGCCCGTCGTACTGCTCGGCGCCTGGGACTCCGTCGTGCCGTCCGGCGTCCCCGACAGCGGCGAGGGCGACGAACTGCGTTCTGTCGTGGCCGAGTTGCTGGCCCTGCCGCTGGTGCGCCAGGTCGCCGACAAGTCGGCCGTCCCCACCGCTCTCGACGACCTCGGGGTGGTGCCGGACGTGCGCTACGCGTCCTCCTCCACCCTGCTCAACGCCCACCGCGTGGCCGACGGTGTCGACTACTACTACCTGTGCAACGGCAAGCACGCCGAGACCGTCAAGCCGCCGGTGGCCGCGATCGGCCACGAGATCACCCTGCGCCGCACGCAGGCGGGCGCCGTGCCCTATCTCCTCGACCCGTGGACCGGAAAGGCCGAGCGCCTCGCCCGCTACACCGAGGACGGCGACACCGTCACCGCTCGCGTCACCCTCCAGCCCGCCGAGACCCTGATCCTGGCCCTCGGCCGCCCCGGCCTCTTCGGCGACCGCACCGGCAGCCGTCCGCACGCCGTCGACAGCGAGGCGGACGAGGTGCGCTTCACCGACGCGGGACTCACCGTCCGGGCGGCCACGGCAGGCACGTACAGCTCCGTCCTCTCGTCCGGCCGCACCGTGCGGACGACACTCAAGAGCGTCCCCGCGCCGATGGATCTCACCTCCTGGCAGCTGCGCGTGCAGGACTGGCGGCCGGGCGTCACGGCCTACCGCACCACCGTCGTCGACCACGACCTCACCCTCGACGCACTGCTGCCCTGGTCGCAGATCACCGAGCTCGCGGACGTCTCCGGAATCGGCCTCTACCGCACCACGGTCACCCTCGACAACGGCTGGACCGGTGGCCACGGCGCCCGCCTGGAACTGGGCACCGTGACCGACACCTGCCGGATCACCGTGAACGGCCACCGCCTCGACCCTGTCGACCAGATCCATCCGGTGGTGGACCTGGGCGACCTGCTCCGGCGCGGGGTCAACGTCATCGAGGTCGAGGTCGCCACGCCGCTCTCCAACCGGCTGCGGGTCAGCGACCCCGCGGTCTACGGCGGTACGGCACGACAGGCGTACGGGTTGCTCGGCCCGGTACGGCTGCTGCCGTACGGCGAGGCACGGCTCGACTGACGGACCGCGGCCCCGGCGCTGCGCCGAACATGCGTTGACCAGCAGGGGCAGAACGTCCGTGGCCACCCGCAGCGAGATTGGGACCGGGTGGAGCCCGCCGAGCTCGACCGCTCGGTCACAGACGCCGCATGAGGAAAGGGCCGCCGTGCCCCAGCGACGTGGGTCCAGGTCGCCGGTATCGAGTCCGGCGACCGAACTCTCGGCGGCCCGAAGCCGCGGAATGGGGGGCCGTAGCTTGTGGTTGCCGAACAGCGTGCGTCGATCGTCGGCGGCAGAGTGACGATCTCTCTCCCGTTCCTGGGGGCTGAACTCACCGAGCGGACGGAACTCCTCCCGACCGTCGGCAGCCGCCTCGTCTGATCGTCACGACCAGTCCGATGTGGCTACCGCCGACATCCGTGCTGGACCTGCTGCCGCTCATCATGAGAGTCTCCCGCCGAAGATCACATCGTTGCGCCTCAGAGCAGACTACGGGGCTTGGTGGGTGGGTAAATCGGTCGCGCCCCGTGAGGTGGGCCGTTAACTTCCGCCTGAGCGCGGTGAGATACGCGACGCGACCACAAAGGGAACCTGGCATGCAGACTGAGAACACCCGGACCGACCGTTTGGGCTTACTGCTCGACCAGTTCGACCACGCCAGGGAGATGGCCCAGGTGCGACTGACCGGGCTCAGCGACGAGGAGTACCTGTGGGAGCCCGTGCCCGGTTCCTGGTCGATCCGGCGCCGGGGCGAGGCGGTGACGCCCAGGGCGTTCGGGCCGGGCGAGTGGGTGCTCGACCTGGGCGCGGCGGACATCCCGGCGAGCGAGTACGCCGAGGTTGCCCGGCAGGCGGCTGACGGCATGACCGTCGCCAAGATCGCCGATGACTGGAGCGTGAGTGTCGAGCGGGTCGAGCAGGTCCTCGCCCACACCGGTACGCCGGAGCCTGACAAAACGCCGGTCACCACCATCGCCTGGCGGCTGGGCCACCTGCACTTCCACTTCGCGGGCCCATGGGAGTGGACCTTCGGCGAACGTCGGCACGAGCCGAAACTGCTGGTCGACTTCACCCCCTCCGCCGCCTTGGCACTCGAGCGGTTCTGGGCGGTGATCGACCGCTGGCGTGACAGCGTCGCCGCCGTCACCGACGAGCAGCTCGACACGGTCGGCTTCTCGCAGTACCCGTACGGCTCCGACCCCGACGACCCCTTCATCACCGTGCTGTCGGGGGCCAACCTCGAATTCATCCACCACATGGCCGAGATCGCGCTGCTCCGCGACCTGTGGCGGGCCCGCTTCACCAGTGGTGGGTAGGCCCGGGCGCCGCGAGGATGTTCCACGGCGGTTCGGATCCACTCGCCGGCGACCGCACACGGCCACGCCGCGCCCGAAAAGCCCGGAAACCACAGGCACACACAGAGTTCTGGACACGCTGATCAGGCGCTCGTAGGTGCCGTTGTCCGGCGTGGGGACTCCTCGATGTCGGCGGTGCGGTGGGTGCGTTCGATGTTCTGTCCCCAGTACGTCCCGGTGACCATGAGCGCCGCCCCGAGGCCGGCAAGGACGGTGAACCCTTCGCCGCCCAGGCAGACGCCGACCACGACCGCCCAGACCGGTTCGGTGCCCAGCAGCAGACTGGCCCGGCTGGCAGAGCTGTTCTGCACCGCCCAGGTCTGCGCGAGGAAGGCGAACACGCTGCAGAACAGGGCGAGATACACGAGCTGGCCCCAGAGCGCGGCATCGACCCGGGTCAGCGTCGGCAGGGCACTCGCGGCGGGCACGACGAACAGCGCCGAGCCGACACCCGTCTGAACGGTCGTCAGCTGCAACGGCCGCACGACGCGCCCCTCCGTGAGCCGCCCCACGAGCGCGACATGCGCCGCGCGCACCACCGCCGCGGCGAGCATCAGCACGTCGCCGATCCGGGGCGTGTGGAAGCCGCTGCCGGACATGAGCAGCGCGACGGCCGCCAGGCACACACCCGTGGCGGCGAAGAAGCGCGGGGGCAGCCGTCCGCCGTCCGTCGTGCGGTCCAGCAGCGGGGTGAGCACGATGGTGAGGCTGATGATCAGGCCGGCGTTGGCCGCGCTGGTGTGCGCGACACCGTACGTCTCCAGAACCAGGACAGCGGCCTGAGTGACCCCCAGCAAAGCCCCGACACGAACTTCGTCCGGCGTGTACCGCCCCTCCCGACGGCGGGTGGCGACGAGAGCGAGGCAGGCGATCGCGGAGATCGCGTACCGCGCGAACAGCACCACCAGGACCGGCAGGGCATGGGTGGCTGTCTTCGCGGCCAGATAGCTGGAGCCCCAGACAACGGCGACAAGGAGAAGCACTGCGTCAGTGCGGCGGGTGGAGAACACGCCCCTACGCTGCACTGTTCCCACTCTGAAGCCAAGAACGATGTTCTTCACCAACCCTGAAGCATCACTACACTGAGCAGGTGAATGAACGGCAGTTGCAGATCTTGCGGGAACTCGGCGAGTCGGGAAGCGTCACCGCCACCGCCGAGGCGCTGCTGATGACGCCCTCGGCGATCTCCCAACAGCTACGGCTGCTGCAACGCTCGATCCCCGTTCCGCTGACCGAACGTGACGGCCGGCGGCTGGTACTCACCGATGCCGGGCAAGCCCTGGCCCGTGCCGCGATCGAGGTGGAGACCGCGATGGCCACGGCGCGGCACGCGATCGACGAATTCGTCGACCAGCCGGACGCGGGTGTATCGGTCGCGGCCTTCCACAGCGCGGCCTCCACGTTCTTCCCGCTCCTGCTGCTCGGCGGGGCCGGACCTGGACGTCCACGGCTCTCGCTCGCCGACGAGGACGTCCCGCAGGACCACTTTCCGCGACTGACCCGGGACTACGACCTCGTACTCGCCCATCACCTCGGCCAGGCGCCGCCCTGGCCGGACACGGTCACCGCCGACACACTGCTGCGTGAACCGCTGGACATCGCCCTGCCGGTCGACCACCCCCTGACCGCCAAACGACGTCTGACCCCGCGAGACGTCGCGGACCAACCCTGGATCACCGTTCACGACGGGTTCCCGCTGATGGCCACCATCGACGCCATCGCGAGCGCCGCGAACCGGCGGCTCGACATCGTCCATCGCATCAACGAATTCGCGGTGGTCGCCGAAGCCGTCGCCGCCGGAGCCGGCCTGGCCCTGATGCCCCGCTGGACCACGCGTCCACACCCCGCACTGGTCCTCAGACCTCTCAGCGGCGTGCACACCCGACGCCACATCGACGTGCTCCATCGCCCCGAACGTGCCGCGCGAAGGGCCGTACGAACGGTCCTCACCGAACTGCACCGTGCGGCCGCGACGATCCAGCGGCGGGACAGCAACGCGCCTCGGACGTGAACGCGACGCGTGCGACGACGGGGACGCCGTCCTGGGTGGCGAAGCAGGTGACCGGATCGGTCAGGATTCGAGAAGCGCCGGTCAGCACGCCGCGGCTAGCGTGACGGCCACGGACATCGCGGTCCGGGCCCCGGCACGGGAAAACCAGACGTTACCCTCGGGGCTGGTCGGATCCGGCCAGGCGACGCCGACGGAGACCGTGCGGGCGGCCCCACCGAACAGATGGAGACACGATGAGCATGGCCACGAGGACGGACACGCAGTCGCCTGCGCCGCATGCTGCCGACAGCCACGATCTGATCCGCGTGCACGGCGCGCGCGAGAACAATCTCAAGGACGTCAGCATCGAGATCCCGAAGCGTCGGCTGACGGTGTTCACCGGTGTCTCCGGCTCGGGCAAGAGCTCGCTGGTGTTCAACACGATCGCCGCGGAGTCGCAACGGCTGATCAACGAGACGTACAGCGCCTTCGTGCAGGGCTTCATGCCGACGCTGGCGCGGCCGGAGGTCGACGTCCTCGACGGGCTGACCACCGTGATCACCGTCGACCAGCAGCGGCTGGGCGCGGACCCCCGCTCCACGGTCGGCACCGCCACCGACGCCAACGCGATGCTGCGCATCCTCTTCAGCCGGCTCGGGAAGCCGCACATCGGCTCGCCCAAGGCGTTCTCCTTCAACGTCGCCTCGATCAGCGGGGCGGGTGCGGTCACCATGGAACGCGGCGGACAGAAGGTGAAGGAGCGCCGCAGCTTCAGTATCACCGGCGGCATGTGTCCGCGCTGCGAAGGCCGCGGCACGGTCACCGATCTCGACCTCACCCAGCTCTACGACGACTCCAAGTCGCTCTCCGAGGGTGCGATCACCATCCCCGGCTACACGGGGGGCGGCTGGAACTCCCGTCTCTACAGCGAGTCGGGCTTCTTCGACGCGGACAAGCCGATCCGCAAGTTCACCAAGAAGGAGTTGCAGGACTTCCTCCACCGCGAGCCGACCAGGATGAAGATCGCGGGCATCAACATGACCTACGAGGGTCTGATCCCGCGGATCCAGAAGTCGATGCTCGCCAAGGACCGGGAGGGCATGCAGCCGCACATCCGGGAGTTCGTGGACCGGGCGGTCACCTTCACCACCTGCCCCGAGTGCGACGGCACCCGGCTCAACGAGGGGGCCCGGTCGTCGAAGATCAACCGGACCAGCATCGCCGACGCCTGCGCGATGCAGATCAGCGACCTGGCCGAGTGGATCCGCGGTCTCGACGAGCCGTCGGTGGCGCCGCTGCTCACCGCGTTGCAGCAGACCCTCGACTCGTTCGTGGAGATCGGCCTCGGCTACCTCTCGCTCGACCGCCCGGCGGGCACGCTGTCCGGCGGCGAGGCGCAGCGCGTCAAGATGATCCGCCACCTCGGCTCCTCGCTCACCGACGTCACCTACGTCTTCGACGAGCCCACCATCGGCCTGCACCCGCATGACATCCAGCGGATGAACGACCTGCTGCTGCGGCTGCGGGACAAGGGCAACACGGTGCTCGTCGTGGAACACAAGCCGGAGACGATCGCGATCGCCGACCATGTCGTCGACCTCGGTCCCGGCGCCGGTACGGCGGGCGGCACCGTCTGCTTCGAGGGCACCGTCGAGGGGCTGCGGACCGGCGGCACCATCACCGGCCGCCACTTCGACGACCGGGCCGCCGTCAAGGAGACGGTGCGCAAGCCCACCGGCACCCTGGAGATCCGCGGTGCGTCGACGCACAACCTGCGCGGCGTCGACGTCGACATCCCGCTCGGGGTGCTCGCGGTCGTGACCGGCGTCGCCGGCTCCGGCAAGAGCTCGCTCGTGCACGGATCGATCCCGGCCGGCGAGGGTGTGGTGTCGGTCGACCAGGGCGCGATCCGTGGCTCCAGGCGGAGCAACCCGGCGACGTACACCGGACTGCTCGACCCGATCCGCAAGGCGTTCGCCAAGGCCAACGGCGTGAAGCCGGCGTTGTTCAGTGCCAACTCCGAGGGCGCCTGCCCCACCTGCAACGGCGCCGGCGTCATCTACACCGACCTGGCGATGATGGCCGGGGTCGCCACCACCTGTGAGGAGTGCGAGGGGAAGCGGTTCCAGGCTTCGGTCCTCGACTACCACCTCGGCGGCCGCGACATCAGTGAGGTGCTCGCGATGTCGGTGACCGAGGCCGAGGAGTTCTTCGGCGCCGGTGAGGCGCACACGCCGGCCGCTCACCGCGTCCTCACCCGACTCGCCGACGTCGGTCTCGGCTACCTCAGCCTCGGCCAGCCGCTCACCACACTGTCCGGCGGCGAGCGGCAGCGGCTCAAGCTGGCCACCCACATGGCGGAGAAGGGCGGGGTCTACGTACTCGACGAGCCGACCGCCGGACTCCACCTCGCCGACGTCGAGCAGCTGCTCGGCCTGCTCGACCGGCTCGTCGACGCGGGCAAGTCGGTCATCGTCGTGGAGCACCACCAGGCGGTCATGGCCCACGCCGACTGGATCATCGACCTCGGCCCCGGCGCCGGCCACGACGGCGGCCGGATCGTCTTCGAGGGCACCCCCGCCGACCTCGTCGCCGACCGCTCCACCCTCACCGGCGAGCACCTCGCGACCTACGTCGGTACCTGAGTCCCCACTCGGCCGGATGAGGACCCCCGTGCGGGCTCCCGCGCCCCCGGCCGACGGCGGCACTACCTTGGTCACCGTAAAGGTGTAATCACATGACGGCCGACCCCCTGGTGACGCGATGTGTTGGAGTGCGACAGCCGACCTGGCCGCCGGTGTCGGGATCGCCGCGGTCGGGGTGGCCTGCGTGGCGCGCGTGCGGCGATCCCGCGATCTGCCGCTGGCCGCGCTGCCGTTGATCCTCGGGGCGCATCAGATCGTGGAGTCCGCGGTCTGGGACTCCGGCGGGGGTACGGGCCCCGCCACCGTCGCCTGGGCCGTCATCGCGCTGCCGCTGCTCGCGGTGTGGGTCCCGGCCGGTGCGATGTGCGCGGCGCCCCCGCACGCGCGGCGCAGGCTGACGGTCCCCCTGGCGGTCGGCCTCGCGACCGCCGCCGCACTCGCGTACGCCCTCGTGACCCGCCCCGTGCGGGCTGAGGTCCGCGGCCACACCCTCGGCTACGTCGTGCATCTGAACGATCCTGAACTGCTCGTCGCCGGCTATCTCCTGGCCACCGTCGGCTCTCTCCTGCTCTCCGGCGACCGTGGACTTGTCCTGCTCGGTGTGCTGATGGGCGCGGGCGCGCTGATCTGCTGGGTGCTGTGGGAGCTGGAGTTCGTGTCGACCTGGTGCGCGTTCGCCGCGGTGTGTTCGGTGGCGCTGCTCGTCTGGGTGCGTCGGCACCCGGTCGGGCCGAGTACGGGGCGCTGAGGGCTCAAGGAATTTCACGTGGTCGACGACGCATCCGTCTCCGCGACCGCCCGGAGTGTCAGGGGTGGGCGCGGAGACGGATGCCGCCGTAGGGCTAGGAGCCGGCCCCGTCGGTCACGTCGGACACCGTCCACCGCTGGTTGGAGCCGGAGTTCGGCGTCCATGTCGTGACGGCGGATCCGTCGGCGGTGGCCTGACCGCCCACCTCCAGGAGCCTTCCGGTCGCGGCGTTGACGAGGGTCCAGGTGCCGTCACCGGTCGTCGACATGATCCACTGCGTCGCCGCGTCACGAGGACCGCTGTCGGCCTCCAGGACCGGGGCGCCGTCGCGCACGGCCAGCCGCTTGCCCTCCACCGGGTTGGTGAACACGTACCGCTGCCGGTTGCCGGTGTGGCCGCTGATCTGTCGCAGCTGCCACCGCTGGCCGGTGACCGTGGCCGCGTCCGTGCTCGCCGTCTTGATGACGAGCTTGCTGCCGTCGTCCGCGACGGTGAGCGCCTTGCCGCTCTGGACGCCGGTCAGGGAGTAGGTGTGCCCCTTCTTCAGCAGAGCGGCGTCCTTGGCGACGCCCGACACGCCCTTGACGACGAAGGAGGTCACGGACTGGGCGGGCACGGTGAAGGTGGCCTGCCGGTCGGCGACCGCGACGGGGGTCTGGCGTGCCAACTTGCCGTCGGCGCTGGTCACCACGGGAGTCACCGTCGCGTGCCGCGCGATGTGGCCGAACTTGGACAGGTCGATGGTGACCGTTCGCGGGCTGGTGGTGCTGTTGACGTGGACGACGGTCGCCCCGTTGCCGCTCTTGGAGACCGCGGCCGCGCTGGACGTGTCGTCGGTCTTGATCAGCCGGTCGCCCGGCTTGATGTAGTGGGTGAAGTTGCGGGCGGTGTCGAACTTCGTGTTCGTGTAGATGGGGCAGGTCGCGAGGGTGTCCGCGGACGTGCAGCTGAACGGGATCTGGACGCTGCCCCAGTTGCCGCCCTTGGCGGACTCGCCGCCGGGCTTCATGTTGTCGTAGTCCTCGACCGGCTGCCAGAACACCCAGGCCTTGGGCTCGAGTTCGCGCAGGTCGTTGACCATCTGCTGGGCCAGGCCCAGGCCCGGCCGCATGTCCGTGAAGCTCTGGCCGTCGCCCCAGTCGCCCTCGACCTCGCTCATCCACAGCGGCTTGTCCGCCGCCTTGGCCAGGTCGCGCACGCTGGTACGGCCACCCGTTCCGTAGGTGTGGACGTTCAACTGGCCGACCAGGTCACGCACGTCCTGGGGGTACGTGTTCCAGTTCTGCGTGAAGAGGCTGGAGTTGGTCTCGTCCATCGCGGAGATCTTCGTGCCGGTCTTCGCCCTCTTGAGGGCGGGGGCCAGCGCGCGTATCACCTGCTGCTGGAGCTCGGGGCCGATGTGCGCGCCCTCCTGGCGGCCGCCGGCCGGCTGCCCGTCCGCTCCCAGACGCGTACCCCAGTAGTTCGTGTTCGGCTCGTTGAACGGGTCGAGGGTGTCGACCTTGATGCCGCTCGCCTTCTCCAGCCGCTTGGTCGCGCCCGCCAGATAGGCGGCGAAGTCGTCGACGGAGTCGGCCTTGAGCTGGTCGGCGGAGGAGTTGAAGCCGCCGGAGACGTAGCCGCTGGTGGTCATGAACCAGGGCGGCGAGTTGCTGAACGTCTCCCAGTGGGTGATGTCCTTCTTGATCCGGTCCACCCACCAGCGCTGGGTGGCGTCGGCGTTCGGGTTCCAGTCGGCCACGTCGTCGGCGCTCCACCAGTCGGTGTCCGTACGGGTGGTGCCGTCCGGGGCCTTCCACCAGCCCTCGACCGCGCCGCCGGCCCGGAGGTAGTTCCCGACGTCGGGGGCGTTGCCGCCGCCGATGTTGTAGCGGGCGATGTTCAGATTGAGGCCGTCGTCGCCGAAGAGGAGCTCGGCGAGCTTTTCGCGGATCGGCGCCGGGTAGTCGCCGGTGGCGTTGGCGAACCAGACAAGGCTGGTGCCCCAGCCCTCGAAGCTCTGCGCCTTGTACGAGGGATCCGGCCGGACGGTCACGGACGCGGCTGCCGACGGCGCGGTCTCCGCGCTCGTCGGCGGGGCGGTGACCAGGGCTGCCCCGGTGGCCAGCGCGGTGCCTGCGATGGTTCCCAGAAGCCGTCTTGTGCGAGTACGGCGTGCCAACGTGTGCTCCCAACTCGTAGGTGGTCGCTGCGATGGACCGGCGTGCCCCCGGGTGGGGACACGCCGGCTAACCCTCGAACGGGGGGCCGTGCTCGCTGTTCGAGGGCCGTCAGAGGGCGGGCTGCCGCAGTACGGCGACATCCCGGGGGGAGAGGACGACGGTGCCGTCGTCGTCCGTACGGCCGACCAGCAGGTCTCCGGTGAGTCCGGTCAGCGGCACCGTCTCGTCGGTCCGGTTGACCAGGAACAGATAGCGGCTGTCCGCGCTCCGGCGCACGATCAGCTCGACGCTTCCCCGCGCGTCGTCCGGCAGCTCACTGTGCACACCGGCCGGGTCGAGCAGCTTGGGCAGCAGGGCGGTGAGACCGTCCGTGCCGAGCCGGGTGGAGACGTACGCGGCCGAGCCCTGGCCCGTCGGGCGCCGGGTGACGGCGGGGCGGTCGGCGTACGTGCCGCCACGGTAGTGGGCCAGCACCTCCACCGCGGGGTCGGTGACGCTGATCCGATCGGTCCACAGGGTGCCGGTGGCGGCACCGTCCACGCCGTCCAGGTCGACGTCGACCGTCTCGGCGTCGAGCAGCGGGCCGAACTCCTCGATGCGGATGCCGAGCAGCTCGCGCAGAGCGCCCGGGTAGCCGCCGAGCCAGATGTGGTCGTTCTCGTCGACGACGCCGGAGAAGTACGTGGTGACCAGGTGGCCGCCGTTCTCGGCGTACCGGGTGAGCTCCTTGGCGAGCGGGGCCGGCATGACGTGCAGGACCGGCGTGATCAGGACCTGGTAGCGGTCGAGTTCGGTCTGCGTGGTGACGACGTCGGCCCGGATGCCGAGGGCGAGCAGCGCGGAGTACCAGTCCAGCGCCTCCTGCCGGTAGCTGAGCTGGGCGGTGGGGTGGGAGTCCTGCTCGCTCGCCCACCACGAGTCCCAGTCGAAGACGATTCCGACCCGGGCCGGCTCACGCTCGGTCCCGGCGACCGGGGCGAGGGTCTTGAGGGTCTGTCCGAGGCCGGTCACCGCGCGGAAGACCTCGCTGTCGGCACCGGCGTGCGGCACCATCGCCGAGTGGTACTTCTCGGCGCCGGCCGCCGACTGGCGCCACTGGAAGAAGCACACCGCGTCGGCGCCGTGGGCGACGTGCACCAGCGAGTCACGGGCGAGGTCGCCCGGCCGCTTGGCCACGTTGATCGGCTGCCAGTTCACGGCGCTGGTGGAGTGCTCCATCAGGAACCAGGGACGGCCACCGGCGATGCCGCTGACGAGGTTGGCGGAGAAGGACAGCTCGTCGCGGTCCTGCGGGCCGGGCACCACGTAGTGGTCGTTGGAGACGAAGTCGATCTCGGCGGCCCAGTCCGCGTAGTTCATTCCCTTGGTGTTGCCCATCACCATGAAGTTGGTGGTGACCGGAACATCGGGCGTGAGCTCGCGCAGCACGTCCCGCTCCGCGCGCAGATGGTCCTTCAGCACGTCGGAGGAGAAGCGCTTGAAGTCCAGCTGCTGGGTGGGGTTCGGGTGGGAGGCGGCCAGCCGGGGCGGCAGGATCTGCTCCCAGTCGCTGTAGCGCTGGGACCAGAACGCCGTGCCCCAGGCGTGGTTGAGGGCGGCGAGGGTGGTGTAGCGGGCGCGCAGCCAGTCGCGGAAGGCGCGGGCTGCGTCGTCGGAGTAGTCGTAGACGTTGTGGCAGCCGAGCTCGTTGGAGACGTGCCAGGCGACCAGCGCGGGATGGTTCGCGTAGCGCTCGGCCATCTTCCGCACCAGGCGCAGCGCGTGCTCGCGGAAGACGGGCGAGGTGGGACGCCAGTGCTGGCGCGCCCCGGGCCACAGCGTCTCGCCGGAGGCGGTGACCGGAAGGATCTCCGGGTGGGCGGTGCTGAGCCAGGGCGGCGGGGAGGCGGTGGCGGTGGCCAGGTCGACCCCGATGCCTCCCGCGTGCAGCAGGTCCATGACCTCGTCGAGCCAGCCGAAGTCCCACTCGTTCTCGGCGGGCTGGATGCGGGCCCAGGAGAAGATCGCCACGGAGACGATGTTGACGCCCGCCTCCTGCATGAGCCGTATGTCCTCCTCCCACACCTCTCGCGTCCACTGCTCCGGGTTGTAGTCGGCGCCGTACGCGAGGCGGGGGGTGGCGTCACCGTCCGGCCCGTGCCGCAACTGGGACAGGAGGGTGGAGATCATGGTGGTCCTTCCGGTTACTGCACGGGGTGGCGCGAGGTACGTGGTTGCTTCCGGGCGGCCGCCGCCGAGCGCCTGCTGCTCAGCGGCGGCTCCCGAGGAGATGCCGGTTACTTCGAGACGGTGAAGCCCTGCTCGTTGCCGTACTTGATGGAGGCTTCCTGCCAGGACTTCAGGCCGTCGGCCAGCTTGGTCCCGGAGATGTAGGCCTTGCCGACGGTGTCGTTGAAGATCGAGTTGGCGTACTGCTGGAAGGGCAGGTACGACCAGTCGCTGGCGACGTTGGCGGCGGAGTCGGCGAAGATCTTGTTGGCTTCCTGGCCGCCGAAGTAGTCGAACTTGGTGTTCTGGAACTCGGTGGACTGGAGCTCCGCCTTGGTCGCCGGGAAGGCGCCCTGCTTGATGCGGGTCTGCACGCCGTCGCCGGAGTTGGCGTACTCGACGAACGCGTAGGCGAGTTCCTTGTTCTTGCCCAGGGCGGGCAGGGTGAGGGAGCTGCCGCCGTTCTCCGCGCTGGCCTTGTCGCCCTTGGTCCACTGCGGCATCGGGGCCGCTCGCCAGTCACCGGAGGCGCTCGGCACGCCGGAGACGAAGTTGGCGGGCATCCAGGCGCCGGTGGTCAGGGTGGCGATGGTGCCGTCGCCGAGGCCCTTGTACCAGTCGTCGGTCCAGCCGTTGATGGGCGAGACGAGCTTCTCGTCGATGAGCTTCTGCCAGGTGTCGGTGTACTTCTTGGCGCCCGCGTCCTCGAAGTTGACCGTCACCTTGGTGCCGTCGACCTTGTAGGGGCGCGAACCGGCCTGCCACAGCATGCTGGTGGTGAAGCCCGCGTCGCCGGCGTCGTTGGCGATGTAGACCTTGGGGTCGGCCTTGTGCAGCTTGCGGGCCGCGTCGACGTACTCGTCCCAGGTGGTCGGGACGGCGATCTTGTACTTGTCGAAGACCTTCTTGTTGTAGAACATCGCCATGGGGCCGGAGTCCATCGGCAGGCCGTAGACCTTGTCGCCCTCGCTCACGGCGTTCCACGGACCCGGGGTGTACTTGGCGGCGAGCTTGTCGGCGCCGTAGGGGGCCAGGTCGCTGAGGCCCTTGGTGAGGGCGTACTGGCTCAGCGCGAAGTACTCGACCTGCGCGACGTCGGGCACGCCCTTCCCGGCCGAGATGGCGTTCGACAGGGCGGTGTAGTGCTTGTCGCCGGACCGCTCGCTGACGAGGTTGATCTTGACCTTGGGGTACTTCTTCTGGAAGTCGGCGGCGACCGTCTTCAGCGTGGGCTCCCAGGCCCAGACGTTGACCGTGCCGCCCTTCTTGAGGGCCGCCTGGATGTCCGTGGCGGACACCGCCTTCTGGCCGGAGCTGTCGTCGTCGGAGCCTCCGCAGGCGGTCGCCCCCAGGGCGAGGACGGAGAGGAGGGTCAAGCCGCGCAGCAGGCGGCCGGAGGTTCTGCGCATGGAGGTGCTTCCACTTCTTCGTGGGTGGGACTTCTTCATGGGTGGAACAGAGTGAGGGTGAAAGAGGTGAGGCTGCGGGGGGTGGGGGCCTGAGGTCGGGCTATTCCTTGACGCTTCCGGCGGCGAGCCCGGACTGCCAGTACTTCTGCAGCAGCAGGAACGCGGCGATCAGCGGCACGATGGTGAGCAGCGAACCGGTGATCACCAGGTTGAAGATCACGTCGCCGCCGATCGTCTGGGCCTGGGAGTTCCAGGCGTCCAGGCCCAGGGTCAGGGGGTACCACTTCGGATCCTTGAGCATGATCAGCGGCAGGAAGTAGTTGTTCCAGGTCGCGACCGTCGTGAAGAGCAGAACGGTCACGGTGCCCGGGGCGAGCAGCGGCAGGGCCACCTGGAAGAAGGTGCGGATCTCGCCCGCCCCGTCGATGCGGGCGGCCTCCATCAGTTCGGTGGGGATGGCCTCGGAGGCGAAGACCCACATCAGATACAGACCGAAGGGCGACACGAGCGAGGGGATGATCACCGCCCACGGTGTGTCGGTCAGCCCCATCTTGCTGAACATCAGGAAGGTGGGTACCGCCAGGGCGGTGCCGGGGACGGCCACGGCACCGATGACCACGGCGAAGACGGCGCGCTTTCCGGGGAACTGGAACTTCGCCAGCGCGTAGCCGCCCAGGATCGCCAGAAGGGTGGCGCCGCCGGCGCCGAGCACGACGTACAGCAGGGTGTTCAGCAGCCAGCGGACGAAGATGCCGTCGTGGTACGTGAACGTGTCGTGGATGTTGCTCCAGAGGGCGAACTTGTGGCTGAACCACAGTCCGGACGAGTTGGCGAGTCCTTCCTGGGTCTTGGTGGCGCTGATGACCAGCCACAGCAGGGGCACCACCGTGTAGACCAGGATCAAACCGGTGAGCACGGTCAGCAGAATGCTGCGTTTGGGGCGCCTGGACGCGTTCTTGCGGGGGGTGCGCAGTCGGGGCCTGCCCTTGGAGCCGCCGCCGGCCGGGGCGGGTGCGGAGTGGGACCCGGTGGTGACGGGGCTGCTCGTGCTGCTCATTGGGTCACGCTCCCTTGCGCATGCCGCGGAGCTGCACGACATAGGCGATGACCATGGTGATCAGCCCCATGATGATGGCGACCGCCGCGGAGTAGTTGTGCTGCTGCCCGTTGAAGGACAGTGAGTACGTGTAGAAGTTCGGGGTGTAGTCCGTCGTGATGGCGTTGCGCGCCAGCGGCCGCAGGATGCTCGGCTCGTTGAACAGCTGGAAGCTGCCGATGATCGAGAAGATCGTCGCGATGACCAGGGCGCCGCGGATCGCGGGGAGCTTGATGGCCGTGATGACGCGGAACTGCCCGGCGCCGTCGATCTCCGCGGCCTCGTACAGCGAGGCCGGGATGACCCGCAGCGCAGAGTAGAAGATCAGCATGTTGTAGCCGACGAACTCCCAGGTGACGATGTTGCCGATCGACGCCAGGACCAGGTTCGCGGAGAGCGGGTCGGGCAGGGTGATGTCGAAGGCGCTGTTGATGTCGCCCACCAGGCCGAACCGGGTGCCGTACATGAAGCCCCACATCAGGGTGGCGACCACGGCGGGCACCGCGTACGGCAGGAAGATCGAGATCCGGAAGAAGTCCCGGCCGTACAGGCGGCCGCTGTCCAGAGCGAGTGCCACGAACAGGGCGATGCCGAGCATGATCGGCACCTGGATCACCAGGAACAGCGAGACCCGGCTCAGCGAGGACCAGAACTGGTCGTCCTTCAGTGCCTGCGTGTAGTTGTCCAGGCCGACGAAGGTGTTGCCGCCGATCAGCTGGTCGCGGAAGAGACTCAGGTAGATCGAGTAGACGATGGGGGCCAGGAAGACAAGGGCAAAGACGGCCGCGAAGGGGCCGATGAACCCCCATCCCGTCCACGAACGGCGGTCCCGCTTCGCCGAAGGCCGGGCCGGCGGGCGCTTCGCAGCCACCGGCGGTTGTAGCGTCGTCATGTCGTTCCTCGCTCGTCCATCTCGGAACCGGCGTCTCAGCCGTCGCGATGTTTACGTAAACATGCCGTCCCCCTTCGCGTCGAGGGCTGTTATGTTTACGTAAACATCTGATGGCGGCATGTCTACACTGCGCCAATGTCGGTGGTCAAGGGTCGTCTGACGAAACTGCGACCCGGGTAACAAAGGAGACGGGTGGACACTGCGGACAGCGCCTCGACGGGGACGGAACGGTCCCGTGGGCGCAAGGGAAAACGGGCGGTGCGTCGCACGCAGACCGCGTCCATGGCGGATGTCGCACGCCTGGCCGGGGTGTCCTCGCAGACGGTCTCCCGTGTGTCCAATGGTTACGCGGGGGTGAACGAGGAGACCCGCGGGCAGGTGCTGGCGGCGATGAAGGAGCTGGGCTACCGGCCCAACAGCGCGGCCCGTGCCCTGAAGCGCGGCGAGTTCCGCACCATCGGCGTCATCACCTTCAACCTCTCCACCACGGGCAACATGCGCACCCTGGAGGCGATCGCCACCTCCGCGGCACAGGAGGGCTACGCCGTCACGCTGCTGCCGGTCGCCGTGCCCACCCAGGACGAGGTGCGCGGAGCCTTCTCCCGGCTCGGAGAACTCGCCGTCGACGCGGTCATCGCCATCATGGAGGTGCATCTGCTCGACGCGGCGACCATCTCCCTGCCCCCGCACGTCCAGGTCGTCGTCGCCGACTCGGACGCGGGCGACCGCTACGCCGTGGTCGACACCGACCAGGCCGGTGGAGCGCGGGCCGCCGTACGTCACCTCCTGGACCTCGGCCATGGCACGGTCTGGCATCTGGCCGGACCCGAGGAGTCCTTCGCGGCACAGCGCCGCACCGACGCCTGGCAAGCCGCCCTCACCGAGGCGGGCCGCGTCCCGCCACCCCTCGTGCGCGGCGACTGGTCGGCGGAGTCCGGCTACCGTGCGGGCCTGCGGCTCGCCGACGAGCGCGACTGTACGGCCGTGTTCGCCGCCAACGACCAGATGGCACTGGGGCTTCTGCGCGCCCTGCACGAACGCGGCCGGAAGATCCCCGACGACGTCAGCGTCATCGGCTTCGACGACATCCCCGAGGCCGGCTCCTTCCTGCCGCCGCTGACCACGGTCCACCAGGACTTCGCCGAGGTGGGACGCCTGTGCGTCGAGGGCGTCCTGCGGCGGATGCGCCACGGCGGACCGGAACACGGCACCACGCTCGTCCCCACGAAGCTGGTGGTGCGGGGGAGCACGGCTCCGCCGTCCGGGGATGCGTGAGGTTCCTCGCCGCGCCGCTGTGGCTGTCGGCGGCGCCGAAAAGGGACTGGAGTCTTCTGTCGGTGGGACGGAACCGATCGGTGGGGACAGAGCAGATCGGCGGACCGCTCGGCGGGTGAGGCCGCCATCGAGCGTGTGAGGGAAGCCTGGGTCGGCGCTGCGTGGCAGGTCGAACGGTGCTTCGGAAACGGTGAGGAGGCCGAGGGGTGATCCGTGGCCCGGCACCCACCTCGGCCGCCGCGCCACCCCGCGATCGCGTCCGGCGGCCGTGACTCAGGCAGCCGACTGCCTGATCACGGCCCAGCGGGGCTCTTCCCCCAGACGAAGACCTCGGTGCTCGGAAGGCGTTCGGAGAACCGGCCCGACGGGGACACCTCCCGCAGCAGACGACGCAGATCCGACTCGAAGGCGTCACGGCGCGCGCCGAACAGGTGCGGAGCCGAGAACGACATCGAGAACACCCCCGCGACGACGTCATCGCATGTGCGCTCGAGCGCCTGCCCGCCGGGAACGACACGACGCTGAGGGCCGGACAGTCCCGCGCGCGTGAACACCGCCGCCTCGCCGCCGGGCGTGCCCTGCGGCAGCACCCCGCGCCCGGCTCGTCGTACCGGTCCGAGGTAGTGCCTGACCAGCTCGTCCATCGCCGCACCGGGCACTGCCGGATACGGGAGACCGTCGACGGATCGACGCTCCGTCTTCAGGTCCGCGATGTGCACGAGCGCCCCGCCCGGCAGGAGCATGTCCCTGATGGTCGCCGCGACCAGGTCGCGATCCTTCCACTGGATGGATCGCGACCAGGTCGCGATCCATCCAGTGGAAGGACTGACCGAAGGTCGCCACGGTGCACGTCCCCAGACCCGCGGGCAGCTCCTCGGCCCGGATCCGTACCCACCGCGATTTTCCGGTCACCCCCGCCTCGACGGCGCCGCGCGCGGCTTCGGAGATCATCTCGCTGTCCGGGTCCACACCGACGATCTCACCGAACAGGTGCGCCAGGCTCAGTGCCAGGGTGCCCGGTCCGCATCCCACGTCGATCAGGCGCCCCTGACCGTCCAGTTGCAGAACCTCGGCGAGCGCGTCCGCGAGGCCGGCGGCGTACGGGAGTCTTCCCCGCTGGTAGTAGGGGGCTGTTCCCGAGAACAACGTGTCGTCCCACTCCCAGCCGACGGCCACCGCCATCCGCCACCCTTCACAGAAACCCAGGACTGCCCGACGACGGTCGCCGCACCCGGTCAAGATAGCGAACGCCCGGACTGCCGGAGGACCAGTCGCGTGCTCAGGACCACGTGGTCGTCGCCGGTCACCGCCATCACCACCGCCCCCGCCGTCGGACCTGGATGGTCGGGTCGGCGGGTGTCGACCGCGCGGGGGACGCGGTCGACACCCGGCACGAAGCTGCCGGCGTCACCAGTCGGTGGGCATCATGGCGGCGGGGTAGCGGCTGCCGGCCGAGCCGTGGGGGAGGATCTCGACGATGTGTCGCAGGTCGGCCGACGTGAGGTCGACCCCGGCGGCGCCCGCGTTCTCCTCCACCCGGGTCGCGCTGCGGGTGCCGGGGATCGGGACGATGTCCTCACCCTGGGTGAGCAGCCAGGCGAGGGCGAGCTGGGCGACGGTGATGCCCTTCGCGGCGGCCAGGTCCTTCAGCTGCTGGGTGGCGCGCAGGTTGTACGCGAAGTTCTCGCCCTGGAAGCGTTCGTCCCAGCGGCGCATGTCGTCCTCGGCGTACTCGGCGCCGGGCTTGACGGCGTTGGTGAGGAAGCCGCGGCCGAGCGGGGAGTAGGGCACGAAGCCGATGCCCAGCTCCCGTACCACGGGCAGGATCTTCTCCTCCACGTCGCGCTCGAAGATCGAGTACTCCGTCTGCAGGACCGAGACCGGGGTGACGGCGTGGGCACGCCGGATGGTGTCCTCGCCCGCCTCGCTCAGCCCGAAGTACTTCACCTTGCCCTGAGCGATGAGCTCACCGACGGTTCCGGCGACCTCCTCGATCGGCACGTCCGGGTCGACACGGTGCTGGTAGAGGACATCGATCCGGTCGGTCTGGAGCAGCCGGAGGCTGTTCTCGGTGACCTTGCGGATGTTGTCGGGGCGGCTGTTGAGGCCGGAGCCGATGGGCTCCTTGGTCAGGTCGAAGCCGAACTTGGTGGCCAGGACGACCTCGTCGCGGAAGTCCTTGACCGCTTTGCCGAGCAGCGCCTCGTTGGCGCCGCCGCCGTAGAGCTCAGCGGTGTCGAAGAGCGTGACGCCGACGTCGTGGGCGCGGCGGATCGTGGCGATGCCCTCGTCGTCGTCGGACGGCCCGTAGGCGATGGACATGCCCATGGTGCCGAGGCCGAGCGCGGAGACGCGCAGTCCCTGCCGGCCGAGTGTGCGCTGCTGCATGAGTTTCTCCAGTGGCGAGTCAAACCAAACGGTTCGGTATGGACTCTAGGCATGCGCGGGCCCAGATGCCAAACGAAACGGTTTGGCTGGATACCCTGAGGTCATGACTGACGCGACCGTGCCCCCCGCCGACTCCGACTCGACACGTGAGCGGATCGTCGCCGCGGCGAAGGCCGAGTTCTCCCGGTACGGGATCGCCGGTGCGCGGGTCGATCGCATCGCGAAGGAGGCCCGTACCAGCAAGGAGCGCGTCTACGCCCACTTCCGCAGCAAGGAAGCGCTGTACGCGTTCGTCGCCGGGCGGGAGCTGGCCGCCGTCGCCGACGCCACCCGCATGGACCCGGCCGACCTGCCCGGATACGCCGGGCGCCTGTTCGACTACTTCATCGGCCAACCGGAGCACTTCCGGATGATCGGCTGGGGGCGCCTGGAACTGGCCGACGCCACGCAGTCCCATCTGGACGACCCCACACGGGTGGCTCTCGCCCACAAGCTCGACCAGCTCCGCCGGGCCCAGGACGCCGGGCACCTCGACCCCGCCTGGGATCCGATCGATGTCATCGCCCTCGTCAACCAGATCGCCACTACCTGGTTGAGCCAGATCGAGCTGCGCTCCTTCGAGGTCGAACAGGCCCGCGACCCCGCTGTCAGCGCCCGCCGCGCCGCGGTCGTGGAGGCGGTGCAGCGCTTGTTCCCGAGGGCGGACTGAGGGTGGCGTTCCCTTCAGGTTCCGAGCCGGCGCTCTCGTCTGTCAGCCTCGGACCAGTTTGGCGACGCCCTCACCCGCCTGCTCGGCCGCGGCGTACAGATCTCGGATCTCCTCCAGCCGACTGACCAAAACCTCCAAATATCCCTGCGGGACGTCATGGTTTCGGAAGGTGCCGGCTATCGCGTTCGCCTGGTCGGCGACTGCCCGTTCGAAGTCGACGGAGGACAGGAAACGCACCGCGATCGGCACTTCGTCCGGCGGGAGGTAGAAACACGCGGTGCCGAGGTCGTCGTCGCCCAGCAGATCCCCCATCGTGATGGGGAGCGCGCTCACTTCCGCGGGCCCCTCCGCAAGCAGGATGCGCTCAAGGGTTTCCCAGTCCCGGCCGGGAGAACATTCCGCCTTCGCGTCGCCACCGGGCCCGGAGAACCGAGAAACGACCCATCCGAAACCTCGCTCCGCGTCTTGCGGAGGCATCCTTCGCAGTGTCATATCCATGGCCGCCCCCTCCGATGAACCCCGTGTCCGTGGTCCTCAACGGGAGCAGGCACTGTGTCAGTGGTCAAGCTCCTCCGGCAGCAGACCACGGAGTGACCCATGCTCGTCGGTGACCCACACCACGGCAGCGGGTTCGGCGTCCAGGACGCTGGCGACAACGGCGTTCGCCTCGGACGTCGTCAATGCCCGACCACGCTCGTAACCGTAGCGATCAGGATTCGTCTCGCTGGGATGCACGAACCCCGAGACGCCCTCCAAGTCAACGGAGACCAGCACCTTCATCACTCAGGGAGCCTGCTCGACAGCACCGCGACCGCGTACGAACTCATCGACCACGAACCGGAGGCGCTACCGAGGCGGTCAGGGCACTGCGCACGCATCACCGGTCCGGACTCGGACCGAACGAGAAACCCCGCCTCCGGATTTTCGGAGGCGGGGTCATGTGGAGCGCCGGGCAGGCCTTGCACCTGCATTTCCCCGCAGGAAGCGGGGCGTCTTTCCTTGGACCACCAACGCACGTCGCACCGCCAGGAGTTCCGGCAGAACGCTTGAGATCATCATAGCGCAGCCGTGGCGGCCGACGCGCCGCGAGGCCCTGGCGACGCTGAACGGACGTTCGGCTGACGTACGGTGACGGCGAGTGGTCTGCGGTCGACGTCGTAGGGGTGGGGAATGACCGAATTCCAGGACGAGTCGGTGCGCGCGCTGCCCGCCGCTCTGCGGGAGCACTCGGCTCGGCTGGGAGGCAAGACCGCCTACGCGGACGGCCGTCGCGCCGTCACCTACCGGGAGTTGGAGGAGCGCACCGGTCGGCTGGCGGGACATCTCACCCGGCTCGGGGTGCGGCGCGGGGAGCGGGTCGCGATCCATCTGGGCAACCGGGTGGAACTCGTGGAGGCCTGCCTCGGGGTGCTGCGGGCCGGAGCGGTCGGCGTACTGCTGAACCCCGGTGCGTCGGACGAGGAACTGGGGCATTTCCTCGACGACAGCGGCGCCGTCCTGGTGATCACCGAGGAGACACTCGCCACCCAGGTCGCCCGACTGATGGCTGAGCGAACCGAGTTACGGACAGCCGTGGTCGGCCCGGGCGATCTGCCCGCCGGCGCGCTCGTCTTCGAGGACCTGGCCGGGACGGATCCCGGCGTGGCACCCCGGGACGACCTCGGTCTCGACGATCCGGCGTGGATTCTCTACACCTCGGGCACGACCGGGGACAGCAAGGGCGTGGTCTCCACACAGCGTGCCGCCCTGTGGTCGGTGGCGGCGGCCTATGTGCGGGCGCACGAACTGCGGGAGGAGGACCACCTGTTGTGGCCCCTGCCCATGTTCCACGCCTACGCCCACTCGCTGTGCCTGCTGGGGGTGATCTCGGTCGGTGCGAGCGCGCGCCTCCTCGCTCCGGGTGCGAACGTCGCCGAGGCACTGGCCGCCGAACCCTTCACCGTGCTGGGCGGGGTGCCCGCCACCTATCGCCTCCTGCTGGAGTCGCTGCGGGAGACGGCGGCCCCCGTCTCTTCGGCGCTGCGCCTGTGTGTCACCGCGGGCGCGCCCTGTCCCCCTGAGCTGAAGGCGGAGATCGGCCGCGTCCTGGCCGCTCCCCTGCTCGACGGTTACGGTTCCACGGAGACCTGGAAGATCGCGGTCCAACGGCTCGACGGCCCCCGTGACGATGCCTCCAGCGGTCCCCCTCTGCCAGGGCTCGTGGTGCGCCTGACCGATCCGTCCACCGGTACCGAGGTCGCCGACGGGGCCGAAGGGGAGATCTGGCTCCGTAGCCCCGGAGTGATGACCGGCTATCACAACCGTCCCGAAGCCACCGCCAAGATGTTCACCGACGGCTGGTACCGCACCGGGGACCTGGGCCGGCTCGGCACGAACGGCCATCTCCATGTCACCGGCCGGGTCAAGGAACTCATCATCCGGGGCGGGGAGAACATCAACCCGTCCGAGGTCGAGCAAGTGCTGCTGGCCCGTCCCGACATCACCGACGCCGCTGTCGTCGGCCGGCGGCACGACGTACTGGGCGAGGTACCGGTCGCCTTCGTCGTGCCAGGACCGGACGGGGTCGACACGGCGCGGGCGCTCGCCGACTGCCGGGAGCGGCTGTCCGATTTCAAGGTGCCGGACGAGATCTACCCGGCCGCTGCCATCCCCCGTACCCCGTCCGGCAAGATCGTCCGGTCCGCGCTCGCCGAGCAGTTGACGGAGCGGCTCGCCGCCGAACGCACGGCCGCGTCCACGGCGCTGCGCGAGCGGCTGGCGGCCGCGTCCGACGCCGTACTGGACCTGGTACTCGAGGAGACCGCCCGCGCGCTCGACGTCCCCGCGCAGTCCCTCGATCCCGAACTGCCCTTCATGGCGCAGGGACTCACCTCGCTCGGCGGTGTGCTGCTGCGCGACCGGCTGGGCACGGCGACCGGGCTCGAGCTGCCCGCGACGCTGGTGTTCGACCATCCGACACCGGCGGCCGCGGCGGACCTGGTGCGCGAAGCGCTGCACGGCGACATTCGGCCCAGGCCCGCGCGCACGTCCGGCGGCGGGCCCCGCGTCGAGCCCGGGGAGCCCATCGCCGTCGTGGCCATGGCGTGCCGCTACCCGGGGGGCGTTCAGTCCCCGGAGGATCTGTGGCGGCTCGTCGCGGACGGCACCGACGCGACCTCGGACTTCCCCACCGACCGTGGCTGGGACACGGCCACCTTGTACGATCCCGACCCCGACCGGCTGGGCACCTCCATCACCCGCAGGGGCGGCTTCCTGCGCCGGCCGGCCGACTTCGACGCGGCCTTCTTCAACATGTCGCCCCGCGAGGCGCTGGCCACCGATCCACAGCAACGGCTGCTGCTGGAGACCGGCTGGGAGCTGCTGGAACGCGCGGGGCTCGACGCGTCGGGGCTGCGCGGCAGCGACACCGGTGTCTTCGTCGGCGTGATGCACGCCGACTACGGGCGCCGCCTCCTGAGCCGCGGCGGACACGAGCTGGAGGCCCATCTCGCCCTCGGCTCGGCGGGCAGCGTCGCCTCCGGGCGGATCGCGTACACGCTGGGGCTGCGCGGGCCCGCCGTGACCGTGGACACCGCGTGTTCGTCCTCGCTGGTGGCGATGCATTCGGCCGTACGGTCCCTGCGCGACGGCGAGTGCTCACTGGCCGTCGCGGGCGGGGTCACGGTCATGGCCTCGCCCGGCCCGTTCGTCGCGTTCAGCAGGCTGCGCGGGCTGGCTCCCGACGGGCGCTGCAAACCCTTCTCCGCGGCGGCCGACGGCACCGCCTGGGGCGAGGGCGTGGGTCTGGTCCTGCTGGAGCGGCTGTCCGACGCACGGCGCAACGGGCATCCTGTGCTGGCCGTGCTGCGCGGCTCGGCCGTCAACTCCGACGGCGCGTCCAACGGGCTGACCGCCCCCAACGGGCCGGCGCAGCAACGGGTGATCCGTTCGGCGCTCGCCGACGCGGGGTTGTCCCCGGCGGATGTGGACGCGGTGGAGGCGCACGGCACGGGCACCGCGCTCGGCGATCCGATCGAGGCACGGGCACTGCTGGACACGTACGGGCAGGGCCGGCCCGACGGGCGCCCACTGTGGCTGGGCTCGTTGAAGTCCAACCTCGGGCACACCCAGGCCGCGGCCGGCGTGGGCGGTGTCATCAAGACCGTACTGGCGATGCGCCACGGACGGCTCCCTCGAACGTTGCACGCCGACGAGCCGTCGCCTCGGGTGGACTGGTCGTCGGGCGCCGTCCGACTGCTGTCCCAGGAGGAGGAGTGGCGGCCCGTGGCCGGGCGTCCGCGACGGGCCGCGGTGTCGGCGTTCGGCATCGGCGGGACCAACGCGCACGTGATCCTGGAAGAGGCCGAGGCGAGCACGGTCGTCGAGGCGCCGCCCCCTCGCGGCGCGGCGGCACCGCCGCTGCTGCTCTCCGCCGCGAGCCCGGCCGCGCTGCGGGCTCAGGCCGCACAAACCGCGGCCGCACTGCGGGAGCGTCCCGAACTCGCTCCGATCGACGTGGCGTTCACCCATGCCACCGCCCGGGTCGCGCTCCCCCACCGGGCCGCCGTCGCCGCCGACGACCGCGTGGGGACACTGAGCGCCCTGGACGCGCTGGCGGCGGCCACCGCGCCGCGCACGGCGTACTCCGCCGGCCGGTCGGCCCTGCTGTTCACCGGTCAGGGCGCCCAACGCCTCGGCATGGGACGGGAGTTGTCCGATGCCTTCCCGGTCTTCTCCGACACCTTCAACGCCTTGTGCGACCGCTTCGACGCGCACGTGGAACGCCCGTTGCGCTCGGTGCTCCGGCACGCCGACGAGAGCGCGCTGCTGGATCGTACGGACTTCGCCCAGGCGGCCCTGTTCGCGTTCGAGGTGTCCGTCTTCCGCCTGCTGGAGTCCTGGGGCGTACGGCCGGACTTCCTGGCCGGACATTCGATCGGGGAGCTGGCGGCGGCGCACGCCGCGGGCATCCTGTCCGAGCGGGACGCCGTCGAACTGGTGGCGGCCCGGGGGCAGTTGATGCGGGAACTGCCCGAGGGCGGCGCCATGGTGGCGCTCGACGCCACCGAGGCGGAGGTGATCCGTGAGCTGACCGACGGGACCTCGGTCGCGGCCGTGAACGGCCCCCGCGCGGTCGTGGTCTCCGGTGTGGAGGGACCCGTCCTCGCGCTCGCTCAGCGCTTCGCCGAGCGCGGACGCCGTACCGTCCGGTTGCGCGTCAGCCACGCCTTCCACTCCGCGCTGATGGAGCCGATGCTCGCCGAATTCGGCCGTGTCGCAGGCGGATTGACGTACGGTCCGCCCCGCATCCCGGTGCTTTCCGGGTTGACGGGACGTCCGGCCGCCGCGGACGAGCTGCGGTCGGCCGAGTACTGGGTACGGCACGCCCGCGAGGCCGTGCGGTTCGGGGACGCCGTGCGCTGGCTGGCGTACGACGGGCGGGTGACCGCGTTCGCCGAGATCGGGCCGGACGCGCACCTCACGGCCCAGGCGACGACGGGTCTGGCCGAGAGCGACGCGGACCTGCTGTTCGCGGCCGCCGCCCGGCGGGGTGCCCCCGAGCCGCGGACGCTGTTCGACATGCTCGGTCAACTCCACGTCCACGGTGTGCCGGTGGACTGGCCCCGGGTGTACGCGGACAGCGGTGCCCGCCGGGTCGACCTGCCGACCTATCCCTTCCAGCGGCAGCGCT
Organism: Streptomyces sp. NBC_01450; assembly: GCF_036227505.1. Lineage (NCBI taxonomy): Bacteria > Bacillati > Actinomycetota > Actinomycetes > Kitasatosporales > Streptomycetaceae > Streptomyces > Streptomyces sp. NBC_01450. The sequence goes on along the minus strand of NZ_CP109480.1, from coordinate 10,183,445 downwards.
ACTGGCTGTCCGAGACCGCCACCGACCCGGCAGACGATTCCGGTCATCCGCTGCTCACGCAGACGGTCACCGTGCCGGGGACGGAACGTGTCCTGTGCGGTGGCCGGCTGTCCGGCACGGCCCAGCCGTGGCTGCGCGACCATGTCGTGGGCGGACACACCCTGGTGCCCGGGGCCGCGTTCGCCGACCTCGTGCTCCACGCGGGCGACGCGTGCGGTCTCGCCGTACTGGAGGATCTCGCCCTCCTGACGCCGCTGTTCCTGCCCGCCGCCGACGACGAGCGGATCCAGGTCCAGGTGGCCCTGGGAGAGCCGGACGGCGCCGGACGGCGCACGGCGGACGTGTACGCGCGACCGGAGGAGTCCGGTGCGCTCGGCGCCTGGACGCACCATGCGACCGGTCGCCTCGGACCGGCGGTTCCAGGTGCCCTGGAGCGCCCGGCCTCGCTCTCCGCGTGGCCGCCTCCGGATGCCACGCCCGTGGATCTCACCGGCGCCTACGAACGGCTGGCCGCCACCGGTCTCGCCTACGGGCCGGCGTTCCGGGGCGTCACGGCCCTGTGGCGGCGCGGCGAGGAGCTGTTCGCCGAGGTCGGCCCGGTGTCGCTCCCGGACGCCCGGCGTCACGCGCTCCACCCGGCGCTGCTGGATGCCGCCCTGCACGCGGGACTGCTTGCCGAGCCGCCCTCCGGACCGGCCCGGCTGCCGTTCGCCTGGCAGGGCCTGACACTGCGCGCGACCGGGGCCACGGCACTGCGCGTACGCATCAGGAACACCGGCCCGGACACGGTCGGCCTCGACCTCGCCACGCCCTCGGGCGCGCCCGTGGCCCGGCTTGAATCGATGACGACACAACCGGTGCCGCAGACGGGTGTCGCCCCGGTCGGAGAGCTGTACAGGCCGCGGTGGACCGGCGTTCCGGCTGTCGGCGAGGGACCCGCCGTCGCGGTGGGGGAACCCGACGACCTGGGGCTGGCCGCGTTCCTGCCGCGCAGGGACATGGCGTCCGGGTCCGCGGACGCTCCGGAGGTGGTCGTGGTGTCCTTGTCGGCCCGTGCCGACGAGGGGACCGACCCCGCCGTCGCGGCCCACGCGCTGACCGTACGGGCACTGGATCTGCTGCGTGCGCGGCTCGCCGGTTCCGGGCGGCTGGCCGTGGTCACGCGCGGCGCCGCCGATGTGACACCGGACCTGCCGGCCGCGACGGTCTGGGGGCTGCTGCGGACCGCGCAGGCCGAGTATCCCGGGCGCCTCACGCTCGTGGATGTGGACGGCCGGCCCGAGTCGCTACGGCTGCTTCCTGCCGCCCTCTCCGCGGGGGAACCCCAACTGGCCATCCGGGAAGGAATGTTGAGTGTCCCCCGGCTGGCGGCCACGACCGGGGCGGCGACGGACGGCTCCCTCGGTCGGGGCACCGTCCTGATCACCGGCGGCACCGGGTCCCTGGGTGCGCTGCTGGCCCGCCATCTGGTCGATCGGCACGGGGTACGGCGTCTCGTGCTCGCCAGTCGGCGGGGAGAGCGGGCGCCGGGGGCACAGGCGCTGCGCGCCGAGCTCGAGGGAGCGGGTGCGCGGGTGGACCTGGTGGCCTGCGACACCGCCGAGCGAAGTCGACTGGCCGCCCTCATCAAGGAGTTCGGGCCCGACCTCAGCGCCGTCGTGCACACGGCCGGGGTCCTGGACGACGGCGTGCTGGAGGCGATGACGCCCGAGCGGCTGACGACCGTACTGCGACCCAAGGCCGACGCGGCCTGGCATCTGCACGACCTCACGAAAGACCTGCCCCTGTCGCACTTCGTGCTGTTCTCCTCGGCCGCCGGGCTGCTCGGCAACCCCGGCCAGGCCAACTACGCGGCCGCGAACTCCTTCCTGGACGCCCTGGCCCGTCACCGCGCCGCTCTCGGCCTCCCCGCGCTGTCCCTGGCCTGGGGCCCTTGGGCCGACGACGACGGAATGGCGACGCGCGCGGGCCGGGTTCACGGCGGGGCGGTGCGTGCGGTCTCCCCGGAACAGGCGCTGGCACTGTTCGACGCCGCACTCGGGTGCGGGGAGCCGGTCCTCGCACCGCTGCCGCTGGACCGCTCGCCGGGAGCGTTGCCGGCCGGGACACCCGTTCCGCCGCCGTTGCGCGGGCTGCTGCGCCCCGACCGGCGGACGGCCTCGCCCAAGGGGGCGAACGGGGTACCGAGCGGGACGGCGGAGCCGGACGGCGTCGCCGGGGCCTGGCGGGACCGCCTCGCGGCACTGCCCCCGTCCGAGCGGACGCCCGCGCTGGTGGAACTGGTCCGGGCCGAGGTCGCCGCGGTACTCGGTCATACCCAAGCCGACGCCGTCGACAGGGACTTCCCGGACCTGGGCCTCGACTCGCTGATGAGCGTCCTGCTGCGCAACCGGCTGAGCCTGCTGACCGGGATCCCGCTGGCGGCCACGGTCGCGTACGACTGGCCGACCGCGGAGCGGCTCGCGGATCACGTGTACGCCGAGCTCAGCGGCGTCCTGCCCGACGTTGCCGCTGCCGCCGCGCCACCGGAGGGCGATCGGCGTCATGAACCCGCCCTCCGCCCCAACTCCCCTGCACAACCGGTGCAACCGGTGCAACCGGTGCAACCGGCGGGCACTGCCCAGCCCGAGTCAGCGCGGTCCGACGGTCCGGCTTCTCCGGGGGCCACCGTCCCGCCGGTCGAGCGCCGCCGCGGAACCGGCATGTCGCTGCCGACCCTCTATCGGCAGGTCTGCGAAACGGGCGACGTCGTCTCCGCCATGCACCTTCTGGTGAGCGCTTCCCTCGCCGCACCCACCTTCGGCCACGACGACGCCGCCCGGCACGCGATACCGCCGTGGCGACTGGCCTCCGGGGCGGGCGGTCCGGCTCTCGTCTGCGTTCCCGGCTTCGCCACCCACCTCGGCCGGCCCTGGTACGCGGGGCTCGCCCGCCGTTTCGACGGCGAGCGGGACGTCTTCGAGCTGCGGCACCCCGGCGTCGACACCGGAGCCGCCGTGGCGCGGGACCTCGGGACCCTGGCCGAACTGCACGCCACGACCGTCCGGCGGTATCTCGGCGATCACCCCTACGTCGTCGTGGGCCACTCCATGGGCGGTTCGGCCGCCCACGCGGTCACCGCCCGCCTGGCAGCCGACGGTACGCCCCCGGCCGGACTCGTGCTGGTGGACTCGTACCACGTCACCCCCGATCGGGAGGCCGAGCCCTGGCTGCTCGCGATGCCCGCCCGGATGCCACTGGCCGTCGGCGAGCGGTTCGACACCGCCGTGGACGATCTGACGCTGCTGTCGCTGGGCGCGTACACCCGCATGTTCCGCGGCTGGCGTCCTCGATCCACCCAGGTCCCCACGGTGTTGGTGCGCGCCACCGAGCCACTGCCGGACATGCCGGAGCGGTGGCGGTCGTCCTGGCCGCTCCCCCACGACACGGTGGACACCCCGGGCAGCCATCTCGGCGTGCTGGAGGAGAACGCCCCGACGACGGCCCGGGCCGTCCGCGACTGGATCGACGCACTCGCTCCGGGCCGAGGTAGGACCACATGAGCGCTGCGATGCGTTCTCCTGCCCGCGGAGGTATGCCCGAACGGACATGGGCCCTTGCCTCTGCTCCTCCTGAAGTCCGGCGGGCGAAACGCTAGCGTCCCCTGGTGAGCATCAGTACACCCGAGTCGCCGCCCGAGCCCGGGGCCGGGCGTACCCGGCGCAGACGTCGTCCCGGTCCGTTCACGCTGCTGGCTCTGCCGGGGCTGACCGCCGTGCTGGGGGTCGCCGGGTTCATGACGGCGACGGGCCGGTTGACCACGCTTCTGTCGCCGGACCCCAGTACGAACAACGCGGTGGTCGCGGACGGCGCGGTCGCCGAGCATGTCGAGGCGGCCTATGTCCCTTGGCTGCGCGCGGCGGCCAAGACGTGCACGGCCTTGAAACCGTCCGTCCTCGCGGCCCAGATCGAACAACGCTCCAGCTGGGACACCGACTTCGCGACGCTCTCGGGTGAGACGGGGATCGCCGGGTTCACCGACGCGCAGTGGCGGACCTGGGGCAAGGACGAGGACGGCAACAAACGGTCCTCGCCGCGCGACCCGGTGGACGCCATCATGGCGCTCGCCCGCGAGGACTGCGCTCTCGCCGAGAAGGTCACCCGTCTCAGAACCCATGGAACGGTCACCGGAGAGCTCCTCGATCTCACCCTCGCCGCCTACACGGTGGGCACGGACTCGGTGACCCGGGCGGGGCACGTCCCCACGAAGGCGCGGACGTACGTCACCGAGGTCAAGGCCCTGTTCCCCCGATACAAAACGTACGACCGGGTGGACACCGGGAGTTCCGGCAGCGGGACGACGAAGGCGGTGCTGGCACCGCCGCTCACCTCCCTCGTGGTCACCTCACCCTTCGGCACCCGCCAACACCCCCTCACAGGTGTGACCAAGCTGCACACGGGCGTGGACTTCGCCGCGCCGCAGGGGGCCCCGATATCCGCCGCACGGCAGGGGCAGGTCGTGTTCGCTGCCATGACCAAGGCCTACGGCAACCGCATCGTGATCGATCACGGCACCATCGGCGGAAGGCGGGTGGAGACGACGTACAACCACCTGTCGGTCCTTCAGGTCACTTCGGGCCAGAGCGTCGAAGCCGGAACCGTGATCGGTTTCGTCGGCTCGACCGGTCTGTCGACCGGTCCGCACCTCCACTTCGAGGTACTCGTCGACGGAACGTACACCGACCCGATGCCGTGGCTCGCCGCCGGCTCCTGACGGCCGACGGGAGCGGGGACGCACGACTGCCCCTCGACGGGGGTGAGTTCAGGTGGCGGTGGCTTCGCGCTCGTGCTTCGTCAGCGGCGGGCCTTCCAGGGGCGGCGTCTTCCGGCCCAGGTAGACGAGCGCCAGCATGTCGGGCATGAGCAGTCGGGCGGGCGGTTTTTCCATGCTCATCACGTCCAGGAGGATGCGCAGGGCGTGGGGGTTGCGTGAGCCGGCGTCGACGGCTTTGTCGACGAAGGCGGCGAGGGTCCTTTCGAGCCGGGTGGGAGGCTGGTCGCTGGCGTCCGGGTAGAACACGTCCTGGCCCACGGCCAGGCTCCAGGCGTTCTCGACCGGCCGTGCCGCGGCTCTTTGGACGCGCCGGGCGGTGCCGGGTGCGCCGAGGTCCTGTCGCCGCAGGACGCGGCGCAGGGCGATCACGCTCTGGGCGGCGGCGCTCAGCCCGTGGCCGTAGACGGGGTTGTAGCCGGCGACGGCGTCCCCGAGCACGGCGAAGCCATCGGGCCAGCGGGTGGCCTTCTCGTAGTACCTCCGCTTGTTGGCGGTACTACGAGTGGTGATGACGTCGGTCTCGGGTTCGGCGTTCGCCAGCAGTTCGCCGATGACGGGGTGCGGCAGGCTCAGGGCGAAGGGCATGAACTCGTCGTTGTCGCTGCTGGGCTGCCCGCCGCGGGATCCGCAGAGCGTCACGAGCCATCGGCCGCCCTCTATGGGGACGATGATGCCGCCGCGGCCGGGGATCCGACGGGGATCGGCCTGGACGTTGACGATGGGAAAGCCGTCCCCGGCGCTGCCGGGTGCGCGGTAGATCCTGCTGGCGTAGCCGATACCGGCGTCGACCGTGCGCTCGTGAACCGGAGGAAGTCCGAGTTCCCCCAGCCAGACGGGGGCGCGGCTGGCACGACCGCTCGCGTCGACCACCAGGTCGGCCGTGATGGACGTTTCGGACTGGTCCGCGCGTACACGGACGCCGGTCACCCGGTCCCCGTCGCCCACCAGGGCGAGCAGTTCGGTCTGCTGGAGGAGGGTGATGCGGTGGTCCCGCAGGACCCTGGTGCGGATCACAGCGTCGAGGAGGTCACGGCTGCACAGGAGGCTCGTGTGGCGGGCGTGGGTGAACCTGCGGAACCACTGCCCCGAGGGGGCCTTGGACACGAGGTCGGTCATGATGCGCGGTGTGTGGGCGCCCTGGTCGACGAGTTCGCCGACGATACCGGGCAGAAGGTCATCGAGGGCTTTCACGCCGCCGGACCACAGCACATGGGCATGCCGGGCCTGCGGCAGTCCCTTGCGAGGGTGAGGGCCGTCGGGCAGCACATCGCGTTCGATGATCCGCACGTCTGCGAAGTCGGCGAGCACGGCTGCGGCGAGCATGCCCGTCATACCCCCTCCGATGACCACCGCGGTGCGGCGGGAGGCAGTTCTGGCAGACGACGACATAGGGTGCACTCTTTTCTGTTGCAGGGAGTGAACGGACGGCAGACCTTGCTCAACCGTCCGCCGCGGCGCGTCAGGCGCGACAGGTTTCACGGGAAGATGCCGACCGGCCGGGGAATGGCCGATGAGCGTGCGCGCTGTCAGTCATGACTGGTGGCCACCCGGGCGGCGGCCTGTCGCCGTGCGTCGGCCACGATCGGAGACGAGGACAGCGCCCGCGACAGACGCACCATCAGTCGCGGTTCGGAAATGGACTGCAGGGTCCCCGCTCTGGCCGGTACCTTCGCGCCGCCCTGGTGGGAAACCCGTACACGGGCGGCAGCGAGCATGGCCGCCTCGGCCACCACCGTGGCCTGGTGCGGTGTGCGGACTTCGGAGGTGCCGTCGGCGGTGACCGACGCCACGGCCTCTGCGTACGCGGTCGTGCGCACCTGGTCATCGAGGTAGGGCGAGCAGGCCAGAACGCCGTCCCAGATGGCGATCTCCTGGCGTGCCAGGCGCACGACCGGCGGATCCCACCAGCGGATGATCCCCTCGGTCGGCGCGCGCAGCGTGTGCATTTCCGCCCACAGGGGCTTCAGCAGCCGGTAGCGCCGCCACGCACGCAGATTGTCGGCCATCGGCGGCCCGACCCGGGGGACGGCGAAGCCGCCGGCGGTGGTGATGCCGGCGAGCATGACGAGCGGAGGGGACACGTCGGTGGAGAGGAAGTCCCAGTCGACGCCGTTCCAACGTGCCGCCATGGCCGCGTACTTGGCGATCTGGTAGCCCGTGTCGAACGTGAGGCCGACGACGAGCAGGATCAGACCGGCGCGGGTCACACCGCGTACCTCTCGCAGCCAGCTCACGCTCATGACGGCGAGCGTGACGGTGGCGGCCGTGTGCGCGACCATGTACAGCACGATCATTTCGCGCATGCAGGGCGTGTTGGCGTAGTACGTGTCCAGGTCCTGGGTCCGTTCCACCGGTACCTCGGCCAGGGCGAACAGGACCCAGATGCCCGCGATGACCAGTCCGTAGACGACCCATACGAGCCGGGCGGCCCGCTGTTGCGTCTCGGGTGGCCCGCCCTTCCAGCGGATCATGAGGATGAGGTAGCTCGCGCTGAGCGCCGTCATGCCCGCATACACCAGCGGGGCACTGAAGTTCGCGACGCCGGTCGCGTCATTGACATACCGGATCGTGGGCGGCGCGGACAGCACGCACACGGCGGAGCCGACCAGCAGGATCGCGTTGCTCGGCGCGACCAAGGAATCGCGCCAGAGGCCGGTGCCCGACGACAGTTTCAGTCCCGCGGCGAGCAGGAGAAGAGCGCCGGGAATGTAGAAGACGATGCCGCTGTCCACTAGACCTGCCTGCCTTCCGGGGATGTACGTGGGATCGGTCGCCGCCCGGAGGGCGCAAGCGGCGCCGTGGCCCGCCGGGGCGCCTCCGGCGGAGGAACGGGCCGGCGCGGGGGCACGCCGTGAACGCTCATGACGGGGTTCTTTCGTCAGTCGGGGCCGCGGCGGCCACCACGGCCGCGCGGGCCGCCGCAACGATGGGAGACGTACGCAACGCATGCGCCACGCCCACCAAGGTGGCGCGCGCCATGAGACCTGCCGAGTGGTCGGGTACGGCGGGTTCGACGGGTCGGCCGTCGGGCCGGGCGCGAACGACGACGGCGATCACCCGACACAGCGCCGTGGTGGCCACCGTGGCGGTCATGTGACCGAGCAGGTACAGCGCGATCATCTGCCCGATCCAGGGCGTGGTCGTGTAGTAGGTGTCGAGATCCGTACGGCGCTCGACGGGGGCGTCCCCCGCCACGAAGAGGACGATGATCACGGTGACCAGCACCGTGCAGCCGATCTGCCGGCGCCGGGCGAGACGGCGCACGTGGTCGGCCGGTCCTCCGCGCCAGTGAAGGATCAGCAGCAGACAGGCGGCGCTGTAGGCACTGACGATGGCGTAGTCCAGCGGGGCGGCGAGATTCGGGATGCCGCTCGCTCTGTTCACGCCGGCGACGGTGGGCGGGGCCGCGAAGAGGAATCCAGCCCCTCCCAGGAGGATCACCCAGCAGACCGAGCGGATCAGTGGGTCACGCCAGGTCCGGATCAGATCCGGCAGTTTCACTCCGAGGCCGGCCCACAGGGCCGGCACGGGTATGTAGGAGCGCGAGGCGTTCACGGCTCAGACCTGGGACCGGCGGTGTCCCAGTGAGGCGCCGATCCGGCCGGCGATCCGGGACCGGTCCGTGTCGACACCGCCGGGTTCCCCTTCCAGCCAGATCCGCAGGTGCGTCACCGCCCGCAGGGCGAAGGTCTCGGCTTCCTGTTCCGATCGTTCGTGGAACTCGGTGCGCGCGGCCGCGGCCCTCACCGTCTGCTGCACATCGGCCCGGCCGCTCAGCACGCGTGCGGCGACGGAGACCCCCGCGGCGTGGTGGCCGCAATCGCCCTTGATCATGTGCCAGATCTCGTGGCAGAGGATGGCCAGTTGGTGGACAGGCGCTGCCCGCTTGTCCACGAGGACGATGTCGTGGTCCGGCATGTCGAGCCACAGTCCCGTGGCGGTGCGGTGCGGGAACTCCTCTTTGAGGAGGACGACCTCACGGCCCCTGATGTCGGAGACGACCGCGATGAGCGCGTCGAACAGCGCGTCGGGAGCGGCGGGTACGGGGAGGCTCACTCCGTCGGCCAACCGGCCGATCAGGTTCCGCATCTCCTTGGCTCTGCCTGTGCGCACCGCTCTCCCCCGCCAACTTCAGCATGGGGCACCGTCGCACGGCGCCCGCCGATCCCACCCTGTCTGCACCCACCCGGCCGAAGGTACGCCCAACTCGGCCTGCAAATATGCCAAACCTGGTGCCTTGTCGGCCACGCCAGGCTCTGCGGTGTGCAGCAAGCTGCGGGGGATCAAATGGCGATCAAGCGGGATACACACCCATGTGGACCTGGCGCGTCCGATGCGCTCTGGACCCGGTCCGGCCCGGTCGCAGGACACCGGCCGGTGGCTGCGGCCGACGGAGGGCGCGGCCTGAACCTCCCGCCTCGGGCGGCATCCTGCCTGCGTACGACCGGGTGTCCTCATGATCGGCGCGTTTCGGTGTGCGGACTGTCCGGTCCTGAACTCTGCGCCCTCTGAGCGTTTCTGCGCTGCAGGATGGTGTCGATCCAGTCAGTCACCAACTGAAGCTCGTCTTCGGCCAATTGCGGTGCGCGCGCGGCCAGCTCCCGCAGCCCGTGGGTGCTGCGCAGCCGAGCCATCGGATCGGCCGCCTGCCGCTCCAGGCCGTGCAGGATGGGCTGGAGCGCGTTGTCGAGCGAGGCCCGCGGTTCGGCGGAGAGCCAGCCGTTGGGCTGTCCGAAGAAGAACGTCTCGATGCCGGCCTGCGTGGATGCCAACGGGCCGCCGGAGCGGGCCGGGCGCCGCTCCGCCGTCCGCTGCGAGGCACTCTCCTGGGAGGGCGTCTCCAGGGAGGGCGTCTTACGGCGGCTGTTGACGAGGTTCGACAGGGATGCCCGAGAGGCCCCGTAGGAGGCGGCGATCTCGTCGTAGGAGTGCCGGGTCCCGTCGGGGCGCAGGCGTGTCTCGCGCAGGTGGACGATGCGGCGGATGATCCGGTCGGTGACGTCCTCGGCGGGGGGCTCCTCGCCGTCCAGGAGCATCCTGACGACGTCTTGAGGAACGCCGCTTTCGTTCGAGAGGTGTGCCACGTCCAGCACGTCGTCGCGGCTGCGCCCGTCGCCGACGAGGGAGCCGATACGACGGAGGGTCTCGGCGAGCGCCGGGCGCGTTTCTCTCACCGGCAGGTCTCCTGGTGTCGGACGGGGGGCGCGAACTGCTCGTCGGCTTCCGAGACCTTAGCGGTTGCCGAGCCCGGCCGACCAGAGCGGCAGATACTCCAATAGCCGTACGCGACTAGATCAGTTGACATGGCTGGCCCGGGATTGCAGGATCACGACACGACGTGCGGACCGGCCGTCGCGCCACGGGTATGGGGGAGCTCGTGTGCGCTCCGGCGCCGGTCTCACGGAGTGTTCCGGGCTGCGGCGGTACACCATCACGGGGTGTGCGGCCGCGGCCCGGGCGGATTCCCGCCGACGCCGGCCGCATCGCGTGCAACTCGCATCGACGGGCATTGCCAGGCATCGACAGGCATTGCCCGGGCAGCAAGCGCTCTCTAGACTCCCGTGCAATGGACGCGGAAACCGCCCCCGACGACGCCTACTTCGACTACTGCCCCTGGGATTTCGCGGATCGCGCCTCCGCCGGGCAGCGGGCCGCGCAGGACGCGCACCAGCGGCGGCTGGCGGAATCAGGCGCGCGCCTCGGGCCGCGCTGTTACGTCTCTCCGGCCGCCGGGATCTTCACCGACGCACTGCGCCTCGGCGCGCGCTCCTACATCGCCGGGCATGCCTACGTCACCGGCGAGGTGACCGCGGGCGACGACTGCACGGTCAACCCGTATGCCACCGTCCGGGGCCGGATCACGCTCGGCGACGGGGTCCGGGTCGGCGCGCACAGTTCGCTGCTCGGCTTCAACCACGGCTTCGCCCCCGACCTGCCGGTGCACCGGCAGCCGCTCACCAGCAAGGGCATCACCGTCGGCGACGACGTGTGGATCGGCTCGCACGTCGTCATCCTGGACGGGGTGACGATCGGCGACCACTGCGTGGTGGGCGCGGGTGCGGTCGTCACCAAGGATCTGGCGCCGTGGACGGTCGCGGCGGGCAACCCGGCCCGCCCGTTGCGCGATCGCCGCGCCCAGGCCGGACCACGGCGGGACCGAGTGGTCCCGGGCGATCTGCCGGGCGGGCTCTCGGGCAGTGTGCAAGGTGGCCTCGCTGGGGTCGTGTCAGGCGGCCTCCCGGGTGACCTGCCAGACGGCTTGGGGGACGCCGTCGCCCGGTTCGCCGACCGGGCCCGGGCGCAGGCCGCCGATCTCATCGCCCGTTGCTGGAACCCCGACACCGGTCGCTATGTCGACCGGCCGGGCGCTCCCGTGACCGTCCGAGCGCACTGTGACGCCGTCGAGATCGCCGACCTGCTGCTGGGCTCGCCTCCGGAGCAGTTGGCCGCCGAGGAACACGCCGAGCGCCTACGGTCCCTGCAGGATCCCGGCAGTGGGCTGGTGCCCAAGTGCACACCGGACGGCGGTCCGGGGGTACTGCCCGAGCCGGCCGCCGACGGCTGGATCGATGACGGCACCGCCGAGTACCACGTGCTGGCCGTCGGCTACGCCCTGGACCTGCTGGGCTCCCACCTCGCGCAACCGGTGCACGTGGTACGGCGCATGACGGCCGATCAGCTGCTCGCACGGCTGGACTCGCTGCCGTGGCGGACGCGCACCTGGTCCGCCGGCGCGTGGGTGGACTGCTGGGCGACCGGCGCCCATCGCAATCTGGAGCTCGGCGTCGGGGGCGGGGAACCGGGCACGCTGGAGGCGCTGTTCGGCTGGCTCACCACACGGGTGGACCCGTGGACGGGGATGTGGGGCGCGGCCGAGTCGCCCGTCGCGGGCCGGTTGCAGCTGGTCAACGGCTACTACCGGCTCACCCGGGGCTCCTACGCCCAGTTCGGGCTCGATGTGCCGTACGCGGAGCGGGTCGTGGACACCGTACTGGCCCATGGCCGCGATCAGCGCTGGTTCGCGACCGGCCGGGAGAACGCCTGCAACGTGCTGGACGTGGCGCATCCCCTGTGGCTCGCGGGGCGGCGCAGCGGGCATCGGGAGGCCGAGGTGCGGGCCTGGGCCGGGGAGCGGTTGACGCGGGCGCTGGGGCGGTGGCGGGACGGCGCAGGGTTCGGTTTTGGTCCGGCGGGCGAGGGCGGTGCGGGTCCGGGACGGGAGCCGGGGCTCCAGGGCACCGAGATGTGGCTCGCGATCGTATGGCTGCTGGCGGATCTGGTGGGGGTGGCGGACCGGCTCGGATACCGGCCGCGCGGCGTCCATCGCCCGGAGCCCGCCCGGTCGCCGGGGTTCGCGACGCCCGGGTAGGTCGCGCGACGCGCCCCGCCCTCCCGGTGGGCGTGCCCGTACGGTCGGGCCGCGCGGTGCGGCACCTACTGGCATGCTGCACCCATGCCGACGCCCATGCAGCCACCCTCGTCCGCCGAAGCCTCCGTCACCTCGGCCAACGGCCTGCGCATACAGGCGCGTTCGGTCGGGCAGCGCATACACGGTGCGGGGAGTGTCCTGCACGACGTGTCCCTCGACCTCGCGCCCGGGCGGCTCACGGTGATCGCCGGGAGCAGCGGGGCGGGCAAGACGATCCTGTTGCAGACGCTCGCCGGGCTGCGCGCGCCGACGGAAGGGACCGTCCTGCACGACGGGACCCAACCGGGGCCACCCGGACCCGAGTTCGGATTCGTGCCGCAGGAGGACATCATCCACCGCGAGTTGCCGCTGCGCCGGACGCTGGTGTACGCGGCGGGTCTGCGCATGCCGCCGGGCACGACGCCCGAGGCCGTCGCCGCGAGCGTGGACCGGGTCCTGGAGGCTCTCGGTCTCTCCTCCCGGGCGGCGACGCCCGTGCACGCGCTGAGCGGCGGGGAGCGCAAACGGGCCAGTATCGCCGCCGAGTTGCTCACCCGCCCCAGGGTTCTCTTCCTCGACGAGCCCACCTCCGGGCTCGATCCGGTGACCGGCGCCGCCCTGCTGCGGACCCTGCGTGCGCTGGCCGAGGACGGCACCACCGTCGTCCTCACCACCCACACCCTCGCCGACCTGCTCCGCGGCGACCAGGTGGTGTTCCTCTCCCCCGGCGGCGAGGTCGCGTACGCCGGTGAACCGGGGGCGCTGTGCGGGGCGTTCGGGGTGGGCACGGTCGAGGAGGTGTACGAGGCGGTGGCGGAAGGAGTACGGGTCGAGCGCGCGGATCCGTCGGCGGTGGATATCGCCGGCACACCGTCAGGTCCCCCTCCTGTCCGGCGAGTTGGTGCCGTGCGGCAATGGGCGCTGCTCACCCGTCGCGGTACCGCGCTGCTGCTGCACAACCGGCTCTCCGTCGCCGTGCTCGCCGGTTCGCCGGTGATGATCGTGGCCATGTTCGCGGTGCTGTTCCGGGCGGGAGCATTCGATCGCGCGGCGCCGGACCCTGGATCGACCGCGATGATCATGTTCTGGATCGCGTTCGGGGCGTTCTTCTTCGGGCTGACGTACGGTCTGCTGCAGATCTGCACCGAGTTGCCCGTGCTGCGCCGGGAATGGCTGGCCGGGCTGCGGATCGGCCCCTACGTCGCGTCGAAGCTGACCACCATGCTGCCGGTGCTCGCGGTGGCCGACGTACTGCTGCTGGTGGTGCTGAGGGCGCTGGACCGGCTGCCGGCGGCCGGGTGGGGCACGTACGGTTCGCTGTTCGTCTCCAGCGTGCTGGCCTCGGCGGCGGCCCTCGCGCTGGGGCTGCTCGCCTCGGCCGCGGTGACGGAGCCGGGCCAGGCGACGCTGATGCTGCCGCTGCTGTGCTTCCCGCAGGTGCTGTTCTCGGGGGCGTTCGTACCGGTGCCGCGGATGACCGGCGCCGGGGAGGCGATCAGCTGGGCCATGACCAACCGGTGGGCGTTCGAGGCACTCGGCAGCGGGGTCGGTCTGGAATCGTTGTGGGGCACGGGCGCGTCGCCCCTGGGACCGCCGTTGCTTGACTCGTACGGGGACTCGTTCGGTCATCCGGCGAGCCGCGGCTGGTTGATCCTGGCGGGGTTCACCGTGCTGTTCCTGGCGGTGACGTGGGCGGTCCTGGTGCGCACGTGCCGACAGGGCGCGGTGCGGAGCCGGGCGGGACGCTGAGCGGCGGGCCCGGCGGCCCCTTCACGGGCCTTGCTCGACCGTCACCCCCGGCGGACCCTCAGCACCCCACCCGAGCCGCCAGCCCCGCCACCCCCGGCACCCGGTCGCGGTAGGTCTGTGTCACGAACGTCAGGAACGTCTCGATGTCCCTCGGCTGGGACGACACGCCCAGGGAGATGCGCACGGCACCCGCCGAGGGCAGCTGCAGCAGGCTCAAGTACTCCTCCATCGAACCGAGTTGCCTGCCCGCGGCCGAGCGCAGCCGACGCAGCGGGAGAGCGAACGCCGCCTCGCCGGCACCCGGGTTGCAGAAACAGCCGGTCCGCAGCGAGATGCCGCGCGCGGCGCTGTCACGGGTGACGACGCGTTCGTCGACGATCCGGCCGTCCGCCCCCAGCAGGTTCAGCGCGACCGTGCCGCCCCGGGCCGCCCCGGCGTCCAGAGGGCCGTACACGCGGACCATCGGGGAACCGTCGCTGTGGCACAACGTCCCAAGGCCGGCGAGCAGTCGGCCGGTGAGGGCGGCGATGTGGGCGTGCACCCGGTCCATGCCGAGGCGGTCGATCCACTCCAGCCCGGCGGTGACGTCCGGGACGGACAGGAAGTTCACCGTGCCGTCCTCGAAGGCCGCCTCGTCGTCCGCGAGGACGTGCCACTGCGCCTGGGCGCTGACCGCGTAGATCGTGCCACCGGAGAACCAGGGCCGGCGCAGCTTGGCGAGGGCCTCCCGGCGGGCGATCAGACTGCCGATGCCGGTGGGGTGGCCGAAGACCTTGTACCAGCTGACCACGGTGAAGTCCGGGTGGAAGCGGCCGAGGTCGAGCGGGTTCGTCGGCACGAAGGCGGCCGCGTCGAGCAGGACGTCGTAGCCGTGCTCCTGCGCCCGTGCGATCCACTCCAGCGGATGCTGGACACCGGTGAAGTTGCTCTGGGCCGGGTAGGCCAGCAGCCCGCGCGGCCCGGGGCCTCCCCTTCGGCTCAGGCGGCTCAGGTGGCGCCCGGGACCGCGTCCGCGCGCGCTGAGCGCCTCCCACAGCCGTTCCTCGTCGATCCGCAGGCCGGAGCCGCTCACCGGGACGTACGCTGTCGCGGCTCCCCTGGCTCGCGCGTACTCGCGCAGACCGTTGACCGAGTTGTGGTTGTCCAGCGACATCACCAGCCTGCGCCCGCGCGCGAACGGATACGCCTCGCCGACCAGGCGCAGCGCGCCCGTGGCGTTGGGCGTGAAGATCACGGCGTACTCGGCGGGATCGGCGTCGAAGTGCCGGAGCACGGCACGGCGGGCCTCGGCGAGCAGGAGTCCCGAGGCACGGGAGGCCGGGCTCTCGGAGTGCGGGTTGCCGAACAACCCGGTGGTGATGCGTTCGGCACTGCCCGTGACGAGCGAGCGCGGCGGGAGCCCCGCGCCCGTGTGGTCGAGGTAGGTGTGACCGCCCTCGTCGAGGTAGCCGAAGTCGCGCGTCCGTAACCCGGCGAAGCCGTCGACGCCCCCTTCGTCTCCGGTGGTGCCTATGTGGCCGCTGCTCCGCGCCTTGTCCATGAGTCCCCTCCGCCCGGCCGGTCCTTCACCAACGCCCTGAAACCGGCCCTCCGTGAAGCTTCAACAAAGGTATCCGTACGGACCGGGCCCTCCCCTGTGCCACGGCGACGAACAGTGATTGGGTGGGCCCGGCCATGCCGTTCGAACCGCAGGAGAATCCCGCAGTCATGAGCAACGCTTACACGTACGAGTACAAGGTCGTCACCTTCCGGGAGTCACTCATCGGCGACGCGCTGGACAGCGACAAGCTGGAGAAGGTTCTGAACAAGCACGCCGGGGACGGCTGGGCGCTCAAGGCGATCACGTCCGCCGACGTCAAGGGCCGCATAGGCCCCGGCGCGGTGGAGGGGCTGCTCCTGACCTTTGAGCGACCCCTGGGATAGGTCCGTTTATGCCCGCTTATGCACCTGTATGGTGCGCGGGAGGCCGCCGCGGGGGATGCTGGAACTGATGGGACAGCGGATCCGCAGGTGCTCCTGAGCCGTCGGAGGCCTTCCGGTGCGGAAGGCCTCCCCGGGCTGGGCGGATGTCGGTCGCCGGGCGTAGGCCACCGACACCCCGGAGTACTCGCGTCCAGCCGCTGCCGACCAGTGAGGTCAGGACGGTACAGCGATGAAGAGCGACGGAACACTCGCCCGTGCGGTTGTCTCCAGCCACTCGGTGTTCGGAGCGCCCTGCTGGGTCAGCCTGGCCACACGCGATCTGCAGGCCGCGCAGGATTTCTACCACGCCGTACTGGGCTGGGAGTGGCACGCGGGCAAATTGGGCAGGAAGTACCGGTTCGCACGGGTCAACGGGGTGCCGGTCGCGGGAGTCTCGGCGATGTCCGACTTCGGACCGGGAATGGCCACGTGGACCCCGTACTTCGCGGTGGCGAGTGCGGACGAGACGGTGTCCCGCAGCCAGGAGCGCGGGGGTACGACGGCGGTGGGGCCGATCTCGTTCCCGCCGGGGCGGGCGGCGCTGCTGGCCGACCGGGACGGAGCGGTGTTCGGCATCTGGGAGGGCGAGCTGGTGGCCGGCTGGGAGGAGTGGCGCCGCGCGGCACCGGTCTTCGTACGGCTGCACACCCGCGACGCCTTCGACGCCGCCATCTTCTACGCGGAGGTCCTGGAGTGGGCCTCCTCGGCCCCCGGGTCCTGCGAGGTCCACTACGAGGACAACGAGGTCGTACTGCGCAGCCGGGGCGACGTCGTGGCCCGTATCCACTCCGGCGCCGTCGGGGCGGCGCCCGACCCGACGATCCGGCCGCACTGGCAGATCCATTTCACCGTCGACGACGTGGAGGCCGCCGCCCGGGCCACGCGCGCCCACGGCGGCACGGCCCACCAGCAGGGCGTCGGCTCGACCGAGGCCATCCTGACCGACCCCGACGGAGCGCACTTCACCGTCACTTCCAAGGGCGCCGGGTAACTCATCCGCCGGGTATCCGATCTCCCAGGGCGCCGGACGGTTCACCGGCCCCTGGCCGCCAGCGCGTCCCCCAGCGCCGTGCGCTCGTAGAGGACGTACTGACCCTGTCGGTGCGACACCAGCAATCCGGCCTCGCGCAGCACCGAGAGGTGGGCCGAGACGGACGAGGGGGCCAGATCGTGGCGGTTCGCCAGGGTCGTGGTCGAGGCGGGGCCGTCGAGGCCGACGAGGACGGCGGCACGGTGGGGTCCGAGCAGCCGGGCCAGGGCTGCGGGCGCCTCGGCGGGAGCGGCCCCGGTCGGCGGGGCACCCGCGCCCCGGGCCGGATAGATCACCGTCGGCTGCCAGGGCCGGGCGAAGCCGCTCACCACGTCCGGCCGCACGAAGACGCTGGGCATCAGCAGCACACCCCGCCCGTCGGGCCCCTGCGCCTCCTTCAGGTCGGCGTACATGCGCAGGGTGAGGGTGTCGTCCGCCCACTCGACCTCCGGGTGCAGATCGCCGAAGAGCGCTTCGAGGCCGCCGTCCGCCAACTGCCGTGAGCGGTAGGCGATATCGGCCTCCAGAAGGGCCTGGTGGCGGGGCCAGTCCGGAGCGAGCAGCGCGTGCCAGGCCCGCTCGGTGAGGTCGGCGAGGCGTCGCACGGTGCCCGCCGGGTCCTCCAGCGCCGTACGGCCGTACGGCGTTGCGGCGGCGCCGGGTGTGCAGGCGAGCGAACGCGCCAGCTCCGTACGGGCCATGGCGGGATCGGTGGCGCGCATCAGGGCCAGCTCCTCGTCGAAGGAGGCGTTCGGCGTCCGCGGCGGAGGGCCCAGGAAGTCCGGGGTGTAGCCGCCCTTGCGCGGGATGAACAGCCACAGCTCCGACAGGTCCAGGCCCGCCAGGACATCGCGTACGCGGCGCAGCCAGTCGCGGTGGAAGGCGTGCCGGTCCGGGCGCCGCAGCATGCGCAGCGCCTCGTGCGTCTGGCAGAGCGGGGACACCGCGAACCGGCAGCGCGTCAGATCGTCGGTGCCAAGGTGCAGGGTCAGCGGCAAAACGGCCTCCGGGAAGCCTCGGCCGAGCCTGCGACGGGCTCACGGGGCTTTGGCTGAGCGATTCGGCTCCAGCCGAAAGAGTAGTGGGCCGCGCGAGGACGCCGCACGCTGGCCCGTGGCCGCGTCCGGCCACCCCTCACGCCCTCACCGCCCCTCAAACACACCGCTCGACAGACCGTCTCAACAAGCGCTTCAACAACACTTCGCAGAAAGGCTCGTGGATGGCGAGCGTACGTCTCACCGCCTGGCGCAGGGCCGCCGTCGTCGCCGCGCTCATGCTGGCCGCGTTCACCTTCAACACCACGGAGAATCTGCCCGTCGGGCTGCTCCCGCTCATCGCGGACGACCTGCGTGTGTCGCTCGCCTCCGTCGGACTGCTCGTCACCGGCTACGGCCTGACCGTGGCCGCCGTCTCGCTGCCCGTCGCGCACGTGACCCGGTCGATCCCGCGCCGCCATCTGCTGTCGGGCCTGCTGGGACTGCTCGTGCTGGCCAGCTGGATGTCGGCCCTGGACGGCCTGTCGTACGGATTCCTGCTCGCGGCACGGATCGCGACCGCGCTGGCCCAGGCGCTGTTCTGGGCGGTGATGGGCCCGGTCGCCGTGGGGTTGTACCCGCCCGAACGGCGCGGGCGGGTGATCGGGCTGCTGTCCGTCGGAGGCTCGCTCGCCACGGTGCTCGGGGTTCCGGCCGGTACCTGGCTGGGCGGACACGGCGGCTGGCGGGCGCCCTTCCTGGTGCTCGGGGCGCTCGGCCTCGTCGCGCTCGTCGCCGTCGCCGTCCTGCTGCCGACTTCGCGCCCCGAGGAAGGGCATGCGGCGTACGGGACGACTCCCGACACCCGCCGGTTCGCCGTGGTGCTGGCGACCACCGCGTTGTCGGTGACCGGCGCCTTCGCGGGATTCACGTACGTCGTCGCCTTCCTCGACGAGGTGAGCGGTTTCTCCAGGGATTCGGTGAGCGCCGTACTGCTGGCGTTCGGCGTGGCGGGCATCGCGGGCGTCTCGGCGGCCGGTCCGCTCCTCGACCGCTTCCCGCGCGGAACCCTGACGGTCCCCGTGGCGGCCCAGGCGGTGGCCCTGCTCGGCCTCTACCTGGGCGGTGGGCGCAGCCAGGCGGCGGCCGTCGCCCTGCTGATGCTGCTGGGCGCCTCCGTGGGCCCCGTCTTCATGGCCACGCAGAGTCAGGTCCTCCAAGTCGCGCCCGGGCGAACGGAGCTGGCCCTCGCCTCGAACTCGGCCGCCTTCAACGCGGGCGTCGCGGCGGGCGCGCTCACCGGGGGCGCGCTGCTCCACGTCGCCGGGGTGCGCGGGACGTTCCTGGTGGGCGGAGTGCTCACCCTCGGTGCCCTGGCCGTGCTGACCTGGCCCGCGACCGGCCGGTCGCGGACGAGGGCCGGCGGTCAGGACAGTGGTTCGGCGGTGGGCACCATCGGCGACTGGTAACCGCCGCTGGCCAGCATCCGCACTTCCCCCGCCGCGCTGATCTCGGCGCGGAGGATGCCGGTGGGGTCCGAGTACACCGGGTTCCCGCCCGGCCCGAAGGAGTCGGTCCGCTCGACCACCACCTCGTCGGTGATGACGCCGACGCCTGATTCCTGATGGGTGAAGACCAACCGGTAACGGTCCGGAGTGTGCATGACGACCTCCCGTACCCGAGACACGTCAGAGATACATATGCGGTCATATCGACCCACCTCCATGATGCGGCCGGAACAGCCCGACAGCATCACTCGCCGAGCGGCCCGCACCACGGGGTCCTGACCGGCCTCTGCCACACCACGTGATGCCCCTCGCCCCGGGGCGCCCGGCAGTGTAGACATAGGCACATGGTCCGACTCTTGGGTCGATCCCAGGCTCAGTCGACCCCTCGCCCAGGCGGTCCGCGCACGCGGCGCGGACCCGCGTCGGGATCCCGCTCAGCGCTGGGCGGGCGCAGTGTCGCGGGCCAGGTGTTCGTACTGCAAGTGGCGATCGTGCTGCTGCTGATCGTCTCCGCGGTGGTGGCGCTGGTGCTGCAGGTGCGGCACGACAGCACGCAGGAGGCCCGCAACCGTTCGCTGGCCGTCGCGGAGACGTTCGCCAACGCACCCGGCACCCGCGAGGCTCTGAGCAGCCCCCACCCCACGCTCGAGCTGCAGCCGCGGGCCGAGGCCGCCCGCAAGCGGTCCCACATGGACTTCATCGTCGTGATGAACACCGACGGGATCCGCTACACCCACCCCAAACAGGACCGGATCGGAAAGAAGTTCGTCGGGAACATCGCGCCCGTGCTGGCCGGCCAGTCCATCACCGAGGAGATCAACGGGACCATCGGGCCGCTGGTGCAGGCCACGGTTCCCATCAAGGCGCCCGACGGCAAGGTCGTGGGCATGGTGTCGGCCGGTATCACGACCGCCAGCGTGGGCGGAGCGGCGAACCGGCAGCTGCCCCTCCTGCTGGGTGCCGCGGCCGCGGCGCTCGCCCTGGCCACCGCCGGGACGGCGCTCGTGAGCCGGCGCCTGATGCGCCAGACGCACGGCCTGGGCCCGTACGAGATGACCCGGATGTACGAGCACCACGACGCGGTGCTGCACGCCGTACGGGAGGGAGTGATCATCGCCGGCGGCGAGGGACGGCTGCTGCTCGCCAACGACGAGGCCCAGCGCCTGCTCGATCTGCCTTCCGACGCCGAGGGCCGGCATGTCCTGGAACTGGGTCTCGAGGCGGACACCGCCGAGCTGCTGGCCTCGGGACGGGTGGCCACCGACGAGGTGCACCTGGTCGGGGACCGGCTGCTGGCCATCAACCAGCGGCCCACGGACCTCCAGGGCGGCCCGCCCGGCAGTGTCGCCACCCTGCGCGACTCGACCGAGCTGCGCGCGCTGTCCGGCCGGGCCGAGGTGGCCCGCGAGCGCCTCAAGCTCCTGTACGACATCGGGGTGGGCGTCGGTACCAGCCTGGACGTGACCCGCACCGCCGAGACGCTGGCGGAGGTGGCCGTTCCGCGGTTCGCGGACTTCGCGACCGTGGACCTGGCGGACGCCGTTCTGAACGGGCAGGAGCCCGACGGGGTCACCGAGCTGCGCCGTACCGCGAGCAGCGGAATCCGCGAGGACGCCCCGCTCTACCCGGTGGGCGAGAAGATCCGCTTCATCGCCTCCACCCCCCAGGCCCGGAGCCTGCGCACGGGCGAGGCCGTCGTCGAGCCCGACCTCGAAGAGGCCCCCGGCTGGCTCGCCCAGGACCTGGAACGCACGACGCAGGTCGTGGACTACGGCATCCACTCGCTGATCACCGTGCCCCTGCGGGTGGGCCCCCTGGTGATGGGCGTCGTCAACTTCTGGCGCGCCCAGAAGCCCGAGCCCTTCGACGAGGAGGAGCTGGCCCTCGCCGAGGAACTGGTCGCCCGTGCCGCCGTCTCCATCGACAACGCTCGCCGCTACACGCGCGAGCACACCATGGCCGTGACGCTGCAGCGCAGTCTGCTGCCGCGCAACCTCCCCGAGCAGAGCGCCCTGGACATCGCCTACCGCTACCTTCCGGCGCAGGCGGGAGTGGGCGGGGACTGGTTCGACGTGCTGCCGCTGTCCGGCACCCGGGTCGCGGTCGTCGTGGGCGATGTCGTCGGCCACGGACTGCACGCGGCGGCCACGATGGGACGTCTGCGAACCGCCGTCCACAACTTCTCCGCCCTGGACCTGCCGCCCGACGAGATCCTCGGGCTCCTCGACGAGCTGGTCGGCCGCATCGACCAGGACGAGGCGGCGGCGGACAGCAGCGCCGCGATCACCGGCGCCACCTGCCTGTACGCCGTCTACGACCCGGCCTCCCAGCTCTGCACCGTCGCCCGGGCCGGCCATCCGCCCCCGGCGCTGGTCCGGCCCGACGGCAGCGTGGAGTTCCCCGACGTGCCCGCCGGGCCCCCGCTGGGGCTCGGGGGTCTGCCGTTCGAGACGGCGGAGCTCAAGCTGGAGGAGGGCAGCCGCCTGGTGCTCTACACCGACGGGCTCGTCGAGAACCGGGAACGGGACATCGACGAGGGGCTCGAGCTCCTGCGCGCCGCCCTCGCGGGGACCGACCGGTCACCGGAGGACACCTGCCAGGCCGCCCTCGACGCCCTGCTCCCGGCCCGGCCGAGCGACGACATCGCCCTGATCGTCGCGGGCACCCGCGCGCTCGGCGGCGAGCACATCGCCGAGTGGGAGGTACCGTCCGAACCGGCGGCCGTCGGAGAGGTACGCGCCTCGGTCACCCGGCAGCTCGCGGAGTGGGGCCTGGACGACATGGCGTTCACCACCGAACTGATCCTCAGCGAACTGGTCACCAATGCGATCCGCTACGGGAGCGGCACCATCCAGGTCCGCGTGCTGCGTGACCGCAGTCTGATCTGCGAGGTCTCCGACAGCAGCAGCACCTCACCCCGCCTGCGGTACGCGGCCACCACGGACGAGGGCGGGCGCGGCCTGTTCCTCGTCGCCCAGCTCGCCGAGCGGTGGGGCACCCGCTACACCCAGGCCGGGAAGGTCATCTGGGCCGAACAACCGCTGTCCTGAGCGGCCCGCGGAAGGGCGCACGGCCTCGATCCGGTCCCCCGGCGCGACGAATTCCGTGGTTGCCGGTCCAATGGAGGGTGACGGGATATACCGGTACGACATGTGCCGTCGCGTCCACGGGGCCCTGCGGCGGTGCGATGGAGGTCCGCGATGCCCACTGCTCTCCGGCTGCTGCCCGCCCTCGCCCCCGACCATCGGGAACGACTGATGTCCCTGGCCCGGGAGGTCTCCTTCCCGGCGGACGGAAAGATCTTCGAGGCAGGGGGAACCGCGGACCGCTTCTGGGTGGTCCGCTCCGGAACGGTCTCCCTGTACCAAAAGGTCGTCGGGGAGCGACGCATTTCCGTGGCGACACTGGGTCCCGGCGATCTGCTCGGCTGGTCATGGCTGTTCCCGCCGCACCACTGGGACTTCGGCGCCGAGGCGTTCAGTCCTGTACGCGCGTACGAGTTCGATGCCGCGGAGGTGCGCACGCTCTGCGCGCAGGATCCGGCGCTGGAGTTGTCGCTGACCCGGACGATCGCCGCGATCCTCGCACACCGGCTGGAGACGACCCGGGCGGCCCTGATCGAGCACTACGCGCGCCACGGTGGTGGCGGCGTGCGCTGATGCGCGCGGCCGGGAGCCTGGCTGCGATAGGAATCTCACGTGAACCAGACTCCTGACCACAACGCGACTCCTGACGGCGAGGGAGCTCCCGGTCCCGGCAGGGCTACCGGGCCCGACGGTGCCCCCGGTCCCGACGGGGCGGCCGACTCCTTCGAGCTCCTGCCCGGTGCCCCCGACTCCCCCGTCATCCTGCACGTCCCGCACTCCTCGCGACGCATTCCGGCGCCGGTGCGCGCCGGCATCGGGCTCGACGACGCCGCGCTGGAGCGGGAGTTGGACCACATCACGGACGCGCACACCGCGGAGCTGGCCGCGGCCGCGGCGCGGGCGGCCGTGGTCACGCCGTGGCGGTTCGTGAACCGACTGTCCCGACTGGTGGTCGATCCCGAACGCTTTCCCGACGAACGGGAGGAGATGCTGTCCGTCGGGATGGGCGCCGTCTACACACGGACGACCCATCGCGCACCTCTGCGGTCCGCCGACATCGACCCGCGACCACTGATCGACCGCTACTTCCACCCGTACGCGGCCGCCATGACGGCGGCGGTGGCGGACCGGCTCGCCGTCGCCGGGCGGGCGGTGATCGTCGACGTCCACTCGTATCCGGCGGCCCGGATGCCGTACGAACTGCACGGCGACGGTCCGCGGCCGCAGGTCTGTCTGGGGACCGACTCCTTTCACACCCCACCCGAGCTGATCGCCCTCGCGGAGAAGGCGTTCGCGGGCCTGAGCGGCGTCGGGATCGACAGTCCGTTCTCCGGCGCGTACGTCCCGCTGCGCTACTACGAGAGGGATCCGCGGGTCACCGCCCTGATGGTGGAGATCCGACGGGACACGTACATGACCGAACCAGGAGGCCCCACGGGCCCGGGATTCTCGCGGCTCACCTCGGCGCTGACGGCTCTCGTCGACGCCATGGTCAGCGAGTGAAGCGCCAACAGGTCCGGCTGAGGCCCGAGTCCCTGGTTTCCTCTCCCGTGAAGTACTGACTGCGCGCGCGGACCCCCCTAGGGTCGGGATGAGCAATCGCTTGGCCACGAGCCCGGGGAGGGTACGGGATCATGCCGGTCGTCGACGCGTGGATGCAGCACCCCGCACTGCGCCACTCCAACCACGAGATGTTCGAGTCGCTGCGACGCTGGACCGGCATGAGGCTGCTGGAGGAGCCGCTTCCGGTGAAGGTCACGGTGGCGGCGCTGGCGGCGGCCGACGTGGAGGTCGGGCTGTCCGCGGCCTGGTACGGACCGCAGGGGCCCCTCATCGACAACGACGAGGTCGCCGAGTTCGTCGCGCGGTCCGAAGGGCGGCTGCGCGGGGTGGCGGGCGCGGACCTGACCAAGCCCGTCGCGGCCGTGCGGGAGCTGCGGCGGGCCGTCCAGGAGCTGGGCTTCGTGGCCCTCAGGATCGTGCCGTGGCTGTGGCAGCTGCCGCCCACCGACCGGCTCTACTACCCGCTGTACACCGCCTGCGTCGAGCTGGGCATCCCGTTCTGCACCCAGGTCGGACACACCGGACCGCTGCGCCCCTCCGAGAGGGGCCGGCCGATCCCGTACATCGACCAGGTCGCGCTGGACTTCCCCGAGCTGACCATCGTCTGCGGGCACATCGGCTACCCGTGGACCACGGAGATGATCTCGGTGGCCGACAAACACGCCAACGTCCACATCGACACCAGCGCCTACACCGCCCGCCGCTACCCGACCGAGCTGGTCGACTATCTGCGCGGGCGGGGACGGCGCAAGGTCCTCTTCGGCTCCAACTACCCCATGATCACACCGAGTCAGGCCCTCGAACACCTTCCTGACCTGCGTCTCGACGAGGAGACCACCGAGCTGTTCCTGTCGGGCAACGCCCGCCGTGTCTTCCGCCTCGGGGATCATTCATAGATGCTGGGTTCAGATACACGCTCGACCCCGAGGTGAGGGCAGCCCGTCGATGGCTTTGCAGATCAGCGCCACCAACCCGGAGCACCCCGCGCTCCTGCTCGAACTGCCCTGGCAGCTGCCGCTGGAGGAGTGGCCGGAGCACTACCTGGTCCCCCTGCCGCGCGGCATCTCACGCCACGTGGTGCGCTACGCCCGCGCCGGAACCGAGGTCGTGGCCGTCAAGGAGCTCGCCGAGCGGCCCGCCCTGCGCGAGTACGAGCTGCTGCGCAGCCTGGACCGGCTCTCCATCCCCGCCGTGGACCCGCTCGCCGTGGTCACCGGGCGCACCGACGGCGAGGGCGGACCGCTGGAGCCCGTCCTCATCACCCGGCACCTCGGCGGCTCGATGCCGTACCGGTCGATGTTCGAGACGACCATGCGGCCCGCCACCATGCACCGCCTGATGGACGCGCTGGCCGTGCTGCTGGTGCGGCTGCATCTGGCGGGGTTCGCATGGGGCGACTGCTCGCTGTCGAACACGCTGTTCAGGCGCGACGCCGGAGCGTACGCGGCGTATCTCGTCGACGCCGAGACCGGGGAGCTGCACCCGCAACTGAGCAGTGGGCAGCGGGAGTACGACCTCGATCTCGCCCGTGTCAACATCAGTGGGGAACTGCTGGACCTGGAGGCGTCCGGGGCCCTGCACCCCTCCGTCGACCCGATCGAGTTCGGCACGGAGATCTGCGCGCGCTACCAGAGCCTGTGGGAGGAGCTGACCCGCACGTCCGTCTACCCGGCGGGCAAGCACCACTACATCGACCGCCGGATCCGGCGCCTCAACGACCTCGGTTTCGATGTCGCCGAGATGCAGATCGCGCACTCCTCGAACGGGGACACGGTGACCTTCGTGCCCAAGGTCGTCGACGCGGGCCATCACCAGCGCCAGCTGCTGCGGCTGACCGGGCTCGACGCCGAGGAGAACCAGGCGCGCCGGCTCCTGAACGACCTGGAGAGCTGGATGGTCACCCAGGACGACTACGCGCCCGGCGACCCCCTGGCCGCCCGCCCGGAGGTCCTCGCCCACCGCTGGGTGCGGGACGTGTTCCGGCCGACCGTCCGGGCGGTGCCGCTGGACCTGCGCGGCTCCATGGACCCGGCGGAGATCTACCACGAGCTGCTCGAACACCGCTGGTACCTGTCCGAGCAGGCCCAGCACGACATCGGCCTGGACACCGCCGTGGAGGACTACGTCACCAACATTCTCCCCAAGACGCGGGAGTCCCTGCTGCCACCGGCCGAGGCCCCCACCGAGCCCGCGTGAGCGACCTGCTCCGGACAGTTCCTGAGCGGCGGCGAGCGATCGTACTTACGATTGAGCGTGTACCGGCCGTGCGGCGTACGCATCGGCCGGGACGACACTGATCCGCTCGGGGTGGGAGACGTATGGCACAGGCCGCCAGTACAGCGCGGACCGTCATTCTGACCGTGGATGACGATCCCGGGGTGTCGCGCGCCGTGGCGCGCGACCTCAGGCGCCGCTACGGCGAGTCGCACCGGATCGTGCGCGCGGAGTCCGGGGAGACCGCGCTCGACGCGCTCCGGGAGCTGAAGCTGCGGGGTGACCAGGTGGCGGTGATCCTCGCCGACTACCGGATGCCGCAGATGAACGGCATCGAGTTCCTGGAGCAGGCCCTCGACGTGTACCCGGGCGCGCGCCGGGTGCTGCTGACCGCGTACGCGGACACGAACGCGGCGATCGACGCGATCAACGTGATCGATCTGGACCACTATCTGCTCAAGCCGTGGGATCCGCCGGAGGAGAAGCTCTACCCGGTCCTCGACGATCTCCTGGACGCCTGGCGGACCAGCGACTTCCGGCCCGTGCCGACCTGCAAGGTGGTCGGACACCGGTGGTCGGCGCGCTCCTCGGACGTACGGGAGTTCCTGGCCCGCAACCAGGTGCCGTACCGCTGGTACTCGTCCGACACGCCGGAAGGGCAGCGGCTGCTGTCCGCCGCCGGCCAGGACGGGGAG
The DNA here is from genome assembly GCF_036227505.1 of Streptomyces sp. NBC_01450. Taxonomy (NCBI): domain Bacteria; kingdom Bacillati; phylum Actinomycetota; class Actinomycetes; order Kitasatosporales; family Streptomycetaceae; genus Streptomyces; species Streptomyces sp. NBC_01450. The sequence goes on along the minus strand of NZ_CP109480.1, from coordinate 10,156,443 downwards.
CGGCTGCCGCTGGTGATCACACCGGACGGCACGCCACTGATCGAGCCCGCCGACCCGGATCTCGCGGCGAAGGTCGGGCTGGCCACGACGCCGACGTCGGAGTTCTACGACCTCGTCGTCATCGGCGGCGGTCCGGCCGGACTCGGAGCGGCCGTCTACGGGGCGTCCGAGGGGCTGCGGACCGTGCTCGTGGAGCGGTCGGCCACCGGCGGGCAGGCCGGGCAGAGCTCGCGCATCGAGAACTACCTCGGCTTCCCGGACGGGGTGTCCGGGGGCCAGCTCACCGACCGGGCGCGCCGGCAGGCGGCGAAGTTCGGCGCCGAGATCCTCACCGCGCGCGAGGTGACCGGCCTCGAGGTCACCGGAGCGTCCCGCACCATCCGCTTCTCGGACGGCTCGGCGATCTCCGCGCACGCGGTGATTCTGGCGACCGGTGTGTCGTACCGGCAGCTGGAGGCGCCCGGCCTGGCGGATCTCACCGGATGCGGGGTCTTCTACGGTTCGGCGCTGACCGAGGCGGCCGCGTGCCAGGGCCACGACGTCTACATCGTGGGCGGGGCGAACTCGGCCGGGCAGGCTGCCATGTACCTGTCGCGAGGCGCCAAGTCGGTCACCCTCCTCGTACGCGGGACGTCGTTGTCCGCCTCGATGTCGCACTATCTGATCCAGCAGATCGAGGAAGCGCCCAACATCTCGGTGCGGACCGGCACGGTCGTGGACTCGGCGCACGGCTCGGACCATCTGGAGCAGCTCACCCTGCGGGACGTGACGAGCGGGCACACCGAACTCGTCGACGCACAGTGGATGTTCGTGTTCATCGGCGCGGCCCCGCTCACCGACTGGCTGGAGGGAACGGTGGTGCGGGACGGACGCGGATTCATCCCGGCGGGGCCGGACATGACCCCCGACGGGCAGCCGCCCAAGGGCTGGGAGCTGGACCGGCCGCCCTACCACCTGGAGACCAACATTCCCGGCGTGTTCGTGGCCGGGGACGCGCGTGCCGAGTCCGCGAAGCGGGTCGCTTCCGCGGTCGGAGAGGGAGCCATGGCCGTCATGCTCGTCCACCGTTATCTGGAGCAGTCGTGAGCGGGCGGCCGATGCCGTGCGACATGGCGGAGCTCAGCACGCTGTTCCTCTTCGAGAAGCTGGACACGGACCAGCTGGAGCGGCTGTGCAGGGAAGGCCGGGTCGAGGAGTTCGACCCCGGTCCCGTCTACACCGAGGGCGAGCCGGCCACCTGCTTCTTCGTGCTCCTCGAAGGCACTCTCGTGATGTCACGCCGGGTCGGCGGCGACGACGTGGAGACCACGCGCAGCTCCCAGCGCGGGGTGTACGCGGGGGCCACCCAGGCCTATGTGGGCGGCCCGGATCGGGCGCGCTACATGGGCTCCGTCCGCGTCACGGTGCCCTCCCGGTTCTTCATCCTGCCTGCCGAGACCTTCTCCTCGATCATGCGGGACTGGTTCCCCATGGCCGTACATCTGCTGGAAGGGCTGTTCTACGGCACCCAGAACACCCAGCGGACCATCGGGCAGCGCGAACGACTGCTGGCACTCGGTTCGCTGTCGGCCGGGCTGACCCACGAGCTCAACAATCCGGCCGCGGCGGCGGTCCGGGCCACCTCCGCGCTGCGTGAGCGGGTCGCGAAGATGCGGCGGAAGCTCGGCGCGATCGCCGCGGGCCCGTTCGAGCGCGACACCCTGGAAACCCTCATGGAGGTCCAGGAGCGGACCGCCGAGCAGGTCGCCAAGGCCACGCCGCTGAGCCCGCTGGAGGCCTCCGACCGGGAGGACGCGCTCGCCGACTGGATGGACGACCACGACATCACGGGCGGCTGGCAGATCGCGCCGACGTTCGTGCAGGCGGGGCTCGACACGGACTGGCTGGACCAGGTCGCGGCGGACGTGGACGAGGAGACGCTCCAGGGCGCGGTCCACTGGCTGAACTACACCGTGGAGACCGAGCTCCTCATGAACGAGATCGAGGACTCCACGACCCGTATCTCGCACCTCGTGGAGGCGGCCAAGCAGTACTCGCAGCTGGACCGGGCGCCCTATCAGGTCGTCGACGTCCACGAACTGCTGGGCAGCACGCTGATGATGCTCTCCGGGAAGATCGGCTCCGGCGTCAAGCTCGTCAAGGAGTTCGACCGTACGCTGCCCAAGATCCCCGCATATCCGGGCGAGTTGAACCAGGTGTGGACGAACCTCATCGACAACGCCGTCTCGGCGATGGACGGCGAGGGGACCCTGACCGTGCGCACCGCGCTCGACCACGACGATCTGCTCGTCGAGTTCCGCGACACCGGTCCCGGGGTACCGCCCGAGATCCGCGACCGCATCTTCGACCCGTTCTTCACCACCAAGCCGGTGGGTGAGGGCACCGGGCTCGGTCTGGACATCTCGTGGCGGATCGTCGTCAACAAGCACCACGGGAGTCTTCAGGTGCAGTCCGTCCCGGGCGACACTCGCTTCCTGGTCCGCCTTCCCCTGACCGCCGCGGACACCGAAATACCCGAGGAGCCTTCATGACCCATCCCGCCGGAATCGACCCGAGCGTCCCGCCGAGCGGTACGGGGTGCGGGGACTGCGACGCTGTCGGCGGCTGGTGGTTCCATCTGCGTCGCTGTACGCAGTGCGGCCACATCGGCTGTTGCGACGATTCGCCCGCCAAGCACGCCACGGCGCACGCGCAGAGCACCGGCCATCCCATCATCCGCAGCTTCGAACCCGGCGAGTCCTGGTTCTGGAACTACGACACGTCCGAGATGTACGAGTCGGGCCCGGAACTCGCTCCCCCGGTGTGCCACCCCGAGGACCAGCCGGTACCGGGTCCTGCGGGGCGGGTACCGGCGAACTGGGCGGAAACGCTGCGCTGACCTGCCGCGAGGTCAGAGCACGGAGTTGCCGTACATCTCGCCGAGCGACTCGGCGAGGAGTTCGACGCGGGCGCCGTCGGGATCACGGAAGTAGAGCGAAGTACCGCTCTCCTCCTCGTAGTCGACCCCGGCGGCGCCGAGCCGTTCGCGCAGCCGTTGCCAGGTGGTGGGGTCGACCGAGATGGCCAGGTGGTGCAGTCCGCCGAGCACCTCGGCGTAGGGGCCGAGGTCGAGGCCGGGAAAGTCGAAGAAGGCCAGCAGATTGCCGTTGCCGACGTCGAAGAAGAAGTGGGTGGAACCCTTGTAGTCGCGGTTCTCGATCACCTCGGTGAGCGGGAACTCCAGGATGCCCTGGTAGAAGCGGACGGTCCGCTCGACGTCCGCGGAGAGCAGCGCCACGTGGTGCACTCCGCGCGCCGAACTGGCCGGCCGGTCCGAGGCCAGATGCGTGTCGCGGATGCGCGTACGTTCCGCCTCGATCGCCGCGAGGTCCAGGGGCTCAGGTGCACTCATGGGATACTCCGTCCGCCATTCAACCACTTTGTTCCCACTCTAGACCTCTCGGCCGTGCGTGGGCCACCGTTCGGCGTCGTCGGGGTCGCGGCTCGTCGGTGAGCGGGCCCGGTTCGATCAGACTCCGGCCGGTGGCGGTCACGGTTGGTTGACGGTCCAAGAGGGGGCGGAACGGATGGGGTTGGTGCGCGCACTGCCGCCGTTACCGAGGAATCGGCCGGCCTGGGCGGAGACGGCGCCGGCCGTGCCGGACGTACGGCGGTCACCGGCGCGGCGGGCGTCCCTGCCGCATCCGCGGACACAGGCACGGTTCGGCCTGGACCGACTGGACGAGGCGCTGGCGTGGACCGGGATGCGCGTGGCGGCGTACCGCCGTCCAGCGCCCACGCGCCGGGAGCGGGCGTCGGTGCGGCGTCCCCCTGGTGCGGGCGCGCGTGCTGGGCGAACTCACCTCCGGATTACGGGTCTTGAGCCGATACGAGGAGGCCCTGGCCGTCGGCCGGAAGGCGTGCGACGCGGCGGACCGCGTCCTCGCGCGCGCCTTCTTCGCCAGCACCGTCCCGATGAGCACACACACTTGAGAGCCACTGATCGCCACTGAGAGCCATTGGGTAGTCCGGTGACGCCCTCGATGCCCGCCATCGAGCGCAGGATCGGCCGCCCTTCGGACCACCCTTGACCAGCGAAGCCCACCATCACCGCTCCGATAGCATGCTCGAACTCACAACGAGTGCCCTGATCGCCCGCCCTTCACCGGAAAACCGTGCTATCCGGCATAAAGGGTGACCTATTCAACCAACATCTAACAAATCGGCCAAACACTTGATACCTAGAGCATCGCGGGTGTTTTCGCGAATAAACTGGAGAAATACGTTCGCCGCGTGGCGTCAACCACGGGCGATGCTGTGGACCGCGGCAGGTGTGGCGACCCTCGGATTCCTCATCGCACTGGAGATCGCCGCGCGTCGCTACGGCCTACCGGGGCCGATCACCAACCAGGCACGAGAGGTGATATTCGCCCCCAAATCGGGTTTCCTGCTGTACGCCGGTATGGCGTTGATGATGGTGGTGCTCACCTGGCGGCAACGGTTCATCGCAGCTGGGGTCGCGATCGGTATCGACGTCGCCATCTTTCTGGTGCGGTGGTCGGTCGACGCCGAGGTGACCACCGGCCACCCCTTCGGGAACGGCGCGTTGTGGGTGATTTTGGGCTATGGCGTCATCGCTGTCACGCGCCGCACAGGCCGGGAACGTGTTCTGCTGCTCAAGGCTGTCGGGCTGGGCCTGCTGCTGGTGACCGGCCGCAAGACCGGCGACGCCTGGCTACTCATCACGTCGAAGACCCGCCCGGCCGTGCTCGACCAGTACGTGGCGACCGCCGATCACGCGCTGGGCAACCCCTCGTGGGTGGTGGGCCGGATGGTCGCGGCCACCGGCCCGATCGGCGCCCATGTCCTCGACTACGTCTACGTTCAGCTGGCGATGGCCGCGGTCATCGTCGCGATGTACCAGCTACGTGACGTGGCGGTCGAGCGCCGCTTCCCGCGCCATCATCTGGTGCGCACCTTTCTGGTCATCGGCCTCCTCGGGCCGGGCATCTACATGATCTTCCCGGTGGTCGGCCCGGTCTTCGCCTACGGCGCTGACGGCGGGCACTGGGCGGTGAGCAACATATGGCCGAACACGGCGCCGCCGATCATCACCCCGCACCACATGCCGTTCGACGAGATCACCCCACGCAACTGCATGCCGAGCCTGCACACAGCGTGGGCTACCGCGATCTTCATTCACTCCCGCAGGGGCCCACGAATTCTGCGATGCGCAGGTGCGTTCTGGCTGATAGCCACGCTCGGCGCAACACTGGGATTCGGCTACCACTACGGCGCGGATATCATCGCCGGCGTGGTGTTCACGCTCACGATAGAGTCAGCGCTGCGCTCGCTCGACCGTGGCTGGGACAGGTCAGGAATCCAACTGGTCACCTACAGTGCAACGGTCTTCGCCGCACTCTTGCTGTCCTATCGCTATCTGCCGATGGAGATGGCCGAACATGCGTGGGTGTTTGGACCACTTCTCATTCTGGCGATGACCTCGGTGATCCACCTCTACGTGCGGACCACCAGGCTGTGGGATCCGAAGGCCGCACCAACACGGCAACCGACACCGCAGCCCGAACTGGTCTGAGTCACATTGCTCGAACTGCTCGTCGCCGCGCGGTCTTCGTGCTGGTCAGTGCGTCCTTGGTCGGAGCACAGAATCAGCCGAAGGCGGCGCCCATGTCCGGCGATTCCCGATCCGGGCGTCATGTAGAGGCCGTGTCCTCGCCGTCGAATCCGGTACCGACGGCCAGTTGTTGGCCGGACTGCCCGATGTCTGTCGCGCGGAGCCCGGCGCGGCCACTGTCGATCTGATCCGTCCTCCCCGGCACATACACCCAACCACTCCGCCGACGACACGTCAGAGACCAGGACCTCAAACACTCCTCAAACACGGACAGGTCCTAGGGCGACCCGAGTTGGGGCGCGTAGACGATACGGCTTGAATACGGTCATGGACTCCCCGATCCGGGCCTCGCTGTCGGCCGCCGAACGCTCCGCTGTGGACGGTCTGATCCAGCGGGACCACCGGATCGCGGCAGTCGCCCGCGTGCGTGAGGCGTTCCGAGCCGAATCCAGGCCGGGCCTGTATGAAACGCTCGATGTGGTGGCAGAGCGCTACGGGGAGCTGGGCCGACGGTTCGAGGGATATCCGACCCCGCCGCTGAACCTGGTGACGCTCACGGAGAAGATCCAGGCGTTGCCCGGCCGGACGGTGGCCATCGAGGCACTGTGGGACGGTGACACCGAGGGCTGGTGCGTGGACCTGATGGCGCTCACAGACGTCCCGGCTGCCGAGCACCGGCTCGCCACCATCCGGCACGGCAGTGATCTGCGACTGTTCAACGGCGAAGTCCCGCCATGGCCCGAAGCGCAGGAAGCGGAGACGGTCGGTCGTGCCCTGGCCGAGCGGTTCGACGTGCCGTTCCACTTCGCCGGCCCCGATCGGCCCGACGACGACGCCCCCCGCTGGAGGGCCACCCACGGGTGCCGAAGGCGCGGTTCGCCATGAGGCTGACAGCAAATCCGGAGGTCGTCCTTCCTACTGGTACCTGAATTGGACAGTGGCCGACGAACGCCTCCTGCCAGGTTTCGGGCACACACTCCCGGGTGCCCGCCAGTAGTGCGGCGTCCGTCGACCGGCCGTCGGACCTCGACCGACCACACGTCGGCCTGCGGCGCACCCTTCACCGGATCAACCTGGTGATGACGCGACGACCTCCTGGTGTTCTCACCCGTCTGGTCTCCAGCGATCACGTAGTCGTGCGCCGAGGACCACCACGAACTGCACGTGATGTGGGACCGCAGCGGGGGTGGCAGCCTGAGTACAGGCTGCGCTTCGGCAGCGGTGAGTCGACCGCATCCGAGGGCCTCCGGAGGCAGGGCCGCGGGACATGGAAGCCAAGGAAGTCGCCCGCCCTGCGCGTCGTCGGCGACACCCAAGGAGACAAGCCAGATGCTCGCGATTCACCTCACCCGGTTCGGGGAGCCTGAGCAGAGTCTGAAGGTCGTCGACGTTCCCGAGCCGGGGGCTCCCGCCGCAGGCCAGGCGCGGGTCCAGGTCGAGTACGCCCCACTGGACCACCACGACCTGCTGCTCGCCCAGGGCTACGGCGACAGCCCGGACGGTCTTCGCTCACGATCAAGGAACAGCACATGATCACACACAGCACCATTGGCGTACTCGGCGCAGGAGAGGTGGGACAGGCGGTCGCCGACAAGGCCGTCCGCCACGGCCATGAGGTGGTCATAGGCAACAGCCGGGGCCCGAAGACTTTGGACGCCCTCGTGGAGAGGCTGGGGCCACTGGCCCACGCGGCCACGGCCGAGGAGGCGGTGAAGCCCGAGGTCGTTTTCCTCTCGGTGCCGTTCTTCGCCGTGCCGGAACTGACCGGCCTCACCTCCTGGGCCGGGAAGATCGTCGTCGACACGACGAATCAGTTCGCGGCGGCCAACCCCTGGCGGGGCCGGTACGACGTCGGTGACCTCACGGGCAGCGAGTGGGTCGCCCAGCACCTTCCCGGCGCTCGGGTCGTGAAGGCTCTCAACACCTTGTTCGCCCCGTTCATCGCCGCTGACCCCCGGCATGCCGAAGGACGACAAGTGGCCTTCTACGCGGGTGATGACGCCGATGCGAAGGCCGTGGTGGCCGACTTGCTGGACACATTCGGATTCGCCGTCCTGGACCTTGGCGGTCTACGGGAGGGCGGCCGGCTGATGCAGCTGGACGGTGCACTCAGCGGAAAGCACCTGCTGCTCCAGGACGTCGGCTGACGCACCGGTCAAGCCCACACACCAGCGCGCAGGAGGAGGACAATCATGAACCGTCGTGTCGTCCACACCCGTGGCGGGTCACCCGCCGACGTCCTGACCGTCATCGAGGAGCCCGAGCCGGAAGCACCTGTGCGCGGTCAGGTCCTCATCCGCACCATGGCCTTCCCGGTGCACCGTGGTGATCTCCTCGCCGTCGAGTCCTACCCCGGGACGGCTGCGGAGCCGGTTCCGGTGGGCGCGGAAGCGACCGGCGTGGTGGAGGCCATCGGCCCGGGTACGCACGGGGCAGCGGGCGTCGAGGTCGGCGGCCGCGTAGCGGTCTTTCCCCTGCCGGGGGGATGGTCGCAGTGGATCCTGGCGGACGCCGAGATGATCGTCCCCGTGCCGGACGAGCTGCCGGACGAGGTCGCCGCGCAGATGCTGGTGAACCCGCTCACCGCGGTGATGCTGCGGCGGCAGGCGCAGGAGCACCTGGCCTTCGGATACGACGGTGTTCTGGTGCAGACGGCCGCGGGCTCGTCGGTCGGGCGGCTGGTCACGGGTGTGTGCCAGTTCCACAACATGGGCCTGGTCAACGTCGTCCGCAGCGAGCGCGGCGCCGCCGAGCTGCGCAAACGGTTCCCGGACGTCCCGGTCGTGGCGACAGAACATGCAGGCTGGACCGACGAGGTCCGCAGGGCAGCCGGCGGCCGCCCGGTCAGTGTGGCCTTCGACCCGGTCGGCGGGAAGCTGACTGAAGGCCTTCTGGACCTGTTGGCGCCGGGCGGGAAACTGGTCAGCTACGGGGAGCTCGCCGAGGAGCCGATCTCGGTGCACGCGTCGACGCTGCTGCACAAGTCACTGACGCTGCGCGGCGCGACCCTGGGCCGGTGGCTGTACGAGGCCTCCCCCGAGAGGCGGGCATCCGACGTGGCTGCCGCGACGCAGATCGCGCTGACGCTCAAGGACCAGTTCGACGTGGCCGCCACGTACCCCCTCGGCGAGCTGGCCGATGCCGTGGAGCACGCGGTACGGCCCGGCAAGATCGGCTCCGTCCTCATCCGCCCTTGATGGCTGCCCCTACCCGGACGGCAAGATCGTGCGACAAACGACACGTGCCGACAACCGAGGCACAACGGCGCGGACCGCGCCGGGCAGTCGACTGTCAGGCCTGGTCGGCGCCGGCCCGCTTGCGCGCACGATAGTTGCGCAGGTTGGCCGCGTTGCCGCAGACGTGGACGTCGTGCCAGACGCCACTGTTGTTGCGGGAGCGGTCGTAGAAGGCAGTCAGGCAGCGCGTGTTTCGGCAAGACTTCAGGCGGCGCAGCGTATCGGTGCACTGCGCCTCGTAGGCCTCGATGAGCGCGAGCGACGCCGCCTGCCGCCATCCCGTGCCGCGGGGCTCAGCGTAGATGGCCCCGTTTTCGTCGAGCCGCAGACCGGTGGGCAAGGTCATCAGCGAAGCCGCCGGGCCGGGCTCCGCCGCCGGGTCACCGGGCTGCGCGTGGAGGCTCTGTCCCAGGTCATGACGGAAGTCGCGGAGGCCCTGCAGGTCCTCGGCTGTCAGTTCGATGCCGGGTGCGGGCCGGTGGGTCGCGCTACTCCAGCTCTTCAATGCCTGGTCAAGCCAGGCACGGGCGCCCTCAACGGTCTCCAGAAGGTCGGGCTCCCGGGGCTTTCCGGCGGACAGTGTGTTGAGCAGGTCCTGCACGAAGGCAAGCCCGCCCGGGGCGGGCTCCAGGCCGTATCGGGCTGTCGCAGTCCAGGACATTCGCGGACCTCTTTCGATGACGGCAGCTACGGCAACATGCCCGTAGCCTATTCACTTATTACGTTTGGAAGTGTAACTCTCCACATGACGAGTGCCGGCTTCCCGAAGTTCCAGGTAGCGTCCGGCCGGTTCGCCCATGCGGGCCGCGCCGCTTGGGCGAGTCGCGAACAGAAGCATCTGGACGTCGGATATGCACTCAGTGACGCCTGCTCGCCCCGGGCGCCCCGACCGCTGCGGGACCGGGCGGCCAGGCCCGGCCGCTCAGCCCTTGGCGGACCGCGCCGAGCCCCACAGTGCGCCCCGGTTGACCCGGCCGGGATGCAGTTCCAACATGCCTCGGTAAAGGTCGAGCGTGGTCGTGGTGCGCTCTGCGACCGCCTCGAAGTCGTGGATATAGCGCCGGGTCTCGGCGATTGCCTTCGGGTCATCAGGACGGTCGGGGTTCTTGTGTCCCGCGACCACCGCTTCCGGCTCCAGCGCGGCGATGGTGTCGAGCGCGTCCAGCCAGGCTCGGCGACCCTCCGCGGGCGATTCGGCGAGATAGAGGTGCACATCGTTGTAGACGGCGTCTCCGGCCACGACCAAGCCGATCGACGGCACATGCAGACAGGTGGTGTCATCGGTGTCCGTGTGCCCGAGTCCGACGACGACGAGGTCGTGACCCTCCAGCTCCAGCCGATCACCGGCCAGCGGCTCCGCGGCCACGAGCCTGTCCGGGATCTGGCCGGGGAAGCGCTTGTCCCAGAACGACGCGACGAACTCCGGCGCCATCTGCTTCTTCATCTGCTCGACCACCGCCGGCGTCGCCACTGCGCGCGCCCCCGGGAAGCGCTCAAGAAGGGTGCCCAGCCCGAACCAGTGGTCACCGTGCCCGTGGGTCACGTAGACCGTGGTGAGGTTCATGCCGCTCGCCGCGACCCAGTCGGCCAGCCGGTCGGCCTGCTCGGCGGTCATCAGCGCGTCGACCAGCACCGCGTCGCGCTCGCCCGTGATCAGTGTGGCCGTGATGGGCGACCACATGCGCCGGGGGACGTCCGGCGGCAGGTCCGCGATCTCGGTGGGGATCGACGGCGCTACGTGGACACTCCAACTCAGGTGCGCTCCGGGCATGATCGCTTCCTTGGGACTCAGAGGCAGCGACAACAGAGATGTAACCGATCAGACATGTCGGTACCTGTGAATGCTGCCTGGCCTGTCGTACTTCTCCAGCCGAAAGTAACTCGACTCAATGACAGAGTCAATCTGCGTATGATTATGTCACTTGGGTCGTCGCTGTGCAGGCATTGAATTCCACTGCGCAAGCGGTCCGCCGCCGCAGGTACGTGACCGGACGACCGCGCGGGCCGCACGTCGCCCCTCAGGAAGGAGTCATCATGACCGCATCCGCGCCCAGCTCTCTGACGTACGAGACCTTCGTCTCGGACGGCACACCCCGGGCCGGCGAGGAACGTCTGCCGAACGGCGACGGGCTCGTCTCCTCACCGCTGACCTCGACGCTGATCTTCGGGGAAGAGGACGCCGTCCTGGTCGATCCGCCTTTCACCCGTGACCAGATCGAACAGGTCGGTGACTGGGTCGAGCGGTCCGGCAGGCGCCTGACCCACATCTACTCCACCCACGGGCACGGCGATCACTGGTTCGGCACCGCGGAACTCGTGAAGCGATTCCACGGCGTCACCGTCTACGCGACCCGCGGCACCATCGAGATCATGCGCCAGCAGGCCACCGACGGGCGTGAACAGATGTGGGACAAACGCTTTCCCGGCCTGATCCCCGACAGCCCGGTTCTGGCCCAGCCCATTCCCGCCGACGGCTTCCAACTGGAGCGCAACCTCGTCCAGGCCGTCGAGGTCGGGCACACGGACACCGACCAGACGTCCGTTCTGCACGTACCGTCCATCGGTCTCGTAGTCGCCGGCGACGTCGCCTACAACGGGGTGCACCAGTACATCCTCGAAGGCGGCGATGGCGGCCTGCAGAAATGGCTTGCGGCCATCGATCGCGTCGCCGCGCTCGAGCCGCGCTCGGTCGTGGCCGGCCACAAGAACAAAGACCTGCCGGACGACCCCGCCATTCTCGACCGGACCCGGCAGTACCTGCTGGACGCCATCCGACTGCTCGACGAACACCCGACCGCCCGCGAGTTCTTCGACGGGATGACAGGGCTCTACCCGGATCTGCTCAACCCGGGTCCGGTGTGGTACGGAGCGGTCGGGCTCCTGGGAAAGTGACCGGGAGCAGCCGTCGTGGCGACAGTGCGGCGCCATGGGCGCCCGTGGCGACGTCCGAGGACCCGACGATCCTGGATGCGGTCGCCGACGACCCGGGTGCACTCACGTTGTCGACGGCCCGTCTCCCCCTCGACTTCGGGGTGTGCGGCTGCGGGCGTACCGGAACGACCTCGGGGGTTCGAGAGCAGGGCACACCTCGAGGGCAGGGCACGGCTCAGGTGAGACGGGCACCCTCGATGCGGTTCTGGTGCAGGCGCAGATACATGGCGACCAGATCGAGCAGCGGAACGGTGAGCCCGAGCCGGTGGGCGCGCAGGACCAGGTCTCCGTAGATGTGCTCGGTCTCGGCACGGGGCGAGGCGGACGATGTCCCCTTGGGCGTCGAGTGTGGTCGCCACCTTCGACACACCGCCCGGGACGGCCTGGTCGCCGAAGCGTGCGGCCAGGACATCGACGTGCCGGACCCCGTTGAGGAGGGGGACGACGAGGGAGTGCGGACCGACCGCGGCCGCCATGTCGTCGACGGCCCGCTCGAGCCCGGTGGCCTTGACCGCCAGCAGGACGACGTCATAGGGGGCCGCCAACTCCTCGCAGGGCGTCGCCACAGCGGGCGCCGCCACACTTTCGCCAGAGGCAAACACGGTACGGCTATGTTCTTACAGACCCCCATCGCGGCAGAGAGGTGCCGTAATGTCCGACTTGCGCGACATAGCCAATAGGCATACGCTTATTTCTAACGGGAGCTTGAGGTGCGGCACCCCTCTCCGGCGCCACCCATGAGCCGTTCTCCCGGCAGTGGTCGTACGGCGCGCAGCGCTGTTCCCATGCCGCGTCCCCACCGATGGAGGTCTGACGATGATCATTGACGCAGCGGAACTCGACGCCACCCACGCGTACAAACTGCTGATCGGAAGCATCATCCCGCGCGCCCTGGCCTGGGTCAGCACGGTGTCGACCGAGGGTGTGGCCAACCTCGCGCCCATCTCCTTCTTCACCGCCGTCGGCAGGAAGCCGCCCATGGTCTCGATCACGCTGCAGCCGAAGTCGGACGGCGTCACGCTGAAGGACACCTTCATCAACATCCGTGACACCGGCGAGTTCGTCACCAACCTGGTGACGCTGCCACAGGCGGACGCCATGCACGGTTCGGCGTTCGGGTTCGAGCCGGACGTGGACGAGTTCGAGGCGCTCGGCCTGGACAAGGAGCCGTCCGAGGTGGTGCGCGCACCCCGGGTCAAGGATGCGCCGATCTCCTTCGAGTGCGTCGTCGACCGGATCATCCCCGTCGGGGACGACATGGTCGACCACGTGGTGTGGGGCCGGGTGGTGCGCTTCCACGTCCGGGACGACCTCTACCTGGAGCGGGGCCGGATCGACACCGCCGCCCTCCCGGCCGTGGGACGCCTGGCCGCCGAGTACACCCTGGTCGAGAACGTCTTCACCACGCCCCTGGACAAGGAACTGCTCGAAGCCCGGCACGACCAGCGGATGCAGCGCCTGGACGGACGGCCCGCCGACTGGTCCCCGATCAACACCAAGGAATGGTCCCCCTCGGGCGAGGTCAGGGTCGCTCCCGGAAAGTGAGCACAGCAATGAGGACAGAGCGGATCGGAACGAGCGATGTGCGGTTCCGGCGGCAGGGCGAGGGAGACTTCGCCGTGGTGTTCGTCCACGGCTTCCTGGACGACCAGTACGTCTGGGACGGCCTGATCGGCGAACTCACCACCCCCGGCGTCGAATGCGTCACCCTCGACCTGGCCGGGAGCGGGGACCGCACGCAGGCGAGCGGGCCGTTCACCTACGACCGGTTCGCCGACGAGGTGGGCGCCGTGGCCGAGGCCCTCGGCAAGCCCTTCGTGATCGTCGGGCAGAGCATGGGATCGGCGGTGGCCGAGCTGGTGGCGGCGCGGCACCCCGACCGGGCTCTCGGCCTGGTCCTGGTCACCCCGATCCCGCTGGCCGGCACCCGGCAGCCCGACGAGGTGATGGACACCTTCCGTTCCCTGGGCGGCGACGGCGACGCCCAGCGCGCGGTCAGGACGCAACTGTCGGCCGCGCTGGCGGAGGCTGAGCTCGACCGGCTGGTGGTGAGCGGCACTCGGATCCGTCCCGAGACCGTACGGGAGGCCGCCGACTGCTGGAACAACGGGCACCCGGCGGGCGAGCGGCCCAGCCGGTACACCGGCCCCGTACTCATCGTGCGCGGCGAGGACGACGGCTTCGTCACCGCCGAGCTGGTCGCCCAGGGAGTAGCACCTCGGTTCGCCGCGCCCCAGACGGTCACGGTCGGCCGGGCCGGGCACTGGGCCCACCTGGAGCAGCCGGCCACCGTCGCAGGCCACCTCGACCGCTTCCTGGCCGGTGTGCTGCCCGTCGTGCGCGCGTCGGACTGGACCAACGCCTTCGAGGAGAAGTCGGCCAACGCGTTCAGCGACGCGTTCGCCGCCGGCGTGACGCTGGAGGCGAGCATCCTCACCCGCCCGGTCGAGGGCCGCGACCAGGTCAAGAACGTGATGGCCGCGGCGAGCACGATCTACGACTCTCTCGTCTTCACCCAGCAGACCGTCAACGGGGAGCGCTCCTACCTGGAGTGGCACGCCACCGCGTTCGGCGGCACACAGATCGACGGCGTGACGATCCTGACGAAGGACGCGGACGGACAGATCGTCCGGGCCGCCATCCACCACCGGCCGCTCGGCGCCGTCCACCGGTTCTCCGCCGAACTGGGCCGCAGGCTTGCGGGCGTACTCGACGCCGAGTACTTCCACCAGGGCTGAGCCCCCGTTTCCGTCATTCCGACCAGGGCCCGGCCCTGGTCGCACCGAGGAGGTTGTTCCATGGTCCAGCGCGAGGATGTCGCATTCGACGCCGACGGCGGGGTCACGCTGCGCGGCTGGCTCTTCCTGCCGGACGGTCCCGGCCCGCACCCGGCGATCACCATGGCCCACGGCTACGCCGGGGTCAGGGACCACGGCCTGGAGCCTTTCGCGCGGGCCTTCGCCGAGGCGGGGTTCGTCGTCCTGCTGCACGACCACCGCAACTTCGGGGCCAGCGACGGCCTTCCCCGGCAGGACATCGAACCCTGGCGGCAGATCGCCGACTGGCGCCGCGCCATCTCCTACCTGGAGAGCCGGCCCGAGACCGACGCCGGCCGGATCGGCCTGTGGGGCACCAGCTACGCCGGTGGCCACGCGATCGTGCTGGGCGCCACCGACCGGCGGCTGCGCGCCGTGGTCTCCCAGGTGCCGACCATCAGCGGCTTCGAGCAGGGGCGGCGCCGCATCGCGCCGGAAGCGGTCGCGAAGGTGGAGGCGGCCTTCGACGAGGACGAGCGCGCCCAGGCCCGCGGCGAGGCCCCCCGCACCCAGGCCGTCGTCGGCGACGACCCGGCCGTGCCCGCCTCCTACCGCACGCGGGAGGCCATCGACTTCTACCTCCAGCCCGTACCGGAGGGCGTGTGGAGCAACGAGGTCACGGTCCGCTCCAACCGGCTGGCCCGCATGTACGAGCCGGGGACCTGGATCAGCCGGGTCTCCCCCACGCCGCTGCTCATGGTGATCGCCGACAACGACACCGTGACCCTCACCGACACGGGGCTCGCGGCCTTCGAGCAGGCCCTGGAGCCCAAGCGGCTGCAGATCATCCCCGGCGGCCACTTCGACCCGTACACCACCGAGTTCGACCAGGCGAGCAGCGGCGCCCTCGACTGGTTCCACCGGCACCTCTCCTGACGAGCGCCCCCGACAGAGTGCAAGGACGAACCATGCCCCATCTGACCTACTCCATCGACGACGGCCTCGCCACGCTGGTCCTGACCAACCCGCCGCAGAACCGCATCGACCCACAGATGGCCACCGACCTCGCCGAAGCGCTGGAGGCGATCGGCCACAGCGACGCCCGCGCGGTGCTGGTGCGCGCCGAAGGCCCGGACTTCAGCTTCGGCGGCGACATCGTCGACTGGCCGGATACGGACGTACGCGAACTGCGGACCCTCTTCGAGCGCTACATGCAGGTCTTCAACCAGCTCGAGCGGCTCCCGCTGCCGGTGATCGCCGCCGTCCACGGGCTGTGCTTCGGCGGCGGTCTGGAACTCGCGCTCCGCGCCGACGTGATCTTCGCCGGCGAGACGGCCCGCTTCGGCCACCCCGAGCAGACCCTGGGCATCGTCACCCTGCTCGGCGGGATCTACCGGGTCGCCGAGCGTGCGGGCCGGGCACGCGCCGCGGAATGGGCACTCACCTCCGAGCAGGTGCCCGCCAGGGTCATGGCCGACGCCGGTGTCGTCAACCGGGTCGTCGCCGACGACACCCTGCTGGCCGAGGCGACCGCCTTCGCTCGCAAGGTGGCCAAGGGACCCACCCGTGCCTACGCCGCGCACAAGGCCCTGCTGCGCGCCTGGACCGTCGGCGGTGTCTCCGCCGCGGACGAGGCGATGTTCGACATCGCCATGCCGCTGTTCGAAACCGACGACGTCAAGAAGGGCCTCGCCTCCGCCGTCAAGGCCTTCAAGGCGAAGCAGCCTCGGCCCGCCGTCGACTTCCAGGGCCACTGACCGGCCCCGGGCCCACCCACACCACCACAGAAAACCGCAGGACCCCTCCCCCAGGCATCAGGCCCCCCTGCCGCCGGCACCCGCCGATGGGTGGTGGGTGCCGGGTGCACGGCACCCACCGTGACCGGCCCCCATGACCGGCACCGTGGCCCGGCAGCGCGGCCGCGCCACGGCCCGGGCCGGGCCGGGCCGCAGCCGGGCCGCAAGGCCCCCGGCCCCACGGCGCACGACGTCGGCCCGCGGCCGCGGGCGCCTGCCCGTACGGGCCGGCCGCGAGCAACCGCGCCGCGCCGTCCCGTACGGCACCAGCCGGGGGAAGGGACCTCCACCGCAGCCCTCGCGTTCGTCTGCCCGGGGCAGGCAGGCGCGACGCGCACGAAGGAACAGCAGTCATGAACGCAGAAAGCGCCACGTCAGCCGGGCACGGCGAAGCCACCGGCCGGGACAGCAAGCCGGTCTTCGCCCTGCACCGCCGCGGCAAGATGGCGATCACATCGACCGTGCCGCTGCGCGACAGCGACGACCTCTCCCTCGCCTACACCCCCGGCGTCGCCGAGGTGTGCACCGCGATCGTCGAGCAGCCCGAACTCGTTCACGACTACACCTGGGCCTCCCACACCGTCGCCGTCGTCACCGACGGCTCCGCCGTGCTCGGCCTGGGCAACATCGGGCCGCAGGCCTCGCTGCCGGTCATGGAGGGCAAAGCGGTCCTGTTCAAGCAGTTCGGCGCCGTGGACGCGGTCCCCGTCGCACTGGCCACCACCGACGTGGACGAGATCGTGGAAACAGTGGCCCGCCTCGCCCCCTCCTTCGGCGGCATCAACCTCGAGGACATCTCCGCCCCCCGGTGCTTCGAGATCGAACGCAGGCTCCAGGAACGCCTCGACATCCCCGTCTTCCACGACGACCAGCACGGCACGGCCATCGTCACCCTCGCCGCCCTGCGCAACGCCGCCCGGCTCACCGGCCGCGACCTCGCCGACCTGCGCGCGGTCATCTCCGGCGCCGGCGCGGCCGGCGTCGCCATCGCCAAGATCCTCACAGAGGCAGGGATCGGGGACATCGCCGTCGCCGACCGGACCGGCATCATCCACCCAGGCCGCACCGACCTGACCGACGTCAAGCGCGACCTCGCGGAAAACACCAACCGGGCAGGACTCGCCGGCACGCTGCAGGACGCCCTCGCCGACGCCGACGTCTTCATCGGCGTCTCCGGCGGCACGGTCCCCGAAACCGCCGTCGCCACCATGGCCAAGGGAGCGTTCATCTTCGCCATGGCCAATCCCACCCCGGAAATCCACCCCGACATCGCCCGCGGCTACGCGGCCGTCGTGGCCACCGGCCGCAGCGACTACCCCAACCAGATCAACAACGTTCTCGCCTTCCCCGGCATCTTCCCCGGGGCCCTCCGCGTCCGCGCCAGCCGCATCACCCCCGGCATGAAACTCGCCGCCGCCGATGCCCTCGCCTCCGTGGTCGCCGACGAGCTGCGCCCCGACCACATCATCCCTTCCCCCTTCGACCCACGAGTGGCCCCCGCGGTCGCCGAGGCCGTCGCCACCGCCGCCCGGCTCGAGGGAGTGACCCGGCGGTGAACCACCCAGCGGTCACCCCGAACGGTCCCACGGTCGTCGATCACCCACCAGTCATGGAGAAACCCGGAGTGCATCCCCAGCCCCACCCCCCACATCACCGGCGCCGCCAGCCCATCCGCGTCTGGCTGCAGCCGTTCCTGATCGGCCTGGTCATCGTCGCCGCGTTCGTCAGCTGCTACGTCGGACTCATGCGCGACCCCCAGCCCCACCAGATCCCCGTGGCGGTCACGGGCCCCCGGCTGGCGAACAAGGTCCAGCAGGCCCTGGGGGACTCGATCGACGTCCGGCGCGCCGACTCCACCGCCGAGGCACGCGACGCACTGCGCCACCGCGACGTGGGGGCCGTGCTCGGCACCGGCCCTCACGCCAAGGACCTGAAACTCGACGTCGCCAGCGCGAACGGCCTGTCCACGACCACCGCGGTCACCAAACTCGTCACCGCCTACGCACACGGCGCCGACCAACACCTCAGCGTCTCCGACATCGTGCCGCTCGCCCGATACGACGCCCGCGGCCTGGCCGGGTTCTACGTCTCCTTCGGAGTGACTCTCTCCGGATTCGCCCTCGCCCAGAGCGTCGTGGGACTCAGCAGCCTGCTCCACCTGCGGCACCGCTTCACCCTGATGGCCGTCTTCGCCGCGGCGTCGGGCCTTGTCGCGGCCGCCATCGCCGGCCCCATCCTCGACGCCGTCCCCGCACCGTATCTCCCACTCGCCTTCGTCCTGGCCCTGCTGGCCGCCGCCGCCGCCTTCACCACGAAGATGCTGGCCACCTACGTCGGGCCCCTCGGTATCCCCCTCGCCACCTTGCTGCTGCTGACCGTCGGCAACTCCACCAGCGGCGCAACCGTCGGCACCGACCTGATGCCCAGCGGAGCCCGGACCCTGTCGGCACTGCTGCCCCCCGGCGCCGCCGTGCGCGCCATCGCCGACCTCAGCTACTTCCAGAGCTCCCACGTCCTCGCCCCGCTGGCGACACTCATCCTGTGGGCCGCGGGTTCCGCAGTCCTGCTGGCCTTCCGCACCACCAAACAACGCCCGGCGGCCCCCGTACCGCCCCAGCCCCGGACCGCCCCGACCCCGCACCGGGCCGGAGAGGACCGCCCCACACCACACCGGGCCACAACCGACGACACACCCACGACCCACTGGGCCGACACCGACGAAGGACACTCCGCACCAGGCAACGGCACCACACGGCACCCGGCGTTCACCGTGCCGCCGAAAGATCCCGGCACGACCGCAGAAAGCTTCGTCTGACCGCGTCTGACCGATGTGACAACAGCCAGGAGAGGGCCACGGCACCACCAGCGCGCCCACCCGCCCCGGTCAGCTGCGGACATCCTGTCCGGCTGAACGCCTTCACGCGGTACTCGAGCCGTCAGTCGGTGGTCAGCCCGGCGTCACCGCGTTGAAGTCGCCATGCAGGCCGACGGCGAAGCTGCTGAGGCCGGGCAGATCGACCTCCGCGCCCTCGGTGATCGACTCCGGAAGGCGGATGTCTCGGTGCACTCGACGCTGCTGCACAAGTGGCTGACGCCGCGAGGCAAGAACATCGGCCGCCGGCAGTCGGAGGCCTCCGCCGAAAGGCAGGCATCTGGCGTCGCCGCCGCGAAGCTGATCGCGGCGGCGCTCCATGACCGGTTCGACGTCGCCGCGACGTACGGCCTCGGCTCTGACCTGTCGGTGCACTGTTCGGTGTCGGATTCTGTTGAGGTGGCTGGGTGGCGCCGGGCCCGGTCCTCGCTTCGACGCGGCATCCCGAGCAAACTCAGCGGCTGACCGCCGCTCACGCTCCAGCCGCGCCTCCCGCTCCCTGCCGTCGCCCGATGTCTCGCCTCCGGTATTCCGTAGCACACACGGTCACGGACACCACGTGCCGCACGTGATTCCTCATACCGAGGCATGAGTGCGAACCTGGAAACCATCGAAACGTCTGACTCTTGTGCCGTCACAACACACTGTCCCCACCGGATCGGTCATCTCCTCGCCGGACCAGCCGCACCAAGAAGGTCAAACCCCACCCACCGACACTTCGGCCCGATGGTCAAAAACGAGAGGAAACCACATGCGAATCGCGATTCTGGACGACTATCAAGGCGTTGCGCTGGGTCTGGCCGACTGGGATTCGCTCCACGCCGAGGTGCATGTCTTCACTGAAGCCTTCGAAAACGAGGGGGCGGTTGTGACCGCGCTCGCCGAGTACGAGGTAGTGGTGGCCATGCGAGAGCGGACTCCCTTTCCGTCCTCAACCCTGAACAAATTGCCACGTCTGAAGTTGCTCGTGACCACCGGGCCGGTCAACGCGGCAATCGATCTGGATGCCGCACACCGTTTGGGTATCACCGTGTGCGGTACGGGATATTTCTCGTACCCGACGGTTGAACTCACCTGGGGGCTCGTTCTTTCCGCGGCACGCTTGATCCCACAGCAGGTGGACTCCGTTCGCCGAGGTGGGTGGCAAGAGGGGCTGGGGGTGAGCCTCAGGGGGGCCACTCTGGGCATTCTGGGCCTCGGGCGATTGGGGACTGCGGTAGCGGAGATCGGGCGTGCTTTCGGCATGGAGACCATTGCCTGGAGCGAGAACCTGACACCCGCGGACGCACAGGCGAAGGGAGCGACATACGTTTCGCGAGACAAATTGTTCATGCGCTCCGATGTATTGAGTATTCACGTGGTACTCAGCGAGCGCACTCGAGGCCTCGTCGGTGAGCACGAACTGGGCCTCATGAAGTCGACGGCGATTTTGGTGAATACCTCGCGCGGGCCCGTGGTGGACGAGGCGGCGCTGCTCAGGGCATTGGGCGAGAAGAGGATCGGTTCAGCGGCGCTGGATGTCTTCGATCGCGAACCACTGCCGGCCGATCACCCTCTGCGTTCACTGAGCAACGCTGTGGTGACACCCCATATCGGCTACGTAAGTCGGGATCTGTATGAGGTCTTCTATCGGGACGCGGTCGAGGACATCGCCGCATGGAATGCCGGAACCCCTGTTCGCATGCTGACTTGACGGTCCGCAACGTGCGCCCCGGGAAGCGCCGTCGCCTATTGAGGGAGGGCTCGACGAGGAGTGCCGGACCAGCCTTTCCCTCCTCTCTGGCGCTGCCTCGCGGGTCGCGTCTGCACACGTGTCGCCGCAGTTGACTCCAAGGGCCGTGCCGCAACCGATGGAGGTCTCAAATGATCATTGACGCTGCAGAACTCGACTCCACTCACGCGTACAAACTGCTGATCGGCAGCATCATTCCGCGCGCCGTGGCCTGGGTCAGCACGGTCTCCCTCGAGGGCGTCGCCAACCTCGCACCCGTCTCCTTCTTCACCGCTGCCGGGCGGAAGCCGCCCATGGTCTCGCTGACACTGCAGCCGCATGCCGACGGGCAGACGCTGAAGGATACGTACAACAACATCCGTGACACTGGGGAATTCGTCACCAACCTGGCGACGCTGCCGCAGGCCGACGCCATGCACAGTTCGGCGTTCGAGTTCGACCCGGGTGTGGACGAGTTCGAGGCGCTCGGGCTGGAGAAGGAGCCGTCCGTGGTGGTGCGCGCGCCCCGGGTCAAGGGGGCGCCGATCTCCTTCGAGTGCGTCGTCGACCGCATCATTCCGGTCGGGGACGACGGGGTCGATCATGTCGCGTGGGGCAGGGTGGTGCGGTTCCACATCAGGGACGACCTGTATCTGGAGCGCGGGCGCATCGACACCGCCGCGCTGCCGGCCGTCGGCCGACTCGCCGCCGAATACACCCTGGTCGACAACGTCTTCACCACACCCCTTGACGAGGAACTGCTCGCGGCGCGGCGCGGGCGCCGGATGGAGCGCCTGGACGCGAGGCCGACCGACTGGTCCCCGATCGACACCAAGGACTGGTCCCCCTCGGGCTCTACGTCCGCTCCCGGAAAGTGAGAGCGAGGATGAAGACGGAGCGGATCGGGCGCAATGATGTGCGGTTCCTACGCCGCGGCGTCTGGGACAGCGCGTGAGCCGCAAGCCGGTCGGCGACGTCCCGTTTTTGCCGACCGGCGAGAGCCGCGACGACGTGCTCGACAAGCCCTTCACGTCGCCGGCCCGCCAAGGGTGTCAGAGCGGTGCGCAGGAAGGTCGCGTCGGCGACGCTGCCGACGTGGGTACGACAGCACCTGGCAGGAACTGCAGCCCGATCAAGACGAACGGTGCGGTGCCCGGACCATGAGTGTGTCCGGGCACCGAAGGTGTACAGCCCTGCCTGCCCATCACAAGGTCGGCACCAGGCTTCGGCGCACTGATTGAACGCCGAGCTCAGGGATTGTCAGCGACCTCGTCCTCGGCGACGTTACCGGCAGCGGCCGCTTCGTCCTTCGCCATACCAAGGAAGCGCCGGATCGCTTCGACCGGCATATCGAGCCCCTCGGACGCGGACCGTTCGTCGCCGAACACCTGCACCGCCTCGGCGACAGCCACGGCCAGCTCGGCCTCCGCCTTGCGGACCTTCACCTCGGCCTTGTCCACGGTGTCGACCACCGACAACTGGCGGCGCTGCTTCTCCTGAAGTCTCTGTTTACGGGAAAGCGTCTTGTCAGAATTCTGCACAGTCACGACGAAGATCATAATCAGCCGCGTACGCACCTACGAAATCGGCAACCCACCTGCTCCGCAGAGGCGTTCACGGCTGGAAGGACCAGCGGCACGGGCTCGTCAAACTGCGCTCAGGGCCGAGTCGGGGGCGTTCCTGCCGACCACACTGGGCACCCGTCGACTTCCCCGCTGTCCCAGCGGCATCGCAGCGGCGACAAGCGTCTTACGACGAGACCGCTCTACCATCCGTCAACCACTCCGCTGCGACGCCTCGTTGACGCCGCGAGGCGTCAGCACCGGAGTCCTGGGAGGGTCTGCTTCATGACCCTCCCAGGTCACTCCTCGGCCGCGGCGGTGAAGGATGCCTGTCCAGAGCGCGGAGAGCGCAGCTGTGCAGAGGAGAACGAGCAGGAGTTGCATTGCCTCGATCCCGAGGTTGAATCCCGCCGAGCTGGAAGAGAGTTGGGCGGTGGAGAGGTGCATGTCGGCGAGGACGAGGGAAAACGCCATGCCGTGTCCGAGTCCGAAGAAGCCGGCGATGACGGCCTCGCGTCCGGGGAGGATCGGACGAACGGCGTGCACAGCCCCGACCAGGATGCTGAAGGCGATGAACGCCTTTCCTGGATGCCGCTGAGGTCGAACTTCGCCACGATGGCGCAGTCCATGGCGGGTGCGGTCCTCTCCGTGGCCGCGGTGGCCGCCGTGGCCTGCTCCAGATTGGCGATCGACATCGGCAAGGGGTGCAGCGGACGGGCGTTGACGATGCCTTTGGGTGAGGCCCGGGGGAGTTCGATACGTGGACGGGCCGGGTTCACCCTGCTCCGCCACCACATCCTCCTCCAGTAGTCGCCACGCTTCGCCACTTCCGATTACGTGACAGAGCCGCTCGTTTGACAGACCCCCGCCGGGCTCCTCGGTTGGCTTCGCACCCCGAGCTACCGCGAGGCGCTGCCTTCGCGCACCGCTCCCACAGCGACCACTCGACCACGCGCCCGATCACCCGATCGCACAAAACCGACCATACATCCGATCCATTGCTCCAAATTTTCCTACACGGAGCCACTTCCCTTGCATCGAACCCCATGCGACCAGTTGACACCGTCAAGCGGAGGCTGCCAGGTTGACT
This sequence comes from Streptomyces sp. NBC_01450, assembly GCF_036227505.1. Classification (NCBI taxonomy): domain Bacteria; kingdom Bacillati; phylum Actinomycetota; class Actinomycetes; order Kitasatosporales; family Streptomycetaceae; genus Streptomyces; species Streptomyces sp. NBC_01450. The sequence continues at coordinate 10,132,875 of NZ_CP109480.1, read as the reverse complement.
CCATTCATCGGATGTCTTGGTCTTCCTGCGGGCGTGCCCGCGGCTTGACGGATCCCGGAGCGGTCATGAAGTGGATGGCGTCGACGTGCAAGATCCTTGGTTCTGTACTCGCATTCGGACTGGTCGGCGCGGGAGCGCTGGGCGTGTCGGCAAGTCCGGCGCGGGCCGCCACCGCATCGGTGCTGTGGGCCGCGCCTGACGGCCACGGTGCGGCGTGCACATCGAGGAATCCGTGTTCCCTGACCACCGCGCAGGCCGAAGTACGCGGTCTTGAGCACGGTCGGAACCCCGTGAACCCCAGGGTCGAACTCCTCGGTGGCACTTACCGGTTGAGCAAGACGTGGAAGTTCGGCGCGGAGGACTCCGGCAGGCCCGCGCACCCCGTGGTGTGGGAGGCCGCGCCCGGCGCCCACCCGGTCATCTCCGGCGCCTCCCGGGTCACCGCCTGGCACGAGGTGGGAAGTACCGGCGTGTGGGCCGCCCGCGTGCCCCACGGCAGCGCCACTCGTCAGCTCTACGTGAATGACAGGGAAGCCCCCATCGCCCAGGCCACCCCGGCGGCCCTGCACTTCACGGGCAATTGGACCGGGTCGGCCACAGGCTACGACCTGTCGAACGACGCGGCGGCCCTGGCCTGGTTCGCACACCTCACCCCCGCGCAACTGGCGCAGGTCGAGTTCGACTATCCCGCGGGCAACGGCGCGTGGACCGACTCCAAGTGCGGGGTCGCACGGATGTCCGGCAGCGCGCTGGTCATGGACCAGCCCTGCTGGACCAACGTCACCGACATCGCCCCGTTCAGCCAGGGCACCGGCGGCCTGCCATCGATGTCCACCTCACGGCTGCCGGACACGATCCGGGGCGCCCGCGGTCTTCTGACGCGCGGTCAGTGGTTCCTGGACAGCTCCACCGACACGCTCTACTACACACCCAAGAGCGGTCAGCGGATGGCCGGCCTGGACGTCGAACTGCCCCGCCTGGAGAAGCTGGTGCAAGGTGCCGGCAGCCTGGCCAGACCCCTGCACGACATCACCTTCGCGGGCCTCCAGTTCTCGTACGCCACCTGGAACGGCCCCTCGTCACCGGTGGGCTTCGCCGACGTGCAGAGCAACCTGCACAGAACCGGCGACAACAACCAGGGGCTGTGCACCTTCTCCGCACCCGCCGGCAGCTGCCCGTGGGGCGCGCTCACCCAGCCCCTGGCCAACGTCGCCTTCACCGGGGCCAGTCATGTGACGATCACCGGAGACCGATTCATCAACCTCGGGGGCACCGGCCTGAGTTTCATGTACGGGGGATCGCGCAACGTCATCGACGGCAACGAGTTCACCGGGATCGCCTCCACCGCGCTGTCACTGGGCTGCACCTACGACCCGACTCCCACCGTCACGCCGGCCTCGGTGATCAAGGATCATTGCACCCCTGACCCGAAGACCGTGCAGGCCGACCAGGTCGGAACGAACGAGATCCTGGACCACACCACGGTCTCGAACAACGTGATCCACGACGTCGGCACCGAATACCGCTCGGCCTGCGGCATCACGCTGCTGTTCAGCCGTCACACCACGATCACGCACAACGAGCTCTACGACCTGCCGTACACCGGAATCACCGCGGGCGTCATCCAGGGCCACGTCGACGACGCCAACCATCCCCAGAACTCGACCAACATCAACGCCGACAACACGATCAGCAACAACCTGATCTTCAACATCATGCAGGTCCTCGACGACGGCGGCGCGATCTACATCGAAGGCCACCAGGCGGAGTACGTCTACCAGGCCGACGGCACCATCGACGCGACGGCCACCCTGGCCCACGGCCTGCACGTCACCGGCAACGTCGTCTACAACGACGGCTCACGCTTCAACGCCTTCTACGACGACGCCGGTTCGGAGTGGATCAGCTTCAGCGGCAACGTCGAGTTCCACCCGCTGGCCGCGCTCGGCGCCCAGGGCGGCTGCTCGCCCACCGGCCACTTCTGGGTCACCGGCAACTACTTCTCCGACCCCACGGAGAGCTACATCTGCACGCAGCCCATCGACTCCCACGCCAGCGACAACACCACCATCCCCGCGTCGCCGGGCCCGGGTGACATCCCCGTCTCCCTCCTCGCCCACGCGGGCGTGACCGACGGACACGAGTCGCTGGTGGGCGGCCTCCCCCTCGAAGCGAGCTATATCTCCGCGCCGACGCCCGTCGCCGCCGGCTCCTCAACCGAACGGGTCCTCATCGCCGGAGCCGGCTTCTCACCCAGCACCCCGGTGTACTTCGGCGACCGGCGCGCGACCGACGTCGAACGGATCTCCTCCGGCTTCCTGATCGCCACGGTACCGACCGGAGCCGACGGTACGGACGTCACCGTCGGCACCTACGTACCCCGTCCGGTCATCACCGCCCCCACGGGCGGCACCACCGGCCTGGCGGACACCTTCACGGTGCGCGGTACAGCGGTGGGCGGCAACACCGTCGCGGTCACCGACAGCACCCACCAGGCAGGCTGCACCACAACCGCTGCCGCCGACGGCACCTGGTCGTGCACGCTCACCGACCTCTCGCCCGGCCAGCAGGCTCTGTCCGCCACGCAGTCCGACAAGGACGGAGCCACGTCCAAGCCGTCGGCAGCCGTCCTTGTCCACGTCGGCACCCCGCCGGCCGCGATACGCCTCAACGACACCGATCCGTCGATCGTCTACAACACCTGGGACTACTTGGGAAGCCGAGGCTACGGCGACCACGACGACGACGTCCACTACGCGACGTCCGACGGCAGCAGCATCACGTACACGTTCATCGGCACCGGGATCAAGGTGTTCGGTGAGCAGTACACCGATCAGGGCAACATCGGTGTGTCGATCGACGGCGGGCCCGCCACCGTCGTCGACACGGTGCCTGCCGACGGTGCGCGCCACACCGATGTCGCCGTCTACACCAGCACCGCCCTCGCCGCCGGTGTCCACACCATCGTGGTGACCAAGCTCTCGGGCACCTACGCCACCTTCGACGGCTTCGAAATCGACAACTCCACGTCCCGGTAACCGCTGGACGCGCCGCCCAACAGCGGGGGTTCGAACCCACTGGAATCCGGGCAACGGAAAGCCTCCGTGCGGTGGAAGGATCCGCCGCACGGAGGCTGCGCCATCTGCATCAGCGAGGTCTCGGTCTCCATATCAGCCGTCGGCGTTTCAGGGCTCTGACCGCGCTGTCGTGAATCCGCCGGACAGGACCTGGCACCGTCCCGCTTCCTCAATGACACCCCACCACACGGTGGCCCCTCTTCCGGCTCACCGTGTGGTGGGGTGTCGGGTTCAGCTCTTGCCGAGCAGCCCGCGCACGTGCTGGACGATCTCCTCATTCGTGTAGGCGTGACCGCCGATACCCCAGCCCCCGGGGACCGCCTCGGTCAGAGCGACCCAGGTGCGCTCGGCAAGGGTGGGATCCCCCGCGGCCGAGGCCACCAGTTCCGAGATCTCCTTGACCAGGCCGAGTTGCTGCTCCCGATCGAGTGCGCTCGCGTTGGTGGTGACGGCGACGCGTACGTGATCATTGCCGCCGCCCGCGGTGGAGAAGCTGTCCGCGTCCAACTCGTGGATGAACGCGGCTGTGTTGTCCGTGAAGAACGAGATGGCGGGGACCTTCTCCCAGCGCATGATCGCCTGTGCGAGATCCTGGGCCAGCCCCTTGCGGTCCTTGATGATCCCCTTGGCTGCGTACACGTCGATCATGGGCATGAGACCGCTCCCCGCTCTGTAGCGTATTGATTTTCTGCACGTTTTCTATGAAATGGCGGGCCAATGACCCGCTTGGTGAGCGTGTCTGCCATGCGGGGTCCCGGCAATCCCGTGACGCACGTAGTCCGTACGCATATGTGCGTAGGGACCGCAGCCAGTCGTGATTCTTGATCTCGACGGCGCAGGCACTTGGCTGTTCAGCTGCCTGTGGACCGCTTTCCCAGCCGAGCACTCGCACCCGGCAGCGGATCGAGCAAGCGATGAGGCTCTCGTAGCCCCATGGCAACCGGATCCGTGCGTGCTCCCTCCCCCGGGTTTCCCAGGGGGAGCACCATGACGTCCTGCGGCTCTGGGACTACGTCGCATGCGGCACAGCGTGCGGTGGGGTCAAGCCGCTCGCCACAGTCTGCGTGCGCGAACATCCGGCGTAGCTCGCGGCCATCGGCCGCATATGCCTCGCCCCACGCGCAGAGGGCGTACAGAGGCGGCCACAGCGTCTTTCCTTTGTCCGTCACCTCATACAGTTGGCGCCCACCATGATCCGGGTCGGGCCGACGTTCAAGCAGGCCTGCATCGACCAGGGCGGCCAGCCGGGCACTCAGCACGGACCGCGGCGCGTCGAGGTGCGCGGAGAAATCGTTGAACCGGCGAACACCGTAGAAGGCGTCCCGCATGACCAGCAGCGTCCAGCGCTCACCTACTACCTCAAGCGCGCGTGCCAGCGAGCAATCCTGACGTTCGTAAGTACTGGGCAGCACACTGCCATGCAACCACAGAAGGCGCCATGGGTCCAATGATTGGATCCATCGGGGCCGTGATCATCGCGGCTCGTGCTGACCACCGTCCGATAAGTTGGAACCGCTCCGGTGATTGGACAAGGCCTCCGATGCTGGCCAGGATGGGATGTGAGTCTGTTGATCGGACTCACGCGCGCCAGGGAGCTGCGCAAGCCGGCCCCCATCGAGCACCTTGGGGTTGATCAGTGGTTGAGCTGTTCGGGCGGGACAAGGAATGCGATCGGCTGACCGCAGCCCTCGACGCCGCCCGGCACGGGAAGAGTGCGGTCCTCGTGCTGCGGGGCGGACCTGGGACCGGCAAGAGCACACTGCTCGATCACGTTCAGGCTTTGGCCGACGGTGATTTCGAGGTCATGCGCTTTGACGCCGTGGAGTCCGAGGCCGAGTTGGGTTTCGCCGCGCTGCACCAGCTGCTCGGGCCGCATCTGTCCCAGCTGCCCAAGCTGCCCGATCCACAGCGTGAGGCGCTCTGCCAGGTCTTCGGACTGCAGGAACGGATGAGCCCGCCCGACCGCTTCCTCGTCGCGCTGGCCTCGCTCGGGCTGCTTGCCGCGCGTGCCGGCGACAGACCTCTGCTGTGTCTGGTGGACGACGCCCACTGGCTCGACGAGGAGTCCGCCGCGGTACTCGCGTTCGTGGCTCGCCGCCTGTACGCCGACTCGGTCGCGATGGTGTTCGCGTCACGCGACCAGACCGACCGCATCGACCATCTGGCGGGACTGGCCGAGTTGACCGTCGCCGACCTCAGTCCTGAGGCAGCCGGCCAGCTGTTGGAATCGGTGGTCCCCGGTGTGCTCGATCCCTACGCCCGTGCACACATCGTCGCCTCCACGGAAGGAAACCCCCTCGCCTTGATCGAGGCGGCCCGGGAACTGAAAGCCCACGAACTCAGCGGTGAGGCACCCCTGCCCGATCCTGTCCCTCTCGGACGGGCGTTGGAACGGCTCTATTTGCGCGAAGTGCTGACATTGCCGGCTCGGACCCGGACTCTGCTGCTGACCTCAGCCGCCGATCCGACGAGTGATCCGAACGTACTGTGGCGGGCCGGTCCGGCACTGGGTTTCGACGCGTCGGCCGCGGCAGCCGCCGAGGAGCAGAATCTGCTCTCGATCCGGGAGACGGTCAAGTTCCGCCATCCGCTTATTCGTTCGGCCGTGTATTACGGTGCCCCGCTGGCACAGCGTGCGCGGGTGCACGCGGCTTTGGCCGACGTCGCGGGAGGCCTCGGCGAGATCGACCTGCGCGCCTGGCATCTGGCGGCAGCGGCAACCGACCCCGACGAGGACATCGCGACGGAGCTGGAGCGTGCCGCGGAGCGCACTCGCGACCGTGGTGACTGGACCGGCACTTCGACACTTCTGGCGCGAGGCGCGTCCTTGACGTCCGACCTGCCCACCCGGGCCCGTCGTCTGCTGGGGGCGGCGGAAGCCGCCGCCGTGGCCGGCTCGCCCGGGAGAGCGCAGGCCCTGCTGGATGAAGCGGCCGCCTACCGTGAGGACCGGGGTTACAACAGCTTGGTACAGCGCGTTCAGGCGCGGATCCACAGGCTGACCGGCGCTCCGGCGGCCGCGACCTCCGCGCTGCTGACCGCGGCGCGGGAACTGGGCGCCGTGGACATCCGTATGGCACGGGACATGCTCGTCGAGGCACTCGTCCAGGCGCAGATCAGCGGCTCGCTTGCGCCGCAGGGTGCGTCGCGCCTGAACGTGGCCGAGACCGTGCGCTCCCTGCCGCTGCCCACCGGGATGCCGGTCACGACGGGTGACGTGGTGCTGGAGGCCGACACGGCGGTGCATCTCGAAGGGCTGGGCAGCGCCGGCCCACGGCTGCAGCAGGCCATCGAGGCGGTACGGGGTGAGGAGTCGACCACTCCCGAACTGTTCCAGTGGCTGGCCGCGGCCTGCTCGCACGCGACCATGCTCGGCGACGACATGGCCCTGCACGACCTCGCGTGGCGGATGCAAGCGGAAGCCGGGCGCCAGGGCGCCGTCATCCCGATGGCCCTGGCCCTCAGCCACACGGCCTTGTCCGAGCTGATCGCCGGCCGCCTCGCGGAGTCGGAGCGGCTGTTCGACCAGCGCGCCGCGCTGGAGGAGGCGCGAGGCTCGCAGTTGTACCTCGGTGCCCTGCTCATCGCCGCGTGGCGCGGCCGGTTCGAGGCGGCCCGCACACTGAGCGAGGCTGTCCGGGAGCACGCCGCCCGTACCGGCCAGGGCTACCAGCTGGTCTTCTGTGACTATGCCCGTTGCGTGGTCGAGCTGAGCCGGGGCCGGTATCTCGAGGCTTACCTCAGCCTGGAGGAGCACATCGGCGACACCTGCCAGGTCAAGTTCGCCGTGGTTGACATGGTGGAGGCCGCGATCCGCTGCGGTAAGAAGGACGAGGCGATGCTCCTGGTGGAGCGCCTGTCCCGGTTGGCCGACCGAACCCCTGTCCCGGGCTTGCTCGGCGACCTCGCCCGGGCTCAGGCGCTGACCATCGCAGATCCTTCATCGGCGGAAGCGCTGTATCTGCAGGCCATTGAGCATCACGAGGACGCCCGGGGGCCGTCACGCAGAGCTCGCAGCCATCAGCTGTACGGGGAATGGCTGCGCCGCGAGCGAAGGGCCAAAGAGGCCCGTCACGAACTGCGGATCGCCTACGAGCTCTTCGACGCCATGGGTGCCGGTGGATACGCCGCCAGAACCGCGCAGGAACTGGCGGCCGCCGGCGATCCGGTCGAGACCGGTGCGAGCGCCTCGGGCAGCGGTGATGATCTGACTGCCCAGGAGGCGCGTGTCGCTCGCCTGGCAGCCAGCGGGGCCACCAACGCGGAGATAGCGGCCCAGCTCTTCCTCAGCGTGCACACAGTGGATTACCACCTGCGCAAGGTGTTCCGGAAACTCGACGTCCACTCCCGGCGCGAGCTGTCCGGCCGGCGGGATCGCATCATCTCGGCATAGGACGTGTCGCCGGTCAGCGGTTTGATGTCGCCGCGTCGAGAATGACCGGCGTTGGTGCCTCCCTGTGCGGAGGAGTCGGGGTACTCGCGGACCACCAGCTTGTCGGGGGTCAGCAGTGAGCCCGGATACTTGTCCGCCGGTAGCACGGTCGCTGCGCCTTCGCCCTTGTCGAGAGCGAAAGCCGCAACGTAGACCAGGACCTTGACGTTGTTGAGACCGGCGGCGGCCTCGGTGATGACGGCGCCACCGTAGGAGTGGCCGACCAGGACGACAGGACCGTCGATGGTCTGCAGGAGCGAGTCATGGTGGGAGGGGTGTGACCACGTGCTCCGCAGCACGCGTGATGAGGTCGGCTGCCGACTACGGACCGCACGGGATGCCGCGGGGTGCCCTTTGCCGGAGCGTGGTTCCGACGGCGTACGCCCGTGCAGGGGCGCCCGCCCACACTCTGGCCCGGGGGCCGCGCCGAAAGCCGAGGTCGCCGGAGGAACCGAGAGGAAGACGACCATGACGTCACCCGCATCGTCGGCCACCGTGGTGCTCGTGCACGGCGCGTTCGCGGACTCAACGAGCTGGTCCCGCGTGGTGTCCCGCCTGGACGCAGCGGGCGTGGCAGCCGTTGCGCCGCCCAACCCGCTGCGGGGCCTCACCGCCGACGGTGAGTACATCGCGAGCGTCGTCAGCCAGATCGACGGCCCTGTGCTGCTGGTCGGCCACTCCTACGGCGGCCCGGTGATCACCTACGCATCGGCCAAGGCTGAGAACGCCAAGGGGCTGGTCTTCGTCGCCTCCTTCGGTGTCGACCAGGGCGTGTCCACCCTCGGCTCGAACGAGGCCTTCCCGCCCGCCGAGTTGGACAGCTCCCTTCTGCCGCGCACCTTCCCGCGCGGCGCGGAGACCGGCACGGAGTTCTACATCCAGCCGGAGCAGTTCCACTCGGTGTTCTGTGCGGACCTGCCCGACGACGAGGCCGCCGTGCTCGCCGTCAGCCAACGCCCCGCCGCCGATGTGGCGTTCGGCGAACCCCTGGCGGTCGAGCCGGGCTGGAAGAGGCTGCCAAGCTGGTTCGTCGTCGCCGGCGCCGACCACGCGATCAACCCCGACGCCGAGCGTGCTGCGGCCAAGCGCATGGGATCGACCGTCACCGAGATCGCCGGCGGCTCGCACGCCATCGCGCTCTCCCACGCGGACGAAGTGGCTCAGATCATCGTCGGAGCGCTCAGCGAGATCGGGTGACACCCGGCGCGCGGCTCCAAGGGTTGAGAACCGGAAGCTGGAGGGTGGCGCCATGCAGGACCTGCTCGCTCGGGCGATTCAAGCCCACGGCGGAGTCGAGCACTGGCGCACGCTCTCCAGATTCCGCGCCCGATCCCACGTCCACGGGGCGATCTGGGCGGTGAAAGGCAAACAAGGCGCGTTCGGAGAACTTGTCATGACCGGGGGTACACGTACACAACGCGTGACCATCGCTCCCTATCCCCAACCTGGGCTCTGCATCACGTGGGAACCACAGCGCCAGACCATCCAGCAGGACAATGGCGCCCTGGTGGCCGAGCAATCCCGTCCCCGGGCCCGGTTCGACTTTCACACCCGGCAGACACCGTGGGACGACTTCCACGCCGGGTATTTCACGGCGGAAGTCCTCTGGAACTACCTCACCTGCCCGTTCCACCTGCTGCGCGAGGACATCCACACCGAGGAAGCAGAACCCTGGTACGAGGGGAGAGCCACCTGGCCGGCCCTCCGCGTCACCTATCCGGAGACATTCGCCACCCCGTCGAAACAGCAGACCATGTACTTCGACGAATCGGGCCTCCTACGGCGTACCGACTTCGGTTTCGAACTGCTCGGCCCGAGCCCGGCGGTGCACTATGCCTCGCTGCACCGACGTTTCGACGGGATCGTCATACCTACTCGGCACCGGGTCTACGTACGCAACCCGAACGGAACCCGGGCTCGCAAGTCCACCTCTCTCGCGATCGACATCGAAGACGCTTACCTCACGTGACGGACAGGGCCGGGAGGCAACAAGCAGATTCCTGGGCATCATGGTGTCGGTGAAGTTGATCCTCATGCGGAGCAAACGGCTCGTCCGGGCAATCCCGGCTCGGACCTGGCTGTTGGAGGAGATATGAGCAACCTGCTTTCAGAGGTTCTCAAGGCCCATGGCGGCACGGAGCGGTGGGACCAGCTCACCACCGTGACTGCCACCATCGTCAGTGACGGAGAGCTCTTTGCGGCCAAGGGCCTGCCCCAGGACCTCCAGCCGCGCCGGATGACTGTCGACACGCACAAGGAACACGCCTCGGTGCGCCCCTTCGGGGCTCCCGAACAGCGCTCAGACTTCACACCCGATCGCATCGCGATCGAACGCGCCGACGGCACCGTCGTAGCCGAACGTTCCAATCCACGAGCGTCATTCCGGGGACACACCCTGGAAACGCCCTGGGATCCACTGGACCGCGCCTACTTCAACGGCTACGCCCTGTGGACGTACCTGACCACGCCGTTCTTCGCGATCATGAACGGCATGGGCGTAGAGGAGGCCGAACCGTGGAACGAGTCGTCAACCGAGCGATGGCGTCATCTGCGGGTCACTTTCCCGGACGACATCGCAAGCCACAGCACCGTGCAGGACTTCTACTTCGGGGACGACTGTCTACTCAGGCGCCATGACTACCACGTTGACATCGCTGGCGGCTTCGCGGCCGCGCAGTACGTCTACGACATCGACGAAGCAAACGGAATCAAGTTCCCCACCAGGCGTCGCGCGTATCTCCGCCGGTCCGACGGGCGTCCTGACCACGATCACCTCATGATCAGTATCGACCTGAGCGACGTCCACTGCTTCTGACAGCACCGGTCGAGCGCGGCGCCGCACGACGCCTCCATCTGTCACCGCCCGCGACGCGGTGAAGCGGTGCTCTTCCGAGCCGCACGGACTCTGCGACACGGCCCGGCGACCGGGGCCGTGGGCGTCACCGACAGTCGGCGTGGTGCAGACAGGGGCGACGTGAGCGGGGTGCCAGACAGACACCAGCAGCACCCGCTCAGCCGGCGGACACCACGCCACGGCGGGCCACCTCCAGGACCGTTCCCACACCACCTTCAGCAGCCGCTCGCACTGCCACATCCACGCCTCATAGGCTTCTACAACACCCTTTAGAGCAGCTCAAGATGCGACGTGGCGGGCTGCGCCATAGGCTCGATCTGTGCCTTTCCCAAGGCAACGTCGGCGAAGCCCGCTCGCAAGAGCGAGAGGCCAGCCCGCGCAAGGGGAGGCCCCATGAGGCCTCGCTCCAGCCACCCACATTCAGGCACAACGCGGCCATGGCGGATCACACCCCGTCACATCGTCCCGGTCACCTGATGGGGGTGATGGCGAGCCGGCTGGCTGCGGGTCGCGGTTGCACGTCTCGGCCGAACTGCGCGCTTGCCCGTGCGGGGTGAGCCGGGATCCAGAAGCGACCGAAACGGAAGAGTTGATTGATCATGTCGACCAGCGACATCGCGCTGACCGCCCCGAACCAGTTCGTTGAGGGTGCCAACGGAGTCACCTACGCCTATCGGCGGTTCGGCACTCCCTCCCCCGGCGTGCTGCCGCTGGTGATGCTGCAGCACTTCCGCGGCAACCTGGACAACTGGGACCCGTTGCTGCTCGGCGCCCTCGCCTCCCACCGCGAGGTCATCCCGGTCGACAACGCCGGTGTCGGCCTGTCATCCGGGACGGTGCCGCCCACCATCACCGGGATGGCCCGCGATGCCATCACCTTCGTCGAGGCGCTCGGGCTGCCCAGGATCGATCTGTTCGGGTTCTCCATCGGTGGGATGGTCGCCCAGGAACTCACCCTGATCCGTCCCCAGCTGGTCCGTCGGCTCGTGCTGGCCGGCACCGGGCCGCGCAGCGGCGTGCTGATGCACGGCTGGATCAACGACGTCCAGTCCCTCGCCAACGTCGCCGACAACCATCCCGAGGATCTGCTCTCCCTGTTCTTCGACATCACCCCGACCAGCCAGCAAAAGGGCCGGGAGTACCTGGAGCGGCGCGCCTCCCGCACGGAAGACCGGGACAAGCCCGCAGGCCTGCAGGCCCGCGACGCCCAGATGGACGCCATCACCGAATGGGGTATCCCCGACCCGCCCCAGCTGGACCGGCTGGCCGGGATCACCCAGCCGGTTCTGGTCGCCAACGGTGACAACGACATCATGATCCCGACGCCGAACTCCTGGCTGCTGGCCAAGCACCTGCCCGACGCACGCGTCAGGATCTACCCCGACTCCGGACACGGCTTCCTCTGGCAGTGGCCCGAGGAATTCGCCGCGCTGGTCCACAGTTTCCTGTCCGGTGCGGGCGAAGAAAAGGCCCCATGATGGACACGACCAGCCAGGTACGCGGGCGGCAGCGAGCATCACATGCGGCGGCGGTCACCGGGCTGCGGGTGCTGCTGTGGTGGCTCGGGCACGGGCTGGTGCTGGCGGCGCGGTTCAGCGCAGCGCTCCGGTCCCAGATCACGCGCAGTCTCACGGTCGAGATCTCCGCCGACGACGGTCCCGCACGGCACTGGGACTTCGACGCTCAGCGGCGCCGCGTCTCCACCTCGGCGGGCAGGGCCGCCGCACCCGACTTCGCCGTCCGCTTCCCCGGCAGCGGTCACGCGCTTCGTGACCTGATGTCGCGCGACGCGATCGACGCCATCATGCGTGACCGCATCCGCGGAACCGTCCGCGTCGAGGGCAACCATCTGCTCCTGATGTGGTTCCGCGGCCTGATCCGGAAAGTGGTGCCCATCGGCGAGTCCGATCCTGCCCGGCGGGCCCTCCCGGGCGCCTACGTGGCGCACGACCCCGCCGCGAACGGTGTCGAGAAGATCACCATCGAGCCGGCCGTACGGCAACTGGACCCGCGGTGGACCGGTGCCTGGAACGCACGGGCCAAGCTGTGGATCGTACGCGGGACCAACGGCGAACCGATGCGGGAGCCCTGAAGAGCACACGCGCCCAGACTCCTGAGGAGGCAATGCCGATGCCCGGGCTGAACGACCGCGCTCTGGGCTGGCTGCGGTTCATATGGGACAAGGCGACCACCCCGGACGACTGGAGCGACCAGGGTGAACCCCTCCCGTGGTGGGACCGCTACACCGCGCCGCCCATGTGCTCCTTCCCCCGATTCGACGTCCACAACATGTCATACGTCCTCCCGGTCATGCTCGAGGCAACCCCGGCATGGCGGGAGGTCTACACCCGCATCTCGGACGAACTCATCCGCCGCTACACCTCGTTCTGGGGCGCAGTCGACTGGTGCACACTGATCGGGCCCGATCCCGGTGCGGACCGCTATCCCCCCGCGTGGCAGACCTTCATCCCCGAACCGCTTCGCGGCCGCTACGCGGTACCGGGCTGGACCGGAAACGGGATCGAACCCTGGGGACTGCAGCCCGACCCCTGCGGCGCCGACGGGAACGTCTTCTACCGGGGCTGGCTGAACCTGCTCCTCGGCATACGCCGCTACGTCTCCGGAGATGCCACCGAGCACCGACCACTCGAGATCACCGGATATCAGAACCGCCAGTTCACCTGGACCCACGCGCGGATCGCGGAATTCATCTCAGCCCAGTTCCGTAGCCGCCCCCAGGGCCCGCACTGCGAGAACACCAAGATCTGGCCGTTCTGCGTCAGCGCCACCGGGCTCGGGCTCAAACTCTACGACGCGCAGCTCGGAACCACCCTGAGCGAGCCTGTCCCGCGCTGGTTCGACTACCTCCGTCGGCACTACATGGGCCTGACCCGCTCCGGCGAGCTGCGCACCTTCGCGCTCTACTACGACCCGATGGAGCAACGCCTCCACTCGCTGCCCGGACCCTCCGTGGCCCACGGGGTGTTCCCCTGCCTGCTGTACATGTACCCGCAGGACCGCGAGTTCTCTCTGTGGATCTACGAGCTGGCGATGCGGCGACTCGGCTGGTCCGACCCGAATCTCTCGCTGAGCAGGCTCCAGGCCGACCCCAACCACCTCAGCACGGCCATGTGGATGGCACATGAGGTGAAGGACACCGCCACCGAGGATCGCATCCGGGACTACATCGAGAGCACATACCAGCCCCGGTTCTTCGGCGAGGAGAACGACCGATTCGGATTCTGGTTCGGCTACGACTCCACCTGGCCCCGCGGGCAGGTCAACGCCATCCTGATGCTCGCCGAGTGCGGCAGCCCGGGATCGTGGTGGCGGATCTTCAACGAACCCCTGCTCGCGTCGGCGTCGGAACCGCGACTCCGCGGCGTCGACTACCCCAACATCAGCATCCGGCGCGCCCAGAACGACATGGCCCGGCGCGTACTCACCATCGAGACCGCGGCCACAGCATCCTCTCAGCGAGGAAAACCCACCAGTTTCACCATCGATCAACTGCCCAGTCCCGCTGAGGTTTCGGTCACCGTCGACAACCAGGACTCGACCGGCTGGCACGTCACCAGTGGCGATTCCATCCGGCTCGACCTCGACATCGGTGACCACCAGATCCGCGTCGCCTTCCCGGGTGGCAGCTCCCGGCAGAACAGTCCCGACACATGAAAAACAGTCCCCCACACATGAAAGGTGCCTCTATGACATCCGCATCCGCGTGGGCGGCCCCGCTCATCGAACTGCTCGGCCTCGCACACCCGCCAGTCGCGATCACCTTCGACACACAGCCCGCCACCTCCAGCGACAGCGGTCTCCCCGCCCAGCCCGCAGGCTGCTGCTTCTGGGAACCCGCCCAGCGACAATCCCTCGACACGCGCGCCGCGGACCACGCCAACTGCAGCACCGGAAGCTACACACACGGCCTGATCGACATGGCCACCGCCGCTTCCGGGGCCGACACCGCCGCCCTGATCAGCAGTGGATGGATCACCCCAGCGGACTTCGACCTCGTCGGGCGCCTGCCGTTCCGGCCAACGTCGATCCGCTACGAACCGCTCACCGTCGCGGCCAGCCCGGACATCGTGCTCGTCCAGCTCTCACCTGCCTCGCTCATGACACTCCAGGGCGCATGCCCGGACCTGCGGCTCGCCACCAGGCCGCAATGCCAGATCATTCCGCTGGCCTACAGCGGCCAGATAGCGGTCAGCCCGGGATGCGCGGTCAGCCGCGCCCGTACCGGCCTTCCCGCGCAGGAGATGACCTGCGCGCTGCCCGCCGCGAGCCTGCCCACGGTCATCGACCGCCTGCGGCAGGCCGTTGCCGCCGACCAGACGGCCGCCGACTATGCCGCCGCCGACCGTCGGCGCTTCGCCACGCTCGACTAGGGCTGGATTCCTCTCGGGAGTCAGTGGCCGCTGGGGTTCAGGCGTCGTACAGGTGGCTGTGAGCCTCGTGGACGGCGGCGCGCCCGGCTTCCAGCGCGGTTTCGAGGAGGTCGCCCTGGCGAGCCAGGCGGCCGACCTGCGGTGTGCCCGGGGCGGGGCGGATCGAGACGATCGCCGGGTGGTGGGCCAGGCAGGCGTCGTCTTCGGCCAGGCGCGCCTCGCGGTCGAGGAACACCTTGCGCAAGGCCGCAGGCTCACGGCGCAGAAAAGTCTTGGCGATGACCGGGGCGGAGCGCGAGGGGCGCGCCACGTCGATCTCACGCCGGGATCGCAGCACCATGACATGGGTCGCGCCCTGGGCCAGCGCGGTTCGGTAGGGCACGGACTCGGAGACGCCCGCGTCGTAGAACCGGCGCCCTCCCAGCAGCACGGGGTCGCCCGCCAGGAGCGGCAGGGCGGCGCTGGCCCGCAGCGCCAGGCGCAACTCCGCGGCGTCGCCGATGAAGGGCCGCAGGTCGGTGGAGTCCCCGGTGGCGGCATCGGTGGCCAGCGGGTGGTACTCGATGTCGCTGGCCAGGATCGAGGCGAAGTCCATCGGCGCGAAGCCGCGGTCGCGGTCGCCGTAGCGGTAGAGCACCTCGTAGAAGGCGTGCAGGTCTACGAGCGGCCGCCCGCGCAGAGGGTTCGAGCGCCGGATCACCGTTCTGGCGTAGCGGGGCTCCGCCCAGAAGCGCAACGACTGCGGGCTGCTGCTCAGCAGCCACGCTCCGGACGCGGCGCCGGCGGAGGCTCCGTAGACGGCGTCGAAGCCGTTGGTCAGGCCGAGTTCGTGCAGCGCCAGGGACATCCCGCCGGCAATGATGCCGCGCATCCCGCCGCCCTCGATGGCCAGTGCGACGCGGTGCCCGTCGGTGCGTGCGCCGGGTCGGCTGTCGGCCTGTGCGCGCTCGGTGAGCACGCGCCAGACCGGGTGCGGCACCTCGGGCTCTCTCGCCGCAGCAGGTGTGGCGGTCGTCGTCATCGTGGTCACGGCTCCAGGGGGCTGCTCGGGGGCGGGAACTGCGCGCAGGGTCGGGGACGGCGCGGCGTGGGCGCCGCCCCGGTGTCACTCGGCTGCTACTGGTCGGCCTTGCGGGCGGTGGCGGCCTTGGCCGAGTGCCACAGTATGCGGCGGTTCTCCCAGCCGGGGCGGAGATCGACCATCCGAGCGACGATGTCGGCGGTGGTGGTGGTCTCCTCGGCGAACGTCTGGGTGACGGTGGCGGAGTTCATGGCTTGCGTCCTTCTCCGCAGTGGTTTTCGAGGCCCGACCTGGGCTCCGAGTGATCAGTGCGCAAGCTGCGGGTAGAGCGCGCCGAGGTCGCCGGACAAGCCGGCCTTGACCTGGCGGGTCACCTCGTCGGCCAGCACCTCGTAAGCGTCGGTTTCGACGCCGTCCAGGGTCAGCGCGGCGACGCTTGCAGGGGAAGACTTGGGGGCGTCGATGCGGGCGGCCAGGTCGGTGTCGACGTAACCGACGTGCAGTCCGGTGACGTTGATACCGCGGGGCTTGAGGTCCAGGCGCAGGGAGTTGGTCTGGGACCAGAACGCGGCCTTGGACGCGCTGTAGGAGCCGCCGAGGGCGATCCAGGACACAACCGAGTGCACGTTGAGCAGGTGGCCGCCGCCGTTGGCCTCGATGATCGGGACAAAGGCCCTGGTGGTGTACAGCGGTCCGTAGAAGTTGGTCTCGAACTCGCGGCGCACGTCCTCGATCGGCGACGTCAAGTAGGAGGCGGCGACGGCCGCGCCCGCGTTGTTGATCAGGATCGTGACGTCCGGCGCGGCCGCCGCGGCGGCGGCCACCGAGGCCGGGTCCGTGACCTCAAGGGCCAGCGCGACGGCGTCGGGGTGGGTGACGGTCCTCGGGTCGCGGGCGGTGGCGTACACCTTCTTGGCGCCCCGCGTGTACAGGTCTTCGACCAGAGCCTTGCCGATGCCCCTGCTGCCCCCGGTGACCAGGACGGTCGAGCCCGCGATCGCGGTCATGGCCTTCTCCTCAAACATGGAAACCGATCAGTTTCAGGTCACCGTAAACCGATCGGTTTCTACGGGCAAGTCGACGACGCTCCCTGGCCGGCATGAACACGAGTTCCCCCGCCGCGACGACAGCGCCGTCCGCGGCGGCTGCCACGGGCAAGAAGCTAGAGCCGGGTGACGAACGCGCTGATGTGGGAGGCGAGCTGGTCTGGGACCTCGCCAGGTGCGGTGGGAGCCACCCCAGTAGTGGAGGAAGACCAGGGCCGGCCATTGACTTAAATGTCCCGAAATTTACGAAACGTGGCACTGAACACCGTCGTTGATCGTCGCGACTCCGACGAGCATCGACGGCAACGGCATCTCCCCACAAGGGGCCCCCGAGGCCGTTCCGGGCGGCTGGGGCATCGGCGGGCACGCCCACACCGACAAGAAGATCGTGCAGACCGCGAGGAAACTCCTCGGCAAGGACTGAATACCCGACCGATCGGAGTAAATCCCAAAGCTCAGACAGCGTCCGGTCGGCGGTGCGCAGCTCGACCTGCCAGTCTTCCAGGGCGCTTGCGCCCATTTCTGCGAGCGGCAGACAGAAGGTGATTTCCCCATGAGCACCGTCGAAGACAGGAACAAGGCCATCGTCCGTGAAGCTTTCGACGCTCTGTTCAACAGGCGGGACTACGCGGCTGCCGAGCGGTTCTGGTCCCCCGACTACGTCCAGCACAACGCCCACTTCGCGCCCGGCCGGGAGGGACTCTTCGATCTGGTCAAGAGCCTCCCTGCAGGGCCCGTCCTGGCCACCGCCGGGAACTCCGAGGCCATCACGGCCACCGTGGACGGCCTGGCCCCCCGCGGGGAGCTCGTGGTGATCGGCGCGGACACCGCGCCGCTGGGCGTCAACCCGGCCCAACTACTCATGGGCGCCTACATCGTCCGCGGCCACCCGGCCGGCACCTCGCAGGACGTCGAGGACACCATGGCGTTCAGCACCCTGCACGGCATCCGACCGATAACCGAGGCCGTGCCACTGGACCGTACCGACGAGGCCTACCAGAAGATGCTCGCCGGCAAGGCCCGCTTCCGGATGGTGCTCACGGCCGGCTGACACCCGAGGCTTACCCCTCACGGCGTGCCCGGCTTGCCGTTGTGAACCATGCAATCAGGTCTTACCGCTGAAGTGCCCCTATGGGTTCGGTGAAGGTGGACCACCTGGACCTAGGTTCAGCAAGGCGCGCGTACGGGGTCCACAAGGGCATGAAGGGCGCGACGCTGGATGTGAATCGGGATGGCAGCGCCGCTGCCGCGCCGGTCCGGTCGCCGTCCGAGCGACCGCCGGACTGGTCAGGCAACCACACGGCGATCAACGACCGTGTGGTCCTGAAATCCCATGACCGTGATCGGGGGCCCGACTGCCGCAGGCCCTTAGGTCTGTGACCGCACAGGGCCCTCGATCACCTTCCACTCACTGTCACATCATTTCACCCGTCTGCCGGACGGGTGGCCCGGAAAGGAAATACCTGATGACCGCATTCAAGCCCATGCCCGAGTTCGCCCTTGGTCCGGACATCCCGGAGTCCGGGTTCGTCGTGACCGATCTGGGTGGCGGTGCCTACGGCGTCACCCAGGGCATGGTCAACACGATGTTCCTGGAGACCAAGAAGGGGGTCGTCCTCGTGGACGCTCCTCCGGCTCTGGGAGGCGAGAATCTGCTGGCGGCGATCGAGTCGGTCACCCCGAAGCCGCTCACACACCTGATCTACAGCCACTCGCACGCCGACCACATCGGTGCGGCTCACCAGCTCAACCGGGACGGTCTGCAGATCATCGGCCACGAGCTGACCGGCCGGTTCATCGAGGAGGCGCACGACGACCGCCGTCCGCTGCCGAACGTGACCTTCAGCGGTCCGCACAAGACGCTGGACATCGACGGGACCCGGTTCACCCTGGACTACACGGGCGACTGGCACCAGGCGGGCAACCTGTTCATCCACGTCCCGGAACTGAGGACCATGGCGGCGATCGACAGCTTCTCCGTCAAGAACCCGCCGTTCTTCCGCCTCGTCTTCTCCGCCCATGTGCCCGCGTACTTCGAGGCCATGGATCAGCTGCTGGAGTACGACTTCGACACCATCGTCAGCGGTCACATGTCCCTGTTCGGCACGCCCGACGACGTGGCGACGAACCGTGACTACATCAACGACCTGCGGAAGTCCGCGGCCGAGGCGCTGCAGACGGTCGACCTGAGGGAGGCCGCGGCCGCCCACAAGGTGCCGGCGAACAACAAGCAGGCCGAACTGAAGGTCTGGATGGACGCGGTCGTCGCCCGCGCTGCCGAGCTGATGCCGAACTATGACAAGCGCCTGGGAGGGACCGACATCTTCCTCGCCGACAACCTCAACGCCGTCGCATGGAGCCTCTTCCTCGACTAAGACGATGTCCTGTGCAGTGAGGGGACGTGACGCGGACCGGGCCTGCGGCAGGCCGGCGGCCAGGAACTCTCCGGCTCGACCACCTGCCGTCGGCCCGGCGTCCGCCGGACCCGAGTCGGAACCGTGTGTTCGCCCACGCCCCCTCCTATTGGCCCTCACGTCGGGCGTACTTGGGGCGCTCCGGAATACGGAGGCCCACCCCGCCAGAGGCATCACAGCGCTGAGTGCCGCCGAACCTCGGGCGCACCAGCTCCTGCGTCATCAGCGACTTGGCAGTCGACCAGGAGCCGTTCGGACGAAGCGCCATACACAGCCGAACGTGCGATCACCACATACAACATCGTCATACGACATCGTCTGACAGACCATCTCATCAGGACCGTTCGCCCCGGCCTGGGGCGCCAGAAGGAGGGAACGCCACATGCGGCAATCGACCAGGGTGGACTTGTTGGCGCAGAGCATCGATCTGGCCCTTGACGTGGTCAGCGATGTGTCCGTGGACCAGTACCAAGATCCGACCCCTTGTTCGGAATTCACGGTGCGAGACCTTGTGAATCACATCGGCATGATGCTCTTGCTGACGAGGGACGCGGGCACCCGGGCGGCACCGGATCCCAGCCTGCTGACTGCCGACCCGATGCCTTTTCTCGCCGGACACCCGGAGTCCGACTGGGCTGGACTGGTGGCTGAAAAGGCGGATCCGGCAGTGAGTGCCTGGTCCGCGCCGACGGCGTGGGAAGGGGAGGCGAGCGTCGGCGGACCGCCCATGGCCGCCACCGCGCTCGGCGGGATCCTCATCGCCGAATTCGCCATCCATGCCTGGGATGTGGCAGTGGCCACCGGGCAGTCCATCAACATCCCCGCATCCTTGGCCACCACCGCGTTCGACACCTACTCACGCGAGGCACCCCGTATGCGCGGCCTGGGCCTTCTCGGCGACGAGGCGCCGCAAGAGACCGACGCGCCCCTGTTCGACCGCGCACTGGGCCTGACCGGCAGGGACCCCCGATGGACCCGACCCACGCGATAGTTCTGCGACTGCGTCCGGTGTGACGAGCAAGACTGATTGCCGGTGGTGTGGGGAGTGCCATGCATCAGGTGTGACTTCACGTAGGAGTCCCGCCTGATGGCATTGAAGCCGACGTCACGACGTCGTTCCGTCCTCGGGGGTGACCGTGATGACGATCTTGCCGACCTGGCGACGACGCACGGCGAGCCGCTGCGGTCGACTACGTCCGTGATGGCCTCGCCAAGGGAGAACTGGCCCCCGTCACCGACACGACTTTCCCCCTCGGTGCCATCGCGGAGGCCCATCGCTACCTGGAGGCCGGCGGGCGACGACGGCGTGCACGGGAGCGAGGACCGCTTCACCGTGCATCGGGTAGTCGGTCATGGGGAAGGACGGCACCACGCTGACGGCCTGGCCCACACGGGACCCCCTGCCCCCGTCCCCGACCGCCGCGACCACGCCGGCGACCTCGTAGCCGATACCGGACGGAAAGGCCGGGGCGACGCCGTATTCGCCCCGGCGGAACATCGATTCCGCCCGGTTCAGCCCCAACGCCCGGGTGTGGATGAGGACTTCACCCGCACCGGGAACCGGGGCGGGGATCTTCTCGAGCCGCAGGACCTCGGGGCCACCCGTCTCATGGAAACGGACGGCGCGGCTCATGACGCGGTGTTCCGATGCGCCGTGCCGTGCCCGGAAGAAGAGGATGCCTCTGCGTCTGCCGGGGCGCTCCAGCTGGCGAGCAGCCGGAGCGTCTCCGCGGAGGCGGAGCCGGGTTCGGCGGTGTAGAGGCAGATGATCTGGTCGGGATCGGCGGGAAGGGCCAGCGTTTCGTAGGAAAGCGTGAGTTCGCCGACCACGGGGTGACGGAGGCGCTGGGTGCCGTGAGCACACTGGTCCACACGGTGGCTTGCCCACCAGGTGTGGAACTGGGGCACCTTGATGGACAGCTCCCCGACCAGCTCGTTCAGCCGGGGGTCGTCGGGTTGACGGCCGGCCGCCAGACGCAGGCTGGCGACGAACGTCTCGGCGACTTTGTCCCAGTCCATGTACAGATCGCGGGCGGCGGGGTGGAGCAGGACGAAGCGGGCGAGGTTGCGCTCGCGGTACGGCAGCGTGTCGAAGTCGGTGATCAGCGCGTGGGCGAGGTGGTTGCCCGCCAGGACGTCGCTGTGGTGGTTGATGACAAGGGCCGGAGAGACGTTGTTCAGAACGTCCAGCATGCCGTGGACCGCCGGCCGCACCCGCGGCACGCGGGCCGCACGGCGCCGGCCCGGACCAGGTGTCTTGGGCCGGGCGAGCTCGAAGAGGTAGCCGCGTTCGAGGTCGTCCAGGCGCAGAGCGCGAGCCACAGCCTCCAGCACCGTCTCCGAGACGTGGGGGTGTCGGCCCTGTTCGAGGCGGGCGTAGTAGTCCGTACTCACCCCGGCCAGGTGCGCGACCTCCTCGCGGCGCAGTCCCGGCACCCGGCGCGCGCCGCCGCTGAAGCCCACCCCCGCGTCCTCGGGGTGCAGACGCGCCCGTCGCGAGCGCAGGAAGTCACCAAGTTCGCCGTTCTGTTTCATGTATCCAGTGTTAGCACCGCAGCGCCGTGACGGGGTCGGTGAAGGTGGACCACCTGGACCTAGGTTCAGCAAGGCGCGCGCACGGGATCCGCATGGGCATGAAGGACGCGACGCTGGATGTGAACCGGGATGCCGGCGCCGCCTCACCTGCGCTGTACGGCTGGAAGCGGAGCCCTCACCCGCGTGTGGTGACCGTGGGGAGCGAGTGGAAGCCACCTGGTTCGTCCTTCGACCACCTTACGGAGCAGCTGGATCATGCCGTTCGTCATCCATGTCCTCGGGCTGGGCATCTTCGCTCAGGGCACCTCGGAGTTCATGCGGCCCCACCTGGGCACGGAACTGCGCTCGCTGAGGGTGCCGCGGCTGTGGGTCGCCCACGCCACCACCGCACTTTCCGGAGCCCGTAGTCTCCGGTCTCGTCATCAACACCGGACTCGGACTGGCGGGCACAGCCTGCCTGGATCGGCGCAGCCTTCGCCGTCACCGCCATGGGCAGCACTCTGCTGGACCGTCACCTCACCCGGCGCCACCGGACCCTCACACTCGAAGCCGGACTGCTCACGGCCACCCTCGACCCACAGCAGGCCGCTGCCGCCACCCATTGACGCCCCACAGCCCACAAGGCATGTGCTTGACCCGGCCCTTATGACGCGGCGCCTGCCCATCCGGCAGCAGGCCAGGCGCTTCGACGCGGGTCAGACCTCCGCACGAGGTGGTTCTGCCCTCGGGATCAGGGCCACGGCGGATCGCGCCGCCTGCTCGAGCGTCGCCGCGTCGACATCCGCCTTGGCAATGGAATCGATGCCCCTGATGACGCTCAGCAGCAGATACCCCAGGCTCGAGGAGTCGACATGGTCGGCCACTTCCCCCGCGTCCTGGGCGTCGCGGATCGCGCCCGCGAGGACGCCGGCGAGATCGTCGAACGCGCGGCGGGCCGTCCGCGCCACGTCCTCGTCCTCACCGGCACGGTCCGCGGTGACCTTGGTGAGGAAGCATCCACGGTGGGGCGACTCGCCGGCGAAGGCGCTGGCGAGGGAGACGAGGTAGCGCTCGAGTCGCGCCATCGGCGAGGGAAGTACCGCTTTCGGGCCGCCCTGCAGCTGCTCGCGGGCCTGGGCGACGAGGTCCTGGCAGTAGTCGGAGAAGACACGCACGTACAGGTCGTGCTTGTTGCCGAACGCCTTGTAGATGCTGCCCTTGCCCAGTCCGGTTGCTTCCATGAGGTCATAGGTGGACGTGCCGGCGAATCCAGTCGTCCAGAACTGGTCGCGTACGACATTCAGTACAGCGGTCTCGTCGAAGCCTCGTCTTCTTCCCATGCCGCCAGGGTACGCCGTTGTGGTCCACCTGGACCACAACGGCTGCCGTCGTGGCCTGGCGCACGACCGCCCCCACCCCGGCACACCCGACACCACCTCCATAAACTCCACCGGGCACCTGGACTCTATTTTTTATTTGAACACCAATGGAGGTTTGGTCTACTTTAGAGACCACGACGCGAACCGCGTCGTTCGACTTACCAAGGAGTCCCAGATGTCCCAGGTCATTGCCCCCCAGCCGCGCGTAGTTGTCGCCTTCCACTCCGGATACGGACACACCGCCGTCCTCGCCGAGGCCGTCCAGCACGGCGCCGAGAAGGCCGGCGCACACGTGACGTTCGTCGCGGTGGACGCCATCACCGACGAGCAGTGGCACGAGCTGGACACGGCCGACGCAGTGATCTTCGGGACGCCGACCTACATGGGCGGCGCATCCGCGGGCTTCCACGCGTTCGCCGAGGCCAGTAGCGGCAGGTACCTCAACGGCACCTGGGCGGACAAGATCGCCGCCGGCTTCACCAACTCCGCCTCCAAGAGTGGTGACAAGCTCAACACCCTGAACTTCCTGGCCGCCTTCGCCGCCCAGCACCGCATGATCTGGGTGGGCCTGGGACTGGCTCCGGGCTGGAACGCCCTCCAGGCCAGCGAAAACGACCTCAACCGGCTGGGCTTCTGGGTCGGTGCGGGCGCCCAGACCCCCCAGGACGGTGGCATCGAGACGGTGCACGACGCCGACATCGCCACCGCCGAACACCTCGGGGCGCGGGTCACCGCACAGGCCGCAGCCCTCACCGTCGGCCGGGCCGCCCTGGCTGAAGTCACCGCCTGACCCATCCCGGCACCCCGATTCCCGGCACTCCAGGGGCCTTCTGGCGAAAAAGCCCTTCCCTTACCAGGACCGCGAGGATCCTCACGGTCCGTGCCATGAAGAACGACTGACTAGGAGCACGACCGATGCCTCTGCACGGTGAGTACGAGCCGAGCGCCACCTCGTGGGTGCGCGACCAGGTCGCGCAGTACGAGGCCACCGACGGCGCGGAAGGCGGGACCTTCCTGGACCTGCCGGTCATCATCCTGACCACCAAGGGCGTGAAGTCCGGAAAGATCCGCAAGATGCCCCTGATGCGGGTCGAGCACAACGGCTCCTACGCGGTGGCCGCCTCCAACGGAGGCGCCGACACACACCCTTCCTGGTACCGGAACGTAGTCGCCCATCCCCTTGTCGAAGTGCAGGACCGAACGGTCAAGCAGGACATGACCGCCCGCGAGCTCCACGGCGAGGAGAAGGCCGAATGGTGGAAGCGCGCGGACGCCGCCTACCCGGACTTCGTCAAATACCGGGCGGGGACCGACCGCGACATCCCGCTCTTCGTCCTCGAGCCGGTCACAGACAAGCGCTGACCGACCCTCACCCGGGTGGGGCACACCGAACGGCACCGCCCCACCCGGACACCCACGAACCCGCGCCACCCCGACGGCTCACCCAATTGTCGACCGGAGAACGAGCACATGACGACCTTCAGCAAGAAGCAGCGCTACTCAGCACCCGCCTCCGCGGTGTGGGGTCTCATCGGGGACTTCTATTCCGTGGAAGCCTGGATGCCCGGCGTCGCCGACACCGTCCCGGACACCGACCGGCGGACCCGCACACTCACCATGCAAGACGGCGGACGGCTCGTCGAGCGGTTGATCGACGAGGGGAAGTGGTTCCACCACTACCGCTTCGACGACCCCGGCCCGGTTCCGGTGGTCGACTTCACCGCCAGGATCGCGGTCGTCGAGGACGGGCCGGACCGGTCTGCGATCGAGTGGACAGGGTCCTTCGAGCCTGTCCCCGGCGTCCCCGCCGACGAGGCCGCGGCCGCGGTGGGCGGCTTCTACCAGGCATGCCTGGACCGCATCACCACCATGCTCGGCACCTGACGATACGGCGGAACAGCCCGCGCGGTCCGGTCCCGGCCGCTCACCGCCGGAGTCGGCTCACACCCTCTGGTCGGAGGCGTGGCGCTCGTCGTAGGCGACGCGGGCCGCATGCACGCGCGCGGCCCGCTTCTCGGTCCAAGAACACAGGGCCCGGGTCTCCTCGGCGATCTCACTGCCTAGGTCGGTCAGCCCGTACAGCACCAAAGGCGGCAAGACCTCGGGGTCGACGCTGCGCAGGACCAGCCCGTCACGTTCCAGCGTCCGCAGCGTCTGCGACAGCATCTTCCGGCTGATCCCACCCAGAGACCGCTGCAGTTCCGAGTACCGCTGGGCACCACGGTCCCGCAGGCTCGCCAGCATCAGCAGGGCCCACTTGTCGGCCAGGTCCACAAAGACATCGCGACTGGGACAGGCCGCATCGAGGATGTCCATCGGCCGGTCCGAGTCGATGGTCACTGACCGCTCCTGCTCTACCATGACCGCATTGTATACCAGGGAACCAAGAGACCCATGAACTCTTCTGGAGTCATGGTCTCCAGCAAGCTCTTACCCCATCACGAAAGTTGGAATCTCCGACATTTCGCGCGGATTTGAACGCTTGCGACACGCTACGGCTCGGACTGGACCGCGCGATGGCAGTGGCTCAGGCCATGGGCGGCATGGTGCACCTCGGGCCCCTGGGGAGCAGCAGCCTGTACTTGGCGGTGGAGAGCAACGTCGAGGGGGCGGCGACGCAACGCTGGGAAGAGATCGACCGCCACTCGCCGGAGGCTCCCGCATACGCCGTACGCACCGACGCCCCGGCATGGACGGCGCCGACGCGACCCGAATTCGCCGCGCGCTTGCCTGGAGTGCCCTCAGGAGCCGGACTGCTCTCGGTGCCGGTACCAGCCTCGGACGAGCCCCTCGGCGTACTGTCCGTCTTCACCCCGATGCCGGAGGCGCCGGCCCTGCACCAGCAACTGACCGCCGTGGCAAGCTGGATCGCCGACTGCCTGCGCGACAGTCCGGGACCTCCTCAACCTGAGGATGCGGGACGCCCGGCTGACCGCGACACCGCGGAACTCCCCGCAGGATTCTGGGGCTGGGATTTCGGTACCGGCACGGTGATCTGGGACGGTGCCGCGCTCGGCATCCTGGGGATCGACGCGAAGGGGTTCGACGGGCAGATCCGTACCTGGCGGCGACTGGTCCACCCGCAGGATCTCCCGCAGGTGCTGGCGCGGGCCGACCAGGCCATCCGCGCCCGCACGCTGTGCCAGGCGGAATTTCGGGTCCGCCGGCCGGATACCGGCATGCGCCGGATGGAGGTCCGGGGCCAGGCATCGAGTGCCGACGACGGCTCCGGTCCGCGCCTGGCCGGGTTCGTGCGTGACATCACCTCGGGCCACCCGACCGAGGAACCGACGGAGCAAGCCCTGTGGGCTGTGCACAACGGGTTCCTGGCCGTCGACCGCTCCTGGCGGATCATCTTTGCCCATCCGAACGCCGAGCGCCTGCTTGCCCCGTCGCGGCAGTTGCTCGGGCAGGTGCTGTGGGATGCGGTTCCGGCGCTGTGCTCGCCCGGCATGGAGGAAGCCGGCAGACAAGCAGCGGCCGAGGGCAGACCGACCGAGCTGGACATACGCACGTACACCGGCCGACGGCTGCATGTGCGACTGGCCCCGTTGTCGGACGGCCTGGCCCTGTGCGTCACCGACATCAGCAGCGCCCGGCACCTGCAAGCCGACGAGGCCTCCGCCGAGGGCACTGCCATCGAACGCACCATGCGCCTCGTGGAGTTGACCCGAGCCCTCGCCGGTGCGGTCACCGGACATGACGTGGCCGATGTGATGGCCACCCACATGGTGCCCCTGTTCGGCGCCAAAGGTGTCAGCGTCTGGACTCACGAAAACGGCCGAGCGTTTCTGATGGGCAGTGCCGGCCCCAGGGAGAGTCTCCGCCGCTTCGAAGACGCCCGCATCGCAGAGCTTCCGGCGTCTACCCAAGCCTTCATCGACGGCACTTTGGACTTCATCTCGTCCGCGGAGGAGTTCATCAGCCGCTTCCCGGCGCTTGCCGACCTGCCCGCTGCGATCGGGGCCCAGGCATGGGCGATCCTGCCGCTGATCGCCTCCGGGCGCACCGTGGGTGCTTCCTGCGTCATCTACGAGCATCGGCACGCCTTCAGCCACGAGGAACGCACTCTGTTCGCGGCCATGAGCGGCATGGTCGCCCAGGCCATGGAGCGCGCCCGGCTGTACGACGCCGAGCACCGCCGGGCCCAGGAACTCCAGCGCGGTTTGCTCCCGCGGTGTCTGCCGGCCCTGCCCGCTGTGACCGCCTCCGCCCGTTACCAGCCCGCCGGTGACGGCACGGTTGCCGGCGGCGACTGGTACGACGTCATCCCGCTGTCGGCCGAGCAGGTCGCTCTGGTCGTCGGAGACGTCATGGGGCACGGCGTGTCCGAGGCCGTCACCATGGGCCGACTGCGCACCGCGGGCCATACGCTCGCTGATCTCGAGCAGCCTCTGGACGAGCTTTTCTTCCATCTCAACGAAATCGTCAGCGGCCTCGGGGACGGCTTCTACGCCACCTGCCTCTGCATCGTCTACGACCCGGTCAGCCGCATGTGCCAGGCCATCACCGCCGGCCATCCCCCGCCCGTCATCCTCCGGCCCGACGGAACCAGCTACTTCCCGGACCTGCCTGTCAACCCCCCGCTCGGCGCCGCCACCCCGCCCTTCGACACGGCCGAGTTCAGCCTGCCCGACGGCTCGATCGTCGCGCTCTACACCGACGGCCTCGTCGAATCCGGCGGACTGGACATCGCCGAGGGCATGGGCCGCCTCGCCTGTCACCTTCGCCCCGCCCACGTTCAGGTGACAGAGAGCCTCGACGACCTGTGCGACCGCCTGATCGCCACCCTGCTGCCCGACCAGCGCAGCCGCGATGACAGCGCACTGCTCGTGGCCCGCACCCAGGCGCTGGCTCCGGAGAACATCTCCTGCCTGCAGCTGCAGGACGACCCCACAGCCGCCGGCCAGGCCCGCGCGCATGTCCGAGCCCAGCTCGCCGCCTGGAACCTGGATGAGCTGATCATGACTACCGAACTCGTCGCCAGCGAGCTCGTCGGCAATGTTGTCCGCCATGCAAGAGGGCCGATCACCCTGCGGCTGCTGCGCGGCCGAACCCTCATCTGCGAAGTCGCAGACGCCAGCCCCGCGATGCCCAGAATCCGTCGAGCGGCTGACACCGACGAGAACGGCCGCGGGCTCCAGCTGATCGCCGCTGTGACCAGCCGGTGGGGCGCCCGCTACACAGGGTCCGGCAAGTGCATCTGGACCGAGCAGCTCTTGTCCGCCGACCCGCTTGGTGAGCGAGTCTCGTACGAGTCCGTGTGAGGCGGGCTCCCGATCCCGATGGGAGACGTCGACCAGCCGCCTGCCTGCCGCCAGCCGTACCGCCCCGGCAACCTGCGCGCTTGCCGGGTCAGCCGCGCGCATTGACGCGGTACTGCGCGACCAGGCCGAGGGTTGCGGCGACGAGGATGGCGACACCGTAGCCGAGGACGGTGCCCTGCAGACCGACCGGAGCGATCAGGAGTCCCGCGATGATTGCCGGCACTCCGAAGCTCAGGTAGGCGACCAGGTAGATGGATGCGAAGAGCCCTGCCCTCTGGTGGGGTTGCACGAGCGGGGCGATGGTCCGGATGGCGCCGGAGAACGAGGCGCCGAAGCCCACGCCGCCGATGACGCCTCCCACCCACAGCAGAGACAGCATTCCGGTGGCGACACCGGCCTCGATCACCACGGTTCCCAGCAGCACACCCGCACCGCCGACGAAGACGGTGCGGCGAGATGTCAGTCGGCCGAGGAAGAGGCCGGCCACGGCGGCCGCCGCGGGCTCGACGAAGGCCGTGGCGCCGTTCAGGCCGGGGATGCGGTCATGCCTTGATTCGGTGCGGGACACCTCAGAGCCCCCTAAGGCCAAGTATTGTGCATTAATTTCACTGTAGACCCGAAGGAGGGTTAATGCCAAGCGGTGTGCGTTATAGTGGGGTGCATGGTTGCAGAATCGTCCCCGCGGCGGCGCACCGGCGGCCGCAGCGCCGTGGTGCTCATGTCCATCAGGAAGGCCGTCGAGGAACTGATCGCCGAACAGGGCAGTGACGCCGTCACCATCCCCATGGTCGCGGAGCGCGCGGGAGTGAATCACTCGAGCATCTACCGACGCTGGGGCGACGCGCGGACCATGATCAACGACCTGGCGACCTACCACCTCGACCCGGAGCGCGGCCTTCCCGACACCGGAGACCTGCGTGCCGATCTGATCGCATGGGCACAGGAACTGATCAGCCACTACAGCACCCCGGTGAACGCCGCCCTCTTGCGCGGCGGGGCCGCCGCGGCGGGTGAGAGCGAGTCGGACTGCCTGCGCGACCGGCGGACGGAGGCAGCCGGCTTCGCCGCACGTCCCGGCAGCACTTTCAGCGGCGACGACGTCATCGACCGGCTGGTGGCCCCGATCATCTACCGGGTCATCTTCCTGCCCTGGACACTGTCCGAGGTGGATGCGCGTACGTACGTCGACGAACTCTGCAACCGCTCCGCCTGATCCCCCGCCACGCAAAGCGGCGAGACCGGCCGACGCCGGGTGACGGTCAGAGCGCCTGACCGAGCGCCCGGAACCGGGCGTCGGACAAGGCGACCTGCGCGGCCCGGATGTTCTCCTCCAGGTGGGTCACACGGGAGGTACCGGGAATGGGCAGCATCACCGGGGAGCGCCGCAGCAGCCAGGCCAGGGCCAGCTGGGAGGGGCTCGCGCCGAGCTCCTTGGCGAGAGTGTCCAGTGGGCCGCCCGGGCGCGCCAGTTGGCCGGTGGCGATCGGGAACCATGGGAGGCCGTGCGGATTCCTGTACCACGGCCTGCACTCGCTCATTGAACGAACGCCCGGCGCGAGCGCTTGCGTGGCCGGCAGGCGAGGCGCGGCGGGCAGAGCGCCGACGCTGTTGAGTGCGGTGGGTCAGCAGTCAGTGCCAGTCGCTCCCGTGGCCCGGATTCGGTGGCTTCTCGGGATGTGGCCACGTAAGGTGCGGCTCTCCGTCACCTTGCCGATCACGACATCCGGACCATCCCGACCCGAAACTTAACGCACGAGCATGCGCTTTAAGTGAGCTTAGCACCCACATGCCCTGACGCAAATTTCTGAGCTTCAAGGTCGGCGGGCGGACGTGGATCACAGGTGCAGAGGTGAAGGAAGTCAGGCCGGCGATGAACGGCTACCCGCTTGGGCGACGCCGACGCGGGGGTGTACTCGTGTCGTGGTCAGGCAACAGAGATCTCGGTGAGATCGATGGTGACGAGGACCGGCTCGGGCAGAACCCGCGCATCCTCCTGCATGGGCAGGACGTACCGGTGAGTCGGGAAGACCAGTCCCGACACCGTTGCGTGCTTCTGGCACAGATGCGCAGCCGGCGCGCCGCCGAGTACGTCGGCCGCGTAGTCATGACGGCGCAGCAGCCCGGTGGTGTCGTAGTAGAAGATCTGCTCTCTGGCATGCGTTGCGAGAGTGTCAGGGAAGGTCGCGCGCAGCCGTCGCCAGTTCTCGCCGACTTCCTGCCAGGGCTCCAGCTCCTCCACCACAACGCCGGGGCGCGTCAGCAGGTAGGGAGCCGTGAGGTAGTTCCACATGGCGTAGCCCGCGAAGTACAGCACATGGAGCTGGTCCCAGGGGGTGTCCGGGCCGTGGCCGGCGAAGGCTTCCCGTGGGGAGGTCCGCTCGGCCACGACCTCGCCGTCCCGCCCCTCGACCGCGACTCGGCCGGGCGTGAATACGCCGCGCAGCTCCGGGCCGGTGAAGCCCTCGAAGACCACGCGCTGCCGCTGCACGTCAACGGTCATGTCGGCCGTGGCGAGGATTCCCTGCCGGCCGCGGAGGGTCCACAGGAGCCCGCCCATGGACCCCTTGGCGTGGATGGTTCTTGCTTCTTGCCACCGCCGGAGGCCGCCGTGGGCCTCAAGAACAAGATCCAATAGGTTCGCCATGGGTGGGCCTCCGTGGTGAGTGACGCTGCTTGCGTGTCAATGTTCCTGCGGCGTTCGCCTGTGGCGCGCGTTCGGCGCGTATGCGGCGGGAGTGGCCGCGAGAAGCGGCGTGGACACCGTGCCCCGGCACCAGGTTGGCGTGCCGTGGGGTCGGCGGGGTCTCGCCGGGGTCGGTGTCGGGTGTACGTCGGGCGCCGACTCGGAGTACGTACCCGAGGCGTCACGCCTCCGAGTCAGGCCTGCCGGTCGGCCTGGCCGGCCTGAGGGTTGGTGAACATGGGGTTGCCCGCGACGGTGTCCCGCGCGGCCACCTCGTCCTGCAGGACGTCCCAGTGCTCCACCACCAGGCCGTCTTCGAAACGGAAGATGTCGATCCCGATGAGGGGCTTGTCGAGTCCGCCGGAGTACCGGCCGTGGACCATGACCAGGTCCCCCTCGGCGATGATCGCTCCCGGCTCGTAGCGGGTGGCGTCGGGCAGGCCGGCGATGAACCCACGCAGCCCGGCCTTGGCCGCCGGGATGAACGGGTTGTGCTGCACGTAGTCCGGGTGCAGGTACCGGTCCAGCGCGGTGAAGTCCTTGGAGCTGAACGCGGTCGTCAGGAACTCGAGGATGACGGCCTTGTTCCGCTCCGTCTGAGTCTGAGTCTGGTGCATCGGAATCCTCCACCGGGTTTGTTGACCGATTGGACCACTATCGAAACATGATGTGGTCCGATCGGTCAACAAATCGCGATGCCGGAGCTCGGCGCAAGGCGCTCTCAGACAGCCTCCGGAAAGGCGAAGATCCACGTGCGGTCAGGAAGCGGGAGTCCGATCGTTCGCCCCGGCCAGGTCTGCCCTGGTCACCCCCGTAGCGAGCCGCTCGAGCGCGGGATGGACCTGTAGGTCATCGAGCAGGGCATCGACACCGCCGCGGTGGGGCCGCGCGATGTTCGGCACGCTCTCCGCCCTCGCCGAGTTCCAGCGCGAACCCCTCGCGGCTGGACGGCCTCGCCGCAGCCCGAACCCCCGGCCAAGTCGGCGGCCGGCGCTGTCATGCTCCGTGGGGCGTCCGATTACCGGTCTGCTCACCGATCCATGCGGTCACGTCGATGGAGACCGAGACGTACCGTCAGCGAACTGAACCGCCGGTGAGCAGACGGCGCCGACGCTCAGCACACCATGGAAGACCGCGGGGTACTCCGGGCAGTGCGGGCTACTCCGGGCAGTTGGGGGTGAAGATGACGGCCACGTCATCGCGGCGGTCAACTGACCGCAGGTGTGGCCGCGATGGGAAGTGTCGATGACGGCAGGGCGGTCGGTGTCATCGGTGCCGAGTTCAGCGAACGGGAACTCCGGCAGGCAGACCTCCTGGCTTTCGCCGACGAGGTCGGCGCCCCGGCGCGGCCGGTCCTCGTGGAACTCGCCGAACCGACCACCGTGCGGACCTCCGTGGAGTCGCTGGACGTCACCGAGCCGATGGCGAGCCTGCGGCTGACCGGCGCGCCCGCCCTACCGCTCGGACCCCTCGGCGCACATACGGTCGCCCGCCTGCTCACCGTGCTGGCAGCCGAGCTCATCGGCACCGGGCGACGCGCACTGGAAGGCGCCGTTGAGTATGCCGGGCAGCGTCGGCAGTTCGGCCGGCCGATCGGATCGTTCCAGGCCATCAAGCACGTACTCGCCGACCGGTCCGTCCAGCTCGACGCCGCCTGGATGCTCGTCCGAGAGGCGGCCCACGCCATCGACGGCAAGCGTGCTGACGCCGACGTGGCGGCTCGTACCGCGGTCGAGGCAGTGACGGCCGACGCCCTGCAGACCCATGGGGGCATCGACTTCACCTGGGAGCACCGGTCCCACGTACTGCTCAGGCGCGCCCGAGCGCGGCGCTCACTACTAGGCTCGCCGGCCCACCGGCTCGACGTACTCGCCGACCGCCTCCTCGGATCGGCGGATCCGTCCTGACATCGGCCTTACTGGCTGTCACATCGCGGCGAGCGGCATGCGCCGTTCAGACCCCTACCCTACGGGGATCTTCACTACCGAATGAGGAGGCCGCCGGGCCATGGAATGGACGGGCGCACGCTACGCGGACAAGCCGACGGTCGAGGTACCGATCTGGATCGCCGCCCCGCCGGAACGGGTGTGGGGGCTGGTGACCGACATCGAGCTGATGCCGAGCCTGAGCGCGGAGTTGCAGTCGGTGGAGTGGCTGGACG
Source organism: Streptomyces sp. NBC_01450 (assembly GCF_036227505.1). Lineage (NCBI taxonomy): Bacteria > Bacillati > Actinomycetota > Actinomycetes > Kitasatosporales > Streptomycetaceae > Streptomyces > Streptomyces sp. NBC_01450. The sequence continues at coordinate 10,099,636 of NZ_CP109480.1, read as the reverse complement.
GGGCGACACAACCCGCGCCGGGGGTCCGCTTTGTGGGCCGGAGCAGCCACGAGGCGCTGGGTGAGTGGGCCACCACCTCCCACGTTGTGGAGTACGAGCCGCCCAGGGTGTTCGCCTGGGCGGTTGAGGACCCCGAGCAGCCTTCGGCGATCTGGCGATTCACCCTCGACCCCAAGGACGGCGGGACGCTGCTGCGGCAGTGGATGCAGCTGGGACCGGGCCGCTCCGGTCTTTCGTTTGCCATTGACCGCATGCCGGAGAAGGAACAGAAGATCGTCTTCGTGCGAATGCGGGAGTTCGAGACCAACATCGGCGTCACTCTCACGGCGATCAAGATGCTTGCGGAGAAGTCCGGAAAGGCGAGTGTGTGACGCGTACGTCGACCACGATCGAGGTATCCGTGGGCAGTTGGCCGGAGACGGTGGACTTCGTCATCGAGGCGGAGAAGCTGGGCCTGAACATCTGCTGGGTGGCGGAGGCATGGGGATCCGAGGCACCGTCGCCGCTGGGGTATCTCGCCGCGCGCCGAGCACGACATCCCGATCTACCTGGCGACGCTCTCGCCCAAGATGCTGCAAATGACCGGCGAGATCGCCGACGGCTGGCTCGGCACCGGCTTCGTGCCCGAGGGCGCCAAAGAGGCCTACTTCGACCACCTGGATTCGGGCCTCACCGCTTCCGGCCGCTCACGCGCGGACTTCGACATCTGTCAGGGCGCCGAGGTGGCCTTCGCCGAGGACGAGGACGCACTGCGGACGATGGTGGCCGGCCGGAAGAACGAACTGGCCTTCAACCTGGGCGGCATGGGCTCCGCGAGCACCAACTTCTACAACAACGCATACAGCCGCCAGGGCTGGGCCGACGTCGCCGCCGAGGTCCGCGAGCGCTGGCAGGCCGGCGACCGGGACGGCGCGGCCGAACTGGTCACCGACGAGATGATGCTGGGCACCACGCTCATCGGCACCGAGGACATGGTGCGGGACCGGCTGCGGGTGTGGCGCGACGCCGGTGTCGACACCGTTCGCCTCTACCCCGCCGGCGAGACGCTGGATGCCCGGCTCACCGCCCTGGGCCGGGCCCTCGACCTGGTCCGCGCCCTGGAGCGCGAGCCCGGCCGGTAACCCGAGCGCTCGATGACGCCGCCCGTCGGGTCGACGCTCGAGCCGGACCCGGCCCGGCACGACGACGGCTGGTCGCCATCGATGTGGCGCTCGATGCTGAGGTCATGAGGCGGACCTCTTTCGCGAACTGGTCGCGCTCAGTCGCGCGCTCCATGGACATGCTCGGGGACTGGTGGACGCCGCTGGTCCTGCGGGAGGCCTTCTACGGGATCAAGCGGTTCGACGCGTTCCAGCAGGAGCTCGGCATCGCTCGCAACACCCTGACCGACCGTCTGCGCCGCCTCGTCGATGAGGGCCTCATGGAGAAGAAGGCCTACCAGCACAAGCCAGTGCGCTACGACTATGTACTCACGGACAAGGGGCGCGACTTCTTCGGCGTGTTGGCTGCCATGAACGCGTGGGGCACCCGCTGGCTCAGCGGCGAGCAGGGACCGCCGGTGGTCTTCCACCATGACCGCTGCGGTCACCAGAGCGACGCCGAGGTCGTTTGCGCCTCCTGCGAGGAACCGATGACAGCCGACGACACCCACCCGTGCCTCGGCCCTGGCTATCCCCAGCACCTCGCCGAGCGCCCGGACATCCAGAGCCGCTTCACCGCCTGAGAGGGCCCAGGCCGTCCTCGGCGCCGAGGCGGCCGCAGCGTGTCCGGGCGCGTTCCCTCGCGAACCGCGTGTTTTCGGCGGAGCGTGTGGTTCAGGGGGCGGTCTGGCAATCGACGGTTGGGTCAGGCAGGCCTCGACGAGCTGGGTCGGCACAGCTGCGTCGTCGGCGTCGGCGGTCAGACCCCATCGTTTCTGGCGCCGCCCCACTCCGACGGACAGCGGCACGGCACTTCGGGGCTCGGCAGCCACTCCGCCGGGTCTTTGTCGGCCTTGCCGCGGTTCGACGCGGCGCCACCGCGACCAGCGATTCGGGGCGGCGAGGTCGTTGCGTAGGCCTCACGTCAGCGGCCCTACGTCCTCCCGCAGGCAGGAGACGAGACCCGCTCCGCGCAGGCGCGGGTGCGAGCCGCATGATCACCAACTCGCCGTTGGCCACCACGTTTTCGATCCCAATGCTTCGACCTGATGGAACCAGCGGGGGGCAGGACGGGCTGCGGGCAGCGGTGACAGTGACGGTGGCGCGGGCCTGGGAGGCCGCTGCGGCCGGCGAGTTCGTCGAAGGTCCATCCGCGCTCGTTCCTCAGCCTCGCGACCGTCACGCTCGGCGCAGCGCGGTGAGGTCGGGGTCGGGGTCGGGCGGAAAGATCGTCACTCCATCATCCGACGGGGCAGGTGGTCGCTGTGGGTGTCGTCGATGTGCGAGTTGGGAAAGCCGTATGGGCTCGTCACTCTCCCCTTCAATCCGCGCCTGGAGGTGCCTCCGCCACGAGCCACACCGCCGTCGTGCCCTCCGCGCCGCTGAGCACCGCCCGCCCGAAGTCCGCCTCCAACAGGCCGGATCCCGGGTGCAGCGAGCGGCCGTACGGGCCGGACGAGCAGCGGCGTGTGCGAGAAATGTTCACCTGTCTCGCCGCCGCGCTGCCCCGCTTCTCCTCCCCCGCCGCCCGACGGTCTGCTCCGCGGCATGCGCCTGTGCGGCCACAACTGGTTGATGCCGCAGTCTTCACTCTGAGACGGGGACGTCGTGTGCGAGCACGCGTGTGCAACTGACCGCAGTGGTCCCGGCCACCTGCACATCGGGCGAGGCCGGCAGTACCGACATGGAGGTTCTCGCACATCTGTGTGACCATTCACCCCACCAATTCGAGGAATTCCTGGACCGACTGGTGACTTCGCGCTCGCCGACTGCCAGCGCTACTGCCGAGATGTCGACGAAGTCGCCCGGCGCCTGTCTCTCCAGGTCAGGGTGGGCCACGCGGCGGTTCAGCAGTGACAGCACACCGGTCGGCAGCTGCGTCACATGCTCCGCCGCTGCCGACTGCTCACCCTGCAAAGGAGAGTGAGGCATCACACGACAGGAACATCTGGTTGCCCTCGTGCGTACTATCTCTAGACTGCCGCATGCTGCGGCAGTTGTGTCCTGCGGGTGATCCGGTCATCTCAGACGGGACACCCACCTCCATCCGTTCGCGCACATGGCTCCTGCCTTGACCGCCATGCCCGCGGACTACAGAAAGGCCCATGTCATGTCTGAAAGCCAGACCCACTCCACAGAACTGGCCTCACAGTACATCGCCCAGGTGACGGGCGACCTTGAGCGCAATACCAAGGAGCAGGACCGTGTCGGTCAGGAGATCGAGGCCCTGCAGGAGCAGTTGCGTGCCCTGCGGCAAGACCACACCGTGCTGGTGAACATGCAGCAGGCTCTCGGCACTGCGGCCCCCGCCGCTGAGGCAGCCGCGCCGTCCGTGCCTCACCAGGCCTCCGCCGAACCCAAGCAGAGCAAGCCGAAGAAGACGACTGCCAAGAAGCCCGCTGCCAAGGCTTCGTCCGTGAAGGCGTCCGTGAAGGCGTCCGAGACAGCCGCCAAGCCGACCCTCGTCGAGCTGATCCGCGGCCACCTGGAGCAGCAGAGCGAGCCGCGTTCCGCCGCCGAGATCACTACCGCGCTCACGCAGGCCCACCCCGACCGCAGCGTGAAGACCACGGTCGTGCGCACCACCCTCGAAGGGCTGGTCGCCAAGAGCCATGCCCACCGCACCAAGCAGGGCTCGTCGGTCTTCTACACCACCGTGGCCGCCTCGGAGCCCGCTCCCGCCGAGCCGCAGCAGAAGGCAGTGGCAGGCTGAGCATCCGCAGGAGTCCCCGGCCTCGCCACCTGACCGCGGTCCGTGACGCCCCGGCCCGAACGTGATCGTGCGGGCCCAGCCGGCGTACAGCAGTACGGGACGGGGACGGCACCAAGTACACCGGCCGGTCCCACGACTTCGGTGGTAGCGGCACTGCTGCGGCCGAACAGGCAGCCCAGCACCGGGGTGCGCTGCGGAGCGGCGGCCACTGCCTGATCAGCTCATCACTGGGATCCGCCAGCCGGTGCCGCACCAGGCAACGTTCGCCCTGTTGTCGGCCGGCGGTACCAGCTCGTGCTGAGTGGCGCGGCTTACTCGGCGTCGAGCTGGTGGTCGGCCCAGATGTAGCTTTCGGGGAGCAAGTCGGTGACACGGACGGTTCGGATGCGGTCCCCTTCACCGACGATGACCTTGAGGGAGGGGAAGTAGTCGAGGAGGACCTGACGGCACCGGCCGCACGGGGGAACAACACCCCGGTCGCGGTCGCCCACGGCGACGATCGTGTCCAGCTCGTAGGCGCCCTGGGCGGCTGCCGCGCCGATGAGGACCAGCTCGGCGCAGGGTCCTCCCGTGAAGTGGTAGGCGTTCACCGCGGTCACGATCCGGCCGTCCTGGGCGCGGGCTGCGGCTGCCATGGTGTGGTTGTCGCCTCGACAGCGAGTGCGAGCGATGTGCGCCGCGGCCTGGATGAGTTCGTGGTCGACGTGGTGGGTCTGCGTGGTCATCTTCTCTGCCTTCGTCAGGTGTCAGGCGACGTTGACCCGAGTGACGATGGTGTGCAAGCGAATATCGGCGGCGTGCTTGTTCCGCCGGATGATGTAGCAGCGAATCATGCTGCCCTGTTCTTTGTGGCTGCTGTGGTCGGTGCCGTCCAACGTGAAGCGGCGCAGGGCGGTGCGCTGGGCTTCGATGCGGCTCAGCCACGAGCTGCTGGTCGGTGTGCAGGCGAGTTCGACGTTGTTGGCCGCGGCCCAGTCGCCGACCCGCGAACACGTAGGCGGCCCTCGTGAGTCATACATCCCGGCGGGGGTTGCCGGTCACGTCCCAGAGGTTCTGTCGGTCCTCACGGCCGAAGCGCCAGAACGCGGGCCCGGTTGGGCCGTGCTCGAGGTGATTGACGCCGGCCAAACCCGCCTGTCGGACGACCTGCTTGTTCTGGCTCACCGCGAACTCACCGAACGCGACTCCCGCTCCCGAGTGGGAGGAGCGACAACGTTCGTCCTGGCTGAGGGGCAGGCCGCGGACAGCCGCAGTTCATGCCCGTACTCAAGAAGACCACGGGTCGCCCACCGCGCGGGCCGCCCCCTTCGCAATGTCATGCCCGTTCTACCGGCCGACCCGTCCGAGCCGCAGGTCTCGGTGGAGGAACCACGCCGTACCTGCGACGACCGCCCCGCAGACCGTGGGCACGAGCAACCACGGAAGGCCCGTCCACACGGTGGACAGACCCACGACGGTGCAGGTGGCCCCCGTGACGATGAGCAGCCACTTGCCGTACGGGCGCCAGGTGAAGAGTCCGGGGTCGCGCGGCCTGGCCAGATGCATCGCACCGAACATCAGCGCCAACGCCGCCAGCAGCCCCGCGAACGTGCCGACGGCAGCTGTCATCTGGGGTTCGTCGCGAGGCGCGTCGGCGGAATTCTGCCGGACGTCCCCCTCGGCGACCACCACGACTACGCCGCGCCACACGGTACCCGAGACCCGGTCCCCCTGTTGAAGCCCGCTCAACACCGGCCCCCGGTCGCCGAACGGCACGACCATCCTCGGGAAGGGTTCCGGGCCGAGCAGGGTCGCCCGCATGTTCTTGGTGGTCTTCCGGGTGCCCTCGACGGTGAAGGTGACCTTCCGTAGGCAGTCCTCCGACCTCGGTATCACCCTGCGGGCGGGGCACGCCTCGGCCGCCTTGTACTCCCGGTACAGAGTGCGATCGTTGGGCAGCCAGATGGTGAAGACGAAAAAGCAGGTGAGCGCAGCGGCCAGGGACAGAACGATCAGCGCCGCACCCACCAGTCGGTTGCGGCCGGCCCTCGGCGGGGGCGGCGGTCCGTCCGCACCCCGGACGGTGTCGATTCTCGTCGTGGTCATCGCTGGTCCCCCCGCCGTTCCCCACCGAAAGGACATCAGTCTCTTCCAGCCGCGATCAACCAGACAAGGAGATCGACTGGCAGCCGGAGGTCACTGGTCCTTGCCGTATCCGGGCAACGTGATCCTCAGACACGCTTGGGCGCCCGGCGCGACACCACCACCCGCACATCCGCTATGTGGCTTCGTGAGGTGCGAGTTCATCGGGCGTCGTACGAAAGCGGGGCCGCAACTGGCAGAGCCTCTGGCGGCCCTTGCGCCTGCTCCAAGCGTCGATGGACGCCGATATCGCCCGGATCTACTCCGAGCAACAGATCGACAGGCTCAAATAAGGCTTCGTCATGGAACTGCTCCGGCTCCGGCTCCATGCCTGCGGACCCATGACCATCACCGAAGTGGCTGAGTCGGTCCACCGCACCCATTCGGCACTCAGCCAGAAAGTCGCCACAATGCGCACGGCCGGCTGGGTCCAGACCGCGTGGACCGCCGGACGTCGTCGCGCGCCCCTGGCCATCCATCGCGCGAAGTCACAGGCGGCGAAACGCCGATGGCCCCGGACCAGGCGGGCCTGGCCGAGCTTCGCACGGTCCCGCCTGTGCACCACGCCGTACTCGCCGCCGAAGCACTGCCGCCAGAGGACCTGCACAGCGGCGCCGACCAGTCCGATCCACAGGTCCGTCCAAGCCCTGGAGCAGGAACATCCGCAACGGGATCGCCGCTTGGAACACCGACCCGAAGCCCTACGTCTGCGTTTGAGAAGCAGTGTCGGTCGCTGTCACGGCTTGAACCTCACGCGGTGTGAGGATGCATCGTTGCTTCATGACTACTTCTGCGACCTGGAAGGTAGGCCGGCTCGCCGAGGCCAGCGGGCTGACCGTGCGCACGCTGCACCACTGGGACACCATCGGTCTGCTCAGCCCCTCACAGCGCACCACGGGAGGACACAGGGAATACACCGAGGAAGACCTCGTCCGTCTGTATCAGGTGCTGGCGCTCCGTAGTCTGGGGCTGGCTCTGGACACCGTCGCCCTCTGCCTCGATGCCGGGGTCGACCCGGCGCGGTTGGTCCGGGACCACTTGGCCGGTGTGGAGGCGTCTATCGCTGCGCTCGGTGTCCTGCGGGAGCGGCTCGTGCGGCTTGGTGACGAGCTGTCGGCCGACCAGGCCCCCACAGTCTCGGCTCTGCTCGATGCGCTGCGGGCGATCGGCGGCACCGGTCCGGAGGGCGAGCACACGCTGGGCCGCCACCTGGATGCCGACCAGATTCACGTCATGCGGACTCGTGCCGCCGCCCTGGGACCCGCGACGCATTACCTGCTTGAGGTCGAGTGGCCCGAGCTGTACCGCAGGGCCGAACGGCTCCGTGCGGCTGGAACTCCTCCCGCTGACCAGAAGGTCCGCCGACTGGTGGCCCGCATGGATGAGCTGAGCGCGTTGTTCACTGGCGGTGATGCCGGTATTTCCGCTGGTGTAAGGGCTGCCTGGCATGACGATCCAGCCGCCATGTCCGGAGATTCCGGTGCTCCGGCTGACGACTGGCGAAAGCTCGCCGACTACTTGGACCGCGCTCGCAACAACCCCGCCTGACGGGCACGTGCCGTGGTCCCCCTGGCATCTTCATTTACCAAAGGAGTCTGTCCATGAACCCCCGAAGTCGTATGCGCATGGCCCTGGCCTCCACGTTCCCCACTCTCCTCGCCGTTCCGGTCATCTGCCTCCTGGCCGCGGTCGGCGCGGTGCCGTGGACCCTTCTCCTTGCCCTGCCCGTTGCGCTTGTGGTGCACGCCGCCAGCAGCTTCTTCCTCCTGAAACCGAGGCCGTCGGAGACCGGTTCCGGCTGCACGAACACCGTGTGACGGTGGGGTCGACGGAGACCTCCCACTCAGTCACTCCCGTCCCGTCCCTCCCGCTCGGCGAGCAGCACGTCGAGGACGTTCAAGGCGCGCCAGGTTCGTGTCATTCCGAACGTCGCGGTGACGCGGACGGCGGCGCGGACCTCAGCCGGTGTCGCCCCCGCGCCGAGGGCGCGGCCGACGTGGGCGCGGAAGCTTTCCTGGAGGGTCTGGTAGAGGACGTCCACCGTCATCGTGGCGAACGCACGCTCGCGGACGCTGATGCGGGACATGCCCGCCCGCATGCGTGACTGCAGGTCCATGTAGTCGGCCAGCCCCGGGTCCAGGGCTTGCACCTGGGCACGCATCGCGACGGGAAGCGGGCTGCCGGTGCCGTCCGCGTTCACCTCGTGGCCCTGACCGGTCGGTCCGGGCAGGCCGTGCTCGCGCTCGATCTCGGCCAGCCGCTCGAGAGCGGCCAGCGCCGCCGGGTACCCGCTGTCGTAGGCGATGAAGCGGAGCAGTTCACGCAGGTCGTCGGCGTCGATGCCCTGGTCCAGGGCGGCTCGCACATGCAGTTCGTACGGCATTCCGAGGACCTGTTCGCACACGTCGGCGACGAGGCTGAGCAGGATGCGCTCACGTGGCGTCAGTTCCGGGCCCGCTCCGGCGAGTCGAAAGCTCGCGGCGGCCATCTCCGCGAACACCGGGTCCAGCTCGACGATCGTGCTCTGGGTCGGCAATGTCATGGCGACTCCCTATGTGAACGCCTGTAGCGCTACAACCGTAGCCCTACAAGCCGTCCCATACAATGCCGAACCATGGACGCGACCACCCCCCCGGCCCGGAAGACCGCCCGGACCACCTCGCGCGGCCGCAACCCGCGAGGCCAGGGCGAGCGGCTGCGCGCCGAGATCGTCGACGCGGCCTTGCGTCTGCTGGACGAACTCGCCGACGACGAGGCGCTGTCGCTGCGCGCCGTCGCTCGTGAGGTCGGCATCGCCGCGACATCCGTCTACATCCACTTCGCCGACCGCGACGCACTGGTGCTGGCCACGCTGGAGCGCTGCCACACGGACCTGCTGCGCGCCGTGGACGAGGCGGAGTCCGGCGCCACCGACCCGGTGGCCGCGCTGCGCGCCCGCACGGCGCTGCTCGGCGCGTGGTCCCGCGAGCACCCGGGGCTGTACAAGGTGCTGCACGAGAGCACGCTCAACCGGCGCACGGACATGTCCTTCAAGGAGGAGATGGCCGAGCGCACGACCGCGGCGATCCGCCGCTGCATGGACGCCGGACTGGCGCCGCGGGGCGACGCCGAGACCGTATCCCTGGATCTGCGGACGGCCGTCCATGGCGCGGTGTCGCTGCGCGTCAACCAACCCGAGCTGCCCTGGCCTCCGTTGGAGGAGCAGGTCGACCGGTTCCTGGCCAAACTGGTCGGTGTGCCGCCCGCGAAAGGGTGACGGAGCGGTGTGTGGCCCTGTCGCCGCACACGGCAGCGCGTCCCGCGACGCCGGGTTTTGAGCTGCGGGCCCTACGCAGGACTTGGTCGTCCCCCGTGGGCAGGCCCACGGCGCGCGGTGCGGCCCACGGCCCCTCACTGGGTCAGCCGCTGGAAGACACCGGTGGCAGCGACGTGTCGTTCTGCCGCAGTTCGACCAGCAGTTCGTTCTGCCCTGCCAGCAGCTCCGTGAGGATGCGGCGGGCCGCGCGCAGGAGTTCCGCGACGTCGCCGCCGGCCAGCGCGTAGCTGACCGTGGAACCCTCGCGGATGGACACCACAATGCCGGAACGACGCAGGACGGCCAGCTGCTGCGACAGGCTGGACGGCTCGATGTCGATGTCGGCGAGCAGGTCGCGTACCGGGACGGGCCCGTGCTGCAGCAGTTCGAGGACCCTGATGCGCACGGGGTGTCCCAGCATGCGGAAGAACTCTGCCTTGGCCTGGTAGAGGGGGACCCGCATCGGTGCTCGCTCCCTGCCACGTGGGGATGGTCTTCACCTGGTGCGGCGACGCCCGGAAGGCGCCGCCGCAGGATGTGTCCGTCGCTACCGATCCTTCTCGCTCACGGCCGCGCGCATCCGCTTGTTGGGATCATGCTGATGTGGTGACTTGAAGAAGTCTTCACATCATGGGCGCACTTCGGCCCGAGGATCCGGCCGACCTAGACTTCCAGCTGCTCCTCGACGCGCTTGAGTTGGTGGCGGGCCATCGCCAGGTTCGAACGCGCCTTGTCGAGCACGAGGTAGAGGAACAGACCGTTGCCGGAGCGTCCGGTGGCCGGTCGGATGAGGTGGTACTGCGATTCGAGAGTGATCAGGATGTCTTCGATCCGGCTCTTGAGACCCAGCTGTTCCATGGTGCGCACCTTCGCGCGTACGACATCCGTGTTGCCCGCGGCAGCGATCGTGAGGTCGAGGTCCTTGCCTCCGCCCAGTGTGCCCAGCGCCATGCCGCTGGTGTAGTCGACGACGGCCGCCCCCAACGCTCCCTCGACCGCGGTCATCATTTCCTTCAGCGACACTTCCACACTCGCCATAGCGCCTCCCCTTCGGTTGTCGGCTGTGCGGCGGGATCGGCGATGCCCGTCCCGCCGCGTGACCGCACCGTATGCGGACGACCGAGGCGCCGACGGGAGTATCTCCGAGGCTGACGTCTGGCGATCGGAGATGATCGCGGCGGCACCGTCTTTCGACTACTACTGTCCTGATGCGGTCAGGTCGTCGGAGTCGGCCAGTACGGCGAGGGTGGCGTCGAGGTCGGTGGCGCGGGGCTGGTTGAGCGGGAGCCTGGCCAGGACTCGGGCCATGGCGCAGCTGCCGCTGACAGCGGAGTGCACCAGACCTCCGGCGACGCCGACGGACAACCAGCGGGCCGTTGCCCACCGTTGCCCGACGGCGAGTCCGGTGAGGACCAGGGACCCGGCGACGAAGCGGACCTGACGGTCCATGGGCCAGACGGCGCGGGCGTCGGCGGAACGGTGCAGGTCGTGTCCGTGCCGGCTCCAGGCGGTGGTGCCACCGGTGAGGGTGGCGGCGGGGATGCCGTGTGCGGCGAGGGTGGCGCAGGCCTGGGCCGAGCGGGCGCCGGAGGCACACACCACGAGGAGCTCACCACGCCCGGCGGCGGACTTCAGCACGGGCAGGGCCGTGTCCAGGTGGTCCAGGGGGATGTTGTGGGCGCCCGCTATGTGGCCCGAGGCGTACTCGCCGGAGGTACGCACGTCGATGACGGTCAGTTCGTGGAGCCGGGCGTGGGCCTGGTCCGGGGCGAGGGAAGTGGGGGTCACGGGAATTTCCTTCTCTTTCTGGTGCTTCAGGCCCACGGACGGGATACCCATGGGGGTATATGCGGGGAGTGCTTGTGGAACTGGCGATGGCAGCCGAGGAACTGAAGACGGTGGTCAACCGGCTGCGCAGGGCGCGGGGCCGGCCCGGGTCAGGTCAGGTCAGGTCAGGTCAGGTCAGGGCATCGACGAGCATGAACGCGGCCACCGCCAACAGGACCACGGCGAAGACGCGCTGAAGCATGGGCCCGGAGACCTTGCCGCCGAGGCGTTTGCCGTCCCAGGCACCCAGGATCGCGGTCCCGGTGAAGGGGGCGATCAAGGTCCAGTCCAGGCCTGACGTCGTGGCACCGCGGGTGAGCAGCGAGGCCAGCGAGTTGACCGAGATGATCAGCAGGCTGGTGCCGATGGCGGCCTGCATCTCGAAGGCCAGGACGGTGACCAGGGCCGGCACGGCGAGGAAACCGCCGCCCACCCCCAGCAGTCCGGTCAGCGCGCCCAGCCCGGCTCCGGTGCCGAGGGCCTTGGCAGGTCGCACCGCGCTGGGCTCCGCAGGGGACACGGCCCGGGAGGGGCGCAGCATGCGGATGGCCGCCAGGGCCGCCACGGCGGCGAAAGCGGCGATCAGCAGCGGCTGTGGCAGCTGGGCCGAGGCCGCCCCTGCCACCACGGCCGGGAGGATCCCGGCGGCCGCGAACAGGCTGCCTGCCCGCCACCGCACATGGCCGCCGCGGGCGTGGCCGAACAGGGCCGTGAGCGAGGTGGCGGTGACGATCAGCAGACTCGCGGTGGTGGCCGCGGCCGGGGTGAAACCGAGCAGGTAGATCAGGGCGGGCACCGCGAGGACGCTGCCTCCACCGCCCAGCGCGCCCAGCGCGAGACCGACCAGGGCCCCCGCGAGGAGCGCCAGGACGAACGCGCTCACGCTATGACACCGTCGTCTCCGTCCGGGCCGGCCACCGGCAGACCGTCCCGCGCCCAGGCGACCATTCCGCCGGTGACATCGGTGGCCTTCACGCCGCGGCCGGTCAGGATCTCGACGGCCTGCCGGGAACGCCGGCCGGAACGGCAGACCGCCACGACGGGCCTGCCCTGAGCGATGGGTGGCAGGGCTTCCCCCGCCACCAGCCGCGACAGGGGCAGGTGCAGCGCATCCGGTGCGTGCCCCGCCTCCCACTCGGCGGTTTCACGGACGTCGAGCAGGACGGCCTCGCCGAGGGCGGTCCGTCGGTGGGCCTGGACAGGGACGAGGCGACGGGAGACGCGACTGCGGAAGAACATGGGTTCATCACTCCGAAGGGGTGGTGCGGCGGGGGCGGTCCGTGCGGGACTCGCTGAGGGACAGTCCGTACGGGGCCGGGTGAGCGTCAGTCCGTACCGGACCTGATGAGCGTCAGTCCGTACCGGACCGGGTGAGCGTCAGTCCGGCCTCGGCGGCGGCGGCGAAGGCGTCGTCGACGGCGACCACGGCGCGTCCCGTGGCGTCCAGGAAGGACGCGGCGATCGCGGCGCGCATCCCGCCCGCGCAGTGCACCCACACCTCCCCCGCGGGCACCTCCCCGATACGGCCGGGCAGCTCATGGACGGGGATGTGCACCGAGCCCTCAATAAAGCCGCCCGCGCGCTCGGAGTCGCGCCGCACGTCCAGCACCAGCACGTCCTCTCCTCGGCCGCGGCGGGCGGCGAGGTCGGCGAAGGTGGCGCGCGGGAAGGACCGTAGCCCCACTCCGCCGGGCACCCAGTCCCGCGGGCTGCCGGTGGCGGCGGCGACCGGCCGGTCGATGCCGACCCGGACCAGTTCCCGCTGCGCCGCGGCGATCCGCTCGGGTGTGTCGGCGAGCAGCGTGACGGGCTTTCCCCACGGGATCAGCCAGGCCAGGTAGGTGGCCGGCTTGCCCTCGCCCTCGAAGTTGAGGGAGCCGGCGACGTGCCCCTGGGCGAACGCGACACGGTTACGCAGGTCGACCACCCATTCACCGGCCGCCAGCCGCTGGGCGATCTGTCCCGCGTCGGCCGGGCGTGGCGGGGTGAGGTCGACGGGCGCCGGGCCCGCGGCGTTCGCCGGGCCCATGTGCGCGTAGTACGCCGGGACATCGTCCAGACCAGCGAGTAGGTCGGCGACGAAGGTGTCCACGTCGCGGGTCAGGGCTTCGTTGGTCCTGCGTTCCCGCCCGATCGTGGAGGTGTCCCCCTCGGCCTGGGAGCCGGAGCAGAAACTGCCGAACCCGTGCGTGGGCAGCACCGGCACCTCGTCGTCCAGCTCCTCGGCCAGACGGTGGGCCGAGGCGTGCTGGGCGCGGGCCAACTGCTCGGTCAGCCGCGGTTCGACCAGGTCCGGCCGCCCGACCGTACCGATCAGCAGTGATCCGCCGGTGAAGGCGGCCACCCCGTGCCCGTCCTCTTCCAGGACATAGGCCGTGTGGTGCGGGGTGTGGCCCGGGGTGGCCAGTGCCCTCAGGACCAGGCCCCGGTCGACCGTGACGGTGTCGCCGTCGACGACCGGGGTGCGGGCGAAGGCCACCGAGGCGGCGGCCGGGACCAGATAGCGGGCACCGGTGACCCGGGCCAGTTCGAGCCCGCCGCTCACGTAGTCGTTGTGCAGGTGCGTCTCGGCCACGTACGCGATCCGCACACCTCGCCGGGCGGCCGCGGCGATGACCTGATCGATGTCCCGCGGGGGATCGACCACGACTGCCTCGCCAGGCCCGCCGGCCAGGTAGCTGCGGTTGCCCAGGCCCTCGAACTCCAGGGTGTCGACGAAGAACACGGGTTCGGCTCCTTCTGAATGAAAGTACCCCGGGGGGTATCTGGGAAATCACCGTAACAGAGATACCCAGGGGGGTATCCAGCGAGGTATCCGCGAGGGTATTCACGGTGATGTTCGCGGTGGCGTTCGCGGTGGTGTTCGCGGTGGTGTTCGCGGTGGTGTTCGCGGTGGTGTTTCAGGGACGGCGGCAACCGGTCAGCGACCGCGCGTGACGCCGACGGCGCCCTAGACGAGGCCCTTGAGCATGCCGTGCCAGTACAGGGCCGGCAGGCCGTACCGCTTGAGCAGCCACATGTCGCGGCGCTCCTTGGTGGTGTCCAGCAGGGGGATGCTGGGGGTGGGGCGCTGGTCGTAGTCGAACTCGGCGAGCAGCACCTTGTCGCGGGCCGTGACCAACGGGCACGACGTATAACCGTCGTAGCGGCGCCGCTCACGGCGCGCGCCGTCGATCTCGGCCAGCAGGTTCGCCACCACGACGGGAGCCTGCTTGCGGACGGCGGCACCGGTCTTGGAGGTGGGCAGGTTGGCCACGTCGCCGAGGGCGAAGACATTGCGGTGCCGCGGGTGTTGCAGGGTGTACTTGTCGACTTCGACGTAGCCGTAGGGACTCGCGGGGTCGGCCAGCGGGCCGCGCTCGACCCAGTCGGGGGCGCTCTGCGGCGGTACGGCATGGAGCAGGTCGAACGCGAGACTCTCCTCGGTGCCGGTGGAATGGTCGGCCACGGTCAGCCGGCGGTCCGTGCCGTCGACGGCGGTCATCTCGGAGTTCAGCCGGACCTCGATCCCGTAACGGTCGGCGACGCGCTCGAGGGCACGGCGCCAGACCGGTACGCCGAACATGGAGTCGGCGGGCAGAACAAGGACCACCCGGATGCGATCCAGGACCCCCTGCCTGCGCCAGTGATCGGCGGCCAGATAGGCGATCTTCTGCGGGGCGCCGCCGCATTTGACCGGTCCGCTCGGCTGGGTGAAGACAGCGGTGCCCGAGCGCAGGTCACGGATGAGTTCCCAGGTGTACGGGGCGTGCTGGAAAGCGTAGTTGCTGGAAACGGCACCGTGTCCGACGGCGGCGTCGAGGCCGGGGGTCGCGCCCCAGTCCAGTCGGAGACCGGGGGCCATCACGAGGTGGTCGTAACCAATGACACGGTGCGCGGCGGTGGTGACGGTCCGCGCCTCGGGGTCGACGGCGGTGGCGGCCTCGCGGATCCAGCACACCTGCCGGGGTATCACCGCGGCCTCCGGACGGCGGGTGACACCGAGTGGGGCCCGACCGCCGCCCACCAGGGTCCACAACGGCTGATACCAGTGGACGTCGGCCGGTTCGAGCACCGCGATGCCGGTGACACCGGCGCGCCGTAGGCGGGCGGCGACGGTGATGCCCGCGGTTCCACCTCCGACGATCAACACCTGGAAGCGGTCACGGGCGACGCCGGAGGCGGAGTGGCTGGAGGCGGAGTGGCTGGAGGCGGAGTGGCTGGAGGCGGAGTGGCTGGAGGACATGGACGGCTCCTCGGATTCCTTGAGGTATACCCCCAGGGGTATCAGATGAGCCTGATGCTAGGCCACGCACGACGACGGGACCAATGTGCGGTCGATTAATTGCCCTACAGACAACGGGAGTTGACATATATGCCGACTGCTGGTTGGGCAGCCTCGCGCAGGATCCCGTGAGGCTGCCGCGTCAGCTCGGTCAGCTCATCGTGAGCACCATCCGGAAGCGGGCGGCGCCGGAGAGCATCTTCTGGTACGCCTCGTCGGTCTCGTTCAACGTCACGACCTCGGTCATCGGACGGATGCCGTGCAGGGCGCTGAACTCCATGGTGTCCTGGATGTCCTGCGAGGTGCCGCTGGGGTGGCCGCGGACGGCCTTGCCCGCCAGCAGCAGCTGGACCGGGCTGATACCGAGCGGCTCCGCGTCCACGCCGAGGACCACCAGCTCACCGCGGGCACGCAGTCCGTCGACGGTCGCGGTGATGGCGGCGGAGTTCGACGCGGTGGCCAGGACGACCTGCGCGCCGCCGAGGGACTGCAGTGCCTCGGCGACCGGAGTCCCGGCCGTGCTGTCGATGTAGTGGTGCGCGCCGAGCTGCTTGGCGAAGTCGGCCTTGTCGGCACCACGGGCGATGGCCACGGTCTCGAATCCCATCGCGGCCGCGTACTTCACCCCCAGGTGCCCCAGGCCGCCGATGCCGAGTATGGCGACCAGGTCACCCGGCCGTGCCGCGCTGTGCCGCATGCCGTTGTACACGGTGACGCCCGCGCAGGCCAGGGGCGCCGCGTCGGTGGCCGCCAGCGCGTCGGGGATCCGGGCCAGCGCGTCCACGGGTACGACCACCGTCTCGGCGTAGCCACCGTCGTACGCCCATCCAGGGACCTTCAGGTTCACGCACACGATGAAGTCGCCCTGCCGGCAGGGCGTGCAGTGGCCGCAGGAGCCGCCGAACCAGCCCACCGCCACCCGGTCACCCACCTGCCAGCCCCGGTCCTGTGTCCCCTCACCCAGCTCCGCGATCCGCCCGGCGACCTCATGCCCGGGGACCACCGGAAAGGTCACTCCGGGGACGCCGGCGTTGACGAACATGGTGTCGCTGTGGCACACCCCGCAGGCGTCGACGACGACCCGTACGTGTCCGGGGCCCGGCTGCGACACCTCACGCTCGACGACCTGGAACGAACCGCCGGGGGTGGTCACCTGCGCGACACGATAGGTAGTCATCCGGATCCCTGCCTTGGAGAGTCGGTCTGATCTCGAAGCGCTCCGCCCGCAGGTCGTCACGCCGGCTGGTGACAGACGCGCGCGTCGCACGCGGACCAACACGCGAACCCGATCGGCTCGCGAACCTGATCGGCCTGCTTCACCGCGGTGATGTCGTCGGTCGGCGGCCGCACGGGAGCCCCTACCGAGCCTCGGCAGGCCACGGACGGGCGCCGGTAACCTCACGCTACTTCAGGCCACAGCAGGACGCTCGGCGAGTTCGCCGTCCGCCGCGCGCCGCGCCGACGCCACCGGAACGAGCGCGCTGCCCGCGCCGACGGAGCAGCACGGCGGAGCAGCACGGCGGCACGGCGGCACGGCGGAGCAGCACCGGAACACGGCGGAGACACCTTCGGCGAGTACGGGCCGCCACTCGCGAGCCGCGCGATCACGGCGCGGCACCGCCGCCATGGCGCCCCGTGACGCCCGCCGTCGAAACGTCCCCGCCTCGGCTACCGCACCCGATCCCCCACGGGCGCCCGGAGCGAACGCAGTCGGCCGCCGTGGATCGGTGTCGTGTGCCAGCGCACGGCGAACGTGCGGTCCGGCAGCGAGCAGGTCACGGTCAGTCGGTGCGGGGTCTCCAGGAACAGCACGTCGAGGCTCAGGGTGTCCTGGTCCGTCCAGCCTCCGCTCACCGCCGCGGGCGGGCCGCCCGCGGCGACGGTCCAGCCGGCCGTGCCGAGCCGCAGCTCGATGGGCTCGTCGTCCTCCGCGAGTGACACGTCCCAGCTCTTCCCGTCCGCGTCGGCGGTGACCGTGACGCCCGTCAGGGTCCGCTGCTGCGGGCACTCACCGTCCTTCGGCGCGAACACGACGCTCCTCCAGCCGTCGCCCCGCGCCGGCGGCTCGGGGCTCGCCTCGACGGGTGGCAGGGCCAGCTGCGCGAGGCGGCGGCGCACGCCCTCGTCCGCCGCGCCCGGGAGCGGTTCGGCGCCGAACGCCGGGAGGAGGTGGCGCCACACCAGGTTCAGCAGCCCCTGCATGTCCTCGGTCGCCGCGGTCGTCGCGATCACCGCGTCCTGCTCGGGCAGGACGATGCAGAACTGCCCGTACGCGCCGTCGCCCCGGTACCCGTGCCGGCCCATCCAGAACTGGAAACCGTATCCGTGCTGCCAGTCCGACAGCTCGCCCTCTTGCGTGCCGTCCGCGGTCGGGATGTGCGCGCGGGTCGCTTCCGCGATCCATGAGGACGGAAGCAGCCGCCGCCCCTCCCAGACGCCGTCCTGCAGGTAGAACTGGCCGAGCCGGGCGATCGCGTCCGTCGTGGCGTGCAGCCCGCTGAAGCCGAGGTCGCGTCCGGGCGGCCGCTGCAGCCAGCCCGTGTCGCCGATGCCCAGCGGGTCGAACAGCCGGGGCCGCAGATACTCCGTCAACGACTGGCCGGCCACGCGCTGGATGATCGCGGCGAGGGTGTAGGTACAGGGCTGGTTGTAGGCGAAGACGGTCCCGGGGTCCCGGTCGGGCGGGAAGAGCAGGAATCCCCGTACGATCTCCTCGCGGTCGCGCCGGATCGAGGTCGCGTAGGTCTCTTCGAGGTGGCCGCTGGCCATGGCGGCCACATGGCGTACGAGCATGGCGCGGCTGCGCGGGTCGGTGATGTCGGCCTCGAACTCGGGGAAGTACGAGATCACGGGGTCGTCCAGGCGCAACAGCCCTTCGGCGACGGCGAATCCGGCGGCCGTCGAGGTGAAGCTCTTGCTGAGCGAGTAGAGCAGATGGCGGCGGTCGGGCGTGTACGGCGCCCACCAGCCGGAGGCCACCAGGTGCCCGTGGCGCAGGATCATCAGGCTGTGCGGTTCGATGTCCGGCGCCGCCTCGACGGCGTCGAGGAAGGCGTGGATGCCCGCGGCGTCCACCCCCTGGGCGGCGGGGGTGCTGACGGGCAGGGGACGGGCGCTCATGAAGGCGGCCTCCGGGCGGCTCGGGCGGTGACGGGAGCGAGCGGTGTTGCGTGCATTTGTCATCTTTCCGTCGGCGGACACCGTCTGTCCATGAGGCTGCCCATGAGGTGCGTGCAGGACCCTTGAGGCTGAAGTGACCTGGCGCATAGGATCGTCGACACCGCAGTGAAACGTTTCAATCATCGCTTCATCATCGAGGGGCGACACATGGCCAAGGATTGGAACCGCCGCGTCTTCCTGCGCGGCTCCGCCGTCGGAGCGGGCGCCACCGTCGCACTCGGGTCCGGGGGCGCCCGCACCGCCTCCGCGACACCCGGGGCGAGCGCCGGCACTCCGCGCGAGGGTGGGCTGCGCATCGACCGCACGACCGTCGAGTACGCCGAGACGCTTCTCGGTACCGAGGTCGAACACCCCAGACTCACCTGGGAGTTGACCGCTCCCGGACGGGGCGCGCGACAGTCCGCGTACCGGGTGCGGGTGGCGCTCGCCGAGAAGGACCTGCGCGAGGGACGGCACCTGGTCTGGGACTCGGGGCGTGTCGAGTCGGACCGCAGCGTCGGCATCGCCTACGCGGGGCCCGCGCTGCGCCCCCGTACCCGCTACCACTGGCAGGTCAGGGCGTGGGACGGCGAAGGCCGCCCGACGGCGTGGAGCGCCCCGCGCTGGTGGGAGACGACATTGCCGAAGGACGGCTGGCAGGGGTGCTGGATCGGGGCGGCGGCCCTGCCCGAGCCGCCCGGCTTCGACGGGGCGTCCTGGATCTGGTCGCCCGGCTCGACCACCGGCTCCGCCCCCGTCGGGCCCCGTTGGTTCCGTACCGCGACCACCCTCCCCACCGGCAGCGAGGTGCGCGGGGCGAGGCTGGTGGCCACGGCCGACGACGACTTCACGCTCTACGTCGACGGACAGCAGGTCCTGCATCAGCCCCAGCAGACGGACGCCTGGCGCACCGGACATCTCGCCGACGTCACCGAGCAGGTACGCGGGGTTAGCGGCGGGCGGATCGTGGTCGCCGCCGTCGCGACCAACCGCGACAACGGCTCCGCCAATCCGGGCGGGCTCCTGCTGCGCATGATCGTGGAGACCACGTCCGGCGACACGGTCGAGCTCGTCACCGGTGACGGCTGGCGCTGCGTCGACGGAGAGCAACAGGGCTGGCAGCGACCCGACTTCGACGACACGGGTTGGTCGGGGGCCGCCGTTCTCGCGCCCTGGGGACAGGGCCCCTGGGGCACCGGCGTGTCCATCGGCGTCCCCGAACAGCCCGCTCCCCTGCTGCGCCGGACGTTCAGCGTCCCGAAGGACGTCGTGCGCGCCCGGCTCCACATCAGCGGACTCGCGTACTACGAGGCCGAGATCAACGGCGTCCGCGTCGGCCGTCAGGTCCTCGACCCCGGCTTCACCGACTACGAGGAGACGGTGCTCTACGCGGTGCACGACGTCACGGACCACGTCCGGCGCGGTGCCAACGCGATCGGGGTCACGCTCGGACGCGGCTTCTTCGGCCTGACCACACCCACCGCGTGGAACTGGAACCGAGCGCCCTGGCACGGCGAACCCCGGCTGCTGGCGCAGTTGGAGATCGACCACCCGGACGGCTCGCGCACCACCGTCGCCACCGACGGCACCTGGCGGATCACCGACGGACCGACACTCTCCAACTCGCTGTACGCGGGCGAGACCTACGACGCCCGCAAGGCACCCCTGGGCTGGACGCGCGCCGGATTCGACGACCGCTCCTGGCAGGAGGCCCAGCGACAGACGGCGCCCAAGGGCACCCTGCGCGCTCAGGAGCACGACCCGATCGAGGTGGCTGAAACCGTACGCCCGGTGGACATCAGTGAGTTGAGCCAGGGCGTGTACGTCGTCGACATGGGGCGGACACTCGCGGGCTGGACCCGGCTGACCGTGCGTGCCGAGGCGGGGACGACCGTCCGGCTGGCCCACGGGGAACGACTGAACGCCGACGGCGGTGTGATCGCCCGCAACGACCTGGTGCCGGGCCGCTGCCAGACGGACGAGTACGTGTGTGCGGGCGGCGGTACGGACGAGGTGTGGGAGCCCAAGTTCTCGTACAAGGGCTTCCGTTACGTGCAGGTCAGCGGGCTGCCCGCGAAGCCGGGGCCCGAGCAGGTGCTCGGCCGGGTCGTGCACACACGGGTGGCGTCGACGAGCACGTTCGCCTGCTCCGAACCGTTCTACGAGCAGCTGGACCGGGCGATGCGCCGCACCGTCCTCAACAACCTCCACGGCATACCGACGGACACTCCCGTGTACGAGAAGAACGGCTGGACCGGCGACGCACAGCTCGGCGCGCCCGTGATGGCGTACGCCTTCGGTGTGCACCGCTTCCTGACGAAGTGGCTGGGCGACCTGAGGGACAGTCAGAACGCCAAAGGGCAGCTGCCGGTGATCGTGCCGAGCGGTGGCTGGGGCTACCACGATCTGGCCCCCGCTCCCGAGTGGACGACGGTGTACCCCTTCCTGCTGCGGGAGATGTACCGCGTGTACGGAGACGAGCGGCTCGCCCGTGACCACTGGGCGCCGCTCACCCGCTACCTGGACTGGGAGATCGGGCGCCTCCAGGACGGCCTCGCGGTGACAGCGCTCGGCGACTGGCTGCCACCGGGATACGGCGGCAACCCGCCCGAGGACACCCGCCTGACCGCCACCGCCTATCTGCACCGCGCGCTCACCGGCACCGCGGAACTCGCCGATCTGCTGCACGACACCGAGGCGGCGGACCGCTACCGCGAGGCGGCCGCCGCGCTGAAGGAGGCCTTCAACGCGGCGTTCCTCGGTCCGGAGGGCCACTACCGCACGGCGAAGGACCCCGACTACCGCCAGACCAGCAACTGCGTCCCGCTGGCCTTCGGGCTCGTCCCGCCCGGCGCCCGGGCGAGCGTGGTCGACTCGCTCCTCGCCGACATCTCACGGCGCGGCAACCACCTCGACACGGGGGCCCTCGGCACCAGCGTGCTGCTGCGTGAGCTCTCGGCCCAGGGGCATCCCGAGGTGGCCCGCGCCCTCGCCACCCAGCGCACCTACCCCGGCTGGGGGTACTGGTTCGACAACGGCGCCGACACCATGTGGGAGATGTGGCCGCTCGACTCCCGCTCCCGGGACCACTACTTCCTTGGCACCGTGGTGCAGTGGCTCTACGAGAACGTGGCGGGCCTGCGCCCCGGCGACGCCGGCTACCGCACCTTCACGGTCCGCCCGGACGGCCGTACGGGCGTGAACTGGGCCCGTACCTCGGTGCACACGGTGCGCGGCCGGGCGGCGGCCGCGTGGTCCGTCGTGGACGGGACGACCCGGCTGTCGGTGGGGGTGCCGGTCGGGGCGACGGCGGAGGTGCATGTACCGGCGGCCGGTCGGTCGGCCGTCACGTCGCCGGACGGAGCCAAGTGGGTACGTTCGGAGCCTGGATTCGTCGTATACGCGGTACCGCACGGGAGTTGGGAGTTCGTGGCGCGTGTCTAGGGTCTGTCCAGGCATGCCACGGGCCGGGGCGGAGGGGTTGTGCGGGCCGTGTCAGAGGGTTGCGCAGGGGGTGTGGGGGCCTGTCGGACCGCCGCCATAATGCCGAGATGATCAACCCCTCCCCCACATCCGCGCCGACGCCGCGCGTCCCCGTCGTCATCATCGGTGCCGGACCGGCCGGGCTCACCGTCGCCAACATCCTTCGGGCCGCGTCCGTCGACTGTGTGGTCCTGGAGACCGAGAGCCGGGAGTTCGTCGAACAGCGGCCCCGCGCCGGATTCATCGAGGAGTGGGCGGTGCGGGCACTGCGCCGACGGGGGCTGGCCGACCGGCTGGTGGAGCGGGCGCAGGCGCACAGCGAGTGCGAGTTCCGCATCGACGGCGAGCGGCACCGCTTCCGGTACGCCGCGCTGTCCGGGGACCGGCACTTCGTCTATCCGCAGCCGCTGCTGGTGACGGACCTGGTGCGCGAGTACGCCGATGTGAAGGGCGGCGACATCCGTTTCGGGGTGCGGGACGTGGCCCTGCACGACATCGACGGCGACCGGCCCGCGGTGCTCTACACCGATCCGGGGACGGGTGAGCGCCGGCGGATCGACTGTGAGATCGTCGCCGGCTGCGACGGCGCGCGCGGAGTGACCCGCACCCATGTGACCCCGGACCGGGGCACGGTGGCCCGGTTCGACTACGGGGTCGGCTGGCTGGCGCTGCTCGCCGAGGCGCCGCCGTCCAGCGACTGCGTCGTCTTCGGTGTCCACCCGCGTGGGTTCGGCGCCCATATGGCCCGCAGCCCCGAGGTCACCCGGTACTACCTGGAGGTGGCACCCGGCGAGAACCCGGAGAACTGGTCGCACGACCGCGTCTGGTCCGAGCTGCACGCCAGACTGTCGGCCGCCGGAGCGCCTCCGCTCACCGAGGGTCCGCTGATCGAGAAGCGGGTCCTCGACATGCACAGCTACGTCGTGGAGCCGATGACGTACGGGCGGCTGTTCCTGGCGGGCGACTCCGCGCACCTCGTCGCGCCGATCGCCGCGAAGGGCATGAACCTCGCGCTGCACGACGCCCTGTTGCTGGCCGACGCGCTCGTCGCCTACTACCTCAGGGGGGAGACCGGCGGACTGCGCGGCTACTCGGCGGCTTGTCTGCGGCGAGTGTGGGAGTACCAGGAATTCTCGCAGTGGCTCGCGGAGTTGCTGCACGGACCGTCCTCGGACGATCCCTTCCGGGCCGGTTCTGCGAGAGCCCGCCTGCGCCGGATCCTCGGCTCACCCGCGGCGGCGGCCACCTTCGCCGAGTCGTACATCGGCAAGGACACCGGTCCGACGGCACCGTGAGAGGAACCGCTGTGCGGATGGGGCCTGAATTTTTTCGCACGCGTGCGCTACGCGCAAAGAATTCCGGAAAAACGGGCCCCTGGTATCGCCTTCCGTTGAACACACAACGTCACATCCGCCGTACAACCGGGAAAGGTGAGAATCCGGTGCGCAGCGAGGGATGACCATGGTCAAGGTGCAAGTCTCCACGGATGAGTTGGTCGCCGGAAGATACCGACTGCGGGAGGCCGTCCACCACGAGGAGGGGCGCGACGCCTGGCACGGTCAGGACGTCGAGTCCGAGCGGCCGGTCACCCTGACGCGCTCCCGCCTCCCGGCGCATCTCCGTGAGGAGGCGGAGCTGCGCACCGCCGTCCGGATCACCCGGGAGTCCGAGGCCCTGGGACTGGTCTGCCCCGGGCGGGTGCCCGTCGTGGTCGACGTCGTCGAGGACAACGAATTCCTGTGGACGGTCACCGCACGGCCGGAGGGCGTTCCGCTGGGCGCGCTCCTCGGGCACGGCCCGGTGGACTACGTGCGGGCGGCCCGGATCGGGCTCGGTGTCCTCGACGTCCTGGGCACGGCCCATCGGGAGGGGATCACACACGGCGACCTCAGTCCCGGCCAGGTGTGGGTGGAGGAGCATGGCGGGGTCACGGTGGCCGGCTTCGGGCTGATGGGAACCACCGCGTCGCCGCGCGTGACGGCACCGTCGTACGCCTCTCCCGAGCAGGCCCGTGGGGAGGGCGGTGGACCGGCCACGGATCTGTGGGCGCTGGGCGCGATCATGTACGAGATGGTCGAGGGCCGACCGGCCATCCGGGACCGGGGCGGCCTCGAAGCGACGTTGCGCGCCGTGGAACGGCTGCCCATCCGGGCCCCGTTGGGCGCCGGGCCGCTCAGTCCGGCCATTCAGGGACTCCTGCGCAGGGATCCCGTGGAACGGGTGCCCGAGTCGGTCGTACGGGAGGCGCTCACGCGCATCCTCAAGGCGGAACACGACGAGGACTCGATGCCCACCGAGACCCTGCCGATCTTCCGGGACCTCGGCACCCCGCCCACGGGGCGGGTGTGGGGCAAGCGGCCCCTCAGCCGCCCGGTGCTGCTGGGCGGGGCGCTGGCCGTGACGGCCGTCTGCTTCGCCGGGCTCACCGCGGCGGGCGGACTGTCCGAGCGCGGCACGTCCGCGTCCGGCGCCGCGCCTTCCCCCACGGTTTCCGCCAAGCCGTCGCCCACGCCGAGCGCCGCGCCCAGCAGTACCGTCCCCCAGCAGGCCCCGTCGGCGTCCGCCTCCCCTTCTCCTTCCTCGTCCGGTTCCGCCTCCCCTTCGCCGTCCCACACCGTCACCCAGGATCCGCCGGCCGGCTTCTTCCGTTACACCGCGCCCCAGGGCTTCTCCGTCGAGCTGCCCAAGGGCTGGAAGCCGGTGCGGACCGAGAGTTCCGCCGACGGCTCCTATCGGGTCACGCTCGGCGCGAGCGGGGACCCACGCACGCTGGTCGTCACCCACAGCACCCAGCTCGCCTCGGACCCCGTCGCGGTCTGGCGCGAGGTGGACGCCTCGCTGCGCGACGATTCCATCGCCTACGAGCGGCTGGGTGACATCCGCGCCGTCACTTACCAGGGCTACCAGGGGGCCGACATGGAGTGGCTGTCGACGACCGGCGGCGTCCGTGAGCGCACGTTCGGGCGTGGGTTCCTCATCAGCGACCACGAGGGCTTCTCGCTGCGGTGGACGACCCCCGCCGCCGACTGGGACACCACCGCCAACCGAGCCGCCCAGGCCACGTTCCTGCGGACCTTCAAGGGCACATCACGGTGAGGGACTACGTCTTCGACGCACAGCAGACCGTGCGGATCGCGCGCCGGCATCGGCCGGCGACCTCTACCCGCCCGCGGCGCGCGGCTGAGCCCCGTACGGCGGTACGTGCGGCGGGTGGAGCCGCCGCCTCGACGCGGTGCCCGCCTCGTGAACGGGGCCGGGCCCCGCCGCGCAGGTCGAGGATCGAGGGTCGAGCCGGGTTGACGCGCGTCAATGGCCCTTGGCAGCCGGTCTTCTTTGGGAGAGCCAGACCGCGACCGCCTCGGAGATGGGCTGGCCGGTCTCCAGTTCGATGAAGCCGAACTGGCCGCCCTGGTTGCCCTCCAGGAACCACCAGACGCCGTCCTCGTCCTCGGCGAAGTCGAAGGCGGCGTACGCGAGTCCGGTGAACGCCGTGTACTCCTGGACCGAGCGGGAGATACGGCCCGGCACCGGGGTGGGCTCCCAGCCGTGTCCGGTGTCGCCGAAGCGCCCGTCGACCTGCCCGGCCTCGGCGACCTTCCGTGCGGCGAACAGCTGGTTCCCGATACAGGTGAGCCGGATGTCGGCCCGCTTGGGGATGTACTGCTGAAGCAGCGCGGGACCGGCCGCGACGCCGGAGAAGTCCGCGTCGGGGCCGATCAGCGTGGTCGGCAGGGCCACCGGGGGTTCGCCGGGCGGCGGCCCGGAGGCGGACTTCACCACCACCTGCCGGTACTCCTCCACGAACTGCTGGGCCACCCGTGGTGCGGTGGTGATCACGGTCGGCGGCACCGCGAACCCGCTGCTGTGGGCCACCCTCAGCTGCCAGGGCTTGTGCCGGGCCTGCTCGGCCCGGCGCGGGTGGTTCATCCAGCGGGTGGAGGCGGAGTAGAGCATGCCGAACAGGGCCTGCCTGGTCTCCGCGGTGAGCCACGGCGAGGGCTCCGCCGCGTGCGCCGCGGGTTCACCCGGCCGGCGTACCCACACGGAGCGCAGGCCACCCATGCTGAGGACATGGCCGTTGACCGAGAGGTAGCCGTCGAAGTCGCCGTGCGCGTAGTCCGCGGACAGCACCGCCTTGCCCGGCAGGTCGGCCGGGTCCAGGCGCACCATGGGCACGCCCTGCTCGTGCAGCCTGGCCACGACCATGTCGGCGGTGACGTCCTGCTCCGCCGTGAGTATGAGTACCGTCATGTGAGTGCGGGACCGTCAGTCGTCGAAGTGCGTCTGAGAACCGGCGGTCGAGGTGGTCGTGCCGGTGGCCATGAGGAGAGCATGGTCACTGACGGCCGGGCGGCCGTCCGGCAGCACGTTCAGCTGCAGGGACACGTCGAAGTGGTACGGGGGTATTGCGGCCGAATGCCCTGTGGGCAAGGCGTAGTTGAGGGTGAACGGTCGCACGAAGGATCCTCCCGCCATCTCACGATGTTCTGCACCCTCCCCTACGTGTCACGACCGTAAGGAATTCATCACTTTCCGCCACATCGGGGTGAAGGGCATCACATCGCGTCGTTTCAGGCTTGCTAGTTTCCGTATTGCACGTGTGTGTGCTTGGTTGTCTGCTTGGCCCAGGCCGAAAGCTTCGGCCAAGGCTTCATTCTCTGTAATCTAGACGTCGTCTCACCCAGGAGAGTTCCCGGTGACCGCAGTTCTCGATCCGAGTGCCCAATCCGCCCCGATCCAGGGCGTGTTGGACCCCATCTCGTGTGACGCACGCGACTTCGGGGCCTATGCGCGAACCGGCGGCTGGACCTTCGCCCTGAAGGTGGCGCGCAGTGTGCGCCCCGGCGGCCAGTCCGCCGACGAGACGCCGAAGGTGTCCGCGAGGGAGTTCGCCGAGCTGGCCGGTTGCTCCCCCGAACGGGTGATGCGCTACTACAAGGCCTGGGACAGGGCCGCCGACGACGGTCTCGTACCACACTTCGAAATCCTCGTCCCGGGCCAGGACATCGACCTGCCGGACGCCGAGGTGTGGCAGACGTACTACGTCTCCCGTTCCAGCGCCTCCTCCGAGCGCGGCAGCGCCATCACCGAGGCCGCCGAGGCCGAGGGCATCCGCCCCACCAAGGCCCTGGAGGTCGCCGAGAACCCCACCGCGCTGCGGGCCGCCATCCTGGCCGACCCCTCCACGGCCCAGGCGGCCCGGGCCGCGCTCCTCGACCGGGTGAAGGAGGACCCGGCGCTGCAGGCCGAGCTGGCCCGTGACATCGCCCGCACCGACGAGCTGAAGAAGGCCGTCGCCACCGAGACCAGGGCGGCCGACCGCATCGGCTACGTCCGCCAGATCGCGGAGAAGGGCCAGATCAGGACACCGGCCGGACAGACCCTCGACGCCCCGGCCGAACTCCGCTCCGAGGCCGAGCGCCACCTCTCCCTCCTCGACGAGCTGGACGAGGGCGAGGACACCGGCGAGTGGGCGACCGAGGCGTACGACACCATGAAGAACCTCGTCGTCGAGACCGTCGAGGCGGACCCCGAACTGCGCGTCCAGGAGCGTCGCACGAAGTTCTACAGCAGCCTGCAGAAGGCCACGAAGGTCTTCGAGGAGCTGACCTTCGACGACGCCGACGACATCTACGAGGACGACATGGTGCAGCGCCTGGAGGAGCTCCAGCAGGCGATCGGCTCCTGCATCACGGCGCTTCGGAGCGCGGCTCCCGGGCAGTGAGCCGTGCCGGTGGCCTCCCGGGAACGGCCTGTCCCCGGGAGACCACCGGGTTCACCGCGGCAGACCTGCCGGGTCGGTCGCCCACTGGGTGTTGGGCTGTCCGGCGAGCCGGAAGGCGATCCTGCCGCCCTTGGTCGTCAGGCCGGCATCCGTCCAGGAGCGTTGCGTGGGGCGCCCGTTGACCCGTACGGCGTCGATGTACGGGTGCGCGGCGTCCGCGCCGGGTGCGGCGATGGTGAGGTCGGCGCCGCCCGGACGGTCCACGACCGCGCTCGGGAAGAGCGGGGCGCCCAGCAGCATCGAGGCGCTGCCCGGGGTCTGGGGATACAGGCCGAGGGCGGAGAAGACGTACCAGGCGGACATGGTGCCCAGGTCGTCGTTGCCCGGTAGCCCCGAAGGCCCGGTCCCGTACACGGTGTCGAGGATCTGCCGCACCGTGGCCTGCGTCTTCCAGGGCTGTCCGAGGGCGTTGTACAGCCAGGGCGCGTGGATGCCGGGTTCGTTGGTCGGGTCGTAGCGCAGCGGGTCGCCGCCGCGCACCGACCAAGAGCCGTCCGCCGCGTGGAAGAACCCGTCGAGGCGGGCGGCGGCCTTCTCCCGGCCGCCCATCGCGGCCGCCAGACCCTGGACGTCCTGCGGCACCATCCAGGTGTACGTGGCGCTGGTGCCCTGGGCGAAGCCGAGGTCGCTGCCCGGGTTGAACGGGCCCACCCAGGAGCCGTCGAGCCTGCGGGCCTGGATGTAGCCGGCGTCGGGGGTGGCGGCGGGGTTGAAGACATTGCGCCAGTAGGCGCCGCGCTCGGCGAACACGGTGGCCTCCTGGTCACGGCCGATCAGCTTCGCCCACCGCGCGAGTGCGGAGTCGGCGACCGCGTCCTCAAGGGTCTCGGCGGCGCCTCCCCAGCAGTGGCAGACGTCCTGCGCGGCGTAGTGCGAGGTCAAGTACTGGGCGAGATTGGGGCGTTGGCCCACGCACTGTCCGGGGCAGCCCGCGTCCGAGAGGCCGTCGGCGTTCGGCACGGTGGCCTGACGGACCAGCGAGTCGAAGGCTCCCTCGTAGTCGAAGTTGCGCACGCCCATGGCGTAGAAGGTGGCCAGGGTGGCCGCCGAGGGATCGCCGGTCATGACGTGGGTGGCACCGCTGATGTGCACCCAGCGGTCCCAGACCCCGTTGTTCTGCTGCGCGAAGTTGTAGAGGGACTGGGCGAAGTCGCCCGCGATCCTCGGCTTGAGCAGGGCGAGCAGTTGTATCTGGGCGCGGTACTGGTCCCAGCCGGAGAAGTTGCTGTACTGCGCGCGCTGACCACGGGCGAGGCGGTGCACCGAGCCGTCCATGCCGTAGTAGCGGCCGTCCGCGTCGCTGATCAGGTCGGGCTGCATCAGCGCGTGGTAGAGCGCGGTGTAGAAGGTGGTGCGCTGGGCGGACGTGCCGCCCCCGACGCGTACGGTGCTCAGTTCACGGTCCCAGGCGCGGGCACCCGCGTCGGCCACCTGGGCGACGCTCGCGTGCGACGGGATCTCTCCGCGGAGGTTGGCCTCGGCGCCGCCGGGACTGACGTACGAGATCCCGATCCGCATGTGGACATCGTTGTCAGAGCTGGTGTCGAACCCGACGTATCCGCCGGAACCGCGGCCCGCGCGGGCTGCCCCGGTGGCGTACCCCTCGCCTCCCGAGGCGGAGGTCGAACCCGCCGACAGCGTGCCGTCCTTCCACGTACCGAAGTCGGAGAAGGCACGGTCGAAGGAGGCGCTGAAGTAGAGCTTGTAGTAGCTCTTGCGGTTGTTCGTGCCGCCGTTGGCGCGGCGTCCACAGAAGGCGCCGGTGAGGACCCAGCCGGTCACCTTGCGGTGCGCGGCGTCGATGTCGGCGTGCGCGTCCTCGCTGCCGTTGAGGGAGTTGGAGACGCGGAACAGCAGGTTGGCGGGACGGTCGCTCGGGAAGCTGAAGTCGGCGACACCGGCGCGCCGGCTGACGGCCAGGTCGGCGGTGGCGCCCGTCTTGAGACCGAGGGTGTAGCGACCGGGTACGGCCTTCTCGTCGGCGTGCGTGAAGTCGGCGGCGTAGACCGCGTCCTTGGTGTCCGCGGACGGCGAGGAGGTCACGTCACCGACGAACGGCATGATCGGTACGTCACCGGCGGCGCCCGGGTTGCAGCCGGCGCCGTTGACATGGGTGAGGCTCAGACCGCGGATGCGGGTGGTGTCGTACTGGTAGCCGTTGGCGGCCCCCGTGCTGGTCTGATCGCCGGTGGTACTGGTCGGGGACCAGGCGATCATCCCGTACGGGAGGGTGGCGCCGGGGTAGGTGTTGCCGCCGTTCGCCGATCCGATCAGCGGGTCCACGGCGGAGACCGGCCGCTGGGGCGGGAGGCTGGCCGCGTCCACGGGGCCGGGAAGGGCCAGGACGACCGCCGTGGTCACGGCCACGGCGGCGGACCTGCTTGCGGTGCGACTGGCGAACTGTCTTGCTGTGCGCAGCCATTGGGGGCGCATACGTGGTGTCGCCTTCCGTCGGACGAGGAGGTGCGATGACGGGTCGGACCGGTCTCTCCCGACGGCTGGCAGCCCCGGTGGCCGGTCCGGGCGCGAGGATAGATGCCGGTCGGATGAGTCGGAAGTGCCGTATGCGGACTGCTGGTTACGGGGTGATGAAGGGTGCGGGTGGGGGCGGGGGTGCGGAGCTCGGGCACGTGAGGCCCGCGGGTGGGGCGGGGGTGTGGAGTTGCGGCAGGTGGGGCCGCGGGTGGGTCTCAGTCGGTCGCGTCCGCCATCGCCGTCTCGGCCGCCGCGCGGTAGAAGGCCATCTGGTCGACGAGCGGCTGGGGTGCGTGCGGGGCGAAGCAGAGGTCGAGGTTCTCCGCCGATGCGGCCGCCGCGGCCTCGCTGCGCGGGAACAGCGCCTGCTCGTACACCGTCAGAGCCTTCTCCATGTCGTCGGGGTGGGCGGCGATGGCCGTCGCGAGTTCGGCGCCGTCGAGCATGGCCAGGTTGGCGCCCTCGCCGGCGAACGGCGACATCAGGTGCGCGGCGTCTCCGAGCAGGGTGACACCCGGGACGCGGTCCCAGCGGTGTCCGACCGGCAGGGCGTGGACCGGGCGGGCCACGAGCGCCCCGTCCGCGTCGGCGATCAGCGCCCGCAGCCGCGTGTCCCAGCCTTCGAAGTGTTCCAGGAGACTCGCCTTGGCCGCTTCGGTGTCCGTGAAGTCGATGGGGCCGGACATGGCCCAGTCGACCGGCGTGCGCAGCGCGGCGTAGACGTGCAGCGAGCCGTCGGGGGTGCGGTGGGCGAGAAAGCCGTGCCCCTCGGCGAGCGCGAACATCATGCCGCCGCCCACGACAGCGGCGCTGTCCGGGTGCCGGGTGTCGGCGTCGAGGAGGTGCGCCTCGACGAAGGAGAGGTCGAGGTAGGCGGGGGTGGCGTCCGAGACGAGCGGCCGCACCTTCGACCAGGCGCCGTCGGCGCCGATCAGCAGGCCGGCGGTGATCGTCCGCCCGTCGGCGAACGTCACCTCGTGGCGGCCGTCATCGAGCGTCCGTACGCCGGTGACCTTCGCGCCCCAGCGGACCGTGCCGTCGGGCAGGGAGCCGAGCAGGAGGTCGCGCAGCACTCCCCGGTCCACCTCGGGCCGTGCGTCGCCCTCGCCCTCACCGTCGTCCGCCATCCGGACGGTGGCCTCCTGGTCGAGGATGCGCATGGCCTCGCCACCGGGATGGATGATCGCCCGGAACTCGTCGTGGAGACCGGCGGCCCGCAACGCGGCCTGCCCGGAGTCCTCGTGTATGTCCAGCATGCCGCCCTGCGTACGGGCGGCCGGTGAGGCGTCGAGGTCGAAGACGGCGGACTCGATGCCGTTCAGGTGCAGGACGCGGGCGAGAGCGAGGCCGCCGAGACCGGCGCCGACGACGGCGATGGGGTGGTGAGTGGACAAGGTGACGCTCCTTCGGAACGGGTGACTCGATCCTTCTGTCACCACAAAGGTAGCGAACATGTTCGTCGCGAACAAGTATCTAGCGATCGCGTTCGTTCCCATGAGACGCGAGGAACCCACCCCTGCCCGGACTTCAGCCCGGCTCACTGAGACAGGGTCTGGCCACCCAGATCGGCCCGCGGGTGTCCGTACCGCCCCTCGGCCGACCGCACGACCAGGTGCTCTCCGCGCTCACGGAGAGAAGAGACAAGGGGATCATTACGTGGCGAGCCGGTAGATCCGGTAGATACCGGTAGATGCCGGTAGATAGGGGCTGTCCGGAATGGACACGCCGCCGGTGCGGCCCGGGGCCACGGACCTCAATCCGGGAAGCCGGGAAGCCGGGGCGGCGAGCCACCGACCCTGACTCCCGGCGGGCAGCCCCGGCTGATACCGGGTGCGGGCAGCCACGCCGGAAGCCCGGTAGCGGGCGGTCCCGTCCGAGACCGGGTGCGGCAGTCGGAAGGCCGCCCAGCATTAAGTCAACGCTCAGTCGTTCTCGCGGGCCGCGTCGCACTGCGACCGAGGCCGCGGGCGGCACCCACATCGAAGCTCACCCGCGGGGGCCGGGGGTGCGGACGGCGCTCCCCCGAGCCCACACAGAAGAGCCGAGACCACCGCGGGCCCCGTCGCGCGGCCGACCCCCGCAGGGGCGTTACCAGCGGCCCTCCACCTGCTCCTTGATCCGTCGGTCGTAGAGTTCCTCGATCGCGTCCAGCGTCTCCCCCGGCAGCGCCGGAAGCTTCGCGGCGGTCGCGTTGGCGTGGGCCTGTTCGGGCGAACGGGCGCCCGGGATCACCGTGGTCACGCCGGGCTGCTGGATGATCCAGCGCAGCGCCAGCTGGGCCGGCGTGACGCCCTCCGGGGCGAGGGCGGAGAACTCGGCCGCCGCCTCCACGCCGGTCACGAAGTCGACGCCGGAGAAGGTCTCGCCCTGGTCGAAGGCCTCCCCGTGACGGTTGTACGTCCGGTGGTCGTCCGCCGCGAACACCGTGTCCTTGGTGTACCTGCCGGAGAGCAGTCCGGAGGCCAGCGGAACGCGGGCGATGATCGCGACGCCCGCCTCCCGGGCCGCCGGCAGAACCTGCCGCAAGGGCTTCATGCGGAACGGGTTCAGGATGATCTGCACGCTGGCCACGTTCGGCCGCGCGATCGCGGTCAGCGCCTCGTCACAGGTCTCGACACTCACCCCGTAGGCGGCGATCCGCTCCTCCTCGACCAGCGTGTCCAGCGCGTCGAAGACCTCGTCCGACGAGTAGACGGGGGTCGGCGGGCAGTGCAGCTGCACGAGGTCGATGCGGTCGACGCCGAGGTTGCGCCGCGACCGGTCGTTCCACGCACGGAAGTTGTCGAGGACGTAGTTCTGCGGAATCTGCTCGACCCGGCGGCCCATCTTCGTCGCCACCATCACGTGGAGGTCGGGTCGGCCACTGAGGAAGGACGCGATCGCCTGCTCACTGCGCCCGTCGCCGTACACGTCAGCGGTGTCGAAGAAGGTCACCCCCGACTCCGCCGCCGTCTCCAGCACCGCCTCGGCGTCCTGCGCGCTCACGTCGCCCCAGTCGGCGCCGAGCTGCCACGTACCGAGACCGATGACCGATGCCTTCTGCCCTGACCTGCCGAATTCACGCTCGTCCATGCCGTCAGTCTGACATCTCCACGCACCCGTGCCCGCTCGCGCCCCCCACGCGGCGCAACCGTGCGTCATTCACTCACATAACTGAATCGTTTCGACGAGCCGGTGATGCGTGTCAACCATCACGCACCGTGAACCGTGTGACCGACCATTCAGAAAGTGAAGGGCGAAGTGCGGCGGTCTCACTCGGCGGCAGCGATCGGCTGCTCCTGGGCGGGCGCGCTCGTCTCGCGGAACAGCAGACGCGCGGGAACCGTGAGGAGCCACCAGTACTTGGCCGCCGTCGGCGAGGCGAGCGACACCGGAATCGAGGTGGCGAAGACGAGGACGGTCAGGAGGCCCCTCAGGACCGACTGCCTGAACTGCACGGGGAGCACGGTCGGCTTGGCAAGGGCCGGACTGACCCACAGGCGGGCGGACATGGCCGTGAGCAGCCCGACGGCCAGGACGATCGTCGCCGCGTAGACCGAGGTGGCCACAGAGGTGTCGCCGTACTCGCTGATGAGGCGCGTGGGGAACGGGAGCGCGGCCACGACGGCGAGCAGAGCGAGATAGAGGCGGAGCAGCCAGCTGTCGAGCGCGGCGATCTGCCGGAAGAGCGCGTGCTGGCCCAGCCACAGGGCGCCGATGACGGCGAAACTCAGCAGATACGCCCCGAACTTGGGCAGGGCGTCCCTCAGCGCGGCTCCGACCTCGCCGTCGGCCAGTCCCTCGGGAACGGTGATGTCGAGCGCGAGCAGCGTGATGGCGATCGCGATCACCGCGTCGCCGAAGGTGACGAGTCGATCGGGATCCATCATGGCGTCGCGGCGGGGAGGGCGCTGGACACGATTGGTCATCAGAAGTGCACCAGGGGTGTGGGGAACGCCTGTTGGCGTCCGCGGGGACGGCGAGCGGTCAGAGTACAGGCGACCACTCCCGTGCACTCCCGCCCCGGACGAAGCCGAGAAGTTCCTTTGCCAGACCGAAAACCGCCCGGCCGGACGAACCTCACACCGCCCACCCCTCCGCGTGGAACGTCGGCTGTTTGCCGTCCCTGGGAGGGTTCGAGCGTTCAACTCCTTGTGAATACAGGTCAATTCGACGCCAGCCATGCTTCATCTCTTGACGATCCTGGTTCAGACCTTTAGGTTCACCGATCACTACAGCTCCATGGATGCACTCGACATTCACGGACGTGAACACCCCCCACATTCAGCCTCCCCGAAGGGCTGTGACCCTCTGATGGCAAGACAATCCCTTGCGCGCTCCGCCGCACTGCGCGCCACCCTGACCACAGCGGTTTTCGCTCTCTCCGCCGGCGCTCTGAGCGTCTCCCCCGCCGCGGCCGCCACCGGGACGATCACCGGACTCGCGGGCAAGTGCCTGGACGTGGCCGGCGCGAACTCCGCGAACGGCACGGCCGTTCAGCTCTACGACTGCAACGGCACCACCGCCCAGCAGTGGACCGTCGGCTCCGACGGGACCGTACGGGCCCTCGGCAAGTGTCTTGACGTCGCCGGCAACTCGACCGCGGACGGGGCCAAGCTCCAACTGTGGGACTGCGCAGGCGGCGCCAACCAGAAGTGGACGGTCTCCTCCGCCCGCGACCTCGTCAATCCGCAGGCCGACAAGTGCGCCGACGTCACCGGCAACACCTCGGCCAACGCCACGCCGATCCAGCTCTGGACCTGCACCGGCGCCGCCAACCAGAAGTGGACCGCGCCCGCCGCCGACGGCGGAGGCACGCCTCCCTCCGCGCCGATGGCCGTCGCCCCGTACCTCTACAACGGCTGGGGCAACCCGCCCAGCCCCACGACTGTCATGAACGCGACCGGGGTCAAGTGGTTCACGCTCGCGTTCGTCCTGAGCAACGGCTACTGCAACCCGCAGTGGGACGGCAGCCGCGCGCTGACCGGCGGCGTCGACCAGCAGACCGTCAACACCGTGCGGGCAGGCGGCGGTGACGTCGTCCCGTCGTTCGGCGGCTACAGCGGCAACAAGCTGGAGAGCTCCTGCTCCAGCGCCGGAGAACTGGCCGCCGCGTACCAGAAGGTCATCAACGCGTACGGGCTCAAGGCGATCGACATCGACATCGAGGCCGACGCCTACAGCAACACGACGGTCCAGCAGCGCACCGTGGACGCGCTCAAGACCGTGAAGGCCAACAACCCGGGCATCAAGGTGTACGTCACCATCGGCACCGGGCAGAGCGGCCCCGACACCAGCCTGATCAACCGGGCCTCGGCAGCCAAACTGACCGTGGACGCCTGGACGATCATGCCGTTCGACTTCGGCGGCGCCGGCCAGAACATGGGCACGCTGACCCAGAGGGCCGCGGAGGGTCTGAAGACGGCCCTCAAGAACGCGTACGGCTACAGCGACGACCAGGCGTACCGGGACATGGGCATCTCCTCCATGAACGGCATCACCGACAACAACGAAACCGTCACCACCGCCGACTTCCAGACCATCCTCGGCTACGCGCAGCAGCACCACCTCGCGCGGCTGACGTTCTGGTCGGCCAACCGTGACCGCCCCTGCCCGGGCAGCTACCCGAACGACGACACCTGCTCCGGTGTGGCCCAGAACGCCTGGCAGTTCACCAGCATCTTCGCCAAGTACACCGGCTGACGGACGCGCTCCCCCCTCCACACCCCATCACCACAGGAGAAATCCGTGCCCATATCCGTGCCCAGACGGAAGAGACTGTCCGGTCGCCACCGGATACCGAGGGTTGTGACCGTGGCCGCGCTCGTGGCGACCACCGTGTCCGGCATCGAGTTCGCCTCGCAGGACTCGGCGAGCGCGGCGGCCGCCGCCATCCCGACCGGCTACACCACCGTGGTCAACAAGGGCAGCGGCAAGTGCGTCGACGCCCGCTCGGCCGCGAGTGCCGACGGCACCGCCGTCCAGCAGTACACGTGCAACGGCAGCACCGCTCAGAACTGGCAGCTGGTGGCCACCAGCGGCGGCTACTACCGCGTGAACAGCAACCTGGACGCCACAAAGGCCTGGGACGTCACCGGCGTCTCCACCGCCGACTCCGCGCCCGTCCAGCTGTGGACGTACTCCGGCGGCAACAACCAGCAGTGGCTGCCGGTCGCCGAGGCGGACGGCGCCTACCACTTCGTCAACCGCAACAGCGGGAAGTGTCTGGACGTCCCGAGCGCCTCCACTTCGGACAGCGTGCAGTTGGCGCAGTACACCTGCAACGGCACGGCCGCGCAGTCCTTCACCCTGGGCGGCGGCACGACGAACCCGCCGGGCACTCCGGACTTCGGTCCCAACGTGACGGTGTTCGACCCGTCGATGTCGGCGTCCAGTATCCAGTCCAAGCTGGACTCGGTCTTCTCCCAGCAGGAGACCAACCAGTTCGGCTCGGCCCGCCAGGCCCTGCTGTTCAAGCCCGGCACCTACAGCGCCAATGCCAACGTCGGCTTCTACACGCAGGTCGCAGGCCTGGGCTTCTCGCCGGACGACGTGACCATCAACGGTTCCGTGCACGCGGAGGCCGACTGGTTCCAGGGCAACGCCACGCAGAACTTCTGGCGCGACGCCGAGAACCTGTCGGTCAACCCCACGGGCGGCACCGACCGTTGGGCCGTCTCCCAGGCCGCCCCGTACCGGCGCATGCACGTGCGCGGCAACCTCGCACTTGACGACGGCGGCTGGTCCAGCGGCGGCTTCATCTCCGACACCAAGGTCGACGGACAGATCCAGTCCGGCACCCAGCAGCAGTTCCTCACCCGGAACTCACAGATGGGCAGCTGGTCCGGCTCCAACTGGAACATGGTCTTCGTCGGCGACCAGGGCGCACCCGCCCAGTCCTTCCCGACGTACACCAACGTCGCCAGCTCCCCGACGATCCGCGAGAAGCCGTTCCTGTACGTCGACAGCGCGGGCGCCTATCAGGTGTTCGTGCCCGGGCTGCAGTCCAACGCCGTGGGCACCACATGGAGCGGGAAGACCCCGGCGGGCAAGTCCATGCCGATCGACCAGTTCTACATCGTCAAGCCCGGCGCCACCGCGGCCGACATGAACTCCGCCCTCGCGGCGGGCAAGAACCTGCTGGTCACACCCGGCGTCTACCACCTCAACCAGACGATCAACATCACGCGCGCCGACACGGTGGTGCTGGGCATGGGCCTGGCCACCTTCGTGCCGGACGGCGGGATCACCGCCGTCACCACCGCCGACGTGGACGGCATCCAGCTGGCGGGCCTGCTGATCGACGCGGGTACCACCAACTCCGCCACGCTGATGCAGATCGGCCCGGCCGGTTCGTCCGCCACCCACGCGGCCGACCCGACACAGCTGTCCGACGTCTTCATCCGGATCGGCGGCGCCACCGTCGGCAAGGCGACCAATTCGCTGGTGATCAACAGCGCCAACACGATCATCGACCACACCTGGATCTGGCGGGCCGACCACGGCAACTCCGGCACGGTCGGCTGGACGACCAACACGGCGGACAACGGCCTGACCGTCAACGGCAACAACGTGACCGCGTACGGCCTGTTCGTCGAGCACTACCAGAAGACTCAGGTCATCTGGAACGGCAACGGCGGCAGAACGTACTTCTTCCAGAACGAGATGCCCTACGACCCGCCGAACCAGGCCTCCTGGATGAACGGCACCGGAAAGGGCTATCCCGCCTACAAGGTCGCCGCCTCCGTCACCTCCCACGAGGCGTGGGGACTGGGCAGCTACTGCTACTTCAGCGCCAACTCGAGTGTGGTCGCCGATCACGCCTTCGAGGTGCCGAGCGTGTCGGGCGTCAAGTTCCACGACATGGTGACCGTCTCACTGGGCGGTGTCGGCACCATCAGCCACATCATCAACAGCACCGGC
This sequence comes from Streptomyces sp. NBC_01450, assembly GCF_036227505.1. Taxonomy (NCBI): domain Bacteria; kingdom Bacillati; phylum Actinomycetota; class Actinomycetes; order Kitasatosporales; family Streptomycetaceae; genus Streptomyces; species Streptomyces sp. NBC_01450. The sequence goes on along the minus strand of NZ_CP109480.1, from coordinate 10,061,473 downwards.
GGACCGTCCAACTCCAGCACCAACGTCGCCTACCTCACCAACTTCCCGTAAACCGCACGAAAGGAACGCTCACCAGATGCACACCATCAGATCCGGTTCCACCCGCGCGGCCTTACGGATCCTCCTGCTGCTGGCGGCCCTGCTCGGCCTCGCGGTGCCGCCCGCCGCCCACGCGAGCGCCGCCGCGACTCCGTTCAAGGTGCTCGCCCTCTACAGCGGTACCTACGACGCGGCGCACATCGACTTCGACAAGGAGGCCAACGTCTGGTTCCCGCAGCAGGCCGCGGCGAACGGCTTCACCTACACGGCCAGCACCAACTGGGACCTGCTCAGCAACGGCGGTGTCAACGCCTATCAAGTCGTGCTGTTCCTCGACGACTTGCCGCAGACTTCCGCCCAACGGGCCGGTTTCGAGGCGTACATGCGGGGCGGCGGCGCCTGGATGGGCTTCCATGTCTCCGCCTTCACGACCGACGCCGCGAGCTGGTCCTGGTACCACAACCAGTTCCTCGGCTCCGGGAACTTCCAGTCGAACACCTGGGGTCCGACGTCGGTGACCCTGAAGGTCGAGGACCGTACGCAGCCGGCCACCAAGAATCTGCCGGCTACGTTCACCTCGTCGGTCAGCGAGTGGTATAGCTGGTCCAACGATCTGCGGCAGAACCCGAACATCAAGATCCTGGCCTCGATCGATCCCAGCAGCTTCCCGGTCGGAACGGATCCCAACCAGTCCTGGTACAGCGGCTATTACCCGATCCTGTGGACCAACACGCAGTACAAGATGCTGTACGCGAACTTCGGCCACAACGCGATGAACTACACGACCAACACGCGCCTGTCGTCGACGTTCGCGAGTGCGACACAGAATCAGTTCCTGCTCGACGGACTGAAGTGGCTGGGAGGAGCGGACACCGGCACGCCCCCGGCTGACTCCCCCTCCGAGACCGCCTGGTACTCGCTGACGAACTCCGGCAACGGCACCTGTGTGGACGCCCGTTCGGCCGCCACGGCGAACGGGACCGTGATCCAGCAGTACACCTGCAACGGCACCCAGGCCCAGCAGTTCCAGTTCCGCTCGACCGACAGCGGGTACCGGCAGGCCGCCATCCGTGTCGATCCACAGCAGGTCATCGACGTGACCGGTGTCTCGACGGCCGACAACGCGCCGCTCCAGCTGTGGAGTTACTCGGGTGGACAGAACCAGCAGTGGCTACCGGTGAAGGAGAGCACCGGGCGCTACCACTTCACCGCTCGCCACAGCGGCAAGTGCCTGACGGCGGCGAGCGCCTCGACGAACAGCGTCCAGCTCACCCAGCGCACCTGCGACGGCTCCGCGGCCCAGAGTTTCACGCTCACCGCGCAGCCCTGACAGCGAGGGACCGGTGCCCCCGCCGTATGTGGCGGGGGCACCGGTGCGTCGCGTCAGGGATGTGCCAGGCGGGCGAGTTCGGTGCCGGCGAGCAGGAAGGCGCCCACGCCGAAGTTCGCGGTGCTGTCGTAGGTGACGGGCTGGCTGGATTCCGGACGGTCGCCGACGTTCTGGACGTAGCCGAGGAAGCCGTCGGGGTGTACGGCCGTGGTGACGAGGCCGTTCCAGGCACGGGCCGCGACGGGGACGTAGGCGCGCCGGTCGACGAGGCCGGCGCGAATCGCGTAGGAGGTGCCATAGAGGAAGAAGGAGGTGCCGCTGGTCTCCGGGCCGGGCAGATGGGTGGCGTCGGCCAGGTTGACGTTCCAGAAGCCGTCGGTGCGCTGGATCCCGGCGACGGCCGTCACCAGGCGTACGAGGGTGTCGCTGTATTCGCCGGTGTGCCGCTCACCGGGCGGCAGCGCCTTGAGCGTCTTGGCGTGCCCGCCCGCCACCCAGCCGTTGCCGCGCGACCAGACCACCGGCTTGCCCGCGGGCGAGAGGATCGCTCCGGGGAGCCCGGGGAGGAATCGCTTGTCCCGGTACCAGAGCCCGGTGGCGTCGTCGTACAAGCCGGGGCCGCCCTCGACGCGCTTGGTGTGGTCGTAGAGGGCGTACAGCTTCTGCCAGTACTGGGGGTCGCCGCGGAGCGCTCCGATCCTGGCGAACGGAGGCATCGCCATGTGCAGGGCATCGTCCCACCACCAGTCGTCGTTCTTGTCCGGCTGGTCGGTGTAGACCATGCGGTGGAGCGACTCCTCGATGGCGGAGATCTTGCTCTCCTCCGGCTCGATCTCGTACAGGTCGAGGTAGGCCTGCCCGACGTTGTGGTTGTCGGCATGGCGCGTGGTGACCCCGCCGTTGAGGCCGTACGCGTGCTTCTCGGCCCAGTTCCTGGCGTACGCCAGATAGCGCGGGCTGCCGGTCAGGCGCTGGAGGGCGAGCAGTCCGCTGAAGAAGGTGGCGTTGGCCCAGCCGTTGTCGCCGGGGTCCGTGTGCGCGCCGATCCACTGGTCGGCCACGCGCCGCAGAACGGCCACGACCGCGCCTCTCGACGGCAGCGGCCCGGCGGGTGGAGCGGCTTGCGCGGTTCCCGTGAGGGCGGGCTGGAGCGCGGCGGCGGCCGTGAGGGCGGCTCCACCAGTCAACAGGCGTCGTCTACGCATATGAACAACTCCTACGGATGGGGACTCACATCCTCAACACCCGCCTCAGCCGGTGTCCATGGCCCGTCGTCAACTTGTCGCGGATCAGGCCAGGTTCACATCCTGATGCGATCTTCATGGAGCGAAATCCCGACGGTATGGTTTCCCGCTCGCACCGGCCCATGTCGCCCACCAGGCCCGCGACCTCACGTTCCATGTCCGCCGAGCTACTGCGTGTGGTCGTCCATGCCCTGGTCAGCACGGTCCGTGAGCTATGTTGAGTTCTCGTGGGACACGAAGGAGGCACATCGGTGCCATCGCCGCAGCAGGCACGCGCTCAGGCGTCCGCGATCACCTCGGGGAAGACTGCTCCGGAGGCGGGCGCGGCACCCACGTCCCAGCTCAGGGAGTTGTTCGACGGCCCCCGGCTCTCGCCCGGGCAGCGCCGCATCGCCCAGTACCTGATCGAGCACATCACCGAGGCGGCGTTCCTGTCGATCACCGATCTCGCGGAGCGCGTCGGGGTGAGCCAGCCGTCGGTGACCCGCTTCGCCGCGGCGGTCGGCTTCAGCGGCTACCCCGCACTGCGGGAGAAACTGCAGGCCATCGCACTCAGCACGCTCTCCAGCACCCCGGGCGCGCCCGCGGAGGACCAGGGCAACGAGCTGCAGTTGGCGGTGGACGCCGAGATCGAGAACCTCGAGAACCTGCGCCGCGACTTCGCCGATCCGGACCAGGTGATCACCATCGGCCGCGCGCTGTCCCGGTCGACCCCGCTCACCATCCTCGGACTGCGCATCTCGGTGTCGCTGGCCGAGTACTTCGCGTACGCCGCCCGCCGCATCCACCCCGATGTACGGTTGGTGACGCGGGGCGGGAGCGTCGCCTACGACGCGCTGCTCCAGTCGCGCGAGGCGGGCGGCACCTGGCTGCTCGCGTTCGGGATGCCCCGGCACGCCCAGGAGACGCTGACCGCGGTACGGGTCGCCCGCAGTGCGGGGTTGAAGGTCGCCCTGATCACCGACCTGGGGCTCGGGCCGCTCGCGGACGAGGCCGACGCCACTTTCACCGTCGGCACCGGGGCCCGCCTCGTCTTCGACTCCTACGCCGCCCCCGTCATGATGTCGGCGGCACTCCTCCAGGCCATGTCCGACGCCGACCCGGAACGGACACAGGCCCGACTGGAGGAGTACGAGCAGATCGCGGAGCAGCACCACTTCTTCCTCAAGGACTGACCCGGCGCGAAGGACTGAACCGGCGCGGCTCCCCTCTCGCGCACCCCCTGTCACCACGGCATCACGGGATCATTCGACCCATATCGTGCATGAATTTTTTCATGTTCTTGCGCATCCGGCGGCATATATAAATACTGCTCGCGGATGCGACCAGGAGGCCTCCGGGTCACGTCCTACGGCCATCCGGGGCCGTCCGCTCCTACCCGCATGGGGCCCCGGATGTTCGGACGGGCCCCGCGTGAGCGGGTGCCCGCGGTGGCGGCCCCGGCCATCCCCTAGACCGGGGCCGCCCACAACCCGCTGACCCCTTGCCGCCGACGTGACCCGGAAGCGATGAACATGGCCCTCACGACGTACTCCCCGATCACCTCGGACTGGCCGTGCCAGGTCAAGACCCCTGGCAGCTTCGACTGGGAGCGCTCCGCGACCAAGTGGCTGCGCGAACTGGTGCCGGCCCGCTACGCGAGTTACCCGGCGCTCATGAAGCACCCCGTGCTGCTCGCCCGCCACGCCCAGATCCAGGTGCAGCACGAGATCCGGGTCGCCCGGACCGCCCTGCAGACCGCCCGGTCCGAACTTCCGGCCCTCGGCCTGCACGAATCGGTCATCGAGCACACCATCAAGATGTACGCCGCCGAAGTCCTGCAGCTCAACCACATCGCCCGCAGCGTCCGAGCGGTCACCCAGGCGCTCGTCGACCACAGCCCCGCGCGAAACTGAGGTCCCGGGTCCAGGTGGTGGTCCCGGCGGGATCATCACCAGGAGACGTCGTGGACACCCAGAGGCCGAGGACCGATCAGACGAACGGTGGAGCAGCGGAGGAGTCCGCGGGTTCGCGGGCCCTGGACGTGCGGTGGATCCACGGATCCCCGTCGGCCAAGCACAACACCGATCCCGACATCCAGGTCCACGCCCACGACGCGCACACGATGATCCTGCGGCAGAACATGGCCGTCGACTACGAGGCGCCGTTCCTGTTCCTGCTGTTCGGCGAGGCGCGAGCCGTGCTGATCGACACCGGCGCCACGGCCTCGGCCGCGTACTTCCCGCTGCGGCGGGTGGTGGACGAGCTGATGGAAGCGTGGCTGACCGCCCGCCCCCGGGACGGTTACGAGCTGTTGGTGCTGCACACCCACCCCCACGGCGACCACATCGCGGGGGACGGACAGTTCGCCGACCGCCCCGGCACCACGGTCGTCGACGCCGCCCTCGACACGGCCTGGCCGTTCTTCGGCTTCGACGACGACTCCGAAGGCGTCGCCCACGTCGATCTCGGCGGCCGGGTCCTGGAGTGCCTGGCCACGCCGGGCCACCACGCGGCCGCGGTGACGTTCTTCGACCCCTGGACCGGCTTCCTCCTCACCGGTGACACGGTCTATCCCGGCCGTCTGTACGTCGAGGACTGGGCCGCGTTCACCCGCACCGTCGACCGCCTGATCGACTTCTGTGCCCAGCGGCCGGTCACCCACGTGCTCGGCTGCCACATCGAGATGACCCGGCAACCGGGTCAGGACTATCCCGTCCGCACCACCTACCAGCCCGACGAGCCGCCCCTGCAGATGACGACGGATCAGCTGCGCGACATCCGCGCTGCCATCGAGACCGTCGGTGACCGCTCCGGCCGACACGTCTTCGACGACTTCGTTCTCTGCCGCCGTGACGTTCCCCGGGGGGAGTAGAAGCCGTACGGCCGGACTGTCAGGGGTGCGCAGTACGGTCATGTCATGGCAGCCAGAATCGATCTGACCCTTGATTGCGCGGACGCGAAACTCCTCGCCGAGTTCTGGAAGACGGCACTCGGGTACATCGACGAGCCCCCGCCCGCTCCCTTCACCACCCGTGAGGAGTGGCTCGCGCAGTTCGACCTGCCGGAGGACGACTCCGCGGACGACGGTGCCTGGCTCTGCGATCCCGACGGCGTCGGCCCCCGGTTGTCCATCCTCAAGGTTCCCGAGCCGAAGACGGCCAAGAACCGCCTGCACATCGACGTCCGCGTGCCGGGGCACGGCGGTCCCGAGGAACGGTGGGCGCGGATCAGGGCGGAGTCCGAGCGGCTCGTGGAGGCGGGCGGCTCCGTCCTGGAGGAGTTCGACGGGCACCACGTCGTGATGGCCGACCCGGAGGGCAACGAGTTCTGCGTCGCCGCCGCCTCGGCCTGAACCGGCCGGTCTTCCGGGGGCGATACGAACCGCGCGAGCGGGAACACGAAGGCAAGGAACAGCCCTACGAGAACTCTGGACGGAACTCATGGACTCCACGGCATGGACGGTGGTCGTCATCGTCGCGATCCTGGGTGCCGCCGCGCTCGGGGTGGCGATCGCGATCCTGGTGCGGCTCGTGCGTACCCGCCGCGACCTGCGGCGCGCCGGACTTCCGACGGGATCCCGCTGGATCTTCTGGGGTGCCGTCGCCTATCTCCTGCTGCCGACCGACCTGCTGCCCGACCCCATCTACCTGGACGACATCGGCGTACTCCTGTTCGCACTGCGGTCGTTGCGCCCTCCCGAGGCGATCGACGCGCACGGTACCGAAAAGCGCGGGAACCCTCGGGAGCGAACGGGGCGTTGACGAGGTGAGCGGGCGGGAAGCGGGAGCGGGTGTGCCCGGGCCGGTGGTCCGCGGGGATCATCACTTCGACGGGCGGCACGATGAGCGAGCTGGTTGCCGGGGGCAATGTGCCCCTGCCGGCCGGCACCCTGACGATCCGGGTGCCGGGTCCCTTCGACGTCTCCGCGCTCATCACCGACGACAGCGGCAAGGTGCGCGGCGACGCGGACTTCGTGTTCTACAACCAGCCGACAGTGCCGGGCGCCCGACTGGCCGGGGAGCACCTCACGATCGACCCGCCGCGCCTGCGCTCCGGGGCAAGCCGTGTCACCGTGGTCGTCAGTCCGGCCGACCCCGGTACGCCGCTGGGCCGGCTGCCCGCTCCCACCCTGCACGTCACCGGTCCCGGCGGCCACACCCTCGCCCGGTTCACACCCCCGCGTCCGCAGCGCGAGACCGTGCTGCTGCTCGCCGAGATCTACCGACGCGGCACGGCGTGGAAGCTGCGCGCGCTGGGCCAGGGGTACGCGGACGGACTGGCCGGTATCGCGCGGGACTTCGGGGTCGAGGTCGTCGAGGACGCCACCGAGGGCGACCCGGCGCCGGTGGCGGCTCCCGACCCTGACGGCTTCCTCGACCTGGTCAACTCCGTCCGCGCCGCGGCCGGTTCCCCTCCCGTCTCCCTCGACGCACGGCTCGCCTCCGCGGCGCGGGCGCACGCCTCCGACATGGCGGCACGCGGGCTCCTCAGCTCCGAGAACGCCCACGGGATCTCCGTCTACCAGCGCATCACGTCCGCCGGGTACGCGTATCTGACCGTCGGCGAGCACCTCGTCTCCGGCCCGCGCACCCCGGGCGAGTTCGTGGAGTACTGCCTCACCACCGAACAGTCCCGCGACACGTTGTACAACCCGGCGTACAGCCAGGCGGGGCTGGCGTACGTCCGCGACCAGCGCTCCGGCGACGTGTACTGGACGGCGCTGTGGGCCCGGCCCTTCAGCCACGGGGGCCTGCGGCGGACGGCGGGTGAGGTGGTCGCGCTGACCAACGCCGAGCGAGCCGCACAGGGCCTGGCGCCGCTGGCCGTCGACGCCCCGCTCACCACCGCGGCCCAGGCGCACAGCGACGACATGGTGGCCCGCGCCTTCTACTCCCACACCTCCCCCGACGGCAGCCGGCCCTGGGACCGGGCGGCCACCGCGGGCTCGAGTCGCCGCACCATCGGGGAGAACATCGCCTGTGGCCAGCGCTCCCCCGCCGAAGTCGTCCGCGGCTGGATGAACAGCCCGGGCCACCGTGCCAACATCCTCAAGCCCGACTTCACCCACATAGGCATCGGCCTCGCGGGCGGCGGCGCGGCGGGCACCTACTGGACGCAGCTTTTCAGCCACTGAAAGATCATTTCCGCCTTCCTTCGCGTGACGTGCAACCCATCTGCCGTTCCTGCGCGTACAGATGGTGCCGACGTTCGCATCCGCGGCGCGGTACACAGAGGGAACTCGGGAGAAGAATCAGATGGTCTCAGCAATGGTGGGCAGAGGTACGGCGCTGAGCGCGGCGCTGTTGGCCCTCCTCGCAGTCCCCGCACAGGCCGGCACCGCAGCGGCCGCGGGTCTGCCGGCACCCGACGACGCCGGTCTGCAGGCGGTGCTGCACACGGCCCTGTCCCAGGGAGCCCCCGGCGCGATGGTGCGGGTCGACGACAACGGCACGATCCACCGGCTGTCGGAGGGAGTCGCCGACCGGGCCACCGGGCGTGCCATCACCACGACCGACCGCTTCCGCGTCGGCAGCGTCACCAAGAGCTTCTCCGCCGTGGTCCTGCTGCAACTGGTGGACGAGGGCAAGCTCGACCTGGACGCTTCGGTGAACACCTATCTGCCCGGGCTGCTGCCCGACAACCGGATCACCGTACGCCAGGTGATGAGCCACCGCAGTGGGCTGTACGACTACACCAACGACATGTTCGCGCAGACGGTCCCGGGCTTCGAGTCCGTCCGCAACAAGGTCTTCAGCTACCAGGACCTGGTCACCCTGTCCCTGAAGCACGCGGTCACCAACGCCCCGGGCGCGGCCTATTCGTACTCCAACACGAACTTCGTCGTCGCGGGCATGCTCATCGAGAAGCTCACCGGCCACTCCGTGGCCACGGAGTACCAGAACCGGATCTTCACTCCGCTGAATCTGACCGACACCTTCTACGTGCACCCCGACACCGCCATCCCGGGCACGCACGCCAACGGCTACCTCACGCCGGACGAGGCCGGTGGGGCCCTGGTCGACTCCACCGAGCAGACGGTGTCCTGGGCGCAGAGCGCGGGCGCGGTCATCTCCAGCACGCAGGACCTGGACACGTTCTTCTCCGCGCTGATGAGCGGGCAGCTCATGTCCGCCGCGCAGCTCGCGCAGATGCAGCAGTGGACGACGGTCAACAGCACCCAGGGGTACGGCCTCGGCCTGCGCCGCCGTGATCTGTCCTGCGGTATCTCGGTGTACGGCCACACGGGCACCGTGCAGGGCTACTACACGTACGCCTTCGCCTCGAAGGACGGCAAGCGCAGCGTCACCGCGCTCGCCAACACCTCCAACAACGTGGACGTGTTGAATACGATGGCCCGCACGCTGGAATCCGCGTTCTGCGGCAAGTCGACGACCGCGAAGCTGCGCAGCGCGACCTCCTCGGCGACCACCGTGGAGCGCTACGAGGACATCGCGCCGGGCATCGCCCGCGACTGACGCGCGAAGGTGCGGCCGGACCCGACCGTCCGGCCGCACCCCTCCGCCGGGGTGCGGATCCGCCCCTGAACCGGGCTCATGACTTCTTCAGGTCGGACCGGTAGGTCCGGTACAGGGCGCTGCCTTCGTCGCATCGCCTCGGGGGCGCGCTGCATTTCTGGCAGGCGAGCAGATGGTCGAAATACGCCCGGTAGCTGCGGGGGGCAAGCGTAGGGCTGTGCTGCGACATGACGTTCTCCCCGTGGACGACGACGGCGGCGCCCTTTATTGACCAATATTCAACAGCCTGATGAGCATAGGCGGAATGACCGGCCCCCAGACCCGAGGCCGCCGGAGCCTGGCCGAAACACACCCTCGCACCCTGATACTGGTGACATGGGAATCGCCGTCTTCACGACACTGCCGGGACCGGTCATCCTGTTGACCCTAGCGGCCTTCGCCGACCAGCTGCTGCGGGACGAGGCGGACGGGGCTCCCCCGCACCGTACGTCGATCGACCTGGCCGCCGGGACGGCACTCGTCCGAGGGATCCGCTCATGACCTTCGACGACCTCGTGGAGCGGGCCGCCGCGCTGGTGCGTCCCGGGCGGCGCGCGATCCTCGGTATCGCCGGCAGCCCCGGCGCGGGCAAGACGACGCTGGCACAGCGCCTGGTCCGGGAGCTGAACGGCAACGCGCCGGGCCAGGTCGCGCAGGTGCCGATGGACGGGTTCCATCTCGCGGACGCCGAGCTGGACCGGCTGGGCCGCCGGGACCGCAAGGGCGCTCCGGACACCTTCGACGCGGCGGGGTACGCGGCGCTGTTGCGCAGGCTGCGCGACGAGCAGGACGACGACATCGTCTACGCGCCGGGCTTCGAACGCACTCTTGAGCAGCCGATCGCGGGCGCCGTCCCGGTCCCCCGCAGCGCCCGCCTGGTCATCACCGAAGGCAACTACCTTCTCCTTGAGGACGGTGCGTGGGCGCGCGTACGGTCGCAGCTGGACGAGGTGTGGTTCTGCGAGCTCGACGCGCAAGAGCGCGTACGCCGTCTCGTCGCCCGCCACGAGGAGTTCGGCAAGGACCACGACACGGCGGTGGCCTGGGTGCTCGGCACGGACCAGCGCAACGCCGATCTGGTCGCCGCGACACGGGACCGTGCCGACCTGGTCGTCGGCGCGGAGGTCACCGCCGCCGGAGTTCCGGCGCGGGTTCCCCTCGGGCATCGCCCGCGGGATTCCCGATCAGTGCGCTGAACGCCTCGGTGCGGATCGTCAGTCCCGCCGGGTCGGCCTCGAGTGCGGTGGAGGTGACGAGCTGGCGTCGGCCCTCGTCGGGGTTGCCGTGGCCGCGCGGGTCGGTGGCCAGGGCCAAGGCCGCCTCCTCCTGGGTCGCCTCCGAGCGGGCGTCGAAATGGTCCACGCCGTCCCCGCGCGGATGTGTCAGCCGGTCGCTCACCGGTACCTCGCCCATGGAGCGGCTCAGCAGGAAGCCGTCGACGGCCGAGCCGAACCCGTGCCGGCGGTTGACCGCGGCGGGCAGGCGGTACGTGCCCGCCGCCTCGACCAGCGAGGCGGTCATCCGGTCGTCGAAGGCCACCGAGACGGTGCCCGCGCACAGTTGGTGCCGAGGTGGGCCATCGTGGCGGCAACAACCTGCCTGCTGCCGTGCGGTGCCGAGTCCGTGGAACGGTACGCCGCGACCAGGCTCTTGACCCGGCGTGCCAGAGCGCGGTGGGTCGCACCGGCGGGTACCTCGTCGGGGCCGGCCGCCGGCGGGGCGGCCAGCCGGTCGGCTGCGCCGGCCACCGCGCGGACGAACTCCTGGTCGAGCGGGGTGGACGAGGTCAGTCCTTCAGGCCGGCATTGATGTCGGCGCCCATGACGTAGCGCTGGAAGACCAGGAAGATGACGATCAGGGGGATCATGGAGATGACCGATGCGCCGAGCAGGACCGACCAGTTGATGTTCTGCGCGCCGACGATGCTCTGGATGCCGATCTGCACGGTGAACTTGTTGGGGTCGTTCAGCATCAGAAGCGGCCAGATGTAGTCGTTCCACCGCCACTGGAAGGACAGGATGGCGAGGGTCAGCATGATGGGCCGGGAGAGCGGCACCATGATCCGCAGGAAGATCGACAGTTCGCGGGCGCCGTCGATGCGTGCGGCTTCCACGAGTTCGTCGGGAACCGTCAGGAAGAACTGGCGGAACATGAAGCATCCGGTCGCGGTGAGCACGGCCGGGAGGACGATGCCGGCGAACGAGTTGTAGAGGCCGAGGTTGCGGACCACCAGGAACTCGGGGGCGAGCATGACCTCGCCCGGCAGCATCGTGGTGGCCAGGATGCAGATGAAGAACGCCTTGAGCCATTTGTTGTCGTACTTGGCCAGCGCGTACCCGGTGCAGCAGCTGGCTCCCACCGTGAGGATCGTCGTGATCACGCACACGATGGTCGTGTTGATGAAGTACTGGGAGAAGTTGGCACTGCGCCACGCCTGGGAGTAACCCGACAGGGTGGGGTGGTGCGGAACGAACGTCAACGGATAGGAGAACAGGTCCCCGGCCGGTTTGAGGGAGCTGAGGATGAACCACAGCACCGGCAGCCCGTAGAGACACGCCAGGATCCACAGCAATGTCGTCGCGGGTACCGCCCGCCGGAGCCCACCACTGCCCGCACCGCGGGGCCGCCTTTTGGAAACGGCCCGACCGGGATCGGCGTCGACCTTGCGTGGCATGTCTGTGGTTGTCATCGGTTCTCCACCCGCCGGTTGACGATCAGCTGGATGATCGCGACGGCCATCAGGATGAGCATGAGCACGAATGACGCGGCGCTCGCGTAGCCGATCTGGCCCCGTTGGAAGCCGGTCTGATAGATGTACTGGACAAGCAGGTTGTTCGACGTTCCGGGTCCGCCGTTGTTGAGGGAGACGAACACCGGGTATTCCTTCATCGCGTTGATCGTGTTGAGCAGGATCACGATGAACGAGGTGGGCGCGATGCTCGGCAGCGTGATGCTGATGAACTGGCGCCAGGGGCCGGCGCCGTCGAGCGAGGCCGCCTCGTAGTACGACACCGGCACGTTCTTGATCGCCGCGATGAACAGCAGCATCGAGAAGCCCGTCCAGGCCCAGGATGCCGCGAACACCACCACCAGCAGCGACAGGTCCGCGTTCGACTGCCACGGAACGGCGGCCCCGCCGAACTTCTCGATGACGTAGTTGACCAGTCCGAAGTTCTCGCCGAACAGCCACCGCCACAGGACACCCACGACGATGGGCGACAGCAGCCACGGGATGAAGAAGATGACACGGGCGACGGACGCGCCCTTGGCGTGCTTGCTCACCAGCAGGTTGGCGGCGAGCAGCGAGAGCGCGAAGTTCAGGGGAACGAAGAGGACGGTGTACAGCAGCGTCCGGGTCAGCGCGTCGTAGAAGGCGGAGTCCCCGAACAGGTTGTGGTAGTTGTCCAGTCCGATGAACTGGAACGCCCCCACACCGGTGTAGTTCGTGAAGGAGTAGACGAGCCCGATCACCGCCGGCCACACGAAGAACAGCGCGAAGAGCACGACATTGGCCGCGATGAGGACGAGCGGCGCGAGGGTGTAGGTGCTGCGTCTCCTGGGTGGCCTCACGGACACGTCCGCGGCGCTTTTTGTCATCTTCCTGACTTCCGTGCTGGTGGATGGATTGCTGTGGGCTCACGCCGTGAGCCCGGCATCACGTGGGCGACCAGGGCCGGGCGGCGGGTGTCTCGACAACCGCCGCCCGGGCCCTCTGGCCTACGATCCGCTGCCGACCGCCTGGTTGTAGCCGTCCACGATGTTGTCCAGGGCCTTGTCGACCGACTGCTGGCCGTTGATCGCCTTGCCGAGCTCCGTCTTGGTCGGATCGGTGGCGAGGCTCTTGCCCTTCAGCACCCAGTTCGTCTGCGCGCCGTTGAAGTAACCCGAGATCGGGGCGTAGAGCGGGATCTCCTCGTTGTACAGCTTGAACGCCGCCTGCGCCGCCTCGGAGGTGAAGGGGTACTTCGGGTTCAGACCGCTCTCGACCGGGAGGAACCCGGAGGTCTCGACCAGCTCGGTGTACTGCTTCGGCTCGTACACCCAGGACATGAACTTCTTCGCGGCGGTGGCCGCGGCGCCGTTGTTGTTGAAGCCCACCATCATGCCGCCGCTGTTGACGTCACTGGCCTGCACCGGCTCGGCGGGAGTCGGGACGCTCGCCCAGTCGAACTTCTTGATGCTCTCCGCGAAGGCGGGAACCTGCCACACGCCGGACCAGTAGGCGACCACGTCGCCGCTCTGGAACATGGCGGACGGGTCGGCGCCGCTGGTCCACACCGACTTCGGCATGGTCTTGTCGTCGTTGAGGCCGACGAAGTACTTCACGGCCTTCTTGGTCGCCGCGTCCACCGAGAACTTGCCGGAGGAGTCCGCGTGGACGTACTGCCCGCCCATCTCGTACACCATGGCGCGCAGCCGGGACGGTGACTGGTCGAACGTCAGGGAGTACTTGGCGCCGGTCTTCTCGCGGACCGTGTTCGCCGCCTTGATGAAGTCGGTCCAGGTCCAGGTGTTCTGGGGCGAGGTCGGGACGGCGACGCCGGCCTTCTTGAACAGCGTCTCGTTGATGAACAGGCCGGACGCGGTGACGTCCGAGGGGATGGACAGCACCTTCCCGGACGAGTCCTTGGCGAGGAAGTTGGCGTTGATCTTGTTAGTCTTGTTGTTGGCGATGGAGCTGAGGTCGATCAGCTTGCTCGACCAGATCGGGTCCAGCGCGGGCACGTCCGCCACGTCGGGCAGGGAGTTCGCCTGCGCGGCGTTGTGGAGCTTCGTCGGGTAGCCGTCGTAGGGGATGTTGACGAGCTTGACGTTGACGCCGGTTTCCTTCTTGTACTGCGCCACCAGCTTCTTCCAGCCCGCGTCCTGCCCCGGAACCGTGGAGATCCAGAAGGTCAGCGACTTCGCGGTTCCGCCCGAGCCGGAACCCGACCCACAGGCGGAGAGCAGCAGGGCTCCTGCCGTGGCCACGGCAGCGAGAGGAACCAGGCGGCGCACGCCGCCGCGGCCGAGTCGGCGAGAGTGCCGCACACCCACAGTGGTCATCTTCAATCCCTTTTCGTCGTAGCGGAAGAAGCACGGCGCCAGCCGAGGCGGCACGGGTGCATTTTGAGGGAAATTTCGCTTTCCGGGGGCACGGCCTCGCCCGGCCGTGTCGCCTTGACGGGTGGGGTCCCCGGCCATGACGGCCGACGTCGCACAAGCACGCCCTCGTGCGGCTGCCGTACTTCGCGTACGGGCTGAAGGCTCACCCGGAGTCGGCGTCCCGGCCGACTTAGAAAGCGCTTGTCCGGACATTGGCAGACCGATAAGGAAACCGTCAATCCTTCACCTGCGCGCCTTCGGTCACGGTTTGGACTCCCTTGGCCACGGCGAGCCCGGCGGCACCCACCACAGTACCGAGATCGCCGATCTGGCTGCTGACCACCTCGGTGGGCCAGCTGAGCCGGCCCAGTTCGGCCCGTACCCCGGGCAGGAGCTGGGGATCCGCGCCGGTGCTGCCGCCGAGGACGATCAGTCCCGGATCCAGTACGGCGGCCACCGCGGCGGCCAGCCGGCCCACGTCGGCGGCGTGCCGGGCGACGAGCCCACGGGCGGGTTCCCGACCCGCCGCGGCCAGCGCGAAGAGCCGCTCGACGGTACGGGGGCAGGGGCCGTCGGTATCCCGCCAAGCCTCGGCGGCCCGGCGCAGCAGGGCGTGCGAGCCGACGTAGGCCTCCAGGGCCTCCTGACGGGGCTCCCGGTCGTCGTCCCAGGGATACGGCAGCCGGGCCAGCTCACCGGCCGCGCCGTTCGCCCCGCGCAGCACCTTGCCGCCGATGACGATGCCCAGACCGATACCGACGCCGATCCGCAGATAACCGAAGGTACGGCGGCCCCGGGCGGCACCCTCCTGGAGTTCGGCGAGGGCCGCGCAGTTGACGTTGTTCTCCAGGTGGACGGGCACGCCCGGCGGCAGCGCGACCGACACGGCGTCGAAGACGGGCCCGGCCTTGGCGGTCGCCGGGCGCATGCCGCCGCCCGCACGGTCGGACTCGGTGACGTCACCGACGGCGACCACGATGGCCCGCAGCGGGGCGTCGGCGGGCAGCGCGGCCAGCGCCTCGCGCACGGCGTCGGGGGCCCGGGTCCGAGGGGTGGTCGCCTCGGCGAGCAGGGTCCCGTCCAGGGCGCAGCCGCGCACCCGGGTGCGGGCCGGGCCGAGGTCGACGGCGAGGACCGAGCCGGAGGCGGGACCGAGGCCGTATACGGCGGCGGAGCGGCCGGTGCCGCTGGACGCGGTGCCGGAGTGGGTGGCCAGCCGGGCGCTCTCCAGTTCCGCGACGGCGGCGGAGACCGTCGGCTTGGACAGGCCGGCGAGGCTCGCGAGCTGCGGCCGGGTGGCGCGGCCGGCCTCGGCCAGCACGGCGAACACCGCACCGGCGCTCTCGGTGAGGCGGGGGGCCTTAGCCACGACGTGTTCCACAGTTCCCCCAGGGGTCAGGGGCCGCGCTCCCCGGGTGACGGGATGCGGCGATGCGATGCCCTCGTGCCGCGCGGTCCCGCCCTCCGGCGGCGTCCCGTTGATCCACTGCGCGACAACTCTTGACGCACTGTACTTCGTTAGTTAACTTCCTAACGAAGTCCACGGTACTCGCCTGCCGTGCTCCGCAAGAAGCCCGTCCCGGGGCTTCCCGACTCGCTCAAATCCTGTTCGGCCAGACACGGTTCGCCCGCCGTCACAGCACAGCGCCATGTTCTTCGGCGCTCTTCGCCCAGACGACGAAAGAGGATCCGTGCAGGACACTCCTTCTTCCCCGCTCGTGGTCGGTATCGACGTGGGTGGCACCAAGACCCATCTCCGCGCCCTCGTCGGCGCGAACCCGGTCGCCGATCACGTCCGGCCGAGCAGCGGCTGGCGGCCGCACGAACCGGCCGCCGCCGCCCGCTGGCTGACGGCACTGGCCCACGAGGCCCTGCCCGTCGACACCCGCCCAGCCGCACTGGCCGTCGGCGGGCACGCCTGTGAGACCCCCCGCCAGTGCGCCGGCATCGCCGCCGCGCTGCGAGAGGTCCTCGACATACCCGTCATGGTGGTGGGCGACGCCGAACTCCTCGTTCCCGCCGCGGGGCTGGACAAGGGTGTCGGTCTCGTGGCCGGTACCGGTTCGGTGGCGGTGGGGCGGCTGGCCGACGGCAGCCCCGTCCAGGTCGGCGGCTGGGGTGCGGCGCTCGGCGACGAGGGCGGCTCCGCCGGTCTCGTACGGGAAGCGGCGCGCGCCGTGTGGACGGCGCACGACCGTGGTGAAGCCCCTGACGAACTCGCGCGGGGGCTCATCGCCGCGTTCGGGGTGAGTGAGGTACCCGCCCTGGGTGCCGCGCTGGAGAGCGCCACGAATGTGTCGGCCGAGTGGGGTCGGCACGCGCCCGTCGTCTTCACGGCGGCGGAGCGGGGTTCCCGGATCGCACGGTCGGTGATCGCGGACGGGGGCCGGTCCCTGGCCGCGCTCGTCGTCCGGCTCGCCGAGCGTGGGGTCGCCGTCGACGACGTGGTGGTCGCCGGCGGCACCGTGCTTTCCCAGCCCGCCCTGTACACCTCCTTCTCGACGTCACTCGCCGAGGCCGTACCCGGGGCACGCCCCAGGCCGCTGCGGGTGGCGCCGGTCGAGGGGGCCGTGGCGTTGGCGCAAGCCCTCATATAGAGGGAACCGCATGCCCTCATATGAAGGGAACGGGGTGGTGCGTTGCTCGCGGGACGACCGGCACCCCACGCGGCAGCGAACGCCGCCGAGGCGTGGGCGGCGGACAAACAGCGTGCGCCGCAGGCGCGTTCGCCCGTACAGCGGGCACACAGGGTCGGCGCATTCGCCCGTACGACACCTCACCGCCCACCGAGCTTCGCAAGCGTGACATGAACCAGCCGTAGATCTTCGCTCATATCACTCGTCCTCACCGCAGGGGCACGGTCGCTTCACGACTTCACCCGGCCGACGAGGACGCCATTTCCCCTCAGGAGAGGCACATCCATGCCGTCACCAGCCGGGCACCAGTCCGCCTCCTCGGCCTCCGTCCGTGAACGCGCCTTGAACCGACGGGTGTTCCTGCGGAACTCGCTCGGGGTTTCGGCCGGGGTGCTGGCCGCTCCGACGGTCGTCACCTGGCTCGGCGCCGCGGACGCGAAGGCCGCGACGGGCCCCGCCGCCTTCGTGGACGACTACACCACCAACGTCATCACCAACCTGACGCCCGAGACCAACGCGGTGGTCCGGATCCTCGGTGGCATGAGCAAGGTGTGGAAGACCGGCGGTGCCTGGAACACCGGCACGCCGCTCATGCCCGAGGTGTTGCGCGCCAACATGCGTTACTGCGCCCGCATCACGCACGCCCGCACCGACGCGCAGGCGAAGGAGGCGTTCATCTACGACCGGCAGCACCAGAGTTACGCGATGATCGCCGGTCTTGGCCCGCTCGCCGAGCTCTACAAGTCGGGCGCCATGGCGGTCACGTCGATCACCAGCGCTCCCGACTCCACCCCCTCCGGCAAGATCAACGACGCCGTGCCGGCCGACGCGCCCGCCGGTTCCGCGCTGGGTGCGGGTTCGCACGACTCGGCGCTCGGCAAGGTCGCCGAGCTGGTCGACACCGTGCGCGGGCCGTACGCCTCCGGCAACCCGTCCAAGTACGCCTTCCAGTACCCGCGTCCGTGGCGCATGAACGAGAACAGCGAGGTCGTCGACACGGGCAAGGTCGACGCGCTCGGCTTCCCGGTCTACGACTCCGACGTGATCGTCGCCCCGCAACTGCTGTGGCAGCGCGGCACCCCCGCGGTCGACGACGGCGGGTTCCCCAGCGGTCACACGAACGCCTTCCACCTGGCGGGGCTGGCGTACGCGTACGCGGTGCCGGAGCGTTTCCAGGAGTTGGTGGCGCGCGCCTACGAGCTCAGCCACACCCGCATCATGGCGGGCATGCACTCCACCGTCGATGTCCTCGGCGGCCGGATCATGGCCACGGCCCTGGCCGCCGCCACGCTGGCCGACCCGGCCAACGCCGCCCTCAAGGCCGCGGCACGCGCCCAGGCCGCCGCGTACTTCCAGCAGCGGACCGGTACGACGGCGGACACCCTGTACGCCTACGCGCACTCGGCGGGCGTCGCCACCGATCCGTACGCCGACCGGGCCGCCAACGCCCGCGCGCTCACGCCGCGCCTGACATACGTCCTCACCCGGCACGGCCGCTCCGAGGGCATGACCGTGCCCAAGGGCGCCGAGGTCCTGCTGGAGACGCGGCTGCCCTACCTCGACGCCGCCCAGCGCCGCGAGGTGCTCCGCACGACCGCCCTGCCCTCCGGGTACGTGCTCCTCGACGGCTTCGAGCAGTGGGGCCGGCTCAACCTGTTCGCCGCCGCCGACGGGTACGGGGCGTTCGAGTCCGATGTGAACGTCACCATGAACGCCGCCGACGGGGGCTTCAGCGCGGCCGACGCCTGGCGCAACGACATCTCGGGGTGCGGCCGGCTCGTCAAGCGCGGCACCGGTGCGCTGACCCTGACGGGCGACAACGCCCACACAGGCGGCACCGTGCTGGAGGCGGGCGTGCTGACCGCCGGTTCGTCCACCGCGCTGGGGTGCGGCGACGTGCGGGTGAACGGCGGAACGCTGCGGGTGAGTGCGACGTCGCCAGTACGTGTACATGGCAGCTACACGCAGGAGTCCGGCGCGAGCCTGGAGGCGACGCTCCGTGCGGGCCGCGCGCCCGCGCTGACGGTGGAGCGCCGGGTGGTACTGGGCAGGGACAGCGCGCTCACGCTCCGGCTGGACGCCGACCGCCCGCCGGTCTCCGGCGCCACGATCCCGGTGCTCCGGACGTCGTCGCTGCGGGGCCAGTTCGCCCGTATCACGGTCCAGGCGGACGGGTACCGGGCCGTGCCCGTGTACTCGGTGGACGGACTGTCCGTGCGACTCGTACGGCACTGATCCCCCGATGCCGGGATGATGGGATGAGCTGAGCGACAGGGCCCGTGGACCGTGCGTGAACGGTCCACGGGCCCTCGTCGTTCCCGCGCGCCTTCGCTCCCGTGCGCCGCGTCCGATTTCCGCCAGCCGTGGCGGCGGCCATGTCGCAGAGTGGACAGCACGGACACACTTCGAAAGGACACGACCGATGCCGGTGTACACAACGATCGACAGCCCACTGGGCGAGCTGCTGCTGGTGGGCGAGGAATCGGCCACCGCGAAGGGCGGCACGGCGCTGGTCTCGCTGTCCATGCCAGGCCAGAAGTCCGGCGCCGTCGTCCAGGACGGCTGGACCCGGGACGACCAGGCGTTCGCCGAGATCGTCTCGCAGCTGCGCTCGTACTTCGACGGGGCGCTGACCAGCTTCGACATCGAATACGTGAGCGGCGCGGGCAGCGACTTCCAGCAGCGGGTGTGGAAGGCGCTGGAGACCGTCCCGTACGGCACGACCGTCAGCTACGGCGAGATCGCCGCGCGGATCGGCGCGTCGAGGGCCGCCGTGCGCGCCGTGGGCACGGCGATCGGCGCGAACCCGCTGCTGCTCGTGCGCCCCTGCCATCGCGTGATCGGCGCGGGCGGCTCCCTCACTGGGTACGCCGCCGGTCTGGAACGCAAGCGCCAGCTTCTGAACCTGGAGCACGCACGCCCGGCCACCTGAGGATCGTCACCATCATGAACACGCTCGACACCACCCATCTGGCGGGCCACGTGGCCGACCGCGTGGTGGCCGACGACTGGACGGCGCTGACCGACGAGCTGAACGAGCACGGGCACGCACTGACCGCTCGGCTGCTGACCCCCGACGAATGCCACGGGATCACGGCGCTCTACGACGAGACCGACCGCTTCCGCACCACCGTCGACATGGCCCGCCACCGCTTCGGTTCCGGCGAGTACCGCTACTTCACCCACGAACTGCCGGACGCGGTAAGGCAGTTGCGCGAGGTGTTCTATCCGCGGCTGTTGCCCGTCGCCCGGGACTGGGCCGACAAACTCCGACAGCCCGCCCCCTGGCCCGAGGACCTGGAGGAGTGGCTGGCGATGTGTCACGCGGCCGGGCAGGCCAAGTCCGCGCAGATCCTGCTGCGTTACGGGCCCGGTGACTGGAACGCGCTGCACCGCGATGTGTTCGGCGCGATGGTGTTTCCGCTCCAGGTCGTCATCGGCCTCGACGCCCCCGGAGTCGACTTCGCCGGCGGCGAGTTCATCATGACCGAGCAGCGCCCCCGGGCGCAGTCGCGGGGATCTTCCACGACCCTCCCGCAGGGACACGGGCTGGTCTTCACCACCCGCGACCGGCCCGTCGCCTCCCGGCGCGGCTGGTCGACCGGACCGATGCGGCACGGCGTGAGCACCGTCCGTTCCGGGCGGCGCCACACGCTGGGCCTGGTCTTCCACGACGCCGCGTGACATCCGCGCCGAAGCGGCGGCGGCCCCGACCGGGCAGACGACGTGGGCCTCGCACCGTCCCCGCGCCGTCGCGCGGAAAACACGGTGGTGACCCGGCGAACCCGCTGGTTAGGCTCGCCGGATGAGCACACGTACCTTCCGCGTCACCGTCCGCGGCGTCTTCGACGGGCTCGGCGCGGATCAACGCGCCGAGCTCCTGGCCCGCGCGTCCGAGCACGACGTGCTGCACGCCGCCTTCACCCCCGAGGGACACCTCAGCTACGACCTCGCGGCCCGGCCTGCCTTCACCTTCCGGTTCCAGGACTCGGGAGAGGCGGAGGAGGACATCCTGGAGGCGACCGAGCGCGCCGAAGCCGCCGCGGAAGCGTGGCTGACCGAGCGCGGCTACGGATACAAGAACCTCAGGTCGAAGGCCGAGGACCTGTCCCAGGCCCCACTCGGCAAAC
Organism: Streptomyces sp. NBC_01450; assembly: GCF_036227505.1. NCBI lineage: Bacteria > Bacillati > Actinomycetota > Actinomycetes > Kitasatosporales > Streptomycetaceae > Streptomyces > Streptomyces sp. NBC_01450. Next base: position 10,040,512 of record NZ_CP109480.1, on the reverse strand, counting down.
GGCAGCGCCGCGCCGCCGCGCAGGGCGTCTAGGCTCTGCGGTCCGTGAGCGGTGAGCCGTGCGAGGCGCTCGCGGATCGGTTCGGCGGCGAACCTGCCCGCACGCCCGTCGTCTCCGAAGCGATCACCGACGCGTCCCATGGCCGGGACCGGTTTTGCCGAATCGGCAACAGGTTTGGCCCGCGCCACGCCGACCGCCGCATGATCGGCGGTAGTACCGGAGGCCGCGTGGCGAACGGGCCACGCGGCCTGTTCGCCGCGACGGCCACGCGTTGAGCCCCCTGGGAGGATCCGTGCCGCAGTCGTCCGCAACAGACCTTATCCACCGTCTTGTCCCCTCACCCGCCGGGCGGACTCATCTGGTGGAGCAGGGAACCGGCCCGCTGGTCCTGCTCGTTCACGGCTTTCCGGAGTCCTGGTACTCCTGGCGCCACCAGCTTCCCGCGCTCGCCGCGGCCGGCTACCGGGCGGTCGCCCTCGACGTCCGCGGCTACGGCCGCTCCTCCAAGCCCGAGGCGCCGACCGCGTACCGGATCCTCGAGCTGGTGGAGGACAACGTCGCCGTGGTGGAAGCCCTGGGTGAGGAGTCCGCCATCGTCGTCGGGCACGACTGGGGCGCGAACATCGCCGCCGTCTCCGCCCTCGTCCGCCCCGACCTGTTCCGGGCGGTCGGACTGCTCAGCGTGCCCTACACCCCGCGCGGCGGCCCGCGTCCCAGCGAGATCTTCGCGCAGATGGGCGGGGACGAGGAGTTCTACGTCTCCTACTTCCAGGAGCCCGGTAGGGCCGAGGCCGAGATCGAGCCCGACGTCCGCGGCTGGCTCGCGGGCCTGTACGCGGCACTGTCCGCCGACACCATGCCCGCACCCGGCGCGCCGGACCCCCACTTCGTGAGCCCCGGGGGCGCTCAGCGCGACCGCTTCCCCGCCGGGCGGCTCCCTCACTGGCTCGACGAGCACGACCTCGATGTCTACGCGGGAGAGTTCGAGCGGACCGGGATGACCGGGGCGCTGAACCGCTACCGGAACATGGACCGGGACTGGGAGGACCTGGCCGACCACGACGGCGCGCCCGTCACCCAGCCCTCGCTGTTCATCGGCGGCGGCCGGGACGCCTCCACGACCTGGCTGGCCGACGCGATCGCGGCCTACCCCACCACGCTTCCCGGTCTGCTCTCCTCCCACCTCCTCGACGACTGCGGCCACTGGATCCAGCAGGAACGGCCCGAGGACGTCAACCGGATCCTGATCGACTGGCTCGCCCAGGTCACGAGTGACAGGTGACGTTCACCGGCACCGTGTCGGCGTCACACGGCTGGGCCCGCTGCCCCACGGATATGTGCATGGCGACTTCCAGGAGCGCAACTGGCTGCTCGACACCGGGCCCGGCAGACTGGCGGTGGTCGATCTGGAGCGGGCCAGGCCGCATGCCGTGGTCTTCGACATGGTCCTCCTGGCCTGCGGCCCGTGGGTGGGCCGACCCGACCTGCGCGCCGCGTTCTTCGAGGGCTACGGCCGCGAGCTCACCGACAAGGAGGAGCGCTCCCTTCGCTGTCTGTCCGCGCTCGATGCCGCGAGCACTATCTCCTGGGGTGTCCCCCACCACGATCCCGAGATCGTCGAACGCGGCCGCGCGACCCTGGCCCGGCTGGAACGGGGGGATCCCGGGTAAGGGGTCCGTCCGCGACCCTCACTGGTCCGACGGGCGTGGGTGCACCATGGAGCAGTGGGCGCAGGAGCTCCAGTCCAGCGGTCGTACGGGGACCTGCCGGGCGGACGTCGGCGGGACGTCGGCCGGCCCGGCAGGTGGGCCGTCGTCGGCTCGCGCCGACGGGGCCGTCCTCCTCCTCACTGTCGGGGAGGGGCGGGAGATCGGTGCCTCGCCTTGCTTTCCGCACGTTGGGACTCCTGTCCTGAGACGTTCTTTCACTTGCGCTGAGGGCGGCCGCTCCGACAGCCGAATCGCTCGAGCCGCCCTCGCCCCGCTCCAGCTCGGGCATCAGCCGTCGAACGCGCCAGGCAGTTGACGCTCGGTCTGACCGTACGCGTCTTGGATCTCGCGCAAGGCGCCCATCTGGATGCGCGGTTGGACACGCAATCGGACGCACGTCTCACTGCCGCCGTGCATCCGCAGATCGCTTCATGGATTCACTACTACCGGCGATCCGGCGATCTGAAGCGCCCCCGGCATTCCGTGGCGCCCGCCGTCTTGTCCGCACGGCCGAAGGGTGTCGTGAAACGTTTTCGGTGTCCGCGCCGGGCGGCCTGTGATCCGGCATTCCATGTGACCGCACCGGCCTGCGGCAAGTGTCCGGCTCGTGGCGTCGGCGGGCGCGGGGAAAGGTTTTCACCGCAGTCCTGGACGACGCTGTGCGGCGACTCCCGTGGGGCCGACCACCCTCGACACCGAGCTGAACTCGGCTTCTCCACTTCAGACTCTGACGGTCGGGCAAGAATCGCCGAGCGGGCGCGTGGCACGTGGGGCGGAAGGCGCCTGCCCCACGCCCCCTGGGGCGACCAGGTCATTTCTGCCTATTCCCACGCGAAGAGCGACTCGTCCTGTGCGATCTCTGTACGGCGCGAACGCTCTGCGATAACTTCACCTCACCCCACAGGATTGAATCGTTTCAACGACCAGTGTTCCAGAGATGAGGCAGCATGTGCCCGAGTGTCGAGCAGGCTCCGCAGCCAGGCCCAGGCCGGCGCGCAGTGGTGGTGGCGGGAGCCAGCGCCGTGGCGCTGTCCATGACTGTTTCCGGAGCTGCGGCCGCATCGGCCGCCGCGGCTCCCCAGGAGAAGGCCGCGCCCGGGGCCGCTGAGCGGAGCCGATCCTGGCACCGCTACGTGCAGGCTCCCCCCTCGCCCACCGTGCGGCCGGTCCGGGTCATCGCCACCACCGGCGATGTACGACGGCCCGACGCCCTGCTGCGAGCGGGCGGTGCCGCGACCGTCCTGCGCCGCGAGAAGCCGGCGGTCCCGCCCAGGTGGCCCGAGGGGACAGTGGCCGAGGCGTCCTCCGCACACGCGGGCAACAACGGGAATGACGGGCAGCCGCGCACCTACGTGGCCGACAACGCCATCGACGGAAACCCGGACACGTTCTGGAACGACGACACGATAGGCGCCGGGCCCGACACGCTGACCATCACTCTGCCTGCCCCGAAGGAGTTGTCCGGTCTCACGCTCGTCTCCAACAGCGATGGCGTGCCGACCGATTTCACTGTCGAGGCCTGGCAGGACGAGCAGTGGCGGACCGTCGCCACGATCGCAGACAACGATGTCGTCCAGCGTGCGGTGCCGTTCGCGGCGGCGGTGACCACCACCCGGATCCGTATCACGGTGACCGCGGTCCAGGACACGCCGCACGGCGCTTTCACCCGTGTCAACGAGGTGTGGCCCGAGCCGATCGCGGTGGTCGCCGCACCGAGTGTGACGCTCGACTTCGGCAAGGTTGTCGTGGGGTACCCGCGTGTCCGCTTCGCCTCGGCCTCCGACAACTCTCCGGGGGTGCGCCTGGCCTTCTCGGAGACGAAGCAGTTCTTGGGCGACCGCTCCGACTTCACGCGCTCCGACCAGGCCGGCGGAGCGGGCAAGGGAACCGACCAGTTCGCCGTTCCCGCCCAGGGCGCCGACTGGCTCGACCGCAAGGGCTTCCAGGCCGGAGACAAGGTCTACGCGGACGGACTGCACGGATTCCGGTACCTGAAGATCACTCTGGATGCCCTGGCCACCGACGCCCCCGCGGCGCAGCCCTGGGGCACGGTCTCGGTCGATTCCGTCGTCCTGGAGTTCAGCGCCTATCTGGGGACACCGGACACCTACCGTGGCTGGTTCGAGTGCTCCGAGGAGGACTTGAACCGCTACTGGTACGGCGCGTCGTACACCAATGAGCTTGTCACCGACACGTTCCGCCGTGACGACGTCGATCCTCGCAACGCCTGGAGCGCGTCGCTCGAGGGAAAGCTGGTTCTGCAAGACGGCGCCAAGCGGGACCGCGACCCCTACGTCGGCGACCTCGCGGTGTCCGCGCGCACCCTTTACCTCACGCACGACGACGCCGCGGTCGCGGCTCGCAACGTCCTGGCGGACCTCGCCGACCACCAGCGGGCCGACGGCTGGATCCCCCCGGCGTCCATCGCCAATTACGACCTCCACCTCTTCGACTATCCCCTGTGGTGGGTGACCTGCAGCTGGGACTACATCCTGTACACCGGGGACCGGTCCTACGCTGCCCAGTACTACCCGAACCTGCTGAAAGTCCTGGACGGCTGGTACCCCAGCGTCACCGACACGGCCGGACTGCTCAGCAAGGGACTCAACGACACCGGGGGCTATGGCGACTACGCCTTCCTGGACCGCACCGGCCGGATCACCTACTACAACGCCCTTTACGTCCAGGCCCTCAACGACGCGGCGCGCCTGGCACGGTGGCTGGGGCACGACGCGGACGCGACACGATGGGCACGACGCGCCGACGACGTCATCCGGGCCGTCAACACCTATCTGTGGGACGAGTCGGCGGGCGCCTACCTCGACTCCGCGACCGGCCCGGTCCGGCACGCACAGGACGGCAACGCCATCGCCATCACCGCGGGGGTCGCCGACTCCGAGCGCGCCACCAGCGCTCTCGCGCATCTCGATGCCACCACACAACTGCGCTACGGCAATGCCTTCATGGACAACGACACCATTTTCGGTGGCGCCTCGCAGCGCGTGTACGCGTTCACCTCGTACCCGGAGATCGTCGCCCGCTTTCTGACCGGGCGCACGGACTCCGCATTGGACCAGATCCGGCGCACCTACGGCTGGATGGACAGCCATGACCCGGGCGTCACCAACTGGGAGGGCATCGGCCCCAACGGGTCCCTCTACGAGGACGGTTTCACCAGCATGGCCCACGGGTGGTCGACGGGTGTGCTGCCGGCGTTGACGCACGAGCTCCTGGGCGCCCAGCCGACCTCGCCGGGCTACACCGAGTGGACGGTGCGCCCCCACCCGGGGAGCGTCGCCTGGGCGCAAGGTGAACTGCCCACCCCGTACGGTCCGCTGGGGACCGCGTGGACCAACTCCCGCGCGCGGTTCAAGCTGACCGTCCATGCGCCGAAGCACACCGTCGGTGTGGTCGTCCTCCCGCAAGCGGCCAAGGACGTGGTGGTACGGGTCAACGGGAACAAGGTGTGGGACGGACACCGCGCCGCGCATGGTGACGTGAAGGTCGTCGATGGCTACGTCACGATCACCGCTCTGCACGCCGGAACTCACCACTTCACCGTGACACCTCGCCACTGAGGTCTTCCGTTCGGGGTGACGGCCGGCGCGGCGACTCTGAGGCGGGGCGCCGGTCTTCGGCCCGATGGTGTCCGCCGAAGGCCGTCCCGGGCCGGTCGCCACCCGCAGGGATCACTGTTGCGTGCGGCGCTCCAGGTAGATGGAGGTGAATACGGCGACCTTGGCGCGCAGCGCCCAGGGGTCGAAGGGCTTGCTGATGTAGTCGACGGCGCCGGCCGCGTATCCGCGGGCGGAGTGCTCCGAGTCCATGCCCATCGCGGTGAGGAAGATGATGGGCACGTCGCGGGTTCGAGGGCGGCGCTTGATGTGTGCGCATGTCTCGTAGCCGTCCATCTCCGGCATTTGTACGTCCATGATGATGACCGCGAAGTCGTCGTGATCGAGCAGCGCTTTGAGTGCTTCTCGCCCGGAAGAGACGGTGACGAGCTCCTGGTCGAGCGTCGCCAACACCGCGGTCATCGCGAGCAGGTTGCTCGGCTGGTCGTCGACGACGAGAACCTTGGGCATGTCCTGGGGGGTCGTGACGGCGGGCAGCGCGGCCGTGGATTCCTCGACGGCGTCCAGTTGACGTTCGAGCAGATCGCAGCGGTCCTCGGCCGCGGCGCGCTGCGCTCGGGCCTCGCGGAGCTCGGCTCCCAATCGCTCGACGTCGAGCTGCAGGATGTCGCGTTCCCGCAGCAGGCCGGAGACGTCGGGGTGGGCCGCCGCGAGCTCGTCCGCTCGCTTGCGCTCGGCGCTCCAGTCGGCTTCCAGCTGATTGAGGCGCACCTCCAGGTCGGCGATGCGGTGTGTGCGGTCCAACAGAGCGTCACCGAGGACGTCGCCGCGGACGCTCGACCGTCGGGACACCCGGTCGGCGTCGGCCAGTTGCTGCTCCAGGATCTCCACCGCGTGCTTGGGAGAGGACGCGGCGTCGACGGCCGACCCGTACAGCCCGCGTACCAACTCGATGGCCTCGGTGGTGACCGCGGTTCCTCGGTGCTGGGCGAGATCGGTGAAGAGGTCCGTGATCACCTGCCACGGGGGTAAGCGGGTGCCGTTCAGATAGCGGGAGAACGTCCCCGGATCGCGCTGCCGCCGGGCGGCGTACCTGCGTACGGACACCTCCATTCCCTCGAACAGCTCCCGTAGGGCTTGGGCGAGAGCACGGGAAGCATCCGGAAGGTCGTGCCCCAGCGGTCGCAGCTCACCCATTTCCGTCCCCCTCCCTGACTCCGGCACCCGCGTTCCGGTGCTGTCGGCTCCCGCTGCCCTCGATGTCGATGAGGCGGTTGAAGAAGGGAACCGCCAGTCCGGCGGCGGCGAGGCCCGCGAGCAGGCCCCGCGGCGTGCTTTCACCCGCGAGTGCGGTCAGCCCGCCTGCCGTCGCGCCGACGAGTAATGCGAGCAGGAACACCAAGGTCGTTCTCACCGACAGCAGTGGTCCGTCCATCAAGGCCTCCATTCATTCGGCCCACCGCACAGCGACAGGACCTGTCACCCGTCCAGCGGATCGCGAGAGGGGCAATCTCAGAATGGCGGACATCGGAACCGTTGCGGTCCGTGATCAGGGGACGGACGCAACGACGAATCCTGTTGCCACTGCTCCAACTCCCCTTCGCTGTAGGCATTTTGGCTGATCGAAGCCGCGACGGGCCTGCCTGTTGCCGGGCCGTTGCGTTGCAACGTTGCTCCCCTTCAATGACCAGAATGACGTCACGGTCCTTCAGGTGAGTGTCGGTACCAGGGTTGCGGGGGTGGGGCCGTCGGGGCGGACGGTGATCCCGTACACCGCCTTCGTGGGAGTGGAGTGGAAGGCCGGCGTGTGGACCGGCAGCAGGTGTTCGAGCAGGACGGTCGATTCGCGGAGCGCGAATTGCAGACCGAGGCACGCGCGGGGACCGATGCCGAAGGGGAAGTAGGCGCCCGGGTGGGCAGGTCGGCCGTCCGGGGTGGTGAAGCGCCGAGGGTCGAAGTGCTCTGGCTCCGGCCACAGTTCGGGATCGCGGTGTGTGAGGTACGGGCAGATCAGGATATCCGTGCCCGCCTCGACGGCGTAGCCGGCGAGGGTGTCGTCCTCGGCGGCGTGGCGGGGCAGGATCCAGGCGGACGGGTAGAGCCGGAGCGCCTCGTGGACCAGAGCCTGGATGGCCTGGCGGCGTTGCGCCGAGCCTTCGCCGCCGGCGAGCGCTTGTTCGCGGGCGGCGGGGTGCTGGTCGAGGAGCAGGTAGAGCCAGGTCAGGGTGGTGGCGGTGGTCTCGTGCCCGGCCACGAGCAACGTGACCAGCTCGTCGCGGATCAGCCGGTCCGTGTACTCGGGGCGCTCGGTGGCGGCGTCGATCAGGACGTGCAGCAGGCCCGGGCCGTCGGGACCGGCCTCCCCGCCGCGGGCGGCCTCGATGGCGTGCCGGGCGACCGCGTCGATCCGGGCGAGATCGGCGGCGACGGCGTCCTGGGCGTCGGTGGCGTCGGCGGGCAGGGTCGGGAGGGCGGTCGCCACGGCTGCCACGGCGGCCAGTTCGCGTTCGGTCCCGTCGTCGAGGGGGTGGCCGGTGAGGGAGCGCCAGATGGCGTCCAGGGCGAAGCGGCGCATCTCCTGCCCGATGTCGAGGGTCTGCCCGGTACGGGCGTACCCGTCCCAGCGCCCGGCGGTGGTCCGGGCGGCCTCGGTGATCCGCTGTTCGTAGCGGCGCATCCCGGTGCCGGTGAACTGGGACTGCAACAGGCGGCGTTGACGCTTCCACGCCTCACCCGTGGCGGCGAGGACGCCGTCGCCGATCAGCAGACGGGCGCGGTGGGAGCGCTTGACGTACCGCTCCGGGTGCCGGGCGAGTACATGCTGGACCGCCTGCGGGTCGGTGACGAGAACGGTGGGGGCCGGCCCGAGGCGGAACGCGGCGACGCCGCCGAGCCTCTCCCGCACCTGGGACAGCAGCTCGACCAGTTCGCCTCCCCCCGATCGCCACCGCTCCACGAGTTCGGGCTCCGCCTCGGGGACCGGCCGCCCCGTTCCGGGAAGGTACGGAAGGGAGCCGGGGCTGGCTTCGGTGTCCATGTTTCCTCTCCTGGTCGACCGCCGGTTTCGGCCGTAGCGAAGCGTCGATACCACGGACTGTACGGGAGCGGGCACATCCGGTGACAGCCCACCCCGGGACCGTCGGCAGCACCTTCTCGGCGACGCGGAGCAGCACCGCGTCGTCCGGCACCCCGCCGTCGTCACGCCACAGAACCACCGACTCGGCTGTCACAGCCCGAGTCCCGCACCCGCTTCCGGCGTCACTGCCGCTGGGCTATATCAGGTCGATGCGTTCCTGGGCGATCGGGTATCCGGCCCTCGCGAAGTGGGCGGCCATCGGGACGTTGGTCTGGTCCGTCCCGGCCACGATACGGTCCACGCCCTCGTCGGCGAGCATGTGCGTGGCCTCGACGAGCAGGTCATAGGCGTATCCGTGGCCGCGGTGCTCGGGCACCACGCCGATATAGCCGATGAGAGGGTCCCCGTAGTGGCGGCCGGGGACGCTCAGGCCGACGAGCTCCCCGGCGGGGTTGTAGGCCAGGCGCCACCACTCGCGCGGGCTCGGCAACCAGCGCAAATAGTCCAGCTCTTCCTGGGCGGCCGCCTCCAGCCCGGATGCGGCGATGGTGCGGCGCACATGGACGTCGAGACTGCCTTGGTGGATACGGCGGAAGACGTCGAGGACCGCCGCGTCGTCGGGCTCGGTACGGAATTCGAGGCGGCCCGGGCGCGCGGGCACGCCGCAGTCCGGCGTCCAGCGGTAGCGAAAGCGCTCGACCAGAGGGGACAGACCTGCGGCGACAGCCGCGTCGATGCGGGCCTGGGCCTGCTCACGGACCGTGGGGATGTCGCGCCAGCCGGGCGGCAGTTTGAGGGAGTACTGGGCGTACAGCGGTGAGGTGCGGAGCAGTTGTGCGGCCGCATCGGCGTCCGTGAAGTCGAACCAGTCAAGGGCGAGCGGGTCGGCGTCCTTCGGCCCGGCCCACCATGCGGCACGCGCGACGACGACGCCGTCGCGCAGGGCCACCCAGGTCCACTCGGGGCGGTACTCACCGGCGGCGGCCATCCCACTGTAGGTGTCGCCGAAGGCGGCAAAGCCGACCAGACCGGGATCGGGCAGAGACTCGAATAGTGCTTCCTCGCCTACGGCGAGGGGGCGAATGACCAGATCGGTCATGTGAGAGGTCCTTTCGGGCAGCGACGCGCTCCCGTTCAGATCCTCGGCGCCCTCGGAACGGGGTGGGAGCACATGAGAGTCAGTCGGCTCACGGTTCCCACCTCCTTGTTGCGCTCGAGGACGCGAACACAGCGTAACAGCGTCATCGAATCGCCGACAACAGCAGCCGTACCGCCGCACGCACCCCATCTCGGCTCCCCCGAGCGGGACTTGGGGCACTGGTGGTCCCACAGGTTCAACTGCCGCCTGTCACCTTCCACCGGTTCTCCGCGGGGTCTGCTGCCTGGCGCCCGGTGTCCTGTTCGAGCAGGACACCGGGCGCCGGCACTCAGTTCACGCTCTGTCCGCCGTCCACCATGACCGACTGTCCGGTGACGAAGGAGGCCCGGTCGGAGAGGAGGAAGAGCACCACCTGGGCAACCTCGTCCGCCTCACCGATACGGCCGAGGGGGATCATTTCCCCGTGCGGGTGGTATTCGGATCCGTCCTCCGTCGTTGTGATTCCGCCCTCGGTCAGCGGTGTACGGATGATGGTCGGGTTCACGGTGTGGCGTCGGCCTGGATCAACAGCGCCTCGCCGCCATCCCGCGTGATCTCCTCGACCACTGCCCGGCCCGCGTCTTCCCGCCGCCCGGTGATGGCCACCCTCGCGCCTTCCTGCGCGAACAGAAGCGCGCTGATCCGGCCGATCCCGGACGTGCCACCAGTGATCAGGGCAACCTTGCCGTCCAACAGTCCCATAGTTTTTTCACTCCACCCTGGAAGTTGCAGATGGTCGATACGGACCTGGCGCGCCAAAACCGATGATGGTTTTCGGGCCGGATTCCATGCCACCTCGTCGGGTGGCAATTGGGTAAAGCGTCGGCTCATTCAGGGGGATTCCGCGCCGGCCATAGGCCGTCGCGATAGCCGGTATAACCGACCGCCTGCCGCCTGCTGCCTGCTGCCTGCTGCCTGGACCACGTGCGGAGCACCGGTTGCGGCGCGCGGCCGGAGGTGATGCTGTGGAAGTGCGGCGGCCATGACGGGGCCGTCGCAAAAGGATGGCGTGAAGTACCCCGCTCGGGGCGCGGCCGAGGTGCATACGTCCACTCGGCTGTGTGTCACGTCCATGGCCACTTCGGGGCCGCTGACCGCGTACCTCATCGTCGACGAAGGATCCGGTCATGGCGTCTGCATCGATGCAAGGGAAGGTCGCACTCGTCACCGGGGCGACCAGCGGCATCGGCTCGGCCACAGCGGAAGCGCTGGCCGAGCGGGGTGCACACGTATTGGTGGCAGGCCGCGACAGCGCCCGCGGCAAGGAGGTGGTGAGCGCGATCCAAAAGCGCGGCGGGAAGGCCGATTTCGTGGGCGCTGACCTGCGCGACACCCAGGGAGTGCGACAACTGGCGCAGGACGCGCTCGGGCTGGGCGGTGGCCGGGTCGACGTGCTGGTCAACAACGCGGGCATCTACCCCTTCGGGCCGACGGAGGACATGGAGGAGAGCCTCTTCGACGCCGTACACGCCCTCAACGTCAAGGCCCCCTTCTACCTGGTGGCCGAACTGGCCCCGGGGATGGCTGAGCGGGGTGGCGGAGCGATCGTCAACGTGAGCACCGTCGCGGCCGTGCTCGGCTACTCGGGAATGGCGCTGTACGGGTCGAGCAAGGCGGCGCTGAACCTGCTGACGAAGGCGTGGGCAGCCGAATACGGCCCGCGCGGGGTGCGGGTGAACGCCGTACAGGTCGGCCCCACCCGGACCGAGACCACCGCCCAGAGCGAGGAGGACCTGCGGCGCCTGGCCGCCCAGGCGCCCGCCGGACGGCCGGCGTCCGCCGCGGAGATCGCGGCGGCGATCGTGTACCTGGCGGACGACGCGACGAGCAGCTTCGTGCAGGGCGCGGTCCTGCCCGTCGACGGTGGTCGCAGCGCCGTCTGAGCGAGCGCCCGCCCGGGCCGGGCCCTGTCCCCCTGCCGTGAATCATCCATTGGACGGTTGTTCGAACGCGGCGATGAGGCGGCCCAGATCCTGTCGTCGCGAGTCGGTCGGCCACACCGCCCACGTCCGGCGGATGAGGGGGTGACCGACCAGCGGTGACCACGCCACACCGTCGGGAAGGGGCTGCGACCAGTCCGGCGGAGCGCACGCGAAGGCGTGTCCGGCGGCGACGGCCGCCAGTTTCACTTCGGCGATGAGCCGCTGCCCTTCCGGTGGCCGCGCTCCTGGATCAAGGCCGTGGCTGTGCAGGATCGCGGTCAGTTCGTCGTACCAGGCGGGACCGTCCGAACGGGGAAAGGCCACCCACTCCAGTCCGGCCAGGGCATCCAGCGCGATCCCCTTCGGCCCGGCGAGCTCGGCTGCCTGTGGCTCGGCCAGCAGCACGCCCAGATTCTCCCGGTTGACCAGCATCGCGTCGAACTCCTGCCCCCGTCGAAGACCGTCAATTACCGGGCTGATCAGGAGATTCCCTCAACGTCATTGCGGCTGCTTTTCGCGGCCATAAGCAGAACCGCACCGCGGGGGCCTCTCGGACTGGCGCCCAGCCGGGCCACCCGGGGCCCGTCCGGCTACGGTGGATCAGGTATTGGGGAGGAATACCAAGTCGACGCTCACGCACCATCTCCGGGTCCTGCGGGAGGCCGGGTTGATACGGCAGATCGACTACGGCAACAGCCGCAAGGTCATGCTCCGCCGGGCGGAACTCGAGAGTCGCTTTCCCGGCTTGCTCGATCTGGTCCGCGCGCAGACGTCCGCCCACGCCCGATCCGACAGCCGGCCGTCCCGACGACCGGACCTTGATGTCAGTCCCCGGGGGCGGGGACGCGTCCCGGGGGCTCCGGTTCCGCTGTCGGCAGGAACCGGCCGACGAAGAACTTGTACAGGGCCGCGCCGACCAGACCGCCGACCAGTGGACCGAGGATCGGCACCCAGAAGTAGAAGTTCCCGTACTGATCTCGCCATGCTCCGCCGTACCCCGTGAGGAAACTGGCCAGACGGGGGCCGAAGTCACGTGCCGGATTGATCGCGTAGCCCGCGTTGGTACCCCAGGCCATGCCGATGGCCACGACGACCAGGCCGATGATGAACGGGGCCATGTTGGCGCCAGGGGGTGTGTTGAGCATGTCCGTGATGGCCAGGATCAGCAGTAGCAGGATGGCGGTGCCCATGACCTGGTCGCGAAACGCGCCCCACTCGTAGACCGGCAGATTCGGGTTGCCGTTGGCGGGGAGCGTGGAGAACGCGATCTGCGTCTTGAAGGTGTGACCGGGGTCGGCCTTCGCCAGCGCTTCGGTGTAGTTCCACCGCACGAGGAGGGCCGCTACGAAGGCGCCGGCCGTCTGTGCCAGTGCGTAGGGCGCCACCTTGCTCCACGGGAAGCCCTTGAACGCGGCCAGGGCGACGGTCACCGCGGGGTTGAGATGGGCACCGCTCAGCCGTGCCGCGACGTAGACACCCAAGGTGACGCCGAGGCCCCACGCCCAGGAGATGCTGTCGTGGTTTCCGAGACCGCCCGGTGGAGTCGTGAGCGCTCCGCCGGCCACCACCTGGGCCACCACGCCGCAACCGAAGAGGATGAGGATCATGGTGCCGCAGAACTCGGCCGCCATTTCACCGACCAACCCCATCCTGCTCAACCGCTCAGTCATGGAAGCTCGCTTCCCGCCGGCCCAGGACCGGCCCGTCGACTGCCCGAGTCCTCCTGGTAGCAGGATAGGACGATCAAGAAATAACCGCACAGACAGGGTAATTTTATTCGCTCAGGCCCGGTCCTGCGATGGGACGCCCCCTTCGGGGCCGGCCGCCCTGGCACGTTGGGGGGCCGTCCCGGCCCTGTGCGACATGGACCCTCGCACGGGCCTGGCACGGACCGCGATGGTCCGGCCGGTCCAGGTGTGGTAGCGGGTTCCGGTGGTCGTGATGGTGCCCTTGACGAGGTGGCCTTGGCGAGGTGGCCTTGGTCGTCCGCGGGCGTACGGGCGCCGCCCCGCTTCGCCGGTCCGGTGCGCCCCTGTGCGATCTCCTGTGAAACAGTGGCAGGACTGGCCTTCCCTGGCCCGTTCCCACCCTCGCCCTGCATGATGGTGCCGCCCGCGTCAGGCACCGTCAGGCACCCCGGTTCGGTGACCCCTCGGTGCCGTCTACAGGAGGTTTCGCGCTTGTCACGCCAGTTGCTGACGGTCGGCCAGGAGCGGCCGGACGGCTATCGGACGATCGGCGAGGCCCTGGCGAGGGCACGCAGTGGCGCCGTCATCAGCGTGCTCCCCGGCACGTACGCGGAGAACCTGACCATCACCGTCCCGGTCACCATCGTGGCCGAACAGGCCCGCGGCACCGTCGAGATAGCCCCCCGCCGGGGCAGCGCGGTCGTCCTCAAGGCGGACGCCGTGATGCTCAACGACCTCGTGCTGCGCGGCCGGGACGAGGAGTTGCCGGTCGTCGACGCCCCACGCGGGCAGGTCGCGATGGACGGCTGCGAGGTCACGGGCGCGGCCTGGGCCGCGCTGCTCGCCCGCGGCAGCGGCTCGCTGGCCATGCGGGACTGCCGGATCAGCAATCCGGGCGGCGCCGGGGTCGTCGTCACCTCCGCGGTGGACAGCTCCATCGAGTCCTGCACCCTCGAACATCTCGGTACCTCCGGGGTGGTGATCGGCGAGAGCGGCCGGATCACCGTGCGCGGCTGCACCATCCGCGACGCCCGTGGCAACGGCGTGCTCGCCAACGGCGAGGCGCAGGGTTCCGTCGAGGAGTGCGACATCTCCTCCACCGACAGCCCGGCCATCGCGCTGGAGGACCGCTGCACCACCCAGGTGCTGCGCACGGTCGTGCACGACACCAGCACAGGCATCCACCTGACCAGCCAGGCCCGTACGGTGCTGGAGGACGTACGGGTCATGGGCACCTCCGGCCCCGGCATCGTCCTGGGCAAAGGCACCGACCCGCTGCTGCGCCGCTGCCGTACCGCCCGTACCAAGAGCCACGCGCTGCTGGTCACCGAGCGCTCCCGCGGCACCTTCGAGGACTGCTGGCTGGACGCGGCGCAGGCACCCGCGCTGCGGGTGACGGGGTCCGCCTCTCCCGTTCTGGTCGGCCTGACGGTCCGTGACTGTGCCGGGACCGCCGTGCTGTTGGAGGAGGACTCGGCGGCCGAACTGGACCGGCTGGAGATCATCGACGCGGCCGGTGCGGGCATCTCCATACGCTCCGGCGCCAACCCGCTGGTGCGCCGCGCCCGAATCAGCGCGCCGGGCGGCCATGGCGTGGAGATCGTCAAGGACGGCCGGGGCCGCCTGGAGGACTGCGAGATCGACCGTGCGGGCGGCACGGGCATCCGGGTCGAGGACGACGGCAACGTGTACGTCGGCGGCGGCACCGTCGTCTCGCCGTCCGCGAGCGGCCTTTCGGTCGGCCCGGGCGGCATCATGACCGTACGGGACTGCAAGGTCCAGGCCCCCGCGGAGAGCGGGATCACCGTGGACGGAGACGGTGAACTCACCGCCACCCGCATACACGTGAACGGCAGCACCGGCCATGGTGTGCTGGTCTCCGACGGCGGCCGGGGGTCCTTCAACGCGTGTGAGGTCGCCGGGAGCGCCAAGAACGGCTTCCAGATCGAGAGCACCGCCCCGGTCTCCGTCGTCAACTGCACCGCCCGTGACAACACCGGCGGCGGCCTCGTCCAGGCCAGGCCCGGCGACCGGCTCGCCGTCGAAGGGCTGACCAGCACCGGGAACGGAAAGCGGGACGCGTGGGGCATCGGCGATGCCGAGGGCACCGACCCGGCGGCCGGCGGCGGACACGACGACGGGGGGCTCACCCGCGAGGACGGGCCGCTGGCCGCGCTCGACGGACTCATCGGCCTGGACAACGTCAAGCACCAGGTCCGTACGCTCGTCAACCTCACCCAGCTCGCGCAGCGGCGCGCCCAACTCGGCATGTCCGCACCGCCGATGAGCCGCCACCTCGTCTTCGCCGGGCCGCCCGGTACCGGAAAGACCACTGTGGCCCGCTTGTACGGCACCATCCTCGCGGAGTTGGGAGCACTGCGCTCCGGCCATCTGGTCGAGGTCTCCCGGGCCGACCTGGTCGCGCAGATCGTCGGCGGTACCGCCATCAAGACCACCGAGACGTTCACCAGGGCGCTGGGCGGGGTGCTGTTCGTGGACGAGGCCTACACCCTGCTGTCCGACGGCCGTGGCTCCGGGGCGGACTTCGGGCGGGAAGCCGTGGACACCCTGCTGAAGCTCATGGAGGACCATCGCGAGGACATCGTGGTGGTCGCCGCCGGGTACTCCGCCGAGATGGAGGCCTTCCTCTCCTCCAACCCCGGTCTGGCGTCCCGCTTCTCGCGCACCGTCGAGTTCGAGAACTACTCGGTGCCCGAGCTGGTGGCGATCATGGAGAGCATGTGTGTCCAGCACCAGTACGAGCTGGACGACACCACCCGCAAGGCACTCGCCCTGCACTTCGAGCGGATGCCGAAGGACGCAGGCTTCGGCAACGGGCGTGCGGCGCGGCGGGTGTTCGAGGAGATGGTGGACCGGCAGGCGTTCCGTCTGGCCACGCAGCCCGATGTCACCGAGCGGGACCTGACCGTGCTGCTGCCGGAGGACCTCGGCGAGGAGGCCGCGGCGTCCGACGAGGCCGGGGCGGGCGGGGAGAGCGATCCGCTGGCTCAACTGGGCGACCTGGTCGGCCTGGCCGCCGTCAAGCGGGACGTCACCGACCTGGTCAACCTGCTGTCCACCGCACGGCAGCGGGCGGCCGCCGGGCTGCCCGTGCCGCGCATCAGCCACCACCTCGTCTTCACCGGACCGCCCGGCACGGGCAAGACCACCGTCGCCCGGCTCTACGGCAGACTGCTCGTCTCGCTGGGCGTGCTGCCGCGCGGCCAGCTCGTCGAGGTCTCCCGCGCGGACCTGGTGGGCCGGTACGTGGGCCACACCGCGCAGCTCACCCGCGAGGTCTTCGAACGCGCCCTGGGCGGTGTGCTGTTCGTCGACGAGGCGTACACCCTGACCCCCACCGGGCCGTCCGCCGGTTCCGACTTCGGGCGGGAGGCGGTGGACACGCTGCTCAAGCTCATGGAGGACCACCGGGACGAGGTCGTGGTCATCGTCGCCGGCTACACCCAGGAGATGGAGCACTTCCTGTCCTCCAACCCCGGTCTGTCGTCCCGCTTCTCCCGGCGAGTGGAGTTCCCCGACTACTCCTCCGACGAGTTGGTCACCATCGTGCGGCAGCACGCCACGGCGGCGGGGTACGAATGCGGGCCCGGTACGGGACAGGTGCTGCGGAAGTACTTCAACTCGCTGCCACGCGACCGCTCGTTCGGCAACGCGCGGCTCGCCCGGCAGGTACTGGAGGGCATGATGACCCGTCAGGCCGGGCGGCTCAGCACGATGGCGGCTCCGGGCATCGACGACCTGCGACTGCTGCTGGCACAGGACCTGCCGTGGCAGGAACCGGCCGAGTGACAGAAGCCCGCGGGGGCACGGATATGGGAGGGGCCGGAGGCGTTCATGACACGCTCTAGGATGCGTGTCATGCGTCGCCTCCCCCCTTCCTTGCGGCCCGTGATGCCGCTCCTCCTCACCACGGTGACGGCGCTGGGGGTGAGCGCTCCCTCGGCCACCGCGGCGGGCGCCACCGTACGGCTGCCCGTGCTGAAGTCACAGCTCGCCGACGGGGCCGGCTGCACCGGTGCGTCGGGCAACGTCGCCTCGGCGGTGCCGTGGGAACAGCAGAGCCTGGACCTCGCACGGACCTGGCAGCTGGGCAACGGTGCCGGAGTGACCGTGGCGGTCGTCGACACGGGGGTGTCGCAGCAGGCGCCGGCCCTGAAGGGACGTGTCAAGGCGGCCGACGGGGCGGGCACGGACTGTGTGGGCCACGGCAGTTTCGTCGCCGGACTCATCGCCGCCGCGCCGGCGAAGGGCGTCCGCTTCGCCGGGGTCGCCCAAGGAGCGCGCGTTCTCGGCGTACGGGGGACGGACGACCGCGGGAAGGCGACCACCGCGACGGTCGCGGCGGGCATCCGGGCCGCGGTGGACGCCGGGGTGAAGGTCATCGAGGTGTCGCCGGCCCTCGCGCAGAGCTCCAAGGCGCTGACGTCCGCGGTGCGGCACGCCGCCGAACACGACGCCCTGATCGTGGCCGCCGCGGTCCCCGACGCCCCCACGGCCGTCAAGTCGTCCTCCGCACCGCCGCCCCAGGACTACTGGCCCGCTGCCGAAGCGGGCGTCCTGTCGGTCCTCGACGTCGACGTCGACGGCAAACGGCCGGACGGCGCGTACACGCCCCGCAGCGCCGGCCTGGCGGCGCCGGGTGACGGAGTCGTCGGCACCGGACCCAAGGGGACGGGCCACTTCATCGGCTCCGGGGCGTCCCTCGCCGCGGGTTACGTCGCCGGCACGGCGGCCCTCCTGCGTGCCGCGCATCCCGATCTGACGGCCGCGGAGATCGTCAGGCGACTGACGACGACCGCCTACCCGGCCGACGTGCCGCGGCTGGATCCGTACGCGGCCCTCACGTCCGTACGGGACGTGTCCACCGGCGTCGCCCGTGCCGCGGCCGCCGAGCCGGTGAGTCTCCCGTCCGACGAGGCCGATGCCCGCGCGACGCGGCGCGCGGTACTGCTGGCCGCGGGAGGCGGCGGCATCGTCCTGCTGGTCGCCTGGGCCGCGGTGGTCGTCCCCCGTGGCCGGGCGCGCGGCTGGCGCCCGTCCCGGCACTGACCGTCCCGTCCCGACCGGGTTGCGTCGGGACGGGTCGGGACAGGTCGGGTCGGGTCGGGTCGGGTCACTCCCCCACGAGCGCCGTCTGGATCAGCGTCGCCTTGCGCCGGACGATGCGCTGCGCCCGCCCCGGCGGCAGGTTGCGCGGCTTGGTGTTGCCGAAGACGTAGCCCTCGGACGGCGGGCAGGACATCAGCAGCCCCGGTGTGTTGACCTCGTCGAGCCGGCGCAGCAGTTGGTCGTTCAGTCCCCGTCCCGCGCCCGTGGCCGAGCGGACGACGACCATGTGCAGGCCCACCTCGTGGCCCAGGGCGAGATGGTCGAAGAGCGGGGCGAAGGGGTGGTCGTAGGCGTTGCTGCCGCCGACCATGTCGTAGTCGTCGATCAGGACGAACAGTCGCGGGCCCGTCCACCAGTCGGCCTGGCGCATGCGGGCCGGGGTGATGTCCGGGCCGGGCAGCCTGGTCTTGATGGCGCGTGCCGAGCCGCCCACCAGCTCCCGGAGGCCGTCGACCGAGACGGCATGCCCGAGGCGGTACTCCTGCGGTACCGCCTCGACCAGCTCGCGCCGGTAGTCCACGACCAGGATGCGGGCCTCGTCCGGGCTGTAGCGGGTGGTGATGGCCGAGGCGACCAGCCGCAGCAGGTTGGTCTTGCCGCTCTCGGTGTCACCGACGCCGACTAGGTGCGGGGTGCGGCTGAAGTCGTGCCAGACCGGGGACAGTGTCTCCTCGTCGAGGCCGAGCGGGATCCTCAGGCCGTCCGCCAGTTCCGGCGCGGGCAGTTCGGCGGCGGGCAGGCGGTGCGGCAGCATCCGTACGGGCGGGGCGGCGGGTCCCGTACGGTGCGACGCGATGCGCTCAACCAGTTCGGCCACCCCCTCGCTGAGATCCTCGGCGCTCTCGGTGCCGTCGATGCGCGGGAGGGCCGCGAGGAAGTGCAGCTTTCCGTCGGTCGTCAGACCGCGGCCGGGCGAGCGCGGCACGGTGGCCGCCTTGCGGACGTCGACCACCGAGTCCATGGTGTCGCCGAGCCGCAGTTCCAGCCGGGTGGCGATCTGGTCGCGGACCTGGGCGGACAGCTCCATCCAGCGGGCGGCGGCTACGACCAGGTGGATGCCGTAGTTCAGACCGCGGGCGGCGATCTGGTTGAAGGTCGGGATGAGGGTGTCGAAGTCCTGACGGACCGTCGACCAGCCGTCCACCACGAGGAAGACGTCGCCGTGCGGTTCGTCGGCGAACTCGCCGGCCGCGCGGCGCCTGCGGTAGGTCGCCATCGAGTCGATGTTGTGGTCCAGGAAGAACTGCTCGCGGTGGTTGAGCACCGCGGTGACCTCGGCGACCGTACGGGTGATCCGTTCGCTGTCCAGCCGGGCCGCGACCCCGCCGACGTGCGGCAGCCCGGCGAGGGCGCTGAGCGTGCCGCCGCCGAAGTCGAGGCAGTAGAACTGCACTTCGCGCGGGGTGTGGGTGAGGGCGAGCGCGGCGATCAGCGTGCGCAGCACGGTCGACTTGCCGCTCTGTGAACCACCCGCGACACCGAGGTGCCCGCCGCTGCCGGCGAGGTCCACCACGAGCGGGTCGCGTCGCTGGTCGAAGGGCTTGTCCACCAGGCCGACCGGCACGCGCAGTTGTCCCGTTCCCGGCCACCTCGCCGCGACGAGACCGCGCTCGGCGTCCGGTTCGAGTCCGGGCAGCAGCGTGTCCAAGGTGGGCGGCAGTCCCAACGGCGGCAGCCACACCTCGTGGGCGGGCGGCCCGGAGTCACGCAGCCGGTCCAGGGCCACCGACAGCAGTGAGGGAGCGGTCTCGTCCTCCTCTGCGGCCTCCGGCGCCGGGTCGGGCAGTTGGACCGGGGCGCGCGGCACCACCCAGCCCGCCGTCCACGGCACCACCTGGCTGGCCACCCGCGCCTGCGCGGCCGCGCCCCGGCGCCGGCGGTAGCCGCCGGAGACGTACGCCGCCCGGAAGCGGGTCAGCGCCTCCACGCCGCTTTTGAGGAACCCGGCGCCCGGCTGTGACGGCAGCTGGTAGGCGTCCGGTACGCCCAGCACACCCCGGCTCTCCATGGCCGAGAAGGTACGCAGACCGATGCGGTACGAGAGATGGCTCTCCAGCTGGTGCATGCGCCCCTCGTCCAGGCGCTGCGAGGCGAGCAGCAGATGCACCCCGAGGGAGCGGCCGAGGCGGCCGATCATCACGAACAGGTCCATGAACTCCCGGTGCGTGGCGAGCAGTTCGCTGAACTCGTCGACCACCACGAAGAGGCTCGGCAGCGGATCCAGGGCCGCGCCGGCCGCCCGCGCCTTCTCGTACTCCAGCGCCGAGGTGTAGTTGCCCGCTGCCCGCAGCAGTTCCTGTCGGCGTATCAACTCGCCGTGGAGCGCGTCCTGCATGCGCTCGACGAGCGCGACCTCGTCCGCCAGGTTGGTGATCACCGCGGAGGTGTGGGGCAGTTCGTCCAGGCCGAGGAAGGTCGCGCCGCCCTTGAAGTCCACCAGGACGAAGTTGAGCGTTTCCGAGGAGTTCGTGAGGGCGAGGCCGAGTACGAGGGTGCGCAGCAGTTCGCTCTTGCCGGAACCGGTCGCCCCGATCAGCATGCCGTGCGGGCCCATGCCGCCCTGCGCGGACTCCTTGATGTCCAGTTCGACCGGGGCGCCGTCGGCGCCGACCGCGACGGGCACCCGCAGCCGGGCCGCTCCGGTGTTGCGCTGCCACAGCGTGGCCGGTTCGTGGCGGTGCAGATCGGGGATGCCGAGCAGGGTGGTCAGTTCCACGTCCTTGGACAGTGGCTCCGCGGTGTCGGCGGTCAGGCTCATCCGGTACGGCGCCAGCATCCGGGCCAGCGCCTCGGCCCCCTTCGGGCCGATCGCGTCGGGACGGCCCAGCGGGGTCGTCTGCTCCTTGCGGTCGCTGTCGGTGCGGACCAGCCGCAGGGAGTCGCCGCGCACGTCCAGCCGGAGCGTGGTGCGCCCCGGTCGCCAGCGCAGGGCACCGGACAGGTCGCACACGACCGTGTTGCGGAAACCGGGCCCGTCCAGCCGGTGTCCGGCAGGCACGGTGACCCCGTCCACCACGATCACGGTGAACGGCTCGTCACGGCCGGGCAGCGCGTCCGGGTCGAAGGCGGGGCGCTCCGCGAACTCGGCGCCCAGCAGGTCCTCCAGGTCGTTGAAGGCCGACGCCACCATCCGGGCGGGTCCGGCGCCGTCCTGCTCCTGAGGGTGCAGGCTGTGCGGCAGCCACTTGGCCCACTCCCACTCGGCACGCCGTTCGTCCGAGACGCACAGCGCGATCCACAGCTCCTCCGGCGGGTGGAAGAGCGCCAGCTGGCACAGCGCGGCCCGCACCGCGGACCGTACCGCCTGCTCGTCGCCGCGCAGCAACACCCGCGACCAGGACCGCAGATACAACGCGATCGGCTGGTCGGGCACGGTGCTGTAGGCGCGTACGAACCGGCGCAGCGCGTGTGCGGACAGCGGGTCGAGGTCTTCCACCGGTTTGGTCGACAGCGGCGTCAGCCGCATTCCCAGCTGCTGGTCGCCGACGGCGATGCGGACCTCGCCGAAGTCGTCGTCCTTGGGCCGGCGCTCCCACAGTCTGGTGGTGCGCACCATCGAGCGGAGGGTGGCCGGTGCCGGATGCCGCCAGGCCAGCGCGCGTTGCTGTTCGAACACGGCCCGGTGAACCTTGCGCCGGGTCTGGGACAGATACCGCAGGTAGTCGCGCCGCTCGCCGCGCAGCCGCTGCTTGCGGTCGCTGCTCTTGCGCATCACCTGACCGACCATCATGGCGGCCGCGGCCAGGACCATCATGCCGAGCGCCATGTAGGTGAAGACACTGGCCGAGGCTCCGGGCCGGACGAAGATCAGCATCATGGAGACGGACATCATCGCCATGGGCAGATAGGTCCACACGGCCGAGTTGTCCGGCACGGTCTCCGGCAGCGTCGGCGGCTCCTGGAGATTCAGCTCACCCTCGGGCATGTCCGGGCCGCGTCGGCGGGCAGGGCGGCGAAAGAGGACAACGCTCAACGAACCGGCTCCTTTTACGGTGGCGCCGTAGACGGACGGGATGCTTTGACGGGAGGTCAAGCAGTGAAAACCCCGAGGCCGTTCACACCAGCCCCAGTGTTATCAGTAGTCTGCATGTGCATCACACCTAGGTCCAAGTCTCGTCGGAGACTCTCCCCGGAGGCCTGACCCCTTTCATGACTGACAGCTCGGTGGCGGGCCTGTGCCGCCTCACCGTCCGTGCCCCTGCCACATCGCTCGACCTCGCGGTGCCCGCGGACGTCCCGGTCGCCGATCTCCTTCCGATCCTGCTGCGTTACGCGGGTGAGGAACTGGAGGAGAGTGGCCTGGAGCACGGCGGCTGGGTGCTGCAACGCCCCGGCGGCCGCCCGCTCGACGACGAAGGCACCCTGGAGACCCTCGACCTGAAGGACGGCGAGGTCCTCTATCTGCGTCCGCACACCGAGGCGCTGCCCGAGGTGCGCCTGGACGACCTCGTCGACGGCATCGCGGGTGTCACCCGGGACCGCCTGCACGGCTGGACCCCGGAGACGAGCCGGCGTCTGCTGCGCACCATGGTCGTCCTCACCGTCCTGACAGGACTGGGCGTCCTTGCCTGGCCGGGCGGCCCGGTGACCGCCCGTGCCGCCGCCGCGGGCGTCGCCGGGCTGCTGCTGCTCGCGGGCGCCGCCTCCGCCAGCCGCGCGGTGGGCGACGCGGCGGCCGGCGCGACCCTGGGCTTCCTCGCCGCGCCCAGCCTGGCTTTGGCCGGCTGGCTGCTGCCCGGCGGCGAGATGTCCGGAGCCCACGCCCACCATGTGCTCGGCGCCCGGCTGCTGGCCGCGGGCGCCGCGGGGGCCGGGGGCGCGGTGCTGGCTCTGGCGGCGGCGGCCGTGTACACCCCGTTCTTCCTGGCCACCGCCGTGGTGGCGATCACCGCGGCGGTCGCGGGTGCGTTGATGAGTGTGCTGGACGTGTCCGTCGACGCCGCCTCGGCCGCGGTCGCGGCGGCCGTCGTCCTCTTCGGCGGCTTCGTACCGGCCCTGTCGTTCCGGCTGGCGGGCATGCGGATGCCCGCACTGCCGACCAGCCCGCAGCAGTTGCAGGAGGGCATCGAGCCGTATCACGGCCAGGACGTGGCCACCCGCACCGAGTTGGCGAGCGGCTGGATGACCGCGCTCTACGGCGCGACCGGTGTCGTCTGCGCCGGCTGTCTGGTCGCGCTGGCCCGGCGGCCCAGCCTCGCCGAGGCGCTCACCGCGGTGGCGCTGTCGCTGCTCCTGCTGCTGCACGGGCGGGGCATGGTCAACGTCGGGCAGCGGCTCACCCTGGTCGTACCCGGCACCTGGGGTGTGTTCCTGCTGGCCGTTCAGGGCGCCGCCGCGCTGGACACGGCCGCGCGGCCGACGCTCGTCGCGGGGCTGCTCGCGCTGGCCGCCGTGCTGGCGATCGTCTCCTGGACCGTTCCGGGCCGGCGCATGGCGCCGTACTGGGGCCGGGCGGGCGAGCTGCTCCACTCCCTGCTGGCGATCGGCCTGTTGCCGCTGACGCTGTGGGTGATCGGTGTCTTCGGCGCCCTGCGGGCGATCAACGGCTGACCGGCGGACCACAGGGAATCGGTAGATAGGCGATCATGCAGTCCAAACGCGACCAGGTCCAGGCCCACGCCTTCGTCATGAGCCGGCTGACCTCCGGCATGCTGCTGGCCGACCCGGACGCCCCGGAGAGCCCGCTCGGGCGCACCACTCGTGGCGTCGTCATCGGCACCGTCATCGCCGTGGTGATCTCGGCGGGCGCCGTGGTGTACGGGCTGATCAACCCCGGGGGCAACGACTCCTGGCGCACCGCGAACGGCCTGATAGTCAACAAGGACACCGGCGCCCGTTATCTCTATGTCGACGGCCGTCTCAGGCCCGTACGCAACTACGCCTCGGCCCTGCTGGTCGGTGGCGCCGACCTCAAGACCACCGACGTGCGCACCGCCTCGCTGCGGGACACGCCCGTGGGCGCCCCGGTGGGCATCCCCGGCGCCCCGGACTCCGTGCCGGACGCCGGTGACCTGGACGGCGGAGCGTGGCAGGTCTGCTCCGCCGTCGGCTCCGTCCCGAACGACGCGGGGAGCGGTGTGCCGACCGCGGTCACCACGGTGGTCGCCGGCGCCCCCACGGACGGCACCGGCGTGGGCACCGACCGGGGCATCGTGGTGACCGGGCCCGACAAGGCGACGTACCTGGTGTGGCGGGGCAGCCGGCTGCGGCTGGACAAGGCCTCCGGGGCCGCGGTCTCCCTCGGCTACGGCTCGGTCGCCCCGCGCCCGGTGTCCGCGGCCTTCCTCGACGCCCTGGCCTCCGGTCCCGACCTGGCCGCGCCCGCCGTTCCCGGCCGGGGCGACACGGGGCCCTCGCTGGGCGGACAGCGCAGCAAGGTGGGCCAGGTGTTCCAGGTGCGGGTGCCCGGCTCGAACGCTCAGTACTACCTGCTGCGGCGCGAGGGGCTGGTGCCGCTCACCGACACCGGCGCCGCCCTCGTGCTCGGCGACCCGGACACCCGCGAGAAGGCGTACGGCGGAGCGGTGCCCGCCGCCGCGGTGATCGGGGCCGCGGCGTTGAAGGATCACGCCGCCCCCGGCAGCGAGGGCCGCTCCCCCGCCTCCGCCGGGCTGCCCGACTCCCCGCCGCGCGCGGTGGACGTCGCGGAGGGTTCCTCGGCCTGCGCCCGGGTGGAGCCCGGTGAGACGGGCACCAAGGTCACCACGGTGCTGGTACCCGTCACCTCGCTCGGCCCGGTCACCCAGCCGGACTCCGCGGAGGTGACGGCGGCCTGTCTGCGGGTGGACGCCACCGTCGTACGGCCGGGTCACGGCGCTCTCGTACGGGCGCTCGGCGCGGACGGCACGGCCGTGGGCGACACGACCTACTTGGTCGCGGACAACGGTGTCAAATACCGCGTGCCGTCGGCGGCGGCGCTGCAGTCCCTCGGCTACGCCCAGAGCGACGTCGAGGCGCTGCCCTCACCGCTGCTTTCGATGCTGCCGTCAGGGCCGGACCTGAGCCCGGAGACGGCCGCCGGCGGCGGCGCGGGAGCGGCGACCACCCCGCCGGGCTGCGCCACGGGCGGAGCAGCGCCCGGCGGGCCGAACGTCGGCGCACTGGGCACCAAGTTGCCTTCAGGTTACGGACGTTGAACATTGGACCACTGAAGGAACAGATTTCCCGGGCTCGTTGCTGCTTCCTCCGCGGCAACTCTAGTCTCATCAGAAACAGATCATCCGATCCATCGAGAGGCAGACCATGGCAGGCGATGGCCAGCAGTCAAGTGAACAGGCGACACGGAACGGCATCCAGGCGCTCGAGTCCGCCTTCTCCGGGATCATGAAGGCACGTCAGGACGTGGACGGCACCCGCGCGACCCTGTCCAGCGGCTATCAGGGCAGCGACGGCGGTCAGTACGGGCAGCTCCTGCAGCAGTGGGACGACCAGGTCAACGTCATCCTGCGGAACCTGGAAGACATGGTCGACAAGCTCAACACGAGCCTCGTCGAGCACGGCAAGGCCCAGGGCTCCTCCAACGACGCGATCAACCAGGCGTACAACGCGTCCGACTCGGCCTTCCACCAGCTGACCGGCTCCTGACCCGGCCGTACGCCACGTCCCCGTACCGACGACCGAGACGAGACCACAGATGCCCGACAACCTGACCGACGGCCAGATCTACGTCGACTACCGCCACATGGAGAACGCGGCCGACGACATGGTCCAGCAGACCAGGGCGATCGCGAACACCCTGTCGTCGCTCGAAGCCGAGCTGAGCGAACTGAAGAAGACCTGGTACGGCTCCGACGCCGAGACCTACACGCAGAAGCAGGCCGCCTGGGACGAGGCGGTCCGGAACATGGAGCAGTTGCTCACCTCGCACGCCGGCCTGCTGACGGACATCTCCAACAACTACAAGTACAGCGAGAACTCCCTGTCGCAGATGTGGTCCGAGGTCACGATCGGCCGCTGAGCCGCCGCCCGTTCCCCCACCACGCCGTTCGCCGTCCGGCCGCCGCGCCGCGACGGCGGGCCCGGCACCCCAGCAGGACGCAGAGCAGGAGGACGCCATGGCGGACCTGACACACCTCGACTCACCCGGGCTCCAGGCGTTCGTCGACGGAGATCTGGCCGATTTCATCACCGAGCTGGAAAAGATCCGCAAGGACGACCCGGCGGGCGCGCAGGCACTCAAGAGCCTTCTGGACGGCCGCAACACGCCGGGCACGCTTCAGGAGAACCCGTTCCTGGCCATCGGTCTGATGGCCGGAGGCGACGACGTGCACGGCGCCACCCTGATCTCGAAGATCAAGGACATGGCCCAGTCGGTCGACGACATCTTCGGGGCGCAGAAGACCCTGTTCAAGGACATCGACTCGGACCTGCGGGAGACCATCAGAACGCTGCTCAAGACCCAGGGCAGCAACCTGACGTCGATCGACGGGGAGAAGCTGCTCGACATCTTCTCCGACGTCGACAGCGACCTGGGCGACACGGGCGGATCGAACAGCACCACCACATAGCTCCCCGGTCCCGCCGGACAGCGCCCCCGCCATGAACTCCCCGGTCCCGCCGGACAGCGCCCGCCCACCCGTTCCCCCATCTCCGCGGAGCCACGTGCCATGCCAGCCACCAACGACGCCGACGACTACTGGGGCAAGGCCGTCACCCTCTACACCGGCTATCCCGTGCCCAGTCGCAAGACGGTCTTCGACAAGCTCAAGAGCAAGGAAGGCATTCCGCTCTTCCGCATGGACATCCAGTCCATGGATGTCCGGGCGGTCACGGCCGAGGACTACTCCGCCATCAGCGGCTGGATGAAGCACGACGGCGAGGACTACGACCTCGTCTTCTACACGGCCGGCGGGGACGGTGCGCACAGCGGAGTGCAGATGCACCGGGCGCGGATCGTCCTGATCGGGGTGCCCGACGACGCCAACGGCAGGGCGCGGCTGCTCGACTCGGGCGAGATGATCAACGGCGGTGCGTTCACCGGCCACTACGGCGACCAGTGGGACTCCGGCCCCATGTCGCAGTACATCAGCGGTGCGAAGGCGGCGCTCGACAAACTGCTCGCGGACCACACCACTCGGGGCTTCTCGTACGCCGGAGCCCCCGTGGCCGACGCGGAGGCCGTCGATCTGAACTCGTTCGAGCGGACGGCCCAGGCCTTCGACCGGGCGACCAAGTTCTTCATCGACCAGGCCGCCCACCTGGAGCAGTGGGAGACGTCGCTGGGCAGCGAACAGTCGTCGTGGAAGGGCCAGGCGGCGGGCGTCTTCTGGCATTTGGTCCACCAGCTGCACAAGAACTACGACAGCTATGTGGAGCAGCTCGGCGGGGTCGACCACCAGGCCGCCCACACCACGCTGAGCGGCTACTCCCCCAAGTCGACGTTCGGCGACACGCTGGCGATGGCCCAGCAGCAACTGGTCGCGGAGCTCACGAACCTCCAGAACGCGTGGACGACGTGGGCCAACACCTCGGAGCACGATCCGCACCGTTCGGTGCTGGAACTGCTGGACGACCTGTCCGCCTGGGTACTGGCGAACAACGTGCCGTACATCGAGGAGACCACCACATACGGCGGCGAGGCGGGCAGCTACAGCAGCTATTCGACTCGTGCGGGATTCCTGGAGAACCACCCGACCTACGGCAGCCTCAACGACATCCAGTCCTGGAAGAAGCTCGGTGAGGCCGCGGTCGAGCGCTGGAACAACTATGTGAACCAGACGCTGGTGCCGGTCGCCACACAGTCGCTGTCCACGCTCAACGGCAACTGGATCGACGCGAGCTCGGAATTCGAGGAGCCGCTGAAGACCAAGGACACCTCGTCCCTGACGCAGTTCTACCAGCAGGAACAGAACCAACTCAACCAGGACCAGCTCAACAAGAATCAGCAGGATCTCAACAACACCCTGAACAACAATCAGCAGAACCTGAACGACGGTCTGAACAACCTCGGGAACAACCTCAACAATCTCGGGACCAACCTCAACAACGGCCTCGGGAACATCGGCGACGGGCTGAACGACGGCCTGGGGAACATAGGCAACGGCCTCAACAACAGCCTGGGCAACATCACCACCGGCCTCAACAACGGCCTGGGCAACATCGGCGGCGGGCTGAACGGCCCGAACAGCCTGATCACCAGTCTCAATGGGGGCCTCGACGGGAACTCCGGGCTGAACGGCGGCACGTCCAACCTCAACACCGGGCCGGGTTCGACGCTCTCCTCGAGTCTCAACGACCTGGGCCTCAATTCCGAGCTCAACAACGGCGGTTCGAGCAGCCTCACCAACCCGGGCGGCGGCACGACGCGGCTGAACGCCGACGGCACCCTCACCACCGACTTCCCCGACGGCAGCCGGACCACGTTCAACCCGGCCACCGGCACGATGACGACGACCTCCCCGAACGGCCGGGTCACCACCAGCCGGCTCAACGTGGGCGACACCTTCACCAACCCCGACGGCTCCACGACGACGCTCAACGCCGACGGCACCCTCACCACGAAGTTCCCGGACGGCACCAGCACCACGCTCAACCCCACCACCGGGGCCGCGACCACCACCCACCCCGACGGCTCGACGACCACGACCCACCTCAATACGGGTCTCGGCTCGGGCACCGACGGTCTTTCCCACCACTCGAACAGCGGGTCCTCCACCGATCTGAACAGCCTCAACGGCCTGAAGGGACTCGACGGTTCGACGTCCTTGAACTCCGGCAGCCTGAACTCGGGCTCCCTTAACTCGGGATCTCTGAATTCCGGATCACTGAACTCCGGCGGTCTCAACTCCGGCTCCGACGGCCTCGGCGGTGACGACCTCGCATACGACGACTACGACAGCACCCCGTTCACCGGAGGCGCTCTCGGCGCACCCGCCGGCTCCGCCCTGACGGCCGGCAGTGCCGCCGGACAGCCCACCGGCGGCACCCCGTTGAACCCGGGCGGCCTCGGCGGGATGGGCGGCGCCAACAACTCGTCGAGCAGCGAACGGGTCCGCAAGGTGCTGGACGAGACCGGCGGCGCGGCGCTGCGCCGCCCGACCGTCTCCCGTTCACGGGCGAGCGGGGACGAGGAGGAGCGGGAGATGATCCTCACCCGCGGCTCCACCCCCACCAGCAGCTCCGGTTCGCCCTACGCGCCGGGCGGCTCGCCCGCGGCCGGCCAGGGGAACCAGTCCACCGAGAGCGGCGACCGGGAGCGGTCCAGCTGGGTGCCCGAGGACGAGGACGTCTGGGGAACCGACGAGGGCGGCGCCCCGGCGGTGATCGGCCGATGACCGGGTCCGGGAACGCGGCGGGGTCGGGCCGTCAGGAGCCGGTGCGGGCCCTGTCGATTCAGCAGCGCCTGGCCGAGGCGATGACCGAGCTGGAGAACGTGCAGGCGGGCGTGGCCAAGGCGGAGGAGGAGCTGCGGCAGGCGTCCGTCACGGTGCGGTCCAGGGACCGGGCGGTGGAAGTCACCGTCGGTCCGCAGGGCGAGCTGACCGGGCTGAAGTTCCTGGACGGCAAGTACCGCACCATGGCGGCGGCCGAACTCGCCGCCAGCGTGCTGGAGTCGGCGGAACAAGCCCGCACACAGATGTCCCGCCGGGTGAAGGAGACGTTCGAGCCCTACACCCGGCCCAGCACCACCGTGCCGGAGCTGACCGGAGTCGACGTCGACTGGGCGAAGATCTTCGGCCCCGCCGTACTGGAGGACCCGCGGGGCACCGCCGGGCGGACGAACGACCACCGGCTGCGGGACGAGATCGACGAGGACGCGGAGGAAGCGAACCACCATGGCTGAGGGCAACTCCTACTTCGCCGACCCCGCCCGGATCCAGGGTGGCGTCCGGCAGATCGACCAGATCAGCACCATCGCGCAGGAGATGATCCGGGACTTCGTGAACGAGGTGAACCTCACCCGGGACTGGCCGGGCACCAGCGACAGTTTCGCCAGGGAAGTCGTCCCGCAGGAGAAGAAGGAGCGCGACGGCTCGGCGGACACCGGGCAGGCCCTGCGCGACGCCATCGTCTCCGTCGCCAACGGCACGACCGAGAACCTGAAGAACATCCTGACCACCCAGGGCGGAAACCTGGACGCCATCCATGAGTCGTCCGGCGGCGGACACACCGGCGGAAGGCACTGAGCCTGCATGGCGATCGAGGCCTCGCCCCAGCTCAACAACCTCCTGTTCGTCCTCATCGGCGAAAGGCTGCTGCAGGCGAACGAGGACCAGGCGTACGCCAGCCATCTGCCGTACAAGCGGCTGAGCAAGCGAGTGCTGGAACTGTCCGACGTCATCGAGCAGTCGGTCGTCGGTACGGGCAGGGCGCTGCCGCCCCAGGTCGGGAACAACTACGTACGGGCCATGAACCTGTTCGTGAACGACGGCGGCACGAACTACCTCAAGGACTTCGCCGACCAACTGGACGAGATCGCCGAGGGGCGCGCCCAGACGTCGATGAACATCACCGAGTCCAAGTGGCAGATCATCGCCGAGCTGATCCGGCTGCTCATCGAACTCGCCATCATTCTGGTGATGTCCATCTTCAGCGGTGGCTCGTCCGCGGGCGACGCCGCCGTGGCCAGGGCCCGCAGCCGCGTGGTCGTCCTGACGGTCATGGATACGCTGCTGAAGCGGACGCATCTGATGCCGACGCTGAGCGAGGCGTTCGAAGAGGCGTTCATGACCTTCGCGGTCCGGCTCGCCATGATGGTCGCCGGCCCCGACGGCCGCCGGCCCAAGGGCTTCGACTGGGCCCAGATCGCCCAGGACGGCGCTTTCGGCGCCTTCGCCTCCCTCTTCCACGGGGCCTTCTCCCACGTGGGGGACACCCTGGGCAAGTTCTTCAAGAACGACTTCAAGAACAGCCCCTTCGGCAAGGACTTCGCCAACGACGTCGCGTCGAAGACGGTCAAGAACGACCTCGGCAACATCGGCGGCAACAACTCCCGCTTCTCGCCGGACCACATAGTGCGGGACCTGGGCCGGGACAGCCGGGACTTCGTCACCGAAGGCGGGTCCGAGGCACTCGCCGAGTTCCTGGGCAGCGGTCTGTTCACCGGTAACTGGTCGACCAGCTGGGACACCTTCCTCGGCGCGGGCATCAGCGGCAAGGTCGAGAACTCACTGAGCGAGGGAGCGGCCGGTACCGGGAACTGGGTCAGGAACACATTCGGGTTCAACACGCCCGCCGTGACCAGCGACTTGGGTGGGGACCGGAACACTACGCGACAGGTCTCGGACGACCTGGAGGGCGGCGGTACGCGGGGCACGTCGGGAGCGGGTGGCACGTCGGGAGCGAGTAGCACATCTGGAACGGGTGGCACATCAGGAACGGGGGGCGCGTCAGGAACGGGTGGCACATCGGTTCCTGGTCCTTCTGGTTCTGGCACTCGTACGCGTTCTCTGCCCGACTCCATCTCCAGCTCCAGCTCCAGCTCCAGCTCCAGCTCCAGCTCCAGCTCCGAGGACCCTATGCACCGGTCCGAGCAGACCGATCAGAGCGGCACGGAGAGTCCCACCACCGACGTTCTCACGGAGAGCGGGAACACTCCCCCGCGGACCCCCACGTCGCACACGACCCAGCCGCCCGCCCCGGCCCAGACCCACCCCACGGCCGAACACGACGCCTGGCGGCGGCTGTTCGACTCCGCGCACGCCTCACCCGTCGAGCATCAGGCGCTGCTCGACGAGATCGCGGGGCACCGCGACGGGTCCGTACCGTCGCCGGAAGAGCTGGACACGCGCCGTATGGTGCACGACCAGCTCGCCTCGCTGCCAGGGGTGACGGTCGTCGTGGACGACGCCGCGAACTTCGGTCACCAGGCGGCGGCCACCATGCTGATGGACTCCCTCCACGAGCTGGGCTATCCGGGGCGCATCACGGTGATCGCGCCGGAGAGCGTGCAGGACCGGCTGAGGCTGCTGGTCCCGGACACGATGAACCAGCAGATCGACTGGCAGACGGGCACCTTCGACTCGGGTTCCCCGCAGCCCGCTTCCCCCGGCACGAGCAACGGGGACTCCCTGGTCCTGGTGGCGGCGAGCGACCGCCTCGACCCCGACCCGGACACGGCCAAGAACTTCCTGGACTTCGTCGGGTCCGACCGCGCGGTCGTACTGAAGCCGTACGCCTGGGACGGGTCGCACCGTCTGCTCTACACCCGGTCCGGACCTGACTCGCCGGTCACGGTCCACGACTGGGAGAACGACGGAACGGACACCCCGCCGATCCCGGGCAGCGCCCTGTACCGCTTCCACGTCCCGACACTGACCGGACCCGAGCTGGACACCCTGATCACCACCCAGGTCGGCGGCGCGCGCGGCGAGGGTCTGCGGGCCCTGGCGAACGCGGTCCGCGGCGACCGGGCCGACCTGATGCCGGTCTACGGGCTGCACAACGTGGCCGCCCCCGGCCGTGCCTCCGCCGTGAGCGCGCTGGCCGGCGGGGTGCACGAGGCGGGACTCGGCAAGCCCTCGGTGGTGCTGACGCTCGGCGACGCCACCGTGCCCTTCGCTCCCCGGCACACCACGGACTGGCTCGTCCACGCCGACCTGGGGGACCCGGACCTGGCCGCCAGGATCACCGGTCTGGGCCCGGACCAGGTGCTGGTCGTGAACGGCGGACGGCTGCCGCAGGACGTGTTCCGGCAGGTGTACCAACTCGGCTCGCTGCCCGCCGTCCTGGAGGGCGCCAACACCAGCAATCTGGTACAGCTCCTGGGCCGGCCCTTCTTCTCCGTACTGACCCATCACACGCCGTACGACCGGCTCGACCCCGACGCCGCCGACCGGCTCCAGAACGTCACCGACGCCGTCGTCCGCGAGAGCGAGTGGGGTGCCCGTCTGAAGGACTCCTCCGGGTGGGAGGAGCTCCAGGCGGCTCAGACGGCCGACTCGGTGCTGCGCTCGCTCCCCGCGCAGGAGGGTGGCCGGCTGCTGACGCAGGACGAGATGCGGCGGCTCACCGATGTGCTGCCCACGGAACGGATCACCGACATCCTCGGGGACGACGACACCGTCCGGCGGATGGTGGCCTACGACCCGAACGACACGCGGCAGTTCAAACAGCAGATGCGGGATCCGGTCGAAGTCGTGGTCACCACCGACCAGATGGCGCGGCTGCGGGACGCGGTCCACGGCTACCGCGCCGAGCAGGAGGCCGTCGTTCGGGAGGCGACGAACGCGTACTCGGTGGCTCCCCGCCCTGAGCAGAGCGAGGTCATCGGAGCCGCGATCAGGGAGTCGCTGGACGAAGGGGCGGGACTGCACGCCTACTTCAAGGGGCTCGCCGCCCAGGCCCGGGATCCCCGCAACGACCAGGTGCTCCAAGCCCTGAACCTCGTCTTCTCCGGCGCACACGCCCACGTCTCCACCGCCTCTCCGACGCCCCTGCGCACGGTCTCCCACGATCCGCGGCCGGCACCGGAACCGATATCGGCACCGGCACCGGCGCCTGAGACAGCATCGCCGGAGTCCGGAGCACCGAGCCCGGTCCCTACGGTGTCCGCGCCTCCGCCCGCGCCGACCGTCGTCTCCGGCACCACCGTCGAGGCCCCGCAGCCCCAGGATTCCGCCGCATCGGACACCTCCGAGGAGGACTTCGGCGACTTCACGGACTTCACGGACCTGCTGGACTCCCAGCCCACGTCCGGCGTCCTCACCGAAAGCGGCACCGCCGGGGCGGCTTCAGACCCCCCGGTGACGGACGGGGAGTTCCGTGCGGAGCAGGAACTGACCCAGAGCCCCAAGGAGTTCCTGGGCTCGAATGTTCTCACCATGGATCTCGATCAGGGGCTGGCACTTCACGCTCCTGGGCTCGATACGAATGCTCGTCGCGCCTTCATCAGAGGTCTGGCCGATCCGGCTCTGGATCAGCACAGGTTTGTCGTGGTCACGGATGGGCGGCGGGACACCAACGGGCTGCCCGTGTATGTGATGGCACCCGCTGTCGAGTGGTACGCACGTCACTACGCGGGCGTGAAGTCGTTCGGTCTGCCGGCAGACGCGCTCCCCGCCGTCCGTGGCGATCACGGCTACGTGGAAGCCGCTTTCGTTCCCTATCTGACGGGTCCCACGTCTGATCCTGAGCGAAATATCGGGCATACCGATGTTCCGCGGAATCCTGGCAGCGGATCCGGTCCCGGTCTGGTCGTGACGCCCGCCATGAACGGCTGTGCGTTCGTGGTGACGCGCAACTCGGATCCGGATCGTTTCACGGTGTGGCATTACCAGTCGCCGGAGTCGAACATCCGCCATCCCGTCGATTTCCGGCGTGCCATGCGGCCGACCGACTGGTTCGGCCATGGCGAGTACTACCGGGGCGACCTGACGGCCGGGGACGAGCAACTCTTCGAGGTCGCGAACATGTTGTGGCATGGTCCGGACGGGTGGGAGATCCTCAGCCAGGAGAACCAGACCAGTGCCAAGTCGAAGGACTCCATCACCTTCGGGGAGTTCCGCAACCGTCCCCTGATCCTTGAGTCCGGTGGCGAGCTTCGGCACACCGCGGCGTTCTACCAGGCCATGGCGCGCAGCGAGCGCGACCAGTACAACTGGCCCCTTCAGCAGTTGCGCAGAAAGATCCTGGACACTCGCCCGGCAGGCGGCGATGTGGAAACGCTGTCTCTCCTCTTCCGTGCCATCGACGAGCACATCGACGGGGAGATCGAGCAGCTTGGGCAGGTCACCGATTTCGACACCCTCCGTTCCTACGCGGACGGGTTCAAGGCCCAGCGCGGCGCGGTGCGCGATCAGCTCGAAAGCCTGATCGTCCAGGCCGGCACGGGCGCGGGCCGGGTCTCGCGGGAGGAACGTGAGGCCGTCGTCAAGCGACGCGATCTCGCGCAGCGGATGGTGGAGGAGTTCATCCACCATCCGGCGAAGAACTGGATCGACCTTCTGCGGGACGAGGCCGCCGCACCGCACCCCCGGACTGTCTCCGCACTCCATCAGAGCAAGGCACGGAGCGAGCGCGACGACCCGACGTCACTCCTGAACGTGTTCCGCAGGGACATCTCCGAAACGAAGCCGTCAGGCGCGGAAGCCGCCGTGCTTCAGGACATCTTCAATCGCGTCAATGAGCACATCACCGAGGAGATCGGACAGCTCGAAGACGTCACCGATTTCCAGACGCTCCACGACTACACGAGGACTTTCCCGAGGCGGCGCGGAGAACTGCAGGAAGAACTCGTGGCGAAATACTCCGCGGTCGTGGCGTCCGCCGCCCGAGGGATGTCACGCAGCGAGGTCAAGGCTTCGGTGGAACGGCAGCAGGCGACTGCCGCGATGCTGGACGTCTTCGTCACCAAGCCGTTCGACGACTGGATCACCAGCCTGCGCAACGCGACGTCCGGTGTGCTCACCGAAAGCGGTATCGGTGCGCGCTCCGGCAACGACGAGGTCGTCGGCGAGCCCGGAACACCGTCCCCGGCCGCCCCTCCCACCCGCATCGTGATCCGGGCCGCCGGTCCCACGGACACCGGCCCCTCCCTACGTACCCTGGACGACCGCACGGTCCCGGACAACGAGCTGCGTCGGCTCACGCTGGCGGGAAGCGACGGCCGGCCCGTGGGCCAGGCGTCGTACACCACCAACGACTGGGCGCGGCGCGAGCGGCGGATGCCCGCGGTGCTCACCGGCGGGACGTACTCCGACCACCGCTCCGACAGGGCCGCCCTCGTCGGCTCCCCGCATGCCCTGCCCTGGCAGAACGGGAACGCGACCTTCTTCGCCGGGCACGGCACCGCGACCCGGGTCACCCTGGCCCTGTCCGACGGTACGACCGTGCAGGTCACGGGCAAGGAGCTGGCCCGTCTTCTGGAGCGCGGGCAGGATCTCGGTCCCAAGGACCGGCCCATCGTGCTGTATTCGTGCTCGACCGGCCGCCCGCCCGAGCACGGCGGTCTGCCCGTCGCCCAGCACGTGGCCAACCTGACCGGGCGGGTCGTCCACGCCCCGAGCACCGAGGCCGGTACGGCCCTCGACAGCTCGGGCCGAGTGCGGCCGATCCTCTATCTGGACTCCGACGGCACACCGGGTGCCTGGGCGGCCTTCACCCCCGAACCGGCCGGTGACGCCCTGGACGACCTGGCCCGCGGTGCCGGGCTGCACGACGGCCCGGGGCCCGCGGACCCCTGGGCGCGGACGCGTACCCTCCAGCTCGTACGGACCCTGCGGGGCACCTTCGGTACCGGCATCGAGGACTCCGCCGACCACCCGGCTCTGCTGCGGGGCCTGGCGGCCCTGGACGCGCTGCGCTGGAACGGCGGCCCCGACGGCTCCGCCGCCCGCTACACGGACGGCCGGATGACCCCCGACCTGCTGCGCCGCATCACCCGCGATGTGCTGGGGCTGCCGGACACGGCGCCGCCCGCACCCGCCCACCTCACCGCCGTCCTGGCCGCCGCGAGCACCGCCCGCGACGCCGACCCGGGCACTGCGCTGAACCAGTTGTCCGTGTCCTCCTCCCCGGCCACGCCCCCCGCCGCCGCGGTGCCCTCCGGGGAGAGTTCACCGGTCTCGTACGCCGTCATGGACGGTGGCACGAAAGCGTCACCGGAAGCGACCGCGGAGCGCCCGGTGACCCGGCGGATCCCCCCGGGCGCCGGGCGGCCCGGACTCGACGTGCTGAGCGTGGCCGGTGACGGCGACTGCTTCTTCACCTCGGTACTGGCGAGCGCCGCCCGTCAGCACCCGGCCTCCCCCGTAAGCACCATGACGGTCCGTCAACTCCGTGATCACGCGGCGGACTGGTTCGCCGGCTCCGGCCTGCGGGACGAAGAGCCCCTGCGGATGGATCCGCTGGACGTCCTGGCCGGGGACCTGGACACCGGCACGCTGCGCCATGTCCTCGGTGGAGCACCGCTGCCCGGCCTCACCCCCGACCAGCGAGCCCGGGTCGACAGCGCCCCCGCCGCTCAACGGGCCCGGCTCGCCGACCAGTACCACCAGGACCTCCTGCGCACCCGGCTCATCGCGGAGTTGCGCGGGAACGACGCGGCGGCGCGGGAGCACTGGCAGCGGCTCCTGAAGACCGCCTACCCGCGCTGGGCACGGACGGCTCCGGCCCTGTCCGAGGTCGCCGGAGCCACGACCGGGGACCTCGTCGAGCGCGCGATCCGCGACGTCCGCCTCTGGGCCACCCCGTTCTTCGACCGCGCGCTGCCCGCAGTCGCCCGAAGCATCGGCCTTGACGTGGTCGTGGTCCAGGACGGTGCCCCGGACCACCATCTGAGCGAGGGCACCCCCGGCCCGGTGTACGTCCACTACAACGGCACCGACCACTACTCGGCCGTCGCGCTCACCGAGGCTCCGGGCGGTTCCACGCCCTCGCCGACGCCACCGAAGAAGAAGGTCCACTTCGCTCCCGGCACCAAGGGCGGCCCGGACACCGGCGCCAAGCCCGCTACCAAGACCGGCGATCCGTTCGCCCGGATCGAATCCCAGCTCGACACGCACCGCCCGCCCCGGCTGGACCGTTCGCTGCTCCCGCCGTCCCGCTCCGGAGGGCCGGTGGTCTTCAGCGACGGCAGCCGCCTGCCCGCCTACCTCACCGGGGACGGCACCGACGACACCACGGGCGGCAGCTACGGCCACAGCCAGGTCACCCTGCGCGGCATCGAGGACGTCGTCCGCGAGATCGGCGACCGGATGGGACTGCGGCGCTCGCCACACCCCGGGCCGGGCGATCCCCTGGCCCACCTGGAACAGGCGCTGCGCACCACGCCGCGCGTCTTCCACGGCGACGGCTACGAGTCGCCGCCCTTCCGGGACGGGACGGGGCAGATCCGGGTACTGCGGGTGACCACCCGGCCGCACGGCAACTGGGAGCGGTTCACCGACGTGCACGGTGTCCCCGTGAAGGTGGACGAGGGCCAGCGCAGCCAGGTCACCACCGGGGCGGCCAAGACCGTGAGCACGACGTTCCAGGTGGCACCGTCCGTCGGCATCGGTCCGCCGTCCGGAGCCGTGGCGTACGGGCGCGTCGGCGGTGCCCTCGCGCTCAACCGCTCGTACGAGTACGGGATGCAGGACCAGACGCTCAGCCAGGTCGAGACCCGTATGACGGACGGCTCCCATCTGCATCTGGACGACGTGCAGTACGAGGTGTCCCTGAGCGGCGCGCCGTCCGCCGTCGCGTCCTCCGGGCTGCCGAGGCCGTTCTCGCCGGGCGAGACCCATCTGGTCTTCGGGGTCCGGGGCGGGCTGGCCGTACGGCTGTCGGACAGCGAGACCTCGCCGGCCGAGCCCGGCCGGGCACCGCGCACGATGACCCTCGGCCCGGAGACCGACTACCGGCTGGTGCACACCGAGGGCTACGGCTCGGTCAAGGAGATCCGTGACTGGGCCGTAGCCCGGGCGAACGCTACGCCCGGCAGCGCCGCCTACGACGAGATCACCGGCTTCTTCACCTCGGAGACCTTCCACCGCATGGCGGACCGGCTGGCGCACGGCAAGGTCGCCGGCCGGCAGCTGTTCGGCGAGGACGACTCCCGTTCCCCGCTGGGCGCGTTCGTCGTGGAGCGGGTGGTGCCCGGAAAGGCCGTGCTGCTCACCGAGACGGCCGCCGGCGAGATGCGCAGCACCATCCAGCAGACCGTCAAGAACGAGCGGACGCTGTCCAAGACGTACACCCAGGAGGTCAACGCCGCGATCGGTCCCAGCTTCGACCTGCTGGGCTTCTTCGGCCACGCCGCCAA
The DNA here is from genome assembly GCF_036227505.1 of Streptomyces sp. NBC_01450. Taxonomy (NCBI): domain Bacteria; kingdom Bacillati; phylum Actinomycetota; class Actinomycetes; order Kitasatosporales; family Streptomycetaceae; genus Streptomyces; species Streptomyces sp. NBC_01450. The sequence goes on along the minus strand of NZ_CP109480.1, from coordinate 10,001,591 downwards.
CCTGCGGGCCATGTTCGGGGCGGTCGGCCGATACGGACGCAGCACCACACACAGCGGCGTGTTCGGCGGCTCGGGCGGCCGCAAGATCGTGGGCCGGGCCAAGAAGGTCCCGACGGACCTCTATCGGGTCGGCAAGACCGTCTACGTGCGCAGGACGGGAGACCGGGAGGCGACGCCGTTCACCACCTGGAGCCTGGACCGTATGACGCGTACCGAGGCGCGCCGTCACGCGGGCTGGGACGACGGCACCACCCTGCGTCGCCGTGGCCGCAACGAGCCCTTCGCCCCGGTCTATCTGACCAAGGACAGACCCGCCGTGCTGGGCATGAGCCGGCCCGAGGCGTTCACCTACGACAACGGCGATCTGGTCCGCCCCGCCGCCGACGGTGACGGTTCGGCCCGTCCGCTCACCCTGCTGAACTCGTTCACCGACCAGGTGATCCGGGCGGCCGCGCGCAGATACCCCGGCATGCTCGCCCCACTGGAGGAGCTCGGCGACCCGTCCGACAGTCGCTGGCGCAACGCCGAGCACTACCGCATGGCGCTACAGAACACCCTGACCGTCATCAACACCCTTTCCCAGCACGGCGTCACGGGCAATCTCGAGGCGCTCACCACGACCGGCGTGCGGATCGGCCTGGTCGACCCGGGTCGCTTCACCCGCGCCTATCGCTGGATCTGGATCGACGGCAAGCTGTCCGACCGGCGGTACGAGGGCACCCAGAACGACCTCATCCTGCGCGGCAGCGCCCCCGGCACCGAGCGCCTGGACGGCCAGCAGAACGTGGTCCGCACCGTGGAGGGCGGCTTCGACGTCAGTCTGTCGGTGCGCGACGCGGGTAAGGACAACATCGGCGCCCCCTCCAACATCGGCACCGTCCAGGTCGGTCCGCGGTGGGGCCGGCAGCAGGGCCGCAAGACGGGTTACGGGGCCACGGTGTCGTACGAGCCCATGGCGGTCAGCGCGAGCCCCTCCCATCTGCACAGTTATCGGCTGGAGTTGACCGCCGAGAGCGGTGGTTACTGGCGTCCGCGCAGTCTGTGGCGGGGTATCGGCTCGCTGGGGCTGCTCGGCACCCGTTTCCTGGTGCGGCGCGAGGCGGAGGCCGACCTCCTCGGCAAGCCGGTGGTGGGCCGGGTGGTGCTCTCCGTGCCCGACGAGCACACCCCGGACACCGACCCGCACACGGCGCCGGCCTCGACCGCACCGCCGCGGACCGAGACGCTGGATGCCGCACAGGCCAAGGCCCTGGCAACCGGTGACACGCGTGAAGTGGCCGCGGGCCACGGCGCGGACCCGTTCGGCGACCAGCCGTACCAGACCGTCAGCGTCGGCGCGCACGAGGAGCTCGCCACCGCCGTCGAAGGTGTCATGCGGGACGCCTCGGGCGGCTCGTGGCACTTCGCGGAGATCGGGGCGTCCGCGCACGACGCCGCGGTGCGGCCGTTCCAGCCGCAGTACCTCACCTCCGGCTTCGACCAGACGTCCGGACCGGCCGGCTCACGGATCAGCGGGCTGTTCGGGAAGGGCCCCTACCTCAACCGGCTGGGCGCGCTGGTGCACCGGACGCGGGTCGTCGACCCCGTGGTCGTCTCCCAGCCCGTCAAGATCGAGACGGAACAGACGCTCGGCAGCGACATCCAGGCCTCCGGCGCGGTGACCACCACCCAGACCTTCACCCTCGCCGGCGCCGGCACGCTCACCCACACCCACCCCGTCGGGCCCTCGCTCGGCGGCTCGTACGGCCTGCTGGGACGCCTGGGCCGGTCCCGCGCCGTCTCACGCACCGTGACCCGTACCGTGACCTCGGAGATGGACCGCGACGCCGAAGGCCACAAGGTACTGGTGGCCGGGGGCACCCAGCACGACATCGCGGCCTCGGTGCGCACGGACGGGGTGCTCTCCCCGCTGCACTCGCTCGCCACCTGGTATCGCACCACCTGGGCGGGCAGACGGCTCACTTTCTCCGCCGACTGGCTGGGCCACCTCCCGGAGAAGGCCGCGCACCGGCTGGGGCTGCTCAAGGACCGGATGGGCGAGGTGCCGCGCTACACGGCCAGGGTCTGGAGTCAGCCCAAGTGGCTGCGCGACAACCCCTTCGGCTCGTATCCCGTCAACTCCCTGGACACCACCCAGGTGCTGGCCGACTTCGACCGGCAGCTGCGCGGCCTGGGCATCGACGACGCGAGCCGCGACCGCGTCCACTCCCTGGTCACCCCGCGCGCCGTGCGCGCCCTGCGCGACCAGCTGTCCTCCGGCGGAACAGCGGCCCGCACCCGGATCGGCGGCTGGGGCCGGCACAACATTCGCGTCGGGGGGCGGACCGCTTCCGTCCGCGTGGAACTGATCGCGGACGAGCCGCGGTTCGACGGGCTCGACCACAGTGCCACCCTGCAGGACAACCGGGTCGCGACCGAGACGGTCGAAGAGGGCCTGGTCACCACCCGTACGCGCACGATCGGCCTGAACGTCGGCGAGAGCGTGCGGACGGGGGACAAGACCGCCACGGCCGCCGGGCCCACCTACAACGAGCTCGGCACCTCCTCGCAGACCACCTCCACCAGCCGCTCCACCGCCCGCATGAAGACACACGTCTTCTACGCCAACGAGCCCTACGCCGAGTACCTCACCGGCTACCGGCTGCGCCTCACCCTGGACCTCGACGGCCGTACGATCGCCCGGCAGGAAGGCGAGGTCGGGCGGCTGCGCGAACAGCTGCCCCTGAGCCTGACGGTCCCGCACACCGACACCGGTCCGGGTGACCCGCTCGGCACCCCCGAGCTGGACATCCCCGCCCGTGCCGCCACCGTCTGGCAGCAGGGCAGCGTCACCCCGCAGGCCGTCGACGCCTGGCGCGCGGTAGCGCACCCGGACGGCGCCGACCGGCCCTTCCGGCCCCCGGTCAACGGCTTCCACGTACGCCGGATCGTCGGCCTCGACAGCCTGCGGGCGGCGGGGGACCTGGCCGTCGCGAAGGCGTACGGCACCGCGGTCGCCCCCGCCCACGACGGGCGGCGTGAGCTGACCGGCAAGGAGCTGGACACCGCGGTGGCCAAGGCCCGTCGCAGCGGGCTGACCCGGCCGGGCACGGCCTCCGCGCTCGCGCTGCACGACGGCACCGGCAACACGGCACTGGCCGCCTTCTTCGAGGACAGCGCGACCGCCGACGGCTATCCGGTGGCCGGGCTGACCGAGGACACCTTCGTGGGCGGCGCCCAGGGCGACTACCGGCTCTACTCCAAGCCCGACTTCGCGGGCGCCCGGCTGCTGGCGGTGGCCCCGGACACCACGATGGAGAGCGCCGAGCGCCACACCGACAGCCGGGACGCGTCGGTCTCCCGCACCGGCGTACAGGACTCCTCCCTGGGCGGGCAGCCCGTCCTCGCCACCGACACGGCCGGCTCCGCCACCGCCCAGGCCTCCGGCACCGGGGTCAACACCACCGAGACCGACGGCCGCAAGCTGGCCGGTGCCGAAGGCGCCCAGTTGAACATCAAGCCCAAGGCCGGCCGCAGCTTCCTGTTCGCCATACCGACGAGCTGGCTCGGTGTCGCCGACGTGGACCGGCACTTCAAGGACAGCACGGCCGGCTCCTGGCTCGGCCGCCACCTGGGCCCGTTCGGTTACGTCAAGCCCGGCCCGCAGGCCGTGGAGACACGGACCCAGGTCCTCGCCTGGGTCCGCGAGGACATCGCCCGGGATCTCGGCCTCGTCTCGGACGACACCTTCCCGCCGCAGGCCGCCGACGCCTGGGGGAAGGTCACCAAGGCGAGCGACGCCTGGGTCGCCGCCGACAACGCGTACTGGAAGCAGCGCCGCGCGATGCCCGAGGCGCGTGACCGGTACCGGCGGCTGAAGCGTGAACTGGCCGCCGCGAAGAAGGAGTTGTCGAACACCCCGGACGCGGACGACGCCCGGCGGCGGGTGCGCGAGGTGACCGCCGGACTCAGGACGACCCGGCGTGAGCTGCACCAGAAGTGGACCGCCCTGGGCAAGGGGCTGAGCGAGGCGGAGGCCGCGGCCGCCGAGTTCCACCGCGTCCGGGCGGAGACCGACCGCCTCAATCGCTGGCACCGGCTGTCGGCCGAGCGGCGCGCCGCGGTGGCCGAGCCGGCGCCGGTCGCCTTCGACCCGCCGCCCGCCAAGAGCAAGCCCCAGCCGGCCTCGTACACCACCGGCTCCGGCACGCTCGCCTCCCCCTCCGGCAAGACCTACACGCTCCGGGACGTACCCTCCGACGGCGACGCCTTCTACCACTCCCTCGCCGAAGGCCTGCACCACGCCGCCCCCGAGCTACTGGCCGACCAGGTGCCGCTGACAGATCGTCAGGACATGATCACCGGCTTGCGTGGGCTGCTCGCCGACCGGCTGGACGACCGGGACAACGCCGACCTGCTCGACTTCACCGCCCCCGACACCTCGGACACCTTCGGCGCGGCCGAACTGCTCGACGCCGGGGTCGCCTTCGACGAGGGTTCGCCCGAGCGCCGGGAGTACGAGGACACGGGCCACATGCCGCTGCACGCCGCACTGCCCGATGAGCAGCGTGGCGGACTCGCGGCGGCGCAGCTGCGCCGGTCCGGCGCCGCGACCAAGGACGCCGGGTGGGGCCACGGGGCCGCCGACGTCCTCCCGGCGCTGGCCGCCCGCACCTTCGGGGTGCGGGTGTCCGTGGTGCACGCCGAGGGGACCTTCCAGGAGTTCGCGCCTCGGGACGCGAAGGAGCCGGACGAAGACGGCACCGACGTCCTCCCCCACGTCGTCCTGCATCTGAAGGACCGCCACTTCCAGGTCGCGATCCCGGACGCGGGAGACCCGGCACCGGACGACCGGCCGCCGCTGCCCGCCCCGGCCGCACCCGAGCCGCACCCCGTCGACGAGCCACCCGCACCGGAGCCGGAGCGGGACCGGCGAACCGCCGCCCCGACCCTGCGCCCCGCGCACCGTCAGGTGCCCTGGACCGACGCGTCAGCGGCCGCCGGAACGGGCCGCTACGGCATCACCGCCACTTCCGACGGCGCCGCCGCCACGCTCACCGCTCCGGACGGCACCGTCCACCTGCTGGTCGAGCCGTCCGGCGACGGCAACGGCTTCTGGTCCGCGCTCGCCACCGCCCTCCACCCCGACCGCGACCGCGATCCGGTCGCCATGGTCCAGGGCCGATCGCTCCCGCCGTCCGCGCGACTGGACCGCCGTTCCCCCTTCACCCACGCCGAGCTGGAGCGGGCCGGGGTCACCCTCGACTCCGCGCAGGCCGAGGAGTTCCGCCGCGACGGCGGCCGGCTGCCCGACGGCGTACGGCTGCCCGAGGGCCAGGAGCGGACGCTGATCCGCACACAGCTGCACACCCCGCGGCACTGGGACGACGGCAACGCGTTGGCCGCGGCCGAGCTCGCCGCCGCCGTCCACCGCGCCACCGTCACCGTCGTCTCGGAGGACGGCACCTTCCGCATCCACTCCCCCGCCGACGCGGTGGACGGCCGGACGGTCACGCTGTACCGGCGCGGCGCGGAATACCTGCTGGCGCGCCCCAAGTCCCCGCGGCCTCCGGAGACCTTGAAGGCCTCGGAGGCTGAGGAGCCGACCAGTCAGCCGCTGACCGAGAACGGTGGCCAAGACGCCGACGCAGACGACGACACCGACACCGCCACCGGCGGCCTCACCGGGACCGACCTGACCGACGCAGACTTGACCGACGCCATCAGGGAACGGCTCAACGCTCCCGCCCTCCTGGACACCTCCGTCTCCCGCGAGGACGTGGACGGCCTGGACCACGACGCCGGAGCCGCGATCGCCTGGAACCTGGTCCCCTCGATGCCGCTCCGCGAGGCCGGACTCGACGATCTGAACCGGGCACGCCTGGTGCTGCGCAAACCGGATCTCGACCCCGAGCTGGCGGCGGCGCTCGGCAAGCGCGTCGAGGACTCCGAGCCGGACCCGAAGCGGTTGCTGTGGCAGCCGGGATACGCCACCGGCGACCAGTTCGGCATCGCCGCCGCACTCATCGCCGACGCGAACCTGCACGTCGCCGTGATCACCGGAATCCCCGGCCGGGAGCAGCAGGACAAGGGCCCCGCCGTCCACCAGTTCTACCTCGACAGCGACATCCCAGCAGAACGCGTTCACCTCGTGCCACTCGGCAACGGCAAACCGCAGAAAGTGGCCGAGGCCAAGGCCGCCGAGATCCTGGGCCGCAGTCTCACTGGCAGGGAGCGGAAGAACCTCGTGATCCCGGTGGGCTCCGGGACGACATGGATCGGCAAGCACTTCGGTGCCGAGGTCCGCCGCAAGGTGCGCGGCGCATGGCGGCTCGACGACGCGGGCTTCCCCGCCCCGGCGCGCACCGCGGTCGAAAACTGGCTGGCTGAACGCGGGATCTGTCCCTCGCGCGAGCGGGACACCGTCATCCTGTGGTCGCGCTTCAGCGGCAAGAAGGGCGATGTGCACGTCGAGCACGACACCGGCTACCAGGGCGTTCGCCAGATCCTGACCCGACTGCGGGAAGAAGGCGGCAGCACGGGGCGGCGCCCGCTCGTCGTCATCGCGGGCGACGCCTATGCCGACCCGCGACACGCGCACAAGTACCCGGACATGGAACGGGAGTTGCGGGCGGAAGGCCTGGACGTCCACGACCTCACCAACTTCTGGGTCAACGACAAGGGAGGGACGGCGAGTTGGGGCGGCGACACCCGTATCGGCCAGATGCGGCTGTACGAGTACCTGCGGCGCGAAAGCCGCACCGGCCGCCACCTCGGGTTCCGCAGCGGCAACCTCGAGGCCCTGGCGCTGGCTGGGCACTCCGTCCGCTACATGGAGGAGCCGGGCAGCGAGGGCGGCGAACGGATGGAGAAGTGGCACGCCGCCCAGAACTCCCTGCACACCACGACGGGCGGTCTCGCCCCGGGCTACGAGCGCCTGGCAGTGACCGCCCCGCCGACGCGGTCGGGCAAGTTCCTGGTCGGCCTGCGCGAGCAGGGCGGCGACCACAACCCCGCCCCGGACCTCAAGCGCCCGCCGTGGGTGTACGGCGCCCCCGCGATCCGTGCGGAGAAGCCCGCCGAACTCCGGGCGAAGATCAAGGGCTTCGCGGTGGAGGACCTGGACCGGATCGTCCGCTATCTGCTGGGCCCGGTGGCCGGCCCGGTCGACACGGTCGACGCAGAGGGCACGGAGGGCACGGTCGACATGGAGGCCAGACCGGCGAAGGAGTCGCGGTGATACCCCGGAGGCCGAGATCATCGGCGGTGCGATCGGCCGTATTGTGGTCACAGCCACAACTCCCGCACCAGGAGTGCCCATCAAGGGAAACACCGGGCGGTGACACGGGCGTCCGGCTCCGGTTCGAACCCGCCCTGGGCACCCTCCCCGCCCTGGGCACCCTTGTTCATGAAGGAGTCACGCAGTGAGCGACAGCCCACCGCCACGGGCCTCGTCTTCGCCCCTGTCCTCGCCGGAATCACCGGTTCCCGCCGCGCCACCACCCGAGGCACCGGCCGACGTACGGGAGGCCGCACGGCTCGCCCCCGACCACTGGCTCGGCATGGTCGATCCCGCCTGGCGCGGCGAAGGCCCCCCGCCCGCCTGGGCGCTGGCGGGCGAATGGCGCTCGGGTACGAGCGGCGAGATCGAGGAGTGGCGTGCCAACGAGGAGTACCGCCCCTCCCCGGCCGCGCTCGGCTGGCCGGAGCCGACGGACGAGGTGGACGAAGCCGTGCAACGGGCGTCCACTGGATACGGCCCCGTCAAGGACGTCGCCCGCCTGCTGGCATCCGCGGAGGTCGCCGTGCTGCTCGGTCCGAACGGCGAGCCGCTCGCCGCACGGACGCCGGACGGCCACCCGGTCATCCCTGTCTTCACCTCCCCCGACCATCTTCGCTCGGCCGGACTGCTCGCCTCCGAGACCGTGCCGGTCGCCGATCTCGTCGGGCGGCTGCCGAAGGGGCACCGGCTGTACGTCAACCCGACCGGCGCCGTGACCATGCTGATCGAAACCGATGCGCTGCTGGACGCGCTCGCTGTGACGGCCCCGGAGCGGAACTCGGAAACGGTTGCCCCGTGATCGACACGCTCGGCCCTCCTGACGTGCCGCACCCCACGTCATACCTCCCACCACCGTCTTCACCGGAAGGACGCCATGACGGCCTCCCCGTTCCAGAACTCCCCGAACGAGCCGACGCAGGCCGAGACCGAGGAGTCCCGGCAGACCGCCACGGCCACGGCCACCGCGACCGCCACGGCACGGATCGCGCCCGAGCCCGAACCCGAGCCGGTCGCGCCGGACGCGGGAGCGGCGGAGGAAGCGGCGGAGGAGACGGCGCAGGCGTCGGCCGAGGCCGGTGAGGGCGGAAGCGAACCGGAGGCCGCCACCGCCGCCGAATCGGCCCCCGACTCCGCGAAGTCCGAGGCGACGGCCACCACCGCCGCCGCGGCGGCCGAGGAAGAGGTGTCCGGCAGTACGGACACGGACACGGCGTCCGCCGCCCAGCCCGGCCGGCCGCACAAGAGTCTGCTGGCCGGGGCCGCCATCGTCGGCACGCTGCTGGTGTCCGTCCCGTTCCTGGTGACCGGGGGGAACGACGACGGCAAGGACCGGGTCACCCGGGCCGGCGTGACGCCGGGCACCGTCCTGGGCGGCACGCTGCCGGGCGCGGGTGCTCTCGGCGCCTTCGACTCGGCGTCGCCGTCCGCGGAGGGATCCGCCAGGACAACCCCGGATGGAAAGACGAAGCACGACACGGTCGGGCAGGCGGGCGGCTCGGGCGGCGGCGCGGAGCCTTCGGCCTCGACAGCCGGGCAGCACGGCTCGTCCACGTCCTCCGGCGGAAAGAAGCCGACGTCCGCGAGCAAGCCGCCTTCGTCCGGCGGCACCAAGGCCTCCTCCGGCTCCTCCGGCTCCTCCGGCTCTTCGGGCTCGTCGGGGTCGTCCGGGTCTTCGGTCTCGTCCGGCACCTCCTCGTCCACGGTCGTGGGCCTCTCGATCTTCAGCCACGCCTCCGGACGCTGCATCGACGTGTCCGGCGGCCAGGGCAAGGACGGCACTCCGCTCGACATCTGGGACTGCGGCAGCGGCGCCCGGATGAAGTGGCAGTTCATGTCCGACGGAACGGTGCGCGCCATGGGCAAGTGCATGGACGTCGCGTGGGGGTCCACCGCGGACGGCGCGACGATCCAGCTCGCCAACTGCAGCGGCAACCCCGCCCAGCAGTTCCGCCTCAACTCCTCCCACGACCTGACCAACCCTCAGGCCGACAAGTGCGTGGACGTGAGGAACGAGGGCACGGCCAACGGTGCCCGCCTGCAACTGTGGAGCTGCAACGGCCAGGACAACCAGAAGTGGAGCAGCCGCTGAGCGGAGAGCGGTTGGCCGCCGCGACAAGGGCCCCGGGCCGGCGAGAGTGCTGGGGCCGACCCCTGCCGGACAGCAGAACCAGAACCTGACGAAGCACTACCAGGAGCCGGTCGACGCCCGTACGTTCAGTTCGACGGGCAGGGTGCGTACGGTTCCCGGTGGCGTCCGGCCGGACAGGATCTCGCAGAGGAGGCGGGCGCATTCGGCTCCCATCGAGCGGGGGCGCAGGTCGATCGCGGTGATCGGCGGCTCCGCCGTGCGCATCGCCGAGCAGTCCACGCAGGATGCCAGCAGCAGGTCCCCTCCCACGGTGCGACCCGCGGCACGCAGTTCGGGCAGCACGGCCGCGGCCGCACCGTCGGGAGCGCATACGACGGCGTCGATCCCGGGTTCCTGGGCGAGCAGGTCCCGCGCGACACCCCGCAGTGCCTCGGGGGCGGCGCCGATGGGCGCCTCGCGCAGGACGAGGGGTACGCCGTGGTCGGCGCACCAGCGGGCGTGGGTGCGTTGGAGGGTGAGGGACCAGTCGGAGGTGGCTTCGGAGGCGATGAGCGCGGGCCGCCGGGCACCGCGGTCGCGCAGATGGTCCAGCAGTTCGGTCATCGACGCCTCGTGGTCGGAGCGGACCACACCGGTCGGCCGCTGGTCACCCGCGTACCGCTCGGCCGTCACGACCGGCAGTCCGGTGTTCATCAGGTGCCGGACCACCGGGTCCTCGGGCGCCGGGTCGCACAGCACCAGCCCGTCCACCTGGGGCGCCGTGCCGTGCTGCGGCAGATGGCCTGAGGACAGCAGTGTGACGTTCAGGCCCGCCCCCGCGGCCCGCTCCGCCACTCCGAACACGAACGCCATGGAGTACTCGGCGCTCGTCAGGAACTCCGGGAGGTAGAGCGCGACGGTGTCCGTGACGGAGGTGCGCAGGCTGCGGGCGCTGCGGTTGGGCGCGTAGCCCAGCCGCCGGGCCGCCTCCAGCACGGCCTCCCGGGTCGGTCCCGACACCCGGCCGTGACCGCGCAGGGCGTCCGAGGCCGTGGTCTTGGAGACCGCGGCCACGCGCGCCACGTCGGCGATCGTGGGCGGGGTGCCAGGGCGGGGCGGTGGTACGGCCGCGGATCCGGGAGTCGGCATCTCCTGTGTCACCAGCCGTGCGTCAGTACGTCGTCCAGGGCATCGGCGAACACGTCGGCGCTCCGTCGGGTCAGGCACAGCGGTGGCTTGATCTTCAGCACGCACTGCCGGTCCGAGGTCGGCTGGACGATCACGCCGATTTCGCGCAGCCGGTCGCAGATCGCGGACGTCTCCTCGGTCGCCGGTTCCAGGCTCTCGCGGTCCCGGACGAACTCGACGCCCAGATACAGCCCCGAGCCGTGCACCGCGCCGATCAGTGGGTGCCGCTCGGCGAGTTCGAGGAGCCGGTCCTTCAAGTAGCCACCGACGTCACAGGCGTTGGTCTGGAGGTCCTCGTCGCGCAGTGCGTCCAAAACGGTGAGCCCGACCACCGAACTCACCGGGCTGCCGCCCGCGGAGGAGAAGAAGTAGCCCTGCGTACGGTAGGCGTCGGCGATCTCGCGCCGGGTGATCACCGCGCCCAGCGGATGCCCGTTGCCCATCGCCTTGGCGACGGTCACGATGTCCGGCACCACGCCCTGCTGTTCGAATCCCCAGAAGTGCGAACCGAGCCGGCCGTAGCCGACCTGGACCTCGTCGGCGACGCACAGCCCTCCGACGTCACGGGTGGCCTCGTACACCTGCCGGAGATAGCCGTCGGGGAGGGCCATGCCGCCCGCGTTGCCGTAGTACGGCTCGCACACGAAGGCGGCCAAGGGGCGTCCCTGTTCGGCCAGTTCACGGATCCGGGCGGCGGCTTCGGGAGCGTACCGCCGGGCCTGCGGTCCCCGGTGACGGCCCCGGTAGGAGTTGGGTGCCGCGACGGTGTGCACCCACGGCGGCCGCGAGACAAGGGCGTTCGGGTTGTCGGCGATCGAGGTCGACACCGCGTCGCTCGCGTAGGTCCAGCCGTGGTAGGCCTCCTCGACCGCGACGACGTCCTGGCGGCCGGTCGTCGCCCAGGCGAGCCGGAGGGCCAGGTCCACGGCCTCGGAACCGCTGTTGACCAGGAACACGGTGTCCAGCTCGGCCGGGAGGAGTCCGGTGAGCCGCTCGGAGAGCTCGACCACCGAGGCGTAGTGGAAGCGGGAGTTGGTGTTCAGCCGCTGCCACTGTCGGTGTACGGCTTCGCTGAGCCCGGGGTGGCCGTGGCCGAGGATGGTCACGTTGTTCAGCATGTCGAGGTAGCCGCGGCCCCGGGTGTCCACCAGATGGTGCCGCCAGCCGCGTTCGACCTGGGGCGGCGCCTCGAAGTAGTGCTCCTGGACGGTGGCGAAGGATTGGTCGCGCCGCTCCAGCAACTCCGCTTCCGCGACGGCCTGTTGGGCATCGCGGGCGGTGAGCGGCGCGTCGTCGGGAGCGGAGGGCGACGCGTCCGGGACGAGGAAGAGGCGGGTCGGGTCCGGGCACACCTCCAGCCATCCGGCGGCCAGGTCCGGCGTCGCGAACCGTGGCGGTCGGTCCCAGGTGGCGCACGGTCGGGAGAGCTGGACGCCCAGCACCCATACGCCTTCTCGGTCGGCCACCGTTCCGAGCGGTTGCCCGGCGGTGACGGGTCCGGGCCGGACCTGTGCGTCGACGCCGTCCAGCAGCAGGTCCAACCCTCCCGTGCGCAGCGTCATGCCGGTGTCGCCGTACCGGGTGACCGTGCCCGCCCAGGGAGCCCGTATCTCCGTCGGACGGGCGATATGGAGCTCCACGCCGAGGGCGCAGGTCGCGGCGGGGGCGGAGTCGTCGACGGTGGTGCGCGTGAGCCGGAACTCGCCGTGCCGGGTCCGCGCGGCCGTGTGGCCCGCCGCGAGGGCGGCCCGGGCCAGGGCGGTCTCGGCGTCGGGCGCCAGCCAGCGTCCCGTGTGCAGTTCCTCGCTCGTCACGGACAGGTCGAGGCTGACCACGTCGTCCGGCAAGCCAGGCAGCAGCGCATGTTCGGCCACCGGTATCAGCTGTGCCAACGGGCGGCCGAGGGCGTGCCGCAACTGGGCCGTCATCGCCTCGGTCGGGACCGACACCGCGGCCTCGAACATCGCCCACTCGCGGTCCAGCGCGACCGAGGCATAGCTGTTGCCGGGGTCCAGCAGGGTGTCGTACTGGCCGCTCACCACCATGACGGAGGTCCGCAGCACGACCAGTGGCCACAGCACGTCCAGTTCCTCGTCCGCGAGGGGCCGCACCGCGTGGAAGGCCCGCACGGCGGGCAGCACCGATGCCGGTCCGGCCCCGTGATGATGGAGCACGGAGGCACAGGTGACCGCCAGTTCGGCCACCGTCCAGCCGAGACCGAGGTCACCGAAGTCGATCACGCCGACCGGCATCCGGCGGCCGTCCCTCGCCGGCTCGCACACCACGTTGTTGTCGGTGACGTCGCCGTGGATGACCTGTACCGGCAGGCGGTCCACGTACGGCTCGAGCAACGTGTGCGCGGCTCGGGACGCGCGCAGCACCCGCGCGGCCCGGTCCTGGTCGGGCAGGTGGGGTGCGAGCGTCTCGACCACGTTGAGCGCGTTGCGCAGGTCCCACAGCAGGGGCCGTTCCGGCTCGATGCCCTCGCAGTCGGCGAGCCCGGCCACGACACGTCCGGCGAGTTCGCCCAGCCTGGCCACGACCGCTGGTGCGAGATAGCGGCTGTCCATGATCGGCTCACCGGGCACGTAGTCCAGCAGACGGCACACGAGGTCCACGCCGCCCGCGCTGAGCGGCTGCACCACCTCGCCGTCGACGCCGGCGTGGGCTCTCGGCAGCCTCAGTCCGGACAGCACGTCGGACAGGCGCTCCACGGCCGCGCACTGGGCGCGCAGCGCGGCCGGGTCCGAGGCGGGGTTCGCGATCTTGAGGACGTAGTCCCCCGTTCCCGTACGCACGCGGTAGTTGCGGTCCTGCTGACTGCCCAGGTCCTGGATGGTTCCCGTCACCCCGAACCGCTCCGCGAGCACCGCCGCCACCTCGGCTTCGTCGACAGGACCGATCGGCCGCACCAGCCAGTCGGCGGACGGAATGCCCATGGGGTCGCTCGCTTCTGTTCGGCACGCCGCACGTGCGCGGGGTCCGGCGCAAGGGGTGCCGGAACGTTCCGGCAACCGTAGGTTCGCCCGCTGACGTGTGTCAACGATCCCGTGGGCGATCTCCTGGCCGCCCCGAAGCCGCCCCCGTACCCGCACCCGGACCGGCCCCCGCACCCACCCGGTGCAGAACGGCCGGGAAGCGTAGCCCGGCCTCCCGGCGGGATGCCTTAGCGTGCGCCACTGCAACGGTTCAGCTTCCTCACCGGCATCACTGGAAACCCGGCATCACGGGGATCAGGGAGGGCGCACATCCATGAATCGAAGATCGTCGATCGTGAGTCTGGTGGTCGCGGGGCTGTTCGCGGCCGCCTTCGTGGTCGCCTCGTCCGCCGTACGGGCGGCGGACGTCGGCCCCGGGTCGTCTCGCCCCACCGCAACGCATCAGCCGTCGAACGGGCATTGGGTGAACACCTGGGTCTCCATGCCGCAGCTCACCGAACCCGCCAACATGCCGCCCGCGCCGTTCACGCAGGGCAGCCGGGTGCTCGCCGACGCGACCCTGCGGCAGACCGTCCATGTGTCGGTCGGCGGACGGCAGCTGCGGCTGCGCTTCTCCAACGCGTTCGGCGGCGCGGCGCTGCCGATCACCTCGGTCTCCGTGGAGAGTTCGTCCGGGACCGCGATCCTCAACCAGGCGGCCGGCGGCAACCGCGTGCTCCACGACGGGCTGGGACCCAATGCTCTGGCCCGGCTCGACCGTGACGTCCTCGCGCCGAGTGGTGTCGCGTGGCTGCTGGTCTTCGAGGGCGTCAACGACATCGGCACCGCCGAGCCCACCGAAGCCGCCCAGAAACAGGTCACGGCGGATCTGATCGCGGCCTACGAACAGAACGTCGTGAGGGCTCACGCACAGGGCATCCGGGTGTACGGAGCGACCTTGACTCCCTTCGGGGGCAACACCGGGTACGACGACGCGGCCGGGTACCGAGAGGCCTCCCGGCAGGCGGTCAACCAGTGGATCCGCACGAGCGGCCGCTTCGACGCCGTCGTCGACTTCGACCGGGCGGCCCGGGACCCCCGGCAACCGGCCCGTCTCCTGACCGCGATCGACGTGGGCGACCACCTCCACCTCAATCCGGCCGGTTACCAGGTCCTCGCGGACACCGTCCCCGCCCGGCTCTTCCAACTCCGGCCGATGCCAGGGGACTTCGGCCTCGAATAGCACCCGGCTGATCTCCTCGGACCTGATGTCAGGGGCCGGCCAGCAGCGCCTCCAGTGCCACCGCCGTATCGGGATGAAGACCGACCAGCGCCGCCCCGGACGGGACGGGGGCCGCCGTCCGCCACGTACCGTCGCAGCCCAGCAGACTCGCCACCGCGTCGCACGTCGCGGGGTGGGCGGCGAGCAGCGCGACACCCCGGCGGTCGCCCGCGCTCCGCGCCGAGGGCAGGGCCTGCGGCGCCGACTCCGCCCGCCACGGCGGCACCCACGCGTCCAGCGCCGCCAACCGGCCGGGGAAGATCCGTCCGGCCTCCCGGATCAGGAGCGGGGCCAGCTCGGTGCCGCTCGAGCGCAGCGTGCTGATCAGCGTGGGCAGCCACGGCAGGAGCACCGGGTCCGGCAGCCGTCCGAAAGCGTTCGACACCGCTTCCACCACGAAGTCGGTGAGGGCCGGGACGGGCTCCAGGGCCTGTACGAAGCCGCTCAGGTAGCGCGGATAGGCGGGCACCACCAGGGGGTTGCCCAGCAGCTCGTCGCACCTCGTCCGAAGGTCCGCGCGGGAGAGGGTCCCCAGCTGTGTCTGCGCCGCCCACAACAGCGCGGTCTTCGCGGGGTCCGCCGGATGCGACTGGCCGACGGCCAGCTCCAGTTGGGTCCGGTCACAGCCCAGCGACAGTGCCAGGCTCTCCATGCTGAACAGGAAGCCCAGCATCGCCGCCACGTGGCGGACCGTGGCGTCCTCGTCGGTGAACGCCGTCGGCAGCAGGGTGCAGTAGTGCGCGTACCCGGTCTTGACGAAGGACTCGATCCACGGCGGCAGCGTCGGCTCGCTGGTGCGGTAGTACGCCAGCAGCCGGCGCACCCGGCGCAGCACCTCCGGCGCGCCGTCGACGCTGCGTTCGGTGGCCAGCACCTCCAGGGCACGGGTGCCCAGTTCGTCCGCGAGGCGGCGGCTGCGCAGGTACAGTGTCGCGTCCTCGACGGTGCCCAGAACCGTCGCCGTGGTGGCCTGCGGTCCGTACGCCGTCCGGCGCAGACGCTGTTCGAGGACCTGTTCGATGCTGACGCCTTCGTAGCCGAGCTCGATGAGCGCACGCTGGTGGGTGCCCAGCGCCAGGTCCCACGACTCCTGGATCGACCGCTCCCCCAACTTCCGCTCGCCCATGATCGGCCGTGCAGCGCCCTGGGGCATCAGATGACGGAGCATCCACAACACGTCGGAGCACCGCTCCAGTTCCGGCTGGGCGGCTATGTTCAGCAACGCCCTTTGCACACCTCGCTGTTGGAGCTTCAACTGCAGCGGCGCGAGCCGGTCGTGCACGTCGCGCGCCAGCGGTGGCAGCGCGTCGTAGCCGACCTGGCCGACCCGGTCGCCCCCCATCATGATCTCCACGAGCCGACGCACATCGCGCCGGCCCGGCACGGTGTCCTTCTCGATGCAGGTGACGGCCGCGTCCTGGAAGTCGTACGGAGTCGGCCTGGCCCGGTCGCGCATCCCGGCCAGCAGGATCGACGTCTCGAACACGGCGATGGCGTCGGCGGTGGAGGCGAGGTAACCGTTGCGGCGCGCGGCGCGCACGATCTCCACGGACCAGCCGAGGAGTTCGTCCTCGTCCAGCCGGTCGAGGACGGGCGGCCGACGCAGAAAGCCGGTCAGCTTGTCCGCGGGCGGGAGCGCCGGTACCGGAGCCGCCGTGGCGACGGTCTTCTTCGCCTTCGACTTCTTCGCTCCCGCCTGCCCCGCCAGGCGGTAGGGCTTCACGCGGGTGCGGCTGACGTTCTTCGCCCAGACGGTCGCGGCGATCGACACCGAACCGGCGGCAAGACCGAACTGCGCCTCGATCGCCGCGTGGCTGGACGGGATCAGCCCGTGCTGCCACTTGGTCGCGCTGCGCGGGGCGATCTCGAAGGTGTCGGTGCCGTGGACGCCGAACTCCTCGACCCTGCTGGCCGCGTGGAAGGCTCCGCAGACATACAGGCAGTCGTCGGGATCGGTGCCGGTCGCGGTCAGGTGCTCACGCATCCTGGTCCACATGTAGCGCTCACGGTCCTCGTCCACCCGCACCCGGTGCGGGTCGCCGGGTGCGAGGCGCCGGAAGAGGCTGCCGATCAGGAGCATCACCTGGCGGTAGGTGTCGTGGTCGCTGTCGCCGAGCGGCAGTTCGACGTACTGGTGCCACCACTCCGACCAGTGCCGGACCCTGCCGTGCCGCAGCAGGTGTTCCTCCAGTTCGGCGAAGCGCGGGCGCAGGTCGCCGATCTCCACGCCGACCGCGTCGCCGTGCAGCGCGGCCTCCTCCTCGACGGGCGGCGCGTCGGGGTCGGCGCTCTCGCCGGCGTGCGTCCCGCGCGCGTCCCACTGGAAGACGTGGTCCGAGGAACGGTCGACGAGGACCAGTTCGACGCCGGGCGTGTCCAGTGCGTAGGCGATCGCCTGGTACTCGGCGGAGGCCTCGGTGATCGGTGCGACCACCGACAGCGGGGACCACTCGGCCGGGAAGCCGTCGATCTCGGTCGCGAAGGCCTGGACCGCCACCGGGAGCCGGCAGTTGCGCAGTTCGGTCAGCAGCGGCGCCATGTCCTCGCACAGCTCCAGGTACACGACCTTCGGCTGTTTCTCCCGCAGCCGGCGTGCCATGGCGAGCGCCGAGGCGGGCGAGTGGTGGCAGACGGGGAAGATCTCCAGGGGCTCGCGCACCGCGCGGTCGACGTCCTCGACGATGCCGAGGAGGATGCCCTCCAGGGCGTCGGGCCCGTCGGCCAGCGTCGCGGCGGCCCCCTGCAACTGCGCGCGCAGCGCTTCGAAGGTGCCCTCATGCGTGCTCTTGTGCGTGCTCTCGTGCGTGCCGCTCATGACAGGGTGGCGATCGCGTCGCGGCCGCCCTCCAGGAACTCCGGCCAGGATCCCCCCTCTTCCTTGCTGCGCGGCTCGACCACGCCGTGCAGGTACTTGTTGAGGATGGCCAGGTCCTCGGGCTCGCGTCGAGCCAGTGAACCGACGAGCGAGGAGGCCAGGGTGTGGGCGGTCAGGGCGCGTTCGCCGAAGAAGTTGCTGTGCAGGATCGCGTCCTCGAGCACGCCGATCTGCTCTGCGGTGGACAGCGCGGACTCCAGCTTCTCGTCGTCACTGCCGGCCGCGGCGGCGGAGGCGCGCAGGTCGGCGAAGCTCTGCAGCAGCACGTCGAGCAGGGTCGGCGGCACGTCCAGCTCGATCTGGTGACGGCCCAGCAGTTCCTCGGTGCGGAAGCGGACGATCTCCGCCTCGCTCTTCTTGTTCGTCACCACGGGGATGCGTACGAAGTTGAAGCGCCGCTTGAGCGCCGAGGACAGGTCGTTGACACCCCGGTCACGACTGTTGGCGGTGGCGATGATCGAGAAGCCGGGCTGCGCGAAGACGATGTTGTCGCTGTCCAGCTCGGGAACCGAGATGTACTTCTCGGACAGGATCGAGATCAGCGCGTCCTGCACGTCGCTGGTGGACCGCGTGAGTTCCTCGAAACGGCCGATCGCGCCGGTCTCCATCGCGGTCATGATCGGCGAGGGGATCATCGACTCCCTCGACTGGCCCTTGGCGATGACCATGGACACGTTCCAGGAGTACTTGATGTGGTCCTCGGTGGTACCGGCCGTGCCCTGGACCACCAGCGTGGAGTTGCGGGAGATCGCGGCGGACAGCAGCTCGGCCAGCCAGCTTTTTCCGGTGCCGGGGTCGCCGATGAGCAGCAGACCACGGTCGGAGGCCAGCGTGACGATGGACCGCTCGACGAAACTGCGGTCGCCGAACCACTTCTGCGAGATCTCCCGGTCCAGGCCGTCGGAGCGCTCGGAGCCCAGGATGAACAGACGGACCATCTTCGGGGACAGCCGCCAGGAGAAGGGCTTGGGGTTGTCGTCGACGGACTCCAGCCAGTCCAGTTCCTCGGCGAACTTGATCTCGGCGGGGGCGCGCAGCAGTTCGGACATCACAGAGCCTTTCTGAACGGGAAACAAGTAAGTGAGAAGTAACCGAGCGGGCGAAACGCCTACGCGAGGAACGTCTTGAGCTCGTGGACGAGCTTGCGGATGTGGCCGGAGAGCACCGGCGTGCCGAGGTCCTTGAAGCGCTCGCGGAACCACGGGTTGACGCTGCCGCGTCCGGAGCTGGTCACCGAGCCGACCGGGATGAACTTGGCTCCCGAGCGGTGGATGGCGGCCATGCTGTCGAACAGCGGCTCGGACCGCCATTCGTAGAAGTCGGAGATCCACACCACGACGGTGTTACGGGGCTCAGCGATCTTCGGCTGGGCCAGGGCCATGGCGACCGTGCCGTCGGTGCCGCCCCCGAGGTTGGTGCGCAGCAGGGTCTCGAAGGGATCGTGCACCCATGGTGTGAGGTCGAGCGCCTGGGTGTCGTACGCGATCAGATGGACGTCCACCTTCGGCAGCCCGGCGAATATGGACGCCAGGATGGTGCAGTTCACCATCGAGTCGACCATCGAGCCCGACTGGTCCACGACGACGATCAGCCGCTGGGGCGTCGTCTTGCGCGCGGTGTGCCGGTAGTAGAGGCGGTCGACGTACAACCGCTCCTCCTCCGGGCTCCAGTTGGTGAGGTTCTTCCAGATCGTGCGGTCGAGGTCGAGGTTGCGGAACACCCGCTTGGGCGGGACGGAGCGGTCCAGTGCGCCCGCCGCGGTCTTCTCCACCTGGGTGCGCAGCACTTGGGCGACCTCGTCGACGAATCGGCGGATCAGGGACTTGGCGTTGGCCAGGGCCACGCCCGAGAGGTTGTTCTTGTCCCGCAGCAGTTGCTCGATGAGCGACATGCTCGGGGTCAGCTGCGCGGCGAGCCTGGGGTCGGCCAGTACCTCGCGCAGGCGCATGCGCTTGACGAGGTCGGCCTCGATCGCGCCGAGTTCCGGGCCGATCGCCGGAATCAGCCGGCTCAGGTCGGGAGTCGTGCCCGGGCCGCCGGTGCCGGTCGGGCTGACCCCGGGTCCCGCGGCGCCCGCCCCGGACCCCGCCCCCGCGCGGCCGCCGCGCAGTTCGCCCGGCTTGCAGCCGAGGGCGCGCTCCAGCCAGCCCGCGTCGGACTGCCAGCGCGCCAGCTGTCCGGCGGTGACCGTGCCGGAGCCGGCGGCGAAGACGTTGAGCAGCACCTTCGACACCAGTGCCGCGCGCCGTACTTCGGCCGACCGGTCCTGGGCCTCGTCGTCGGTCTCGGGCACCATCAGACCGTCGAACTCGGCGGCCAGTTCAGGATGGCGCTGCACGATCGAGTCGACGGAGGCACCCGGGTCCAGCAGCGCGGGCGGCAGGCCGATGTCCTCGACGACGGCGAGGCTCGCCGACTCCAGCGTGGCCTGCTCCTCGTGGTCGAAGAGCCGGGCGAGGAGCCGCCAGTACAGAACCTGACGGCGGTTGTCGTGGGGGTCCACCTCGGGGTGGGTCGGGGTCGTCGCGTCGGTCATTTCCGCAGCAGCCTTCCGGCGCGCTCCCGCAGCACGGCCACGGCGTCGGTGGCGGCCTTCTCGGCCCTGACGCCGACCTTGTCGGTCGTGCCCCCGGCCCATGCCCCGGCGTGGAGCGCGACTGGTTTCTTCCGCACGGTCGTCTCCACGGCCAGGGGCTGGACGCGATACGTTCCGGCGTCCCAGCGGAGCAGCCCTATGCAGGCGTTCGAGGTCGCGACGGCCTCGGGGGTGAGCGGGCCGGCGGTCGGAACGCGGTCGGTGTCGACGGCGAGAGCGTGTCCGGCGACCGTGAACGTCAGTGTCTCGTCGTCCTTCTGGGCGGCGTAGCCCTCCAGGAACACGGGGGCGGCGATGCGCGTCGGGTGCCGGTCCAGCGGTGCGGTCGCCGGGTCGGCGGCGGTGGACAGGGCGACGCGGGCGGTGGTGAAGGCGTCGGCGGGCTCGCTCGGGCGGGCGTGCTCGTCGCTCCAGATCAGGTCGCCCTCGGCGGTGACCGGCATGTCGGTGAGCTCCATCGAGCGGCCTGCGCCGACGGCTGCCAGAAGCGACATGTGCGGGCGCAGCAGCCGCCAGAGGCCGGCTCCGACGACCGTGTCGGGTTTGGGCACCGACACGGTGGCGCGCACCAGGCCGGGCGCGGAGCCGTCGGCGGGTTCGAACACCGCGTGGACCTGGGCCTGCGCCGCGGTCGCGTGTTCCTGCAGGTCGACTCCCAGGGGCAGCAGACGACCGGTGGCGCTGCCCGGCGTCGGCGTGTCGGCGGCACCGGGCAGCGTCAGCAGCATCCCGCGTGCCCAGAGGTCGCCCCAGCGGCGTGCCGGGATCCTCTCCAGGGCGGAGCCCGGGCAGGACGCGGCCAGTTCGGCGGCGAAGCCGTCGAGAAGCGTCGCCAGTCGGCGCAGCGACGGGTCCGGAAGCATCGCGGAGACGACTTGCGCCGCCCCGGAGACCACCTCGTGGTCGATTCCCTGCCATCCGGCGCGCGCGAGGTCGCAGAGCCAGGCGCGGGCGGCGGCGAGCAGGTTCGCCGCCTGTTGCCCACCGGTCACCGGGACGGTCTCCTCGCCGCGGGGTCGACCGGTCACCTCCGTGACGCGGGTCATCAGTGCGTCGTGGACGGAGCCGAGCAGTGCGGTGCGGGCTGCGGCGAGGGCGACGAAGTGGTCTTCGTCGGCTGCTCCGGCCGCCGCCTTCTCCGCCGCCTCGGAAACTCTGGCGGCCAGTGGTGTCCCCGCGACGGCGTGCGCGAGTTCGGTCGGACCGGCGGCCTGGGAGGGTTGTGGACGGAGCAGGCCCGCGACGAGAGCCTGGTCGAAGGCGTCCACGGCCGCCATCGCTTCGTCGAGCCCGGTGATGCTGTCGGAGAGCAGGTCCGCGCCCTCCCCCACGCTCGAACCGAGCTCGCGCGGGGGCACCCCCGTCTGCACCGCCCTGGTCGGCGGGAACCACTGCATCTCCGGCAACGGTGCGGTGGTCGGCGCGAGTTCCAGATAGGCCAGGTGGCGCAGGAACCGGCTGAAGACGGGCGCGGCGGCCTTGGTGTCTCCCTGCGCCGGCCGGGTGGTGCCCATGACGTGGGCGATGGTCTGTCCGCTCGGCTCACCGTCCGCGAGCTCGACCCTCAGGTAGCGGGCGACGCGCTCAGCGCCGTACTGCAGCACCGCCTCGTTGACGAGGGCCCGGATGTGGTTGCAGAACATGCCCCGCGCGCCGCCGCAGGGGCGGTTGTTGTTGGTGCTGCAGGCGAACGCGTAGGTGCCGGCCGCGACCGACGAGACGTAGACCCGCTCGATGTCGGAGCCGCTGGACACCACGCCCTGGAGGCGCCCGTCGGCCAGCTCGACGAAGGGCACCTTGGCGAGCTTCCGCGGCCGCGCGGGCGCTGTCACCCGTGCCGTGCTCGACCTCTCCCAATCCGACAACGCACCATCTCCTATGCATCAGAGGGGACTTCCGCGCCACTTCGGCCGGACACGACTGAACATAGTGGCGACCACTGACAACGCCGTTTCGCGGACGACGGCCGAGGTGGGAAGGTCGGTGCGCGGAGCCTGCTCGTCGGCGGGGAGGCGCCCGAGGGGGCGGGCGCGTACCACCAGGCGACAGCTCACCCGTGCTGATCCGGCGCCGTCGCCTCCCTCCGATGTCGATCCGCCGGACAGGTTCTAGTCCTCGATCACCAGCCCCTTGGCCGCGAGAAGCGGCGCGAGAGCGCAGATTTCGACGACCGTCCTGCCCGCCCGATACGCCGCGATGTACCCCGCTTCGGCGTCGACCCGCTCCTGTGAGGCGGCGACCGTCTCGGCGACGTCCTCGCGGCGGACGACGACCACGCCGTCGGCGTCGGCCCGCATCACATCGCCGGGGCGGACGAGCACGCCGCCGACGGTGACCGGTTCGCACATCGGTCCAACGGTCTCCTTGACCGTGCCCTTGATGGACACACTGCGGGAGAAGACGGGGAAGCCCAGGGCGCGCAGGTCCTCGGTGTCCCGGACACCCGTGTCGGTGATCAGGCCGCCGAGGCCCTTGGCCTGGCAGGCGTTGGCGAGGACGTCTCCGAAGGAGCCCGCCTCCTCGTAGGCGCCGGCGGACACGACCACGACGTCCCCCGGGCGTGCGTAGGCGATGGCGGTCTGCAGCATGAGGTTGTCGCGTGGGGCGCACTGGACGGTGAAGGCGGGGCCGCACAGGGACATCCGGTGGTCGACCGGCTTGATGGCCGAGTCCAGCGCCCCGAGTCGGCCCTGTGCCTCGTGGATGGTCGCCGAGGAGAAGGCGCTCAGTCGCTCGACCGCGGCGGGCTCCGGCCGCTCGAACTTGGTGCTGACGCGGATCATGGTGACCTTTCAGGCGGAGGGAACGGCGGAAGGAGCGGAGGTCAGTGCGGCGCAGGCCGTCGCGATGCGTTCGCAGGCCTCGGTGAGGACGTCCGTCGACGTCGCGAAGGAGATGCGGAAGTAGCCGGGTGCGCCGTACGCGGCTCCGTGGATCACCGCCACCTGCCGGCTGTCGAGGAGGTAGCGGGCGAAGTCCTCGTCGTTCTCGATGCGGCTGCCGTCCGGCGTCAACTGTCCCATGGTGTCTCGGCAGTTGACGAGGAGGTAGAAGCCGCCGTCGGGGACGGTGCAGCTGAGCCGGGGTACGTCGTTGATGAGCTTCACGGTCGCGTCGCGGCGGGCGCGGTAGACACGGACGGTGTCCCGGACGAAGTCCTGGGGCCCCGTGAGCGCGGCGGCCGCGGCGGCCTGGCTCACGGAGGAGGGGCAGGAGGAGGTCTGGGACTGGAGCGTGTTGATCGCGGTCACCAGGTCCGTCGGGCCCACCCCGTACCCGATGCGCCACCCGGTCATCGCGTACGTCTTGGAGACGCCGTTGGTGAGGAACACCCGCTCGGACAGCCGGGGTTCGACGGCCGCCAGGGACGGGGTGTCCTCGTCGCCGTACCAGATCTCGTCGTAGATCTCGTCGGTGAGGACGCGGACGTGGGGGTGTTCCAGCAACACCTGGGCCAGTGCGTGCAGTTCGCCGCTGGCGTAGGCGGATCCGGTGGGGTTGCCGGGGGTGTTGAGGACGACCCAGCGCGTGCGCTCGGTGATCGCCGCCGCGAGCCGCTCCGGTGTCAGCTTGAAGCCGTCCGCCTCGGGGCAGTCGACGACCACCGGGGTGCCGTCGTTGGCGCGGACCATGTCGGGATAGGAGACCCAGTACGGGGCGGGGACGATGACCTCGTCCTCTTCGTCCAGGGTGGCCATCAGGGCGAGGAAGATGACCTGCTTGGCTCCGCCGCCGACGGTGATCCGCGCGTCGGTGAACTCCAGGCCGTGGCGCTCGCGGAGTTTCCCGGCGATCGCGGCGCGCAGGGCCGGGGTGCCGTTCACGGGGGTGTACTTGGTCTCGCCCGCCTCGATGGCCCGGATCGCGGCGGCCTTGACGTGGTCGGGAGTGTCGAAGTCGGGCTCGCCCACGGTCAGGTCGAGGATGGTGAGCCCCTGGCTCTTGAGTTCGCGCACGCGCTGCGCCGCCGCCGTGCTGGGCGAGGGGTTGATACGGCGCACCCGCTCCGCGGTGTTCGCACGGTCTGCCGTGTTCATGTGATCAGCCTTCCCGGCGCTCGAAGTTGAGGCCGCCGGGCACCTGGAAGGTGGGCAGGATCTCGATGTGGCCGATGTTGACGTGCCGGGGCGAGTCGACGGCGAACTCGATGGCGTCGGCGATGTCTTCGGGCTTGAGGGACTCGTAGCCGTCGTAGTACTCACGCTGGGCGGCCTCCATGTCACCGAGCAGGCGGCCGAAGATCTCCGTCTCCACACGGCCCGGGCAGATCTCGCTGACGCGGACGCGGCGGCCGTAGCCGTCGACACGCAGCTGACGGGAGAGGGTGTGCACGGCTGCCTTGGTGGCGTGGTAGATGGTGTTGCCGCCGAAGTTGTAGACGCCGGCGATGGAGCTGATGTTGACGATGTGGCCGAGGTCGCGCTCGACCATGCCGGGCATGAGCAGGCGCACCAGGTGCAGGACCGCCTGGATGTTGACGGCGATCTGCTCGTCGACGGCGAACTCGTCGGCGGTCAGGATGTTGCCGGTGCGTGAGACGCCCGCGTTGTTGACGAGGACGTCGATCTCCAGGCCGTCCAGGACGGCGGTGAGCGCCTCGGTGTCGGTGATGTCGACGGCGTGCGGGATGCAGCCGGTGGCGTCGGCGAGGGCGTCGAGGCGTTCGGCGTTGCGGGCCACGGCGTGAACCTCCAGGCCGCGCTTGGCGAGTCGCTCGACGACCACGGCTCCGATGCCGGTCGACGCTCCGGTGACGAGGGCCGTCCTGTAGTCGGAGATGGGCATGCTGATGTGCTCCTTGATGTGCTTGATGTGGGGGCGTGCGGGTGCGATGTCCGTCAGGCGTCGCGCAGCGGCAGGTGGGCCCGGTCCCGCACCCGGGACACGGCGATGAGCGTGCCGAGGGCGGTGACGACGGCGTAGAAGGCCGGCATGTTGACGTTGCCCGTGCGGTCGATGAGGTAGGTCATCAGCAGCGGGGCCGTGCCGCCGAAGAGGGCGGAGGAGACGTTGTAGCCCAGGCCGTAGGCGGAGTAGCGCACGCGGGTGGGGAAGAGTTCGACGAGCAGGATGTGGATGACGCCGGTGTGTCCGGCGAACACGACGGCCATGACACAGGCGCCGACGACGGCGAGGGCGACGTTGCCGGTGCCGATGAGGAGGTAACAGGGGACGCCGACGACGGCCATGGTGATCGCGGCTGCGGCGATGACCTTCTTGCGCCCGACCCGGTCGGAGAGGCGGCCCATGTACGGGATGGCGATACAGATCGCGACGAGGCTGGAGGCCGTGACGAGGAGCCCCTGGACCTTGCCGAAGCCCAGCTCGCTGCTCATGAAGGTCGGCATGTAGCTGAACAGGACGTAGTAACCGGAGCCGTTCATCAGGGGGATGAACAGGGCCAGCAGCATCGCTCGGCGGTGTTCGGCGGAGGTGAACGCCTCCTTGAGGGGGTTCTTGGCCAGGCCGCCCTCATCCTGCAGGCGTGTGAAGTTGGGCGTGTCACTGATGCGCTTACGGATGTAGATGCCGGTGATGCCGAGCGGGACGGCGAGCAGGAACGGGATGCGCCAGCCCCACGACTCCATGCGTTCGGTGCCGAGTCCGCTGGTCATGGCGGCGGCGATCAGCGTGCCGGTGAGCAGAGCGAGGAACGACGCGATCTGCGCATAGCTACTGTAGAGGCCCCGCTTGCCCTCCGGGGCGTGCTCGGCGAGGAAGCTCATCGCGCCCGACGCCTCACCGCCGACGGAGAAGCCCTGTGCGACGCGCAACAGGACCAGCAGGGCGGGCGCCGCGACGCCGATGCTCGCGTAGGTGGGCAGGATGCCGATGGCCGCGGTGGCGACGCTGATGAGCAGGATGACGAAGACCAGCATCCGCTGGCGTCCGATGCGGTCGCCGAGGTGGCCGCAGATGACGGCGCCGAGGGGGCGGAAGAAGAAGGAGACGGCGTAACCGAGGAAGACGAGCTGGATGGCGTTGTCGGAGCCGGGGAAGAAGACCGCGGCGAGCGTTCCGGCCATGAAGCCGAAGATGCCGTTGTCGTAGAGCTCGGCGAAGATCCCGACGCATCCCGCGAGGGTGACCTTTCGGGCTGTTCTGGGGTCGACGGTGTTGGGGACCGGCTGAGTGGCCACGGTGCTCATGGCTCTCCTGTCTGGCAGCAGGCTGGGGACGAGGGACGTTCGGCTCCGTGCGGGCGGGCGAAGGGGGCTGCTGAGCGGGGAGCGGGCAACTCAGCTGCCGACGGGGGCGCGAATGCGCAGGGTGTCGAAGGCCGTGCGGACTCGGCCTCTCAGGGCGTCGATGGCGTTGCGTTGCGAGCGGTGGGCCATGACCGCCTGGTCGCGGGTGCGGTGGCGGAAGCGGATGGTCTGCCCCGGGCGCACCTGCCCCAGGTCGGACAGTCCGGTGGCGGTGACGACGGCGAGGACGGGGTAGCCGGCCGTGACGCCGCGGCCGCGGTGCAGCACGAGGAGTTCGTCCCCTGCCGGTACTTCGATCGCCCCGATGGGGACGCCGCGGGAGAGCACCTCGCCCTTGGTGACGCGGCGGGGTACCTCGCCCCGCAGCCGCAGGCCGATGTGGTTGCTCTGCGGGCTGACGGTGAAGGGTGCGTCGAACAGGCGCCGTCCCGTGTTCCCGAACTCGGTCCGGTCGGGGCCGTCGGTGACGTCGATGGTCCAGGTGGTGGGGAACGGGCGGACGGGTGCGTGCAGGCGGAACAGCGGGATCCGCGAGAAGGGGTGGTCGATGGGCGGGCAGGCCGCGTGCAGGACGAGTTCGTCGCCGTTGCGCAGGGTGGGGCCGAATCCCAGGATGGTGTCGGGAGCGCAACTGCCCTGTAGACAGTCGGCTTCGAACGAGCCGAGCACGGCCAGGTAGACGCGCAGTCCGCGCCGGATGCCGGTGACCCGGACGGTCTCACCGGCGCGCACGGGCACCGGTTCCCACTGCGGGCGGACCGTTCCTTCGACGGTCACGTCGGCGGGGGCGCCGGTCACGGCGATGAGGATGTCGCTGGAGGGAACGCACGCGAAGTCGAGGGCCGTGATCTCCAGCAGCGGGGCGCGCTCGTCGTTGCCGCACAGGACGTTGGCGACGCGCGCCGAGTGCTGGTCGGCGGCTCCGTTGGCGGGCAGACCGTAGCGGGAGCGGCCGACCCGGCCGAGGTCCTGCACGGTGACGATGCCCGCGGTGCGGATGGTGAGGGTGTCAGCCATGGCAGTCCGCCAGGGGCATGTCGGCGTACTCGTCCCACTGTTCAGGACTGATGGGGAGGAACCGGAAGGTGTCTCCGGGCTGGTACGCGGTGATCGGGTCGCGGTGCGGGTCGAGGACGCGTACGGGGGTGCGACCGAGGAGCGGCCAGCCGCCGGGCGAGGGCATCGGACAGATGACCGCCTGCCGTCCGGCGACGGCGACCGAGCCGGGGTCGACGCGGGTGCGGGGCGACGCCAGCCGCGGCACCGGTACCGGGAAGGGCGGCCCGTCCATCATCGGCGCACCGGCGGGCGCGCCGAGGCAGCGTACGGTGAGATCGGTCCCGGAGTGGATGGCGACGACCTCGCTCTCGGCCAGGCCGAGTTGCGCGGCCACCTCCGGCAGATCGGGCCCGTACTCGCCGCCGTAGACGACGGGGACGACGAAGCGGCGGGGCGGTGTCGTCCTCGCGGGGTGCGGACCGAGGCGGGCGGCCTCGTGGGCCAGGACGCGCCTTACGGTGTCGTGGTCGGTGCCGGCGCAGTCGAACTCCACGAGCAGGGCGTCGTAGGTGGGCACCATGTCGTGGACGCCGGGGAGCCGGACGGCGTCCAGGGCGTCGGCGAGGGCGTGGACGAGCCGCCAGGCGGCTTCGGCGTCCAGGCCCACGGCCTTGGCGACCAGGGCGGAGTCGCCGCAGTCCGTGATCACCACGTTGTTGTTCATGTCAGACGCCCTTGCCGCTCAGTACTTTGCCGAGAGAGGTGATCTCGACACCGGCGGCGAGGAGTTGTGCACGGATGCGGCTCGCGAGCGCGATCGCTCCGGGGCTGTCTCCGTGCAGCAGGACGGTGTCGCAGGCGACCTCGACGTCCGTGCCGTCGACGCTGCGGATGACGCCTTCGGTGACCATCCGCAGCGTCCGCCGGGCGACCTCGTCCGGGTCGTGGATCACCGCTCCGGGCTCGGAGCGGGGGACGAGGGTCCCGTCGTCGCGGTACGCGCGGTCGGCGATACCGACGATGCCCACGCGCAGTCCGCGGGCGCGGGCCGCGTCGGCGAGTTCACCGTCCTGCGCGAGGATGATCAGCGACGCGTCCAGGGAGGCGACGGCGTCCACGACGGCACGGGCGTAGTCGGGGCGTACGGCGACCAGGTTGCCCAGGCGTCCGTGCGGGGCGACGTGGTGCACCCGGGTGCCGTGCGCGACGGCGAACGCCTGGAGGGCGCCGATCTGGTACAGCACATCCGTACGGACCTCCTCCGGCGTGAGGTCCATCGCGCGGCGGCCGAAGCCGACCAGGTCGGGAAAGCTCGGATGAGCGCCCACGGACACCCGCTTCTCCACGCATGTCCGAACGGTGGCGTCCATGATGCGCGGATCACCGGCATGGAACCCACAGGCCACATTGGCGGAAGTGAGCATCTCCAAAAGGGCTCCGTCGTCGCCCATCGTGTACGCGCCGAATCCCTCGCCGAGATCGGCGACGAGATCAACCATGGGGGTCATGACGTCCTCCGGGAGAGAATGCTGGAAGGGAGATGTCAGCACGTCTTCGTGATATCCGGAAAGGATCCGCTTTTCTCCGGCACAAACGATGACCGAGAGCAGAAGGAATCGCTGGGCGCGGGCTTGCTTCGACCTTGTCGGGCGGTTCCGGTTGGATGTTCGACTCAACTTAATCCCCTGCTCGCATGACCGCCAATATGTGTTCGGTCTGGCGTTATCGCGAACGGCTATGACCCGCCTCACACCTGAGGCTCGCCGGGGCTGTGCTTCGAGGTGGCCCCTCCCTACGATGAGGCTCCGCTCCCCGTGGAAGGCCCGCCGCATGGACACCAGGCGTCTGTACTCGTTCATCAAGATCATCGACGCGGGGAGCATCACGCGCGCGGCCGACATCCTGCACATCGCACAGCCCGCGCTCAGCCAGCAACTGTCCGCGCTGGAGGCACAGTTCGGGCAGCAGTTGCTGATCCGCAGCAAACGCGGGGTCGCCCCGACCGAGGCGGGCCGGGCCCTGTACCGGCACGCCCAGTTGATCCTCCGGCAGGTGGACCTCGCGCACGCGGCCGTCGACGTCTCCGGCCGGGCTCCCGCCGGCAGCGTGTCGGTGGGCCTCGCGCCCTACAGCCTGGGCGCGGCGCTGGCGTTGCCGCTCCTCAAGAGCGTGCGCGAGCGCTACCCGGACATCCTGCTGCACATCAACGAGAACTTCGGCGGCGTGATCAGCGAAGCGATCATGACGGGCCGGATGGACATGGCGTTCATCTACGGGGCCGGCCCGCTGCGGGGTGTGCAGTTCGAGCCCGTACGCACGGAGGACCTGTTCCTGATCGGCGCACCCGGCGAAACGGCCCCGCCGGGAGGGGGCGAGGTGCGCCTGGAGGAACTCACGAGCGTGCCCCTGTTGCTGCCCAGCCGTATCCACACGATCCGGCAGGTCGTGGACGCCGCCTTCCAACAGGCGTCGCTCCAGCTGAACGTGGTGGGCGAGGTCGAATCCGCGCTGACCCTCGTCAACGCCGTGGACGCGGGCCTCGGTGCCACGGTCCTGCCCTGGTCGGCGGCGCGCGCCATCCTCGACGTCCGCTCCCTGTCCGTGCGCCGGATCGTGGAGCCCGTCATCCAGGTCAAGCTGTCCGTGGTCACGTCGGACAATCAGCCCCTGTCGGAACCCGCCTTGGCGGTGCACGATCTCTTCCTTGAACTGATCACCACCTTTGACGGGTCCCCCGGTTCCCTCGACGGGAATAAGGATCGCCGATAGCGTCACACGAATCCGTTATTTGTTTCCGGTGAACGCCCCGGCTAGCGTTTTCGGGAACCAGGTTCTTCCAGAACCCGCTTCTTTCGGAACCGGATTATTTCGGAAACGCCGGTCGACAATGCACGGCTCGTCACTGGAGACATAGATGAAAAAGCGTGTCCTCACCACCCGTGAAAACCTGCCCGGCCGCGGTCTGGACCGCCTGTCCGAGGCGGCGGACGTGGTGGCCTGGCCGGGGACCGGGAAGCCCGGGCCCCCTGACCTCGCCGCGCTCGCCTCCGGAGTGAGTGGCGTGCTGGCACTGGGGAACGACCTGGTGGACGGCGGGCTGATGGACGCGGCGGGGCCCGGCCTGCGCGTCGTGGCGCTGGCGAGCATGGGATTCGACAACGTCGACCGGGCCGCCGCGGCCGAGCGCGGCATCGTCGTCACCCACACGCCCGGCGTGCTCGCGGAGACCACCGCCGACCTCACCTTCGCGCTGATCCTCGCCGCCCGCCGTCGGCTCGGCGCCGCCGAGGCGAGCCTGGCGGAAGGCTCCTGGGAGCTGTTCCGGATGCACGACTACCTCGGCCTGGACATCCACGGAGCCACCCTCGGCCTGATCGGCTACGGACAGATCGGCCGCGCGGTGGCCCGACGGGCCCATGGGTTCGGCATGCGTGTGCTCCACCACGACCCCTATGTCCCCGACGACGACCTGTCGGCCTCGGTGGGTCTGACTACGCTGCTGGCCGAGTCCGACATCGTGTCGCTGCACGTGCCGCTGACCGAGGAGACACGGCATCTGATCTCGGCCCGCGAACTGGCCACGATGAAGCCCACGGCCACACTGGTCAGCACCTCGCGCGGCGGTGTCGTGGACGAGGAGGCCCTGCTCCATGCCGTCCGTGAGGGACGGTTGCACTCCGCGGGGCTCGACGTCTTCGAACGCGAGCCGATGGGACCGGAGTTGTCGCCGCTGGTGGCGGAGCCGCACGTGGTCACGTTGCCCCACATCGGGTCGGCCACCGAGGCCACTCGGGCCGCCATGGTCGACCTGGCGGTCGACAACATCCTCGACGTCCTCGCCGGACGCCCCGCCCGAACGCCCCTGCCCGGCAGTCCGCCGGTGCCGGGCACCCCGGTCGGCACCTCCGTCGGCACCGCCGGAGCGCTCTCATGAGCCACCCACTGTTCGACATCACCGGAAAGACCGCCCTGGTCACCGGCTCCAGCCGCGGCATCGGCAGGGCGCTGGCCAAGGGCCTGCTGGAGGCCGGCTGCACGGTCGTCCTCAACGGACGGAACACCGCCGCCCTGCAGGCGACCGCTACGGAACTCGCGACCTCGTTCGGGAACCGGGTACGCACGGCCGCCTTCGACGTGACGGACTCGGCGGCCGTCACCGCGGGCATCGCCCGTATCGAGGACGAGATCGGACCGATCGGCATCCTGGTGAACAACACGGGAGTCCAACACCGCAGCCCGTTCCTGGAGTTCACCGACGCCGACTGGCACCGCCTCCTCGACACCAACCTCACCAGCGCCTTCCTCGTGGGACGCGAGGTCGCACGGCGCATGGCGCCTCGAGGCCAGGGCAAGATCGTCAACATCTGCTCGCTGCAGAGCGAAGCGGTCCGTCCCGGTATCGCCGCCTACTCCGCCACCAAGGGCGGCCTGAAGATGCTCACCAAGGGAATGTGCGCCGACCTGGGCCCGCTGGGCATCCAGGTCAACGGCATCGGACCCGGCTACTTCGCCACCGAACTCACCTCGGCCCTGGTGGCCGACGACGAGTTCAGCGCCTGGGTCCGCGGTCGCACACCGGCCGGCCGCTGGGGCG
This sequence comes from Streptomyces sp. NBC_01450, assembly GCF_036227505.1. NCBI lineage: Bacteria > Bacillati > Actinomycetota > Actinomycetes > Kitasatosporales > Streptomycetaceae > Streptomyces > Streptomyces sp. NBC_01450. The sequence continues at coordinate 9,969,601 of NZ_CP109480.1, read as the reverse complement.
ACGTCGACGACCTCGTGGGCGCCCTGATCTTCCTGGCCTCCCCCGCATCCGACTTCGTCAACGGGCAACTGCTCTACGTCGACGGCGGCATGCTCTCCGTCCTGTGACGCCGCAACGGAAGGACCCCATCATGCGAGCCTGCGTCGTCCACGCGGCAGGAGACCTCCGCGTCGAGCACCGCTCCCCCGTCCCGCCCGGCCCCGGCCAGGTGACCGTCGCCGTCGCCCTCGGCGGAATCTGCGGATCAGACCTGCACTACTACCGCCACGGCAGGGTCGGCGACTTCACCGTCCAGGAGCCGATGGTGCTCGGACACGAGGTCGTCGGCCACGTCGCCGCCCTGGGAGCCGACGGCGAGGGACCGGCCGTGGGAACCCCGGTGGCCGTCCACCCCGCCACACCGTGCGACCGCTGCCCCGACTGCGCGGCCGGCCGCCGCAACATCTGCGCCGACACCCGCTACCTCGGCAGCGCCGCACGCACGCCCCACGTCCAAGGCGGCTTCGCGCAGCTCGTCACCGTGCCCGCGGCACAGATCCGCCCGTTGCCACCAGAGCTCGTCCTGCGCCGTGCCGTCCTGGCCGAACCCCTGTCAGTCGCCCTGCACGCCGTGCGCCGGGCCGGTGACGTGACGGGCAAGCGGGTCCTGGTCACCGGGGCGGGGCCGATCGGTTGCCTGGTCACCGCCGTTCTACGGCACAGGGGCGCTGCCGAGGTCGTCGTGAGTGATCTCCTCGACACCCCCTTGCACATCGCCGCCGCATCCGGGGCCACCGCGACGGTACGGGCGGACGATCCCGACAACGACGCGTGGACGGACCCGTTCGACATCGCCGTCGAGGCGTCCGGAGCGTCCGCGGGTCTACGAAGCTGCGTCGAACGAGTACGCCGCGGGGGCACCGTCGTACTCCTCGGTCTGCTGCCACCCGGCGAGGTGCCCCTGCTGGGCAACATCGCCGTCACCCGCGAACTGGAGCTTCGGGGCGCCTTCCGCTTCGACGCCGAGTTCGACGAGGCGATCGCCCTGCTGGCCCAGGGGCTGCCCGTCGACGCGGTCGTGACGCACACTTTCCCGCTCGCCGAGGCCCGCGCCGCGTTCGACATCGCCCACGACCGGGCCGTCGCCTCCAAGGTCCTCCTGGACCTGACCGCGCCCGACCCGGTTCGCCCGGGAGGCCGTCGGCCGCGCTGACGCGTCCGAGGTCCAGGAACGGGACGTCGCGGCGATGTCACACCGGAGCCCTCACGAACCCTCTTGGACGCAGACGCTCGGCGAAGACGCGGCAGACGCGCTCAGGAGGCCCTTATGAACGACGTGACCGATCCGGTGTCCGGGGACGAGAAGGTCCGTTTCAGCAGTGGTGGCAGTCGCGGATTCGGATTCGGTGGGAGCGGTGGACGACCGCGCCGATTCGACTCGATCAGCGAGCAGTTGACGGGTCGGCAGGTCTCCGTCGCGTTCACCGCACCCTTGCCGCAGGTCGCGGTCGGCGTGGAGTCGTCGTTCCGGCGCCGGCCTGTGCTCGATTCCCCGGTGGGCTCCACCGCCTCCGGGGAGCGTCGATGACGACGGGGGAGATCGAGCTGTCGGCGGGGACGCTCACGTACCGCGACACGGGCGGCGCCGGTCCGGTACTGGTGCTGCTGCACGGGCTGATGATGGACGCCTCGCTGTGGGACGAGACGATCGCCGAGCTCGCCGCCGACCACCGGTGCGTGGCGCCGACCCTGCCGCTCGGGGCGCATCGGCACGGAATGCGGGCCGACGCCGACCTGTCGCTGCCCGGGGTGGCCCGGCTGGTCGTGGAGTTCCTCGACCGCCTCGATCTGCGGGACGTCGTCCTGGTCGGCAACGACACCGGTGGAGCGCTCGTCCAGCTCGTGATGGCCGACGGTGCGGCACGGGTGGCAGCGGTGGTGCTCGTCTCGTGCGACGCCTTCGACAACTTCCCGCCCGGGCTGACGGGCCGGACGCTCGTCCTCAGCGGCAGGCTCCCGCCCCGGCTGTTCGGGATGTTCATGGGCCAGATGCGGCTGCGGCCGCTGCGCCGCATGCCGGTCGCCTTCGGGTGGCTGACCCTCCGGGGAGACGCCGCCACCGCGCGGTGGATCCGGCCGGTCCTCGAGCGGCCGGAGATCCGCCGCGACGCCGTACACACACTGCGCGCGGCGGCGGCGGACACCGGTCTGCTGCTCGCCGCGGCCGAACGGCTACCTGCCTTCGACCGCCCCGCGCTCGTCGTCTGGGCGCGCGACGACCGGGTGATGCCGCCCGAACACGGCCGGCGCCTCGCCGCGCTGCTGCCGCGGGGACGGCTGGTCGAGATCGACGACAGCTACACCCTCGTCCCCCTGGACCGGCCGACGGAACTCGCCCGGGCCATAAGGGAGTTCACCCGATCGTCCGCGGCCACCTGACGGTCCTGGCGCACCCGGCAGCCGTACGGGGTCACAGCGTCGTGCGGGATTCGAGGTCGGCGCGGGTGTCGTTGCCGTAGACACCCGTCTCGTCGCCCCGGATCCCGTACCAGAGCTGGAAGCGCGCGACCGCGGCCGTGAGCGTGGAGTCGTAGGTGCCGTTCGTGGAGCCGCGGTCGTACACGTTCGGGATCCGCAGCAGCCGCTGCTGCAGTTCCTTGACCGCGGGGCCGCTGTCCCCTTCGCGGAGGGTGCCCGCGCCGTCCGGGTCGGCGTTCCCGGACGGGGCCGGGGCGGCGGATGTCGTGGGCGCGGCGGTGGGGGGCCGCCCGGCCTGTGCACCGGCGTCCTGGTCGCCGCCGGGCACCAGGAGCGCGAGGGCGAAGCCCACGAGGGCCGCCCCCGTGACCCCGATGACGACCGCCGCGCGGCGCTGCCCCGCGCCCCACCTGGGCGTCGGCTGCCCCGCGGGCCCGCGCCCGTGGTGGACGCCGGGAGCGGCTGCGGGTCTGCGGGCCCCCACCGGTCTCCCGCCCCGGGTGTGACCCTGGGTGTAGTCCTCGCCCACCAGGACGGGTGGAAGTTCCTCGGTCGCGTCCTCGGCCACCTGCGGCATGACGGCGACTTTTGTGGCCGGTACCGCGATGACCTCGTAGTTCTCGTCCGGGTCGGGCCCGTTCTGCTCCTCCCGCACCTCCTTCAGAAGTTGCGCGAGTGCCTCCGTCCGGCGGCGCCGCTGAACATAGGTGGGCTCGATCGCCCGTCGCCCCCCGGGCTGCCCTGGTTCGGACGGTGTAGGCACACTGCTCTCCTTCCGCGTGCGGTTTCACGCCATCCCCGTGGAGTGATACGCGGCCACCGGCCTGGGGGTTCAACGGTGCTCAAGGCCCCGGAGCCCACATGGTCGTACAAAGTGAAGAATGGGCACATAGGGGGTAGGACCACCTTCGGGGAGCGGAGAGGGTCGCCGTGGCTGCGAGCGAGGAACAAGACGTGCTGGCCGCCCGCCAGCGCTTCGACATGGCGGACGCCGCACCGCTGCTGCTCGACGCCCGGATGACGGTGACCAGCTGGACCGCGGACGCCGAGCGGCTGCTGGGGTACGAATCCGCCGAGGTCCTCGGCCGCCCGGCCGCCGACCTGCTGCTCCCGGAGGACGCGGCCCGGATCCCCGAGCTGGCGGCGCGCTGCCGCGACGGCGACGGCTGGGCCGGACTGCTGTCCGCGCTGCACCGGGACGGGCACGCGGTCCGGGTGATGGTCCGGGTCGTCCCGATACGGGAGCGCGGCGGGCCCACGCGCTGGGTGGTGCTGCTCGCCGATCTGGCCGACGGTCCCGGCTGGGACATGAGCCGGTCGGTGCTGGAGCGGATGAACGCCCGCTCACCGGTGGGCATCGCCATCGTGGACACGGACCTGCGCTATGTGTGGTCGAACGCCGCGCTGGAGCAGTTCGGCGGGGGCCCGCCGCACCGGCGGCTGGGGCGCAGGCTCGCCGACATACAGCCGGGCCTGGACGCCGAGACGCTCGAGGCGAAGATGCGCCAGGTGCTGGAGAGCGGCAGGCCGGTCGTCGGGTACGAGCACGTCGGCCGCATACGGTCCGCGCCGCACCGCGAGAGCGCCCACTCCTTGTCGTTCATCCGGCTGGAGGACGACCACGGCCGTCCGATCGGGGTGTACTACACCGTCGTCGACGTCACCGATCGTCACCGTGCGCGAAGGCGGCTGGCGCTGCTCGACCGGGCCGGCGAGCACATCGGGCGCAGCCTGGACGTCCTGCAGACCGCACAGGAGCTGGCCGATGTCGCCGTACCGGGGCTGGCCGACTTCGTCACCGTGGACCTGCTGGAGTCCGTGCTCAGGGGGGCCGAGCCGGTGCCCGGCCGGCTGAGCGACACGGACGTGGTGTCGCTGCGGCGTGCCGGGCAGCAGTCGGTCCGGGCCGGGATCCCCGAAACCGCCGTCGAGGTGGGTGACGCCGCGAGGTACCAGGCGACCTCTCCGCCGGTGCGTGCTCTGGCCGAGGGCCGGTCCTGGCGTGAGGCGCGGCTGGATCCGCTGGCCAGGAAGTGGAGCACGAGCGCCCGCGAGGGCCCGGCCGCCTCGTTCCTCGACCTCGGGCTGCACAGCGCGATGGTCGTGCCCGTCCGGGCCCGCGGCATCACCCTGGGGATCACCACGTTCTTCCGGCGTGACCGCGAGGACCCGTTCGACGAGGACGATCTGACCCTGGCGGAGGAGTTCGTCGGCCGGGCGGCCCTGTGTCTCGACAACGCCCGCCGATACACCCGTGAGCGCGACGCGGCGCTCGTCCTGCAGCGCAATCTGCTCCCGCACCGCTTCCCCGAGCAGAACGCGGTGGAGGTCTCGGCCTGCTACCGGCCCGCGGACGAGCTGACCGGCCTCGCCGGGGACTGGTTCGACGTCATTCCGCTGTCCGGGGCCCGGGTGGCGCTGGTGGTGGGCGAGGTGACCGGTCACGGCATCGACGGCGCCGCCGCCATGGGGCGGCTGCGGGCGGCCGTACAGACCCTCGCGGATCTGGACCTGCCGCCCGAGGAGGTGCTCGCGCACCTGGACGACCTGGTCAGCCGGGCCGCCCGGGAGGAGGGCACCGGCGCGGACACCCTCACCAGCGGGATGCAGGCTGTCGGAGCCAGCTGTCTGTACGTGGTGTACGACCCGGTGAGCGGGCGGTGCGCGATGGCGGCCGCGGGACATCCCGCACCCGCGGTCATCGCTCCCGACGACACCGTCACGTTCGCCGACCTTCCCCGCGGTCCGGCGCTGGGCGTCGCCGGGCTGCCCTTCGAGTCGGTGGAGTTCACCCTGGAGGAGGGCAGTGTGCTGGCCCTGCACACCGACGGGCTGATCGCCACGCCCCGTACGGGGCGGGACCCCGACGCGGGCCGGGAGCGTCTGCGGTACGCACTGGCCTCGCACCACCAGCCGTTGGACGGCCTGTGCCGCACGATCGTGGACGATCTCGTGCCGTCGCGGCCGTACGACGACGTGGCGCTGCTGATGGCGCGCACCCGTCGGCTCAGCGCCGAGCAGGTCGCCACCTGGGACCTGTCCACGGACCCGGCCATGGTCGCCGAGGCCAGGAAAGCGGCCACGCAGCAGCTGACCGCGTGGGGTCTGGACGAGCTGGCCTTCACCACGGAGCTGGTCGTGAGCGAGCTCGTCACCAACGCGATCCGGTACTCCTCGGGGCCGGTCCGGCTGCGTCTGATCACCGAGCAGGCACTGATCTGTGAGGTCTCCGACGGCGGCGCGACCGCCCCGCATCTGCGGCACCCGAAGACGACCGACGAGGGGGGCCGCGGGCTGTTCCTCATCTCCCAGTTCACCCGCCGCTGGGGCACCCGCTACACCCCCGAGGGAAAGGTCATCTGGGCCGAGCAGTCCCTGACCCCCCCAGCCCGTGATGTGACGTGGGGACGCGTGGCCGCGGGTTCAGCAGTCGCGGAACTCGGGTGACTGGTTGAGGATCTGCGAGCGCAGCGAGGTGAACCGGGCGTGGGTCGCCCCGCCCCGGTCCTCGGGGCGGAAGACGGCGACGCGGTGGCAGTTCATGAAGGCGAGGGTGACACCGAAGTGCCGCTCCAGACTGCCGCGGATCGCGTCGCTGGCGAGCGCCCGCAGCAGCTGACCGCGTTCCTTCTCGGAGGGCGGCGGGGTGTGGTTGTCGGTGAACTCGGCAGTCCCGTCGTGGAGTTGGGCGGTCAGGTCGGCGATGAGGTCGTACGCGTACGGCAGGGACGTACGGACGGTGTCCACGAAGTCCGCTTCGCGGACCGGACCGCGTTCGGCTTCGGCCAGCAGCTTCGGGGAGACGTCGAGTGACATGAGAGAGGCAGTCCTGTCGGTAGGTGGTTCGGTGGTGCGCCGGGTCGTACTCGGGTCGCGCTCGGCTCGTTCGTGGGTCGTGCGTGGGAGTTCAGTCGGCAGACGGCTCGAGAGCTGCGGGGCCGTGGCGGAAGCCGGGGTCGATCTGTGCGGAGAGGTCGGTCCCGGTGGCCCGGTCGGCCCAGGCCGCGGCGTTGCGGAGGTGGAAGGCGACGGCGTGTTCCTGGAAGGCCGCCCAGTCCTTGGTACGGGCGTCCAGGGCCGTCCGCATCTGGCGCAGCGCGTGGATGATGTGCGGTTCGAGGTCGCCCTGTGGTCGGCCCTGCTCCTGGGCGCGCACCCATGAGGAGTGCCGGACGTACGTCAGGAGGTGCTCGCCGACATGTTCCTTGAGGAAGAGCAGGTCGTCCTCGCCGGTGACCTTGTTGCCGATCACCGCGATCGGGATGCCGAACTCCTCGGCGTGGTCACGGTACTGGCGGTAGACGGAGACACCCTTGCGGGTCGGCTCGGCGACCAGGAAGGTCATGTCGAAGCGGGTGAACAGCCCGGAGGCGAAGGCGTCGGCCCCGGCGGTCATGTCGACGACGACGTACTCGCCGGGGCCGTCGACGAGATGGTTGAGGTACAGCTCCACCGCTCCGAGTTTGGAGTGGTAGCAGGCCACACCGAGATCGCTCTCCTCGAACTCACCGGTGACCATCAGCGGTACACCGCCGACCCGTTGGAGGTGCGGAGTGTGCACCGGGTCGTCGCCGAGCAGACGCAGCAGGCGTGAGCCGCGGCCCGGCGGGGTGGTCTTGACCATGGCCTCGGACGAGGTGATGCGCGGGTTGCTGCCGCGCAGGTGCGTCTTGATCTCGCCGAGCCGCGCGCTGAGGGGCGGGGCGGCGAAGGTCTCTCCGTCGCCGAGGCCGAGGGCGTGTGCCAGGTGCTGGTTAATGTCGCCGTCGATGGCGACGACGGGCGCGCCGGAGTGCGCCAACTGACGGGAGAAGAGCGCCGACAGCGTGGTCTTGCCACTGCCGCCCTTTCCGACGAAGGCCGCGCGCATGTCAGCCCTCCGGACGCAGCAGGCCGCGCTCGTACGCCTTGGCCAGTCGCTGCGGTACGAGGCGGGTGGCGCCGTCGACGGCGATCGGGGCGAGTTGCACCGTGGCGGCCTTCCACCGGGCGCGGCGGTGGCGGGTGTTGCTGCGGGACATCTTGCGTTTGGGAACGGCCATGTCGGTCTCCAAGGTAGGTGGACACCGCTCACGCTATCTGAAAATGGATCTCATTTCCATGCCGCGCCCGAGGCGTGTCGCGCTGCGTACGGAGCATGCGCGGGGGGTGCGCACGGGGCGCAGACGGCCTTGCGACCAAGGGAAGTTGACAGATTGTTGACCAATTTCATGGCGAGTGGTGACCAACGCCGCCACTATGGTCGGCCGCATGTCCTCACACCCCCCACGGACTCCGGCCCTCCCTGTCCTCCCGTATCGGAAACCGACCCGTGACCGGGACTACTGGGTCTTCGACGATGTGCTGCCCGACGTGGACGCCGTCCGGGCCCGCTGTCTCGCCAAGGACGACTGGGCCAAGGGCTACCCGTACACCTCGGAGAGCTGGCCGGGCCTGCGGACGATGCCGGGGCTCGAACCGGGCGAACTGGCCCATGTGGAACGGCTGGTGAAGAGGGCCACCGGCGCGAAGGAGCTGTGGGTGCAGAGCACGCCCTCCGGGGGCACGCTCAACCACAACTGCGTCCAGGTGGTCGGCAAGGACGAGGGCCAACCGCGGCCGCACACCGACTCCCGCGCGCTGTGCCGCTACGCCGCCGTGCTCTATCTCAACCCGGTCGTACCCAAGAGCTGCGGAACAAGCTTCTACCGGCAGAACCTGCCCGGCGGCCGACTCGGCGGGAACGTGGTGGCGGCTCCGCACAACAACCTCGTCGACGCGCTCGGCACGCGGTTCGTGGCGCCGGACTCCTTCGTCGAGGACCTCGAGGTCCCGCACCGCTACAACCGGCTGCTCCTCTACAACGCCAACCTGATGCACAGCGCCACCGGCTACTGGGGCAGCACGATGGAGGACAAGCGGATGACCGCCGTCTTCTTCTGGATGGCGTGATCCCGTGTAGGCCAGCGGTCATGGCGGTGCGCGTGGTTGATCGGCGGGGAGAGACGCCCTTGGCTTCCACCCGCCATTTCCGGACATGCGCCGGCTACGGCTCGGTTAAGGCATGCTCAAGTCCTGGTGGCCGGACGGTGAGCTCGTCATGATGGGGGCATGACGTTGGCCTCGCGTGCCATGACGCAACTGGCGAACTGGCCGGACCTCGCGGAGGCCCGGCCGAGCTGCGGCACGGGACGGGCGCTGAGTTCGGCACAGGGCGAGATCGTGCATTTCCATTCGGATCACGATGTCGACCTGCACCTCACGGCCCGTGCCATTCAGCGCTTCCAGGATCATCTCAGGGGTGCGACCGCGGTCCACCTAGTGCCCGAATCTCGGTGGGTGACCATACGCCTCGAAGTCAACGCCGACATCAGCCTGCTCCTCACCCTGGTGAGCCTCGCTCTGCAGGCCCACCAGACATGGCCGGTTCCGGGCGACACTCCGTCGGCGGGCTGCAACGACCACCGCGGCATGGTGCTTCCGCGCGACAGCGTCGGCTGAGACGCCGCCGACGAGGGCCGTCAGCGAGAACCCCGAACGGGTTGAGTACGGGCGGGCGGCCCCGGCTACCGTTGCTCCGCATGACGCACACCGAGATCGAGATCACCGCGGAGTTGGTTCGGGATCTACTGCGCGACCAGCACCCCGACCTGGCCGATCGCCCTGTGCGGCTCGGCGCGCGTGGCTGGGACAACCAGCTGTGGCGGCTCGGCGACGACCTCGCCGTCCGGTTGCCCTGGGCGACGCAGTCCGCGGACGCGCTGCTGCGCAAGGAGTACACCTGGGTGCCCTCCCTCGCCCCGCGCCTTCCTCTGCAGGTCCCCGTCCCGCAACGCCTCGGCGAGCCCTCCGAGCGGTTCCCGCGCCCCTGGATCGTCACCACCTGGGTGCCGGGCGCACCCGCCGACCGCGCCCCCGCCACGAGCGCTGCGGAGGCGGCCGACACCTTGGCCACCTTCCTGACGGCTCTTCACCGGCCCGCTCCCGACGCGGCGCCCGTCGGCGGCTATGGCCGCGGGGGGCCGCTGGCCGAGCGTGCCGAGCCGTTCGCCAAGCAGCTCACTTCGGCCACCGAGCTGGGGCTGGTCCCCGATCCGGATGCCGTCCGCGCGGTCTGGGAAGACGCCGTCGCCGCACCCGCCTGGGCGGGCCCGGCACTGTGGCTCCACGGCGACCTGCATCCGGCCAACGTCCTCACCGCGGAGGGCACCTTCTGCGGCGTGATCGACTTCGGCGATCTCTGCGCGGGCGATCCGGCCTGTGACCTCGCCGCCGCTTGGGTGCTCCTGCCGGACGACGCCACCGACCGCTTCCACTCCGCCTACCAGCCGACCCCGGACCCCGCGACCCTGCGCCGCGCCCGCGGCTGGGCCGTGCTGCAAGCCCTCGGCGGCATCCTCATCGGAGAGGCCGGCATCCACGGCCGCCCCGGTGGCAAGCCGACCTGGGGCCCACCCGCCCACACCGCCCTGCGACGCCTCACCGCGACAGCCCGCTGAACGACCGGCCCGAGCAGGCCACCGTCACCGACGAGACCATGACCACCACAGCCAGCGCGAAATCCTCGGCCTCCGACGCAGAGGCGGACTCCCGCATCAGACGGAACCTGTACGCCACTCCCCGGGACGCAACCCCAGGCGCCAGTCGCCTACGACGCTGCGGCGTAGCCGGCGGACCTCGATCCAACGTTCGTCGACCAGGGCGAACGCGCGCCTCTCCTGCTCCCCCGCACTGCGGGCCCGCTGGGCCGCCAGCTGCGCGGCATGCTCAGCACCCGCAGCCCGGGGAACCACGTAGTAATGCCGCATCAGCGTGCCGGTGGCAGTCCGGAAACGGAAGCCCACCAGCCACTGCTCGTCACCGTGCAACGCCCGCGGAGGGGCGTCCGAGCCAGAAGAACGCGCGGAGTTCATCGGGTTCCCGCAATAGGCGGGATCCGAAGCTGTGGTCAGGGTTGTCATGACGGTGTCCACTCTCAGGCTGGTCTGTACGGTTGTGCGTTGTACCGGCTGAGCGCTTCCCGAAGACCGCTCCCACCACCGATGACTTCGAGTCTCCCCAGATGCCGGATGGGCAGGAAGGGCGAGGGTTTCCTGGGAGAGGCAGTCCCAGTCAGCGGATGCCCCCGCCGCACCCGGCAGACGCCACCAGGCAAGGCGAACAGGTCGTGGACCGTGGCCGCCGGTCAGTGATGCGGGAGGACTGCTGGTCGGTGCCGTAGAGGGCGTTGACCGCGTCGACGGCGGGGGATCGCGGTCTGCAGGCCGATCTGCGCGTCGGACGTGGGGCGAGAGCCACGGTGGTGCTGGTGTCCTCCGCAGGTCCTAGCAATTCGCACAGCGTCGCGCGCTCATCAGCATGCCCGTGGAAGGGCGCGATATGAGCCCGCTGACCAACGCGGCCTTCGTCCGGGCCAAGCCCGGCCGAGGAGAAGACCTTGGACAGCGCTCGCTCGCCTCGGTAGCGCCGACTCGCCGTCAGGCGGCGGTGTCCGGCTCGCTCGGTACGGCGGTACGGGCCCCGCCCGTGAGGGGCTCGGTCGACCAGGTCGCCAGGAGCCGCAGGGCGGTTTCGGAGGAGGAGCCGGGCTCGGTGCTGTAGATGAACAGGGTCTGGTTGCTGTCGCCGGGCAGGGCGAGAGCTTGGTAGGTGACGGTGAGGTCCCCGACGACGCGATGGTGGTAGCTCTTGGTCCCCTCGGTTCGCTCGTGGACCCTGCGCTCGGCCCAGCACGCGCGGAAGTACTCACTGCGCACGGCGAGTTCGCCGACCAGTTCGCCCAGTTGCGGGTCCTCGGGGTGGCGCCCGGCGTCCATGCGCAGCATGGCGGCGGTGTCCGCGGCGACGGTCTCCCAGTCCGCGTACAGCTCGCGGGCGGCGGGGCTGAGGAAGAGGAACCGGCTCTGGTTGCGCTCGTTCGCGGGCATGGCGTCGAAGTCGGCGATCAGTGCACGAGAGAGCGGGTTGGAGGCCACCACGTCGGTGCGCCGGCCCAGCACGAATGCGGGGCAGTAGGCGGCATCCAGGGTGGTCAGCAGCTGATGGACGGCTGGGCTGACCTGCTCGGCCGGGGAAGGCACGGACCGCCGGGGCTGGGTGGGGCGCCGATTCGCAAGGTCGAACAGGTGTGCGTGCTCGGTTTCGTCGAGGCGCAACGCCGTCGCCAGAGACTCGAGGATCTCCGGCGAGGCGGTACGGCAGCGCCCCTGCTCCAGGCGCGTGTAGTAGTCGACGCTGACGCCTGCCAACTGGGCGAGCTCCTCACGGCGCAGGCCCGGGACACGACGCCGGGCGGACTTGGGCATTCCCGCGTCTGCGGGATTGATCCGGCCTCGGCACGAACGGAGAAATTCTCCCAGCTCCACGATCTGGTTCATGCCGTCATTCTCCGCAATGCCCGCGGGCATGGGGAGACGCAAGGGTGGCCGTAACACACCCAGGAAAGGATGGCCCAGTCTCGCGGCTGTGAGCGGACGCGCTTTTCTGGCTTTCCTCACCCGCGGCATCGCGTTCCCTGGTCCGGGTTCGGCGGGTGCTGGTACGCATCCCTGCCTCCGGGTCCGCTCCTCAACAAGGGCCGACGAACGGGGCGCGTACGCGCGGTGGCACGCGGTACAGGTGCGGTTCCTCACCGGCATGGTCGCGCAACGCGGGCCGTCCGCTGTCGGCCCAGCCCGTAGAGAGCCGACGGCGGAAGGGGCACTCCGTAGCCTGGGAAAATTTCTCCCAGGAAACTCCCGGCCTTCCTGCCCCTTGCGATGCCTCACAGAATCGAATGCGTCGGAGGAAAACCCCGATGAACATGTGAAAGAGAAGCAGAGAAAGAGGCCTGATCGTGGCTACTTGGTTCGTTACCGGCGCATCCCGAGGTATCGGTGCGGAGATTGCCCGCGCAGCGCTGGCGGAAGGCAACAACGTCGTGGTCGGCGTACGGAACCCGGAGCGGGTACCGGCCGATCTGAAGAATTCCGACAAGGTTTTCGCGGTCGCGCTGGATGTGACCGACAACGACAGCATTCCGCAGGCCATTGAGGCGGCCCTGGACCGGTTCGGCGGCATCGACGTCCTGGTGAACAACGCCGGCCGCGGCCTGCTGGGCGCGCTGGAGGAGATCACCGACGCGGAGGCCCGGTCACTGTTCGACCTGAATGTCTTCGGCCTGATCAACGTCACCCGCGCCGTCCTGCCCGTCATGCGTAAGCAGGGTTCCGGCAGGCTCGTGCACATCGGTTCACGGTCGGGTTTCGAGGGTGAACCCGGTGTCAGCCTGTACTGCGCGTCGAAGTTCGCGGTCGCCGGCATCAGCGAAGCGCTGTCCGTCGAGATGGCGCCGTTCGGGATCCAGTCGATGGTGGTCGAGCCGGGGGTCTTCCGCACCGACTTCCTCGACGCCAGTTCTCTGTCGGTCGCCGCGAACCGTATCGCCGACTACGACGACACCCCCGCCCACGTGACGCTGGACTGGATCGACCGGGCCAACCACGCCCAGCTCGGCGACCCCGTCAAGGGCGCCGCCCTCATCGTCGAGGTCGCTTCCACCGAGAAGCTGCCCACGCACCTCTACCTCGGACGCGACACCCTCGAGCGTCTCGACGTCAAGTACCAGCAGGTGCAGGACGACCTCGCCCCCTGGCGCGAGAAGTCCGCCGCCACCGCCCACGACGACGCCGCCTGAGTTCACCGATCGCCGGGGTACGCGCCCTCGCCCCTGCGCGTGGGGCCTCACAACTGCTCGGCCGGGTCAGCTCCCCCCTCGCGGCCCGGCCGGGCACCCCCGGCCCGCGACGGATCCCCCTCGGCGGATTCCGCGTTCGCCACTTCCACCACGTACGCGAAGGAACCTGTCATGTCTGCTCTCCTCACCGGAACCCCCTTGGCCGGCCGTGTCGCTGTCGTCTCCGGCGCCTCCAGCGGCATGGGCGCCGTCACCGCCGAACGACTCGCCGAACTCGGCGCCACCGTGGTCGTACTCGCCCGGCGCAAGGACAAACTGGAGAACGTCGTCAAGAGCATCGAGGCCTCCGGCGGAACCGCCCTCGCCCTGGCCGTCGACGTCACCGACCGCACCGCCGTCCAGACCGCCGCCGACCAGGTAGCCGAACGCTTCGGCAAGGCCGACCTCGTGTTCAACAACGCCGGCGTCCAGCTCATCTCCGGCATCGAGGAACTCAAGGTCGACGACTGGCAGCGCCAGATCGACCTCAACATCAGCGGCCTGATGAACGTCATCGCCGCCTTCCTCCCCCACCTGACCGACTCCGCCGCCCACGGCAAGCCCGCCGACCTGATCAACACCTCCTCCATCGCGGCCACCCGCATCCTTGCGAAGTTCTCCATCTACTCCGGCACCAAGGCCTACATCAGCCACCTCACCAGGCTCCTCCGCGTCGAACTCGGCCCCAAGATGGTCCGCGTCGCCACCATCGAACCCGGCATGGTCGACACCGAACTGCCCGACCACGTCACCGACCCCGACGCCTCCAAGCTGATGGCCGACCTCATCCACGACATCGACTGCCTCCAGAGCGCCGACATCGCCGAAACCATCGCCTTCATGGCCGCCGTCCCCCGCCACGTCAACCTCACCGAGATCACCATCATGCCCACCGCCCAGGCCATCTGAGTCATCGGATCCAGTGGGGCTGCCACCTTCCAGGGCAGCCCCACCGAGGCGCTTGAGGAGGAGCGCCGTGCCCGCCGCTTCCGGAGGCAGGGGCGATGCGCAGCCGGGCCCATGGCTGATTCGGGTGGCTCGGCTCAGAACACCACCATGGTGGCCAACGAGGACCCGACCGACGGCGTCAGGCCTGCTGCCCGGACGCAACCGGCCCGCGCGATCCGCTGATTGGAGCAAGTCCCGACCGCTCGATTCGGATGGGACAAGGGCCTTGGCGTGACGCCCGCGGAGCGGGTGCGCGGACGCGTCGACGTCATTCCCGTCCACGGATCAAGGACCAGGCGAGATGCGAGAGATACTCGACGGCCGTCGATCCGTCCGGACCGCCCACACCGCCGAAGCTGCCCTGCGCCCACTGCGTGATGAGCGCGATCAGCCCACCGCTCACGTATTGGGCACGCACCTGGAGAACCGCCTCGTTCGCCTTCTCCGGGTCGGCGTCGGCGGTGAGTTGCTCGAACCACGCCTGGGCGAGCCGACGATGCAGGCGGGCGACGAAGCGGGGGCTGCCGTCCTCCCCCAACATGCGCCCGTAGAGGGCGCGGTGACGGTCGACGTGGGTGAACAGCTTGACGAGATGTCCGGGCGCGGGGTCCCTCTCCGAGGTCGGGAACCCTCCTGCTGCGGCCAGCCGACAGGCGCGCACCGCGTCGACGATGTCGCTCATGGTGCTGTCGGTCGCATCGAGGAGGAGGTCCTCCCGGTCCTTGTAGTGGAGGTACACCGTCGCGCGGTTCACCTCGGCCCGCTCCGCGATCTCCGCCATGGTGACGGTCTCCAGGTCGCGCTCCGTCGTAAGTTCCAGGACAGCCGCACGCAGTTGCGCTCTTGTCCGGCGGGCGCGGGGGTCCCGTGAGGCACCACGTGTGTTCGACATGTTCTGCATGGCAATCAGTTTCCACGACCCTCGCCGCAAAAGCAACGCGTGTCATTTAAGCGACAGGCGTCGTATAGCCGCGTCGGGGCGGAGTACTGGCAGGCGTGCACTCCTTCGGCATGCACTGAAGCAGGCCGGCCCGACGGCGGACGACATCGACGCCATGGAGATCGACGAGGCCTTCGCTCCCGTCGCCCTCGCCGCGCCTGCGCACGTCGCCTTCCCTCCCCGCGCTCAAGTCAGCGTCCGTACACGGGATTCATGGCGGCCGCGATCCGCAGATGCACGGCCGCGTCATCGCCCCTCCCCTGCCTTTCCAGTACACGTCCGAGCAGCAGACGGGCGTAGGAGTCGTCGGGCGACTCGGCAACCAGTTGCTCCAGTGCTGTTTCGGCCCTGCCCAGTTGAGCGGAATGAAAGTACGCACGCGCGGCCAGCAGACGCACACCCCGGTCATCCGCCTGCTCGTCAAGGAGTGGGCGGAGCATGAAGAGGCAGCCCAGCGGATCGCCGAGATCCAGCAGTGCCTCGGACTGCCGGAAGCGGCTCACCTCCGCGGGAAGGCTCCTTTCCGTCCCACCTTCGCTGCCGCGCAGGAATTGCGCGACACGGGCTCCCCCTGCCGGCCCGAGAGCGCCCTCTCCAGTCGACGCTTCCCGATGTAGGCCCACGCACAGACGACATCCGCCCAGACTTCGACTCTCATGCACGCACGGTATGCAACGCACGTCGCTTAAACAACACGCGTCGAATACGTCTCCGGCCCCCATCCACTTCGCCGCACGGCATCCGCCGTATCGGCCGCATCGCCGCATCGCCGCATCGCCGCATCGCCGCATCGCCGCCCAGACGATCCTTGCGATGGCGGTTGTCCGGGCATGCCTGGGTGGGACAGGGGGCAGCACACACGCGGGACGTCGGCCTGGGGTTCCCATCCATCGGAGGCGGTGCATGACGCTGGAAGAGCTGATCGCGGCGGCCGTGTCGCTGACCGTGCTGTACGCGAAGAGGATTGCCGCTGGTCTGGCCGACCGGGCAGCGGAGAGTACGGAGCAGGCGGCAGCGGAACATCTGGGCAGGCTGCGGGCATGGATGGTCACACGGCTGCACGGGCACGGCGGCGAGTCAGCTGTCGAGCAGCTCGGCGTGTCCCCGGTGGCCCGCGGGTTGGTCCGGCAGCAGCTGGCGGAAGCACTTCACGCGGACCCCCACGCCGCAGGGGAGCTCGAGGCCCTCATTGTGCCGGCCAGGGCCGCCGTGCTGAACGGCGGCTTTCTGTCTCCCGCCGCCCACCTCCCCGTACCCCGTCAACTTCCTCCCGTACCAGGTGATTTCACCGGTCGTGACAGGGAGCGGCACCTGCTGGAAGCGGAGCTGAGTTCACCCTCGGGGAGCAGGGTCTGTCTGATACACGGTCCGGGCGGGATCGGAAAAACGGTCACGGCGTTGCAGGTCGCCCATCGTCTGGCGGCGGTATTCCCCGATGGTCAGCTCTTCGCCGACCTCCGCGGAGCCGATCCGGTCCCGGCGGCACCTGACGAGGTGCTGGGCACCTTTCTGCGGTCCCTGGGCGTGTCCCCGGAGGCGATCCCGGACACCCCTGAGGGACGAACCGGCTTGTTCCGTTCCGAGTTGGCCGCACGTCGCGTTCTGCTCCTGCTGGACAATGCCGCGGACGAAGAGCAGGTTCGGCCACTGCTGCCAGGAACCGGGCAGTGCGCCACGCTGATCACCAGCCGTACGCCCCTGGCAGTGCTCGCTGTCACGCAACGCACCCTGCTGGCGGCCCTCCCCGAGCAAGAGGCCTGGGACCTGCTGGGCCGGATCTGTGGGACGGAACGCATCGCTGCCGAAGCCGATGCCGGCCGGGAGGTCATCCGGCTGTGCGGAGGCCTCCCGCTCGCGCTCCGCGTCGCAGGAGCCCGCCTGGCGGCGTTCCCCACCCGTCCGGTCAGCCGACTCACCCGCGATCTCACTGACGAGCGTGGTCGCTTGGATGTGATGAGTTTCGGCGACACCACCGTGCGCTCGGTGTTCCAGACCAGTTACCAGGCATGTTCCGCTCAGCAACAGCAGGCGTTTCGCCTGCTGTCCGCGCTGGAGACGCCCAGTCTGCCCGCATGGGCCCTGGCACCACTGCTGGGCGTCGACTCTGCCACTGCCGCCGCCTGCCTCGACCGGCTCTTGCTCATCCACCTCGTAGGGGCCCACCAGCCCGAGGCGGGGAGCGAGCGGATCGTCCTGCACGACCTCGCCCGCCTGTTCTCACGGGAGTTGTCCACCCAGCGGCCGCAGGCCGAGGCCGACGCTGCCGTTCAACGCCTCTTGGGGGCCTATCTGGCCGCCGCGGACACGGCCGACGCCGCTCTGCGCCCCGCCGGGCGGCGGCATACCGGGCGCAACGGCGCGGCCCGGTATCCGCCACCGTCGGATGCGCTGCCAGGCACTGCTACAGATGCGATCAGATGGTTCGACGTTGAGCGCGGTGTCCTGCTGGCGGCAGTGAAACATGCTCACGCGGCCGGCTGGTGGGACCTGTGCTGGGAGATCACGGACGCCATGAGTGTCTCCCTGGAACACCAGTGGCGTTGGCGGGAAAGCCGGCAGGCCCATCTGCTCGCTCTGGACGCGGCCGGTCGTCTGGCGGACGGCGGAGCACGAGCCGCCTTGCTCCGCAACATGGGAGAGGCCCTGCGCGACGGGGGAACCGATCTTCAAGGGGCCGAAAGCTGCTTCACCGAAGCGATCGGCCTCTTCCGCGACCTCGGCGACGACTACGGACTGAGCGACGCCCTGGGCAACTTGGCCATCCTGCGGCGTCAGCAGGGCCGGCTGAGGGAGAGTGCCGACGGCCTGGCCACCGCCGAGGACATCTTCCGCTCCCTCCCCCTGGAGCGCGGGCTGGCCTGGACCCTGCGTGAACAGGCCGTCATCAGCCGCCACCGCGGCGAGTACGCGTCGGCGCTCGGCAAACTCGACCGAGCCGCGGCTCTGTTCACCGCGAACGACGAACCCCGTGGAGTGGCTTGGGTGCTGCGCACCCGAGCCGATACCGAGGCCGAGAGCATCACGCGCGGCTGCCCCCTGCCCCGCCACTGGTACGACGGCCCATGGCCGGGGCAGCTCCCCGCCCGCCCTACGGACGATCCGCTCTGGGCACAAGCCCGCGCCCACTACGCGGACGCCGAGCTGATCATGGAAGAAGTAGGCGACCACCGCGCTCGCACCTGGGCCCTCCTCGGCCGGGCCGAGATGGCCCTGCACGACGGCGACCGCCGGACGGCCACCGGCCTCGTCCAACAGGCGCGCCTGCGATCCGAGTCGCACTCCGATCACCGTGCCTTGGGCCGGGCGTTGACGGTGCGGGCCTTGCTCCGTGCGGAGGAAAAGAACCTCGACGAGGCGATCTCTCTCGCCGAATCAGCCGTCTCCATCCACCGACACCTGCTGCCGGACCAGGTCGGCGAAGCCGTCGCCGCCCTCCGGCTCGCCCGCCTCTACGGTGCCGCACAGCGCCACCGGAACCTGCTCACCACACTCGAACGGGCCCATACCCTCTACCAGGCAACCGGGATGCCCTTCCCACAAGCCCCGGCCGATGTCCTGCTGGAAGCTCTGGCCCAGCCGATACCGAAGCCTCCCCGACATCGGTTCCGGCTCTTCTGAGCCGACCAGGAGTCACTTCGTCGCGGCCGCACACACGGGGCTGCCGGATGACATCCGCCCAGCCGCGTACTTGTGTTCATCCGCATGTTCTTTCAGGGGGCGGGGGGCCGCCTTGGTCTATGCCATCTCCCTGCTCGCCGACTCCGTGGGCGGACGACTGGAGCAAGGACATCCTCATGCTCAGGCGCTGCTCCTCGGTGTCCAGATGGCGTTGTACCCGGCGCACCACGTTGTCATCGATCAATGCTTGGTTGCGCAGGTCGTTCAGTGCGGCACGCTTGACGCCGAGGAGCGCGGCCTCGAGCGCATATGTGGTGCTGATCTGACGCTCGCGGCAAAGTACTTGGTCGTGGGTTCGGTCCGAAGCGGGTGCGGCCTGTTTGCGCAGGTCTTTCGCGATGTGGGCCGTGATCGCCTCGGGCACGGGGAACCGGTCGGCCAGGGCCGGCAGCTCTGCCAGCGCGGTGTGGGCCAGTTGACGTACGGCGAGTGCCTCCTCCGCTGCCTCGTCGGCGTCTTCGGTGAATCGCGCGCCGCGCACGACTGCCGGGAGGGCCGGACCGAGTACGGCGAGGGTGACGGTGATGACCACCACGGTGATGAAGATGACCGCGTCGCGCTGCGCCAGGGGTTGGCCATCGGCCGTTGTCGCGGGGATCGACAGTGCTGCGGCGAGGGAGATCGCTCCGCGCATCCCGGCCCACGCCAGTGGCAGTCGTTGTCGTGCGCCGATGCGGCGTTGACGTTGCTGCCTGCGGCGGTCCACCAGGCGGATCAGGTAGGGGACCGTGTAGAACCATGCGACGCGGGCGGCGATGACGGTCGCGCTGACCGCGGCGGCAATCATGGTCGCCTGAAGCAGCGAGATGGAGGCCAGCGCGCGGACGGCGGCGGGCGTCTGGATGCCGACCAGGACGAACAGCGCACCGTTGAGCAGGAACGCGGTGACTTCCCAGAAGGCGGTGGCCTCCAAACGGGCGTCGGAACGGATGAGTCCGGGTCCTACGCGGCTGGTGACCAGTGCGCAGGTGACCACGGCAAGGACGCCCGAGACGTGCAGGGCTTCGGCGGGCAGGAAGGCGACGAACGGGGTGGCGACGCTCAGGCCGCTGTGCAGGCTGCGGTCTTTCAGGTGTCGGCGCACAGGGATCAGGGCCAGAGCGATCGCCGCGCCGATGACCGCGCCGCCGGCGTAGGACTCCACGAAGCGCAGCGTGGTGCCGGCCCAGGAGAACGGCTCGCCTGTGGTGAGGAGTTCCAGGCTCACGGCGAGAAGCACCAGGGCTGTGCCGTCGTTGAGGAGGCTCTCAGTGCGCAGCAGTGTCACGATGCGTCGCGGCATGGCGGTCACCACCGCGGCGACCGCCGCGACGTCAGTGGGTGCCAGCACCGCTCCGAGGACGAAGGCGATCGGCCATGCGTAGCCGAGCGCATGCGCGACCGCGGCTACGGCAAGCGCGGTCACCAGAACGAGGCCGGTCGACTGCAGGACGATCGACCGGAAGTTCGTCTTGATCTCGCGCAGCGACGTGGTCAGCGCCTCCCAGTACAGGAGTGCCGGCAAGAAGACCAGAAGCACCGCGTCGGGCGGCAGGTCGACACGGTCGAAGTGCGGGGTGAGGCCGATGAGGACGCCTCCGCCCAGAAGCATCAACGGCTCGCTCAGGTGGAGACGGCGGGCCAGCCAGGTCATCAGCAGCACCGCGACAAGGACCACGGCAATGAGTTCGAGGCCTGTCATGGGTCGTTCCTCATCCCGAGGGGGTGTTCCGGGCGTCGGGTAGACGGTGGTCCGCAAGCGAGGCAGGTGGCGAGGACGTTCACAGGAGGTATTGCCACTTGGTCATGTGGTCTTTGAGGTCGACGGTTTCGCCGTCCAGCGTGAAGGTGCCGTCGCCGCGGTGGTGGAACATCTGCGGGTGCGGCTGGGACGGATCCACCCAGGCCCGGACCGCTTCGAGGACGAACAGGCTGTAGGCGCCGACCAGGGTGGTGTCGGCGACCTTGCATTCGATGTTCGCGAAACACTCGGCGATCAGCGGTGCTTCGACCTGCTGTGCGGCCAGCGGGGTCAGGTCGAACTCCTGGAACTTGTCCACGTCCTGGCCCGAGCAGTTGCCGATGTCGACCGTGGTCTCGGCAAGTTCGCTGCCGGGGATGGAGATGACGCATTCCCCGGTATCCCGCAGCGCGGTGTAGCTGTGGTCCCACGGTCCGATGGTGCAGCCGATCAGCGGCGGGGCGTGGCGGATCATCATGTTGAACCCGTTGGTCATCACGTTCGGGATGCCACGGTGCTGTGTGGTCACCAGGATCACCGGGCCGGGCTCGATCAGTCGGTGGACCTGATCCAAGGGGTGTTCCTGCAAATCACTGACAGTGATCATCGCTGCTCTCCTGAGACGTACGGGCCGCGGCCGAGGAGACGGTCGCTGTTTCGGAGAATGTACGGGGTGGTGTCCTCGGCCCTTTGCCCGTCCAGTCTGGCCGGATGATCGGTGGTTGTAAGGGCCGGAGTTTTCCTAGGTGCGCGAGGACCAGGCTGCGCGCACCGGTGTTCCTGCTCGCCCCGCGGTGCCGGTCGACCGGTGAGGAACCGCAACACTCTGTGTGACGGCGCAGCGCCGTGCCGTCCGTGTCAGGACCTACCCTGGACCGCATGATCAATGGTGGCCACGTCATCATCTACAGCCGTGACGCGGAAGCTGACCGGGTCTTCTTCAGGGACGTTCTGGAGTATCCGCATGTCGACGTGGGAGGTGGCTGGCTGATCTTCAAACTTCCGCCGACCGAGATCGCCGTGCATCCCACGGACGGCCCGGAGACGCAGGAGCTCTATCTGATGTGCGACGACGTCGACGCGACCGTGGAAAGCCTGGCCGCGAAGGGAGTGGAGTTCACGCAGCCAGTCACCGATGCGCGCTGGGGGCGGCTGACCAGGTTCCGTCTGCCTGGTGGCGGCGAGGTGGGCTTGTACGAGCCCCGCCATGAACGGGCCACCGACCTGTGAGGCGGCACGGCACTTGAGCACGGGCCCTGGCAACAGGACATCGATCTGAATCACACGACGGGCCCCGTCACTCACGTACTCGGTGAGTGACGGGGCCCGTCGAAGCATCATCGAAATCCGATGACTCCAGCCGTCAGACGACAGATGACAAATGACAGATTTCAGATGTCAGATTTCAGATGTCAGACGCCAGGTGTCAGACGCCAGGTGTCAGACGTCAGGAGCTGATGCGCGTCGAACGTCGGCGCCGGGAGACCACGGTGATCGCTCCACCGGCCACGAGAAGGGCCGCGGCACCGGCGGCGATCGGCAGGGCGTTGCCACCGCCCGTCTCCGCGAGGTCGCCGGGCGGGGTCGACTGGCCGCCGTTGGGCGAGGGAGCCGGCGGCGTGGTCGAGTCGGAGGCCGACGGGGTGGCCGGCGTCGTCTCCGGGGTCGACGGCTTGTCGGGCGTCGTCGGGGTCGGGCTGCCCGGAGTCTCCGCGGGCGGCGTGGCGGCGGGCGGAGTCGAGGCCGGCGGGGTCGTCTCGGGCGTGCTCGGCGGCTGCGCCGTGCAGTCGTTCTTGCCGCCGTTCCACGCCATGATCAGCTTGTCCTTGATGACCGCGCGGTCCGGACCCTTGGGCAGGTCGCCGTGCTCGAAGCCGTCGTTGGCGTCGAACTTGCCGTCGAACTTCACGGCGCCACGGTAGAGGTCGATCTGCGCGTAGCAGCCGGCGTCGGGCACCGCGATGTCGAGGGAGTCGGTCTCGCCCGGCTTGACCTTGACGCTGTCGAAGTCGTGGAAGACCTGCTCACCGGAGGTCTTGAAGGTGGCTCCGTGGGTGCGATACGCCGCGAGCGAGGCGGTGCAGGACCCGGCGTCGCCCGCCGCGCGCACCTTGATGTGCACCTTGCCGTCCTCGGTGGGCTTCAGGTTCTGGTCGTCGACGCGGACCGAGTCGTAGAAGTTCGTCCCGTCCACGGAGAACTCGCAGCGATCCGCCGCGGTCACCGTACCCGCGCCCTGGCCGGGCTTGTAGGCGCCCTTGCCGCTGTCCCAGCCGTCGCCACCGGGGGTACCCGTGGCCCAGGCGCTGGTGGTGGCCGCGGAGAGGGCGAGGGCCGCCACACCCGTACCCAGCAGGCAACGAAGGGTGACACGTCTCGCTATGGACATGCAGATCCCATCTTGATGAATCCAAGACCCGGTCGTCGGCGACAGGGCAGCGCACAGCAGCCGGGGGCCGCACCGGGGATGAGTGGTCGAAGAAACACTGGGCCCACTGGTCACGTGGGCCACAGCTCGACCACATAGTCGATCACCGCGCAGAGGCTGTCAACTTCGCTGAAAACACGACGAGTTCACGCACCATCACATTTCCGACACACAAGGAATCAGCTATTCCGCGGCGACCGGACGGCGGCCGGCCGGCCCTCCTGCCGCGCGCGGCAGGACCGGCGACCAGCACCTTCACCAGGGGCACTCAGTTCCCTCGATCATGCGCACTGAGTGCCATCCTCGATACGCGATGCTAGGTTCCGTCCATGAGTGAGGGACCCCGGCACAGTGACACCGCCGACACGACGACGGCGAAGCCGCCCATGCGGGACGCCCTCGTCGCGGCGGCCTTCCAGCTGTTCCTGGAGCGCGGGTACGAACAGACCACGGTCGACGACATCGTGGCGCTCGCCGGGGTCGGCCGACGGTCCTTCTTCCGCTACTTCCCGTCCAAGGAGGACGTGGTCTTCCCGGACCACGAGCGCTGCCTGACCGACATGACGGCGTTCCTGGGCGACGGCACCGGCGAGGAGGAACCGGTGCGAAAGGTGTGCGACGCCGCCCGGCTGGTCCTGCGCATGTACGCGGAGAACCCGACCTTCTCCGTGCAGCGCTACCGCCTCACCAAGAAGGTCCCCGGCCTGCGCGCGTACGAGTTGTCGGTCGTCTGGCGTTACGAGCGCGCTCTCGCGGAGTATCTGCGCGGCCGCTTCGTCGGCCGACCCGACGGCACCCTGCAGGCCGACGTCGTCGCGGCGGCAGTGGTCGCCGCGCACAACAACGCCCTGCGCTCCTGGCTGCGTTCGGACGGACAGAGCGATCCGGACACCGCCGTGGACCACGCGCTGGGATACGTGCAGGGCTCGTTCGGCCACTCCCCCGGGAACAGCGACGCGTCGGCCGAGGAACGGGAGGACGTGGTGGTCGTGATCTCCCGACGTGGGGCACCGATGTGGCGCGTCGTACAGGAGATCGAGTCCACGCTCGGCCTGGACTGAGACACCTCGTCCCGCCCACTTCCCCATTTTGAGGGTACCGAGTGCCTTTACGAGTGGCACTCAGTGCCATAACCTGTGGCTCGTGCGCGGCGATCCGGGCACCCCAGACTCCGGCCGAGCGCAGGGAGATGACATCGTGTACCACCCAGGAATCGCCCTTCACCCGGGCATCGGACCCGCGACGGACGTACTCGGTACCGACTCCACGCCGAACGGGACGTCAACATCGGACGCCCTTCTCTTCCAGCGGTGCCGCTGGTGCGGGACGGCGATGTACCACCGCCTTCTCTGCCCGGTCTGCGCGGGCAGTGACCTGCGGACGGAGGCGAGCGCGGGGGCCGGTGTCGTGCGCCATGCCACCGTCGTCCACCGCAACACGCCGGCGGCGCGGAACGTCTCCCTCGTTGAGATGGCGGAGGGATTCACCGTCCGCGGCCGGGTGATGGGCGCGCCCGCCGACGTCCACAGCGGCGACCGGGTCCAGCTCTCCACCGCTCAGGATCCGGTGCGCAGCCAGCCGGTGTTCCAGCTCGTCGACGGCCCCTACCGAGGCTGGAGTTGACATGGGACGGCTGAACGAACCGGTGCGCGCCGCCAGTTCGTCCAGCCGCCGGGAGAGAACCCTCAGCCGTACGTGATGTCGGACGTCGCGTACTTGCAGTACGTACTGTCGGGGCCGGTCCCGTTCGTGGTCGGCTCGGCCCCCGTGTTGTTGCCGATGTACTTCTGGCAGGGGATGATCTTCTTGCTGGAATCCCCGACGATCCTGATGGCCTTCAGGGTCGCGCTGTCGCCGTAGTTGGTGTTGATGCCGACAAGCTTGCTTCCCTTGTAGGTGGCCTCGATCCCGCTGAGGTTGATCGCCCGCTTGTACTGCGTCTTGCAGTTGCCGCACGAGCGGACGAACGTACCGAAGGTCTGCACCGCGAAGTTCGAGACGTTCAGCGTTCCGGCACCGTTGAACTGGAACACCTTGTCGCTGGCTTCCTTCGCGCCGCCGCCCGAGACGGTGTAGACGTTGGACGACGAGGACCCCAGGAATGTCGCCGCGTCCTCCCCGACGTCCTCCCACCACACGTTCTGCAGCGTGCAGCTGCCCAGGCAGTGGATGCCGTCCGCGGCGGGGGCCCCGATGATGACGTTCTTCAGAACGGTGCCGGCGGCGAGCTCCAGGATCGGCCCCTGGTCCTCGTCCTGACTGTCGGAGCCCAGGTCACCGGTGCCGTAGAGCCGCTTCATCCCGTAGTCCTTGGTACCGGAGACCGAGATGGTGGCGGAGACCGCCTGGCTGCCGTTCGCGGTGGGCCAGGTGGCGGCACTCGCCGGAGACAGACCGCCGCCTGCCATGATCATGACAGCCGACAGGCCGACCGCGGCCAGAGAGCCCGTGAGGGCGCGCCGACGGGCGCGCGGGCGTGCTGATGAGGTCATGTCCCGATTCCTCCTTCTGAGCGTGGGGGCGATCAGAGCTTTCCGGCGCCCGCGCCGGACGTCACCGAGGCGACGACACTCGAGGCGGGCTCGGCGGTGTAGCCGTAGGGCGGGGTGGTGAAGGTGCCCACCCGCGAGATCTCGGTGGCGGCTCCGCCGAGGTCGTTCCCACGCAGGTTGGCGTATCCGTCGACGTCGCTGTCGCGGTTGGTCGTGACGGCGACCGTCGTGGTGCGGAAGACGTTGTTCTCGACGAACATCTGGGCGCCCATGCGGGAGTGCACGGCGGTGTCGGCCCCGACGACGTAGTTGTCGTAGAAGTGGCCGGTGCCGAAGCGCAGGCTGGGGATGCGGGAGTTGACGTCGTTGAACCAGTTGTGGTGGTACGTCACCCGCAGATGGCCGGTGTCCTCGCTCGCGTTGTTGTCGCTGTGTCCGACGAGCGAGCCCTTGTAGTGGTCCTTGAAGGTGTTCCAGGACACGGTGACGTAGTCGGAGCCGTGATTGATGTCGAGCAGACCGTCGTAGTAGTCCTTTCCGTGATCACGGTCGGACGAGAAGGAGTTGTGGTCGATCCACACCTTCGTCGACGCCTGCACGGTGATGCCGTCCGCCGGCTTGAGCGGCTTGCTGACGTTCAGGTTGCGGACGACGACGTTGGTCACCTTCTTCAGCCGCAGTCCGCCGCCGGTGAAGCCGGACGACGAACCCAAGCCGAGAACGGTGGTGTTGGAGCCGATGTCGACCTGGCCGCCGAGCGTGATCAGGCCGTTCACGCGTACCACCTTGGCGGTGTCGCCCGTGACGGCCGCCTCGAAGGCGTCGAGGGTGGAGACGGTGACGGCGGTGGCGACCCCGCCACCGGTGGTCCCGGCGCCGAAGCCGACCGGCGAGGTGTCGGCGGCCGAGGCGGACGACGGGAGGACGAGGGCGGCGGTGACGGCCAGGGCGGCCGCGGTGGCCGTGACCAGGGCCGGTCTGCGAGTACGTGTCGGTGGGGGGCGAGTACGCATGCGGGTGCGTCCCTTCGAGAGTGCCGTAGGTCATGTACGCGAACGATGTACGCCATGGCGAACAGCGTGAGGCGTTCGTGACACTCACACCAAGAATCATCAGCTCCAGGGAGTGCGCACATTCCCAGGTGATGCGGCTCGGAGATCTGACGTCTCGCATATGGCATGTCAGGCGCGGGTCACGCTGCTGAACGGGAAACGTAAGGGGTAAGCGCTTTCTAGTCAACGCCCCGCGCAGAACACATCCGGTCGACTCCCGCGCCGGACCGCTCACCCGGCGTTCGGCTCGCCCGGGTCCTCGCGCCGTCCGCCATGACCTCCACGCGATGGCCGTCGCCCGACTTCACACGGTCGGGGCAGTCCGCCTCACATTCGAGGAGGCTGTCTCGTCATAGGGGCATGAACTCGAAAATCCGGTACGCCGCTCTCGGCCTCCTGGCCGTGACCGGCCTGTACACAGGCGTCTGGGCCTACTGCTCCCCCACGAGCTGGTACGCGAACTTCCCCGGCCTGGGACTGAGCTGGCTGCCCCAGCTGGGCCCCTACAACGAACACCTCACCAAGGACGCCGGGGCCATGTTCCTGGCCCTGGCCGTCCTGACGGCCATCACCCTGCGTTCCGTGGACAACACCCGGCTGGTGCAGACGACGGGTGCGGTGTGGCTGGTCTTCAACGTGCTGCACTTCAGCTACCACGTCCAGCACCTCGACATGTACAACACACGCGACCAGATCCTCAACGTCGTCTTCCTGGCCGCACTCATCCTGCTGGCGGCCCTGCTGCTGGTACCGGCCCTCCCCGTACGACGGGACCACACGCGATGACGTACAACGACAACAGCGGCAACGGCAGTGCCCAGGGTGACAACAGCGACGTGAGCGCGAAGGGGAGGCCCGGCATGCGGGTGGCAGTGGCAGGCGGGACCGGACTCGTGGGACGGTACGTGGTCGAGGAACTGACCGCGGCCGGGCACCACCCGGTGGTACTGGCCCGCTCCACGGGAGTGGACCTCGTGACCGGCACCGGACTCGACGCGGCCCTGGCAGGCGCGGAGGCGGTCATCGACGTCAGCAACGTGACCACCACGAGCGGCAAGAAGGCCATCGCGTTCTTCGACCGGGTCGCCCACACCCTCTTGGACGCCGGTGAACAGGCCGGGGTCCGCCACCACGTCCTGCTGTCGATCGTCGGCATCGACCGGGTCGGCCTCGGCTACTACCAGGGAAAACTGCGCCAGGAGAAGGTACTGGAGAGCGGGCGCACACCGTGGACGGTGCTGCGCGCCACCCAGTTCCACGAGTTCGCCCAGCAGACCCTCGACCGCGTTCCGGGACCCCTCGCGGTGGTGCCCCGGATGCGGACCCAGCCCGTCGCCGCCCGCGAGGTCGCCCAGCACCTCGTACGACTGGTCCAGGCCCCCGCGCAGGGCATGGCACCCGAACTCGCCGGACCGCGTGTCGAACAGGTCGTCGACATGACGGGCCGGCTGCTGCGGGCCCGGCACCAGCACCGGCTGCTGCTGCCCGTGAAGATGCCCGGCGCCACCGGCACCGCCATGACCGGCGACGGCCTGCTCCCCACCGGCCCCGGCCCCCGCGGCAGCCAGACCTTCGACGAATGGCTCACCCAGCTCGTCACCCAGCACTCCGGCAACCACGCCGTCCGGGAAGGATGACGGACCCGTGTCCACGACCCCGGAACCCGCCCAGGACCCCACCCTCGGCTCCCTCCTGACCGAGCGCCGTCGGCTGCTCAACCTCGGCTACCGCATGCTCGGTTCCGTGCAGGACGCCGAGGACGTGGTCCAGGAGACCTACGCCCGCTGGTACAGCCTGTCCGAGGAGGGGCAGCAGGGGATCGACGCGCCGCTGGCGTGGCTGACCCGGGTCGCCTCCCGGATCTGCCTCGACCACCTCGCCTCGGCACGCGTCCGCCGCGAGCGCTACACCGGTGAATGGCTGCCCGAGCCCATCCGGCACAGTGCCACGTGGAGCAGCACCGGCGCCGACGAGGGCGGCGGTGATCCGGCCGACCGGATCACCCTCGACGAGTCGGTCAGCATGGGGATGCTGGTGGTCCTGGAGTCGTTCACTCCGGCGGAACGCGTCGCCTTCGTCCTCCACGACGTCTTCGGCATGCCTTTCACCGAGATCGCCGACACCGTGGGCCGCACCCCCGCCGCCTGCCGCCAACTCGCCTCCTCCGCCCG
The DNA here is from genome assembly GCF_036227505.1 of Streptomyces sp. NBC_01450. NCBI lineage: Bacteria > Bacillati > Actinomycetota > Actinomycetes > Kitasatosporales > Streptomycetaceae > Streptomyces > Streptomyces sp. NBC_01450. The sequence continues at coordinate 9,941,022 of NZ_CP109480.1, read as the reverse complement.
TCGGCGCATCGCCGACCAGCGCCCCGGCGGCAGCACCGCACCGGAACACCGGCAGATCGTCACCGCGTTCCGCCAGGCCTGCCAGAGCGGCGACCTCGACACCCTCGTCACCCTGCTCGACCCCGATGTCGAGTCACGCAGCGACGGAGGCGGCAAGGTCCGCGCGGCCCTGCACCCGGTCATCGGCCGGGACAAGGTCGCCCGCCTCGTCCTCGGCCTCATGCGCAACGCATCCGAGTTCGAGCTCGTCGAGGAGGACGTCAACGGCGCCCCCGGCATCACCGTCCACATCGCCGGCACCACCATCGCCGTCCTCGCCCTGGACATCCACGACGGGCTGATCAGCGACCTGTGGATGGTCCTCAACCCCGACAAACTCCACGCCTGGACCGGCTACGAAACCCCCTGAGGACCGGATCGGCCACCCGAGGGGCGTGATCGTGCGGTCACACAGGACGCGGCCGCACGATCACGTGGTGAGGGAGATGCGAATCCCGACCGTGCCGCCCTCGCCGCGCCGCAGACGGCTGCCGAAGAGGGTGAGGCGGCCGAGGATGCCGTACTTGCCGGCGATCAGCTGTCGGTAGCGCGCGGAGCCGGCCTGGTCGAGGATCTCCGCCGTGGCCGGGACCGGCTCGCCGGTCGGCTTGCCCCGCGCGTCGCACGGGCCCACCAGGACGTCGGCCCGGTTACGGATCCGCTTCACCTTCCAGGAGTCCGCGCTGGTCCAGGCGCCGAGCGCCGCACCGTCCCGGACCACCCACACGGGCGTCGCCACTCCCGTACCGTTCTTGCGATAGCTCGTGATCAGCAGGAACTTGCCCGAACCGAGCGTGTCCAGCGTCGTGTCGTCCATGCGGGGAGTCTAGGCAGTCACGGCCGGGAGTCCAGGGCGCCCGTTCAGGACAGCTGGCCGTCGTAGTCCGGCAGCTTGAAGGTGCGCTCGGCGTGGCCGCCGACGAGGTCGGAGTCGTTGTTGCCGACGTTGGCGATGATCGTGTAGCCGAGCGACTCGATCTCCGCGCGCTTGCTGCTCTTGTAGGCGCTGACCTCGTCGAACAGATCGGGCAGGTCGCGCGTGTAGAGACCGGAGACCGGGTAGCCGACGCTCGTCAGGTTCCACTGCGTCAAGGACGAGATGATGCCCGGGCGCGCGCTGATGAAGAAGATGTCGACGCCGCGGGAGCGCGCGTAGCGGGCGAGGTCGAGCGAGGGCTTGACCGCCGGGGTCGGCAGCTCGTACCAGGGGTGGAAGTCCGTCTCCAGCGTGGTGTTGTCGATGTCGAAGACGAGGGCCAGCTTCTGCCCGGCGACGTTCGCGGTGCGCTGCTCGACGTAGGGCCGTGCCTGGTCGATGACCGCCTTGACGTCGCTCTGCCAGGTGGCGTAGCCGACCGCGGCCGTCGTCACCGTCGCGGTCACCGCCGTCTGGGCCGGAGCCGCGGCGGCGGTCCCCGCAGCGGTGACCGTCCCCCCGATGCCCAGCGCCACGACCGCCGAGACCGCGCCGATCCGGCGCCCCACACCGCGTCCTGTCATGCCCGTCCCCTTTTCACGTCGGAGCGGCGAGGTGCCTCGACCTTCGCCGCTGGACAGATGATCGTGCCTAAGGATGTACGAAAAGGGAAGACGAAGTTACCGATCGGTAGAAGATCTCGTGGCCGCCCCCCCCCTTACGCGGGGTGGCACCCAGGGTCATCCCGTGTGACCCTGGGTGCCACCGGCGGCGGGCCGCGATGTCGGCCCACGAAGGAGGCAGCTCGGATGGATGCACCGAACATCGTGATCGTCGGCGGCGGGTTCGCCGGTGTCGAATGCGCACGCGGGCTCGAGCACGCGCTTCAGCCGGGTGACGCCCGGATCACCCTGGTCAGCCCCACCGACTACCAGCTCTACCTGCCGCTGCTGCCGCACGTCGCCGCCGGTGTCGTCACCCCGCAGTCCGTGGCCCCCTCGCTGCGCCGGATCCTGCGCCGCACGACGTTTCTGCCGGGCGGGGTGGTCGGCGTGGATCCCACGTCCAAGAGGTGCGTCGTACGCAAGATCACAGGAGAGTTCGTCGACCTGTCGTACGACTACTTGCTACTCACCCCGGGCAGCGTGACCCGCACCTTCGACATCCCCGGCCTCCTCGACGAGGCGCGCGGGATGAAGACGCTCGCCCAGGCCGTGTATCTGCGCGACCACGTGATCGCGCAACTCGACCTGGCGGCGGCCACCTCGGACGAGGACGAGCGGGCGGCGCGACTGCAGTTCGTGGTGGTCGGCGGCGGTTACGCGGGCGCCGAGACCGCGGCCTGTCTGCAGCGCCTGACCACCGCCGCGTCGAAGCGCTACCACCCGCGCATCGATCCCGCGCTCATCAAGTGGCACCTGGTGGACGTCGCCCCCAAGCTGCTCCCGGAGCTCGGTGACAAGCTCGGGGCGAGTGCGATGCGTCTGCTGAGCAAGCGCGGACTGCATATCTCCCTCGAGACGACCGTCGCCTCGGTCACGGAAGGCAAGATCACTCTCACGGACGGCCGGGTCCTGCCGTCGCGGACGCTGGTGTGGACGGCCGGTGTCGCGGCGAGTCCGCTGGTCGACTCGCTGGGCGCGGAGACCGTACGCGGCCGGGTCCTCGTCGAGCCGAACTTCAAGGTGCCGGGCCTGGACGGGGTCTTCGCCCTGGGCGACGCGGCCGCCGTACCCGACCTGGCCAGGGCCGACGGTTCGTACTGCCCGCCGACCGCCCAGCACGCCGCCCGGCAGGGCCGGCACGCGGCGAAGAACCTGGCGGCGCTGCTGCGGGGGCAGCCCATGACGCCATACAAGCACAAGGACCTCGGTCTGGTCGTCGACCTCGGCGGCCACGACGCGGTGTCCAAGCCGCTCGGTATCGGTCTCAGGGGCGTGCCCGCGCAGGTCGTGGCCCGTGGATACCACCTCTACGCGCTGCGCACGGGCACGGCCCGGTTCCGTACGGGCGTCAACTGGTTCCTCAACGCGGTCGCGGGCGACGACTTCGTGCGCACCGGCTTCCTCGCCGACCGCAAGGGGACCCTGCGGGAATTCGAGCACACCGACAGGTACCTGAGTCCGCAGGAGGTCGCCGCCCGACTGAGCCGTTAGGCATCACTCGGCCGTGCCACCCAGCAGAGCGAGGTAGCGGCGGGCGAAGAGGTAGGCGTCACCGGGCCAGCGGGCCGAGAGGTAGCGGCCGTCCTCGACGACGAACGCGTCCGTGTCGTCGGTGGCGGTGCCGCGCCGGGTGAGGGTGCGGGGAACGTGGCCGGGACGGTGAGGGCCGCCCTGACCTCGTCCTCGACATACACCGGATAGGTGCGGTATTGACGCCCTCTCCTGCCCGGAGCAGGAGATTCCGGTCCGTACCACTACGCGGTACCACCTTGGGTTCCTGTTTCACGGGCCCCTGCCGACCGGTGAAGGTCAGTCTGACAAGGCCTCCGCAGGCCTGACTTCCCGCCCGTCCGGCGGTAGGTCCAACACCTACGGTGTTGGACCTGACTACCGTAACGTGGTGCTGCGGCCCTCCCGGCCGCTACGGGCAGGCTGCCCTACACCTTCACCCTGAAGGGTGGAGTGCTGGGCCAGAGTTCGATCCGGCCCAGCAGCAGGCCGTCGTACTCCACGACGTCGGCCTCGGCCTCGGCCCAGGAGACGGTGCTGGTGAACTCCGGTGACCCGGTGAGCTGCTCGTAGAACCGCCGGGGCTCCTCCGCGGCGCCCAGTTGTCCGAAGAGCACCCCTGTCAGCAGTCGTGGGTCCGCCGCAGGCCGGGTGCCCGCGTGCTCGGTGGCGAGCACGACCTCGTGCCCCGCATCGGTGAGGATCCGCCAGGGAACGGACACCTCGGTGACGTCGAAGTCGCGGTCGGGGACCGGCATCAGCACGCGCATGCGCCCATCATGGCAGGCCTCGAATCACCGGCCCGGCGGTGCCGAACAAAGGGGATGAACCGGCGGAAGTGGTCGTGTTCGGCGGAGCGGGTGGCAAACCTTGAACCGGAGAACGGCCGAGGGTGAACGCGAGGACACGGGCGCGCGTATGGAAGGAGGGCTCACGACCGGAGCCCCGGCGGCGTCGACGCCGCACCGTACGGCTTCGGGAGCCCATGCATGAGGCACGCACGACGACGGATCGTCCGACGGGGGGCGCGGCTCGCGGCCGTCGGCGGGGTCCTCTGCGGAGGGTTGATGGTGACGCACGCCATGGCGAGCGAGCCGTCCGCCGCGTCACGTGCCCCGCAGAGCGCCACTCTGGCCGCCGCGGGCAAGGGCGCGGGTCTGGTGTCGACCCTGGGTGCCTCGCGCACGGCGGGCAGTTGGATCGCCGCCGACGGGCGCCCCGTGGTCGCGGTGACCGACTCGGCCGCGGCGGCCGAGGTGAAGAAGGCGGGCGCACGCCCCAAGGTCGTGAGCCACAGCATGGAGGACCTCAAGTCCGTGACGAAGGCGCTCAAGGCGGCGCCGCGGGTCGCGGGCACCGCCTGGGCCATGGACTATGTCAACAACGAGGTGGTGGTGCAGGCCGACCGCACCGTCTCCGCCGCCGACTGGTCCCGGATGAAGAAGCTCGCCGAGAGCATGGGCAGTTCGGTCCGCATGGAGCGGACCGAGGGCACGTTCACCACGCGGCTCAACGCCGCCCTGCCGATGTTCTCGACCGGCGGGCGCTGTTCGGCGGGCTACAACGTGACCAACGGGCGCAACGAGTTCATCCTGACGGCCGGGCACTGCGGGCCGGCCGGCTCCGTCTGGTTCGGCGACAACCAGGGCACCAAGCAGCTGGGGCAGACGATCACCACGGCGTTCCCCGGCAGTGACTTCTCCCTCATCCAGTACAACAACGGCGAGAACGACACCGGGAACAACGTCGTCTCGATCGGGGGCGGCAAGGGCGTCCAGATCATCGGCACCGCCGATGCGACGGTCGGCCAGCGGGTCTTCCGCAGCGGCAGTACCAGTGGACTCCACGACGGTCAGGTGAAGGCTCTCAACGCGACGGTCAACTACCCCGAGGGCACCGTGACCGGTCTGATCGAGACCAATGTGTGCGCCGAACCGGGCGACAGCGGCGGGCCGTTGTTCTCCGAGGGCATCGCGCTCGGCGTGACCTCGGGGGGCAACGGGGACTGCACCGCGGGAGGTACGACGTTCTTCCAGCCGATCACCAAGGCCCTCACGGCACTTGGGGTGAAACTGACCGGACCGGGGGCCGCGGCCCAGGGCGCGGCGGGAGCCACCGCCCAGTCCTCCTCCGCTCCCGCGGCCTCGCAGGGCACGGCGGCCGTGCCGGGATCCGCCGCACCGGGCTCGGTCCAGGCAGTGGGGGGCACCTCCGAGTCGCTCCTGGCCCGCCTCACGGACCCGCAGAACATCGGCCCGGGGCTGCTGGTCATCGCCGGCAGCATCATCGCGCTGGTCGCCACGCGTTACATCCGTACGGAACAGGACCGCAACCGCTATCGGCGGCAGTACTCGCAGAGTTGGGGCTGAGGCCGCAGCGGCGGACGGGGAACGGGGCCGAGACTCGCAGAGGAGTCAGGCCCCGTTCGTCACGGGCTCGCGGGGCGGCCGAGCGAGATCAGGCCGCCTGTGTGGGCGACTGGGGGGCGGCTTCCGCCCACTCCAGGACGAGCCGCTGGTACTCCCGGCGCTCCTCCATGCTCAGCGTCCCACCTGCCCGGAACCAGAGGGCCCGGATCTCCTCGTTGACATCGGCGGCGGACCGCACGGAGTCGGTTCCAGGAGTGGTGGACATGGTGTGAAGCATACGGGCCTTGGCGTGAAGGCGATGTGAGTAAAGGTGCACCTCGCGACATTACGGACCGTGAACCTGATCACTCGTCCGACGTGGGATCACCCTTCGCACCTGCTCACCGTCCCTCCCCCGCACCGAGCACCAGCACCTGGATGGCCAGCACCGCGGCCCCGCGCGCCCAGTCGTGGAAGTCGGAGACCTTCGTCTCCAGATTGACCGGATCGGCCTGTGGGTGGCGGTGTGTGAGGATCGTCTCCTCCACGACCGGGCCCGCCACGTCGAGGAGTCCGACGCCCTCTCCGGCGAGCAGGATCTTCTGCGGCATGGCGAAGTTGGCGATCTGCGCCACGAGGGTGCCGAGGGCGCGGGCCGCCTCGTCGAGGACGCGGGCCGGCAGGGGGTCACCCGCCGCGGCACGGGCGAGGATCTCCTCGTAGGTCAGGTCCTCGCCGGTGGCGGCGCGGACCTGGTAGCGGATGCTGGGGATGCCCAGGAGGGAGATGGCGCTGCCGCGTTCCCCTTCGGGAGTGAGGGGGCCGTACGGGTTCACGAGCCAGCGGCGGGCCACGCCCCGCCCGTCCTCGGCGGAGGCGACCCGGCTGCCGCCGAGGACGAGGCCGTAGCCGATCCCGGCGCCGATGGTGAGGACCGCGAAGCGGTCGAGTCCGCGGCCGGCGCCGAACCAGCTCTCGGCCTCCACGAGGGCGGCGACGTCGTTCTCGACGACCACGGGCAACCCGGTGCGCAGTTCCACGAGTTCGGCCAGCGGGACGTCCGTCCAGCCGAGGAAGGCCGACTCGGCGACGACCGATCGTTTCTCGACACGGCCGCCGACTCCGATGCCGATTCCGGCCGGCCCGGGAAAGGCGCGGGCGAACCCGTCGGCCATCTCCGCCAACAGGTCGGCGACTTCGGCCGGGTCGTGGGTGGCGAGCGGGCGGTCATGACGCGCCACGATGTCGCTGCGCAACGTGGTGACGACGCCGTAGACCATGTCCTCGGTGACCTTGAATCCGATGAAGGAGCGGGACTCGGCCACGACGTCCAGCGGCCGTGAGGGACGCCCCTGCCGTAACTCCGCGCCCTCCCCCTCCCCCGACTCGGCGGCCTCGATCAGCAGCCCGGACTCGATCAGCGGTTTGGTCAGCCGGGTGAGGCTGCCCGCCGACAGGTTCAGGCGGCGGGCGATCTCGCTGCGCGACAGCGGTCCGCGCACGAGCACCTCGATCGCCACCGCGCGCTCACCCGGACTCAGTGGCAGCCAGCTGGCGGCGGCATGTGTGGTCATGAGGGTCGGACTCCCACAAGGTTTTATTCTGTCTCAGAAGTAATGGCGTCATTCTATGGCCCCACAGCCTGCCGGAAGAGATGCACGCAGGACCCTTGACGCTTTGATTGTTCCGCATCAAAAGTAAATGGGGCCAGGACGAGCCCGACCCGTGAAGTCTCCACCAGTGAAGGATGTTGCTCAGATGACGTTCTCTCTCGGCATCGTCGGCGCCGGCCAGTTCTCCGGCCAGTTCGCGAAGCTGTTCCTCGCCCACCCCGGCGTCGGCGATGTCCACGTCACCGATCTGCTCCCCGAGCGGGCGGACGAACTGGCGGCCGCCGAAGGGCTGTCGGGCACCTTCCCCTCGTACGAGGCGATGCTGGAGTCGAAGGCGGTGGACGCCGTCGCGATCTTCACCCAGCGCTGGACCCATGGGCCGCTGGTGCTCCAGGGGCTCCGGGCGGGCAAGCATGTGTACTCCGCGGTGCCGATGGCCATCACCCGGGACGAGATCGCGGCGATCATCGACGCGGTACGGGCGACCGGACTGACGTACATGATGGGCGAGACCAGCCAGTACAACCCCGCGACGGTGCACGCCCGCAACCAGATCGCCGAGGGCGCCTTCGGGCGGCTGTTCTACGCCGAGGGCGACTACGTCCATGACATGGATCTCGGGTTCTACGAGGCCTACCAGTACAGCGGCGGTGAGAACTGGAAGGCGACCGCCAGCTATCCCCCGCTCCTGTACCCGACGCACTCGGTGGGCGGGGTGCTCGGCGCCTGGCGGACGCACGCGGTGAGTGTGTCGGCGATCGGGGTGCGTGACGAGCGCGGGGACGGGGTGTTCGACAAGGAGGTCAGCCAGTTCGGCAATGACTTCTCCAACGCGACCGCGCTGTTCGAGGTGGCGGGCGGCGGCTCGTTCCGTACGAATGAGTTCCGGCGGGTCGGCTATCCCTCGCACATCCGGGAGTCGCGTTTCCGGTTGTTCGGGACCGACGCCAGCATGGAACAGCTCGCGACGGTGAGCTTCTGGCAGGACAAGAAGGGGGTGCGGGACATCACGGAGCTGCTCGAGCCCAAGCCGACGCTGGCGCCCGACGATCCCTCGCTCCAGCACATCGCGCCGGCGCTGCGGGCCGCGTTCACGTCCGGGTCGGCGCCCGTGCACGACCGGGCACGGCTCCCCCGGGAGTTCGACCACCTGCACAACGGGCACGAGGGCAGCCACCACTTCCTGGTGGACGACTTCGTGACCGCGGTCAACACCCGGACGCCGCCGTCGGTGAACGCGTGGGTCGCGGCCCGCTACACCCTGCCGGGCATCGTCGCGCACGAGTCCGCGCGGCAGGGTGGGGTCAGGCTGGAGATCCCGGACTTCGGGGACGCGCCCGAGGCGTGATGACGTCCCCGGGCGCGGCCGGGCGCCGTCAGGTGCCCGGCTTGCGGCCGTAGACGAAGACGTCGTCGCCGTTCTTCAGCAGCGACCAGTACTTCTTGGCGGTGGTCGTGGTCATGTTGACGCAGCCGTGTGAGCCGGGCGGGTTCCACATGCTCAGGCCGACCGAGTGGAAGGCCTGCCCGCCGTCGAAGAACTGGCTGTAGGGCATGGGCACGTTGTAGATGGTCGAGACGTGGTCGATGTCCCGCCAGTAGATCTTCTTCAGACCGGTGCGGGTCTCGTAGCCGTCGCGTCCCGTGCGGACCGGCACCGGACCGTAGACGAGCCTGCTGCCGTCCTGGATCCAGCTGAGCTGGAGGGTCAGGTTGACGCAGGCGATGCGGCCCTTGTTGACGGGGCACTTGCCGTCCTTGTTGGGCTTGTTGCCGACGGCCTTCTGCTTGTTCATCAGGTCCATCACGCCCCAGGTGACGGACCCGGCGTAGCCCGCGTTCGGGGTGATGCCGTGCTTCGTCTGGAAGGCCTGGATCGCCTTGCAGTCGGCGGTGGACTGCCGGCCGTCGACCGGTCGGCCGAGGAACTTCTCCACCTGCTTCTGGTACGGGCCGGTCTGTGTCGTGCAGCTCGCGGCCTGCGCGGGCGCCGTGCCCAGCGCGAGCGTCAGCGGCGCGACCAGTCCGGTGATGCCCAGAGCGACGGCTCCCCGTCTGCGTATGTGCCCCATGTCAGGCCCTTCTGTCTGCGTGTTCACCGGTGTTTCCCTCGTTGTGCGCCTGCTAGACCCGCGTCGGGGCACAGGCGTTGTACGGCTGTCCGGTCTGCGACGAAACGGTGACATTGGGGGCAGTCCAGTTACCCCGAATTGGACCAGGCTCCGGGTGCGCCGCCCGACCTAGGCTGCCGCCATGCATCGCACACTCGCCGACGATCTCTCCCGGCTTCCCGAGCTCCTGCAGTCCGCCCGTGACTTCGCCGCCGGGGAGGTGGGCGGACTCGACGGGCGTCCTGTCGCCGACCCCGGCGAGGTGCCCGACCCCGAGCCGCTGCCGGCCGAGGGGCGCGGCGCGCAGGGCGCGCTGAGCCGGTTCACCGAGCGCTGGGCGCCCGGATTCTCCGCTTCCGCGGGCCCGCGCTACCTCGGTTTCGTCACCGGCGGCGCGACGCCCGCCTCGCTCACCGGGGACTGGCTGACCGGTGCGTACGACCAGAACGTGTCCGGCGGCGGCGGGTCGTCGGCGAGCGCGCTGGAGCGGGAGACGGTGGGCTGGCTGCGCGAGCTGTTCGGACTGGGCGAGGCGCACAGCGGGGCGTTCGTGACCGGTGCGACCGTCTCGAACACGGTCGGTCTGGCGATCGCGCGGGAATGGCTGGGCGAGCGGCTGGGCGTGTCCGTGTCACGGGAAGGTGCCGCCGCGCTCGGACCGGTCGACGTGCTGTCCGGCTCCCCGCACTCCAGCGTCACCAAGGCGCTGTCCGTGCTGGGCATCGGCCGGGACCGGCTGCGTACGGTGCCGGTGCTGTCCGGGAACCGCGAGGCCGTCGACGTCGAGCGTCTGGCCGCCGCTCTCGACGGGCTCGACGGGCGCCCGGCGGTCGTCGTGGCGAACGCCGGAACCGTGAACACCGTCGACTTCGACGATCTGCGGGCCATCGCCGCACTCAAGGAGCGGTACGACTTCTGGCTGCACGTGGACGCGGCGTTCGGCGGCTTCGCCGCGCTGTCACCGTCGTACGCGCATCTCGTCGACGGGCTCGACGCGGCCGACTCCGTCTGTGTCGACCTGCACAAGTGGCTCAACGTCCCCTACGACGCGGCCGTGCAGTTCACGCGCCGCCAGGACCTCCAGGTCCGCGTCTTCCACAACGAGTCCCCGTACCTGGGCCTGCCGACCGGCGACCCCGACTTCCTGCACCTCACGCCGGAGAACTCGCGCCGGCTGCGGGCGCTCCCGGCGTGGTTCTCCCTGATGGCGTACGGACGCGAGGGGCATCGCGAGATCGTCGAGCGGAACATCGCGCTCGCCCGGCTGCTGGGCGAACGCATCACGGACGTACCGGAGTTGCGGCTCCTGGCGCCCGTCCGGCTCAACGTCGTCTGCTTCACCCTCGCGGAGGAGCCCACGCGGGAGCGGGTGCACGCGCTGGCGGCGGCGGTCGGGGCCTCGGGCGAGGCCTACGTGACGCCGACCGTGTACGCGGGGACTCAGGGGCTGCGGGCCGCCTTCAGCAACTGGCGTACGACCAAGGCCGACACCGAGAGGGTGTTCTCCGTCCTGCGGTCGGCCGCCCTCACGGCCTGACCGCGCTCTGGAAACCCGTGTTGACCGCCGTGAGGCCGCCGTCGACGCACAGCGTGGTCCCGGTGATCCACGCCGCGTCCCGGGAGGCGAGGAAGGCGACGGCGGCCGCGATGTCGTCCGGCTCACCGACCCGTCCGAGCGGATAGATCCCCGACGCCTGGGCGAGATCGTCGTCGCGGCCCTCCCACGCCGGGGTGCGGACCGTGCCCGGCGCGACCAGGTTGACCCGTACCCCGCGGGGCGCCGCGTGCCCGGCGAGGGTGCGCGTGAGGGACATGAGGCCAGCCTTGGCCGCGCTGTAGGCATGGTTACCGAAGTCCTGGAGGCCGTTCACCGAGCCGATGTTGACGATGGCGCCCCGGCCCGAGGCCACCAGGTGCGGGAGGGCCGCGCGGCAGCAGCGGTACGCGCCGGTCAGGGTGAGGTCGAGGTCGCGGGCCCACACCTCGTCCGGCTCGTCCTCGAAGAGCGGGGCGTCGGGAGAGCACCCGTACGCGTTGTTCACCAGGACGTCGAGCGAGCCGAAGGAGTCCACGGCGTTCGCGACGGCCGCCTCCACCGCCGCCCTGTCCCCCACGTCACACGCCAACTCCTCGGCCCGTCCCCCCAGTTCACGGATCGAGGCGGCCGTCTTCGCCGCCTCGGCCGGGTCCACGTCCGTGACGAGCACCTGAGCGCCCTCCTCGGCCAGCCGGCGGGCGGTGGCCGCGCCGATGCCGCGGGCCGCGCCCGTGATCAGAACTCCGTATCCCTCGAATCGCCTCATGACGGATACCGTGCGCTCATGTCCGCGTTCATACAACAACTTCCGGCGCTGATCGGCGTGGTCATCGGTGCCCTCGGCTCGTATCTGGCGATCGTTCGGGGCGATCGGGCGCGCTTCCACCGGGAGCGGACGGCCCGGTGGGAGGAACGGCGGCTCGCGGTGTACGCCGACTACGCGCGGTCGCTGAAGAAGAGCGTCACTCTGACTTACCGGGTGGCGTCATACCTGGGCAATGACCCGCACCCTCACCCCTTGTCCCCGGAGGAGGCCGCGCCGCTGCTGGCCGAGGCCACCGTCGCGCGGGATCCGTCCGGGGAGGCGCTGATCCTCCTCGGCAGTCCGCAGGTGGTGGAGCGGGCCCGGACGTGGGTGGTCGGAGTGATGGAGATGGAGCAGTTCCTGCGCGAGGGGACGCGTGACCCGCGGGCGTGGCAGGCACTGTTGGAGCGGCAGCGCGCCGGACGCGAGGGCTACTACGCGGCCGTGCGGGACGATCTGGCGCTGCCCCCGGGCCACTCCGCGCGCTGGCCGCTGCAACCGGTGAGTCCCACCTGAGCTCACCGGTACCCCGTCACATCCGCCGGCCTGCCCGCGTCCTGGACCTCGACGAGATAGCGCCAGGCATCCGGCCTGCTGCCGTCGCGGTCGGTGAAGCCGTACTCCTGGGCGAGTTGCCCGCTGGAGAGGGACCGGCCGTTCCAGCGCGCGACGTCCGGGTCGGCGGCCAGCGCGGCCACGGCACGGCCGACGTAGGAGGGCGTCTCGGAGATGGCGAAGTGCGGGACGCGCTCGAGGCCGTCCCGCCAGTTCTCCTCGCTCACGTCGAAGGTGTCGAGCATCATCTCCGAGCGCAGCCAGCCGGGGGTGAGCGCGAGCGCGGTGGCACCGCGCGGGCCGAGTTCGTGCCCCAGGGAGAACGCCATGCGCAGGACGGACGCCTTGGCGAGGTCGTAGAAGAAGGAGACTCGGTAGGTGTCGTGGTTGTACTCGGCGGTGCCGTCGGTCATCTCGACGACGAGGCCGCCGGGGGTGCGCAGCAGCAGGGGCAGTGCGTGATGGCTGGTGATCGCGTGCGTCTCGACGGCCCGGCGCAGCAGCGCGAGGCCCTGGTCGAGGTCGGTGTCCCAGAGCGGGGTGTCCCACTCGAAGTCCTTCTCGCCGCCCCAGATGTCGTTGACGAGGAGGTCGAGGCGGCCCCGTTCGTCCGCGATGCGGGCGACCAGGGCCTCGACCTCGGCGGGGACCAGATGGTCGGTGGGCACCGCGATGCCGACGCCTCCGGCCGCGGTGACCAGGTCCGCCGTGTCCTCGATCGTCTCGGGGCGGTCGTACTCCGAACGTCGCTCGCGCGTGCTGCGTCCGGTGACGTACACGGTGGCACCGGCCGCACCGAGTTCCACCGCGATGCCTCGGCCCGCTCCGCGGGTCGCGCCCGCGACCAGCGCGACCCTGCCGTCCAACGGCCCTGCCATGTCCGACCTCCGTACTCGTGGGGTTCACGGGCTGCCTTCGCCCGTGTGTCCCCACGAGAGTCCCGCGGAAGCCGGACATCTCCTGTCGTGATTCGCCGGTGTGTCGCGGTGGTCCCGCTTCCCGCTCAGTGGCCGCGCGCGATCCACTCCTCCAGCTGTGGGGCCTCGGCACCGATCGTGGTCGAGTCCCCGTGACCGGTGCGGACGACCGTGTCGGCCGGGAGGGTGAGCAGACGCTCGCGGATCGACTCGACGATCGTCGGGAAGTGGGAGAAGGAGCGCCCGGTCGCTCCGGGCCCGCCCTGGAAGAGCGTGTCGCCGGTGAAGACGGTGCCCAGCCCCGGGTCGTAGAGGCAGACCGCGCCCGGGGCGTGGCCGGGCGTGTGCAGGACGGTCAGGTCGGCGCCGGCCGCCTCGATCACCTGTCCGTCCTGCAGCCAGGCGTCGGGGAGCCGGTCGGGGTGGGTCTGCTTCCACAGCGGCAGATCGTCGGGGTGGAGCCAGATCGTGGCGCCGGTCCGCTCGGCGAGGGCGGGCGCGGCGTCGATGTGGTCGTTGTGCGCGTGGGTGCACACGATGGCCAGCAGCCGCCGGTCGCCCACCGCCTCGGCGATGGCGTCGGCGTCGTGCGCGGCGTCGATGACGATCGCCTCGTGGTCGTCGCCGACGATCCACACGTTGTTCTCGACGTCCCAGGTGCCGCCGTCGAGCGAGAACGTGCCCGAGGTGACGAGGTGTTCGACCCGGGCGCCCATCACAGCACCACCACCGAACGCAGCACGTCACCGTGGTGCATCCGCTCGAAGGCGGCCTCGATCCCGTCCAGGGCGATCGTCTCGGTCACGAACGCGCCCAGGTCCAGTCGCCCCTGGAGGTGCAGGTCGATGAGCATCGGGAAGTCGCGGGACGGCAGGCAGTCGCCGTACCAGGACGACTTGAGGGCGCCGCCGCGTCCGAAGACGTCGATCAGGGGCAGTTCGAGCTTCATCTCGGGGGTGGGTACGCCGACGAGGACGACCGTGCCGGCGAGGTCGCGGGCGTAGAAGGCCTGCTTGTACGTCTCCGGGCGGCCGACCGCGTCGATGACGACGTCGGCCCCGAAGCCGCCGGTGAGTTCCTGGATCGCCTCGACGGGGTCGGTCGAGCTGGAGTTGACGGTGTGGGTCGCGCCGAGCTTCGACGCGGTGGTGAGCTTCCGGTCGTCGATGTCGACGGCGATGATCTTCGCCGCTCCGGCCAGCCGGGCTCCGGCGATCGCCGCGTTGCCGACGCCACCGCAGCCGATGACGGCGACGGAGTCGCCACGGCCGACGTTGCCGGTGTTGATGGCGGCACCGATGCCGGCCATCACGCCGCAGCCGAGCAGCCCGGCGACCGCCGGGGAGACCGCGGGGTCGACCTTGGTGCACTGTCCGGCGGCGACCAGGGTCTTCTCCGCGAAGGCTCCGATGCCCAGGGCCGGGGACAGTTCGGTGCCGTCCTTGAGCGTCATCTTCTGCTTGGCGTTGTGCGTGTTGAAGCAGTACCAGGGCCGCCCGCGCAGACATGCGCGGCACTGCCCGCACACCGCACGCCAGTTGAGGATCACGAAGTCGCCGGGAGCCACGTCCGTGACACCGTCGCCGACCGACTCCACGATCCCGGACGCCTCGTGGCCGAGCAGGAAGGGGAAGTCGTCGTTGATGCCGCCCTGCTTGTAGTGCAGGTCGGTGTGGCAGACCCCGCACGCCTGGATCTTCACGACGGCCTCTCCAGGCCCCGGATCCGGCACGACGATGGTCTCGACGCGCACCGGCTCGTTCTTGCCCGGGGCGATCACGCCACGTACTTCCTGCGCCATGGTGGTGAACCCTTCCGTAGATCGACGTTCGTCAACCGACCCTACGGTGTGACCCGCCGGTAACCGACCGGTAGAACGCCAGGTGGCGTGCGCAGGCGGTCAATGGCCAGCCGCCAGCCCGCCTCTGCGGCGGGCGTCCGATCATGGTCTCGAGGCCCGAATAAGTGGCGTAGGGTAGAGGAATCCGACGCGGGGTGGAGCAGCTCGGTAGCTCGCTGGGCTCATAACCCAGAGGTCGCAGGTTCAAATCCTGTCCCCGCTACTGATGTGTGAGGGGCCGGCACCATGGTGCCGGCCCCTCTCTTCGACCCGCTCGGCCGGAGTCAGCGGCGTGTCAGCGAGACGGGTGAGACACGCGCGCAGCGAGAGCCCCTCCGCGGCGGCTACGGCGGATAGTGAAGACCCTCGCCGCCTGCACCGCGACCAAGGTGATAGCGAGAGCTCGTCTGCGACGCCGTTGCCAGCCGGCGATGGTGAAGCCGACGACCGGCACCAGTGCCGAGACGCCGGCAACCGCCCCGTCCGTTCCGGTCATGTCCTTCAAGGAACTGCCCGCGTCAACGGCCGACAACTTGCGGCGCTCGTACGGGACTTCATCCAGGTTCATCGGATCCCCCTCGGGTGGGGGTCTCAGCGCGCCGGCCGCGGCGTACATGTGGACGGCGCAGCGGCTCCCTTGCCGCGATACCGCCTGGTGGGCGAAAGACATGGTGCGCCCACGTATCCGCCCCTCCAGGGGCCGCATCCGGAGCGGATCGCGCCGCATGCGCCCGAGGTCCTGCCCACCTGGTGTGGCTCGACGGCCGACGCGTGCCCGGGGGCACACCGCGCGACGACGCCCGCCGGCACGACGTGCTCGCCTCCCGCTCCGGCGGCCGCCAACCCATTCGGGTCCATGCCCCACCCGGCCATCGACCCGCTGTTCATCACGACCGAGGGCCTCACCGAACAGTAGAGCCGCCGGACGACGGGGGCTCTACTCGTACCGTTCCGCCGGTGTCGTACGGCTACTTGAGCTCGGCGTCGGTGTAGTAGCCGGTCGCAACCAGAACGCTGTCGTAGTTGGTCTTGTCGACGCTGATGGGCTGCAGCAGGTAGGCGGGCACGACCTTGGCACCGTTGTCATAGGTCCTGGTGTCGTTGAGCTGCGGCTTCCTGCCGTTGAGCACGTCGTCGACCATGCTCGCGGCGACCTCGGCGAGCTGGCGGCTGTCCTTGTAGACGGTCTGCGACTGCTGACCCGCGATGATCGACTTCACCGAGGCCAGTTCGGCGTCCTGCCCCGTGATGACCGGAAGGGGCTTGCTGACGGACCCGTAGTTGTACGCCCTCAGCGCTGCCAGGACGCCGATGGAGATGCCGTCGTACGGCGACAGGACCGCGTCGACCGTCCTGCTCTTGTACGTCGTGGCGAGGATGGAGTTCATGCGCTTCTGCGCGGTGGCACCGTCCCAGCGCAGGGTGGTGATCTGCTTGAGCGCGGTCTGACCGGACTGGACGACCAGTTGCTTGCTGTCCAGGAACGGCTGCAGGAGGTGCAACGCGCCGCTGAAGAAGTACTTGGTGTTGTTGTCGTCGGCGGAGCCGGCGAACAGCTCGATGTTGAACGGGCCCTTGCCCTTCTCCAGGCCGAGCTGGTCGATGATGTAGCGGGCCTGGAGCCGGCCAACCTGCTCGTTGTCGAAGGAGGCGTAGTAGGTCACGTTCTTGGTGCCGAGGATGAGCCGGTCGTAGGAGATCACCGGGATCTTGGCGTCGGCCGCCTTCTGGAGCACTTTGGTCAGCGACGTGTTGTCGATGGCCGCGATGATCAGCGCACTGACGCCCTGCGTGATCAGGTTCTCGATCTGGGAGACCTGGGTTGCCGGCTCGTTCTCGCCGTAGACCAGCTTGGCCTTGTACCCATTGCCCTGCAGGTTCTTCACGATGCTCTTGCCGTCGGTGATCCAGCGCTCGGAGGCCTGGGTCGGCATGGCGATGCCGATGGTGCCGCCCTTGGAGCTGCCCGTGCTGCTCTCGCCGCCGCAGGCGGACAGGGTGAGGGCGGAGGAGGCAGCTCCGACAATGGCGGCGAGGACGGTTCTGCGGTTGTGCATGGTGATCGTTCCTTGTTCTTCTCGTCGTTGAGAGACGGCGTAACTGATGCCTGTGGGGAAGTGGCGGTGGAGCGGGCCGGGCAGCCGGCGAGCGGGTCGAGCGCGAGCCGGCCGTGCCGTGTCCAGGCTCAGGTACCCGCAGATGGCGACGTACGGGTGGATCTCGGCCGCCCTGGACAGCGTGACCTTCAGGTGGAGCGGTGCGCCGCGGCGGATCAGCCCGGCGACCTTGTGGATCCGCACATGGCCGCCGAGGTCGTCAGGGTCTTGGGTGCGCGTCTCCACGGGAGTGAACTGCCCATGGATCTGCGTGATGTGACGGCTGGTCAAGCCGTCGATCGCATGGGCGAGGTCGATGCTCAGGAGCCTTGGTGCCTCACAGATCGCCGATGGGTGCGCCGACCGGCCCGGGGCTTCCGGGTCTTGCCGACGCTCATGATCGCGATCCCGTTGCCGGCGCGTGTCTGAAAGCACGCCAGGTTGCGCCGCGACGTTACGTCCACGTGTGTACCGACTCCGGTGATGCGCAAGGAAGTTGCCTTTCAACCGTTCGAAATGTCGTCACACGTTCGGAACGATGGCGTGACTCTAAGTAGGCAGGGCGCGAAGTGTCAACGGGTCGAACAAGTACGGTTCCGTAAAGGCACTGGAGATTGCTCCGAAAACGCGACGTACTGCGAACCGGGCCCGGGCGAGGTACTGGTCCGCGTGCTCGACGACCGCCCGCCCGACAAGGACGGGCCCCGCTGACGCTCGCCATGGTCCGCGACGCGGACGCCCTGCGCGGCGGGCCACCCGTTCCCGTCCGGGGGCCGCGCCGACGTAGCCTGAACGCCCCGCACCGAACTCCCGCTAGGAGCACCGTGAGCATCGCTGAGCCGCACGCCGGACCGCCCGCCTGGCGGCTGCTTCTCGGGTACGTACGACCGCATCGATGGGCCCTGCTGGCAGGCGCGTTGCTGGCGCTGACGACCGGCGCCACCGGCCTGGTGCTGCCGCTGGTGGCGCGGGGGCTCATCACCGACCTGTCGCACGACCGGCCGATCGGGCGGGCGCTCATCGGCATGGCGGCACTGGTGGTCACCAACGCCGCGGTGGGGGCGCTGGGTTCGTACGTACTGCGGCGTACCGCCGAGTCGGTGGTGCTCGGCGCGCGGCGCGCTCTTTCCTCGTATCTGCTGCGGCTGCGGATACCGGCGGTGGACCGCAGTGAACCGGGCGACCTGATGGCCCGTATTACCTCCGACACGACGCTGCTGCGCGAGGTCACCACCGATTCGCTCGTGGGCATCGGCACCGGTGGTCTCACCCTGGTGGCGACGGTGGTGATGATGGGCCTGGTCGACGTGGTGCTGCTCGGCGTCACTCTGGGGGTGATTCTGTGTGCGGGGACGGTGCTCGGCGTGATCGTGCCGCGCATCAACCGGGCCAGCAAGCAGGCGCAGGACGCCGTCGGCGTGATGGGCGCCTCGCTGGAGCGGATCCTCGGCGCGCTGCGCACGGTCAAGGCGTCGGGTGCCGAGCACCGGGAGGAGCAGACCGTCCACGCGGCGGCCGAGGAGTCATGGCGGCAGAGCGTACGGGCCGCCAAGTGGTCGGCGGCCGCGGGCAACACGGCCGGGCTGGCGATGCAGATCGCCTTCATCACGGTCCTGGCGGTGGGCGGCGCGCGGGTCGCGACCGGCGCGATCGACGTCGGCACGCTGGTCGCCTTCCTCCTCTACGTCTTCTATCTCATGTCGCCGATCCAGCAGGTCGTCGGCGCGATCACCCAGTACCAGACCGGCGCCGCCGCGCTCGCCCGCATCCAGGAGGCGCTGCGGCTGCCCGCCGAACCGGACGCCCTGCCCGCGCCGCTGCCGGCCCCCGGCTCCGCACCGGCCGCACTCGCCTTCGACGACGTCCGCTTCCGGTACGCCGACGACCTGCCGTACGTCCACCACGGCGTGACCTTCGCCGTCCCGGCCCGCGGTATGACCGCGTTCGTCGGCCCCTCCGGCGCGGGCAAGACCACCGTGTTCTCCTTGATCGAGCGATTCTACGACCCCGAGGCGGGCGTCATCACGGTCGACGGCCGCCCGCTGGAGGAGTGGGACCTGCCCCGGCTCCGGTCGGCCATCGGGTACGTGGAGCAGGACGCCCCGGTCCTGTCCGGCTCCCTGCGCGAGAACCTGCTCCTCGGCAATCCGGAGGCCGACGAAACCGAGGTCACCCGGGTGCTGAAGACGACCCGGCTCGACGGGCTGGTCGCCCGGCTGCCGCGCGGCCTGGACACGCTCGTCGGGCACCGTGGCACCAGGCTGTCCGGCGGTGAACGCCAGCGCGTCGCGATCGCCCGCGCGCTGCTGCGCCACCCCCGCCTGCTGCTCCTGGACGAGGCGACCTCACAGCTCGACGCGGTGAACGAGGCCGCGCTGCGCGACACGGTCGCCGATGTGGCCCGTACGACCACGGTCCTGGTGGTCGCGCACCGGCTGTCCACCGTGACGATGGCCGACCGTATCGTCGTGATGGACGCGGGCCGCGTACGCGCCGTGGGCACCCATCGGGAACTGGTGGCCGGGGACCCCCTCTACGCGGAGCTGGCCGCGACCCAGTTCCTCGCGACGGCGGGCTGAGGAGAGCGGACCGTCGCGCGTTCTCCATGTGAGGTTTCCTTCACTCGACCGCCGCCGACCCGTATCCGCCCCCGGCACGGGATGCCGGCGGCGGACACGGGCTGGGACAGGCCCAGGCCTGATCCAGAAGACCTGATCCAGAAGACAGGTCCTAGGCCTGGAGGCCCGGGAGGAGTCCGGTGACAGGGGCGACCAGGTCGGTGACCTGGCGCAACTGGTTGAGGTCGTTCAGGCGGTTGAGTCCGGCCAGCTGGTCGGCGACCCGCGGGATGTCGGCCTGGTGCTCCGCGGGGATGCCACTGGCGGCGAGCGCGTCGAGCTGGGTCATCGGGTTCAGCTTCCCCGCGGCCGGAGCCTCGGCGGCGGCCGCGGACGCCATCGGCGCGGCAAGGCCCGTCACACCGACGGCGAGACCAACGGCGGCGACCATACGTCGTGTTGAGATCATGCTTGCAGCAACAGTCCCGGACGGCGCACGGTCACGGCTGTCCCCCGCTCCTCACCCGAGAGGCGCATCGCATCGGCTGGGCTTGCCGTGAACGGTGGGGCAGAGCACTCTCGGTAGAGAGGCCCTTCGCGGTCCCCTCGGTGGCGGACCGCGGCCTTCCAAGGAGGTCGACATGGGCACCATGGCAGGCCCCGCCTTCGACACCGAAGCGCTACGCCGGGGCATAGAAGGACACAATGCGGCGGATCTCCTGTCGCTCTACGCGGACGACGCGGAAATGACCATCGTCGACCGCAATACCCAGCCGAGTCACCCGATGGTCAAACACGGTCGACGCGAGATCGCCGAGATGCTCAACGACGTGTACAGCCGCGACATGACACACAAGTTGGAAGAGTGTGTCGTCCAGGGCGACCACGTCGCGTTCACCGAGTCCTGCCAGTACCCGGACGGCGTGCGGGTACTCGCCAGCTCGATGGTCTCGCTGCGCGACGGCAAGATCGTCGAACACACGCTGCTGCAGGCATGGGACGAGTAGGAAGGAACTGGCCGAAGGTCCAGATCAACTCTCGCCTGACCTGGACCTTCTCGGCGAAGGCCGCGATGGGCCGCTCGCGCCCGCAGCGGCGTCGGCTGCCACGACCAGTTTCCGCAGCAGGTCTGCGAGCGTCAGCTTCTCTGCTGGGGTCAGTACTGCGAGCAGTGCGTTCTCACCCCGGTCCTCCGACACCGCCTGCTGTTCGAATGCGGCGTATCCGGCATCGGTGAGCCGCACCTCCACGCGACGCCGGTCGGCCGTGTGGTGCGTACGCGCGATCAGCCCCGCCCCTTCCAGCGGGCCGAGCCGCGCGGACAGGGCGCCGCGGGTCAGCCCGAGCATGTCGGCGAGCTGCGAGGGGCTCGCCGCGTAGGGCGGCCCGAGTCTGCGCAGCATCAGCAGCACCTTGAACTGCCAGTGCTGCAGCCCGTCGGAGTCGAGCATGTCCCGGCGGGCCTGAGCCGCCCGCCGAGCCAGGATCGCGAGCCTGACGAAGATCTCCTCCTTGACCGGGTCCATCCAGTCGAGTTCCTTCGCCCAGACCGCGACGTGGCGGTCGACCGAGTCCGCCGCCGAGGCCTGCCCGTGCACGACCTTCGCCTCTCCCGCCTTCACGTCTTCCATGCGCCTCTCCGTAAACAGTTTTCTTGTGGATGGTTTTCCTGATGACTGATTTCGCTGCCCTGACGAGCACCGCAGTTACCCTTGGTACGGTCGTACTGCGCCACGAACTCAGCGCCACGGCAAGGGAGTTGAGGACCGGCGATCGCTGGGAACGTGCGACGCGCCTGCTCGACGCGGCCGCTGCCGCCGACTCGGGCCGCTGATCGTACGAGCTACTCTGGTCGCGGGCCGTGACTGGCGCTGAGGTGGAGTACCACCGGGGAGCGGCCTGACGAACGGGTCTTTGCCGCGCGCCTGGGCGATTGTGTCGGCGACGCTCAGGAGTAGCTCATGTCCCAGGCCCAGCTCATGGACGGCGCGGGTCTCGCGCGCCGCATCGTGGAAGAGACCGCCAAGCGCGCGGCCGAACTCACCGGGCGCACGGGGACGGCACCGTGTCTCGCGACGGTGCTGGTCGGCGAGGATCCCGCCTCGGTCACCTACGTCCGGATGAAGCAGAACCGCAGCCACAAGGCCGGCATCGAGTCCCGGCACGTCGCCCTGCCCGCCGACACCACCACGGCCGAGCTGGTCGACACGCTGAAGGCGCTGTCGGGCGACCCGGCCGTGCACGGCATCCTGCTCCAGCACCCCGTCGGGCCGCACATCGACGAGCGCGCCGCGTTCGAGGCCATCGCGCCGGAGAAGGACGTCGACGGGGTGACGCTGAGCTCGTACTCGGCGATGAGCTTCGGGCTGCCGGGCTTCGTGTCCTGCACCCCGGGCGGCATCATGCGACTCCTCGACGAGTACGACGTCGACCCGGCCGGCAGGCGCGCCGTCGTGGTGGGGCGCAGCGCGATCCTCGGCAAGCCGGTCGGGATGCTGCTGCTCGGCCGCGACGCGACGGTGACCTACTGCCACTCGCGGACGACCGGTCTCTCCTCGGTCGTGCGCGAGGCGGACATCGTGGTGGCCGCCGTGGGCCGGCCCCGGCTGATCCGCGGCGAGGACATCAAGCCGGGAGCCGTCGTGATCGACGCGGGCTACAACCCCGGGAACGTCGGCGACGTCGACTTCGACACCGCCCGCGAGCGGGCCCGGTTGATCACGCCGGTGCCGGGCGGTGTCGGCCCGATGACGATCGCGGTCCTGCTGGAGCAGACCGTGACCGGGGCCGAGCGCCAACTCGGCCTCCGGTAAGGCATTTCGACGTCGCTTGCGGCGTTTTCGGTCCGCTCACCGGGCTTCGGGCCGCTCAGCGCATCCACGCGCTGTACGACATCACGTCCCCGGCCTTGACCCCGTACTCGGGATCGTCCTTGGTGACGGTGTCCTCGATCCCGAGTACGGCGCCGCTCCTCGGGTCGAGGATCAGCATCCGTCGCGTGGAGTGCGCGGCGTCGTCGTACACGTACGCCTGCCCCTGCCTGCCCAGCCGGTCGGTGACCGCTCCGGCCGGGCGCAGCCCCTTCGCGTCGGCGAGGACACGGACCAGCGCGGCGTCCTCGCGGGTGCCGAGGGTCCAGTTGTTCAGCAACTCGCCGACGGCGTCGAGGAGTCCGGAGGTGTCCATCGCCCCCCTGAGGTCGATCTCCTCGAGGTAGGAGCGCAGCCGCTCGGCGTCGCGCGGCGGCGGGGCCACCGGCGGGGCGTCGCTCCAGCTCGGCGGGTAGGTCTGCCTGCTGAGGACGTGCCCGTCCTCGACCGTGCGGGGGGCGGGGTCGGCGTCGGTGAGGACCGGCCTGCCCGGGTGGCGGGGGTCGGTCGCCACGACGAGCTCCGTGTGGCTGTCGTCGGCCTTCCAGCGGACCACGCGTTCCTCGGGGACGGTGATCGGCGGCCGGGCCCCGGGCCCCATGCCCATGCTCCAGGTCTGTACGTGGGTGCCCTGGACGAGCCGCAGCGAGCCGCCGGACGCCGCCACCGCGTCGGCGAGCCGGTCCAGGGGTACGGGTGTGGAGCCCGCCTCGACCATCAGCGGGCGGGGTGCGGCCACGGCCGGGGTGGTGGTCGATCCCGACAGCGTGAGCGTCAGGACGACGACGCCTACGGTGGCCGCGCCGGCGACGCTCCAGACCCAGCGGCGCAGCGGGCGGGGGCGCCCGCTGTCCCGTTCGCCGTGCAGCAGTCGGTTGAGGCGACGCTCCGCGTGCTGGTCGAGGGGGCGGTCGTGGAAGCGGGGGTCGGCGGCGGTCACCGGGTTGGCACGGCGCAGGATGTCGAGTTCGTCAGCCATGGCCGTGCTCCTTCGAGGTGTCGCGGCCGGGCGGGGCGGTGCCAGCGGCCACGGTGACGTGCATACGGTCGATCTCGGCTCTGAGCCGGCGGCGGGCGCGGTGCAGGCGCATGGTCGCGGCGCGGGTGCCGCAGCCGAGGGCGACGGCGACCTCGTCGACGCCGAGTTCCTCCCAGGCCGTCAGGCGCAGTACCTCCTGGTCGGCCGGGGAGAGCCGGGCCAGCGCCTCGTGCACCCAGTCGCCCGGCGACGACGAGTCGGGACTGTCGACGATCTGTCTGCCGTGCGCGCTCTCGTCGTTGCCGAGCCGGTCGAGGAGCCTGCGGCGGCGCCCGTAACCGCGTACGGCGTTGGCCAGGCAGTGGCGTGCCACCCCGTACAGCCAGGGAAGCGGGAACGGCGGAAGGTCGGACCGGCGCCGCCAGGCGACGGTGAAGACCTCCGCCACCACCTCCTCGACATCACTGCTCCGGCCGTCCAGTCGCCTCGCCACATAGCGGCTGACCGCCCAGTAGTGCTCGCGATAGGCAGCGGCGAAGGTCTCGTCGTTGCTCATGGTCCATATGTGTCCGGCAGGTGCGCGATCGTCACAGGTGTCGGTGTGACGCTCGTCGCTTCACTCAAGTGTGACAGCGGGCCCGGCGCCGGACACAGGCGGGGCATGGAAAGCACCACAGTCACGACGCCACCCGCAGCCCTTCCCACGCGTGCGCGGCGTCCTGGATTCGCCGCGGTGAAGTGGCTGACCACCACGGATCACAAGACGATCGGCACGCTGTATCTGGTCACGGCGTTCGGCTTCTTCTGCGTCGGCGGGGTGATGGCGCTGCTGATGCGCGCCGAGCTCGCCCGGCCTGGGCTGCAGATCATGTCGAACGAGCAGTTCAACCAGGCGTTCACGATGCACGGCACGATCATGCTGCTGATGTTCGCGACGCCGCTGTTCGCCGGTTTCGCGAACTGGATCATGCCGCTGCAGATCGGCGCGCCCGACGTGGCGTTCCCTCGGCTGAACATGCTGGCGTACTGGCTCTATCTCCTCGGCTCGCTGATCGCCGTGGGCGGTTTTCTGACGCCTCAGGGCGCGGCCGACTTCGGCTGGTTCGCGTACGCGCCGCTGTCGGACGCGGTCCGCTCACCGGGTGTCGGCGCCGACATGTGGATCATGGGTCTGGCTCTCTCCGGTTTCGGCACGATCCTCGGCTCGGTCAACTTCATCACCACCATCATCTGCATGCGCGCCCCCGGCATGACGATGTTCCGCATGCCGATCTTCGTATGGAACGTGCTGCTCACGGGTGTCCTGGTACTGCTGGCCTTCCCCGTGCTCGCCGCCGCCCTGTTCGCGCTGGAGGCGGACCGAAAATTCGGTGCGCATGTGTTTGACGCCGCAAATGGCGGAGCCTTGCTATGGCAACACCTCTTCTGGTTCTTCGGCCATCCAGAGGTGTACATCATCGCGCTGCCGTTCTTCGGCATCATTTCCGAAGTCATCCCGGTGTTCTCCCGCAAGCCGATGTTCGGCTACATGGGCCTGATCGCCGCGACGATCTCGATCGCCGGTCTGTCCGTGACCGTGTGGGCGCACCACATGTACGTCACCGGTGGCGTACTGCTCCCGTTCTTCTCCTTCATGACGTTCCTGATCGCGGTACCGACGGGTGTGAAGTTCTTCAACTGGATCGGAACGATGTGGAAGGGGTCGCTGAGTTTCGAGACCCCGATGCTGTGGGCCACCGGCTTCCTGATCACCTTCGTCTTCGGTGGTCTGACCGGTGTGATGCTCGCCTCGCCGCCGATGGACTTTCCCGTCTCGGACTCGTACTTCGTGGTGGCGCACTTCCACTACGTGATCTTCGGTACGGTCGTGTTCGCGATGTTCTCCGGATTCCACTTCTGGTGGCCGAAGTTCACCGGCAAGATGCTCGACGAGCGCCTCGGAAAGATCACCTTCTGGACGCTGTTCGTCGGATTCCACGGCACGTTCCTGGTGCAGCACTGGCTGGGTGCGAACGGTATGCAGCGCCGCATTCCCGACTACCTGGCGGTGGAGGGTTTGACCACCCTCAACACCCTCTCGACCATCTTCTCCTTCCTCCTCGGCAGTTCCCTGCTGCCGTTCTTCTACAACATCTGGAAGACCGCCAAGTACGGCGAGAAGGTCGAGGTCGACGACCCGTGGGGATACGGCCGCTCACTGGAGTGGGCCACGTCCTGCCCGCCGCCGCGCCACAACTTCCTCACCCTGCCGCGCATCCGCAGCGAGTCCCCCGCCTTCGACCTGCACCACCCGGAGATCACGGCAGCGGCCGCGCAGCTGGAGACGCCCCGGAAGGAACTGCGATGACGACCATGGACGACCGCCCGCCGGCCCCGCGGGCACTCATCGACGAACTGGAGGGCCATCTGCTCATCGAGGCCACCAAGGCCGAGGGCCGGGCGGAAGCGGCTCGTCTCAGCCGTTCCCTGGCGTGGCTGACGGACACCCAACGCGAGGAGCTCGAGGAACGCTTCACGGACACCTACCTGGCCCTCACCCGCCGCTCCTGGGAACGGACGGCACGACGCGGCCGGGAACTGCGCGCCGAATACGAGGCGACGTACCACGCCCTGCGTCGACGCCTGTGTGCCGGGTTCCTCCTCGGTACCGCTCTCACCCTGATGACCGTCGTCTCGGTCAGCCGACGGTGACCTCGGGAGCGAGACCGGCGCGCAGAAGCATCCTGGACGAGTCGTCCACCAGATTCCGCATCACCGACAAGTAGGGCTCTTCACCACCCAGTTCATCCAGAATGCGGTGCGCTTCGCCGCGGAACTTGTTGATGTCGTCCTCGTACCGACCAAGGCGCGATGTTCGGCACGCACACGACTACGCGGCGGGTCCCGGTCGGACAGGACGGACGGTGCCCAGGGAGCAACCGTGTTCACATCTCCACCCCTGGGCCCTCGGACCGCGCAAGCCCACGGTCGCGCGCGGAGGCGGCCCCGCCGCGCCGTGGGAACGGGAACGGCGCGCGGTCCCGAGCCCGGCGGTGGATCTCCAGGGGCTCACCGCCGGGTTCGAGGGGACACCTCGACTCTCGACCGGCACCCACGGCGAGGTCACGTCACGGAGGCTCCGGGCACCATCCCGCCGGTCGCAGGATCCCCAGCAGTTGTCGGACCAGTTCCTCGACCACCTCGTCGAGCGTCGCGTCCACCCAGCCGGCGCGCCAGTCGTGCAGCAGGCCGTTGACGCTGCCGATGAAGGCGGCGGCCGCGATCCGGTAGTCGCGCGGCACCGCCTCACCTCGGGCGGCGGCCGCGTTCGCCTCGGCGCAGATGAACTCGACCCAGCGGGCCCGGCGGGCGAGCCGCTGCTCCTCCATGCGCGGGCTGACGCCGATGATTTCGACGAAGGTGATGCGGATGCGGCGCGGGTCCGCCGTCACGTTCGCGGCATAGGCGCGGAAGATCGCGGTGGCGCGCTCGGCGAGCGGCAGGTCCTGCGCGTCGGTGAGGGCGGCGAGGGCCGCCTCCTCGGCCCAGTCGTTGACCTGGAGGTGGAGGGCGGCCAGCACGTCCTCGAGGGTGCGGAACTCCTCGTAGAACTGACGCGTCGACAGTCCCGCCGCCTCGCTCAGCGCCGCAATGGTCGTGGATCTGAACCCCGGGCCGTCGCCGAAGAGTTGGAGCGCGGCGGTCAGAAAGCGCGAGCGCCGCTCGGCCTGCCGTTCCGCGGCGGTCCTGCCTCCGTAACGGCCGGTCGGCTGTTTGAGCCTGCCCGCCACGTGTTCCCCCCTCGCCACTGGGACGAACCGTTCGCCCCTAGGACGATTTTGTCGTGCACGGACCCTTGTGGAGAGGGGCGCCCCCTCCTTACTTTCCAGTAAGTCACCTCTGAACTCAGTCGTGTTCAGAGTCTTCGGAGCCCGCACCCCCCGCCTACGACAAGGGACCCACCATGTCTGTCCTCAGACCCAGGCACCTCTGTACGCTCGCCGCCGCCGTCGCTCTCACCTTCACGCTCGGCGGTACGGCGACCGCGGCCTCCGCGCAGAGCGCCGCGCAGGCCGCCGCAGCCGACCTGCGCGAAGTGATGTTCGTGGGCAACAACTGGGACGGCACCGCGGACGTGATCAAGTCCACCGGTGACTTCGCGAAGATCGGCCGGATCAACGTCGTCCCGGACAAGGACGCACGGATGGCGGAGATCAACGCCGATCCGATCAAGTGGATCTACTTCCTGGCCATCCGCAACGGCGTCGGCGAGGGCCACGACCAGCTCGTGGACGACATGTACTCCACGCCCGACGGCAAGTCGGTGGTCGTCTCCCGCCCCAGCTTCGCCGATGTCGTCTCGATCGACCTCGCCACCGACAAGATCAACTGGCGTTTCCCCGTGTCGGGTTACCGCTCCGATCACATGGCCGTCTCCCCCGACGGCACCCGCGTCGCGGTCTCCGCGTCGACCGCGAACACCGTGCACGTGCTCGACATCAACACCGGTAAGCAGCTGGGCTCCTTCGGCACCGGCGACAAGCCGCACGAGAACATCTTCACGCGGGACGGCAAGTACATCTGGAACATGGCGATCGGCGATGTGAACACCTCGCTCGACGCCCCTTGGCAGGACTGGACGAAGGGCGACCGGCACATCACCGTCGTCGACGCGACCACCTACAAGCAGGTCAAGGTGATCGACATGCGCCAGCGGCTGGACGCCATCGGCCTCACCGACTTCTCCGACGCGGTCCGGCCCGCCGTCTTCAGCCCCGACGAGTCCAAGCTGTACTTCCAGGTGTCGTTCTTCAACGGCTTCCTGGAGTACGACGTGGCCACCGACCGGATCACCCGGGTGAAGACCCTGCCGATGAACCCGGCGACCAGCACGGACCGCACCACCTGGGTCAACGACTCGCGCCACCACGGAATTTCGATGAACCCCTCCGGCACCAAGCTGTGTGTCGCGGGAACGATGGACGACTACGCGACCGTCGTCGACCGCACCACCCTCCAGGAGGGTCCGCTCGTCACCGCCTCGAAGCCGTACTGGGCGACCGTCAGCGGTGACGGCAAGGACTGCATCGTCTCCGAGAGCGGCGCCGACCAGGTCACCGCCATCGACTTCGCCACGGGGCAGAAGACGGTGTCGGTGCCGGTCGGCGACCATCCCCAGCGTGTTCGCCTCGGCCATGTGGAGGCGAACTGGACCGGTTCTTCGACTAGTTGACCGCCGTCGCGGCCCACGAGGTCAGTTCTGAGCGGGCCGCGCTCAGCAGGTCGGCGGACGGAGCCGTCGCCCCGTTCGTGACCAGCGCGTAGTGCAGGGTCCCCGAGTCCGGTGCCGTGAGCAGCAGTCGGCGGCTTCCGGTACCGCCCGGCTCGGGGGCCACGGCGATCGGGGTGGTCGTGGAGTACGCGGGTGGGGAGATCGTCGCCCCGAGGTCGGAGACCACCGTCGTGGTCGCGGTCGGGAAGGACGCCGGGAGATGGAGTTCGGTGGGAGCGCTGCCGCCGCCCGAGCGCCACAGGAGCAGCCCGTACTGGCCCGATCCCACCAGCTGGGAGACGTGCGGCAGGGACGACGGAACCGGGTTCCAGGTCAGGGTGGTGGAGCCGTCCCGGGAGCGGTCCTCGTAGGTGAAGGCGACCGTGCTGCCCGAGGTCGCGCTCGGATAGAGCCGGTCGAGGAGGCGGGCGTCCTGGCGCAGGACGGCCGTGCCGGAGTCGTCGAGGCGTACGGCGGAGAGGTCCTCGTCGTTCCAGGCGTCGCCGGAGGTGAGAACCTTGCTCGCGTTGCCGTTCATCAGCTCGTGATGGCGGCCGTTGTAGATGTCCCACTGCCACTGGTTGCCGGAGAGCACCGGGCCGGAGGACGCCGGTTTGGTCCACCAGGTGGCGCCCTTGAGGCGGGAGTCGAGGGCCTGGTACATCGCCTTGTCGACGGTCGGGGCCTTGCCGGCGACCGTTCCCGACAGCGGATGGCCGAACTCGCTGACGATCGCCGTCGTCCCCGCGGCCGAGGCGCGGTCGCGGACCGTCCCGAAGTCGGTGGCGTACTGGCCGTCCTCGGCGTTGCCCCACATGAGGATGCCCGAGATGGCCTTCTGGTCGTAGAAGTGGGTGTTGAAGACATAGCGCGGGCCGAGTGTGCCCGCGTCGAGCAGGCCGCCCTCCTGCTTCTGGGAGTCGATGTTGGAGTTCCAGAAGAGATTGGCTTCGACGAAGGCGGGCTTGTCCTGCCAGCCGGCCGCGTCCATCCGGGCCCGGAACTTCACATAGAACGGCCAGAGCAGGTCCCGCTCCCAGGTGCGGCTGGTCTGCCCGGAGTCGTAGGTGCCCGCGTACGGCTCGTTGAACGGGTCGAAGCCGACGAGGCCCGCGAACTGGGCGGTGGTGAGGTGCTGTCTGACGTAGGTCATGGTGGCCTGGGCCGTGGTGAGGAAGGCGTCCTGGACGCCGTACGCGTTGTGCCAGAAGTCGTACTGTGCCTGCTTCACCGCCCCGTTCTGGGTGATGTTCTGACCCCAGAAGAGGCAGATCCCGCAGGACTCGCTCGGATAGTTTCCGGCGTCCACGGCCCACTTGGGGGCCCCGTCTCCGGTGTACCAGCTGCCCGAGTTGAAGAGGTAGCGGGAGTAGAGGTCCTGGTGGAAGTCGGGATACACGCGGATTCCGGCGTCGAGGAAGGCGCGTATCTGGTCGGTGGCGGCGGCGAGGTAGGTGGAGTCGACCTGGCCGCGTACGGGTTCGGCGTGGGCCCAGGAGAGCAGGAAGCGCACGGAGTTGCCGCCGCCGAGGGCCCGCAGGGCCGTCGCGGACTTCTTGGCGTCGGCGACCGACGCGAAGGGCAGGCCGCTGTTCTCTTCGAGTTTCGTCTCGCCGGAGACGTTGTAGCCGCGCAGGACGACCTCGCGGCCGAGTCCGTCGAGGAATCGGCCCTTGTCGACCGTGAGGGTGGCCGCCGCCGGGGCGTCGAACCACAGGGAGTCGGGGAGTCCGTCCGCGGCGGCGGGCTGGGCGCCCGCCGCCGAGAGGAAGCCGGTGAGGAGCACAAGGACGCCGAGCAGACGCGCACGTAACTTCGACATGTCCACAACAGTCGCGGGTGCGCAAGAAGGCGTCAATACTTCTGACTCCAGAGTAAGTTTCAGCTTTTGGGGATCATTTGGGAGACGCGTCGCGGGGTGCGGGCTCAGGCCCCGACCCTCCGCGTCACGTTCAGCAGATACTCCTTCCGGTCCAGCGGGTTGAGGTCGGTGCGCGGCCGGTCGGGGACCGTGCCCCGCAGGACGGGCGCGTAGTGGTCGAAGGCGCATTCCAGCTCGCCCTCACCGCGGGTCAGCCCGGGGAGTTGCCGCTCCAGCCCATGAACCCGGGCGACCGGGATCCGGCCCTCCAGCACGCACGAAGTGCCCCGCAGCTCGGTGGTCCCCGCGACGGCTCCCTGTTTCGCCAGCACCGGCAGCACCGCACCCAGCGTGTCCGCCGGGGCTTCCAGCCTGAAGCGGTGCATCGGCTCGTACACCTGGGTGCCCGCGGCTCGCAACGCGTCCATCACCACCAGCGGGGTCAGGCTCCGGAAGTCGGCGCCCGTGCTGGACATGCTCTTGTCGAAACCCTGGTGGGCGTGGCTCTGCCGGGGCCAATAGCCGGAGTGGGTCATGGTGACCGTGCAGTCCGTCACCTGCCAGCCGTGGATTCCCTGCGCGAGCGTCTCCTTCACGGTGTCCTCGACCGCCTTGAAGAACGCGTACGGCATCGCTCCGAGCTCGACCTCCAGCCGGAACCGCACCCCGGAGCCGACCGGGGCCGGATCGATGCGCAGCCCGACGGTCGCGAGGAAGGGATTGGGGTCCTTCTTGATGAACTCGGCCGCCGCGCCACTGCCGCAGGGCCGCTCGATGCACAGCGGTGTCGTCTCGCGGAACAGGACGTCGATGCCGAACTCATCGGCCAGAGTCGCCTGGATGACCTCCTTCTGCACCTCTCCGTAGAGCGACACGGAGATCTCCCCCCGCGTCTCGTCCTGGCGCAGATCGATCAGCGGGTCCTGCTCGGCCAGTTGGGTGAGGGCGCCGTGCAGTGCGCCCTTGTCGGTCGGACGGCGGGGTTCGACGACGGTTTCGAGGGTCGGGGGCGAGAAGTGGTGCTCGCCGGCCGACGACTTCCGGGGTACACCGATGGTGTCGCCGATGCGGATGTCCGCGAGGCCCCAGAGCTTGCCGATCCGCCCCGCGGCCACGGACTGCTCACGCACCGCCGCACCCCGGTCGAAGACGCTGATCGCCGTGACCCTGCCCTCCACACCGTCGCCCAGCGGCAGCCGGTCGCGGGTCCGTAGCGTCCCGGAGAACATCCGGGCGTACGCGACCTTCTCCCCGGCGGGCCCGCGCTCGACCTTGAACACGCTGCCCGAGACCGGGCCGTCGACATCCGCCTCGGCGCGGGGCAGCAACTCCTTGATCCCCGCGATCAGTTCATCGACCCCCGCGCCCGTCACGGCCGAGCCGAAGAACACGGGATGCACCAGGGTCTGCCCCGTCTGCCGCACCAGAGCGGTGCGGATCAGGTCGTACGACACCCGGCCCTCGACATACGCGGCGAGCAGCCCGTCGTCGTGCTCGGCGAGCAGGTCGAGCAGCGGCGCGCCGAGCCGCGCCTCGTCGAACAGGCTGAAGCGGGCGTCCCGTGTGCCCTGCGCCCGGACCTCACCCATGGGGACGATCGCCGGCGTGAGCCGCGCCGCGACGGCGTCGAGCACGCGCTCGGGGCACGCCCCGCCGCGGTCGATCTTGTTGACGAAGACGAGCGTCGGAATGCGCAGCCGCCTGAGCGTCCGCATCAGCACCCGGGTCTGCGCCTGTACGCCCTCCACGGCGGAGATCACCAGCACCGCGCCGTCGAGCACGCTCAGCACCCGCTCCACCTCGGCGATGAAGTCCGGGTGTCCCGGGGTGTCGATCAGATTGACCGTCACGTCGTCGACGGCGAAGGAGACCACGGCGGACTTGATGGTGATGCCGCGCTGCCGCTCCAGCGCGAGCGAATCGGTCTGGGTGCTTCCGTCGTCGACGCTGCCGAGCTCGTCGATGACTCCGACCGAGTGCAGCAGCCGCTCGGTCAGGCTCGTCTTACCGGCGTCTACGTGCGCCAGGATTCCCAGGTTGAGCATATGCACCGGGTGTCATGTCCTTTGAAGTGGGAGTGATTCCTTCCTGGGTGGACATGAACGGTGTGCGCATTGCTGCTCCCTGATCTTGGTGGACGCGTCCTCCTCAGTGCAGCAGGCGGCCAGGCCCGGCAGCAACGGATTAACGCTCAACAAACCCCTGCCGCAGCACTCGCCGCCCTCCCCATGTGGACCTAGAGTGACGCACATCACGTAAAATGGCTGATAACCCTCACCTGGCTCTCCGGGAGGGCACATGACCCGCATATCGGTGAAGGTGGACGGCACCACGTACGAGGACGAGGTCGAACCCCGCCTCCTCCTGGTCCACTACCTGCGCGACCACCTGGGCCTGACCGGCACCCCGATCGGCTGCGACACGTCGAACTGCGGGGCCTGCACGGTCGACCTGGACGGGGAGACCGTCAAGAGCTGCTCGGTCCTCGCCGTCCAGGCGGACGGGAGCGAAGTGACCACCATCCAGGGGCTGGCGCAGGACGGTGAGTGGCACGCGCTCCAGAAGGCGTTCCACGAGCGGCACGCGCTCCAGTGCGGCTACTGCACCCCCGGGATGATCATGGCGGCCCGGGATCTGCTCCGCGAGAACCCGGCCCCGGCCGCGCGGGAGGTGCGGGAGGCCCTGGAGGGCAACCTGTGCCGGTGCACCGGCTACCAGAACATCGTGCGCGCGGTCCTCGCCGCCTCCGGACAGGAGGTCTCGCCGTGACGGACCAGATCGTCGAACCCGAGGTCGGCCGCTCCCGGCCGCGCAAGGAAGACGCCCGTCTGGTCACCGGGCAGACCAACTGGACCGACAACATCGACGTCAACGGACTGCTCCACCTGGCGATCCTGCGCAGCCCCATGGCACACGCCCGGATCGACCGGATCGACGTCGCACCCGCCCGCGAGCGCCCCGGTGTGGTCGCCGCGTTCACCGGCCAGGACCTCGCCGAGGGCCTCGGCTCGCTCCCCTGCGCCTGGCCGGTCACCGAGGACATCGTCCTGCCCGACCACCCGCCGATCGCGGTCGACGAGGTCCGGTACGCGGGCGACCCGGTGGCCGTCGTCGTGGCCCGCGACCGGTACGCGGCCGCCGACGCCCTGGAGGCCGTCGAGGTCGACTACACACCGCTGCCCCCGGTGCTCGACCTGGAGGCCGCCCTCGCCGACGACGCCCCGCTGGTCCACTCCGACAAGGGCACCAACCGCTGCTACGTCTGGCCGCTGGCCACCGGCGAGAGCTACGCGGCCGTGCGGGAGCGCGCGGACGTCGTCCTGAAGCGCCGCTACCTCCAGCAGCGGCTCATCCCCAACGCCATGGAGCCGCGCGCCGTCGTGGTCACCCCGCTCGCGGCCTCCGGCGAGTACACCGTCTACTCGGCCACGCAGATCCCGCACATCCTGCGGATCATGCTCGCCGTCGTCACCGGCATCCCCGAGCAGAAGCTGCGCGTGATCGCTCCCGACGTCGGCGGCGGCTTCGGCTCCAAGCTCCAGGTGTACGGCGAGGAGGCCCTCGCCCTGGCCGTCGCGCGGCGCCTCGGGCGGCCCGTGAAGTGGACCGAGTCGCGCTCCGAGGGCTATCTCGCGACCCACCACGGCCGCGGCATGATCCAGGACATCGAGATCGCCGCCACCCGCGAGGGCAGGCTGCTCGGCCTCAAGGTCGACCTCCTCGCCGACATGGGCGCCTATCTGATGCTCGTCACCCCGGGCATCCCGATCCTGGGCGCCTTCATGTACCCGGCGATCTACAAGATGGACGCGTACGACTTCACATGCACCGGCGTCTTCACGACCAGGACGCCGACCGACGCCTACCGTGGCGCGGGGCGCCCCGAGGCGACGTACGCCATCGAACGGATCATGGACGAGCTGGCCGTCGAACTCGGTATGGATCCCATCGAGTTGAGGCGCCTGAACTGGATCCGGCACGAGGAGTTCCCCTACACGTCGGTCGCGGGTCTGACCTACGACAGCGGCAACTACGAGGCCGCCACGGACAAGGCGCTCGCGCTCTTCGGGTACGACGAGCTGCGCGCCGAGCAGGCGGACCGCAACCGGCGCGGCGACCTGGTACGCCTGGGCATCGGCGTGTCCACGTACACCGAGATGTGCGGGCTCGCGCCCAGCCGGGTGTTGCGGGACCTGCGGTACGCGGCCGGGGGCTGGGAGGCGGCGAGCATCCGCATGCTGCCCACCGGAAAGGTCGAGGTGGTCACCGGCACCAGCCCGCACGGGCAGGGCCATGTGACCTGCTGGAGCCAGATCGCCGCCGATGTGCTGGGGGTGCCCTTCGAGGACATCGAGGTGGTGCACGGCGACACCAGGGCGGCGCCCCAGGGCATGGACACCTACGGCTCACGCTCGCTCGTCGTGGGCGGGGCCGCGGTGCACCACGCCGCGCGGAAGGTGGTGGAGAAGGCGCGGAAGGTGGCCGCGCATCTGCTCGAGGCGAGCGAACACGACCTGGAGTTCACGCACGGCGTGTTCTCCGTGAAGGGCTCGCCCGAGGCGCGCAGGACCATCCAGGAGGTCGCCTTCGAGACGTTCTCCTCGCACGACCTGCCCGACGGCATGGAGCCCACCATCAACGCCGAGCACCTGGTCGACCCGGACAACTTCTCCTACCCGCACGGCACCCACCTGTGCGCGGTCGAGGTCGACACCGAGACCGGACGGACCACCATCCGCTCGTACGTCTGTGTCGACGACGTCGGCAGTGTCATCAACCCGATGATCGTCGAGGGGCAGGTGCACGGCGGGCTGGCGCAGGGCATCGCGCAGGCGCTGTACGAGGAGGCCGTGTACGACGACGAGGGCAACCTCGTCTCGGGCACGATGGCCGACTATCTCGTGCCCTCGGCGGTCGACCTGCCCGAGTTCGTGACGGCCCGTACGGAGACTCCGGCGACCTCGAATCCCCTGGGTGCCAAGGGAGTCGGAGAGTCGGGGACCATCGCCTCCACGCCCGCCGTCGTCAACGCGATCGTGGACGCGCTGCGCCCTCTCGGAGTGACCGAGGTGCGGATGCCCTGCACA
Source organism: Streptomyces sp. NBC_01450 (assembly GCF_036227505.1). Classification (NCBI taxonomy): domain Bacteria; kingdom Bacillati; phylum Actinomycetota; class Actinomycetes; order Kitasatosporales; family Streptomycetaceae; genus Streptomyces; species Streptomyces sp. NBC_01450. The sequence continues at coordinate 9,905,465 of NZ_CP109480.1, read as the reverse complement.
CCGCAGCGGGTCTGGGAAGCCCTTCGATCCGCCCAGGCCCCGGCTCGGTCCGCCCGCTCCGGTGAGGAGGCGTCGGCATGATTCCCCCGGCATTCGACTACGTGAGGCCCGCGAGCGTCGACGAGGCCGTGCGCACCCTCGCGGACGCGGGCGAGGACGCGAAGGTGCTGGCCGGCGGCCAGAGCCTGCTGCCCCTGCTCCGGCTGCGGCTCGCCTTCCCCGAACTGGTCGTCGACATCGGCCGGATCCCGGAGCTGCGCGGGATCCGCGAGGAGGCCGGCACGCTGGTCATCGGCGCGATGACCTCGCACCACGACGTCATCCGCGACCCGCTGGTGCGCCGGCACGCCGGGCTGCTGGCGGCGGCCACCGCCACGGTCGCCGATCCCGCCGTACGCCATCGCGGCACCCTCGGCGGTTCGCTCGCGCATGCCGATCCGGCCGCCGACCTGCCCGCCGTGATCCTTGCCCTCGACGCGACCCTGATCGCGGTGGGACCGGGCGGGCGGCGCGCGATCCCGGCCCGGGAGTTCTTCCTCGACTATCTGCAGACCGCGCTGCACCCGGACGAACTGCTGGTGGGGGTGGAGATCCCGTCGACCGAGGGCTGGGGTTTCCACTACGAGAAGTTCCAGCGGGTCGCGCAGGCCTGGGCGGTGGTCGGCGTGGCGGCGCTCGTCCGGCGGGACGACGGGCACCTCGCCGAGTCCCGGATCGGGCTGAGCAACATGGGCTCCACGCCGCTGCGGGCCACGGCCGCCGAGGAGGCGCTCGCCGGCGCGGACGCCGAGCCGGGCGCGGTGGCCCGTGCCGCCGAGGCGGCGGCGGAGGGCACGCACCCCTCGTCCGATCCGTCGGCCTCTCCCGAGTACCGCGCGCACCTGGCCCGGGTGCTCACGCGGCGCTCGGTGCTGGCCGCCCTGGAGTAGCGCGCATGCACGAGGTGAGCGGTCCGGCGGAGGTGCGGGCCCGCTTGGAGAAGACGGGGTATCTCGTCGACGACGGGCTGGCCGTGGCCTGCTTCCTGGCGCTGCGGCTGCACCGGCCGCTGTTCTGCGAGGGCGACGCGGGCGTGGGCAAGACCGCGCTCGCGTCCGCCCTGGCCGAGGCGATGGACGCCCCGCTGATCCGGCTCCAGTGCTACGAGGGCATCGACGCCTCCCAGGCCCTGTACGACTGGGACTTCCCGCGTCAGCTGCTGCACCTGCGGGCGGCCGAGGCGGCGGGCGTGACGGATGCCGACCGGCTCGAAGGGGAGCTGTACGACCGGCGGTTCCTCGTCACCCGGCCCCTGCTGCGGGCGCTGGAGACCCAGCCGTCGGTGCTGCTGGTCGACGAGATCGACCGCGCGGACGACGAGTTCGAGGCGTTCCTGCTGGAGCTGCTGTCCGAGTACACCATCACCATTCCCGAACTGGGCACCCTGCGGGCACAGGTGCCGCCCGTCGTGGTGCTCACCTCGAACCGGACACGGGAAGTGCACGACGCGCTGAAGCGACGGTGCCTCTACCACTGGTTCGACCACCCCGGGTTCGCCCGTGAACTCGCCATCGTGCGCAGGAGGTTGCCGCGGGTCACCGAGCGGCTGGCCGAGCAGGTGACCGCCCTCGCGCAGGCCCTGCGCGCCGAGGACCTGGTCAAGCCGCCCGGGGTCGCCGAGACCATCGACTGGGCGGAGGCCCTGGACGCGCTGGGAGCGACCGAGGTGGACGCGGAGCTGGCGGTGGCGACGCTGGGCTCGGTGCTGAAGTACCGGGAGGACACCGAGCGGGCGCGGGGGCTGGATCTGGCGGCGATCCTCACGGCGCGAAAGACGTGAACAGCGTGAACAGCAGCGACCGGAGGGACGACAGGGGTGGCCGGAACCGCGGGCCCGGCGGGGGCGAGGAGGGACAGCGGGGCGCCGTCGACGCGTCCGCCGTGGTCGTCGGGTTCGCCCGGGCGTTGCGCGCCGCGGGCGTCGACGCCTCGCCCGACCGCGTGCAGGCCTTCCTGGGCGCGCTCGACGTGCTCGATCCCGGTGTGCGCTCGGACGTGTACTGGGCGGGCCGGCTCACCCTGTGCGGAAGCCAGGACGACCTGGAGCGCTATGAGCGGGTCTTCGCCGCGTACTTCGGCGGGCGGCCCGGCCCCGGCCCGGCCCGGTCCGCTCCCCCGCCGCGGACCCGGACGGTCCTGCGCGGCGCCGGTACGGTGCCCCGCCCGGCGGCGCGGGCCGAGGACGCCGTACCCGTAGCCGTGCTGGCCGACTCCACCGACGTACTGCGCCACCGGGACTTCGCCGAGCTGACCGCCGCCGAGCGCGACCAACTGCGGCGCCTGCGGGCCGCGTTCACCCTGCGGGGCGAGGCCCGGCGCACCGCGCGGCGGCATCCGGCCCGGCGGGGCGCGGTCGATCCGCGGCGCACGGTACGGGAGTTGCTGCGCGGCGGCGGGGAGCCGGCGCGGCTGCGGCACCACGCGCGAGCGGACCGGCCGCGCCGGGTGGTGCTGCTCGTGGACGTGAGCGGCTCGATGGGGCCCTACGCGGACGCGCTGCTGCGGTTCGCGCACGCGGCCCTCCACGGCCCCCGTACCGGCGGGGCCGCGCGGGGCACCCGCACGGAGGTCTTCACGATCGGTACCCGGCTGACCCGGGTGACCCGGGAGCTGGCGCACCGCGATCCCGACACGGCGATGGCCGCGCTCGCGGCGGCGGTTCCGGACTGGCGTGGCGGCACCCGGCTGGGTGAGATGCTGCGCGGCTTCCTGGACCGGTGGGGGCGGCGGGGCATGGCGCGCGGCGCGGTGGTCGTGGTGCTGTCCGACGGGTGGGAGCGCGGCGATCCGGCCCTGCTCGCGGACCAGATGCGCCGTCTGCACCGGCTCGCGCACCGGGTGATCTGGGCGAATCCGCGCAAGGCCCGACCCGGTTACGCGCCGCTGGCCGGCGGGATGGCCGCGGCCCTGCCGAGCGTGGACGCGTTCGTCGAGGGACACAGCCCGGCCGCGCTGGAGCGGCTGGCGGCGGTGGTGAGAGGAGCGGACTCTTGAGTGGGACACACCCTGTGGTGAGCGGAGCGAGCGATGCGTGAGATCCTCCCGGCGCTGGACCGGTGGTACGCGGCGGGCTCCCCCTTCGGGCTCGCCACGGTGGTCGCGGTCAGCCGCAGCGCGCCCAGGGACCCGGGAGCCGCCATGGCCGTGGGGCCCGGCGACGAGGTCGTGGGGAGCGTGTCCGGCGGCTGCGTCGAGGGGGCGGTCTTCGAGCTGGCCCAGGAGGTGGTGACCTCCGGCGAGGCCCGCCTGGAGACCTTCGGGTACAGCGACGAGGACGCGTTCGCCGTGGGGCTCACCTGCGGCGGCGAGATCACCCTCCTCATCCGCCGGGTGACGCCCGCCGAGGATCCCTCCTTCGCCGCGGTGGCCGAGTCGGTGGCCACCGGCCGGCCCGTGACCGTGGCGACGGTGATCGAGGGACCGGCGCCGCTCGGGGCCACGCTCGCGGTGTGGCCGGACGAGGTGGCGGGTTCGCTGGGCTCCACCGGTCTGGATGTGGCCGTCACCGCCGACGCCCGCGGTGAACTGGCCCAGGGGGCCACGATCCGGCGGCACTACGGTCCGCACGGCGAGCGCCGCGAGGACGCCGTCACCGTCTTCCTGCACTCCTTCGCGCCGCCGCCGCGCATGCTGGTCTTCGGCGCGATCGACTACGCGGCCGCGGTGGCCCGTATCGGGGACTTCCTCGGCTACCGGGTCACGGTGTGCGACGCCCGCCCGGTCTTCGCCACCGCGAAACGGTTCCCCGCGGGTGTGGAGGTCGTCGTGGACTGGCCGCACCGCTATCTGCGGGGTACGACGACCGACGCGCGCACGGTGATCTGCGTCCTGACCCACGACCCGAAGTTCGACGTGCCCCTGCTGGAGGAGGCACTGCGCCGCCCGGCCGCGTACATCGGGGCGATGGGCAGCCGTCGTACCCACGACGACCGCAGGAAACGGCTCATCGACGCCGGTCTGTCGGAGGGCGAGCTGTCCCGGCTGCGCTCGCCGGTCGGCCTCGACCTCGGAGCCCGTACGCCGGAGGAGGTGGCCGTGTCCGTCGCCGCGGAGATCGTCGCGCAGCGGTGGGGCGGCAGCGGTGCGCCACTGACGGCGACGGGCGGGGCCATCCATCCCGGGCACGTCGATCCGACCGGAGGAGAGCAGCATGGAACTGCACCATGAGTTCACCGTCCCCGTTCCCGTCGAGGATGTCTGGCGGGTGCTTCTCGATGTCGAACGGATCGCCCCGTGCATGCCCGGCGCGACGGTGGACGACTACGACGGCAAGACCGTGACCGGTTCGGTGAAGGTGAAGGTGGGGCCCATCACGGTGACATACCGGGGCACCGCCGTCTTCGAGGAGCAGGACGAGTCCGCGCACCGGATGGTGCTGATCGCGAGCGGCAAGGAGACCCGCGGCCAGGGCACCGCACGGGCCACCGTCACGGGCACGCTCGCCGGACGCGACGGCGGCACGGCGGTGTCCGTGCGGACCGATCTGACCGTCACGGGGCGTCCGGCGCAGTTCGGTCGCGGTGTCATGGCGGAGGTGGGCGACAAGCTGGTCGGGCAGTTCGCGGAGTGTCTGGCGCGGCGCCTCAACGAACCGGCGCCGCCGGAGCCGGTACAAGCAGTCCAACCCGTCCAACCGGTCCAGCAAGTTGAAACGGTCCAGCCAGTTGAAACGGTCCGGCCAGTCGAAACAGTCGAAACAGTCGAACCGGTCGAACCGATCGACCTGTTGCGGACCGCCGGGCTTCCGGTCGCCAAGCGCGTGGCGGTCGCGGCGGCCACCGCCGTACTGGCACTGGTCTTCCTGCGCATACGACGGCACCGGCACGCCTGAGTCCCTCAGCCGGACTCGATACGGTGCAAAGTCACCTCGGTCAGCCGTCCGTCGGTCACGGTCGCTGTCATGTACGTGTGGTGCGGCTGGCGGCGGCGGTCGGTCGGGGAGCCCGGGTTGAGCAGGCGCAGGCCCGTTTCGGTGGTGGTGTCCCAGGGGATGTGGCTGTGTCCGAAGACCAGGACGTCGAGGTCGGGGTAGCGCTCGGCGCAGCGCCGCTCACGGCCCTGGGCGGCACCGGTCTCGTGGACGACACCGAGGTGCAGGCCGTCCAGTTCGACGCGGGCGACCTCGGGTAGGCGGGCGCGCAGGGCCGGGCCGTCGTTGTTGCCGTACACCCCGATGAGCCTGCGTGCCCGCTCCTCCAGCAGATCGAGGGTGGCGGTGTCCACCCAGTCGCCCGCGTGGACGACGACGTCGGCGTACGGGAGTTCGGCCATCAGCTGCGACGGCAGCGCCTTGGCCCGCTTGGGCAGATGGGTGTCGGACATCAGGAGCAGACGCACGGCACCCACCCTAGAAGTGCGGTCGGGTCAGCGCGAGGAGTGCGGTCGGGTCACCGCGCGGCCTGCCGAGAACATGGACTTCCATGATCGGTTCCGCTTGAAAGGCAGCTCGAACACCTTGGCGAACAGCCAGGCTCCCAGCACCGAGGCGGGAAGTGCCAGTGCCAGCGTGAACCAGAACGCGGGCAGGCCGGGCAATACGAACCGTGGGGCGATCTTTCGGCAGACGATCATGACGATCGGCAGGTGAACCAGGTAGAGGCTGTACGAGAAGTCGCCCAGGCCGCGCATGGGGCGCGTGGCCAGGAGCCGCATGAGGGAGGCGGGCCTGCCGGTGGCGACGGCCGCGATGATCATCGTCATGGCGGGCGCGGCGACGAGATCGACCCAGAAATAGTGGTCCACCGTCCACACCGACCCCTTGATGACGACAAGGGCCAGTACCGGCAAGGCGGCCAGGGCGGCGAACCAGTGCCACGGCAGGCGCCGGACCTTCTCCGGTGCGACGGTGATCCCCGCACCCACCAGGCCCGCGACGAATACGGGGGCGAGATTCGGAGTCAGCCAGTTCACGCCTTCCACCGGGGACGCGTTCGGCGACAGCAGGCCACGCGCGACCACCAGGAGCGTCACGCCCGCGACCAGGACGACCGCGCCCAGCCGCCGTCGGACGAGCAGGAGGAGCGGAAAGACGAGATAGAGCTCCGCCTCGACACCGATCGACCAGAACGCCCCGTTCGGTGTGGGGGCCGTGAACATGTCCTGGACCACGAAGCCGTACACCAGAATCGAGGTGCCGGTCGGCGGTCCGAAATGCGAGGCGGGCACCACGAACCAGGCAACCACCAGGCTCAACGCGAGTGCCGCCCAGTAGGGAGGCAGGATCCGCCACGCGCGGCGCCGCAGGAACCGGGAAGCGCCGCCCAGCTGCCAGCCGTTGCGGGCCGGCGAGATGGCCAGGGAGAAACCGGACAGCACCAGGAAGAAGACCACGGCGAGGCGCCCGTACATCAGCCAGCCCAGCCAGGCGGGACCCGAGTTCGCGGGAAAGCCCGGCATGGTCAGAAGCCAGCAGTGAAAGAGCAACACGTACAGCGCGGCGAGACCGCGGAGCCCGTCAAGGCCCAGCACCTGGCCGCGGTCGCGCGTTTCGGGCCGCTCCAGCGGTGGAGAGACGGTGAGTGGGGTTCCCATACTCCTTCTCACGTGTCGTCCCCGGCCTATGTTCACCTACCGTCCGATCATCGGCCTGTACGCCTCGGAGTCGATGAGCTGGAGCAGCCGAGCGGGCCGGACCGCTCATGTCGGCGTATCGACGGAGGACCCGGCCGGGTCCTCGAGCGTTCGCGACAGCCACCGTATCGTCGCCACGTCCAACGCCGGGTTCGCCGCGGCCGGATGGGCCAGCTCCTCGTCGTCGAGGAGTTCCGTCAGCCGGGCCCGCGGGAGGTTCGGGTGGCGGGCCGCCGCGGCCCGGACGGCGGGGTCCGGGTCCCAGGTGAGACGTTCCAGGACGGTCGGCGCGGTCTCGGGGTCGCGCGCGGCCAGGGCTCTGACCTCGGGGTCCTCATGGTCGGCGAAGGCGGCCAGTCGGGCGGTCGGGAAGTTCGGCCGGGTGGCGAGGTGCGCGCGGTCGGAACCGGTGTACTCAAGGAAACTGCGCAGCAGCAGGGCCGCGGGGGCGCCCGGATGGTTCTGGGCGAGTGTGACGCGTACGCCGAGGTCCTCGTCCTCGGCCAGGCGTGCCACGAGGGCCGGCGGGAGCGAGTGGACCCCGGCCGCCCTCCTGCGCAGCACCGGGTGGGCGGACAGGGCGTCCCCGCGCACGCTTTCGGGGTCCCGTGGCACCGACGGTGCGGGCCGATGGTAGAAACCGCAGTCCATGGGCACCTCGTAGTCGATCGCGGCCCGCTCCTCCTCGCTCAACGCCGGGTGCACGGACACCGCGAGCCGCACCTTGGGGTCGGGGTCCACGGCGAGCGCACGGCGTTCGGCGGGGCCGAGGTCGGCGCGGTACGCGATGCGCTCCCGTACCTCCGGGTCCGGATCGGCGGCCAGGAGGGCCACCACATCGGCGGGGAGGCTGGGGTTGTAGGCGATCATCACCCGCTCGTTCTCCCCGGCCGGAGCGGTCAGGACGCGGTCCACGACGGCTCTGGTGAGGGGCCGGTTGCACAGTATGTCGGTGCGTGCGTGGCAGGGCCGGGCGGGCAGCGCGCTCTCCACCCAGGCCGGATCCTTCTCGCGCGTAAGGCGCATCGCCCTGTCCCGGACGCCCACGTCGGGGTCCGCCAGCAGCGCGGACCGCGCGTCGGCGGACAGCCGGTCCCACGCGCCGAATCCCCAGTGGCGGACCTTCGCATCCGGGTGCCTGTGCAGGGTCCGCAGCAGCTCGGTGGAGATCTGCTGGTAGAAGGAACCGGCGAGTTCGTCGTTCCCGTACGTCCTGATCATGTGGACGACGGCCTCGTCGGGCAGTGGCTCGGGCCTGACCCCGAAAGGCATCCGGGGCCCGTCGGCGAGGTGGGCGCGGACGAACCACTCCGGATCGTCGATCAGTCGTACCCGCTGGGCGGGACCGACGTGGGGATTGCGGGCGAGGAAGCTGCGCGTGTACGTGTCGGGGTGCTCGATCGCCGCGTCCACGACGGCGTCGGGCAGGTCCCGGTCCCGGCACAGCACCATCCGTACCGCCGCCGGACCGTCGGCGAGCAGCCGCAGCAGGACGTCCTCGGGGGTGGAGGGGTTGAGCGCCAGCCCGGCCAGCCGCCGCGCGGCCAGGTCGGCTTCCTCCCATATCCGCTCAGGCGTCTTCACCATGCGCAGTGCCCCCCGTGCAGACCGGCCCCACCCCCAGGAGCACCAGGTGCCCGACCCTATCCCCCTCAGTCCAGCGGGATTTCGCTCCACACCTGCTTGCCGCCGCTGACCGGCACGGTGCCCCAGACCGCCGACATCGCCTCGACCAGGAGGATGCCGCGGCCGCCGGTGGCCTCCCAGCCGATGCTGGTGGGCTTGATGGGTGTACGGGGTGAGGTGTCGGCGACGGAGATCCGCAGGCGGTGGTTGATGAGGGTGATGTCGAGTCTGACCTGTCCGTCGGTGTGTACGAGGGCGTTGGTGACGAGTTCGGAGACGGCGAGGAGTACGCCGTCCATCTTGTCGTCGGGCACACCCCAGGAGCGCAGCGTACGGCGGGTGAAGCGGCGCGCGTGCCGGACCGCCTCCGGGACGCGCCACACCGTCCAGCTCTCCCGCAGCGGGCGCGTCGCCATACCGTCGTAGCGCATCAGGAGGAGGGCGACGTCGTCGCTGCGGTTGGCGCCCGTGAGCAGTCCGTCGGCCACCACTCCGAGGTGGGCGGGGTCGGACGCGGCCAGCTCACCGGCCAGTCTGTCCAGTCCGTCCTCGATGTCGACCTCGGCGGACTCGACGAGACCGTCCGTGGTCAGGGCGAGGATCGTGCCGAGCTGGAGTCGCAGCGGGCTCATCGGGAAGTCGGCCTGGGTGACGACGCCCAGCGGCGGTCCGCCCTCGGACTCGGCGACCTCCGTTGTGCCGTCCGGGTGGCGCAGCACGGGCGGGTGGTGTCCGGCGCGTACGCACCAGGCGGTGCCCTCCTCCAGGTCCACGTCGACGTAGCAGCAGGTGACGAAGAGGTCGGTCTCCAGGTCCATGAGGAGTCGGTTGGCGTGCTGCACGACCACGTCCGGCGGGTGGCCCTCGACGGCGTACGCGCGCAGGGCCGTGCGCATCTGGCCCATCAGGGTGGCCGCCTGGGCGTTGTGGCCCTGGACGTCGCCGATGACGAGGGCGACGTGGTTGTCGGGCAGCGGAATCACGTCGTACCAGTCGCCCCCGACCTCCAGACCCGCCGTGGTGGGCAGATAGCGGGCGACGGCGACCGCGCCCGGGAGCCGGGGCAGGCGGCGCGGCAGCAGGGAGCGCTGGAGCATGCCGACCAGCTCGTGCTCGGCGTCGAAGGCGCGGGCGCGCGTCAGGGCCTGGCCCGCGAGGCCCGCGGACGCGGTGAGCAGCGCCCGCTCGTCGGGGCCGAACTCGTGGGGGTCGTCCCAGCCGATCAGACAGGCACCCGCCATCCGGCCGCCGGCGGGCAGCGGCAGGATGGCGAGACCGCCGGGGCCGACGTCGGCGAGCGCCGGTTCCAGGGGTGCTCCGGCGGGCCAGACGGCGGCGCGCCCCTCGTTGAGGGCCGCCTCCAGTGTGGGCATGGCGCGTACGGGCGCGTCGGGCCACTCCGAGCGCCACTCGGAACGCCACAGCTCCGGCCAGGCCTCCGGTTCGGGCGGGTCGAGGAGGGTGACGACGAGGCGGTCGCCCTCCAGCTCGGCGAGGGCGATCCGGTCGGCCCGCAGCGGGCGCCGCAGCGCGGCCACCACGGCCCGGCCGACGTCCCGGACGGTGCCCGCGGTGGCGAGGGCCGCGGCGAGCCGCTGGACACGGGCCACGTCGCTGACACCGGAACGCAGCTTGGAGGCGTCGGCGACGGTGCCCACGAGGTGCGCCGGGCGTCCCTCTCCGCCGGGCAGGAGGCGGCCGCGCAGCCGGAGCCACTTCGGCTCCCCGGAGGGCTGGAGGATACGGAACTCCAGCTCGCGGTCGCCGATGGACATGTGGTCCGCCTCCACCACGGACATCAGCGTCGGCAGGTCCTCGGGGACGGTCATCGACAGCAGCCTCTCGACCTTGCCGTCGAACTCGGCCGGGTCGAGGCCGAACAGCTCCAGCAACTCGTTGTCGACCTCCAGGTGTCCGGTGTCCATGGCGAGGTCGAACGAGCTGGTGGGCCGGGCGGTGAGGGTGCCCGGCGGACCGGGCGAGGGGCAGACGGCGGCCTCGGCGACCAGACCCAGGCACTCCCGGTCCTCCTCGTCGAAGCCGCCCGGGCGCTCGCCGGCCGCGACGAGGCAGCAGCCGTTCGGCAGCGGCAGGACCGCCAGCCAGAAGTCCTGGGACGGCAGCCCGCGGGCGTCGGCGCAGTCGGCGATCTCCGCCGGAGCGAGCCACAGCGGCCGGCCCGCGCGGTACGCGTCCGCAGCCGGGGAGCCGCCGGTGAGGACATAGCTGTCGCGCAGGCCGTAGAGCGTCCTGGGCACGCCCGCCGACTCGGACAGGTACAACACGTCGCCGCTGTCGGTGGGCGAGTACACCGCGACGACGCTCGCGCCCGCGAAGACAAGTGCCTGTTCGAGAACGCGGCGTAGTCGCTCGCGCGGGTCCAGGCCGGGGGTGGACGTCTTGAGGGCAAGTTCGGCACGCAGCGTTCTCTTTCCGCGTTCCGCAGCGCCCTCACTGACCACGTCCGCAATTACAGCGCTTCCGGGACCGTCGCGCAGCCCCTGTGACCGTTCCGGGAGCCTCGGGCCTGCGGCGGAGACCGACGGCGGCACCCTGTGCCGCGTGTGGCGCTCGCCGTGCGGGAAGGGCCGTCACGAGGGAGCCTTGATCCCTGAGGCCCGTCGCACGGCCCTGCGAGGAGGTGGTCGGCGTGTCCGGCTGGCAGGGGTCCGAGCAGGCGCCGGCGGGGCGGCCGACGCCGGTCGGAAGACCACTGCTGTCGCTGACACTTGCGTCGATGATGGACGAGGTCCACGCCCACTCCGGGGCGGTGTACCTGCTGACGCGGGGTGAACCCGTGCTGGAGATGGCGGTCATGGCGGGCATGCCCAGGGCGTTCGCGGCGCCGTGGGAGCGGGTGGGGCTCAACGCGCCGATCCCGGTCGCCGTGGCGGTGCGCGAGCGGCGGCTGATCTGGGTCGGCGGCGAGGAGGAGATGGCCCGCCGCTTCCCGCGGATCGCCATGGTCCTGCCGTACCCCTTCGCACTGGCCGCCCTCCCGGTGGCGACCGCGGGCACCGTGTACGGCGCTGTCTTCGTGACCTGGCCGGGCTCGCATCCCCTGGAGCTCTCCGACCGGGAACGCGACCATCTCACCGCGTCCTGCGCCCGGCTCGCACTGCGTCTGGAGCGGGCGGCGGCCAAGCAGCGTCCGCTCCACCCCGAACCCGATCTGCTGGCGCCGTCCACGGCACTGGCGACCGGCACGCTCGGCACACTCGGCACGGTGGAGGCCGTGCGGATGGTGGCGCGACTGCCGTACGGGATGTGTGCGCTGGATCTGAACGGCCGGATCAGCTTCGCCAACGCCGCTACGGCGGACATGCTCGGCGTCCCGGTCAGCGGGCTGCTGGGCACCCACCTGTGGGCATCGGTGCCCTGGCTCAACGACCCCGTCTACGAGGACCGCTACCGGGCCGCGGTGATCAGCCAGCACGTGACGTCGTTCGTGGCGCTGCGGCCGCCCGGCGACTGGCTGTCGTTCCGGCTCTATCCCAGTACGACCGGACTGAGCGTGCGCATCTCCCGGGCCCGCGCGGTGGCCGAGATGGCGCGCACCGGGCCTCGGCACGAAGACGACACCACCCCGCGCCTGGTGACCATCTCCCAGGTGCTGAGCCTGGCCGGGGCGCTCACGCAGGCCGTGGGCGTGGAGGACGTGGTGCAACTGGTGGCGGACGAGATCGCGCCCGCCGTGGGATGCAAGGCACTGGTCCTCCTCGGCTCGCGATCCGGCCGACTGCGGGTGCTCGGCCACCGGGGGTACGCGGACCCGCACATCGTGGAGCGCTGGCACGGGGTGCCGCTGAACGCGCAGACCCCGGGCGCCCAGGCGCTGAAGACCGGGCTGCCGGCCTTCTTCGACTCCCGTCAGCAGTTGGAGCGGCTCTACCCGTCCCTGCACGCGACGCCTGACGGTATGGCGGCGTGGGCGTATCTGCCGCTGATCGCGTCCGGGCGTCCGGTGGGCACCTGCGTCCTCGCGTACGCGGAGCCGCGCACCTTCCCGGCGGAGGAGCGGGCGGTGCTGACGAGCCTGAGCGGTCTGATCGCGCAGGCCCTGGAGCGGGCCCTGCTCTACGACGCCAAGCTCCAGCTGGCGCACGGTCTGCAGGCCGCGCTGTTGCCGCACTCGTTGCCGTCGCTGCCCTCGATCGAGGCGGCCGCGCGCTATCTCCCGGCCACCCAGGGGATGGAGATCGGCGGGGACTTCTACGACCTGATGCCCTCGCACGGTCTGGCCTCGGCGGTCATCGGTGACGTGCAGGGTCACAACGTGACGGCGGCGGGCCTGATGGGGCAGATCCGCACGGCCGTACGCGCGTACACAACCGTCGGTCAGCCGCCGGAGGAGGTCATGCGCAGCACCAACCGGCTGCTGATCGACCTGGGGGCCGAGCTGTTCGCGAGCTGTCTCTATCTGCGTCTCGACCCGGCGCGCGAGGTGGCCGTCATGTCGCGCGCGGGTCATCCGCCTCCGCTGCTGCTGCGGCCGGACGGGCGGGTCCGGGTGCTCGACCTGGCCGGTGGGCCACTGCTGGGGATCGACGCGGCCGCCACGTATCCGACGACCGAGGTCCCGTTCGCCCCCGGTTCGGTCCTCGCCCTCTACACCGACGGTCTGATCGAGTCCCCCGGTGTGGACATCGAGGACGCCTTGGCCGACTTCGGGCGGAAACTCACCGAGGCCGGTGGCCTGTCGCTGAACGCGCTGGCCGACACTCTCGTCGAACAGGGCGGGGCGGTGACGCAGGAGCGGCTCGACGACGTGGCGCTGCTTCTGCTGCGGGCGCTTCCGCACGACTGAGCGGTATCACTGAGCGGTATCGGAACCCCGCGGGGTCCGGCGCTCTCGCGGGCGGAGCCGGAACGCGGTGGGGTCCGGCCCTCCCGCCGGAGGGCCGGACCCTTCCACTGCCGACCGGGCCGTGTCGGCACGGCCGGGTCAGTGGCTCGTGGTCACCGGTGTCACGGGGTGCTGGTCACCAGGCCGGAGCCGGCGTCCATACCGGTGCTGGGCTGCTCCTCGCCGGTCCCGGACTGGTCGCCCGCGGCCGGGTCGTCGGTCGCCGCCGGGTCCGTGGCCGCGGGGTCGGTCGCCGCCGGGTCCGTGGCTGCCGGGTCGGTGGCCGCGGGGTCGGTCGCGGCCGGGTCGGTCGCCGCGGCGCTCGCGTCACCGGCACCCGCATCACCGGCACCCGCGTCACCGGCACCGAGCGTCGCGCCGGTCGCCTGAAGCGCGGCGGTCACGGGCTGGAAGAAGGTCTCGCCGCCGACGGTGCAGTCACCGCTGCCGCCGGAGGTCAGGCCGATCGCGCTGCCGTCCTGCGTGAACAGGGAGCCGCCGCTGTCGCCCGCCTCGGCGCACACATCGGTCTGTATGAGACCGGTGACGGTGTCCACGCCGCCCGGGTCGGTCTCGCTCTGGAAGTTGACCGTGGCGTCGAGACCGGTGACCGAGCCGTCGTGCAGACCGGTGGTGCTTCCCATCCGCAGGACCTGCTGACCGACCGTGGCGTCCGCCGCCTGCGTGATCTGGACGGTCTTCCCGTTGCCGACGTTCACCTCGCTCGCCGTCTGGGTGTTGGGGTCGTCGTACTTCACGAGGGAGAAGTCGCCGGCACCGGGGAACGTGGCCTGGTCGACGGTCGCGATCGGCTGGCCGTCCTGCGAGTCCGACCACTGCTTGGCCGCGACACCGCAGTGCCCGGCGGTCAGGAAGGCGGGGGCACCGTCACTCGCTGTGACATTGAAGCCGAGGGAGCAGCGGACGCCGCCGGCATCCGTCTGGGCGAAGATGGCGTCACCGCCCGACACGAACGTCTTGAACGTACCGGCGGACTTCTTGACCGTGGCGACACCTGAACCGAGCGAGTCGACGGTCGACGTCAGCTTGGCCCACTTCGCACCCGTGACGGTGCTGTCGGCGGTGACCTGGACCTGGTTCGTCTTGGGGTCGATGGACCAGGCGGTGCCGGGGATGGTCGCGTCGGCCTTGAGCGTCTTGGCCGCGGTCGTCAGCTTGGACATGCTGTTGTCGACGCTGCGGGGAACGGCGCCGGCCTTCTTGATCTCGTTGACCACATTGCTGTTGTTGCCGACGATATTGATGATGACCTGCTGCTTCGAGGCGTCGTAGTACGCACCACCGAAAGCCTCACCGATCTGGGAGGCGATGAGCGAAGCCAGGTCCGAGGCGTCCGCGGACTTCAGCACCTTGGGAGCGGCGTCCTTCGCGTCGGTCTGCGAGGCGTTGGCGTTGGGCAGCAGCAGAGCCGCCGCTCCGAGCGCCGCAACGCCTCCAACAGCGATCGCGGCCTTGCGCTTGGGAATCCTTTTGTGACTCAACTCTTTGACCTCCTGGGGACGGGGCCGAGGCCACCGTCCGGCGGCTGACTGGGGGGCGCCTGGATGCCTGTTGATACGCGTGGGCCCCGAGGGTTGTTCAACTGCGTTTAAAAAAGAGAAGAGTTGGTTCGACCAAAGGCATGGATTACGAGGCAATCGGGCCTTTACGCCGAGTGAGCGGGGAACAATGCCCCGTATGACACTGAGCCTCGCCGAAGCAGACAAGATCCTCTCCTCGCACTTCGCTCCCTGGGTGCTCGATCTGGGCCTGTCGGTCGCGGAGTTGAGCGAGGGCCGTGCGGTACTGCGGCTGCCCTGGTCCGCGCGGCTCTCGCGGGAGGGCGGCTCCCTGTCGGGGCAGGCGCTGATGGCGGCGGCCGACACGGCGACCGTGATCGCGGTGTCGGCCGCGCGCGGCGCCTTCGTCCCCATGACGACGGTTCAGCAGTCCACCAGCTTCCAGCGCGCGGTGACGGACGCGGACGTGCTCATCGAGGCGGTCCTCACCAAGTTGGGCCGCCGGATGGCCTTCGCCGACATCACGATGACCGCCGACGGCTCCGGGGAGATCGCGGCGCGCGCGAGCACCGTGTACGCGCTCCTGGGCTGAGTCCGGGGCGGCAACGGGCTCGGGTGACACGTTCCGCTACCGGACGGTGACGCTCCGTCCTCCGACTGGAACGGAATCCCGGCTTCAGGGAATCTGCACATCGAATACGCAGGCGCGTCACGGTGGACAGCGGATCTACACAGTCGCGCGCCCCCCTCCGCGCCATTGCGGTGGGAGTGTCCCTTTCGGCCGCGGGGCGGCAAGCGCGGGGACGGAACAATGCTGTGCGGCATGTGAAGAACTGGCTCCCGAGACGTGCGCACACCTGCACGGTTGAGCCCCCGCCGTGCTCAAGTTCGCAGGTGAGAGCGCTGGTTGATTGGATGCGTGTGCCGCGAGCGTGCTTTGATCCGTTGCACCGCGGAGGTCGCAGCAAGGCTCCCGGCAACGGGCGCCGCACGGCTCCCGGAATCGGGTGCCGCGCCCCGCGGTGGCGGCCGTCATCTGTCCCAGAGGGGGGCCGCTCTCCCCCTTATGAATATCCATACGAAGGGAAGTTCCATCATGAACTCCACCCCCCGTGTTGAGACCGCCGAGATCTCGGACGCCGACCTCGACAACGTCTCCGGCGGTCTGTCGCTGAACGCCGTTGGCACCGTCACCGGCCTGGTCGACGGTGTTGCCCCGGTCTCCGGCCTGGTGAACACGGTTGTCGGCACCGTCGAGGGTGTCACCGGTCTGAACACCGCCCCCGTCACGGGCCTGGTCTCCGGTCTCTGATCGCGTTTCATTGCCGAGAAGTCCCGGAACCACCCCCCGGTTCCGGGACTTCTCGGATGCCGTAAACCTCTCGAACAGGTGAGGGAAGTCCCGTGCAGTTCCGCCAACAGGCCCTCGCCAAGCTGCAGTCGCCCGAAGAGCTCGACCTTCCGGTGCGCTTCGCGCGCCCCCAGGGCTGGCTCGCCCTGTCGGTGACGGTGGTCGTCATGGCGGCGGCGTCCGTCTGGGCTGTCACGGGCACGGTGGCGTCCACCGTGAGCGCGCCGGCCGTCCTCACCCACGGCGAGGGCAGTTACGTCCTGCAGAGCCCCGTCGCCGGGCAGGTCACCGAGGTCGTCGCCCAGGAGGGTGAGCGACTGCCCGCGAACGCGCCTGTGCTCAAGGTCCGTACAGCGCAGGGCGGCACGACCGTCGTCCGCACGGTCGCCGCGGGCCGCGTCACCGCGCTCGCCGCCACCATCGGCGCGATCATCTCGACCGGTGCGAACGTCGCCGCCGTGGAGAAGGTCGCCCACGCCGACGATCCGCTCTACGCGACGGTGTACGTCCCCGCCGAGAGCGCCGCCACCATCCCCGCGAACGCCGCGGTCGACCTCACCGTCCAGTCGGTGCCGACCCAGCAGTACGGAGTGCTGCGCGGGCATGTGAAGGCGGTCGGCAGGAGCGTAGAGACCCCCCAGCAGATCTCCTCCTTCCTCGGTGACAGCCAACTGGGCGAGCAGTTCACCAAGAAGGGCCGGCCGGTGGCCGTCCTGGTCCGCCTGGACCGCTCCGCCGCGACGAAGAGCGGTCTGAAGTGGTCCTCGGCGGACGGGCCGCCGTTCGCGCTCACCTCCATGACTCTGGCCACGGGTTCGATCCGCCTGGCCGATCAGCGCCCCGTCGATTGGCTCCTGCCGTGACCACCGCCCCAGACACCCGGAGCAGACGCCGCGCCGCCCCGCCCAAGCGCACCGTCCCCAAGGCGACGGGGAAGACGGTCCGCACCCCCACCGTCCTCCAGATGGAGGCCGTGGAGTGCGGCGCCGCCTCCCTCGCCATGGTGCTCGGCCACTACGGCCGGCACATCCCCCTCGAAGAGCTGCGCATCGCGTGCGGTGTCTCCCGGGACGGCTCCCGGGCCAGCAACCTCCTGAAGGCGGCACGCAGTTACGGCCTCACGGCCAAGGGCATGCAGATGGACACGGCCGCGCTCGCCGAGGTGCAGGCGCCCGCGATCCTGTTCTGGGAGTTCAACCACTACGTCGTCTACGACGGCATGGGCCGCCGCTTCGGACGGCGCGGCGTGCACATCAACGACCCCGGCAAGGGCCGCCGCTTCGTGCCGATGGAGGACTTCGACACCAGCTTCACGGGCGTGGTGCTGGTCATGGAGCCCGGGCCCGACTTCCGCAAGGGCGGCCGCAAACCGGGCGTCCTGGGCGCCATGCCGGCCCGGCTGCGCGGCACCTCGGGCACGATGCCCGCGGCCGTGCTGGCGAGCCTGCTGCTGGTCGCGGTCGGCGCGGCGGTGCCCGCGCTGAGCCGGACGTACATCGACACGTACCTGATCGGTGGCCGGACCTCGCTGCTGGGCGTGCTGTTCGCGTCCATGGGCGCCTGTGTGGTGCTGACCGTCGTACTGACCTGGCTTCAGCAGGCGAACCTGCTGCACGGCCGGATCATCTCCTCCACCCTCTCCAGCGCCCGCTTCCTGCGCCATCTGCTGCGGCTGCCCGTCACCTTCTTCTCCCAGCGCAGCCCGGCCGACCTGGTGCAGCGGCTCCAGTCGAACGACGCGGTGGCCGAGACCCTGGCCCGCGACCTCGCGGCGGCGGGTGTGGACGCGGTCGTGGTCGTCCTGTACGCGGTGCTCCTCTACACGTACGACCCGCAGCTCACGGCCGTGGGCATCGGTGTGGCGCTGCTCAACGTGGTCGCGATGCGCGTGGTGATCCGGCTGCGCGCGACCCGTACGGCGAAGCTGCGCGCCGACAACGCGCGCCTCACCAACACGGCCTACACCGGCCTCCAGTTGATCGAGACGATGAAGGCGACCGGCGGGGAGGACGGCTACTTCCGCAAGTGGGCGGGCCAGCACGCGACCACCCTGGAGGAGCAGCAGCGCCTCGGAGTGCCCAGCGCCTGGCTGGGCGTGGTCGCACCGACCCTGGCGACGCTCAACTCCGCGCTGATTCTCTGGATCGGCGGTATGCGGGCGGTCGAGGGCCATATCTCGGTGGGTCTGCTGGTCGCCTTCCAGGCCCTGGTGACCCGCTTCACCGCGCCGCTCACCCGGCTCAACGGCGTGGCGGGCCGCATCCAGGACTTCGCCGCCGACGTGGCCCGTCTCAAGGACGTCGAGAACTTCCAGGCCGACCCGCTCTACGCCCGCTCGGGCAGTGGCGAGTCCACCCGTCGGCTGCAGGGCCATGTGGAGCTGGAGAACATCACGTTCGGCTACAGCCCGCTCGACAAGCCCCTGCTGACCGGCTTCTCGCTGACGGTCGGCCCGGGCCAGCAGGTCGCGCTGGTCGGCGGCTCGGGCAGCGGGAAGTCCACGGTCTCCAGGCTGATCTCGGGCCTGTACGCCCCGTGGGAGGGCACGATCCGCATCGACGGTCAGCGGCTGGAGGACATCCCGCGCGGCGCGCTCGCCGCCTCCGTCTCCTTCGTCGACCAGGACGTGTTCCTCTTCGAGGGGACGGTTCGCGACAACGTGGCGCTGTGGGATCCGTCGATCCCGGACGACGCCGTGGTCGCGGCGCTGGAGGACGCGGCGCTGTACGACGTGGTCACGCGTCGCCCCGGCGGCATCCACAGCCGGGTCGAGCAGGACGGCCGCAACTTCTCCGGCGGCCAGCGTCAACGCCTGGAGATCGCACGGGCGTTGGTGCGCAGGCCCAGCATCCTGGTCCTCGACGAGGTGACCAGCGCGCTGGACGCCGAGACCGAGCAGACCGTCATCGACAACCTGCGCAAGCGCGGCTGCGCCTGTGTGGTGATCGCGCACCGGCTCAGCACCGTGCGCGACAGTGACGAGATCGTCGTGCTCCAGCACGGCACGATCGTGGAACGCGGGCGGCACGACGCCCTGGTGGCGGCCGGCGGTCCCTACGCCGAGCTGGTCAAGGAGCGATGAGATGACCACGGTTCACGAGGACGCACGCGAAGGAGACCTGGTTCTCGGCGCGCTCGGCGGCATGGGTACGCCGGTCGACTGCTCCGGCCTCGGCCGCCTCGATCTGGAAGGACCGCAGGTCCTGTGGCTGGTGGCGGCGGGCGCCATGGACCTGTTCGCCGTCGACGCCGTCCAGCAGGGCCACTGGCACCACCTCGGCCGCCTCGAGGCCGGCTCCCTGCTGCTCGGCCCGGTCGTCGGGCCCCAGCACACGCTCGTGGGGCGGCCGTTGCGGGACTGTGTGGTGCGCCGGATCGTGCTGCGCGAGCTGTACCAGCCCGTCGACACCCAGACCTGGTCCTACGACGAGTACGGCAACGCCCAGTACGTACCGCCGACGTCGAGTCCACTGGAGTACGCCCTCGCCCTCGGCGTCGGTCGCAGCCTCTCCATCCTCTTCCAGGCACCCATGGCCACGGAGAACGCCGCCGCGCTCACCGACGACGACGTCTTCTGGATGCAGGTGCCGCCCGGGAGCGTCCAGTACGGCTCCCTGTACGGCGCGGAAGCGGCGGCCGACCTGCTGATGGACTCCGGTGTCTGGCAGGGCATGGTCAGCCAGCAGCACCGGCTGCTGTCCACGCTCGACCGCTGGATCGAGCAGTTGGAGGCCAGCCACGAGGACCGTACGGCGGCGGGCATCAAGGCGGGCGAGGCGGTCCGCGCCCAGGCCGACCGGACCCTGCTGGCGTCGATCGGCAAGCCGTCGAAGCGCCCGACGACGGCCGACGCGGATGCCACGTACGCGGCCTGCAAGCTGGTCGCCCGCGCCTGCGGGATCACCCTCGCGGAGTCGGCGCAGAGCGGCACGGAGAGCGACCGGCTCGACCCGGTGGAGCGGATCGCGCTCGCCTCGCGTGTCCGCACCCGTGCCGTACGCCTCGACGGGCGCTGGTGGCGCGACAACATCGGCCCGCTGGTGGGCCACCGTGCCGTGTCGGGCTCCCCGGTCGCGCTGCTGTGGCGGCGCGGCGGATACGTGGCCGTACAGCCGTCGTCGGGGCGGGAGACCCCGGTCGAGAAGGCCAACGCGCCGGAGTTCGAGCCTCGGGCCGTGATGTTCTACCGTCCGCTGCCCGAGCGGAAGATGAGCCCGCTGCGGCTGCTGCGGTTCTGCCTCCAGGGCACGGGCGGCGATCTGCGCAACCTCGCGATCAGCGGTCTCGTCACCGTCGCGATCGGCGCGCTGGTGCCGATCGCCACCGGCAAGGTGCTCGGCGAGTACGTGCCCAAGGCGCAGCACGGCCTGATCGTGCAGGTCTGTCTGGCCATCATGGTCACCAGCATCGTGTCGGCGGCGTTCATGCTGCTGCAGAACCTCACGCTGCTGCGGATGGAGGGGCGGATCGAGGCGACGCTCCAACCGGCCGTGTGGGACCGGCTGCTGAGGCTGCCCACGAAGTTCTTCACGTCCCGCTCGACCGGTGAGCTGGCCAGCGCCGCCATGGGTATCAGCGCGATCCGCCGCCTCCTCGCGGGCGTCGGACCGACGCTCGCACAGGCGGCCACGGTCGGCGCGATGAACCTGGGGCTGCTCCTTTGGTACAGCGTGCCTCTGGCGCTCGCCGCGATCGGCATGCTGGTCGTCATCGCGGCCGCGTTCCTCGGGCTCGGCCTGTGGCAGGTGCGGTGGCAGCGGCGGCTGGTCGTGCTCAGCAACAAGCTGAACAACCAGGCGTTCCAGACTCTGCGCGGCCTGCCCAAGTTGCGGGTGGCGGCGGCCGAGAACTACGCGTACGCCGCCTGGGCGGGTGAGTTCGCGCGCAGCCGTGAGCTCCAGCAGAAGGTCGGCCGCATCAAGAACCTCACGACGGTGATGGGCGCGGTATATCTGCCGCTGTGCTCGCTGCTGATGTTCATGCTGCTCGCGGGTCCGGCAAGCGGCTCGCTGTCGGCCGCCGACTTCCTGACCTTCAGCACGTCGATGACGATGCTGCTGACCTCGGTCACCCAGGTGACCGGAGCGTTCGTGTCGGCGGCGGCCGCGCTGCCGATGTTCGAGGAGATCAAGCCGGTGCTCGACGCCACGCCGGAGGTACGGGTGGCGAGCACCCGGCCCGGCGTGCTGTCGGGCGCGATCGAGGCCCGGCGGCTGTCCTTCCGGTACACCGACGACGGCCCGCTGGTCCTGGACGACGTGTCGTTCGACATCAAGCCCGGCGAGTTCGTGGCGATCGTCGGCCCCAGCGGCTGCGGAAAGTCCACGCTGCTGCGGCTGCTCATCGGCTTCGACAAACCGGTCTCGGGCAGTGTGCTCTACGACGGCCAGGATCTGGGAGCGCTCGACCAGTCCGCCGTACGCCGTCAGTGCGGTGTGGTGCTCCAGCACGCGCAGCCGTTCACCGGCTCGATCCTGGACTGCATCTGCGGCACCGAGCCGTACACGCCCGAGGAGGCGATGGCGGCGGCGGAGATGGCGGGCCTGGCCGAGGACATCAGGCGGATGCCGATGGGGCTGCACACCATCGTCTCCGGCAGCGGGGCGATCTCCGGCGGCCAGCGCCAGCGCCTGATGATCGCCCAGGCGCTCATCCGCCGGCCGCGCATCCTCTTCTTCGACGAGGCGACCAGCGCGCTCGACAACGAGACCCAGCGCACGGTCATCGAGAGCACCCGGGCGCTCAACGCCACCCGGATCGTGATCGCGCACCGGCTGTCCACGGTGATGGACGCGGACCGCGTCATCGTGATGGAGGACGGCCGGGTCGCCCAGCAGGGCCCGCCCGCGCACCTGCTCGCGGACACGGGCGGCCGGCTGCACGAGCTGGTGCGGCGGCAGCTCGCCTGAAGGCCGCCCATCGGGGCGGTCGTCAGTCCATTCCCGGCACCGGGGCACCGGACGGAACCCCGGCCTCGACGTAGCGGGCGTAGATCTCCTTCCAGGGCGCGGTGGCCCCGGCGTGCGGGCCCTCGAAGCGCTCGCCGCGGGCCTTGGCGTCGAGGGCGGCGAGGCACACCTCCCAGCCGGCGCCATTGCGGGCGGCGGTGTTCTCGGCCGCGAGGACGTGGGTGAGGGTGAAGCGGGTGCGCTTCTCCTCCAGTGCCTCGAGATCGAAGCGGAGTTCGTCGCCTCCCCAGTCGAAGGAGAGGTGCCGGGGCGGGGCGACGGCGAGGACCCGGCCCGTGGACTCGGGCATGTTCGGGTCGCCGCTGAACGTGATGGCGCCGCCGGGGCGCAGCTCGATCTCCGCCCGGGAGGGGAACCACTGGGCCAGTTCGTCCGGGTCGGTCACGAAGCGCCAGACGCGGTCGATGGGGTGGTCGTAGGTGCGGCTGAAGCGAACGGCGGGGCGGCCGTCGTCGAGGGTGAGGTAGACGCCGGTGAGGGCGGTGGGTTCGGCGGACATGTGGCTCAGTCCTTAGGGGTGGGATCTTCCGGGGGGTCCGACGGCTCCCCCGCCGTCTCGTCCAGGCGGCGGCCGAGGGCGTCCAGGCTCTCGTTCCACAGCTTCCGGTACGGGGTCAGCCAGGCGTCGAGTGTGGCGATCGGGGCCGGGTCGAGGGCGTAGACACGGCGTTGCGCGTCCTGTCGTACGCGCACCAGGCCCGCGTCCCGGAGTACCCGCAGATGCTTCGACGTGCTCGGCTGACTCAGACCGCACGCCTCCACGATCTCTCCGACCGGCCGCGGACGCTCAAGGAGCAGCGCGACGATCTCGCGACGGTGGGGGTCTGCGAGGGCGGTCCAGAGGGCGGCGTCGGACATGGCTTCAATATGCCCCGCTGGTTATATTCCCGTCAAGGCATACACACTGGGCAGCCGACCGGCCCGGCCGCCGCCGTGACGCCCGCCTCACCCACTCAGCGAAACGTTGCCGTTTCGCTGGAGGTGGTCTACTGTCGATGTGTACGAAACGGTTTCGTTTACGACTTCGTCATCCCGTAGCCCCCTGAGCGACTTCCCTGGAGTGGTTCTCCCATGTCCCAGACCCTGATCGAAGGTGCCCGCAAGGACACCGTGGACGGCTCGTCCACTCCATCGTCGAAGCGATGGTGGATCCTCGCGATCATCGGCATCGCGCAGCTGATGGTGGTCCTCGACGCCACCATCGTGAACATCGCCCTCCCCTCCGCCCAGGCGGACCTCGGCTTCTCCGACGGCAACCGGCAGTGGATCGTCACGGCGTACTCACTGGCCTTCGCCTCCCTGCTGCTGCTCGGCGGACGCATCGCCGACCTCTTCGGACGCAAGCCCGCCTTCCTCATCGGTATCGCGGGATTCGCCGGAGCCTCGGTGCTCGGCGGCGCCTCCACCAGCTTCGGGATGCTGGTCACCGCGCGCGCCCTGCAGGGCGTCTTCGGCGCGCTGCTCGCGCCCGCCGCGCTCTCGCTGCTGAACACGACGTTCACCGACGCCAAGGAGCGCGCCAAGGCGTTCAGTGTCTACGGGGCGATCGCCGGCGCCGGTGGCGCGGTGGGCCTCCTGCTCGGCGGTCTGCTGACCGACGCGCTCGACTGGCGCTGGACGCTGTTCGTCAACCTCGTCTTCGCGGTCGTCGCCTTCGCCGGCGGCTGGGTACTGCTGAGCAACCACCGTGACGCGGCGAACTCCAAGCTCGACCTGCCGGGCACGCTGCTCGTCTCCTCCGGTCTCTTCGCCCTCGTCTACGGCTTCTCCAACGCCGAGACGCACGACTGGAGTTCGCCCCAGACCTGGGGCTTCCTCATCGCCGGTGGCGTCCTGCTGAGCGCGTTCGCCTGGTGGCAGACCCGAGCCGAGCACCCGCTGCTGCCGATGCGCGTGCTGCTCGACCGCAACCGTGCCGCGTCCTTCGTCACCGTTCTGATCACCGGCGCGGGCATGTTCGGCGTCTTCCTCTTCCTCACCTACTACCTGCAGCTGAACCTGGGCTTCAGCCCCACCAAGACGGGCGTGGCGTTCCTGCCGATGATGGCGGCCCTGATGATCATGGCTCAGGTCTCCACCACCGTCCTGGTGCCGCGGATCGGGCCGAAGGTCGTCATCCCGGCGGGCTTCGCGATCGCGGTGGGCGGCATGGCCTGGCTGACCGGCATAGGTGTGGCCTCGGACTTCTCGACCGCCGTACTGCCGCAGCTGCTGCTGATCGGCGCGGGCCTCGGTATCGTGATGCCGCCCGCCATGTCGCTGGCCACCAGCGGGATCGCCGCGGAGGACGCGGGTGTGGCCTCCGCTACGGTCAACACCATGCAGCAGGTGGGCGGTTCGATCGGTACGGCGCTGCTGAACACGCTGGCCGCGAGCGCCGCGACGAGCTATCTGGCCGGCAAGGACGCGACCAGCAAGCTGGTCCAGGCACAGGCGACGATCGAGAGCTACACCACCGCCTTCTGGTGGTCGGCGGGCTTCTTCGCCGCGGGCGCGGTGATCGCCTTCCTGCTCTACCGCCGCGGAACCCTGGACGCGGACCCGGACGCCGCGCGGGTCGTCCACATGTAAGCCCCGTGTGATCACCCACCGGCCGAGGGGCCGCCGTCTGCAGGGAGACGGCGGCCCCTGTCACGTCCGCGGCGGGCGGTCGCGGCGGCCGGCCGGGCCCCGTGCGCCAGCTCGTCGCGCGGTGCGCGGGGCCGGTACACGACGAGCGCCCGCCGTTCCTTCTCCAGCCTCAACACCTGTGGCGCGGACGCGACTTCACCGTCGTACGCGAGTGTGTCCGCACCCCTGATCCCCGCCAGCTCGACCCATGGCACCACCTCCGTGCCATAGACCCGGGACCGGCCGAGCGTACCGGCGAGCGCGGAGACGATCACCCGGGTGCGAGCGAGCCGGTGTTCGCCGTCGATCAGGCGCAGGTCGATCAGTCCGTCGTCCAGTCGGGGCCGACAGGTGGGGGCGAAGCCCTGGGGCTCGTAGCGGCCGTTGCCGGCGAAGAGCAGCCACAGTCGGCGGCGGTGTCCGTTGAGGCTCAGCTCGACGGGGGTCGCGGTGCGCAGCACTCGCACGAGAGCGCCTGCCGCCGCCGGCCACTTGCCCCAGCGTTCCTCCAAGTGCTCACGCACCCGCACGAGTTCGGGGTACAGGCCGATGCTGAAGGTGTTGAGGAACCGCACCGCTTGTCCGGCCCCCGACCACGCCACGCCGAAGTCCACGGCCACCGCCTCGCCCCGCGCGAGCGCTACGGCGGTGTCCTCGAAATCCCGTACGCCGACGTCCTGGGCGAAGTGGTCGAGGGTGCCGCCGGGAAACACCGCGAGTGCGAGCCCCCGCCCGGCCGCCGCACGGGCGGCCGCGTTGACGCTGCCGTCGCCCCCGCACACACCGAGGACACCGCCCGCTTCCCCGGCCCGCTCCAGGGCCCTCTCCGCCGCCCGCTCCAGCAGCGTGGCGAAGTCGTCGTCCGGGCCGCACTCGACCAGCTCGGCCCGGGGCAGCAGTGCGCGCAGCCGCTCGGCGGGCGGCACCGATGTACCGGGCGACGCCGTCCCTGCCCGGGCGTTGACGAGGACGACGAGTCCCTCACCGCCGGGCAGCGCGGGCGCGGACACCGAGGGCCGCTCGCACGCCGGGAGCGCGGGGCGCGGCGGCCACCAGCGGCAGGTGAGCGCGGCGGCCCCGACGCCGATCGCCACCCCGGCCAGCACGTCCCCGGGGTAGTGCACCCCGACGTACACCCGCGAGAAGGCGACGGCGGCCGCGAAGGGCCCGACCAGGGCGCCGAGTCCGGCCGACTCCAGCGCGACCCCGGTGGCGAACGCCGCGGCCGAGGCGGAGTGGCCGGAGGGGAAGGAGGTGGTGTGCGGCTGACGCTTGAGGTGCCGGATCGACGGCACATGCTCCAGCAGCGGACGGGGGCGCCGGGTGCTCCACTTCACGACGGTGTTGACGGCCGACGAGGCGATCGCGAGCGAACCCACGCCCCGCAGAGCCGCCCGGCGGGACGCCCGGCCCCCGAGGAGCGCGAGGCCGGCCGCCGTGGCCAGCCACAGCCGTCCGTGATCGGCGGAGCGGCTGAGCCGCCGCAGCGCCGGATCCGCGGCCGGCACCCGCGCCGCGGCCACCCGCGTGAACAGTCGTCGGTCCCATTCGGCGAGAACACTCATGCCCCACGGCTACGGCACCCCGGCCACCTCGGCACCCCCAGTCAATACATCGCACCCAATATTCACCCGTTCGAGTGAGGAAATTTCGTGTCCAGGGCTACCTGAGGATGTTTCCGGCCAGGCCGGGGTAGCTAGCGAGATCAAATGACCCTCGCAGATTCCGGGCTTGCTTCGACCAATCCCTACGCCCACAGCTATCCGCGCGGTCCGTTCACCGTGGTCGAGGTGACGGGAGAGATCGACATCGCGACGGCGGACGCGCTGGCCGAGCATCTGTCGGCCGCGACGGCCCGGGACGAACCGGACGTGCTCGTCGATCTGCGCCGGGTCGCCTTCTTCGACTGCTCGGGCCTGCGCGTACTGTGCCGCGCCGAGACGAGGGCGCGGGAGCGCGGCGGACGGCTCCGCGTCGTCTCCGACGGGCCCCGCGTCCACCGCCTCCTGCGCGCCGCGTGCCTGCTCAGTAGGTTTCCGCCGCTGGCGGACCTGCCGGAACCACCGGAAACGCCGCACCGGCAAGGCCCCCCGTCAGTTCCTCCTCCCGCCCGTCCGGAAAGCGGATCAGAACCCCGCCCCCGCTCGTGACCCGGGCGCTCGCACCGGCGAGTTCGGGATCCTGGCCGAGGACCACCAGGGTGACGAGGAGATGGACCCCACCGGGGTGAACGGGCAGCGCGAGATGGGGAGTCGCCGAATGGACCCCATAGGCGTTGGCGCCCCTGGCCCGCGCGACCAGACCGTCCCCCGACGCGTCCCAGCCGAGCAGCCCGACCACCGCGCTCGTCAGCCCGTCCGGGCGTCGCGCCCGCGCCCATCCGGGCCCGGTGGCCTCCTCCAACGGCCCGGCGTCGTCGGCCAGCGCCCACCCCCCTTCGCGTACGACCGCGCCCCGCGGCCCCGCCACCCGGTGCACCCGGGCCTCCCACGGACCGTGCACCACACTGGTCGTCTCGATGCGGTGCTCGGTGCCCGCCAGATGCGCCGAGTGCCAGGAGGCGGCGCGGCGCCCGACCGCGCCCAGCGGATGGATCCGGCCGCGCCGGGACTCCGTGCCGTCCGCCGCGACCAGTGCGAGGTGGTTGTCGATCCCGGCCCCCTCGGTGTCGGGCGCGGCCGCGCTGGCGTAGGCGAACCTCGTGTAGTGCGGGCTGTCCTCGTCCGGTGCGGGCGGGGGCGGCAGCCGGTCACTGCCGTGGTTCACCAGGCGTACGACGCCGTCGGCGGCCGTCGACTGCACAAGCCAGCCCGGGACGGGCAACGCCACACACGCGTCGGCCGTGTCGACCGGGCCCGGCTCCTCGGGGGCCGTCCACACCGGGTGGTCGGCGGGGAGCAGCAGACCGAGGAACGCCTTGCTCGCCCAGTACGGGGAGGCGGGTCCCGAGTAGCGCTGGGTGACCGGGAGGAAGGGGCGGTACCAGCCGAGGGACAGCAGTCCCCTCTCGTCGGGCACGCCGCGTTCGGCGAAGTGTTTCAGGGCTCCGGAGGCGAGGCGTCGGGTCAGACCCGGTGCCAGCGGGGTCGCGTCGGCGAGGGCTCCCGCCCACAGGGGGGCGGCGGTCGCGAAGCGGTAGGTGAGGGAGCGGCCCTGGTGCACGGGGGCGCCGTCGGAGCCGAAGAAGTACTGGTGGACGCCGAGGAACTCGGCCAGCCTGGCCCGGTGTTCGGCCACCAGTTCCGGGTCGGCCCGCGATCCGGCGACGCGCGCCCACAGCACCGGGTACAGGTGCAGGGCCCAGGCGTTGTAGTAGTCGAACTTGCGGCCGTCGCCGTCCGTGTACCAGCCCTCCCCCCGGTACCAGTCCCCCAGCCGCGCCAGCCCCGCGTCGATCTCGTCCCGGCTGTGCGGGGCGCCGACCGAGGCGAGGAACTCCTCCGTGATGACCTGGAAGAGCCGCCAGTTGGAGTCGTTGACCGTCGCGCCGATGAAGCCGCTCAGCCAGTCGACGACGCGACCGCGTACGGAGTCGTCGAGGCGGTCCCAGATCCAGGGGCGCGTCTCGTGCAGGGCGATCGCGACGGACGCGGCCTCGACCATGGGCTGGCCCCGGTCGGTGATGGGCGGCCACCGGTCCGGGCCGTGCGGGTCCGTACCGGCGGTGAGCCCGGCCGCGTACCGCTCGATCAGCGCGGGACCGACCCCGCCGCCGGATCCCGCGATACGGAAGGCGGCGAGCAGGAAGGAACGTGCGTAGCCCTCGAGGCCGTCGGACCAGGGACCGGAGTGACTGGCCCGGCCGGGGAGCCGGTACTGGGCCGACCCGGGTGAGGCGTAAGGGAGCAGACCGTCCAGGAGGCGGTCGGCGGTCGCCTCCCAGTGGGCCCGGGTCCAACCGGTGACCGGTGAGGTGGTGGGGTCGGGGGGCGGCAGGTGTGTCGGGGCGGTGAGCGACACATGCGGGACGGTCATACGGGGGTGGATCCTCCGTCTCTAGGGCCTGTCCGGCGGATCAAGTCGCAGGAAACAGGCGGCGCCTCATCGACGCTGGTGAGCGGGGCTTGGTGCGTGCAGCTGCAAGGCGGAGGAGGGAGTCGACGCGATGGGGGTCCCCCGCTCTGGGGGTACCCCAGACCCTTAAGGCACTGGGGGAGAAGTCGAGAGTGGGGGAGTCGGCGAGTGACGACAACGCCGCTGGGGGTACCCCCTCTGGGGGAGGGCGTGCCAGGCCCCGCGTCTGCGGCATGATCCGCCGGACAGGCCCTAGGCCCCCGGCGGGGGAGGTTGGACGCTGTCGCGTACGACGATGTGGGTGCCGAGCAAGTGGTGGGCGCCCGCCGCGTGTTCGGGGTCGCGCAGGGCGATGCGGACGGCGGCGCGGCCGAGTTCCTCGGCGGGGGTGCGGACGGTGGTGAGCGGGGGGTTGAAGTCCTCCGCGAGCGGGATGTCGTTGTAGCCGACGACGGAGATGTCCGCCGGTACGCGCAGACCGGCGTCGGCGATGGCCCGCAGGGCCCCGGCGGCGACCATGTCGTCCCCGGCGAAGACCGCGGTGAAGTGCCCCGGGTTCTCTGCCCCTTTGAGCAGTTCCGTCATCGCGCGGTGGCCCGCCGCCCGGCCCAGGCCGCAGTCGACGACGTGGGCGGCCTCGGGACCCAGGCCGTGTTCGGCGAGTGCGGCCCGGTATCCGGCGACGCGGGCGTCGAGGGCCGTGTTGCCGGGCAGGCCGCCGAGGAAGACGATCCTTCGATGGCCGGCGGAGAGCAGATGACCGGTGATCGCGCGCGCCCCGGCCTCGTTGTCGAACTCGACGACGAGCGCCGGGATGTCGGGGTCGGGGGCGGGCCGCCCGCACAGGACGAGCCGCGCACCGGACGAGGCGAGTGCCTGCGCGTAGTGCGCGACGCGCTCCCGGTAGGCGTCGTCCTCGACGACGCCGCCGACCAGGATCACCAGCTGGGCGCCCTCCTCGCGCATCAACTGGACGAACTCCAGCTCGCGCCCGGGGTCACCGCCCGTGGTGCCGACCAGGCAGAGCCAGCCGCGGGCGGCGGCCTCCGCCTCCACACCCTCGGCGACCTGGGCGTAGAAGGGGCTGGTGACCTGGCGCAGGACGACGGCGACCATCTTGCGGCCGCCGCCGACCAGGGCGCGGGCGTGCGCGTTGGCGACGTAGTCGAGGTCACGGGCGGCGCGCAGCACCCGGGCCCTGGTGGACGCGGGCACCGGGTGGTTGCCGCTGAGCACGCGTGAGACCGTGGCCATGGACACTCCGGCCCGCTCGGCCACCTCGCGGATCGTGACCCGCCCCTTCGACGTCATGTCGCTCCCCATCCCCATGCCCATCCCCCGTGCCTCTCCTTCAACCGGCTCCGCCGCCTCAGGTGTTGGCGGCGTAGTCCTTCGCGAATTCCTCGGCCATTCTGTCGCCGCCGCGATCGCGCCACTTCTTCGCGGCGGCGTCGAGTTCGGACAGCGGCAGGCGGCCCGCGATGACGCCGGTGACGGTGTCGTCCATCAGCGCCCTGAGCGTGGTGCCCTGGGCGGTGTACGTGCTGGACTGCAACCCGAAGGACGCGTTGCGGATCGCCACCGGGATCACCTTCACCTGCCAGGCGTGCAGGGCGCGTACGGCATCTGGCATGCCCGGCACGAACAGCACCTGGGGCCCCTCGGCGAGGTACTTCAGCGGCAGGTTGGTGTTGTTCTCGACGTCGCCGAGTTTGGTGGCCTCGGGCGAGCCGTCCTTGCCGCGGGTGAAGTGGGTGCCCTCGACGCCGTAGTGGACGAGTTCCCACTCCTTGCTGCCGAAGGGCGCGGCGAGGTAGTTCAGGACGCGCAGGAGAAGCTCGATGCGTTCCTTCTTCGCCTTCTTCAGGATCGTGTAGCCGAAGGAGCGGCGGCCGGCGACGATCCCGCCGGGTGTCCCGTCCACGCTGTACGGCAGCGCGGCGGCCGGGGTCAACAGGCCTTTGGAGTCGAGGTACTTGGGAAGGTACCCGCCGAAGCCGTCCTGCATGGAGCCGACGGTGCCGTTGAGGAAGAGCGTGCTCAGGTCCGGCTGGGAGAGGGAGGTGGCGTCGGGGTGGTAGGAGCCGTTCTTGCGGAGCTGCGCCTGGTAGGCGACCGCCGCCTTGTAGCGTTCGTCGCCGTAGTTGGCGTGGAAGGTGCCGTCCTTGTCCACGGTCCAGCCCTGCGGCGCGTTGTGCGCGGCGGAGTGCACCGCGTTGCCGAACAGCGAGCCGGTCGCGGCCCCGAGGGCGTACTTCTTGCCGCTGGTGCCCTTCTTGGCGACGGCGGCGAAGTCCTGGGAGGTCCAGCCCTCCTTCATCCCCGCGTCGGTGAAGAAGGCCTGGTTGAGCCAGAGGGTGGAGCCCGGCAGCGGGCGTTCCAGGGGGATGCCGTAGATGCGGCCGCCGATGCGGCCCATGTCGCGCCAGGCGTGGGTGGGGATGTTGGCGAGGTTGGGGTGGTCCGCGATCGCCTCGCCGGAGAGGTACGGGGTGAGGTCCTCGGCCCTGCGCTGCACGAACTGGGCCTCCCGGGGCAGCACGAAGCCGGAGAATACGTTGATGATGTCGGGCAGTTCGCCCGGGTCACCGGCCATCACCGTGGCCATCTTCTTCTGGTAGTCGGTCCCCGAGATGATCGTGTACTCGATCTTCACGCCGAGCGCCTTCTCGACCGCCGCCCAGAACCGGTTCGCGGAGGCCGGTTTGGGCGGCGTGCCGAAGGTCACCGACATGACCTTGATGGTGGAGCCGTCGCCCGGTGTGCCCGAGACGGCCGTGACCAGGTCGCTGGGGTAGGCCGTGTATCCGGCCTGGACGCCGGCGTCGGTGGGCGCGAGGTCGGGCTTCGGGCCGGCGAACGCCTTGTACGCGGGCCAAGGGGCCAGCTTTTTGCCCGCGTTGGAGACGTCGCCGTCACCCGAGCCGGTCGAGCAGGCGGCCAGTGCGCCAGGTGCGGCGAGCGCGGCGCCGCCGACGGCCATCGAGCGCAGCAGGGTGCGCCGGGACAGGGAGGGCATGGGATACCGACCTTTCCTGGTGGACGGAGTCAGCTCTTGACGGCGCCGGTGAGCACGCCCTTGGTGAAGTACTTCTGGAGGAAGGGATAGACGAGCAGGATCGGTACGGTGGCGATCACCAGGACCGCCATCTGTACGGTCTGCGGCGCGTTGACCGTGCCCTCGCCGACCGTCGTGTCGGTGAGCCCGGATCCGGCCACCACATAGGTGCGCAGCACCTGTTGGAGCGGCCAGTGGTCGCTCTCCAGGTAGAGGGAGGCGTAGAACCAGGAGTTCCAGTACGCCACCGCGTAGAAGAGTCCGACGACGGCGAGGGCCGCCTTCGACAGGGGCAGCACGACCGACCACAGCACCCGCCAGTCCCCCGCCCCGTCCAGCCGTGCGGCCTCGTACAGCTCCTCCGGGATCGCTTGGAAGAAGCCGCGCAGGACGACCAGGTTGAACACGTTCACGAGCACGGGCAGGATCAGCGAGCTGTACGAGTCGAGCATGCCCAGCTCCTTGACCAGCAGGAAGCCGGGGATCATGCCCGGGGGGAAGAGGAAGGTGAACAGGATCAGGAGCAGGACCGGCTTGCCGCCGAAGACACCGGGGCGCGACAGCGCGTAGGCGAGGGTGACGGTGCAGACGAGGCTGAGCAGGGTCCCGACGAGGGTGACGCCCGCGCTGACGCCGAGGGCATGGGTGACGATGCCGCCGTCGAGGATGTCGCGGTAGGCCTTGAGGGTGGGGTGCTGGGGCCAGAGCACCCAGCCGCCGTTCGCGACGACCTCCCGCTGGGAGGCGAGCGAGGTGGACAGGATGACGAGGAACGGCACGCACACCAGCAGGACGACGGCGACGAGGGCGACGGCCTTGGCGGCCTGGGTCGCGGGCTTCGGCTTCTCCATCCAGCCGGGCCGGGCATGGGTGCTCACCGGTAGACCCCCTGTTCGCCGAGGCGGTGGGCGACCTTGTTGGCCGCGTAGACGAGCAGGGCGCCGACGACACCCTTGAACAGGCCCGCGGCGGCGGCGAATCCGTAGTCGCCGCCGACGATGCCCTGGTAGTAGACGAAGGTGTCGATGATCTCGGCGGCCTGCGGGCCGACGGCGTCGCGCTGGAGCAGCATCTGTTCGAAGCCGGCGGAGAGGATGTCGCCGAGCCGCATGATGAGCAGCAGCACGATCACGGCGCGGATGGCGGGCAGGGTGACGTGCCAGAAGCGGCGCCAGGGGCCCGCGCCGTCGATGGCCGCGGCCTCGTACTGCTGCTCGTCGACCTGGGAGAGGGCGGCGAGGAAGATGATCGTGCCCCAGCCGGCGTCCTTCCAGATGACCTGGGCGACGACGAGCGGTTTGAAGGCGTCGGGGTTGCCGATGATGTCCACGGTGTGCAGGCCGGCGTCGCCGAGATAGCTGTTCACCATCCCCGTGTCGCCCAGGACCTGTTGGAACAGGGCGACGACGATCACCCACGAGATGAAGTGCGGCAGGTAGGCCACCGACTGCACGAAGCGGCGGATGCTGCTGCGGGTGAGGCTGTGCAGCAGGAGGGCGAGGCCGAGCGGGACGGGGAAGTAGAAGACGATCTGGAGGACCGCGATCCAGAGGGTGTTGAGGACCGCGTCCCAGAACTCGCCGTCCTCGAACATCCGCCGGAAGTTGTCGAGGCCCACCCAACGGCTGCCCCAGACGCCGTCGAACGGCACGTAGTCCTTGAACGCGATGACGTTGCCGAGCAGGGCGCCGTAGTGGAACACCAGGAAGTAGGCGAGCCCGGGGAGCATCAGCAGGAACAGCGTCCTGCTGCCACGTTTATGAAAACGTTTTAAGCCTCGACGGGCCTCGACCGGAGGGCGAGGCGAAGGGTCCACCGCCTCCGTACCTGTGTGATCCCGCAACACCGCGGCCACGGAGCCTCCTCACCTGGGACTGTCGGGTGAGGGGAAATTAAAACGTTTTCAGTGTGGGGTCAACACTTCTGACACAACCGCGAGTTGAGGACACGAGGAAGGCCGGCCGGGCATGCGCCGCGGCCGGCCGGACAGATGTCGGGGGCCGGCCGGCGGCCCCACTCCGCCTGACCGACCCCCGATGCGAGATCGCGTCGTACTCCGTGCCGGGGTGCGCACTCCCCACCTACTGCCCCCGGTCGACGCTCACGCAGGCCGCGCGATCCCGGTCCCTCAGAACGTGAAGACGGTCGTCCCGTAGGAGTTCTTCACGCACTCGTTGGCGAAAGTCCGTTCGTACGCGACGCGCTTGCCCCGCCAGACGCCCTCGACCGTGACGACCACCGGGTCGAACTGCCGCGTACACAGCGCCCCGTCTCTCAGGGACAGGGCGTCGAAGTCGCCGTTCACCGCGCGGAGTTCGGCGCAGGCGTCGTAGGCGGCCGGGTGGGTGCCGGAGGGGGTCGGGGCGCAGTTCAGCGTGACCGCGCGCTCCGGGGTGACGGTGGCGGCGGTCTCTCCGTGGCCCATGGTGAGTACCAGGGCCGAGGGGGCGTAGAGCCCGGAGGGGGCGAGAGCCGGGGTGGCGTGGGCCTGGGTGGCAGCCGTCTGGGTCACAGTCGTCTGAGTCGCGGGGGCCGTGGTGGCGAGGGCGGGCCCCCCGAGGGGGCCGCAGACGGCAGCGGCCGTGAGGGTGAGAGTCGCTGCCCAGCGCGCGGTGGTCGGCATTGTGTGCATCCTTCCGCTCGATTGAATGCAGTACCGGCTCGGTTGAGTGCCGGTGCGGCGAGCGCGAGTCTGCCGAGTCCGGACCGGAAACACACATCGACCCCATGCGTTTCGGTAACTTTGAGTATTGAATCACTGGCGTGAAGTAACGAAACTCGAACGTTCGAGCCCCGGAACTGAGGGGTTGTTGATCGCCAAGGACACCCTCCTGGCCGGATCCCCCCGGCTCCGCAATAGGCCTGAAACATTCCGGTGTTCAGCTCCCGGCTGAGCCCCTTGCATCGTCACTGCAACGGAGTAATCGTCATTACATGATTACTCCAGAGCAGCACGAGAAGCTGCGCGGCTGGTTCGCCGGCCGCCTGCCCGACGACCTCTTCGAGAGCCTGGTGGAGGTCACGGTCGACCGGGAGGAGATCACCGTCGTCGGCCGCATCCCCGCGCCCGGGCTCGCCGAAGGCGCCTCGGACACCGAGAAGGAGGCGGCCGCCCAGGCCCGTATCCAGGAGTTCCGCGAGCGCACCCGCGAGGACCGGGTCGCGCTGGCACGGGAGGCCGAGCACCGGTTCCGCAAGAAGGTCTCCTGGGGTGTGGAGTGCGGGGGTGAGCGCGCCCTGTTCACGCACATCGCCGCGCCCGTCATGACCCGGCTGCGACAGCCCGAGCGTCAGGTCCTCGACACCCTCATCGCCGCCGGGGTGGCGCGCAGCCGCAGCGACGCCCTCGCCTGGTGCGTCCGCCTCGTCCAGCGCCACACCGACGACTGGCTGACGGAACTGCGCGACTCGCTGGAGCAAGTGCAGCGGGTCCGGGCCCAGGGTCCGGACGCCACGCCCCGGGAGGCCACACCCGGCGAGGAGTGACCGACCACGTCACACTGACGGCAAGAGCCGACAAGACGAGGTGGTCGCGGATGAAGTTCGGAGTGTCGACGTTCATCACCGACGAGGGCATCGCTCCGGCAGCTCTGGGCCCCGCTCTGGAAGAGCGCGGGTTCGACACGCTGCTGCTGGCCGAGCACTCGCACATTCCGGTGAGCCGGGAAACGCCGTATCCGATGGGCGGCGAACTGCCCCGCTTCTACTACCGCACGCTCGATCCGTTCGTGGCGCTCGCCGCCGCCGCCTCCGTGACCCGCGACCTGCTGCTGGGCACGGGGATCGCCCTGGTGGTCCAGCGTGACCCGATCACCACCGCGAAGGAGATCGCCTCCCTCGACCTGATCTCCGGCGGCCGTGCCGTGTTCGGTGTCGGCGCCGGCTGGAACCGGGAGGAGATGCGCAACCACGGCACGGATCCGGCGTCCCGCGGCCGGCTGATGGACGAGCGGATTCGCGCCATGATCGAACTGTGGACCAAGGACGAGGCCGAGTTCCACGGCGACTTCGTCGACTTCGCACCGGTCCACTCCTGGCCCAAGCCCGTCCAGCGGCCCCACCCACCCATCTGGGTCGGGGGCAACAGCGAGCGTACCTTCGCCCGCGTCGCCGAGTACGGATCGGCCTGGCTGCCCAGCGGCGTACCCCCCAAGGAACTGGGCGCGCGCATCGAACAGATGCGCAAGACGGCCGGTGACCGGCCGACCGTCGTGGTCTACGGGGCCGGGCAGGACCGGGCGTCCCTCGACAGCTACGCGGAACTCGGCGTCGACCGCGTGCTGCTGGATCTGCCGACCCAGCCGGAGGACGAGACACTGCGCACGCTGGACGAACTGGCCCAGGCCGTGTCCACCTACCGCTGACCGCTTCCGGCCGCCGGGAAATCCGGGCTCAGCGCGCTCCGGCCGCCGGGGAATTGGAGCTCACCGTGCCGGACATGGACGAGGAGGAGGCGCGCCGCCGGTTCGTCGCGGCACGGGTGGCGCGCCTGGCTACGGTGGACGCCGAGGGACGCCCGCACCTCGTGCCACTCGTCTTCGCGGCGCGCGGCGGTGAGCTCGTCACCGCCGTCGACCACAAACCCAAGAGGTCACAGCGGCTGCGGCGACTGCGCAACATCGCCGCCCACCCGGCCGTGTGCCTGCTCGTCGATGCCTACGACGAGGACTGGGACCGGTTGTGGTGGGTACGGGCGGACGGTGACGCCCGCGTCCTGCCGCCCGGCACACCGGGCGAGTACCCCGCGGCGATCGCCCTGCTGCGCGACAAGTACGCGCCGTACCGCCGGCGGCCGCCGGACGGTCCGGTGATCGCCGTCACCATCCACCGGTGGCAGGGCTGGCGCGCCTCGCCGCAGCCGTACCCGGAGAGCTGAGCCACCGGGCGCTCCCCGCAATGGACGAATGCTCCACCTCGGGCACGCAAGATGGACGTTTTACCTTCTGGTGCAGGTCACCGGCCCGGCCTTAGCGTCGGCAGACCTCCCAAGGACGGCTTCCGCTCCCATCGCACATCCCAGCGGCGACAGCGGGACCGTTCTCCCCTCGCGCCATCACGCGCTCCATCGCCCGCGTCCGGGCCCAGGCACTTCGCTGGAGCACCCCCTTGTCCGAGAACTCCCCCGCCACGTCGTCACCGTCTCTCACCGAGGTGGAGACCTACGGCGTCGAGCGCATCCCCGACGCGGACCGCACCGCGTCGCCGCTCGACCTGTTCAGAGTCGCCTTCGGCGGTGCGAACACCTTCTCCACCTGCGTCCTCGGGGCCTTCCCCATCCTCTTCGGCCTCTCCTTCTGGCAGGGGCTCGCGGCCACCCTCCTCGGAGTCGTCGTCGGCGCGCTGATCCTGTGCCCGATGGCGATGTTCGGCCCGGTCAACGGCACCAACAACGCGGTCGCCTCCTCCGCCCACCTCGGTGTGCACGGCCGGGTCGTCGGCTCCTTCCTGTCGCTGCTCACGGCCGTCGCCTTCTTCTCGATCTCGGTGTGGAGCTCCGGCGACGCCCTGGTCGGCGGCGCGCACCGGCTGTTCGGACTCGAGCAGAACGATCTGTCGTACGTGGTCGCGTACGCGCTCTTCGGCTGCCTGGTGCTCGCGGTGTGCGTGTACGGGTTCCGGTTCATGCTGTTCGTCAACAAGATCGCGGTGACCTCGGCGACCCTGCTCTTCCTGCTCGGCGCGATCGCCTTCGCCGGTGACTTCGATCCCTCGTACGCCGGCGCCTTCACGGCCTCGGCCGACTCGGCGACGCAGGCGCTGTTCTGGCCCTCCTTCATCGGCTCGGCGCTGATCGTGCTGTCGAACCCGGTGTCCTTCGGCGCGTTCCTGGGCGACTGGTCGCGCTACATCCCGGCGAACACGCCGCGCCGCAAGGTCGTCGGAGCCGCGTTCCTGTCCCAGATCGCGACCCTGCTGCCGTTCGTCTTCGGGCTCGCGACCGCGAGCATCATCGCGGCCAAGGCACCGAAGTACGTCGACCCGGCGGCCCCCGACTTCGTGGGCGGCCTGCTGGCCATCTCACCGAGCTGGTTCTTCCTCCCGGTGTGTCTGCTCGCGCTGATCGGCGGCATGTCGACCGGCACGACGTCCTTGTACGGCACCGGGCTCGACTTCTCGTCGGTGTTCCCGAAGCTGTCGCGGGTCCAGGCGACGATCCTGGTCGGAGTCCTGTCGATCGCGTTCATCTTCATCGGCCGTTTCGGCTTCAACCTGGTGCAGTCCATCTCGACGTTCGCCACGATGATCATCACCTGCACCACGCCCTGGATGGTCGTGATGATGCTCGGGTTCTACACCCGGCGCGGCTGGTACGACCCGGACGCGCTCCAGGTCTTCAACCGCCGTCAGCGCGGCGGCCGTTACTGGTTCACACACGGCTGGAACTGGCGCGGCATGACGGCCTGGTGGGTGGGCGCCGTGGTCGGTGTGCTGTTCACCAACATCCCCGGCCAGTTCGTCGGACCGCTGGGCGACCTCGCGAACGGCATCGACATCAGCCTGCCGCTGTCACTGGCCGTCGCCGCCGTGCTGTACCTGGCGATGCTGCGACTGTTCCCCGAACCCCGGGCGGTGTACGGGCCCGAGGGCCCGCGGCTGGCCCGTACGATCGACGTGCCGGTGCCGCCGATCACCGGTCCCGGTACGGAGAGCGAGGGCACGCCCGCGGCCCTCGCCGTCGAAGGCGGTTGATGCGCTGATGGCTGATGCGCTGATGGAGAGCTGGCTCGACCTGTCCGTGCCCGTGGTCACCGGGATGCCCGTCTACCCCGGTGACCCGGAGGTGGAGGTCTCCAGGGCGCTGCGGGTCGCCGAGCACGGCGTGAACGTCCTTCGGCTGCACATGGGGTCGCAGTCCGGGACGCATGTCGACGCGCCGTACCACGTGGACGAGGCGTGGCCCACGCTGGACGATCTGCCGCTGGAGCGGTTCGCGGGGCCGGCGGTCGTCGCCGACGTCCGCGGGCTGCCCGCGCGGGCGCCGATCACTCCCGACCTGCTCACCTCCGCCCTGGACCTGCTGCGGCTGCGGCCCGGCTCGGTCCTGCTGCTGGCCACCGGGTGGTCACGGCACTGGGGAACCGAGGACTACCTCGGCCACCCCTGGCTCACGCCCGAGGCGGCGGAGGCCGTGGTCGCGGCGGGTTGCCTCACCGTCGGGATCGACGCGCTGAGCGTCGACCCGACCGGTCCCGCGGATCTTCCCTCCCACCGGGTGCTGTGCGGTGCGGGGGGTGTGATCGCCGAGAACCTGACCGGGCTCGGCGGCGTCGCGGACGCGCAGGCCGCGGGATGTTCGATCGAGGCCTTCCTGTTCCCGATGCGCCTCGCCGGCGCGGACGGGGGCCCGGTCCGGGCAACGGCCCGCATCACGCCGCGCGCGGGGTAGTCCCCACCCGGGCGCGTTCGCCGGGTGCGTTCATCGGGTGCGTTCATCAGGTGCGGGCGGGAGGGGGCTGGTCGCGCAGTTCCCCGCGCCCCTAAAAGCCCCGGGGCGGCGGGGGCGACGGGCTATGGCCTGATCGTGCGGGCGATGTCCAGGGTGAGGCGTTGCCAGGGGTCTCTGGGGTCGCGGGACGTCAGGGCGTGGATGCGGCGCAACCGGTAGCGCAGGGACTGCGCGTGCAGATGGAGCGCTCGCGCGGCGGCATTCGCCGAACCGGTGTCGATGTACGCGGTGAGCGCCTCCATGAGATGCCGCTGCCCCGGGTCGGTGAGCGGACCGAGGACGAGGCGGGCGACGTGGTCCGGCGCGGCGGCCGCGTGCCCGGCGAGCAGGGCGAGGACATGGGCGTCCGCGTCGGTGAGGACACGCCCCGCCCGGTGGGCATGGCCGGGCGCCGTGTCGAGGGCGTCGGCGGCGAGCCGATACGCCACGGCGACCCGGTCCAGGCTCTCCCCGGTGATCGCACAGCCCCGCCAGGACCGCGCACCCAGCACGGTTCCCGCCCCGGCGGCAGCCGCGCCCGGCAGCAACAGCACGGCACGGGAGCCCCGTACCGTCGCGGTCGAGGCGGCCTCGTCGCCCGGAACGGCCAACGCGTCGAGCAGCCCCGTCGCCGCGTCGAGCGCCATGTCGGGGCGCTCCGTACCCACCGGCTCGGCCACCAGCAGACAGTAGGGGTCGGGGAGTTGGACCCCCAGCCGGGCCGACCGGTCGCTCAGCGCACCCACCGAGGCGTGCCGCCCGGCGATCAGATCGTCGAGCAGCAGCCGCAGCGCCCGGTCGCGGTCCGCCGCGAGGTCCTCGTCGGTGGCGGCGTACGCCGTGGTCATCTCCTCGGAGAGGGTGTCGAGCGCGGTCAGCAGCATCCGGGTGAGGGCGAAGGCGTCCGCGGCGGCGAGCCGGGGCGCGCGGGCCGCGATCTCCTGGGTGAGGACGGTCGCCGCCACCCGGTAGGCCCGCAACACCGCCTGCACGGGCCGCCCGTCCGCCGCGCGCGCCGCCGCGATGCCGCGCAAGCGCCGCAGGTCCGACGGTTCGAGGGTGCCGTCGGTGACCCACAGGTGGAGGAGCCGCTCCAGCCCCCAGGCCGCGATGGCCCGTATCTCCGGCAGCCGACTGTCGTCGAGCGCGGCGTACACCGGGACCTGTTCGTGGACCGCCGAGACGATCGCCGCCACGACGCGCGGATCGGCGAGCATCTCCTGCCGGACGTGTTCCCTGGCGGCAACGGGCTGACTTGTCACAGGATGATGATTCCAGCCGCGCGATGTGCGCACCACAGTGGACGGACCTTGTCACCTTCGCCAGGATCGAC
Organism: Streptomyces sp. NBC_01450; assembly: GCF_036227505.1. NCBI lineage: Bacteria > Bacillati > Actinomycetota > Actinomycetes > Kitasatosporales > Streptomycetaceae > Streptomyces > Streptomyces sp. NBC_01450. The sequence continues at coordinate 9,865,103 of NZ_CP109480.1, read as the reverse complement.
GGCGTACAGCGCGGTCTCAGGGACGAGAGGCGGGACGTACGGATGGCTAAGCATTGGGCCGACTTCCAGTACGAGATCTATCTGAACGGAATGACGGGCGCCGTACCGCGGCTGCCCACCGATCTGACCCGGCTGGAGGAGCTCACCGAGCAGCGGCTCGGGCCCGGTCCGGTCGGCTATGTGGCGGGCAGCGCGGGCAACGGCAGCACCGCCCGGGCCAACCGGGCCGCCCTCGACCGGCGCCGGATCGTGCCGCGCATGCTGCGCGACGTACACGAACGCGACCTGTCCGTGGAGGTGTTGGGGCGCGCCCTGCCCGCGCCGCTGGCGCTCGCACCCGTGGGCGTGCTGTCGATCATGCATCCGGACGCCGAGTCCGCCGCCGCGCGGGCCGCCGCCGCGCAGGGCGTCCCGTACATCCTGTCCTCGGCGTCCAGCACGCCCATGGAGCAGGTCGCGGAGGCGATGGGTGAGGCGGAGCGCTGGTTCCAGCTGTACTGGGCGAAGGACCGCGAGGTCACCCGCAGCTTCCTGAACCGGGCGAAGGCGGCGGGGTACACCGCGCTGTTCGTCACCCTCGACACTCCTCTGCTGGCCTGGCGCCCGCGCGACCTCGACCAGGCGTACCTGCCGTTCCTGCACGGTGTGGGCACGGCGAACTACTTCTCCGACCCGGCGTTCCAGGCGGGTCTGGCCAAGCCGGTGCACGAGGACCCGAACGCGGCCGTGATGCACTTCGTCGGCATGTTCGCGGACCCGGGCAAGACCTGGCCGGATCTGGCGTTCCTGCGGGAGAACTGGGAGGGGCCGATCGTCCTCAAGGGCATCCTGCGCCCGGACGACGCCCGCCGTGCCGCCGACGCCGGGATGGACGGCGTGGTCGTCTCCAACCACGGCGGCCGACAGGTGGCGGGGTCGGTGGCGGCGGCCGATGCGCTGCCGCGCGTGGTCGAGGCGGTGGGCGAACGGCTGACCGTCCTGTTCGACAGCGGCATCCGCACCGGCGACGACATCTTCAAGGCGCTCGCGCTCGGCGCGCGGGCCGTACTCGTCGGGCGCCCGTACGCCTATGGGCTGGGCCTGGACGGACAGGCGGGCGTCGAGCACGTCGTCCGCTGCCTGCTCGCCGAGTTCGACCTGACCCTCGCCCTGTCCGGGCACGCCCGCCCCGCCGGCCTCGGCCCCGACGACCTGATCGAGGAAACCGCATGAGCACGACCAACACGACCGACACGACGGTCGCCGGGGTGGCGAAGAACGTTCTGGCCGTGGTCTCGCCCCACGTCGGCGGGCGCACCGCCGGTGCCGCGCTCGCCACCGTCTTCCCGGGCGAGGCCCGTGTCACCGTCGTGGAGACGACCGACGAGGACCCGGCCGCACTGCGCGAGGCCCATGTCATCATCACGGGCCTCGGTCCGGTGACCGCCGAACACCTCGCCGCCGCACCGGACTTGGAACTGGTCCAGTGCGCGAGCCACGGTTTCGACTACGTCGATCTGGACGCCGCCCGCGCGAAGGGTGTGCCGGTGTGCAACATCGGCTCCAGCGGCGCCGAGAAGCAGAACGTGGCCGAGCAGACCTTCGCCCTCATGCTGGCCCTCGCCAAGCAACTGATCCCGGCGCACACCGCGCTCGTCGACGCCGACTGGGCGCTGCCGCGGCTCCAGCGTTCCATCACCGAGCTGTCCGGCAAGACCCTCGGCATCGTCGGGCTCGGCCACATCGGCGAGGAGGTCGCCCGGCGCGCGGTCGCGTTCGACATGAGCATCGTGTACGCCGGTCCGCAGTCCGTCGGCGCGGAGGCCGAGGCGCGGCTCGGCGGCGCCCGCCATGTCGAACTCGACGAACTGCTGCGCACGTCGGACTACGTCACGCTGCACGCACCGCTCACCGAGGAGACACGGCATCTGCTGAACGCCGAGCGGCTCGCGCTCCTCAAGCCCACCGCGTTCGTGGTCAACACCTCGCGGGGCGCCCTGATCGACCAGGACGCCCTCGCGGACGCGCTCGAGGCGGGCGCCCTGGCCGGGGCGGGCATCGACGTCTTCGACCCCGAACCTCCCACCGCGGCCCTGCGGTTGCTCAAGTCCCCGAACGTGGTGCTGTCGCCGCATGTCGCGGGCGTCACGCGCGAGACGCTCGTACGGATCGCGCTGGCGGCGGTCCAGAACGCCGCCGACTTCGTGGCGGGCAAGCCGCCCCGGGACGTGGTGTCCTGACCACCGACCGACGCGCTTGCCCGTTAGAGCCCCAACCCCTCCACAACGGCGGAGAGTTGGGCGGGCAGTGACAGCGCGGGCCGGGGGCTCGTGCGGTCGTCGACGGTCACGGAGCGGGGCTCGGCAGAGGACTCCGACGGGGTCGCGGACGGGTCGCCCTGGTCATCCGCCGGCGGCTCGCTGGGCGAGGCGCTCGGCTCATCGGCCGTGGCGTGTGGGGACGGCGACTCGCTGACCGGCCTGGTCGAGGCACTCGCCGTCCCCGCGATCGACAGCGACCCGGGATCGGTCGAGGCGGAGTCGGAGTCGGTCCGCCACCGCTGTGCGTCGGAGCCGTCCCGGTCCTTGACCACGATGTCAGCGCTCGGGTCGGTGGAGCTGGGCGTGATCGCCAGCCCCTCGCGCGAGCGGGACAGCAACTCGCCCCGCACGGTGAGGTCGTAGCGCACGTCACCGCCCCGCGCGGCGCTCTTCGCGACGCAGCGGTCCAGGGCGACGACACCGTCCTCGGCGTGCGAGTCCAGGCACAGTGTGGGGTCGGCGACGCTGCGGAGCAGGCCGTCGTTCTCGTACGACCACTGCTGGGTCCAGGCCGAGGAGCAGACGGCCAGCTCGGCCTCGGCACCGGCCTTGGCCTTGCCGCCCCGGATGTCGAGGCAGAGGTCGGCGGCGAGGTTGCGCAGCCGGGTCTGCTCGGTGCTGGTGGGCAGTCCGGCCGAGGTCGGCGGCGAGGAGTCGGCGGAGGGGCCCGGGGTGACGGGGCTGGGTGAGACGGTGCGGCTGCTGCCGACGCCCGTGGAGGCGGCCGGATCGGCGCCACCTTCGTCGTGGGACCACAGGCTGATGGTGAGCACGCTCACGAGCAGCACCGCCGAGGCCGTGCCCGCCCCCGTGAGCAAGGCCTTCGAGTGCTTCTGGGCAACCTGGGCCAGCCGTCCCGGTGCGGGAATCTGTGCCAGCAGGCGATGCCGACCGGCACTCCCCGGACGCCCACCGGTGCCGAGACGCCCGCCGGTACCCTCACGTTCGCCCGCGCCCAGCCGTTCGCCGCCGCTCACACGTCCGGCGTCGAACGCGGGACCTCCCTCGGAGCGCGCCGCTTGCCCCGTGCGCCCCGGGCGTGCGTCGAGATAGCGTCGAGCGCCCCATCCCAGCACCGCTTCGGCGATCAGGATGCCCAAGCCGCGCTCGAAATGGCTGAGTTGCTCGGCGGCATGACGGCAGTGGCGGCACTCCCCCAGATGCTGTCGGACATCCGGCAGCAGGGCGCCGCCGCGACGAATCGGGACGTCCAGGAGCCGGTTGTAGAACCCGCATTCCTCGGTCGGCGCGAGTTCCCGGTGGGCGCGCACACATCCCTGGCGGAATTGCTCGCGGGCCTGCTCCAGAGCGGCCGACGCGGTGTCGACGTCGAGGCCCGACAGACCGGCCGGTACGGATATGTGCTCGGCCTCGACCTCGGTGTGCCACAGCAGGCACTGGGCGAGCGGCGGCAGGGCATGGAAAGAGCGCTCGGCGAGCTTCCGATTTTCGGCGGTCATGGACTGCGCGGCCCGCATACCCCGCCCCCCGGCGGGTTTCCTCAAATCCGGCAGAACGCCGGATATCCGGTCCTCCCCGGACCACTCGTTGACGGTGTCCCGCACGGTCACGAGAAGCCGGGGCCGCAGGGCCGCGCCGGACTCGCCGCGTATGAGGCAGTCGAGCGCGTAGTGGAACGAGGTCGCGGCGACCATCGAGGCGACGTTCGAGGAAGAGGCGAGGCAGATGGCCGCGTAGTCGTACGTCGGCTGCCAGTGCCGCGCCATCAGCAGTGCGACGGATTGCGTGGCCTCGCCCTCCATCCGGCCTCTCAGCCGGGCGGCGAGACCTTCGTCGGACTCCCCGGGAGCGCCGCCGGGAGGATAGGAGGGACGAGGGGGGTGGGGGGTGGGCACAGACCGGGTTCCTTCCACGGTGCAAGGTGGTACACAGAATTTTCTTGGTCGCCGAAAAGGGGGCCCCTGCCTGGTGCATACCTTTTTGACGGAGCGCCGGGGAAATGGCCGTCGGGCCGGAATAATGAACACCGATTTCATACCCGGCCATTGACCCGCGCGGTAAGTTCAGCCTCGCACAAAACGCTCACGACCAACAAGGCGCTTGGGCAACATCTGCATATTGAAAGATAGTCAGTAACTGCGCCAACTCGCGCCGCTCGCACCGGCTTTCGAAATTTTCCCTACCATGCTCACGGACCTCGTCGGCGCACCAGGTGCATACGCCATGTTCATACACCATGTCATCCACCACGTTCTTGACCGTTCATGACCGCTCACGGTCGCGTTCGTGACCGCCTTCGTGACCGCCTTCGTGACCGCGTTCGTGGCCGCGGTCATGGTCGGCCGTGTTCAGGCGCTCCACGCATGCGCCGAGGCCCATGCGCCCCGTGTGAACCGCGCGCTCACGCCGGAGCCCGTCGCACGGTCCCGGCGCGCGGATCTCCGTAGTCCACTGGAACCCGGCCCTTCTCGGAGGCCCCGCGCAGGACGGCGGCTCTCCCGCGCGAAACCGGCCGCCGGCCCCGATCCTCCCGCCCTCGGCCGGCGGCCTCGGGAGCTGTTGCGGGCCGCGCGGCCGGTCTCAGATCCGCTCAGGCGGCCCGTCCCTCACCCCTGCCGGGAGGTTCGTCCTCGGGGAAGGCCGCCGCGAACTCGTCGGCGTGCGCCGCGAAGAAGCGGCGGAACACCTCCGCGCCCTCCTTCAGCGCCCGGTGCCGCACGATGTCGGCCGCGGCCGCCTCGCGCACCGGGGCCTTCATCGACGTACCGCGCTCCTCGGCGATCCGCCGCTCAGGCCCTCCACAGCCCGCGCCTGCGGTAACCCGCGTCCCAGAACAGCTTGTTGAGGACCCGTGCGGGCGGCGGCAGCGCGCCGAGGAACCTGGCACGGTCGGCGGGTGACGCTCCGTCGACGATCCACGGTACGAAGACCGCGGCCCCGCGCACGCCCTGCGTCTTGCGGATACGACCGGTGAACGCGCCCCAGTCCGCGGGCGTCAGCACCTCCCGGATGAGCGGCAGGGCACTCTCCTCCTCATGGGCGAGGTGGTCGTCGAGCGTCGCCGCCAACGTGCGGACCAGGAAGGGGAGTTCGGCGGACCGGTCCTTCAGGGCCGCGTCGACGGCGGTGAGCCGCGGGTCGAGCAGAGCGTGCTCCGCCTCCATCTCGGCCAGGAGCGCGACGTCCCGGGGGCGGCCCGCGACCTTGTGCTCCACGCGCGGCCACAGATCACTGTCCTCGGCGGTGTGGTGGATGTGCAGCTGATGCCTGAAGTTGTCCCAGCCCGCGCGGACCTGGGGGGTGAAGGCGGTGCCGTCGGCCGCCGCGTCGCCGAGGCGTTCCAGGTCGCGGCGGAAGGCGTCGTGGGCGGCGTACATGACGGTGAGGTCGACGGTGCCGGCTGTGGCTTCCGTGGTCATGAGGTCACTTCCTCCAGTGCGGGTTCGTGGACGGGAAGGGCGTGCGGGTTGGCCGACGGTCCGCGGTGGCGGCGTACGGCGAGACAGGCGAGCGCGCCGGTCAGCAGGACGGCGGCCGAGACCAGGACGGCGGGACCCATGGCGTGCACGAAGCCGTGGCCGAAGACCTGGCCGCCCAGTGCGCGCATGCGGTCGGCGATGTCGTGCGGCACACCCTTCGGCAGCCGTGCCGCCTGTCGCGCGTTCACGTCGGTGCCCGCCCGGGAGAAGCCGCCGACGAAGCCCTCGCGGTACGCGGCGGGCAGCTGTCCGGCGCGCTGCCGGGCCTGGTCGGTGAGCGAGGAGGCGAGCCGGGCCTGGAGCACGGCGCCGACGACGGCGCCCGCGAGCACCGAACCGACCTGCCGCAGCGCGTTGTTGACGCCGGACGCCGCTCCGGAGAGCCTCGCCGGTACGTTGCGCATGACCTCCGTGGCCATCGGTGCGAAGGTGCAGCCCGCGCCCAGACCCGCGAGGAAGAGCGGGAAGGCGACCGCCGTCCAGCTCGACCCGACGTCGGCCGCGGCCACGATCCACACCAGGGCCGCCGTCCAGGCGAGCAGCCCGGTCATCAGGATGAACTTGCCGCCGATCTTGTCCGCGAGGACTCCGGCGGGCCCGGCCGTCACGAACGAGCCGAGCGCGAGGGGCAGCAGCACGAGCCCGGACTTGAGCGCGCTGAAGCCCAGTACGGACTGCAGGTAGATCGTCAGCGGCAGGAACATCCCGACCACGCCGAAGGACACGGTGACGCCCACGAAGTTGATGAGGGTGAAGTCGCGGTCCTTGAAGAGCGAGAAGGGGACGAGAGGGTCGTCGCCCTGCTGGCCGCGCTCATGACGGAGGAAGGCGGCGAGGAGAAGTGCCGCCGCGCCGAACAGCGACCAGATCCAGGCGTTCCAGTCGTAGCGCTGTCCCTCGGTCAGACCGAAGGCCAGACAGAACAGGGCTCCTGAGGCGAGCAGCACGCCCAGGGTGTCCAAGCGGTGGCCCACGGTGCTCCGTGAACCGGGGATGATCGCTATGGCGAGGCCCAGCACCACGACCCCGAGCGGCAGGTTCACGAAGAAGATCCACCGCCAGTCGAGGTGGGTGATCAGCTCACCGCCGATGATCGGGCCGAGGGCCCCGGAGACGCCCGCGACCACACCCCAGACGCCCATCGCGGCGCCCCGCCGGTCGGCCGGGAACACCTCCGCGATGATCGACAGGGTCTGCGGCATGAGCAGCGCCGCGCCCAGGCCCTGGACCGCGCGGAACGCGATCAGCTGCGCCGGATCCCGCGCGAGGCCGCAGGCGAGGCTGGCGAGGGTGAAGAGGGCGACGCCCGCGAGGAACAGGTTGCGTTTGCCACGCAGGTCGCCGAGGCGGCCCGCGGTGATCAGCAGGACGGCCAGGGCGAGGGTGTAGGCGTTGACGACCCACAGGATCTCGTCGAGGGAGGCGTCGAGGTCCTGGCCCATGTCGGGGATCGCGATGTTCACGATCGTCAGGTCGAGCAGGGTCATGAAGAAGCCCAGGGAGAGCGTGATGAGGATCGCCCATGGGTTGCCGTGCCACTTGTCGTGCCACTTCTTGAACACGGTGTCTGTCTCCTTGTGTCGAGGCATCGGACTCGCGGTCAAGAGGGCGTGGACTTCGACCGGTGTGACGCCCAGCGGACCCCATGAGACGTACGTCACATTTCACCCTCCGGACGTCACATTCGGGCCCGCTTCTTCCCTCGCAGTAGTGAGCGCACCAAGGGAGGCAAGGCATGTCCGAAAGCCCCGCGACCGGGACGGCCGACGGCGCGACGCAGGTGTTCGTCGACCACCGCGAGCTTCTCTTCGCGATCGTCTACAACATCCTCGGCAGCGTCGCCGACACCGACGACGTACTCCAGGAGACCTGGCTGTCCTGGACGGGCCGCGCCCGGCGCACCCCGTTGGAGGGCTTCACCAACCCGCGCGCCTATCTCGTACGCATCGCCGTGAACCACGCGCTCGCGCGGCGCGCCGCGATCACCCGCCGTCGCGAGACGTATGTGGGCCCCTGGCTGCCGGAGCCGCTGCTCGACGAGCCCGCCCCCGAGGACTCGGCCGACGACCGGGCTCTGCGCTCGGAGTCGGTGTCACTGGCGATGCTCGTGGTCCTCGAGTCCCTCACCCCTCTGGAGCGCGCGGTCTTCGTCCTCAACGAGGTGTTCGGCTACGCGCACACCGAGATCGCGGAGGTCATCGACCGCAGCCCCGCGGCGGTACGCCAGCTCGCGCACCGCGCGCGGGAACACGTGCACGCCCGTCGGCCGCGCTACCAGGCCCATCCGCGCGTCCGCCGGCAGGCGACCGAGCGTTTCGTCGAGGCCGCGCTCGGCGGGGACATCGTGGCGCTGATGGAGATCCTGGCACCGGACGTCACGGTGTGGACGGACGGCGGCGGGAAGGCCTCGGGCGGGCTGCGTCCGGTGCACGGCCGGGACAAGGCGGCGCGGCTGTTCGCCGGTTACGCCACCCGGCGCGCGGGCCGCGGCACCGGAATCGACATTCGCTACCGACGTGTCAACGGCGACGACTCCGCCGTGCTCTTCGCGGGCGAGTCACCGTACGCGGTCATGGTCATGGACCTCACCGCGGACGGCGAGCAGGTGTCCGGCGTCTACATCGTCACCAATCCCGAGAAGCTCGCGCATGTGCGGCGCGACGACGAGAACCGGGAGACCGGGGTCGCGGAAGGGGAGCGCACGTGACCGCCACGGAGCACCGACCCGCGAAGGCGTCCTCCGGTGAACGCGTCGCCGACTGGTTCGACGGCCGGCTCGGTGTGTACGCCCTCGGCAGGCGCTATCTGCGCAAGGTCTTCCCGGACCACTGGTCCTTCCTCCTCGGCGAGATCTGCCTCTACAGCTTCGTCGTGCTGATCCTCACCGGGGTGTACCTGACCCTGTTCTTCCACCCCTCCATGAACGAGGTGACGTACCACGGCGGTTACGTCCCCCTGAACGGCATCCGGATGTCCGAGGCGTACGCCTCGACGCTCCACATCAGCTTCGACGTGCGCGGCGGACTGCTGGTCCGGCAGCTCCACCACTGGGCCGCGCTGGTCTTCCTCGCCGCGATGCTGACGCACATGATGCGGCACTTCTTCACGGGCTCGTTCCGCAGGCCCCGCGAGGTGAACTGGGTGTTCGGCTGGACGCTGCTGCTCCTCGGTCTGTTCGAGGGCCTCTTCGGCTACTCGCTGCCGGACGACCTGCTGTCCGGGACGGGGCTCAGGTTCGTGGACGGGGCGATCCTGTCGGTGCCGGTGGTCGGCACGTACCTGTCGTTCTTCCTGTTCGGCGGGGAGTTCCCCGGCCACGACATCGTGGCCCGCTTCTACTCGCTGCACATCCTGCTGATTCCGGGGATCATGGCGGCGCTCGTCGTCGTGCATCTGATCCTCGTCGTGTACCACAAGCACACCCAGTTCGCGGGCCCCGGGAAGACCGAACGCAACGTCGTGGGCACCCCGTTCCTGCCCGTCTATCTGGCGAAGGCGGGCGGCTTCTTCTTCCTGGTGTTCGGTGTCCTCGCGCTGATCTCGGCGGTCGCGACCATCAACCCGGTCTGGTCGTACGGCCCTTACCGCGCCGACCAGGTGTCGACGGGCGCCCAGCCGGACTGGTACCTGGGCTTCGCCGAGGGCCTGGTGCGCGTCATGCCGGGCTGGGAGATCACCGTGGCCGGGCACACGCTCGTGCTCGGCGTGCTGATCCCCATCGTCGTCTTCCCGCTGCTCCTGGTCGCCATCGGCGTGTACCCGTTCATCGAGTCGTGGGTCACGGGAGACCGGCGTGAGCACCATCTCCTCGACCGCCCGCGCAACCGGCCGGTCCGTACGTCGATCGGAGCCGCGTGGATCAGCCTCTATCTGATCCTGCTCGCGGGCGGCGGCAACGACATCGTGGCGACGCGCTTCCATCTGTCGATCAACACCGTCACCTGGGCGGTGCGGATCTCCGTGTTCGTCGTACCGGCCGTCGTCTTCGTGGTCACCCGCCGCGTCTGCCTGGGGCTGCAGCAACAGGACCGGGAACTGGTGGCGCACGGCCGTGCGACCGGCGTCGTCAGACGCCTGCCGCACGGCGAGTACGTCGAGGTGCACCGCCCGCTCGGCCCGGCCGAACTCCACACGCTGACCGAGCACGAGCACCGGGACGCGTCAGATCACCGGGACCTCCAGACGGCTGATCCGCAGCCCGCCCTCGGTGGCGCCCGGGTGCCCGCTCGTCATGAGGAGCCGCAGCCCTGAGCCTCTTGCCCCGTCGAAGGTGATCACGGTCGGCGCGTCGGACGCGGTGGCCCAGTCGACGGCCGTCCCCTTCACCGGCACGTACCGCTTGCCGTCCCACACCGCGACCTCGACCGACGCGGGCAGTGCGTGCGTCGCGTCGACGGTGAAGGAGACCTCGACGCGGTCGACCGCGCGGGGACGGGACCAGGTGACCGAGACCCAGTCCTCGGGACGGGCCCCGCTGAAGGCGGGCAGCAGGGCCGTCGCCGACTTGTAGAAGGCGTTGGACCACCCCGTCGCCGCGTCGCCGTCGAGCATGGCGGCGGGCAGGGTGTCCGGACGGCCCGAGTAACTGGCGTCCGCGCGTGACTCGTTCGGGGCGCCGGGACCCGGGTCCGGCCGGAACGCGGCGGGCGGGGTGGTCGCCTTCGATCGTGCCGAGGTGGTGCGTACGGTGAGGGCGGCGCCCCGCAGTCCCTCGGAGCGGGCCGTCACCTTGAGCGAGCCCGGCCGCGTGCCGGATCGTACGATCGCGAGCGCCTTGCCGTGGAAGGCCGTTCGGGTGCTCGCCTGATAGCGCTCGGCGCTCTCCTCCCGGCCGTTGTCGAGCCCGGCGAGCGAGCCGCCGTCGATGTCGAAGGCGATCAGGTGCTCCGCGTCGGGCACGACCACACCACGGGCGTCGACGACCTCGGCCGTCACGAAGACCAGCGAACGGCCGTCGACGGCGAGCGACTTGCGGTCGGACGTGAGGTGTATCGCGTGCGGCGCCCCGGCGGTGCGCAGGACGTCCGTGGCGACCGTACGGCCGCCTCGGCGGGCCACCGCCTTCAGCTCACCCGGCTCGTAGGGCACTTTCCAGGTGAGGTGGAGCTTGCCCGCACTGCCGTTCGGGCTGGTGTAACTGCCCGGGTAGGGGCCCGAGGTGAAGGTCTTGTCGTCGCCGCTCGCCTCGGTGGTCTCCAGGTAGGTACGGCCGTCGGTCGTCGTCTTGGTGTCGAACTTCCTTGTGCCGAGGGACTTACCGTTGAGGAAGAGCTCCACGGTGTCGACGTTCGCGTACGCCCAGACCTCGATCGTGTCCCCGGCCTCGTGGTTCCAGGTCATGGGCACCAGATGGACCATGGGCTCGCTCACCCACTGGCTCCTGAACAGGTGGTACATGTCCTTGGGGAAGCCCGCCGTGTCGACCGCGCCGAAGAAGGACGCCTTCACCGGGAACACGTCGTACGGCGTGGGCTCCCCGATGTAGTCGATGCCCGACCACAGGAACTCCCCCGCGAACCACTTGCGGTCCCGGTCCTTCTTGTGCCCGTACTCGCCGCTCATCGTCCAGGACGCGAGGTTGTTGTCGTACGAGGAGACCGCGCGCCGTCCGGGGGTGTGGTTCTCGCCGGTGTTGAGGTGCTCCGGCTCCTGGTAGGTGGAGCGGGTCGAGGTCTCGGACGACGACTCCGACTCGAAGAGGAAGAGGTGCGGATAGGCGGCGTGCAGGTCGTCCACCGACTTGGCGGTGTTGTAGTTGAGACCGAGCCCGTCCAGCTTGGCGAGCATGAGGTCGGCCGCGGAGCCCTTCGTGGGCACGCGACGGTATTTGTCCGACCCGATGACCAGTGGCCGGGTGTCGTCCGCCGCCTTGACCGCGGCGATGATCCGGTCCGCCATCGCGAGCCCGGAGGTGGAGGTGGAGTCGGGGATCTCGTTGCCGATGGACCACAGGACCACGGCGGGCGAGTTGCGGGCCGCGAGGACCATCTCGGTGGCGTCCTTCTCGCACCACTCGTCGAAGAACCGGCCGTAGTCGTACCTCGTCTTGCCGGTCCGCCAGCAGTCGAACGCCTCCACCATCATCACGATGCCGAGCTCCTCGCAGACCTGGATCATCTGCGGCGAGGGCGGGTTGTGCGAGGTGCGGAAGGCGTTGACGCCCATCGACTTCATGATCGTCATCTGCCGGCGGACGGCGTCGACGCTGATCGCGGCGCCCAGCGCGCCCTGGTCGTGGTGCAGGTCGACGCCCTTGATCTTGGCGTGGACGCCGTTGAGGTGGAAGCCCTCGTCCGGGTCGAAGCGGAACGTGCGGATGCCGAAGGGGGTGCGGCACGTGTCGACCCTCGCGCCGCCGACCCGCAGTTCGGTCTCCACGGTGTAGCGGTGGTCCGGGGTCGTGAAGTCCCACAACCTGGGCTCGGCGACGGTGAGTTCATGGGTCTCGTCCGCGCGGTCGGTGACCGGGACCGTGGTGGACGTACGGGCCGCCGTGCGTCCGTCGGGGTCGACGATCCGCGAGACCACCTGGACCTCGGCGGCGCCACCGGACTCGTTGACGACGGTCGTGCGCACCCGTACGACCGCCCGCTCCGCCGTGATGTCCGGCGTGGTGACATACGTGCCCCAGCGCTGGACGTGCACCGGTTCGGTGACGACGAGCCGGGCCTCGCGGTAGATGCCGCTGCCCGAGTACCAGCGGCTGCTGGGCAGTTGGTTCTGGACCTTCACCGCGATGACGTTCTCGGTGGTGCCGTCCGTGTGCAGCAGACCGGTGAGGTCGAAGGCGAACCCCGTGTAACCGTAGGGGTGATGGCCGACCTCCTCGCCGTTGCAGTAGACGTGCGAGTCCATGTAGACGCCGTCGAACTCCACGGAGATCCACCGGCCGGCGAGGGCGGGCGGCAGCGTGAAGGTGGTGCGGTACCAGCCGAGGCCGCCCGGGAAGAAGCCCGTGCCGCTGGTGGTGCCGTGCTCCGTGGTGGGGGTCTGCTCGATGCTCCAGTCGTGCGGAACGGAGACTTCCCGCCACGCCGAGTCGTCGTAGTCGGGTTGCGCGGCGCCCTCGTACGCACCGGTGGGGTCGGTGATCCCACCCGGGTTGACCAGCGCGAAGCGCCAGCCGTCGCGCAGCTCGACCGAGCGGCGGCCCGCGGCGCGCCCCGGCGAGTCCGCCCAGGCGTCGGCGGCGCCCAGGAGCGATCCGGCCGCTGGTACGGCGGTTCCTGCGATCAATACCGATCTTCGAGTGACCGTCATGGCGGCTCTCCCTAGTCAAGGGCCCATAAGTCATCACAACTGATCGTGAACAAACAGATTCTGACGGTGTGACACACAGGCCCGTCAAGGGTGCGGCACTCACTTCCGCCTCGCGCCTCACATCGGCCGGAACCCGCCGTACCGATGTACCCCTGGGGCCGCCCGTGTGCCGGGTGCGGAACGCGCGTACGCACTAGGCTGGAACCCGAGTGACGCGCCTGTTCACCGTGAGTGTGCGCAATGGAGTGGCGACGATGAGCCCGGTCCACCCCCTCGACGAGGCCGCCACAGCACGGGCGGTCATCGACGGGAACGGCACCCTGCTCCGATGGAGCGAAGGAGCCCGCCGGCTACTGGGGCATGCCCCGGAGGAGGTCGAGGGGCGGCCCGTCGTCGATCTGCTGGCCACGGACACACCCATACCGGCCGAACCGACCGGCAACCGCTGGAACGGCAACCTCGACCTGCGCCACCGCGACGGACACACCGTCTCCGTGTGGCTGCTCGCCCACCGCAGGAAGCCACGGGACGGCGGCCCGGCCACCTGGCTCGTGGTCACCCCGCTGGACGCCCGCGGCCCGCGCTCGCCGGACGACCCCCTGACGACGGCGGTGCTGGCGCAGTCCCCGTGCCCGATGGCCGTCTACGACGACCGACTGCGGCTCTTCGGGGTGAACGACGCGATGGCCGATGTGATCGGCCTCCCCGAATCCCGCATCCAGGGCCTCAGGATCTCCGAGATCGGCGGCAAGGAGGAGAGCGAGGCCCTCGAGAGACAGCTGCACGAGGTGCTCGTCTCCGGAACCGGTCGTGACGTGGAGACGTTCATGCAGACGGGCGGCGAGTACCACGCGCACGCCTGGATGGCCCGGATCGCCCCGCTGACCGACACCGACGGCCGGGTGCGGGGGGTGTGCCTGGCCGCGCACGACTTCACCGAGCAGTACAACGCCCGGGAGCGACTGCAACTCGTCAACGAGGCCAGCGTACGCATCGGCACCACCCTCGACGTCACCCGAACGGCCCAGGAGCTCGCCGACGTCTGTGTACCCGCCCTCGCCGACTTCGTCAGCGTCGATCTGCTGGATCCGCCGGAGCACGGCGGCGAGCCCCACCCGGAGCCGCCGTCCGAGCCGATCACGCTGCGCCGCGCCGCCCACCAGTCGGTGAACCCGGGCTGCCCGGAGGCGGTCGTCGAGCCCGGCCGGGTCGACGTCTACCCCGCGCGCTCGCCGCAGGCGGACTCCCTCACGGCCGGCCGCACGATCGTCGCCCCCGACGACACCGCCACGCTGGCGGAGTGGCTCTCCTGGGACGACGTGCGCGGCTCGCGCATCGCCGAGTACGGCCTGCACACCAGCATGTCGGTGCCGATCAAGGCCCGCGGCCAGACCCTCGGGGTGGCCGTCCTCACCCGGTTCCGGCACCCCGGTCCCTTCACCCCCGACGACGTGCTGCTGGCCGAGGAGGTGACGGCCAGGGCAGGCGTCTGCATCGACAACGCCCGGCGCTTCTCCCGGGAACGGGAGACCGCCCTGGCCCTCCAGCGCAGTCTGCTCCCCCAGTCACTGGCCCGGACGGCCGCCGTGGAGGCGGCCTCCCGCTATCTGCCCGCCGCACGGGCCGGGGTGGGCGGCGACTGGTTCGACGTGATCCCACTGTCCGGGATGCGGGTCGCCATGGTCGTCGGAGACGTCGTCGGCCACGGCATCCAGGCCTCCGCCACCATGGGACGGCTGCGCACCGCCGTCCGTACGCTCGCCGACATCGACCTCGCCCCCGACGAACTGCTCACCCACCTCGACGACCTCGTCGTACGGCTCTCCACGGAGGCGGGCGCCGAGGGCACCACCGGCGAGGTCGGCGCCACCTGCCTGTACGCGGTGTACGACCCGGTCTCGCGGCGCTGCGCCCTCGCCCGGGCCGGCCACCCCCCGCCGGTCATGCTCACCCCCGGCGGCCCGCCCCGGCAGATCGACCTGCCCGCCGGTCCGCCGCTGGGCCTGGGCGGCCTGCCCTTCGAGTCCGTCGAACTCGCCCTGCCCGAGGGCACGGTGCTCGCGCTGTTCACCGACGGCCTGATCGAGAACCGCGAGCGGGACGTCGACGCCAACCACGAGCTGCTGTGCCAGGCCCTGGCAGACTCCGCGGCCTCCCTGGAAGGGGCCTGCCACGCCATTCTCCAGACCCTGCTTCCGGCGGGCGGGGCCCAGGACGACGTGGCGCTGCTGCTCGCCAGGACCCACGGACTCGCGCCCTCCCAGGTGTCGACCTGGGACATCCCCCCCGACCCCGCCCTGGTCGCGCCGATCCGCAAGCAGGTCGTCGACCAGCTCGACACCTGGGAGCTGAGCGCGGCGACGTTCACGGCCGAGCTCGTGGTGAGCGAGCTGGTCACCAACGCGATCCGGTACGGCGAGCCGCCCATCCGGCTACGGCTCATCCACGACGCCGAGACCCTGATCTGCGAGGTCTCCGACAGCAGCCACACCGCGCCGCATCTGCGCCGGGCCAAGACCTACGACGAGGGCGGGCGCGGGCTGCTCCTGGTCGCCCAGCTCACCCAGCGCTGGGGCAGCCGCCACACGGCCGACCGCAAGACGATCTGGGCGGAGCTGACGCTCCCCGGCGAGTTCTGACGACATCGGCGCAGGTCCGAAGAGACCGATGAGGGGCACAGGGTGCCGCGTCTGATGTGATGGTCCGGCACCTCGACCGTGTCCCGGAGGACCGAACCCTGAACACCCCGCTCGCCGAAACCCTGTCCGTCGTCCTGCTCGTCGCCGTCCTCGTCAGCGCGGTGGTCCGCCCGTTCGGCTGGCCCGAGGCGGTCGTCGCCGTCCCGGCGGCCCTGCTGGTGATCGCCACCGGCGCGATCTCCTGGGACCACGCGGAGGCGGAGGCGGGGCACCTGGGGCCGGTGATCGGCTTCCTGGCGGCGGTGCTGGTGCTCGCCAAGTTCTGCGACGACGAGGGGCTCTTCCACACCTGCGGTGCCTGGATGGCCCGCTGGGCGGCGGGACGGCCGGGGCGCCTGCTGACCGCGGTCTTCGCGCTGGCCTCGGCGATCACCGCGGTACTCAGCCTGGACGCCACCATCGTGCTGCTCACCCCCGTCGTGTTCGCCACCGCCGCCCGGATGGGCGCCCGTCCGAAGCCGCACGTGTACGCCTGCACCCATCTGTCGAACACGGCCTCGCTGCTGCTGCCGGTCTCCAACCTCACCAATCTGCTCGCCTTCTCCGCGAGCGGCCTCAGCTTCACCCGGTTCGCGGCACTGATGGTGCTGCCGTGGCTGGTCGCCATCGGGGCCGAGTACGTCGTCTTCCGGCGCTTCTTCGCGGGCGACCTGGCCGCGGCCGTGCCCGAGCCGACGACCGGGGAGCCGCCGGAGCTGCCGCTGTTCGCGCTCGTCACCGTGGGCTGCACGCTGGCGGGGTTCGTCGTCGCCTCCGCGCTGGGCATCGACCCCGCCTGGTCCGCCGCGGCGGGGGCGCTGGTGCTCGCCGCCCGGGCCCTCCTGCGCGGGCGCGCCACCCCGCTCACCGTGGTGAGGGCCGTCGCCCCGGCCTTCCTCCTGTTCGTGCTCGCGCTGGGCGTCGTCGTCCGGGCGGTGGTCGACAACGGACTCTCCGACGCCCTCGGACATCTCCTCCCGGACGGCGGCGGACTGCCCTCGCTGCTCGGGATCGCGGCGCTCGCCGCCGTACTCGCCAATCTCATCAACAACCTGCCCGCGGTCCTGGTGCTGCTGCCGCTGGCCGCCACGTCCGGCTCCGGCGCGGTGCTGGCCGTGCTGCTGGGGGTCAACATCGGCCCCAACCTCACCTACGCCGGTTCCCTGGCGACCCTGTTGTGGCGGCGTATCGTGCATGAGCACGACCACGGCGTCGATCTGCGGGAGTTCACCCGGCTGGGTCTGATCGCCGTGCCGGCGGCGCTGGTTCCCGCCGTACTGGCACTGTGGTTCTCGCTCCACGTCATCGGGGGCTGAGTCGTCGCACGAGTGAGGGCCGGAGGCTGATGCTCATGAGGGTCGTCGTCTGGCTCGTCGAGGGGACCTGGCCGGCCTGCGTGGACGCCGTGCACACGCACGCACCGCGGGCGACCGAGGTCGTCTTACTGCACGTCAGTGAGCCGGGGGTGCCCGGACTGGCGCACGGCGCCTTCGCCGGACTGCTCGGCCGTGGCCACGTCGAGCGCGATCCCGGGGACCGGCTGGAGGACCTCGGCGCCCGGTCGGCGGCGCGGCTGCTCGACACGGCGGCCGACCGCCTCGGCCGCCCCTGCACCCGTATGGAGCGCACCGGGCGCACGGAGCGTGAGGTGGTCGCCGCCGCCGAGGGCGCCGATCTGCTCGTGGTGGCCCGGGACGGCGACCGTGCCCGGCTCGGACCGCACAGCCTGGGGCGGGCCGGGCGGTTCGTCGTCGACCACGCGCCGTGCCCGGTGCTGCTGATCTGGCCCGAGGCCACGCCGGCCGTCACGACGATCCCCCCGCCTCTCCCGCCTCCCCCGCATCCTCCGGATCACCCGCATTCGCCGCACTCCTAGCGCTGCCCTTCCGGTAGGCGCCCGGTGGAGTCCCGTACCGCTGCCGGAAGACGCGGCTGAAGTGGAACACGCTGGTGAAACCGGAGGCCGCGGCCACCCGTTCCACCGGAAGTTCGGTGGCTTCCAGGAGCCGGGCCGCGTGCAGCAGCCGGGACTCACGCAGGGCCCGCATCGGGGAGCGGCCGAGCTGCTCGGTGAAGAGGTGGGCGAACCGGGAGGGTGAGAGGGCGACCGCCGCGGCCAGTGAGCGGACGGTGTGCGGCGCGCCCGGGTCGGCGGCGATCACCGCCTCCGCGTGGCGGACGCGGTCGTCGAGATCGGGGCGGCTCCGCTCCGCCCGGGCGGCGGCGAGCAGCACGATCTCCTCCAGCGAGCACAGGGCCAGTTCCCGGGCGGCGGTGCCATGTGCGACCGCGACCTCGCCCGGGAGGGGCTCCGCGTCCTCGGGCGGCGGGCCGTGTCCCGTCCAGCGGGCGTCGGTGAGCATCCGGCAGAACGCCGCTTCGATACGTTCCCGGCCGGGCGCGGGTCCGACGGCGTACAGCCCGTCGTCGACGGCGTAGGGCCGCAGCCACCCGGTCCAGGACGGGCGGGCCTGGCAGTGCGCCCACCAGAACGCCCAGTGTCCGGCGCCCGGTTCGACGGCGTAGCGCTGTGGCACGCCGGGCCCCAGGACCACCAGGTCTCCGGGGCCGGCCGCCGTCCGGGCCGCCCCCTGCCGGAGCCGTCCCCGTCCGCCCGTGGTCCAGATGAACAGCCAGCTGTCGCTGCCCCGCGGTCGGTTGACGCGGTATCCCGTTCGCTGGTCGAAGCGTCCGACGGTCACCAGACCCGGCGGCGGGGACGGGGCAGCAGGCTCGGGCAACTCCTCAGCACGCACGGACATCCTCCCGAAAGGCTCATCGACCTAGCGTGAAGCACCTGGGACTCCAATGAGAAGGGACGGTCGAAATGGCAGTCATGGACATGAGCGGGCCGCGGAGGTCGGACTTCGACGAGAACGGGTTCGTGGTGGCGCGCGGACTGTTCACCGCCGCCGAGATCGACGAGCTGTGCGCCGAGTTCACGGCCCTGCACGCCGCCGGGCCGGTCCCGGGGCACTTCGAGCCCCGGGCGACCCCGGCGAGCGGTCCGGCGGATCCGCTCGCCGCCCACCCCCGGGTCATGCATCCGCACCGCATCAACGAGTTGTCCCTGCGCCGTCTGCTCGATCCCCGGCTGCGGGAGATCCTGGAGGTCCTGCTCGGCGAGGAGGTCCTGGCGGCGCAGAGCATGTTCTACTTCAAGCCGCCCGGGGCCCGCGGTCAGGCGCTGCACCAGGACAACTTCTATCTGCGGGTCGAGCCGGGCACCTGTGTGGCCGCCTGGATCGCCTGTGACGTGATCGACCGGGAGAACGGCGGTCTGGAGGTGGTGCCGGGCACGCACCGCATGGACCTGTTCTGCCCGGAGGAGGCGGACGCGGAGGTGTCCTTCGTACGGGAGTACGTCCCGCCGCCGCCCGGTCTGACGACCGTGCCCGTCGACATGGCCCCGGGCGACGTGCTGTTCTTCAACGGCAGTCTGGTGCACGGCTCCGGCCCCAACCGCAGTGCCGACCGCTTCCGCCGCTCCTTCATCGGCCATTACGTCGGCCGCTCCACCGACCGCATAGGCCGCCATTACGCCACGCTGACGATGGGCGGCGAGCCCGTCGTCCTGTCCGAGAGCGAGGGCGCGGGCCCGTGCGGCACGGAGTTCGCCCCGGCGGCACCGCACTGAGGTCATTCACCCGGCTCGGGCAGCGCGGCGGAGGTGAAGGCGAGGAGTGCGTTCGCGACCGCGCCGGGGCTCTCCAGGAGCATCTCGTGCGTGCCGTCGATCGCGACGACCCGCACGCTGGGCCGCCGCGCGGCCAGTTCGGCGAGATCCCGGGCGAGCCCCTTCCCGTACGCCGTCATCAGTTCGTCGAACCAGGACATGCCGGGGGCGGGCGGTACGGGCCGCGCGGCTCGTGCGAGCAGCAGTGGCCGGCGCGTCCTCGCGAAGGCGTCGAAGAGGGCGAAGAGGTCGAGTGCGTCGATGGCGGCCAGCATCTCCCGTACGTGCGCGCGTCGCGGGCGCACCTCCAGCCGTCCGTCGGGCGCGGGCCGCACGGTGCGCAGCAGGCCCGCCTCCAACAGCTCGTAAGGGATGCCCAGTTGCTCCGAGAGCGCGCGCTGCTCGGCGAGCAGATCCTTGAGGCCGTCGGCCGGAAGCGGTTCGCCGGACACCGTCGCGGCCGCCGCCTGACGCATCTGGGTGAGGCGCTCCTCGACGTACGCCGGGTCGAGGCCCACGTACTGGTCGGGGCGCCCCCAGCCGTATCCGTCCAGGTTCACCGCGCCGGGCGTGACGTCCGGGTGCTCCAGCGCGTACCGTACGGCGATCATCCCGCCGAGCGAGTGCCCGACGGGCAGTGCGCCGGGAAGGCCGTACCGCTCCAGTACCGCCTCGATGTCGTCCAGCACCTGGCGGAGACTCCAGGTACCCGACGGTGAGAGACCGTGTCCGCGCAGGTCCACGGCGAGCACCCGGTGCCGGGGGACGAGGAGCGGCGCCACGGCGGCCCAGTCGGCGAGCGTGCGCCTGGCTCCATGCAGGAGGAGCAGGGGTGGGCCGTCACCCCCGTGGTCGTGTACGGCCAGTTCGATGCGGTCTCCGGTCATGTCGTGACAATACGGCGTGGGTCAGGGCTCCAGCAGCAGATTGAGCGTGGGCAGCGGGCCGCCCGGGAACTGTTGCAGCCGTCCTCCGGACGCCAGCGGGCCCAGGTCGATGACCGCCCAGCCCACCCGCTCGGCCAGCCGCTTGACACGCTCGTTGGCCCCGGGGTGGTTTCCCGAGAGGAAGATCACCCGCCGTCCGACGAAGGTACGGGGATCGGAGCCGAGCACCGCCGGTGTCAGCGTGTTGAACGCCTTCACCAGGCGTGCTCCGGGTACGAGTTCGGCGACGACCTCGCTGGAGGTGCGGCCGCCGAGGTCGGCGACCTTGAAGTCGGGCGGTCCGAGCGGGTTGGTGGTGTCGATGACGATCCGCTCCTGCCAGTCGAGGACGTCGGCGGCGGCCACTGCCTCGCTCATCTGCCGCCACGGCACGGCGAGGACGACGATCTCCTCCCTGGCCGACTCCGCGACGGTGGCGGGCATCAGGGCCGGCCCGATCGAGGCGGCGAGGTCCCGCAGTGACCGCGGGCCCCGGCTGTTGCTGATGACGACCTGCTCGCCCGCCGCCACGAACCGATAGGCGAGGGCCTGTCCGATGGCTCCGGCACCGATGATTCCGATGGGCATGGGGGTGTCCTCTTCCTCGAGTTCGGCGGTTGCAACGAGAGGGTGACCATCAGCATCACGCCGCAGGTCACAGTGGCGCTCGTGTCATGTGACCGGCCGGGTCCATGACCCGCGCGGGCACGCGGGGCACGGCCTTGACGCGGGCGTCGTCCAGGCGATTTGATCCTGTTGTGCCAAGGCACCCGGCCGGGCACCCAGAGGTGCGCCCAGCCGGTGGCGGACACCGTTCCAGTCCGGCCGAAGTCGCCAGGACCGCGGGAGCGTCCGAGGCGGGGTCGTACCCGCGATCGATGGAGCCGACATTCCCGCTCAACGTGTTTCCCGCGTCACCGGCGTCGGGGCGGCCGCCGCCCTGGTGGCGCTCTCGACGCTGGTGAGTTGTACGGCCGGATCGGACAAGGGGACACCACCCCAGCAGGGTAAGGCTTCCCCGTCGACCCCGAAGGCCGTACAACTCCCCCCGCTCCACGCGGACTTCGACTACCAGATCGGCGGCGCCTATCGGCCGCCGTCCGGTGTCCGCGTCGTCAGCCGCGACCGTTCGGACTCACCCGCGCCCGGCCTGTACAACATCTGTTATGTCAACGCCTTCCAGGCGCAGCCGGACGAGCGGGCGGCATGGCCGGCCGATCTGCTGCTGCGGGACGCGCACGGCAAGGTCGTCATGGACCGCGACTGGAACGAGGCGCTCCTCGACATCCGCACGCCGGCCAAGCGCAAGCGGGTCGCCGCTCGGGTCAACCGGTGGGTCGACGAGTGCGCCGACAAGGGGTTCGACGCCGTCGAGCCGGACAACTACGACAGCTACACCCGCTCGGGGAAGCTGCTGACGGCGAACGACGCCACCGCGTTCATCACCCTCCTGTCGGCACACGCGCACGCCCGGGGTCTGGCCATCGGACAGAAGAACACCTCGGAACTGGCCGGGCTCAGGTCGAGGACCAAGCTCGACTTCGCGGTGGCCGAGGAGTGCGGCCAGTACGACGAGTGCGGTACGTACGCAAAGGCGTTCGACGACCGGGTGGTGGACATCGAGTACACCGACAGCGGTCTGCGCAAGGCCCTCGCGAGCTACGGGGACCGGCTGAGCATCGTACGCCGGGATGTGCAGGTGTCGACGCCGGGCAGTGCGCGGTACGTCCGGCGGACGCGCTGACGGACGGGCACCCCTGACGGGGAGAGGTCACCGTGCATACTCGCTGCGAAGCCGGACGGTTTCCGGATGAGCGGGTGCGCACGGAGCGGACGTATCAAAGGGCATGTCGACATCCATGGCCAGCAGGCAGGACGACCGCCTGCCGACGCCCGCCGCCAGACCGCCGGGCCGTTTCGAGGGGCTCCGGCGCCA
This sequence comes from Streptomyces sp. NBC_01450, assembly GCF_036227505.1. Classification (NCBI taxonomy): domain Bacteria; kingdom Bacillati; phylum Actinomycetota; class Actinomycetes; order Kitasatosporales; family Streptomycetaceae; genus Streptomyces; species Streptomyces sp. NBC_01450. Next base: position 9,842,887 of record NZ_CP109480.1, on the reverse strand, counting down.
CCGGCGGTGGCTGTTCGCGCTGGCCGTGGTCGCCCTGCTGGCCCAGATGGCGGTCGCGATGGTCACCGCGGCCGTGCAGCAGACGCCGACGATCGACGAGCCGGTGTACGTGGGCACGGCGGAGACCTATGTGCGGGAACACAGCCTGCGCTACAACCCCGAGCATCCGCCGCTGGGCAAACTGATCATCGCGACCGGGCTGGTGTTCGCCCATCCGCACCTGGACGCCCACTCCACGGATGATCAGACGGAGCTCGGACGGCGGCTGCTGTACGAGTCGGGCAACGATCCCTGGCGGGTGATGCTGTGGGCGCGGCTGCCGGTGGTCGTGCTGACGCTGCTGTTCGGTCTGGTCGTCCTCGCTTTCGCCCGTGAACTCGTCGGCACCGTGGGCGGGTTGGTGGCGCTCGCGCTGTACGCGTTCTCGCCCGACGTCATCACCAACGGCTCGCTCGCCACACTCGACGTACCGGCGTCCGGTTTCCTGCTGACGTCGGTGTGGCTGGTGTGGCGGGCCCGGCGGCAGCGGCCCCTGCTGCACCTCACTCTCGCGGGAGTGCTGCTCGGCGCGGCGCTCGCCACCAAGATGAGCACCCTGCCCGCGGTGCCCGTACTGCTCCTGCTGGCGTTCCTCTCCTTCTGGCAGGCACGCCGCGCGCCCGGCCTGGGCCTGCGTGCGCAACCGCGGCTCGTCGGCCTGGGTGTGGCGGTGGCCGCCGGTACGGCGCTGGTGGCGCTCGCCGTCGTCTGGGCGACCTACCTGGTCGTCGACCCACAGCTGCGCTGGACGACGCCCGCGGATCTTCCGGCCGTGCACGGTCTGCGCGGTCTCGTCATCGACCGGCTGCCCGTTCCCCGGCCGTACCGCGACGGGATGCGCATCCAGTTCGGATTCGAGAACGACGTGTGGACCGGCTTCCTGTTCGGACGGCTCTACCACGGCTCGCTCTGGTACTACCTGCCGGCCGCGCTGCTGGTGAAGACACCGCTCGGCATGATCGCGCTCTGGCTCATGGGCCTCGCCGTGATGGCCGCCGTGCCCCGGCTGCGCCCGGCCGCTCCGTACGTCCTGCTCCCCCCGGCCGTGCTGCTGGCCGTGGCCATGACCGGGTCCCGGGACCTCGGCGTCAGATACGCCCTCTTCGTGCCGGTGTTCCTCGCGGTGGCCGCGGCCGGGGTCGTCGCCCTGCGCCGACGCTGGGCCCATCTCGTCACGGCGGCGCTGGTCGGCTTCGTCGCGATCAGCTCGCTGCGCGCGTTCCCGTACTACCTGCCGTACTCCAACGAGGCCTTCGGCGGCCCTTCCCAGACCCGTCTGCGGCTGCACGACTCGAATGTCGACTGGGGGCAGGACCTGGGCCGTCTGGCCGACCGCCTGGCCGAGCGGTATCCCGACGAGCGGGTCTGGCTGGTCTACAAGGGCAGTGGCGTGCCCTCGTACTACGGCATCGAGGCGGCCGATCCGCGCAAGGAGCCGCCGAGCCAGGTGCACGGACTGCTCGCCGTGTCGGACACCGCCGTCGCGAAGGCCGACGACCGTCTGGCGGCACTGCTCGACGGCGCCACACCCATCGACGACGTCGGCCACTCCATCACGATCTACCGTCGCCCGTGACCCTCGAGGGTCAGGGGCGGGAATCGAGCAGGTCCAGGACCGCACCCCAGGGGAACTCCGCGCGCAGGCCGTCCTCCCCGGGCCCCCCGGAGTAGCGGTCACCGAACCCGACGCCCATCCCGCGCAGCCGCTCCACGCTCCCCCGGTACGCGGGGTGCGCCGCCAACGCGTCGCTCACACAGGGCAGTACGGCGATCGGGACGCCGAGGCCGTACGCCTCGTTCAGGGTGCCGAGCGCGAGGGTGTCGGATATGCCGGCCGCCCACTTGTTGACGGTGTTGAAGGTGGCCGGGGCGACGGCCACCGCGTCGGGGGCCGGGAAGGGGCGCGGGTCACCCGGGGCCCGCCAGGCGGACCTGATCGGGCGACCGGTCTGCGTCTCGACGGCCGACGCGTCGAAGAAACCGAGCCCCTGCGGGGTGGCGATCACGCCGACCTCCCAGCTCCGTTCCTGTGCCGCGGTGATCAGTTTGCTGACGTCCCGCGCGACACCGGCCGCACACACGACGACGTAGAGGAAGGGCTTCTCGGTGTGTTCGGTCACGTGGGAACCCTAGGGCCTGTCCGGCGGGTCAAGTCGGAGTGCCTAGTGGACCGGGAAGGAATCCCCGCGTTCGGTTTCCGGTCGTGGGCCGAAGATCCGGCGCTCGCGCTCCTCGATCCGTACGTCGTTGATGCCGGCCTCGCGCCGGGTCATCAGCCCGTGCTCGTCGAACTCCCACAGCTCGTTGCCGTACGACCGCCACCACTGCCCGTCGGCGTCGTGCGACTCGTACTGGAAGCGGACGGCGATGCGCTTGCCGTCGAAGGCCCACAGGTCCTTGCGCAGGGCGTACTCGCGTTCACGCGCCCACTTGTCGGTGAGCAGTCCGACGATCTCGGCGCGGCCGGTGACGAAGGTGTCGCGGTTGCGCCAGACCGAGTCCTCGGAGTACGCGAGGGCGACCTTGTGGGGATCGCGGGTGTTCCAGGCATCCTCGGCGGCCTGGACCTTCTGGGCCGCGGTCTCACGGGTGAAGGGCGGGAGGGGCGGACGGTCGGTCACGGGGGTCTCCTTCTCGGATCCACGCGGATCTGGTCCACACAGATCTGTTCCACACAGACAGAGAACGTGCGTTCTCACGCTCGACTGCTAACGTAGAGAACGTTGGTTCTCGCGTCAAGGAGCAGCCCGTATGGACACCGAAGCCGCCCGCGAACAGGCCCTGGCAGCCGCCCGGGAACAGGCGTTGGACGCCGCGGAGGAGCTGTTCTACGCCCGCGGCATCCAGACCGTCGGCATGGACGACATCCGCGGCGCCTCGGGGGTCTCCCTCAAGCGGCTCTACCAGCTGTTCCCGGCGAAGGAACTACTGGTCGAGGCGTATCTGAAGCGGCGCGACGTGCGCTGGCGGCAGCGGCTGGCGGAGCACGTCGACGGATACGAGGAGCCCGAGCAGCGGATCCTGGCGGTGTTCGAATGGCTGGGGCGATGGTTCGCCGAGCCCGACTTCCGCGGGTGCGCCTGGATCAACTCCTACGGCGAACTCGGCGCGACCTCGCCGCGCGTGGTCACCCAAGTCCGCGCCCACAAGGGGGCGTTCAAGGCCTACCTGGAAGGTCTCTCGAGCGCCGCGGGACTTCCCGACGCCGTCACCGACCAGCTGTTCCTGCTGGCCGAGGGTGCCATGGTCACCGCGGGCATCACACGCGGCACGGAGCCGGCCGAGCAGGCGCGCGGGGCGGCACGGGTGCTCATCGAGGCCCAGCGACCTTAGGGCCGCTGGGCCTCGACGCCCGTCGGGCGGTCCTCAGCTCTCGGAGACGGTGATGGCGCCCACCGGGCAGGCCCGCGCGGCCTCCCGGACCAATGGGTCGCCGCCGCCGTCCTCGCGGCCGGGCAACAGCGCGCTGAAGCCGTCGTCGTCCTGGGTGAAGACGTCCGGCGCGGTCAGCGCGCACTGTCCCGCGCCGATGCAGACACTCTTGTCGATGGCGATCTCGATACTCATGGCCACCAGCCTCTTACCAGGTCACGGGGAGTTCCAGCATCCCCTGGATCGTGTCTCCCGCTTTGAAGGGGATCTCCTCCGCCGGCGCGGCCAGACGCAGTCCCGGCAACCGGTCGAAGAGCGACAGCAGGGCGATCTCCATCTCGGCGCGGGCGAGGTTCTGGCCGAGGCACTGGTGGATGCCGAAGCCGAACGCGACGTGATGACGGACCGACCGGTGCCAGTCCAGGGCGTCCGGCTCGGGAAAGGTTCCCGCGTCACGGTTGATGACGGAGGTCGAGAAGACCACGCCCTCGTCGGCGCGGATCGTCGCCCCGCCCACCTCGATGTCCTCGGTGGCCACCCGCAGCAGCCCGTCGGCGATGGACAGGAAGCGCAGCAGCTCCTCCACGGCGGCGGGCATGAGCGTCGGCTCGGCGCGCAGTTCCGCCAGCTGCTCGGGGTGGTGCAGCAGGGTGAACGTACCGAGCGAGATCATGTTCGCGGTCGTCTCGTGCCCGGCGACCAGCAGGATCGTCGCGAGGCTGATCAGTTCCTCGCGGTCCAACGTCCCCTCGCGCAGCTGTTCGTGGATGAGCTCGTCGAGGAGCCCGTCCCCCGGGTCCTTCTGCTTGCGGTCGATCAGCGCCCCGAAGTAGGCCTCCAGCCGGTCGCGCGCGTCCTGGGTGTCCGCGGCGGTCGGGCCGCGCAGCAGCCTGCGGGACTGCTCCTCGAAGAAGTCGTGGTCGGCGTACGGAACGCCGAGCAGCGCGCAGATCACCATCGAGGGCACCGGCAGCGCGAAGGCGCTGACCAGCTCGGTGGGCGGGCCCTGTCGCTCCATGGCGTCGAGCAGTCGGTCGACGGTCTCCTGGATGCGCGGGCGCAGAGCCGCGGTCCGTTTCAGGGTGAAGCTCGGAACGAGCATGCGGCGCTGCGTGTGGTGGGCGGGATCGTCGAGCCCGAGCAGCGCGACCCGGCGGTTGCGGGACTGGGCGAACCGCTCCGTGGGCATCGGGAACTCCGGGCGGGTGCGGTCGGAGGAGAGCCGGGGATCGGTGAGCAGTTCACGGGCGGTGCTGTGCGCGGTGACGACCCACACGTTGCGCCCGTCGAACAGGGAGACACGCGACAGGGGGCGCGCCTCGCGCAGGGCGTCGTAGGCGGTGGGCGGGTGATAAGGACACGTACGGTCCTGGGGGAAGGCAACGGGTTCTGTCATGAGTGACCTCGCAAGCGATGGTTCCCTCTTGCCGATCTTCATTAGATGCCCCAGGCACCTATAGGAGCCACCCGAAGTCCGGCCAGATGCCCCGAACGGACCAACTGGCCGAACGCCGTCGCCGGTCGGGGCGGCCGCCGGGCCCGCACTGGCCTCGGTCGCCGCCCGGGTGCCATGCCCACGGTGCGCGTGTGGCTCGATCCAACCACTTCCTCCACGGTACACACCCGCCTTTCGTGGCTCGGTGACGTCCTCGCGTAATTCGCTTGCACGGGCGGCTCGACGGGCCCCAGGATCTGCGCATGCCCACGATCGAAGCCCTCCTGCCGCCGACCTCCGCCGCCGCTCGTCCGGTGCGGGTCCAGCAGCAGCCCGGCCGTCCGCGGAGGCCCTCACCTCCCCGGTCGTGACCGCCGCGCTCGTCGCGGGGCTTCTCGCGGGCTATGGCATCGCCATCCCCGTCGGAGCGGTCGCGACCTATCTCGTCTCCCTCACCGCGCGTACGTCCCTGACAACCGGCGGGTGCGCCGCGCTGGGCGTCGCGACCGCCGACGGGCTGTACGCCCTGGTCGCCGCCCTCGGGGGCGCCGCGCTCGCGGCCGCGCTGGAACCCGTGCTCGTGCCGTTGCGCTGGGCCTCCGGTCTGGTGCTGCTCGCGCTGGCCGTACGGGGCGCGGTCGGCGCGGTGCGGCAGTACCGCGAACAGCGACTCGCGACCCGGTCCGTACGGGACCCGGTACACCCGGCGCGGGCGTACCTGACCCTGCTCGGGATCACCCTCCTCAACCCCACCACCGTGATCTACTTCGCCGCACTGGTGCTCGGCAGCCGGACGGCCGAGGCGGTGCGCCCCCTGGAGCAGGCGGTGTTCGTGCTCGCCGCGTTCGTGGCGTCCGCGAGCTGGCAACTCCTGCTCGCCGGCGGCGGCGCGCTGCTCGGCCGGGCGCTGACGGGACGACGGGGGCGGCTGGTCACGGCGCTCGCGTCGAGTGGCGTGATCACGGTGCTGGCGGTACGGACGCTCGTCGCCCCGCGATGAGTGCGGGACCCTCGCCGACACCGCGGGCACCCGCGGGGTGAAGGTACGGATGATTCGCGTCCGCGCTGGTGTTGAATCATGCCCAGACAGGATCAGTACCAACAACGATGGGACGGAAGTCATGCCTCTTGAGGGTGAGTACGAGCCCAGCCCGACGCAGTGGGTGCGCGACCAGGTGGAGTTGTACGAGGGCTCCGGCGGCACCGAGGGGACCACGCTGCTGGACACGGGACTGCCGGTCATCATTCTCACGACCCGGGGTGCCAAGAGCGGCAAGATCCGCAAGACCCCGCTGATGCGGGTCGAGCACGACGGACGCTACGCGGTGGTCGCCTCGCAGGGCGGCGCCCCCAAGCACCCGGTCTGGTACTTCAACGTGCAGTCCGATCCGCATGTGGAGCTCCAGGACGGCCCGGGACGCCGGGACATGACGGCGCGTGAGGTCACGGGCGAGGAGAAGGCGCAGTGGTGGGAGCGCGCGGTCGCCGCGTACCCCCCGTACGCCGACTACCAGAAGAAGACCGACCGTGAGATCCCCGTCTTCGTGCTGGAACCGACGGGCTGAAATTCCCTGGAAACCGGCGTGCATGATCCGTCGCACGCCGGGCACCCGTGCCTCAGGCCCCGCCGCGCTCCCCCGTCGCGGCGGGGCTTTCCGCTGCCGCCACGACCTGACCGGTGACCATGTGCGCCACCATGCCGGCGCCGGTTTCCCCGGCGTACCCGCCTCACACTTCGGCGTAGGCCCACGCCCTCTACCCGCCGTCCCGATTCGGTGACACCGTCGGCTTCGACCGAGTAGGAGGCCCAGGTGTCCAAGAAGGTGTCGAAGAAGCCGAAGAAACTCAAACTCCCCCTCGCCTACAAGCCCCTCGGCTTCGCGCTGAGCTGGGCGAGCGGCACCCTCGCCGGGATCGCCTTCCGGGCGACGTGGAAGGCGATCCGCCACGAGGAGGACGCCCCTGACGCCCTGGACAAGGACCGCGGCTGGGGCGAGGTGCTGCTCGCCGCGGCCCTCCAGGGCGCCTTGTTCGCGGTGGCGCGCAGCGCCGCGGACCGTACGGGCGCGAAGGCCGTCGAACGCTCGACGGGGGTCTGGCCGTCGTCGGACAAGGGCGGCCGGGACTGAGGACCGGCGTTCCACCTCGTCCAGGTCCGCCACTTCAGTCCGTCGCGAGCCACTCCCCGTCGCGCATGAGGTCGCGCCCGGTGAGTTCGTCGGCCTCGCGCCAGGCCTGCACGCGCCGCGGGGTGATACGGAAGTAGAGGTACGCCGTGGTGAGTCCGCGCGGGTCGAAGCCGGTCTTCTCGGCGAAGGCCTCGCCGACCCCGTCCGGCAGCGCGGCGGGTTCCAGCGCCTCGGCGGATCCCTCGACGAGCACCACGTCACGGGTCGGGCCGATACCCAGGCGCACCTTGCCGGTCGCGCGCAGGTTGCGGCCGGTCGGACTGGCGGCCGGGGTGGCGAGCAGCAGGGTCGTGCCGTCCCAGAGGAAGGACAGCGGGATCAGGTACGGCGCTTCCCCGGCGCCGTCGGCCGTGGACACCCAGCAGTCGACGTCGTTCTCCAGCCGGTGGAGGGTGTCGTGCTTGCGTTGCTTCGGGGAGCGGGCGGGCGGGTTCATGGGCGGGCGGTCTCCTGATCTGCTACTCGGGTGTGGGAGAGATCGGCTCTTCCGCTCGGGCGTGCGAAGGACCGGCGTGATCGGCGACCTCTTCGAGGCAGGCCGCCGCCGCGGTCAGCAGCATGTCCAGGGCCACCGGATAGGCGCTGCGACGCATGTCCGTCAGCAGATGGCGGGCGGTCGCCGCGATGTGCGGGTGTGTGTCGGCGGGCAACCGGGCGTACGTCGCCCGCCACACGCCCGCCTCCGCGTCGCGCGCGGCGCGCGGAAGCGCCAGGCTCGCCGCGTCGAGGGCCGCGAAGGCCAGGGACTGGTCCACGAAGGCGTGGTAGATCCGCACCGCGTCCGGGTCCGGAAAACCGGCTCCGCGCAGCACGCCGAGGATGGTCTCGACGGCCTCGATCTCGTGGACCCGGCCGGTGACGCGGTAGGAACTGAGCACCGCGGCCTGTGGATGCGACAGCGCCCCGGCGTGCATCCGCAGGCCGAGGTCCCGCAGGTCGGCGCGCCAGTCCCCGGCGGGGCGCCACGTGCGCAGGGTGCGGCCGATCAGTTCGTCGGCGATGGCGAGGAGCAGGTCGTCGGTGTCGCGGAAGTACCGGTACAGGGCGGTCGGGTCGGCGCCGAGTGCGAGACCGAGGCGGCGGACGGTGAGGGCGTCGGCGCCGTGCTCCTTGAGCAGCCGCAGCGCGGTCTCGACGATCAGCTCCTCGGAGAGCACGACTCCGGTCTTGGTGGGGCGCCTGCGCCGCCGTGCGGCGGGCGGGACGACCCGGTCGTTCATGGACGTCATGGACTCTCCCTCCGATGCCGTACGGGATCTGCCTCCGATGCGGGCACCTTATGTCAACGGCGTTGACCTGTTAAGGCCCTGGGCAGTTTCATTTCCGGTCATCGGGCCTGAATCAGGCCCCCGGGTGCGATCGGAGCAGGCCATGACGCAGCAGCCCCACGGTGAGGACCCCCCGTCCCTGCGCAAGACGCTCGGCGTCGTGGACGGCGTCGCCATCGCCGCCTCCAGCACGGCGGCGACCACCAGCATCGGCATCGGGCTGGGTGTGACGGCCGGTGTGGTCGGGCTGCACCTGCCCGCCATCATGCTGCTGGCCTTCCTGCCGATCCTCGGGATCGCCGGTGCCTACAGCCGGCTGAACCGGGTCGAGCCGAACGCGGGCAACGGCTATGTGTGGGTGGGCCGTTCGCTCACCCCGTGGCTCGGTTTCCTGGTCGGCTGGGTGAACATCGTGGCCACGGTGGCGTTCCTCGCGTACACCACGGCCGTGACCGGCTCGGCGATGCTCCAACTGGCCGGTGAGGCCGGCCTGCACAGGGTGGCGGGGCTGGTGCTGGACCCGGGTTCCACCGCCCAGACGACCGCGGTGGGCATCGTGGTCCTCGTCGCCGTGACCCTCACCGCGGTCACCGGGGTCAAGACCGCGGCCCGGCTGCAGAGCGGGCTGCTCGTCTTCGAGTACGTCGTGCTGCTGGGCTTCTGCGGCTACGGCATCGTCACCGGTCCGCACCCGTTCCGGCTGAGCTGGTTCGACCCGTTCGCGATTCCCTCGGCGTCGGCGCTGGCGCAGGGGCTGCTGCTGTCGGTGTTCTGCTATTGGGGCTTCGAGGCGGCGTTCACCGTGAACGAGGAGGTGCGCGACCCGCGCGACGCCTCGCGGGCTGGGCTCATCACGCTGGTCACCATGCTCGGGCTGTTCCTCCTGGGCTCGGTCGCGTTCCAACGCGTGCTGTCCGAGCAGGAGTTGGCGGGGCACGGCGCACAGGGGCTGGCGTTCTTCGGCGACCGGCTCGCCTCCCAGCCGCTGGCCGCGCTGCCCCTGGTGGCCCTGATGTTCTCGGCCGTCGCCTCGCTGCAGGCCGGGGTGATCCCGACCGCTCGCGGGATGTTCGCGATGAGCCGGGACCGTACGCTCGGACCGGTGTGGTCCAAGGTCAGCGCCCGGTACGGGACTCCGGCGACCGGGACACTGCTGATCGGCGCGCTGGCGACGGCCGTGGCGGCGCTCGCCCTGGTGATCCCCCGGCTCGCCGACATGATCATGGCGACGGTGAACGCGGTCGGGATCGTCGTCGCCCTGTCCTACGCCCTCACCGCCCTCGCGGCCGCCGCGCGCTTCCGGGGCCTGCTGCGGGAGGACTGGCGGCAGGGGGTACGGGCGGTGGTCCTGCCCTCCTTGAGCGCTGCGGCCCTGCTCGGGCTCGGCGGCTATCTCGCCTGGTCCTTCTACACCTCCACCGACCACTTCGAAGTCAGCGCGGACAACGGCTGGTTCCTGCTGCTCACCCCCGCCCTGATGATCGCCTCCGGTTTCCTGGCCGCCGCGTGGGCGAAGTGGGTCCGCAAGTCCCCCTACTTCCGCACGGGACACGGCACCGACGCCGACGCACCCCATCTGCTGGCCACATCCAACTAAGGGAAGAAGCACATGCACGCCGATCTCCTCTTCACCGGCGGCCCGGTCCTCACCCCCGAGGGCCACGAGGCTCCCGGAGGTCCCGCGGGCCGCGGCGCGACAGCCGTCGCCGTCACCGGCGACCGGATCACCGCCGTCGGAAACTCCGAGGTCCACGACCTGATCGGCCCGAGGACGGAGGTGGTCGACCTCGCGGGACGGCTGCTCCTGCCCGGCTTCCAGGACGCCCACGTCCACCCGGTCCCGGCGGGGCTGGAGCTCGGTCAGTGCGACCTCACGGGGGCGAGGACCGCCGAGGAGACTCTCGCCGCCGTGCGGGCCTACGCCGACGCGCATCCGGAGCGGGAGTGGATCACGGGCGGCGGCTGGTCCATGGAGGCCTTCGCCGGCGGCACACCGACCAAGGAACTGCTGGACGCGGTCGTACCGGACCGTCCGGTGTACCTGCCGAACCGGGACCACCACGGGGCCTGGGTCAACAGCCGCGCCCTGGAGCTCGCGGGCGTCACCCGGGACACGCCCGACCCGGCCGACGGGCGGTTCGAGCGTGACCCCTCGGGCGAGCCGAACGGGATGCTCCAGGAAGGGGCCATGCAGTACGTGGGGCGGCACACTCCCCGGGCCACCGCGGCGGACCGGCTCGCCGCGCTGCTGCACGCCCAGCGGGAGCTGCACGCGCTCGGGATCACCGCCTGGCAGGACGCGCTGGTCGGCGCGTTCGTGGGGATGGACGACCCGTCGGACGCCTATCTGACGGCGGCCCGCGACGGTTCGCTGACCGCACGTGTCGTCGGCGCGCTGTGGTGGGACCGGGAGCGCGGGGTCGAGCAGATACCCGAACTCGTGGAACGGCGGGCCGCGTTGAGTCACGGCCGGTTCCGCGCCGGCAGCGTCAAGCTGATGCTGGACGGCGTCGCCGAGAACGGCACCGCCGCGCTGCTGGACCCCTATCTCGACCGGTGCGGCTGCGCCACCGCCAATCGAGGGAAGAGCTTCATCGACCCGGCCCAACTGCCCTCGTACGTAACCGAGTTGGATGCGCTCGGCTTCCAGTGTCACTTCCACGCCCTGGGCGACCGGGCGGTACGCGACGCCCTGGACGCCGTGGAGACGGCAAGGAGGGCCAATGGGCGAAGCGACACGCGTCCGCACCTCGCCCATCTCCAGGTGGTGCACCCCGACGACGTACCCCGCTTCGCGCGTCTCGGCGCCACGGCCAACATCCAGCCCCTGTGGGCCGCGCACGAACCGCAGATGGACGAGCTGACCCTGCCCTTCCTCGGGCCCGAACGGGCCGCGTGGCAGTACCCGTTCGGGGCGCTGCTGCGGTCCGGCGCGAGGCTCGCCGCGGGCAGCGACTGGCCGGTCAGCAGCGCCGACCCGCTCCAGGGCATCCACGTCGCGGTCAACCGGGTGGCCCCGGAAGGGACCGGGCCGGTGTTCCTGCCCGCCGAGCGCATCGATCTGACGGCCGCCCTCGTGGCGTACACGGCGGGATCGGCGTACGCCAACCACCTCGACGACACCGGGAGCGTACGGGCTGGAGCACTGGCCGATCTCGTGGTGCTGGACCGCGACCCGTACGCCGGTCCGCCGGAGGAGATCGCGTCCGCGAAGGTCGCCCTGACCTATGTCGGAGGCGAGCGCGTCCACGCGGCATCCGGGGCCTGAGACCACCGGCCCCCTCCGGACCAGGACGGTGACGCGGGACTTCCTGGACAGTCGTCCAGCTATAGTGGACACCTGTCCAGGAAACATCTGTCCACACACGCCGTGGACAACCGCGTACGAGGGAGCTTGCTGACGATGGAGACGGTCGCGAACGTGCTGGTGGGCCTGGTGGCCGCGCTGCACGCGTACATCCTCGTGATGGAGATGTTCCTGTGGGAGAAGAAGCCGGGGCGCGGCCTGCACGGCTTCGACCCGGAGATGGCGCGGGCGACCGCGCCGATGGCCGCCAACCAGGGGCTCTACAACGGGTTTCTCGCGGCGGGCCTGGTGTGGGGGCTGATCGCCGCAGATCCGACCGGGTTCCGCGTCCAGGTGTTCTTCCTGGTGTGCGTCGTGGTCGCCGGGGTGTACGGGGCGGTCACCGCCAACCGTCGCATCCTCTTCGCGCAGGCCCTGCCCGGCGCGCTCGCCCTGGCCGCCGTCCTGCTCGCGCGGTGACACCGGAGGACCCGCGGGCCGCCCGCACCCGCGAGAAGCTGCGCCGGGCGCTCCTCGCGGAGTGCGCCGAGCGCCCGCTGGAGGAGGTCGGCGTCGCCGCGCTGGTGCGGCGGGCGGGGGTCGGCCGGGCCACCTTCTACGTGCACTACGCCGACCTGGAGGCGCTGGCCGTCGACGCCTGCGCCGATGTCGTACGGGAGGCCGTGGAGGCGCTGCACGCGTGGCGCGGGCGGCCCGACCCGGTGTCCGCGCCGCCCGCCCTGCTCGCGTTCTTCGCCGACCTCGCCCCGCACGCCGGCCTCTACCGCGCGCTGCTCAGCCCGGGCGGGGGCGGACCGCTCGGGCACGTCCTGCACCGCGACCTGCGCGCCCGCAGCCTGGCCGAGCGCACCCTCGCGGGCGCCGCGGACGCCCCGCTGGTGGCCTCCGCGGTCGCCGCCACCTTCGCGGGGGTCCTCGCCGACTGGCTGCACGGACTGCTTCAGGGCACGCCGGAGGAAGTCGCCGACCAGGTCTGGCAGTTGCTGGTCGCCCTGCACATGAGCCGCTGAGGCCTCACTTGCAGGCCGCCCACTCCTTCGTGGCGGGCCACGCTTCCACCCCGTGGTGCGTGCGTACGTACGCCATGGCCTTGTCGTCCGTCAGCCAAAGTGCCCAGTCGCGGAAGCGGTATCCGGTGTCGTGCGCGGCGGCGGGCATACCGACGTCTGCCTTGTACGCGGCGGTGAGCAGGTGGCTCCCGAGCGCCCCGCGCGGATCGCGGGCGTACTGTCTGGCGTCCTCGCCCTCGCCCAGCGTGAGGAAGTGGACGCTCTCCCAGTCGCAGTGCTCCGGCCCCGTCGAGCTGCTCACCGTCGTGGTGGGCACGCGACGGCCGTCCCGGTCGGTCCAGATCTCGAACCTGGTGTCCGTGAAACTCGCGGGGAGTTCGGCCGGATCGCAGGAGGCGTTGGTCTCCGGGCCCCAACCGGGGCGGTGCGGCTGGTCCTTGGCGACGACGACGGCGACCTTGGTTCTGCCGTCGACGTCGTACGAGAACAACACACGGTCCTTCTCCCTTCGCTCCACCCGGTAGCCATGGTCGGGCAGTTCGGGCAGGTCCATGTCGAAGTAGGCGTTCAGGCCCTCCTCCGGTGTCGAGCCGCCGTCGCTCTCGGCCCATCCGTCGCCCCCGCCGCCCGAGTAGATCTCGCCGTCGCACTCCAGCGCCCGCCCGGCCGCTCCCGAGCTCTCCTCGGCCTCGTGCGCGCTACCGTCGGCGCTCTCCTCGAACGGCAGGTCCAGCCTCCCGGCGTACGGCGTGGCGGGAGGCGTACCGGTGACGACGAGGTCCTCGCGCACCCCCTCGTCGTCGCACCCCACCGCTACCAGACCCACCAGCGCCACCGCCGCCACGATCCCTCTGCGCATCCCCGCCCCCTGTTCTACACACGCTCCCTGTCCCTCCTCCGACGCACGAGGGACCGTGATCGTTCGTGCGAGGGACCGGATCGTTCGTACGAGGGACGGTGACCGGCCGTCGCTCAGCGAGCCGCTTGGAACGTACGCCGGTAGGCCCCCGGGGAGACGCCGATCGCCGCGTGCAGGTGCTGGCGGAGCGAGGTACCCGTCGCGAAGCCGACCTCGCCCGCGATCTGGTCCACCGGGAGGTCACTGGCCTCCAGCAGGTGGCGGGCCCGGGCGACGCGCTGCTGGATGAGCCAGCGGCCGGGGCTCGTGCCCACTTCGTCGTTGAAACGGCGGGCGAAGGTGCGCGGGCTCATCCGGGCGTGCCCGGCGAGATCGGCGAGGGTCAGCGGGTCACCCAGTCGGGCCAGCGCCCACGCGCGGGTCGCCGCCGTGCTGGTCGCCGTGGCGTCGGGAACGGGCTGCTCGATGTACTGGGCCTGACCGCCGTCGCGCCAGGGCGGCACCACACAGCGCCGGGCCACCTTGTTGGCCAGCTCGCTGCCGTGGTCGCCCCGCAGGATGTGCAGACAGACGTCGACGCCGGAGGCGGCACCGGCGGAGGTGAGGATCGTGCCGTCGTCCACGAAGAGCACGTCCGCGTCCAGGGACACCTGCGGGAACAGGCGCCGGAACTCGTCGGCCAGCTGCCAGTGCGTGGTCGCCCGCCGCCCGTCCAGAAGACCGGCCGCCGCCAGTACGAACGCGCCCGTGCAGATGGAGACGATGCGGGTGCCCGGGCGGATGAGCGCGAGCGCGGCGGTGACCTCGGCGGGGAGCTCCGCGGTCACGGCGGCCGGGTCCATCGCGGGGATCACCACCGTGTCCGCCGTGCCCAGCGCCTCGGGGCCGTGCTCGACGGTGACCGAGAAGTCCGCGTTGCAGCGCACTGGCCGGCCGTCGACGGTGCAGGTCAGCACCTCGTACCGGCCGTCCGCCGCGCCGAAGATCCGACTCGGGATGCCCAGTTCGAAGGGATAGACACCGTCCAGCGCCAGGACGACCACTCGCTCCACTTTCCTCATGGCACGATCTTATCGAAGGTTGGCAATCTTGCCATTTCACGGAGCGCGCCGGCCCGGCACGCTGGGTTCATGAGCACTTCGAACACGATGCGCGCGATCAGTCAGGACGTCCTCGGCGGGACCGAGGTCCTCAAGGAAGTGGAGAAGGAACGGCCGGCGCCCGGGCCGAGCGAGGTACTGGTGCGGGTGCGGGCCGCCGGGGTCAACCCGACCGACTGGAAGCACCGGGCGACCGGCGGGTTCCTGGGACAGCCGCCCTTCGTCCTGGGCTGGGACGTCTCCGGCGTGGTGGAGGCCGTCGGGGTCGGCGTCACCCTGTACGAGCCCGGCGACGAGGTCTTCGGCATGCTGCCCTACCCGTTCGGGCACGGCTCGCACGCCGAGTACGTGACCGCGCCCACCCGCTCCTTCGCGCCCAAGCCGGCCGGGATCGACCACACGGAGGCGGGCGCCCTGCCGCTGGTCTCCCTGACCGCCTGGCAGGCGCTGGTCGACACGGCCGATGTGCGGCCGGGGCAGCGGGTACTGGTCCACGCGGCGGCCGGCGGCGTCGGACATGTGGCCGTACAGATCGCCAAGGCACGGGGCGCGTACGTGATCGGCACGGCGAGCGCGGGCAAGCACGAGTTCCTGCGTGGCCTCGGCGCCGACGAGCTGATCGACTACCGGGAGACCGACTTCACCGAGGCGGTACGGGACGTCGACGTCGTCCTGGACACGATCGGCGGGGAGAACACCTTCCGTTCCCTGCGGGTGCTGCGCGAGGGCGGGATCGTGGTGTCGATCCTGCCCATGGGGTCGGAGGAGCTCTACAAGGAAGCCGCGGGGCTCGGTGTGCGGGCGGCGCGGATGCTGGTGGAGGCCGACCACGCGGGCATGCGGGCCATCGCGGACCTCGTCGACGCGGGCAAGCTCCGCGCGACGATCGCCGGGACGTTCCCGCTGGCCGATGCCGCCGAGGCGCACGCGCTCGGCGACACCGGCCGGACCACGGGGAAGCTGGTGCTCACGGTCGACTAGGGGGCAAGTACGGGCTGTCGCCTAGAAGGTCAGCACGGGCTTGATCGTCTTGCCCGCCTTCATGTCCCGCACCGCCTGCTCGATGTCCGCGAAGGGATAGCGGCTGATCAGGCGGTGCAGCGGAAGCCGCCCTTCCTTCACCAGCTGGACCAGCGCGGGGATGAAGGTCTGGGTCTCGCCGTCCCCCAGGGTGAGGCCGACGATCCGTTTCCCGGGGATCAACCCGTTGACGTCCAGGGCGACTTCGGTGCCGAAGGGCGGGGCACCGACCACGACCAGGGTGCCGCGCGCGGCGAGCGCGTCGGCGCCCTGGCGCAGTACGGCGACACTGCCGGTCGTCTCGACGACACCGTCGGCTCCGTGACCGTCCGTCAGCAGCGCGACGGCCTCGCCTGGATCCACCTCGCCCGCGTCGACCGTGTGCGTCGCGCCCAACTCCGCGGCCAGGGTGAGGCGTTCGGCGACCCGGTCGACGGCGATGATCCTCGTGGCGGGGGTCAGAGCCGCGGCCATCACCGCGGACAGGCCGACGGCTCCGGCGCCGAGCACGACGAGGGTGTCGCCGAGCCTCGGCTTCAGCACGTTCCATACCGCCCCCACTCCGGTCTGCACCCCGCAGCCCAGAGGGGCGATGGACTCCAGCGGCACATCGGGGTCGACCTTGACCAGGCCGCGCTCGTCCACCAGCGCCAGCTCGGCGAAGGAGGACTGCCCGAAGAAGTGGCCGCCGAGCGGGGCCCCGGCGCGGCTGATCGTACCGGTGCCGTCGGCACGCCGGCCGCCGATGAGGTTCAGCGGCAGCCAGGTGGCGCAGTAGGCGGGGTGCCCGTCACGGCAGTTGCGGCAACCGCCGCAGGAGGTGAAGGACAGGACGACATGGTCGCCGGGGGCGACGCCGGTCACGTCCGGGCCGACGGCCTCGACGACGCCCGCTCCCTCGTGGCCGAGGACTCCGGGCAGGGGGAAGGGCAGACCGCCGCCGGCCACACCGAGGTCGGTGTGGCACAGGCCGGTCGCCACCATGCGGACGAGGACTTCGCGGGAACCGGGCTCGTCGAGTTCGACATCGGCGAGCGTGAACGGCGCGCCTGAGGACTCGACCACGGCCGCGCGCGTGGTGATGGACATCGTACGAACTCCCTTACGTGCGGGGTGCGCGGCTCAGCCGAGCGAGACGACCACGGACTTGACCTTGGTGTAGGCGGCGAGCGCCTCCGGACCGTACTCCCGGCCGAAGCCGGAGTCCTTGACCCCGCCGAAGGGGACCGCGGGGTCGAGCATCGCCCAGTCGTTGATCCAGACGATGCCCGCCTGGAGCCGGTCGGCGACGCGGTGCGCGCGGGTGAGGTCGGTGGTCTGGATTCCCGAAGCCAGGCCGTACGGGGTGGAGTTGGCCAGTTCGACGGCCTCGTCCTCGGTGTCGAAGGGCTGGACGGTGAGAACCGGGCCGAAGATCTCCTCCTGGATCACGCGGGAGTCGTTCGGCAGACCCGCGAGGACCGTGGGCTTGTAGTAGTAGCCGCCGTTCAGGTCGAGCCGCTCGCCGCCGCAGACGATGCGGGCGCCCTCCTTGCGGGCCAGCTCCACGTACTCCTCGACCTTCTTGAGGTGCTTCTCCCCCGCCATCGGACCGACGACGGTCTCGGGGGCCCGGGGGTCGCCGACCGGGACGCCGGGCACGGCGTCGGCGAGGATGTTCAGCAGGGTGCTGTACACCGAGCGCGCCACCAGCAGCCGCGGGCCGCCCATGCAGAACTGCCCGGTGTTGAAGACGAACCCCTTGATGACCGCGCCGACCGCCTTCTCCAGGTCGGCGTCCGCGAAGACGACGTGGGCCGCGTTGCCGCCCAGTTCCATGGTGACCGGCTTGAGCGCCTCCCCCGCGACGCTCGCGGCGTGCCGGCCGACGGCGGTCGACCCGGTGAAGGCGAGCTTGTCGATACCGGGGTTGCGCAGCAACGCCTCGCCCGCGACGGGTCCACTGCCGGTGACGACGTTCACCACACCGTCCGGGACCCCGGCCTCCTGGAGCAGGCGGGCCATGTACAGGGCGCTGAGCGGGGTCTCGTCCGCGGGCTTGTGCACCACGGTGTTCCCGGCCGCGAGGGCCGGGGCGAGCTTCGAACTGGACAGGATCAGCGGGAAGTTGAAGGGCGTGATCGCGGCGACCACGCCGAGCGGCCCCCGGCGCGTGTAGGCGAAGGCGCCCAGCGGGGTGTCGCGGGTGGCGCCGTCCAGGGTCTGGGCGAGCGCGGCACAGTACTCGTACTCGTCGGCCGCGGTGAGCACGTCGACGGGGCGGCACAGGGAGATGGGCTTGCCGACGTCGAGGCTCTCCAGGGCGGCGAGTTCGTCGGCGTTCTGGCGTATCAGCTCGGAGACGCGGTGCAGCACCCGGCCCCGCTCACGTCCGCTCAGTCCGGCCCAGGGGCCGCGGTCGAAGGCCTCCCGTGCGGCGCGTACGGCGGCGTCCACGTCGGCCGCAGCCGCCTCGGCGACCGTCGTGACCACCTGGCCGGTGGACGGATCGATCACGTCCGTACGCGCTCCGTCCGCCGCCTCGCGCCACTGTCCGCCGATGAACAGCCGCCCGGGCCCGCTCTCGAAGGTGGTCGTCATTGCCCACTCCTCAGCCTTGATGCCTGCATGCCGTGATTGCCGTAACTGACGTAACTGCCGTGACGCGTGATCTCGACCATTGATCGCCAAGATTTCAACCAACAGGATTCCTGTTGGTTCGCAGTCTCATTACGGACAGGTTTCCTGTCAATGCCTTAGGATGAACCCATGGTCGGCACCCAGGTAACGAAGGCACCTCCGTCCCTGCTCTACATGGTCAAGCAGGTGGAGCTCGTCGTACGCTCCCACCTCGACGAGCTGGTGAAGCCGGCGGGGATCACCGCACTGCAGTACACCTCGCTCACCGTGCTGGAACGACACGACGGCCTCTCGGCGGCACAGCTCGCCCGGGACTCCTTCGTGACCGCGCAGTCGATGGCCGACCTGGTGCGCTCACTGGAGAACCGCGGACTGATCCGCCGCGAGCGCAATCCGCACAACCGGCGCGAGCTGCTGATCCTGCTCACCGACGAGGGGCGCGAGCTGCTGGCACGATTCACCGACGCGGTGCGCGAGCTGGAGGAACGCATGGTCCGCGACCTCACCGCGCACCAGACGGACCAGTTCCGCCAGGCGCTGTCCAAGGCGTGGCACGCACTGTCGTGACCCGCGCGGCCGATTCGGGAGACAACTCGCCGCCCAAATCGCAGACATATGTCAATCGAACATGCTGAAATTCACTCCATCGAGGGTAACTTGCAGAGCAGGGAACGGTTTTGCGGGCCCTGCCACCAGGAGTGGGCCAGCAGCCGGTTGGAGGCGATGTCGCCGTGACGCACGACCCCGCACCGCCCACCCGGCATCTACGCGTCCGCCGGGAACGGGGTCACACGGTGCTGGAGTTCCGCGGGGAGATCGACATCGTCGCGGCGCTGGAGATCACTCCGCACCTGGACGCCCTGACGGGGCACCCGGAGCCGCAGATCGTGATCGACCTGCGGCCCGTCGACTTCTTCGACTGCTCCGGGCTGCGCCTGCTGTACCGCGCCAGAAGCCGCGTTCTCGACCGGGGCGGCCGGCTGCACCTGGTCTGCACCCGGCCACTGACGCTGCGCGTCCTCAAGGTGACCGGCCTGGCCCGACTCCTGCCGCCCTCGGCATCGCTGGACGCGGCGCTGGGACAGCCGGAGGCCACGTCGGGCACGTTATGACTCCCGACCGACCTGCTGCGACGGGGACGACTGCCGCGAGTCGGGGCCAGGCATGCGAAGGCCTCCAGGACGGCGATCCTGGAGGCCTCACCGGTGCCGATGAGGCACCGCCCGTTTCCTGCGGCCTGCCCCGCCGGGCAGACTCAGGGCCTGCGGCTCAGCCGACCGTCCACTTCTGGGCGGCGGTGCCGTTGCAGGTATAGATCTGCAGCCGGGTGCCGTTGGCCGAGTTGGCGCCCGTCACGTCCAGGCACTTGTTCGCCTGCGGGTTCACGATGTCGTTCGCCGAGGAGACGACCCACTTCTGGTTCGCTCCGCCCCCGCAGTCCCACAACTGGACCGTCGAACCGTCCGCCGTCCCGTTGTCGGTGATGTCGAGGCACTTGCCGAGCGCGCGGATCGTCCCGTCCGAGCCGACCGTCCACTGCTGGGCGGCGCTGCCATTGCAGTCGTAGAGCTGTACGGGGGTGCCGTTGGCGGAGTTCGCCGCGGCGACGTCCACGCACTTCCCGGCAAGCCCCTTGATCGCGACGCCGGCGGCCGTGTCACCGGTGGTCACCGACACCGAGTCCACCACCAGTTGCTGCGGGAAGGCGGTGGAGCTGTTCGGGTCGCCCGGCCAGTCGCCACCCACCGCCAGGTTCAGGATCAGGAAGAACGGCTTGTTGAACACCCAGGTGTTCCCGCCCAGATCGGCGGGTGTGCGCCGCTGGTAGACGGTCCCGTCCACCGACCAGGTGATCGAGTCGGGGGCCCAGTCCACGGCGAAGGTGTGGAAGGCGTCGGCGAAGGCCTGGCCGTTGGGCAGGGAGTAGGCCGCGCCTATGCCGCCCGAGCCGGAGTAGCCCGGGCCGTGGATCGTGCCGTGGATCGTGGAGGGCTCGTAGCCGACGTTCTCCATGACGTCGATCTCGCCCGAGGCCGGCCAGTTGACCGGTGTGCCGAGCATCCAGAACGCGGGCCACATGCCCTGCCCGCGCGGGATCTTCATCCGGGCCTCGACGTGCCCGTACTGCGCGGAGAACTTCCCGGACGTGTTCAGACGGGCCGACGTGTACTGGCAAGTGCCGTACCAGCACTGGTAGTTGGACGGGTTCTCCTTGCGGGCCGTGATGACCAGATGACCCTGACCGTCCAGGGCCGCGTTCTTGTTGCCCGAGGTGTAGTACTGCCGCTCGTGGTTGTTGACGTTGTCGCCGGTCTCGATCTGCCACTTCGAGGAGTCGACGGCCGATCCGGCGGCCCCGTCGAAGGTGTCGGAGAACGTCACGGCTGCGGCCCCGGCACTCGGGGCGTCCGCCTTTGCCGGGCCGATCGCGACGGTCGCGACCAGCATGGCGGAGAGGGCGGCGAAGAGACATCTGCGGAGCGATCGTGGTGAGACCACGGCTCTCCCTTCCGACGCACGCGTGCGCCGAGCGAGGTGGGGGGTGAGTGCGCGCCCCTTGATTTAAGAAGTGAGGTAAGGGGGCGTCAATAGCCTAGTACAGACCAGGAGTTGGGGACGTGAGAGGCGGCGTGGCGCATTCGACGCCACCAATGTCCGCTAGCGGCGATCCCTTTGAGGCATACCTTCGCAATTCACCTACAACGGGCATGGCTTTCGTGTCGCGGAAACCATGTGCGGACCCGAACGCCGGGTCAGGCCTCCATGGCGAACCGTCTATTCACTCGGGGGCGCGTCGAACAGGGCGCTGACGGACTCACCGTTGTGAATGCGCCGCACGGCCTCGGCGAGCGCCGGGGCGATGGACAGGATCCGCAGCTTCTCGGTGTGCTCCTCGTCCGGCACCGGCACGGTGTTGGTGCACACGATCTCCAGGACGTCCTCCTGCTCGCTGAGCCGCTTGAGCGCGCCCGCCGCGAACAGTCCGTGGGTGCAGGCGACCCGGATGGAGCGAGGGCCCAACTCACGCAGCCGCTCAAGGAGTTCGAGGACCGTGCTGCCCTTGGCGATCTCGTCGTCGAGGACGATGACATCGCGCCCGGTGATCTCACCGATGACCGAGCTGATGCTGACCCGGTCGTCGGCGAACCGCTGCTTGGCACCGGCGGCCACCTGGGCGCCGATCAGCCGTGCGAAGGCGGCGGCCTCCTTGGCGTTTCCCAGGTCCGGCGACACCACGGTCGTACGCGACAGATCGTGGCCGCGGAAGTGCGCGGCGAGCTCCCGCAGGGCGTGCAGATGGTCGACCGGCACCGAGAAGAACCCGTGGACCTGCGGGGAGTGCAGTGTCATCGCCAGCACCCGGCTGGCTCCGGCCGCCACCAGCAGGTCGGCGACCAGCCGTCCGCCCATGGAGATCCGCGGCATGTCCTTCTTGTCTGAACGTGCGTACGAATAGTGGGGCATGACCACGGTGATCCGACCGGCCGAGGCACCACGCGCCGCGTCGCACATCATCAACAGTTCGACGAGGTGTTCCTGCACGGGGGTGACCAGCGGCTGCACGAGGAACACATCGCGCTCGCGACAGTTGGCCTGGAGCTGGACCTCCAGGCAGTCGTTGGCGAACCGGCTGACCCGGGTCGGGCTGAGGGGCACACCGAGATGGGCGCAGACCTCTGCCGCCAGCTCGGGATGGGCACTACCGCTGAACACGGCGATGTCACGCACGACCGCTCCTCGCAAGATCGATCCGGGTGCGCCGCCGGTCGGCATGATCGACCCGGGATGCGTGCTTCATGCTACTGGGCCTGGCCGGGTACTCCCACCGGGGGAAACTCGGTCCGTCCGGCGTTCGTGGGCGCTGATGGCGTCGTACTCGGCGACCGACAGGGTGGCGGCCCCGACTTCAACGCCATCGACCCGAACAGGGGCACCACCGCCATCGCCGCGCCGTACGACTACGTGCTCGATGACGGTGACGGCATCCTCGATTCCGCTGCCGCGCGGGCGGGGTCGCGCGGTGCGGCCCGGACCGCGCTCAGCGCCTCACCCGCGGCGGTCAAGCGGGCCCGCGACGCCAGGCCCGCATGGTAAAGGTGCAGCTCGTCCGCGCCGGCGTCGAGGCAGGCGGCCCATTCGTCGGCCAGGGCCCGCGCGTCCCCGGGCCTGGGGGGCAGGACGGGAAGATAGGCCCCGAGCCGCGCGGCAGGCCCGGCGAGGTCCCGCAGCGCGGCAAGGTTGGCCACACCCTGCCGGGCGCCGGTCCACGCGGAGGCGACCAGCACGTCGAGCTCCGGGTCCGGGCCGGTGCCGGCGACCAGGGTGGCGAAGGGCCCGGTGGCCCAGGGGTCCGCGCTCGCGTGCAGCGCGACCGTGACCGTCGGACGCGAGGCGCGGGCGTCGAGCACGGCACGTCGCAGGTCGGCCGCCAGCCGGGTGCGTACCCCGGCGACCGCCGCCATGGTCTGCGCGTCCACGGCGGCACTCGCCCCGCCGTCCACGGCTGCCCTGACCTGGTCACGCAGCCGGTCGGCGTCGAGTCCCGCGTCCCGGTAGCGGCCCAGGCAGGCCACGCAGAAGCACAGTGACAGGAGCCGGTCGCGGGCGGCGTCCCAGTCGGCGCCGTCGGTCTTCTCATGGTGGCCGCCGTGGCCGAGGCCCAGGGGGCCGCACGCCTCGAGCACCAGACCGTCGGGGCGCCCCTGGTCGAGGATCTCGCCGACCAGGGTGGCGCAGTACTCCCGCACCTGGGCCGACGCCGGACACAGCGCGTACGGATAGCGGTCGCCGAAGGCGTTGTGCACGGACAGCTCGGGGTGGGCGCGGCCCAGCCGGGTGTTGTGGGTGAGCACCGTCCACGCGTGTACGGGGAGGCCGACGGCGCGCAGAGCGTCCCGGGCGGCGGTGAACGAGTCGTCCCGTGTCATCCAGCCGGGTGTGCCGGGGACCAACCGGGCCCCCGCCCAGACCTTCTCGCGCACCGGAAGGTACAGCGCGGCGTGGTAGGCGTCGACCATGCGGTGCCGCGGGTGGAAGGGCGTGGCGGCCCGTACCGAGTGGTACGCGGCCGCCAGCGCCACGGAGTCAACGCCCAGGGCCGCCACGCGCTCGGCGGCGGCGGGGTCGCCCACCACGTCCCACGGGTAGAGGTAGGCGGTCGCGGTCACCATCGCGGCAGCTCGGCCACGAAGTCCGGGTTCACCCGCCGCATGTACCCGGTGTCGTCCCGGCGCCGCAGCCCGCAGGTGAGGTAGTTCTCGTGCAGCCTGCCGAGCACCTCCTGGTCGAGTTCGACGCCGAGCCCGGGACCGGTGGGCACCCGGAGGCTGCCCTCGGTGAACTCCAGTGCGCCCGGCACCACCACGTCGTCCTGCGCACTCCACGGGTAGTGGGTGTCGCACGCGTACGTCAGGTTGGGCGTGGCCGCGGCGAGGTGGGTCATGGCCGCGAGGCTGATGCCCAGATGCGAGTTGGAGTGCATCGACATGCCGATGCCGAAGGTCTCGCAGATGGTCCCGAGGTGCCGGGTCCTGGTGAGGCCGCCCCAGTAATGGTGGTCGCCCAGGATCACCTGGACCGCGCCGTGTGCCACGGAGGGCGGAATCTGGTTGAAGGCGACCACGCACATGTTGGTGGCCAGCGGCATCGGGGCCTTGGCCGCGACCTCGGCCATGGCGGGGATGCCCCGGACCGGGTCCTCCAGGTACTCGACGACGCCGTCGAGCTCCTCGGCGACCTGCAGCGAGGTCTCCACGGTCCAGGCGACGTTGGGGTCCAGCCGCAGCGGATGGTCCGGGAAGGCCTCCCGGAGTGCGCGGATGGCCGCGATCTCCTGGTCCGGCGGGAAGACGCCGCCCTTGAGTTTGATGGACTCGAACCCGTAGCGGTCGATCATCCGGCGGGCCTGGTCGACCACGCCCTGCGGGTCGAGGGCCGCGCCCCATTCGTCGGGCTCGGCTCCGGGGTGTCCGGCCCACTTGTAGAAGAGGTAGGCGCTGAACGGGACGGCCTCGCGGACCGCCCCGCCGAGCAGGTCGCTCACCGGACGGCCGGCCAGCTTGCCCTGGACGTCCAGGCAGGCCACCTCGACGGCGGAGTGCACCCGGCCGAGGTCGAAGGAGCTGATGCTGCCCCCGGTGTAGTCGAACAGCTCGGCGGCCTTGATGTACAGCTCGCCCAGGGCGTACACGCTGGTGCCGACCAGATGCGGGCGCAGGGCGGCCAGCCGCTCCAGGTGGACGGCGTCGCCGAAGCTCTCGCCGAGTCCGATCACGCCGTCCTCGGTGACCAGCTGGATGACGGAGCGCAGCGCCCAGGGTTCGTGCACGCCGTCCGCATTGAGCAGCGGGGGGTCACGAAAGGCGATCGGGGTGACCACCAGGTCCTTGATACGCACGTCGCTCACACCAGTTCCTTTCCAGCGGTGATGATCTGCCGCAGCTGCTCAAGGTGCTCCGGGGCCGGGTCGACCAGTGGCGGACGGACTCCGCCGACCTCCAGGCCGCCGAGCCGCACGGCGGCCTTCACCAAGGAGACCGCGTACCCCGGCGCCTTGTGACGCAGTTCGACCAGCGGCTGGAAGAACCCGGAGAGCAGCCGGTCCACGGTGGCGGTGTCGCCCTCGCTGACCGCGCGGTGGAAGGCGAGCGAGATCTCGGGGGCGAAGCAGAACACGGCGGAGGACCAGAGGTCCACTCCCACGGCCCGGTAGGCGGGCACGGTCATCTCGGCGGTGGGCATGCCGTTGAAGAACTGGAAGTCCTCGCCGACGGCGGCGCGCACGGTGAGCACGATCCGCTGCATCAGGTCGAGGTCGCCGGTGCCGTCCTTGAAGCCGACGACGCCCGGGAGCGCGGCGATCCGGGCAGCGGCCTCGGGGGTGAAGACGGCGTTCCCCCGCTGATAGACGATCACGGGCAGCGAGCTCTCGGCGGCGATCTCCTCGACGTACCGCACCAGACCGTCGACCGGGAACTTCACCAGATACGGGGGCAGCAGCAACACCCCGTCCGCGTCGGCTCGTTCGGCGGCGCGGACGTACTCCTTGGCCAGCGGCAGCGGTCCGCCGGCGCCCGCGAAGACCGGCACCCGGCCGTCGGTGACCTGGACAGCGGTGCGTACGACCTGCTCGGCCTCCAGCGGGTCCAGGGCGTGGAACTCACCGGTGCCGCAGGCGGCGAAGACTCCGCCGGGGCCGGCGTCCAGCCCCTGCTTGATGTGCGTGGTCAGAGCCGCCTCGTCCACCGCCCCGTCCGCGGCGAAGGGGGTGACGGGGAAGAACAGGACTCCTGCGAGTCGCATGCGGGGCCTTTCAACTGAGGTGAGGAGTGAGGAAGCGCGGTACGGGCAGTGCGGAGGAAGGGCATCAGCCCTTGAGCGCTCCAGCGGTCATGCCACTGATCAGCGACTTCTGGAGCAGCAGATAGACCACCAGGCTCGGCACCAGGGCGAGCAGGGCGCCGGCCAGGACGAGGCCGGGGCCGGTGGTGTCGCTGCGGAGGGTCGACAGGGCGACCGACAGGGGGTAGTCCGACGGGTCGTTGGCGACGATCAGCGGCAGCAGGTACTGGTCCCAGATCATGATGAAGCCGAAGACGGTGATCACACCGAGTGCCGGGCGGCACAGCGGCAGGATGATCTGTGCGAAGATCCGCATCTCGCCCGCGCCGTCGATCCGGGCGGCCTCCTCCAGTTCGATCGGGAGCTCCCGCATGAACTCGGTCATCACGAAGATGGAGAAGCCCCAGGCCCCGAGCGGCAGGATCATGCCGACCAGGGTGCCCTTGAGGCTGATGTGCAGCACCGGGATGTCGCCGATGATCAGCGACAGCGGGATGGCGATGACCTCCTCCGGGAGCATCATCGTGATCAGGAACAGCATGGAGATGATCGCGCGTCCCCGGAACCGCTTGCGGGCGAGGGCGTAGGCGGCGAAGACGCTGACCGACACCTGGAGCAGCAGTCCGCCGCCCGCGATGACCAGCGAGTTGCCGAGGTAGTGCCAGACGCCGCGCTCTCCCGCGAGCGTGAAGTTGGAGAGGGTGGGCGAGTTGGGGATGAGCGACAGCTTGGTGGGGTCCGGGTTCTTGTCGAAGGCCCCGGAGAACAGCACGATCAGCGGGCCGGCGAAGAGCAGCAGCGCGACCAGGCTGAGCACGCCGCGCAGCGCCATGCTGACGATGTGGTTGCTTCCGGTACGCCAGCCGAGTGCGGTCTCCACGCTCTGCGAGACCCCGACACCCTTTCTGCGGCCGCCGGATCGTGCGGCTGTCGCGGGCTGCTTGGTGCCGGTCCGCTTGTCGAGAGCGGTCACAGCTGTGCCTCCTTCCGGCGCTGGTACCACTGGATCGACGCCGTCAGGGCCACCGTGACCAGGAACAGCACGGTGGCGGCGGCGGAGGCCACGCCGATCTCGTTACGGTTGAACCCGAGGTCGTAGACCCGGGTCATCCACACGTCGGTGGATCCGGCGGGCCCGCCGCCGGTGAGGACGTACACCTCGGTGAACGTGCGGAAGCTCCGGATCGCCGCGAGCGTCAGCAGGATCGCTATGGCGGGGCGCAGCGCGGGGAGGGTGACGTAGCGCAGGCGCTGCCAGGTGGTGGCGCCGTCCAGCGCGGCTGCCTCGTAGAGTCCGCGGTCCACCTGGGTGAGACCGGCGAGCACGATCACCATGTTGTACGGACCGCCGCTCCAGATACTGACGGCCATGACCGACCAGATGGCGCTGCCCGTGGTGTCGAGGAAGTGCAGGGGACCGATGCCCAGGAAGCTGAGCACGGTGTTCACGAAGCCGTCGCCGGTCGGGTAGTAGAGCAGCCGCCAGATCTCGCCGACCACGGCGGTGGCCGTGATGACGGGGAGGAAGACCGCGGTGCGCAGGAACCACAGCGACCGCGCGGTGCCCTCCAGCAGCAGGGCGAGCAGGAATCCGACGATCACCGAGCCGATGGTGCCGCCGACGGCGAGCAGCAGGGTGTGGCCGAGGGCGGCGCGGAACCGATCGTCGCTGAACACGACGCGGTAGTTGTCGAGTCCGACCCACAGGTTGCCGAGGAAGGGGCGCACCTCATAGAGGCTGAGGCGGACCCCGTCGAACATCGGCAGGTACTTGAAGACGGTGAAGAGCAGCAGTGCGGGGGCGATGAACAGCCACGGGACCAGACCCTCGCCGAGGCGGCGGCCCCGGGGGGTCCGCCGCTCCCGCGCGGGCGCGGCGGCGGGTTGCGCCGTCGCGCCCGGGTGCCCCTGGGTCAGGGTCACTTGGCTGCCCCTTGGGACTTCAGCTCTTGCTGCAGGGTGCTGTTGAGCGTGGTCATCGCACCCTTGACGTCGGTGCCGCAGTTCGCGAACAGCTTGTTGAGCGCGTCAGCGGTGTCCTGCCGGATCGGCTGGTAGTTGATCGCGGACGGGAACGGCTTGGAGCTGTTGTTGTAGGCGTCCTCGAACGGCTTCCAGCGGTCGTCCTTGTACACCGCGCTGTTGTCGACCGTCTTGTTGACGGAGAGCCGGACGACGGGCGCGCCGGGGGCGGTCATGCCGATCTTCTGCGCCTCGGGCGAGATGAGGTAAGCGGCCAGCTTCTTCTGCTGGTCGGTCTTCTTGGAACCGGCCATCAGGTAGACGTTCTCGCCCTCGGCGAGCACGGTGTTGCCCGCGGGGCCCTTGGGGACGGGAATGACCTCGTACTTGTCCTTGCCCGGCGTCGCGTCGAAGCGCGGGAACTGGTAGGGGCCGGTGAGGACGATGCCGACCTTGCCCTGGTCGAAGAAGGGGTAGGAGTCACCGGTGGTCATGGTGAGGGCGCCGGGCTGTACGACCTTGCTGTGGCAGTACATGTCCTCGACGTACTTCACTCCGGTGACGGTGGCGTCGGAGTCGGCCTTGGCCTCGTACTTGCCGTCGTTGGTCGGGGCGACGAACTCGCCGCCGGCCTGGAACACGAAGTTGGAGGTCCACCAGCCGAGGTAGCCGTTGGTGGTGGAGCCCGGGGAGAGGATGCCGTAGGTGTCGGCCTTGCCGTCGCCGTCGGGGTCCTTGGTGGTGAACGCCTTGGCGACGTCGAGCAGTTCGGCCCAGGTGGTGGGGGCCTTCTTGCCGACCTTGGCCAGCCAGTCCTTGCGGATGTACATGCCCTGCGCCTGTGCGGAGAAGGGGATGCCGTAGTACTTGCCGTCGATGCCCTTGGCGCCGTCCCAGGACTTCTCGGTGAGGTCGGAGCCGCCGGTGATCGAGCTCTTGTCGACCTCCTGCAGCAGGCCCTGGGACTCGTAGTTCCCCAGGCTGCCCATGTCGTTGACGGTGACGTCCGGCAGGTTCTTGCTGGCCGCCCGCTGCTGGAGCAGCTTGTCGAAGTCGACGACGGGCTTGTAGTCGACCTTGATGCCGGTCTTCTTGGTGAACGCGGCGAAGATCTTCGTGTAGGCCTTCGCGTCCACCGCGTCACTGCGGGTCCACACCTCAAGGGCGCCCGAGGAACTGGCGCTGCCGCCGCCGCTGCTGGAGCAGCCGGCCAAGAGGCAGCCGGCGACCGCCACCGAGGCCAGGGCCATGAACTGTGCGGGGCGGGCTGAGCGTCTAAACATGTCCACCATCGGTTCAGATAGATGAATTCCGGTTACATACTCGAAACACTATGCGGACAGTAGGAACGGATCAGGCCGCTGTCAACCTCCTTGTTGATCTCTGAATCATCCTGTTCAATGTGGTGCCGGACGGCCCTCGCGCACCCCTGTCCAGCATGTGAACTGCGCCTTCCCCTGTCGACGGACTGGCGGCAGAAGGCCCACCGAGCGGCACGGAGACCCCGCCGTCGGCTCGCGTCGCAGTGGCCTAAAGTCGCCCACGAGAGCGCTGAGATCTCTTCCGCAGTTCAGGAACACGAATGTCGAGCAACACCCGAGGAGAACGATGACCGCGCCGTACTACGAGGACTTCGCGCCGGGTGCCGGAGCACTCACGCCACGCGCGGCGTTCGGCTCCGACGCGGACCGGCTGTCCCTGAACGGCGACTGGCAGTTCCGTCTCTCGCCGTCCGTCGCCGCGGCCGACGCCGCCGAAGCGGCGCCGAACCCGTCGTGGGACGTGCTCCCCGTGCCCGCCCACTGGGCTCTGCACGGCCACGGCTCGCCCCAGTACACGAACATCCGCTACCCCTTCCCGGTGGACGCCCCCCGCGTCCCCACGGACAACCCCACGGGCGACTACCGGCTCACCTTCGACCTGCCCGTCTCCTGGCCCGAGGACGGCGCGTCCCTACTGCGCTTCGAGGGCGTGGAGTCCTGCTACCGGGTCCGGCTCAACGGCCACGAGCTCGGCACCGCCAAGGGAAGTCGGCTGCCGCACGAGTTCGACACCGGCCCTCACCTGCTACGGCACGGCAACGTCCTGTCCGTACGCGTCCACCAGTGGTCGTCCGGCAGCTATGTCGAGGACCAGGACATGTGGTGGCTGGCCGGCATCTTCCGCGACGTGGAGCTCGTCCACCGCCCCATGGGCGCGGTCCGCGACTTCTTCGTCCACGCCGGCTTCGACCACGTCACCGGCGAGGGCACGCTTCGCGTGGACGCCACACCGGGCGGCCGGATCACCGTCCCCGAACTCGGCATCGACCTCGCGACCGGTCAAAGCGCGACCCTCCCCGTGGAGCCCTGGTCCGCCGAGGTGCCCCGGCTCTACGACGCCGTGCTGGCCACCGACGCCGAACGCGTCCCGTTCCGGGTCGGCTTCCGCACCGTCGCCGTCGAGGACGGCGTGATCAAGGTCAACGGAAATCCGATCCTGCTGCGCGGCGTCAACCGCCACGAGTTCCACCCCGACCACGGCCGCGCCCTCCCGTACTCCACCATGCGCGAGGACGTGCTGTTGATGAAGCAGCACAACATCAACGCCGTACGCGCCAGCCACTACCCGCCGCACCCCGACTTCCTCGACCTGTGCGACGAGTTCGGCCTCTGGGTGATCGACGAGGCCGACCTGGAGACGCACGGCTTCGGCGGCGACGACTGGCGCGGCAACCCCGCCGACGACCCACGCTGGGAGGAGGCCCTCGTCGACCGGGCCGCCCGGATGGTCGAGCGGGACAAGAACCACCCGAGCGTCATCATGTGGTCCCTGGGCAACGAATCCGGCACCGGCCGCAACCTGGCCGCCATGTCCGAGTGGATCCGGGCCCGCGACCCGCGGCGCCTCATCCACTACGAGGGCGACTGGAGCTGCGCGTACGTCGACGTCTACAGCCGGATGTACGCCTCGCACGAGGAGGTCGAACTGATCGGCCGCCGGGAGGAGAAGCCCCTCGACGACCCCGAACTCGACGCCCGCCGGCGCGCCATGCCGTTCATCCAGTGCGAGTACGCGCATGCCATGGGCAACGGCCCCGGGGGCCTCACCGAGTACCAGCGGCTCTTCGAGACGTACGAGCGGCTGCAGGGCGGCTTCGTGTGGGAGTGGATCGACCACGGGCTGCGCACCCAAGACGCCGAGGGCCGGGAGTTCTTCGCCTACGGAGGCGATTTCGGCGAGACCCTGCACGACGGAAACTTCTGCGCCGACGGCCTGCTCTTCCCCGACCGGAGCCCCTCGCCGGGACTGCTGGAGTACAAGAAGGTCATCGAGCCGGTCGGCATCGAGGTCGACACCGCCGCGGTCACCGTCCGCATCGCCAACAAGTACGACGTCGCCGACCTGTCCCAGCTGGCCTTCACCTGGTCCTACGCGGTCGAGGGGCGCCCGGTGGCGGAGGGCGCCCTACCGGTTCCGCCGCTGCGGCCCGGCGAGTCGGCCGAGATCCCCCTCCCGGCAGCGCCGGAAGCCTCGGCGGAAGCCTGGTGGACGGTCCGGGCGGTCCTCGCCGCCGACACTCCGTGGGCGTCCGCCGGGCACGAGGTCGCCTGGGGCCAGGCGCTCGCGGCCGTCCCCGCCCGGCCGCAGGCGCGGGCGTCCGTCTCCCCCGTACCCGGCCGGTCGCAGATCACCCTGGGCCCGGCGACGTTCGACCCCGTACGCGGCACACTGCGCACCCTTCACGGGTTCGAGGTCACCGCACCACGCCTGGATCTGTGGCGGGCCACCACGGACAACGACCGGGGTCCGGACGAAGCCCAGTCCGTCGCCACCCAGTGGCGCCGCCACGCGCTCGACCGCGTACAACACCGTCACGACTCCCTCACCGTGGACGAGACATCAGTGCTCGTCAGGACCAGGGTCGCCCCGCCGGCGGGCTTCTTCGGCCTGTACGCCGACTACCGCTGGACCAGCGACGGCACCCGGCTCACCCTCACCGTCGACATCACCCCGGACGGCGAGTGGCCCTGCCCGCTCCCCCGACTCGGGGTGCGTATGGGCCTGCCCGCCCGGCTGGCCACCGTCGAGTGGTTCGGCACCGGCCCCGGCGAGTCCTACGCGGACACCCGCCGCGCCGCCCGCGTGGGGCGGTACGTGGCGACGGTCGACCAGCTCCAGACCCCCTACGTCTTCCCGCAGGAGAACGGCAGCCGCGGCGACGTACGCTGGGCCGACTTCCGCGATGCGGAGGGCGCGGGCCTGCGCGTCGAGGGAGACCCCGTCTTCGCACTCACCGCCCGGCGGTGGACCACCGAGCAGCTCGAATCCGCCCGCCACCCCACCGACCTCACCCCGAGCGACGTGCTCCATGTCAACCTCGACCTGGCACAGCACGGCATCGGCACCGCCTCCTGCGGCCCCGGGGTCCTCGCCCCCTACCAACTGCGGGCCACCCCGGCCTCGTTCACCGTCACCTTCGCGGGACTGTCACCGGCCGCCGGGCAGCACTGACCAGTTCCTGCCCATGTACGACTGACACAACCGAACCTCCGGAAGGTAAAGATGCGTACCGCCCGTTTCGCCCTGGACCCCGCCTTCACCATCGGCGAGGTCAACCCCCGCCTCTTCGGCTCCTTCGTCGAACACCTCGGCCGCTGCGTCTACACCGGCATCCACGAACCCGGCCACCCCTCCGCAGACGCCGAAGGCCTCCGCACGGACGTCCTGGAACTGGTCCGCGAACTGGGCGTCACCACCATCCGCTACCCCGGCGGGAACTTCGTCTCCGCCTACAACTGGGAGGACTCGGTGGGCCCGGTCGAGGAGCGGCCCCGCCGCCTCGACCTGGCCTGGCGCTCGACCGAGTCGAACCGTTTCGGCCTGTCGGAGTACATCGCGTTCCTGCGGAAGCTCGGCCCGCAGGCCGAGCCGATGATGGCGGTCAACCTCGGCACGCGTGGGGTCGCCGAGGCCCTGGAGCTCCAGGAGTACGCCAACCACCCCGGCGGGACGGCCCGTTCGGACCTGCGGGTGGCGCACGGCGACAAGGAGCCGTTCGGTATCGGTCTGTGGTGTCTGGGCAACGAGATGGACGGGCCCTGGCAGACCGGCCACAAGACGGCCGAGGAGTACGGCCGGCTGGCCGCCGAGACCGCCCGCGCGATGCGCCAGATCGAGCCGGACCTCGAACTCGTCGCGTGCGGATCCTCGGGACAGGACATGGAGACGTTCGCCGCGTGGGAGGCGACCGTGCTGGCCGAGACGTACGACCTCGTCGACTACATCTCCCTGCACGCCTACTACGAGGAGACCGACGGCGACCGCGACTCCTTCCTCGCCTCCGCCGTCGACACCGAGTCCTTCATCGAGAACGTGGTGGCGACCTGCGACCACGTGGGCGCCCGGCTGAAGTCGAAGAAGAAGATCAACCTCTCCTTCGACGAGTGGAACGTCTGGTACCAGAGCCGCCCGAACCCGCATCCGGTCGAGGACTGGCAGGAGGCCCCCCGCATCCTGGAGGACGTCTACACCGTCACCGACGCGGTCGTCTTCGGCTCCCTGCTCATCGCGCTGCTGCGGCACGCGGACCGGGTGACCGTCGCCTGCCTCGCCCAGCTCGTCAACGTCATCGCCCCGATCATGACGGAACCCGGCGGCCCCGCCTGGCGCCAGACCACGTTCTACCCCTTCTCACAGGCGGCGAAGTACGGGCGCGGAGAGGTCCTCGACGTCCGCGCGGTGTCGCCGACCTACGAGACGAAGAAGTACGGCGAGGTCGACCTGCTGCACGCCACCGCCGTACGCGCCGACGACGGCTCGGTCACCGTCTTCGCGGTCAACCGCAGCCAGACCGAGCCCCTGCCGCTCGAAGTCGCCCTGAACCGCCTGGGACTGACGACGGTCGTCGAGCACACCGCGATCGCCGACGCCGACCCCGACGCCCGCAACACCCTGGACGACCAGGAACGGGTCACCCCGCACCCCGTCCAGGGCGCCACCCTCCAGGACGACGGCACCCTGACCACCGTCCTGGAACCCCTCTCCTGGAACATGATCCGGCTGATGTAGTGCGGCAGATGCGGTACGGCGGGCGGACACGGTGCTCCGTCGGCGTACGGCGAAGTGCGCTGGTCGGTGCCGCCGGAGTGGACGCGCTCCCGCCCGCGCTCCCGTCGATGACACGAATCCGCCAACAGAGCGGCCTAGTAGTGGATTTGGGGGGCATTCGGTCAGCAGGAAGGAGGACCGTCGAATGACGTCGTCCATCAAGCGCCTGCCCAAGCGCATGCCCGCGTGGGCCAAGGTGATCACTGCCGTCGTGCTGGTGCTCGTGGTGCTGTTCGCCGGACTGCGACTGGCCGTTCTCCCGGGGCTGCGTGACCTGTTCGGCACCGAGACGCACGACCGCTCCGGACCAGCCCTCCTCGAGTCGATCCAGGACATGAGCCGTTACGACGCCGCCTCGGGCAACTTCCAGGTGGTGGTGGACCTGGAGAAGGATGCCAAGTACCTGCCCGACGCGATCCGCGGCACCCGCACGCTGTACGTGGGGGCCGGCACGGTCGAGGCGTACGTCGACCTCGGTTCGCTCACCAAGAAGGACGTGACGGTCAACTCCGACCGCACCACGGCCACCCTGCGGCTGCCGCACGCGTTCCTCGGCAAGCCCGCACTCGACCCCGACCGCTCGTACGCCGTCTCCAAACAGCGTGGACTGCTGGACCGGCTCGGCGACCTCTTCTCCGACAACCCGGGCAGCGAGCAGGCCGTACAGAAACTCGCGGTCAAGCACATCGGCACGGCGGCGAAGGACAGCCAGCTCACCAAGCGGGCCGAGGAGAACACCACCGGCATGCTCGACGGCCTGCTGCGCTCCCTCGGCTTCAAGGAGGTGACCGTGAGCTACGACGCCTGAGCCGGGCTCCGGCGGTCAGCCGCTCAGGATCCCCGGCGACGCCAGGGCTCCCAGACGCGTCGCGCATCGAAGGACGCTTTGCGGGTAACCGCCCTTATCTAGAGGGCAGTTGAAACCGGGAGAATCGAATGGTCCGTACGGCGTCACTCTCAAGCACCCTGCGCACCACCGGTACGGCGAAATCCGGTCGACGGTCATCGGTACCCGCGCAGGAGCGCAAGGCGCTCCCGTTGCCGGTGCGGCTGCTCGTGATGCTGCTGGCCTTCGTGGCCATGGTGGCGTTCGCGGTCGCGCTGGCCCGGCTGACGCTGGAGCCGTCACCGGCGTCGAAGGCGTTGATCCACACCAATCTGCACCCCGGCAGTTCGCTGCGGGCCTATCTCGACCAGCCGGCGCTGCGCGACGCCGTGAAGCAGATCGGCGGGAACATCCTGCTCGGTGTGCCCTTCGGTGTGCTGGTGCCCGTGCTGATTCCCAAGGCTCGGGGAATCCTGCGCGTGCTGCTGCTCACCGCGGTGGTGATGCTGCTGGTCGAGCTGGTCCAGGGCACGCTGATCACCGGGCGCGCCTTCGACATCGACGACGTCATCCTGAACACGTCCGGAGCACTGGTGGGTTATCTGCTGCTGGGACGGCGGATCGGCCGGGCGGTGCACCCCAAGCCCCGTCGGAGGAGTTGGCGCAACCGGCGCGAGGCCCCGAAGGCGTGAGGGTCCGCACGGCATGACCGGCCGCCCGCGGTCCCTACCGCGGGCGGACGGCGTCGATCTGCCGGGGTCGGCCTCTCAGCAGCCCATGGACCAGGTGTGCGAGTCACCGCGGTCGTTCGCCACGGCGTTGTAGCCGACCTCCTCCCCCGGTCCGAGACAGATCGTCATGGCGCCGCCCTGCCAGGCGTTCTCGTAGACCTTCACATGGTCCTTGATTCCGGGTCCCCCGATGCCGTGGTTGGCCCAGGAGGAGTCGGTGTCGGCGATCCAGCTCTCCCACCACCCGTCGTCCCCCGACCAGTTGGCACGCTGGCCGTCGAAGTTGGCGTTCTCCCAGACGCAGAAGTTGCCGCTGGGGCAGTCGGCCGCGCCGGAGGGGGTGGCCAGGGCGAGGCCGCCGGTGAGGGCGAGCAGGGCCGCGGCGGCAAAGAGGGCGAGGCGCTTGGTGATCACGAAGGGTCACTGCCTTTCTTCAGGGTTACCTGGACGGTCCGCTCGGCGTACAGGTCCGCCGCGCGGCGCAGTGCGCGGGTGCGCAGCTGCCGGTAGGTGGTCAGTTGTCCGTGCCGCTCTGCGCGGACCCGGGCCAGCAGCACCGGTTCCAGCCGCGCCC
This sequence comes from Streptomyces sp. NBC_01450, assembly GCF_036227505.1. NCBI lineage: Bacteria > Bacillati > Actinomycetota > Actinomycetes > Kitasatosporales > Streptomycetaceae > Streptomyces > Streptomyces sp. NBC_01450. The sequence goes on along the minus strand of NZ_CP109480.1, from coordinate 9,807,145 downwards.
GCACCCGGGTGAGGCCGCTCTCGCGGGCGCAGCGGGTGGAGACGGCGGGGTCGGGGCGGCCCGGGCGGGTCCCGTGCGCCGGGGTGGCGCAGCGGGTCCAGCGGGCGGTCGCGTCGCGGTAGTCGGGGTCACGCTTCATGCGCTGCTGGGCTTCGGCCCGAAGGTTGTTCACCACGACCCGGGTACGGAACCAGAGCCGCTGGTCGCCGTAGAGTTCGCGCTCGGCGGCGGCCAGGCAGCCGTCCGTGTGGGCGGTGACGGTGTAGCCGGTGGCGAGGGTGACGGAGAGTTCGGGGCGGCCGCGGCCGAAGAGGGCGCCCTGCAGCCGGCGGTCCGGCGGGTCCGAGGCGCTGCGCTCTCGTGGGTCCGAGGCGCTGCCGTGCTGCGGAGCCGAGGCGTGCTGGAGGGTCAGTCCCTGCCGGGCCAGACAGCGGTCGACGAGCACCTGCTGGGCGGTGTCGATGAGGTCGCCTCGGTCGCGCTCGGTCCTGGGCAGCGGGGGCACGGCCCGCTGCGCGGTCGCCGTGGCGCACCCCGTCAGCGCCAGCAGCGCGAGCGCGGCGGCGAGCGCGCGAAGGTGTCGCACGGGTCAGCCGACCTCGCAGCCCATGGTGGTGTCGGCGACGCCGTCGAGCCGGGCGCCCCAGGGCCAGTTGTCGGCCAGGTCGTGCGCCCGGATCAGCCGGGCGTAGCAGGTGCCGCGGCCCCAGTCGATGGCGTACACGGCGGTGTCGGCGTTGGACCGGAAGGAGGCGGCCTTGTCGTGCAGGAACTCCGGGACGTCCGTGTAGCCCGGTGGGGTGTAGCACCACGACGAGCCGTGCTGGCCGGCGGCGGTCCAGAAGCACACGTCTCCGGCACGCGACGCGCCGGACGTCGCCGCGCTCGCCGGTACGGCGACGAGGAGGACGGTCGAGGCCAGCAGGCCGGTCGAGGCGAGGAGGGCGGCGGCGGGCGCGGCGAGGCCACGGGGCATGACGACTCCCGGAGGAAGAGGGGGCGCCGGGGCGGTCGTGATCACCCGGCAAGATCAACCGTGCCCTCGCGGGAATCGGCCCATGCCGGGTTCCCGCCCATCGGTGATCTTTCCTGGGGTGCGGGGTCACTTCCTCCCGTGACAGCTCGCACCGGCGCGAAACCCGAGGTCCGCGCGCTCCCCGAGCCGCTGTCCCGCTGTCTCGCCGTCCCCGTGTCCCGCTGTCCCCGTACTAGTGGTGCGACCAGGTGAACTTGCCGCCGCCCACCCAGCGCACCGCGTCGGGGTCGTCGAGATCATGGATGTGGATCCCGTAGGCGCCGGCGATCGTCAGGACATCGGTGATCGACTTCGCCTCGCCGGCCATTTCCCCGTCGATCTCCACGATCCGGAACGGCGGTTCGCACGGCTGCACCCCGAACACCATGACCCGCGGGTAGGAGATGTGGGGGCTCGAGATTTCGGTCATGTCTAGAGCGTAGATCGATTCCCGCGAGCGGGCCGAGGAGAGCACGTCTAGGTGAGCGCGCCGGGGTGAGCGGCGAGGCGAGTGGCCAGGTGGGCGGCGCTCCGTCGTGCGGGCCGACGGCGGCTCGGCAAGGCTTGAAGGCGCGGGGAGCTCACGGAAGGTGGTGGCGATGGATCCCGTCGAAGCCCTGGACCGGATCGCGTTCCTGCTGGAGCGCGCCCAGGCCCCCACCTATCGCATACGGGCCTTCCGCACCGCCGAGGCCGTGCTGGCCGGGCTGCCCGCCGGGGAGGTCGGGAAGCGGGTCGCCGCCGGGACCCTGGAGTCGCTGAAGGGCATCGGGCCGAGGTCGGCACAGGTCGTACGCGAGGCGGCGGCCGGTCAGGTGCCCGACTACCTCGAGAAGCTGGAGCAGGAGGCCGCGACACCGCCTGCCGAGGGGGGCGAGCGGCTGCGGGCGCTGCTGCGCGGCGACTGCCATCTGCACTCCGACTGGTCGGACGGCGGCAGCCCGATCGAGAGGATGGGCCGGACCGCCGCGGACCTCGGGCACGAGTGGGCGGTGCTCACCGACCACTCGCCGCGGCTGACCGTGGCGCGGGGCCTGTCCCCCGAGCGACTGCGCGAGCAGTTGGCGGTGGTGGCGGAGCTGAACCGCCAGTGGGCTCCGTTCCGGCTGCTCACCGGAATCGAGTGCGACATCCTCGACGACGGATCGCTCGACCAGGAGCCGGAGCTGCTGGAGCTGCTGGACGTCGTGGTGGTGTCGGTGCACTCCAGGCTGCGCATGGACGCCAGGTCCATGACCCGCCGCATGGTCACCGCCGTACGCGATCCGCTCGCGGACGTGCTCGGGCACTGCACCGGCCGGCTGCTCTCCGAGCGGCGGCCCGAGTCGCGGTTCGACGCCGACGCGGTCTTCGCCGCCTGCGCGGAGTCGGGTACGGCCGTCGAGATCAACTGCCGCCCGGAACGTCTCGACCCACCGCGCCGACTGCTGCGCCGGGCGCTCGACGCGGGCGCGCTGTTCTCGATCGACACCGACGCGCACGCCCCCGGTCAACTCGACTGGCAGATCCACGGCTGCGCGCGGGCCGAGGAGTGCGGGGTGCCCGCCGAGCGCGTGATCACCACCTGGAGCGAGGCCGAACTGCTGGCCTGGACCCGGGAGCGGACGACGCCGACCCGTGTGACACGCGCCTGACGGGCGTACGCCTGACGTACATACGCCCGGCCGTGTGGCCCGTACGGCGCCGCGAGAACCCGCCCGCTTCCCTGCCTCCCCCGGGTGACGTACGTCACCGCGTCTTCCCTGGTCACGCGGGAACACCCACCGGTAGTTCCCCGTTGAACCAACCGTGGGTGTGGATGGAACAGTGTCCTCGGGCCTCACCTTTCGCCCACAGGGACGATCGTTCGGCTGAAGCCCTGTGGAGCCTTTCGCCCAGAGGCGACCGCCATCCGTGCCCACCACAGACGGCCCCGACCGAGATTCCCCCATCCGGTCGGGGCCTTTTCATGCCCCTGGCCACGCCCGTCCCCCGCCGTGAGCAGCGGCCTCCGCTTGACTTCGAGTGCTCTCCAATCCGTAGCGTCGGAGCATGACCACTGCACAGCACAAGATCGGCTCGGGGTTCGGCGCCCACAGCACCGCCGACGACGTCCTCCAGGGCATCGACCTGACCGGGAAGCTCGCCCTCGTCACCGGCGGGTACTCGGGGCTCGGCCTGGAGACCACCCGCGCGCTCACCAAGGCGGGCGCCCACGTCGTCGTCCCGGCGCGCCGCCCGGACGTGGCCCGGGAGGCGGTGGAGGGCATCGAGGGGGTCGAGGTGGACGAGCTCGACCTCGGCGACCTCGACAGCGTCCGCGCCTTCGCCGAACGCTTCCTCGCCTCCGGCCGCACCATCGACATCGTCATCGACAACGCCGGGATCATGGCCTGCCCGGAGACCCGCGTCGGTCCGGGCTGGGAGGCCCAGTTCGCGACCAACCACCTCGGCCACTTCGCGCTCGTGAACCGTCTGTGGCCCGCGATCGAGCCGGGCGGCGCGCGAATCGTCTCCGTCTCCTCGGGCGCTCACCACAACTCGGGGATCCGCTGGGACGACGTGCACTGGCGCACCGGCTACGACAAGTGGGAGGCGTACGGACAGGCGAAGACCGCGAACGTCCTGTTCGCCGTCCACCTCGACCGGCTCGGCCGGGACTCCGGCGTTCGGGCCTTCGCCCTCCACCCCGGCGGCATCCTCACCCCGCTGCAGCGCCACCTGGCCAAGGAGGAGATGGTGGAGCGCGGCTGGATCGACGAGGACGGCAACCCGCTGAACCCGTCCGGCTTCAAGTCGCCCCAGGAGGGTGCGGCGACCCAGGTGTGGGCCGCGACCTCACCCCAGCTGGCCGGCCTGGGCGGGGTGTACTGCGAGGACTGCGACATCGCCGAGGTCGCTCCGGCGGACGGCGAGCGGACCGGCGTACGCGACTACGCGATCGACCCCGAGCAGGCCGCGCGACTGTGGGCGCTGTCGGCGGAGCTGACCGGGGTGAACGCGTTCGCGTGACGCGCCCGGGGCGTCACGCGCGGGTCATGAACTCCCGCAGATCCGCGAGGAGACGTTCCGCGTGGGTGGCGAAGAGGCCGTGGCCCGCGTTCTCGTAGACCTTGAGCGTGCTGTCGGCCAGCAGTTCGGCCGACCGGCGGCCGGTCAGGTCCAGCGGCGCCGAGGTGTCGTGGGTGCCGTGGACGACCAGCGCGGGCAGGTCGAGCTTGGCCAGGTCGGGGGCGACGTTCAGGGTGGCCGCGAGGTCTCCCAGCGCCGCCCCGCCGCGCGCGGTGGCGCCGTGGCAGCGGTTGATCATGGACTGCACATAGGCCGGGGAGAGTTCGTTCCCGGGGAGGTCGAGGGCGAAGAACGAGCGGGCCCCGTCCGCGAAGAAGGCGGCCCGGTCACGGCGGAAGACCTGGTTGCCGGCCTCGACGACGCCGGGGTCGATGCCGCCCGGATGGTCCGCGGACCGGACGGCCCCGGGCGCCATGCCCGCGACCAGTGCCACCCGCGCCACCCGCTCGACGCCGTGCCGCGTCAGACAACGCACGACTTCGGCGGTCCCCACGGAGTGCCCGACCAGGGTCACGTCGGACAGGTCGAGGTGGCGCAGCAGCCCGTCGACGTCGTCGGCCAGGCTGTCGAGGTCGAACCCGCCCCACACGTCGTCGGACCGGCCGTGGCCGCGCCGGTCGAAGCCGACGCAGCGGTAGCCCTCCGCGGCGAGCGGCAGCATCTGGTACTCCCACATCTCCGTACCGAAGTAGGCGCTGTTGACGAACACGATCACCTGCCCGGTGGCGGGACCGTAGTCGACGAAGTGCAGCCGGGTGCCATCGACGGGGCTCTCGAAGTACGGCATGGGAAACCTCCCGGAATCCGGTGGCGGGACGAGTGGGTACGTCCTTCATGGTTCCGGAGGGCCGGGGGCGGGTCGATTACCCCCGAGGTCATGCCGACCGCTCGCCACCCCGATCCCTTCCTGTTCCCTCCGCACCGGACAGTGCGGCGGCGCCCCGGTGACGGCCGGCGAGGAGGGCTCCCGTGAGAGCGCCACCCACCGTGAGAATCCGGGCGGCACGCAGCGCCGTGCCCGCCCTGCGCTGCCCTGCCCTGCCCTGCCCTGCCCTGCCGGTAGCGCACTCCACGCGGGAGACGATCGCCGAAACCCCGTGTCTCCGGATCCGTGCGGTGCCCTGTCGATCAGTGCGGGGCGCGCTCCTCCAGCGCGGTGCGCCAGGCCGGGGAGGGGCCCTCGCTCACCGGCTCGGCGCGTCGGCCGCCCCGCGCGAAGAAGTCGGCGAGCGGCAGGATCGCGGCGCCGACCGTCACGGCGTCCGGACCGAGGCGCCCGAGGTCGATGGAGACGCGCTCGGCCGGGTAGCGCAGGGCGTACGAGGCCGCGTGCCGGCGGACGGCGGGCAGAAAGCGGGTGCCGAGCTGGAGGCCCGCCCAGCCGCCGATGAGGATGCGCTCGGGCTGGAAGAGGTTGATCAGGTCGGACAGGCCCGCGCCCAGGTACTCGGCGGTCTCCTCCAGGACGGCGAGCGCCACGGGATCGGGCTCGGTACCCTCCTCGGTCGGATACGCCGCGGTGAGCATCGCGGTGAGCGCGGTCTCCTCGTCGGTACCCTCCGGCGGGCGTCCGCCCTCCTCACGCCAGCGGTCGAGAAGCGCCTCCGCGCCCGCGTAGGCCTCCAGACAGCCGAGGGCTCCGCACCGGCAGCGGCGTCCCCTGACCCGTACCGTCAGGTGGCCCCACTCCACCGAGCGGCCGTGCTCCACGTCCTCGGTGACCAGGCAGGCGCCGACGCCCGAGCCGAAGAGGACGACGACCGCGTTGCGGGCGCCGCGTCCGGCGCCGAACCACATCTCGGCCTGACCCAGGGTCCGGGCGCCGTTGTCCGCGAAGTACGGGACGGTGTCGGGGAGTCGGCAGGACGAGCGGAGCAGGGACTCCAGCGGGACGGCGTCCCAGCCGATCGTCTGACCGTGCACCACCGCACCCTCCTCCGGCGTACGGGCGACGATTCCCGGGACGCCGATACCGACGCCGAGCAGCCGCTCGGGGGCGATGCCCGCCTCGGCCAGTACCTCGGCGATGCCGTCCCGGATGTGTCCGACGATGACGTCCACGTCGTATTCCCGGCGCTTCGACGACGGTCCGCCGCCCGGAGCCGGGGCGAGCTCGCCACCCGGTCGCCCCGTCGGCCGGTCGGCCGCGGCTGCGCCCTCCCCCTCGGACGGTCCCTCCCTCTCCGGCGCCGGGTCGCTCCCGTATCCCTGCCGCTCCAGCGGCCGTTCCGTGCGGGCGAGTTCGGTGAGGGTGAGGTCGAAGAGTTCCACGCGGACGCGGGTCTCGCCCACGTCGACGCCGATCATGTGGCCGCTGTCGGGTACGACCCGCAGCAGCGTACGCGGGCGGCCGCCGTCGGAGTCGACGCTTCCGGCCTCCTCGACCAGACCGTCCGCGACGAGTTCCGCGACCACGTTGCTGACGGAACCGGAACTCAGGCCGGTGGCCGGGCCCAGCTCGAAGCGGCTCATGGGGCCGTCGAAATACAACCGTTGCAGGACGGCGGTGCGATTGCCGCGTCGCAGGTCACGCACTGTCCGCCCGTTCCGCACCGCCATGTGAATCCCTTCCGGCCCGCCCGACCTGCAAGATACCCCTGCGCGATCCCTTGACGCGACTTTCTTCCGGGTCTTAACTCACGTCCTAAATTAAGCCATGAGGGTCGTTCAGGAAGTGAACGCGGGCGCCCTTCGTGGCTCTCCCTCCGGGAAAGGGACATACGCAGCCATGCGCAGAATCCGAGCCGCGGCCGCCGGTGCGGTCACCGTCTCCCTGCTGACCGCCGTGACCGCCTGTGGTGGCGGCTCGTCGACGGGCGGCGGGTCCAACGACTCGCCGAAGACGCTCACCTACTGGGCCTCCAACCAGGGCGCCAGCATCGAGGTCGACAAGAAGGTCCTCCAGCCCGAACTCGACAAGTTCGAGAAGCAGACCGGGATCAAGGTCAAGGTGGAGGTCGTCCCCTGGTCGGACCTGCTGAACCGGATTCTCACCGCGACCACGTCGGGTCAGGGCCCCGACGTCCTGAACATAGGCAACACCTGGAGCGCCTCGCTGCAGGCCACCGGCGCACTGCTGCCGTGGAACGCGAGCAACTTCGCCAAGATCGGCGGCAAGGACCGCTTCGTCGACTCGGCGCTCGGCTCGACGGGCGCGCAGGGCAAGGACCCGGCCGCGGTCCCGCTGTACTCGATGGCGTACGCGCTCTACTACAACAAGAAGTTGTTCGCCGACGCGGGGCTCGCGAAGCCGCCGGCCACCTGGGACGAGCTGATCGCCGACGGCAAGAAGCTGTCCAAGGACGGCAAGTGGGGCCTGGGAGCCGAAGGTTCGAACCCCTCGGAGAACATCCACCACACCTTCGTCTTCGCCAAGCAGCACGGCGCCGACTTCTTCACCGCGGACGGCAAGCCGGACTTCACCTCGGACGGCACGGTCGCGGCGGTCAAGCAGTACGTCGACCTGATGGCCAAGGACAAGATCATCGCGCCCGGCAACGCCGAATACGCCCAGAACCAGTCCGTGAGCGACTTCGCCAAGGGCAAGACCGCGATGCTGCTGTGGCAGTCGGCGTCCTCCAACCTCAAGTCACAGGGCATGAGTGACGACGCGTACGGCATCGCCCCCGTCCCCGTGCAGTCCGGCGCCCCGGGAACCGGCACCAACGTCAACTCGATGGTCGCGGGCATCAACCTGGCCGTGTTCAAGAACACCCACAACCTCGACGGCGCCACCAAGTTCGTGAAGTTCATGACGAGCGACGCCGAGCAGAAGATCCTCAACACCGCGTACAGCACGATCCCGCCGGTGAAGACGTCCCAGACGGACGCCACCTTCAACACCCCGGCGAACGCGATCCTCAAGGACACCCTGGCCCAGAGCGCCGTCGCGCTTCCCCAGGTCGCCGACGAGTCCCAGTTCGAGACGGCGGTCGGTACGGCCGTCAAGGAGCTGTTCGCGGACGCGGCCGCCGGACGCGCGGTGACCACGGAGTCGGTGAAGGCGGAGCTCGAGAAGGCCCAGCAGCAGATGCCGGCGAAGTGAGCGCGGACACCCTCATGACCACCACGACCGCCGCCTCCGCCGACTCCGGCGAACGGACGGTGCGCAAGGACTCCCCCGGTGCGGCGCGCGGGCCGCGCCGCTCCGGGCGGATCCGGCGCATCGGACTGCCCTATCTGTTGCTCCTGCCCGCCCTGCTTCTCGAACTCCTGGTCCACCTGGTGCCGATGGTGATCGGCATCTTCATGAGCTTCAAGCAGCTCACCCAGTTCTACATCCGTGACTGGGGCACCGCGCCCTGGTCCGGCTTCGACAACTACAAGGTGTCGATGGACTTCAGCGCGCCCGTCGGCAAGGCGCTGCTGCACTCGTTCCTCGTGACCGTCGGCTTCACCCTGCTGTCGGTGGGCCTGTGCTGGCTGATCGGCACGGCGGCCGCGATCTACATGCAGGACACCTTCCGCGGCCGCGGTCTGCTGCGGGCGCTCTTCCTCGTCCCGTACGCACTGCCCGTGTACGCGGCGGTCATCACCTGGGTGTTCATGTTCCAGCACGACAACGGCCTGGTGAACCACGTCCTGCACGACCAGCTGCACCTCACCGACAAGCCGTCCTTCTGGCTCATCGGCGACAACAGCTTCTACGCCCTGCTCACCGTGTCGGTGTGGAAGGGCTGGCCGTTCGCCTTCCTCATCGTCATGGCCGGCCTGCAGAACATCCCCGGGGAGCTGTACGAGGCGGCAGCCCTCGACGGTGCCGGTCTGTGGCAGCGGCTGCGCCGCATCACCCTGCCGTCACTGCGCCCGGTCAACCAGGTACTGGTGCTGGTCCTGTTCCTGTGGACGTTCAACGACTTCAACACGCCGTACGTCCTGTTCGGCAGGACCGCTCCGGAGGCCGCGGACCTCATCTCGGTCCACATCTACCAGGCGTCGTTCGTCACCTGGAACTTCGGCACCGGATCGGCCATGTCGGTCCTGCTGCTGCTCTTCCTGCTCGTCGTGACGGGCGTCTACCTGCTGCTGACCTCCCGAGGAAGGAAGACGGCCGATGTCTAGCACCGCACAGGCGGCGTCCGGCGCCTCGAAGGCGCCGCGCTCGCCGATGGCTCCCCCGCGGTCCTTCCTCTGGTCCCGGCGGATCTTCCTCACCCTGCTCACCGGCTTCGTGCTGGTTCCCGTCTATGTCATGGTCTCCAGCTCCCTGAAGCCGCTCGCGGACGTGTCGGGGAAGTTCCGCTGGCTGCCGAGCGGTCTGACGATCCGCCCGTACATCGACATCTGGTCGACGGTCCCGCTGGCGAGGTACTTCGTCAACTCGCTGATCGTGGCGGGCGCGGCGACGGTCTGCTCGGTGGTGATCGCGGTCTTCGCGGCGTACGCGGTGAGCCGCTACAGCTTCCGCGGCAAGCGCGTCTTCACGGTGACCGTGCTGTCGACGCAGATGTTCCCCGGCATCCTCTTCCTCCTCCCGCTCTTCCTTCTCTACGTCAACATCGGCAACACCACGGGCATCGCGCTGTTCGGCTCGCGCGGGGGCCTGATCCTCACCTATCTCACCTTCTCCCTGCCGTTCTCGATCTGGATGCTGATCGGGTACTTCGACTCGGTGCCGCGCGATCTGGACGAGGCGGCGCTGGTGGACGGCTGCGGGCCGCTCGGCGCGCTGTTTCGGGTGGTCGTGCCCGCCGCGATCCCGGGCATCGTCGCCGTCGCCGTCTACGCCTTCATGACCGCCTGGGGCGAGGTGCTGTTCGCGTCGGTGATGACCAACGAGACCACGCGCACGCTCGCCGTCGGGCTCCAGGGCTACTCCACGCTCAACAACGTGTACTGGAACCAGATCATGGCCGCCTCGCTCGTGGTGAGCGTCCCGGTGGTCGCCGGGTTCCTGCTGCTCCAGCGCTACCTCGTCGCCGGCCTGACGGCAGGAGCCGTCAAGTGACCGACTCCTCTTCCCCTGAAGGGACTTCCGTGACCATCGACCTTGCCGCACTCCCCGAGGACTTCCTGTGGGGCACGGCCACGTCGGCCTACCAGATCGAGGGAGCCGTCGCCGAGGACGGCCGCTCCCCGTCCATCTGGGACACGTTCTCGCACACGCCCGGCAAGATCGACAACGGTGACTACGGGGACATCGCCTGCGACCACTACCACCGGTGGCGCGAGGACATCGCGCTCATGCGTCAACTGGGGACGAACGCCTACCGGTTGTCCATCGCATGGCCCCGGGTGGTGCCGGGCGGCGACGGCCCGGTCAACGCCAAGGGGCTGGACTTCTACGACCAGTTGATCGACGCCCTGCTGGAGGCGGGCATCACCCCCTCCGTCACCCTCTACCACTGGGACCTGCCGCAGGTGCTCCAGGACCGGGGCGGGTGGCCGGTGCGCGACACGGCACACCACTTCGCCTCGTACGCTTCGGTCGTCGCGGAACGTCTGGGTGACCGCGTCCAGCACTGGACGACGCTCAACGAGCCGCTGTGCTCGGCCTGGATCGGCCACCTTGAGGGCCTGATGGCCCCCGGCCTCGCCGATCTGACGGTCGCGGTCCGCGCCTCGTACCACCTGCTCCTGGGCCATGGCCTGGCCGTGCAGGCCATCCGGGCGGCAGCGCCGGACGCACAGGTGGGCATCGTCAACAACCTCTCCAGCGTCGAGGCCGCCACCGACCGTCCCGAGGACGTCGCGGCGGCTCGCCGGCTGGACGGGCACACCAACCGCTGGTGGCTGGACCCGGTGCACGGCCGCGGGTTCCCGGCGGACATGCGTGAGGTCTACGGCGTCGAACTCCCGGAGCTTCCGGGCGACTTGGAGACCATCGCGCAGCCCCTGGACTGGCTGGGCCTCAACTACTACTTCCCGTCCACCGTCGCCGACGACCCCTCAGGACCCGCGCCGCGCGTGCGCACGGTGCGCCGCCTCGGTGTCCCCCGCACCGGCATGGACTGGGAGGTCGACGCCTCCGGAATCGAGCGCCTGCTGCTCCGCCTCACCGACGACTACGGCGCCCGTAAGCTGTACGTCACCGAGAACGGCTCGGCCTATCCCGACGTCGTCCGCCCCGACGGCACCGTCGACGACCCCGAGCGCACGCGGTACCTGGAGCAGCACCTCGCCGCCTGTGCCGCGGCGGCCGCGAAGGGCGTTCCCCTCGCCGGATACTTCGCCTGGTCGCTGCTCGACAACTTCGAGTGGGCCTACGGCTACGACAAGCGTTTCGGCCTCGTGCACGTCGACTACGAGACCCAGCGGCGCACGGTGAAGGGCAGCGGGCACCGGTACGCGGACATCATCCGGGCCCACGGGGAGCGCAGGCGCAACGCGGCCTGACATACGTCCCGGCCTTCGCGCTGGACGCGGGTGTTCCCTCGACCGGAGCCCGCGTCCAGCCGAAGGCTAGGGTGCGAGGTCATCCGTTCGACCGGCCGGCTCCACGCCGGCCGATGTCCTCCAGGGCCGCCACGAGCTGCGGAGCCACCGCCTCGCGGACCCAGGCGACCTGGTCGTCGTCCACGGCGCGGGGCACGGTCTCGATGAGCATGATCAGGTAGAGGTAACTGCGGTAGAGGGCGAGGCGTTGGCGGGCCGCGGCGCCGAAGTCCGCGTTGCCTCCCGCGTTCTGATAGCCGGTCAGGAAGGCGGTGTCCTGTTCGATGTCACCGAGGAGGGCGAGGGAGACGAAGTCCCCCAGGGGGTCGCCCCAGAACATGCGCTCGCCGTCGATGAGGCCGCCGATCCGGGGTGTACCGTCCGAGCGGTCCACGAGGATGTTGCCCCGCCACAGGTCGAAGTGGACCAGGCGGGGGGTGGTGACCTCGTCCAGGGAGTCGTACGCCGCCTTCGCGGTGCGGGCCACCTCCTCCACGGGCCGGGGCAGCCAGGCCCGATAGCGGCGGGCGTCGTCCAGGACGGCGTCGTACATGGTGGTGAAGGCGGTGCGCCAGTCGGGGGCGAGCGGGCCGAGGGCCCCGGACGGGTAGCCGAACCCGGGGCCGGTGACCTGGTGGAGCCGGGCCACGAGACCGCCCAACTCCGCACGGAGAGCGGTCTGTTCGTCAGGAGTGAGCGTGCCGTCCCACGACTGGCCCGGGCAGGCCGTCATGAGGAGGTGCCGGCCCCCCATGGCCACGACGCGCGGCGCCGGTACGTCGACGGTGGCGGCCGAACGGTAGAACTCCGCCTCGGAGACCAGGAGTTCGCGCTCATGGCGCAGGCCCGGGGCGGTCTCCGGGGGCGGGACCTTCAGCACCTGGCGGGTGCCGTCGGTGAGGAGGAGTTCCTCGACGGTGTTGTACGTGCCACCGTCGAGCGGGCGGCAGCGGGCGAGGCGGTCCGGCGACAGTCCGGCCGCCGCGAGAACCCGCCGCGCCCGCTCCCAGGAGTCCTCCGCCATACGCTCCACCCCGCCCTTTCGGTCACCCGGCCGCGTACACGTCCTCCACGTAACGCCCGGTCGCGATCAGCTCGTTCAGCCACCTCTCGGCGGTCGCCTCGTCCGCGTCGGGCGTACGGTCCTGGTACAGCGTACGGAAGGCCTCGCGGAACTGGTCGCACGCGCCTACGCGCTGGACGTACTGACTCGGGGAGTGTGGCCGCCCACGGCGGCGACCGCCCCCTGAGGGGCGCCGAAGCGCGCGAGGCAGTGCCACACCATCTTCAGGTCCTGCAGTTCGTGGCGGCCGGTGCGGGCGGCGTCCCCGATGATCCGGGGGTCGAGCCGGCCGTCCTCGGCGATGCGGGCGCCGAGCGCGACGGACTCGGGACCGCGGAAGTCCGGGTGGCGGCGCAGTTCCTCGACCGGGAGCCGGTACCCGGGGTGCCACTCCACGGGGCACAGGAGCCGGCGAGCCGCCGCCTCGACGGCCGTGCCCCGGTAGCTCGCGTCCAGGACCAGGGCCTCCGTGTCACCGGCCAGGTCGACAGGTCCGTGCACCTGTGCCTCGATGTAGTCGTTGAGCGCGTCCTGTTCGTCCGCCTCGGCCAGTTCGATCAGTGACATCCCGGCGGCGACTCCGAACGCGGACGGCTCGGCCGCGCTGTCGGGGTAGCAGAAGGTGGTCCGCCGCAGCGCCGCACCGGTCAGTCGCAAGTGCGAGGAGCCGAAGCGGGGCGCCGCGCCGACGACCTGGCGCCGGAAGTTCAGTCCGCCGTACACGGGGCGCTCGCGCGCGGGTTCGGCGTCGTACGCCGCGCCGAAGATCCGGCTCTCCCAGCGCCAGCGGTCGCCGCCGGGGCGCGCGGTGAGCCCGCCGTTGCTCGTGCCGGTGACGAACTGCGAGACGTACGTGCCGTCCCGGGCCAGTGCCTCCAGGATCGGGAGCCCGCCCACCAGCCGGTCGGGGTGGAAGTTCAGGGTGATGCGCAGCGCCGGATCCACCGCCGGGCCGCGGGATCGAGCCGCGACATGGCGCAGCGCCCGCTCCTGAGGTGTGCGACCGTCCCCGAGATCCACCGGACCCCTCCCCCGCCCTGTCTCCTCACGTCCTCGCCCCCACCGGGGTATCCCTAAAGATCACTGGCCGGACGGGACGTCCGCAACTCGTTTGTTCGAGGCCCGCGAGACCGCTCACTCCTGGTCCCCCCTGGACGCCTTCCGACCGACGAGAACAAACTAGGCTCCCTTGCGGACAGTTACGGTCCTCGATCGGCACGTTCGGTACGCCTGCGAAAAGGGAAAAGGCCAAGGATGCGAGACGTACGTGGTGCGTGGGCCATGGCAGGTGCACAGTTGCGGAAGTGGCACCAGGAACCCGTGGTCGTCCAGTCGGTGCGGTCGGCCGCGGCCGCGACCGTCGCGTATGTGATCGCGCTGCGGCTCAGTCCGGAGCCCGCGCCGCTCACCGCCCCGCTCACCGCGCTCCTGGTCGTGCAGGTCACGCTCTACGCCACCCTCACCACCGGCATCCGCCGGGTGAACTCCGTGGTGGCGGGTGTCGTCGTCGCCATCGCCTTCAGCGTTCTCGTGGGTCTGACGTGGTGGAGTCTGGCCCTGCTCATCCTCGCCTCGCTGGCCGTCGGCCATCTCGTCCGGGTCAGCGAGTTCGTGCCCGAGGTGGCGATCAGCGCGATGCTGGTGCTCGGCGTGACCAGGGTCGGGGACACGGCCTGGGCCAGGGTGCTGGAGACACTGATCGGCGCGGTGGTCGGACTCGGCTGCAATCTGCTCTTCGCTCCCCCTGTGTGGGTGGGCGCGGCCGGCGAGTCCATCGGGGATCTGGCACGGCGGGTACGCCAGTTGATGTTGCGCATGGGTGAGGAGGCGGCGGGCCGCACTCCCGTCGAGCACGCGACCGCCCGGCTGCACGAGGCGCGCCGCCTGGACCACGACATCGTCCAGGTGGACGCGGCGCTCCGGCAGGCCGAGGACAGCCTCAAGCTCAATCCGCGCGTACGGGAGGGCCTGCTGCACCGGATCGTGCTGCGTACCGGCCTCGACACGCTGGAGATCTGCACGGTGGTGCTGCGGGTGCTCGCCCGCACCTTGACCGACCTCGCCAAGGAGCGCGATCCCGACCCGCTGTTCGAACCGCAGGTGGGGGCGACGCTGGAGCAGCTGCTGTCGGAAGTGGGCGACGCCGTGGTGAGTTTCGCGGTCCTGGTGACCACGGACATCAGCCAGAACGCCGAGTCGGCGGAGGCCCGGCTCGCCGCGGAGCTGTCCACGGCCGCGGCGACCCGTGACAAGCTGGCCCAGCTGCTGCTGGAGGAGGTGCAGCGGGACGCCCGGCAGTGGCAGCTGCACGGCGCCGTCCTCACCGAGGTCAACCGCATCCTGGACGAGCTGGACACGGAGCACCGCTCACGGCGGCTCCTGGAGGAGCTCGACCGCGGCACCCGCGCAGAACGCGAGCGCCGTCACCATCTCCTCCGGCTGCGGCGGCGCCTTCGGATGCCCCGCGGGCCGCGACGGCCGCGCTCGGACCGGAACCGTCCCCCCGTCTCCGGTCGTTCTCTCTGAGGACAGCCGTTCCGCGTCAGGAGCGGGGGCGACGACGGGGGGAGCGGGCGGATGACCGACGACGCTGTGCGGATCGACGGGAACACCCTGCGCTTGCCGGGCGGGGTGCGGATCCGGTTCATGCGGACGCTGCGCCTGCCCGAGACGGGCACGCACGAACTGCCACCGGGGCTCGGCGAGTTCCCCCTGCGCCGCGTCGAGGACCACGAGGACACCGTGCCCGCCGAGTGGCGTGCGCGCGGCGGTGTGATGCTGCCGGTGTATCTGCGCGAGGCGATGTGGCTGAGCTTCGCGGGCTCGACGGAGCCGGCCGCGTTGCAGGTCGGGGTGGGCAAGGTGTGCGCGGTCTCGGGCAAGCCGTGGAGCCCCCTGCTCACCCAGGACCCGCAGAACTATGTGGTGCTCCCCCGCCAGCCGTGGCTCGACGGCATCAACTCCGGGAAGGGCACGGTCCGCCAGTTCGTCGCCGTGCCGCTGGGGCTCGGCGCCACGGTCGAGGGCCAGGTCACCGGCGAGGAGGTGTGGGGCGGCGTGCAGCTGCAGTCCTTCCGGCTGAACGACGCGGAGCTCGCGAAGTGGCGTGAGCGGGAGCGCCGCCGGACCGTGAGGACGCGGTCGGCGACGAGCGTGTCCGCCTTTGGCGCCGCGCCGCCGGCTCCCGGCGCCGCGATGGCCGCCGCGCCCGCCTCGGCGGCCCACCCGAGGAGCGCCCCGGCCATGGGACTCGGCGTGGGAGGCTCGATGCGCCAGGAGGTCTACCGGGACGAGCGATCGCGCGGCGCCTGGGCCAGGGAGCCCGCCGGCCGGGTGTTCGTACATCTTGTGACGCCTCCCGAGTGGCGCCGGATCACGGGCGAGGCTCCCCCGCCGTCCCCTGTCGACCGCGCGGCCTACACACGGGCCGGGCTGCCCTGGTTCGAGTACTACGACGGCACGGCCCAGGACATCGCCCCCACCGACTCCCTGAGCTCGGTGCGGCCGGTCGGCGAGTGGCTCGGCGACGACCACGAGCCCTGGCAGGAACCCTCGCCCCACCAGGTGAAGCAGCTGGGTGACGCGCCGGGCAAGCCGGTCGAGGACGGAGACTGGTAGGCGGCTCCACCCAGTCATTGCACAGGACGCAACATCCATTGCCGCACTTGCTCTCCTCGGGTGTCGCACGCCAAGGTGGCTGTGACGACCGAGTCGACCGACACCCGAGGTGCAGGTATGAACAGTGGTGCAGATCCGGCGCGGGACACGGGCGGCGGCTGGCGCAGGCGCCGGTTCGTCGGAGCGCTGGCGGGGATCGCCGCGGCGACGACGGTTCCGGCACCGGCCGCGCCGCGCACCCGCCCCGCGACCACGGCCCCACCCGCCGACGGCTCCCACACCACCTCGGCCCCCGCGCCGGCCCGCTCCACCGTCCGCCGGCTGTTCCTCGGCACCTACACCTCGGTCGCGGGCGGCGGGAAGGGGATCGGCCTGGCCACGTACGGCACAGCGACGGGCTCCGTCACCGCCACCGGCACACTCACCGGCATCGGCGACCCGTCGTACCTCGCCGCACATCCGAAGGGCCACACGCTGTACGCGGTCGACGAGCGGCCCGAGGGCGCCGTGACGGCGGTACGGCTCGCCGACAACCGAGTGCTGGGCACCCGGAGCACCGGTGGCGCGGGCCCCTGTCATCTCTCCGTGCATCCGAGCGGACGCTGGCTGCTGAGCGCCAACTACACCTCGGGCAGCGTGGCCGTGCACCCCATCGACGCCTCGGGCGCACTCGGTGAGCGCACCGACCTGGTCACACATTCCAGTCCGGCACCGGGCCCCGGCCAGGACGGCCCACACGCCCACCAGTTCCTCACCAGTCCCGACGGCGGGCATGTCCTCGCCGTCGACCTGGGCACCGACACGGTCTACACCTACCGTCTGGACCAGGCGAAGGGAACACTCACCGAGGTCTCCCAGGCGCACACCCGGCCGGGCGCGGGGCCGCGCCATCTCACCTTCCACCCCGCAGGCCGTTTCGCCTATCTCGCGAACGAGGTCGACAACACGGTCGTGGTCTGCGCGTACGACCCGGCGAGCGGACGGCTCACCCCGGGCGACCCGCAGTCCACCGGCACGGGCACGGGTACGAACTACCCGGCGCAGATCCTGGTGACGTCGAACGGGTCGTACGCCTATCTCGCCAACCGCGGCCACAACAGCCTGACGCGGTACGCGGTCGAGGCGGCCGGCGCCCGGTTGCGGCTCCTGGACACCGTGCCGGTCGACGGCGACTTCCCGCGCCACGTCGCCTTCTCACCGGACGAGCGGCTGCTGTTCACGGCGAACCAGCGCTCGAGCACGGTCAGTGTCTTCCACGTCGACGGCGCGAGCGGTGGACTCCGGCGCGCGGGCGAGCCGTTCGCCTCACCCGTCGCCGTCTGTGCGCTGCCGCTGTAGCGCGCGGGGGCAGGAGGCGGAGCTCGCCTGCGTGAGCAGTACATGCATCCGCTCGGTGAGCTGCGAGACGTCGTCGGCCGGCGAGTGGAAGGGCAGGCGTACGTCGCCGTTGCCGCGCGCCCGTTCGATCCGCAGTGTCAGTCCGTGCCGGTCGACGGCGAGTGGCTGGACGCGGACCGCGCCGTGCAGGCTGTCGGGCTCGACGAGGCGGGTCAGTCGCTCGACGGCGTCCGGATGTGCGTCGGCCAGATGGGTGAGCAGGCTCGCCTCGGCCGTAGCGAGCGGGTCGGGGACGGCGTCCGCGAACTCGTCGAGGTCCACCACGAGCGCGCCGGACGCCCCGCGCAGCACGACGCGCGAGGGCCGGAACTCCAGGTGCCCGTCCGCCAGGACGAACCGGCCGGCCATCCAGAGCCGGGCGCGGATCCGGCCCCGCACCGGCACGGGCGCGACGTCCGCGAACTCCAGGACGGCGGAGGGCTCCCCGCGCGGCGCGCACACCGCCGCGGCCGTCAGTGTGCTGCCGTCCGGTACGTGCAGGAGCACGCGGCCGTCCGCGGTGACGGTGTGCGCGCCGACGAGCTCCTCCCTGCCGCCCTCCGCGGTCACCGCGCAGGACCATGCCGCGGCGAGCACCGAGCGGGCGCGCTCAGCAGCGGCGGGCGCGGCCGTCCAGCCATGACGGTCACCCATGCGGTCACCCATCCCAACCTCCCTTAGGTAAGCCTTGCCTAACCTATCGGAGATCCGGATGCACGCCAACCACGCCGCGCCCGCGACCCTCGAACGAGTTACGGCGCGATGGCACCCAGAAGCGCCCGCGCGCACAGATCCCGCAGCTGCTCCCGCGTCAGCTCCGACCCCCTGAGCCATTCCAGGCACACGGCCGTGGTGAAGGCGAGCCAGCCGCGGACGGCGATCCGCAGCTCGGGCCGGTCCTCGATCCCTCCGGGAACATCGGGGTCCGCGTCGAGCGCCGCCAGGATCTGTCGCTCCTGCGCGGCCAGCGCCCTCTGATAGACCTTGCGCACGGCCTGGTCACCGGCCGCGTCGGCGCGATGGAAGGCCCGGAAGCCGTGCGCGTGGGCCTCGACGTACGCCAGGAAGGTGTCCAGTCCGGCGCTCAACTGCTCACGGACGGGAGTGCCGGGCACCGCCGCCGTCAGCCGCAGCATCCGCTCGCTCTCACGCTCCACGACGGCCGCGAAGAAGTCCCGCTTGGTCGGGAAGTAGTGATACAGGAGCCCGCGCGAGACCCCGGCGATCTCGGCGACCTGCTCGATCCACACCTCGTCGTACGGGCTCTCCGAGAACAGCCGCGCCCCGACGGACAACAGCTGCTCCCTGCGCTCCTCGGTACTCAGCCGACGGCGCGTCCGCTCTCCTCGCTCCCCCTGTTCGCCCATCATGGCCGCACCTTACTTGACGTCGGTTCAACAACGGGATCACACTGAAAACCGCTATTGAACCCGCGTACAACATGGTCAGGACAGCAGCGTCGACGTGCCGCAGGCACAAGGGAGATCGCGTCATGGCGGAGACGACAGGGGCCGTGCTGCCCAAGGGGTTCCGGAGCGCGGAGCTGGGCTGGCCCGAGCTGCACCGCATCCCCCGCCCGCCCTACCGGCTCCCCCTCGTCGGGGATGTGATCGGGGCGCACGTCCGCTCTCCGGTGCAGGACTCGATGCGATTCGGGCGCCGGCTCGGGCCGATCTTCCGGCGCAAGGGCTTCGGCAAGGAGATCGTGTTCGTGTGGGGCGCCGAGCTCGCGGCCGAGCTGGCGGAGGAGACACGGTTCGCCAAGCACGTCGGCCTCGGGGTCGCCAACCTCCGGCCGGTCGCCGGGGACGGTCTGTTCACGGCGTACAACCACGAACCGAACTGGCAACTGGCCCACGACGTCCTCGCTCCGGGCTTCAGCCGTGAGGCCATGGAGGGCTACCACCCGATGATGCTCGCCGTGACCGAGCGGCTCATGGAGCGCTGGGACGGGGAACGCGCGGCGGGCCGGGCGGTGGACGTACCCGGCGACATGACGAAACTGACACTGGAGACCATCGCCCGCACCGGCTTCGGCCACGACTTCGGCTCCTTCGAGCGCTCCAGGCCGCACCCGTTCGTCACCGCGATGGTAGGCACCCTGACCTACGCGCAGCGCCTCAACGTGCTCCCCGCACCACTGGCTCCGGTACTGCTGCGCGGGGCCACCCGGCGCAACGAGGAGCACGTGGCGTACCTCAACCAGACGGTCGACGCCGTCGTCGCGGCCCGTCAGCACTCCTCCGGCGAGGGTGACCTGCTCGACCGGATGCTGGAGACCGCCCATCCCGAGACCGGGGAGCGGCTGACGCCCGAGAACATCCGACGCCAGGTGATCACCTTCCTGATCGCCGGCCACGAGACGACCTCGGGCGCGCTCTCCTTCGCCCTGCACTATCTCGCCCAGCACCCGGACGTCGCCGCCCGCGCACGGGCCGAGGTGGACCGGGTCTGGGGCGACACCCTCCTGCCCGCCTACGACCAGGTCGCCAAGTTGCGCTACGTCCGCCGGGTCCTCGACGAGTCGCTACGGCTGTGGCCGACGGCGCCCGGCTTCGCGCGCGAGGCCCGCGAGGACACCGTGCTGGGCGGGGTCCACCCGATGCGGACGGGTGCCTGGACCCTGGTCCTGACGACGCTGCTGCAGCGCAACCCGGAGGTATGGGGCGCGAACGCCGAGGAATTCGACCCGGACCGCTTCGACCCGGGGGCCGTACGGTCCCGGCCCGCCCACACCTTCAAGCCGTTCGGCACCGGGGCGCGGGCCTGCATCGGCCGGCAGTTCGCGCTGCACGAGGCGACCCTCGTCCTGGGCCTGCTGCTGCGCCGCTACGAGCTGCGGCCCGAGCCGGACTACCGGCTGCGGATCGCCGAGCGGCTGACGCTGATGCCGGAGGGGCTGCGGCTGCACCTCGAAGACCGGGCACCCGCGCCGGACTCCGTGTCACTGCGTCCAGTGGCCCGGGCGGGTGACTGACCGCGGCAGCCTGGTCCCGGCACTGCCTCGGGCCGCGTTCAGCTGGGGCTGGGTCAGGAAGAACGCGTCCGTCAGGTCCGCGTCCGTCAGATCGGTGTCGCGCAGATCGGCGCCGATCAGGTCCGCGCCGCGCAGATCGGCGCCGGTGAGGTCGGCGGCGATGAGGTAGGCGCCGCGCAGGTTGGCACCCCGCAGGTCAGCGCCCTTGAGGCGGGCACCCATGAGGTCGGCGCCGCGACGCTCCTTCTTCTTGCCGCGGCCGACCCCGGCGCGCACGAGTTCGCTGGTCCGCAGCAGGAGGGGGTTGACCTGCTGCCGGTGTGCGTTGACATCCAACTCCCCCAGCTCCTGGGGGGATTGGTCCGTCAGCCGTTGCGTCTCCGCGAGGGCGCGGCGGATGTCGGCGTGGATCGGGCGGGCCGCGGGGAGGGTCAGGGCCTCGTTCAGGTACCAGAGCAGTTCGTGCAACTGGCGGACGACCGGAAACACGTCGAACATCTGCTGGGCCCGCTCTCGCGAGCCCGTGTGCCAGTCCTGGCCGCCGAAGGTGACCTGGGAGACCTGCTGTCCGGCGCCGAAACAGTCGTACACCGTGCATCCGCTGAAGCCCTTCTGCCTCAGCTGGGTGTGAATCCCGCACCGGGAGTCCGCCCGCAGGTTCTGGCAGGGCTTTCCGGCGGGCTTGTCGATCGCGAAGTCCGTCGAGCGGGTGAAGGGCAGGGCGACACAGCACAGCCCGAAACACCGACCGCAGTCGGCCCGCAACTCAAGGAGCCGGTCGTCGACTGCCGTTCCGCTGTCTTCTCGCATGTGACCAGCGTACTGAGCCGATGAGGGTGCCCCGTGCGTGCCAGCGCTCATAAGGAGCGCGGGGAACTGCGCGACAAGCCCCCACCCGCCCGCACACAGGGAACACACCGGGGGTTTGGGGGCGGAGCCCCCAAGTGGGGAGGGGACGGGTAGGGGCGGCGGGGGCGAGGAACCGGAGGTCAGACCTCGTCGCGTGTCAGCGCCAGCAAACGGTCCAGGACGCGCGGCCCGCCGACCCGTACGCCGTCGTGCTCGAACTCGTTCGTCACCCAGGTCCGCAGACCACCGATGGCACGGGCCGTGCGCAGGGAGTGCTCCGGGTCGACGTACATGTCGTCGTGGTAGACCGCCGCGGCCACCGGCACCTCGTTGGCGGCGAGGCGGGCGGGGTCGTACAGCGGCCGCCAGTCGGTGCGGGCGGCGAGTTCCTCGGCGGTCTCGCGGAGGGGACGCAGCGCGGGGTCGGTGTCGAACAGCCAGGGGTGCACGGACTCGCCGGTGAACAGCAGCGGTCCGTCGTCCGCGAGAGCCTTCGCCGCGTCGAACTGCGGGAACTCGGCGCGCACCCGCTCGGCGGACCAGGCGGTCGGCCTCTCACCCTGGGCGTAGCAGGCCTCGTGGACGAGCGCGTACAGCGGGTGGCCGGCGTAGGAGAGGAGGCCCTGCACCTCCTCCTGGAAGGCGTCGGAGAGGGCCGGGCCCTGCGGGGTGCGGACGAAGGCCTCCTCGAGGAGGTAGTGCAGGCGGTGGCTGCCCTCACCGCCGCCGAGGAGGATGCCCAGGGACTGGAAGGCCTCGACGGTCAGGCGGTAGCCGTTGCTCAGGACCGGTTCGTGGCGAACCAGGTGCTCGGCGATCTGGCGGGCCCGCTCGATGTCCTGGGGGTAGCGCGCGTAGTGTGCCGCGACCTTGCGTTCGATACGGGGATACGCGGCCCGGTACACGTCGTCCGCGTGCGCGTCGAGGGAGGGCAGGCCGCCGGTGATCAGGGCCGCGCGCAGGCCTTCGGGCGCCGTCGAGAGGTAGTGCACGGCGCAGAAGCCGCCGAAGCTCTGGCCGAGTACGGTCCAGGGGGCGCCGCCGGTGAGACGGGGGCGGATGGCCTCGCAGTCGCGGACGATG
This sequence comes from Streptomyces sp. NBC_01450, assembly GCF_036227505.1. Taxonomy (NCBI): domain Bacteria; kingdom Bacillati; phylum Actinomycetota; class Actinomycetes; order Kitasatosporales; family Streptomycetaceae; genus Streptomyces; species Streptomyces sp. NBC_01450. The sequence goes on along the minus strand of NZ_CP109480.1, from coordinate 9,784,738 downwards.
GAGTCGGCGCGGAAGTGCGCGAGGTAGTCGGCCTGCGCGCCGGGGCCGCCGCGCAGCGGAAGCGTCTGGCGATTGGCGGGCGTGGAGTGGCCGGTGCCGCGCTGGTCGAGCAGCAGCACCCGGAACTCCTTCAGCGCGCGGCCGAGCCAGGCCTGCTTGCCGACGAAGCGGTTGGCGCCGAAGCCGGGACCACCTTGGAGGTAGACCAGCCAGGGGAGGTCCTGGCACGCCTTCTCGCTCGCGACGACCTCGCGGGCGAACAGTTCGATGCTCTCCCCCGCCGGGTCGTCGTGGTCGAGGGGCACGGTGAAGCGGTGGTCGGTGAGGACGACACCGGGCTGGCGGTAGCTGACGGTCAACAGTGCTCCCGAGACGTACGGATCCAGGCTGCGTCCCAGTTGAGCACATGATCGCCGACCCGCCGAGACCGGGGATCAAGAAAGTCGTACTGAATGGTGGCTCAGCAGTCCGGGCCGCGCGGACCGTGCCGCGCGTCAGCGCGCCGACAGGCTGGAGCGGCGCACCACCAGCTCGGGCTGGAGCACCACGCGCCGGTGTTCGTGCGGGGTGGGCGCCGTCTCGGCCTCGGTCTCCTCCAGCAGCAGTTCGGCGGCGAGGGCGCCCATGGTCATCGCGGGCTGCCGTACGGAGGTGAGCGGGACGGCCGCCGCGGCGGCGAACTCGATGTCGTCGTAGCCGACGATCGCGAGGTCGTCCGGGACACCGACGCCCGCCGCGTACATGGCCTGCAGGACGCCGAGCGCGAGCAGGTCGTTGGCGCAGAAGACGGCGGTCGGGCGCTCGGCGAGGCCCAGCAGCCGGGCGCCCGCGTCGCGGCCCGCGGCCACGTCGAGGCGCTCGGTGGGCAGCTCCCGCATCGCGGTGGGCGGGAGGCCGGCCTCGGCGAGCGCGTTCAGGGCGCCCACGCGGCGGTCCCTGACCTGGTTGAGGCCGGGCGGCCCGCTGACGTACGCGATCGATCGATGGCCCGCGTCGACGAGATGCCGTACGGCCAGCGCGCCGCCCGCCACGTCGTCGACCGAGACCGAGCACTCGGTGGTGCCCTCGGCCACCCGGTCGACCAGGACGAAGGGGATGCCGTTGCGGCGGAACGCCGCGATGTTGCGCCCGGTCGCGTCGGCGGGCGTCAGCAGCACGCCGCGCACCCGCTGCTCGGCGAAGAGCGACAGATAGTCGGCCTCCTCGCCGGCGCTCTGCGCGCTGTTGCAGACCATCACGCCGAGCCCGGCGTCCCGCGCGGCGCGCTCGGCACCGCGGGCCACGTCCACGAAGAAGGGGTTGCCCATGTCGAGGACGAGCAGGCCCATGATCCGGCTGCGCCCGGCCCGCAGCTGGCGTGCGGACTCGCTGCGGACGTAGCCGAGCCGGTCTATGGCCGACTGGACACGGGCCCGGGTCTCCGAGGCCACGGTGTCCGGACGGTTGATGACGTTGGAGACCGTGCCCACGGAGACTCCGGCGGCGCGGGCGACGTCCTTGATACCCACCGACTGGGCCATCAGGCAGGAACCTCCAAGGGAATGAGAAGCGGCGGGTGGGTCTTCACATTACCCGCGAGTCCGCCGGCTTCGGTGGTCATGCGGGCAGCCGGAAATCGACGACGTGGAGCGCCGAAGGCGTGGTCCCGCTGGACTTCTCCTGGTACATGACCGACAGCGTCCCGTCCTGCGTGACGCGCGTCTCGTCGATCACCACCTCGCCGAAGGCGTTGAGGCCGCCGCCGTCGTACAGGAGGCTCCAGTCCGTGTACCCGGAGGACTTCGAGGCGCCCGCGATCCGGCCGAAGGGCATGATCGCGTAGGCGTTGTCGTACGTGTCCAGGATCAGCCTGGTGCGCTGGCTGGAGCCGAGCGCGATCGGGATCTCGGTCTTGGTCCAGCTGCCCGAGGCGTTCTTGCGGAGGTGGAAGGCGCGGCCGTTGTTCGTCCGGTCGGTGACGTAGTCGGTGGTGCACTGGCCGAAGCGGCCGGGCACATAGCTGATGATCGCGTGCGGCAGGCCGGCGGAGTCGGTGGTCTGGCTCTCCTGGTTCATCAGGGAGTGGTCGGGGTTGAGCGCGTCGACGACGAGCCCGGCGTCGGTGACGGCCACCGTGTCGGAGCCGCCCGTGGTGCCGACGACGGTGCCCGCGTCGTTGCGCCAGGTGCGGCCGCGGTCGGTCGAGTAGACGTAGCCGGTGTCGTGGTTGGTGATGCCGCCGCCGTTGCACATCACGGCGCCGTTCTGCTCGCGCCAGGTGAAGAAGGCGTGCAGGCGTCCGTCGACGTCGTAGTCGATGCCGTGCAGGTACATGTTGCGGGCGGTGCTGGAGCCGTGCTCGCTGGTGTATGTGCCGGTCGAGCCGGACCACTCCCCGAGAGCGGTCCAGGCCGAGCCGTCGTACTCCGCGAGGGCGTTGCGCCCGTTTCCGGAGATGCCCACGCGGTAGCTCAGCTGGAGCTTGCCTTCGGGCGTGGAGATGAACTGGGGGTAGGTGAACTGTGTCGTGAGCGCGAGCCCGTCCAGCGAGGTCTGTACGGCTCCGAAGACCGCGGAGGTCCAGGCGGTGGAGGCGGGACTGTCGAGCAGCCCGGCCACCGACTTCACGTAGAAGAAGCCGTCGCTGTGGGAGTCCATGTTGAGGTGCAGCCGGCCGTCGGTCCTCGACACGCCCATGGAGATCACGTTGTGCGAGTCGGAGCTCTTGAGCTGGTGTCCGAGCTTGACCGTCGACCAACTCGTCGCGCCGAGCGCCCGGCGGGCGACGACCGCGCTGCGGTCGGTGGTGTACCAGACGGCGTACTGGTAGCCCTTGTAGGTCAACAGCCCGTTCTTCTGGAACGAGTTGTTGTTGACCAGGCCGTCGTACGACACGAAGTACAGCGCCTGGGCGTCCAGTCGGCTACTGCCGGTGAGGGTGACCGAAGGCCCGGGATCGGCCGCGCGAGCCGGACCGGCGGCGGCTCCGGGGCCCGCCACGCCGGTCAGCACGGCGGTGGCCAGCAGGGTGCGTCTCTTCATGTGCGGGGCTCCTGAGTGGGGCTTCGCGCGGGTATCAGCAGGTGTCAGCGAGTGTCGGCGGGTGTCAGGCGAGATGGAAGACCTCGGTGAGGGGCTTCATGGCCTCGTCGGGTCTGGCGCCGTCCAGCGATTCGAAGAACGGCGCCATCTCCGCCTGCCAACGGGCATTGATGTCGGTGGCTTCCATGCCGGCCTGCGCGGCCGCGAAGTCCTCGGTCTCCAAGTAGCCGACCAGCAGGCCGTCCTCGCGCAGGAAGAGCGAGTAGTTGTGCCAGCCGGTGGCCGAGAGCGCGTCGAGCATCTCGGGCCACACGGCGGCGTGCCGCTCACGGTACTCGTCGAGGCGGTCCGCACGGACCTTCAGCAGAAAGCACACACGCTGCATCAAGGAATCCCCGGATCCTAGAAGTTGAACTGGTCGATGTTCTTGGCGTTGAAGACGGTCGGCTTGCCCAGGTTGATCACGCCGTCCTTGCCGATGGTGAACGAGCCCATGTCACCGGCCTTGAAGGTCTCGCCCTCGGCGCCGGTGATCTGTCCCGAGGACAGCGCCACGGCCGTACGCGCGGCGAGCTCGCCGAGCTTCGCCGGGTCCCACAGCTCGAAGGCGTCGACGGTGCCGTTCTTGACGTACTTGCGCATGTCGTTGGGGGTGCCGAGGCCGGTCAGCTTGACCTTGCCCTTGTACTTGGAGCCGGACAGGTACTGGGCCGCGGCCTTGATACCGACGGTGGTCGGGGAGATGATCCCCTTGAGGTTCGGGTGCTCCTGGAGCAGGCCCTGGGTCTGCTGGAAGGACTGCTGGGCGTCGTCGTTGCCGTAGGCGACCTTGACCAGCTTGACGTCCTTGTACTTGGGGTCCTTCAGCTCCTCCTTCATGAAGTCGATCCAGGCGTTCTGGTTCGTCGCGGTCTGCGCGGCGGACAGGATCGCGATCTCGCCCTTGTAACCGATCTGCTCGGCGAGCAGCTGGACCTCGGTACGGCCCAGGTCCTCGCCACTGGCCTGCGACACGAAGGCGTTGCGGCACTCGGGCTTCGTGTCGGAGTCGTACGTGACGACCTTGATCTTGTTGCTCATGGCCTGCTTGAGCGCGGTGCACAGGGCACCCGGGTCCTGCGCGGACACGGCCATCGCGTTGACCTGCTGCTGGGTGAGCGTGTTGACGTAGCTCACCTGGCCGGAGGTGTCGGTGGCGCTGCTGGGGCCGACCTCCTTGTACTTGGAGCCCAGTTCCGTCAGCGCCTTCTCGCCGCCCTTGTCCGCCGAGGTGAAGTAGGGGTTGTTGACCTGCTTCGGCAGGAAGCCGACCGTGAGGCCCTTCTTGGTGGCCGCGTTCGGGTCGGCCTTGCCGGTCGCGGCGGCCGAGCCGCCCTCGTTCTTCACGTCGTTCTTGGTGGTGCCGCCGCAGGCGGTGACGGCCAGGGCGAGCGAGGTCACGGCGGCGAGCGCCGCGCCGGTACGGCGGAGGGATGACTTGCGCATGGCGGGTTCCTTTTGACGGAGGTGAGTGCGGCGTGCGCCTGAAGGGGTGCGGGGCTTGTATCGGATGTGCGGCTCCGCCGCGTGGGCGGGACCGGGCACGGAGGTCCCGCGGTTCTCGAACGGTCTATGCGGCGGAGCGTGCCGCCCTGGCCACGGAGATCTGCCGCGCGACCCGGGGGCCGAGCACGGAGATGACGAGCAGAACGCCGGTGACGACGATCTGCGACTGAGCGGAGACGTTCAGGAGGCTCATCACGTTCTGCAGCGCGCCGAGCAGGAAGACTCCCGCGATCGCGCCGCCGAGTGTGCCCTTGCCACCGTCGAAGTCGATACCGCCGAGCAGGACCGCGGCGATGACGGAGAGCTCGAGGCCGGTGGCGTTGTCGTAGCGGGCGCTTGCGTAGTGCAGGGCCCAGAAGATGCCGGTGAGGGAGGCCATGAAGCCGGTGGCGACGAAGAGGATCAGCTTCTGCCGCTTGACGCGGATGCCGGCGAACCGCGCGGCCTCCTCGTTGGCGCCGATCGCGAACGACGAGCGTCCGAAGGGCGTGGCATGAAGTACTACCACCGCTGCCGCGAGGAGCACAAGGAAGGGAAGGAAGGCCTGCGGGACGAAGGTGTTCCCGATACGTCCGGAGGCGAAGTCCTGGTACTGCGCGGGGAAGTCGGTCACCGCGTCCGAGCCGAGCACGATCTGCGCGATGCCCCGGTAGGCGGCGAGCGTACCGATGGTGACGGCGAGGGACGAGAGCCCGAGCCGGGTCACCAGCAGACCGTTGACCAGCCCGCACACCACGCCGAGCAGCAGGCACAGCGGGATGATCGTCTCGATCGACATGCCCTGGTTCCACAGGGCGCCCATCACCGAGCCGGAGAGTCCCGCCGTGGAGGCGACGGAGAGGTCGATCTCCCCGGCCACCACGAGCAGGGTCATCGGCAGCGCGATCAGCGCGATGGGCAGCGTGTTGCCGATCAGGAACGACAGGTTGAGCGCGTTGCCGAACCCGTCCACGAACCCGAAGGAGAACAGCAGCACGACGATGAGGAGGGCGCCGACGGCCGTGTCCCAGCGGACGGCGCGCGCGAGGGACGAGTCAGCCATGGCGGGCGTTCCTCTTCTTCAGTGCGGAGGCCACGCGCAGCGCGACGACCCGGTCGACCGCGATGGCGAGGATGAGCAGAATGCCGTTGATGGCGAGCACCCACACGGAGCTGACGCCGAGCGCGGGCAGCACGCTGTTGATCGAGGTGAGCAGCAGCCCGCCGAGCGCCGCGCCGTAGACGCTGCCGGAGCCGCCGGTGAAGACGACACCACCGACCACGACCGCGCTGACGACGGTGAGTTCATAGCCGGTGCCGGTGCCGGAGTCGACGTTGCCGAACCGGGCGAGGTACAGGGCGCCCGCGAGGCCGGTGAGGCCGCCGCAGAGGATGTACGCGGCCAGGATCCGCTTGCGGACGGGGATGCCGGCGAGCCGGGCGGCCTCCGGGTTGGAGCCCAGCGCGTACAGCTCGCGACCGCTGCCGAAGTGCTTGAGGTAGTACGCGGTGACCACCAGCACGGCCAGCGCGATCAGGGCGAGATACGGGACCGCCGAGATGCCGCCGGAACCGAAGTCGACGAAGCCGCCGGGCAGGTCGGCCGCGGTGATCTGGCGGGAGCCGACCCAGATGGAGTCGACGCCGCGGATGATGTAGAGCGTGCCGAGGGTGACGACCAGCGCGGGCACCTGGCCGAGGCTGACCAGCAGACCGTTGACCAGCCCGCAGCCGATGCCGAGCAGGACGGCGAGGAACACCGCGACGACGGGGTTGCCGCCGCCGTGCAGATAGGTGCCGGCCGCGAAGGCGCTGATGCCGAGTATGGAGCCGACCGACAGGTCGACGTTCCGCGTGATCACGACCAGCGACTGCCCGGTGGCGACCAGCACCAGGATGGTCGCGTTCAGCAGCAGGTCCTTGATGCCCTGCTCGGACAGGAACTCGCTGTTGCCCATCTGGGTGATGGCGATCATCACCAGGAAGACGACCAGGATGGCGAGTTCGCGCATCTTGAAGACGCGGTCCACCAGCCGGGTGCCGCTCGACTTGGGCACCTCGGCGGCGGGGGCGGGATTGGGTGCGGTCACCGTCATGCGGCGGCCCTCCGGGGGATGTTCGGGGTCTGACGGTCGGCCGTCCCGTCCGCTGCCGGTGCCGGTGCCGGTGCCGCGCCGAGGGTGACGTTCCTGGTGGCGGTCATGCGGCGGCCCTCCCCGTCGCGGCGGCCATCACGGTCTCCTCGGTGGCTTCGGACCGGGATATCTCGGCGGTGAGCCGGCCCTCGTGCATCACCAGCACGCGGTCGGCCATGCCGAGGATCTCGGGCAGGTCGGAGGAGATCATCAGGACGGCCACCCCGTCGGCGGCCAGCGCGGAGAGCAGCCGGTGCACCTCGGCCTTCGTGCCGACGTCGATGCCCCGGGTGGGCTCGTCGACGATCAGCACCTTGGGGCCGGTGGCCAGCCACTTGGCGAGGACGACCTTCTGCTGGTTGCCGCCGGAGAGCGTGGAGACGGTGTCCGCGATCCGGGCGTACTTCACCTGGAGTCTGACCGCCCAGTCGAGGGAGCGGCTGCGTTCGGCGCCGCGGTCCACCAGCCCCGCCTTGACGGTCGTACGCAGCCCGGTGAGCCCGATGTTGCGTTCGATGGACATGTCCATCACCAGGCCCTGGGCGCGCCGGTCCTCGGGGACGAGGGCAAGCCCGGCGGCCATGGCCGTGGAGGGCGCCCCGTTCGTCAGTGACTTCCCGTCGACCTCGACCTCTCCGGCGTCCCAGCGGTCGACGCCGAAGACGGCCCGGGCGACCTCCGTACGCCCGGCGCCGACGAGTCCGGCGAGACCGACGATCTCACCGCGCCGCACGTCGAAGGAGATGTCGGTGAAGACACCCTCGCGGGTCAGCCGGCGCACGCTCAGTGCGACCTCGCCCGCCTCGACGTCCTGCTTGGGGTAGAGCTCGTCGAGGTCACGGCCGACCATCCGGCGTACGAGGTCGTCCTCGGTCATTCCGTCGATGAGCTCGCTGGAGATCCAGGCCCCGTCACGCAGGGTCGTGACCCGCTGGCAGATCTGGAAGATCTCCTCCAGACGGTGCGAGATGAACAGCACCGCGGAGCCCTGCTCCCGCAGGGTGCGGACGACACCGAAGAGGCGGGCCACCTCGCTGCCGGTGAGGGCGGCGGTGGGCTCGTCCATGATCAGGACGCGGGCGTCGAAGGAGAGCGCCTTGGCGATCTCGACGATCTGCTGGTCGGCGATGGACAGTCCGCGCGCCGGGCGGTCGGGGTCGAGTTCGACGCCGAGTCGCTTCATCAGGGCGGCGGTCGCCGCGTGGGTGGCCTTGTGGTCGATACGGCCGAGGGCGCGCCGGGGCTGGCGGCCCATGAAGATGTTCTCCGCGATCGACAGGTCGGGGAAGAGGGTGGGCTCCTGGTAGATCACCGCGATGCCCGCGTCGCGGGCGTCGGCGGGACCGTGGAAGACGGTGGGCTCACCGTCCAGCAGCACCTGGCCGGCGTCCGGTCGGTGCACGCCGGCGAGCGTCTTGATGAGGGTCGACTTGCCCGCGCCGTTCTCGCCGGCGAGAGCGTGCACCTCGCCGGGGAACAGTTCCAGGGACACGTCCCGCAGGGCGCGTACCGCGCCGAAGGACTTGGAGATGTCCTCCAGCGCCAGTACGGGGGCCGGACCCGCGTCGGACCGGTGGGTCATGTGAGCTCCTCAACGACGCGGGCGGAGAGGCCTCACGACGTCGTGAAAGGTTTCAACTAGGTTGCCGGGACGTTAGGCAGGTTGCCCAGGTCACGTCAATGGGTTCGGATCGAAATTTTCGATAGCAGAAGGTCACAACCGAGTCACGGAGGCCGGTCTCCGCTCAGGGGGTTGACACGCCTGCGGAGGGCTCATAACTTCGGCGCTCTGAATCGTTTCAGATCGTTTCAGGCGGAAGAGCTGTTCCGATCAGGCAGAAGCGCAGTTCGGATCCGACTCCACAAGCCGTTCGAAACCGAAGCCACACCCGAATCACACCCGAAGTCACAGGAGCCCCGAAGTGACCGAGCTCGCCGCGGTGAAGACCGCCCTGAAGACCCAGGCAGTAGAGACGCCCTCGTGGGCGTACGGGAACTCGGGAACCCGCTTCAAGGTGTTCGCGCAGCCCGGAGTCCCGCGCAATCCGCGCGAGAAACTGGACGACGCCGCCCAGGTGCACGCCTTCACGGGAGCCGCGCCGACCGTCGCTCTGCACATCCCCTGGGACAAGGTCGACGACTACGGTGCGCTGGCGAAGTACGCGCAGGAGCGCGGCCTGAGGCTGGGCGCGATCAACTCCAACACTTTCCAGGACGACGACTACAGGCTCGGCTCCATCTGCCACCCGGAGGCCGCCGTCCGCCGGAAGGCCGTCGATCACCTGCTCGAGTGTGTCGACATCATGGACGCGACGGGTTCCAAGGACCTGAAGCTCTGGTTCGCCGACGGTACGAACTATCCCGGTCAGGACGACATCCATGAGCGCCAGGACCGGCTGGCCGAGGGCCTGGCCCAGGTCTACGAGCGGCTCGGGGACGACCAGCGGATGCTGCTGGAGTACAAGTTCTTCGAGCCCGCCTTCTACATGACGGACGTCCCGGACTGGGGCACGGCGTACGCGCACTGCCTCAAGCTCGGCCCCAAGGCGCAGGTCGTCGTCGACACCGGGCACCACGCGCCCGGCACCAACATCGAGTTCATCGTCGCGACGCTGCTGCGCGAGGGGAAGCTCGGCGCGTTCGACTTCAACTCCCGGTTCTACGCCGATGACGACCTGATGGTGGGGGCGGCCGATCCCTTCCAGCTGTTCCGGATCATGTACGAGGTGATCCGGGGCGGTGGCTTCACTCCGGACGTCGCCTTCATGCTCGACCAGTGCCACAACATCGAGGCGAAGATCCCGGCGATCATCCGTTCCGTGATGAACGTGCAGGAGGCGACGGCCAAGGCACTGCTCGTGGACGGTGCGGCGCTGGCCGACGCTCAGCGTGCGGGGGACGTGCTCGCCGCGAACGCGGTGATCATGGACGCGTACAACACCGATGTACGGCCGTTGCTGGGTGAGGTGCGGGAGGAGTTGGGGCTGGACGCGGATCCCGTCTCGGCGTACCGCCGGTCCGGGTGGGCGGAGAAGATCGCGGCGGAGCGGGTGGGTGGGCAGCAGGCGGGGTGGGGGGCGTGAGCGGCTGAGTCTCGTCCGCCTGGTTCGGCTCGTCGCAGGCCGCGGGCCGGATGTGGCTGGTCGCGCCCACGCGGCGGAGCCGCAAAATGTCACGCCCCGCGCCCCTGACGGGGCGCTCAGCACAGGTATGTCACCTCTCTTCACTCTTCTTTTCTCTAAGGACCAAGAACATGGCATCCCATCCCGAAGCCGCCGCTCTGTTGGCCCGTTCGCACCGGCTCGGTGCTGATCCTCGTAACACCAACTACGCGGGCGGCAACACCTCCGCCAAGGGCACCGACACGGATCCCGTGACCGGGGGTGATGTCGAGCTGATGTGGGTGAAGGGATCGGGCGGTGACCTCGGGACGCTGACCGAGGCAGGCCTCGCCGTGCTGCGGCTTGACCGGCTGCGGGCGATGACGGAGGTCTACCCGGGGGTGGAGCGCGAGGACGAGATGGTCGCTGCGTTCGACTACTGCCTGCACGGCAAGGGCGGCGCGGCCCCGTCCATCGACACGGCGATGCACGGGCTGGTGGACGCGGCCCATGTCGACCATCTGCACCCCGACTCGGGTATCGCGCTGGCCTGTGCGGCGGACGGCGAGAAGCTGACCGCCGAGTGTTTCGGCGACAGTGTGGTGTGGGTGCCGTGGCGCCGCCCGGGCTTCCAGCTGGGTCTGGACATCGCGGCGGTCAAGGAGGCCAACCCGCGGGCGATCGGCTGCGTCCTGGGCGGGCACGGCATCACGGCGTGGGGTGACACGGCCCAGGAGTGCGAGCGCAACTCGCTGCACATCATCCGCACCGCCGAGGCGTTCCTCGTCGAGCGTGGCAAGGCGGAGCCCTTCGGGCCCGCCGTCGAGGGGTACAGGGCCCTGGAGGCCGCCCCGCGCCGGGAGCGGGCCGCGGCGCTGGCGCCGTACATCCGGGCCATCGCCTCCCAGGACAGGCCGCAGGTCGGCCACTTCACCGACTCCGATGTCGTCCTCGACTTCCTCGCGAGCGCCGAGCACCCGCGGCTCGCCGCGCTCGGCACCTCCTGCCCCGACCACTTCCTGCGGACCAAGGTCAGGCCGCTCGTCCTCGACCTGCCGCCGACCGTGGAACTGGACGCGGCGATCGCGCGGCTGAAGGAGCTTCACGGCGAGTACCGCGAGGAGTACGCCGCCTACTACCAGCGGCACGCCGACGCCGACTCCCCCGCGATGCGCGGCGCGGACCCGGCGATCGTGCTGGTCCCCGGTGTCGGCATGTTCTCCTTCGGCAAGGACAAGCAGACCGCGCGGGTGGCCGGCGAGTTCTACGTCAACGCGATCAACGTGATGCGGGGCGCCGAGGCGGTCTCGACGTACGCGCCGATCGAGGAGTCGGAGAAGTTCCGCATCGAGTACTGGGCGCTGGAGGAGGCCAAGCTCCAGCGGATGCCGAAGCCGAAGGCGCTCGCCACCCGGGTGGCGCTGGTGACGGGGGCGGGCAGCGGGATCGGCAAGGCGATCGCCGAGCGGCTCGTCGCCGAGGGCGCCTGCGTGGTGATCGCCGACCTGAACGCGGAGAACGCGGCCGAGGTCGCCACTTCGCTGGGCGGTCCCGACAAGGCCGTCGCCGTCACCGTCGACGTGACCTCCGAGGAGCAGATCGCCGAGGCCTTCGAGGCGGCGGTGCTCGCCTTCGGCGGTGTCGACCTGGTGGTGAACAACGCCGGTATCTCCATCTCCAAGCCGCTGCTCGAGACCACCGCGAAGGACTGGGACCTCCAGCACGACATCATGGCCCGCGGCTCCTTCCTCGTGTCGAGGGAGGCGGCGCGGGTGATGATCGCGCAAGGGCTGGGCGGTGACATCGTCTACATCGCGTCCAAGAACGCGGTCTTCGCGGGTCCGAACAACATCGCGTACTCCGCCACCAAGGCCGATCAGGCGCATCAAGTCCGGCTCCTTGCCGCCGAGTTGGGCGAGCACGGTATCCGGGTGAACGGCATCAACCCCGACGGGGTCGTGCGCGGCTCGGGCATCTTCGCGGGCGGCTGGGGCGCGCAGCGCGCGGCCACGTACGGCATCGAGGAGGAGAAGCTCGGCGAGTTCTACGCCCAGCGGACCATCCTCAAGCGCGAGGTGCTGCCCGAGCACGTGGCGAACGCCGTGTTCGCTCTGACGGGCGGGGACCTGACCCACACCACCGGTCTGCATGTCCCGGTCGACGCGGGTGTCGCGGCGGCATTCCTGCGATGAGCGAGTACGTGAAGAGCTTCGCCGCGGTCGACCTCGGCGCGTCCAGCGGACGCGTCATGGTCGGCCGCGTCGGCCCCGAGGCCCTGGAGCTGACGGAGGCGCACCGCTTCCCGAACCGGCCGGTGCGGGTTCCCGAGGGGCTGCGCTGGGACATTCTCTCGCTGTACGCGGGGGTGCTCGACGGACTGCGGGCGGCCGGGCAGGTCGACTCCGTCGGCATCGACAGCTGGGCCGTGGACTACGGCCTGCTGGACGCCGACGGAGCCCTGCTAGGCAACCCGGTGCACTACCGCGACGCCCGCACCGAGGGGGTCGCGGAGAAGGTGTGGGCCACCGTGCCCGCCGCCGAGCTGTACGCGACGACCGGGCTCCAGTACGCGCCCTTCAACACCCTGTACCAGCTCACGGCGGCCCGCTCGACGGCACAACTCGCCGCCGCTGAAAGGCTGTTGCTCGTTCCCGACCTGCTCGCGTACTGGCTCACGGGCGAGGCGGGCACAGAGGTCACCAACGCCTCGACCACCCAGCTCATCGATCCGCGCACCCGCGACTGGTCCCACGGCCTCGCGGACCGGCTGGGCATCGACCTCACGCTGTTCGCGCCGCTGCGGCAGCCGGGCGACCCGGCCGGGCTGCTGCTCCCGCGGGTCCTGGAGGAGACCGGGCTGAGGGGCCCGGTCCCGGTGACGACCGTCGGCTCGCACGACACCGCCTCCGCGGTGGCCGCCGTGCCGGCGGTGGGCGAACGGTTCGCGTACATCTGCACCGGCACCTGGTCCCTCGCGGGCCTGGAGCTGGAGCGGCCGGTCCTCACCGAGGCGAGCCGGGCGGCCAACTTCACCAATGAACTGGGGCTGGACGGCACGGTCCGCTATCTGCGGAACATCATGGGGCTGTGGCTGCTCCAGGAGTGTGTACGGGAATGGGGGCGGCCCGATCTGGGTGAGCTGCTGCGGGCCGCCGCCGAGGTGCCCGCGCTGCGGTCGGTGGTGGACGCGGGCGACGCCGCCTTCCTGGCACCCGGCCGGATGCCGGAGCGGATCGCCGACGCCTGCCGGGAGTCGGGACAGCCCGTGCCCGAGTCGCGCGCCGAGATCACCCGCTGCATTCTCGACTCGCTCGCGCTCGCCCATCGCCGGGCGATCCGCGAGGCCGAGGCTCTCGCCGACCACCCGGTCGACGTCGTCCACATCGTCGGCGGCGGCACCCGTAACGAGCTCCTGTGCCGACTGACCGCCGACGCCTGCGGACTGCCGGTCGTGGCGGGCCCGGCGGAAGCGGCCGCGCTCGGCAACGTCCTGGTCCAGGCCCGCGCACACGGTCTGGTCGGTGACCGTATGTCGATGCGGCGACTCCTCGCCCGTACGCAGCCGTTGCGGCGGTACGAGCCCCGGGGTGACGCGGCGGCCTGGCACTCCGCGGAGGACCGGCTCACCCGCGGGTGAACGGGAAGCTCACCCGCGGGTGAACGGAAACTCCCGCCCTCCCGTGACGGGGCCCTGCACCCGTCCGCGAGGGGGGACTCGCCCGTGTCCATGAGCGGGGGCTCCCCTGGCGCTCGTCCTCCGCGTACCCTGCACTCATCCGATGATCGATCCCAAGGAGCCGCGATGCGTGTCGCCCTGTTCCTGACCTGTGTCAACGACACGCTTTATCCGGACACCGGCCGTGCCGTGGTGAAACTGCTGACCAGACTGGGCGTCGACGTCGACTTCCCGATGGCGCAGACCTGCTGCGGGCAGGCCCACTACAACACCGGATACCGGCATGAGGCCGAGCCACTGGCCCGGCATTTCTCCGATGTCTTCGGTGGGTACGAGGCGATCGTGACGCCCTCCGGGTCGTGCGGCGCGATGGTGCGGGAGCTGTATCCGCGGATGGGCGAGCGGGCGCGGGCGGAGGGCCGCGGGGACACCCTCGCGGCCACCCTCGCCCCGGTCGTGCCGAAGACGTACGAGCTCACCGAGTTCCTGGTGGACGTGCTCGGCGTGACGGACGTCGGCGCGTACTACCCGCACACCGTCACCTACCACCCCACCTGTCACGGGCTGCGCAGTCTCGGGCTCGGCGACCGGCCGCGCCGGCTCCTCCAGGCCGTCAAGGGGCTGGAACTGCGCGAGTTGCCCGGCGCGGACGAGTGCTGCGGGTTCGGTGGCACGTTCGCCGTCAAGAACGCCGATGTCTCGGCGGCGATGGGCGCCGACAAGGTGCGCAACGCGGAGTCGACGAACGCGGAGGTGCTGTGCGCCGCCGACAACTCCTGTCTGATGCACATCGGCGGCACGATGGCCCGGCTGGAGACGCGGATGCGCCCGGTGCACATCGCGGAGATCCTGGCCGGTACGGAAGAGGAGCCGAGCGCATGAGTGGCACCTTCGTCGGCATGCCGGCCTTCCCCGTGGCCGCGCACGACGCGGTCAACAACCCGACCCTGCGCGGCAATCTGCGCCACGCCACCCACACCATCCGCGCCAAGCGCGCGGTCGCCGTCGCCGAACTCGACGACTGGGCCGCCCTGCGCGAGGCCGGCAAGCAGATCAAGGACCACACGCTCCGTCATCTCGACCGCTACCTCGTCCAGTTGGAGGAGTCGGTCACCGCGGCCGGGGGTGTCGTGCACTGGGCCGCCGACGCCGACGAGGCCAACCGGATCGTCGCCGACCTGGTGAAGATGACCGGCGAGAGCGAGGTCGTCAAGGTCAAGTCGATGGCCACGCAGGAGATCGGCCTCAACGAAGCCCTGGAAGCCGAGGGCATCCACGCCTACGAGACCGATCTCGCCGAACTCATCGTGCAGTTGGGCAAGGACCGGCCCTCCCACATCCTCGTCCCGGCCATCCACCGCAACCGCGGCGAGATCCGCGACATCTTCGCCCGCGAGATGAGCGAGTGGGGCCGCCCGGCGCCGGAAGGCCTCACCGACACGCCCGCCGAACTGGCCGAGGCCGCCAGGCTGCACCTGCGCGAGAAGTTCCTGCGCGCCAAGGTCGGCATCTCCGGAGCCAACTTCATGGTCGCCGAGACCGGCACCCTGATGGTCGTGGAGTCCGAGGGCAACGGGCGGATGTGCCTGACCCTCCCCGAGACCCTGATCTCGGTCGTCGGCATCGAGAAGATCGTGCCGACCTGGCAGGACCTGGAGGTCTTCCTCCAGACCCTCCCCCGCTCGTCGACCGCCGAGCGCATGAACCCCTACACCTCGATGTGGACGGGCACGAGGGACGGCGGAGCCGGGGAAGGGGACGGCCCCCAGACCTTCCACCTGGTCCTCATCGACAACGGCCGCTCCGACACGCTCGCCGACGAGGTCGGCCGCCAGGCCCTGCGCTGCATCCGCTGCTCGGCGTGTCTCAACGTCTGCCCGGTCTACGAGCGCGCGGGCGGCCACGCCTACGGCTCGGTCTACCCCGGCCCGATCGGCGCGATCCTCAGCCCTCAACTCCGGGGC
The DNA here is from genome assembly GCF_036227505.1 of Streptomyces sp. NBC_01450. NCBI lineage: Bacteria > Bacillati > Actinomycetota > Actinomycetes > Kitasatosporales > Streptomycetaceae > Streptomyces > Streptomyces sp. NBC_01450. The sequence continues at coordinate 9,769,317 of NZ_CP109480.1, read as the reverse complement.
ACCGCGAGCGAGATCGACGCCTCCCTCCCGTACGCCTCCTCGCTCTGCGGGGCGTGCTACGAGGTCTGCCCGGTCGCCATCGACATCCCCGAAGTCCTCGTCCACCTGCGTGAACGGGTCGCCGAGGGCGGCCAGGTGACACGGGAGGGCAACAAGGTCGTACTCAAACCCGCCAAGGGGCACGCGGCCGAGCGGGCGGCGATGCGGGCGGCACGCTGGGCGTTCAGCCACCCCGGCGCACTGCGCACCGGCCAGCGGCTCGCCTCCCGGACGCGCCGCTTCCACCCGCGCTCGCTGCCCGGCCCGGGCAAGGCGTGGAGCGGCACCCGGGATCTGCCGACGGTCCCCGCGGAGCCGTTCCGCGACTGGTGGCAGCGTACGCACGGCGGGAACACCGACAAGGGGGCGGCGAAGTGAGCAGCAGGGATCTGATCCTGGGGCGGGTGCGGCGCGCGCTCGCCGATGTGCCGCGCGACGACACTCCGTACGAGCAGGCCGTCGAACGCGGGTATCTGCGCGAGCACGGGGGCCGGAGCGTCGAGCAGACGGTGGATCTGCTGGCCGAGAACCTCGCCGACTACCGGGCGCTGGTGCACCGGTGCGCGGCCGCCGAGTTGGCGGGCACGATCGCGGGGCTGCTCGCCGGGCACGGCTCGACCTCGGTGGTGGTGCCGGCGGGCCTGGACGAGGCATGGCTGGCGGCGACGGAGGTGACGCGCGTCCCGGACCGGGCCGAGGACACCTCGGGCGAGCTGGACCGCGTCGACAGCGTCGTGACCGCGTGCGCGCTCGCCATCGCCGAGACCGGCACCCTCGTCCTGGACGGCGGCCCGGACCAGGGACGTCGTCGCATCACCCTGGTCCCCGATCACCACATCTGTGTCGTCCGCGTCCCCGACCAGGTCGTCTCCTCCGTCCCCCAGGCCCTGGAGCGCCTCGACCCGACCCGCCCGCTGACCTGGATCTCCGGCCCGTCGGCGACCAGCGACATCGAGCTCGACCGGGTCGAGGGGGTGCACGGTCCGCGCACCCTGGAAGTGGTGCTGGTGAGCGGTGAGTGAGCGGCGCGGTTAGCGTGAGGGGATGATCCGGTTCGAACAGGTCACCAAGCGCTATCCGGACGGCACGACGGCCGTGGACGGCCTCTCGTTCGAGGTCGCGGAGGGCGAACTCGTCACCCTCGTCGGCCCGTCGGGCTGCGGCAAGACGACGACCATGATGATGGTGAACCGGCTGATCGAACCGACCTCGGGCCGGATCTTCGTGAACGGCGAGGACGTCGCCACGGTCGACCCGGTGCGGCTGCGGAGGCGTATCGGATATGTCATCCAGCAGGTGGGCCTGTTCCCGCACCGGACGATCCTCGACAACACGGCGACCGTGCCGACGCTCATCGGCTGGAAGAAGGCGAAGGCGCGGACGCGCGCCGCGGAGCTGCTCGAACTGGTGGGCCTGGACCCGAAGACGTACGGCTCGCGCTATCCGGAACAGTTGTCGGGTGGCCAGCGCCAGCGGGTCGGCGTGGCCCGGGCGCTGGCCGCCGATCCGCCCGTACTGCTGATGGACGAGCCCTTCGGGGCCGTCGACCCGGTGGTCCGGGAACAGTTGCAGGACGAGTTCCTGCGGATGCAGGAGGCCGTGCGCAAGACGGTGCTGCTGGTCACGCACGACATCGAGGAGGCGGTACGGCTCGGCGACCGCATCGCGGTGTACGGGCAGGGCCGCATCGAGCAGTTCGACACGCCGGGGGCCGTCCTCGGTACCCCGGCCACCCCCTACGTCGCCGAGTTCGTCGGCGCCGACCGCGGGCTGAAGCGGCTGTCGGTCACCGAGATCGAGCCCGGCGACCTGGAACAGCCGCCCGTCGCCCGCCTGGACGAGCCCGCCGGGACGGCCGTCGCCCGCTTGCACGCGGAGGGAGCACGATGGGCGGTCGTGCTGGACGCGGAGGGTGATCTGCACGGGTGGGTGGGCGTCGAGGAGTTGGCGGCGGGCGGGTCCGTCGGCGACCGCGCCCACCGTATGAACTCCTGGGTCCCGGTGGGCGCCCCGCTGAAGCAGGCCTTCGGCGTGCTGCTCCAGCACGACGCGGGCTGGGTCGCGGTACTGGACGGGGCCCGCTTCCTCGGCGTACTCACCCCGGCGAAACTCCACGAGGCGCTGCGGCGGTCGGTGGACGCGGATGCGCGGGGGGTGCGGCGGGGGCAGGTGTCGTTCGACTCTGTCTCCGACGCGTGAGCGCTCCGCTGGGTCGGGCGGGGGATGCGGGTTGTTCGACGCCGCGGGTTCGATGTGGCTGGGCGCGCCCACGCGGCGGAGCCGCACATTGTCACAGCCCCGCGCCCCTTCGGGGCGCGCGTCCGTCACGCGAGGCGTACCTCGGGGTCGAGGCACCAGTCGAGGACCGACGGCCAGGGGCCGTAACCCGCGTCGAGGTCCAGGTGGGCGGCGCCCTGGATGACGTCGGTGTCGAGGCCGAGGGGCACGCCGTATTCCTTGGCCGCGCCGCCCGGGCAGTACGGGTCGTCGTCGGCGGCCACGAGCCGGGTCACGGGGGCGGCGGCGCGCAGGTGCGCCGCGGTGGCGCCGGAACCGGCGAACCCGGCGATGTCCTCGTAGCCGGCCATGACCTCGTCGGACGGCGGCGCGACGAGAAGGACCCGGTCGGCCCGGGCCCTGCCGCGGGCCACCGCGTGCAGCCACAGCGGGACGGCGAGGCTGTGGCAGACGACCACGCGCTCGTGCTCGTGCCCGAGGGAGTCGAGGTGGGCGTGGAGCCGGTCGAGCCACACCGCGAGGTCCGGGTGGTCGGGGTCCGGGAGCTGCGGGTAGGTGACGGCGTGGCCGCGGGCGGTCAGTTCGTCCGCCAGCCAGTGCTCCCAGTGGTCCACGGGACGGTGGTTCTGCCAGCCGTGTAGGATGAGGAAAGAACGCGAGTTCGAAGTCATCCTTCAGTATCGGCCACGAGGCGGCGGACTCAGGGCAGCGCGTTCCGCAGGTCGACGAGCACGGCGTGCGCCAGTTCGGCCGCTCCGGTACCGGCGCCCGCCGCGGCCCCGGTGGCCGCGCCGGCCGCCACCGATGCCAGTACGTCCCTGATCCGGCCCAGCAGACCGCGCAGGCGTCCCACGTCCGGCTGCGACCGGGCGGCCTCCGACAGAGCGTCCTGGCGCACGGCCGTTTCGTCCTCGGCGGGCAGACCGAGCGTCTCCAGCGCCGCGAGCACGGACCGCAGGGCCTCGGCGAGCCGGGCGCTCGCCCCTTCGTCGGCCGTCACGTACTGGTGCTGGGTGACGTTGTGCCCGCCGATCGCGATCTGGCTGCCGTGAATGGGCCCGTAGAACTGGGCACCGCCCGAACTCGTCAACGTACGCCTCCTGAACCGGAGTTCTCCTGCGCCGTGTTGCCGACGGCACCGAGGACAGCCTCCAGGCGAGCGGCCAGGGCCGCCAGACGGGCGGTGAGAGGGCGGCCGCCGGGCTGCCGGGCCAGGCAGGCGAGGATCTGCTCGACGGCCCCGCGGACACGCGCCTCATTGATCGGAGGGCGGGCCAGCTCCACCTTGATCTCCGCTGCGGCCTGCCGAATGACGTACTGCGAGTAGAGGTCCAGCCCCAGCCGTTCGACCTCGACCCGCACGGTTTCCACCACCTGTACGGGGTCGGCACGCCGCGCCGGCTGGAACTGCGTCCGGTAGAACTGCTCGGGCCGTACGTCGGTCCGGTTCTGGATCACATCCCCTTGGGCGTTGATCGCGACCTGGCTGTCGGTGATCGGGCCGAAGACGTAGACCAACGGAGTCGTCGGTTCTTCGGGACGCAGGGGGCTGATCTGCTGGGGACCCGGTTCACGGGCCAGGCGCAGCAAGGACTCGTAGTCGCCGTAGTCGATGAGCGGGGGCCCGGCGGCGCGCAGTGCCTCATACAAACCCTCGGCAGTGCCGGAGGACTCGATGAACACGGAGCCCACTTCAGGAGACGCAACCGGCTTCTGCGCCGGCTCCACCGTCGGCGGTTCACCATACGGCGTCGTTACCGATACCTCAGTCGCTCCCGGCCTGTGGATCGACTCCACCGTCTCAGGCGCGGTCTCAGTGACGGGCTGGGGCAAAGCGCCGGCGCGACGGCGCTCGTGCTCGTACCGGAATCCCGAACTGGGCATATGAACCCCCCGTGGCGAAGCCCCTCCTTGAAGCGTAGCGAGACAAACCCAGGGAGGAAGGCCTCATCCGGCATCGGAGTACCGCAATCAGGCCACTTCCGTGCATGTGTGCCCCTCCGATGCGCGGGCACCCGGATCGCGGGAGGTCCACATGAACGCAAGTACGGTGGCACGGACCGGACGCGTCGAGGCTCGGCGCGTGGCTAGGGGCCCGGTGATGGAGTACGCCGCCCGGGCGGGTCTGACCGCGCGGGGCGTGATCTACCTGCTGGTCGGTGTGCTGGCGCTGCGGATCGCCTTCGGGGACGGGAAGAAGCAGGCGGACCGCAACGGTGCCGTCGCCGAGATCGCGCAGAAGCCCTTCGGTGCGGTGCTGCTGTGGGTGCTGGGTATCGGTCTCGTCGGCATGGCCGTGTGGCGGCTGTCCGAGGCGTGCTTCGGCTGCGTCGGGCCGGACGGCCGTGCGGCGAAGAAGCGGCTGCTGTCCGCCGTACGGTTCGTCTTCTATGCGTTCGTCGCCTACTCCGTGCTGTCGTTCGCGGCGGGCTCGGGCAGTGGTGGGCAGGGTTCGAGCGACCAGCAGTCGCGGGATGTGACGGCCAAGGTGCTGGACCTGTCGGCGGGGCAGTGGATCGTCGGCGCCGCCGGAGTCGGCATCGTCGTGGCGGGTGTGCTGATCGGCGGGCGGGCCGTGTTGCGCAAGTACCACAAGAAGCTGAAGCTCGGTCAGATGTCGGCGCGTACACGGCTGTTGGTGGATGTGACCGGCGTGGGCGGCGGTGCGGCGCGGGGGCTGGTGTTCGCCGCGGCGGGGTGCTTCGCCGTGCGTGCGGCGATCGACTACGAACCCGACCGGGCGAAGGGGCTGGACGACACGATCCGCTCGTTCGCCCACACCCCGGCGGGACCGTGGCTGCTGGTGTGCGTCGCCGCCGGACTCGTGCTGTTCGGTCTGTTCTCCTTCGCGATGGCGCGCTGGCGCCGGGTCTGAGCACGTCATTTCAGCAGGCCCTTGTCCTTCAGATAGGTCCGGGCCACGTCCGCGGGCAGTCGGCGCCAGCTGTCCACCTGTTGGTTCATCGATGCCAGGTCCGCGGTGGTGAGGACGTCGTTGAGCTTGCCGAGCGCTTTGGTGACGCCCTCGCTGCCGGCGCGTGAGCGGTTGACGACGGGCACGATGTAGTCGGCGTTCTGCAGGTGCTTGTCGTCGGCGAGGAGGACGAGGCCGAACTCGTCCAGCGTCGCGTCCGTCGTCGTGGTCAGGACCATCTGGTCCTGACCACTCTGCACGGCCCGCTTCGCCTGCGTGGTGCCCACGCCCTTCGGGTCGACGCCGGTGATGTCGATGCCGTACGTCTTCTTCAACCCGGGTTCGCAGTAGGGCCGTTGAACGCATTCGTCGCCCGCCGCGAGCCGTACCGGAAGATGCGACGCGCCCAGGTCGCTGAGGGTCTTCAGGTGATGCCGCCTGGCGTACGCCTTCGTCACCGCGAAGGCGTTCTGGTCGACGGCCCTGCCGGGGTCGAGGACGGTGAGGCCGCGCGGTGTGGCGAGCGCCCGGAGCGCCTTCATCGTGGTGGCGAGGTCGGGTGAGCCGACCGGCGGGGCGCCCGCGCCGTGGGTCTTGGCGTTCAGCCAGTCCGCGAAGGTGGCCGCGTACTCCGGTACGACGTCGATCTGGCCCGATTCCAGGGCGGGTTCGTAGAGTTCGCGGTTGGCGACCGTCAGCATGGAGGTCTTGTATCCGGCCTGGTCGAGCAGCAGCGCGTACATCTGGGCGAGCAGGTCGCTCTCGGTGAACCCCGCCGAGCCGATGGTCAGGTGCTTGCTGTCGCCGGGCGAGGCGGTGACCGCGCCACGGTTCTCCAGGGACGGGCCGGTGCCGCATCCGGTCAGCAGGACCAGGCACAGCAGGGCGCCGCCCCGCCTCATCGGACACCCCTCGCCCAGCGCGGTGCCAGCCGTTCGGCGATCTCGAAGACCCCCTCGACGATCAGGGCGAACACGGCGACGAGGATCGCGCCGGCGACGACCTGCGGGGTGCTCGCCAGGTTGAAGCCCGCGGTGATGATCCGGCCGAGTCCGCCGCCGCCCGCGAGCGCGGCGATGGTGGCGGTCGCGACGAGTTGGACGGCGGCGATCCGCACACCGGTCATCACCATGGGCAACGCGAGGGGCAGTTCGACGTGGAACAGCATTTGCCGCCCCGTCATCCCCATGCCCCGCGCCGCGCGCACCACGCTCCGGTCGACCTCGCGCATCCCCACGTACGCGTTGGTGAGCAGCGGCGGTACGGCGAAGAGGACCAGCGCGACGACGGTCGGGCCCTCGCCCCACTTGCCGAGCGGGGTGAGCAGCAGGAGGACCAGTACGGCGAAGGTGGGGACGGCGCGGCCGATGTTGGAGATGTTCACGGCGAGCGCGCCGCCCTTGCCGAGGTGGCCCAGGACGAGGGCGACGGGCAGCGCGATGAGGCAGCTGATGACGAGGCAGACGACGGTCAGGACGAGGTGCTGGGCGAGGCGGTGCCAGACGCCGTCGTCGCCGGACCAGTGCGTGGGGTCGGTGAGCCAGTCCCAGGCCCCGGTCAGGGTGTTCATCCGCGGTTCGCCCGGGTCCAGGGGGTGATGAGCCGCTGCACCGCGATCAGGAGGAGGTCCGCGGCGACGGCGATGACGACGCAGAGCACGGACGCGGTGAGGACCTGCGCCTTGAAGTAGGTGTTCATGCCCGCGTAGATGAGGTTGCCGAGGCCGCCGAAACCGACGATCGCGCCGACCGTCACCAGCGAGACCGCCGAGACGGTGGCGATGCGCAGTCCGGCCATCGCGGCGGGCACGGCGAGCGGCAGTTCCACGGTGAGCAGGAGGCGGATGGGCCCGTATCCCATGCCGCGCGCGGCCTGCCGGGTCTCCTCGGGGACGGCGCGCAGGCCCGCGAGGATGTTCCGGACGAGGAGGGTCAGTGAGTAGAGGACGAGGCCGGAGACGACCAGCGTGGCCGACAGTCCGTACACGGGCAGGAGCAGCGAGAACATCGCGAGGGACGGGATGGTGTAGAGGATCGTGGTCACCGCCAGGACCGGTCCGGCCGCCCAGCCCCAGCGACGGGCGAGGACGGCGAGCGGCACCGCGATGACGAGTCCGACGAGGACGGAGACCGCCGTGAGCTGGAGGTGCTGGACGACCGCGTCCAGGAGGATCTGGCGGCGCGTGCTCAGATACTCACCGCAGATCCACTCGTTGCGGGCGAGACAGTCGTCCGGGGGCGCGGTCACGCGTCCATTGCATCGGGGCGGGCGGGGGTCGGCGCGTTCTGGTGACCCGTACGGGGTGGCACTGGGTACACCCCGCGATACGGGTTCTGTGCCCCATGTGGGGCGGGCGTGCGCTCCGTAGCGTCGTGAGCGAGGCACAGGGCGTGCCGGACGGAGAGTGATGACGATGTTTCGCCGCACCTCGCGACGTACGAACGAATCGGAACCCGACCGGGAGGCGCTGCGACTGGTCAAGGTCGGCAAGACCTACGGCGCCGGGGAGAATGCCGTGACCGCGCTGGACGAGGTCAGCCTCGGTCTGGCACGGGGCAGCTTCACCGCGGTCATGGGGCCCTCGGGGTCCGGCAAGTCCACGCTGCTGCGGTGCGCGGCCGGGCTGGAGCGGCCCGACAAGGGCATCGTGCGGGTCGACGGTGTGGAGATGACGGGCGGCGGGGAGGCCGAGCTGACGAAGTTCCGGCGCGAGAGGATCGGTTTCGTCTTCCAGCAGTACAACCTGCTGCCGACGTTGACCGTCGCCCAGAACACGATCCTGCCGCTGAAGCTGGCCGGGCGGCGCGTCGACCGGGCCGGGGCGCGGGAGATCCTGACGGCGGTCGGTCTGGGCGAGCGGCTCGGCAGCCTGCCCGACCAGCTCTCCGGCGGTCAGCAGCAGCGCGTGGCGATCGCCCGGGCGCTGGTCGCCGAGCCTCGGGTGATCTTCGCGGACGAGCCGACCGGTGCCCTCGACAGCCGTAGCGCACGGGATGTGCTGCGGCTGCTTCAGGAGGCCGTGCGGGTGCACGGCAGGACGGTCGTCATGGTGACGCACGATCCGGTCGCCGCCTCATACGCCGACGCGGTCGTGTTCCTCGCGGACGGGCGGCCGGCCGGTCAGCTGCACGCGCCGACGGCGGACGCCGTGGCCGGGCGCCTGGCGCATCTCGGTGACGACACGAAGGTGGGGGTGTGAGCCGTGTTCGCTCTGGCCCTGCGTTCCCTCCGGCAGCGCCCCGGGCGCGCCACGGCGACCCTGCTGTCCGCCTTCCTCGGCGCGGCGATCGTCATGACCTTCGAGTCGCTGCACGACACGGCCGGGCAGCCCGGGGTGGACTCCGTGAGCGCGGAGTCGCTGACCACCGCCGCGGGCGTCGTCGGCGGCTACGGCACCCTGCTGGTGTTCTTCGCGATCGCCTCGACGCTGACGGTGAACGTCCGTCAGCGCGGTGCCGAGATGGAGCTGCTGAGGTGCTCAGGGGCGACTCCCGCACAGATCAACCGGCTGGTAGTGGCTGAGGCGGTGGCGATCGCCCTGGTGGGTGCGGTGCTGGCGATCGGTCCGGCGATGCTCGGCGGACGCGCCCTGCTGGGCGTCTTCCAGGACAGCGGTCAGGTCCGCCGCTCCGTCGACTACTCCTTCGGTACCGTCGCCCTCGCGTCGGGCATCGGCATCACGGTGTCGGCCGCGGCGGGCGCGGCGTTCCTCGCGGTGCGGCGGGTGACGCTCCGGCGTCGCACCCGGGGCGGGGCGCGGACGTTCCTCGCGTACGCGGCTCTGCTCGTCGGTGGTGCGGCGGTCTGTTCCACCTTCGCGTTCTCGGCCGAGGACGCCGCGCTGATGGCGCCTCCCGCGTACGGGGCGATCCTGCTGTCCGTGGGATGCGCGCTGCTGGCGCCGCGGCTGCTGGAGGGCCTGCTCGACCGGCTGCCCCTCGCGGGCCCGAGCGGGTATCTGGCCGTACGGAACCTGCGTCGGCGTGCCACGGAGATGTCCGGTGTCCTGATGCCGCTGATCCTCTTCACGTGCATGGCGTCGGCGACGCTGACCATGCAGGCGGTCGAGAGCGACGCGATCAGGGCCTCCGGTGTCCCCAAGTCGGTCGACGCGAAGAACCTCGAGACGCTCAACCTCACGGTCGTCGGCGTCATCGTGGTCTTCTGCTGCGTCATGCTGATCAACTCCCTGTACTCGGCGACGACTTACCGCAGCCGGGAGTTCGGGCAGCAGCGGCTGGCCGGTGCGACGCCGGGGCAGGTGCTCGGCGCGGTCGGCGCCGAGGGCCTGATCCTGACGGTGACCGGCGTCTTCTTCGGCACCCTGACCGGGCTCGCCGGGGTCCTCGCGTTCACCGCCGTGCGTACGGACTCCCCGTGGCCGGGCCGGGGACCGGGCATCTGGCTCGCCGTCGTCGCGGTCGCGGCCGTGGTGACCCTCGGGACCGTCCTGTTCACGGCCCGCCGCACCCTGCGGGCGCCGGCCGTGGCGGCGGTGACCCTGGTCGCGTGAACGGGCGGCGGACCGCGGGGGCGTTGCCCACTGGCACCTGCCCGGCCGAGTCGCCACGATGGATTCGAAGGACGACGGTTTCCGCCGCCAGGATCCGGACCCCGGAGGGGACGATGACGTCAGACACCCGTTCGGGAGGCGCCGATCCGCCCGACGCCCCGCAGGAGTCCGTACCCGCCGGCACCACGGACCGGATCGTCGAGCTGCGGGAGGAGGTCGACCAGCTGACGGAAGCCGTCACCTCGCACGCCACGGTGGACCAGGCCATCGGCATGATGGTCGCCCTCGGCCGGGTCTCCCCCGACCAGGGCTGGGCCGTGCTCCAGGAAGTCTCACAGCACACGAACGTCAAGCTGCGCGCCATCGCGGAAATGATCCTCGTCTGGGGGCGGCAGGGAGATCTGCCGCCCGAAATTCGCGCGGTCCTGGAGGAGACGCTCGACAAGTACGGGCCCACGCAGATCCCCGGGGGTTCCCCCGCCCCGTAGCCGCGGAATTTGTTTGGAACTGATCCACCCAGGTAGTCCAGAGAGAGGTGGCCCGCTGGCCAACCGCTCCCGGGAGGGTTCGGCAGTGAGCTCGCCTCCGACCGTCCGGACGGGGCAACCCCCCGGGCGGTCGGGTGTGTCCCCCGCCCATGGTTCCGCCCGCGGTTCCGCCCGTGGTTCATGCCGCATCGGCGAGCACCTGTTCGCGCACGGAGGCGCAGCAGTTGCTGAGGAGGCGGGAGACGTGCATCTGCGAGATGCCGAGCTGATCGGCGATGCAGCTTTGCGTCATGCCCTGGAAGAAACGCAGGTAGAGGATGGTGCGTTCGCGCTCGGGGAGCTCGTGGAGGGCCGGTTTCACCGACTCGCGGTCGATGACCAGGTCGAACCCGTCGTCGAGCGCGCCCAGCGCGTCGGTGAGCGCGTAACCGTCGTCCCCGCCGGGCAGTTCGGCGTCCAGGGAGAGGGCGGAGAAGCTGTCCAGGGCCTCGAGACCGGTGCGTACCTCGTCCTCGCTGAGATGCGCGTACGTGGCGATCTCGGCGACGGTGGGCCGTCGGCCCTGCATGGTCTGCGACAGGTCCTTGAGGGCCGTCCGCACCCTGTTGCGCACGTCCTGGACGCGGCGCGGGACGTGCAGGGTCCACATGTGGTCGCGGAAGTGACGCTTGATCTCGCCGGTGATGGTCGGGACGGCGTAGCTCTCGAAGGCGTTGCCGAGCTCGGGGTCGTAGCGGTCGACGGCCTTGACCAGGCCGAGTGCCGCGACCTGGTTGAGGTCCTCGACGGACTCGCCCTTGCCCCGGTAGCGGCGGGCCACTCGCTCCGCCATGGGCAGCCAGGACCGGACGATCCGCTCGCGCAGCGCCTGCCGCTCGGGCCCGTCGGGCAGGGCGGCGAGGCGGATGAAGGCCGCGGCGGTGTCGGGGGCGTCGTCGTGCGGGTGTCGCTTGGTGCCGGACGTCATGCGCATGGTGCTCACAACTCCCTATGGGGTTGCCGACGGGACAGTCCCCATGGGAGGGCGCGCACAAAAAACCGGACGGGAGACACCGGCGATCTGGCGGAGCCAGCTCCCACGGACGTGCCTCCTGTCCGAAGCACTGACGTGACAATTCCCCCATATCGGGCACGCAAACAATCCTGGATCAAACCTCGGAGAATCACCCGAAGGAAGTGACACCGGGCGAGGGGGCGTTTCCGGAGCGTCACGAATCGTCCGCGAATCCGTATCCGTCGGATTCACCCGGACCCCCCGCCGACCGTTGACGGGGCAGCCGCACCATGAAAATCTAATACTCAATGAAGAGAATATAGTTCTCACCAGCAGGATCGTGACTGTTCACGCGACGTCCGCATCGGAGGACCGACGCGATGCGCCCACGCCGAGATCCGCCGCGTCGCCGAACCGCTGCCCTGACCCGGCTCGACGGCCGCCCGAGCCCTGCCGACCCACCATTCACGACCACCGGGACACACGCGTCGCGGTGCCGAAGGGAGCGTTGCACACGGTGAACGACTTCGAGGCGATGAACTTCTTCCGGGACGACGGGCTCGTCGCGGACCCCTACCCGTACTTCGAGGCGATGCGGGGGAAGTGTCCCGTACAGCGCGAGAGCCACCACGACGTGGTGATGGTGACGGGGTACGACGAAGCGATTCAAGTGTTCAACGACAGCGAGACGTTCTCGTCGTGCCTCTCGGTGAGCGGCCCCTTCCCGGGGTTCCCGGTCCCGCTCGAAGGGGACGACGTGAGCGAGCTCATCGAGCGGCACCGTGCCGAACTCCCCTTCAGCGACCAGCTTCCGACGCTCGACCCGCCGACGCACACCGACCACCGCGCGCTGCTGATGCGGCTGATCACACCGCGACGCCTCAAGGAGAACGAGGCGGCGATGTGGCGGCTGGCCGACCGCCAGCTGGACACGTTCCTCGCCCACGGCGAGGGCGACTTCATCAGCGGGTTCGCGGGCCCGTTCACCCTGCGCGTGATCACCGACCTGCTCGGCGTGCCCGCCGAGGACCACGAGGAGTTCGTCAAGGGGCTGGAGCACCGGCCGCAGACGGACGGCGGGGTGGGCAGCACGGAACGGGAGATGGAGCACACGCCGCTGGAGTATCTGTACGAGCGGTTCGCGGCCTATGTCGAGGAACGGCGCCGTGAACCGCGGGGCGACGTGCTCTCCGGACTGGCCTCGGCGACGTTCCCGGACGGCTCTGCACCGGACGTCGCCGATGTGGCCCGGGTGGCGACCAATCTCTTCGCGGCGGGCCAGGAGACCACGGTCCGGCTGCTCAGCTCCGCGCTCAAGCTGCTCGTCGAGCGCCCGGAGCTGCAGCGGCGACTGCGCGAGGAGCGCGACCGCATCCCCAACTTCATCGAAGAGGCGCTGCGGATGGAGAGCCCGATCAAGGGCGACTTCCGGCTGTCCAGGGTGCCGACCACGGTGGGCGGTGTCGACATACCGGCCGGCACCACGGTGATGGTGCTGAACGGGGCCGCGAACCGCGACCCCCGCCACTTCGAGCAGCCGGACACCTTCGACCCGGCCCGCGCCAACGCCCGCCACCACATCGCCTTCGGACGGGGCATCCACACCTGCCCCGGTGCGCCGCTGGCCCGCGCCGAGGGCCGGGTGGCCATCGAGCGGCTCCTCGACCGCACGGCCGACATCAGGCTCTCGGAGCGCGTCCATGGCCCTGAGAGCGAGCGCCGGTATCACTACATCCCGACGTACATCCTGCGCGGTCTGACCCACCTGAACGTCGAGTTCACCCTCGCCGAGGAGCCGGCGCGGTGAAGGCGGACGTCGACGAGGACCGCTGCCGGGGACACGGGGTCTGCTGGTCGCTCTGCCCCGAGGTGTTCGACCTGACCGACGACGGCTACGCGGTCGTACTCGCTCCAGAGGTACCGGCCGAGTTCGAGGAGACCGTGCGTACGGCGATGGGCAGTTGCCCCGAGCGAGCCATCACGCTGCACTGAGGGTCGCGGCCCGCGCACATCGCGCGGGCCGCTTGCACGGACTCGAATTCGAGGACGACCGTACGGTTGCCGTGCCGGCTGCCCTCCAGGAGCCGGGGCCCTGAATCCACCGCCCATGGGCACTCACGGGTCCTCACGTGCGTGCTGGCGGCCTCACGTGCGACCGGCTCGCGTCCGGACGGCGGCGCACACACCGCCGTCCACGAGGAGGTCGATCCCGCTCAGGAATCCGGCCTCGGACGACAGCAGGAAGGCGACGGCCGCGGCGACGTCCTCGGACCGCCCCTGCCGGCCGAGCGGGGTCTGCCGCAGCAGCAGTTCCATCCCCGGATGGCTCGCGGATTCCTGCCGCCCCTGAGGAGTGTCGATCAGCCCGGGAGACACCGAGCAGATACGGGCACCGAGCGGCCCGATCCGCACCGCCTCACGCTGGACGAAGCGGTGCACCCCGCGCTTGGCCCACGCGTACGCGATGCCGGTGTCCTCGATGCGCGGTCCGACGGCCTCGTGCACGCGGTCGAGGAACCGCTCGTCGAGCGGGTCGTCCAGCACCGCGTCGACGGCCGGGTCCGGGTCGGTGCCGCCGAGTAGCGGGGCCATCGACGCGAAGCACACCAGGGCCGTGCCCTCGGTGGCGAGCGGGCGGAGCGTCTCGGCCAGCAGCGCGGTCCCGACGAGGTCGACGGTGAAGATGCGACGCCAGTCGGCCATGGTGGGCGAGATGCCCGCGGCGTGGGCGACGGCGCGCAGGGTGCCCAGTTCCCCGACCCGCGCGGCGAGCCCGGCCAGGCCCTCGGCATCGGTGATGTCGAGGACGAACGGTTCGACGACAGCGCCCTGAGCGGTCGCGGACAGGTCCTTGGCGGCCGCGGTCACGGTCGCCTCGTCCCGGTCGACGAGAAGCAGCGTGTCCACCTGGTCGGTGAGTCGCTGCGCGCAGGCCAGCCCCATCCCGCGGCCGGCGCCGGTGACGATCCCGACGGTCGTCATGCGCTCATTCCCCACAACCGCTCCAGGCCCTGCCGCGCCACCCTGCTCACCAGTTCGACGCGGTAGCCGCTGGCCGGGCTGCGGAGGAACGCGAACGGGGCGCCGTCGCCGCCCCTGCGCGTCGCCTCCCGGACGAAACCGTGGCGTTCCAGTTCGGAGGCGTCCGCGGCGACGTCGTCGGACCAGTAGCCGACATGATGGACGGCGCCGCCGGCCGCCGGTTCCCAGAGGGTCCCCGGGACGCGCCGGACGATCTCGAGACGGGGTGTCGTCGTCGAGAACACACACCCGAGTTCGACCACCGCGTCTCCACCCGGCAGCGTCACGGGAACCGGTCCGCTGATCTCGCCGCACCACGTGTACCCGAACAGGGAAGAGAACTCGGCCAAGGTCGTCTCGAAGTCCTCGACGACGATGCCGAGATGGAACTGGTCCTGAGCCTTCAGTACCCGGCCGACGGCCGCCCGCCCGTACTCCGTCGCTTCCACACGTCTCCCTCGTCGTTGAGTTCAACCGCCGCTAAGAAGTGCGTTCTTTGAAATGAGAATGATATTCTCATAGGTCGTCGGGCAGCGCAACGGAAGGCCTCTCCGCAACCTTTCTTCATATCAACAGATTCATGCCGTTTCCCAACGGAACCGGGGGTTGCGGCGTGGGTGTTCAGGTTGTGTTCAGGCCCGCCGCGGGCCCTGGCAACTCCTGCACCAGAAGCACCAAAGCAATGGCAAAGACCCCTGTGACCAGGGCTGTTCGCCATGTCATCGTGCGGGCATGAGCACAGAGCCCCTCACCCGCCGCCGTCGCGCACCCGACACCGCCCATCTGGCGAGCAAGGTTCCGGAAGTCACCCTCTACTTCTGGGTCATCAAGGTGCTGACCACCGGTATGGGTGAGACCGCCTCGGACCTCCTCGCCAAGAAGCTCGGGCCGATCCCCGCCGTCGGCCTCGGCGGGCTCGCCCTCGTGGTGGCACTCACCATCCAGCTCAAGGCCCGTCGCTACGTCGCCTGGATCTACTGGACGGCGATCGTGATGGTCAGCGTGTTCGGCACCATGGCCGCCGATGTCCTGCACGTCGGCCTGGGCGTCCCGTACACGATCTCCACCCCCTTCTTCATGGCCGCGCTGGCAGCCGTGTTCGCCGTCTGGTACGCCAGCGAGAAGACCCTCTCCATCCACAGCGTCCGCACCCGCCGCCGCGAGCTCTTCTACTGGGCCACCGTGCTGGCCACCTTCGCGCTCGGCACCGCCGCCGGTGACCTCTCCGCCACGATCGGCCTCGGCTACCTCGGCTCGGCCGTCCTGTACGCCGTCGCCATCGCCGTCCCGGCCGTCATGCACAAGTGGGGCGCCCTGAACGCGGTGGCCGCCTTCTGGACCGCGTATGTCATCACCCGCCCGCTCGGCGCCTCGGTCGCCGACTGGATGGCCCTCGGCCACACCCGCGGCGGCCTCGGGCTCGGGCTGGGACCGGTCACCCTGTCCTGGACCGTCGCCATCATCGGCTTCGTCGCCTACCTGGCCGTGTCCCGCAACGACGTCGGGAACGCGGAG
The DNA here is from genome assembly GCF_036227505.1 of Streptomyces sp. NBC_01450. Classification (NCBI taxonomy): domain Bacteria; kingdom Bacillati; phylum Actinomycetota; class Actinomycetes; order Kitasatosporales; family Streptomycetaceae; genus Streptomyces; species Streptomyces sp. NBC_01450. The sequence continues at coordinate 9,753,595 of NZ_CP109480.1, read as the reverse complement.
CACCTCGCCTAGGGGACACCGGCCGCGCGGGCGGCTCGGGCCGTCAGTACTTCTTCGACGACACCCACCACGACCATGTCCACGTGGGGTTCATCACCTGACGCCCGCGCCGCCGTCCCGCCACGCGTCAGCAGATCCTCGGCAGCTGTTCCCCGATCGGCAGGTCGACCACCCGGGTGCCGCCCAGTCCGGTGCGGGCCACCACCATGCCCGGATGCGCGTCCACGACCTCGCCGATGATCCTGGACTCCGTACCCAGCGGATGCGCCCGCATGGCGTCCAGTACGGCGTCGGCGTGCTCACGGGGCACGAACGCCACCAGTTTGCCCTCGTTGGCGACGTACATCGGGTCCAGGCCCAGTACGGCGCAGGCGTTGGCGACGGCCGGCGGGACCGGGACGTCGCGTTCCCGGATGACGACGCCGGTGCCCGAGGCCGCCGCGATCTCGTTCAGCGCGGCGGCCAGCCCACCCCGCGTGGGATCGCGCAGCACACGCAGATCCGGGGTGACGGCGAGCATGGCGTCGACCAGACCGCCCAGCGCCGCACAGTCGCTCTCGATCTCCACCCCGAACTCCAGGCCCTCACGCACACTCATGATCGCCACGCCGTGCACGCCGATCGCGCCGCTGACCAGCACCACATCGCCGGGCACGACCCGCTGCGGGCGCAGGTCGACACCCGCCGGGATGAGCCCGATACCGGCCGTGTTGATGAAGATCCCGTCGCCGTGACCGGCCTCCACCACCTTCGTGTCGCCGGTCGCGACCTCGACGCCCGCGGTCCGCGCCGCCGCGCCGAGCGCCCCGGCCACCCGGGCGACGGTCTCCATCTCGACGCCCTCCTCCAGGATGAAGCCGCAGGAGAGGTACGCGGCCCGGGCGCCGCTCATGGCGAGATCGTTGACGGTGCCGTTGACGGCGAGGTCACCGATGCTGCCGCCGGGGAAGAACAGCGGCCTCACCACGAAGGAATCGGTGGAGAAGGCCATCCGGACACCGCCCAGCGACAGCGCCGCGGCGTCGCCCAACTGGGCGAGCACCTCACCTCCGAAGGCGGGCGCGAAGACGTGCTGGACGAGTTCGGCGGACAGCGCCCCGCCTCCCCCGTGGCCCATGACGACCCGCGGCTGATCGCGCAGCGGGGCCGGGCAGGTCCAGGCGGCGGGATCGAGTACGGGCGTACGGAGTTCGGTGGTGCCGATGGTCTCAGACAACGGAGGTCGCCTCCCGAGGCGCGGGGGTGATGTCCAGGCGCCGGTAGAGGTAGTACGCGGCGCAGGCGCCCTCGCTGGAGACCATGGTGGCGCCAAGCGGGGTGCGGGGGGTGCAGAGCGTGCCGAACGCCTCGCACTCGTGCGGCTTGAGCAGTCCCTGCAGGACCTCGCCGCTGCGGCATTCGGCCGGTTCGCGGGTCTGGATGCCCTCCACCGAGAAGCGGTACTCGGCGTCGTGGTCACGGTATTTCGCCGACAGCCGCCAGCCGCTGTCGGGGATCACACCGATGCCGCGCCAGGCCCGGTCGGTGACCTCGAAGACGTCCTCCAGCATGGCCCGCGCGGCCGGGTTCCCTTCCGGGCGGACGGCACGCGGGTAGGCGTTGTCGACGGTGTGTTCGCCGCGCTCCAGTTGCACCACGGTCCGGCGTACGCCTTCGAGGATGTCGAGGGGTTCGAATCCGGTCACGACGATCGGGACGCGGAAGCGCTCCGCCAACTCCGGGTACTCCCCCACTCCCATCACGCTGCACACGTGCCCGGCCGCCAGGAAGCCCTGGACGCGGCAGGTCGGCGACTGCATGATCGCCTCGATGGCGGGCGGTACGCGGACGTGGGACACCAGCAGACTGAAGTTCGGGATGCCGAGCTTGCGGGCCTGATACACCGTCATCGCGTTGGGCGGCGCGGTCGTCTCGAAGCCGATGCCGAAGAAGACCACCTCGCGATCGGGGTTCTGCTGGGCGATCCGCAGGGCGTCGAGCGGCGAGTACACGACCCGCACATCGCCGCCCGCGCCCCGTACCTGGAACAGGTCCCGTCCCGTGCCGGGCACACGGAGCATGTCGCCGAAGGAACAGAAGATCACCCCCGGCCGGGAGGCGATCTCCAGCGCCTTGTCGATGACCTCCAAGGGGGTCACACACACGGGACAACCCGGCCCGTGGATCAACTCGACCTGGTCCGGCAGGAGTTGGTCGATGCCGTGGCGGATGATGGTGTGCGTCTGTCCGCCGCACACCTCCATCAGCGCCCATGGCCTGGTCACCGTGGAGTGGATGTCGTCGAGCAGCCGACGCGCCAGGTCGGGGTCCTGGAACTCGTCGATGTACTTCACTTCCGCGCCTCCTCTCCCGCGGACGGCAGGGTCTCGCCCACCTCCGCGGCCAACTCCCAGGGGTCGCCGAACTCCTCCTGCAGCAGGCCGAGGGAGGCGAACAGTTCGAGCGTCTGCTTCGCCGACTCCTCGTCGAGGCGCTGCAGGGCGAATCCGACGTGCACGATGGCGTACTCGCCGACCTTGAGGTCGGGCAGGTACTCCAGGCACACCTCCTTGACCACACCGCCGAAGTCGACGTTGGCCATCCGGGTGCCGTCCCGTTCCTCGATGTCCAGCACTCTGCCGGGTACCGCCAGGCACATGGGCCTCTCCTCGCTGTTGGTCAGTCGTTGGCTCGGGTTCGGTCCTCGGCGCGCGCGGCCACCACGAGCTGCCCGAGGGCCAGGCCGCCGTCGCCCGGCGGGACCAGGTGGTGGCGCAGGACCGTGAACCCGTCCGCGCCCAGGGCCGCCGCGCAGGCCGAGGACAGCAGGGAGTTGGCGAACACACCGCCGGTCAGGGCCACCGTCTCGACCGCGTGCCGTTCGCGGGCCAGCACACAGACACGGTGCACGAGACCGGCGACGGCCCGGTGGAAGCGGTCCGCGACGGCGGCCGGTCCGGCACCCGCGCGCAGATCGGCCACGATGGCGGCGAACACCGGTGCGGGGTCGGCGACAACGGGCCCCCGATCCGCCGGGCCGCCCACGCCAGGTCCGCGTGCGCCACACGTCCTCGGGAGCCCGCCCTCGCCCGGCCCGGGTGGCCGGAGGGCGAAGGTGTACACGCCGGGATCCCCCGCGGGTGCCCGTAGCGCGGCGGCCTCCAGCTCCATCGCCGCCTGGGCCTCGTAGCCGGACTCGTGACAGACGCCCGCGAGGGAGGACACGGCGTCGAAGAGGCGGCCCATGCTGGAGGTCGGAACGCAGTTCAGGTCGCGCTCCAACTGCCGCTCCAGCACGAGCCGTTCATCGGGCGGGCAGGCCCTCACGCAGGCCAGCTCGTCCGACCAGCCGATCCCCGCCGCGCGCAGCTGCGCGAGCGCCATCCGGTACGGCCGCCGCACCGCCGCGTCACCGCCGGGCAGCGGCACATACGCGAGGTGCCCGAACCGGGTGAAGCCGTCGTAGTCGGCGAGCAGGATCTCCCCGCCCCACACCGCGCCGTCGTCGCCGTAGCCCGTGCCGTCGAAGGCGACCCCGATCACCGGCCGGCCGCCGTCCAGCCCGTGTTCGGCCATCGCGGCGGCGACATGGGCGTGATGGTGCTGGACGCGTACGACGGGCCGGCCCGCCGCGTTCCGGTCGGCCCAGCGCGCCGAGCGGTACCCGGGGTGCCGGTCGGCCGCGATCACTTCGGGGCGTACCGGGGTGATGGACTCCAGTTGGGCCGCGGCGCGTTCGAAGGCGTGCTGGGTGGCGAGGTCGTCCATGTCGCCGATATGGGCGGACAGCCAGGCCCGGCGCCCCTCACCGAGACAGAGCACGTTCTTGAGGTCCCCGCCGACGGCGAGGGCCGGGCGCACCGGGACCGGCAGGGTCAGCGGCAGCGGTGCGTAGCCGCGGGCGCGACGCAGCGGCAACAACTCGCCGTCGCACACCCGCACCACGGAGTCGTCGCACGGCACATGGATCGGCCGGTCGTGGGTGAGCCAGCCGTCGGCCAGCCCCGCCAGCCGCTCCAGCGCCTCCCGGTCGTCGGTGACGATCGGCTCACCGGACACGTTGCCGCTGGTCATGACGAGCAACGGGGGGCCCTCGGGGTCTCCGGGCAGTCCGAACAGCAGGTGGTGCAGGGGGGTGTACGGCAGCATGGCGCCGAGGTCGGGGCTGCCGGGCGCGACGGAGTCGGCGGGCCGTGGTGCCCCCGCCACGGGTACCTCCGTACGGCGGCGCAGCAGCACGATGGGGCGGATGGCGCCGACGAGCAGGCTCCGCTCCTCGGCGCCGATCCGTACGAGGTGCCAGAGGTCGTCGAGGCTCCGGGCCATGACGGCGAAGGGTTTGTCCCCTCGGGCCTTGCGTCGGCGCAGTAGGTCGACGGCTGCGGGGTTCGTGGCGTCGCAGGCCAGGTGGTAGCCGCCGAGGCCCTTGACCGCGAGGATCGCGCCGTCCGCCAGGAGCCGGCGGGCCTCGGCGACCGGGTCCGCTCCGGCGACGGGCTCCGGAGGGCCGCTCACGCCCGGTCGGGGGGCGAGCAGCCGCAGTCGCGGGCCGCAGTGCGGGCAGGCGACGGGTTGCGCGTGGAAGCGGCGGTCGGCCGGATCCGCGTACTCCCGGGCGCAGTCGGAGCACATCGGGAATCCGGCCATGGTGGTGTGGGAGCGGTCGTAGGGCAGGCCCGTGACGATGGTGAACCGGGGGCCGCAGTGGGTGCAGTTGATGAAGGGGTGGCGGTGGCGCCGGTCGGCGGGATCGGCGAGTTCGCGCAGGCACTCGGCACAGGTCGCCGTGTCCGGCGGGATCAGGGTGCCCGCCGGTCCGCCCGTGCGGGAGGCGAGGATGGTGAACGCGGTGTCACCGGTGACGGGTACGTCGTCGTGGTGCACGGAGTCCACGCGGGCCAGCGGCGGTGCCTGGACGGCGATGCGGTCGCAGAAGCGGGCGACGGCCGAGGGGGCGCCCTCGACCTCCGCGATGACGCCCTCGGGGGTGTTGGTGACATGCCCGGACAGTTCGAGGCCGGTGGCGAGGGTGTAGACGTACGGGCGGAAGCCGACGCCCTGCACCACGCCCCGTACGGTGACCCGTCGGCGCAGCGGTGTCCCGTCGGCGACGGCGGCCGGAGAAGGGGAACCGCTCACGAGTGGGAGTGCGCCATGGCGCCGGTGCCGTGCGGGTGCTCATGGCCGTGGTGATGGTGGGTGGTCGAGGCGCCGTCAGGTCGGCGTGCCATGACGGGCTCGTGGAGCGGGGCGCCGTCCGCGGCCGCCAGCGCCCGGTCGAGCAGGGCGCCGACGCCCCGGTCCCGGCGGGCCGAGGTCTGCAGCACGTCCACTCCGGGGTTGACCCGCTCGACGTTCGCGCGAAACGCCGCCTCGTCGAACTCGACGGCCTCGGCGAGGTCGGTCTTGGTGACCACCACCAGGTGGGCGAGGCCGAAGGCGGTGGGGTACTTGAGCGGCTTGTCCTCGCCCTCGGTCACGGAGGCGAGCACGACTCTCAGAGTCTCCCCGAGGTCGTAGGAGGCCGGGCAGACGAGGTTGCCGACGTTCTCGACGAACAGCAGCCGGGTGTCGTCGGGCAGCCAGCCCTCCAGGTGGCGGCCGAGCATCCCGGCCTCCAGGTGGCACAGCCCGTCCGTGAGGACCTGTTTGACCGGGACGCCCGAGCGGGCCAGCCGCTGCGCGTCGTTCTCGGTGGCGAGGTCGGCGGTGAGCGCCGCGACCGGCACGGACCGCTGCCGTGCGAGCCCCAGTTCCCTTTCCAGCAGTGCGGTCTTGCCGCTGCCGGGGCTGGAGAGCAGGTTGACGACCGTGGTGCCGCGGGAGGCGAGGCCGGTGCGCAGGGTGTGCGCGGTCTCGTCGTTCTTGGCCAGGACGGCCTGCTGCAGGTCGACCACACGACACATGGTTCAGCGCTCCTCGGAGATCGGTTCGCGGGGGTGGGCGTGCGCCGGGCCGTCCTCCCACTGCACGCTGAGGATCTGGAGTTCGCGGCCCGCCAGCAGCTCTGTGGTGGCTCCTTCGCAGCGCGGGCAGGTCAGCGCGGGCGGCATGCCGACGGCCCATTCGTGCGCGCAGGGTGCGCAGCGGGCCCGTCCCGGCACGGCTTCGGTGACCAGTTCGGCGCCCTCCAGCAAGGTTCCGGCGCAGGCCAGTTCGAAGCAGAAGGCGAGGGCGTCGGGCACCACACCGGCCAGCTCGCCCACCTGAAGCCGTACCGAGCGCACGGCCGTGACGTCACCGGCCCGCTGCGCCGCCTCTTCCACCTGGCCGATCACCGCCATCGCGAGGGACATCTCGTGCATCGACCGGTCTCCGTCTCGGGCAGGGCGTCCGCCGCCCCTCATTAGAGGGGAGGCGTCCGGGGGCGGTGGACCGGCACGCCGTCGCCGCCAGGCCGCGTACGCCGTTCGCCGCAACGGCGCCGCGCGGCAGGGGCGTTCGGCCGGGAGCACGTCGGCTCACATGCTGCGGATCCGCAGATAGCGTCTGAGGTCGGGCAGGATCTGCACGAGGACGGCGGTGACAACGGCGGCCAGCGCGCCGCCGACGAGGGTCTTGATCATGGCTTCTCTCCTCACTTCGCGGCTTCGCCGACCGTGGCCCGCGGCGCGGACTCTCCCGGTTCGTCGGCCCGCAGCAACTCTTCGATCAGCCGGACGGCCTCCGGTACGGCGGCCGACACCGGCGGGCTGAGCCCGATACCTTCCTCGACGGAGGCGGGTTCGCATCCCACGACCAGCGTGCGGCGCGGCGGCTGCCCGCCGGTTGTGGCGCAGAGGGTCTCCAGCAGCGCGAGCACGGTGTCGGGGGTCATCCGGTGTCCGTCGAGCGGTACGTCGTGCGGCTCGCCCGCGTCGGCGCTGTCGTGTTCGATGACGTACAGGGTCCCGGGTCGCTCGCCGCGCGCGGTGGCGTCCACGAGGATCAGGGTGTCGTAGCCGTCGAGGACCTTGTACGCGAGGTGCACGCCCCGTACGCCGATGTCCACGGCCTCGACGTGCGGAGGCAGTTGCCGCCCGGTGAGGGCGCGCACGGTTTCGACGCCGAAGCCGTCGTCCCCGAGGAAGATGTTCCCGATCCCGGCGACGAGGACCTTGCCGCGCTCCGGGCGGGGTGGGTCCGCGGGCAGGCTCATGCCTCGTCCTCCAGCGGTTCGACCTCGTCGGGCTGGAAGTAGAGGAAGCGGCCCTGTTCGCGGCGGATGTCGGCGCCCGGATCGTCCTCGACCGTCACCGCCAGGTGCACTCCGCCGTCCACGTCGTGCAGCACGGCCTCGACCTTCGCCGTACGGCCCGCGAGGAACAGGTCCTGTGCGTCGGCGCGGCGCAGCCCAGGTCGCAGCAGCACTCGGCTTCCCGCGCCCAGCGAGCGGCCGTCGACGTCGATCCGGTCCCGCGCCGGGTCGAAACCGGCGTCGCTCGCCGGGTCCCACCACGGGGTGTCGGGACGCGGCACGCCGAACTCGTCGGGGAAGCCGTCCGCGGCCGGAGCGGACGCCACCGCGGTCTTCTCGCCCGCTCCCGTCACCTCGCGCAGACTGCGCACCGCCCCGTGCAGGCGCTCCAGCACCTCGGGCGGCATGGTGTCGGCCAGGTCGATCACGGCGGCCGCCCGGTCGTCGGTGCCCCGGGCCTCGCGTTTCTCCTCGTCGGTGAGCGCGGCGGTGCGCAGGGCGAGGATCTCGTCGATCTCGGTGGCGTCGTACAGGGCCCCGGGGCTCTCCGGCGCGATGGCCGGGTGGTCCTCCAGGATGATCGGCGAGGACAGCACCACGTCCCCGCGCCCCGGGTCGCCGGCGAGTACGGGCCAGGTGTGAAGATTGCGGCAGGACGCGACCGCGCGCTTCGCCCACTCGGGGGGATCCGTCATCGACAGGAACGATCCCGCGCTCAGCCCCATCAGGAGGTGGGCGGCGACCAGGGAGCGCGGGAGCGCCGCGTCCCGGTCGGCCGCCGTGCCGTCCGGGGGTGTCCAGGTGCTGGTGTTCTCGACGATGGCGGTCAGCCGCAGTACGCGGTAGGGGCCGTCGAGTTCGCTCGCGGACAACCGGAGTACGCCGCTCGTCTCCTCGTAGCGGCGGACCATCCGGCCGACAACGCGGCCGGTCTCGTCGAGGACGGGCTCGGTGTCCTCACCTGCCGGTCGGTCGAAGGGGACCCTGACGCCGTCGCCCAGGAGTTCGCCGACCGGCACCACCGCCTCGACGCGTTCCTCCGTTCCCTCGTCCCAGGGGACCAGGGTCCGGTCCCCGAGCCGTAGTTCGGGGACCGTGTCGAACCCGCCGTCCGGACGCGCCTGCTGGACCGTGCGGCGCCGGGCGCGCAGGAAGCGCAGCTCGACCGCGAGGGTGGCGTCCGCCTTGGGTTCCATCAGGCATTCGGTGTGCTGGAAGTCGTACTCCTCGCAGTCGGCGCCCCAGGCGGGCGGGACGAGCACGCCGAACTGCCAGCGCAGCCGGTTCTTGGCCGCCGAGGCACGGTACGGGTAGAGCACATAGCCCTCGAAGAGGACGGCGTCGGCCACCTGCCGGGCGACGGCGAGGCGTGCCTCGGTCTCCGGGGCGAACGTGGTCACGCTCACGGAGCGGTCCTTCCGGTGGTGCTGGTGATGCCGGTGAGACTGAATCTTCGGGGTGGTGCGGGAGCCGCCCCGTCGTTCTCGTCGAGCAGGGCCCGCACGGTCGCCTCCCAGGAGGGCAGGGCCCCTCGGGAGCGGAAGGCGAGCAGGGCGTCCATGGTGTCGCGGGGCAGCCGGATCCAGCCGCAGCCGGGGAAGTGCTGTTCGACCATCTCCCGCCAGGTGGCCACCGGCATCCGGAAGACCGCCTCCCGGTCCCATGGGACGGGTTCGACGCGGAAGCCGCCCGCTCCGGTGAACGCCGTGCCGGAGAACAGCATCAGCAGCGGCACCTCGCCGCCGGTCAGCGCGGCGAAGTAGCGGGTCGCGGCGATGTCCATGTCGTACGTGCACGGTACGACGAGGTCCGTCTCGGTCTCCCCGGTGAAGGCGGGGACCATGACGGAGACCTGGGCGAACTGCACCGGCTGGAGGGTGCTGCCCCAGCGCGAGCGCTCACCGAAGAGGTCGGCGAGCCCGTCGGCCTCCGCGGTCTCGTAGCCGCGCTTGGCGGGCTCGATGCGGATCTGGCAGCGCAGCGCCATGGCGTGGACCGGTTGGTCGCCGGTCGCGGTGATGCGCAGCCGGAAGACCAGGGTCGGTCCGGCGGCGAACCGGTCGGCGCGCACACCGGTGCAGGTGAAGGCGAACTCCGTCACGCCGGGCCCTCCTCGCGGACGGGGCGGGCGCGTCGGCCGAGGTGCTCGAAGAAGGCGTCGAGAGCGGCGCGGGCCTCGGCGCCGCCGTCGAAGCCCTGCCACAACAGGCGCATCCGGCCCACGAGTTCGTAGCAGATGTCGACGGGCACGAGATAGCACTCGCAGCGGCCCTCGTGACGGCGCAGCAGCAGCGCCTCCACATCGGGTTCGAGCAGTTCGGCGAGACGGCTGTCGCCGAGGACGGCGGTCCAGGTCGCCGGATCGAGTTCGCTCTCGGTGGCCCCGGCCGGGCTCGGGTAGAGGGCCACCAGCCGGTCGAGCGCGGCGTTGCGGAAGAAGAAGGCGACGCCGACCGGGATCTGCAGCGCCTCCCAGGCACCCTCGTCGAGGTGGTGGTCCGGGTCGGTGAGACAGCGGTCCGGGACCGCGCGGAAGCGGCCGAGGGCGGCGCCCGGCTGTTCCATCAGCAGGCCGCAGGGCGTACAGGCGCAGACGATGGCCCGGTGCTCGGTGTCCACCAGGTGGCGGTGGCGTGCCTCGTCCACCGCCACCGCGCACAGCCCGCAGCGCTCCGGCCGCGGTTCACGGCCGGTCAGGAACCTGCGCAGCCCGGAGCCGCGCGTGGCTGGGCGGGGAGCCGGGGGCGCGCTCATGAGGTCTTCGCCGGGGCCGGGCGGGCGGTGGTGCCGGCGCGGGTCCCGGGGCCGGTGCCGATCTGGAGCAGCGTGGGCTCCCCCGACCGGTCGGCGGCCTGTACCTCGACCGCCGTGACCTCCGGCGCGAAGCAGGCCAGCGCGCCCTCGGCGGCCTGCTGGGCCGTCGTACCGCTCGCCGCGCAGCCGCATCCGCCGCCTCCGGCCGCCCGCAGCCGGAGGGTGCCCGTGTCCTCGTCGAAGTCCACGACGTCCAGTTCGTGGTCGCGGACGCTGTCGAGGGCGCGGGTGATGCGGGTCGTCCGGTCCTCGGGGTGCAGGTCGTGCAGGACGAGGAGGCTCGCGACCAGTTCGTCGCCGAGCAGGCCCGCCAGGGGGTCACCGGGGGATCTGCGGCCCACGGGCACGGACAGCAGCTGGAGCATCCGGGCCAGGCCCGCCCCGTAGAAGTCCATGAGGGCCTGGACGAGTTCCTCGGCCGCCGCGCGGGTGGCCGGGTCACCGGTGGTGGCGAGCCGGTCGAGTACATCCTCGATCCGCTGCCCGGTGCGCACCGCGTCGACCGCCGGTGCCGCCTTGGTCGTGTCGATGGTCGTGCCCGCGCTCATCCGCCCAGTCCGCTCAGGCCGGTGGGCATGTGCATCTTCTGGACGGTCTTGCCGCCACCGACGTACATGTGCACGCCGCACGGCAGACAGGGGTCGAAGCTGCGGACGGCGCGCATGATGTCGATGCCCTTGAAGTTCTCCGGGGAGTTCTCCTCGAAGATCGGCGTGTTCTGCACGGCGTCCTCGTACGGGCCGGGCGTGCCGTAGGTGTCCCGGGTGCTGGCGTTCCACGGGGTCGGCGGGTACGGGTGGTAGTTGGCGATCTTGCCGTCGCGGATCACCATGTGGTGGGAGAGCACACCGCGGACCGCCTCGGTGAAGCCGACGCCGATGCTCTCTTCGGGCACCTCGAACTTCTCCCAGGTCTGGGTGCGTCCGGCGCGGACCTCCTCCAGCGCCTTCTCCGCGAAGTGCAGGGCGACGGCGGCGGTGTAGGCCTGGAAGTAGGTGCGCGCGCGGTTGCGTTCCAGCGCGTTGCTCCAGCGCGGGATCTGCCATTCGAAGGTGGTCTCGGGCTTGGTCATCGTGCGCGGCAGGTTGATGACCACGCTGTGGCCGGTCGCCTTCACATAGCCCGTGTCGACGAGGCCCGACAGGGCGGTGGACCACAGGCGGGCGATGGGGCCGCCGCCGGTGTCGAGGGCCAGGTGCTCCTTGCCGTCGAACCAGCGGGGCGACATGACCCAGCTGTACTTGTCGTCGAAGTTCCGCTTCTGCGGGGCGGGAATGGTGTGCTGGTTCCATGGGTGGCGCGGGTCGACCGGGTTGCCGAGCGGGTCGTGGGTGACGAACTGCTCCTGCCCCTCCCAGTCCTCGTAGTACGAACTGCCCAGCAGGATGCGGATGCCGAGGTTGATCTTGGTGAGGTCGTTGGTGACGAGCTTGCCGTCCACGATGATGCCGGGGGTGACGAACATCCGCCGGCCCCAGTCCGTCATGTTGGCGTAGGTGAAGTCGCAGTACTCGGGGTCGTTGAGCGCGCCCCAGCAGCCGAGCAGCACCCGCCGGCGCCCCACTTCCTCGTACCCGGGCAGGGCCTCGTAGAAGAAGTCGAACAGGTCGTCGTGGAGGGGGACGACGCGCTTCATGAACTCGACGTAGCGCATCAGCCGGCTGAGGTAGTCCGTGAAGAGCTGGACGGAGGCGATGGTGCCGACGCCGCCCGGGTAGAGCGTGGAGGGGTGCACATGGCGGCCCTCCATGAGGCAGAACATCTCCCGGGTGTAGCGGCTCACCTGGAGGGCCTCGCGGTAGAACTCGCCTTCGAGGGGGTTCAGGGACCTCATGATGTCGGCGATGGTGCGGTATCCGTGCTCGGCGGCGTGCGGCGCCTCGGTGCGCTCGGCGAGTTCGAGGACGCCCGGGTTGGTCTCCTTGACCATCTTCTCGCAGTAGTCGACCCCGACCAGGTTCTCCTGGAAGATGTTGTGGTCGAACATGTACTCGGCGGACTCGCCGAGGTTGATGATCCACTCACCGAGGTGCGGGGGCTTCACGCCGTACGCCATGTTCTGCGCGTACACCGAGCAGGTGGCGTGGTTGTCCCCACAGATCCCGCAGATGCGGCTGGTGATGAAGTGCGCGTCTCGAGGGTCCTTGCCGCGCATGAAGACGCTGTAGCCGCGGAAGACGGACGAGGTGCTGTAGCACTCCGCGACCCGCTTCTGCTTGAAGTCGATCTTCGTGTGGATGCCCAGGCTGCCCACGATCCTCGTGATCGGGTCCCAGGCCATCTCCATCAGGCCGCTACCGTCTCCGGCCGCCTTCGTCTTCGGTGCCATCGTGTGTGTCGTGCCCTTCTTCGCGCGGGTGGTCCGGGAGGGTGTGGACGGGCTGGTGGAGCTGTGTCTCAGGTGGGGCGGGGGTTCACCACGGCGGCCGGTATCCGGTGGTGATCTTGTCTCCCGTGTGGCGCCACTTCGGCTCCTTGTCCACGGTGTTGGTCGTGAGCGACCTGAGTCTGCGGATCACCGCCCCGTAGGCGCCGCTGGCCGTGACGGACAACTTCGCACCCGGAGGTTCGTCCATGAACGGCATGAACTTGTCGGGGAACCCGGGCATGGTGCAGGCGATGCAGATGCCGCCGACGTTCGGGCAGCCGCCGATGCCGTTCATCCAGCCCCGCTTGGGCACGTTGCACTTGACGACCGGACCCCAACAGCCCAGCTTCACCAGGCACTTGGGCGAGTCGTAGGTGGTCGCGAACTCGCCCTGCTCGTAGTAGCCCGCGCGGTCGCAGCCCTCGTGCACGGTGGCGCCGAACAGCCAGGACGGGCGCAGCTTGTCGTCGAGGGGGATCATCGGGGCGGAGCCGGCCGCCTGGTAGAGCAGGTACGTCAGTGTCTCGGCGAAGTTGTCGGGCTGGATGGGGCAGCCGGGGACACACACGATGGGGATGCCGGCGTGCGACTTCCAGTCCCAGCCGAGGTAGTCGGGCACGCCCATCGCACCGGTCGGGTTGCCCGCCATGGCGTGGATGCCACCGTACGTGGCACAGGTGCCGATGGCGACGACGGCGAGCGCCTTGGGCGCGAGCCGGTCGATCCACTCGCTGGTCGTCATCGGCTGGCCGGTCTCGGGGTTGTCGCCGAAGCCGCACCAGTAGCCCTCGGGCTTGATCGACTCGTTGGGGACGGATCCCTCGACGACCAGCACGAACGGATCGATCTCGCCCCGCTCCCCCTTGAAGAACCACTCGATGAACGTGTCCGCGCCGCCGACCGGACCGCATTCGAAGTCGATGAGGGGCCAGTGGACGGCGATCTTGGGCAGACCCGGCAGATCGCTGAGCGCGATCTGTTCGATGCTCGGCTGCATGGCCGCCGTCAGCGCGACGGAGTCGCCGTCGCAGCTCAGCCCGGCGTTGATCCAGAGGATGTGGATCGTGGGCGTCTCGTCGGCGGGCGCACCACCGGCGTTCGTCGCGTCGGCCGTACTGGGTGTCGCCGCTGTCATGGAACCGCCTCCTCGGGGAGGTGAGGGACAAAAGCTTATATTTCGACCATCAGCTCTCTTGGTACCAGCCATCCGGCCGGGGCGGGAGGTCATCCAGGGCCGATCCAGTGACCCGCGCCCGGGCGGACCGGTCCGCCGCCGCCCCTGCCCTGGTGGCCGTGGTCGTGGTCGTCGCGAGGTCGAGGTGCGGCGGGGTGCGAGCCGGCCGTTCCTTGTGGACGAACGCGCGGCGCAGTGCGTGGTAGGGGGCGTCCGGGTCGTCGAAGGTGCGGCGCATCCTGGCCAGCTCCCGCTCCCGGAAGGCGGCCAGGGGCTCGCCGCACTCCTGGCGTTCCAGTTCCGCCTTCTTCGCGGCGATCCGGGACGGCGATCCCGGCAGTGCCGCGAGCCGGGCCGCTAGGCGGCCGACCTCCGCGGCGAAGTCCCCAGGACCGCAGTCGACCACCCGGTCGACGAGCCCGAGATCGCGGGCGCCGACCGCGCTCATCGGCAGGGCCTCACTCAGGAGCCGGTCGGCCGTCGCCGCGCCCACACGCCGTGGCAACGTGTAGGTCCAGTACTCCGAGCCGTACAGACCCATGAGCCGGTAGTGCGGGTTGAGTACGGCGCCCGTGCGGCACCAGACCTCGTCGGCGGCGAGGGCGAGCATCATGCCGCCCGCCGCGGCGTTGCCCGCGACGGCGCAGACCACGAGCCGGTCCGTGGTGGTCAGGACGGCCTCGACGAGGTCGTCCATGGCGTTGATGTTGGCCCATGACTCGGCGGCGGGGTCCTCGGCCGCCTCGATGACGTTGAGGTGGATTCCGTTGGAGAAGAAGTCCCGCTGCCCGCCGAGCACCAGCACCGAGGTGGGCCGCGCGCACGCCTGTCGGTAGGCGTCGAGAAGGCGTCGACATTGCGTGGTGCTCATCGCTCCGCCGGGGAACGAGAACGAGAGGATTCCGACGTTCCCGTCCTCCCGGTACCCGATGTCCGTCCAGGTGCGCCGGCGCGGGTCCGCGCAGTCCGGCGCGGCGAGCTCCGGCAGCGACGGCAGCCGGTCGCCGAGAGCGTGTGCGGCGGGCAGTCTGTACGTGGGCGGCCGTCCCGGAGCGCGCCTGCGCCGCAGTTCGGGGATCCAGACGGCGCCGTCCGTCGTGGCCCGGCAGATCGCGCCGGCCCGGGTGGCCAGCAACTCCCCCGGGGTGCCGCGCAGGCCGCCCTCGGGGTGGCCGCCGTGCAGGTACCACTCGGCGTCGCAGAGCACGTCCAGCACACCGGGCTGCGAGTCCGCCGCGCGCAGCTTGCGCAGGACGGTCTCCGTGGAGTCGGCGTCCCAGTCGATCCGCCGGACGCTCTGGCCGAGGTACGGGCGGATGCGCACCGGGGTGTACTCCGCGTGGGCCGGGCCCTGCGGGCGCGGGGTGTGGGTCCCGGAGGCGAAGCGCTCCACGGCGAGCAGGACGGCCGTGAGCGCGGCGTCGGCGATCTCACCCCGGTACAGCTCGCTCTTGCCCACCGGCGGGACCGCGCAGTCGACGGACGCCCAGACGTCCCCCGCGTCCATCTCCTCGTCGGCCTGAAGGACCGTCACCCCCCACCGGTCGGCGCCCCGCTGGATCGCCCAGTCCAGCGAGGACGGCCCCCGGTCCCCGAAGGGCCCAGGGTGGACGATGAAGCACGGGTACGCGGCCCACACCTCGCGGGGGATCGCCGTCTTCAGCATCGGCGCGAGCACGAGGTCCGGGGTGTGCCGCCGGACGGCCTCGGCCAACGGGCGCTCGGGCAGCGCGAGTTCCACCGCGACCGTGTGCCCGTGGTCGCGCAGTTCGGCGTGGACGCGCTGGGTGAGGCTGTTGAAGGCGCTGGCCACGAGCAGGATGTGCACGGCGAGCTCCGGCGGCGGACGGTGCGGGCGGCGACGCCCCGGTCGACTGCGATGCTCGGACACGCCGAACCACCCCGCCCCGACGACAGGCTGAGGGGTCACCCGAAAGCGGACGGCAACCCGCCACCCGGCGGCCCCGCGGCCCGGGCCGAACGGCGGGCTTCAGGTGCGGTACGTCGCCTCGTCGAAGTCGGCGTGCAGGCCGCCCCCGGTCAGGTCCCAGGCCCACAGTCCGACGAACGCGCCGGTGAACCCGAGGGCGCGGATCTGGTCGCCCTCCATCTCCTCGGCGTGTTCGTCGGACAGCACGGTCGCGTCGAGCGGCGGGCCGAGGGGACGCCAGCCGGGGCCCGTGTCGTAGCGGAAGCGCAGGGCGGATCCGTCGAGGTCGAGACCGAGGCGCAGCCGCGTGGTGGCGCCGAGAGGTTCCCCGCCCGCTTCGTCGACGGTGAGCGCGCCCCGGTCGCGGGCCGCCACGCGCAGCACCGCGCGCCCCTCGTCGTCCGCGGTGACGTGCAGGAAGTACCAGGTGCGGGTGTTGTAGTACGCGGTGATCCCGGCCAGTTGCTGGAAGGTCCGCGGCCGGTACTCCATCGTGGCCTCGAACGCGCAGCGTGCTGCGGTCACCCGGCGCGCCACCAGGCTGGGGCCGATCAGGCTCTGCGGGGAGCGACCGCCGCGCAGCCGCAGGTGGGAGGCGCGGTCGGTCAGGGACAGCCAGTCGGGGGCCGGGGGTCGGCGCAGCGTGGACCACTGGGGTCCCAGCACCGGCCGGTCGAAACCGTCGGAGTCCGCCGGGTCTTGCGGGTCGCCATGGCCGTCCGGGCGTGAGGGGGCGCCGTCGACGAGCGCGTCGGGGGCCGGTACCTCCAGGGCGGGCAGGCCCGTGAGGGTGCGCGGCCATCCGTCCGGGGTCCAGGTGACGGGTGCCAGCGCGGTCTCGCGGCCCAGGACGCACGGTCCGTGCCGGCCGTGCGGCCGGGCGACCAGATAGGCGAGATACGACAGGCCGCCGGGGGTGTCCACCAGGCTGCCGTGCCCGGCCTTCTGGAGGGGCAGATCCGGGTCGTGGCGGGCGGTGATCAACGGGCCCCCGGGGTCGCGTTCGTAGGGGCCGGTCAAGGCACGCGAGCGGGCGACGGTGACCTGGTGGTCGTAGCCCGTGCCGCCGTCCGCGGTGAGCAGGTAGTACCAGGGGCCGCGGCGGTAGAGGTTGGGGCCCTCGATCCAGTCGGCCCCCGGCGGCAGCACGACGGGTTCGGGCTCGCCGACCAGGCGGCGCGTGGCGCGGTCGTACCGGGTCGCCTCCAGGCCGGCCGAACCGCCGTGGCCCGGACGCCAGTCGTGGACCAGGTTCAGCAGCCGGCTGTCGGTGCCGTCGTGGAAGAGGGAGGCGTCGAAACCGCGCGCGTGCAACGGCACCGGGTCGGACCAGGGCCCGTCGATCGACTCCGCGGTGACCAGGTGGTTGGGGCTGTCGGTGAAGCCGCCCGCGTATGTCGACACATTGCTGTAGACCAGGTGGAACAAGCCGTCCGCGTAGCTCAGGTTCGGCGCCCACACACCGCCGGAGTCCGGGCAGCCGGTCAGGTCCAGCAATCGGGTGCCGTCCAGGGCACCGCCCAGGGGCCGCCAGTGCACGAGGTCCCTGGAATGGTGCAGCCGTACGCCCGGACACCACTCGAACGTCGAGGTCGCCAGGTAGAAATCGGCCCCCACACGGAGGATGGACGGGTCCGGATGCGAGCCGGCCAGGACCGGGTTCCGGACAACCTGCGCGGTCCGCTGCCGCATACGTCTCCTTCGAGGGGCGATGATCGAGAGCGGGTGATCGAAGAGGACCGTAGTGTCGAACACGTTCGCAGGCAACGGTGGTTCGGCCGCCGGGAACCCGTAACCGAAGGGATCGGAATCGATGAACGACGTCACGACCGAGAACCAGGTCCGCTCGCTGAAGGAGGCCGTCGGGCGGTACGGCATCTGGAGCGTGGGTCTGCGATCAGAGGATCCGCAGCGAGCGGGCGAGCGCGCCGAGGCGGCCGTCGAGCTGGAACAACTCGGCTTCGGAGCGGTCTGGTTGGGCGGCAGCAGCACCGCGGAGAACGCGGCGCCGCTCATCGCGGCGACCGAGCGGCTCATCGTGGGGACCAGCATCCAGAGCATCTGGACGCAGGACGCCTCCGCGAGCGCGGTGAGCTTCGCCGATCTGGAGACGGCCCACCTGGGGCGCTTCGTGCTCGGCCTCGGGGTGAGCCACGCCAAGCTCGCGGACCAGTACCGCCGCCCCTACGCGAGCATGGTCGCCCATCTGGACGCGCTGGACGCGGTGGGAGTGCCCGCCGGGCGCCGGATGCTCGCCGCCCTCGGCCCGAAGATGCTGAAGCTGTCGCGTGACCGCGCCGCCGGGGCGCTCCCGTACCTGGTGACGCCGGAACACACCGCGCAGGCCCGCGAGATCCTGGGCGAAGTCCCGCTGCTGGCACCGGAGTTCAAGGTCGTCCTGGAGACGGACCCGGACCGCGCCCGCGCTCTGGCCCGGGGCGTCCTCGCCCTCTATCTGTCGCTGCCGAACTACACCGACAGTTTTCTGCGGCTGGGCTTCGCCGAGTCCGACTTCTCGGACGGCGGCAGCGACCGTCTCGTGGACGCGCTTTTCGCCTGGGGCGACGAGGACCGTATCCGCGCACGTCTTGACGCCTTCCACGCGGCGGGCGCGGACCACGTGGCAATCCAGGTGGTGACCGGGCAGTCCCCCGACTCCCTTCCGCGCGAGGAGTGGCGGCGGCTGGCGGGCATGCTGCTCTGACTCTCCCCCGCGCTTCCAGGTCCTTGCCGGCGCCCCCGGATCGATGGTGTAACGCGCTACACCATCGATCCGGGGGGCCGGCCCCTCGTGGCGGCGGGCGGGCGACGGGATCGTTGACGGCAGAGATCGCAACGGACCTGCGCGTCCCCTTCCAAAGGAAAATCCCGTGAAGTCGCTGCTCGCCGCCGTGAAGTCGTTCGTCGCCAACCTGCTGCTCTGGTCGTTCTTCGTGGGCGGCCTCGCCGCGAGCTCCGCCTCCGGTGCCGTGCTCGACGGCACGCGGAAGGACGTGGCCACGTACGCCGGTGTCGCCGTGTCACTCGTCGCGGGCTCGCGCATCGCGAAGAAGCCGAGGATCAAGGCGTTCCTGTCGACGCCGCCGGTGCTGTGGTTCCTGTTCCTGTTCAACGGCGCCGTGGCCGCGGTCTGCTACTTCACCATGGACGGCGCGAAGGGGATCATGGCCGCCGTCGGCATGGGCCTGGTCTCGCTGGGTGCGGCCGGCGGCCTCATCGCCGGCCGCCGCAAGAAGCCCGCCCAGGTGGTCGACCAGCCCTGGTACTGACCGGTCGCCCCCCCGCCTCCGCCGCCCTTCCGAAGTGGATCGCAACCCCGCAGGACGTCCTGCCCCAACGGACAGGTTTGGACTGGGCTTGCCAGGTCAGGCGTAGTGCTGGAGCGCACCGTCGAACCCAGTGGCCGAGGACCACGCCTTGCCCAGGGCCCGCCGCACCCACTTGCGGTGGGCCCATGTCTTTTCAGGCAAAGGAGAGAGGAATGTGCGCGGACTACCGGACCGACTCCACCGACCCGGCGACCGCCCCGGGGCGACCGTGCTCACCCGGACCGCACAGTCCGGCCGACGTGCGCGAGGCGGTCAGGCACGCGCTCGAAGGCGCGCGGCGATCCGGCGGACGCGAGGGCGCGGGCGATGACATCGCCGTCGGCGACGCCCTGCTCGTCGCCTCGGAACTCACCACCAACGCGATGCTGCACGGCGGCGGTGTCACCGAGTTCGAGGTGATGCTGGTCGACCGGGAAGTACGCCTGTCGGTGAGCGACCACAGCCGGGAACTGCCCACACCGGCAGAGCACGCCGACGGCCTCGGACCCATGAGGATCGGAGGCCATGGCTGGCCGATCATCTGCCGACTCGCCCGCGACATCACCATCGCGGAGCTCCACGCCGGCGGCAAACGCATCACGGCCGTCGTACCGCTCACACCGCGATGAGTCCCCTAACGGGGTTCCCACCTTTCGTACCAGCGGCGGGACGAGCGGCCGGAGACGCCTTGGCCGACGGGAAGCCGTCCGCGCGACGGGCCCCGGCAGGCTGATCGAGCTCACGCCGTGAGCGCCTGCCGGGGCGTGCCGGTCGCCGAGGGTGCGCCTCGCACGACGGGGCGCACCGGATACGTGGTCTTCGCCGGGTCCACCACCGGGTCGCCCAGCTCGATCCGGCCCGCCGCATGCAGCACGTCGCACTCGTCCGTGGGGAGGGCCACGTAACAGCCTCCCCGTCCCGTCTCGGAACTGAGAGGCTGCCAATAGCCGTACCGTCGCCGCCCGTTGGCATGCACGGTGAGGCAGACGGGAACGCGCTGCACGGTGATCAGACGCAGGACCTCGGCGCCACCGGGGCTGAGTGCCGCGGGCGAGCGCGGGAGGGATCGGAGCATCGTCAGCGGCCTCCGTTCAGGGCTCGCGGCACGGCGCGGCGGCGGAGAGCGGGCGTCATGTGCGGGCGGCCTTTCGACGGACGGGTTCGATCGCGTACCGCCGGGAGCGGTGACGTTCTCGCTGCTCGGCATTGTCGCGGAGGGCACTGACAATGCGGTCGGACTGTTCCGGGACGCTCCCCGGTTCCGGTCCCGTCCGGGTTTCCGATCCCGTTCACCGCTGGTGCGGCGGTGTCTGTGCGCGGGCGGCAGCAGGGGCGAGACAACGCTCACCAGGGGAGGAAGGCGTGCACATCCTTGCCGTCGGGCCGCACCACGACACTCACCTGCTGGCAGAGCGCGTGGAGCAGATGCCAGCCGATTCCGCCCGAGCCGTGGGCCGGGTCGACGCGGCGAGCCGCGGGCGGCGTGGTGCTGCTGTCGCGCAGCGTGACATGCACACCGTCGAAGGTGCGGCGGATCCGGAGCTCGAAAGGTCCCGGAGCGTACTGGACCGTGTTGGCGGCCAGCTCCGTCACCACCAGCAGAACGTCGTCCCAGTGCTCGGCCGACTCGGGCGGCGACGTCCGCGCGAGTTCGCGCAGATAGTCGTCCGCCACGAGACGAGCGTCGGTCACGTTGCGCAGCTGTCCGGGAAAAGCGCTGGTGAGGCCCTCGGGCTCGGCGCCCGACACCTTCTCGTCCCCATTGGGGTCGCTTTCCATCGCGCCTCCCCGGTCTCGTCGGCGGGATGTCCTCCTCCTCCTCGCGACCGCGTGCCTACGCGCCGGAGTCCCGGGACCTACGGGCGACCGTGCGCCGCCTCAGCGCGCGTCGTTCGGTCTCACTCGTACCGCCCCAGACGCCGATGGTCTGGCCCGTGTCGAGCGCCCAGCGAAGGCATTCCTCACGGACGGGGCAGCGTCGGCAGACCGCCTTCGCCTCTTCGACCTGAGGCAGCGCGGGGCCGGTGCTACCGATGGGGAAGAACAGATCGGGATCGACGGTCCGGCAGGCCGCGGACTCGCGCCAGTCGTTCATGGGGGCCTCCTGAGATCGCGATGGTCTCGCGCGATCTGTTGTTCGTGGGATTTCGGTCCTCCTTCGGGTCACCCTTGATCGCACCTGTGAAACAGCCGGTTTCGCGGAAACGGCACCGTTTGAGCGAGGACGACGCGGACAGCCGTGTACGGGTACGGCGCCCCCATGCCCGTCCGGCGCGGCGGGGACGCCCGAGTGGGAAGATGGGACCGCGGATGAGCGACGGCGGCGCTTCGACGGACAAGCAGGTGGCACATGTCGCACGAGCCCGGCGAGGTCTGGGAGCAGTTCGCCGTCGCCCTGGCGGAAATGGCGCGGGATCTGCTGGCCCAGGACTCGGTCCAGGACACCTTGGACCGCGTTGTGCAGCATGCGACGGTTCTCATCAACGGATGCGACGACGCCGGCATCCTCACCGTGCGGCGGGGTGAGGTGCATCCCCTGGCCGCCACGAGCGACGTGGTGCGCCGCGCGGACCGGATCCAGCAGGATCTGCGGGAAGGCCCGTGCTTCGACGCCGTGACCGACCGTCAGCAGATCTACACCATCGAGGACCTGAACCGGCCGCATGAGCGCTGGTCCCGCTTCGCTCCCGAGCTGAGGAAGCTGGGCATGGGAAGCGTGATGGGCTTCCTCCTCTTCACCGAGGACGACGAGCTCGGCGCCCTCAACCTCTACTCCCGTCGGCCGCACACCTTCGACGAGGCCGCTCAGCGTGCCGGCTGGATCCTCGCCTCGCACGCCGCGGTGGCCTTCTCCGCGGCCCGTACGCATCAGCAGCTCGGCGACGCCCTGGAGACCCGTCACGAGATCGGCGAGGCCATGGGCATCCTCATGGAGCGCTACGAGCTGACCGAGGACACCGCTTTCCAGTTGCTCAAGAAGGCGTCCCAGGACCACAACATAAAACTCCGCGAGATCGCCCGCCGCATCTGCGAGACCGGCGAGAAGCCCAGCTGACCGCCGCGGGCTCAGCGGGCGGCGAGCCGGCACGGGCCACCCGGCGAAGACCGTCGAAACGGCCGCCGACCTGCTGTGACTTCGGCCACCCTCTCTTGCCCCGGCAAAGAAGGCATACCTAAGTTTTGTTTCATGGCCCCACATAACCCCCCGCCTCCCGACGACACCCCCGCGCTGGTCGACTTCTCCGTCGACCTCACCGCTCAAGAGGGGCAACGACAGGCCCAGGTCCTGGCCGCCCTCGGTTCCGACTGGGACCCGATCGAGGTCATGCGCGGCGAGGAGGCGGCGTACGACCTGCTGTACTCCGGTCTCGACGAGGAGCAGCAGCGCCTGTACGACGACCTGGTCGCGGCCGGGGTGCTCCCCCCGCGGGGCGACGGCCGTGCTGCCGCTTGACCCGCAGGCGGACCGCGGGCGCCGCGCCTGGGTGAGCTGTCCGAACTGCAACGACAGTCGCGGATGCGTACCGTGCGAGCAACGGCGTACCTGCTCCGACCACTGGCGCTATCTGCTCTCCAACACCGGCAGCCTGCTCCACCTTCAGTGCCCGTCCTGCACGCATGTGTGGGTCCACGAGAGCGGCTTCGGCGCCACCCGCTCCCTGTGGAACCGCATCACCGGCGGCCGCCCGGATACCCACTGATCACTCCGGCTCAGAGGGCGTGCTGGTCGGTGGGTGCCAGCCGTTCGTCGGGGACGTAGCAGGCGACGAGGGCGGCCGTGTCGTCGTGGAGACGGTTGCCGCTGTAGGCGAGCAGATCGTGGTGGAGACGGTCGAGGAGTTCCCGGGGCGGGAGAAGGCCCCAGGAGCGGACTCGCTCGACGAGGGGGTAGAAGACGCCGTCCCGGTCGCGTGTCTCGCTGACGCCGTCGGTGTACAGCAGGAGCTGATCGCCCGGCCGGAAGGGATGTTCGTCGGAGTGGTAGGGCTCTCCGACGAGCACGCCGAGGTTCAGGGGCGGTGAGGACTGGCGCGTCTCCAGTTCGGTGACTTCGGCGCCGCTGATGAGCAGAGGGGGCGGGTGGCCGCAGTTGACGATCCGCACGACACGGGCGGGGGTCACGATTTCCGCGAAGACCGCGGTGACGAAGCGCTCCGCCATGTCGCTGCCGGGGTAGTAGGAGGCCCGGCGGCTCACGCTGGTCTCCACCCGGCGCGCCAGGGCGGCGAGATCGGGTTCGTCGTGGGCGGCTTCGCGGAAGGCACCGAGCAGGGCGGCGGCGGTCTCCACGGCGAACAGACCCTTGCCTCGGACGTCGCCGATCACGAGGCGGAGGCCGTGCGTCGTGGGCACCGCCTCGTAGAGGTCGCCGCCGACACGTGCCTCCGCGTCGGCGGAGAGGTAGAAGCTCTCCACCAGGATGTCACCGACGCGGTGCGGAACGGGCCTGAGCAGCACGCGCTGGGCGATCTCGGCCACGAAGCGCACGGTGGCCAGCGTGCGCTCCCTTCGCGTCCTGCTGACGGCCAGGATGGTTCCCAGGGTGCCGACGAGGACGGTGCAGATGTAGGCGGCCACGTAGTGGCGGTCCCACAACAGGTCGCCGACGGAACGTCCCGCACAGCACGGGGTGCCGGCGAGAACCCCCTCAAGCACGACGGCGAAGACGGTGACACCGACGACCGTCAGGGGTCCGTGGGCGAAGGCGGCCACCAACGGGAGCGCGATCAGCAGGAAGCTCACCGGCCACTCCACGGGCGTGATGGGCTCGATCAACAGAACGGCCGCGACGTAGAACAGGGGTAGCCAGCGCATCCACACGGGCGGTGCCGGCAGCGAGCGGCCCGTGCTGTCCGGCTGCGGCGCGGCGCTCCCCGCCTCCGTGCCGCGGCCCCGCCACCTCACGGCGTCCCGCGACGCTGTGCGAGGGGCGGGAGCGGGGACGTCGCCGAAGCGGGGGGGTGCACTGAGAGCGGGCCCGCGAGCGGACGGCACGACTGACGGCTCGTTTGATGCAGCCTGTTCACACGGAACTCCTGGCACACGGTTT
Organism: Streptomyces sp. NBC_01450; assembly: GCF_036227505.1. Classification (NCBI taxonomy): domain Bacteria; kingdom Bacillati; phylum Actinomycetota; class Actinomycetes; order Kitasatosporales; family Streptomycetaceae; genus Streptomyces; species Streptomyces sp. NBC_01450. Next base: position 9,729,795 of record NZ_CP109480.1, on the reverse strand, counting down.
CGGCAGGACGCCCAGCCTGCTGGGCCCCGGCACGGCGTACCGGTCATTGCTCCACTCAACGGCATGTCAAGCACCGGACCCTGCCGACGACACACCCGTCACCGCCCTGCTCCGGGAGGCAGTGCTTCAGAGTGCCTGGAGCTGGGTGAGCAGGCTCAGGGTGTCGGTGTTGACCCAGTACTCCACGAACCTGCCGTCCCGGGTGCGGAGTGTGTCGGTACCGGTGAAGGTGACCACGGTCCCGGGCTCGGCCTTGGCCCCGGGGAAGCCGCCGGCGTAGGTGCCGGTGGCCGTCCAGCGCACGGATGCGTAGCGGCCGTCGACCAGAGGGGGGACCTCGATGGTGAAGCGCAGGTCGGGGAATGCCGCGCGGGTCTGGCCGATCCAGGCCACCAGGCCGTCGACGCCCCGGATGGAACTGCCGTCACCGCCGTCGAGGAGGGCGGCGTGGACCCGGAACCCGGGCGAGATGATGCCCGGGGCCTGGGCGAAATCGCCGTTCCAGAGCCGCAGCCACGCGTCGAGCATCGCCTTCGGCGTCTGCTCGGCTCCCCGGCGGTCGTGGGCCGCGACCGTCCGCTCGGCCGCGGTTGCCGGTGCGGTGTCCGCGGCGGCCGTCGTGGCGGTGAAGGCGAGGGCGGCGATCGCCGCGGGGACGAGCAGTCGCGCCCGGTGGCGCCTCGGGGTGGTGCGGATGGTGCGGGTGGCGGTCATGACGGTTCCTCGCGTCTCGGGTAATGGAGGGACTACAGGCGAAGGGAAGGCAAGGGAAGGGGAAGCAGGTGAAGGGAAGGCAGGGGGAAGGGCGTGCGGGGAAAGGGCGTGCGATCGGCGGCACCAGAACCACGTGTCAGGGGTTCAGTACGACCTTCCCGGCCACGGTGCCGGACTCGGCCAGCCGCAGGGCTTCGCCGACGCGGGTGAGGGGCAGTTGGGCGGCGATCTGGGCCGTGACGTCACCGCTCTGGAGGGCTCCGAAGACCTGGGTGAGGTCGGCGCGCAGCCGGGCCCGGAACCGGTTCTTGGCCAGGGCCCGCCCGGCCCAGACGTTGAAGAAGTAGGCGCGGCGGCGGTTGGGCAGCGCGTTCCACAACCACACCCGGCCGAGCAGCTTGAGCACGGGCCACTGCTTGGAGCCCTCGTCGTCCCGGGTGGAGGCGCTGCCGTACGCGACGAGCGTGCCGCCGGGCGCGAGGAGGTGCCAGGAGTCGACCGCGCTGCGGCCGCCGACGTGGTCGAAGACGGCGTCCACCCCGCCGGGGGCGAGCTCGCGGACCCGTGCGGCCACGTCCTCGGTGCGGTAGTCGACGGGGATGACGCCCCGCTCCCGCAGCGCGTCGTGGTGGCGCGCGGACGCCGTGCCGATCACCTTCACGCCCGCGGCGTGGGCGAGCTGGACCAGAACCGAGCCGACGCCACCGTTGGCACCGTGGACCAGAATGGTCTGCCCCGCGCGGATGCGTGCCTTGCGGTGCAGCATCTGCCAGGCGGTGATGCCGTTGACCACCACGGTCTCCGCCTCCGCCGCGCCGACCCCGTCGGGCACCGGCACCACGTCCGCCGCCTCGACGAGCACGTGACTGGCCCAGCCGCCGACCTTGACCAGCGCGGCCACCCGGGTCCCGGCCAGGCCGGGCTCTACGCCCTCGCCGGCCGTGAGGACCGTGCCGACCAGGTCGTAGCCGGGCACGAACGGGAACGCCGGCTGGTCGTAGTACCGGCCGCGGCGCATCTGCTGCTCCGCGAAGGAGACACCGGTCGCCTCCATCCGGATCACGACCTCTCCGGGCCCCGCGACGGGCACGGCTCCGTGCCGGATCTCCAGCCCTTCCGGCTCCACCTTGCCCGGCAGTACGACCTCGACGAGTCCTTCGGCGTTCATGACGACCTCCACTGCGCTCCGCGTTGATTACTCACTCTTGCGTTCGTTAGAAGTTATAACTCGATGCGACAGGGAGAGTCAAGAAGTTTCGTGATAGCTTCTAACTAAATCTTGATGCTCTATCTTCGCGAAGGCCGAAAGGTGGCAGGCCAATGGTCGACACAGGCGCGCGGACCCCTCGTGAGCGCTACCGCGCCCACGTACGTGCGGAGATCAGGGAACGGGCGTGGGAGCAGATCGCCGCGGCGGGGGCTTCCGCGCTCTCCCTCAACGCGATCGCCAGGCAGATGGGCATGAGCGGGCCCGCGCTCTACCGGTACTGCGCCGGACGCGACGAGCTGATCACCGATCTCGTCAGGGAGGCGTACCGAAGCCTCGCCGACACCTTCCGCGCGGCCTCCGAATCCGGTGCCGGCCCGGTCGCGCTCGCGCACGCCCTGCGCGGGTGGGCCCTGGAGGACCCGCAGCGGTACTTCCTCGTCTACGGCACACCCGTACCGGGCTACCACGCGCCGGACGACATCACCGTGATCGCGTCCGAGATCATGACGATCCTGCTCGAGGCCTGCGCCGCGCTGCCTCCCGGCGGCCCCGCGACGCCGTTCGACACACACGTCGAAGCGCACAGGGCGTGGGCGGACGGCCACCCCGCCCCGCCCGAGGCCCTGCGCCGGGCCCTGGCCTTCTGGACCCGGCTGCACGGAGTTCTGTCTCTGGAGCTCGCGGGCCACTTCACCGGGATGGGCTTCGACCCCGCCCTGATGTTCGCCGCCGAACTGGCCGACCTGTCGGCGCACTGACGCGATGCCCGGTTTCCGGTCCGTGGTCCACCCCGACCACAGGATCAGGAAGTTGGCGACGCCGAAGGACAGGGGCGCGCCGGCCGACCAGATCGCGCTCACCACCAGCGGCATCACCAGGCTGATCGACCGGATTCAGACGGCCGACTACGTCGAGCGCCGCCCGTGCCCCCACCGACCGCCGGGTCGCCGTCGCCGCCATCACCGACACCGCCGCGAAGTCCTCGACCGGGCCGCGGTCGTCCACGCACGGAACCCGCGGGCCGCGTTCGGTGAATTCGGCGAGCCCGACCTGACCGCACTGGACACCCTGCCGGACCGCCGCTTGCGGAAGGCCGCGTCCGACATCCCCTGAAGCCGGGAGGAGTGCCTGCGCCCCGCAGCCGACGCACGGCCGACGGCGGGGACGTGCCAGTCACCGGCCGGTCACTGCTGACGGAGATCCTTCACCCGGCGGAGCTTGCCCAGCGAGCGCTCCAATGTCTCCGGGTCGACGATCGTCACCTCGACGGTGACACCCACGCCGTCCTTGACACCCTGGGCGATCTCCTTCGCGGCCGCCTCCCGCCGCTCGCTCCCGACCCCGGGGCGCGCCTCGACACGGACGGTCATGTGGTCCATCCGGCCGCGCCGGGTCAACTGCACCTGGAAGTGCGGGGCGACGCCGGGCGTGCGCAGCACGATCTCCTCGATCTGGCTGGGGAAGACGTTCACACCGCGCAGAATGATCATGTCGTCGGAGCGACCGGTGATCTTCTCGATGCGGCGGAAGGCGGGCCGGGCGGTGCCGGGCAGCAGCCGGGACAGGTCGCGGGTCCGGTAGCGGATGATCGGCAGGGCCTCCTTGGTGAGGGAGGTGAAGACCACCTCGCCCTCCTCGCCCTCGGCCAGCACGGCGCCGGTGAACGGATCGACCACCTCGGGGTAGAAGTGGTCCTCCCACACATGCAGCCCGTCCTTGGTCTCGACGCACTCCTGCGCCACCCCCGGGCCGATCACCTCGGACAGGCCGTAGATGTCGACCGCGTGGATGTCCATGCGCTCCTCGATCTCCCGGCGCATCGCCTCCGTCCACGGCTCGGCCCCGAAGATGCCCACCTGGAGGGAGGTCGTACGCGGGTCGACGCCCTGCCTCTCGAACTCGTCGAGCAGGGTGAGCATGTAGGACGGGGTGACCATGATGATCTCGGGCTCGAAGTCCTGGATGATCTGCACCTGGCGGGCCGTCATACCGCCGGAGGCCGGGATCACCGTACAGCCGGCGCGCTCGGCGCCGTAGTGCGCGCCCAGGCCGCCGGTGAACAGGCCGTACCCGTAGGAGATGTGCACCTTGTGGCCCGCGCGGCCGCCGGCCGCGCGGATCGAGCGGGCGATCATGTCGGCCCACATGGAGAGGTCGTTCTCGGTGTATCCGACGACCGTGGGGCGGCCCGTGGTGCCGCTGGAGGCGTGGATGCGCCGTACGTCCGCCATCGGGACGGCGAACATGCCGAAGGGGTAGGTCTCCCGCAGATCCGCCTTGGTGGTGAAGGGGAACCGGGACAGGTCCGCCAGGGAGCGGCAGTCGTCGGGCTTGACCCCGGCCTCGTCGAACTTCTTGCGGTACAGCTCCACGTTGTCGTACGCGTGCCGCAACGTCGCCCGCAGACGGTCGAGTTGAAGCTCCCTCAGCTGCTCGCGGGTGAGGCGCTCGCCCTCGTCCAGCAGATCCTGGGGAAGCGGCTCTCCCAGGCGGGCCGGGCGGGGGTCCGCGGCCGCGCCTGCCGTCGCTGCGGTGTTCATCGCGACTCCTTCGTCGTCGTGCCTCTGATGCTGCGGCTGCGTCCGCGGAACTCCAGGATCACCTCGTCGCCGCGCAGCACGCTCACGTCGTAGATGCCGCTGCGGCCGAACCGGGTGCGCTCCCGCGCCGTGGCCACCAGGACATCACCCTCGTACGCCGGGGCGATGAAGTCGACGTCGGCTCCGGCCGCGACGGTCACGGGTCCGTGGCTGTTGCAGGCGCAGGCGAAGGCGGTGTCGGCGAGCAGGAACAGATAGCCGCCGTGGGCGATCTTGTGTCCGTTCACCATCGTCGGCGTCACGGTCATCCGGAGCGTGGCGGCCCCTTCGCCCTGATCGAGAAGCTCGATGCCCAGCGCCCGGGACGCCTCGTCCGCGGCGAACATCGCCTCGGTGGGCGTCCCCTCGGCCGATGTCGTTCCTGTGGCCCGTGTCACCGGTTTTCACCACCTTGTGTCCCGACCGAACATTCGGTTAGCGTTCGGCACGGCCTAGTAATCCAGCATCACCACTGCCTGTCAAGAGGTGGAACGCATGCCCCAGAACCGCCCCGAGCGCCCGGACTTCTTCGCCCGGCACCGCGCCCTGCTGGAGCAGGCGGTCGCCGCCACCGCGCACCGCGGCCACTGGACCCCGTATCCGGAGTCGCCCAGCAAATCGCTGTACGGGGAGGACGCGGCGAAGGCCGGGGAAGCCGCCTTCCACGAGCGGCTGGGCGGTCACTTCGAGCTGACCGGCCACCCGGCGAGCGGCACGGTGCCGGCCACCGAGACCTCCCCGTACGGCTTCCCGCTCGGTGTCACCTACCCCCGTCTCACGCCGGACGAGGCCGTGGCCGCCGCGAAGGCCGCCACCGGTTCCTGGCGTGCCGCGGGCCCCGACACCCGGGCCGGTGTGGCGGCGGAGATCCTGGCCCGGCTCAACGCCGCGAGTTTCGAGATCGCGCACGCCGTGCAGCACACCACCGGCCAGGCCTTCGTGATGGCGTTCCAGGCGGGCGGACCGCACGCTCAGGACCGCGGTCTGGAAGCGGTGGCGTACGCCTGGGCGGAGCAGAAGCGCCATCCGGGAGCGGCCCGCTGGAGCAAACCGCAGCGCAAGGGCGGCCCGCTGGTGATGGAGAAGAAGTTCACGCCGGTCGGACGCGGGGTGGCGCTGCTGATCGCCTGCAACACCTTCCCGACCTGGAACGGCTACCCCGGCCTGTTCGCCAGCCTGGTCACCGGCAACCCCGTCGTCGTCAAGCCGCACCCGGGCGCCGTCCTGCCCCTGGCGATCACCGTGCGGATCGCACGCGAGGTGCTGGCCGAGGCCGGCTTCGATCCGAACCTGGTGATCCTGGCGGCGGAGAGCGCCGAGGAGCGTACGGCTTCGATGTACGCCCTCCACCCGGACGTACGGATCATCGACTTCACCGGCTCCACCGCCTTCGGCGACTGGCTGGAGACCCAGGCCCGCCAAGCCGCCGTGTACACGGAGAAGGCGGGCCTGAACACCGTCGTCCTGGATTCGACGGACGACTACCGCGGGCTGCTGGGCAATCTGGCCTTCTCGCTGTCCCTCTACAGCGGCCAGATGTGCACCACTCCGCAGAACCTCCTCGTCCCCCGCGAGGGCTTCGCCACCGACCAGGGCGTGAAGAGCGCCGACGAGTTCGCCGCCGACCTCGGCACGGCGCTCGACAAGCTGCTCGGCGACCCCGCCCGGGCGGCCGGCACGCTCGGCGCGATCGTCAACGACGCGGTGCGCGAGCGGTTGGCACAAGCGGCCGGGCTCGGCCGTACGGTGCGGGCGTCCGCGCCGGTCGAGCACCCGGAGCACCCCGAGGCGGTCGTCCGTACGCCGCTGGTCGCCCTGCTGGACGCGGACGCCGACCGGGAGACCTACACCCGCGAGTGGTTCGGGCCGATCTCCTTCGTGATCGGCACCGACTCCACCGAGCACAGCCTGCGGATCTTCCGGGAGACCGTGCGCGCGCACGGCGCACTGACCGCAGCCGTCCACTCCACCGACGAGGACGTGCTGGCAGCCGCCGAGCTGGCGGCCCTCGACGTGGGCGTGCACCTGTCGGAGAACCTCACCGGCGGCGTCTTCGTCAACCAGTCCGCCGCCTTCAGCGACTTCCACGGCAGCGCCGCCAACCCGGCGGCCAGCGCCACCCTCTCCGACCCCGCCTTCGTCACCGGCCGCTTCGCCACGCTGCAGTCGCGCCGGCCCGCCACCGCCGAGGAACACACCGAGGAGTCCGCACATGCCTGATGAGGTCTTTCTGGTCGACGGCGCCCGCACCCCGCAGGGCCGGTACGGCGGCGCGCTGGCCTCCGTACGGCCGGACGACCTGGCGGCCCTGGTCGTCGGCGAGGCGGTGCGGCGCAGTGGGATACCGGGCGAGGCCGTGGACGAGGTGATCCTCGGTGCGGCCAACCAGGCCGGTGAGGACAACCGTGACGTGGCCCGTATGGCCGTGCTGCTCGCCGGTCTCCCGCACACCGTGCCCGGTTACACCGTCAACCGACTGTGCGCGTCCGGGCTGACGGCGGTCGCGAGCGCGGCCCAGGCGATCCGGTCCGGTGAGGCCGACCTGGTCGTCGCGGGCGGTGTGGAGTCGATGACCCGCGCGCCCTGGGTGATGGCCAAGCCCGGCACCCCGTGGGCCAAGCCGGGCGAGGTGCACGACACCTCGTTGGGCTGGCGCTTCACCAACCCGCGCTTCACGGCCGCCGACCGGTCCGTCACCGCCGACGCGGGCCCCGAGACGGCGAAGGTGACCCTGTCGATGGGGGAGACCGCCGAGGAGGTCGCCGCGCTCGACGGCATCACCCGTGCCGACTCCGACGCCTTCGCACTGCGCAGCCACCAGCGGGCGGTGGCCGCGCAGGAGGCCGGCCGCTTCGACCGCGAGATCGTGCCGGTCCGGGTGAAGGACGGGGAGGTCACCCGCGACGAGGGCCCACGCCCGGGTACGACCCTGGAGAAGCTCGGCACCCTGCGGACCATCTTCCGCCCCGACGGCATCGTCACCGCCGGTTCCTCCTCGCCGCTGTCCGACGGCGCCGCCGCGCTGGTGGTGGCGAGCGCCGCGGCCGTCGAACGGTACGGGCTCACCCCTCGCGCCCGGATCATCACCTCCGCCTCGGCCGGCGTACAGCCCAACCTGATGGGTCTCGGCCCCGTCCCCGCCACCGAGAAGGCCCTCGCCCGGGCCGGCCTGGAGAGCGGCGACCTGGACGCGGTCGAGCTGAACGAGGCCTTCGCCGCGCAGGCACTCGCGGTGATACGGCGGTTGAAGCTCGACGAGGAGAGGGTCAACGCCGACGGCGGTGCCATCGCGCTCGGCCATCCCCTCGGCTGCTCCGGCGCCCGCATCCTGCTCACGCTGCTCGGCCGGCTGGAGCGCGCGGACGCCCGCCGGGGTCTGGCCGCCCTGTGCGTGGGTGTCGGCCAGGGCGTCGCGATGCTCGTGGAGCGCGTATGAGCGGCGTGTACGAGACGCTGGTGGTCGAGGAGCGCGACGACCGGGTCGTCGTCACCCTGCACCGCCCCGAGGCCCGCAACGCCATCAGCGGGCTGATGATCCGAGAACTGCACGCTGTCTGCGACCTGCTGGAACGTGACCCGAAGTTCCTCTTGCTGACCGGGCACGGCGGGGTCTTCGCGGGCGGCGCCGACATCGCCGAGCTGCTGCGACGCGGCCGCGACGATGCCTTGCGGGGCATCAACAGCCGTCTGTTCGAGCGGGTGCGCAGACTGCCCATGCCGACCGTCGCCGCGGTCGACGGCTGGGCGCTGGGCGGTGGGCGGTGGCGCCGAACTGTCGTACGCCTGCGATCTGCGCATCGCGGGACCGGACGCGGTGTTCGGCAACCCCGAGCCGGGCCTGGGCATCCTCGCCGCGGCGGGGGCCTGCTGGCGGCTGCCCGAGCTGGTCGGCGAGTCGGTGGCCAAGCAGGTGCTGCTCGCCGGACGGAACCTGGACGCGCGGGCGGCGCTGGCGGCCGGGCTGGTCATCGATGTCGTACCGGCCGACAGGCTCCTCGACGAGGCGCACGCGCTGCTGGACCGGATGGCCCGCTCCTCGGCCGCGGCCCTGCGCCTGACCAAGCTCGTGGTCGACTCGCCGGGCGCCCATCCGATCGCCGACGACCTGGCGCAGGCCGTGCTGTTCGAGGGAGCGGACAAGCGGGAGCGGATGACCCGCTTCCTGGAGAAGAGGAGCAGGGCATGAACACCGCCACGGCAGACACCGCCTCCGCACCCTCCGTCGTGGGCGTGATCGGCGGCGGCCGGATGGGCGCCGGCATCGCCCAGTCGTTCGCGGCCGCGGGCTCGTCCGTGACCGTCGTGGAGAGCGGCGAGCAGGCCGCGGCCGCCGCGCTGGACCGGGTCGCCACCGGGCTGAAGCGGGCCGCCGAGCGCGGCAGGCTCGGCTCGCCCGCCGAGGAGGTGCTCGGCCGGGTCTTTGTCGTGGGCTCGGTCGACGAGCTGCCGCCGACGTCCGATCTCGTCGTCGAGGCCGTCCCCGAGGACGCGTCGCTCAAGGCCCGGCTGCTCGCCGCCGCCGAGCGGGTCCTGAGTCCGGCGACCGTCCTGGCCAGCAACACCAGCTCCCTGTCGGTCACCGACCTCGCGTCGGCCCTCTCCCGCCCCGGGCGCTTCCTCGGCATGCACTTCTTCAATCCGGTACCGGCCTCCGAGCTGATCGAGATCGTCGTCGCCCCGGAGACCGAGGACGAGACCGTGCGGCTGGCGCTCGCCTGGACGCACGCCCTCGGCAAGAAGGACGTCGTCGTCAAGGACTCCCCCGGGTTCGCCAGCAGCCGCCTCGGCGTGGCGCTGGGCCTCGAGGCGATCCGCATGGTCGAGGAGGGGGTCGCCGAACCGGCGGCCATCGACGACGCCATGAGCCTCGGCTACAAGCACCCCATGGGCCCGCTGCGCCTGACCGACCTGGTCGGACTCGACGTACGTCTCGCCATCGCCGAACACCTGCACGCCACGCTCGGGGAGCGCTTCGCGCCGCCGCGGCTGCTGCGTGACAAGGTCGCGCGCGGCGAGCTGGGTCGGAAGACGGGGCAGGGTTTCTACGCCTGGCCCTGAACGGCCCCGGCCGAACGAAAGTCTTGCCGGGCCGGAAGAAAACCGTCACACTGGAACCGAACGAATGGTCGGTAGGGAAGCTGGTATCGATGACCACGACACACTCCGCCGCCGCGGGCGCCGACGGCGTCGGGCCGGCGGCCGAAGAGCGGCTCCAGGAACACTTCGACGCGACCGTCGCCCGCGACCAGCGGGTCGAGCCGCGCGACTGGATGCCGGACGGCTACCGCAAGACGCTGATCCGGCAGATCGCGCAGCACGCGCACTCGGAGATCATCGGCATGCAGCCGGAGGGCGAGTGGATCACCCGCGCTCCGTCACTGCGCCGCAAGGCCATCCTGTTCGCCAAGGTCCAGGACGAGGCCGGGCACGGGCTGTATCTGTACTCGGCGGCCGAGACCCTGGGCGCGGACCGCGCCGATCTCACCGAGCGGCTGATCGAGGGCCGGCAGAAGTACTCGTCGATCTTCAACTACCCCACCCTGAGCTTCGCCGACGTCGGCGTGATCGGCTGGTTCGTCGATGGCGCGGCGATCTGCAATCAGGTGCCGCTGTGCAGGAGTTCGTACGGTCCGTACGCGCGAGCCATGGTGCGGATCTGCAAGGAGGAGTCGTTCCACCAGCGCCAGGGGTACGAGCTGCTGCTGACGATGATGCGCGGCACCGACGGCCAGCGGGCGATGGTGCAGGACGCGGTGGACCGCTGGTGGTGGCCGTCGCTGATGATGTTCGGCCCGCCCGACGACAACTCGCCCAACTCGGCCCAGTCCATGGCCTGGAAGATCAAGCGGCACAGCAACGACGAACTGCGCCGGCGCTTCGTGGACATGACCGTGCCGCAGGCCGAGAAGCTGGGCGTCGTCCTGCCCGACCCCGAGCTGCGCTGGAACGAGGAGCGCGGACACCACGACTTCGGCACCCCGGACTGGGACGAGCTGATGCGCGTCATCAAGGGCGACGGACCGTGCAACGCCGAGCGGATCTCCCGGCGGCGGACGGCCCACGAGGAGGGCGCCTGGGTCCGCGAGGCGGCCACCGCCCACGCGGCCAAGCAGAGTGAGCGAGCCCGGAAGGAAACGGCGGCATGAGCGACACCGACGGCAAGAAGGACGGCTGGCCGCTGTACGAGGTGTTCGTACGGGGCAAGCGCGGACTGAACCACGTACACGTCGGCTCGCTGCACGCCGCCGACGACACGATGGCCCTGACCCACGCGCGTGACCTGTACACCCGTCGCAACGAGGGCGTCAGCATCTGGGTGGTGCGCTCGGAGCACATCGCCGCCTCCACCCGCGACGAGAAGGACCCCTTCTTCGCGCCGAGCGCCGACAAGGTCTACCGCCACCCGACGTTCTACGACATCCCCGACGACGTCCCGCACATCTGAGGAGCAGGGCATGAGTGACGACCACGTCTACCTGACCCTCGCCGAGGGACACGAGGACGACACCCGCTGGGCGTACGGCACCGGCTTCGAGGACCCCCTGCACGGGGTCGACACCACCGTGCCGGACGGGCTCGACGCCGCGGAGCTGGCGGCCTCCTGCGTCGCGCTCGCCGACGACGCGCTCGTGTGCGCCCAGCGGCTGGCCGAGTGGACCACCCGCGCCCCCGAACTGGAGGAGGAGGTGGCGCTCGCCAACATCGGCCTCGACCTGCTCGGCCAGGCCCGTCTGCTCTACGCCCGGGCCGGCCAGGTCGACGGCACGGGCCGCGACGAGGACGCGTACGCCTACTTCCGCGACGCCGACGACTTCCGCAACGTACGCCTGGCCGAACTCCCGAACGGCGACTTCGCGTTCTCCGTCGTGCGGCTCCTGGCGCTGTCCAGCTGGCGGCTCGCGCACTTCGAACAGCTCGCCTCGCACCCCGACCCGGTGCTCGCCGCCATCGCCGCGAAGGGCGTCAAGGAACTGACCTACCACCGCCAGTACGCGGCCGAGTGGGCGGTGCGGCTCGGCGACGGCACGGCGGAGTCCCACCGCAGGATGCGTGCGGCCCTGGAGCAGGTCGCCCCGTACCTGGGCGAGTTGTTCACGGCCCACGACGTACGGGACGAGGTCGTCGCCGTGCTGCGTCAGGTCACCGAGGCGGGCGGGCTGCCCATGCCCGCGTACCGGCCGCTGCCCGGCTCCGGACGCGCGGGCGAGCACACCGAGCATCTGGCACCGCTGCTGACCGAGTTGCAGAGCGTGGCCCGCGCCCACCCGGAGGCGACATGGTGACCGTACTGACCGACGTGCGACGGGCCCGGCACATCGCCGAACAGGTGCCCGACCCGGAAATGCCCATGCTCACCCTCGCCGACCTGGGCGTGCTGCGCGAGGTGTCGCTCGGCCCCGACGGCACGGTCGTCGCGAGCCTCACGCCGACCTACTCGGGCTGCCCGGCGATGGCGGAGATGCGCGCCGACGTGGCCGCACGGCTTACCGCCGCCGGGTACGAGCGCGTCGAGATCCGTACCGTCCTCGACCCGCCGTGGACCAGCGACTGGATCACCCCGGCGGGCCACCGCAAGCTCGCCGCACACGGAATCGCCCCGCCCGGCGCCGCACCGCGGCGCCCGGCCGGTCCGGTGCCGCTCGTGCTGACCTCCCGGCGGACCGCCGTACCCTGCCCGCGCTGCGGCTCGGCGGACACGGAGGAGACCTCCCGCTTCGCCGCCACGTCCTGCAAGGCGCTCTGGCGCTGCCGCGCCTGCCTGGAACCGTTCGAGTACGTCAAGGAGATCTGATGGACGACCTGTTGGAGTCGGCCGCCCCCGCCCCGGCGGTACGCCCGCGTACCCGCCGTCGGCCGGCCTTCCACTCCCTGCGGGTCGCCGCCGTGCACCCCCTGTGCGAGGACGCGGCCGCGGTCAGCTTCGACATCCCCGCGGAGCTGGCCGAGGAGTTCGCCTTCGCCCCCGGGCAGTCGCTCACCCTGCGGCGCGAGGTCGACGGCCGTGACGAGCGCCGCTCGTACTCCATCTGCTCTCCGGCCGGATCCGTGCCGCGCATCGGGGTGCGGGTGGTGCCGGGCGGCCTGTTCTCCGCGTGGCTGGTGCGGGAGGTACGCCCCGGTGACACGGTCGAGGTCATGGCCCCGACCGGCGCCTTCACACCCGACCTCACCGCCCCTGGCCACCACGTGCTGATCGCTGCGGGCTCCGGCATCACCCCCATGCTCTCCATCGCCGAGTCGGTCCTGGCCGCGGACTCGCGCTCCACCGTCACCCTCTTCTACGGCAACCGGCGCACCGACACCGTGATGTTCGCCGACGAGCTGGCCGATCTGAAGGACCTCTACCCGGCCCGCTTCCAGCTCGCCCACGTCCTCTCCCGCGAACCGCGCGAGGCCGAGGTGCTCTCCGGCCGACTGGACGCCGCGCGGCTGTCGGCGCTGGTCGACTCGCTGGTCGACGTGACGGGCGCGGACCACTGGTGGCTGTGCGGCCCGCACGGCATGGTCCGCGATGCCCAGCAGGTGCTGGCCGGACTCGGCGTGCCGGGCGACCGGGTGCACCAGGAGCTGTTCTACGCCGACGACGAGCCCGTGCGGGAGGTGCACCACCAGGACACGGCGACCGAGGGCCCGGTCAGCGAGGTCACCATCACGCTCGACGGCCGGTCCACGACCTCCGCCCTGCCCCGAGGTCGGAGCATCCTCGATGGCGCCCAGAAGACCCGTCCCGACCTGCCCTTCGCCTGCAAGGGCGGTGTGTGCGGCACCTGCCGGGCGCTGGTCACCGACGGCAAGGCCGACATGCGCCGAAACTTCGCCCTCGAACCCGCCGAGGTCGACGCGGGCTACGTCCTCACGTGTCAGTCGTTCCCGGTCACGGAGACGCTCGCCGTCGACTACGACAGCTGACGCGGTCGGTCGAACATCGCCCCCACCGGGAATGGTTGCGGCAGCTCGGCGTGACATCCGTCACGCCGACTTCCGCTGTCAACGTGGTGCGGTAGTACATGACACCTGGGCGATATAGGCAGACTTGCCACCCGGAAACAGACATACGGCACGCATGCACCTTTGACATACGCCAAAGGTGTTTTCACCTCACCGTCCGCCGGGCACACGGGGCCTCCTGACGCAGCGTCAGACGTTGTCGCACTCCGGTCAGCCGGGTCAGCACACCCGTGAGTCCGATTCAAGGGCGTTCGAGCTCTACGAGGCCTGGTAGTAGTGGGGGGTCATTGCCGCGCACTCACTCAGGTTTTAACAATGTCGGCCCCAGACGGCGTCACCACAGCTCAGGCACAGTGTCCGTGCCGAGCCGGCCAAACCGGTGGCGCCCCCGCGACGACTGAGCGAGGCCGCATGAGCAAGCACCGCAGGAAGACGCGCCACCGGCAGATAACCATCGCTGCCGTCGTGCTCAGCGCGCTGGCGATACCCACTGCCGCCATGGCATGCATGAACGACCAGAGCGCCGGGGACCCCGGATCAAGCGGTCAGCGGCAGGGCTCGAAGAACGGGCGGAACTGGCAGAACGCGTCCCTGCAGGAGCGGTGGAAGGGCGGCGGCTGGACCCCGCGCACCCACAAGCCGACCTCGCAGGCCACCACCGCGCCTGCCACACCTGCAGCACCCGCCTCGACGGAACCCGCCGCACCCGAGGCACCCACCTCGACGGAACCCGCGACACCCGCCTCCACGGAACCCGCCACACCAGAGGCGCCCACCTCAACCGAACCCGCCACACCAGAGGCCACCGCGTCCCCGAGCACCACGACCACGGCAGCCCCGGCGTCCGCCGCCGTGGCCAGCGTCCTGGCCCTGGTCAACAGCGAGCGCGGCAAGGTCGGTTGTTCCGCCCTGACCCTGAACGAGAAGCTGTCGAAGGCCGCCCAGGATCACAGCGCGGACATGGCCGCCCACCAGAACATGTCGCACACGGGCTCCGACGGTTCGGATCCGGGGCAACGGATCACGGCTGCCGGCTACAGCTGGAGCGCGTACGGCGAGAACGTCGCGTACGGGTACTCCACCCCCGAGCAGGTCATGGCGGGCTGGATGTCCAGCCCCGGCCACAAGCGCAACATCCTCGACTGCGGTTTCAAGGAGATCGGCGTCGGGCTCGCGCAGCCCGGCAGTTACTGGACGCAGGACTTCGGCACGGCCCGCTGACCGACGCCTCGCGGCGGCCTTCGTCAGCATCCTCCATTCCGGCCGCACTGTGCGAAGGAGCCGAGCGGGACACCCGGGGCCGCCGCTACGCCGGTCCGCTCGACGACCCGGCTTCGGCTGCCCCGGGACGGGACGGAGCCGGGGCAGCCGTCGCGACCGGCGTCGGACCCCAGGTCGGAGACGACCGGGGCGGGAACGGGCGGATCGGCGACCACCGGGGCGGCGACGGGCGGGTCGGCAACCACCGGATCGGCGACCACCCTTGCCGGAACGGCCGGCTTGTGGAGCAGGAGCAGCGCCGCGTCGTCGTGCAGTCGGCCGCCCACATGCGCCAGCAGTTCGTCGTGGAGCGCGGTGAGGGTGCGCGCCGGCTCGTCGCACCAGTGGCGCGCCAGTCCCTCGGCGAGCGGATAGAACTCACGGCGGTGGTTGCGGGCCTCGGTGACCCCGTCGGTGTAGAGCAGCAGCTGATCCCCGTCGGCGAAGGGCAGCACCTGGAGGCTGGGAGTCTCACCCGTGAGAGCGCGCAGGCCGAGCGGCGGGGCCGGATGGGTGGGATCCACCGGCACGACGCTTCCGGATGCGCGTACCAGCAGCGGAGGCGCGTGCCCGCAGTTCACCACCTCCAGATACCCCGTCTGCGGGTATCCGGCCACCACGGCGGTGACGAAGTCGTCGCAGCCGAGGTTGCGCGCCAGGCTCCGCTCGATCCTGGCGACGACGGCGAGGAGATCGGGCTCGTCGTAGGCGGCCTCGCGGAAGACACCCAGTACGAGGGCTGCGGTGCTCACGGCCGGCAGGCCCTTGCCGCGCACATCGCCGACGATCATCCTGACCCCGTACGGAGTGGACAGGAGTGCGTAGAGATCGCCGCCGATACGGGCCTCCGCCGCCGCGGCGCTGTAGCGGACGGCCACCTGGAACGGGCCGACTGTCGCCGGTACCGGCCTGAGAAGCGCGTGCTGGGCGGCCTCCGCGACCGAGCGGACGGCCGCGAGCACCCGTTCACGACGCCCTCGCAGCGCGCCGGACAGACCACTCGCGAGAGTGACGGCCGCCAGCGCGGACAGCACGGCGACCAGTTCGCGGCCCGGGACACCGTCCCGGGCTCCGACCACCGCGCCCAGCACCACGGCGAGGAGACCGACACAGAAGACTCCGCGCGGTCCGCTGGTGGTGGCGGCCAGCGCCGGCCCGGCCGCGAGCAGTGGCAGCCAGATCATCCCCGCTCCGCCGCAGAGGTCGACGAGCACGACGGCGAGAACGATCAGCACGGGCAGTACGGGGGTACCGGAGGCCACGTGTGCGGCGGCGCGTGTCCGCGCCGAAGCCCCGGGACCGGCCACTCGGTTCCTCAACGGCCCTATCGGCCAGTGGTCGCCACCATGGTCTCGGGCCTGAGTCATGTTTCGTCCGCAGTCCTCACTGTGCGCCGCACGCACTCCGGAAATGTCCGTTTCATCCAGGAAACGGGTTCAGCTCGGACGCGACAAGGACAGGGATTTCAGATAGTGAGCGAGAGGCTCCTGGTCACGCGGTTCGCGGTCGGGATCAGCCGCTCCACGACCTCCTCCAGCCGGGAGACCCGGCTGGCGGGCAGCGACACACCCAGCGCGCCGAGCGTGTCCCCGCTGTACACCGGCACCGCGACACACACCGTGCCCAGCGCGTACTCCTCCAGATCCATGACCCCTGGAGCCACCGGCGAGGAGTCCAGCCGTCGCAACAGCTCCACAGGACTCGTGATCGTCCGCGGCGTGAGATCCCACAGCGGATGCCGCGACAGATACTCCCGGCGCGACTCGTCGTCCAGCTCCCGCAGCACACACTTGCCCAGCGCCGTCGCGTGCCCCGCGTCCTCGCACCCGACCCACAGATCCACCCGCGGCGCCCGCGGACCGTCGACGATCTCCGTGACCCGTATCTCACCCTCCTCGTAGAAGGTCAGATACGCGGCCGTCGCCAGCTCGTCCCGCAACGCGGCCAGCACGGGACGCACTCGCCCCAGCAACGCCTGTCCACGCCCCGTGCTGTGCAGGGACTGCACCTTGTCCCCCAACACGAACCCGCCGTCGTCCAGTTTCCGCAGGTACCCGTCGTGCACCATCGTCCGCAGCAGGTGATACGCCGTCGCCAGGGGCAGGCCCGTCTCCCGCGCCAGCTGCTTCGCCGGCACACCGTTCTCGTGCGCGCCGACCGCCTCCAGCAGACGAAACGCCCGCTGCACCGACGTGATGAGCGTGGGGCCCTCCTGACCACCCATACGACCAGCCTGCTCCGGACACACCGCACGGGCAAGGCGTGCACCACCCCGGATGTGCGCCACCCCGCACGACCGCGCGCACCGATCCGGCGTACGGTCGGCGCGCCCTGGCTTGAGGGCGCAACGGCGTCGCGGGAGGCTGGAGAAGGACGCCCGTGATGTACGCCTGGCTCCCCAGGCGCCCCTCGGGCCTCCACCGAAGCGAGGACGAGGGTAAGCGCCCATGGACAGCGAGCACGTCGCATCCGCAGGAACGGCGCCGTGGCCGGTACCGGAGGACTCCGCGGCCGTCATCGACGCCCGTGGGGCGGTCGTCGTGTGGAGTGCCGGAGCCAGGCAGCTGCTGGGATACGAAGCCGACGAGATCGTGGGCCGCCCCGCCACCGACCTGCTCGCCGCCGACCTGCCCGCCTCCGCGCGGCGCCATATCGCCGACGGACGCCAGTGGGCCACCGAGGTGGCACTGCGGCACCGGGAGGGGGGCCGTGTCGTGGTGCGGCTGCGGGGAGCGCCGCTGGTGGACGCGGCGCGCAGGAGGCTCTGGCTCGTGACCGGTGCGACGCTGACGAACCCTGCCGGACCGTCCGACCCGAATGCGGCCGCGATGTGGGACTGCACGCTGGCACAGCTCCCGCTGCCGGTGGCCGTCTACGACCGCGAGGCGCGGCTCGTCGCCGCCAACCAGGCCATGACGCAGGTGATGGGCAGGACCGAGGAGGAGATGCGGGGTCTGACTCTGTGGGGTATCGAGCCGAGCTGGCCCTTCGACGAGTACGACCGCCTCCAACGGGAGGTGCTGCGCACCGGCGAGGTGATCTTCCATGAGCAGCACGGCCAGGCTCCGGGCGAGACCCGGGAGCATGCGTGGTCGATGTTCCTGTCGCCGCTGAAGGACGAGACCGGCGCGGTGCAAGGGATGTCGGCGGCCGTGCTCGACACCACCGAGCAGTACTGGGCCCGCCGCCGCCTGGCCGTGCTCAACGACGCCAGCCTCCGTATCGGCAGCGCGCTGGACGTGACCCGGACCGCCGAGGAGCTGGCCGAGGTGGCCGTGACCGGGTTCGCGGACTTCGTCACCGTGGATCTGCTGGAATCCGTGGCGCAGGGTGAGGAGCCCCAGTCGGTACCGCCCGGCGAACCGGTCACGGTCCGCCGCGCCGCGCAGCGATCGGTACTGGAGGGCTGCCCGGAGTCGGTGGTCCCCCCGGGCGGCACATCTGTCTACCCGGCGGATTCACTACCGGTGCTGACGCTGGTCGACGGCCGGGGCACCCGGCATCGGTCGGACGATCCGGCGCTGCGGGCGTGGGTCGAATCCTCCCCGGCCCGCGCCCAGACCGTGGGCAAGTACCTGATCCACTCGGTGATGATGGTCCCGCTGCGGGCCCGGGGAGTGACCCTGGGCATGGTGCACTTCCTGCGGCACCGGACGCCGGAGTCCTTCGGGCAGGACGACCTGCTGCTCGCCGAGGAGATCGTGACCAGGGCGGCGGTGAGCGTGGACAACGCCCGCCGTTACACACGTGAACGCCGCACGGCGCTGGCGCTCCAGCGCAGTCTGCTGCCCGAGCGGTCCCCTGCGCTCACCGCGGTGGAGGTCGCCTACCGCTACCTCCCGGCCAGTTCGGGAGCGGAGGTCGGAGGGGACTGGTTCGACGCGATCCAGCTGTCCGGCGCGCGGGTCGCCCTGGTCGTGGGCGACGTGGTGGGCCATGGCATCCAGGCCTCGGCCACGATGGGGCGCCTGCGGACCGCCGTACGGACTCTCGCGGACGTCGATCTCGCCCCCGACGAGTTGCTCACCCAGCTCGACGACCTCGTCATCAGGCTCGACCGGGAGGAGGGACCCGAGGCGCGCGGGCGGACGGGGGAGACATCGGGAGAGATCGGGGCCACCTGTCTGTACGCGGTGTACGACCCGGCGTCCCGCCGCTGCACCCTGGCCCGCGCCGGGCATCCGCCGCCCGCCCTGGTCACGACGGACGGCACCGTGCGGTTCCTGGACCTGCCCGCGGGACCGCCGCTCGGCCTCGGCGGCCTGCCGTACGAGTCCACGGAGGTGGAGCTCGCCGAGGGCAGCCTGCTCGCCCTCTACACCGACGGCCTGGTCGAGGCCGCCGACCGCGACATCGACGTCGGGCTCGGGCTGCTGCGCCGGGCGCTCGGCAGCCCGGCCGACACCCTGGAGGAGACCTGCGACCAGGTACTGAACACCGTGCTGACCGGCCGTCCCGCCGACGACACCGTCCTGCTCCTGGCCCGTACCTCCGCGCTCGACTCCCAGCAGGTGCGGACCTGGCAGTTGCCGCGGGACCCCGCCGCTGTCGCCGGAGCCCGCAAGGTGGCGGGCGAACAGCTGGCCACCTGGGGGCTGGAGGAAACGGCGTTCGCCACCGAGCTGATCGTCAGCGAGCTGGTCACCAACGCCATCCGGTACGGCGACGCGCCGATCCAGCTACGGCTCATCCGCGACTCCACGCTGATCTGCGAGGTCTCGGACGGCAGTGGCACCGCCCCGCACATGCGCCGAGCCCGCGTCTTCGACGAGGGCGGGCGCGGGTTGCTGCTGGTCGCCCAGGTCTCCGAGCGCTGGGGCAGTCGCCAGACCCCCACCGGCAAGACCATCTGGGCCGAACAGCCGCTGCCCGCGTGACACCGGGACGACCCCGCGCCGGCACCGGCCGTGGTGGTTGTGGCCGGTGTGTCCGTTGTGGCCGGTGTGGTGGCTGTGCCTGTTGTGGCGGGATCACGGCATCGGTCACGCGTCGGGCGGGCGCTGCCGCGCGGAGTTCACGAGCCGGTCGGCGAGCGCGACGACGAGGTCCCGGAGCTCGTCCGGTCGCTCGATCACGAAAGGCCGATCGAGCGACGCGAGCACCGGAGGCAGCCAGTCGAGCCGTTCCACCCGCAGTCGGACGCGCAACCAGCGCTCGGTCTCGCCGTCCGCGCGGCCTGCCTCCGACGGCTCCTCGACGATCGCGACGCTTGCCGGAAGCCGGGCGCGGATCTGCTCGACCGTCCCCTGGATCCGCAGGATCACTTCGTGCCGGTACGGAGCCTCGGCGAATCCCGACAGGACGCGCTGCGCCGGATCGAGCCCCGAGGGCCGCTCGAAGGAGCCGGGCAGGGTCCTCACCTCCGCGACGCGGTCGAGCCGGAACGTCCGGTCCTCACCGGTCTCGGGCTCCACACCCGTCACGTACCAGCGGCCCGAGTGGACGACGAGACCGTACGGGTGCACCGTGCGGGCGCTGCGCCGGCCGTCTCCGGCGGTGTACCTGATCGAGACCGGCCGGCGATGGCGGACCGCGTCGGCGATCGGGAGCAGGACCGCGCTCTCCGGTGCGGCCGTCTCGTCGGGCGCGGTGGTGAAGGCGAGGGAGTCGAGCACCGCGTCGAGCCGTCGGGTGAGGCGCTTGGGCAGGACCCGCCGGATCTTGGCCGTGGCCGTCTCGTTGGCGGTACCCGTGGCCGTCGGCGGTCCGGCTCGGCGACCGGCGATCAGGCCGAGCAGCACGGCGAGCGCTTCGTCGTCGCCGAGCATCAGCGGAGGCATGCGGTGGCCGGGGGCGAGCCGGTACCCGCCGTAGCGGCCGCGCACCGATTCGACGGGCACGTCGAGGTCGATCAGGTGGTCCACATACCGCCGCACGGTGCGTTCGTCGATCTCGAGCCGGTCGGCGAGTTCGGCCGCCGTCCGGATGCCGCCCGACTGCAGGAGCTCCAGCAGGGTGAGCACGCGAGCTGTGGGCCGGGTCATGCTCAGAAGTATCCCCTCGATACCGGGCGGAATCTGTCCGCTATCCCTCCTAGCCTCTTGTTCGGGGAAAGGCCCGGCGCAGCCCAGGGCAACCGAACCCAGCGCATCCGAACCCAGCCAACCGAACCGAACCGACCGGGAGATCATCACCGTGGACTTCTTCTCGATCCGCGTCATCACGGGCGACGTCGCGCGCCTCGTCGACTTCTACGAGCGCGCGACGGGCCTGCGGGCGAGTTGGTCCAACGAGGACTTCGCCGAGCTCAGGACGGCATCCGCCACTCTCGCGATCGCCGGCACCCGTACCGTCCCGCTGTTCGCGCCCGACGCCGCCCGTCCGTCCGACAACCGTTCCGTGATCATCGAATTCCTCGTCGACGACGTGGACGGTGTGTACGAGAACCTGACCGGCTTCGTGGCGGACTTCGTCAACAAGCCCACCACCATGCCGTGGGGCAACCGTTCGCTGCTGTTGCGCGACCCCGACGGCAACCTCGTCAACTTCTTCACTCCGGTCAGCCCGGACGCCATCAAGAAGTTCGCCCGCTGACGACGCGGACGCGGCAGCTCCGCCTCCACGACGGCACGAGCGGTGCCGGCCGCGGAGGCGGAGTCGTCGGGCTGCCTTACGCCACGATGGTGATCCCTCGTGCCGTTGTCATGAGCGGCGTGCGCGGCGGGACGCGTACACCGCCCCGGCGCCGAGGGCGACCACCAGGGCGGCGCCGCCCGCGATGGTGCCGACCGGTGCGCTCGCACCCGTCTCCGCCAGCGGGGGCCCGCTGTCGCTGGGCGACGGTTTGGGGGTGGCCGGCGGCGTCGACTCCAGCGGGGGCACGTCCGGCGTCGTGTGAGGCGGGGTGGAGGGCTTGGGGCTGGTCGGAGGCGGGGTCGTCTCCGACGCGGGAGGCTGTCCGCCCGCGGGGGTCGAGGGCGTCACCGGCGTGGCCGGAGTGCTCGGGGTCGACTCCGACGGTGTCGGGGTGGGCGAGTCCGACGAGCCGGGGGCGCACGGCTGTTCGCCACCGTTCCACGCCGCTATGAGGTGGTAGGGGGTGACGACGTTGTCGGGCTCGTAGGGCAGGGGACCGTGCCCCTCCCCCGTCTTGCCGTCGTAGGTGACGTCATCGCCGTACAGGTCGATCTGGCCGTAGCAGTCCGGCGACTTCACGCTCAGCTTCTGCCAGGTCCGCTTCGCGTCGTCCGCACCGGCGACGTCGTCGGCGGTGAGATAGACCGTGGCCTTGTCGACCAGGCTCTGGTGTCCGGAGACGTACCAGTTCGGCCCCTCGGTGGTGTATTCGGCGAGGGACACGGGGTACTTGCAGCCTTCCCCGACGGTCTGCCCCGGAGCGAGCCGGACCTGGACGCTCCCGGGGACGGTGTCCCAGAGATGGAACCCGCCCTGCGAGGTCCAGTCCGCGCCCACGACGTTTCCGTCGGCGCCGACGATGCGGTACTGGACCGTGGCGGACTCGCACGCCCCGGCGGTCGTGGCACTCGCCGCCCCCGCCCCGAGCACGGGTACGGTGACGGTGGCGAATGTGGTTGCGGCGAGTACAGCCAGAGTTCTGGAGTGTTGCGAACGCGACAAGATGAGCCTCTGTGAAATCGAGAGTGTGGGAGGTGACTTCGCGCGAGTGACCGACGCGGACGGCGACACGGACGACAGAAGTGGATGAACCAGCGGAGGGACCAACGCACGGATCAACGCGAGAAGCAATGGAAGAACCGGCGGAAGAGATGCCGCCCAAACCACTTGTGTCGCTCCGCTCACTTCAGACGCGGCGAAGCGAGCTGGATTCTTCCAACTTTTAACAACTCCCGTCAATCCTTCACCGGTTCACCACTTCCTCCACGGAACACACTCCACGGCGCCCGACGGTTCGGAGACCGAGCGGCATGCCGTTCCGGCCGTGACGCGCGCGTCTCAGCCGCACGTCAGACGCCTCGCCAAGCACGCCGCCCTCCTCGATGCCCGGTCGGGCCATCACCAACGGCTCAGGAGGCCAGGTCCCGGTGACGACGCAGCAGTTCGGCTATCGCGCAGCGCGGGCAGCCGGCATCCGCATCGACGTCCAACTCCGAGTCCGGCTCCAACTCCGGCCCCTTGGCTCCGTCGGCGACACCGGAAAACGCGAGAGGGCCCCCGGAAGGTTCCGTGGGCCCTCACTCGTGTGTCGGGTCATGTCAGTTGGGGACGGCGACCGACCGGCTCGCGGTGGCCGTCACCGGCTTGGGATTCAGCAACCGCTCGGCCAACTCGCCGAAGACCAGGCCGAATCCGCCCCACAGGACGGTCTGGATGGCCAGCGCGGAGAGACGGAACCGCCACAGCAGGGTGGCGGGGAAGTCCTTCGGCACCTCATTGATGACCGGCAGGAAGGCATACGCCAGACCGATCACGACGGCGAAGGCGGCCACCGCGGAGACGGTGGCGTACCAGGTGCCGAGCCTGGGTGCCAGCCGTTTGCCCAGGATGGTGGCGGCGATCGCGAGGAGCACGCTGAGCAGCATCATCAGGAAGTACAGCGTGGTCCGCTTGCCGATGGTGTCGGCGTTGCCGACCGACGGCGGGTTGGCCGGGTACTTCAGGAAGGGCACGACGTACACGGCCAGCAGCGCGCAGCCGGACAGCAGCAGTGCGGTCGCCCGCGGGCCGAACCGGCCGACGCGACCGAGCGCGAAACAGAACGCGAGCGCCGCGATGCCGCCGAAGGCGACGCCGTAGAGCAGGACGCCGGTGGCGAGACCGGCGGTGGACTGCAAGGAGCGGGAGACGACTTCCATCTCGTGCTCGTGGGAGTGCGCTTCCTCGAAGCTGATCGCGCTGTCGACGTTCGGCTCGCCGAGGAAGTAGGCGGCGAGCAGGGCGAGCAGGCCGGCACCGAGGCCGGCGAGCATGCCCCGCACGAGAAGGTTTCTTACCGTTGCGGAGTTCATGACGGTGCTGGGGTTCCCCTCGGTCAGTGGCAGGGGAAACCGAGCAGGTGGCGGGCGTCGTGCACCCACTCGTGGACGTCCTCACCGGAGACGACGGCGGTGGCGCCCTGTTCGGCGCCGACGAAGTACAGCAGGACGAGCATCAGAATGCCGAAGAAGACCGCCCACGGAGCTATCGCCTTGAGCGGCAGCTTGGCGGGAACGACGGGGGTGGTGGCTGTCGGCTGGGCGACGGTCTGCGCCATGGCAGGACCTCCTCGGGAGTTCGCGTCCCATCTCGGTGGTGCACTGGACGACGGCTACGGGTCTGACTCACAAGAGGTCCCAGCGGGTTGGAGCTTCTCGTTCACAGTGGCGCGACCGTGCCGGTTTCCCACCGGCTTCCGTCTTGCCGTCGTCGATATCGCACCGACCGTACCGCGTGTCGGGTACGGGGCCAAGACCGCGCCACGTGGGGTGATCTTCCTCTCGCGCCGGGTGGCCGATCCCGTGTGCACAGCGGGTCGACGGTGACGGAACTCGGCCGGCCGCCAGGACCTGTCCGGCGGAGTCGTCTCCTCCGCGGGAGGCTGTCCGCCCGCGGGGGCCGCGAGCGTCACCGACCGCGCGAAGGCTCGGAGCGGGTTTCAGTCGACGACCGGCACGGACGGAGCACCTGGTGGCATGTTGAACGGCGTGACCACCTGGATCGCCGAGGGCAGCGACGGGCCGTCGTCGGGCAGCGCCTTGTGGGCGCGCATGATGATCTGGCAGGCGCGGCGCATGTCCTGGCGCAGGTCATGGTGGAGGACCGCGGACAGGCGGCCCTCGCGCAGCAGGCGGGTGTTGTCGTGGTCGAGGTCGTGGGCGATGAACACCGCGCACTCCCGCCCGAGTACGTCGAAGGCGCCGAGGGTGGCGAGGTTGCCCCCGCCCGCGGAGTAGACGGCGATGATGTCCTCGTCCCGCTCGAGCGCCTCCAGGACGAGATCGTGCTGGGTGGCGTCCAGGCCGTCGCTGTCGGTGACCTCCACCAGGGATCGCCTGGGGTCGGCGAGGCGCATCGCGCCACGGAAGCCCATCTCGCGTTCCTCCTCGCCTCGAAAGGAGCCCCGGCTGATGGTGGTGAGCACGTTGCCGGGCCGTTTGCCCAGCCACTGTCCGAGGAGGTAGGCGGCGGTGGCGCCGGCCGCGCGGTTGTCGATGCCGACGTACGCCAGGCGCGCGCTGTGGGGCAGGTCGGTCACCAGGGTGACGACGGGGATGCCGGCCGCGGCCAGCCGGGCGACCGCAGCCGCGATCTCCGGTTCGTCGGGGGCCTTGAGGATCACACCCCGCGTACCGCGCTTCGCGATCTTGTCCAGGGTTCCGATCAGTTCGGCGGGAGGGCAAGTCTCGCGGAAGTGGAAGCGCGAGCGCACGAGTGCGGGATGCAGGGAGGGCAGTTCGGCTTCGAGTGCGTCCCGTACCGCGGTGGAGAACCGCTCCGGGGTCTGCATCACGATGTCGATCATGAAGGTGCGGCCCCCGAGCCGGACCTGGCTCTGCTGGCGGTCCAGGTCCTTGATGGCTTCGTGCACCTCCCTGATGGTGCTCTCCGTCACGTTGCCCCGCTGGTTGAGGACGCGGTCGACCGTGGCCGTGCCCAGTCCGGCCTGCCGGGCGATTTCCCTGATCGGGTAGCGGTGTCGCATGACTGACCCCAAAGGCCGTTGATGGATTTTTGATGCACCGATAAGCATTGAATGATGGGTTCGGGTTCTCAAGACTGGCAGAAATGCACGGACTGCGAAAGGACTCGGATGTCTCCCGTAACCGCAGGAGCGCGCACTTGGTTGACCGAGGCGGACTGCGATCTCGACGTGTTCCGCTCACTCGTGGAGCAGCGCACCGACCCCGCCGACCACCCCTCGGCCGAGCGGGTCGAACAGAACGTCCCGCTCTACGACAGCGATCGGCTCCGCTCTCTGGCGAGCTCCCCGGAGGGTCGTCGGAGCGTGCAGGACGAGTTGGTCCGGGCCCTGTCGGACGGGCCCGGCATCGTGGTCCTCAAGGGCGCCTTCCCGGACGCGGCCGTCGTGGACCGGGCATCGGACGCCTTCCGCACGCTGATCGAGGAGGAGCGCGCGAGCGGCACGGCCCGCGGCGACCACTTCGCCAAGCCCGGCGCCAACGACCGCGTCTGGAACGCCTTGGACAAGGTGGCCGTACGGGCGCCCGAGGTGTTCGCCGACTACTACGCCAACGACGTTCTGGAGCTGATCGCCGAGGCCTGGCTGGGTCCCGCCTACCAGGTCACCTCACAGGTCAACGTGGTCAACCCGGGCGGCGCGGCGCAGAACGTCCACCGCGACTACCACCTCGGCTTCCTCTCCCAGGAGCGGGCGGCGGCCTATCCCGCGCACGTCCACCGGCTCTCTCCGGTCCTGACCCTGCAGGGCGCGGTGGCCCACTGCGACATGCCCGTCGAGTCCGGCCCCACCCTCTACCTTCCGCACTCGCAGAAGTTCGAGCCCGGCTATCTCGCCTGGCGACTCCCGCGGTTCGTCGAGTACTTCGACGCCCACCACGTCCAACTCCCCCTGGAAAAGGGCGACGCGGTCTTCTTCAACCCGGCGCTCTTCCACGCCGCCGGGCACAACCGTTCGACCGACATCAGGCGCATGGCCAATCTGTTGCAGATCTCCTCCGCCTTCGGCCGCGCCATGGAGACGGTGGACCGCCAGGCGATGGCGAACGCGCTGTTCCCGGTGCTGCTGAGCCGCAAGTCCGAGGGCGTCTCGGAGGACTGGCTGCGCCGCGTGATCGCGGCCACCGCCGAGGGCTACCCCTTCCCCACCGACCTCGACCTCGACCCGCCGGTGGACGGTCTCGCCCCGCCCTCCCAGGCGGACACCGTCTGGCAGGCCGTCACCGAGGACTGGGACCCCGAGCGGCTGCGCCAGGAACTGCGGGCGGCCGCCAAGCGCCGCCGGAGCTGAAAAGGACACAGCGCTCATGGGACTGCTCGAGGACAGGGTCGTCCTCGTCAACGGCGGCATCCAGGGCGTCGGCCCGGGCTTGTGCGGGCCTGAAATTTGTCAGCGGCCATTTCTGTTTCCTGGATTCCTCATGTTCGGAAAAGACGCCGGCACGCAACGAATGGCAGTGCCAAGAACAGGCGACAAGAACAGACAGCAAGTCGCCTCGGCGTTCTTGGACGCCCCGCACGTGCCGGTCAATCCCTCAGAAGACATCAAGGACCCATCAGGCCCGCATACGGCTACGCGACCGCGCGCAGCACCGCGCGCAGATGTTCGGCGCTGGCCCACACATCCTCGACCGGCCCCTTCGCCTTGGGCTCCTCGGTCAGGATGGTGTCCTGTTCCAGGACGTACCAGCCGTCGTAGCCGCGTGCGCTGAGGTGGGTGACGATGGCCTGGACGTCCACGTCTCCCGCGCCCAACGGGCGGTACATGCCCTTGCGCACGGCCTCGGTGTAACTGAGCTGTCCGGACTGGACCTTGGCGGCGAGGGAGGCGTCCACGTCCTTCATGTGGGTGTGGGCGATACGCTCGGGCGCCTGGCGGGTGAGCTCGGCCGGGTCGGTGCCTCCGATGAGCAGGTGCCCGGTGTCGAGGCAGAGCGAGATCGCCGAGTGCTCCAGGACGCGTCGGACCTCGTCGCCGTTCTCGATCATCGTGCCGACATGCGGGTGCAGGACGGCGCGTACGCCGCGTTCGGCAGCCAGCGAGGCCAGCCGGTCGAGGTTGGACAGCAGCAGCTTCCAGCCGTCGGCGTCGAGCTCGGGGCGCGAGTCGTAGCCGTCCTGGCCGGTGACGGCCGACAGGACGAGAACCTCGGCCTTCGAAGCGGCGTAGCTCTCCAGGAGCTGTTCGGCCTCGGGCAACGGGTCGTGTCCGGGCACGTGCAGCAGCAGCGGGGTGAAGCCGCCGACCGCGTGGAGGTCGTGGTCGGCGAGGACCTGGGCCATGGCGTCCGGCTCCCCGGGCAGGAAGCCTTCGGGGCCGATCTCGGTGGCGGCCAGGCCGACTTCGCGCATCTCGTTCAGCACCCGTTCGGGCGTCAACTGGTAGCCCCAGCCGGGTACTTCGCACACGCCCCAGGAGATGGGGGCGCCGGCGATCCTGTTCAGGGGTGAGGTGGTCATGCTGTGGCCTTTCGGTGGTTCCACTCGGGGTTGGCGACCGCGGCTGGTGGGCGGCCCGCGACGCCGCCCGCGACACCGCGGGCGGCGTCGACGAAGGTCAGGGTCATCGCCCGGCACGTCATGCCCATCAGATGAGGGGTCAGGACGACATCGGGGTGGACGAACAGCGGATGGTGTCGGGCCGGCTCGGGGTGGGGTGGGACACGTCCGGTCCGACGCCCGACGACCGGCCCGACTCCATGGCGGCCAGGGTGGCCTCCGGGTCGGTCAGCGGTCGCGGCCCCTTGGTCACGCGCGGGGCCACGGCGAAGACGCCCTCGGCGACCGCCAGGTCATCGGGCGAGGGATCGGTGACGAACGTGACCCGCTCCCCGAGGACGGGGCCCACCGTGTCGGTGTCGACGGGTCCGAGGGTCCCGGATCCGCCCCGACCCCGCCGACGCCGGCCATCGGCTTCCGACAAGCAGTTCCGCAGGCGCCATCGCCCTCTCCCTCCAGAACCGTCAAGGCTGGTCCGTGCTTCTCCAAGGAGCCGCGAGGAGCTCCAAGGACCTTCGAAAGACCTCTCCCAAGGTCGAAGAAGAACTGCTCGGCCAACAGCCGGGCCGTTCGCCTGGGCGCAACGCTAGGCCGCCCCCAGGGCATTTCTGAAGGGGCAGAACCCATCATTATCCCGTCATTGGACACATCTTTTTTCCATCACCTGTGCTGCCAGTGCGCTCGCCCGGGGGGAACCCTTTCCCCGATTTACGGTTTTGGCGACATTTCGGGGGCTTATCGGCGGGGCCTGGCACCTTTCCGGAGATCCTGCCGGGTGCCCGCCCGGCAGGCGTGCGACACGCAAGGAATTCACCACCCCTCCGCCGCGAAGGCGGTCGGCGGCGGGTCGCTGCTCGCGCTCGCGCCGGGCAAGGGGATCCACGCTCACCGGGAGGCGGAGCCTCTCGGCGCCCGGCCTCATCACGCGGTGCCACATTCGCGGAGGACGCCGTCCAATCAGGAGGACACCGTCCAATCAAAGGTGTGCTCGTTGTCACACGCATTTCGCTGTCACAAGGTGCCGACGAGTCCGGTCACTGCTTGTGGCTCGATCCTTGGAGGTGGTGACCAGGCATTCACCGGGTCAATGATCCATGATCACCGGACACTCGCGGTGAGATCCCTGAGCGCGCGCGACCCGCTCCCGCGGCAACACGGCCGCGTATCGGCCGGCGTGTCTTGTGGCCCGAACCGCGGAGCTGGACTGAAGGCAAAACACGTCGACATGACCGCGAAACCCCGACAGGTATGGCTGCCCACGCAGTTCACCAGTCTCGCCGACCTGCCCGCCGGACTGCGTTACGCCCGCTGGGACGGCCTTTCGGCCTTTCCGTCGGACCCAGCCGAAGTGGAGTTCTATGTCCCGCCACTGGTTCAGGACATCGGCACCATCAGCAGGCCCCTCCCCCGCATGACTCGTCTCGAGGCGGTCCAGGCTCTCAGCTCCGGCACCGACGAGCTGCGAGCCGAACTGCGTCGGCTACCAGGCCACGTGACCCTGTGCAACGCCCAAGGGGTCCACGCCCGGAGCACGGCGGAGCTGGCTCTGACGCTGATCCTCGCTTCGCTGCGGGGACTGCCGGAGTTCATCCATGCCCAGGACCTCGGGGTGTGGAAGCCCAACGTTTTCCCGTCCCTGTACGAGCGATCCGTGCTCGTCGTCGGATACGGCGCCATCGGCTCCGCCCTGGAGGATCTCCTGGTCCCCTTCGGCTGCGCGGTGACCCGCGTCGCACGCGACGACCGGGATTCTCCCCGTGGTCCAGTGCATTCCGTCTCACACCTTCCCCGGCTCGTCGCGGAGGCGGACGTCGTGGTGTTGGCGACCCCGCTGACTCCCGCTACCCGCCGACTGTTCGACGCGGACCTGCTGGCGCGCATGAAGGATGGCGCGCTCCTCGTCAACGTGTCCAGAGGGGCGGTGGTCGACACCACCGCCCTGCTGGAGGAGGCGCACAGCGGCCGTCTGCTGGCCGCGCTCGACGTGACCGATCCGGCGCCGCTCCCGGCGGGACACCCGCTTTGGGCGACACCCGGAGTGCTGATCACTCCGCACGTCGGCGCGTTCACTCCCTCGTTGTGGCGCCGTCTCGAAGAACTGATCCGACGCCAACTGAAGCGGTTCGCCGCAGGTGAGGAGCTTGACAACATTGTTTCACCCTGATGCGGGGAGCCCGTTGGAAGCGGTTCGGCCGCTGATTCCGCTCCTCGCCGACGAAGCCGCACGCACGGACGCCGAACGCAGGCTCACCACCGCGAGTGTGACCGCCCTTCGCCAGTCCGGCATGTTCCGGCTGGGCACGCCCGCCGCTTACGGCGGTCATGGCGCGGACGTCCGTACCGCGGTGGAGGTGTGTGAGGAACTGGCGCACGGATGCGCCGCCAGTTCCTGGATCGTGGCCATCGCATACGGCGGCAACCTCTTTGCTTCCCAGCTCCCGGATGCCGAACGTGCGACCCTCTGGAAAGACGACCCGGACACGTTCGTCTGCGGTACGGCCAACCCGTCCGGAACAGCGCGCCGTACGGACGACGGCTGGACACTGAGCGGACGCTGGCCCTGGATATCCGGCATCCACCACGCACCCTGGACTCTGCTCGGCTTCACCTGGACCGACGACGAAGGCGGTGGCCCGGAGCGCGGTATGGCCCTGGTCCCCACGTCCGCCCTGACGGTCGACGACGTATGGCACATGGCGGGGATGCGAGGCACGGGCAGCAACATGGCGGTGACGGAAGGGGTGTATGTGCCGGACTCACGCGTCATCTCCCTCACAGACATGGCGAACGGCTCCTATCGGCGACGTCATCCCGACGAACCGCGCATCACCTTCCACCTCTCCATCAACCTGCCGCTCGTGGCGACCGCCGTAGGCATCGCCGCAGCCACCCTCGATCGGGTGGTGAAGGCCGCGACCGAAGGCAAGCGGGCGGTCTCACCGCTGTACCACCTGGTCGCCGAAGCCCCTTCCCACCAGCTGAACGTGGCGGACGCTGCCGTCCTCATCGACACCGCGCGCCTGCACCTGCTCCGCGCCGCCGACGAGGTGGACACCGAGGCCCGCGCCGGCCACCGCCCGGCGCTCGCCGACCGGGCCCGGCTCCGTATGGACGCCGCCCACGCCATGGGGTGTGCCCGCCAGGCCGTGAGCCTCCTGCTCGACACCGCCGGCGCGGGCAGCTTCGCAGACGGCTCGGACCTCCAAAGAGCGTGGCGCGACATCGAGACGGCATCGCGGCACGCCGCGCTCAGCGTCCAGACAAGTAAGGAGATCTACGGTCGCGCGCTCCTGGGGGCGAAACTGCCGCCGAGTCCGGTCATCTGATGAGGAGCCGAGACATGCGCACCACGACAGCCGAGGACACGGGCACCGCGAGTGGGGAGCCGTCGTTGCCACGGGTGGCCCTGGTCACTGGAGCCGGGCGAGGAATCGGGGCGGCGATCGCCACCGAGTTGCACCGGCTGGGACTGCGGGTAGCCCTGCTCGACCGCGACGCGGACGCCGTGGCGGGACTGGCACGCGAGCTGGACCCCGACAACGGCACGACTCTGCCCCTCGGCGTCGACGTGGACGACATCGAGGCGGTGGAGGCGGCGGTACGCGAAGTCGCCGACACCTGGCACTCGCCCGACGTACTGGTCAACAACGCCGCGCGCACCGTGGCGGGCTCCGTATGGGACATCGGGCTGGACGAGTGGGACGCCGTCATGGCGACCAACCTGCGCAGCGTCTTCGCCCTGACCCGGCTGTGCGCGCAGCAGATGCGGCGGCGGGGGTGGGGGCGCGTGGTCAACCTCGCCTCTCTGGCGGGCCAGCAGGGCGGAACCCTCGCCGGCGCCCACTACTCAGCCGCCAAGGCCGGCGTTCTGGCGCTCACCAAGGTGTTCGCCAGGGAGCTGGCAGCTCAAGGCGTGACGGTCAACGCCGTCGCACCGGCCGCCGTCCTTACGCCGGCTGTGGACGAACTGGGCGCGGCGGCGGTGTCCGAGGCGGCCCGAAGCATCCCCGTGGGACGCCTGGGCAGACCGGCGGAGGTCGCCGCCCTCGTGGCCTACCTGGTGAGCGAGGAGGGCGGCTACGTCACCGGCGCCACCTTCGACATCAACGGCGGTACCCACATGCGCTGATCAACGGGGTGGATCCAACGTGGACTCGGAGATGGCATCCGCCTCGTCCGCTGAGTAGTCTCCGGGGCATGCGGATCTCCGTTTCCTCGGACATGGACGAACCCGTGGCCCGCTCCCTCGTCACGGAGTTGCGCAGCCGCGGCCACGAGGTGCTGACGCACGGGGCACTGCACCCCGGGGACGACACACAGTGGGCGGCCTGCTCGGAGGCGGCGGCCCGCGAGGTCGCCACCGGGACAGCGGACCAGGCGGTCGTATGCTGCTGGACCGGTACGGGCGCGTCGATCGCCGCGAACAAGGTGCCGGGCGTACGAGCGGCCCTGTGCACGGACG
The DNA here is from genome assembly GCF_036227505.1 of Streptomyces sp. NBC_01450. NCBI lineage: Bacteria > Bacillati > Actinomycetota > Actinomycetes > Kitasatosporales > Streptomycetaceae > Streptomyces > Streptomyces sp. NBC_01450. The sequence goes on along the minus strand of NZ_CP109480.1, from coordinate 9,697,526 downwards.
CGTACACGGCGGACGGCGCACGTCGCTGGAACGACGCCAACGTACTGGCACTCAGCCTGCGGCTGACGTCCGAGCCTCTCCTCAGGGAGATCCTCGACGCCTGGTTCGCCGCCGAGGCCAGCGAGGACGCCGACGATCGGGAGAACGTGGCCCGCATGGGACGACTCGACCTGGACAGAACCGCTCCGTAACCGGGTCAAGAGCCCGTCGCCGCCCAGGAGGGGCCTCGATGCCACAGAAGATCACCACTTTCCTCATGTTCGAGGGCAGGGCGGAGGAGGCGCTGACCTTCTACGTGTCGCTGTTCGAGGACGCAGAGGTCGTCGACATCTCCCGCTACGGCGCCGACGGCCCCGGCGAGGCGGGCACGGTCAAGCGCGCCACGTTCTCCCTCGCCGGACAGCGGTTCATGTGCATCGACAGTTACGTCAAGCACGCCTTCGGGTTCACTCCGGCGGTGTCGCTGTTCGTCGAGTGCGACACCGAGGCCGAGCTCGACCGCCTCTATGGCGCCCTCGCTGAACAGGGCACGGAGCTCATGCCGCTGGGCTCGTACGGCTTCAGCGCCAAGTTCGGCTGGGTGAACGACCGCTTCGGCGTCTCCTGGCAGCTGAACCTGCAGGAGTGACGGTGGTACGGCGCAGAACCCGAAGCGGAAGGCCGTAAGCGGCTGTCAGCGCCCCGGATCAGCATGGCCCTCAAGCCTGGAAGCACATCTCCCGATGGCTCGACACGGACACCAGGCAGGCCCGCGCCCCCTCGACGCGACGCGCGGCGGCCATCGGAGTGGGCACCATTCGTTCGGTGTCGAATTCCTGGATGACGACCTTCCGTGGCGCCGAGTCTCCCGGCGGCACCGAAATGCGCAGCTGATCGCCGACCTTGGAGTGCCAGACAACGGCCCATACGGCGCCGCACGTCCGGCTGTACCGGATCTTCACCCAGGCGCCCCAAGGGGCGCTGTGGGAGGCGACGTCACGGCCCGACGGGTCGCACAACTCGGGGTCGCGGCCCTCGCAGCCGCTGCCCCGGCAGCCGGGGACGGGCGATGAGGCCGGGCCGCTCCGGTCGGCCCGCGGCCTCCCTCCCGCTCCGCCCAGCGCCACACTCACCAGCACGCCTGCGACCACCAACACCACCGCGGTGAGAAGCGCCACCATACGGCCGCGCCCGGACCGCCACCGAGACGGGGCACCGGCCGGGGCAGCAGTCATGGACGCGGCCTTGGGGACAGCAGGCTTGGGCGCCGCCTTGGGGGCGGCCGGGCCCTGCGTGGCCGAGCCCGGCGCCGAAGCGGCGCCGGAGGCGCGCCCGCTCCAGGCCAGTTCGGCGAGTTCCCACAGGGCCAGCAACCGTCCCGCCGGCTGCCGAGCCAGGCCGCTCAACGCCTCGACGGCCTGCCGCGGGGGCAGCGCCTTGCCGTTGAGATAACGCTCCCAGGAGGAGCGGCTGTAGTGGGTACGCTGCGCGAGCTCCGTCATGCTCAGGCCGGTCCGAGCCCGGAGCTCCCGCAGCCCCTCCGCGAGACGCACACACTCCGGTGCGTCCGCGGCTGGCGTCCGCCGTTCGCCTGCGCTGTTCCCACCGCCGTTTCCCGAGGTCATTTCCGCAGCACCCCCCAGGTGTGCGGGCCGATGATGCCGTCGACGGCCAGGGGCGGCTGATCGGGGCCGGGGTCCTGCCGGTGCTTCGACTGGAAGCGCTTGACAGCGCTCTCCGTGGCCGGTCCGAACACGCCGTCGACGCCACCGGGGCTGAACCCGCGCGCAGTCAACAGGCATTGCGCCTCGACGACCGGCCAGCCGTGCGCCGACTCCTGGTACTCGCCGTTGTCGCTCTGGCTGTACCCGGCCGTGAGCCGCCCGTGCACCCGGCGGACTTTGCATGAGTACGTCTGCCCGGGCGCCCAGGAACCCGCGACGGCACCGTTCGTCCGGGATGTCGCGGTGGGGGTGGAATCGCCCCACCAGGAGTTAAGGGCTACCAGCCCGGCCCCGAGAGCTACCAGGGCGATCAGCAGTGCACCGGCCAGCACGATCGGACGTCGCGGCCACCCGTGCCGCGCCGGGGCGGGAAGGCCCGCGGGGGCGGAGCCGGCCGGGGGCGGTGGGGCCGACTCCGGTGCGGTGCCCCGCACTTCGGGCCCCTGCTGTTCTTCGGGCTCCCGCTGTTCTTCGGACTCCTGCCCTCGCGGGCCTTCCCGCCCCGGCGGAACGTTCTGCTGCCAGGCCGACTCGGCGACCTCGTGCAGCACGAGCAGCGGGGTCGGTTCGGCACCGCACACCCGGGCCAGTTCCTGGACCGCGGCCCGGGGCGGCAGCTTCCTCCCATTGAGATAGCGATCCCAGGAGGACCTGCTGTAGCCGGTTTTGTCCTGCAACGAGGCCAGACTGAGCCCGCTGCGGTCCTTGAGCCGACGTAACTGCACGATCAACTGCCGCACCCGCGGGTCGAGCGAGTCGGGCAGCTCTTTCCAACGCGGCATGCTCCACCCCATACGCGTCGAATGCTCCGGGGCCGCAGACCCCCTGCGCCGATAATGGCAGCCTCGAACCCCCGTGCCGACGACCTCGCACATTCCACACCCGTACGAGTGCCCCGCCCCGAGCGCGGCCCCGTCCCACGGTGGCGTCTGCGACGACTACGAAGACGCAGGTCAGCGCGTGAGTCGTCCCACGTACGCGCCACCTCGCAGGGATTCCTGGCCCGGGCGGGGGCCGACGGCTCAGATTGGGTGACGCACCACCGACCGGACGGCACGGTCCACCCCGCGCCGCCCTCCGTCACACGGGGAAGGAACCCGGACATGAACGCACGCAAGCGCATCGCTCTGGCCGCCACCACTGCGGCCCTGGGCGCGGGCATCGCCGTCGGCCCTGCAGTCAGCAGCTTCGCGGCCTCGACGCAGGACGCAACCGCTCACGCGGTCGGTGTCACGCAGGCGCCGAGCAGTCAGGACACATGGACCTGCGGCTACTACAGCGGCCACAAGACGCTCAAGTACGGTTCCAGGGGCAACGCGGTGAAGGAAGCCCAGTGCCTGCTGAAGTACCACTGGAAGACGCCCAAGGGAAAGCGGCTCTCCGTGGACGGGAAATACGGACCCGGCACCACGGCGGCCGTGCGCGAGTTCCAGCGCCGCGTGAATCACAACCAGCACGCGCACATCAGCGTCGACGGCGTTGTCGGGCCGGCGACCTGGAAGTGGCTGCGGTACTGAGCCACGCGGAGAAGAGCGAGCCCGGATCCCGAGCCCGGGCTCGCTCCCTCCACATCCCGTTCTCGCCACAGGTCACCCTCGGCCAGGACCACCTCCCTACCCGCGTCGCACCCGAGGGGGTGGCGCGACGCGCCGGCGCACGGGCGATCGCCGCGACCGCGTCACCGCGTAGGTCCCAGGGCGGGCGGGGCGGCGTCGGCGGACGTCCCCCAGCCGGACGGTTCGGCGCCGACGGTGAAGGAGAGCGACCGCAGGCCTCGGAGCGACTCGGTCGTCAGATACGTACGGCCGTAGGAGGAACCGTCGACCCTCGCCGACTGGATGTACCGGTCACGGTCCGAGGTGCCCGTCGCCGTCACGGTCAGGGCGCCCCGAGGGTAGTAGCGCCGGTCGAGCGTCAGATCGACCCGCTCGAAGACGGGCGTCGACAGGCCCCAGGTGTCGTAGCCGGGCTGTACCGGGAAGATCCCGATGGACGAGAGCACGTTCCAGGCGGACATCGTGCCGAGGTCGTCGTTGCCGGTCATGCCGGTCGGCGCGTCCGTGAACAAGGTCAGCGCGGCGTGCACCACATCGGTCGTCTTCCACGGCTGACCGGTCGACAGATACGTGTACGGGGCGATCAGGTCGGGCTCGTTCTGCGGGTTGTACTTGTCCGCGTTGTAGTAGTCGTACGGGCCGTTGACCCACACCTCTCGTGCGGTCTTCGCGGGGTCCTTCAGAAGCTGCTCGTACGCGAAGAACGAGTCGAGCCGGTCGTTGGCCGTCTGCTTGCCGCCGATCAGGTCGACCATGCCCGGCAGGTCCTGCGGCACGAGCCACTGGTACTGCCAGGACGTGCCCTCGTGGAAGCCCTCGCTCAGGGCCGGGTCCGCCGGTCCGGTGAAGGTGCCGGAGGCATCCCGCGCGCGGAAGAAGCCGGTCGTACCGTCGTAGATCTTCCGGTAGTTCTGGGACCGTGCGGCATAGCGTGCGGCGTCCGCGTCGTGTCCCAGATCCCGTGCCATCGCGCCGAGCATGGCGTCCGACAGGGCGTACTCCAGGGTCGCGGAGGCTCCGTGGTCGTAGTCCGAGTCGCCGGGCTTCGCGTGCGGGCGGTCCTTGACGTAGGGCGCGAAGCCGTTCGCGATGTACTCCTTGTTGGCTTCGCGGCCCACCGCGGGCGAATCGGCGGGCGGCACGCCGTCGGCGTTCTTCTTCAGAGCGCGGTAGGCCCGTTCCTCGTATCCCTTGAGCAGGCCCTGCTGGTAGGCGTTGGTCAGGAACGGGGTGACCGGGTCGCCGGTCATGATGTTCGTCTCGACCGTGCCGTAGCCCCACTTGGGCAGCCAGCCGCTGTCCTCGTCGATCTTGATGACGGAGATCGCCATGTCCCTGGCCTCACGCGGCGCGAGCAGGGAGAGAAGCTGCGACTGGGTGCGGTAGGTGTCCCACAGCGACCAGTTCTGGTAGTAGGTGAAGCCCTGTGCGCGGTGGACCCGCTGGTCCCAGCCGGTGTAGCGACCGTCGGCGTCGCTGCCGATGTTGGGCGCGAGGAAGGACCGGTAGAGCGACGAGTAGAACGTGCGGCGCAGGGTGTCTCCGCCGCCCTGGGCGCGTACGTCGTCGAGCCGGTCCTCCCACGTGCGGTGCGCCTGGCTCCGCACGGCGTCGAACGAACGGCCCCCCTCCGAGCGGAGGTTGAGGGCGGCGCCGCGGGCGTCCACGTACGAGAGCGCGGTGGTCGCTTCGACCGTCCGGTCCTTGGTCGTGTCGAAACGGACGAAGGCGCCGTTGCGTCCCGCGCTCACGGATTCCTTGGAACCCTCGGTGACGGTGTCGCCGTTCCAGGTGCCCGAAGTGGTGAACGGGCGGTCGAAGCGGGTGACCGTGTAGACGGTGTACGGCTTGGTGTCCTGGCAGAAGCCGCTGCCGGTGATGGCGGTGCGCACCGTGCGGTTGTCGAGGATCTCGACCTTGGTGGAGATCGTCCTGTGCAGCGACTGACCCGCGTTGAGCAGGACGTTGGCCTTGTCCGTGGCCGGGAAGGTGTAGCGCTGCACCCCGGTCCGGGCGGTCGCGGTCAGCTCGGCCTCGACGCCGGTCTTCAGGTCGACCCGGTACGAGCCGGGGCTCGCCCGCTCGCTGTCGTGGCTGAACTCCGCCTCGTACTTGGCGTAGTCCGTCTCGGTGACGTCACCCGTGGTCGGCAGCACGGGCAGGTCGCCGCCCAGGCCGCAGCCGACGCCCGAGAGGTGGACGAGGGAGAAGCCGCGGATGTGGTTCTGGGAGTAGTCGTAGCCGGTGTTGTGGCCGGTGTCCGGCGAGAACTGCACCATGCCGAAGGGCACGGCTGCGCCGGGGTAGGTGTTGCCTTCGTTCTCCGTTCCGATGAACGGGTTGACCAGATCGGTGAGCGGGGCGCTCGGCGGGACGGCCGCGCGAGCCGCCGGAACCGCGAGGGAGCCGCCGAGGAGGACGGCGGTCGCCACCACCAACCCCGCATCGCGTAGTCGTTGAGTCCATCTCATGGGCGGGAATGCCTCCTCGAAGCCTAGACAACGTTGTCAAGCACGGAGCGCGATCATTCTTCGTCGTGTACACGTAATCGTCAAGTACCGGCGTCTGCCGGGCCGTCGGCTGACTCCGTCCTGTCTGCGGCTATAGTCAGGCCGCGCGAAACGGCGCCGCTGTAAGGCCACGAGCATCTGGCGCAGCGAACCAGGTGGTACGCCGATGGTGTGTGCGGCGCCGCCGAACAGTCCTGAATCAAGACCAAGGCGGTGTAGCCGGAGTGTCCGAGATCGAAGAAGTGCGGGCGGCCTGGGGGCGAATCGCACGCTGGATCACGGCCAACGCGCCGTCCACAGCGGAGGCGCTGCGCGGTCCGGCGACGGACGAGGACATCGCGGGCCTGCGCGACGCGCTGGGGTTCGAGGTGCCCGATGTGCTCGAGGCGCTGCTGCGGACGAACAACGGCAGCGGCGCGAAAGACACTACTCAGACCCTCCCCAACGGACGTGTGGTACCGGTCAATCACGTGGATTCGGCGATCTTCCCGTTCAGCAAGGTGCTCCTGGGCTGCGAGGAGATCGTCGAGACGCGCGCCCGGCTGCTGGACCTGGCACAGGAGGCCGAGGGCTACTGGCAGCCCCACTTGATCCCGGTCATCTGGGACTTTGAAGGCGCCTACTACGGCTATGCCCTGGATGCCTCCGGGTCTTCCGGATTCCGAGTGCTGCGCTATGCCGAAGTGAGTCCGAACGAGACCGATCCGACGACTTCTCTGGGCGAGCTGTTGAGGTCGTTCGCCGACGGAATGGACCGCGGCAGCTGGGATGTTCTGCGCCCGCGGGTGGTGAACGGGTCTCTCAGATGGCGCGAGGAGTGACATCGGTGTGAGGCCGCCCCAAAAGGGGCGGCCCCACAGGTCAGTTGGTCGCCGACATCGTGCACTTGACGGACGTCGAGTTGGCGTTCGCCGAAGCACAGTGTCCGCTCATGGCGGTGTTGAGCCAGTAGGCGTCCTTGTCCATGAGACGCATCTTCTTGCTGAACCCGTAGGCCCCGCCGAAGACCGACATGGAGCCCTGGTTGTCCCGGTCGGACATGGCCGAGCGCCCGCAGACCTCGGTCCAGCTCGGCACGGTCCCGTTGAGGTTGTACACGTGCATGGTGCCGTCGACCAGCGTGGCGTAGGTCTGGACACAGGCCGCTCCGCTCGGCACTCCGGAGGTGCTGTCATCGGGGACGGCCGGGTTGATCCCGCCTTCATCGGCGCTCATGCCGCCGCTGTTGTAGCTGGCGCCGAAGGGGAACTCGTCGCAGTTGAGCCGCACATCGGTGGGCCCGTCCAGAGCGCTGGTGTCGCCGTTGTCGGCCGCCCATCCGGTCGGGCACATGCGGTCCCGGTTCCGGTCGGACTTGGTGGTGTCGCCCAGGTAGTACAGCGGCGTCCCGACCGCCTTGGATCCGGGGCTCTTGGGTGTGAAGGTCTGGATCAACCAGGCGTGCGCGGCGGCCTGCGGGTACCTGGCCGCGTTGAAGGTGTAGGTGGGAGCGTAGTTGGGGAAGACACAGCCTCCGGTGGTGTCGACGTCGGTGTCGCAGCGGACCGTGTCGAGGTCGGTCGCCCTAGATGTGCTCAGGCTCCACTGGTAACCGGTGGTCTGGTACTGGAGGCTGCCGTCCGACGGGTACTCGTCGCCGTCGATCTGGACGTCCGGGTGGAAGAAGTAGGTCTTGCCGCTGGTGGAGGTGTCCCAGATGTAGGACGAGGTGATGGAAGCCTCGTGGGTGTCGCCGGCCGTCCAAGTGGTGCTTCCCTTCCACGCGCTCGCGCTTGCCTCGACGGGCGTGCACTGGGATTCGCACAGGTGCTTGTTGATGGCGAGCTGAATCAACGCGAAATCGGCCGGCCACGACGAGTACTGGACGACCGAATGCCGGGAGCGAACGGAGGAGTTCGTGGCCGGCGGCGGCAACGTCCTGGTGTTCGGCGGCAACACCTGCTGGTGGCGTACCGAAGTGCGCGACGGCGAGCTGCGCGTGGCCAAGGACGAGGCCAACCCCGTGGTCGGCGACCTCTGGTGGCGCACCGACCGCCCGGAGGCGTCACTGATCGGGCTCAGCTTCCGCCACGGCGGCGCGAGTTGGCTGGCGGGTCGGCCAGCCGCGTCGTACGAGTTCCGGCCGGACGGCGACGCTCTGCTCGACGGAGTCGACCTGGCGGCGTTCGCCGAACTGACCGATCTGGCGGGGTACGAGGTCAACGGCCACGCCTACGAGCCCGGTCGGCCCTGGCAGCCTACCGGCGTCGAAGACGTACCCGACGGCCTGGTGGTCCTCGCGTACGCTCCGCTGGCCGACGCGCCGCCCGCGCACTGGTACTCGGACCCGCGGGAGCCGCACCTTCGGTCGCCGCGGTGCGCCACGATCGCCTACCACCGCCACGGGGACGCGCTGATCTTCAACGGGGGCACCACGGACTGGCCCCGGCACCTGCACCACCCGGCGGTGGACCGGCTCACGCGTAACGTGCTCGACGCCGCCGGAGTACACGGCGTTTGAGCGTACCGTCGGCAGACGCGCCCACTCCCCGCTCCCCTGACGTCGCGAAACAGGTGCCACCATGCGCAGCTTCCCCGACCGTGATCCTGGATCGCCCGACATCCGCAGTGCCCGCGGGTATCTGCTGTGGCTCGCCAAGGACCACCTCCGGTCGATCGTCCTGGGCTCGGTGTTCGCCGTCGTCTGGACGGTCGCGCAAGGGCTGTCCCCCGCGATCGTCGGCAAGGCCATCGACGAGGGCGTCACCGCGCGTGACACGACCGCCTTGGTGTGGTGGGGAACGGCTGTGCTGGCGCTGGGCGTCGTCCAGGCGCTGGGGAGCGCGCTCCAGGACCGCTTCGCGCTGGAGGTGAAGATCGGCGCCGGGTACCAGACGATGCAGTTCGTCACCCGGCACGCCTGCCGTCTGGGCGCCGGCTTGTCCAAGAGGGTGTCCACGGGCGACATGGTGAACGTCAGCGTCTCGGACATGACGCAGATCGGCACCGCCATGGAGGTCGCCACGCGGGGCGTGGGCGCCGCCGCCTCGATCGTCGCCGTCGCCTCGGTGATGCTGCTCGCGTCGTGGCGGATCGGTCTCGTCGTCCTGGTCGGCGTACCGGTCATGCTCTGGATCACCACACAGCTGATCCGGCCCCTGCATCGCCGCCAGGAGACATACCACGAGCGACAGCGCGCGCTGACCGACCAGGCCATCGACATCGTCCACGGCCTGCGGGTGCTGCGCGGCATCGGGGGCGAGCGGGTGATCGAGCGCCGGTACCTGGAGAGGTCCCAGTCCACACGACACGCCGCGGTACGGGTGGCGCAGCTCGATTCGGTGCTGGACGGAGCCAAGTCGCTGCTGCCCGGCATGCTCGTCGTCCTGGTGGTGGGACTCGGTGCCCACCAGGTCCTGGCGGACCGGCTGACCGCGGGCCAGCTGGTCGCCTTCTACGGGTACGCGACTTTCCTGGCGGTGCCGCTGCGCCGCCTGACTCTGGCCGTCAGTCATCTGATGAAGGCCCAGGTGTCGGCCGAGTACGTCACGCGGCTGCTGCGCCTGGAACCCGAGTTGCCGCTCGGACCCAGCGAAACCGGCACCGATGTGCCGACCCGCCCTGGCCTCCTGGTCGATCCGGTGTCGGGCGTCAAGGCGCCTCCCGGCGGTCTCACCGCCGTCGCCTGCGCCTCCCCGGCAGATGCGGGCATGCTGGCCGAGCGGCTGGGCCGCTACACGGACTCGGAGGCCGTCTACCACGGGCGGCGGCTGGACTCCCTGCCGCTCGGGACGGTCCGCCGCCGCATACTCGTCACCAGGAACGACGCCCGGTTCTTCGCGGGACCGCTGCGCGCAGAACTCGACCCGTACGACCTGGGCGAGGGTTCGCAGGACAGCCTGCCCGCGGCGATCGACCACGCTTGCGCCTCCGATGTCGTCGAAGCGCTGCCCGGCGGTCTCGATGCCGCCGTCGAGAGCGGCGGACGGCAGTTCTCCGGCGGCCAGTTGCAGAGGCTGCGCCTGGCGAGGGCGTTGATGGCAGATCCGGAGGTGCTGATCCTGGTCGACCCCACCAGCGCCGTGGACGCCCACACCGAGGCCCGGATGGCGGCCCATCTGCGGCAGACCCGTAAGGGCCGGTCCACGATCGTCTTCACCACGAGCACGATGCTGCTCCGGCAGGCGGACCGGGTGAGCTATGTCGAGGACGGCAAGGTGGTCACCGAGGGCCCACACCATCAGATGCTGGAGGACGCGCGGTACCGCTCGCTCGTCACACGGGAAATGGGGACTGCGTGAACGCGCTGCCGGTCGCGTCGGCGAAGGAAGTCCGCGCTCACGCCAGGCGGATCGCCGCGCGCCATCCACGGGGCCTGGCCGGTGTCGTCGCCGTGAACGCGCTTGCGGCGGCGACCGGACTCGCCGTGCCGTGGCTGCTGGGCGATCTGGTCGCCTCGGTGGCCCGCGGCCGGAACGACATCACCCACTATGTGCTGCTGATCTGCCTGGCCTGCGTCACACAGGCGACGCTCATCAGGTTCGCGATGTATGCGGCGGCCGTACTGGGTGAACGCGTCCTCGGGGAACTGCGCCAGGAGTTCGTCCGCGACATGCTCGCCCTGGACCTGAACACCGTCGAGAACGCCGACCGCGGCGATCTGGTGACCCGTACCACGCGGGACGTGGGCACGTTGTCCACCACCGTCCGGCACGCGATCCCGGAAACGCTGATCGCCCTGCTGACGATCGCCGTCTCCCTCGGTGCCCTGATCCTGATCAGCCCGCTGCTCGTGCTGCCCTGCCTTGTCTCCGTGCCCATCCTGGTCGCGGCCTCCAAGTGGTACCTGGCCCGGGCCCGCGCCGGTCACGTACGGCAGAGCGCGTCGTACTCGCAGCTCACCGAGGGCCTGACCGAGACGGTCGAGGGCGCTCACACGGTGGAGGCTCTCCGGCTCACACATCGCCGGCTCGAACGGGTGGACCAGGACATCGCCGAGTCCTACGCCGCCGAGCGTTACACCCTGCGCCTGCGCAACGTGTTCCTCCCGATCTGCGACACGACCTACGTCCTGCCCGTGGCGATCACCCTGGTCGTCGGTGGCCTCTTCTACATCCACGGGATGGTCACGCTGGCCGCGGTGACCGCGGCCACCCTGTACATCCAGCAGCTTCTCGGGCCGGTCGACACCCTGCTGTTCTGGCTCAACGAGCTCCAGATGTCGGGCGTCGCACTCGCCCGGCTGCTCGGCATCGCCGAGTCGGCCCCGCCGACCGCCCCGGACACCTGCGCGCCCGTGCCGCACAGCGCTGGGAACGGGAACTGGCTGGCCATACGGGACGTGCGGTACGCGTACCGGCCGGGCGTCGACGTGCTGCACGGCATCGATCTCGACGTGGTGAAAGGAGAGCGGCTGGCCCTCGTCGGTCCCTCGGGCTCGGGCAAGTCCACTCTCGGCCAACTGCTCGCGGGGATCCACCGGCCCCGCACCGGTACGATCACCTTCGGGGGCCTGCCCCTCGCGGAGATGGCACTGGAAGAACTGCGCGGCAAGGTCGCCATCGTGGCCCAGGACCACCACGTCTTCGACGGTTCGTTGCGGGACAACTTGGTGATCGCCAAATCCGCCGCGACCGACGAGGAGATCTTGGCGGCGCTGACCGCGGTTGACGCCTGGCAGTGGGCCGAGCCGTTCGGACTCGACACCCGGATCAGCCTCCATGGCAACGCCCTGACACCTGCCCAGACGCAGCAGGTCGCCCTCGCCCGGCTGGTCCTGGCGAATCCGCACACCCTGATCCTGGACGAGGCCACCGCCCTGCTCAACCTGCACGCCGCCCGGCAGGCGGAACGGTCCCTCGCCGCGGCGCTGGAGGGCCGCACGGTGATCGCCATCGCCCACCGGCTGCACACGGCCCATGATGCCGACCGCATCGCCGTGCTGGAGGAGGGGCGGATCAGCGAGTTGGGGACGCACCAGGAACTGCTCGAACACGGCGGCACCTACGCCGGCCTCTGGAACTCCTGGCAGGGCCACGCCGAGTCCCTTTCCTGACCCGGCCCAGGAGCCCAGCCGTCGCGATGGAGGGTGGTCACGCGGCGGACAGGACCATGTGGACCTTGAGGGCGAGATGCACCTGCAGCACCTGGTCGCCGTGGCGCCACTGCGGACCGAGCAGCGAGGTGATGCGGTCGATGCGCTGGTAGAGCGTGTTGACGTGGATGTAGAGCTCGGCGGCGGTGCGGCCCAGGCCGGTGTCGCAGGCGAAGAAGGCGAGCAGGGTGCGGGTGAGCTCGCCGCCGCGCTGGGTGTCGTAGTCGAGGACGGGGCCGATGGTGCGGCGCACGAAGCGGTGCAGCTCCTCGCGGCCCGCCTGATGGAACAGCAGCCCGTAGACGCCCAGTTCGCCGGGGGACGCCCCTTCTCCGTCGCGGTCGAGCGCGAGCAGGACGTCCAGGCAGCGGACCGCGTCGTGGTGTGCCTCGACGATGGCGTCGAGGCCGGGCGCGGCCGTCGCGGCGCCGACCGTGATCGGGTTGTCCACGACCCGCGACAAGTGGTCGGCCAGGACGCGGGCGGCCTCGTCCGGGTCCGGATCCTGCGGCAGGAGGACGACGGTGTCGCCCCGGTATTCGCCCGCGAGACCCCGGGCATGGGCGGCGTACGAAGCCGCGGCATCGGCGATGCGTCGCCGATGGGCGCTGTCACGGCAGCGGGCGGCGAACACCGTGTGCGGGCGGTGAAGGTCGAGGCCCACCAGGGTGGCCCGGCGTCGCAGGCCTTCCGGATCCCGGTGCGGGGAGCCGAGCAGGTCCTCGAGGATCTCGCCGCGCAGCCGGTGCTCGGCCTCGGCGACGGTGCGTTCGCTGAGCAGCATCAGCGCGGTGACGAGCGCGGCACGCTCGAGGGAACGTACCCCTGAGGCGTCCAGGTGGTCGCGGACGAGCAGCAGAACGCCCAGGAGTTCGTTGCCGGCCACGATGGGAGTGGCGCAGGCGGCGGATCCGTCGGCGCCTGCCGGGATACGGCGGGTGCGGCGGGCGTCCGTGCTCAGCACCCGGGCGTCGCGGACCGCACGGGCGGCGGGACACGGATCCGGGAGCGCTCCTTCGGTGCGGGCCTGTTCGACGAGAGGGTCGTCACCGGCGGCGGCCATGGTGCGGCCGCGGGGGTCCAGGACGAGGATGCTCCCGCCGAGGACTTCGGCGAGGGTCTGCGCCACGTCGGCCATCCCGCCGCCGTCGAGAACGATGGTGGTGAGCCGCTCGTGCAGGGCGGCGGCGCGTTCGATGGATTCGCTGTGGGCGCGGATGACGCCGTTGGCTTCGGTGAGTTCGTCGACTGCTCTGCGTACGTCCTGGAAGAGGGTCGCGTTCTCGATGGCGATGGCGGCGTGGTTGGCGAGCGAGACGAGCAGGGCCACTTCGTGCTCGGAGAAGGGGCGGACCCGGCGGTTGGCGGCGAACAGGACGCCGATGACGTTCTCGCCGAGTTTGAGAGGCACTCCCTCGATGGAGATCAGCCCCTCGCCGCCCACGACGTCGTCGATGCAGTGCTCGAAGCGCGGGTCGGCGAAGTAGTCGGAGGTGTTGTACGGAACCGCCGTCTTGGCCACAAGACCACCGAGGCCCGCGCCCATGGCCAGCCGTGCCTGCTTGAACGCGTCGGTGCGAATCCCGTCGGTCACCCGCATATAGGTGTCGCCGCGTTGAGCGTCGTTGAGCATCAGGTAGGCCACGTCGGTGCCGAGCAGGCCCCGAGCCCGGCGGACGATGGCCTGGAGCACGGCCTCCAGATCACGCAGTGAGGACAGGTCCCCCGCTGTTTCGTAGAGCGCGGCGAGCTCGGCCTCCCGGCGGCGACGCTCCTCCAGGCGCGCCCGCACCTGTAGGGCGTCGTCGACGAGCCGGGCGAGCCGAGGCCGGTCCTCGGAAGGGCATCGGTCGAGGAGGGCGTCGTACTCACTCTGCGCGGCGTCTTCGCGCAGCAGGCGCAGCAGGCGCGCCGCGGGCTCCACATCGGCCCGACTGTGTGTGGTCGTCGAGTCCACGGATGCCTCCTGAGTGTTCCGGTACGCGTTCCCGGCTGCGATGCTCGCCGCCCCGGCTCCGTCTGCACAGATCTACGACGACACCGGTTGCGACGAGTCGTCGTGGTCGTGCTCCAGGTGTGGTTCCGGGTCGAGGGCCGGGGAGTGCGTACGGGAGCGCAGCAGGTGCGTGAGTGTGCCCCACACTCCTCGGCGGAAGAGCAGGACGACGACGATGAAGACGCCGCCGGTGACCAGGCCGGTCTCCTCGAAGCCGGACGTGGACAGCCAGTCCTCCAGGCGGACGATGGCGCCGGCGCCCAGCAGGCCGCCCCACAGGGTGCCGATGCCGCCGAGGACTGTCATGACGACCACCTTGCCCGACGTCGTCCAGTACACCTCCTGCAGTGAGGCGAACCCGTGGTTGACCGCGTACAGTCCGCCCGCGAGGCCGGACAGGAACGCGGAGACGGTGAAGACGACGAGCTTGTAGCGGTCGGCGGCATAGCCCAGGGCACGGGCACGTGCGGAGTTGTCGCGCACGGCGGCGATCACCCGGCCGAACGGGGAGTGCACGATCCGCCAGGCGGCGGCGAGGCCGAGCAGCACCACCGGCAGGGCCGCGTAGTAGAAGACGAACGGGTCCGACAGGTCGACGCCCGGCAGGTCGCGGGGAATTCCCTGCAGACCGTTCTCGCCGCCCGTGACATCGCCCCACTGGTTGGCGATGAAGTACACCATCTGCGCGAAGGCCAGGGTGACCATGGCGAAGTAGATGCCGCTGCGCCGGACCGCGAAGAACGCGATGGGCAGGGCGAGCAGCGCGGCGGCCGCCGCCCCGCCCAGCACGGCGACGTAGAACGGCAGTCCGCCGTGGATGGCGATCAGCCCGCTGACGTACGCCGAGCTGCCCCAGAACGCCGCGTGTCCGAAGGACAGCAGCCCGGCGTGACCGAGCAGCAGATCGAAGGCGACGGCGAACAGGCCCCAGCAGAGGATGTCCGTGGCGACCGGCGGATACAGGGCCCAGGGCAGGCCGAAGGCCACGAGCAGCCCGGCGGTGAGCAGGCCCCACCGGATCAGGGCGGGGCGGCCGTGCAGCTTCTCGAGGAGGCCGAGGATCATGCGTGTTCCTCCTTGCCGAACAGTCCGGCGGGCCGGACCAGCAGCACGACGGCCATCAGCAGGTAGACCGAGGTCTGGGACAGGACGGGGACGTAGAGGTTGCCGAGAGCCTGGAGCATGCCGATGGTGAACCCGGCGAGCACGGAGCCGAAGACGGAGCCGAGGCCGCCGATGACGACGACCGCGAACACCGTGATGATCAGGTCGCCACCCATACCGGAGTTGACCGCCCGCATGGGTGCGGCGAGCACGCCGGCCAGGGCCGCGAGCCCGACGCCGAAGCCGAAGACCGGCGTGACCCAGCGTCCCGTGTCGATGCCGAACGCCCAGGTGAGTTCCGGGCGTTCGGTGGCCGCGCGCACGATGGTCCCGATCCGGGTGCGGGTGAGCAGCAGCCACACGGCCAGGCAGAGGGCGACCGAGACGGCGAGTACGAACACCTGGTAGCGCGGGAAGTCGAACAGGCCCAGGTCCATGGAGCCGGGGAAGGGACCGTGCTCGTAGGGCTGGGACTGCGCGCCGTACTTCATGCGCAGCAGGTCCTGGCAGACCAGCGCGATGCCGAAGGTGAGCAGGAAGTTGTAGAGCGGGTCGAGGGCCGTCAGGCGGCGGATCAGCAACCGTTCGAGGAGGGTGCCGGCGACGGCGAGTGCGAGGGGCACGAGCAGCAGCGCCCACCAGAAGCCGAGCCCCGCGCTGTCGGCGAGGGCGACCGCGCCGAACGCGCCGAGCATGTAGAGCGCGCCGTGGGCGAAGTTCACCACGCGCAGCATGCCGAAGATGACGGCGAGGCCGAGGGCGAGCAGGGCGTAGAAGCTGCCGCTGACCAGCCCGTTGAAGGCCTGTTGGAGAAACGAGGTCATGAGTGGGTCCCGTCTTCGGCCGGCGGCCTGCCCGTCGTGCGGGCCGCCGGACCCCGGTGGTCAGCTGAGATGGCAGTCGGGCGAGGGCTCGTCGAACGCCTCGGCGGCGGGGATGGTCTTGACCAGCTCGGTGTAGTCACCGGCCTCGCTCGCCTTGGCCGGGTCCTTGACCTTGGCCAGGTACGCGTCGTGGACGACCCTGTGGTCCTCGGCGCGGATGGTGGCGTTGTGGGCGAAGAAGTCGCTGAACTTGGTGCCGGCCAGCTCTTTCGATACGTCGGCCGCCCGGTCGCTGCCCGCCTTCTGCGCGGCCTCCAGATAGTGCGTCGCCGCCGAGTAGTCGGCCGCCTGGTCGAAGGTGGGCCGCTGTCCCGTGCGCTCCTTGAACCGGTCGGCCCAGGCCTGGGCCTTGGCGTCGACGTTCCAGAACCAGGCCGTGGTGAACATGGTTCCGGCGAGTTTGTCCGCGCCGATGGCCTTGATATCGGTGTCGAAGAGCAGGCCGATGGCCAGCTCGATGCCCTTGTCCTTCAGTTTGAACTGCTGGTACTGCTTGACGACGTTGGCCAGATCACCGCCCGCCTGCAGTGCCCCGAGCACCTGCGGCTTCGGCTTCAGGCCCGGCGCCTTGAGCAGGAAGGTGGAGTAGTTGTCGCTGGGGAACGGCGTGGGGTCCTTGGCGACGACCTTGCCGCCCGCGCCCTCGATGGCCGTCTCGAACTTCTTCTGCATGTCCTGCCCGAAGGCGTAGTCCGGGTAGATCGTGTACCAGTTCCTGCCCCCCGCTTCGGTGACCGCGCCGCCGGTGCCGTGCGCCAGCATGTAGGTGTCGTAGGCCCATTCATAGGTGTACGGATTGCAGGTCTTGCCCGCGAGTTCCGTGGTGGCGGCGCCGGTGTTGAAGTACAGCTTCTTGGCCTGGCCGGCGACGGTCTGCACCGCGAGGGCCGCCGACGAGGTCGGCACGTCGAAGAGCGCGTCGGCCTTCTTGCGGTCGTACATCTCCCGGGCCTGGGTGTTGGCGATCTCCGGCTTGTTCTGGTGGTCGGCCTTGATGACCTCGATGTTCTGGGTGACCGCCTTGTCGCCGTACTTCTTCTTGAAGTCGTCGACGGCCATCTGCACGGCCCGCACCGAGTTCGGTCCCGCGATGTCCGCGTAGACGCCGGACAGGTCGGTGAGCACACCGAGCACGATCTTGTCGTCGCTGACCTTCCCCCCGCCCGAGCTCGGTCCGCCGCCCCCGCAGCCCGCGAGCAGTGCCCCCACCGCGGCCGAGGCCACGACCGTCGACAGCCTGTGCTTCATTGCTTCCTCCTGATGCGTACGTCCCGAATGAGCGGAGGTGACGAGGTGTCACAGTCCGAGATAGGCGAGGAGTTCGCCCTCGCGTCGCCGTACGTCGCCGTTGTCGAGCGCCTCGACGATCCGGCCCTGTGCGAGGAGGTAGTGGCGGTCGGCGACGGTCGCGGCGAAGCGCAGATTCTGCTCCACGAGCAGCACCGACACTCCGTGCTCCTTGGCCCCGCGCAGGATCTCGCCGATCTGCTGCACGACGACCGGGGCGAGGCCCTCGGTCGGCTCGTCGCACAGCAGTACGCGCGCGCCGGCACGTAGGACGCGGGCGAGGGCGAGCATCTGCTGTTCACCGCCGGAGAGCTTGCCGCCGGGGAAGCGGCGGCGCGCGGCGAGCACCGGGAAGGCGTCGTAGATCCGGGTCAGTGGCCACACGGAGCCCGGCGAGGCCGGCGGCAGGGTCAGGTTCTCCTCGACGGACAGGCCCGCGTAGATGCCGCGGTCGTCGGGCACGTACCCGAGGCCGAGCCGGGCCCTGCGATGCGGCGGTGCCGCGGTGATGTCCTTGCCCGCCAGCGCGACCCGGCCGGTCATCTCACAGTGCAGCCCCATGGCGCAGCGCAGCAGGGTGGTCTTTCCCGCGCCGTTACGGCCGACGAGGGTGACGACCTCGCCCTCGCCGACCCGCAGGGACACCTCGTCCAGGGCGGTGGCCTCGCCGTACCGGGCGCTGACGCCCTTGATCTCAAGCAACGTCGGCCCCCAGGTACGCCTCGACGACCCGTGGATCGGTCCTGACCCGGTCGTAGGGGCCCTCCACGAGCACTTCGCCGCGCTGCAGGACCGTGACGGTGTCGGCGAGCGAGCCGACGACGCTCATGTTGTGCTCGACCATCACCACGGTACGTCCCTCGCGGATCCTGTCGATGAGGGCCACGGTGCGGTCGACGTCCTCCAGGCCCATGCCGGCCGTCGGCTCGTCGAGCAGCAGCAGCGCCGGGTCCAGGGCGAGGGCGAGTGCCAGTTCCAGCGCGCGCTTCTGCCCGTACGGAAGATTCCCGGCGGGCCGGTCGGCGAGGTGCTCGAGTCCGACGTCGCCGAGGAGTTCGAGAGCCCGGCGGGAGAAGCGGCGCATCAGTTTGTCCGTGCGCCAGAACCTGCGGCCCAGTCCGGTGCCCGACTGGAGGGCGAGCTCGACGTGTTCCCGGGCTGTCATCTGCGGAAAGAGGCTGGTGACTTGGAAGGAGCGGGCGATACCGAGGCCGGCGATGCGCTCCGGCGGCCGCCCGGTGATGTCGTGTCCGGCGAAGGTGACGCTCCCGCCGGACGGCGTGAGGAATCCGGTCAGCAGGTTGAACAGGGTTGTCTTTCCTGCCCCGTTGGGGCCCACGAGTGCGTGGACCGTGCCCTCGGCGACCCTCAGGTCCACCGCGCTGACGGCGCGGAATCCCTGGAACTCCTTGGACAGGCCTTGCGTGACCAGGATGGCGCGCGGTTGTGTCATGACGCCTCGGATGCGCAGGGGATGCACCGGCGGTTGCCGATGTGGGGCAGACGTTAAGTTCGGCCATGAGCGGCGGCTACGGAGAGAATCTCCACAAGGCACCCCCACACGGGTGTGGGTCTTCTCCCTCCCCGCGCCGCTCCACCCGTCGCCGGTGTGGGTACTTGCTCCACCGAGGTGGGCGACGTTCTGGAGTCTTCCTCCGTCGCCCGGGCCCCGCACCGCGGTGACGATGTGCGCCATGGCGATGATGGAGACCCCGCTCAACACGTGGCTGCTGTTCGGACACGCCCCGCGCTACTTTCCCGACACCGAGGTGGTCACGCGACTTCCCGACGGCCGTGTGCACCGTTACACGTACGCCGAATTCGCCCGCCGCGCCCAGCAGTTGATGCATGCCCTGGACGCTCTCGGCCTGGCGCCGGACGACCGGGTGGCCACCCTCGCCTGGAACGGATACCGGCACCTGGAGGCCTACTGGGCCGTGCCCTGCACCGGGCGCGTCCTGCACACCCTGAACCTGCGGCTCTCCCCCGAGGACCTGGCGTACGTCATCGGCCACGCGGACGACCGCGCCATCCTGGCCGATCCCGATCTGCTGCCACTTCTGGAGAAGGTGCACGCGCGCGGCGGCCTCGCCGGCGTGCGGCATGTCATCGTGCTCGGCGACGAGGTGCCCGACACCGCGCTGCCCGGGGTGGTGGCGTACGAACAGCTGATCGCCGGCCTGCCGGAGGGGTACGCCCCCCGCGACATCGACGAACGGTCGCCGCTCGGCCTGTGCTACACCTCCGGCACCACCGGCCGCCCCAAGGGCGTGCTCTACACGCACCGTTCGACCGTGCTGCACGCCATCGCCGCGTCCTCGCAGTCCGCCATGGCCATCGGCCCCGGTGACTGCGTACTGCCGGTCGTACCCATGTTCCACGCCAATGCCTGGGGTGTCCCCTACACCGCCACTCCGTACGGCGCCAAGCAGGTGTTCCTCAGTGGCTCGCTGGATCCCGTGGCCCTGGTCGAGCTGATGGCCGCCGAGCGGGTCACGGTCGCCGCTGGCGTGCCCACCATCTGGATGGCGGTCGCCGACGAGATCACCGCCCGCGGTGGATTGCCGTCGCTACGGCATCTGCTGTGCGGCGGCGCCCGTCCGCCGCGCGCCCTGATCGAACGCTACCGGCGCGACTTCGGCATCCCTCTCGTGCAGGTGTGGGGCATGACCGAGACCTCGCCGCTGGCCAGTGTGGCGTGGCCGAAGGAGCGGATGCGCGACTGGGACGAGGACCGGATCTCCGACGCGGTGCGCACCCGGGCCGGTCTTCCGCTACCCGGCGTACAGATGGACATCCGTGACGAGGCGGGCAACTCCGTCGCGTGGGACGGAACGTCGATGGGCGATCTGCTCGTCCGCGGGCCATGGATCGCCGATTCCTACCTCGGCGGTGAGGGCGCCGCCCAGTTCACGGACGACGGCTGGTTCCGTACGGGGGACATCGCCATCGGCTCACCGGACGGCTATGTCGTCATCGCCGACCGTGCGAAGGATCTCATCAAGTCCGGCGGCGAGTGGATCTCCTCGGTGGACATGGAGTCGGCCGTCATGGCGCTGCCGGAGGTCGCCGAGGCCGCAGTCATCGCCGTGCCCGACGACAAGTGGCAGGAGCGTCCGCTGATCTGCGTCGCCCCGCGCCCGGGCTCCACCGTGACCCTCGCTCGCGTACGGGAGCACCTCGAGGCCGGAGGCTTCGCGCGCTGGCAACTCCCGGACCGTATCGAGGTCGTGGAGGCCATCCCGCGCACCGGAGTCGGCAAGTTCGACAAGAAGGCGTTGCGTGCCCGCTTCGACTCCTGATTCACCGCTCGCCTTGACCGCTCCCATTGACCGCTCCCGTTCACCGCCCGGAGGGCGAACCATGCACCTGACACGCACCGTCACCTTGTTGTCCGCCGTGCTCCTGTCGACGGCGGGAGTGTCGGCGAGCGCCACCGCTCGATCGGCGGGCTGTCGGCGCCGGGCGGACCTGTGAGCACGACCACCTCGCCACGGCGGGCCGGCTGCCGCTTCAGCGCAGACGGCCCGCCGCTCACGCGTCAGGCGACTCAGCAGGGGAAGACGAGTCCCTCTCTACTGACGAACTGTCATTCGGCCGTCAGCGCGCCGCTTCGAGGATGGCCTGGGCGACCACTTGGGGCTGAGAGACCATCACCGCGTGGCTGGCGCCTTCGGCGATGGTGGTCTTGGCTCCCATGCGCTGGGCGCAGAAGTGCTCGAGGGCCGGGGGGATGATCTGGTCGTTCTCGGACACCACGAAGTGTGTCGGGTGCTCACGCCATGCCGGCGGTCCGGAGACGAAGCCGAAGCGGGCGGCGTCGCTCGCACCTTGGACGGCGGCCATGACCTTGGCCTGCTCCGGTTCGACGTCCGGGCAGAAGTACGTCGGGAAGCGGTCCTGCGGCAGCGTGAAGCGCCCCTGCTTGTCGATCTTGAAGTGGGACGCGGACTCCGACTGGCCGAACGGCTCGCCGAGGTTCTGCACGCTCTCGCCCTCGTCGGGGGCGAAGGCTGCGACGTAGACCATGGCGCTCACGTTCGGAGCGTCGTGTGCGGCCTGCGTGATGACCACGCCGCCGAAGGAGTGGCCGACGATGACCACGGGGCCCGCCAGCTCGTCGAGCACGCTGCGGACCTTGGCGACGTCGTCGGGAATCGACGACAGGGGCTGTTGTACGGCGACGGCTTCATGGCCGGCTGCGTGCAGGAGCGGAATGACCCTGCCCCAGGATGACCCGTCCGCGATAGCTCCGTGAACGAGGAGAATTGTACTCATCGAAACTGCCTCTCCTGGTGACGGAACAGGACGCAAGCGGCAGTTCATGTCCGGGCACAGTTGACGCGTGCCGAACGATTGCTGCCGAATGTCCTGCCTGCCAGCCGATTTGGATTCTGCGGGTTGACCTGCGGATGTGTGGTTGTGCTCAAGCCTGCGAGGCGCCGAGGTGGTCTCCGGAGCCGCCGCCGGCCAGAGTGCCTGACTCCGGTGAGGCGGAGCTCGTGATGGTTGGCCCGGCCGGTATCTTGCGGGCGCGGTGGTCCTGCGCGGTGCCTTGGGCGGCTTCGAGGATCCCGGTAGCTCCGGGGTCGGGCGGACGGGGTGCCGCCTGAGCCGAGCTCGCCGGACGGCGCCAGGGAGGAGCGGCCGGAACGGGCTGCAGCAATGACCTCAGGGGCTGGTCTTGGTTCACCTCCTGCGACCAGCAGGCCGACGACGCGAGACATTCCCCGTCGTCAGTGGAACCCGTGGCGACGAAGGCGCTGCCGTCCCGCGGCGGACTGTTCCGGAGGGTGTGGGCGATGCGAGCCGTGGCCATGAGGGATTCCTGAACGTTCGGTGACCGGAGTCGACCGCTCGGCCGGGAAAACCGCCAGTGCCGCTAGTCCGAAGACGGTGACCGCGGCACCTCCGCTGCCGAGCCCCAGAAGCCGGTCCGATGGCTGAGTGTGTACATCGCGAGGAGGCCTTCCGTGTGTGCTGTTTTGGCGGCATCGATGCTCGTGCGGGGTGGAATGCGGGTGCGCCGCGGTGAGACCCGCTGCCGACCGGTGCCACTTTCGACAGCGATCTTGCCGACTGGAACCCGGGATGGCCATATCGAGCAGCAAACCGGCACCAATGGGCTGTGTTCGCAGCACTTTGGTGCACGCGGACATGGACCAGCGGTCGTAGCCTTCCAAGGGATACCGAAAAGCCAGGCGCAGGACCGCCAGCCCGCATCACCGGAAGCTCCGGATGCGATGTGCGGTGACGCCGCCCGCAGGATCATCAATCCATCGGCAATCCGGAATATTCGATACATCCCACAGATCGAGGAGCACCATGACCACGCATGCGCACGCGACTGCGCCTACCCAGTACATCGAGGCGGAAGGCGTCCGCTACGCGTATCGGCGATTCGGAGCCGAGGCCGGGGTCCCACTGTTGATGCTGCCGCACTTCCGAGCCGGAATGGATCACTGGGACCCGCTGGTCACGAACGGACTGGCAGCGAACCGTCCCGTCATTCTGTTCGACAACGCCGGCATCGGGGCGTCCGGCGGCGAGACTCCGGAGAGCGCCGAGGGATTCGCCAAGAACGTCGTGAGCTTCCTGACGGCCATGGGTCTGGCCGAGATCGACCTGCTCGGCTTCTCCGTGGGCGGCTACGTCAGCCAGGCGTTGGTGCTCGCCCGCCCCGACATGGTGCGGCGCTTGATCCTGGTCGGCACCAAGCCGCGCGCGGGCGAGATGGAAGGGCTGGGGGAACGGGTTCCGGAAGTGGCCAACCACGAGGTCCTGACCGAGGACGACTACCTCTACCTGTTCTTCGGTCCCTCCGAGACGAGCCGGGCCGCCGGCAGGGAATTCTGGAAGCGCAGGCATGCCCGCACGCAGGATGTCGACCCGGAATCGGGCCCCGACAGCGTCAGAGGACAGAACGCGCTGCGTACCGACTGGAACACCGCCCGCGGCGAGCGATTCGAGGAGCTTCGCGGGATCAGGCAGCCCACCTTGATCGTCAATGGAGATAACGACATCATGGTGCCTACCATCAATTCATGGATTCTCTCCCAGTACATTCCGAGTTCACAGCTAATCATTTTCCCCGACTCCGGGCACGGATCCCTGTTCCAGTACCCGGAACTCTTCTGTTCCTACACGGCACGGTTCCTCGATGCCGAAGTCCCTTTCAGCTGACCGACGGATGAGTCGGCCGGCCTCGATGGCCGACTGTTCCGCGGCGCTGGAGACGTCCTGAGTGTCGCCGGACCCCGCAGACCAGACGCTTAGTTTCCCTTTGGTGTACGGATTTCCTCCCGTACGGACATACGAGATCTGAATTGTCAGGTGAGGCGCCCGGCGACACGAATCCTGTCGCGTCGTTTTCTTCCACGAACATCTCGGCGACACGAATGCCGTGACGAAGGCCCTCAAGGGTTTCGACGTGGTGGTGGCGATGCGAGAGAGGACACCGTCCACTGCCGAACGACTCGAGGCGTTGCCCGCACTTCGGCTGCTGGTGACTACAGGGCCGGTCAACGCGTCGATCGACACACAGGCCGCCCGCGGGTTGGGGATCACCGTGTGCGGGACGGACGCTCGGCATCGTCGGACTGGGAACCCTGGGCCTGCGTATCGCCGCGGTGGGCGTGGCCTTCGGCACGCGTGTGGTGGCCTGGAGCAACAATCTGGACCCCGCCCATACCGCCGATCACGGCGTCGAGGCGCTGGACAAACACGAGTTGTTCTCGTCGTCCGACATCATCACCGTCCACTGCAGACTCAGCGAACGCAGCAAAGGCATCATCGGAGTCGACGAGCTGGGCTGGATGAAGCCCACGGCGCTGCTGATCAACACCTCCCACGGCCCACTGGTCGACGCATCCGCACTGGTTGCGGCGCCCCGCGCGAGCCGGAGCGGCTCATGGCCAACCTCCCGCGCGCATACGCCGACATGGGCGGACTGTCGCTCGCGGCGACTGTCGATCGACGTCAGCCGCAGAGCTCCGCGAACCGCTTGGCGTCGACGTTCCCACCGGAGATGATCAGTCCGACGCGTCGCGGCGGCCGGGTGATGCGGCCCGCGAGCAGGGCAGCCAGCCCGCTGGCGCCGCTCGGCTCGACCACGATCTTCAGGCGCTCGAACGCGAAACGCATGGCGGCACGGATGTCGTCGTCGCTCACCAGCGAGATCTCGTCGACGAGCCGCTGGTTGACGGAGAAGGTGAGCTCCCCGGGTATCTCCGCCGCCTGACCGTCGGCAATCGTGCGCGGTACCGTGATGCCGACCCTGCTGCCGGCTTCCAGGGACCGCCTGGTGTCGTCCCCCTGCTCCGGCTCGACGCCGATCACCCGCGTGTCACCGTGCATGCCCTTGGCGGCCGTGGCACTGCCCGCGATCAGCCCGCCTCCGCCAACGGGTACCACGAGCCCACCGAGTTCGCCCGCCTCCTCGATGAGTTCCAGCGCTGCCGTGCCCTGACCGGCGATGACCTCCGGGTGTTCGTAAGGAGGGATGAGCGCCAGTCCCCGCTCGGCGGCCAGGGCCTCGCCCAAGGCCACGCGATCGCCGGTGTACCGGTCGTACGTCACGATCTCCGCGCCATAGCCCGCGGTCGCTTCCATCTTCGACCGCGGCGTGTCCTCAGGCATCAGGATCACGGCCGTGCTGCCCAGCTCCCGGGCGGCCAGCGCGACGGCCTGGGCGTGGTTGCCGGACGAGTAGGCGGCGATGCCCCTCCTCAGCTGCTCCTGCGAGAGCTGGGAGGCGGCGTTGTAGGCCCCCCGGAACTTGAAGGCGCCGATGCGCTGGAAGTTCTCGCACTTGACGTGCACTTCAGCGCCGACGGCTTCGTCCAGCGTCCGTGAGCGCATCACAGGTGTTCGGTGCGCCACCCCTTTGATCCGGGCGGCCGCCCGGCGAATGTCTTTGAGCGTCACCGCGGGCGCGTTCCTGGTGGTCATCCGTGTGCTCCATGAGTTGTACGGGCCCGGGCGTCCCCGACGGAAGTCCACCACTGCCCGGGTGCTGTCTCTTCGGGAACATGATGAGAGGGGGTGTGGACGTCGGGCGGGGTCGGGCCCGCCGCGCGAGACGTCTTGGGGGTGTCGCCGCCAACAAACGGCTTGTCGTGCCGTGGGCGGGCGAGGGTGCCGACCTTGATGTGAAGGGAAAGGGCCCGGAGCGTACGCGGGGGAGGCGCACGCTCCGGACTGCAGGAAATTAGCAGGTGACCGCCGGGCGTCGACCTTGCGAGAGCACGTTGGTGCAGGAAACCGGCCCCAATGTGCAGGCGCGCGGCTGCTCGAAGCAGAGTGGTCACGCGGCGCCGCTGAGAGAGCGCGTCTCGCCGGGCGTGTCTCGAGAAGCCTTCACCTCCTGGCGAGCGGCGGCCTCGGACTCGATCAGCAGGCGCGCGAGGAGCAGCTGCGCGGGATGCGCGGCGTTCTTGGGCAATAGAAGGACTCGGTCAGCGGTGGTGGACGCCCCACCAGTGGGACCGCTGCCAGTCCGGGCAGCGGCTGGCCGGACACCTCGGACGCGACGGCCGGCCCGATGCCGAGTCCTGCAGCGGCAAGCGTGCCCACCGCCTCGGCGCTGGCAGCGGTTCTGACGATGCGTAGGCCGCTGACGGCTCGTTGGGTGCACGGGACCGCGTACGAGGTGCAGCGGCACACACTGCAGGACTACCGCGAGATCTCGGCGCGCAGCGCGGCAGAGGCGGCTTCGCGTCGCTGACGTATGCATATCCCTGATGCGTCCGCAGCTTCCTGCTCTGACCAGCAGGAACTGCGGACGTTTCGCGCAGCGCATCGGGCGCTGAGATACATGCAGTTGGACCGGAAGGTCGCTGCTCTGGACGACTCCGGCCCCGGCCTGTCCACCGCGACCGCCCCTCGGAACGTGAAGGCGACGGCGTACGGAGGCCATCGCCTTCCTCGACACGGTCGGCCTGCAACGCGTCGACGCCCTCGGATTCTCCGCGAGGGCGTGATCGTGGAGGAGTCGGCACTTCTACGGCCCCCCAGCGGCGCCGGCCGGCACCGGTCCTGGCGGCGGCGATGAACGCCTGCTGATCCAGCCCGACGTAGGCCACGGCTCGTTGTCCCGGTATCCGGACGCTTCGCCGGCCTCGTGGAGACCTTCTCGAACTCCTGACGGTCGGACCGTGCCCGCACGTGCCGACCCGGCATCGCCGCTGCCCGGCTGACACGGTGGGCGTTGATGCAGTCAGGCCTCCTGCGCGGACCGGGAGATGTAGTGCGTGCCTTGACGAACAAACTCTTGGCGGAAGCCACACTATGTCCGCCTCGCTCACAGGAGTTGGCGACTCTCGTCACCGGTGTCGCCGGGCCTGCGGCTTGTCGTGGACGCCGTCCAGCACGGCACGAGCTGCCGGTGCGGGCGGCGCGTGTCGCCGCCGGACATCAGCAGCTTTCCGGGAGTCTCGGGAGCTCGGCCGTGGTCCCCGCCCGGCAGGCTTCGACGGCTTGACCGCCCGGCCGGCTCAAGCGGCACGAGGACGCCGCCATGGACTGGTACGGCCCACCCAGGTGGGCTGGCCCAGTCGCCGCGATCCCCTCAGACCGAGGTCTCGATGTGTGCCCGGGCCGCCTCGATGATCGTGTCGGACAGCCGGGGATCGGCCTCGGCCACGGCCCGTGAGAGAGCCAGCGCGCCGATCATGGTGCACAGAGTGGCGAAGTCGGGCTCGGCCCCCGGCCCCCGGCCCGGTGCGTCCAGCTCGCG
The DNA here is from genome assembly GCF_036227505.1 of Streptomyces sp. NBC_01450. Taxonomy (NCBI): domain Bacteria; kingdom Bacillati; phylum Actinomycetota; class Actinomycetes; order Kitasatosporales; family Streptomycetaceae; genus Streptomyces; species Streptomyces sp. NBC_01450. The sequence continues at coordinate 9,670,677 of NZ_CP109480.1, read as the reverse complement.
CAGATGGCTGAGCGACTCAGCCATGCCTTTGATACCCGAAGCAAGAATGCGCTGGATCTCCGCGGAACTCCGCCCGGCGTCGTACGCCAGTGCCGCGACGCTGCATCCGTCCTCGGGACCGTCCCGGTGCCGGGCCGACACGTAGTCCTCCACGAACTGCTGCAGCAAGGACTCGGTATCGGGACCGCGGCCTTCCTTGCCCTGCGCTGCCACGGCATCTACGGCCGCGACACTGTCTGCGACCCCACGCTCGCACACCGCTGCCGCCAGCGCCTCCTTGGAGTCGAAGTAGCCGTAGAAGCCACCGTGGGTCAGCCCTGCGGCCTTCATCACATCGGCGATGGTCACATCATCGAAGCCGCGCTTTCTGAACTGCTGACCTGCGCTGACGACGATGGCCTCACGGTTTGCAGCCACCTGCTCACGAGAAGCACGCATGTCCACCTCCTGTGCCGGGATCCTTGCTTGACAATTTACATGATGCTCATCATGATTGAGTTATTCATGATGGACATCATGTAAACCGTTGGGGTGGTCACCCCGGACGCCGCCAGGCAGCGAACTCTCCGCCGGCGGCGCAACCCGAGAGAAAGAACCCATGAGCACCCACGCGTACCCACACGCACGCACCGCCCTGGTCCTGATCGACCCTCTCAACGACTTCCTGGCCGAGGACGGGAAGCTCAGCGGACAGATAGGCCCCATGCTCGACAAGACCGACCTGCGCGCGCAGCTGATCCGCCTTGCGGCAGCCGCACGCGAAGCAGGCGTCACCGTCTTCTACGCGCCCCACGGTCTCCACGAGGGCGTCTTCGACGACGTCAAGCACGTGCTCCCGCGCTTCCAGTTCGCGGTCGACAACCAGGTCTTCTGGGAGGGCACCTACGGTGCCGACTTCTACCCGCCGCTGCGCCCGCAGGAAGGCGACGTCGTCGTCAGCCGCCACCACATGTTCGACTCCTTCGCCGGCACCGATCTGGACGAGCAGCTCACCGCCCGCGGCATAGAGCACGTGGTTCTGGCCGGACTGACCTCCCAGACCTGTGTCGAGGGAACCGGCCGGCACGCACTGGAAGCCGGATACCACGTCACCTTCCTCACGGACGCCGTGGCGGAGTTCACCGAGGAAGCCCATCGGGCCGCCCTGGAGATCTCCTACCCCACCTACGGCCACGAGGTCACGACGATCGACGGGTTCCTGGCCGCCGTCGACCCGTCTCCGACCGCCTGACGATCCCGCAAGCAGCAAGTCACCAGGCGGGACACAGGCCCGACGACCCGACGCGGGCACCGCGCGGAGCCAACCACCGCTCACCGCACCGCTGTCCCCGCCCTACAGATCGCGCAACGCGATCGAAAGCACAGAGAGGTTCCCCCATGGCTACTGTCACCGTTGTCTACCACTCCCCGTACGGACACACCCGCGCACTCGCCGAGAGCATCGCTCGCGGAGCGAAGAGCGTGCCGGACACCGACGTGCGACTGGCGGAGATCACGGGACACCAGGTACACGAAGGACGCTGGTCCGACGCGGCGACAATCGAGTTGCTGAAGGAGTCCGACGCGATCGTCTTCGGCGCACCCACGTACATGGGCAGCGTCTCAGCCGTGTTCAAGGCCTTCCTCGAGGCCGGTTTCTACCCCTTCCTCGAACAGGAGTGGAAGGACAAGCTCGCCGGCGGCTTCACCCACTCCGCCTCGCAGAACGGCGACAAGCTGTTCTCCCTGCAGCAACTCGCGGTGTTCGCCGCGCAGATGAACATGCAGTGGGTCCCAGTCGGTGACGCCGCGGGCAACAACTGGACGGGCGGCTCGGTGCACGACGTGAACCGGCTCGGGTCCTGGCTCGGCGTCATGGGCCAGACCAACGTGGACGAGGAGCCCGGTGCCGTCAGCGCGCATGGCGACCTGGTCACGGCCGAGCGCTACGGCGCGCGCCTGGCCGAGCTGACCGCCCGGTGGATCCACGGCCGCGAATACGAGGTCCAGCGCCACACGCTGGAGGGCTTCCGGGAGATCTCCGCCCGCAGCGCGGCTGATGCGAAGGCGCGTATCGAACAGGCGTCAAGCGCAGCCTGACCGCGTCGGACCGCCCCCCTCGACACGCGAACACGGTTGGTGCGGCACCGGTCCGCTACCGCCGCACCAACCGCCTACACCCGAGCATCACTCGACAAACCCACGAACGAGGACACAACCATGTACCTGCACGTGACTGGCACAGTCACTGCCGAACGCGAGCAACTCGTCCCGCACGCGGAAGAAGAGGCCCGTGTGCTGCGGAGGCTGAAGGCGGACGGCGTCGTGCTCTGCTCCTTCCGGCGCACCGACAAGCCCGGAGCCTTCCTGATCGTGGAAGCCGACAGTCTGGACAGTGCCCGTGAACGGCTCGACCAACTGCCGTATGTGGCCAATGGCCTCCTGACCTTCGAGTTCATCGAGGTCGACCGCCTCTGACACGAGGCGGGCCAAGAGTGCCCGAAAACTGCGGATCCGCAGCACGAACGGCCTTGACTTCGACGATTTCGTTCGGCAGGGGGCAGCTTGGGACAGTGCGCCCCGCACATGGACCGCCATACTCAGTCCGCCGTCAACACTGAGATCACTCGGGTGGGCATGTTGATGTGTGTCTCCATGTGCGCACACCGGAGAGCGCAGTGTGGTGCGGCACCGGCACGCCAGGCCGTTGCCGTCACTGCCCGGTTGAGGTTCCGGGCTGATGACCGATCAGAAGGGAGGCGGCGTGGGGTTGAACGCATACGATCCCGCGGCTAGGAGTCATCGGGTGTCCGCCGGGCAGTGCGTACGTCCTGATCAAACTGAGGAAGGACCATCCGAGCCGGTGGAGGCCGGGGCCGGTGGCGTCGCCACCGGAGCCACTCCCCCGCTCTCCGTCGCCGTCGTCTCCGAGGACCAGCTCACCTACGAGGGCGCAACTGCGGCCCTCGCCGCGTTTCCGCGCATCCGGGTACTACCGCGCGGCGACGAGCAGGTCGCGGACGTCCTCCTGGCCATTACCGACAACGTCTCGGACCAGGTGCTGAAGCATGTGGAGCAGATATCGGCACGCCACCAGAACGCGCGTGCCGTCCTGGTCACCGACTCGATCACCGAGCCGAGTCTGATCCGAGCCATCGGTCTCGGAGTCGTGAGCGTGGTGCTCCGCCCGACCGCGACCTTCTCGGAGATCGTCGACGCCGCTGTCGCCGCGAGCATCGGGCACTCGGATGTCCCGCCCCACATACTGGGACCACTGATCCGGCACATGAGACGGCTGGATCGCCACGGATCCCGTGTCGGTGCTGGGTTGAGTTCACGGGACATGACCGTTCTCAGCCTGCTCTCGGACGGACTGGACACGGCGCAGATCGCCAGTCGGCTCAGCTATTCCGAAAGGACGATCAAGAGCATTGTCCACGCCATCGTCAACACGCTCGGAGTGAGCAACAGAACGCACGCAGTGGCGTACATGATTCGCGCAGGATTCCTGTAGGGGCAATATTGCGAGATGTATAGCCCCCGAAGCCTAGTGCGCTGCTGCCACAGAACTTTTCGCTGCGCGACAAGCAGCACACGAAGAAACCATCCAAAGTGAGACCTGCATCCCGATTGCGTAGCGAAGGCTTCTGTGCTCCACGAAGCTGGGGCCTCGACCGCGGCACCGCAGATTATTCCGGACCTTGCCCGACCACTGAGAGGTTCACAACGACGCCGTCGGTGACTTCGCTGAGGAGGCGCATCGCGCTGCCGTCGACGTGGCTTTCCCCACCTTCTGGCACGAGAGCCTGGCAGTCGACGAGTTCCTGTCGTCCGTCGGCGCCTGAACACCTGTCGGCTTCCGGCCGGGTTCAACCCGCGTGGCCACAGAGGCTGGTCGACCCCGAGGCACGGGTGCCTCCTCGCCGCCACGACCGTGCGAGGCCTTCCCCTGTACACCGCACATCAACAGATCAGCAACACATCGGAGACAGTGATGAACAACCTGCTCGAACACGTCATTTCAGCTCATGGCGGCCGTGAACGCTGGTCGCAGATTGGCGGCCTGCAGGTCGATGCGACGCTCCACGGCTCCTTTTGGGCCGTGCGAGGATTCTCGGACAAGCCATTCAGGGAGACCGTGACGATCGACACTCGACGCGAGCTGATCCGATTCAGCCCCTGGGCCCAGCCAGAGCATGACTTGATGTTCCGCGCGGAGGACGACGTGGTCGAACTGCGAGCCACAGCGGATGACAGTGTGCTGGAGACACACTCCGGCATCAGGTCGACCTACAAGGGATACGACCTCACTTCGCCCTGGAAGCCGCTTCAGGTCGGCTACTTCATCGGCTACGCCATGTGGAACTACCTGACCACCCCCTTCCTCTTCGACCATCCCGGAGTCGCTACACGCGAGGGAGAGTCCTGGACGGAGAACGGAGAGGTGTGGCACACGCTTCATGTGGAGTTCCCTTCGTCCATCGCCACACACACCGCCAAGCAGACGTTCTACTTCGGCGAAGACGGCCTACTGCGCCGACTCGACTACGACGTCGACGTGAACGTCGGCGTCGCTGTCGCGCATTACGTCGGTGGCTACAGGACGTTCGAGGGAATTCAGATCCCGACACGGCGGCGAGTCCACCGCCGCAACGCCGACAACTCCGCCGGCGAAAACTGGTCCATCGGCATCGACATCAACAACGTAGTGGCCGTCTGATCCACGCAGATGAAGGAACGCAGAAGGCTGGCACACTGCGGTACAGACGAGCGCGGTTCGGAAGCTCGTGTGTGTCAGTCGGGGGACCTCACCGGCAGCCATGGTTCGTGCCAACGCGGGTATCCGGCGACGAGCTTGCTCGCTCCCGCCGGTCCCCAGGTCCCCTGCCGGTAGGGCTCGGGGTCGCCGGGCGCCTCCAGCAGTGGCTGGACGATCCGCCACGTCTCCTCCACGGAGTCCTCCCGGGTGAACAGGCTGGCGTTGCCTTGCATTGCGTCACTGAGCAGGCGCTCGTACGGTTCGGGTGCCTCACCCAGCTCGGCCTCGAAGAGGAGGTCAAGGTCGACCAGCTGCGTGTCCTGCTTGCCCGGCTGCTTGGCCTGGATGCGGAAGTTCACGCCAGGGCTCGGATCGATCCGCAGGATCCACTGGTCGGGCTCGGGCGCAAACCGCTCCGCGAACGCAAGCCGCGGCGGACGCTTGAACACGATCCGGATCTCGGTCACTCGCTCGGGGAGCGACTTTCCGGCGCGGATGAAGAACGGCACCCCGGACCAGCGCCAGTTCTCGACCTCCAGCCGCAACCCGACGAAGGTCTCGGTGCGCGAACGCCGCCGCACACCGGGAACCTGCAGGTACCCCTCGTACTGTCCGCGGACGTAGTGGGCCGGGTCGGCGTCGGGGATCGCCCGGAACACGTCAACCCGGCGGTCCCTGAGCGCGTCCGCATCGGCGGCTGATGGCGGCTCGGACGCCATCAGGGCGAGCAGCTGCAGCAGATGATTCTGCACGACGTCACGGAGCGCGCCGACCGGGTCGTAGAAGTGGCCGCGGTCCTCGACCCCGAAGTCCTCGGCCATGGTGATCTGCACGCAGGAGACGTGGTCGCGGTTCCACACCGGCTCGAACACGGAGTTGGCGAACCGCAGAAACTGGATGTCCATCGCCGGCTCCTTGCCGAGGAAGTGATCGATCCTCAGCAGCTGATCCTCATCGAGGAGCTGACGCAGCGTGGTGTTGAGGGCGCGCGCCGACGCGAGGTCATGCCCGAACGGCTTCTCCACGACAACCCGGGCGCCCTTGGTCAGCCCGACACCTGCCAGGCCCTCGACCACCCGGGCGAACAGCGACGGCGGGATCTCCAGATAGAAGACCGGGTGCCGCTTGCCGTTGACCGCCCGGCCGAGGCGATGGTACGTCTCCGGGTCGGCGTAATCGCCCTGCACATAGCTGAGTCGGGCGGCGAACCGGGCAAAGACGCTGTCGTCCAGCGGCTCGCCCGCTGCCTCGATCGCCACGCGGGCGTGGTCACGCAGCGCGTCGTCGGTCCAGCCGTCGCGCGCCACTCCGACGATGGGGCAGGTCAGCAGCTTGCGCCGCTCAAGCCGATAGAGCGAGCGGAACGTCATTTTCCGCGCGAGGTCTCCACTGATCCCGAAAATGACCAGCACGTCTGCGGGAACGTTCGACGAGTTCGAAGCCACCTCATCCTCCTTACGGAGCCGGCACGGCAATGGGGCCGGGCATCATGGTCCTGCTGGCGACCGGGCGCCGACGCGAGCAGGACCCCGGCCGGCCGCCGCCGCGTCCGCGAGGACGAGCGACGCCGCCGCCTCGACCCGGCCGGCGGGAATCGACCGGTCTCCCGCAAGGAGCCTCGAGAGCGGTTCGCGCTTGTCCGCTCCGGTGATGAGCCAGAGCACCTGCTGAGCGCGAGCGAGCGCAGGATAGGTGAGCGTCATGCGCCGGTGGCCCATGTAGGGCGCCGTCAGGGCCACTGGCCGGTCCAAGACTTCGAGCACCGGGTCCCGTGGCACCAGCGAGGCGGTGTGCCCGTCCGGGCCGAGGCCCAGGTGAACGAGGTCGAAACGCTCGGGCAGCGACCGCCCGTAAGCGGCGGCCGCGGCGTCAAGGTCGGCGTCGTTCACGGGCATCGCGATGACCTCGGCCGGGGCCGCACCGAGGCTCTCCCGCAGGTGGGTGAGGTTACGGTCCGGGTCACCGTCGGGCGCGACCCGCTCGTCGACCTGGAGCACCGCCAGGCGCTCCCAAGGGACGTCCTCATGTGCGAGGCGCGCGAACATCGCCCATGGCGTGTGCCCCCCGCTGACGGCGAACGTGAATCGGCCGTGTGCTTGTACGCAGGCCCTGGCCTGCCGCGCCACGAACGCCGCCGCGGTGCCGGCGACCGCATCCGGATCGGCGACGACCTCGAGTTCGTGATGCACAGTCCTCAGTCCTTCTTTTCGGCGTGCCCGCCGAACTCCGAGCGCATCGCCGAGAGGATCTTGTCGGTGAACTCCCCGGCCTCCCTGGACTCGAAGCGCTCGTAGAGCGAGGTGGTGATGACCGGTATCGGGACGCCTTCGTCCACCGCGGCGAGGACGGTCCAACGGCCTTCCCCGGAGTCGGAGACCCGCCCGGCGAAGCCGTCGAGGGAGGGCGAGCCGGCGAAGGCGTCGGCGATCAGGTCGACCAGCCACGAGCCGACGACCGAGCCGCGCCGCCAGACCTCGGCCACCTCGCCGACGTCGATGTCGTACTGGTAGGCCCAGGGATCGCGCAGCGGCGTCGTCTCCGCGTCGACCTCTTGCCGGCTTTTGCCGGCGTCCGCGTGCTTGATGATGCTGAGACCCTCGGCGATCGCGGCCATCATCCCGTACTCGACCCCGTTGTGGACCATCTTCACGAAGTGCCCGGCGCCGTTCGGCCCGCAGTGCAGGTACCCGAGCGGGGCGGTGCCGTCGGTCCGGGTCCGGCTCGGCGTCGGCTCGGCGCTGCCCTCGCCGGGAGCGATCGTCTTGAAGATCGGGTCGAGATGAGCCACGACCTCGTCCTCGCCGCCGATCATCAGGCAGTAGCCGCGCTCCAGCCCCCAGACCCCACCACTGGTCCCGCAGTCGACATAGTGCAGCGACTTGCCGGCAAGACGCTTGGCGCGCGTGATGTCGTCGCGGTAGTAGGAATTACCGCCGTCGATCAGGATGTCGCCGGGCTCCAGCAACGGCTCGAGCTGGTCGAGGATGGAGTCGACGACCGCAGCCGGAAGCATGAGCCAGACGGCCCGTGGCTTGTCCAGTTTCGCAACGAAGTCCCGGAGTGAGTCCGCGCCCGTCGCGCCGTCGCCGGCCAGTTCGGCGACGGCGGCCGCGTTGACGTCGGACACGACGCAATGGTGACCGTCTCGCATCAGCCGACGCACCAGGTTCGCCCCCATCCGGCCGAGCCCGATCATCCCGAGCTGCATGGGCTTGTCCGTCGCCATGTGGCGCCTCCTAGTCCTTGAGCGTGCGGTAGTGCCGGATCAGCGCGTTCGTCGACGAGTCGTGGCCGAGCGCAGGCCCGGTCGCGCTGAAGCGGTGCTGCCCATTGGTCCCCGGCTTTCCCCCCACACACAGCGCCGCTGGATGCGCCCCAGCTCGTCGGCGAGCTCGGGATGGGTGGTTCTGACGCCCTCCACGCCGAACGGCTCGCCGTGCGCCTTCGGGGTGTCCTCGACCGGCGACCCGTAGCCGATGTGGCTGTGCACCACGATGAGCGTCGGGCGCTCGTTCTCGGACGTGAAAGGGTGCAGCGCGCGGGCCACGGCGTGCCGCCACATCCTCGGTGAACGCGGCCATCGCGTACACGTCGAAGTCGAAGACGGTGAAGTCGTCGCGGTTGTACGGGCGGCGAGCCACTGTCCAGCGATCGCCATCCCGACCGAGGTCGCAACGCCCTGGCTGAGCGGGCCGGTCGTGGTCTCCACGCCGCTGGTCCACCGGTACTCCGGGTGCCCGGGGCAGCGTGAGCCGAGCCGGCGGAACGTCCTGAGGTCGTCGAGAGTCACGACGGGTCGGCCGAGGACCTCGTAGTCGGGGTCGACAGCCTGCACCCCGGTGAGGATTCCCATCGGTGTCCCCGGACGGCCGGAGTCGGCCGCCTGGACGGCGTCCATACAAAGAGTGCGGATCGTGTTGACGGAAAGTGTTTCCAGGTCGTTGTTGCTCAATGCGAGCCTCCCTGAAGTGCTGCCCCTGCGCTCATATCGAGCGAGGCAGGCTAGGGCTGAGCTTTCCCGGCCGGGGCGAAGAGCGCCGCGCCGACAATGCCCGCATCGTTCAACAGCTGCGCCGGCACGAGCTCGGTCCTGAGCTCGATGTACGGCAGGAACTTGTCGGCCTTCTTGCTGACGCCGCCGCCGATGATAATCAGGTCGGGCCACAACAGCCGCTGGACGAGCTCGAGATACCTCTCCAGGCGGTGCGCCCATTTCTTCCAGGACAGGTCGTCGTGCTCGCGCACCGACTCCGCGGCCCAGTCCTCGGCATCCTCGTGGTGCAGCGGCAGGTGCCCCAACTCGCTGTTGGGCACCAGGAACCCGTCGGAGAAGACGGCACTGCCGATACCGGTGCCGAGCGTCACCATCACGACAACGCCCTTGCGTGCCTTGCCGGCGCCGAAGCGCATCTCGGCGATCCCGGCCGCGTCGGCGTCGTTCACTACCCTCACGTCGCGGCCGGTCGCCCGTGCGAAGAGCTGGGCCGCGTCCGTCTCCATCCAGGCCGGGTCGATATTGGACGTCGTCTGGACTTTGCCGCCCCGGATGACTGCCGGGAGCGTCAGCCCGACCGGTCCTGGGACGCCGATCTGGGAGAGCACCTGCACGACCACGTCCGCGACTGCCCCCGGAGTCGCCGGATGCGGGGTCGGGATCCGGACCCGCTCACCGATGAGGCTGCCGAGCTCGATGTCGACCGGCGCTCCCTTGATACCGGTCCCGCCGATGTCGACCCCCAGCACGCGGGCCGTCTTGTCCAGAATTTCCTGCGTCACTGCCCGCTCCCCTCAGGGGCCGGCCCAAAATGTGTTGCTTGAATTTTGGACATCAAGCCCCGCAAGAGCTTTGTCACGTAATCCTTGACACTCGCATATATCCCTGATGTTCGCCACATGACCCTTATGGGGTTATATCGAAGCTTGAGGGGTATACCCAAGCATTGCGTGCCCGCCAGGGCATTGGCCTTCCCCTCGGTTCGAGCGGAACGCGACTGCGGCTCACGCCGACCGCGACAGCACCCTTCAGCAACTTTCGGAAATCAAGCCGACCGGGAACCCGACCCACAGGTCCCCCGCATCCATGAGCCGCTGCCCCTCCCCACCCGGACCGGCCGCGACCAGAGCTTACGGAGGCGTGATGCCCACCCGACCGATCCGCCTGCTTCTTGCCGACGTCGACGGCACTTTGGTCACGAGCGACAAGGTCCTCACCGACCGCGCCGTCCAGGCGGTCCACAAGCTCTACGACGCCGGCGTCCTCTTCGCGGTGACCAGCGGGAGGCCACCCCGCGGCATGTCCATGATCATCGAGCCGCTGGCGTTGGCCACTGAACTCGCCGCCTTCAACGGTGGTCTCATCGTCAACCCGGATATGACCGTTGTCGAACAAAAGGTCATTCCCGCGGAGGTGGTCGCCCCGGTCGTCACGCTGATGGAGTCGTTCGGCCTCAGTGTCTGGATCTACCGGGGCGCCGACTGGTACGTCCGCGACATGAAGGGGCCGCACGTGGATCGCGAGAGCTGGACGGTGCAGTTCGCGCCCACGCTCGTTCCCGGCTTCGACGGGCTCGAGCAGGGCGCCGCCAAGGTCGTCGGGGTCTGCGATGACCACCAGGCCGTAGAGGCGGCCGCGGTCGCAGCTCGCGCGCAGTTCGGCGAGCATGTCTCGGCCGCTCGCTCGCAGCCCTACTACCTCGATGTGACCCATCCGCAGGCCAACAAGGGCGGTGTCGTCAAGTACTGGTCCACCAAGCTCCAGATTTCCCCCGAACAGATCGCAACGATCGGCGACATGCCGAACGACGTGCTGATGTTCGCCCACTCGGGACTGTCCATCGCGATGGGCAACGCCAGCGACGAGGTCCAGCGCGCGGCGAGGCGGGTTACTACGAGCAACGAGGAGGAGGGTTTCGCGCACGCGGTCGAGCAGTTCGTCCTATGACCCCCGTCACCGCATACCCGGGTCCGGCTGCCCTGAGCCTGAGATTCGGCCTGGTCAAGGAGGAGGACATCCATGAGCGTCGAGCATGAGAAGCAACTTGCCGCCGAGGCCGCGGCCGAGCTCATAGAGGACGGCATGACCGTCGGCCTCGGCACCGGCTCGACCGTCGCCTACCTCCTGCCTGCGCTGGCCCACCGCGGGCTGTCGCTGCGATGTGTCGCGACGTCGCCGCGGACCGAGGAGGCGGCCCTGATGCTCGATCTGCGGGTCGAACCGTTCGGCAGCATCGACCGCTTCGACATCACGATTGACGGTGCGGACCAGATAGCGCCGGACGGCTGGCTCGTCAAGGGCGGCGGTGCCGCGCACACCAGGGAGAAGATTGTCGCGGCAGCCGCCGATCGCTTCGTCGTGATCGCCGACTCGAGCAAACAAGTGACAGCGCTGCACCCGCCGGTCCCGCTCGAACTGCTCGAGTTCGGGCTGGCCGTGACCATGCGTCTGCTCCACCCGGTCTCCCTGCGCAACGCGCCACGCAGCCCCGACGGCGGCGTCATCGCGGACTACCACGGTGCCGTCGACGACCCCGCGGGCGTGGCGGCGCTGCTCGGCGCCACCCCTGGCGTCGTCGAGCACGGCCTGTTCCCTCCGCCGCTGGTCGCCGACGTGTTCGTCGCCCGCGGCGACTCGGTCGAGCACCTCGATCACGTCAAGTCCCGAGCTTGATAGGGCAGATGTCGCTCTGACGTTCGCATTTCACGCATGACGGGCAGTTGGCGAGGCCAAGATGCACGCCATGAACGGGTGGAAGAAGGCCGGCTCAGCGCTCGGCATCCTTATCGTGGTCCTCGGCTACGGATGGCCCCTCTGGAAGGGCCCATGGCTGTTCGATGGCTCTCACATCCGAAAGGCAGGTCTGCAGCCCGCAGACGGAGTAGTCATCACCGGCTTCCGCCCGATGCTCGTTGCCGTCGGCGCCGGAGCCATCGCAGCCTTCGGTCTGATCTACACGCACCGCAACCACCAACTTGGTCGGCAGCAACAGCCACGCCGAACGAATGGGCGCGATCTACAGCCTCCAACGCCTCTCCCGTGGCGCCGACCAGTACCTCGAACCCATCAAGATGCTGCTCTCCAGCTTCGTCCAGGAGCGCAAAGCCGCGTTGAAAGGGAGCGGAAGGAGAAGCTGCTCCGAGAAGGCGGCGCTGTCATGGTCGGTCACGACGATGATGACGGGGCGAATGGCCTGAACGTCGCTCCCTTCGGAACCGACTACGAAGCAGCCCGGAACGCCCTCCTCAACCTCTAGCCGCACCAGGCCCTCGGAACCAAACCCCGCGAAACGGAGACCCGCCCAGGCCAGGCCTTCGGCGTACCCGGCTTCGGCGGCTCCGCCCACACCTGGGCTGCGATCAGATCCACCTCGTCTTGCGGCAGGCCCGGCTTTGACGCGATGGGCAACTCCGTATATCTGTCCATGCCCGCAAGTCCGCGAGACGGCATCGGTCGGACACGATGCCCGCCAACCGGAGCATTTCCATTGCGAGGGCCCTTCAACACGCAACTGTCCGGTTCGCGACCTTGCCCCCGTCATGTCCCACCCTCACCCTGACCAGGTTGGTCGACAATCGAGGGGGGCTCGATGTTCGGCAAGGACCACAGCCAGCAGCTACAAGGGATCAGTGAGCAGCTCACGCAAGCGCTGGCGGAACTCCGCGCGCTACGGCAGCAAGTCGACAGCCAGCAGCACGCCATCGACCGCACCGAAACCGCAGCCCGCGACCACCTCAACGACACCCGGGAAGTCGTCCGGCGAGCACTCGGCGAGAATCGGGAGATGCTCATCGGCCAGCTGGCCGCGTTCAGCGCCGACCTCGCCACCATTCGCGCCAACACCCAGCGGTACGGCGAAGAACGCCCGCCCGAGCCGGCCGCCGCGATGGAACAGCCGCTCGTCGAGGACCAGGAGGAAGGGAAGGAAGACAAGCATCCGAAGCTGCTCCTCGCCGCGGTCGGCATCTCCGCCGCCGAACTCCGCGTCCACCGCGACACCTGGGCGTTCCTCGTCGAACACGCGGGCCAAGACCGCCACTTCCACATTCCCGGCGGCGTCGAGGAGAAAGACGGCATCGTCAAGGTGCAGGTCTCCGGGCCATCCCTCGTCGCCGCCCTCACCAGCCTTCGAGCCGTCCACGAAGCCGACGGCGCCGACCCGGGTACGGCGGCCATCGCCCAGCACGTGTACGGGCGTATCGCCAAAACCGTGAAGGCCGTCGCGAAGGACCCCCACAGCGGCACCGGCGGGGATCCCGTGGCCATCGTCATCGACGACCGGATCAAATCGACTGGCCAGCAGGTCGGCAGCGTCAACGATGACCAGCCGGAACGCGACCCCGACAACTGACAGCACGACGCCCCGCCTCATTCACCGAGGCGGGGCTCCGCTACTTCAACCACCGACTACCGGTATCAGTACTTCACCCCACGGTGATGCAAGCACGTCCCCCAGAACGACGCCGAGTACGAGGAGCGACTGTCCCTGCGCTTCGCCGTCGCGCCGCGCGTGGGGTGCCCGCGGAGCTGTCCCGGCGGAGCGTCGTCGCCCGCCTCGTTCTGGGCTCCACTTTCCACACGCCCGACCTGTTCTGGTACGCCGTCGGAGCCGCGCTCGGCTGATTCGTCCACGCCGCAGGCCGAGGTCAACCAGCGAAACGGCGCACATAGCGCCGCTGCCAGGGGTCGCGGACCAGTGCTGGCGGTTCTTGGCGTTCGCGGCCCCGCACGCGCGGGGGTGGCTCCGACATCGAGGATCGAGCGGCGGCACGAAGGCGACAGTCGCTCCACAGCGCAGGCAGCAGTCGGCGTCGTCCTACCCCGGTCTGCGCACCAGACATGCCGGCATCTGCACCACCTCCGCTGCCGACCCTGCGCCCTCTCGACTCGAACCAGCCTGTCGCGCCGAAGAGAAGGCCGTTACGCCTCGGCGCGAACCCTCTCGTACAGGATCGGGTCGTGGGCGGAGAAGATCGCCAGGTCGGGATCCGCGTGGCGATACAGCTCGGCCAGGCGGGCATGGTTGTCCCGAACCCTTTTCAGATCCCAGGCGACGAGGGTTTCCATGGCACGCAGGGCGGCGGGGACGGGCGTACGGCCGTCGATCGTGCCGTGGTGGTAGAAGGCGTCGCCGGCGTGCAGCAGCCAGCGGGTGCCGGTGTCGACCGCGACGCACGCGTGCCCGCGGGTGTGACCGGGGAGTGACACGAGGACGATTCCGGGTGCGATGGCGTCGAGTTCCTTGGCCGCGGCGAAGCCTCGCCACTTCTCGCCGTCGGGGCTGTGTTCGACGATCTTCGGGCCGTGGGCCCATTGGGCCGACTGGTAGCGGATCTTCTCCCGTCGGGAGGGGGAGATCATGGACCCGAGTGCCTCGGCTGCGGTGAGGTGGACCTGGGCCTGCGGGAAGTCCGAGAGGCCGCCTATGTGGTCCGCGTCGAAGTGCGTGACGATGATGTGCCGGACGTCGTCACGTGTGAAGCCGAGCTGCTCGACCTGGTGGACGGCGGTTTCCTCGGCCTTGAAGACGGGTCTGACGACATGGCGGGCTGGCCCGAAGCGCCGTCTGGGATCCGCGATGTCGTCCAGGCCGAAGCCGGAGTCGACGAGGACCAGCCCGCCCGCCGTCTCGATGAGGAGGACGTGGCAGACCAGGTGTGCGGTCGGCAGGAGCATCGTGCCGCAGTTGAGGTGGTGGATCTTCATGGGCGAGTCCTTGGTGTGGCGGTTTGCGGCGGTCGTTGCTCGGTGTCGTCAGTCGGCGAAGGCAGGGGGTGTGGTGTTGACGAGCGTGGGATGGGGCTTGTCGCCCGACATGGCGAGGAGGCCTTTGAGGCAGCGTGCCGCCAGGAGCCAGTTCCTGGGGTTTCTCATGTTCAGGCCGCCGATGAGCTGCTTGAGCATGGTCAGGCTGTCGAAGTAGATGCGTTCGCAGACGAGGTTCTCTTCGCCGTTGTCGTCGGTGTCGAAGATGAAGTACGCGGTCATGCGCACCCGGAAGCGGCTGCCGGTGGGCGGTATGGCGCCGAGCGGGCCACGGTGGGTGCCGAGGAGCCAGAACTCGGCGATCACGGCGTCGTCGCTGTGGCGGAAAGCGATGATCTCGTGGTCCTGGTCGGGGAAGGCGACGCGGCTGTCGTGGTAGTAGCCGCGCACGGCCGTGTCGCCGTCGTGGACCTGCATGGTCGGGATCAGCTCGTAGTGCGGGTGCGGGAACGTCGACAGGACGTCGTCCCACTCCTGGCGGACCTCGTTCTGGAAGTGGTCGAGGACGAGCTTGTGGCGGGACGTGCGAATCTCGTCAGTGATCATGGCGTTTCCTGATCGTTCAGGCCGTGTGGCGGATGGCCTTGTGGGTGAAGGTCGGCGTGGTGCCGGGATTGGCCCAGGAGGCGGTCAGTTCGCTGGAGGGGAAGAACTGGAGGAACCGGGGGTCGGTCTGGCAGCGATCGACCAGGGTCTTCTCGATGACCAGGGAGTTGTACTGGTCGGCGGTGGTCTCGATGGTGTTGGCGTTGAGCACGATCTCCTGCTGCCAGGTGCGGGCCCAGCGGGCGATGCCCGGCATCCGGGAGTGCTCGGGAGTCAGGCACTCGGCGGCGATGGCGTTCTCGCTGCTGGCCCAGATGCCGGTGGAGGTGTTCAGCACGAGGGTCTGGTTGCCGAGGACGTGGCCGGGGGTGTCCACCACGGCGACGCCGGGACCGAGTACGAGGCTGCCGTCGACGGCGAGGAAGGCGTCGGGGCGGACGTCGCGGTAGGTCTCCGGCTGGTACCAGGGCTGTTGGAGCGGGTGCAGTTGGGACATGGCGAGCAGTTCGTGGCGCTGCACAATGACCTTGGCGTTGGGGAAGGCCGGCTTCACGGTTCCGCCGAGGTCGGCTTGGGGTCCGGTGGTGCCGACCCAGCGGCGTAGGTCCTGGGTGTGCAGGTGGTCGAACATCAGGTAGTCGACGTCTTCCGGCTTGATGCCGAGCCGGGTGAGATGGCCCAGGACCGTGCCGTGTTCCGTGGTGAGCAGGGAGCGCAGCGGTCCGGGGGTGCGGCGGATGAGCGCGGCGAAGTACGGGGTGTTCTGGCCGAGTTCCACGTCGCTGGGCTCGAACAGCAGCACCCGCCGGCGTCCGTCGGTCTCCGTCCACCGGATGACGAGCATGCGGTTGGTGATGGAGAGGAACGGCGCGATGGCCCGACTCGCCCGGAACAGACCGAACTTGGTCGGGTACGGAAGGGTGATCAGGTCGCAGGTGGTCACGCTGTCGGGCGTACCCGTGGCGGCGAATTCGGTGCGGAACGCCTTGGCCCGGGTGCGGGCGAAGGCGAGCTTGGCGCCGTACCCGCCGGCGACCTCGGCCAGGCCGTCGAAAGCGGTGATCCGTGTGCCGAGCGTGGGCATGTCGAGGACGTCGGCGTCCTGCCAGGCGAGCTTCATCGGTCCTCCTGGGACTTTCGAGTGGGGACGTGGCTCAGTACGGGCTGGTCTCGCCCTCGGTCGTCACGCCGAAGGTGTTGAGGAAGTTGCTGACGAGCTGGTGGGAGCCGACCGTGATGACGAGATCGGAGAGCTGCCCCGCGGTGAGGAACAGGCGGCCAGTTCTCGTGGTGGTGGATCTCGTACGGCGCCCGGTGGACGTGACCGACCCGCACGATTACGAGCTCACGCAGTTGGTCCGGCAGCGAGTTGCCCCGGAACATCGCGTCGGCCATCTCCAGGAAGCCGGGGCGAGTCCGGGCGAGTGCGTGATCATGCGGTAGACATTGACCGAACCGCGCGTGGTAACGGCTTCCTGCAGCTCCGTGGGAAGGGCCGACAGGTCGGGGTACTCCATGGCGCACTCCTTCGTGAGGGGCCGGTCAGCCGAACTCGCGGATCGGATCGTTGCCGTCCCAGCCAGCGGCGAGGTCGCGCAGGGCCGCGAACACCTCGCCCTTCGCACCGCCGACGTCGGAGATCTCGATCACCGTGCCCGGATGCGTCTCGGTGTCGAGGTAGGCGAAGCGGCCACCCTGGATGGCGCCTTCCTGCGCGACGGTGTAGCCGAGGGACAGGGCGCGGTCGTAGAGCTCCTGGTAGTCGGCGGTCCAGTAGGCGACGTGCTGTGCGCCCTCCCGGCCGGCGTCGAGGAAGTCCTTGTAGAGGGAGGGTTCGTCGTTGAGCGGTTGGATCAACTCGATCTGGATGTCTCCGGAGTTGGCGACGGCGGCGGCCATCTTCATGCCGGAGTCGGCGCCTCGGTAGCGGACGTAGTCCGTCACGACCGGGTCCATGTAGAACCAGGGGCCGACCCCTTGGGCGACCCAGTGCTCCATGACGGCGTGCAGGTCGCGGACGACGTATCCGATCTGGTTGATCTGACCGAAGATGCGGCTCATGGTGCGGCTGCTTTCTGTGGCGTGAGCGTGGAAGGGGCGCGATACAGAACCGCGATGGCTACGGCAGCGTGAGGACGATCTTGCCCACGGCCTGGTTGGAGCGCATATGGTCCGCGGCCGCCTTGGCGTCGTCGAAGGCGAAGACACGGTCGACGACAGGACGGACACGGCCTTCCGCGACCGCGGGAACGACGTCGGGTACGAGGGCCGCGCACACGTCGGCGAGTTCATCCGGGGTGCGGACGCTGAAGGTCGTACCGAGCACCCTGAGTCGTCGGAACGCCAGCTGGTCGAGGTCGACGGTGGACTCCGCCCCCGCGAGCCGCCCCACGTTGACGACGGTTCCGCCGATCCGCGTGGCCAGGAAGGTGTCGGCGAAGAGCTGACCGCCGGCGTGGTCGAGCACGAGGTCGACTCCGGTGCCGCCGGTCGCGTCCTGCACGGCCTCGGCGAGGTTCTCGGCGGAGGTGTCGACGACCAGGTCCGCTCCGACGGACTTCAGTGTGCCCGCCTTACTGTCGGAGGTGGTGGTCGCGATGACCTGGGATGCGCCCAGCACCTTGGCGAGCTGCACGGCGAGCAGCCCCATCGAGGAGGTGGCACCGACGACGAGCACGCTCTGGCCGAGGGTGAACCCGCCCTGAACCAGGGCGTCGTGCTCGGTCGCGAGTCCCACCGGCAGCGCGGCGGCGTCGGTCCACTCCAGCGATTCCGGCACCTTGATGACGTGCCGGTGGTCGACCAGCGCGTACGACGCGAACGCGCCGAGGGTCACACCGCTCACCCGCTCGCCAACGGTGACGCCGCTCACGCCGTCACCGACTGCCGCGACCTCGCCCGCCAACTCCAGTCCGGCCGTGAACAGGTCGCTGGTCCTGGCACGCGGGTTGTAGGTGCCCTGAAGCATGTACAGGTCCGCCCGGTTCAGGGCCGCCGCACGGACGCGGACGAGCAACTGCCCCGACCCGGGAGTCGGCACCTCGACATCGCGCATCTCCCAGTCGGGTCCGGCGCCGCCGAGCAGCGCACGCATGGTGTTCGTCATCGGTGGTTCTCCGTTGTGTGAAGTGCTCGCCAGGGATCCGGTACTCCAGTGCTCCGGGGAGCCGCTGCTGCGGATCGATGCCGCCCCCGCTGGTTGCCGACGGGTTGCACGGGCGAAAACACTTATGGCGTATGTCTTCGCCGAAGCTAGACTTGCGCTGTAAGTGATGTCAAGGGTGCCGATACGATCGCTGCGCCACGACCCGTACACAGGAGGCTGACCGCATGAGCGTCCGAGGCACCGGCCGGGGCAGACGCCTCGGGCTGACACGGGAGAAGGTGATCGCCGCGGCGGTGAAGGTGATCGACCGCGAGGGTCCAGACTCCTTCTCCCTGCGGCAGCTGGCCTCCGAACTCGACGTCGAGGCCATGTCGCTCTACAACCACGTCCCGAACAAGGAAGCCCTCCTGGACGGCGTGGCCGAGATGCTGCTCGCCCGGATCGACTTCTCCGGAGCGGACGCCGGCACCTGGCAGGACCGCATCCGGGCGCACGCCGTCGCCTTCCGCACCGCCGCCAAGCAGCACCCCAAGGCGTTTCAGCTGGTCTGCACCCGCCCCACGCAGTCACCGGCAGCTCTGGAGACCATCCGCTCCGCACTGGGCGGCTTCGCCGAGCTCGGCCTCGCACCCGCGGAGCAGGTCCACGCGCTGCGCAGCTACGTCGCCTTCATCGTCGGCACGATCATGCGGGAACTGGGCTCCGCCATCACCGTGGGCACGGTGGACCCCGATCAGGTACAGCAGCGGGTCGACGAGATCACGGCGACCGGGGATCCCCTGCTGACCTCCACCGCGCCCTACCTGGCCGTCAGCGACCACGACGTGGAGTTCGAGTACGGCATCGAGCTGCTGATCGCCGGGCTGGCCACGCGGGTGGGCCTGCCGTACGACGGCGGCCTGCCCAGCGGACCACGGGCATGACGTTCCCCGGCGCCCCGGACACACCCGGCACGAGGACGCGCGGCGGCACGAAGCGCCAACCGCGTGGCCTGCGCCGCACCGAACAGATCCTGGCCGCGGCAGAAGAGGTCATCGCGGCCGTCGGGGTGGACGCCGCCGGGACGAACACCATCGCCCGCCAGACAGGTGTCTCGCCGGGCAGTCTCTATCAGTACTTCCCCCAGCCAATACTTCCCCGGCAAGCAGGCCGTCGTTGAGGCCTTGCGCCGACGCATGACCGGCGAACTTCACCTCAGGACGCGGAGCCCGGCCCCGCTTCCCCCGGGGCAACGCCGTCCGACGCCGGAGTCGGCCGTCGACGGTCCGCTCCACGCCGCCATGGCCCTCGCGCAGGACCGACCCGTGGCACGTACGGCAGCCCGGTGCCGCCCTGCACGACAGGGCACCGAGCCGGTCGGCGAGCTCGCCGCGCGCATCCTGGGCCAAGGCGTCGCCGTTGCCTTCGGCCGGCTCGCTCCTGCCGTCCGCACCTCTGTCCTTGTGCGGACCCGTCAGGCGATCCTCGGCTGTCTTCAGCCTTCCTGATCCCTCCTCCCTCAGGCCGTACCGGCGGGCGCCGGTGCCGACGGAAGTGTCGCGAGTCCGGCGCGCAGGAACGCCAGCGCGGCGTCGATGTCGGCGTCCTCGCGACTGTGGAGCAGTTCACCGATGACTGCGGCCGCGGCGGCGGCCGCCATACGCGGTCCGAAGTCGTCCGGGCTGCCGCCCTGTTCCTCGGCGAGCAGGCGGGCGCCCTCCTGGACGACACCTGCCAAGCGACCGTTGGCGGCCGCTCTGAGCTGCGGGTTGAGGTCGAACATCCGCTCCGAGAGGTCATCGAGGTCACTGCGGCCGGCGAGTTCGATGCGCACCCAGTGCTCCAGCGCGTCCACCGTCACCCAGCCCGGCCGCCGGTCGCGCAGCGCCACGCCGAGCCGGTCGGCCAGTGCCGCTGACTGAGCCAGCGCCAGGTCCACCTTCGACGGGAAGTAGAGCGTGACCGTGCGTGCCGAGACCTCGGCCCGCTCGGCGATGTCGGCGATCGTCGTCGCCTCGAACCCGCGTTCCGCGAACAGCTCGTAGGCCGCCCGAAGGATCGCTTCCCTGCGCCGGGCCTTGCTGCGCTCCCGAAGGCCGTCACCTGTCATGACCCATACTTTACCATCCGAGGTGAATTTACATCAGACTGCAAAAATGCGTTACGGTGTAGCGAATTCGGGGCCCGCTGGGCGTCCACGGAACGAGAGAAGGAAGACGGACATGGCGTCACGCCTGTACACCTGGGGACGCTGGGCCGTGCGCCGCCGCGGCCGGGTCATCGCGGTCTGGCTGCTCCTGCTTGCCGTGGTCGGCGGCCTCGGCATCACCATCCACGGCAAGGTGGCCTCGGACTTCACGGTGCCGGGGATCGAGTCCCAGCAGGCCCAGGACCTGCTGGAGGCGAAGTTCCCGGCCGCCGCGGGCGGCGTGATCCGCGTGGTGTACGCCGCGCCCGAGGGCAGCACGCTCACCGCGCCCGAGACCGAGGCCGCCGTCGAGGCGGGCCTGGCGAAGGCCGCCGGGATCTCGGGGGTCGTACAGGTCACCGATCCGTTCAAGACCGGGGCGGTCTCCGCGGACCAGCGGATCGGCTACGCCGACATCCGTTTCCACCAGGCCCCCGCCGATGTGACGCAGGAGTCGAAGAACGCCCTCGCACAGGCGATGGCCAAGGCCCGCCACGCCGGCCTTCAGGTCGAGTACGGCGGATCCGCGATGAAGCCCGCGACCAAGGTCGGCGGACCGGCGGAACTCGTCGGAGTCGGGATCGCCTTCGTCGTCCTGGCCCTGACCCTCGGCTCACTGGTCGCCGCCGGACTTCCCCTCGTCACCGCCATCGTGGGCGTGGCCATCGGCGTCCTGGGCGTGAAGTTCGTGTCCCGCTTCGTCGAGATGACCGGCACCACCACCGTGCTCGCCGTCATGATCGGCCTGGCGGTGGGCATCGACTACGCCCTGTTCATCATCGCCCGCCACCGTGAGCAGCTCGCCGACCCCGACACGGACGTCGAGGACTCCATCGCACGGGCCGTGGCCACCGCGGGCAGCGCCGTCGTCTTCGCCGGAGCCACGGTCGTCATCGCGCTGGCCGCACTGTCCGCCACCGGCATCCCGTTCCTGGCGGTCATGGGCCTGTCCGCCGCCGCCACCGTGCTGGTCGCCGTACTCATCGCCGTCAGCCTGGTCCCCGCCGTCCTCGGCCTGTTCGGCGAGCGGCTGCGCCCCAAACCCCGGCGCCCACGAGCCGGCCGCCGCGAGCGCGTCCCCGGATCCTGGGGCCTGACCTGGGCCCGTATCGTCACCCGCAAGCCGCTCATCGTCCTGCTGGCCGGTGTCATCGCTCTGCTCGCGCTCGCCCTGCCGGCCCGAGAACTGCGCCTGGGACTGCCCAGCTACGCGTCGGAGCCCACCGCAAGCACCCAGCACAAGAGCTACGACCTGCTGACCGAAGGCTTCGGCCCCGGCTTCAACGCCACCCTCACCGCCATCACCGACACCAGCCACATACCCGCCGCCCAGCGCACCGCCACCGTGACCGACCTGCGCACCACCCTGGCCAAGGAAACCGGCGTGGCCGCCGTCTCCCAACCGGTCCCCAACGCCGACAAGACCCTGTTCATCATGGCCGTCGTGCCCAAGACCGGGCCCGACGCCCAGGCCACCACCGACTTGGTGCACCGACTGCGGGACAACGCCCCCGGCGTCACCAAGGCAGGCGGCACCCTCTACATCGCCGGCGTCACCGCCGCCGCCATCGACGTGGCAGGAAAACTCTCCGACTCCCTGCCGGGATTCATCGCCATCATCGTGGCCCTGGCCCTGATCCTGCTGACGATCGCCTTCAGGTCGCTGCCGGTCCCGGTCAAGGCCGTTCTCGGTTTCCTGCTCTCGATCGCCGCTTCCCTGGGCGCCACCGTGTGGGTCTTCCAGTACGGCCACCTGGGCGGCCTCCTGTCCGTCCCCTCAGCCGGACCGGTCACCAGCTTCCTGCCCGTCCTGTTGATCGGCGTCCTGTTCGGACTCGCCATGGACTACGAGGTCTTCCTCGTCAGCCGCATGCGCGAACATCACGAGAACACCAGCGACCCGGCCGCAGCCATCGTCCACGGCGTCGCCCGCAGCGGCCGCGTCGTCAGCGCCGCCGCACTGATCATGGCCGCGGTCTTCGGCGGCTTCGTCTTCAACGAGGACCCCGTCATCAAGTCCATCGGCTTCGCCCTCGCCTTCGGCGTCCTCATCGACGCCTTCGTGGTCCGCATGACCCTGGTCCCCGCCGCCATGGCCCTGCTCGGCCGCCGTGCCTGGGGCCTGCCCCGCTGGCTCGACCGCATCACTCCCGACGTCGACATCGAGGGAGCCCACCTTCCGCAGCCCGCCGCGGCGGCGGAGCAACCGAACCTCGTCAGCACCCGCTGACCCAGTATCACCACCGAAATCAGAACGGAAATCTCCCATGCAGCTCACTCTCCTGGGCGCCACCGGCCCCACCGGACAGCAGATACTGGGCCAGGCACTCAAGGCCGGACATCGGATCACCGCCCTGGTGCGTGACCCGGCCCGCCTGCCCCAGCGCGACCATCCGGACGTCACCGCCGTCACCGGCGACGCGACCAGCACCGACGACCTCACCCGCGCCCTGGCCGGCAGCGACGTCGTACTCTCCGCCCTCGGCCCGGGCAAGGACTTCAAGTCCACCCTCGCCGGCCGCGCCACCCGCGCCCTGATCCCTGCCGCACGTGCCGCCGGTGTCGACCGCGTCGTCATGCTCTCCGCCCTCGGCGCGGGAGACACCATGCGGTACACCGGCGTCGTCCCGAAGACCGTCATCAACCTGATGATGAGCAAGCTCTTCGCCGACAAGGCCGAAGCCGACGCCCTCCTGCGCTCCAGCGGCCTCGACTGGACGCTCGTCTACCCGGCGATCCTGACCAACGGCTCCCTCACCGGCACGTACACCGCGCGAGAGGCCCCGCGCCGCAAGGTGAGCAGCCGCGTCAGCCGCGCCGACGTGGCGGACTTCATGCTCAAGCAGGCCCACAGCAAGGAGTGGTCCCGCCGCGACGCCATCCTGGACCGCTGACCCGATCCTCCGCCGCCGGTCCAAGAACTCTGACCAGAGCACGCGAAGGACAGGCCGGCGGGGACTGCACCGGATTCGGCGGGACCGTGAGGCACTGGTTGGAGTGCAGACCCTGCCGGGCGCTTTCCCGATACCCATGGCCTCAAGACGGCCTCCAATCTTGGCTCGGTCGCAGAGCAACTGCCCAGAACCGAGCTGGCCATGTGCATCGGCTGGTTGTGGTCGGGTAGCCGGATCACGTTGCCGTGACCCGGCTACCCGACCACACTGGTTCGGGGCCTGTGGGAGTGTCTGGTGGAGTCGTGACCGCGTTGGTGGGAAGCGTCTGGGCGCTCTGCCTGTCGCTGCCGAGTTTCTGCGCCGGCTCGATGTGGCCGGGACCGTCGACCGGTTGTGTCCGGGCCGTGACATCGCTCAACTGACGCACGGCCAGGTCATCGAGACGCCGGCGGCCAACCGGCTGACCGCGCCTGCCCCGCTGTGGCGGGTGGAGGACTGGGCGCGTGAGTGGGCGGTGGAGGAAGTCTTCGGTATCGAGCCGGAGCTGCTCAACGACGACCGGCTCGGCCGTGCCCTGGACGCCATCGCCCCGCACCTGGCGGAGCTGACCGACAGCATCGGAGCCCGCGCGATCGGTGAGTTCGGCATCGACGTGTCCACCTGCCACTGGGACATGACGTCCATGTCGCTGCACGGCGCCTACCCGGCCGACGACCAGGACGAGGAGAGTCCCCGCATCAAACACGGGCATCCCAAAGACCGCCGCTACGACCTCAAACAGATCCAGACCGGCCTCGCGGTGACCGGCGACGGCGGCATCCCGCTGCTGTCCCGCGTCATCGACGGCGGAGCCGCGGAGATCTCCCAGATCACCGGGACCATGAACGCCCTGCGCGCGATGACCGGCCCCAAGAAGTTCCTGCTGGTCGCAGACTCCAAGCTGGTCTCGTACCATAACATCACCGCCCTGATCAGGGCCTGGACGGACTTCATCGCCCCGGTCCCGGCCTCCACGGTCGACGACGCGGTCTATGCCGCCCTCGACCTCGAGGCGGCGAACCTCGTGGACTACGCCCCCGCCCGGGACGAGAACACCCCGGCCGACCGGCGCGAGACCTACCGCATGCTGGAGGACACCCACGTCCTGCCCAGACCCCGCACGCGCGATCCACGAGTGGAAGTCCGCCGGATCCTGGTGCACTTCACCGGCAACGCCTAGCGGCCACCGGTCCTCGCTGGAGCTTGTCGAGTTTTTCCCGGGCTTTGGCCAGGCGTTTGTCCCGGGCTCGCTGCTGTCCTGTGGCCGGGGCGGCTGTCGACGGCTGGTACGCGCTGCTGACCAGCCTCACCCCCGGGCAGGCCGACGCCGCCGAGGTGCTGCGGCGTCACAAGGCCAGCAGGGCACGGTCGAACGCCGCTACGGCGACTTCAAGGGCCCTCTGGCCGTCACCCCGTCTCGTGCAGGACAACAAGCGGGTCGCCGCGCTGGTACCGGTGATCTGCCTGGCCCTGCTCGTGTTCTGCCTGATCGAACACCGGGTCCGCCGGGCCCTTGGGGGGCGACCAGAAGATGCCCGAGCTGCATCCCGGCAACCAGACGGTCCGCCCCACCGGCGGGATGATCCTCTACCACCTCTCCGGCCTACGGCTGCGGGTCGGCCATGCCACCGACCCGCCCACCATCGTCATCAGCCGCGGAGTCCAGCTCCATCTCCTCGACCTTCTCGGCCTGGAACCAACACATCCCCGTTGGCCAGACACCTGAACGAGCTACCCACGAAGTACGGAGCCAGACGGGGAATGCCCGCGCCGCACGCCCTCGTCAGGGACTTCTCCTCTCCTTCGTCGCCCGGGCACTTGGGGGCGCCTTGCACCGGCACAAGTCACCGAAGTCAGCATCGGCCTGGCCCACACGCGAGCGGCAGCTCCGGGGCGGGCGCTCCAACAACTGCGACACCAACGCAATGACACTGACGCCCTGTCAAGAAAGTCAGCCTTGGGTCAGCATCAGGCTGACCCAACCAGCCTGCAAATGGCCAGACATGAGAACGCAGCGCTGTCCGTCGATCGACTTCGCGGGAGCGATCGGCCCCTCGGGAAGACGGGGTGTCGAGCCGGAACAGCCGTGTCCCGCGAGAGGCCTGCACTAGAGCTGGAACCCCAGGTCAGCGCACCCTTCCGCGCGGTTTCAGTGGTACGGGCGGGAGCGCGCGGTGGAGCCCCGTCGTACCCCACCACCTCACCGAATCGGGAGCCCGTCATCCAGTCCGAACGGGCCTGTGCGATAGGGGCCGGTAGATCTTGAACGTAACATCGATGCTGTTGCGCCCCATCCACTCGACCGCATCGGTGATCGGGATTTGGTTGGACAGACCGTTCGACGCAAAACGCTTTGTGCTTCGCCGCGGTGAGTCGAGTCGATCTCGACATCCGTCCACCGAGCGCGGATCGCCTCTGTGAGTGCCTCTCGGCCGATATGCCATCCGCCCGGATCACCCTCGACCATCACCAGGAACGTCACGGCAAAGATCTACCAGCTGCCCCTGACGACGATCTGGTCGACGGCAGCCCGAAGTTGGAAGAGGCTCACAGGCCGCGCACACACAAGTGACGACACCGCCCTTGTGCGGTGGTGCCGGGTTGCGGGCTCGCCCGCAGTTCGCGCGCCGGCCTGGAGGGAATGCCTGCATACAGGCGTTCGAACTGTTTCGCTGGATGTCCAGGTGGGGGAGGCACAGGCAATGAGAACACGGTGGGGTCGGCGTCGGCTCGATCGCCAACTCAGGGAGCACTGGGAGCAAGCGACAGGCTACAAAGACTGGGGCGACGACCGTATCGGCACGGCACTGGAGAGCCTGGGGCTCAGTCATCAGGATTCCCTCGACGCCCGGCGTCTGGCGGCTGTCCCCCCGGGCGTCGAACTGGGGGTGACCGAGGTCAAAAAGGCCTGGAGCGATGCGGACACCGGTCCATCCGGCTACATCCACAACACCCTGGGCCTGCTTGAGGACTTCCATCGCGTGGATCTCGTGCGCATCACCGAGGCCGACGACGGCAGGCGGTGGCTGACCGTCCCAGTGGCCCTGCACGAGCGCTTGAGGTCGCGCTGGTCGGCGGACGAAGCGGCCGACTGGCACGCACGGCTCATGGACAACGCCCTCGCACTGCTGAAACCCGGTGATCCCTGGCCGGCTCTGCCCACCGGCGCCGGGTACTGGTGGCGGCATCTGGTGTGGCACATGCAGCACTGCGATCCGGCTCAGGCCGCCAGGCTCGTGGCGTCTCCAGATTGGCAGATCGCGAAGATCCAGCGATTCGGAGCGCAGAGCCTGCTGGCCGATCTGACCCTGGTCGACTCCCCGGAGTCCAGGGCCACCGCTTCAGTGATCAACGAGGTCATGAGCGGGGAGGATCGTGGCTCCCGGCCGGATCCGGGGAAGCAGGCCGAGCTGCTGCAGGCCCTGAGCCATGTGTCGTCCCCGCGAGCGCATGCGGATCACCACGGAGAACCGGAGCAGCCCGCCGTCGCCGGGCAGCTCGTGGCCCAGCAGCAGCCGGCGGTCCGTGCCGTGCTGCAACTGCCCCGGTCTACCTACGACTTCGCTCTGTCACCGGACGCCACATGGCTGGTGGCGGTCGGAGACCACCGGCTCGTCCACGTGTACGACTTGGAAGCCCAGGCCGTACGACGGGTGATCGATGGCCCGGCCGACAAGCTCCACCATTGCGCCGTCGCTCCGGACGGCAGTTTCATCATGACCAGCGCGGTGGGTGAGAAGGCTCAGGCCTGGGATGCTGTCAGCGGCGAGGAACAGCTCCCCTTCAAGGTCGGCACCGTAGGTGAGTCCGTGTACGGTCCGGACGGCATGTGGGTTGCCTACAACACCTTCACCGGCAGCTTCGTCGACCCGCTCACCAACGAACGCCGGGGAACGAAGCCCACGTCTCAGGGGATGTCGCATCTGGCGCTCGCTGCCGACGGAGCAACCCTGGCCGCCCGTGGCCGTAGCAGTCAGATCCTGCTCTGGGACCCGCGTTCCGGCCGGCTGCTCGCGGAGTTGCCCGACCAGCCGCACGAGGTCCACCGGCTCGGTCTGGCCCAGGACGGCTCGTGGATCGCTATCGGCGACGTGAACAGCCTCCGGGTTCTGGAACTGCCCAGCAATCGCGAGCGCTTCACGCTGAAGCAGACGGGTACACGTTTCGCCACCACCGAGGACTGGCTGGCCGTGCCTGTCGCGGGACGCGTGCAGATCCGGTCGACTCGCACCGGTGAGCTCCTGGACACCCTCGAGGCCCACACGGACCTCGTTCTCGACTGCCGTATGTCACCCGACCGACAACACCTGATGACCATGGACCGCGGCGGCACACTCATCGTGTGGGACGCGGCCGCCGTCGTCCCTTGACGCTGTGCCTGTCGCACTCCCGGGAAACGCACGCAAGGCAATCGCTGGAAGGCCGGGCTGTGTCGTTCGAGGTGGAGACTGGCGGCGCCGTCGCGGGGGCCCGTGACGGCGCCGAAGATCACGTCGATCAGGCGCCGGTACTGGGTCTTGTGCCGTCCCGGGACGTTGCTGTGGTCGTCACCGGAGAGTGGGGAGCCGAGCGTTTCATGTTGTGGCCTGTCTGCTTCTCCGCCTCGATGAACGGGTGCACCGTCGCCACCGGGTCTCCTTCGTGAAGAAAGCCGTAGCCCGCTCGAGGACCTCCATGTCCTCCCGCGGCCGGCGGTTCTCCCGCCGCGGCGCGGCCAGTTCGTCCCGAGCGCTGCTGGTTGGCCGTCCCACTCACCCGCGTCGGTCTCAGGCTTCAACTCCGGCATGAACAAACGCCGAGGCCGAGGCTTCTTCTGCCCATGCTCTTCGCGATGGACATCCTCATCGTCGCAGACGATGTCTACCGGATCAGCGAGCAGGTGAACCAGACCACCAGGGACTACGCGTGGCTCAAGCACCGCAAAGCCGGCGAGTACCGCGACGTTCCCCTTCCGGCACGAATCAAGGACACCATCGAGTGGTACGCGACAAACACGGCACCCTGGACGGGTACCTTCTCCGCCACCCGAAGGACGCCGCGCCCGCGGGGATGTTCCCGTACGGGGTCACCAGGTGTGAGCCACATCCACTACGAGATGGTTGGCCGTCTGGAAGACGCGGAACGGCAGTCGAGCCCGGACGCCCAGTCCGGCTTGGGTGTATCCCTCGGAGCCACCTGTGAACTTGAACTCCCGGAAGGTCCGGTACCCGGTGACGTTGACGGACGGAAGCGGCGGGTAGGGCTGTCCGGTCGCCGGGTCGTAGCGCGGGGAGAACAGCGAGATCTCCAGAATGGCTCCGCCCTTGATCGGAACCACGACGTCGCTCGGGTCCTGGTGCAGTACGTCGACGTAGCGGACCGTGTAGCCGATCGGGTCGGCCGCCGTGCCCTGGGCGTCGAAGACCAGACGGTCGAAGCAGTCGTGCTGTCCGGTCCTCACGTCGGTCAGTCGCCTGGAGGCAACAGAGTCACCGGTCTTGTCCAGACTCCCCCACGTCACGGCACAGTCCACGGCCGTCGGCGCGGCCACCGCCGGAACCGTGCCGGCCAACAGGCCGCCGCCCGCCAGCATCATCGCGGCCAGTGCAGTACCTATCCGTCGCATGACTACCCCCCGGTAGCTCGCGTAGGTGTGTGTCTGTTCAGACCGGCGGCCTTCCGGAAGGTTGTGCGCAGTGGAGTAGCCCATTGCGGCGCAGAGGCCCTTCCAGCACCAGCTGCCCCGCGAGACCACAGCGTGTTCCGCGTGCGCCGCCGCCTGGTGCCGTTCTTCCTGCCGTTCCATCTCGGCCTGGGCATCGTGTGAGGTGCGCTCGACATCGACCGCATCGGCCACCGCCTCCGGCAAGGCCGACCCGGTACCTTCGGCCTGACCGCGCCACTCCTGTCCTTACGGCTTACGCGCAAGTCCACCGTGCTCGGCTACGACCTCCGTGGCGTCCGAGCCGGACTCCGGACGCCACTCCGTCACCGAGACGACACCGGGCTCGACAAGCTCCAGACCGTCGAAGAACGCGGTGATCTCATCAACGGAGCGCAGGTTGTACGGAACGGCGCCGCTGTTGTTGTAGGCGTCCTGGGCCTGCTCGAAGACTGGGTCGATGCCACGCGACCCGTCGTTGATGGAGAGGTAACTGCCCGAGGGCAGGGCTTCCATCAGCCGGGTGACGATGGAACGGGCCTGATCGTAGTCGGCGACATGACCCAGGATGTTGCTGAGGATGAGCGCGGTGGGACGACCGAAGTCCAGCGTCTTGGCGGCGACTTCAAGAATGCGATCCGGGTCCGTCACGTTGGCGTCGATGTAGGCGGTCGCACCCTCCTCGGTGGAGTAGAGCAGCGCACGGGCGTGGGCGAGCACCATCGGATCGTTGTCGACGTAGACGATCCGCGCCTCGGGAGCGAGCCCCTGGGCGACCTCGTGGGTGTTCTGCGCGGTCGGAAGCCCGGTACCGACATCCAGGAACTGCCGGATACCCGCCTCGGAGACGAGATACGCGATGTTGCGACGCAGGAAGCCACGACTGGAGCGGGCGATGGTGACGATCCCGGGAAACACCTCGGTGTACGCGTCACCGGCCGCCGCGTCGACGGGGTAGTTGTCCTTACCGCCGAGCCAGTAGTTCCAGATACGGGCGGAGTGCGGCACCGACGTGTCGATCTTCTGCTGCTTTGCCGGCTCGGGCGTCATCACAGGGTCCGTCATGAGTCGTGTACGTCCTTCATCCGGGGCGAGAATGATTCGCAGCGCATCCTACGGTCGAACTCCCTTTTCCAGCCCGCTAGTTCACATCTTCCGACTGGTGTGCTGGTCGTGGGACAGGCTGACGTCCATGCATCGCTCTCGGCACTCGGACGCAACTCCTGGACGCGCTTCTGCCGGACTACTCCGGCTCAGATCCTGCCATCGCTCTGAGCGAGACCGGCAGGGACACTGAACCGCTCCGGGATCGGTGGTACTCCGGACTGTCCCTCCACGAATCGCCAGCGGTTCGGTGACACCCCGTCGCCCGCGTATGGGCGGGGCAGGAGCCCTTTCGTGGCCGTTCATGGATCAGGAGCCGTCCACGTGATGCGTCATGGGGAAGGTGCACAGTTTGACCCATTCCAGAAAACATGCAGGTCAGAGGAGGTTTCGAGGCGAAATCCAAACCCCTCGGAGAGCCTCGTGCGTCATACGTGCGTCATCGCCACAGCCGTGCGTCAGACGCGCACGGATCCCGATCGAAACTCCGACCACGGCCTAGGGCGAGCAAGGTCGGTACCGCTTGGTCTTTGTCAATCTGTTCCTGTCTTTGTGTCCCGAACACGTCCCGAACGTCTGCAGGATTGACCGGCTATGCCGACCCGGAGAGCCGCGCGGAGGCCCACCCCTGGTGTCGGGGCAGACGTACTCTCGCCGGCCTGCCCGGCTGTGCTGAAACCACCACCGGAGGGCGACGCCGCCACCTTCGAGGGACTGAGCGGCGTCATCGGCAACCTCGGCCCGTTCCCCGCGTCCTGTCCACGTCGCGGATATGGACGCAGCCGACCGGCCTTCCGCCATCAGGGCATCGCGGCGGCTTCCGCGCGGGACACGGCGACTTCCAGTACGGCCAGCAGCGCGTCGCGGACCGAGCCCGTCTTTCGTGCGTCGAAGACGATCAGTGGTACGTGCTCGGCGATGTCCAGTGCCCACCGCACCTCCTCGAGGTCGTGTTCGACCTCCCCGTCGAAAGCGTTGACGGCGACCGCGAAGGGGACGTTCCTGTGCTCGAAGTAGTCCACCGCCGCATAGCAGTCGTCGAGTCGGCGGGTGTCCACGATCACCAAGCTGCCGAGGGCGCCCTCCACCAGGTCGTCCCACATGAAGCCGAACCGGTCCTGGCCCGGGGTGCCGAACAAGTACAGCTTCAGCGTCGGGTCGATGGTGACGCGGCCGAAGTCCATGGCGACCGTGGTGGTGGTTTTGCCCGGAGTGTGGCTGAGGTCGTCCACTCCCGCCGCGACCTGGGTGATCGCGGCCTCCGTGGTGAGCGGTCGTATCTCGGATATCGAGGCCACGGTCGTGGTCTTGCCGACTCCGAAGCCACCGGCGATGACCAGCTTGACCGGTGTCGGAGGCTGTTCAGCTGGTGTCACGGAGTGTGTCCCGTGAGTCGGGAACGGCACGGAGGCCATTGATAACCCTTCGCAGTACGGAGAGATCCTGGGCGATCGCGGCGTTCGGCCGATGGACCGCGAGATGCCCGGCGGCACGCAGATCCTCGACCAGCACGCGCACCACGTTGAGGTGGAGTCGCAGCCCGGCGGCCAGTTCCGCCACCGACAGCGGTCGCCGGCTGGCCGCGACGATCTCCTGGTGTTCGAAAGTGAGCGAGTGAAGGGCCAGGAGCCCGGCCGAGGTCGACACCACCTGGGCCTCCACCGGCATCGGCAGGCCGGTGCCGCCTGCCGACACCCGCCCGGTGGTCAGGAGGAACGGCCGGATCGCGGGGGCGCGGCGTCGCGTCTCCGGCGAGCCCTCGGCGTCCCCTGCCGCCTCCTGTGGTGGTCCGACGACGGACATCACGATCCCTTCACGATCTGCCTGCACCCGTGCCCCGGCTCGGGGAAGGTCAGGGGGCCGACGTCGCGCCGACACTGTTCTTCAGCTCCAGCACCAGTTGGGGAGTGAGCGTGGCCGCGGTCCGTTTGGCGAAGAGGGTCATCGCGTAGGCGATGTTGCCCAGCTTCGCCTCCTCGGAGGTCACGATGCCGAGGACGGCGCCGGCTCCGATGGCCGACACCAGCACATGGCCGTGCTCCAGGTCGAGGATGACCTTGTTGAGGCGGCCGAGACCGTAGTTTCCGGATGCGCCCGCGGCAAGACTCGTCAGACCGGCCACGATCGCGGCGAGCCGTTCGGAGTCGGCCTGGTCTCGCAGCTGGGAGGCGGCGATCAGCAGGCCGTCGGACGACACCGCGATGGCGTCGGCCACGCCGGGGGTGTCTTTGGCGAACCGCTCCAGCAGCCAGGTGAAGTCGGCCGCGGCGGCGCGCAGGTCGGTCGGTTCCGGCTTCTCGGAACTCATGTCAGCTGTCAACGTGGGCACTGCCCGGCTCCTTCTGGGATTTCTGGTGCTGAGATGGTTCGGGCCCGGTCGGAGCATGGTCGTAGTCCTGCTCCGCCTGGAGTACCGCGGCTTCGAACGCGTCGAGTTCCGAACGGACGGCCTCGGCGTCCAGGAGCTGCGGTACGGGCGACGATGTCCGGTCGACCGGGGAAGCAGCCCGGGCGAGTGTCGCTCCCCGCTCCCGCCGACGCAGTGGCCGGGAGGTACGAGCTGATGGCGGTTTGTCCGCGGCGACGGTCCGTTCCGCGGTGGTCGGGCCCGCGTCGGCGGGGGGCGCTCCGCGCCGGGGCAGCTCACCGCGCGGCGACGGAGCCCCCGGCCGCTGCGGGGGGACGGCAGAGGCAGCGGCCGGCTGCGGCGACGGTACCGGCCCGGTGGCCCCCTTCCCCGGCCTCGCCGGGAGCGGCGTCACGTTCGCGACCGGGCCCGCAGTCACGGGCTCCGGAAGGTCCACGGTGCTCATGGCCGACAGGAGCGCGGCAGGGACCCACACGGTGGCGCTGACGCCGCCGCCCGGCGTACGGGTCAGGGTCACCCGCACATCCCAGCGCCGGGCCAGGCTCCCGACCACGAAGAGACCGAGCACCTCGGTCGGTGCGAGATCGAGCCGTTCCCGGCGGACCAGCCGGGCGTTCTCCTCGGCGAGGCGTTCGGCGTTCATGCCGAGCCCGTGGTCGATGATCTCGATCAGAGCCCCGCCGTCCTCGCTGACGTCGGCGCCGGGGCGGACCACCACCTCGACGGGCGTGTGCGAGGGGGAGAACGCGACCGCGTTCTCCAGCAGTTCGGCGAACATCAGTGTCAGGTCACCGACGATGTCGGGCTCGACGGCGACCTCCGTCTCGGATCGCAGGGACACCCGCTCATAGCCCTCGATCTGGGCGAGCGACGCACGGATGACGTTGGCCAGGGGGATCGGCTGGGACTCGATGCCGCTCTCCCGGATGCCGGCGAGCAGCATCAGGCTGTCGGCGTTGCGCTGGAGGCGTACGGCGATGTGGTCGATGCGGTACAGCTGTTCGAGGAGTTCGAGATCGGTCTCCTCGCGTTCCATCGCATCGATCAGAAGTAGCTGACGGGTCGTCAGGAGGCTCACTCTGTGGCCGACGTTGCCGAACATCTCGGCCACGTTGCGGCGGCTCAGCACCTGTCGCTCCAGCAACTGTGCGGCGGTCACCTGCACTTGGTTGAACACCTCGGCCAGTCCGCCGATCTCGTCGCGCACCGGGACGGGGATCGGCCGCGGCTGCAGCGGGGTGGTGTCGTCGGACTCGTCGTCCGCGACCCGGGCCAGTTCCTCGCCCGCCACGTCGACCACCTGCTGGGCGGCGTCGGTCAGGGCCACCAGGGGACGTACGACCGAACGCCGGACCAGAACACAGAAGGCCAGCCAGACGACGAAGCCGAGAACGGCCAGACCGAGCAGGTACAGCGAGCTTCGCAGGGCGCCC
Organism: Streptomyces sp. NBC_01450; assembly: GCF_036227505.1. Taxonomy (NCBI): domain Bacteria; kingdom Bacillati; phylum Actinomycetota; class Actinomycetes; order Kitasatosporales; family Streptomycetaceae; genus Streptomyces; species Streptomyces sp. NBC_01450. The sequence goes on along the minus strand of NZ_CP109480.1, from coordinate 9,636,881 downwards.
GAGGAGGCGGTGTCGGCCTCGGCCGCGGTCTGCTCGATCAGCGACCGGGTGATGCCCAGGCGGGTCTCGGACTGGCGCGTTCCGTCGGCGATCGCACTGCGCAGTTGCGCCGGTGTCTTGCCCTGCAGGGCACCGGGATCGATCTGCAGCTGCGCGAACTGGGCCTTGACTCCGTTCTGCTCGGCGCTGCGCTCGATGCCGTCCATGGTCAGCACCTGGCCGGGTGTGGCGATCCGCTGGAACCGGCGCGACTGCTGGTCGTAGAGGGCATGGGCGTCGACTGCGCGGCTGTACTCGTTGAGGGCGTTGGCGTCACGGGTCTGCGCGGAGAACACCGCGCTCTCGAAGGACGCGTGGGCGGCGTCGGCGCGCAGCACCGTGTCGAGAAGTGCCGTGACCGTGGACGACGAAGTGCCGGAGTAACGGTCCAGACCGATGCCGTCGATCAGATAGTCGACCGCGGAAGCGTAAGCGGGGTCGATGTCTGCGACGGCGACGTAGCCCCGTTCGAGCCTGTCGCGCAGGACACCGAGGCGGCGGATGTAGTCGAGCGCCTGCACCTCTTCGGGCGGCAGGCCCGCGGCGAACGCCGTACGCACGGCGGCGACCTGCGCATCGGTGTTCCGCTGCGCCCGGCGGTACTCGTCGGCCGGCGGCAGCGAGGCTCCGGGACGGGCCTCGTCGTACCGCACGGACAGCAGGAGCGCCTCCCGGTGTTCGGCCTGTACGTCGTTGACGAGCTTCGCGACCTGTCCACTGTCGCGCACCAGGTCCGCGATCCGGCCCGCGTCCTGGGCCTGTCGGGCCTGGCCGTAGGCCGCGATTCCGAGAAGCAGGCCGACAGCCGCGATGGGCGCGATCACCAGGACGTTGAGCTTGCGGCGGAAGGGCCACCGGTCGAGGAAGCCCACCGCTGTCGGACGCGACCGCGGGCTCCGGTCGGCTGTCCCCGGTGGTTCGGGGGCAAGCGCCGGGTTCCCTCTGTTCCCGGACACCCGGGCCTCCTTCGACATGTTGCTGAGCTGCGGCGGCCGCGTCGTGCTGGACCGCCGGTGGCCGGCAGCGGACGTGACGCATTCACGGCGTTCGCCGCTGAGATGAACGAATAGATCACGCCAGTGACTGAAACCGGCTGCGTGAGCTTAACTGCACACTCAGCGACTTCACAGGTTGGGTACGTCAAAAAATGATCACGAAATTCTTACTGGCGGCCAACAGACCGTGACGCCTCGGCCGCGGCGGCACGCGTCTCACCGCAAGCCGCCGGCCGATGTAAGGTGCCGGGCGGGGGAATTGACGCGAACCGACCGGTTGAGCATGATCCTCGGCAGCAAGCTTGCTGCCGCCCCTGCCACCCCGAGCCACCACTCGGGAATCGCCACCACGCCGTAGTCGCCGCAGGCCTCTCCAACCGAGGCGTGGCGGGCCCTCGGACGGTGATCACACGCCGGAGCCGTCGCCCGACCCCGAAACTCCTTTCCCCACCCAGCCCTGCCTGCCCTCTCATGCCCCGTGTTGGAGACCTCGTGCACCCCACCTACAAGGCGGCCCTGACAGCGACCGCCCTCCTGGCCACCGCCACGCTCGTCGCCGGCTGCGAGAGCGGCTCCAAGACCACCGAATCCGTCAGCGCGTCCTCCGGTGGCTCGTCCAGACCTGGCTGCCCCAGCGCCCTCTTGCAGGCCAAGCGGGACGTCAAGGCGGCCGAGGACATCAACGCCCCTTGGTCCGGGCCGACCAGCGGGCCCACGGTCGTCCCGGACCGGAGCATCGTCTACATCGCCCAGACGCTGACCAATCCCGGCGTCGAGGGCGTCGCCAAGGGCGTCCAGGAAGCCGCCGACGTCATCGGCTGGCACGTCCGCACCATCAACGGCCAGGGCACGTCGGCAGGGCTCAAGACCGCCTTCGACCAGGCTCTCGCCCTCAAGCCCGACGGCATAGTCATCGGCGGCTTCGACCCCTCCTCCACCGCCGACGAGGTGGCGCGGGCGAACGCCGCCGGCATCCCGCTGATCGGCTGGCACGCCGTCGGCGCCCCCGGCCCCAGCACGGACCCGAAGCTGTTCACCAACATCACCACAAGGGTCCAGGACGTGGCGAGGCTCAGCGCCGACTGGATCATCGCGCAGTCCAACGGCCGTGCGGGCGTCGTGCTGTTCACCGACGCCACCATCCCATTCGCCAAGCACAAGTCCGACCTGATCAAGAAGGAACTCGCCACCTGCTCCGGCGTGACGCTGCTGAGCTACGAGAACATCCCGATCTCCCAGGCCAACAGCCGCACCATCGGCAAGGTCACCTCCCTCGCCGCCCGCTTCGGCAACAGGTGGACCTACTCCGCCGCCATCAACGACCTGTACTTCGACTACGCGGGCTCCGCCCTGCGGGCCGCCGGAAAGAACGGTGCGGGGGCCCCGTTCAACATCGGTGCCGGTGACGGCGACCCGTCGGCCTTCCAGCGCATCAACGGCAAGGAGTTCCAGGCCGCCACGGTGCCCGAACCGCTGTCCGAACAGGGCTGGCAGATCATCGACGAGTTCAACCGCGCCTTCGCGGGCAAGCCGTCCAGCGGGTACGTCGCCCCCGTCCACATCACCACCGCGGCCAACAGCGGCGGCGCGCCGTCCTGGGACTCCGAGGGCTACCGCGAGGCCTACCGCAAGATGTGGGACAAGTAGCCACCTGGCAGACCCTCGGCCGACCAGGGAAGAAGTGGACGTCGCGACCACCGACCGCGCCTGACAGGCGACCGAGCCACAACTGGAACCACCTCGGCCAAAGGCCTCCGGCTACACACACATCACTTACGACCTCGGGGGAAATAGTGAACGGCGTCGCGGCGTCTGGCACGCACGCTCGCGGCGTTGTCGGGATGCCCTGGTAGCTCCTCCCCCTATTTCCCCCGAGGTCGTACGCCGTCCCCGTCGGCGACGATGGTTTGCCCCGTCCGGTTTCCGCTCCGCGACGATGCTGCCAAGCAGGGAAGCGGAGCTTGCCCGCAGACCTGCTGGGCCGTTTCAGTACGGGGCGTTGACCCGCACAGCAGCCAGTCACGGCGAACGGCCCCGCGCTCCAGGCATGGAGCATCTCAATCCGCCGCCACCGGCGCCTTCCGCCGGCTCCCACTGGCCGACGTCAACAGGCTGGGCCAGAGGCAGCCACTTCCGATTACCTGCGTCCCATCAGCGTCCCGAATACCACCCTCGCCCGCCGATCGGACCGTCCGCCCCAGCCCGCGAGAACCACCGGATGATCCATAACCGCAGGTCAACGGAGCACCCAACTACGGATCACCGCATCGCCGTTGAACTCACGAGCAGCGGATTCCTCGCAGCTCGGGCCTGGGCAAAGTCCGGTGGGTCGCCGAGTCCGCCATCGCCTCGCTCCACGGACCCCGCCGCCTACGGACCCGCCGGGAAACCCGAGACGACATGCACGACGCCTCCCTCCAGTTCACCCGCGGCATGCCCCCGGCAATGCATCGGCCGTAGCAGTCATGGAAGCGCGGCTTCCTGACCGCTGCCTGCGCCATGTGATCCAGGACGTGCCGAGAGGGACGATCTCGTTCGATCTCGGTGACCATCTCGCCCTCGCCGAGACGTCGTGGGACGCGGCTGCGCGATCGACTTGGCGGGCGTCAGTCGCTTCAGCCGAGTGCTCGGAAGTATTTCTCACGCGTTCGGGCCGGTATCGACGATGTCATTGTCGAAGGCGGCAGCGAGCGCCTTCGCGATCAGGTCGGGCAGCTCGGTCCGTCCGTCGTCCTCGGCCCAGCGCACCAATGCCGTGTGCATGGCGGCCAGGCAGGCACTGGCCGCCGCGTGTGCGTGGAACGCCGTGTCGAGATCGGCGGCATCGCCCCCGAGGGCGTCGACGATCGCCTGCTGAAGGGCGTAGTGGTTGTCCAGGTGCTTGGCCCGCAAGGCCGGCGTCGAGATCATGAGCCGGAGGCGGGCGAGCAGGAACTGCTCGCCCGCCGTCAGGTCGTCTCTTTGGCCGCCGCGGGTCAACGTCGCGGCCGAGTCGATGAGCGCGCTGCCGATGCGACGGACCAGGGGCTGTGCGGCGGACGACGCGATGATCCGCTCGGCGACGAGCCGACCGTTCTGGTCGACGAGCACAAGGTCTTCCTTTGTGGGGAAGTGCCGGTACACGGTCATGGGCGACACGCCTGCGGCTTCGGCGACGTCGGACACGGTCGTGGCGTCGTATCCGTGCTCGGTGAACAGCCTTACCGCGTGCGCCTGAATCGTGCGCTGCGTCTCGGCTCGCCGTTGTTCTCGCAGTGTTGAGGGCTGGTCTGGCATGTGATAGACCCTACCGGAGTGGTAGTGACTACCAGATTGGTAGTCACTAACATGACGGGGTGGTGGACATGAGTGATCTGACCGGCAGGACGGCTCTCGTGACTGGAGCATCGCGCGGCATCGGGCGGGCGACAGCGGCCCGGCTGGCGGCGAAGGGGGCAGTGGTCATAGTGCATTTCGGCACGGACGGGGACGGTGCGACGGCGACGGTCGACGAGATCGAACGTGGCGGCGGAACCGCGCTCGCCGTCGAGGCAGAGCTGGGCGTGGATGACGACGTCGAGACGCTCTTCACGGGAGTCGAGGCCGGCCTGGCCGGGCGGCCACTCGACATCCTGGTCAACAACGCGGCGGCTGCTCCCGCCGGCCCGCTCGGAGCCACGACGCGGAAGGAGTTCGACCACCTCTTCGCCGTGAACGTGCGAGCGCCGTACTTCATCATCCAGCGAGCATTGCCGTTGCTCCGCGACGGCGGCCGCATCGTCACGATCTCGTCCGTGGCGACCCGGATGGCCAACCCCGCCCAGACGTCCTTCGCCATGACGAAGGGTGCGGTCGAGACGATGAGCATGACCTTGGCCAACGAGCTCGGGGTCCGGGGCATCACGGTGAACGCGGTTGCTCCCGGCGCCACTCGGACGGCTACCAACGGATCGTCCTTCGAAGCGCCGGGTCTGGCCGAACTCATCGCTGGAACGACGGCGCTAGATCGGCTGGGCCGGCCCGACGATGTCGCCGACGTGGTCGCGTTCCTCGCCTCCGACGAGGCGCGCTGGATCACGGGGCAGGTCATCGACGCAAGCGGTGGACTGTTCCTCGGACCGCGCGCCGGATAACAAGGGACGGCCCGGACCGGCCCATTGTGACGACTGGCGCAAGGACTGCAGGACCGATCCACCAGTGGATCCCTTCGTCATGCGAGTGGGGACGCTTGAGAACGTCCTCATGCCGGGCCTGAACCTCAACGTGCGTCAACTCACCACCGTCGACGGCCACTTGCCAGCCGAAGCGGCTGGATGTGGCCCGCCCGGCAGGTGTCCGCAGTGCGCGCATCCTGCCACGCGGATTCACGGCCGATACTGGCATCGGATATCCGAGTTGCGAGCCGGCGGGCGGAGGTTGACCGTACGTCTGCAGGTGCGCCGGTTCTTCTGCGATCAGAGCCAGTGTCAACGCCGGACATTCGTGGAACAGGTGACGGGCCTGACCGAGTCACGACGCCGCTCTTCACCGGCGGCGCGGTCGGCGATGCGGGCGATGGCGATAGAACTCGGCGGGCGCCCGGGCCGGCGTCTGTGCACGAAACTGCGGCTCCACGGCCGGCAGACTGCACTTCTGGGGCAACTGGTCGCCCCGCCCGTACCGACCCGGGCGCCGCGGACACTGGGCATCGACGAGTTCGCGTTCCGCAAGGGGCGGACCTACGGCACGATCCTCGTCGACATCGAGACCTCCAGGCCCGTGGACGTCCTGCCCGATCGTGGGACCGGCTCGGTTGCCGCCTGTCTGCAGGAGCACCCCGGGGCTGAGATCATGTGCCGTGATCGGCTCATGGCATTCACCAAGGCCATGAGACAGGCGGCCCCTGAGGCGCTGGAAGTCACCGATCGCCGGCATCTGCTGCGAAACCTCTCGACGGCCGTGGAGATGACGTGCCGCCGACACCGCGCATGCCTGCGTCGACCTGCCACCACAGACGCCGGACAGCCGTCGGCTGCCCCGGCGACTCCTCTTCTGGACCGGGTGCGCCAACGCCACCGGAAGGTCAACGAATTGGCGGCCGGGGGGCTGTCCCTCAGCACCCTGGCCGCCGCCTGCAACCGGACCGCGAAACAGTACGGCGCCACCGGAAGAAAGGCCTTGAGGACCTCCTCGTTTCAGCACGGGACCGCGGCCAGAGTGTCGGGTGTCTCGAAGCCGCGCCAGGGTCAGCCAGTGGTGCGACCCTTGGCGGCGAGCACGAGCTGAGTCTGGGTCGTCTGTCCCACGAGCCGGTCCTCGTCGTCGTGCAGGTCGGTCTGGACCACCACGAGGGTCCCGCCGACGTGTAGCGGGCGAGCGGTGGCGCGGACGCGTCCGGTGGTAAGAGGTCGCAGGAAGTTGGTCTTGGACTCCACCGTGGAAGTCCCCGCCGCTGTGGGGAGGTTGAGGTAGGCGCACACGGCGCCGACAGAGTCGGACAGAGCCATCAGGGCCCCGCCGTGCAGGACGCCGCCCGCCGTGCAGAGTTCCGGCGACCAGGGCAGACTGCCGACGGTGCGGCCGGCGGTGGCCTCGTGAAGTTCGACGCCGAGCCGGGTCGCGAAGGGCATGGCGGCCAGGAGCTCGGCGGGGCGCGGGCCTGCTGACTCGGTAGAGGTCATGGTGTGTTGCCTTTCTTGTGCGGATGGGCGGACGTGTCCTCGGCGAGGATCGGCCGGCGTACCGCCGGCAGTGCGCCGGCGCGGCTGTCGGGTCGACTGAGACGACGGATGAGGGGGCGTCGGCCGCTGCCCGGAGGCGCGTGGTGCCGTCGGTCGGCGGAGGCTTTGCCGTGGGGCTCCGTCGTCATGGGGCGGCCGGGGGCGTCAGGTGGTCGCGAGGATGCGGTCCAGGTGGTGGAGGAGGACCGCGACGGGCGACTTCGGCCCGCGCTGGCCCACGAGGATGCTGGTCCCCATGGCCGCCGTCATGGCGAGGAGGCTGATCGCCTCCGTGCGCGCGTCGATGTCGCGGCCCGTCAGACCGGTTTCCTGGGCTTTCCGAAGCTGGCTGGTGATGGCGTCCTCGGCGGCGTCGGGGCTGTCGATGAAGGGTGGGCGGCGAGTGCCTCATCGGTTACGGACAGGATCGAGTACGAGCCGTAGAGGAGGTGGAAGGTGCGGCTCTCCTCGTCGGTCGGGAGAGAGGCCAGGAGCAGCGCCTCGATGGTCGCGCGCGGGCCCGGGTCCCGACCGGCGGCGCCGAGGCGAGCACCCACCCGCGCAGTGAACCGGTCGGTCAGGTACTGCAGCCCATCGAAGAGCAGTTTTCCCTTTGGCTGGAAGTAGTACTGGACGAGCCGGAGTGACACTGCGGCTTCGACTGCCACGTCGTGCATGCCAACCGCGTGCAGTCCGCGCCGTCCGGCGACCCGGATGAGCGCCTCAGCGATCTGGGTGCGCCGTTCCTCGTGGTCCACGCGTTTCGGCATGGGATGTCTCCGCCCGTCGGTGGTGACTCGCGTCCGGCTCCCCGAACCTCTTTATGGTACCGCCGTATCAACATCATGGTACGGTCGCATCACGAAGAATGGATCTCCCCGGAGGGGCCTCCGTGCCCGAGAACACGACCCGAAGCCGCCCGCGACGCGACATCGGCCACTACGTCAACGGCCCCTTGCGCGACCGCTACTTCGCCGCCTGCGACGCCCTCGACCTCGACCGAGTGCGCCTCGTCGGTTCCTCCTACGAAGGCTGGCTGGCGCGGCCTCTTCGCGACCTTCGCCCCCAAGGCGCTGCGCCCGCGTCTCGCCTCCTGGCTGGAACAGCCCGTACTCATCGTTCCTGAACTGCGCGCGCAGCCTCCTCGTACACGCTCGGCCGCAGGTGGAGCGCGTGCCGCGCCTGATACCGGGCACCCGGGCCGAGATCGTCTCCGACACCGGCCACGGACCACAGGTCGACCACGCCGAGGAGATCAACCGCCGGATGCTGGTCTTTATGGCCTCGATCGACTGACAGATGAGGTGTGATTCTTCTTCCCATGAGTGACTCGAGCCCAGCAGCCGAGGAGTTGCAGACCGCCCGGCTGTCGCTGCGGCGTCCGACCCAAGGTGATATCGAAGTGATCTTTGGGATCCATCGCGATCCCCGGACCTGCGCGCACAATCCTTCCGACGCGCTCGCGCGGTTGGAGGACGCGCAGGAGCTCTATCGACGCTGGGACAATCAATGGCGGCAGTACGGATACGGGTACTGGGTCGTCCTGTGCCACGGCTCTGACCAACAGCTGGGGTTCTGCGGCATCAAGCCCATGGAACTTCACGGCGTGGAGGTCCTCAACCTCTTCTACCGCTTCGCCACCTCGGCCTGGGGCCAGGGTTTTGCCGGTGAAGCCGCCACCAAGGTCACAGCTTGGGCCTCCCGCCACGTGCCCGCTCGCCCGCTGATCGCCAGGATTCGACCGGCCAACATTGCTTCCCAGCGTGTGGCGATCCGTGCTGGTCTGGCACGGGCGGAACACCTCGACGTCACCGGATCCGACGGCCTCGACTGGATCTACACGGCGAGGCCGCTCGCCTCCTCGACAGGAGAAGTCATCAGCGTTCGGGGGCCCTTCGTAGCCTGAGGAGATGACGTGCCCCGCGAGAGTGTGCGCCGCAGGTGGGGAAGAGGATGCCGTCCATGCCGCTCATCACGCAGACGACCACCCCCACGATCTCGATGCGCTGGCGGTACCGGTCGTCTGGGAGATTCGTGAGCGGCCCATACGTTGTGGTGCCGCGACGCCGACCTGTCACATCGTCCGGACCCCAAGTCGCGCGGTCCGAGGCCATGTACAAGACGGCGTTCTCGACGATGGGTCGAGCCCGGTCGGAGATCTTCCGATGGCTCACTCACCACAACCCGCCACGGCGTCACAGCGCGCCGGCCTACCTGTCCCCGATGGAGTTCGAACAACAGCACCCACGATGGCTGAACTCTCATAGGAACGACCGTGTCATGGGCTGCCCGCCGCCTTCCTGACCATGTCAACCTCTGAGCCGGACCTGTCGGCCGCGCAGGTGGTCACCTCGGCATCGTCGTGTCCCGGGGAGGAGTGCCGTCATCATCCGGCCCTACTCATGATCGGCCGGGCGAACCCCGACGACCGCCCGGCAATCTCACCAACCGAACCGTGCGGAACCACATGAGAGGGCGATACGCCCTCGTAGGGCCGTTTCCTCTGCGGGCCGTTTCCTGGCCCTCGGCCTGCGCACCAGACGTACCGGCAACTGCACCGCTCCCCCGAGCGACGCCGGACTCCAAACTCGCGAGCAGCGGATTCAGTCCGTTGAGTGAGACTTGACGGTCCGACACCTCGCAAGGAACGTTTCCGCAGGTCACAGCCCTACACAGGTGGGGCGGGTGGGACTCGAACCCACGGCCGACGGATGATGATTCCTTTATCGAACTCGCCCGCAGCGGATTACTCTTCCAACGCACGGAGGCTCCGCGCCGAAGTCGGGGCAGAGCCTCCATGGTCGCTATTGCAGGCCGAAGCATCTAGTAGCGTGTCGCTGCTTAGGTATGGGCTGTTTGATTGAGAGGCTTGCGTCTGGCAGATTCCTCTCCCGCTCTGCCGGACAGGACTGGTGCGATGGGTTCGCAGAAGAAGAGGCCGGTGGTGCTGACCGCGCAGGACCGCGAGGAGTTGGTCCGGGTGACCACGACGGGGGTTCATCCGGCCTCGGTAATCAGGCGGGCGAGGGTGCTGCTCGCACTCGACACCTCTGCAGGCGGGATCGGCTCGCAGGAGGTGATCGCGGCCCGGCTCGGCGTCTCCGGTGAGACGTTGCGGCTGGTCGCCAAGCGTTTCACCGAAACCGGTGGCGATGTTCACGCCACCATCGCGCGGAAGAAGCGCGACCTCCCGCCGGTGCCCTCACCGGTGACCGGTGAGGTCGAAGCCCGGCTGATCGCGATGGCGTGCTCACAGCCACCCCAGGGCTATACCCGGTGGTCGCTGCGGCTGCTGGAGAAGCACGTCGCACTGGTCGAGGACATCCCCGATCTGGACCATTCCACCATCGGCCGGGTCTTAAAAAAACGGAACTGCGTCCTCACCTGAAGAAGTGCTGGACCATCCCACCACGGGCGAACGCGGAGTTCGCGGCCCGGATGGAAGACGTACTGGCCGTCTATGCCCGGCCCTATGACCCGGCACGTCCGGTCGTGTGCATGGACGAGAAGCCCTACCAGCTCCTCGGCCATGTCCGCGACCCGCTCCCGGCCCGCCCAGGTCACGACGCCTGCCAGGACAGCGAGTACATCCGCTGCGGCACGTGCTCGATCTTCGTATGGGTCGAACCCCTGCGCGGGTGGCGTCGAGTTCAGGCACTGTCCCAGAGGACCCGGATCGACTGGGCCGGCCAGGTCAGGCAGCTGCTGAGCGTGGACTACCCCGATGCCGAGACGGTTGTGCTGGTGATGGACAACCTCAACACCCACGGCATCGCCTCACTGTACGAGCCATTCGAACCAGAAGAGGCCTTCGCCCTGGCTCAGCGCCTCGAGATCCACCACACGCCCAAGCACGGGTCATGGCTCAACATCGCCGAGATCGAACTCTCCGCGCTGACCAGGCAATGTCTCGACCGCCGGATCGGCGACCTCGACACCCTCAACACCGAACTCTCAGCCTGGCAGAACGCCACCAACACCGACCAACGTCAGGTGGACTGGCAGTTCACCACCCACGACGCACGCATCAAACTGCGCCACCTCTATCCCAGGAATTAGCTGCGACAGTCTACTAGTGCCGCATCAGGCAACGTTTGCCCTGTCCACGAGGGCGCGTAGGCGCCGGTCATCGGCGTGGCGGTTTCGCCAGATGATGTAGCGGCGGATCATGCTGCCCTGTTCCTTGTGGCTGGCGTGGTCGGTGCCGTCGAGGGTGAAGTAGCGCAGGGCGGTGAACTGGGCCTCGATGCGGTTGAGCCAGGAGCTGTTGGTGGGGGTGTAGGCGATCTCGACGTTGTTTGTGGTGGCCCAGGTGCCGACCCGCTGGCACCGTTTCGTGGTCAGGTGCGGGGAGAAGTTGTCGCAGACGATCGCGATGCGGACCTCGGGTGGATAGAGGCTGCGCAGGTAGCGGCAGAACTCCAGAACTGGGTGCGCTTCTTGACCGGCTTGATGTGGCCGTAGAGCTTGTCCTTGGCCAGGTCCAGGGCGGCGAACAGGTGCCGCACTCCGCCGTAGCGGTTGTAGGTCGCCCGCCGCCTGCGGCGGGGTTCGCGGTCGGGGTCTTTGTGCCTGCCGCCGCGTTCGGCCCACTGCCGGCCCGGGTGGGGCATCAGGTTGAGGGGCCCGAACTCGTCCATGCAGAAGACGACTTCGGGCTCGCCCTCTTCAGGTATGACCTCGCCGTCGGCGATCGCGTAGAGGTGTTCGACGCGGGCCTTCTTGGCCGCGTAGTCGGGGTCGCGGGAGGTCTTCCAGGTCTTCAGGCGTTGAAAGGAGACGCCTTCCTCGCGGAGCAGGATGCGCAGGCCCTCGTGGCTGATGTCGTCGACCACCCCCTCGGCGACCAGGAAGTCCGCCAGCTTGGTCAGACTCCAGGTCGAGAACGGCAGGTCGTGCTCGGCCGGCTTGGACTTCGCGATCTTCTTGATCTCGCGCCGCTCAGGCAGGGTGAAGGTCTTCGGCCGACCACCCTTGTACTTCGGATACAGGGAGTCGAAGCCGTCGGTGTTGAAGTTGTGGATCACATCGCGGACCCGGTCATCGCTGGTGAACGTCACTTCGGCGACCTTCGCCACCGGCATGCCCTGCGCGGACAGCAGGATCATCTGGGCACGCCGCCAGGTCACCACCGACCCGGTGCCCCGGCGGATGATCCGAAGCAGCCGTCTGCCCTCGTCATCGTCGATCTCGCGTACACGTACTCGTTCCGCCACCCGGACAGCGTGACGGACCCGCGCCGCCCGGCACAGCACCGAGGCGGCGCGTCACATCACAACAGGGCAAACGTTGCCTGCCGCGGCACTAGCAGCCGAGGCAATCATGCGCAAGAACGTCGACGAGGCCTACGCGGGCGACCAGCTCGTCATGGTCAGACGGCGTTCAGTCGACCGGCGGCTGCGGGACCTACAGAGCGTACTGGCCCACGAGAGCGCTCAGAGGGATGCATCCCATTTGGCCGCCGTACAGAACGAATTGTGGACGCTGCAGCAGTACGGCCAAGCCCTCCGGGAACGGGGCGCGGAAGCCCTCTGAACGGGCGCTCAACGGCCGGCCCGGTGCAGCCGATCCTTCGGAAGGGACCACTGGGGACGCCAGCAAGGTGAGCCGGATCGTTGGCGAACTCCGTGTACCGAACCTCAGAGGAGATCGCGGGCAGCGAGCACGTGATGGACCGGTTCGGTCATTTCCGCATCGGTCACCGTTGCGTCGGTGGTCGCGATGCCAGTGATCAAGCGCGGCTGCGGTCCGTCGGCTCCGGGAATCAGCGCCTGGCCGGCGGCAGCCAGACCCTGGTCATCGGCATCGTCGCAGGACTCACTGATATGGATCTTATAGCCGGTCCACCAGGAGCCCTGTTTGAGGCCGTAGCGCGCATCGGTGTCGTACGGAGAGGCCAGCCGCAGCCTGCCGGGCGGGAGGTCTTTGCTTTCCCGCCGCTTCACCTCCGCTCCGGCCTCGGTCACGACGCGGTGGTAGTTCTGCACCCACATCGCGCGCAGGACCTGCACCGCCGGGAGTTCACGCAGCCATGCCTGGGCGTCAGGGGCATGCACCGACTCCAGCAGCGCGAAACCGTCCCGGCCGTAGACCAGGGCCATCTCCTCACGCTTGCTCGTAGAGGCCGGCGGATGCCAGGAGTGAATCCGCGGTCTGTAGCGGTCGGCCCATTCCCGAACGGGCACCGCCTGGGTCAGCCAGTCCGGGGCCGAGCAGGCCAACGCCTCCAGCGCGGCCCGCAGCGTCTCCCCGGCCAGCTCCAGCCTGTTCAGATCGCGTACCGCCGCCAGCACGCGGGTGGAGTCTGCGCTGCTTACCTCCAGCCTTCACCAGGCCCCGGCCCTTGAGCGCGGTCAGCAGCAGGTCGAACGCCTTCTCCTCGATTCCGTGCTCGACCAGTCGCGTGCGGAACTCGGACAGCACCGAGGCGTCGAACCCGGGATCGTCCAGCTCCAAGCCGAGTGCGTACTTCAGGTCCATGCCGTACAGCACCCGATGCGCTGCCGCCCGGTCGGTGAGGTTCTCGGTGAACTGCAACACCGTCACCAGCGCCAGCTGGCCCGGTGACCAGCCCGGCCTCCCTCTGGATCCGAACGCCTCGGCGAACTCGGCATCCCCGAACAACTCGCCCAGCTCGTCACGGACCCGCATCGCCAACGGATACGGACCCCGTGCCGCCACCGCCCGCGCCACCTGCGCGGTCAGCTCAGGCACCTTCGGCCACGGCCTCGGCCGCAGCGACATCCCACACCCCACCCGCGACCGGGAACGCCAAGACGGCCGCTGCTGTCCCGACCAACGAGCCGCCAGCCCCGCCAGGCACGGAACAAGCCAGCAGAATCGCCACCAGCCGCAAACGGTGGGTCTTCGGAGACCTGAGAAGAGCTGGGCTTTACGTGAGGACGGCGAGGGCTGCGGTCACGGTGGCGGCGCGGGTGAGGGCGGTGGCGAAGGCGGTGGCGGCGCGGGTGAGGGCGGCGGGGTAGGTGGCGCCGTCCATGCGGGCGAGCTTGCCCGCACCAGCTGCGGCCAGGAGCGCAACAACAATCACGAGTGCGCTGGTGAGGAGGAGGACGGCAACGCTCACGGCAGACTCCCTTTACGAGGTGGGGTGTTGACGTGGACGAAGGTCTCGGAATCGGTGTGCGCCATGGTGCGCCAGGACGAAGATGAACACCGGTGCACACATCACCACCCGGGGGGCAAGCACGTGCACGAGGAACGGACCAGTCACACTCCGGACTCGGCTCTGGCCGAACTGCGCAGGAAGCTGGAGGGCGGGCTGGCCAAGGCCGGACTGAAGAAGACTGAGCTTGCTGCTCAGACAGGGCTGAGCCGTACGACCGTGCAGCAGGCGTTCCAGACAGACGGGCCGTCACCGTCGGCACCGACGGTGACGGCACTGGCCGGCGCGCTGCGACTGCCGGTGGAGGAACTGCAGGCGTTGCAGCGAGTTGCGGCCGACGGGGGAACAGGGATCGGCCGGGGCCCGGTCGGCCGATCGAGCTGTGGGATCCGCATGGGCTGGAGGTCCACCCGGCCGGTACCGCCCAGGACGGTTCCGGCTCGATGGAACAGCGGTTGCTGCCCGGTTATGTGCGCCGCGGGCACGACCGGATCCTGGCGGAGGCGGTACGGGAAGCTCAACAGGGCCACAGCCGGATGCTGGTGCTGACGGGCGAGTCCTCGACGGGCAAGACGCGAGCATGCTGGGAGGCTGTGCAGCCGCTCGCCGCCTCGGAGTGGAGGTTGTGGCATCCCTTCGACCCCACCCGGGCAGAGGCCGCACTGGAGGAACTGCACCGTGTCGGCTCGCACACGGTCGTGTGGCTCAATGAAGCCCACCACTACCTCGGCGACTTGGCGGCCGGTGAGCGGATCGCCGCGGCTGTGCACCACTTGCTGACCAGTCCGCAGCGTGGGCCGGTACTCGTGCTGGGCACGCTCTGGCCCCACTACCTCGCGGATTACACCACCTTGCCCGGCCCTAGAGGGCCAGATCCGTACAGCCGGGTGCGGGAACTGCTCGCCGGACGCACCGTGAGCGTCCCCGACACCCGAGACCTGGCTGCGGCGACTACATTGGCCGAGGCCGGTGACCGGCTGCTGGCCGACGCCCTCACCCGCGCCCGCGCCGACGGACGCCTTACGCAGGATCTCGCCGGAGGCCCCGCGCTCCTGGAGCGGTACCACGCTGGCAGCCCTGCCGCCAAAGCGGTACTGAAAGCGGCGATGGACGCGTGCCGCCTCGACGTCGGCCTGCACCTGCCGCAGGCCTTCCTCACCGATGCCGCCACCGACTATCTCCACGACACCGACTGGAACCAGCTCACCGACGACTGGGCGGAGAGGGCTTACGCGGAGCTCGCCGCACCGGTCCACGGCAAGCAGGCTCCCCTGAGCCGGGTCACCCCCCGACCGCAACGGCGCCCACCAGGTCCCCCCACCCCTGCCGAGGTCCCCTCACTGCGGCCGTCGGGGCCGGTGTTCCGCCTCGCCGACTACCTCGAACAACACGGCCGCACCACCCGCCGCCACCTGTGCCCGCGCGCCTCCTTCTGGCATGCCGCCCACGCCCACCTGACCCGCCCCGAGGACCTGGACAACCTCACCTGGGCAGCCGAAAAACGTTACCGCTTGCAATGGGCCCACCACCTCCGCCTCCGCGCCGCCGGCCACGACAGCACCACCGCGCTGGTCCGCCTGGCCGAAATGCGGGAGAGGGCCGGGGACCGGGAGAGCGCCGAAACCCTGGCCCGACAGGCCGCCGACCACGGCCACACCACCGCGCTGTTCCGCCTGGCCAAGATCCGGGAGAGGGCCGGGAACCCGGAGGGTGCCGAAACCCTGTACCGGCAGGCCGCCGACCACAGCAACACCGAAGCCCTGTATCGCCTGGCCGAAATGCGGGAGGAGGTCGGGGACCGGGAGGGTGCCGAAACCCTGCACCGGCAGGCCGCCGACCACGGCAACACCGAAGCCCTGTATCGCCTGGCCGAAATGCGGGAGAGGGCCGGGGACCGGGAGGGTGCCGAAATCCTGGCCCGGCAGGTCGCCGACCACGGCCATATCGACGCCCTGTTCCACCCGGAGTGCAAAAGGTTGTGGCCGCATGGCCTGGACCCGGACGGTACGCCGACGCTCCGATGGTAATGACCCATGCGCTACCGACCGTATCTGCGATAGCCACCTTGCCCGCCTCGTGTCGGCATCTCTCTCGCCGCGTCAGTGGATAAGCCAGCAGGATCGGTGGTATTGATGCGAAACGGTAGGAGTTCTGGGTCGTTGAACCAGAATAGAACCTGTGGTTGCCGCTGTCATCGCCGTTGCCGTACGGGAGGGTTGGGACGCGGAACAGGTCGTCAAACTCACTGCGATCATGCTCATCTTCATCGCACTGATCACCTCCGCCGGTGAAGGAGGTAACTGACCGCAGTGGGCGATCACCCTCGCGGAACACGGCATTCGCCTCCCGGCGCCGCCCTCGGAACGCTACGGTCTGTCGCACGATCGAGGGGACGTGAGGACATGGCAGCACACCGGACCTTCTGCACCTTCATTCCGCCTCACATCCTCATGCGCCTGGCCACCCACGCGGACCGGGCGCTCGCGTACGCGGCGCGCAGGACCCTGGAGCTCGACGCCTACGAGCGCACCCATCGGGATCCGGCCCCGACATCGGTGGCGACGACGACGAGTGGTGACCCGTGGGCGACATTGCCAAAGGCGTGCTCGCAGGAGCCTGGACGCTGCTGGTGGGATGGATTCTGCCGGCCGCCGTCAACTTGGCCGTCTTGTTCTTTGCGGTGGCCCCAAGCCTCCGGCACACCGCGCTGTTCGCGAGGCTCTGGCCCACGACCGGCGTCAACGCGACCCTGCTCCTGCTCGCCGGAGCCGTGCTGCTCGGGCTGATGCTCAACGCCCTGCAGAACCCCCTCTACCGGGTTCTGGAGGGCTACCTGCTGTGGCCAGCCCGGGCCTATGACAACGCCTGCGGCCAGCGCCGCCAGGAGAAATGGGACCTCCAGGACCGGCTGACGCTGCTGCGGTTGCAACGCCGGGCGCAGACCGGCGACTTGCTCCCGGCGGACCTTCGAGCCGACCTCGTACGCCTCTCACAGCACCCTCGGATCGCCAAGGCCGCCCGCGCAGACCTCAGACGCACGGCCGCCCAACGAGCCCTGCTGCGCGAGAAGCTGGCCCGCTACCCCGTCGACGACGCGCAGATCGCGCCCACCCGGCTCGGAAACGCCATCCGCCGGTTCGAGGAGTACGGCTACGATCGCTTCCGGCTCGACACCCAGATCCTGTGGAACGAGCTCACCGGCACCGCGCCGGAGCAACTGCGTCGTCAGGTCGATCTCGCACGCGCGAGCGTCGACTTCTTCATCGCGCTCCTGGCCGGCCACGCGGCGGTGGCCGGTGCGGCGGTGGCCGCCCTCGTCTCGGCCGATGCCCGGCCCGCCACGCTCACCGCCACCGCTGTCGTGCTCGGCTGCCTGACCCCCGTGTGGTACCGCTGCGCCGTGTCCGCCACCGACGAATGGGCCGCGGCGGTCCGCGCCCTGGTCAACACGGGGCGCAAGCCCCTCGCCGAGAGCCTCGGGCTGGTCCTGCCCGCGGACATCGCGGACGAGCGCAGGATGTGGACCTTCGTCGGCAAGCTGTCCCGACTCCCGTACGACGACAGGGCCGCGGCTCTCAATCCGTACCGGAGCGCACCGCCGTCCGGGCCTTCGCCGACCTGACGTAATGATGCGAAACGGTGGGGGCGTTCCGGGTCGCTGACGTCCAACATATATAGGCGCGTTACCAGTTCAGGTGCCAGGGCGGATTCCACCAGGAGTCGATCGTGGTGAGGGCTTTTGCCTGGTCGGCGGGCAGGGTGTGGGTGCGCTACTTGCCGGAGCGACCGCCGCCGTGCACCCTCGGTCATATCACGCCATACGTCCGCTGATATCAAGGAATAGAACTTCAGAGTGAAGTCGCCCTCGGTGGTGGTGGGGTGCGGCTGGTGTCCCTCCCGGCTGTCGATTGTGGGAGACCGCGGCGGACTCCGCGCAAGGTCGGCCGCCCACTTTTTCTCCGCTCCTACGTCACGGAGAAAAACTGACCGCCCTCCCCTGCGCTCCGTCCGGCGGCCCCCCAAAATCTCTCTACGCCGGGAGGGGCCCGGGGCCGATCTCCACGGCAACGCACCACACACGGCCAAGCCCGCCACCCGACAGTAGGTCTCGTGGAGGCCAAGACCTGCATTCAGCCCGGTCGGCAGGTGCCGACAACCCATCAGCTCTTTGAGCCTTGCCGCTCCAGGGTGAGGACGGCTGCGGCGGTTGAAGAGACAGTCGAAGCGATCCTGTCCGTGACCGGTCTGGCGTCCGGCTCTGAAGTCGATCAACCTCTGCGATGATCGCCGGGTGGCGCGTGGAGATCTGACGGATACCCAGTGGGACTGGCTGGCACCGTTGTTGCCCGGGAGCAAGAAGCCGGGACGTCCGCCGATATGGACGAGGCGGCAGCTGATCGACGGCATACGGTTTCGGACCCGCGCCGGCGTCCCGTGGCGTGACGTCCCGGAGCGGTACGGCCCCTGGGGTCGGGTGTACGACTTGTTCCGTCGCTGGCAGCGGGACGGCACCTGGCAGAGCATCCTTGCCGAACTGCAGGTCCAGGCGGATGCCAAGGAACTCATCACCTGGGACATCAACGTCGACTCCACTGTGTGCCGGGCCCACCAGCACGCCGCCGGTGCGCGGAAAAGGGGGATCTGCAAAAGGAGCCGCCCGGCGGTCTCGGCATCGAGCCGGACGACCACGGCATTGGACGCTCGCGCGGCGGTCTGACGACCAAGCTGCATCTGGCCGTCGAGCAGGGCCAGAAGCCGATGTCGATTGTGATCACTGCCGGACAGCGAGGGGGCTCTCCGCAGTTCGAACCCGTCCTGCAGAAGATCCGCGTCTCCCGTCCCGGTCCGGGCAGGCCGCGCACCCGTCCGAACCGGGTCCGCGCCGACAAGGCGTACGCCTCCGGCAAGAACCGCGCCTACCTGCGCAGGCGCGGTATCCGCTGCACGATCCCAGACAAGGCGGACCAGGCCCGGAATCGCAAGAAGCTCGGCTCGCGCGGTGGCCGGCCGCCGAAGTTCGACAAGACCGACTACCGCGAACGCCACGCGGTTGAGTGCGGCATCAACCGCCTCAAGCGACACCGGGCCGTAGCCACGAGGTACGACAAGCTTGCGGTCCGATACGAAGCTACCGTCCTCGTCGCAGCCATCAACGAGTGGTTGTGACCAGCACATTCGATACACGCCCTAGCTTGACTCTGACGCGTAAATAACAGCAGGTGGGGGCTCTTTCGGGCAGGGGTGTCGGCCCGGTCGGGTCTGTCCGCCGGGCCCCTTCCCCCTGTTCACCCGGCGGCCTCCTGTCGTGCGAGCTCGGAGGCATCACAGAGTCATCGGTCTCGTCCGGAACGAACAGTTCCACTGTCCCGACACGACCGTTCCCGCGGCAGGGCGGTCAAGGTCGCGCGCGGCGCATACCGACCCATTTACTGTGCCCCCGGCGCACGGCGAAGCCGCGCTGGATCGCTGTCGGGGATCTTGGAGTGCCGAGGTCAGCTGCCCAGAGTTCGCCAGGACTTCAGACGGCGTATCTCACGCTGGTCGAGGTAGTTCTGGAAGGCAGTCGGTCGGCGGGGCGTGGGGGTTGTCTCGGCCGGTGGCAGTCCGCTGAGGCGCTCGATGTTGACGGCGATAGCCGTCAGGATGTGCTGGATGTGGGCCTTTCCCTGGCCTCGGTAGCGGCAGCGTCGCATGCCGTGTCCGTGGGCGAACTCGTTGACCGTGCCCTCCACTCCGGAGCGGACCGCATAGCGAGTCTTCCACTCGGGTGTTTGTTGCTCGGTGCGGACGCGGAGTTGCAGGTCGCGGAGCTGTCGCGGGGGAAAGCCCACAGTGCGGGCGTTGTCGGCGGTGGTGGTGCACTGGGTGCGGGACGGGCAGGGACGGCACTGGCTCTTGGTGAACCTGGCCACGATCAGCGGGGCCGCGGTGGGCGAGGAGGTCGGGTAGGGGCCGTGCCAGCCCGCGCTGACCTATCCCTGGGGGCAGGTGACCTGCTGATGGTCGTAGTCGATGTGGAAGTCGTCCCGGGCGAACCCCTCGTTCCGGCGGTGCTGACGGGTGGGGTTGCTCCGGAGCGGCCCGGAGACGGTGACCTGGTGTTCACGGGTGGCTTGTTCCAGGTGGGGCAGAGAGATGTAGCCGGCGTCGACCAGGTGCTCGGCGGGCAGCGGTCCGCGACGGGCGAGGCGGGTGTGGATGCCGGGCAGGACCTGGCTGTCGTGGGTGGTGGCCGCGGTGGTGGCCACGTCCGTGATCACGTTGGGGCCGTCGGAAGCACAGGTCTCGGTCAGGTGAGCGGCAAACCCCTTCCAGCTGATGATGTGTCCGTGCCGTGCATAGCGGGCCGAGGTGTCGTAGGGAGAGACGACCGCCCGGGACGAGGGCGGCAGCCCGGGTCCGCCTTCCTTCTCGGCGGTGCGCCAGCGCAGATGTCCTGCTGCGTCACGGTGGTAGTTCTGCACCATGATCTGCCGCAGGGCCTGGATACGAGGACCGAACACGCGGTCTACTCCGTGCCGGTGGAGGTGTTCCAGGAGCCGGACGGCGTCGTTTCCAGTGGCAAGGATCCTGGTCTTGGGCCTGGTCGGGTTCTTGCCCAGGCGGACCGGTCGGCCGCAGCGGCGCCCCCAGTCCTCATCGACCAGCTCGTCCAGCAGGTGAGGGGAAGTGCCGGCGACCTCTTCCAGTCCGGCGCGGACCGCCTCGGTGATCAGCTCCAGGCGGGTCAGGTCACGCACCGCGGCCAGGACACGGGTGGAGTCGGTGCGCTGAATGGTGCGCTCTCGCACCAGTCCGGCCTCCTTGAGACGGGCCAGCGCGAGGTCGAGGAGGCGGTCGGCACGGTCGCCTTCGGCGAGACGATCGCGGAAATCGACCAGCACGCTGTGATGGAACCCGGGGTCATCCAGTTCCATGGCCATCGCGTACTTGAAGTCGATGCGGCAGCGGACCGCCCCGGCGGCCTGCCGGTCCGACAGGCCGAGCAGGAACTGCAGCACACAGACGGTAGCCAGTTGAGCAGGCGAGAGACCCGGCCGCCCGTCCCGCGGGTACCAGTCGGCGAAGTCCTCGTCGCACCACAGCCCGTCCAGCCGGTCACGCACCCATATCGCCGTCGTACCACCCGGGTTGCTCGCCCGCGCAACCTGCGCGGTCAGAGACGGGACCTGCTCACCGGAACGGGGGCGAAGGGACAACGGACACCTCGACAAATGCATCGGTCGGCGGAACGACCCGAGCATGCCCGCCGATCATGCTGCCGCACCGGCAAACTCCAAGATCCCCGACAGCGATCCAGCGCGGCTTCGCCGTGCGCCGGGGGCACAGTAAATGGGTCGGTATGCGCCGCGCGCGACCTTGACCGCCCTGCCGCGGGAACGGTCGTGTCGGGACAGTGGAACTGTTCGTTCCGGACGAGACCGATGACTCTGTGATGCCTCCGAGCTCGCACGACAGGAGGCCGCCGGGTGAACAGGGGGAAGGGGCCCGGCGGACAGACCCGACCGGGCCGACACCCCTGCCCGAAAGAGCCCCCACCTGCTGTTATTTACGCGTCAGAGTCAAGCTAGTACTCCAGCCGGACTTCTGCATTTCTCCTGTTCAACGGCCTGGCGGTGGGGAGTGTAGCGATGGTTTGGCATGGGTGGGGCGGTCTTGGGCCGACCGTCCCACCAACGAGTGCCCGCGCTGCCCCTCTGAGGATCAAGGCCGCCAGCCAACCGCGTCCGGGCGACCGGCCGTCTGGGCGCGGTAGGCACGGGACGGGATCTACGATCCCTGGTGATGACCAGTGGTGCGTGACGTCGAAGGGACGCTCATGGCAGAGCTTGTCCGCAAGCAGCACATCGATGCGGATGTGGGGTACAACGCGTTCGGGTTGCAGGAGTCCGATGACGCGGACCTGCCGGTGCCGTTCCCTGATGACTTCGACTACGGCACATTCCTCAGCACTCATCCGGGGCGGCTGGACGTCACCAGCGGTGGCCACACCCACACTGCTGCCGTGACGGTCGAAGTGTGGGACGGCTTGCCGCCCGAACAAGACCCAGCCAGTTGGGACGAGCAGGCCGAAGCCGACTTCGAATCGACCAGTGGCCAGGTGGCGGTGTGGTCTATGAGCCTGGGCCGGGCCGACGATGTCGTCACGCTGGCCGATTCCGGCGGTACGTGGCAGGTCCGGGTGAGCTGTGCGGGCCGGGCTGAGGCTGCTGCTCTGTCCGGCGGTGAGGGCACCGGCACGGGGGTCGAGTGCTATCTCGTCCAGTTCTGGCCGGCTGGATCCTGATCACGGGAAGTGGGGCGGGGCGGTGCCCGGCACTGCCCCGCCCCGGCAACTGGTGGCACCAGGTCAGGTGACGATCTTCACGATGAAGCCGTCGTTGTCTCCGTCGATGGTGCGGTTGTTGCCGTAGAAGCCTTGCAGGAGATTCCCACCGGCCCGGTTGTCGTCCTTCGGGATCGGCTTCACCGAGAAGTTGAATTTCCTGACTTCGGGGTCATAGTCGTGTTCTGCGGCCCCCTCGTAGGTGGTTGCGAAGGGGTACTCGTCGCACTCCTTGCCTCCGTTGGTGTAGTTGGCGCCCCAGTATCGTCTGCATTGCTTGACTGCCGCCTTGCGGTTGTTGTCCCTGCGGGTGGCACTCACCGTGCGGTGCAGAGGGTCCTCCACTGTCTGGCCGGGCACCTTCTTCGCCGACATGTACGGTTTGGTGTCCTGCGGGTTGATGAACGCCGTCCTGATGTGCGCGGCCTCGGCTCGTTCCTCTGCTCCCTGCTTCGCGCTCAGAACGAGCGTCGTGAGGTAGCTGAAGGTGGCCGCGCCCTTCTTCGCCGGGTTGCCGCCGCCCGTGGAGTTGGCCAGGTACGACGCGGCATCCCATCGGGGCGCGAGCATGAACAGCTTGCCGCCCATGTCCCCGCGCAGCGTCCACGGGGCCGGAGGCGTGTAGCTGATGGCCGGCTCGTACACCGAGAAGAGCAGGTCCGAGTTGCCGCTGCCTTGCCCCGGCTTGGCGTTCACCGTCTCATGGAACGTGCGAAGCGCCTTCAGCTCCGCGAACGTCTTCGTGCCCGGCGCGTTCCCGCCCCGGGTGTAGCGCGCCCCGGCTGGCCAGCTCTGCGGGATGTTGCCCTTCGTCGTGATCGGCATAGACGCGGCGCCGGTCGTGCCGGTCGTCGCGAAGTCGGTAAAGTAGTACTGGAAATCGATCGTGCGGCTGTTCTTCGCGATCGTGCCGACCACACGAACGTTGAACGCGCTCTCGCCGACAACCTGGCGGTTGCGCACCCAGGTCTGCAGGAACGACGCCCCGTCACACACCGCGAACCGGGACTTCACGAAGAATTTCTTGTCGCTGCCCAGCCCCTTCTTGCACTCCTCGAACGTCATCGTCCGAGCCGGCTGCGGAGCCGTGATCCCAGCCCGGGCCGATCCCGCGGCCTCCGAGGCCGGTACCGTGCCCGAGGCTCTGCGGGATATGGGCGCGTACGAGGCAGCCGGACCCACCGTCTCCCGCGCCAGCCCCACCCCCGGCTCCGCCTTCGCGGCGAGTTCCCTCAGCTGCTGCACTCCCTGCCCGCTCTGCAACTCTTTCAGTGACGGTGTGGCAGCACCGACCGGGAGCACATACGACTCCACTTTCAGATCGTCCCGGCCGTCCGCGCTCGCCCCTGCTGACGCCGTGGCCGACACCACAGCGAGCACGGTCAACGTCGTCAGTGCACGCGTACTGCCCCGCCACGTCCAGGTCCTGACCATCACTCAAACCCCCGGAATTCAGGTGGTGCCGGACCTGACGTCCCGCACCTGGTCACCCAAGACCTTCTCGAACAAAGAAACGAAAGCAATGGCGTCACACCGGACATGTCCTGATCACGACAACATCTTGGCCGAGATCATGACGCTCCGACTCACCCCCGCTGGGGCCTGCCGACCACCCCCACCTGCGGGAGGGCGGGGGCGCCGGCGGGTAGGGCGCCGGTGACGTGTATGCGGGGCGCCTAACTAGGCGGAGGCCCTCCCCCTACCCTCCAGGATCATGGCTCCAAGTCGATCGCCGATGGCCCAGTGACGGTCGCTGGTCAGCTGATGAATCAGCGCGAAGTCAAGCCTCCCCGCCTCTCGGCACACGACGATTCGCCCACATATGTAAATGCCACGCACCATCGTGGCCTTCACCCATACGCTCAAGCCGTGACAAGCCCGACCGACGAAGATCAATACCTCAGGCGAACCTTGGCGCTGCTGAACGGCGCCCGGCCCTACGAGGACCTCATCCGGTCCACCTCCCAAGAATGGGAGGTGCAACCGGGCAGCTCCCTTGCAGGAGACGACGCCAAGACGAACCCCTACCAGGTATCGCACAACGCCTGGAGTGCCCTGAGCGTCGCCGTCGATCATTTGCACTGCTTTCGCTCGACCCTGGTCGGGGAGCAGAAGGGCAACGAACTCCCCATCACCCTGCATACGCACGGGCAGTACTCCCTGCTGAGGGGGGTTCGAGAACAGTGCGCGGGCCGTATGGATGCTGGGGCCAACCAAACGCGGGCCTTGTCCCAAGGCCGCGAAGTTAGGGCTTGCCGATCAATAACTCGCCGTCTTGATCTCCGGTTTGGGGATGCCGAGGTGTGCGGTGAGGTTGGTGAGATCGTCGAGGGTGGCCAGTTGCGTCTCGGCGGGTTTGATGGCGTGTCCGATGTCGTGGAGGAGCCGGCGGGTTTGGCTGATGGCCCGGTTGAGGGTCACGGGTGTCACGGTGAAGAGCGGGGCGATGACGACCTGGGGGAGTTTGAACCTCTGGTAGAGGATGGTGGCCAGGAGCCGGTCGACGAGGGTGAGGCCGGGGCGCCGGCCGGTATAGAGGCCGACGGCAGGGGTCTTCTGCCGGTCGCCGCCGCGTCGCTGCTGGAGGTCTGCTTCCCGCTGAGCCGCGCGGGCCGCTGCCAACTCGGTGACCAGCGAGTCCCACTGCTCGTGCGGGATGCCGGTGAGGGCGGGATGGGCCAGCCAGTCGCGGCCGGGGCCGGCTTCATTCTGGGGCGGGATCGGAAGGACGCCGTCCCGGCGGTGTTCCTGGGGGCGGAGGGTGTAGTTCCAGTCGCCGTGCCAGTCGTGGCGGCTCAGTGGCAGGGCGTTCAGCTGCCCCTCACTGATGCGGACGCCGGTCTCGTAGAGAGCGGTGTCGAGTTCGGCGCGGACGGTCAGTCCCGTGCGGGTGGTGGTCGCTGCGATGCTGTTCACGATGGCTTCATGGCTGGTCAGCGGCCTGCCTCGCCAGTTCATCGTGATGTGGGAGAACAGTCGGTGCTCGATTCGGTTCCACTTAGATGTGCCCGGAGGAAAGTGACACACGGTGATCTCCAGGCCGGTCTCGACAGCCAGCGCGGCCAGCTCGAACTTCCAGGCCCGGGTGCGGTAGCCGTTGGAACCGCCCGCGTCCGCAGTGATCAGCAGACGGTGCGAGCGCGGGTAGGAGGCATGGCCGACCGCGTGCCACCAGCGGCGGACGGAGGCGACGGCGAAGGCTGCGGTGTCGTGGTCGGTGCCGACGTTGACCCAGCCCGTGTCCGCGGTCAGGTCGTAGATCCGGTATGGGATCGCGTTGCCCAGATCGGCATCGGGAAAGTCGTGGGTGTGAACCCGGACCGGATCGCCTTCGCGACGCCACTCGTGGCCGGCGTTCTTGTAGTTGCCGACCAGCTCCTTCTTCTTGGTGTCCACGCTGATCACCGGGTCTCCGGTGGCCTGGAAGTCCTTGGCCTGGTCGTTGATATAGCGGAACTGCGCATCGCGGTCCGGGTGTTGGGCACCTTCGATGGTCTTGGCGTTGCCTTGGAGGCTGAAGCCCTCCTCGCGTAGCACGGCCGCCACGGTGTCCGCTGAGACTCGGTGCCCCTGCCGGGTCAGCTCGGCAGCCAGTTGCCGGGTCGACTTCGTCGTCCAACGCAGCGGCGACATCGGGTCCCCGCGTACATCCGGTTCCACCAAGGCCAGCAACGCTGCCCGAAGGCCCGGATCCAGGTCCACCGCATGCTTGCGGCCCCCACCGGACCGGCGCACCCGCCCCAACGGCGCCTCGCCGGACTCCAGTTCCCCACCCCGCACGACACGGTGCCCTCCCGGACTCCGGCCGCACGAGCGACGAGCCTGATGCCTCCATGGCCCAGCGACCGTGCTTCTGCTCCTATGGCCAGCCGCCGCTGCCGCTCGTCGAGATGCGGGAACAGCGTCGCGAACTTCGCGGCCAGGGCGGCCTCGATCCCCCCGGACTCCCCATACCATGACAACGAGCCTCGGAGCCGGAAGCGACGGTTTGTTTCCCGGCAAGCCCTTTAACTACCCGGCCTTGGGTGAAGGCCCCTCCAGGCCGACACCGTACGCCTGGACGCGTTGGAAGCCCTGCCTTCGGACACGAAGGCGCTGCTGCACGAGCAGGGAGTGTTCACGCGCAACTGGGTCGACACCGTGGAGAACGTGGTCGGGGTTGTGGAAGCCCTGGGTTCCTCCCTCTTCCGCGCGATCATGCCCAATGCGGACAGCCTCCTGAACGGTAAAGGCGCCATCTTCCAGCGCCTCGACCCCATGGCCGATCTGATCGTCGATGCCGGCCTCTCCGACCTGCGGACCACCCTCGGTCCGCGAACGTGGCAGCGCCTCCTGGAAACCTGGGCTGCCCGCCACGTCTTCACACACAACGACGGCATCGTGAACGAGAAGTACCTGACCAGGGTGCCCGGGTCATCCGCACGCATCGGGCAGCGCCTCGTACTCACCGATGACGTGTGCCGCCGAGCCCTCGACGACGCCAAGGCCCTGTGCAATGCCCTTGTGGATGTGCTGCGTTAGACGGCCGCGAGGGCACATGAGCCTGGGAAACCCCGTGGACCTGTGAGAACTACGGAGAGGTGTTTCCCCTGGTCAACGACCATCTCACCAAGAAACCCCAGGCTAGTCCCTGCCTCTTCCAATCTCTGCACGAGTGGCAGGGCTTCAACCATCATGGGCGCGAAGCCTCGATAGGGAGGACGCCAGATAGGCGCGACACCAAACGCACTTGCCATGCGGGTCAAGACAGGGCCCAGAAGGGCCTTCACGGCCTCCTCGGTTTCCCCAAAACGTGGGAAGTTCACCTAGCGACCCAACCGAACTACTCATCGATGCAGGTCAGTCAGCTCGCACGCCGCGCGTTGGTGCCCTGGGTACCCGCGCGGGAAGGGGCTGCTCAGTCCAGATGGTCTTGCCGGTGCCGGTATATCGCGTCCCCCAGCGCTCGGTGAGCTGGGCGACCAGCATGAGGCCGCGTCCGCCCTCGTCGAAGATGCGGGCGCGGCGCAGGTGGGGTGAGGTGCTGCTGGCGTCGGAGACCTCGCAGATCAGCGTCTTTCCCTTGATCAGCCGCAGCTGAATGGGCGCGCCACCGTAGCGGATGGCGTTGGTCACCAGCTCGCTGACCACGAGTTCCGTGACGTAGGTCAGCTCGTCCAGCTCCCAGGCGTGGAGTTGGGCGGTCGCCTGAGAGCGGGCGCCTGCGACGACCTCCGGATCATTGGGGAGGTCCCAGACGGCGATGTGCCCGCTGTCCAGAGCACGTGTACGGGCGATGAGCAGTGCGGCGTCGTCGGTGGGCCGCTCGTCGAGCAGCGCCTTGAGCACCTTGTCGCAGGTGGTCTCCAACGACGAATCGGCGGCGTCGGCGAGGGCGCCGCGCAGTGCACGCAGACCGGCGTCGGCATCGCGATGGCGTGCCTCGATCAGGCCGTCGGTGTACAGCGCAAGGAGACTGCCTTCTGGAACTTCGTGGTGGACGCACTCGAACGGCATCCCGCCCACGCCGAGTGGCGGGCCGGTGGGCAGTTCGAGGAAATCCACTCTGCCGTCAGGGCACACCAATGCGGGCCAGAGGTGACCCGCACTGGCGAGCGAGCACATGCGGGAAATGGGGTCGTAGACCGCGTACAGGCAAGTGGCTCCGAGTTCTCCCGACGGCGCCTCCGCACCGGAGTCGGGCCCGGAGCTTAGCCGGACCACAAGGTCGTCAAGGTGGGTGAGGAGCTCGTCCGGGGCCAGATCGACGTCGGCGAGGGTACGCACGGCCGTGCGAAGGCGCCCCATGGCGGCCGAGGCGGCGATGCCGTGGCCGACCACATCGCCGACCACGAGGGCGACGCGGGCGCCGGAAAGCGGGATGACGTCGAACCAGTCACCGCCGACGCCGATGTGCGAGTCTGAGGAGAGGTAGCGGCCGGCGACGTCCACGGCTGCCTGTGCGACAGTCCCCTGTGGCAGAAGGCTGTGCTGGAGCGCCAGTGCTGTCCTGTGCTCGCGGGTGTAACGGCGGGCGTTGTCGATGCAGACCGCGGCGCGCGCCGCCAGCTCCTCGGCGATCTGCAGGTCGTCGGGTCCGTACGGCGCGGCTGAGGGAGCCAGTCGGGTGAAGAGGGCGACGCCGAGGTTGGTACCGCGGGCGCGGAGCGGCACCGTGATCAGCGACTGCGCGCGATGCCGAACCACCCAGGTAGCCCGGTCGGGGTCGTGGGCCAGCCAGCGGGTGATCTCGGGCTCCCCGATCTGGTGCACGGTGCCGTGGCCGGTGGCCAGGCACCGGACCGGCGGTGAGAACTCCGGGTAGCGGGCCAGCTCGCCGACTGTGACTGCGGGCTTCACACCGGAACGGATGGCTGTGCGCCGCAACAGCAGGGGCCCCTCGACGGGGATCAGCGGGGGCTCGTCGCCGCGCAGCACGGTGTCCAGGAGATCGACGGAGACGAAGTCCGCCAGGGCAGGCACGGCTACGTCAGCCAGCTCCTGGGCCGTCCGGGGCACGTCCAGGCTGCTGCCGATACTCCTGCTGGCCTCGTTGAGCAGCGCCAAGCGCTCGCGGGCCGCGTACTGCTCGGAGAAGTCCAGGGCGGCCAGCTGCACGCCGTGCACCAGTCCGAGGGAGTCCTTGAGCGGGGTGAAGTGGACGATCCAGGCGTGCGCGTGGGGCTCTCCCGGGACTCTGACGTAGTTCTCGATGTGCTCGGATTCACCGGTCTGCAGCACGCGATCGAGAGATCGCTCGGGAGCCTGGAAGCCCTGATCTGGCATGTGCTCGGTGATCCGGAGCCCCCGAAGCTCCCGCTCGGAGGCGGCGAGCTGCTTGGTCATGGGCTCGTTGACGCGCAGGAATCGGCCCTCGGAGTCGTAGATCGCCAGGGAGAACGGGGACTGGTCGAATGACCAGCGGATCAGTGGGTCCGTGTCGCGCTCCGTCTCCTCCCGCACCGGGACGCCCTCCAGCAGCCAACCGGCTCGCCCGTCACCCGTGGGCAGCGGACACGCGCGCAACCGGCACTCCACGGCGCTGCCGTCCTGGTGGCGGAGTGCCACCGGCCCGGTCCAGCCCTCCTGCCGGGCGAATCGCTCACGAGCAGCCGCGGGGAGGGCCGATGCGAGGAGCTCTGCCGCGGGCAGGCCGACAGCCTCGGCGGCGGAGAGCCCGAGCAACTGCTCCGCACCAGTGCTCCAACAGGTCAGCACACCGTCAGGAGCCGCCACTGCCAGAGCCCCAGCGGCGGGAAGCAAGTCACCAGGGCAGCGCTCCGGTGGGTCCATAGTCGATCATCTCGCCTTCGAGTCCCCTGCTGATTCCAGGATCTCTCGGTCCTGGAGCTGGTTCCCGTCAAGCGATCGCACGCGCGGGACGGCACTGCCGGACAGCCGGCCGGATGGGTCTCATGGCCTGCGTGTTATGGCGGCCATGGCAGGACGCACAGCAGGTTGCGGCCGACGGTGACGGCCAGACCGGCAACGGCCCACGGGCCCAGGGGTACTCCGGCACGATGCACTGCACGTCGGCGGGCGCGGGTGAGCTCGGCATCTTGCAGCACGGCCGTGGGGCCTGCGTGGCTGTCCGCCACGTCTGCACACTCACCCCTCGACCAGGCCGCCTAAGCGATCGACGCGTTGCGCTCGGGAGAGTGTCATCGGCGTGGGCTCGGCACGAATCAGTTGGATCGGCGATGACCGTGCTGTCCCTTCCCGGCCTGCTGGTCCCGCTCGCCGAGCCCGGCTGGTGGGTGCTGCTGTTCGGCTTCGCCAGGATCTCCTGGACCTTCTCATCCACCGTCGCGGGGGGGGGTGTCCCTGACCAGTTACCGCCAGGTTGCCTGCCCGCCGGACATGCTCGGCCGGGTCAGCGATGCCGCCCGTTGGATCAACCGGGGCACCCTTCCGCTGGGCGCCCTGGCCGGCGGCGGGCTCGCCACCACCCCTTGGTGTCCGGGCCACCTTGTGGATCGCTGTGGCCAGCAGCTGCTGCGCGGCGGTCGGGACCGCCGCAGCGGAGGGCGCACAGCAACCCTGTTCCTGCCAGGCTTCGCGGCCTTCCTTCGGGGAGGCGATCGGGACCGCTGCCTGGGGACGCGCCGTCGCAGGTGGCCGCTGCACGCGTGCACCGTCCTCCGGACCGGTCTGGGAGGCGCGGGAACCGGAGTGTGGCCAGAATCGTTTGCGAGTCCCAGCACAATTCGGAGGAGTACCGGCCTTGTCCGCCAGACCGACGGACCCTGTGGGGCACAGTCCTCGACCATCCCGGGTGGCGTCCGGGGCTGATAAGTGACGCGCGGTTCGGCCTCTGCCGAGACCGTATCGCCCGTATCGCCCGTACCCTTCGTGGTATCTACGGCGTCACATAGCGGACGCCAAACCACTGGAGGCAACACCCCGTGCTGATCGCTCAGCGTCCGTCCCTGACCGAAGAGGTCGTCGACGAGTTCCGCTCCCGGTTCGTGCTCGAGCCGCTGGAGCCCGGCTTCGGCTACACCCTCGGCAACTCCCTGCGCCGGACCCTCCTCTCCTCGATCCCCGGTGCGGCGGTCACGTCCATCCGCATCGACGGCGTGCTGCACGAGTTCACCACCGTGCCGGGCGTCAAGGAGGACGTCACCGACCTGATCCTCAACATCAAGCAGCTCGTCGTGAGCAGCGAGCAGGACGAGCCGGTCGTGATGTACCTGCGCAAGCAGGGCCCGGGTCTGGTCACCGCCGCCGACATCGCGCCGCCGGCCGGTGTCGAGGTGCACAACCCCGACCTCGTCCTCGCCGCCCTCAACGGCAAGGGCAAGCTGGAGATGGAGCTGACCGTCGAGCGCGGTCGCGGTTACGTCTCCGCCGTTCAGAACAAGCAGATCGGCCAGGAGATCGGGCGCATCCCGGTCGACTCGATCTACTCGCCGGTACTGAAGGTCACGTACAAGGTCGAGGCGACCCGTGTCGAGCAGCGCACCGACTTCGACAAGCTGATCGTCGACGTCGAGACCAAGCAGGCCATGCGTCCCCGTGATGCCATGGCGTCGGCCGGTAAGACCCTGGTCGAGCTGTTCGGCCTGGCGCGCGAACTGAATATCGACGCCGAGGGCATCGACATGGGTCCGTCCCCGGTGGACGCCGCCCTCGCCGCTGATCTCGCGCTGCCGATCGAGGAGCTCGAGCTCACCGTCCGTTCGTACAACTGCCTCAAGCGCGAGGGCGTCCACTCGGTGGGTGAGCTCCTGGCGCGCTCCGAGGCCGACCTCCTCGACATTCGCAACTTCGGTGCGAAGTCCATCGACGAGGTCAAGGCGAAGCTCGCCGGCATGGGCCTGGGCCTCAAGGACAGCCCGCCCGGATTCGACCCGACCGCCGCTGCCCTCGGCGCGGACGACAACGGGGACGCGGGTTTCGTGGAGACCGAGCAGTACTGAACGCTGTGCTACGGCCGGGGCACGGCGGAGCCGGTGAAGAGGAGACGGCACAGCAGACGACCGCACCCCTATTCCCCCGAGTGGGGTGTTTGGCAGGCGTGCCGCGACGAACCCGAATCACTCGATGTCACTCCGGTGTCACACGCGCAGGCACGTCAGCCAATGGCACGACCTGGAGACGGTGCTCGCCGCGACCGCGAACGTCTCCACCACAAGACAGTCCGGTAGCGCGGGGCACCCTGCACGTCCACTCGTCTGCGGGAACACGACAGGTGTTTGGAGGTAGGCCGAGCCGCTGCCGGAGACTCGCCGAGACGGCGAAGAGGTCGGTCACCGGGGATTCCCCGCCCAGGACACGACGGGTGTCCACCCAATGCGGGCACGGCGTCGATTGGACTGCTGCTACGGGGTGCGCGCTTGTTGCAATGCCTCGTCAAGGAGGAGTCGTAGCCGGGTGGCGGTGTCGGCCACCGCAGTGGCGAGGAGCGCCGGGCCGGCCAGGGGGGCCAGCACACCGTGGGCTGGGGTGTCGAGGTCGCCGAGGAGGATCGGTGGGTGGACGGCCGGGGTGAGGGACGGGTCGACGACGAGGAGTTGGCCGCAGGCGCGGTGCGATCCCATGACGGCCGGGCCGTCCCAGCCGGGGTGGCGGCCGCCGTAAGAGGTGTGCTGGTCGAGAAGGGGGCGGCCGGCGCGGAGCACGGTGAGGCGGGTGGTCAGGTTGCCGCTGGTCTCACCGGTGCGGCCGAGGATCTGTTCGTCCCTCAGGACGAGGCGGGCGGTGGAGGCCAGGTCGACGGTGCAGGTCTGGCGGAGGTTGCTGCCGGCGGTGCTGATCAAGGGCTGCGGCAGCCAGTGCAGGGTGGCGTCGTCGCCGACGGTCAGGCGGATGTCGTAGGTGGCGGGGTCGTCGGTGTGGCCGCGCAGCGCGATGGTGGAGGCGGCTGAGGTGATCTGGAGGCGGGCGTGCGGGCCGGCGTCGGCATGGAGGGCGAGCCGGTCGCCGCCGAGGGGGCCGCTCATGGCGCCGATGACGTCGACACGGGCCAGGCCGCCACGCGGGCGGAGCCTTTGGAGGTGGAAGGGGCCGTCGCTGCTGAGCAGAGGGAGGGTGGTGGTGTGGCCGTTGTGGTTGGCCCGTACCCGGGCGGTTGCCACGACGGTGGATTCGTCCGGGAGGGGCGCGAGGTCTTGGGCGACGGTGCTCATGTCTCCTGCCGGGTCGTACGGGATCAGTGCGTGGCGACGGCGGGTTCGGGCCGTGCGGTCCTGTGGCGCCAGGCGGTGAGGCGTTCCAGTGTCCAGTCGGCGACGGGCCGGACGCCGTCGTCGCTGGTGAGGGAGGTGAAGACGACGGGGAGGTCGCCGCGTCGCTGGGCTGCGTCGGAGGCCATGGTGGTGAGGTCGGCGCCGACGTGCGGGGCGAGGTCGGTTTTGTTGACGACGAGGAGGTCGGCGGTGGTGATGCCGGGTCCGCCCTTGCGGGGGATGTCGTCGCCGCTGGAGACGTCGATGACGAAGATCTGCGTGTCGACGAGGCCCTTGGAGAAGGTGGCGGTGAGGTTGTCGCCGCCGGATTCGACGAGGATCAGGTCCAGGGGGCCAAGGCGGTCCTCAAGCTCTTCTACGGCTTCCAGGTTGGCGGAGATGTCGTCGCGGATCGCTGTGTGGGGGCAGGCTCCGGTCTCCACGGCGGTGATCCGTTCGGTGGGCAGGACAGCCTCGCGGAGCAGGAACTCGGCGTCCTCACGGGTGTAGATGTCGTTGGTGACGACGGCAAGCGAATAGCGGTCGCGCAGGGTGCGGCAGAGGGCGGCGACGGTGGCGGTCTTGCCGGAGCCGACCGGACCGCCGAGGCCGATCCTGAGGGCGCGTCGGGTGCCGTCGGGGCGGTGGGCGTCGGCGGAGACGGCGGTGGGGCCGTCGTGCGTGTGGTCGAGGTGCATGGGCGTGAGCTCCTTGGGGTGCGGTGAGTCCGGGGTCGGCGTCAGGAGGCGAACAGACGCATCGGCCAGGCGGCATGCTGTTCGGCGGTGATGTCGAGCAGCGGCGACGATGCGGCCGGCAGGATGCCGACTCCCTCATCGGCGACGCGGGCGGCAGCGTCGGCGGCCCGGCGGGCCACGGTGTCGACGTCGTCGCCAAGACGGGCCAGGACCGCGGTGGCGTCGAACGGGTCGAGGCCGAGCAGCCGCACGGCCGCGGCGGCGGGGGCTCCGATGCTGTCGAAGGCCGCGACGTGTGCGGCGTCCAACGCGGTGAGGCCGGCCGCGTGGGCGGCGACGCCGAGCACCACGGGCTGGTGGGCGCCGCCCGGCAGATCGCGTGCAAGCCGCTCCAGTGCCTCGCACGGCCAGGCCGCGCGGGCCGCCCGCAGCATCTGCCGGCCCAGCTTGCGGGCCGTGGCCCGCAGTGCCGGGGCGGGTGTACGGGCGTCGGCGGCCTCGTCCAGGACGAGCGGATCGTGTCCGGCTGCGGCCGCGGCTGCCAGTGCGGCGGCGGTGAGGCCCGCGGTGTGCAGGCGGCCACGGCAGAACGCGTAGAGGGTGGCGGGATCATGGACGGCGCGGCCGGCGACGGCGGCCTCGACGCCGCCGGAATGCGCATGGCCTCCTGCCGGGAAACGACCGTCGGTCAGGACGAGGAGAGCGGTACGGCTCATGGACAGGTGACCATGCCTTTCGAGGGCGCGGCAGGACAAACAGGACGGGAGACGTCCGGCCTGCCGGGCCGCCCGCCCCGTCGTCCTCCAGACGGTCAGAAGATGAAGTAGCGCTGGGCCATGGGAAGTTCCGACGCGTAGTGCGTGGGGGCAGGCCGCTGGGGGCAGAGCTCCTCGTCGGCCTGCGCCCGTTCCTCCTTCTGCCGGCGCAGTTCGGTGATGCAGGTGTCCTCGATGAACACCTCGTAGGTGTCCGGGTCGACCCGGATGTCCGGGGTGGCATCGTTGAGGACCATGTGCCGTTTGAATACCTGGCGGGTGTCCTTGATCTCGTACAGGGACTTGCTGATGCCGAGTTCCTGCGCGGTGACCGTGGCCTGGGGGCTGACGAAGTTGACCGAGTTGGCGCCTGGGGCGTTTCCTGTGGAGCCCCACATCGGGCGGGGCAGGACGGGTTGCGGCGTCGGGATGGATGCATTGGCGTCACCGACCTGGGCGTAGGCGATCTGCCCGCCCTTGAGGACGAGGTGCGGCTTCACGCCGAAGAACTTCGGTTCCCACAGCACCAGGTCCGCCAGCTTGTCGGTCTCCACGGAGCCGATCAGGTCGTCCGCGCCGTGGGCGATGGCAGGGTTGATCGTGTACTTGGCGACGTAGCGGCGGGCGCGGAAGTTGTCTGCCTCTTCGCGCTGCTGTTTCTGCTCCTCGGCGGTGCCTTCGCGCAGCTGGCCGTAGCGGGTCTTCATCACGTGGGCGGTCTGCCAGGTCCGCATGATCATCTCGCCGATGCGGCCCATGGCCTGTGCGTCGGACGACATGATCGAGATGGCGCCCATGTCGTGCAGCAGATCCTCGGCCGCCATCGTCGAGGGGCGCACGCGGGATTCGGCGAAGGCCCGGTCGGCGGGCAGTTCCGGGTTGAGGTGGTGGCAGACCATCATCATGTCGATGTGCTCCTTGACGGTGTTGACCGTCAGGGGGCGCGTCGGGTTGGTGGAGGCGGGCAGGACGTTCGGCTCCCCGCACAGGGTGATCATGTCGGGGGCATGCCCGCCGCCCGCGCCCTCGACATGGAAGATGTGCAAGGGACGGTCCTTGAACGCCGCCTTGGTGCTCTCCACGAAGCCCGCCTCGTTCAGCGAGTCCGCGTGCAGGGCAAGTTGCACGTAGTTGCTGACGACTCCCTTCTCCGGGTCGTCGTCCTCCGGGTTGTTCCTGCCCTCGCACACCTTCAGGCAGGTGTCGATGACCGCGGGGGTGGCGCCCCAGTCCTCGTGGATCTTGAAGCCGATCACGCCGGCCTTCACCTGGTCGAGCATCGAATCGCGGGACATGGTGCTGCCCTTGCCGAGCACCCCGATGTTCACCGGGAACTCATCCAGCGCCTTGAAGAGCCGTTCGACGTGCCACTTGCCCGGGGTGACGGTGGTCGCGGTGGATCCCTCGGCCGGTCCGGTGCCACCGCCGATCAGGGTCGTCACACCGGACGCGAGGGCCTCGCCGATCTGCTCCGGGCAGATGAAATGGACATGGGTGTCGACCCCGCCCGCGGTCAGGATGCGGCCCTTGCCTGAGATCACCTCGGTCTCCGGGCCGATCACGAAGTCCGTCGGCCCGTCCGTCCGGCCCTCGTGGATCGGGTCCATGGTCTCCGGGTTGTACGCCTTGCCGAGAGCACTGATCTTCCCGTCCCGGATCGCGACGTCCGCCTTGACCACACCCCAGTGATCCAGGATCACCACGCCGGTGATCACCGTGTCCGGAGGACCGCCCTTGCCATCGCCGCGTGGCCTCGCCGACTGGCCCATGGACTCACGGATCACCTTGCCGCCGCCGAAGACCACCTCGTGCCCGCTCCTGCTCATCAGCGGGCTGACCTTGCTCTTTTCCTTGCCCTGGCAGTCGTCCTCGTCCTTGGCCGCAGGAACCGGCAAAGCGTGCACCCGATGCTTACTGAGACCGCCTGCCCAGTCGTCGGTGACCTTGATACGCAGCGCGGTGTCCGCCAGCCGGATCTCGTCCCCGGTCGTCGGGCCGAACAGGTCTACGTAGTCCTCGCGCTTGGTCGTCCTGGTGTTCTTCCGCTCAGCCACCGTCACCAGCTCCCTCACCGGCGGAGTCGTCCGGGGCCTGGTCCTGCAGGACCCCACCTACCAGCCCGCGCAGCCCCAGCACCTTCCGCTCGCCCTCGATGCGCACCAGCTCCACTGTGCGGCCATCCCCCGGCTCGAACCGTTCGGACGTACCGGCCTCGACGTTGAGCCGTTTGCCGTATGCCTCCGCCCGGTCGAAGTCGAGCTCTTCGTTCGCCTCGAAGAAGTGGTAGTGCGACCCGACCTGCACCGGCCGGTCGCTCAGGTTGTGCACCGCGATCTCGGTGACGTCCAACTCCGGGTTCAAAGGCACTGCCTCATCAACGAAGTCGACTTTGCCGGGGTGGAGTTCGATCTCCCCGCACGGCTCGTCGAACGGGTCGTGGATCGTCACCAGCTTCGTTCCATCAGGGAACGTCGTCTCGACCTGGACGTTGTCGATCATCTCCGGGACACCGTCCATGACGTCGTCCCTGGTCAGGACCCCCCGCCCCGAGTCCATGATCTCGCCGACGCTCCGGCCGATCCGCGCCTGGTCGTAGACGTAGGCAGTGAGCAGTGCCACCGCCTCCGGATAGTTCAGCCTGATTCCCTGCTCTCTGCGCTGCCGCGCCACGCCGGCCGCCACATGGACCAACAGGCGCTCCTGCTCATGGGGAGTGAAATGCATGGTGCCCTTCTGCTCCAGAGTCCAACGTCTGCCGACGACGCGGGCAGGCCGGGCCACCCAAGCCGGACGGCCGGGCCACGCTGCGCCACGTCTGATCGTCCTGGCTCGGGCTGACATGTCGACGCGGAAGTTCCGCTTTCACTTCGGACGGGCGGCGGGGCGAACATTTCGGCGAGGGAGGAAGGATTAAGACTTCAGACTGCGAATCGGCGAGTTCCGGACAAACAGGGTCCGCTGCCCCAAGGGGCGCAACACGCGAACGTTTCTGCGCCGAGGCACTGGGCCTCACGGCACGGAAGCGCACTTGCAGCCGGACAAGAGCCGCCCCCCTTCGGTGATCACATACCGCCCTTCCCCTGACAATGCCCGTTCAGGAACCGGCACGCACGCAGACGTCTGGTGTCGGCAGTGGCCGGTTCACGACAGCCCCTATGAGCGGGGTCCTGGCTGTAACTGTCTGACCAGGTGGAAGACCTTCCGGGCCGCATAGCGCTTGAGTCCTCTGAGTCAAGTCAGCTGGCTGTGAGGCGTTGGGTGGCGGGGTGATTGTCAGGGTCGTAGGGGGTGGCGTTGTGCCAGCAGGCCCATATGACGCGGAGCCATGCGCGGGCGACGATGCGGGTGGCGTGCGGATTGCGTTTCCCGCGTGCGCGGGCGTTTGCGTAGAGGGCGGCGGCCCAGGGTGACTGTATGCGGGAGTTGTGAGCGAAGGCGGTGACGGCCTTGCGGGCACGTGTGTTGGCGGCCCACCGGAAGTAGACGCCATGTGCCTTTTCGGATGCTTTGGTTACCGGTGCGGCTCCGCACTCGGCGGCGGCCTGTTCGGCGGACTCGACGCGGTCGAGGATCGGGCCGACCTCGGCAAGCAGCTGCGCGAGGTTGATGGTGCCCACGCCAGGCAACTGGGCGAGGAGGACGGCGCGCGGGTGCCTGGCGAGACACTTCTTGATGGTCGTCTCGAGCTGGGTGATGGTGGCCTGCAGACTGCGCAGGAGCTGGACCTGTGCCGTGATGAGCGCGGTGAGGACGGGCGTGGGGAGGCTGACCGGGGCGACGGGAGCGGAGCCGGGCCAGCAGTGCGGATGCCGGTTTGCCGCCGCGGTAGGCATGGCGCTTGCAGAAGGCGGCCATGCGGGCTTCGCCGAGTCGTGCGGCCGCCTGCGGGGTGGGGTAGTCGGTCAGGAAGTTCAGGGCGATGTCGGAGACGAGCGAGCAGAACAGGTTCCTGGGCCCAGGCCAGTGCTGTTCGAGCAGGGCGCCGAGCTGGTTGCCGGCCGCCGTGCGTGCGCGAACGTGGTCATCGCGCAGGCGCACGAGGGCTTGAAGTTCTCGCAGGCCGCTGTCGACAGGCACGAGGCGGCGCAGGCGGTGGCCGTCGGTGCGCAGGTAGTCGGCGAGTTTATAGCTGTCACCAGGATCGGACTTGGCGCCGGAGGCGCCCCATCGAGGCCGGGCGGCATGGAAGGCGGTGGGGTGCACGGGCACGACCGGATATCCGGCCTCGAGCAAGCGGTCGACGACCAGCCCACTGGAACGTTCGATGATGACGGGCAGTTCGGCCGGGGTGCCGTGGCTGGCCAGCCGGGCCAAAGCAGTCTCAAAGTCGGCTTCGCTGTGCTGGAAGGCCCAATGGCCGATCACCATGCCGCGGTCGTCAATGACGGTCACGTCATGGCTGGCGCTGGCCCAGTCCCATCGACGAACATCAATCCCAGCCCTTCTGCCGGAGTTGGCGGTTGACTCCGCAGGTGGCGAGACCCAGCTGCCGGTTCCTCATTGTTCGGCCCTCGGTCGGGCATGTCCTTGACGCCGGTCTGGGGCCCCGGCGTGTCAGGGGCGGCAAAACTCAAACTGGCCGTCGAGCGCGGCACGGCAACGAGGCCGTCCCCCAACACCCACCGAGGGAGTCACGACCCGTGGATTGGGCCGCACCATCAATACTTCCCCAATGAGGCAACGGACGATT
Organism: Streptomyces sp. NBC_01450; assembly: GCF_036227505.1. Lineage (NCBI taxonomy): Bacteria > Bacillati > Actinomycetota > Actinomycetes > Kitasatosporales > Streptomycetaceae > Streptomyces > Streptomyces sp. NBC_01450. The sequence goes on along the minus strand of NZ_CP109480.1, from coordinate 9,597,925 downwards.
TCGCGACGGGTCTTACCCTCCTTGATCCGGCGCTCGTAATAGTCCTGAGTTCGCGGGTCGACCCGCAGGCGAGTGAACACGATGCGATGCAGCGCAGCATTGGCCTGCCGGTCGCCGCCGCGGTTGAGGCGACGGTACTGCCGGCGTCCCGAGAAACGCTCGACGGGACTGATCCACGCGTCTCCCGCATCGGTGGCGTCACTCTCCGTGGGAGCCGGCAGACCGCAGCACACAAGAGAGCAGCGACAACTGCTCCCGCGGGCGTGCCTCCGGTCCGAAACACCTCGGGACAGCCGCGGTTGCGTGGCACAGAGCTTGTTTGAAAGCGGGCTGCCTGGGACCTACCTCCACGTTCGTCGCCCGCGCGTCCCCTGGGCGGTCACGTCTGAAACCGGATGGCCAACAGGCAACGTGGCAGGCGCCGTTGACCAGTTCGTGTAGGCCGGCGGCCGCATGGTCGGCATCGCCGCGGTACGCAGTCGGGCATGAGACACCCCCGCACACTCGATGCACCTCGCGCGCCGCCTCCTCCCACACCCTGCTGCCGTGGCCGGCGCGGCCGTCATGGGCTTGTCCGGCAACCGTGGAGCATGCCGTGCGCCCTGCGCGCCACCAGCTCACTCGCCCTGGCCTCCGCCGTCGGCATCGCCGCCAAGTCGGCCTCCGGGCAACGGCTTCCACCCCGGCCTGCCACCCGGGCGTTGCCGACCGGGCACGCGGCCGCCGTCGCGGCTTTTGGCGACCGCCGTCACCCTGGTCACCCGGGCTGGGAGCCGCGCTCATCCCCCTGGCCACGGCAGCCTCCGTGTTCCGCGCAGCGTTTTCCATCCGCGGGGCCCGGTTCTTGATGCCGGTGATGCACGCGTGATCGGACGTCATGCGCTTGAGTCCGATACGGTCGGACGGGACCCTTGGCCGCCAGCGCGGTCAACGAGTATGCCGTCCTCTGACGTATGACGATATGCCAGCCGTTGGGGCTCGGTCTGACCGCCAGTTCCGGCATGGCTCGCACGCACGGGCGCCCGAGCAGCCCACCCATACGCCAGGAAGTTGTCGTTCCATCCTTTATGGATTGATTGGGTGCCGGAGTTGCTCAGCAGAGGCGCCACCCAAGCCTCGACCGCCGCCGATACTGGTCCCTCAGGGGCTACAGACTTCTGACGGCAGTTCACGAATCAGAGGCAGCCGCTGATCACGCAGCGAAATCACCGTCCGCTGTTCAGTGGCGGGCGTCGCCGGTCTGGCGGAGTTGGTCGGCGTGGTGGGTGATGGTGGCGATGCGGGCTGCGAGGTCGGGGTGGTTGGGCTTGAGGTGTGGGTGGGTGTCGGCGAGTGGGGCGATGAGGTCGGCGGCGTCGTTGTCGGCGAGGGCGTCGGCGAGCCGGGCCAGGGGTGTGCGGGAAGGGGAGGGGAGGTCGGTGAGGGCGGTGATCTGGCCGGCGAGTTGGCGTAGTTCGGCGGCGTTGGTCCGGGCCCAGGCGGTGATGGTGCGGTCGGCGGCGCGGCGGTTGCGGGTGGCTTGTACGCGTTGTTCGCCGGTCGTGCCGGGTGTGCCGGGGCGTACGCGCAGGTAGCGGCGTTCGGCGGCCTGGCGGCTGGCGACACCCAGGGGGTGGGCGAGGTCCGCCCAGCTGGAGCCTGCTGCACGGGCTGCCTCGATCAGTCCAGGTTCCCATCCTGCGAGTTGGTCGCGCAGCTCACGCAGCAGGAGGAGTGCAGCCAGGGCCTGGTCCGCACTGGCTTGTTCTTCCTGCGGTTGCGCTCCGGTCTGGGGGGTCTGGGCGGTGCGGACGGCTTCGTTGATCGTGTTCAGCGCTGCCGCGGCGGCGAAGAAGGAGGTGGGGTCACGGGGCTCGGGGGAGGCGTTCATGGAGATCCTCTCTGATTGTCACCCTTTGGATGACATTTCACTTGTCATCGTTTGGATGACATGTTATAACGGTGTCAGACGAAGCGCATTGGCAGTTCCTGCCAGACCTGTGGAGGTGTTTTCGCGATGTTGATGCGCACCGACCCGTTCCGCGAACTCGACCGGCTCGCCCAACAGCTGACGGGTGTGACCGGTACCTGGTCCAGGCCCTCGGCGATGCCGATGGATGCCTACCGTGAGGGCGAGGAGTACGTGATCGCTCTCGACCTGCCCGGTGTCGCGAAGGACGCGATCGACATCGATGTCGAGCGGAACATGCTCACCGTCAAGGCCGAGCGCCGCCCGGTCGTGAAGACCGACGACGTACAGATGGAGCTCTCCGAGCGGCCCCTGGGTGTCTTCTCGCGCCAGCTGGTGCTGGCCGACACCCTGGACACCGAACGCATCACGGCCGGATACGAAGCAGGGGTGCTGACCCTGCGGATCCCGATCGCCGAGCGCGCCAAGCCCCGCAAGATCGCGATCGGCGGGGAGTCCGAGCACAAGCAGATCAGCGGCTGAGGAGCCAGTTACCCGGCCGCGCCGACGGCGGAGGACGGGCATCGGTCTCCCCTTCTGGTCCCGTCCTCCGCCCTACGTCCATCGCACAACGACGTGAAGGGGCAGTGGTGGTCATGCGATGGGAAGCATTCCTCGACCACGTGCAGGAACGCGGCGAGTACGCCACACCCCAGGAAGCCGAACGGGCCGCGCGTACCGTTCTGGCCCTGCTGGGCGCGCATCTGGTGGGTGAGGTCCGGGCCGAGCTGGCCGCCCGGCTCCCGGAGACCTTCGCCCTGGTTCTTCTCAACCCGCTGCAGGCCACCGAGCCGCTTCCGCCGGAGCGGTTCCTGCGGGCGACCGCGGCGTGGATCGAGGGAGCCACCGAACAGACCGCGGCCTGGGACGTCAGTGCCGTGCTGAGCGTGACCGCCGATGCGGCGGGCGAGGAACTCACCCGCCGCATCCTGCTCCAGCTCCCCCCGGGCTACGACCTCCTCTTCGGCCGTCCCGAGCGCGCCTGAGCCCAGGAACGCGTGACCCGCTCATCAATTCAGCAGGGCCGGCCGGCACTCACCCCGGCCGGCCCTTCCCACCGGCGACAACGCCCTTGCGCGAGAAAGGCAACCACTCCCGATGCTTCCGCTGCGTGAACCGGCGACTGCCCGACCCGGCATGACGTTTCAGCAGATGCTGGAAAGGATCCAGTACGAAGGCGCGTATCCGACCTACGAGCGGGCCGAGGACGTCACGCGTGCCGTGCTGGGGGCCCTGGGCCGTCAGCTCTCCGGCGACGAACGCGTCGACCTCGCCGCCTGCCTCCCCTCCGAGGCCGCCCTCGTGTTCACCAGCCAGATCCCCGACCTTCAACCGTTCACTGGCTGGGGCTTCGTCAAGGACCTGGCCACCCGCACGGGTACCACCCCCGCGGTCGCGCGCTGGGACACCGGCGCCGTCCTCGCCGTCCTCGGCCGCCTGGCAGGCCCCGGCCTCCTGGACCGCATCCTCACCCAGCTCCCATCCGGATACGCGCTCCTGTTCGGCCGCGCCGAACTCACCTAGGCCGCCTGACCGTTCCGGGTGGGAACAAGCGGGGACACCAGCCGTGGCTGAGGGCGTGGCTTACGGCGGAGGGGCTCCGGCGATGTCGCCGCCGGAGCCCTGTGCGGGCGCCAACAGCCGTGTGAAGTCATGGGGGAAACCTGCCGCCAGCTGCCATGGCCTGCGGGTCAGGCATCCGCCGTGCGGCGCGGTTCGACACCGGTCCGGTGTGCCTCGTTGATGCGCCGGGCCTCTTCGAGCTGGTCTTCGAGGATGACGATGCGGCAGGCAGCCTCGACCGGAGTGCCCTGGTCGACGAGTTCGCGAGCGCGAGCGGCGATCTTCAACTGGTAGCGGGAGTAGCGGCGGTGGCCGCCCTCCGAGCGCAGGGGCGTGATCAGGCGGGCTTCACCGATCGCCCGCAGAAAGGCGGGTGTGGTGCCGAGCATTTCGGCGGCCCGACCCATGGTGTAGGCGGGGTAGTCGTCGTCATCGAGACGACTCAGAGAGTTTTCTGCGGTCATTCGCACCTCTGTCGTGGGAACGCATCGGGGGGCCCTGGTGCCGTGCGGCACCAGGGCCCCGAGGGATTTGAACACCATCTGCCGGCCTACTGCGGTGCCGGCCTTCTGTTTCCGCCCGCTCTCCCGGGAGAGGGGGATGCGTGCGGGGATCGCGTATGCGTGACCGTGGGACCACCTTCCGTTCCGGGGCCTGCGGTACCCGGGCCGACTACGTCCTTGCCCGGGCGATCCTGATGGCGTCTGCCTCCTTCTCCTCTTCCTGATCCATCTCCTTGCACCTGCGTACTGTCGGCGGCCCCTGTGAGCCGCCCAGCCCGGCAGTCAGCGAGAGGACCCCGAGACCGCTCCGGCCCCGCCGCTCTACTGCCGTGCCAATACCTGCTGGTGCGCGGCAGTTTCGTGTCTGCCGCGCCTTCCTGACTTCCTGGCTACGGGCAAGACATTAACCCCCGTGATTCCGAATGTCTACTGCCGCCATGACAGATTTTCTGCATGCCGCAATGGCAGTGTTCTGTCGTCCAGGTACGCCGAAAAGCTGTAACGGGAGCCGTAGCCGCCTCCGAGGCCGGAGCCTTTGGGGCCGTGGCGCAAGAATCGCCGCAACCCCTGGCCGAAATGGGCACGCGTGCGGACATGGCAAGCGGGAAGCCGGTCGTGAGAAGCCAAGACCAGCGGCGCTACTGCGATGCTCGAACCTCACCCCAAGGTCCTGCGAACACTCCTTGCACGCTATGCGGAGGCTCGCTTCGCTGACGCGCACAGCGGAGATTCGCGCACGGCCAGGGACCTTGACAATGTCGCCTACACGCTGTGTGTGACGACCGCGACGGCTACCGTCGAGGATGCCATCGCCGCTGCGGACGTACTTCTGGAAAATGCTCGGAGCGGCCAAAGGCCCCTTGTAGCCGGGGCACAGGCGAAGCTCGCAGCGTAGACCCGCCACCAGGGCTCGGTGCCGCGCAGTTCGAGCCTGCGGCTCGCACGAGCGCGCCGGCCAGGCCGGCGTGAGATCTGGTGTGCTGTCGGTCAGGGCAAGACAAATGCCTAGGGCGAAGGCGTAGGTAAGAGTAGGTTCGACGGTGAAGATGTCCCCGGTGCCTGTGAGGGGCGGCCCGTCGGCTGAATGGTGACGCGTCTCCCCGCGGCGGCAGCCGTGGACGCCACGCAGACCGGGCACCTGGTCCGCGACCGACTCGGGGCCGCGGCCGCGCCCCAGGCGTTCTGGAGCGAACCCAGATCTGCGTGGCCGGCGTCCTCACCCGCTACGACGTGCACCCCGTACGTGAGCACCGGCACAGCATCGACCTGGCCCGCTACCGCGTCATCGGCACCGCGTACATCGGCCTTGAGACCGTGGCCTCCACCGCGACGCAGACGGCCGTCCCGAGGGCCGCCTGGCGTTGCCGCACTGCCGATGCGGCACGTGTGCGCACGGTGAGCGGGGCGATGTCGGCGTGGGGGCCGTTGCGGTAACGGCCACGGACGATACCATCGACGACTCTTGTCGATGTCCCGTCCGGGGCGGCATCGGTGGGACGCGCTGTCCAGCCACAGTCGGTGGCCGACGTGGCGGCCATCCACTCCAGCTCTACCTCGCCGCTCACCTTGAGTGGCGGGGATGTCGTAGACCACGACGCGAGACTGGGTGCGAAGGTCAGCGGGCCTTGCGGCTGCCGGGCGGGTCCTGCGGGTCCTGAGGGTCGACGCCGGTGGTGGCGGATGCGTCTCTGGTTCCGCTGGGGCGCTGGGAGCGGCCCTTGGGGCCGGTGTCGTGCATGCCCTTCTCGTCACTGCGGGCCGCGGTCTGTTCCTCTCCGCGGTCGCTCGTGCTCTTCACGGGCCTACCGTGCGGATTCCCGGCCTCTTCTTTGGAGACCGTGCGCCCGGGGCCCTTGTCGGGAGCGTGCTGGTCGGGATGGAACGAGCGGTAAGCGCTCGGGTTGTCCTGCTGGCGAGTCTCGTCGACGTCCGGAGACCAGCCGTGTTGCTGGGTGCCCTTGTGCCGGCTGGGGCCTTCACCGTGCGGGGGCTGGGATGGCTTCGGCTGCTTGGCCATGGCCTGGCCTGCCTTCTTTTCTTGCATGGGGTACGGACTGTGTGAGGTCCACGGATTGCGGAGCTCCCTGAGCCGATGTGGTTGCTACCAGTAGTGCTTGCGTCCGCCGACGCCGTGGCCGAGGGCGCCCACAATCCACAGGACGACTCCGATGAGGACGAGAATCACGCCGATGGTCCACAGGATGCTGATTCCGGCGACGAGGCCGATGACGAGCAGAATGACGCCGAGGACGATCATGGTGTCCTCCGATTTCGCTGTGATGCCTCTTCCAGGCTAGGCGCATCGGCGCCCCCACCGCTCTCTCGTTCCACACGGGACTGGCGATCGGCAAGGCGGCCTGGTCCAGGCGCGGTACAGAAGAACGAACCGCTGGCGGTGGTGCGCCGCTACTGACTGGCGGACGGCTCAGCTCGGGTCATCGTTCCGAGTCACACGGGCGTCGTCTGTGACAGGTATGTGGGCGCGGTGGGGTACTCGGTTCCCCTGGGCGGCACGGGCCGTCCGGGGAAACCGATGCGGAGGGATAGCTGTGGACGGGATTGTGTTGCTCAAGGAAGACCACAAGACGGTGGAGAAACTGTTCAAGCAGTTCGAGGAGGCCGACGAGGGCGCCCATGCCGAGAAGCGGAAGATCGCCGACCAGGTGATCGAAGAACTCACCACCCATACCTGGATCGAGGAGAAGATCTTCTACCCGGCCGCCCGCGAGGCGGACCCCGACACCAAGGACGACGTCCTGGAAAGCGTCGAGGAACACCACGTCGTGCTGTGGATGCTCTCCGAGCTCAAGGACCTCGACCCGGCCGATGAGCGGTTCGACGCCAAGATGACCGTCCTCATGGAGAACGTCCGCCACCACGTCGAGGAAGAGGAGAAGGAATGGTTCCCCGACGTCCGCAAGGCCATGGGCCGCAACCGACTCACCGAACTCGGCGAACAGATGGAAGCGGCCAAGAAAAAGGCCCCCAGTGAACCCCTCGCGGTTCCCAGCGCCGACCAGTAGACCGCCCGCGGCCGGCGCGCCTGATGCGCGCCTGCCGCGGCGGAACCACTCGTCGGCCTGCCTGCGCCTTCCCCGCCTCCGACCCCCGGCCCCTCAGTTGGAAAGAGCTCAGTGTGCCCAGACTGCGTCGGGAGGCCGCTCGATCACTTGGCGTCGAATTGCCATGACAAACACCAGAAAATAGTGATGAATGGGTTGAGATCGTCGAATACCCTGCCGCATCTGCATCATGCGCAGGACGACAACAGGCGTTCTTGCGGCCGTCCCCACGCCTGGCCGCAGACTGGATCGATGGGTGCTCCCTCATGCCACCGCCGGCGAGGAGACTTCACGGTGGTCACCCCGGCCTGTGCGGCTCCGGCGACTCATCCGTCCCGCAAACCCTGCCGGCCGCCCGGGAGGCATCGAGCCGCGGCGCACGACCAGGCCCGGCGGCCGGACATCGAAACTATGCAGGCCAACCGTTCGGGTTCAGTCGAGGCCAGGGTGGGACGGTGACGTGATGCCGGGTAGTCGTTGTGCATGAACACACACGCTCTCGACACCTCTACGAAGGCCAGAAAGACCTCGGCCCTAGACACCGCGTCGGCATGGTGGCTGACGGCTCTGGACCATATCGAACGGTCGGTGCTAGCGGATCCGGCGATCAGGGTTCTCCAGCGGGGAATCCGCTCGGTCCCGCTGGGCGAGGTACGCGATCTGCTGCGCGGCAGGCCGCTGGGCCATCCCGTACATCCCGTTCTGGTACAGGTGCCTATCGGCTGCTGGCTGTCGGCCGCTGTCCTGGACATCGTGCCGGCAGGGCAGCGTGCCCCGACAACCCTCACGGCCGTCGGTTTGGCCGGAGTCGCCCCGGCAGCGGTCGCCGGTTGGGCTGACTGGGCGGACCTGCCGCCCGAGCAGGCCCGGGTCGGGCTGGCCCACGCGTTCTCGAACGTGGCTGCGGTGGCCTTCTACACCGCGTCCCTGACGGCGCGGCTCCGCGGTCGCGCGACGAAGGGCAGGCTGTGGTCGTTGGGCGGACTGACGGCGGTCGCTGTGAGCGGTGCGCTGGGCGGGCACGTCGCCTATCGGCAGGCCGTCGGAGCGCATCCCTCAACCTAGGCAAAGCGCGTGGCAACCATGCCGAGTGCGTGTGAAGGTCTAGGCGCCGTGCCCGCGAAACGACAGGGGCCAGACGCCAGCGCAGTCGGGCTGGTCGCTTCCGGACGGCCTGGAACCCCGGGCCGAGCAGCTGGGCCCTGGATCGGACCCGCTCCCCGCGGATCGCGGACGAGCCCTGACTTCCACGGGCTGCGTTTCAGGAGGTGGGGGCGTCGCGGTGTGGTCGGGGTGGTGATGGGTGCGCCGGGCCGCCTTCAGGCCCGCCTCGTGCAGGTGGTCGCGTCCGGCGGCCAGCTCACGGGACGGGCGACAGCCGCTCATCGCCAAGGCCCTGATCTTGCTCCGCCGGTCTCGGACGGTGATCGACTCTTCCCCCTGTGCGGGCACAGTCCGAAGGGCATTACTCGTCGCGCCATACGTCCACTTGGTCTGCTCTGGCTGCGACCCAGGACTGCACGGACCTTTGGACCCGCGAGCTGTGAGGCGATCCGCACGATCTCGGGCTTGGTCATGGTGTGAGCCGGTCGGCGAGGCAGAACGGTCAGGCGATCCCGGTGCCGCGCAGCAGCAGCAACGCCACGTCCACCACCGCCACGGCGACGGCTGCCGCGAACGCCGCCCGCTGCCAGCGGCGTCCCAGCACCATCCCCGCCACCGCCACCACTGCGGCCACCGCGAGGGCCGCCACTCCCCATCTGCCGGGGCCTCCGGAGGGCCCCAGCGCCAGAACCGCGGACGCGGTCACCAGCGGAACCGGCAGCAGCAGCCGCGCGCCGTCCGGGCCCAGCCGGTGCGGAAGTCCCCGTACGCCTGTCGCCAGATCCCCTTGGATATCCGGCAGCACATCACCCAGATGGGCTCCGACCCCCAATAGCGCCCCGGCGGTGACAACCCACCAGGCCGGCCACGGCTGCCCCGGGAGCCCCAGCGCCACGAACGCGGGGAGCGCGGCGAAACCCACCGCGTACGGCGCCCAGGACCATGCTGTCGCCTTGAGCCGCAGGTCGTACGCCCACGCCGCCGCCACCCCGACCAGGTGAACGACGCCCGCCCACAGGCCGCAGGCGAACGAGATCGGCACGCACAGCGCCAGCGCGGCATACGCGGCCACCCACACCTCCGTCACACCCACCGTGCCGTCGACGACGGGTTTGCCACGGCGGCCGGCGGCGATGTCCCGGCGCGCATCGAACGCGTCGTTGCACCAGCCCACGGACAACTGCCCGGTCAGAACGGCGGCTGCGGTCAGGACACAACGTGCGGCGCTCTGTCCGGCGGTCGCGGCCAGCGCGGCCATCAAGGCGGTGACCGCCACGACAGGTCCGGGGTGGCACGACCCGGCCAGGCCGCCCACCCGGCCGGCCCAGCTCGCGGCCGCGCCGTCGGCCGTCGACTGCTCGGGAGTGCCCACCCGGCCGATCGTAGGCGTCCCGGCACCCACCCGGCTGGAGCACGCGCCCCTGGGCTAACGGCCGGACGGGCGATGCATGGTGTCGAAGCTTCGGTCCGGGGAACACGTGCAGAGCAACTCACCCCAGTCGATAGCCGGACGGGAACCATATGACGCGGATCGCCGCCGTTCACGGTGCCCTCGCACCGCACCGTCGCACCCAGTCCGAGATCACCGACATGGTGGCCCGCACCTGCCTGCCCGAGGGCACCGACCGCCGGGTCCTGGACCGGCTGCACCGCAGCGCGAAGGTCGGCTCGCGCCACATGACGCTGCCGCTGGAACGGTACGAGGAACTGGACGGATTCGGCGCCGCCAACGACGTCTTCATCGCCGCCGCCACCGACCTGGGCGCCAAGGCAGTGAGAGCCGCACTGCACATGGCCGGTGTGTCCGCCGCCGACGTGGACCTGCTGATCTTCACCTCCGTCACCGGCATCGCCGCCCCCTCGATCGACGCACGGCTGGCAGGCCGCCTCGGACTGCGGTCGGACGTCAAACGGCTGCCCCTGTTCGGCCTGGGCTGCGCCGGCGGCGCTGCCGGACTGGCCCGTGTGCACGACTACCTGCTGGGCCGGCCCGGCCACGTGGCGGTGCTGCTGTCGGTCGAACTGTGCTCGCTCACCTTCCAGCGCAACGACGCCTCCATGGCCAACCTGGTCGCCACCGGACTGTTCGGCGACGGCGCCGCCGCGGTCGTCGCCTGCGGCGGGAACCGCCCGGGCCGCCCTGACGAGACCGTCGGCCCGACGATCGTGGACGCCCGCAGCCACCTGTATCCGGACACCGGGCGCGTCATGGGCTGGGACGTCAGGAGCTCTGGCTTCCAGGTCGTCCTCGACCCGCAGGTCCCCGATGTCGTACGCCGTTACCTCGCCGATGACGTCGAGGGGTTCCTCGGCGACCACGGCCTGAAGCCGAAGGACGTAACTGCCTGGGTGTGCCACCCGGGTGGCCCCAAGGTCCTGGAGGCCGTCACCGAAGCCCTCGACCTGCCCGACGACGCGCTCGATGTGACTTGGCGTCACCTGGCCGACGTGGGCAACCTGTCCTCGTCATCGGTACTCCACGTACTGCGCGACACCCTGGCCGAACACCGGCCGCCGCCGGGCACCCCGGGTGTGCTGCTGGCGATGGGGCCCGGCTTCGCCTGCGAACTTGTCCTGCTGCGCTGGTAGTCGAACCCTCGAAGGACACAGGACACATGATCTGGTACGGACTACTGGTGGCCGCTGTCGCCGCCGAGCGCGTCGCCGAACTCGTCGTCGCCCGCCGCAACGAGCGGTGGAGCTCTGCCCGCGGCGCGATCGTGACCGGGCAGGGCCACTACCCGGCGATGGTCGCCCTTCACACCGGCCTGCTGGTCGGCTGCCCGGCCGAGGTGTGGCTGGCCGACCGGCCCTACGTACCCACGCTGGCCTGGCCCATGCTGGCCGCGCTGGTAGGCGCCCAGGCGTTGCGGTGGTGGTGCATCGAGACCCTGGGACCCCGTTGGAACACTCGGGTGATGGTCGTACCCGGCCTGCCGCTAGTGACGAGCGGCCCCTACCGTCTGCTGCGGCATCCGAATTATGTGGCCGTCGTCGCCGAGGGTGTGGCCCTGCCACTGGTGCACACCGCCTGGGTCACCGCGGCCGTGTTCACGGTATTCAATGCCGCCCTGCTCACCGTGCGCATCCGCTGCGAGAATCGTGCGCTGGCCGCAGCGACCGATCCGACCACGACCGCTCCGGCGTGATCGACGTCCTGGTGGCCGGCGGCGGGCCGGCCGGTCTGGCCGCTGCCATCCACGCCGCGCTCGCCGGCCTGGAGGCCGTCGTCGTCGAACCCCGGACCGCGCCCGTGGACAAGGCTTGCGGAGAAGGCGTCATGCCGGGCGGTGTCGCCGCGCTGCGAGCATTGGGCGTCGACGTCACCGGCCGCGAACTGCGCGGCATCCGTTACGTGGACGGCGTCTCCCGCGCCGAAGCGTCTTTCCGCGGCCGTGGCGGGCTGGGGATCCGCCGTACGACGCTGCACTCCGCACTGCATCAGCGCGCTCTCAGCCTCGGCGTGCGCATACTGACGGGCAAGGTCGGCGAGGTGTACCAGAGCGCGGACACGGTCACCGCCGCCGGGACCACGGCCCGTTGGCTGGTCGCCGCCGACGGCCTGCACTCCCCCGTGCGCCGCAGCCTGAGTCTGGAACTGCCGGGCCGCCCCCACGGCCGCTACGGATTGCGCCGACACTACCGCGTCGAGCCGTGGACAGACTTCGTGGAGGTCCACTGGTCCGGGCATGGCGAGGCCTATGTGACACCGGTCGGCGACGACCTGGTGGGCGTCGCTGTCCTCAGCCGCAGCCGTCGCGGCTACGACGATCACCTGGCCGGCTTCCCGGCCCTCACCGCGTCGCTGCGCGGCCAGGCCGCGACGGAGGTACGCGGCGCCGGGCCTCTGCTGCAGCGGGTGCGGCGCAGAGTCGCCGGACGTGTCCTGCTCGTCGGCGACGCCGCGGGCTACCTGGATGCCCTCACCGGCGAGGGCATCGCCCTCGCCCTGGCGACGGCCGGGGCTGCCGTCCGCTGCCTGGCCGCCGGGCGACCGGACGCGTACGAGCGCGCCTGGGTGCACCTGACCCGGCGCCACCGGCTGCTGACCGGAGCTCTGCTGGCCGCGAGCCGCCGTCCTGGCACCGCCCGCCTCATCGTGCCGGCAGCGTCTCGGATGCCCCCGGTGTTCTCAGCCGCGGTTCACGCACTGCAGTAGCGGCCTGGCTCTATTCACCCCAAGCGTGAACGAAGTCAACCGTACGCGCTCTGGTGATCATCAACCGCTTGCAGCGGACCGCTGTGCAGATGATGCAACCCGAGGACGAGGAGGAGCGGCCAGGACAGGCTGCGCCCGTGGCAGCCGCGATGGCGGGAGCGGACCTTCTCGCTACCCAGCTCGCGGCAGACTGCGGGAGCCTCGATGGGCTTGGCGACGTGGAGGATCAGATGGTCAGGCGGTATGGGCCGCGCGGTTTGCGGCACTCGTCTGATGCCTCGCATGAGTCGTCACCCCACATGACGGCTATCCGTCACGATCGGCCCTATTCGCGTGCACCATTGTGGAGCCGGTGCGTGATGTCCCGTGCAGACGGCGTCGCCGCGGACGGACACGACACTCGTGCCAGGCGAGAATTCATCACTTTTTGTGGAACGCTGGCTTCCTCTCGGCGTCTCGTATCGGTCCGATCAGCCCCACCGAGTGCCGGCGACGGCCACCACACCTATGAGGGCGCATCAACCGCCGACACCGTGGTGCCGCATCGGAGTCCCCAGACCGGGGACTCCGATGCGGCACCATAGTCGTTCTGCTCTGGATCGTTCGGTGGCTCAGGCGGATGCCAGTTTCTGGATGCGCGGGTGGTTTTCCAGTGCCCACCGCACGGTCTTCGGCGGGCGTCCGAGCAAGGTTTCGAGCTGGTCGGTGACGCCACGGTACCCTCCGCCGCCCATCAGCCGGGTCAGGGTCTTCAGGTGTTCCGCGATGTGCGGAAACGCGGCCAGGGCGCTATCCACGTAGGTCTCGTTCCAGGTTTCGACATCTTCGGGAATGTAGGTGACCTTGCGTCCCAGTGCGGCGGCGTAGTCCTGCGCGGACCCGTGCATGTCCTTCAGTTCCGGGCCGGTGAGGTCGTAGGACTTCGAGATGTGCTCAGCCGGGTCGGCCAGGATCTTCACGCACAGCTCCGCCACGTCGTAGCCCGCGATGGGCGCGAGCCGGTGGTGGCCGAAGGGCAGGCGCAGTTCACCGTCGCTCAGCGGGCCCAGCGCCAGCCAGGTCATCAGGGGGTTCTCGACGAACATGGCCGCCCGCACGTTCACGGTCGGCAGGCTGGACCAGTCCAGTACCTGCTCGGCGACCCAGTGAGCCCGCTGCTGCGGCGACCACTGCGTGATGAGTCCGCCGAGCCATGCACGCCGCTCTTCCTCGGGCGCTGTCATCTTCTCGAACGTCATGAAGGACTGTTCGTACTCGGAGATGTTGACGAAGACCTCGATGTCGCCCTGGGCCCGCGCCGCCGCGGCCATCAGGCTAACGGCATCGGTGTAGTACGGCGACAGGCTCATACTGAAGTAGATCCGGCGACAGCCCTTCAGCGCGGCGGTCACGTCGGCGATGTTCAGCAGGTCACCGACGAAGACCCCGGCCCCTGCCTGGCGCAGCGCATCGGCGCGTTCATCGTCCTGGCGCACGAACGCACGTACCAGGTGCCCTTGTTCGAGCAGCATGTCGACCATCGTTCGGCGCCGCGTACATCCCGTCATGCGGCTTTTCTAGATTTTGGCTCACCAACATGCCCCTGTTAACCATGCCTGCGCAGAAGCGGCCAACTGCACCATGCATCGCGTAGGGCAGTCCTGGGCGCTCTGGCACATGCCTCTCACAACGTGCAGGTGAACTAGTCAGTAACAGAGAGTGGCCTTCGACACGTTGAGATAGCTCGCCGACTCGCTCAATTCAGCCCTGCTACAGGTGAGTCGTCTGCCGGGCTCAAGGCGTCCCCGAACGACGTGAGCACCCGAGCGGTGGGTCTGGACAGCTTCCTCACCGGCCGTATCCCGCACACGGAAGTCACACTCGGCATGTCCCGACGGCTCTACGCAACCTGCGCCGAACTCTTCCAAGCCGACCAGAAGATCGCAGAGCGGACGCCAGGGCTGTGCTCAGAGGACGGCGCCACCGAAGTGGAGGAGGAAGAGCTGGAAGAACGATCGACGGCCACGCGCCGCGAGTACCGCGAGCGCCAGGAGGAAGCCAGGCCCATCGTCCAACGCCGGCTCCGCGAGGTCTTCGCAGCCTCCCGCGATCAGCCCTGGGAGCACCGCCTGGTGGACACCCCGCAGACCCTGGTCCGGTTGCGTCGTGCCGTACGGCGCTATCCAGCGCTCGTGACAGCGCACCGGCGGACTGGGCCGTTGGTGTGGTGATGGGGCGGCGGCACTGTCGTTGGCTACGACTGCGCGTTATTGCAGTGTATGGAACCTTCTGGCAGTGAAGCCGTGCCGTCCGCAGCCCCTGCCTGGAGCCTGTTGACTGAATTCCTTCGGGTGGGGTGGCCCGGTGCCGTCTGTTGTCCGGGCGGAAGGGAGCGCGCCGCGATGGTCATCTGCTCGGCGGTGACGGTTTTTGCTGCGGTGGTGCTAGCCGCTGCCGGACGGGGCATCTGAGATGTGAATGACGCACTGAGGAGGCTGGGTTGAGCATCAGCCCTGGCGCCTATATGTCGCTGCGAGACCAGCTTGTCGAGGTGATCTCCCGCATGCGCTCGCAGACCGCGTTGGTGGAAGCCGTGGCCTGTGTGGGTGAAATCCCGCTCACTGGGGCGGATGGTGCTGCGAACGAGAGCGGTGCCCCGCAGCATGTTTGGCCTGAAGGAGCAACCAACGTCGGGGATACACGCATGGAACCGTGACCTCGCCGAGGGCGCGTTATCGCTGGGGAACGGCGAGTTCTACGGCCATGCCAATGGCATCCGCGTCAACGCCCTCGCCCCGGGCCCGTATGAACGCCGCTGATTCCAGCGACGCTGCCGGACACCACCGAGTTCGGCAAGCAGGTGCCCCTCCGACGGCCTGCCCGTCGAGATGGCCCCCGCCTATGTCTTCCTCGCCTCACCGCGGGCGAGTTTCATCACCGCAGAGATCCTCAACGCCACGGGCGGCACACCGCTCCCCTGAAAGGGAGCCGCCCCGAGATCGTGTCGGTGGATAGCCGGGCGGGCCGCGGTGGTGTGGAAGTCCCGATGCAGTGTCCGGACGGCGCGGCACGACCCGCCCATGCCACCGACTCATCTGCCGGGATCAGGTCGGGACCAGGCGACTGGACCCTTCCGCTGTTCGGCACTCGCTTGTCGTAGCTGACGCCGGACGCTCGCGGTGTGCCGTCGAGGTCGGTCCAGGTGAGGTCGTAGTGCTGCATCGTGATCGTCATGCGTGCATCGTTGCTGCCAGCACTGACAGCGGGCCTGGTCGGGATGTCGGTCGGACGCAGATACTTCCGGCCGCGATCTCCCGCTGGCCGGTTTGTGGTGCATGGTGTGCGTGCGGGTCCTCCACCCCCAGGTGGGAACCCCTTTCGGGCCCTGCCGTTCGCTGCGAACGGCAGGGCCCGCCGCTCTTCCCGGCTCGCCACGGGAGGCCATGCGGCTGCGCTGCGGCGGTACCGGTGGACTGCTGTCAGCCGGCTTTGTGCTGTTCGCGGATTTCATGGACGGTGGCGTTGAGGGTGCCGTCCTGCTGTTCGTAGTGGGAGAGGGCAAGGCCGAGGCCGAAGAAGGTGGGCGCCCATTCGCCGACGAAGAGTCCCCACCGGTCGGCACGGGCGAGGCCGAGGCCGGGTTCGAGTTGAAGCGAGGTGGCCCAGGCGGCGACGCTGAGGCCGATGGATGCCATGCCGGCGAGGTAGGCGTGTTCGCTGCGGATGCCCATGTCGTGCATTGATTTGATGATCACGGCGCGCTCCGTTCCTTGGATGGCTTTCCCTGGACTGAGTTCCCAGACCAGACCGCCCTATTCGGACCGTCTGCCAGATATGCCTATTTCGGTGTTGGCTCGTAGGCTGACCTGTAGACCCTCAGCCGCCGTGTCATGCGCCAACGCTGTGAACTGTGCTTTTGTCCGGCGGCTCACGCTGTGTCATCCGTCGATTGTCTCAGCTTCCGTGTCATTTCCTCAGGTCTCCTGTCCGAGGCAAGCCGCTGACCTGCGACATGACACCAGCGTGAGACTGCGGCGGACATGTCCTGTCGCACTCAAAGTGGCGGATTCTTACTCGATGTCATCCCCATTGGCGATTCTCACTGCATCGCGTATTCAGCGTGTCCTGTCCCGGCGCGTCTTGTCGCTGTCCCAGTGCGCTTTGCCGCGTTCGCAGATCCGTCCCAGAGTGTATTGCCGCTCGCCCTGGTGGGTGCGGCCGGTTCGCCGGTCACACCACAGGTCAGAAGCTGCGCAGGCATCCGCCACTGGGCGGCAACTTCAAGTGGGACGATGTCAAGCAAATCGACCTGAGCGACAAAGTGCAGTGGGATTCCCCCGCGTCCTCGTTCACCGGGCCTTGCCTCTGCCTGAGGGCTGTCCCGTAAATGATCCGCGGAACCGTTGTATGACCTGCTCGTTGCGGGTCCATCGGCGACGATGGGGTTGTGCAGGTCGCCGATGCCGAGGGGTCAGTTCTGGTTCACCGACCAGACTGCCGCTGGATCACAGTGGGCTGGGCAAGCCAGTAGGTAGACCTCATTGACGAGGAACAGCCAGTAAGTCTCGGCTCTGAGACTGTAGGGCTGCTCTGGCTGGCCTGGGTGGAGGGCGAATTCCATGCCCTCCGGCACCTGGCAGACGTACACCAAGTCAGCGCCGCATGCGCACCGGTAGTACTCGTCGCCCTGCGCCCAGGACGGCGTACCGCCCACCCTGAACATCTGGGCTCCCCGCCCTCGCGCGTCGGGGGTGTCTGTAAAGGGTTGCAGCGTCAGCGGCAGGGCGCACCAGGATGGCTCGGGCGCCGCCATCGGCAGGGCCGCATGGCACTGAAGCAGCACGCACCAGAACGGACGCGGGTAGGGCTACTGCGGAGCGTCCCAGTACAGGGGAACAAGTCGGCCGTCATCTCCGATGACCCGCCGCCTCATCCGCGAACCGGCATACAGGGCTGCGCGGGTGCTGATCGCCCCCGCCGCGCCGACCGCCGTCATCACGCTGACGATGCCCGGATCGCGTCACCGGGAGTCATCCGCTTGCCTTCCGCGGGCATTCGGCTCCGATGTCACGGTGAGGATCGCGTGAAAAGCTGAGTATGAGGCTTGTCCGGGCGAGACGAGTAGCGGAGGACGAAGTGGACTGGCGACGGTTCGCGCAGCAGATGGCGTCGATGGCACGGGACCTTCTGTCGCAGGAATCGGTCGATGCCACGCTGGCGAGAATCACCGCATCGGCCACCGAGCTGGTCGAAGGCTGCGACGCCGCTGGCATTCTCGTGCTGCACGACTCGAAGGTGGAGACGCTCGCCCCCACCCACCAGCTGGTCATCGACAACGACCAGCTGCAGCAGCGGCTGGGCGAAGGACCGTGCTTCAATGCCGCCCGCAGCTCGCAGGGGGAACGGCTCTTCCGCATCGCCGACCTCACCGGCGAGCAGCCACGCTGGCCCCACTACGTCCCCCAGGCTCAGGCGCTCGGCGTGGGCAGCGTGATGGGCTTTTTGCTGTTCGACGATGACGAGGACCTCGGTGCACTGAACCTCTGCTCCCGCAAACCCGACGCGTTCACCGAGACCAGCGAACTGGCCGGGTGGCTGCTGGCCTCCCACGCAGCGGTCGCCTTCTCCAGCGCCCGCACCCACACCCAGATGGAACAGGCCGTCGCTACCCGGCACGTCATCGGCGAGGCCATGGGCATCCTCATGGGCCGCCGTCACCTCACGGAGCACGAAGCGTTCGACGTCCTGCGCCGTTACTCACAGGAGAACAACATCAAGCTCCGTGAAGTCGCCCGACGAGTCTGCACAGAGGGCAGTCTTTCATGACCTGACCTGCGGCTTCCCCGGCTCGTGGGCTGAACCAGAGAAGCCTGAGCCAAGCCAGCCCCATGGGAACGCCACTAAACCCGGCCTACCCACCAAGTCCCCCCACCCGACCGCTCCCACACATCCGTGAGCGGACCGACGAAATCGCATAGAGGCATTCAGCAGTCGGCGGCGGCGCGGCGTTGTTTGCCGCCATCCGAGCGGGAAGCTTTCATGGTCGGTAGGGTAGTTGGCTGAGATGGGCGGCCCTGGTTGGATGCAGGGCAGACCGGCAGCGAGCGCGGAGGGCACGGGCGGTCCGGGCGGCTGGCGAGGTTTCGGGAGCGGGGCCAGGGCGCGGGCGTGTTCGGCCTGATCGTGGAGACCGTGCCTGTCACGTTCCGTGATTGGCACTGCGTGCGCGGCATCGGCGGGCCCGGCGCGCAGTTGTTGGAACGGTTCCCCGAGCAGGTGGACGAGGCAATCGCCGACAAGCAGGGCACCAGGTTCCGTAACGCCTGCCGCAGCGGATCCAATCACCTGCGAGCAGCGCGTGGTCGACGGGCGCACCCGGCGGGTGTACCGGGCGACCGAGGCCGGGAATGAGGCCCTCGCCGAGGACCGCAAGTCACTGGCGACACTGGCCCGCGAGGTACTCGGCAACGAGGCGCCCTGACACGGCAGTTCCGGGCGCCCGTCACTCAACTGCCGTCGCCCACAGGCTCAGCCGGGGACGTGAGGTGGGCGGCGAGGCGTTCGACGCGGGCGCGGACGTCGGCGCGTATGACGCGCACGTCCAGGTCCTGGCCCGCGACATCGTCCACCGGCCAGTCCTCGCGCCGCTGTCCGGGCAAGGTGGCGCAGGCATCGCGCCGCTGGTGGTCACCACGATGTCGCTGGCCGCGACGGTGTGCTCTGTCAGGTGCCGCGTGGTACGGCCGGTGAGGTCGACGCCGACCTCGGCCATCGCCTGCACCACCAGCGGGTTGACCCCCTCGCCGGGCTCGGGGCCCGCCCGGTGAGGCACCTTAAAGCGCGGTGAACGGCGGCTAGGTGGTGCGGCAGATGCCGGTCACGGGCCATCGCCAGAGTGGTTCCGGGAGACGCCCAGGATCAGGGTGAGCAGGGAGCCGAGCACGGCGACCAGGGCCAGGGCGAGCGGGATGGCGCGGGGGATGGTGCGCGCGGGAGAAACCGCCTATTTCATCATATGTAGCCACCGCCGGCTCAGTGGGCAGAGCCAGCGGCTATCCCGTGAAGTTCCACTCTCCGCGTGCGGCTGCTGGAGTCACCGCCCAGACTGAGAAGAAGCGGCCGAAGCCGGTGAGTTGAGCACGCGGCCGTACGCATCACCGGCCGGCCTGCCCACCCCCGCACCCGCGTGGGACTCACTCTCACCTCCCAGGCGGCACCGGGCACCGTCCTCGATGTCCTGTGCGAAGGCCCGCTCCGGACTGTCCGTCGGTCCACCGGCTCCCCTGGCATGCCCACCGAGGTCCGCCTGCAGGTCGCCGGCCACAAACCGCACCGCGCGGAGTGAGGAGGAGACCGACCATCCCCGTGTCTCCCCTTGCGGTCTCTCGCAGTTCACAGGGGCACCGGCACCACTCCCCAAAGGGAGAAACCATGATCGTCCTAGGCATCATTCTGCTCGTCGTCGGCTTCCTCGCCGGGATATCCATCCTGTGGACCATCGGGATCATCCTGCTGGTCGTCGGAGCCATCCTGTGGATCCTCGGCTCGATGGGACACGCCGTCGCCGGCCGACGCCACTACTGGTGATCGACCCGCGTGGCCCGCCGCCACCGATCCCCCGGGATCGCCCGGCGGGCGCGCGGACGCCTGCCCGATGACAAGGGGCTGCGGGAAGCGCGGCAGTCATCGGGCGGCATGCCGGAGCACGCATGCTCCCCGCTCTGGTGTGTGCGGGTCTGGTGTGTGCGGGGCGGTTCAGATCCGTTGGGCACGGTGGAGGAGGGTGTGCAGTCCGTAGGGTCGTAGCGCGGCTCGGGCAGCGTTCGCTCCCGGGGCTCCGTGGACTCCGCCGCCGGGATGGGCGGCCGCGGAGGCGAGGTAGAGGCCCTTGACGGGGGTCTCGGGTCGGCCGGTGCCGGGGACGGGGCGGAAGACCGCCTGCTGGTGCAGGGCCGTGGTGCCGTTGTTGATGGCACCGTTGTGGAGGTTCTCGTTCATGGCCTGCAAGGTGGTGGGGGCCAGGATCCGACGGGCGAGGATCCGCGTACGGAAGCCGGGCGCGAACCGCTCCACCTGGGCCTCGATGCGGTCCGCCATGGCTTCCTGTTCGCGGGCGTCCCAGCGGCCGGTGATGCGATCGGGGCCGGCATCGGAGGTGATGCGCTGCGGGACGTGGGTGTAGGCCCACGCCGATTCCGTACCGACGGGTGAGCGGCTGGGATCCGCTGTGGTCATCTGTCCGAACAGGGCGAACGGCTCATCGGGCACCTGTCCCATGGCGATCTGCGAGGCGAACCGGGTCAGGCTGTCGATGCCGTCGGCCACGTGGACCGTCCCCGCACTGGCGGCCTGCGGCGCGGTCCACGGCACCGGTCCGGTCAGCGCCCAGTCAACCTTGAAGGTCGCGAAATCCCACTGAAAGCGTTCCAGATCCCGCAGGAGGCGGGAGGGAAGGTGTTCCTCGCCCACGAGCTCCCGGTACAGCGCCGGCGCCGACGTGTCCGCGAGCACGGCGCGCCGCGCTCTGACGGTCTCCCCGCCGGCCGTCCTGACGCCCACCGCCCTGCCGCCCCGTACGACGACGGACACGACGCGCTCCCCACAGCGCAAGGCGCCGTCGTGGTGCTGAAGCCGGCTCAGGAGCGCCGCGGTCAGGGCGCCGGCGCCGCCGACGGGGACCGGGAAGCCGTGGCTCTGTCCGACCATCGACATCAACCAGCCGAACCCGCCGCTGCCCACCGCCTCGGGAGCCAGGTCGGCGTGCAGGGCATTCCCGGCCAGCAGGAGCCGTCCCCCCTCGCCCCGGAACTCCTCGTCGCCCAGGCGACGCACCGGCAGGGCCAGCTTCCGGGCCAGCCGCAGTCCGCCCGCGGCCCGGAGTTTCGCCGCCAGGCGGAGCGCCGGGCGGACCGGGGGGAAGGGCGTGAACATGGCCTGCACCAATTCCTGCCTGACACAACTCCACACCTCGTACATGTCCCGCCAGGCATCACCGTCCCCCGGTGCGAACCCTTCCAGCCCGGATACGGTCTCCTGCACGCGCCGCTCCAAGACCGCGCACCTCCCGTCCCTCAGCGGGTGGGCCAGCACGCGCGGGGCATGGCTCCATCGCAGTCCCTCCGCCGCGAGATCGAGGCGGGCGAGGACCGGGGAAACGGCGGCCAACGGATAGAAGGCGCTGAAAAGATCGGAGACGTAGTCGGGATGGACACCTCGGTCGCTGCGCACCGCACCGCCAGGCTCCTGCTGAGCCTCCAGGACTTCCACGCTCCACCCGGCGTCCGCCAGCAGATTGGCCGCCACCAGCCCGTTGGGTCCGGCGCCGATCACCACCGCGTCAGGCATGGCGGGCCCCGGCGTGATCCTGCTCGACGGGGTCCTGTTCCACGAGCCTGGCCAGGCGGGCCAGCATCCCACGGTGCCGCAGCTGGAATACCGCTTCAATCGCGCCGTTGTGGAGAGTGCCTCCCAGGCCGCGCAGGGGGTGCTCGTCGCAGATGACGAGGGTTTCCTCCTCGCCCCACGGCCTGAGCTGGAGGAAGATCCTCGCGGTGCCGAGCGACTTGAACGAAGCTTCCAGCTCCAGCTCTCTTCCGGATTCCCGGTGGCGGACCGTCGTCACTCCGTCGGTCGACCAGGGACCCAGCCGCAGGGTGTAGCGGAGCCTGGATCCGACAGCGGGCCAGGTCTGATCGAGTGGCGTGGACGTGGAGGGCCCCACCACCCACTCGCCGTACCGGGTCGGATCGGCAAGCACCGCCCACACCGCGTGTGAGGGACGCCGGATCAGCTGATGACGGACGGCCATGGAAGGAGCCCCTTCTGCCGGAACGGACGGAGTGTGGCACAGCAGCGTTGTGCGGCACTCGGAACGCCTGCCTGTGTTCGTACCGGCGCTCGCACAGGGCTGGAACTCTCGGACACGGCGGAAGCCTCATCCACCATGTGGTGTCACGGCCATGGTGCGCGTACTCGAACGCCCTCGCATCTCACCCACGCCGGAGGAGAGTGCGGCGCGGCGCCCACCGGGAACTGGGCAGGACAGCGAGTCATCGGCACCAGCGGCGAAGGACCGGCGACGGTGAGCCGCGTAGCACCGAACTCGCGAAGCCAGGGAAACTCGGTACTTGAAAGTCGGCTCACGTCGGGCACCTTTGCGGACAGCCCCGCGCTGGGTTGGGGCGGGGCTGCCCGGCCCGCGAAAATACCCTCGTGTGCTTCCCGGTTCGGGGCCATTATCCAATGCCGGCTTCGCCCCGGTCGGCGCCGCGGTGCGAGTCCTGCCCGGCCCGGCAAGGAGCGTACTGCCTTCGGTGGCGACTGCACCCTGCTACTGCGTGGCTGGGAAGGACCCTGCAATCCCCCGACCCGAGGTTTGGTCATGAGCATCGAGAACCAGCCGAGCAAGCGGGCCCGTCAGATGCGAGGCAGCGGAACCATGGACCCCATGTAGATACACCCGCAGATGGTCTGGGCCCGCCCCGGGTCACCCCGACGTGAAGGTGACAGCCGCACACCAACCCGTCGTACAAGCCCACCGCCGAGGGCCACGGAGCCGCTATTAGCCCGTACCGCTCGTCCGCCGTCGCGGGAGGGGGCTTTTCGTCAAGCCTGGGCTGGTCATGCGACGGCTGTTTCGGGGAGGCAGGGTTCGTAGAAGGTGCCATCGCGGAGCATCGCGAACAGCACGCTGATGCGGTGGCGGGCACGGCGGAGGAGGGCTTGGGTGTGGGTGTTTCCGCGGGCCCGGTATTTGTCGTAGTAGGTGCGGGAGGCGGTCGTGCAGGGCGGCGAACGCGGAGAGGAACATGGCCCGTTTGAGCTGGCGGTTTCCGCCTCTGGGTGCGTGTTCGCCGTGAATGGAGGTGCCCGAGGACTTCGTGGCGGGGCCCGTGACGGCGCCGGACCGCGTGGGACACACACGTGGCACCGGTCGCCTGAGTCGATCGCAATAGAAGGGATGAAAGGTAGATAAACGGGCGCGGCCGCGGCGCCCGGATGATCGTAAAAGTGTCCGCTATGCCGTGTGAGGTCCATTTCGCCGGGCACTCGGAGCAGTGACGCATTGGTCGGGTGTGCTCTGCGAGGCTCGCCCGTAAGGCGCCCCCCTCGCATTGAGCCACCCGACGGGTGAGTCCGGTGACACGCTCGGGGCGCGGGCTGCGAGGTGTACGTGTGATCGACATGACGACCCAGAACGACAGCGAGGGCGGCTCGGTGCTGGCCCCGTGGCGGGTGTACGCCCCCCAGCACGACACCGAGTTGTTGATCCGGGCCCTGGACCGGGAGCACCTGTCCGCGGGAGCCGCTGTCCTGGACATGGGAACCGGTGCCGGTGCCCTCGCGCTGGCTGCCGCCCGGCGGGGCGCCCACGTCACCGCTGTCGACAGGACCTACCGGGCGGTCCTGGCCACCCGGCTCAACGCCCGGCTCGCTCGACTGCCCGTCGAAGTCCTCCACGGTGATCTGTTCGGCCCGGTTGCCGGCCGCCGGTTCGACCTGGTCGTGAGCAATCCGCCCTACGTCCCGGCGCCCGGGGCCGTCCCGCGCCGCCACCGCGCCGCGGTGGCGTGGGACGCGGGTGCCGACGGACGCCTGCTGCTGGACCGGATCTGCCGCCGCGTGCACACGTCACTGGTTCCCGGCGGTGTGCTGCTGCTCGTGCACTCCACGCTGTGCGGCATCGCACCGACCCTGGCCGCGCTGGCGCGGTCGGGACTCGAAGCCCGGGTGACCGACCGGCGTCTTGTGCCGTTCGGTCCGGTGCTCCGCTCACGCGGGGCGTGGCTGCGGGAGCGGGGACTTGTCGACGCCGACGAGGATAAGGAAGAGCTGGTGATCATCCGTGCCGAACGGACCCGCTGAACAACCCCGCCGCGTCACGCTGACGAGCGACGGACCGATCCTCGTCGAAGGACCGGTCGAGGTCGTACTCGACGACGGGAGCACCGTGCGCTCGGACCGTTTCACCGTCGCGCTCTGCGTCTGCCGGCGCAGCCGGTCCTACCCCTGGTGCGACACCAGCCACCGTGCCCGAGCCAAGAGGCGGACCACATGACCACCACTGCACCGGCAGTCCCTGACCGCACCACCGGCCCCGCGCTGCCTCGAAGCAGGGGTGAACTCTCACGTACGGTCCGCCAGGCCCTGACCCGTCCCGCCGGGACGCCGCTGCCGCAGCGGGTGACGGCAGCGCACGCGGACCCGTACGGGGACGATCTGCAACTGGCGCTCTACCTCTGCTACGAACTGCACTACCGAAGCTTCGCCGGCGTCGACCCCGGGTGGGAGTGGGAGCCCGGCCTGCTGCGGCTGCGCGCGGAGATGGAGCACAGTTTCCTGTCCGCGCTCCGCGCCGAGACCGGACCGCCGAGAAAGGCCGACGAGGCCCTCGCGGACCTTCTCGTGGAACCCGTCGACGGCGACGGACCCTCCCACTTCCTCAAGAATCGAGGGGAGTTGTGGCAGTTCCGCGAGTACGCGGCCCAACGCTCCCTCTATCACCTCAAGGAAGCCGATCCGCACGCCTGGGTCATCCCAAGACTGACGGGACGCGCGAAGGCCGCGATGGTCGCCGTGGAGTACGACGAGTTCGGCGCCGGACGACCCGAGCGCATCCACGCCCGGCTGTTCGCCGACCTGATGGACGACCTCGGCCTCGACACCGCGTACGGACGTTACGTCGACACGACCGGTGCGGAGATGCTGACCAGCGTCAACCTCATGTCCCTGTTCGGACTCCACCGCGCGCTGCGCGGGGCGCTGGTGGGCCACTTCGCAGCCGTGGAGACCACCTCGTCACCCGGCTCACGGCGCCTCGCCCACGGGCTGCGACGGGTCGGTGCGGGCCCCGCCGCCGTCCACTTCTACGCCGAGCACGTGGAGGCCGACGCGGTCCACGAGCAGATCGTCCGCCGGGACGTCGTCGGCGGCCTCCTTGAAGCGGAGCCCGCCCTCGACGGGGACGTCGCCTTCGGTGTCGACGCCACCGAATGGACCGAGAAGCGGCTCGGCAACCACCTCCTCACCGCCTGGCGCGACGGCCGTACTTCACTGCGCACCCCGTTGTGACCTGCCCTCAACGCATCGGCTGGACAGGCGAACCCTGCGCGTCTGCGGTACGAGCGGAGTGCCTGGGTACCCGGGAACGGTGCCACCCTCCTCGTCTCGCACCAACTGCTCGTGGACGACCTCAGGGTGAGTGGTGGTCAGGGGCGCCCCGCGGCGACATCCATGCCCATACGAGGCAGTCGAGGAGAGGCATCGCGATGTCTGCGCAGTCCAAGCCCGAGTCCGTCCGGGAGGAGCACGGTGCGCTGAACGGGGCGGCGGGCCTGAACGGCTCCGACCCCGGCCCGGCGGATGGCATACGGGTGTCCCAGGAAGCGAGGAGCCGCCGAACCGTGAGCCACGCGGCGGGCGCAAGCGGTCCTGGGTGACGGTGGGTTTCGCTCTGGGGCTGGGGGCGAGCCTGGCGTGGCTCGCCGTGCAGACCGTCATGCGGGTCAGTTCGATGCTGACCTTGCTGCTGCTGGCCGTTTTCATCGCGATCAGTCTGGAACCGCTCGTCGTCTGGTTCACGCGCCGGGGGCTGCGGCGCGGCTGGGCCGTCGCGATCGTACTGACGGGGTACATCGTCGTCGTACTCGGCGGCTTCCTGGCGCTGGTCATTCCGCCAGTGACCAAGGAGATCACCGCGCTGGTAGACGCGGTGCCCGGCTGGTTGGAACAGCTCCACGACCATCAGTCCACGATCAGCCGCCTGGGGACCGCTTCCACCTGGTCGAGAAGGCCAAGGAACAGATCGGTTCAGGAGGCGGAGCCTCCGGCCTTGCAGGAGGCGTCCTGGGCGCTGGCCAGATGGTCCTGAGCACCGTCGCGTCCACGGCCATCGTGATCATCGTGACCCTGTACTGCATGGCGGCGCTGCCGGCCATCAAAGAGTTCTGCTACCGCTTCGTGGCGGCCAGCCGCCGTGAGCGCGTCGAGGGCGTGGCCGAAGAGATCATGAACCGGATAGGCAAGTTCATGCTCGGCAACCTCGTCACCTCGGGGATCGCCGACGTGGCGACCTTCGGTTGGTGCGCGGCCACCGGTGTCCCGTACGCCGCCGCACTGGGCGTCTTCACCGCCCTGATGGACCTGATCCCGATCGTCGGCTCCACTCTCGCCGGCATCATCGTCAGCCTCGTCGCACTGTCCGTGTCCCTCCCCATCGCGATCGCGGTCTTCTACGTCGTCTTCCGGGTCGCCGAGGACTACCTCATCGTGCCGAGGGCCATGAAGTTCGCCGTTGACGTCCACCCGTTGGTCACCGTCCTTGCGGTACTGGTCGGCGGGGCGCTCCTCGGCATCATCGGCGCCCTCGTCGCCATCCCGGCGGCCGTCGCCGTCGGACTGGTCCTCGACGAGTACGTCTTCCCCAAGAAAGAACGGAACTGACGCCGCGCCGGTCGAGGGCGTTTCTGGACCCGGCGGTCGCCTGGGCCAAGGGCTCGAAGAGAAATAACTTGTGGGTTTTGAGACTTGACTTCGCAGGTCAGCACGTCGCGCACCCGCGTGTTGTTCCTCTGCGATCCCTAACGACCTCGTGCACGGTTGGCCGTGGCACGAGGTCGTAACGGAGTCCTAATTAGGATCCACGACGTTGTGGTGCACCACTCACGGATATCGGCTTCCTGGATCACGGCCTTCTCCTGAGCCGTTCGGGAAGCTGTGCGTCGCGCCCTCGCGGGGCGCCGATATCGACCGTGGTAGTCGACAGGTATGCCGAAGAAGACCCCGAGTGCCGCAGGCCGTTCCTCTCTATTCGAACGGCTGGGCCGCCTACTCGGCCATTCACCAGTCGGACGCGGATGGCGGCGGAGCAGCAATCTGCAGTTGGGGCAGCGTTCGCTGGGCTTCGCGGCGCTGGGGTTCCTCACGCTGGTGCCGCTGCTGACTATTGTCTCCTCGGCCGATCCAGAGCATGGGCGGGTATTCGCGCAGTGGCTGGGGGAAGGACTCGGCGTGTCGACGACCTCCAGGGAACATGTGGAGCAGTTGTTCACCCGCCCCAGTCAGGCTCTGCGGACCACGACCGCGTTCGGAATTGCCGTCCTCGCCGCATTCGGCCTGACCTTCGGGGCAGCGGTGCAGTCCGGCTATGAAAAGGTCTGGGACTTGCCCCCGGCCCGCTGGTGGGCCAGGTGGCGCCAGGTGGTGTGGCTCGGCGTACTCATCGGCTACCTCTTCACCTCCGCCACCACCACGCTGCGACCCGAGTCCTTGGCCGACGCGTTCGCCGCACCGCTGAGCGCCGTCCTGTTCTTCTGGTGGTCGCAGCGCATACTGCTCGGCAGGACGCTGCGTTCCCGAGCGCCCGGGCCTTCTGCGAAGGCCGCACGGTGTTCGTAGCCGACCGCCAGGCACTCGTCGCCGGCTACAGCCCCGAGGCGGTCGGCGTCTTCGACCGTATGGGCTTCAGCACGGTGCTGTGCCTGCCGCTCTGGGGCAGCCGCACCCTGCTCGGAGTCCTCACGATCTGCTGGATCAAGCCGCACGAGGTGAGTATCACCGAGCGGGTCACGCTCACCGCCGCGTCCGGCTACATCGCGCAGGCGGTGGAGCGCGCCCTCTACCTGGACGAGCGGATCTCGGTCGCCCGGCAGCTGCAGGAAGCCATGCTCACCGATCTCCCCCTGGCCGACCATGTCGAGATCAGCGCCCTGTATCAACCGTCCGCGAACGACAACATGATCGGCGGGGACTGATACGACGCCTATCACCTGCCGTCCGCCCCGTCCGGCGGACCAGCCTCCCTCATGATCACGGTGGGCGACATCACCGGCCACCACATGCACGCCGCGACCGTGATGGGCATCGAGCGCCCCAGCCACGACATCGACACCGCCATCGCGGAACTCGTCGCCCTGCTGGCCCGCCATGGGGACGGCTCGCTGCCCCACCTGGTCCGCCGGATCAGCAAGCGACTGGCAGACCCACATCCTGGGGACGACGTCGTCGTGCTTGCCGTGCGCGTGCCCTGACGCCGTCCGGTCTCGTCGCCCACGTCACAGCCCGTTCGCCACGCACGCATCGCACTGATCATCTTCATGCGACGCCCCGGGGCCACCCCAAGACGGCGGCGGGGCCGGTTGGACACCCGTGGCGCCGGTCGCCCGACGCATCGATCGTCACAGAAAGGGTGAATATCTGATAAACGGGAACTTGAAGGAGGTATCTCACCTTCCCACAAGGAGCCTGTGCCCATGTCTACGGGAACGCTTTTGGCAATCATCATTGCGATCGTGGTGGTGCTCGCCTTGGCCACTGTCGCGGTCTCACTCATGAGGCGACGCCGTCACCTCCGTGATCGCTTCGGCCCGGAGTACGAACGGACCGTCGAGGAGTCCGACGGCCGGCGGACCGCGGAACGTGAACTCAGGGAACGCGAGAAGCGGCACGATGCACTGGATATCAAACCGCTCCCCCCGGTCTCGCGTGACCGCTACACACGGGAATGGAGCAGTGTCCAGGAGGAGTTCGTGGACCGGCCGCAGGACGCGGTGCACGACGCGGACCGGCTGGTGACCTCCCTGATGCACGACCGCGGCTACCCGACCGAGGGGTTCGAGCAGCAGATGAAGGACCTCTCGGTGGAGCACGGGCGCACCCTCGAGCACTACCGCGCCGCGCATGAGGTGGAGTCCCTCAGCGACCGCAGCCGGGCGACGACCGAGCAACTGCGGGGTGCCATGGTGCACTACCGCGCGCTGTTCGACGAGTTGCTTACCGATGGCGGCCGGGCACAGCCCTCCCGTTCCTGACACCGCCCCCCCGGCGAGGAGGCTCCACAAGAAATGGTGGGCGTCAGACGGGATCACGGCCAACGAAATGCCCGCCGGCTGATCGACAGAACCGTGGACCGCTGGAGGCCGCCGGCCACAAACCGCACCGTACGGAGTAAGAAAGGAAACCACCGATCCCCGTGTCCACCCCCTTGCGGTCTCTCGCCGTTCGCCGGGGCGCCGGCACCACTCCCCCATGGAGAAACCATGATCATCCTGGGCATCATTCTGCTCGTCGTCGGCTTCGTCACCGGGATATCCATCCTGTGGACCATCGGGATCATCCTGGCGGTCATCGGAGCCATCCTGTGGATCGTCGGCGGGATGGGACACGCCGTCGCCGGTCGACGCCACTACTGGTAATCGCCCCACCCGGCCTGCTATGCCGTCACCGATCCCCTGGGATCGGGATCAGGAGGCACACGGCCCACGGTGCGGGTAGCCGGAGGTACCCCTCAGCGCCCGAGTCGGCTTCGGTCAGCTCGGGCCCGTCTCGTTTTCAGGGCCCGTGGCGGATCAATTCAGGGTCGTCCTGGGGCAGGTCCCGGCAGAGGATCTGCCGGGCCGAGCCCGCCAGGACGCTAGGCCGAGGGACGGATGTCGGTCTCTGGCGGCCTTGCCCCACGCATTCGGCAGGTGTACGGCGCCAGCCTGGTCACGACGTGAGGCCGAAGAACGGTTAAGAGGGGCAACCAGCCCGGATCGGTACGCAGCGGCAACCCTGCGCCGGGCAGGCAGGTCCAGGGACTCGTACAGGTACGTGCCCTGCCGGGACTAGAAGCGAGAGTGACGGTACCTGCAGAAGAAGCGCCGATGGAGGCATCGACCCTCGCCGTTGGGGAAACGGCCGACTCTCCGCACCATCGATGGTCCCTGCACGCCGAGCAGAAGAACCAGCCCATCCACGAGCGCCTTCGCACCCTGCTCAGGGAGCAGGTCATCGCCGTTCTACGGCCACACCCGGGGCCACGGTCGCAAGGAATGGGTAGCAGGCCGCAGTACGCGACCGGACCCTCGGCCGGGCTAGCTCGCGGGGGTCCCGCAGCGCGTTTTCTGTCACTTCCCTGTCACGAGCCCCATGGACGCTCACGCGTCGCAGGGTTCTGACCTGGACTTACGCCCCCGTTATGGATCAACTGGACGCCCTTGGACGGTTTCTACGACATGTGCCATGTGGGACCGTCATAGCTCACGACGGATGGCCACCACCACACGCGGCCACGGCGAGCGGACTATCGCTCTACGCCAGCAGCGTGCGGGATTCGGCGTGCAGGGCAGTATAGGCCGACGACCATGTCACACCAGAGTGCGAGCGGACGCAGTAGGCGGCACCCCCCTCTTCCCGGCTCCGACCGCTGAGTGGCACCGGGCGGCCACCCAGTCCGAGGGATCGCATCGGCCAAGATCCGGACCAATCCCGGGCCAGCAATCCCGTCAAAGCCGAGACGGGCACTGTTTGCGCTGGTCAGCGACGCGCTGCCTCTGTACCACCAGCAGACGAAGAACCTGCTGGCTGCCGTTCACCCGTTCTGAAGCAGAGCCTGGCTTGCCGACAAGCCGCTTCCGAGACCCGTCGCTGCAGCCACACCCTCCCCATAACGGTCCGCCCAAGGGGTGAGTACGGCAGCAGCGGCACGCCGGGGCATTGGGGGATTCCCACAAAAGCCCTCTCGTCACGGACTTCTCCTCCCCTTCGTCGCCCGGGTACTTAGGGACCCGTGCCCCAGCGCAAGTCACCGAAGTCAGCATCGGCCTTGCCTACACGCGAGCAGCAGCTCCGGGGCGGGCGCTCCAACAGCTGCGACACCAGCGCCATGACACTGACGCTCCGTCAGGAAAGTCAGCATTGGGTCAGCATTAGGCTGAATAAACCCGCCTACAGATGGCCAGACATGAGAACGCAGCGTTGTCCGTCGACGGACTTCGCAGGATCGATCGGCCCCTCGGGAGAACGGGGTGTCGAGCGCGGACGGCCGCATCCCATGAGAGGCCTGCACTAGAGCTGGAACCCCAGGTCAGCGCACCCTTCCGCGCGGTTTCAGTGGTACGGGCGGGAGCTCGGGAGCGCGCAGTGGAGCCCCGTCGTACCCCACCACCTCACCGAATCGGGAGCCCGTCATCCAGTCCGAACGGGCCTGTGCGATGTCCTCGGTGGACCGTCCGATGAAGTTCCACCACATGACCAGCTCCTCCTCGAACGGCTCGCCGCCCAGGAGCATGAGGGACGCGTCCGACTCGGCGCGCAGGGGGAGTTCAGTGCGGCCGCAGCCGAGGTAGAGCATGGAGCCCGGGAGCACCGGTACGCCGTCGACATGCGCCTCGCCGGACATGGACAGGACGGCGTACTCGAAGTCGGGCTCCAGCGGGAGTCGTACGTCGGCGCCGTGTGCCAGAGACAGGTCGGCGCCGACGATCGGGGTGTACGTCGTACCGGGCGAGGTCGTGCCGTCGACGGTGCCCAGGATGAGCCTGGCCTCGAGACCGGGGGCCGTGACGAGGGGCAGCTCGGCGTGGTGCTCGAAGTGCGGGTCGGTGTGGCGGTGACTGTCGGGGAGGGCGACCCACAGCTGCGCGCCGTGCAGGAAGCGTGCGTGCGACTTGGGGCTCTCCTCGGAGTGGCTGATGGCCCTCCCCGAGGTCATGAGACCCAGTTCGCGCGGACGGATCGTCTGCAGGCTGCCCGTGGAGTCGCGGTGCAGCACCTCACCCTCGTGCAGCCAGCTGACGGTCTGGAGTCCCATGTGCGGGTGCGGCGGGACCTGCATACCGGGCTCGTCGGCGATGTCGTCGGGCCCGTAGTGATCGACGAAGCACCACGCGCCGATCATGCGGCGTCCCAAGTTGGGCAGCAGGCGGCGGACTTCGGTGGACTCGCCGAGCTTGACCCGACGGGGACTGAGGAGTTCACGCACCGGCTCGGCCACCACAAAACCGCGGCCACCGCACAGCGCGGGAACTGCCTCGCGATCAAGATTGCTCATGGCGCCCAACCTAGCCCCGTCGGGGACCGTCCGTCAGGCCGTCCCCCTCGCACGGGCTCCCCGCACTCCCCCGGAGGGGGTACTCGGGTCACGACCGGTGCGGCCCTAGGACCAACGACGGACGCCGGTAGGGCGTTGGTCGGGGACGCCAAGAAATAGTAGCCATGGACATAGTAGCCATGTATGGTTTTTCTCATGAGTTCGACACCCGAGCACGCGACCCCCGGTTTCCTCGTCTGGCGCCTGTCCATGAAGTGGCGTGTGGCCGTCGATCGGGCGGTCGCCCCGCTCGGTCTGACCCACGCGCAGTACTCGCTGGTCGCGTCGCTGTACGGGATGGACAGGGCCGGGCGGCGGCCCAGCCAGCGTGAGCTCGCCGATCACACCGGACTCGAACCGCTCTACGTCTCGAAGCTGGCCCGCGCCCTGGAGGCGGCGGGTGTCATCGACCGGACGCGGGACCCCGCCGACCCCCGCGCGATCCGGTTGTCACTCACACAGGACGGGCGCGAGGTCGCGCGCCGCGCGATCCGGGTCATCCAGGGGTTGCTGGATCAGCTCCTCGAACCGCTCGGCGGGCTCGGCAGCGAACGCACCCAAGCGTTCAACCGCGAGCTGGCGACCCTGCTCGACGTACCTCTCGAAGTACCTCTCGACACACCTCTCTCTTCACATCCTGACTAGGAGTAGCCATGAGCATTCCCACTCCCCCGGTCAACGGCCAGGTCATAGGACTGGCCCACTACGCGAGCCGCGCGGCCCTGGAGACCGTGCTGGCGCGTGTCGGAAGCAACTTCAACCAGTCGGTGGCACTGCGGGCCGTCTCGGACCAGGGCGGCACCCTCGAGCGCGGCCGGCTCGTGGGCCGGCTGACCGGGGCACTGAAGATCGAGGAGTCGGCGGCCGAGGAGACCGTCGAGGAGATGACGGCCCTCAAGCTGCTGACGGAGACGGACGCCGAGCTGGTGTCGCTCACCGAGCACGGCCGTGAGGTGTTCGAGGAGATCCGCACGGGCGGGAACGAGATCGCGGCCCGGCTGTACGCGGACATCCCGGCCGAGGACCTGGCGACGGCAGGGCGTGTGCTGACTCTGCTGACGGAGCGGGCCAACGCGGTACTGGCCGGCGCGTGACGCCCCCGGCGAAGGTGGTGGAATATTCAACCACCTGGTGAGGTTCTGCCAGTCGAAGGAGGCCAGTAGTGGACACGAAGTACTACGACCAGGGGACGGCCGCGGAGCGCTGGGAGCGGGCGCAGCTGTTCTTCGACGCCAAGGACTACGCCGGTGCGGCGCGGGTTCTGGGCGGCCTTGTGGATGAGGTGCCGGAGCAGACCGGACCGCGTCTGCTGCTGGCCCGCGCGTACTACCACTCGGCACAACTGCGCCGCGCGGAGACCGAGTTGCGCGCACTCGTCGAGCGTGACCCGGTGGAGCACTACGCCCGGCTGATGCTCGGTCGCACGCTCCAGCGCCAGGGTCGTCACGACGAGGCCGAGTCGCACCTGCGCATCGCTTCCGCGCTCGCCGGTGACTTCGAGCAGGTGTGAACGCCCGCTCAGGACGTGAACGTCTCCCGAGAGCGTGAATCTCTCTGAGAGCAGGACGAAGAGGCTGGGCGCCTCAGCGCTGTGGCCGGTCATCGAGGTGACCGGCCACAGCGACGGCACCCGGCCCCTTCGTCGTGTCACGCCGCGCGCGGCTCCAACAGCCGTGCCAGCAGGTCGTCCAGGCTGACCAGGCCGGTCAGCCGACCCGCGTCGTCGCGTACGACGGCGAGGGAGGCGCGGTGCAGGCGGAGTTGTTCGACGGCGTGCGCGACCGTGTCGTGCGGTGACAGCTCCGGGACGGGGCGGGCCAGGTCGCGGGCGAGCGCGGCCGGGCCCTGGGCGCGGGCGACCAGGGCGTCACGGGCGTGCACCGAGCCGAGGACCGTGACTCCGTCGCGGACCAGCAGGCGGGTGCGGTCGCTGTCCCCGGCGACGCCGAGTACGACGTCGATCGCAGCGTCGGCGGGGACCGAGGTGATCCGGTCGGCGGGGATCTGGAGGTCCCCTACCGGGTGCTGCGGTTCGGTGAGCGAGCTGGTGATCAGCTCGGAGTCCTCCTTGCTGATCAGGCCGAGCCGCTCCGACTCCTCGACGAGATGGGTGAGTTGCTCGCGGTTGTGGACCGAGGCCAGCTCGTCGCGCGGGGTGACCCGGCAGAGCCGGACCAGCGCGTTGCTCACCCTGTTCAGCCCCACGATCAGCGGGCGCACCCCCCGGGTCAGGGCACGGAAGGGTGGGGTGAGCAGCATGGCGGAACGCTCGGGATGCCCGATGGCCCAGGACTTGGGGGCCATCTCGCCGACCACCATGTGCAGGAAGACGACGACGAACATGGCGAGCGCGAAGGACACGCCGTAACTCAGGCCGCTCGGCAGGCCCGCCTTGTGCAGCAACGGGTCGAGTTCGTGCGAGATCGCGGGCTTGGACACCGAGCCCAGACCCAGCGTGCAGACGGTGATGCCGAGTTGGGCTCCGGCGAGCATGAGGGACAGCTCGCGCATCCCGGCCAGCGCGGCCCCGGCACCGCGTTGCCCGGCCGCCGCGGCCTGTTCCAGCCGGTGCCGCTTGGCGGCGACCAGCGCGAACTCGGCGGCCACGAAGAACCCGCTGCCGATCAGCAGCAGTACGGTCACGAAGAGCGCCATCGAGATGCTCATGCCTGCTCCTCCGCGCTGTCCACACGGTGGATACGCTCCGCACCGTCCACGCCGTCCGTACGGACCGTACGGACCGTACGGACCGTCGTCGGCAGGCGCTCCAGGCGGACCCGTTCCGGTACGTGGCGGTCCAGGGCCCGTACGTCGATCGAGACGCGGCCCCCGTCGGACAGTTCGACGACGACGCGGTCCCCGATGGCCGGAAAGCGGCCGAGACGGTCGACGATCAGCCCCGCCACCGTGTCGTAGTCGTCCTCCTCGGGCAGGTCGATGCCCG
The DNA here is from genome assembly GCF_036227505.1 of Streptomyces sp. NBC_01450. NCBI lineage: Bacteria > Bacillati > Actinomycetota > Actinomycetes > Kitasatosporales > Streptomycetaceae > Streptomyces > Streptomyces sp. NBC_01450. Next base: position 9,562,814 of record NZ_CP109480.1, on the reverse strand, counting down.
TCACCTCGGCGACCTCGTCCAGTCGGCGGCCGGCGTCCACGAGCCAGCCCGCGCCGTCGGCGACCGCGATCACCTTGACGGTGTCGGTCTCGTCCGCGATGTCGCCGACGAGTTCCTCGGCGATGTCCTCGTAGGTGACGATGCCCGCCACGCCCCCGTGCTCGTCGAGGACGACGGCGAACTCGTCGTCGTACGCCCGCATCTGAGCCACGGCCTCGGGCAGCGGCAGGGTGTCGGGCAGCAGCAGCGGTCCCCGCCCGAGCGCGCCGGCCGTCGTCCGGGTGAGCCGGTCGGCGGGCAGCCGCATCAGTTCGCGTACCCCGAGAACGGCGGTGATGTCGTCCGGGTGGTCGCCGAGGACGGGGTAGTTGGAGTGTCCGTGCTTGGCGATCAGCTGGACGGCCTCCGTGGCCGTCGCGTCCCTGCGGACGAAGACGGCGTCGGCGCGCGGCACCATCACCTCGTCGAGGGTGCGGTCGGAGAACTCCAGGGCGTGGTCGAGGAGATCGGCGGTCTCCCGCGGCAACTGTCCGTGCTCGTGCGACTCTCCGATGAGATGGCCGAGCTCTTCGAGGGGCGCGCCGTGGTGGAGTTCCTCGACGGGCTCGATTCCGACCTTGCGCAGCAGCCTGTTGGCGGCGCCGTCGAAAAGTCGTACGACCGGGCCGACGACCTTCAGATACCCGAGCGTGGAGCTCGCCAGGGCCTTCGCGAGGCGCTCCGGGACGGCCAGGGCCAGGTTCTTGGGGGCGAGTTCGCCCAGCACCATCTGGAGCACGGTCGCGAACACGAAGGCGAGGACGACCGAGATGCCGGTGACCGCGCCGTCCGCGATGCCGATGGCGATGAGAACGGGCTCGAGCAGGGCGGACACGGACGGCTCGGCCAGGAACCCGACGACCAGACCGGTCACCGTGATACCGAGCTGGGCGCCCGACAGCATGAACGACAGCCGCTCCAGCACCTTCAGGGCGCGGGTGGCCCGTCGGTCGCCCGCCGCCGCTTCCCGCGCGAGGGCGAGGCGGTCGGCGGCGACGTACGCGAACTCCTGGGCGACGAAATAGCCGGTGCCGGCCGTCAGCACGAGGACGGCCAGCAGGCCGAGTGCGGCACTCATCGAACACCACCCCGCCGTGTGCCGTGATCAAGGAAAATCGGGCGGGGTGGTTCGGGACTGTGTCCCGGGGGGTCCGTCGGTCTGGCGGACAAGGAAACGCTCCTCTGGGTCGGTCTGTGCCCTGGGAAACGATTCTGTTCGCAAACGAGTTCCCCTGCGACGGAGGTTCTTTCTACACGAGTGTAGGAACCCCGAGGAGCGGTCCCCTGGCTACAGGGGCGTGGCCGCGTGCAGGATCAGGACCATCGTCACGGCCGAGTTCGCCGATGACATCGCGGAGACGAGCGTACCGACCGCGGCGCCCCAGGCGGCCAGCCCCACGGACGTGAACACGGACGGCCAGCTGCGGGCCAGCGGCGCGGGCCGCAGCAGGGCGGCGACCCGGCGCGGCACCGGACCCGCGGATGCGAATCCCACGAAGCCGGTGAACGCGGCGAACGCCGGCGCCGGGCCCCCGCCCGACAGCAGGGCCGCCTTGCCGATCGCGCGGGCCACCACCGTGCGGTTGCCGACCGACCGGGCCGCGTCCTCGTCCGCCCATCGCTCCGTGGTGTAGACGACGGTCGTACGCAGCGGTCGCAGGAACGGGTTGGCGCGCGCCGCCAGTCGTACGGCGAGCAGGTGACGGTGGTGACCGGCCGTCAGATGGGCCCGCTCGTGCGCGAACACGGCCCGGCGCTCCGGTGAGGTGAGGCCGCGCAGCAGGGCCGTGGTGACCACCACACGGTCGCGGGGTCCGCCGGGGAGCGCGTAGGCGTAGGGCTTCTCCTCGGGGAGTACGACCACGGAACGGGTGGGCAGTCCGGCGAGTGCCCGGCGCGCTCCGCGGGCGACCCGGCGGTGGCGCCAGAGGGTGCGCGCGCAGATCGCGAGGACCAGGATCAGGGCCGGGATCGCCGCCTTCCCCGCGATCTCGTCGTGCGGGACGGCCGCGCGGACCTCGGGGTCGGACCAGCCGTCCGGGAGCGGGTTGCCGGGCAGTTGCGCGGTCCCGACGACCATCAGCAGGGCCAGGCAGAGCGTGCTGCACAGGGCCATGACGGTGGCGACCGCCGTCAGCAGCCGGGTGGCCGTCCGCGGATGCAGCCGCAGTTCGGCGAGGCGCGCCACCGGCCAGGCACTGAGTGGCAGGACGAGCGGCAGAAAGACGAAGACCCCCATGCGACGTCAGTCTTCCGTATCGCCGGGCGCCCCGTCGGTCCCATCCGTCACATCGACCTCATCCGTCACATCGGTCCCGTCCGTCGCCTGGGCCGCCTCCAGGAGCGCGCGCAGGACCTGTTCGTCGTCCGGCGGCAGCGCGGTGACGAAGCTGGCGAGGACGGCCTCTCGATCGCTCTCGCCGTCGAGGAGCCGGCGCATCTTGAGCGCGGCCAGGCCCGCGACGTCGGCGGTGGGCCGCCATACGAAGGAGCGTCCGCGTCGTTCGCGGGCCACCGCGTTCTTGGCGAGCAGCCGGGTCAGGATGGTGACGACGGTGGTGTAGGCAAGGTCGCCGCCGAGACGTTCCTGCACCCAGGCGGCGGTCACCGGGGCCTCGGCCTCGCGCAGCGCGCCGAGCACCTGGCTCTCCAACTCGCCCTGCCCGCGGCGCCTGGAAGGCCGGTGCGGGTCCTCGCGGTCGCGCTGCGCCATGTCCGTCTCCCTCCGGCGTTCCTCTACCCGATCACGCTACCTGGCCTCCATGAGTGCGCTTGCCACGGCGGTACGCGATCTCGCCGAGGACGACGTCCACGGCGACGAACAGCGCGAGCGGGATACCGAGCAGCGGGACGAAGTAGCCGAGCACGGCGACGGCCGCCATGAGCGGGACGAGGATCGGCGGCGGGACCTGCTGCCAGGCGCCGCGCGGGATGGGGCGGCCGAACGCGGAGGCGCGGCCGCGCTGCCACCACATGCGGTAGCCCCACACGATCAGCAGGACCAGGCAGAGCGCGAGGGCCATCAGGGCGATCTGGTTGACGAGGCCGAAGAGGACGCCGCTGTGTGCGTCGATGCCCCAGCGGGTCAGCTTGGCGAGCAGCGGGTAGTCGGCGAAGCGGAGTTCGTCGGTGACCTTGCCGGTCGTCGGGTCCACGGCCACGGAGTCCTGCTTCTCGGGCCAGCTGCGCTGGATCTGTTTGACCACGTACGCGGTGGAGGCGTCGGCGGGTACGACGATCTCGACGGGGTCGCCGAGGCCCTCGGCACGGGCGGCGGCGAGGATCTTGTCGAGGTCCTGGGGCGTGGTGGTGGCCGTGGTGCCGCCGGAGCCCATGCCGGTGTGGCCCGCGTGCTCGCCGCCGGCCGCCACCGACGCGGACACCGCGGGGGTCGCCTGGCCGAGCGAGGTCCTGAGCTCGTCGATGTTGGCGCCGGCGTAGGTCGACCAGGTCAGACCGGTCGCCGAGAGGAAGAAGAACCCGGCCGCCGCCCACACGCCGACGGTGCCGTGCAGCCCGAGGGTGCGGCGGCGCCCGGACACGCCCCGCACCTTGCGCTGGGCGCGCCGCCTGGTGAACCACAGCACCAGCCCGCCGCCCGCGATCACCCACAGCCAGCTCGCGGCGAGTTCGCTGTAGAGGCGGCCGTTCTCGCCGAGGTGCAGATCACGGTGGAGCTCGTCGATCCAGGTGCGCAGCGGGAGCGCGCCGGTGGAGCCGTACTGCTCCAGCGCTCCTCGCACCTTCGCGGTGTACGGGTCGACGAACACCGCGAGGGTGTGCCCCTCGCCGACACCCGGGACGCCGGAGAGCAGCACCCTGGTCGTCGCGTCCGCCTCCGGCGACGGTCGTACGGCGGAGACCGTGCCCTGCGGGTGGGCCTTGCGGGCGGCGGCCACCTGCTCGGACAGCGGCAGTTTGTGGTCGCCCACCGGGATGTTCAGTTCATGGGCGTACACGATCTTCTCGGCCTGGTACGAGGCGGCGTAGAGGAAGCCGGTCAGAGCCGCGACCAGTAGGAACGGGGCGACGAGTATTCCGGCGTAGAAGTGCAGGCGCAGGATCAGGGGGCGCAGGGCGGCCTTTCTGGAAGGGGCCGGGGCGACGGCTTCGGGGGACTCGTCCGTCGTGGTCGTGGGAGCGGTGGACATGGGCGGGCTTCTCCGGTGGGACGGGGTGGGGATGCGGACGGGGACGCGAGGGAACGGGGACGGGGACGGACTCGGGCCGTGGGCCGGGGAGTTGGGCTCTCGCCCTGCTATTGGTCCGTGGTGGTCCAGAAGTCGGGGCACGGGGGTGTCGAGTTCCCGGGGTGTCATGTGGCCTGAGTCACACGCATGGACGTACGGGGACCTGGGAGACGCGCCTGGCGCCGCCTCGCTTGGCGCGATCCGTCTTGGCATCCTGGCGCGATGGCATCCGAACGTGACCCCAGCGCCTCCCGCTCCCTGAGCGACCTGGTCGAGGAACTCCTCGCCCATGAAGGCCCGTTGCCCATCGTCTCCGCCGGGGACCCGGTGCTGCGCCGCCCCGCCGAGCCCTTCGACGGCCAGCTCGACGCGGGACTCCTGACCCGCTTCGTCGCCGCCCTCCGCGCCACCATGCACGCGGCGCCGGGCGTCGGTCTCGCGGCACCGCAGGTCGGCGTGCCACTGCGGATCGCGGTCATCGAGGATCCGGCGCCGGTCTCCGAGGAGGTGCGGGTGGTGCGCGGGCGGGTGCCGCAGCCGTTCCGGGTGCTGGTGAATCCGTCGTACGAGGGGGTCGGCGCGGGGCGGGCCGTGTTCTTCGAGGGGTGCCTGAGCGTGCCGGGGTGGCAGGCCGTGGTGGCCCGGCACGCCGAGGTCCGGCTGACGGCGCGGGACGAGCGGGGCCGCGCGGTCGACGAGGTCTTCACGGGGTGGCCCGCGCGGATCGTCCAGCACGAGACGGACCACCTGGACGGCGTGCTCTACCTCGACCGTGCGGAGTTGCGCTCGCTGTCTTCCAACCAGGCGATGGCGGAGCGCTGGACGCAGCCGACGCCGGCGGAGGCCGCGGCGACCCTGGGCTTCGCCCTGCCCGACTGAGGCGCGTGCCGTGGGGCCTCCGGCGAAGGGGGTCCCGCAGCGGGAGCGACGGGGGCCGCCGTACGGGCGGCCCGCCCACCGCTCACCGCTCACCGCTCACCGCCAGGCGGTCCGGGCGACGCCGGCCTGACGGAGAGGCGGGACGCCCCCCGAGCCCGGCGTCGGGCGTCGGCCCTGCCGACCCAGACGGTCGGGCCGGTGACGTCAGGTCGGCGTCAGGTCGGCGGCGACGTACGCGAACGGCCCCGGAACATCACGACCCACCCCACCCCGGCACGGAGCCCGAACGACCGGACCCGGCCGGTCGGTCCCGGACGGCCGGACCCGAGACCGTCGGGATCCAGCCCCCGGCACCCGACCGACGGGACCCGACCCGGCAAGCCCGGACGGCCCGACACTGAACCGCCGTGACCCGAGCGGCGGGCGCCGAACGGTTGAACCCTCGCGGCCGTCGGCTACGCGTCCCGGTACCTCTCCAGTAGCCGCAGCCATACCTCGCTCACCGTCGGGTACGACGGGACCGCGTGCCACAGGCGGCTGATCGGGACCTCGCCGGCGATGGCGATCGTCGCCGAGTGGATGAGTTCGCCGACGCCGGGTCCGACCAGGGTGAGGCCCACCAGGATCTCGCGGTTGGTGTCGACGACCATGCGGGCCTTGCCGCGGTAGCCGTTCGCGTACAGGCCCGCGCCCGCCACGGAGGACATGTCGACGTCGACGGCGCGGACGCGCAGGCCCGCGCGCTCGGCCTCGGCGAGGGAGAGACCGACGGCCGCGGCCTCGGGGTCGGTGAAGACGACCTGGGGGACGGCCCCGTGGTCGGCGGTCGCCGAGTGTGCGCCCCAGGGGTCCGTCTCCAGGAGGGGCACCCCGGCGGCACGGGCGGCGATGGCGGCGCCCGCGATCCGGGCCTGGTACTTGCCCTGGTGGGTGAGGAGTGCGCGGTGGTTCACGTCGCCGACCGCGTACAGCCAGTCGCTGCCGGTCACGCGCAGGCTGTCGTCGACGTCGAACCAGGAGCCCGGCTCAAGCCCGATCGTGTCGAGGCCGAGGTCTTCGGTGCGAGGCACGCGCCCGGTGGCGAAGAGGATCTCGTCGGCCTCGATGCGGTCGCCGGTGTTCGTGAGGGCCACCACCGTGGAGCCCTCGCGCGTCACCGCGGTCACCGAGGTGCCGGTGCGGACGTCCGCGCCGGCCTCCTTCAGCGACTCGGCGACCAGCTCACCGGCGAAGGGCTCCATGCGGGGCAGCAGCCCCTTGCCTCGGACGAGGACGGTGACCTGGGAGCCGAACGCCTGCCAGGCCGTGGCCATCTCGACGGCGACGACACCGCCCCCCACCACGATGAGCCGGCCCGGCACCTCGTGCGCGCTGGTGGCCTCACGGCTGGTCCAGGGCCGGACCTGGTCGAGCCCCGGCAGGTCGGGGAGCAGGGCGCGGGTGCCGGTGCAGACGGCGACCGCGTGCCGGGCGGTGAGCACCTGCCGCTCGCCGTCGGGACCGTCGACGCTCACCTTGCGCGGTCCTGCCAGGCGGCCGTGGCCGCGGTGGAGGACTGCACCGATGCTGTTCAGCCAGTCGACCTGTCCGTCGTCCTTCCATTGGGAGGTGTAGTAGTCGCGGTGGGCGAGGACCGCGGGGACGTCGAGGGGGCCCTGTACCGCCTGGCTGAGGCCGGGTACGTGGCGGGCGTCGGCGCGGGCGATGACCGGGCGCAGGAGGGCTTTGCTGGGCATGCAGGCCCAGTACGAGCACTCGCCGCCGACCAGCTCGCTCTCCACGACCGCGGTGGAGAGGCCGGCCGCGCGGGCGCGGTCGGCGACGTTCTCCCCCACGGGCCCGGCCCCGAGCACCACGACGTCGTAAGTGATGGATTCCGTTTCCGTCATGGCCCCAGTCTGGTTGTTGGTGTGCGTGGTGGCCACACGGGTACGCGCGCGGAATACGCCGCCCAGGGGCTGCGTTGTGCACACCGGCTTCGTCCGAGGCCCGAGGCCCGACATCAGGAAGAGGTAGCCACGCCATGAGCAGCACGATGGAGCTGACCAAGGAGAACTTCGACCAGACGGTCACGGACAACGAGTTCGTCCTGATCGACTTCTGGGCCTCCTGGTGCGGGCCGTGCCGTCAGTTCGCCCCGGTCTACGAGAAGGCCGCGGAGGCCAACCCTGACCTGGTGTTCGCGAAGGTCGACACGGAGGCGCAGCCCGAGCTGGCCGCCGCCTTCGACATCCAGTCGATCCCGACGCTGATGATCGTCCGCGACCAGGTCGCGATCTTCGCCCAGCCCGGAGCACTGCCCGAGGCCGCCCTGACGGACGTCATCGGACAGGCCCGGAAGCTGGACATGGACGAGGTCCGCAAGTCCATCGCGGAGCAGCAGGCCCAGCAGGCCCCGCAGGGCGAGTGAGTCCCGCGGGGCGAATAAGTCCCGCAGGGCGACAAGGGCCGCACGCCCCTTCCGTCAGAACGGGTACGGCGCCACGTCGCCGCGCACCGTCGTCCAGCGCACGTCGGTGAAGGCCTCCAGGTTGGCCTCACCGCCGAAGCGGGCGCCGGTGCCGGAGGCGGCGATCCCGCCGAACGGGGCCACGGCCTCGTCGTTGACGGTCTGGTCGTTGATGTGGGCGATCCCGGTCGGGATGCGCTCGGCCAGGTCCAGGCCGCGCGCGGTGTCCCGGGTGACGATGCCCAGCGACAGGCCGTACGGTCCCGCGGCGGCGAGGGCCGCGGCCTCGTCGGCGTCCGTGAAGGAACGTACGGGCGCCACCGGGCCGAAGACCTCCTCCGCGTACGCGGGCGTCGCGTCGTCGACTCCCGCGAGGACGGTCGGCCGGTAGAACAGCTTCTCGTGCGTACCGCCGGCCGCCAGCCTCGCTCCGCGCGCCGTGCTGGACTCCACCAGCCCCTGGATCTTGGCGAGTTGGGCGCTGTCGATGATGGGACCGAGGTGCACCTGCGCGCGGTGCGGGTCGCCGACGGCGAGCGAGTCGGCCTTGGCGGCGAGTCGCTCGACGTACTCCTCGTAGAGGGAGGCGTGGACGAGGTGGCGGCCCGTCGTCATGCAGATCTGGCCCTGGTGGAAGAACGAGCCCCACGCGGCCGTGGAGATCACGGCGTCGATGTCGGCGTCCTCCAGGACGATCAGCGCCGAGTTGCCGCCCAGCTCCAGGTGGGCGCGCTTGAGGAGGCGGCCCGCCGTCTCGCCCACCGCGCGTCCGGCGGCGGTCGATCCGGTGAAGGAGATCACCGGTACGTTCGGGTCCGCGACCAGCGCCCGGCCCGCCTCCGGGCCGCCGGGCAGGACGTGCAGCAGACCCTCCGGGAGACCCGCCTCGGCGAAGACGGCGGCGAGCGCGAGACCGCCGCACACAGCGGTGCGCGGGTCCGGCTTCAGGACCACGGCGTTGCCGAGCGCGAGCGCCGGGGCCACCGAGCGGATCGAGAGGATGAGCGGGGCGTTGAAGGGGGAGATCACGCCCACCACGCCGACCGGGACGCGCCGCGTGTACGACAGACGCGGCGCCTCGGAGGGGAGGATCTGGCCGCTCGGGCGGGAGGCGAGGGCGGCGGCCTCGTAGCACTCCTGGGCCGCGACGTGCAGTTCGAAGTCGGCCTTGCCCGGAATGGAGCCGGACTCGCGCACGATCCATTCGCGCAGCTCGTCGGCGTGCGCGGCGAACAGGTCGCCGGCCTTGCGCAGGACGGCGGCGCGGACGAAGTGCGGCGCCTTCGCCCACTCGGCCTGGGCGGCGCGGGCGTCCCGCGCGGCCGTGGCGACGTCCTCGGCGGCGGCGAGCGTGACCGTGGCCAGCGTGTCACCGGTGGCGGGCTCGGTGACGGCGTACTCACCACCCGCCAGGGTGCGGGACTGCCAGGTCTTGGGGTCGAGCAGCGGCATGTCGGCTCTCCGATCGTTCACTGTCCGCCACCGGGACTCACGGTCCCAGCGGCAGTCCCGTGTAGTTCGCGGCCAGTTCGGCGGCCGCGTGGCGGGATGCCGTGACCCGGCGCAGCCGGGCGAGCTGGATCCGGTGGTCGAAGACATCCCCATTTGGTTGAGCGTGCAACATCCTAGTCATGTCGTACGAGAAGCGCGTGGCCTGCCACACCCGTTCGAGGCACAAGTCCGAGTAGTGGCCGAGGAGTTGGGTCGACCCCGTGCGATGCGACTCGATGAGTCCGCGGGCCAGTACCCGTACGTCCGAGACGGCGAGGTTGAGGCCCTTGGCCCCGGTCGGCGGCACGATGTGCGCGGCGTCCCCGGCGAGGAAGAGCCGCCCGTGGTTCATCGGCTCGTGGACGTAACTCCGCATCGGCGTGACCGACTTGGAGGTGATGGGGCCGCGTCGCAGGCGCCAGTCGCCGTCGACCGCGAAACGCGCGCCGAGTTCGTCCCAGATGCGCTCGTCGGGCCAGTCGGCGACGTCGGTGCCGTTCGGGACCTGTAGGTACAGCCGGGACACGAACGGTGAGCGCATGCTGTGCAGGGCGAAGCCGCCGGCACCGCGCGCGTAGATCAACTCCTCACCGGAGGGCGGCACATCGGCGAGGATCCCGAGCCAGGAGTAGGGGTAGTCGTGCGCGTACGTGCGGCTCCCGTCGGCGGGGAAGGTGCTGCGCGAGATGCCGTGGTGGCCGTCGCAGCCCACCACATACGCGCAGCTCAGGGTCTGTTCACGACCCTCGTGCACAAAGCGTACTACCGGCCCGTCGCTCTCCGGCCGCTCGATCGCGAGGGCCTCGGCCTCGAACAACAGCGGTGATCCGGCGGTGAGTTGGAGGGCGATCAGGTCCCTCACGATCTCCGTCTGGGCGTAGATCGTGACGGTGCGGCCGCCGGTGAGGGCGGAGAAGTCGATGTGGTGGCGCTCGCGGTCGAAGCGCAGTTCGATGCCGTGGTGGATCAGGCCTTCGGCGTCCAGACGGTCGGCGGCTCCGCACGAGCGCAGGGCGTCGACCGTGCCCGGCTCCAGCATCCCGGCGCGCTGGCGGTGCTCGACGTGGGCACGCGACCTGCTCTCCAGTACGACGCAGTCGATGCCCTCGCGGTGCAGCAGCCTGGCCAGCAGCAGCCCGGCGGGGCCGCCGCCGATGATGCCGACCGTCGTCCGCATGGCGCGCCTCCCGTACCTGATCCGGCCGATACGTCCGCGATCCGACCGGAACACATCCGATCCGGCCCGGGCAGGCCGGATGCGGCCCGAACGGGTGAGCTGTGGCCGGGGACCAGCTACAGCCTCTCTCAGGTCGAGTCGCGGTGCACCACCCGCGCGCCCAGTACCTCGTGGCTCTCGGGCGTCGCGCCGGGTTCACGCACCACCCGGTCGACCAGCTCCGCGAGGTCGCGCCCGGACGGCAGTTCGATGTGGACGGTGCTGAGGCGGGGCCGCAGCAGTCGCCCGAGCATGAGGTCGTCGGCGCCGATCACGGCCGTCTCGTCGGGGATGCCGACGCCTTCCTCCTGGAGGGCACGCATCAGCAGCATGGCGTACTCGTCGTTGTAGGCGAACACGGCGTCCAGGCCCAGCGCTCGCCAGCGCGCCGCCAGTCGGGCGGCGGCCCTCTCCTCGTACGCGAGCGACAGCTCGGTCGCCGTGGCGTCGGTGCCGGTCAGGGACCGGCGTACGCCGTCGAGCCGGGACCTGGAGAAGATCTCCAGGCCGGGTTCCTCGGGCACCACGACACCGATCCGGCGGCGGCCGCGGGCCAGCAGGTGGACGCCCGCGCTGTGGCCGACCTTGTCGTGGTCCATGAGCAGCGCGTGCGCGCCCTCGACGCGCTCGGGGCCGAGCGTGACGACGGCCCGGGCGCCGGAGCGCTTGAGGACGGCCACACCCTGCGGGCCGAGGTCGCTGCCGGGCACCAGCACGGCGACCGGCCGCAGCTCCGCCCAGGCACGGGCGGCGTCGTCGCCGTGCAGGCCGACACTGCCGTACTGGACGACGGTGTAATCCAGACGGCCCAGCGCCCACTGAAGTTCGTTGAGGAACTGGCTGTAGAGCGGCCCCACGGGCACGCTCGGCGTGGGCATCAGGACCATACGGCTGTGCCCGGCGCGCAGGGAACGGGCGGCTGCGTGCGGAACGTACCCGAGTTCCTCGGCCGCTTCGTGGACGCGGCGGCGGGTGGGTTCGCTGATCCGGACGGCGCTGGTGTTGTTCAGTACGTACGAGACGGTGGCCCGGGACACGCCCGCCAGGCGTGCCACATCGGCACTCGTCGGCACGGGTCGTTGTGCGGGCGATGGCGGGACGGGCTGCTTCGGTATCTGCACCATGACGTCCCGCATCCTCGCAGAAACCCCGCGCGTCCCTTCGCGCCGGGGGAACCTCGTGGGCCCGTCATGCCGGAACACCCGCTTCCGTGAGGGAACTTCCGCATCCCGTGCGGGATGGCCCGTGGTGCGGTTACCGTGCGGTTGACGACGTGCTCCGGAGGTGGTCCCGTATGGCTCACGACCGTGCCGAAGGTCTGGCGGAGTGTGCGCGCGCCCTCGCCCACGGGGAGGTGAGCGCACGTGAGCTGGTCGAGCGGGCGCTGTCCCGGATCGAGGCGACCCAGCACTCCCTGAACGCCTTCCGGGTGGTGCGCGCCGAAGCGGCGCTCGCCGAGGCCGACGCGGCGGACAGGGAACTCTCCGCCGGAGCGCGCAGGCCCCTGCTCGGGGTGCCGGTGGCGGTGAAGGACGACATGGACGTGGCGGGCGAGCCGACCGCGTTCGGCTGCCGGGGGGTGTTCCCGCCCGAGGCCGAGGACGGGGAGGCGGTACGCCGGCTGCGCGCGGCCGGGGCGATCGTCATCGGCAAGACCAACACCTGCGAGCTCGGCCAGTGGCCGTTCACCGAGGGGCCCGCCTTCGGCGCCACCCGCAACCCCTGGCACGCCGAGCACACCCCGGGCGGCTCGTCCGGCGGCTCGGCGGCGGCGGTCGCGGCGGGCCTCGTCCCGGCGGCGCTGGGCTCGGACGGGGCGGGCTCGGTCCGTATCCCGGCCTCCTGGACCCATCTCATCGGCATCAAGCCGCAGCGCGGCAGGATCTCGACCTGGCCGCGCGCGGAGTCCTTCCAGGGCATCACGGTCAACGGCACCCTCGCCCGTACGGTCGCGGACGCCGCCCTGCTCCTGGACGCGGCGAGCGGCAACCACGACGGCGATCTGCACCGCCCGCCCGCGCTGCGGATCGCCGACGCGGTGGGCCGCGAGCCGGGCCGGCTGCGGATCGCGCTGTCGCTGAAACCGCCGTTCACGGCGCTGCCCGCACGCCTGGACCCCGTCGTACGGGCGCGTGTGGTCGCGCTCGCGGAGCGGCTCGCGGAGCTCGGCCACACGGTGGAGGAGGCCGAGCCGCGGTACGGGCAGATCGGGCTCACGTTCATCCCGCGCGCGACGGCCGGGATCGCCGAGCGGGTGCGCGACCTGCCGCACCCGCACCTCCTCGACCGGCGGACCCTGGGCGCGGCCCGGCTCGGCCGACTGCTCGGCGGCGCGCCCCTGCGCGTGGCCCGGCGCGCCGAGGCGACCCTGCACCGGCGGATCGGCGCGCTCTTCGACACGTACGACGTCCTGCTCGCGCCGACGACGGCCGCTCCCCCGCCGCGCATCGGCTCGATGGCGGACCTGAGCGGCCTCGGCACGGACCGGGCCATGATCGCCGCCTGCCCCTACGCCTGGCCGTGGAACATCCTGGGCTGGCCCGGTGTGAACGTCCCCGCGGGTTTCGTCGACGGCGGCCTGCCGGTCGGCGCCCAGCTCCTCGGTCCGGCGAACAGCGAACCCCTGCTCGTCTCGCTCGCCGCCCAGTTGGAGGCCGACCAGCGCTGGCACGAGCACTGGCCGCCGCACGGGGCGCCCGCGGACTCCCCCGCGGTGTAGGCGAGTTCACCGCACGCCCCTGTGAGCGGGTTCGGGGCACGTGCCGGTGGGCGAGTTCGCCGCGAAGGCACTGACCAGGGGATTCCGGCCGTACCCTGGGCCCATGGACGATGCTTCGATGGTCGGGTTGATGGGGCGGGTGACCGGCACGGTCGGACCCGGGCTCGTCGGTGAGGTGATCGTCCGGGTCCGCGGCGGCGCCGAGCACTTCCTCGCGTACCCGGCCGCCTCGAAGGAGCGGATCGAGTGCGGCACGGTGGTGATGGTGGTCGAGTACCTGCCGCCGCGCACGGTGTACGTATCGGCCGCGTACGACAGTTGACGGCTCGTCTGTGCACGCTCCACCCCAGGTGAGAGCGGTGTGCGTCAAGATTGCAACAAGGATCCGTCAGCGTCTGTACCCCGGTCTTGCACAGGAGCACACTCCCTTCGTTCGGTGCCGATAGGGCACCATCCAAAGGGGGCGTATGCCGATGGTTGTCGGCGTCGTGGCGGGGGCTGTTGTCCTCGCACTGATCTTCATCGTTGTGGTCTTCAAGCTCATGTGGCGTGTCGCGGAGCCCAACGAAGCACTGATCATCTCCGGTTCGAAGCATCGGACCGAAGGCCTTGAAGAGGGTATGGGTTTCCGCATCGTGACGGGGCGCGGCACGCTGGTGCTGCCGGGTGTTCAGGCGGTACGGAAGATCTCGCTCGACCTCAACGAGACCGAGCTGCACGTGGACTGTGTGACCACCCAGGGCATTCCGCTGAAGGTGCGGGGCGTGGTCATCTTCAAGGTGGGCGACGACTTCGTGTCGATCGCCAACGCGGGGCGTCGCTTTCTCGACCAGCAGAAGATGATGTCGGAGCGGGTGCACAACGTGTTCGCCGGTCATCTGCGGTCCATCGTCGGCGGGTTGACCGTCGAGGACATGATCCGCGACCGGGAGAAACTGACCGGCCAGACCCGGGCCGCGTGCGGTACGGAGATGGAGAAGCTCGGTCTGATCGTCGACTCGCTGCAGATCCACGAGATCGAGGACCCGACCGGGTACATCAAGAACCTCGCGATGCCGCACGCCGCCGCCGTACAGCGGGACGCGCGCATCGCGCAGGCGGAGGCGAACCGTCTCGCCACCGAGGCCGAACAGAAGGCCGCGGCCCGGATGTCGGAGGCGACCCGGGACAGCGAGATCCTCCAGGCCGGCTATCAGGCCGAGCGCGACAAGGCGGCGGCGAAGGCCCGGCAGGCCGGACCGCTCGCGGACGCCGCGGCCCGGCAGGACGTCGTCGTGCAGGAGACCCGGATCGCCGAGCTCGACGCCCTCCGTCGGGAGCAGCAGCTCCAGGCGGACGTCCGCAAGCCGGCGGACGCCCAGGCGTACGAGACGCGGGCCCGTGCCGAGGCCGAACGTGACGCGCGTATCTCGGCGGCCGAGGCCAAGGCCAAGGAGACCGAGCTCGCGGCCGCGGCGGAGGCGAACCGGGTCAAGACGGCCGCCAACGCGGAGGCCGAGGCGACGAAGGCCCGGGGTGCGGCCGCCGCGACGGCGACCAGGGCCACGGGTGAGGCCGAGGCAGCGGCGGCTCAGGCCAAGGGTCTCGCGGCGGCCGAGGCGACCCGGGCGCAGGGTCTCGCGGAGGCGGAGACCATCAAGGCGCGGGCCGCGGCCCTCGCCGAGAACCAGGAGGCGGTGGTCGCCCAGCAGCTCGCCGAGAACTGGCCGGAGATCGTCCAGGCGGGCGCCAGCGCGTTCGGGAACGTCGACCACATGGTGCTGCTCAACGGCGCCGACGGTATGTCGGACATGTTCGCCAAGGCGCTCACCATGGGCGGCACGGGCCTCGGCCTCGCCCGTCAGCTGCTCTCGTCGATGAACCAGGACGGGACGGCCGGCAACGGTACGGGGAGCAACGGCGCCGCCGGGCTCAACGGGGCCGTGCCGCCGCGCACGGAGAAGGTGCCGGTGGAGGGGGACGGCAAGCAGTGACGCAGGGTGAGAACGCCGGGGACTGATCCCGGCGGGGCGACGAGGGTGTTCCAGTCCCTCGTCGCCCGCTCTTCGCGGGCGGTTCGACCCTCCGGCCCGACTGCTGTGCCGCTACTTGGCCGCGGCGCCGACCAGGCCGTCGAGCCAGGCCTGGTGGCCGTTCAGCATCGGGTTCGGCCGCTCTTCGGCGAGTGCGGCCGCGGGCCGGCCGATCCGGGTCTCCTGGGTGAGGATGCGGACCCGGCCGCCGGGCAGGTCCTCCACCAGCCAGGCGTGCAGGACGTCGAGCCGCTCCTCGGGGGTGCCGTCCTGCTTCGCGGTCCAGGACAGCCGCCCCGGGGTGCCCTCGGCGGGCGCCTGGAACTCCACGACGTGCGCGTCCAGCGGCGGGAAGCCGAAGGTGCCGAAGCTGAAGTGGATGCCGTCCGTCAGCTCGGGGCCGCCGCCCTGCGGGAAGCTGATGTCGGCGACGTTGTCGTAGTACGACTCCCACTCCGAGGTGTCCACGAGGCAGCGCCAGACGTCGGCGGCGCTCGGCCCGGCCACGACGACCTCGTTGGAGACGAAGTTGTCACCGGTGCCCGGCAGGTAGCGCTCGGGCCAGTTGATCGCGTTCTGGGTGGTCATGGAGGGTCCCTTCAGGGGAGTACAGGGGGGACGGCGGGGGTGTGCGGCGGGGGACGGCGGGAGTGCCGGTGTGACGCCGAGGGGGTCGACGTTTTCGACGTTAGGCTCGGCCGCCATTCGAAGGCCAATAGGAGAGCCGATTTCTCCCATCGGCACTCCGATGGGTGGTGGGGTTAGGCTGGTCGGCATGAAGAACGCGACGCCCGAGGAGACCCTGTCCCTCTCCGGCCGGGAACGGATCACGCCGCATGTCGATCTGAACCTGCTGCGGACCTTCCTCGCCGTCTACCGCTCCGGCTCGTTCACCGCCGCGGCACCCCTGCTGGGCCTCTCCCAGCCGACCGTGACCGCCCAGATCCGCTCCCTGGAGCAGCAGACCGGACGCGAGCTGTTCACCCGTCTCCCCCGCGGCGCGGAGCCCACGCCCCTCGCCCACGACCTGGCCGACCAGGTGGCGGGCCCCCTCGACGCGCTCGCCGCCCTCGAAGGCCGCAGCAGCGTACTCGGCGGACAGGCCGCCCCGGTGCACCTCGCGGGGCCTTCGGAGTTGTTGTGCACCCGGGTGCTGCCCGCGCTCGCGCCGCTCGTCGCCGAGGGCGTACAACTGCGCGTCACGCAGGGGCTGCCCGAGCCGCTCATGGACGACCTGCGCGCGGGTCACCACGATCTGGTGATCGCGACCAAGCGGCCGCGCGGGCGCCTCGCCTCGCTGCCGCTGGCGGACGAGGAGTACCTCCTGGTCGCCGCACCGAGCTGGGCACGGCACGTCGAGGAGCACCCGTCGGCCGAGGACACCTGCGCCGCGGTCCGGGACGTACCTCTGGTCACCTACGCCGAGGATCTGCCCATCGTGCGCCGCTACTGGCGCAACGTCTTCGGCAGACAGCTCCCGGCCCGGGCCGCGGTCACCGTGCCCAACCTGTACGCCGTCGTCTCGGCGGTGACCGCGGGCGCCGGCTACAGCGTGCTGCCCCGCTCCCTGTGCGAGGAGCACCTCGCCGACGGACGCCTCGTCCTGCTCCACGAGCCGGTCGAACCACCCCTCAACACCCTCTTCCTCGTCCAACGCCCCGGGGCCGACGCCAACCCGGACGTCGTACGGGTCCGCGACCGCCTCCAACACGCGGCCCGGCTCTGGTAGTTCGCCATCTCGGCCACCCGCTCCCCGGGTTGGGCGGGGCAGGCTCTAACGTGGGCCGCGTGACTGCCTTTACCGATGACACCGCCGAAGACATCCCCGGCCGCTACGGCCCGTCCGCCACCACCGAGGCCGAACCCCGCGAGGTGGGCCGGGTGCGGACGGAGTACTCGCCCGCGCACGACGGCGACCCCGATCCCGGCGAGATCGTCTGGACGTGGGTGCCGTTCGAGGAGAACGACGGGCGGGGCAAGGACCGTCCGGTGCTTGTCGTCGCCCGCGAGGACGCCGGCACCCTGCTCGCCGTCCAGTTGTCGAGCAAGCGGCACGACGGGGACCGCGAGTGGGTGCCGATCGGGAGCGGGCCGTGGGACCGGTCGGGGCGGGACTCATGGGTGGATGTGGACCGGGTCCTGCGGCTGCACGAGGACGGGATGCGGCGGGAGGCCTGTGCGCTGGATCGGATGCGGTTCAATTCGGTGGTGCGCCGGCTGCAGGAACGGTACGGCTGGCGCTGACGGCCCCCGGGGCCTCAAACGGGGCGGGTCACCGGCCTCCGGAGTACGGATGCGAACGCCTGCTCGAAGGAGCCTCGCGTCGCCTGGTCCCTCGTACGGTCCAGGACCCCGAACACCACATGCTCGAACGCGCCTTCGAAGCGGCCCTTGACCAGCAGGTCGTGGAACACCCCCGCCACCTGCGCCGGATCGTTCTGGAAGACGCCGCAGCCCCACGCACCCAGCACCAGCCGGCGGTAGCCGTGGGCCGCGGCGGTCTCCAGGACACGCTCGGCACGGACGGCCAGGGCGCGTGGCAGTTCGGGCGCGCGCCCCGGGGCCGTACGCCGGACGACTCCGGCGTTGGGGGCCGCGGCGGTCAGGAACCCGACCGTGTACGGCTCCTCGAGCAGACCTCCGCGGTCGTCGCGGAATACGGGCACGGCGGGTGAGTGGATGACACGGTCCGTGTAGAACGGATCCCGGTGGGCGCGGTGGTGGTCGTAGAACTCCCGGGCCCGCAGCAGACATGCGTACAGCGCGGAGGCCCGGCACAGGGCCTCCTCCTGGGCCTGGGCGCCGTTCAGGAAGCCGCCACCCGGGTTGCGCGCCGAGGAGAAATTCAGGACGGCGACCGGATCCGCCGGGCGTCCCGCGCCCTCGCGCACGAGCCGTCGAGCGGCTTCCAGGCTGCTCTCGCCCGTCACCTCGAACAGCGTGCTCGCGCGCGGTGCGCTCGTGGGACCGCCGGCCGGTGCCTCGACCGGTCCAGGACCGTACATCCGTGTTCCCGCCCGTGCGGCCTCGACCGCCGCGGCGATCGACACCGCGCGTCCGTCGGACGCGCGGTACCCGCCCGCCGCGACGATCTCCTCCGTGTGCCGCGCGAGCGCACGCAAGCGCGCGCTCATGGCGCGACCCCCGTGCGCGCCACGAGGACGCCCCTCGCGATCTCCCCCGTAGCTTCCCCCGTCATTCCCCCCGCCGATTCCCCCGCCATTTCCCCCGTCGTGCTCATGAACGCATCGTGAGCGATGCTGGTCCTACGGCGCAACGGAATTTCCCAGCCTCGTAAACAGCGCCTCGCGGTCCGGCAAACAGCGCCTCCGGGGCCCGCGGGCGACGATTTGCACCCTTGTGCGAACCGCCTGGAGGGTCTTGGGTGGGACGAGCGATGCCGGTCCGGCACCACAGACGTCGGGCCGGCGGCATGGTGGAATCTCAGGAGGATCCCGACATGTCCGATTCGGTGAGTGACTGTACGGAGCGCCGCTCCGCCGTCACCGAGGCCGAGGTGGAGGCGCTGGTCCGAGGCATCTGCTTCAAGACCGGACCGCCTCGTACCCTCGGTGTCGAAGTGGAATGGCTCGTCCACGAGCTGCGACAGCCGCAGCTCCCGGCATCACCCGAACGACTCCAAGCGGCCTACGCCGCACTGCGGACCCTGCCCCTGCGTTCGGCGCTCACCGTCGAACCCGGCGGACAGCTGGAGCTGAGCTCCCTTCCCGCCGCCTCCCTGATGGAGTGCATCGGGTCCGTCTCGGCCGACCTCGACGCGGTACGCGCGGTACTGCGCGAGGCGGATCTCGGCCTCAGCGGGTACGGCCACGACCCCTGGAACCCCCCGAGCCGCTATCTCCGTGAGCCGCGTTACGACGCCATGGAGCGGTACCTCGACCGGGCGGGCCCGGAGGGGCGGGCCATGATGTGCTCCTCCGCCTCGGTCCAGGTGTGTCTGGACGCCGGCTACGAGGAGCCGGGCCCGCTCGGGCATGGGCGCCGCTGGTGGCTGGCGCACCAGTTGGGCGCGGTCCTGGTGGCCGCGTTCGCGCACTCGCCGGTGGCCCGCGGCCGGTACACGGGCTGGCGCTCCACACGGCAGTCCCTGTGGGCGGCCATGGACCCGGGACGGTCCGCCGCGCCCCCGCTCGGCGGCGATCCGCGCGCCGCCTGGGCCCGGCACGTCCTGGACGCGCCGGTGATGTGTGTCCGCGCGTCGGACGGCCCCTGGGACGTACCCGAGGGCCTGACCTTCCGGGCGTGGACCCGGTCCGAGAATCCGCCCGACCGGGCGGATCTCGACTACCACCTGACGACGCTGTTCCCGCCGGTCCGCCCACGCGGCCATCTGGAACTGCGCATGATCGACGCGCAGCCCGGCGACGACGGGTGGATCGTGCCGCTGGCGGTGACGGCGGCGCTGTTCGACGACCAGGAGGCGGCGGAGATCGCCTACCGAACCGTCAAGCCCCTCGCGGAGCGCGCCGATTCGCGGCCCGCTCCGTGCAACCCGCTGTGGAACGACGCCGCGCGACACGGCCTGACCGACCCCGAGTTGCGCGAGGCCGCCGTCACCTGTTTCGCGGCTGCCGCCGAGGCGTTGCCGCGGCTGGGCGCCACCGATGAGGTGCGGGAGGCCGTCGCGGAGTTCACGGACCGCTATGTGGCCCGGGGCCGCTGCCCCGCGGACGATCTGCTGAGCCGCTTCCACAGCCAGTCCCATGGCCAGGCCCATGACCAGGCCGATGGTCATCACGGCCGATCCCACGGTCAGCTCGACGGGAAGGACATCCGCACATGACCGCCCCCGCATCACCCACGGACCCGGAGTCGCTCCGGGAGCGCGCGCTCGACGCGCTGACCGCGGCCCGCGACCGCACGGCGCTCCTGACCTCCTGCGTGGAGGAGCCCGAACTGACCGCACAGCACTCGCCGTTGATGTCCCCACTGGTCTGGGACCTCGCCCACATCGGCAACCAGGAGGAGCTGTGGCTGCTGCGCGCGGTCGCCGGGCGGGACGCGATGCGCCCCGAGATAGACGGGCTGTACGACGCGTTCGAGCATCCGCGCGCCGCGCGGCCCTCGCTGCCGCTGCTGCCGCCCGCCGAGGCCCGTCAGTACGCCGCCGAGGTGCGCGGACGGGCGCTGGACGTCCTGGAGAGCACCGCGTTCCGGGGCACGCCGCTGACCGAGGCGGGCTTCGCGTTCGGCATGATCGCACAGCATGAACAGCAGCACGACGAGACGATGCTGATCACCCATCAGCTCCGCAAGGGGCCCGCCGCCCTCACGGCGCCGGACCCCGCTCCCGCGCCGCCGTTCACGGGACCCGCCGAAGTCCTGGTCCCCGGCGGCCCGTTCATGATGGGCACGTCCACCGAACCGTGGGCCCTGGACAACGAGCGCCCCGCCCACCGACGCGAGGTGCCGCCCTTCTTCATCGACACCACTCCGGTGACGAACGCCGCGTACCAGGCATTCATCGAGGACGGCGGCTACGACACCGAACGCTGGTGGGCCCCGGAGGGCTGGTCCCACATCCGCTCGCACGGCATCGAGGCGCCGCTGTTCTGGCGCCACGAGGGCGGACAGTGGCTGCGGCGCCGCTTCGGCGTCACCGAGGTCGTACCGCCCGACGAGCCCGTGCTGCACGTCAGCTGGTACGAGGCCGACGCGTACGCCCGCTGGGCGGGGCGCCGGCTGCCCACCGAGGCAGAGTGGGAGAAGGCGGCCCGTCACGACCCGACGGCCGACCGCTCCATGCGCTACCCGTGGGGCGACGCCGACCCCACCCCCGAGCACGCCAACCTCGGCCAGCGCCATCTGCGCCCGGCTCCGGCGGGCAGCTATCCGGCGGGGGCGTCACCCCTCGGTGTAAGGCAGTTGATCGGTGACGTGTGGGAGTGGACGTCGAGCGACCTGTCCCCGTATCCCGGGTTCGCGGCGTTCCCGTACAAGGAGTACTCGGAGGTGTTCTTCGGACCGGAGTACAAGGTGCTGCGCGGTGGCTCGTTCGCCGTGGACCCGGTGGCCTGCCGGGGGACGTTCCGCAACTGGGACTACCCGATCCGGCGGCAGATCTTCTCCGGGTTCCGCACGGCCCGCGACGGGAACGTCTGATGTGCCGTCATCTGGCCTACCTGGGACCACCGGAGCCGCTCGGCCGACTCCTCGTGGAACCGCCGCACAGTCTGTTCCGGCAGTCGTGGGCGCCACGCCGGCAGCGGCACGGGACGGTCAACGCCGATGGCTTCGGGGTGGGTTGGTACGCCGAAGGGGATCCGGTGCCCGCGCGCTACCGGCGCCCCGGACCGATCTGGGGCGACCAGTCGTTCACGGACCTGGCCCGGGTCGTACGGAGCACGGCGCTGCTCGGCGCCGTACGGGACGCCACCGTGGCGGGTGCGGACGGGGAGGCCGCGGCGGCACCGTTCGCCGCGGACCGCTGGCTGTTCAGCCACAACGGCGCCGTACGGGGCTGGCCTGGCTCCCTCGCCCCGCTGGTGTCGGGCCTGCCCCCGGCCGCACTGCTGTCCCTGGAGGCCCGCTGCGACTCGGCGCTCGTCTGGGCGCTGCTCCTGCACCGGCTGCGCGCCGGTGACAACGAGGGCCAGGCCCTGGCCGACACCGTCCTGGAGGTCGCCGAGGCCGCCCCCGGGTCCCGGCTGAACCTGCTGCTCACCAACGGCGACACGATCACCGCGACGGCCTGGGGCGACACCCTCTGGTACCTCGCCGAGCCCGGCCGTCGCACCGTCGTGGCGTCCGAGCCGTACGACGACGACCCGCACTGGCACGAGGTACCCGACCGCACGCTGCTCGCGGCCAGCCGCACCGACGTCCTGCTCACCCCGCTCAAGGACCCGCACGCGCAGGAAGGCGCGCACGACCCCTTGGCATCCGCACGCACCAAGGAGCCCAGCACGTGAGCCCGTTCCTTCTCACCCGCACCCTGCCCGAGGACGCCACGGACGCCGCACTGCGCGCCGACGTCCTGCACGGCCTCACCCGCACGCCCAAGACACTGCCGCCGAAGTGGTTCTACGACGCCCACGGCAGCGAGCTCTTCGACCGGATCACCGAACTGCCCGAGTACTACCCCACCCGGGCGGAGCGCGAGATCCTGATCGCCCGGGCCCCCGAGATCGCCGCGACGACCGGTGCGCGCACCCTCGTCGAGCTGGGGTCCGGTTCGTCCGAGAAGACCCGCCATCTGCTCGACGCGCTGCCGGGGCTGCACACGTACGTGCCGGTCGACGTCAGCGAGAGCGCCCTCACCCAGGCCGGGCAGGCGCTGATCGCCGAGCACCCGGGGCTCGGCGTGCACGCGCTGATCGCCGACTTCACGGGCGGCCTCGCGCTCCCGGGCACGCCGGGGCCCCGGCTGGTCGCGTTCCTCGGCGGCACCATCGGCAATCTGCTGCCCGCCGAGCGTGCGACGTTCCTGGCGTCCGTACGGGCACTGCTCTCCCCCGGCGACACGCTGCTGCTCGGTACGGACCTCGTCAAGGACGAGTCGGTGCTGGTCGCCGCGTACGACGACGCGGCGGGGGTGACGGCCGAGTTCAACAAGAACGTGCTGCACGTCGTCAACCGTGAACTCGGCGCGGATTTCGACCCCGACGCGTTCGCCCATGTCGCCCTCTGGGACGCCAGGCACGAGTGGATCGAGATGCGGCTGCGGTCGCTGACCGAACAGACGGTGAAGATCCCCGCGCTCGACCTCGCGGTCGACTTCGCCGACGGCGAGGAACTGCGCACCGAGATCTCCGCGAAGTTCCACGAGGAGGGGGTACGTCGCGAACTCGCCGCCGCCGGGCTCGACCTGGCCCATTGGTGGACGGACCGGGAGGGCCGTTTCGCCCTGTCCCTGAGCGTGGCCCGCTGACACCCGCCCGGGTGGACCGCCCTCGAGGCCGACCACCCGGGTGAGGTCACCCGCGGCGCCCCGACATCTCGCGCACCGCCGCGCCGTGAGGCACCGTGGAATGACGCGTGGCACACCCGCCACGGCGGAGAGGAGCACCCGCATGTCCGACCACACGTACCGGGTCACCGAGATCGTCGGCACCTCCCACGAGGGCGTCGACAAGGCCATTCGCAACGGGATCGCCCGGGCCTCGCAGACCCTGCGCAACCTGGACTGGTTCGAGATCACCCAGGTCAGGGGGCAGATCGTGGACGGGGAGGTCGAGTACTACCAGGTCGGCCTGAAGGTCGGCTTCCGCCTGGAGGACGGCGCCTGAGCCCCGTCCGGCATCGGCATTCGCCGCACGGTCCCTCCACACCCGGGATGCCTCCACAGCCCGCCCTGTCCAGGGCCCCTCGACAGCGGGGCCCTGGACAGGGCCTTTCGGCCTCCAGGGAGGAGGACCCGGCACGCCCCACCCCCTGGGGCAACTCCCGAAGTCGACTCCCCCACCGGGCCAGGCCTGATCCACACGACAGGTCCTAGGTCCGCCCCTCCCTCTCCTGCGCGTCCTTCAGTGCCTCGGACGCCGTCGACCAACGCGCTCGGACGACCCTGAGGCCGACCCGTTCGGCCTCGTCGCAGACGAGTTCGTCGTCGTCGACGAGGACGTGGATCTCACGGTCGCGGGCGAGCCGGCGGAGGACCTCCAGCTTGGTGCGGCGGGCGGGCCTGCGGTCGTCGTTGCGTCGCATCCAGATGCGCCCCTCGGGCAGACCCTGCGCGGCCAGCCACTCGACGGTGTCGCGGCGACAGCGCTCGGGACGGCCGGTCAGATAGACCACCTCGCACCCCTCCGCGCTCCGCAGCGCCAGAGCGACCCCTTGCGCGAGCGGCGGATCCTGCGGCGCGGCCGCGAAGAACCCGTCCCAGTCCCGTGGCTTGCGCTCCAGGAACCGCTGCCGGTGCGCGGTGTCCGCGAGCGTGCCGTCGAGGTCGAACACGGCGAGCGGTCTGCTGTTCTTCTCCGTCACGCGGACCACCCTAAGAGGGGCCACCGGCACCCGGCACACCACGGCACCCGACAGACCCTGTGAACCCACTGACCCCTCGCACCAACTTCCTTCACCACAAGCACTATTCACATCACCCGGCAAGCCCTTACCGTGATGCCTCGCACCGCAAGTTGCACAGCATGTCGCACAACATTCGGTATTTCGAACGAGGGCAGGGCGGTGAAGGGACACCACCGCCAGGTTCTTCGGCATGCGGAGGTCTCCGTGAACCCCCCACTCGACAGACGTCACTTCCTCGCCGTCACCGGCACGTCCGCGGCCGCCGTCACCCTGGCCGCGGCCGGCGGCACGGCCCACGCCTCGACCGGAACCACCACCGCGGGAGCCCCGGTCACCTCGACCGCCCCCGACGCCGCCGCGCGCGTCAAACCGTTCTCCCCCGGCTCGGTGACCCTCCTGGACAGCGCCTTCAGGGCCAACCAGCGGCGCAACTCCGCCTATCTGCGCTTCGTGGACATCGACCGGCTGCTCCACACCTTCCGTACGAACGTCGGTCTGCCCAGCACCGTCCAGCCGTGCGGTGGTTGGGAGGGCCCGAGTGTTGAGTTACGTGGCCATTCGACCGGCCATCTGCTCTCGGGGCTCGCCCTCGCCTACGCCGACACCGGGGAGAGGGCCCTGCGCGACAAGGGTCGCCGGCTCGTCGCGGCACTCGCCGAATGCCAGGCCGCCTCCCCCGCCGCGGGCTTCGGCGCGGGCTATCAGTCCGCGTTCCCGGAGAGCTTCTTCGACCGCCTCGAAGCCGGGACCGGCGTATGGGCGCCGTACTACACGATCCACAAGATCATGGCCGGGCTGGTCGAGCAGCACCGGCTGACCGGCAGCGCACAGGCCCTCGACGTCGTGCTGCGCCAGGCCGAGTGGGTCGACCGGCGCACCGAGCCGCTGTCGTACGAGCGGATGCAGCGGGTGCTGGAGACGGAGTTCGGCGGCATGAACGACGTGCTCGCCGACCTCCACGCTCTCACCGGCGACGCCAAGTGGCTCGATGTCGCCGAACGCTTCACGCACGCCCGTGTCTTCGATCCGCTGGCCAGGAACGAGGACAAGCTCGCGGGGCTGCACGCCAACACCCAGATCCCCAAGATGGTCGGCGCCCTGCGGCTGTGGGAGGAGGGCCTGCCCGACCGCTACCGCGCGATCGCCGAGAACTTCTGGCAGATCGTCACGGACCACCACACCTACGTGATCGGCGGGAACAGCAACGGCGAGGGTTTTCACGAACCGGACGTCATCGCGGGCCAGTTGTCCAACAACACCTGCGAGAACTGCAACAGCTACAACATGCTGAAGCTGACCCGGCTGCTGCACTTCCACGCACCCCGGCGCACCGATCTGCTCGACTACTACGAGCGCACCCTGTTCAACCAGATGCTCGGTGAGCAGGACCCTGACTCCGCGCACGGCTTCAACATCTACTACACGGGCCTGGGCCCCGGTGCCTTCAAGCAGCAGCCGTCCTTCATGGGCACCGACCCGGACGCGTACTCGACCGACTACGACAACTTCTCCTGCGACCACGGCACCGGCATGGAGACGCAGGCGAAGTTCGCCGACACGGTCTACTCGCACGACCGGAACCGGCTGCTGGTGAATCTGTTCATCCCCTCGCAGGTCAACTGGCGGGAACGGAACATCACTTGGCGGCAGACCACCTCCTTCCCCGACCGGTCGTCGACCGTGCTCACCGTCACCGCCGGACGGGCCGCGCACCAGCTCCTCGTCCGCATCCCGTCCTGGGCCGCGGACGCCCGCGCGAAACTCAACGGCCGTACCCTGCCCGACCGTCCGGAGCCCGGCAGCTGGCTCACCCTCGACCGGGAGTGGCGCGCCGGGGACCGGGTCGAGGTGTCACTGCCCATGCGCACGGTCATCGAGCCCACGCCCGACGACCCCGACGTCCAGGCGGTTCTGCACGGACCGGTGGTGCTGGCGGGGGCGTACGGGGAGCGGGCGACGCCCTGGCTGCCACGCCTGGACACGGGATCCGTACGCCAGGACTCGCGGGATCCGCTGCGGTTCACCGCCCGTGTCGATGGCGAGGACATCTCGCTGCTGCCGATCTCCCGGGTGCACCACCAGCACTACTCCGTGTACTGGCAGACCGGCGAACCGCCGCCCCCACCGCCGGAGTTCGCCGCCTGGCACCGCTTCGACGAGACCTCCGGGACCACGGCCGCCGACGCCACCGGCAGCGGCAGGGCGGCCCAGCTCGCCGGCGGTGCCACCTGGACGGCCGCCGGCGTCAGCGGTGGAGCGGTGGCGCTCGACGGCACGGACGGACACGTCCACCTGGCCGACGACCTCCTCGCGGGCGCCGCCGCCTACACGCTGGCCACCTGGGTGCGGCTGGACGGCCGGCCCGGCGTGTGGAGCCGGGTGTTCGACCTCGGTACCGGCGTCACGGCCAACATGTTCCTGACCCCGCTCAGCGGTGACGGCACCCTCCGTTACGCCATCACCGCCGGGGGCGCGGGTGCCGAGCAGCGCATCGACGCCGCGCCGTTGCCCACCGACCGCTGGGTGCATGTGGCGGTGGCGTACGGCGGCGGGACCGCCGTCCTGTACGTGGACGGCCAGGAAGCCGGCCGGAACACCCAAGTCACCGTGGAACCGCGCTACTTCGGCAACCACATCCGAGCCGGGTACCTCGGCAGGTCGCAGTACGCCGACCCCTGCCTGAGGGGCGCCGTCGACGACTTCCGTGTGTACGGCAGGACCCTCACGGCCGAGGAGGTCGCCGCTCTGGCCCAGGCCTGATCCGAACCACGGGCCCCAGGCGTCGGCACCTCGACGTGTGCGCAGGACGGGTGGGGACGCGGAGCCGCCGCGTCACCCACCCGGATCAACAGAAACAAGGAGAGCCGCAGACAATGATCACCCCCGACCGGAACGCGTCCTCGACGCCGCTCGACCCGTCCCGCCGCAGTCTGCTGCGCGCGATGGTCGCGATTCCCGCAACCGCACTCGTGCTGGGCGAACTGCCCGGCCTGCTCGGTTCGGCCGCCGCGGCGGCCCCCACGCACGGCTCGGCCACCCGCTACACCATCGTGCCGTTCCTCAACAGTGACGACGGCACCGTCAACGTCTACCAGTCCGACGACGCCACCGACTTCCGGCTGGTCAAGTCCTCCGCCTACACCCCGCCCAGCAACCGCATCCGCGACGCCAGCGTGTTCAAGCACACCGACGGCTACTACTACCTCACCTACACCACGCACACCTGGCAGGACGTCAGCACCACCATCGGCTTCGCCCGTAGCTCCGACCGGGCCAACTGGACCTTCCTGTACGACTACACGGTCCCGATCACCAATCTGTCCCGCGCGTGGGCGCCCGAGTGGTTCGTCGACGGCGACGGCAGCGTGAACGTCATCGTGTCCTGCTCGACCACCGACGACGAGTGGATCTTCACACCGTATGCGATGAAGGCCTCCAACACCGCGCTCACCGCCTGGAGTTCACCCGTCGCCCTGTCCGGCATCGGCACCAACCACATCGACACGTTCATCGTGAAGATCGGCTCCACCTACCACGCGTTCCCGAAGAACGAGACGACGAAGTACATCGAGTACGCCACCGCCTCCAGCCTGACCGGTCCGTACACCATCACCCGGACCGGCGACTGGGCCGGCTGGGGCGGCACCCGTGAGGGTCCCTCGGTGATCCAGCTCGACAACGGCGCCTGGCGGATCTTCTTCGACGGCTACGGCGACGGCAGTTACTACTACAGCGACAGCTACGACACCTTCGCGACCTGGACCGCCCCGAAGAAGCTGCCGGGCATCTCGGGCACGGCACGGCACTTCACCGTGATCAAGGAGACGGTGTCCGGCGGCGTGGACCTGCCCACGGGCGTGACCCGTTCCTTCCGGTCCGGCAACTACTCCACCCGCTACTGGCAGGAGCAGTCCGCGCTGCTCAACCTCCCCGTGGTCAGCAGCTCCAGCACCACCGCGGAGAAGCAGGCGTCCGCCTTCACCGTGGTGCCGGGTCTCGCCGACGCCAACGCCTACTCCTTCCGGGACGCGGCCGGGAACTACCTGCGCCACTGGGACTTCCGGGCCCGCTTCGACGCCAACGACGGGACGTCGACGTTCGCCAAGGACGCCACGTTCGTCATCCGCACCGGCACCCCCGACGGCGCCGTCCGCTTCGAGTCGTACAACTACCCGGGCTACTACCTGCGCCACTACAACTACCAGCTCCGCGTGGACGTGTCGGACGGCACCGACCTCTTCCGCCAGGACAGCTCCTTCGTACCCGTGACGGCCTGGGCCTGAGCGTCACAACCCCAGTCTCAACCCCCAGCCTCAACCTCAGCCGAAGAAAAGAGGGAGAAGAACCCGATGACCGACAGCCCCGGCCCCCTTCAACCGTCCCGCCGCACCGTACTGGGGGCGATGGCCGCCCTCACCGCCTCCTTCACGATCGGGGTCCCCTCCGCGCGCGCCGCGACCGGATCCGCGTACGTGATGGGCTACTTCACCGAGTCCCCGAACGGCCTCGGTGACGACTACGGCCTCCACCTGGCCGTCAGCACCGACTCGCTCCAGTGGACGCCGCTGAACCAGAACAACCCGGTCGTGACCCCGACCGGGGGCACCGGCGGTCTGCGCGACCCGTTCATCCTGCGCAAGCAGGACGGCACCTTCGTGGTGCTCGCCACCGACCTCAAGGGCACCGACTGGAGCCTGCAGAGCCAGTACATCCACGTCTGGGACTCCGCCGACCTGCGCTCCTTCACCGGCTACCGGCGACTGAAGCTGCACGACATGGCCACGCACAGCTGGGCACCGGAGGCGTACTGGGACGCGGGGCGCGGTCAGTACGGGATCATCTATTCGGCCGTCAACTCCAGCGGCCACAACGTCATCATGGTGAACTACACCAGCGACTTCGTGACCGCGTCGACGGCGCAGGTCTTCTTCGACCCCGGCTACGACATCATCGACGGCGACCTGGCCGTGGGCATCGGCGGGGTCAACTACCTCTACTTCAAGAAGGACGAGACCCTGGTCGGCGCCAAGTCGTCCTCCCTGGACCCGGGCAGCTTCACCGTGTTCAGCACGCCCGCCTCGCACGGGGGCACCGAGGCCCCGATCCTCGTCAAGTCCCAGACGTCGAGCGCCTGGTACCTCTGGGGAGACACCTACACCCCGAACGGCGTGTTCTACGCCTGGCAGTCCACCGACCTCGCCGCCGGCACCTGGACCGCGGTCGACCAGCGGCTCTACACCCAGCCGGTCAACTCCAAGCACGGCACCATCCAGCCGATCACCGGCACCGAGTACGACAACCTCGTGACGGCGTACGGAAAGCCGAGCTGGAACCGCGTCAAGTCCTACAACTATCCGGACCGTTACGTCCGTCACGCGAACTTCGTCGGCCGGATCGACGCCTACCCGTTCGACCCGTACACCGACGCGGAGTGGAAGCTCGTGCCGGGGCTCGCCGACAGCTCCGGGGTGTCCTTCCAGTCCGTCAGCTATCCCACGCGGTATCTGCGGCACTACAACTACCAACTGCAGCTGGACGTCAACGACAGCACGACGACGTTCGCGCAGGACGCCACGTTCTACCGGACCGCGGGCCTGGCCGACACCTCCTGGTCATCTTTCCGCTCCTTCAACTATCCGGACCGTCACATCCGCCACGCAAACTACGTCCTGCGCATCGATCCCATCTCCACCAGCACCGAGAAGGCCGACGCCACGTTCTCGGTCGGCTACTGACCCCCCTGTCTCTCCCCTCCCCAGTCCCCAGGAGACACCCCCATGTCACCTCTCCGAAGAATCCTCGCCACGCTCGCCGCGGCAACCGCGGCCCTCGGCGGACTCACGGCGACCGCTCCCACCGCGGCGGCCGCCGACTCGGGCACCTTCAGCGTGCTCAGCTACAACGTCGCGGGACTCCCCGAGAGCCTCTCCAGCGCCTCGACCCCGCGCGACACCAGCACCACGGCGATAGGCCAGCGGCTCGGTCCGTACGACATCGTCCACGTGGAGGAGGACTTCAACTACCACGCCTACCTCTACGCCGGCGACACCACGCACGCCTACCGCACGCCCACCAGCGGCGGTGCCGGAATCGGCAGCGGGCTCAACACCCTGTCGAAGATCCCGTACGACGCCGACGACTTCGAGCGCGTGCACTGGAACTCCTGCCAGATCGACTCGGGCGACTGCCTGACCCCCAAGGGCTTCACGTTCATGCGGGAGCGGCTGGCCGAGGGCGTCTACGTCGACTTCTACAACCTGCACACCAACGCGGGCACGAACGACGGCGACCTGGCCTCACGGGCGGACAACCTCAACCAGCTCACGTCCTTCATCCAGAGCCACTCCAAGGGCAACGCCGTGGTGGTCATGGGCGACACCAACACCCGCTACACGCGCACCGGCGACACGATCGCCGAGTTCGGCGCGGCCAACGGGCTCACCGACGCCTGGGTCAAGCTCATCCGCGGCGGCACCCCGCCCGCCAAGGGCAGCGACGCGCTGGTCTGCGACCAGACCGGTGCCACCGTGCCCAACACCTGCGAGGTCGTGGACAAGATCCTCTACCGCGGCAGCAAGCTGGTCACGCTCGACGCCACGAACTACAACAACGAGCACGCGAGCTTCCTGACCTCGGACGGGCTGATGCTCTCCGACCACGACCCGATCACCGCCAAGTTCACCTGGTCGCGCAACTCCGCCTTCCAGCTCAGCGACCAGTTCGGCGGCCCGCACGGGGACTACTTCACCGACATCGACAGCGTGCCGGCCGGGGCCAGGGCGACCACCCTCACCCTGCGCAGCGGCTCGCGTGTCGACCAGCTGGGCCTGACGCTGAACAACGGCACGACGCTGGCCCACGGCGGCACGGGCGGCACCGCCTCGTCGCTCACGCTCGGCAGCAACGAATACCTCACCTCGGCGCAGCTGTGCCAGGGCGTGAAGGACGGCAACACCCGGATCTTCTACGCCAAGTTCACCACCAACCTCGGCAACACCCTGGCGGGCGGTACGACGACCTCGGACTGCGTGACCCGCACGGCGCCGTCGGGCTGGCAGATCGCCGGGTTCCACGGCCGCACGGGCGACGAGGTCGACAAGATCGGCTTCATCTACACCCAGCGCTGACCTGACATGACCGAGCCCGTGGTCCGCGGTGTGCGCACACCGCGGACCACGGGCTCACTCGCTCGACTCGCCGGACTCGCCCGACTCGCCCGACTCGCCCGACTCGCCCGACTCGCCCGACTCGCTTACGAGGACAGCCACTCGGTGGCGTTCAGCGCGAGCGCGGCGTTCGTGGCGCCGGTGTCGTTCCAGCCGTCGTACAGCGTGTTGCCGGACTGGCCGGTACCGTCGTCGATGGGCGAACTGTCGCCCCAGAAGGCGACCTTGCCGCTGCCGAAGGTGCTGGTGGCGAAGAAGGCTCCGGTGTTGCCCGAGTAGCCGGAACGGTAGACCAGGCCCTTGACCGCCGAGTTGTCGGCGGGCTTGAGCGTGGCCGTCGTACCGTTGGCGAAGAGGCTCTTGGTGACGGTGCCGAACGAGCCGTGCAGGACGGCGTTGGTGCTGTCGCTGATCGCCGCCGGGTAGCCCGAGCTGATGTTCAGCGAGTCGACGGAGAAGCCGAACGGGTCCGTGGAGTCGACGCTGTTGTCGGTCATCAGGTCGTTGAGGATCTTCACCGCGTCGTAGCCGTCGTTGTTGCGGTCGGAGCCGATGTGGTCGGAGATCATGAACAGACCGCCGCCGTTCTTCACGAACGTCATGATCGCGGTCTTCTCGGCGGTCGTGAAGAGCGTGTTGGGCTCGGGCAGCACCAGCGTGTCGAAGTTCGACAGGTCGGTGGCCGAGGTGCCGCCGTAGGTCAGCTTGGAGCCCGAGGGCAGCGTGTCCAGGCTGTAGTCACCGGTCTTCTGCAGGGCCACGCCCCACGAGGAGAGCGCGCCGGTCCAGTCGGTCTCGGAGGACGGCGAGGAGTCCTCGCTCAGCGGGTTCGGCTGACTGGTGGAGATGATCCAGTCGGCGTTGCCCGCCGTCTCCGCGTGGCCGTTGTCGAACAGGACACGGTGGGTGGTGGCCGCGTGCGCGGGGGCGGCGGTGGTCGTCTGGAGCGCGGCTCCCGTGAGCAGCACGCCGAGCGCGGTGAGGGCTACGGCGAGTCTCTGACGGGGCCTTGTGGGGGTGAGCATCCGGCATTCCTCCATGGGTGGGGGGGAAGAGGCGGTGCGGGGCGCCGATCTGCGCGCGTAGAACGGCCGTTGAACGACTGCCGTTCGACACAACGGTGGACGGTACAGACAAGATCACGGCCGCCGCGAGACCCTGCCGCCACTTATCATCAACCTCTTACCATGCGTCACAACCGGCGCCGGACTCAGTCCAGTCGACGTTGCGCGGCCGTTGGTGGCGGCGGACGGCGGATACTCCGTCAGGACGCGTCCACCAGCCAGGGCCTGACCTGCCTGCGCGCCTCGTGCAGCCGGGACTTGAGCGTGCCGAGCGGAATCCCGACACGCTCGGCGACATCGGCGTACTCCAGCTGGCAGATGTCCCGGTAGACCAAGGGTGCGACCAGGTGCGGATGTTCGCGCTCCAGGCGCTCCAGCGCCTCCAGGAGGTCGATGCGTGAACCGGCGATCACGCTGGTGGTGCGCGGGTCGACATGCTCCGAGGCGTCGATGACGTCCGGCTGCTCGGCGGCCCGCCGCTTCAGCTCGCGGTACTTCTGACGGGCGCAGTTGGCGACGACCGTGTAGAGCCAGGTGCTGAACCGGCTGCGCCCCTGAAAGGAGGTGATCTTCCGCGCCACCTGGAGGAGGACGTCCTGTGCCGCCTCCTCGGCGTCCTCGCGGCAGGGCAGGAAGCGTCCGCAGCGCCGCACGACCTCCGGCCGGATCCGCTGGAGCAGCAGGTCAAGGGCTTCCGGATCGCCCGCGGCCGCGCGCAGCGCGAGCTCCTCGGTCGCTGCCGCGTCCTGCACAGGGTGCTCCCCTCGGTGTCGATCAGAGGCCAGGCATCATAGTGTCATGCACTCCCTCGAGCGGATCGGCCGCTACCGTCTGGACCGGCGCCTCGGCGCGGGTGGCTTCGGCGTCGTCTGGCTCGCCCATGACGAGGTGCTCGAGGCCGTCGTCGCCCTGAAGGTGCTGTCCGACAACTGGGTCGACCACCTCGACGTCCGTGAACGATTCCTCTCCGAGGCCCGGCTGCTGCGCAAGGCCGACTCGAACCGGGTCGTCCAGGTCTACGACATCGGCGAGCTCCCCGACGGCAGGCCCTACTTCGTCATGGAGTACGCCGACGGAGGCACCCTCGCCGACCGGATCGAGGCCGGGCCGCTGCCCATCGCCGAGGCGCTGCGCCTGACGGCTCTCGCGGCGCGGGGCGCGGCCGCCCTGCACGAGGCCGGGATCGTGCACCGCGACATCAAGCCGTCCAATGTGCTGCTGCGCACCTCGTCCGGCGGCGCCGACCGGGTCCTGATAGCCGACCTCGGGCTCGCCAAGAGCCTGGCGCAGGCCTCCGGGCTGACGATGGCGGCCGGTTCCGCGGGCTACACCCCGCCCGAGCAGGCCCAGCCCGGCTCGGGGATCGACGCGCGGGCCGATGTGTACAGCCTCGGCGCCCTCGGATACCACCTCGTCACGGGATCGGTGCCCGGGCCGCCCGGCCAGGTCGTACGACCCGAGCGGCTCCGTACGGATCTGGCCCCGGACGTCCAGCGGGCGCTGCTGCGCGCCATGGAGCCCGACCGCGAGCGGCGCTGGCCCACGGCGCTGAGCCTGGCCGTGGAGCTGGAGCGGCTGGCCGAGCAGGTGTCGATGGGGACGGTCCGTGTGCCCCGGCGCCGTCGGCGGACCGTACTGGTGGCCGTGGCCGCAGCGGTCGTGGTCGGAGCGGCCGGTGTGACCACCGCCCTCGTGACCCGGCGGTCCGACACCCCGACCGCGACGGTCGCGGACGCCTCCGGACAGCTCTCGGTCGAGGTTCCGGGCGGGTGGGGTCGCCAACTGAGGGACTCCGGGTGGAATCCACGGACCGTGGGCCTGTCGGACACGCATGAACCCGGTCTCGTCGTCGCGGACGACCTGGCGAAGTGGCAGGACCTGGGCTCGGGCGTGGACGGGGTGTTCGTCGGCCTGAGCGAACAGGGCGACGTCCGCGGCAAGGTCGGGACGATCGCCCACACCGACTGCCACTACGAGGGCAGCCGCACCTACACGGGCGCGCGCTGGCACGGGCTGATCCGGACCTGGAACGCCTGTTCGGGCAGCCACGGCTCGCTCACTGAGGCGGGGCTCGTCCAGGCGGTCGGGAACCGGCAGCCACAGTTGTACGTCCAGATCCGCCAGGCCGCCGGCAGCGCCGCGACGACCGACCGGGTGCTCGGCTCCGTACGGGCGAGAGGGTGACCTGGAGGAGATACTGACAAAAGGGAGGCTTCCGAGAGAGAAGCCTCCGAGAGGCGCGCAGGCCCGGATCGCGGTCCCCGTTCCGGGTTCCGCGGAGATGCGGCGTGCCATCCGCGAACCATTTCGCGTCCCCGCGCATCGGACACGGGTGACGGAGCACAGAGCGCCGTTCGCACGCCGAGTCAGGGCGCGTGCGGTGAATTCCAAGGAGTGTTGACATGGCGACCTTCCGGCCCGGCGACGCGGTTCCCGTCCGCCGTACGTCCTCCCCCGCCCGCAGGGCAGCGCTGGTCGCGGGTGTCGCGTTGCTCGGCCTGCTCACGGCCTGCGGCACCGACAAGGGCACGACGAGCACCCCGCAGAAGCTGCCCGGCGCGGCCCAGCCGGCCTCCGGCGACGCGACCGCGGACTCCTCCGGCACGAGCGCCGCCCCGAGCGGTTCCGCCACGACGTCGTCATCGGCCTCGAAGTCGTCGTCCGCCACCTCGTCAGGCACCGAAAACAGCGCGTCGAGCACCCGGTGCCACACCTCCGAACTGCGCGTGTCGGTGGGCGTCAACGACCCCGGCGCGGGCCAGGAGCACTTCCCCGTCGTCCTCACCAACGGCTCCCACCGCACCTGCACCCTGCGCGGCTACCCCGGAGCGGCGTTCCTCGACGCGTCCGGCAAGCAGCTCGGGCCCGACCCGAAGCGCTCCGCCGACACGCCGACCACGGTCACGCTGGCCCCCGGGCAGACCGCGTGGGCGGGCCTGACGTTCTCGAACCCGGAGGTCAGCGGGGCCAAGACGGCGACGCCCGCCACGCTGGTCGTCACCCCGCCCGACGAGCGGGACCCGCTGAAGGTGGCGTGGAAGGAGGGCGCGGTACCCGTGTCCGGGAACGCCTCTTCCGTGTCCTTGACCGTCGTCCGCGCCGGCAACGGCGTCTGACTCCGGCCTGACTCCAGCCTGACGCCCCCCACCCCGACCTGACCCCAGCCGGCCTCGAGCCCGACCCCGTCGGCCCCGCTCCCCCTGCCCCGCCGTCCGCCCCGCGGATCGGCGGGGTTTGTCACGGAACAGCAACACGTGCCGGTTCCGGCGACCCTTCCCGAACATCCGCGCATCACACCGTGTGACGCACACCGCGAAGAGTGGCGCGTCACAGGAACGGAACGCTCCGGCCCGGCGGGCGGGAGCGGCACCAGGGAAACAGGGAACGAGGAATCGGGGGATGGTCATGACTGGTATCTCACGCAGGCGTCTGCTGGCCGCGACGGCATCGGCGGGCGCGCTGGGCAGCCTGGGCGCGCTCTCCGCGTGCTCGACGAACGACTGGTCCGTGGGCAGCGACGCCAAGGGGGACACGAGCCACAAGTCCCCCCGGCCCAAGCTGATCGGCGACGGCTCCACCGCCGACACCGGGGCCCAGCCCAAGCAGCCGAAGGCCGAGCGGCTGAAGCCGGGTGAGCGCCCGCCGCAGTTCGTGGTCTTCTCCTGGGACGGCGCGGGCGAGCTCAGCAACCAGCTGTTCTCCCGCTTTCGCAAGGTGGCGGCCGACCACGGTGCGTCGATGACGTTCTTCCTCAGCGGCATCTACACCCTGCCCGAGTCGAAGAAGCACCTCTACAGCCCGCCGCAGCACCCCGTGGGCGCCTCGGCGATCGGTTATCTCTCCGACCGGCACATCCACTCCACGATCCAGCAGATCCGCGCCGCGTGGCTGGAGGGCCACGAGATCGGCACCCACTTCAACGGTCACTTCTGCGGCGCGGACGGGGTGCGCCGCTGGTCCCCCGCCGAGTGGCGCAGCGAGATCGCGCAGGCGAAGAAGTTCGTCACCGAGTGGAAGACGAACACCGGCTTCACGGACCTCGATCCGCTGCCCTTCGACTACGAGAAGGAGCTGATCGGCGGCCGCACCCCGTGTCTGGAGGGCCAGTCCAACCTGTTGCCGACCGCCGCCGCCCTCGGCTGGAAGTACGACGCCAGCAGCTCCGGCGGCCTGCAGATGTGGCCGGGCAAGGTCCAGGGCGGCAAGATATGGGACTTCCCGCTGCAGTCCATACCCTTCCCCGGCCACTCCTTCCAGGTCCTGTCGATGGACTACAACCTGATGGCCAACCAGTCGAACGCCAACCCGCTCGGCGACAAGTCGATGTACGACGCCTGGCGCACCCAGGCCCGTGACAGCTACCTCGCCGGTTTCCGCCGCGCCTACGAGAGCAACCGCGCCCCCTTCTTCATCGGCAACCACTTCGAGCGCTGGAACGGGGGCATATACATGGACGCGGTCGAACAGGCCATCGAGCAGATCGCCGGGCACGACGATGTGCGCCTGGTCTCCTTCCGCCAGCTCGTCCAGTGGTTGGAGGCCCAGGATCCGGCGGTTCTGCGCAAGCTGCGCACCCTCGACCCCGGGCAGTCGCCCCTCGGCGGCTGGGCGGAGTTCCTGGGCACGCCTGCCTCGCCGTCGGCCGCGGCGAGTTCCTGACGACTCGGGCCGCTGACACGACTCCGGGCAGGAACGCGGCTGCGGCCAGGCACGGGTGGCCTGGCCGCAGTCGGTGTGACCGTCCCGGACGGGTCAGTGGTGGCCGCCCTGGCCGCCGTCGCCGTGTCCGTAACCGCCGTATCCCCCGTAGCCCCCGTAACCGCCGTCCCCGTAGCCGCCGTAGCCGTATCCGTAGTCATCACCGGATCCGCCGTACTGTCCGCTCGGTGGCGCACAGTAGTAGTACGGGGAGCAGCCGTGGGCGGGTGACGAGGCCGAGGGGGCCGGAGCGGGCGTCGACGGTTCGGCCGAGGGCCGGGGCGAGGACTTGGGGACGCTGGGCGACGGTGTCTTCGACGCCTCGGAAGAGGCGTGGCTCGACGACGTCTTCGTCTGTCCGGCGGAGTCCCAGTTGACCGCCTCCATCTGGAGCGAGGGCGACGAGGCGTCCATCGTCCAGTGCTGGTCGGACTCCTCCTTACGGACCTTGAGGACCAGGGACGCCTCGCCCTTGGTGGAGGCCGGGGTGAGAGCCAGGTCCTGGTTCCAGCGGGGCACCACCATGCCCTGGAGAGTGAAGTCGTAGCGCACGTTCTTGGTGCCCGGCTGCGACTCGCCGGTACAGGGCGCCAGTTGGACCGAATAACCGAGGTGGGAGTCGAGGCAGAGGTCGGGGGCGGCCAGATCGCGCAACAGCCCGTCGTCCTCGTACGACCATTCCTGGCTCGCCGCCGAGGAGCACGACGTGAGCGTGGTCTCCATTCCCTTCACGGGCTTCTTGCCCACGATGCCGATGCACAGCCCGGTCTCGGTGTTGCGCAGCCGGCCGCGCACGCCACCCTTGGACGTGTCGCCGGTGCCTATCCAGGACGGGTTCGATCCGGGTGCCTTGGCCGGGCCCGAACTGGGCGAGCCCGAGGATCCGGTGGCGTCGGCCACGCCGGGCGCGCCGTCCGAGTTCTGGGTGACCCACAGGACCAGTGGGACCAGGATCATTCCGCTCACGGTCAGCGCGGCCAGCGCGATGTTGTTGCGGCGCGGGGAGCGCCGGGGTGCCCTGTGTGTCGGGGGGCGGGAGTCGCCGGAAGCGCGGCTGCGCGGTGCGGGGCGCGGGGGCTCGCTCGGCGGAAGGGGGGCGTGGTCGGGGAGGAGGGGAGGGTGCCTGGGGAGGGGAGGGATTCTGTGCGCGGCCGGGACGGTGTCCGGGACCTCCGTCACTTCCACGATCGCGTCGACGCGGCCGGGACGGGAGTCGAGGTAGGCCGCGGCACCCCAGCCGAGCAGGGCCTCGGCCAGCGGCAGCGCGAGGTCGCCGTCGAACCGGCTCAACTGGTCGGCGGTGTCACGGCAGTGCCGGCATCGGCCCATGTGTCTGCTGAGGTCGGCGTCGAGGCCGACGCCGCCGCGGCGCAGGGACACGTCGAGCATCCGGTGGAAGCGGCGGCATTCCTCCTCGGGGGCCAGCTCGTGGTGGATCTCGAGGCAGCCCTCACGCAGGCGTTCCAGGGCCCGCCGCAGTTCCACGAGGGCGCCGTCCTCGCCGATGCCCAACAGCCCAGCGGGTACGGCCAGTTGCTCGGCCTCGACCTCGGTGTGCCACAGCAGACAGCGGGCGGGCTCGGGAAGCCGCTGGAATGCGCGGGACAACTGCCGTCTGTTCTCGGGCGGCAGAAGCCGTGCCATGACCCGGTCGCGACTGTCGGAATCGGCCAGCAGTTCGGGGTGGAGCATCTCCCGCCGTTGGTCTCCGAGCCATTCGGCGGTCATACGCCGTACGGTGACCAGCAACTGCGGCCGCCAGGCGGCCGTCGGCCCGGTCTGCCGCAGCGATTCCCCGAACAGCCGGGTGAAAGCGGCCGTGGTGAGCATTCCGGCGGGACGCACACCGTTGGTGCACAGGCGCGCGTAGGCGAAGACCGCTTCCCAGTGGCGGTCCAGGAGTTCCCCGACGGGATGGTGCGCGGGCGTGTTCCCCGAGCTCTTCTTCAGGTCTGCCGCGAGCCTCTCATCCGAAACCTCGAACAAACGACCAGGCGCAGGGGAATGAGACAGTACCGCGTCATTCACGTCCGCTTTCCTCCCAAAGGTAACGCAGGAATTAGTCCATACCAATGGGTATGTAGCCCACCCGTCGAAGCGGAGGGACTACCCATGGGGGGGTTGTTACCGCGAACGCCCTCTGCGACAGCTCTTTTGAAGCGAGGGGCGCGCGGGCACACCGTGCGCGTACAGAAGGAAGCGAATTGTCTGCACGCCAACAACGCACACCTTTGCACAGTGCGCCGAGCCGAAACAAGAGATCTCGTCACCTTCCCTTTTCCGTCGAGCGTCGGCTTATTGACCAAACGTCAGCCGGGACCCCACAAAGGGAATTCGTAATCCCCCGCGACCATCGGTCGAGCGGTCGCACACAAGCCCCCCACCAGGCCGTCGAAGGGCGGAAGGGCGCCCACCCACCCGTTGACGGCCTGGCATGCCCATGCAATGCTCGATATTGGGAGCGCTCCCATTCTCCGTCGTCCACCCTCTCGTGGCCACGGCACAGGATTCACTTCACCCGCTGGGAGCCGCTCATGTCCGCATTCCCGTTGCCCCGCAGCCGCCCAAAACACCTGGCGGCCGCCTTGCTCGCGGGGACATTACTCGTCGGCGGTCTCGCGACCGCCCCCTCCGCGGCGGGGCTTTCCACCGCCGCCACGGCGACAACAGCCGTACGGGTCAACCAAGTCGGCTATCTGCCGGACGGCCCCAAGCGCGCGACCGTGGTCACCTCCGCCGCGCAGCCGCTCACCTGGCAGCTGCGCGCCGCCTCGGGCAAGGTGGTCGCCTCGGGGTCGACCGTCGGCCGGGGCACGGACGCGGCCTCCGGGCAACCGACGCAGGTCGCCGACTTCTCCTCGTACGGACGGACCGGTTCGGGTTACGTCCTGATCGCCGACGGAACGGCCAGCGATCCCTTCGACATTCGCGCGGACCTCTACGACGGGCTGCGCTCCGACGCGCTGGCCTTCTTCTATCACCAGCGCAGCGGCATACCGATCGAAGCCTCCCTGGTGGGTTCCGCCTATGCGCGGCCCGCCGGGCATCTCGGAGTCGCCCCCAACCAGGGGGACACGAACGTGCCTTGTCAGTCCGGGGTGTGCGACTACAAGCAGGACGTCAGGGGCGGTTGGTACGACGCGGGAGACCACGGCAAATACGTCGTGAACGGCGGCATTTCCACCTGGCTGCTCGTCAATTCCTTCGAGCGGGCGAAGAGAGCGGGCACCGCGTCCGCGCTCGGCGACTCGACGCTGCGCGTTCCCGAGCGCGGCAACGGAGTGCCCGACGTCCTGGACGAGGCGCGCTGGGAGCTCGACTTCCTGATGCGGATGCAGGTGCCGGACGGCAGACCGTACGCGGGAATGGCGTTCCACAAAGTCCATGACGCCGCCTGGACCGGCCTGCCGACCCGGCCCGAGCAGGACGCTCAGCCGCGCGAGCTCCACCCCCCGTCCACCGCGGCCACCCTCAACCTGGCGGCCACGGCTGCCCAGTGCGCCCGTGTCTTCCGGCCCTACGACACCGCGTTCGCGAACCGGTGTCTGACCGCCGCCCGCAAGGCCTGGACGGCGGCGCGGGCCAACCCCGCGATGTACGCGCCGGATTCGGACAGCACCGGCGGTGGGGCCTATGGCGACACCCAGGTCGGCGACGAGTTCTACTGGGCGTCCGCCGAGTTGTACGCCACGACCGGTGAGCGCGCCTACCGGGACGCGGTGACCTCCTCGCCCTGGCACACCGCCGCGAACGCCTTCACGCCCGGCGGCTTCAGCTGGGCCGACACCGCCGCCCTGGGCAGGCTGACGCTGGCGACCGTACGGGGCGGGCTGCCCGCGTCCGACCTCAGGCGGGTGCGCGCCTCGGTGACCGCGGCCGCGGACGGCTATCTGTCCACCATGGCCGGCCAGGGATACGCCGTCCCGATCCCCGCCACCGGCTACGTCTGGGGCTCCAACAGCGCGGTCACCGACAACGCGATCGTCATGGCCACCGCGCAGGAACTGACCGGGGACCCGCGCTACCGCGCCGGAGTGCTGGAGTCGATGGACTACCTGCTGGGTCGCAACGCCCTGGGCCAGTCGTACGTGACCGGATACGGGGAGCGGTACTCCGACAACCAGCATCACCGCTTCTGGGCGCACCAGTACGACGCCTCGTTGCCGCACCCGCCGGCGGGTTCCCTCGCGGGCGGCCCCAACAGCGGGCTGCAGGACCCGGTCGCGCAGGAGCACCTGCCCGGCTGCGCGCCCCAGGCCTGCTACATCGACGACATCGGTTCGTACTCGACGAACGAGGTGGCCATCAACTGGAACGCGCCGCTGGCGTGGCTGGCCGCCTACGCGGCCGAGGACGACCGCGCGGGCGGCCGCTCGGAGCGCCTCAGCTGAGCGCGCTCCCCGCCCGCCACCGGGTCCAACTCATGTTCCAGCCGCTCAGGCCGTTGTCGGGCTGAACGGTGTCGTCGTGGGAGTTGACCACTTCCACGACGTCACCGACGAGCGAGTTCTCGTAGAACCAGTAGGCGGGCGTGCCGGTGTCCTTGGCGCCCTGGGTGTCGTGCAGGCCGACACAGCCGTGGCTGACGTTCCACGTGCCGAAGGTCGCGGCAGGCGACCAGTAGTTGCCGTGGACGAAGGTGCCGGAGGTGGTCAGACGCATGGCGTGCGGGACGTCGGGGATGTCGTACTCGCCGCCGAAGCCGACGGTGGAGCCGTCCATGCGGGTCTGCGGATACTTCTCCGAGATCACCATCCTGCCGTTCCAGGTGGTGTGTCCGGGCGATCCGGAGGTGATCGGGATCGTGCGTACCGCGCGGCCGTCACGCCGTACGACCATGGTCTTCTTCGCGACGTCGACCAGGCTGGTCTGGTCGCGGCCGACGGTGAAGGTGACGTCCTTGTGCTGGACGCCGTAGCGGCCGCTCGCGCCCTCGACGCCGCGCAGCCGCAGGGAGAGGGTGACCTTGGTGCCCGCGGGCCAGTAGTTCTCGGGGCGGAAGTCGAGGCGGGTGTCGCCGAACCAGTGGGCGGCGATCTCCACTCCGGCCGTGGAGGTCACGGTCACCGCCCGCTCGACGGCCTTCTTGTCGGTGACGGCGTGGCCGAAGGTGAGCGAGACCGGCATGCCGACGCCGACGGTCGAGCCGTCCTCGGGGGTGAAGTGGGCGACGAGGGTGGCCTCGGGCGCGACGGTGGTGAAGACGGTGTTGGCCAGCGCCTCGCGGCCGGTCCTGTCGGTGGCGACGGCGCGGACCGAGTACCTGGTGGACGGGGAGAGCCTGCCGGACGGTGTCCAGCGGGTGCGGTCGGCGGAGAACGCGCCGGACAACCGGGTGCCGTCCTCGGCGGTGACCGTCACCGAGGTGAGGCTGCCCCTGCGGACGGAGACGGAGAGCGTGCCCACCACCGCTGTGTTCGCCGTGCCGGTCTTGGGCGTGACCGTGACGCGGGCGGTGGATGCGGCCGACACGGAAGCCTGGTCGGGCGTCTTCTTCGGCTCAGGCCTGCCGGACGTACAAGCGCTGACCACACCGGCGCCGATGACGGCGAGGACGGAGCGTCTGCCCAGCCGCCGGGCGGTCGCCGTCCGGGAGGTGCGGCGGCTGCGATCGTCGTTCACGCGAAAATCCTTACGGGTCTTCCAGGGACGGGGCTGGAGGTACGGGTCCGGCGGGTACGCGGCTCGGTCGCGGGCCCGGGGCCCGGGCGTAGCCGCCGGGGGTGGAGGTACGGCCGTTCGCGTCTGCGTGGACGAGGGCGATCTCGTCGTGGAGGGCGGGACGGTGCCGGCGCCGGAGGCCGTGGTGATCGGCTTGTTCGGCATCCCCGCCGCCACCGCGGTCGAGCTCCCGCCCGGGGGCGGGACCAGGGCGACCGCGGTGCGGGCGGCGGGGCGACACGGGGGGCGGGCGGGGGCCTTCGACGTCAGTCGGCTGTGGATTCAATGACCCCCGCGCCACGCGTCAGTGCCCACTGATCGCATGTGGCGTGTACGGCTCCTCCAGCTGTTCGATCTCCTTCTCCGAGAGCTCCACGTCGAGGGCGGCCACCGCGTCGTCGACGTGTTCCACCTTGGTGGCACCGACGATGGGCGCGGTCACCGTGTCGCGGCGCAGCAGCCAGGCGAGGGCGATCCGGGCGCGCGGGATGTCGCGCTCGGCGGCGATGCGGGCGACGGCGTCGACGATCTCCCGGTCGCCCGGCTGGTAGAGCCGCTTGCCGTACTCGTCGGTGCGG
Organism: Streptomyces sp. NBC_01450; assembly: GCF_036227505.1. Classification (NCBI taxonomy): domain Bacteria; kingdom Bacillati; phylum Actinomycetota; class Actinomycetes; order Kitasatosporales; family Streptomycetaceae; genus Streptomyces; species Streptomyces sp. NBC_01450. The sequence goes on along the minus strand of NZ_CP109480.1, from coordinate 9,519,664 downwards.
CTGCGCTCGGTACTGACGTCCCAGTCCCGGGTGAGCCGGCCGCGGGCGAGCGGGCTCCAGGGCAGTACGCCGACGCCCTGGTCCGCGCAGAGCGGCAGCATCTCGCGCTCCTCCTCGCGGTAGAGGAGGTTGTAGTGGTTCTGCATGGACACGAACCGCGTCCAGCCGTTCAGCCGGGCCGTGTACTGGGCCTTGGAGAACTGCCACGCGTACATCGAACTCGCGCCGATGTAACGGGCCTTGCCCGCCTTCACCACGTCGTGCAGGGCCTCCATCGTCTCCTCGACGGGAGTGGCGGGGTCGAAGCGGTGGATCTGGTAGAGGTCCACGTAGTCGGTGCCCAGGCGGCGCAGGCTGTTGTCGATCTCCGTCATGACGGCCTTGCGGGACAGGCCGCGCGCGTTGGGACCGTCGTGCATCGCGCCGTTCACCTTGGTGGCGATGACGATCTCGTCGCGGCGCGCGAACTCCGCCAGCGCGCGTCCGACGATCTCCTCGCTCGTGCCGTCGGAGTAGACGTTCGCCGTGTCGAAGAAGGTGATCCCGGCGTCCAGCGCGCGACGGATCAGCGGGCGGGCGCCCTCGTCGTCGAGCGTCCACTCGTGGGGCCCCCGGTCGGGCAGCCCGAAACTCATGCAGCCCAGGCAGATCCGGGACACGTCCAGGCCCGTCGAACCGAGCTTCACGTACTGCATGCTCACTCCTGCTTTCCGTGGGGTGGAAGGGCTCCCGCCGACACGCCCGCGGCGAGCCGCCGACAAGAGCTCCGGGAAAGCCATTCCCGATCGCCGTTCGCTTAGTCGCGGAGCGCGGCGCGGTACTTGCCGCCGAGGAGTTCGTACGACGGTCGGCAGGCCCGGGTGGACTCCGTGGCGGCATGGCTGTGGGGCGGCGTCTGAGCTGTGGTGATGCCTCGGACGTATCGCCGGATGCGGAACAGGTCTTGGACCCGGAGCGCTCCGTGCGCGCAGGGTGGAATCACCGCCCTGGTCCTGCACCGGGCCGGACCCTGTTCGTCCTGTCGTTCGTCCTGTCGTTCGTCCTGTCGTTCGTCTTGTCATTCGTCTTGTCGAAGGAATGCACTATGCGCGTATTCGTCACCGGCGCCACCGGATTCATCGGTTCCGCCGTCGTTCGTGAACTCCTCGATGCCGGCCACGAGGTCGTCGGCCTCGCCCGCTCGGACACCGCCGCCGCGGCGCTGACGGCCGTCGGCGCCCAGGTGCACCGCGGCGCCCTCGACGATCCGGACAGTCTGCACGACGGTGCCGCCGCGGCGGACGGCGTCATCCATCTGGCCTTCAACCACGACTTCTCGGACTACGTCGCCAACGGCAAGCTGGATCTGCGTGCCGTCGAGGCTCTCGGCGCGGCGCTCGAAGGGACCGGCAGGCCGCTCGTGGTCACCTCGGGAACCTTGATGCTCACCATGATGGCGCCGGGCCGCCTCGGGACCGAGGAGGTCGCGCCCGATCCCGGGTCGGGGGCGCCCCGGATCGCATCGGAGAACGCGACGATGGCCCTGGCCGCGCGCGGGGTGCGCGCGTCGGTCGTGCGGCTTTCGCCGACCGTGCACGGCGAGGGCGACAAGGGCTTCGTCCCGGCCCTGATCGACATCGCCCGCAAGACCGGCGTGTCGGCCTTCGTCGGCGACGGATCGAACCGCTGGCCCGCCGTGCACCGGCTCGACGCGGCGCACCTGTTCCGGCTGGCGCTGGAAGCCGCCCCGGCCGGCTCGATCCTGCACGGGGCCGCCGACGAGGGTGTGCCCTTCCGTGACATCGCCGAGCTCATCGGCCGCCGGCTGAAGCTGCCGGTCGCGGGTGTCGCCGCCGAGGACGCGAGCCGCCACTTCGGCTTTCTGGCCGCCGTCGTGCCCCTGGACAACCCGACCTCCAGCGCCCTGACCCAGAAGTTGCTGGGATGGCGTCCCGAGCACCCCGCACTCGTCCCGGACCTCGAAGCGGGCCACTACTTCAAGGACTGAGCGCGCCCCCGGTCGTCCGACCATCCCCCGCGACGCCCTGTGACGGCCGAGGCGGCGCGAGGTCCGTATCATCCGAAGGACCATGCCGAGCCCACTCGATCACGCAGCTCCGCGGGGACGGGACTCCCGTCTCGGCGCGACGCGTTTCTCCGTCCTGGACCGCTCGCGCACCCGCGAGGGGCACGACGTCGCCGAGGCCCTGCGGGACACCGTGCGGCTGGCCCAGGAGCTCGAAGGGCTCGGATACCACCGGATCTGGGTCTCGGAGCATCACGGCGTACCCGGGGTCGCGGGGTCGGCGCCCACCGTGCTGGCTGCCGCGGTCGCCGCCGCCACCCGGAAGATCAGGGTCGGTACCGGCGGGGTGATGCTGCCCAACCACCAGCCCCTGGTCGTGGCCGAGCAGTTCGGTGTGCTCGAGTCCCTGTTCCCCGGGCGGATCGACATGGGGCTCGGGCGTTCGGTCGGTTTCACGGACGGGGTGCGCAGGGCGCTGGGGCGGGACAAGGACGTCGCCGACGACTTCGCGGGGCAGCTCGACGAGCTGCTCGGCTGGTTCCGCGGCCCGTCGTCGGCGGGGGTGCACGCGCGCCCCTCGGAGGGGCTGACCGTGCCGCCCTTCGTGCTCGCCCTGAACGAGGGCGCCACGATCGCGGCGCGGGCGGGCCTGCCCCTGGTCATCGGGGACATCAGGAACCGGGAGAAGATGCGGCGCGGGATCGACCACTACCGCGCGACGTTCCGCCCCTCCGTCTGGGCCGCGGAGCCGTACGTCGTCGTCTCCGGTGCCGTCGCGGTCGCCGCGACCCCACAGGAGGCGAGGCGGCTGCTCCTCCCGGAGGCCTGGTCGATGGCGTACTCCCGCACGCACGGCACGTTCCCGCCGCTGCCGCCCGCCGAGCGGGTCGAGGACCTCGCGATGAACGGCAAGGAGCGGCATTTCTACGAGTCGGCGCTCGCGGGGCAGATCGCGGGCACCGAGAAGCAGGTCGAGCACGAGCTGGAGACGTTGATCGAGGAGACCGGCGCGCAGGAGGTACTGGTCACGACCAGTACGTACGACCGCCAGTCCCTGCTGGACTCCTTCCGCGGGCTCGCCCGGGTCGCGGGACTGGCCTCGGACTAGGATCGTGGGGTTTGCCCCGCCCCCCCAGGAGTCCCGTCGATGTCCGACCCGCACGGCCGCCACGATTCATATGTCCGTGTGCGGGGTGCCCGCGAGCACAATCTCCAGGGTGTGGACGTCGACATTCCGCGCGATGTCCTCGCGGTCTTCACGGGCGTCTCGGGCTCGGGCAAGTCCTCGCTGGCGTTCGGCACGATCTACGCGGAGGCCCAGCGACGCTACTTCGAGTCGGTCGCGCCGTACGCGCGGCGGCTGATCCACCAGGTCGGGGCGCCGAAGGTGGGGGACATCACCGGACTGCCGCCCGCTGTCTCGCTCCAGCAGCGCCGCTCGGCGCCCACCTCGCGCTCGTCCGTCGGCACGGTCACCAACCTCTCCAACTCCCTGCGGATGCTGTTCTCGCGCGCGGGCGACTATCCGCGGGGCGCCGAACGCCTCGACTCGGACGCCTTCTCGCCGAACACCGCCGCCGGGGCCTGCCCGGCCTGTCACGGTCTCGGCCGGGTCCACCGTACGACCGAGGAGTCGCTGGTCCCGGACCCGTCGCTGTCGATCCGCGCGGGCGCGATCGCCGCGTGGCCCGGTGCCTGGCAGGGCAAGAACCTGCGCGACGTCCTCGACGCGCTGGGCTACGACGTGGACCGGCCGTGGCGCGAGCTGCCCGCCGAGCAGCGGGAGTGGATCCTGTTCACGGACGAGCAGCCGGTCGTCACCGTGCATCCGGTGCGGGACGCGGACCGGATCCAACGCCCCTACCAGGGCACGTACATGAGCGCCCGGCGCTACGTCATGAAGACGTTCGCCGATTCGAAGAGCCCGACGCTGCGGGCGAGGGCCGAGCGGTTCCTGACCAGCGCCCCGTGCCCGGTGTGCGGCGGCAGCAGGCTGCGCCCCGAGGCGCTGGCCGTGACCTTCGCCGGCCGTACGATCGCCGAACTGGCCGCGCTGCCGCTGTCCGAGCTGGCCGGGACCCTGGAGCCGCGGGGGGAGACGGCCCGTGTCCTCACCGACGACCTCAGGGCGCGGATCGCCCCCGTCGTCGAACTCGGCCTCGGTTACCTCAGCCTCGACCGGGCCACCCCGACGCTCTCCGCGGGCGAGTTGCAACGACTGCGGCTGGCCACGCAGTTGCGCTCCGGTCTGTTCGGTGTCGTCTACGTCCTCGACGAGCCGTCCGCGGGTCTGCACCCGGCGGACACGGAGGCCCTGCTCACGGTCCTGGACCGACTGAAGGCGGCGGGCAACTCGGTGTTCGTGGTCGAGCACCATCTGGATGTCGTCCGCGGTGCCGACTGGCTCGTCGACGTCGGTCCGCGGGCGGGTGAGCACGGCGGGCGGGTGCTGCACAGCGGTCCGGTGGCGGAGCTCGCCGGGGTGCAGGAGTCGGCCACGGCCCGCTTCCTCTTCGACCGCTCCCCGGCGCCGGAGCGTGAAGTCCGTTCCCCACAAGGCCAGTTGAAGGTGGGTCCGGTGAGCCGCCACAACCTGCGCGAGGTGAGTGCCGCGTTCCCGCTCGGTGTGTTCACCGCCGTCACGGGCGTCTCCGGCTCGGGCAAGTCCACCCTCATCGGCGAGGTGACCGAGGAACTGGAGGGAGTGGGACGGCTCGTCTCCGTCGACCAGAAGCCCATCGGCCGTACCCCGCGCTCGAATCTCGCCACGTACACGGGCCTCTTCGACGTCGTGCGCAAGGTCTTCGCCGCGACGCGGGAGGCGCAAAGGCGCGGCTACGGGGTGGGGCGTTTCTCCTTCAACGTCGCGGGCGGGCGCTGCGAGACCTGCCAGGGCGAGGGATTCGTGAGCGTGGAGCTGCTGTTCCTGCCGAGCACCTACGCTCCCTGTCCGGACTGCGGTGGGGCGCGCTACAACCCCGAGACGCTCGAAGTGACGTACCGCGAACGGAACATCGCACAGGTCCTGGACATGACGGTGGAGGCCGCGGCGGAGTTCTTCACCGACACCCCGGCCGTCGCCCGCAGCCTCGCCACGCTCCTCGATGTGGGTCTGGGCTATCTGCGGCTCGGACAGCCCGCCACGGAGCTGTCCGGTGGCGAGGCCCAACGCATCAAGTTGGCAAGCGAGTTGCAGCGGGTCCGCCGGGGGCACACCCTCTATCTCCTCGACGAGCCGACGACCGGGCTGCACCCCGCCGATGTCGAGGTGCTGATGCGGCAGTTGCACGGCCTGGTCGACGCGGGTCACACCGTCGTGGTCGTCGAGCACGACATGACGGTGGTCGCCGGCGCGGACTGGGTGATCGACCTCGGTCCGGGCGGCGGGGACGCGGGCGGGCGGATCGTGGCCGCGGGACCCCCGGCCGAGGTGGCGCGGACGGAGGGGAGCACGACGGCGCCGTATCTCGCCCGGGTGCTCGCCGGGGGCCGGTAGGGCCTGTACCGCCGGCCACCGGCCCCTGTCCCTCCAGGTCGCCCCGTCCTGATACGTCAGCGATGTACGGGGACCGACGCCCGTGCGCCCTGGGGATGCAACCCGCCCTGCGCCGCGCGGGCCAGGCCCCGTCGGTCCGGATGGCTGCCCGGCGCGAGCGTGGGCCGTACCTCGACCTCCGCCACCAGTCCGCGCGCCGAGGCGACCCGCCACAGGGAGGCGAGCAGCGAGTCGTTCCCGACGAAGGCGGGCGCGGTGCTCGCCATTCCCCCGGCCAGCCGGTAGTGGATGTGCACCGGCTGGACCGGCACCCCCGCGTCGAGCGCGGCCTGGAAAACGGCCCGCCGGAAGTGCCCCTGCGCCCTGCCGCACCAGGTACTGCCCTCCGGGAAGGCCACGACGGCCGCCCCGTCGCGCAGCAGCCCGGCGATCCGCGCCACCGTGTCCGGCAGTGCGCGCAGCCGGTCGCGCTCGATGAACAGCACTCCGCCGCGCGCGGCCAGCGGTCCCGCCACCGGCCACTGCCGGATCTCGGACTTGGCGAGCATCCGGGCCGGCCGGACGGCGGCGAGGAGCGGGATGTCCAGCCAGGAGATGTGGTTGGCGACGATCAGCAGCCCGCCGGTGGGTGCGGCGGCGCCGGTGATCCGGACGTGGACGCCCGCGGCCCGCACGATCGCCCGGCACCAGCGCCGTACCACTTCGGCGGGGATCCGCCCGCCGAACGGCAGCAGCACGACCCCGGTGGCGACCACGGCCAGGACCGCCGCGAGCCGCAGTGCGGCCCGCGGGACGGCCGTGGCGGACCCCGTCGGCTCGACGCACGCCCTGGGGGTGCAGGGCGCGCTGGGCAGCCAGACGCTCATCAGGCCGGGACGAGCGAGAGGAAGTGCCGCAGATAGCGCGGGTTGACCCTGCGCATCGACAGCAGCACGAACAGGTCCGCGACCCCGAAGTCCGGGTCGTGCGCGGGCGCGGCGCAGACCCAGGCGCCGAGCCGAAGATAGCCGCGCAGGAGCGGGGGCAGTTCGGTGCGGGGCTCTCCGGTGGCACCCTCGGCGGTCCAGGGCAGCAGCGGTCGTACCCGGTACTCGTCCGGTGCCAGGTACTTGGCCTGCACCCGGTCCCAGGTTCCGGCCGCGAGCGCGCCGTCGTCGGCGAGCGGGATCGAGCAGCAGCCCGCGAGCCACTCGTGGCCGCCCTCGACCATGTAGCGGGCTATCCCGGCCCAGATGAGGCCGATGACCGCGCCGTCGCGGTGGTCGGGGTGCACACAGGAACGCCCGACCTCCACGAGTCCCGGACGGATCGCGTCGAGCGGAGTCAGGTCGAACTCGCCCTCCGAGTAGAGCCGGCCGGCGATCGCGGCGCGCTCCGGGGGCAGCAGGCGGTAGGTGCCGACGACCTGGTCGGTCAGCGTGTCACGGACCAGCAGGTGATCGCAGTAGGCGTCGAAGGCGTCGATGTCGAGCCCCGGCTGCGGCGTGGTCAGCAGGGCACCCATCTCTCCGGCGAAGACGTCGTGCCGCAGCCGCTGCGCGGCCTGGACGTCGGCCTCGGAACGGGCGAGGGAGACGGTGTAGCGGGTGGGGGCCAGGGGCTGCGGGGGGCTGTCGAGGGTGGAAACGCCGGTCATGGCACTCTCCTGGTCACGGGCCGGTTCGGCACAGCGGCGGCAGACCGGTTCGGTACGGCCCGCGCGCTCCTGTTCTTCCGATGCCGGTTGGCGTGCGCGTGACCTGTGCCAGGAGCCAGGATGTGGGGATGTTGAATGCCAGGAGATTCGCCCGGATGTGAGACGGGACCGGGAACGAGCACCACTCCCGGCCCCGCCCGTCCGCACAGATCCGGCGAACGCTGTGTGAACAGGTGACCTCAGCGGCGCCCCGACTTACGAGTCGCCCGCAGCCACTCCTTGTTCATCCCGGTGATGGACACCAACGGGATCCCCTTCGGGCAGGCGGTGGCGCATTCGCCGGTGAGGGTGCAGCCGCCGAAGCCCTCCTCGTCCATCTGCGCGACCATGTCCAGCACCCGTGTCTCCCGCTCGGGCGCCCCCTGCGGCAGCACGTTCAGGTGGTTGATCTTCGCCGAGGTGAAGAGCATCGCGGCCCCGTTGGGGCAGGCGGCCACACACGCACCGCAGCCGATGCACTCGGCGTGCTCGAACGCGAAGTCGGCGTCGGGCTTGGGCACGGGCGTCGCGTGGGCCTCGGGCGCGGCGCCGGTCGGGGCGGTGATGTAGCCGCCGGCCTGGATGATCCGGTCGAAGGCCGACCGGTCCACGACGAGGTCCTTGACCACGGGGAAGGCGGAGGCGCGCCACGGCTCGACGTCGATCGTGTCGCCGTCCTGGAAGGACCGCATGTGCAGCTGGCAGGTGGTGGTGCGTTCGGGCCCGTGTGCGTCGCCGTTGATGACCAGGCTGCACGCGCCGCAGATGCCCTCGCGGCAGTCGTGGTCGAAGGCGACGGGGTCCTCGCCCTTGAGGATGAGCTCCTCGTTGAGGGTGTCGAGCATCTCCAGGAAGGACATGTCGGCCGAGATGTCGTCCACCTCGTACGTGGACATCGCTCCGTCGGCGTCGGCGTTCTTCTGGCGCCAGACGCGCAGGGTGAGCTTCATGCGTAGCTCCGCTGGGTGGGGTGGACGTACTCGAAGACCAGGTCTTCCTTGTGCAGGACGGGTGCGGCGCCGGTGTCGGTGAACTCCCAGGCGGCGGCGTAGGTGAACTCCTCGTCCTTGCGGGCCGCCTCGCCGTCCGGGGTCTGGGACTCCTCACGGAAGTGACCGCCGCAGGACTCGGACCGGTGCAGCGCGTCGAGGCACATGAGCTCGGCGAGCTCGAGGTAGTCGACGACGCGGTTGGCCTTCTCCAGTGACTGGTTGAACTCCTCGCCGGTGCCCGGGACCTTGATCCGGCGCCAGAACTCCTCACGGATCTGCGGTATGCGCTCGAGCGCCTTGCGCAGGCCCGTCTCGGTGCGGGCCATGCCGCAGAACTCCCACATGAGTTCGCCGAGTTCGCGGTGGAAGGAGTCGGGGGTGCGGTCGCCGTCGACGGCCAGCAGCAGCCGCAGCCGGTCCTCGGTCTCGGCCAGCACCTCCTGGACGGCGGGGTGTTCGTCCGTCACGTCGACGTGGTGCGGGTTGCGGGCGAGGTAGTCGTTGATGGTGGACGGCAGGACGAAGTAGCCGTCGGCCAGGCCCTGCATCAGCGCCGAGGCGCCGAGACGGTTGGCCCCGTGGTCGGAGAAGTTGGCCTCGCCGATCGCGAACAGGCCGGGCACGGTGGTCTGCAGGTCGTAGTCGACCCACAGCCCGCCCATCGTGTAGTGCACGGCCGGGTAGATCCGCATCGGCACGGTGTACGGGTCCTCGGCGGTGATCCGGGCGTACATGTCGAAGAGGTTGCCGTACTTCTCCTCGACCTTCGCCCTGCCCATCCGCCGGATGGCGTCGGCGAAGTCCAGGTAGACGCCCTGTCCGCCCGGGCCCACGCCGCGGCCCTCGTCGCAGACGTTCTTGGCGGCGCGGGAGGCGATGTCACGCGGTACCAGGTTGCCGAAGGACGGATAGATGCGCTCCAGGTAGTAGTCGCGCTCGTCCTCGGGGATCTCGTTCGCCGGGCGCGTGTCGCCCTTGGCCTTCGGGACCCAGATACGGCCGTCGTTGCGCAGCGACTCGCTCATCAGGGTGAGCTTGGACTGGTGCTCGCCGGTCCGCGGAATACAGGTCGGGTGGATCTGGGTGAAGCAGGGGTTGGCGAAATAGGCACCACGCCGGTGCGCCCGCCACACGGCGGTGGCGTTGGAGTTCATGGCGTTCGTCGAGAGATAGAAGACGTTGCCGTAGCCACCGCTGGCCAGGACGACCGCGTCCGCGAAGTAGGTGTCGATCCGGCCGGTGATGAGATCGCGGGCGACGATGCCGCGCGCCCGTCCGTCGACCACGATCAGGTCGAGCATCTCGGTGCGCGGATGCATCTCGATGTTGCCGGCCGCGATCTGCCGCGACAACGCCTGATAGGCACCGAGCAGAAGCTGCTGGCCCGTCTGGCCGCGGGCGTAGAAGGTGCGGGACACCTGGACACCACCGAAGGAACGGGTGTCGAGCAGACCCCCGTACTCCCGCGCGAACGGCACGCCCTGGGCCACGCACTGGTCGATGATCTCGACCGAGATCTGCGCGAGGCGGTGGACGTTGGACTCGCGGGCCCGGAAGTCGCCGCCCTTGACGGTGTCGTAGAACAGCCGGTGGACGGAGTCGCCGTCGTTGCGGTAGTTCTTCGCCGCGTTGATGCCGCCCTGAGCGGCGATCGAGTGGGCGCGGCGGGGCGAGTCCTGGTAGCAGAACTGGACGACGTGGTAGCCCTGTTCGGCGAGCGTGGCGCCCGCCGAGCCGCCCGCGAGACCGGTGCCCACGACGATCACCGTGTGCTTGCGGCGGTTGGCGGGGTTGACGAGCTTGGCCTCGAAGCGGCGGGTGTCCCAGCGTTCGTTGACCGGGCCGGAAGGGGCCTTGGCGTCGACGACCGGCTCGCCGGTCGTGTAGTCCGTGTATTCGGCGGAAGCAGTCATGTCAGCTCACGACTCCGGTCATGACGCCCACGGGCAGGCAGATGAACCCGACCGTGATCAGCAGCGCAACGGAATTGGCGGTGGTCTTCAGGGCGCGGTCGCGGGTGCGGCTGCCGACCCCGAGGGTCTGGAACGCGCTCCACATGCCGTGCTGGATGTGCAGGCCGAGGGCGAGCATCGCGACGATGTAGATGACGTTGCCGTACCAGGTGGAGAAGGTGTCCACGACGTTCTGGTACGGGTGGCCCTCCTGGAAGCCGCCGGAGTGCACGGTGCCGGTGGTCAGGTCGAGGATGTGCCAGACGATGAACAGGGCGAGGATGATCCCGCCCCAGCGCATGGTGCGCGTGGCGTAGCTTGCCCGCGGCTTCTTGTGCACGTACTTGTCGGGGCGCGCCTTGATGTCGCGGCGGCTCAGCTGGTACGCGGCGACGGCGTGCGCCACGACCGCGACGACCAGGACCACGCGGATGATCCACAGGGCCCACTCGTAGTGCAGGGCGGGTTCACCGATGGTGCGCAACCAGTGGGCGTAGTGGTTGAAATCGCTCGCCCCGAAGAAGATCTTCAGATTGCCGTACACATGGGCGATCAGGTACAGCAGCATGATCAGGCCACTGACCGCCATCACTGTCTTCTTGCCGACGGTGCTGTCCCACGCGGTGCGTGCCATGGACGGCCGTCGGTCCGTCCGCGTTGCCAGAGCCATGTGTCAGAAGCTAGGGCCGCGGGTGCCGATCGGTCCAAGACATGGTCCGGCTCGTTTCGATAGCCGACGCCTATGATGGGTGGATGCAGTTCCAGCAGCTCCAGTACTTCGTGGCGGTCGCCGAGACCCGGCACTTCACCCGGGCCGCCGATCTGGTCCATGTCGCCCAACCGTCCCTGTCCCAGCAGATCAAGTCACTGGAACGGGAGTTGGGGGCGGACCTCTTTCTCCGCGCGCGGGGCAACATCACGCTGACGGACGCGGGCGAGGCGCTGCTGCCGCTGGCCCGGCGCATCCTGGCCGACGCCGACACGGCCCGGCACGAGGTGCAGGAACTGGCCCAGCTGCGCAGCGGCCGGGTCCGCCTGGGCGCGACACCGAGCCTGCTCACCGGCCTGCTTCCGGACGTACTGCGCGCCTTCCACGACCGCTATCCCGGTATCCGGCTGCTGATCGAGGAGGGCGGCTCCCACGATCTCGTACGGGAACTGGCGCGCGGGGCGTTGGACCTCGCCCTGGTCGTCCTCCCGCTCCCCGCCCCCTCCCCCGCGCTGACGACGGTGGAGCTGTTGCGCGAGGACCTGGTCGTGGTGTCGTCACCGGAGGCGCCCGCGCCGGGCACCGGCCGCACCGTGCGCATCCCCGACCTGGAGGGTGAACGCCTGGTGATGTTCCGGCACGGCTACGACCTGCGGGAACTGACCGTCGCCGCCTGCCGGGCCGAGGGCTTCGAACCGGACTTCGCCGTCGAGGGCGGCGAGATGGACGCGGTGCTGGGTTTCGTCAGGGCGGGGCTCGGTGTGGCCGTCGTCCCGCGCATGGTCGCGACGCGCTCGGGGCGCGGCCTGCGGGTGACACCGCTCGCGCGTCCCGGACTCCACCGCACCATCGCCCTGGCCCACCGCAGTGACGTGGCTCCGCCCCGGGCGGCCCGCGAACTCCAGCGGATGCTGCTGGAGCGCTGACCGAGCCGGGGCTTCGGAGGCGGGTGGGTGCGTCACCAGGTCGGGATGAACCCGCCGTCGATGACGAAGTCGCTGCCGGTGATGTTGCGGGAGCGGTCACCGGCGAGGAGGAGAACCAGGTCGGCGACCTCGGACGGCTGGGAGAAGCGGCCGGTGACCGTGGCGCCGGACACCTGGGCGACGACGTCGTCCGGGGTGATCCCGGCGGCTGCCGAGACCGTGGCCGCCACCCCGTCGCCGCCGAGCCACAACTCGGTCTCCACCGGGCCCGGGCTGACGGTGTTGACCCGGATGCCCTTGGGCCCGACTTCCTTGGACAGTGCCTTGGAGAAGGCGACCAGGGCGGCCTTGCTCGCGCTGTAGTCGATCACCATCGGGTCGGGCAGGGTGGCGTTGACCGAGGCGACCGTCACGACCGAGCCCTGCCCGGCGTTCAGCATCAAGGGCAGGGCGGCGCGGGTGGCCCGTACGGCCGTGAGGAGGTTCAGATCGACCGTGCGCTGCCAGTCCTCGTCGGTCACCGACAGGAAACCGCCCATACGGGCGGGGGCCGCGCCGACGTTGTTGACCAGGATGTCCAGCCGGCCGTCCGTCGCCGCCACGAGGCGCTCGGCGGCACCGGGTTCGGCCAGGTCCACCGGTACCCAGGTGACATTGCCCTGCTTGACCAGCGCGTCGAGACCCGGTGTCGTGGTGCGCGACCCGGCGATCACCGTCGCGCCGGCCCCGGCCAGCGCCTCGACGACGGCCAGTCCGATGCCCTTGCTCGCGCCGGTGACGACGGCGGTCCTGCCCTGGAGTTCCGTGCTCATCCTTGTCAGCTCCCTCGATTACTTCGATTGCTTCGATTACTTTGATCAATTCGACCGGTGAAATGAGGCGCGCCACGGATCGAGGCGCGCCCCGGGGTCAGACGTGTGAGGTGTCCCGGCCCTGGATGCCCTGCTCGGACAGCCACCGCAGGACGTACTCGGCCACCGTCCGCCAGCCGTGGTCGACGACCAGGGAGTGGCCCCGGTCGGGGAACTGCTTGAGCTCGGTGACCGCCGACGAGTCGCCGTAGAGCTTGTACGCCGAGCGGGTCACGACATCGGGAACGGTGTGGTCGGCCTGGCCGGAGATCAGCAGGAGTGGCCCGCGGTCCGCGTTGCCGGTGGCCACGGCCGCCGGGGAGCGCCGCGCGAAGTTGGCGAACGCGGCTTCGAACAGCGGCCGCCCCGGCGAGGGGATGGTGAGGCGTTCGTACAGGTCGTCGGACTCGGCCTGCTCCAGCGCGTTGCCGAAGCCGTAGCGGAACTGCGCGGCGGTCAGGGAAACGGCGCGGCGCCGGTTGGCGGGGTTGCCCAGGACGGGGAAGCCCGCCCGCAACTGGGCCGGCGGCAGCGCCTTGACGCCCTTGATCTGGGCCGGGTCGATGGCCACCGCGGCCCGGCCCAGGCCCGCACCGAGCAGTTTCTGTGCGATCAGTCCGCCGAAGGAGTGTCCGATGAGCACCGGCGGGCGGTCGAGGGAGCGGATGATCCCGGCGTAGTGCTCGGTGACGTCGTCGATGCCGAGCCCGGCGACGGCCTCGGGGCGGCGCCGGGCCTCGGCGACGGTGCCGGCCTCGCCGGGCCAGCCGGGTGCCAGCGGCGCGTAGCCGTGCTCCTCGGCCAGGTCGATCCACGGCTGCCACGAGCCGGCGTGCAGCCACAGGCCGTGGATGAGAACGAGCGGGGTGCGCGGGTCGGACATGGCCTTCTCCTGGACTTCTCGGGGCCGCCCCGGGGGCGGCGCGATGAGTCCAGACTCCTTCGGCAGTCATGGCCGCCGAATCGGTCGAATGACTGTGGTGACCGACGTAGGGCGGTGTCCGTGCGGGTCGGGACTCATCCACCTTCGGTGGAGTGCCCCGCCTCCGCCAGCGCGTCCCGCAGCGACGCCCGCGAGGAGATGCCCAGCTTGGGGAAGACCCGGTAGAGATGCGCGCCGACCGTCCGCGGGGAGAGGAACAGCCGGGCGCCGATCTCCTTGTTGCTCAGTCCGCTCGCGGCGAGCTCGGCGATCTGCCGCTCCTGCGCGGTGAGCGTGTCGGCCCTTCCCTCCGCGGCCCCGCCGACCGCCGCGCCGGCCGCGCGTAGTTCGGCCCGGGCCCGCCGGGCCCATGGCTGCGCGCCGAGTCGGTCGAAGGTCTCGACGGCCTCCTCGAACACCGCGCGGGCGGCCGCGCGCTCCCGGGCCCGGCGCAGCCACATCCCCTGCGCGAGGCGCACCCTGGCCAGCTCGAAGGGGAACTCCGCCCCCGCGGGGTGGGTGACCGCCTGTTCGAACGCCGTCCGGGCCGCGGTGTCGTCGGCGGTCATCGCCAGGGCGGCGGCGGTGAGGAAGTCGAGGTGCGGCGAGATCGCGGGCAGGCCCTGGTCAAGGGCGGCGAGGGCGTGGGCGCGGGCCTGGTCGGCACGCCCGGTGTGCACGGCGGACTCCACCAGGTCCAGCAGAGTGCGCAGGGACTGCTGGGAGCAGGGCGTGAAGGCGCCCGGCGCGGTGAGGCCGCTCGCGTAGGCGTACGCCCCTTCGAAGTCCCCGGCCGTGAGGTGCGTGGCGGCGCCGATGGCCTCGGCGAGCTGGGTGAGGTAGCCGACGCCGCGCGGGCGGGCCCATCGGTCGAGCCGGTTCAGCGCCGCGGTGGCCCGCTCGGTGTCACCGCGCCAGGCGGCGATCAGGCCCAGGAAGCCGTGGTACTGGTGCTCGAACAGGGCGTAGCCATGCGTGGTGGTGAGCTCAAGGCCGCGCTTGCCGGTCCGCTCGGCGGCGTCCCACTCGCCGCTGTTGATCTGGTCCAGCATGACCAGCTGGAGCAGGGTCATCGCGTTGGTGACCGCCCCGCTGCCCGCCTCCCGGTCGGCGACGCGGCGCACCAGCGGGCGGTGGTCGCCGAGCGCGTCGAGGTAGTACGCCGCCACCCCGAGCCGCATGACGTCCCAGGGCTGCTCCTCGCCGAGCCGTGCGAACGCGTCCTGGACCCGCTCGCGCGCGCCCGTTCCGCGTCGGGCGACATCGCCGAACGCGTCACGGTAGAGCAGGGTCGAGGGCTCGGTCGACGCGACGTCGACCAGGGTGTCGGTGACCGCCCAGAGGGCCGGGTCGGCGGCGAACAGGCTGATGGCCAGCAACAGGTTGAGCAGCCGGGTCCGGATCTCCGCCTCGGTGTCCGCGGGAAGGGCTTCGAGCGCGGCGGCGACACGGCGGTGGGCCGAGCGGACGTCGCCTTCCTGGTAGAGCGCCGCGTACGCCGAGGTGATCACGGCGGTGGGCGACTGGTGAGCACCGGCCAGCCGGTCGGAGGCTTCGCGCAGCTCCTGCGCCTGGTCGAGCAGCGCGGACTGGGCCGCCACGTACGCGGCGTCGCCCAGCCGGCGGGAGCGTGGCCCGGCGCCGGGGCTGAGTTCGGCGGCCCGGGTGAGCAGCGTGACGGCGGACGCGGCGCCGCCGCGGGCCGTGGCGGACCGGGCGGCGCGCTCCAGGACGATGGCGACGGCCTCGTCGGGGTCGACCGTGGCGGCCGCCAGATGGGCGGCGTGGCGTTCGATGTCCGCGTGGTGCAGCCGGGCCAGTTCCGCGTGCGCGGCGCGCCGCTCGTTCGGGGTCGCCGACTGCAGCAGTGCGGAGCGGACCAACGGGTGCCGGAACACGAGACCGGTCCAGTCGCCGTCGGCCGTGCCCGGGGTGAGCAGTCCCGCGGCCAGGGCGCCGTCGACGTCGCTCATCCGGTAGCGGGTCCGGTCGGCGGGCGAGGGCGAGGCGCCGGTACCGACGCCGTCCAGCGCGGCCCGCAGCAGCTCGGCGCGTTCGGTGGGGGCGAGGGTCTTGATCCGGTCGCCGTAGAGCTGTTCCAGCCGCCGGGAGAGCGGCAGTTCACCGGGCTCCACGCCGCGGGCGGTGCCTTCGTCGAGGGCGCGTGGCAGTTCCAGCAGGGCGAGCGGGTTGCCCTGTGCCTGGTCGAGGACCTGACGGCGGAGGGTCTCTTGGAGGTGCGGGGCGTGCGCGTCGAGGAGGGCCGCGGCCGCCCCGGCCGCCAGCGCGGGGACGGCCAGCTCGGGCAGTCCGGCCGCGTCCCACGCGGAGGGGATGTCCTCCCGTACGCCGATGGCCATCCGCACGGCGTGCGCGGACAGGCGGCGGGCGATGAACCGGCCCACCTCGGCGCTCTGCGGGTCGAACCAGTGCGCGTCGTCGACGACCACCAGCAGCGGTACGTCTCCGGAGACCAGCGCCAGCAGATCGAGTACGGCGATGCCCAGGGCCATCACGGAGGGCGCCTCGCCCGTCGTACGCCCGAACACGGTGTCGAAGGCGGCCCGGGTGACCTGGTCCAGGTCGGCGGCCTCCGGGAGCAGCGGGTACAGCAGCTGGTGCAGGCCCGCGAACGGCAGCTGCGTCTCGGCCTCCACCCCGGCCGCGCGGACGACGCGGTGCCCGAGCGCGGTGGCGTGCGCGGCGGCGGCGTCCAGCAGGACGCTCTTGCCGACGCCCGCCTCGCCGCGCAGCAGCAGGGCCCGGCCGTCGGGCGACGCGGCCAGCCGGGAGAGCTCGACGAGCTCCGTCTCCCGGCCCACGATCGGCTGCTCGCCCGTCATGCGCGACTCCTCCCCCGATTCCTTCGCGACGCCCCCCCGCTACGGGGGCCACGGACGGCGGCGCACTCTCCGTTCCAGGAGACCACGCCGGGCCTGGGGGGGTGTCGTTCGGATCACCCCCCAGGCCCGTCCGGTCGATCAGCCGGTGGCGTCCACCAGCGCCAGCTCGTGCAACCGCTCCGGTGGGCCCGGGCGGGCGTAGTACCAGCCCTGGGCCGTGTCGCAGCCCAGTATCCGCAACTGCTCGGCCTGCGCGCCCGTTTCGACGCCTTCCACCGTGACCGCGAGGTCGAGGCTGTGGGCGAGCGAAACGATCCCCTCGACGATCTTGAGGTCGACGGGGTCCGCCGGGAACTGCTGCATGCCCTGGGTGAAGGAGCGGTCCAGCTTGAGGATGCTCACGGGCAGGCGGCGGAGGTTCGCGAGGTTGGAGTAGCCGGTGCCGAAGTCGTCGAGGGCGATGTCGACGCCCATCTCGGCGAGACGTCGCAGCGGCTTCAGGAGGTCGTCGTCGGCACCGATCAGCGCGGACTCGGTGACCTCCAGGCAGAGCACGTCGGCGTCGAGTCCTTCACGCTCCAGGATGTCGACCGTGTCCTGGACCAGGCCCGGGTGGGTCAGCTGGCAGGGCGAGAGGTTGACGTTGATCCGCAGCGGGCCCGCGTCGGCGTGTCGTTCCTGCCACTGGCGGGCCTGGCGGACCGACTGCTCCAGGACCCAGCGGCCGAGCGGCACGATCAGCCCGGTGTGCTCGGCGAGCGGGATGAACCGGTCGGGCCCGAGGACACCGTGCTGCGGATGCAGCCAGCGCACCAGCGCCTCCGCGCCGTGCACACTGCCGTCGCCGAGGTGCACGAGCGGCTGGTACTCGATGAAGAACTCGCCCCGGTCGAGTGCCGCCGGGAGCGCGGTGGTGAGTCCGTGCCGGGTGATGGCGCGGGCGTCGGCCTCGGGGTCGGCGAGCTCGAAGCGGTTGCCGCCCGCGGACTTGGCGCGGTACATCGTGATGTCGGCGCTGCGCAGCACCTCCGCCGGGCCGCGCTCGCCCGCCGGGCCCTCGACGATGCCAATGCTGCCGCGGACCGTCAGTTCCCGGCCGTCGATGCGCACCGGAGTGACGAGGGCGTTCATGATGCGGTCGGCGAGCGCGTCCACCTCGCGCTCGGTGTCGGGCCCGGTGGTGAGGGCCACGAACTCGTCGCCGCCGAGCCGGGCGACCATCTCGCCGGGGGCGGTCGCGCAGGACTGCAGCCGGTCTGCGACCTCGACGAGCAGCCGGTCGCCGGCCGCGTGCCCGAGGCTGTCGTTGATGGTCTTGAAGCCGTCGAGGTCGAGGTAGCACAGGCCGAAACGCTGGTCCTTGCCCGCGGACAGTGCCTTCTCCAGGCGTTCGAAGAAGAGGGTCCGGTTGGGCAGGCCGGTGAGCGCGTCGTGGGTGGCCTCGTAGCGCAGCCGCAGATTGAGCAGCCGCCGCTCGGTGGTGTCCTCCATGAGGGCGAGCTGGTACTGCGGCTGGCCGTCCGCGTCGCGCAGCAGGGACACCGTCAGGTTGGTCCACAGGGCGGTGCCGTCGGGCCGGTAGAAGGCTTTTTCGACGTGGTAGTGCTCGCGCTCGCCGTGTACCAACTCCTTGTACAGGCGCCGGATTTGGGGAGCGTCCTCGGGATGTGTCCACTCGGGTACCTTGCGGCCGCGCACGACCTGCTCGGAACCGCCGAACATACGCAGCAGGGCTCCGTTGACCTGCAGTATGTTGCCTTCGAGGTCGGCGATGCCGATTCCTATGGCCGCGCCCTCGAAGACCGCGCGGAACCGGGCCTCGCTCGCGTGCAGTGCCTCGGCCACCGCGCTGCGCGCGTTCAACGTCGCCTGGGAGATGGCCTCCTGCTCGGCGAGCGTCCGCTCCCGCAGCGCCCCGGCGAAGCCCGCCGCCATGGCGTGCTGCAGACGCGCCGAGCGGGTCCGCAGGGCCTCCTGGGGCCCGTCCTCGCCGCAGTAGAGCACCAGATAGGCGTCGACGCAGTCGAGGGTGCGGCTGAGCGCCTCGGGGTCGGTGCAGTGCGCGGCGACGAGTGCGGCACCGACCGCCTGGCCCTCGGTCGCGTCGAAGCTCCTCGCCTTCAACGCGTCGCTCAACCGCCGTGCGAGCGGCAGGAGTTGCTGCTCCAGCTCCGGCCGGGTCAGCGACGTGGAGGTCACCGGGAAGACCGCCCGGCTCCAGATCGTCGCGAACCTGCGCAGTCTGTCCTCCGGTCCGTCCGGCTCGCCGGTCACGCCGTGCGCCCCACGCCGGCGAACCCCGAGAAGGAATAAGGATCCTCGTCCTCGGGTGCCGTGTCGGGCCGCCAGCTCGGCATCGGCACCAGACCGGGTTCCACCATGTCGTACCCCTCGAAGAACCGCGCGATCTCCTCGCGCGAGCGCATGATCAGCGGGTTGCGGATGTCCTTGTACACGTCGACCGCGCCTTCGGCCCGCTCCGCCGGAAGCGGGATTCCCTCGTACGAGGCATGCGTGAGCACCAGCAGGCTGCCCGGCGCCAGCGCGTCGCGCAGCTCGGCCACCGCACCGTACGGGTCGTCCGCGTCCTCCACGAAGTGCAGTATGGCAACGAGGAGGAGGGCCACCGGACGGTTCAGGTCGATCAACCGCTGCACCTGGGCGGTCGCCAGGATCTCCTGGGGCTTGAGCAGATCAGCCGCGACCACGTCCGCGTCCTCGTTGTCCCGCAGGACGGCCTCGCTGTGCGCGACGGCCACCGGGTCGTGGTCCACGTACACGACGTGCGCGCCGGGCCTGGCCGTCTGGGCGATCTCGTGGACGTTGCCGAAGGTGGGGATGCCGGATCCGATGTCGAGGAACTGGTCGATTCCCTCGTCGGCCGCGAAACGCACGGCACGGCGCATGAACGCCCTGTTCGCCTGCATGATCTTGGGCAGTCCCGGCATGAACTCCATCGCCTTGCGCGCGGCTTCCCGGTCGACCTCGAAGTTGTGCGAACCGCCCAGGTAGTAGTCATAGATACGGGACACGCTCGGCACCGAGATGTCAATGCTGCGGGGGGCCCAGGCGGGACGCTCCATCTATCTCTCCAAGGCGTAGTCGACGACGTAGGCGATCCGGTGTTCGAGCTGAGGCTACTGATCGCCCGCCAAAGGAGCGAGTCAAAACGGAAATTGACCGTCCGTTCACCGTCACTGCCTCGGGCATGTGCCGAATTGGCGCCCGGTGCAGGTCAGTCGAACACGCCGTCCGCTGTCACCGCGAAATCGATGCGAAGCATTCCAAAAAGTTCGCGGGAGTTACGAAGCGTCGCGACGGTATCGGGGGTGTCGGGTATCCCCGGTGTGGAAAACTCACGGGCGTTCCCACGGCGAGTGAACCGCGCGGTGATCCGCGCGCGGCGCGCGGTCCGAGAACGCCAAGCGGCCCGCCCCCTCCGTGCGGTGCGGAGGGGGCGGACCCGGGTCGTACGCGTTGTTCCGTTCGTCCGGCACACTCGCCAGTCCTGATCCACCTCCCTTCCGCGATCCGTTGTTCCGGGCGAGGTCGATCAACCCTGGGGAGGTGATCCTCTACTTCGGCGCGCCGACCGGCTTTCCGTCGGGGGCGACGGCGTACCACGTGCCGCCCACGCCCTGACCGTTGGTGTCCCCGGCGGCCTTGTCACCGGAGAAGGTGTAGATGGGCCAGCAGTTGACGGTCATCTGCTTGGCGCCGTCCGGGCGGGTGAAGCCCATCAGGCCCTTCTTCTGCACACCCTTGGTGTCATTGGCGGAGACCGGGGCCACGACGGGCCACTTCTCCAGGCAGGCACCGGTGCAGGCGGACTTCGGAACGGGCCAGGCCTGGTCCTTCAGGAAGCGGTAGACCGTCCTGCCGTTCTTGTCGACGACAATCTCGCCGAGCTTGGGGTCGTTGCGCGTCGACAGGCCCGGCAGGGAGGCCAGGGTCGCCTTCTTGCCATCGGGGGCGGAGGCGTACCAAGTGCCGCCGACGCCCTGACCGTTGGTGTCACCGGCCTTGGTGTCCTTGGCGTACCGGTACATCGGCCAGCCGCCGATCGTCAGCTGCTTGGTGCCGTCCGAGCGGGTGACCTCGCCGAGCAGGGCCTTGTCCACACCGGTGGCGGCCACGGCACCGTCGGCGGGAACGGGCGGCCAAGCGGTCGCGCAGTCGCCGTCGCAGTTCGACTTGGGCGGCTCGGCGGTGTCCTTTTCGAAGCGGTACAGGGTGAACCCGGCGCTGTCGGTCAGCACCTTGCCGAGCGTCGTGCTCTCCGCGACGGCCAGCTGACCTGCGGATTCCGCCTTGGGGGCGGCGCTCTGCTGGTCGGCGCCGTAGCCGTTGGGAGAAGTGGTGCTGCTGCTGGTGGCCTGACCGTAACCGTTGGCAGCCGCGGCGGCGCCCACGTTCTGGCTCCCCGTCGACTGGGTGCCCGATTCCTGACCGCACGCCGTCGTGAGCGCCAGCACGGCCGCAGCTGTCGCTACGAGTGAGGCGCTCCGCCAGGAGGTCTTCATTGGGTAACTCCCACTGTTCGCATTAAGGGTTGCAGCGCCCTGCTGCGCCGCGCATGGCCCTAGGTACGGGCGGGAGTGGCCGATGTGTTCAACGGGCGCACAAAAAACTTTCCGGACGCTGTGACGCGCCCACCCCACGCCGACTCCACGACGGGTGGCGGCACTCGGGCGGTGGCCCCGAGACCGCGCTTCTCGGACATCTGTGCCCACCCCGGTAACCGTGTCCCCCCGGGGACGTCAAACCACTCCGCGCCGCACGTCCTTCGTTCGGGGGCAATACCCGTCGCTCCGGCGTGCGCTGGCGCGATACGCCTCATGATCTCCGTCGTGCATGGACCACAGCGGACCCGGTCCGCCCTCGTCATACGGGTGTTGGCGCTACTGACGCTGACCTGGATCATCGGCGGCGCGCCGGCCTCGGCGGCGGTCGCCGACTCCTGCGCGTACGCCTCGATCGGCCCGGACGGCACGGACGCGGTGGCGGTGGCCGGCGACGGCCTCTGCACCATCAGCCCGCCGCCGCCCTCGCCCACGCCCCCACCCACTCCGAATCCACCGCCCCCACCACCCCCGGCGCCCCCGCCCAAGATCAGGCCGAAGCCCCCGCCCCCGACTCCCCCGCCACCGCCTCCGCCCGCCTCGCCGACCCCACGGCCCCCCGGCGTGGCGCCACCGCCGAGGCCGGCGCCCCCGCCGGCACCGAAGCCAAGGCCCACACCGACGCCCTCACCCACGCCCACGCACAAGGCGCGGCCCAAGCCGTCGGCGACCCCGGTGAGTTATCCGGCCTACCGCGCCCCGACGCGCAAGCACTCGCCCCGCAGCGGACCGTCCCTGGTCTCGCTCACCCTGCTCGTCACCGTGCCCGCGTTGCTCGCCGTCGCGGCGCTGCGTCCGCGCTGACCCCTGGAGGCATCCTTGTCGGAATGGCTTGTTCTCGTCCTCGCGATGGCGGCGGCATGCGTCGTCGTCCTCGTCGTGTCCCTCGTACGTACCCGCAGGGCCCCCGATGACGAGGATCCGTCCGAGACCCCGGACGTGATCGAATACATGACCATGATGATCGGCGTGGTCTACGCCATCGTCCTGGGACTGGCCATCGCCGGTGTCTGGGAGGCCCGCAGCGCCGCCCAGGACCATGTGCAGGCGGAGGCCCAGGCCCTGCACGAGATCTCGGAGCGGGTCCGGGTCTACCCACCGGACGTGCGCGACCGCATCCGCGGCGATGTGGACGCGTACGTCGGTTACGTCGTCAAAAGCGAGTGGAAGACCATGGCCGACCAGGGCCATGTCACCGCCAAGGGCGGACAGCTCTTCGAGGTCGTCCGCCAGGGCGTCAGCGACTACCGGCCGAAGTCGGACTTCGAGGCCCAGGCCTACCAGCCGGTGGTCGACCAGGTGACCGCGGCCGACGCGGCACGCAACGCCCGCGCCGACTCGACGGACGCGACCATGCCGGGCGTGGTGTGGTTCGGGCTGATCACCGGCGCCGTCGTCACCATCGGGATGGTGTTCGCGCTGCAGATCCGGCGCACCAAGCGGGAACTGATCCTCGCCGGGCTCTTCTCCGCCCTGATCGCGTTCCTGCTGTTCCTGATCTGGGACTTCGACGCGCCCTACAGCCGGGGGATCACGGCCTCGGCCGAACCGTTCACGGCGCTGTTCCCGCACCTCCCACGGTGACGGGCCCCCTCTAGCGACCAAAGGGGCGGGGGACGGACGCCACGCCGCGTCCGTCCCCCGTTCGCACATATGCGTCACCCGTACGGCCCACACTGTTACCCCATTCGCGCTACAGCGATCGCGCTCACGTGTACGCCTTCCTAGCGTTTCGAACATCGAGGCGCATTTCAGACGCAGGCGGAAGGTCCGCAGCAAGGCTCCTCGGAGACCCGGAGGCTCACCATGCACGCGATACGCGTCGCTTCGGCCGCACTGCTGGGCGTGACCGCCCTGACCCTTTCCGCATCCGCCGCTCTCGCCGGGAACGGCGACGGAAACAGTGACGGCGGCCGCGACAGTGGCCGGGGCAACAACAACATCACCTCGTTCGGCTTCAACGTGCAGCCACAGAACGTCGCGGCGGGCGGCCAGCTCCGGCTGAACGCGGAGAGCTGCGACTCCGTCACCAGGGTCTCCTCGGAAGTCTTCGACACCGTCACGATCCCCAAGGGGCAGTCGTCCGCGACGGCCCTGATCGACGGGGACGCCAGAGCGGGCGCCGTGTACGAGGTGACGTTCCAGTGCGGCAACGAGAGCGGGCACACCGAGCTCACCATCGCGTCCGGCCGTTCCGAAACCGGCGGCCACACCGGCCAGAGCCAGCTCCCGGCCCCCGTGCAGCGGGGTGCCAAGGCCGGTGTCGGCGGGAGCGTCGGCGGTGGTGGTTTCGACCTCAAGGAGATCTGCCTGGGCACCGCGCTCATCGCCGGCTGTGTCGGCACCGCGTGGTCCATGTCGCGCCGTCGGGCCACGGACGATGAGTCCTGACCGCTCGCCCCGGATCTCGCCGGGAAGATCCGGGGCGAAGGCCTGTCGCCCACGCGCTCCGCGTGGACCTGCCCAGGGTGACGGCACCGATCAGGTCCGCCGCTCGGACCTGCGGCGCAGCCAGAACACCCCACCGCCGACGACGCCGGCGCTCAGCAGTCCGCCGCCGATCGCGATGTCGGCGGGTGCCGCCCCGCCGACGCTGCCGCCGACACCGGTATGAGCACCGCCGATGACGGTGAAGGCGGCGGGTCGGGTCAGCCGTCGGTTGTCGCAGCGGGCCGTGACGTCGTACGACCCCGGGTGCGCGAAACGGTCGACCCTGACCGTCGCGATGGACGTGTCGCCACCCGCCCGGCGCAGCAGGGTGGTGGGGAAGACCCGCGAGGAGACCGTGCTGCCGGGCCTCAGGCATGCCTCGCCGATCACGGTGATCGCCAGCTGGCCGCCCGGGGCGATGACACTGGGCCGGACGAGGATGTTCCGCACCTCGTAATTGCCCCGCCTGCCGTAGTCGTCGAACCGGCCGTTGTCCTCGAACCGGCCGTTGTCCTCGAACCGACGGTTGTCTTCGAACCGACGGTTGTCATTGAACCGGCCGTTGTCGTTGAACCGGCCGTTGTCGTTGAACCGGCCGTTGTCGTTGAACCGGCCGAAGTCACCTGGGCGACCGCCGCCGATCACCCCACCACCGATCACTCCCCCACCGCCGATCACCCCACCACCGCCGACGACCCCACCGCCGCCAACCACCCCGCCACCGCCGACCACCCCACCGCCGCCGACCACCCCGCCACCGCCGACCACCCCACCGCCGCCGACCGCTGTGCCGCTGTTGTCCAGCCCAGTCCCGGCGCCCGGTCCACCGGGGTTGCCCAGTCGCTCGCTGTTGCTCGATTCACTGCTGCTCGGCTCGCTGCTGCCCGGTTCATTCGATGCCGTCGCCGCCGGGGCGGCGAGCCCCACCGCGGCGACCACGGCGGCAGATACCGCCAGGGCACGAGTTGTACGCATGTGATCCTCCGCGGAAGACGCCCCGGGAACCGTCCCCGGTTGATCGGCGAGAAAGCGCCTCCCATACAGACCCTCAGATGCCATGCACAGGGCCGCATTTCGAGAATGGTCCGTCCTGGTGAGAAGACACGCCGAAGGATTTCCATATAATCGGATATTGTCGCAGGTCACGGACCGTTAGAAAATTCCTTCCCTCGGCAACTCGGATGGCTCACCACACCGGCACCCGACACCCGTTCGCCCGCGCCCCGTCGCCCGCCGGACATGCTGCACTTAGCGTTCTCGTATGCGCGACGGACGCGGCGACGGCAGCGTCGAGAGGGGATTGCGAATGTTTGCGTCCGAGGTGGCCGAAGAGGAGGAGCGGCAGAGGAAGCGCGCCCCGTGGGGCGTGATAGCGCTTGTTCTGCTGACCGGCCTCGCACTCATCCGGAATGGTTCCGGTGAGTTCGACGTGGGCCCTCCGCAGCCCGCGACGGCGGCGGCAGCGGACAGCCGGACGCCCGTCGCCCCTGTCTCCAACGCGCCTGCCGCGTTGCCGTACTCCGCGGTGGACCGGGTCAGGATCCCGGCGATCCAGGTGAATGCCCCGGTCGTTCCGGTGGGTCTCGACTCGGCCGGCTGGGTCGACGCGCCGCCGCCCGAGAATGCCAATCTCGCCGGTTGGTTCACCGGTGCGGTGTCGCCCGGCGAGAAGGGCACGGCCGTGATCGTGGGCCATGTGGACAACAAGCAGGGACCGGCCGTCTTCTACGGACTCGGCGCGCTCAAGAAGGGAAACCGGGTCGAGGTCCAGCGAAGAGACGGGAAGACCGCCACATTCGAGATCTACGGCGTCGATGTGTTCGAGAAGAAGAACTTCCCCGGCGACCGGGTGTACGGCAGCAAGGGCACCCCGGAATTGCGGGTCATCACCTGCGGCGGCGGTTTCTCCAAGCAGCACGGCTACGAAGGCAACGTCGTCGCGTTCGCCCGCCTGGTCGAGGTCCGCTGAAACTCTCCGCCGAAGGGCCCGGGAAGTGTTCCCGGGCCCTTCGGCGAAGTCGGGGGGGCGGACGCGCCCGTTCAGTCCCGGCTCAGGAGTCCTGACGGCGCGGCACCGTGATGTGGTAGCCGGAGTCGAGGAGTTCGGGGAGGTAGTCGCGCAGGGCGCGCACGCTCTGGGAGCGGTCACCGCCCGCGTCGTGGGAGAGGACGATGACGCCGGGCGCGGCTCCCTCCTCCACCCGGGAGATGATGGTGGCGGTACCCGGGGTGGTCCAGTCGAGGCTGTCGACCGTCCAGGCCAGCGGCTCCATGCCGAGGTCGGCGCCGATCTGGAAGGTCGCCCGGTTCCAGGCCCCGTACGGCGCACGGAACCAGACGGGACGTTCGCCGTACGCGTCCTCGATGACATCGCTGGTGCGCGCGATCTCCGAGCGGATCTCGGAGCGTCCGAGCGCGGTCAGCAACGGGTGCGTCCAGGTGTGGTTGCCCACGATGTGCCCGTCGTCGGCCATCTCGGCGAGCAGGTCCTTGTTGTCGACGGCCATCTCCCCGCACACGAAGAACATCGCCCGTACGTCGTGCTTGCGCAGAGTGCGCAGAATGCTCGGGGTGTAGCGCGGATCAGGTCCGTCGTCGAAGGTCAGCACCATGGCACGACCGCGCCCGCTCACGCGCATGATCGGCTCGCGCCGGACGGCGGGCTTGTCGGGCGTCGGGCGCCGCGGAGTGAACCCGGTCATCGGCTCGAGGCGGTAGACGGAGGGCTTGAGCGCCTGGCGCACCTGCGGGCCCCCGGCCCCGGGCGTGCCGCGCACCGGGCTCCCGGTCGGATCGGCGGTGAGGACGCGGGCGCCCGCCGCCCCCAGGAAGGCGGCACCGGCGATCAACGCCCGGCGCCGCGTGAACAGCTTATCCTTTTTCATGATTAATCAGTCGCCCATTAGAGGCACACCGCGACTGAGCAACACCGGTGCGGACGCGGGAAAGCACCCGTTGGGACCAAACTCAGCGCCGACGCACCAGGGGGAACGGCAGCGTCTCCCGAATCGTCAGCCCCGTGAGGAACATGACCAGCCGGTCCACGCCGATGCCGAGGCCGCCGGTCGGCGGCATCGCGTACTCCAGCGCGTCCAGGAAGTCCTCGTCGAGCTCCATCGCCTCGGGATCTCCCCCGGCGGCCCGCAGCGACTGCGCGGTCAGCCGCCGCCGCTGCTCCACGGGGTCGGTCAACTCCGAGTAGGCGGTGCCCAGTTCGATGCCGAAGGCGACGAGGTCCCAACGCTCGGCGAGGCGCGGGTCGGTCCGGTGCTGCCGGGTGAGCGGGGAGACGTCGGTCGGGAAGTCCTTGTAGAACGTGGGCAGCAGGGTCTTCTCCTCGACCAGCCGTTCGTACATCTCCAGGGCGACGCCACCGCTTCCGTCGTCCGGCCGATACGGCACTCCCGCACGGTCGCACAGCCGGTGCAGGGCCGACACGGGCGTGCCGGGGTCCACCTCCTCCCCCAGTGCCTCCGAGATCGCGCCGTACACCGTCTTGACCGGCCACGGGCCGGAGAGGTCGTACTCGGCACCGCCCTTGTGGGCGACGGGCTCGCCGAACGCGGCGGTCGCGGCGCCCTGGATCAGTTCGCGGGTGAGGTCGAGCATCACGTCGTAGTCGGCGAACGCCTGGTAGGCCTCCAGCATGGTGAACTCGGGGTTGTGCTTGTAGGAGACGCCCTCGTTGCGGAAGGTGCGGCCCAGCTCGAAGACCTTCTCCAGGCCGCCCACGCACAGCCGCTTGAGGTAGAGCTCGGGGGCGATGCGCAGATACATGTTCAGGTCGTAGGCGTTGATGTGGGTGGTGAACGGGCGGGCGTTGGCGCCGCCGTGGATCCGCTGGAGCATCGGCGTCTCGACCTCGAGGTAGCCCCGGTCCAGCAGGCCCTGGCGCAGCGCCTGTACGGCCGTGGAGCGCGTCCGCAGGACCTCGCGGGCGTCGGGGCTCGACACCAGGTCGAGATAGCGGCGGCGCACCCTCGCCTCGGGGTCCGCGAGGCCCCGGCGCTTGTCGGGCAGCGGGCGCAGGCACTTGCCGATGAGCTGCCAGGAGGAGACGAAGACGGTCGGTTCGCCCAGGTCGCTGACGCCGACGAGACCGTCGGCGGTGATGTGGTCGCCGATGTCGACGTCCTGGCGGAACCGGATGAGCTCGGGTCCGGACTCCAGCCGGGTGAGGGCGATCTGGAGGTCGCCGGACCAGTCGCGCAGGACGGCGAACACGATCCCGCCGAAGTCTCGTACGAGGATGACGCGCCCGGCGACGGTCGCCTGCTGCCCGGCTGGTCCGGCGCGGACCTCGGCGAGGGTGTGGGTGCGGGGCGCGGTGCCCACCGGGTAGGGGTCGGTGCCGTCAGCGCGCAGCCGGTCGAGTGTGCGGTGGCGGACGCGGACCTGTTCCGGCAGGCCCGCGGTCGGATCGGCGGCCGCCTCCTTGCCCTCGTCGAGGCCGGGGGCCGACAGCGGGGGCAGGCCCATGGTGGTCGCGGGCTGGGGCCCGGTCCTCGGGTGCCGCTTCCCCCAGAGCTTGCGCAGCGAGGGCACGGAGACGAAGCCCTCGGCGATGCCGGAGGCCAGGCCGATACGGGCGAGGGAGCCGGCGTCGCCGTAACAGATGTAACGGGGGTACCACAGGGGGTGGTACTTCGCGTTGGACCGGTAGAGGGCCTCCAACTGCCACCACCGGGAGAAGAAGAGCAGCAGTCCGCGCCAGAGCCGCAGCACCGGCCCCGCACCGATCCGGGCGCCCTCCTCGAAGACCGACCGGAACACCGCGAAGTTGAGGGAGATGCGCCGTACGCCGAACTTCCCGGCCGCCGCGCACACCTCGGCGGCCATGAACTCCATGACGCCGTTCGGGGCGCTGCGGTCACGGCGCATGAGGTCGAGGGAGATGCCGTCCTTGCCCCAGGGCACGAAGGACAGCAGCGCGAGGAGCTTGCCGTCGGGACTCAGTGCCTCGACGAGGAGGCAGTCGCCGTCCGCGGGGTCGCCGAGCCGGTCCAGGGCCATGGAGAAGCCGCGCTCGGTCTCGGTGTCGCGCCAGGCGTCCGCCTTGTCGATGAGCTCCTCCATCTCCTCTTCGCTGAGGCCGGCGTGGCGGCGTACCCGGCAGGTCGCGCCGGTGCGCCGTACGCGGTGCACGGCCTGGCGGGTGACGCGCATGTCGCGGCCGTCCAGGTCGAAGTCGGCGACGTACAGGATCGCCTCGTCACCGAGCTGGAGCGCGCCGAGCCCGGCGCGCGCGAAGGCCTTCGCGCCGTCCTCGGAGGCGCCCATGACGGCGGGCGCCCAGGCGTAGCGGCGGGACAGGTCGAGCCAGGCCTCGATGGCGTGCGGCCAGGCCTCGCGGTCGCCGACCGGGTCGCCGCTGGCCAGGCAGACGCCGACCTCGACGCGGTAGGTGACGGCGGCCTTGCCGCTGGGTGAGAAGACGACGGCCTTGTCGCGGCGGGTGGCGAAGTAGCCGAGGGAGTCGTCGGCGCCGTACGCCCGGAGCAGGGCGCGGATGCGGGCCTCGTCGTCGCCGTGCAGGGCCGCCTCCAGGCGCTGGGAGCGGAAGAGGGCGGCGGCGGCGTTGAGCAGGGCGAGGGCGCCGAGGAGGCCGAGGACGAAGAAGAGCTTGTGGGGCGGACTCCCGCTGAACGAACCGCTGGAGACGAGCCCGCCGCACACCCGGCTGGCCGCCCACAGCAGCCGTTCGCCCCGCGGCAGCGTGCCGGGGAACCACTCGACCAGGCCCCAGCCGATCAGGATCGCCACGGCGAGCCCGACGAGCAGGACGACCAGGGCGCGCCACACGGCGCCGCGCCGGGAGTCGGCGTAGAACTCGCGGCGCGCCACGATCAGGAGGACCAGCAGCAGTCCGCAGACGACGAAGGACGGCAGCGACTCGGCGTACAGGCCCATCGCCAGGCCGACGATGTCGAAGAAGACCAGCAGACCGAGGTAGACCACGACCAGCCACCAGGCGATCTTCTTGCGGGCGGCGATCGCGGCGGCGAGCAGGAAGAGGAAGACGGCGTACGCGAGGTTGGCGCTGACCGGGACGATCAGCAGGTCGAGGAAGTTCACGACGGGGCGCAGCAGGCGGCGCAGCGGGGCGATGAAGGCGAGCAGGACGCAGAGCAGCGAGAGGGCGCCGAAGAAGGCCGCGAAGCCTTCGGGCACCCGGCTGAGGAGGCCGCCCCGGGACGGCGGTATGGGGCCCGTGACGTCCCTCGGTCCGCGGGCCTCCATGGTGGGGCTCATGTGGTCGACTCTAGGAAGCCGCGGCCGGCCCCGCCCGTCGGGCGCCCGCGCCGCTTGTCGCCGACGCGGACGGCGGTCCTGCCGGACGGCGGCACCGGACAGTTCACCCGTTCCGCCGCATGCGGGGCGCCGCGGGCCCGCTCTGCTCCCGACCTGCGACTTCCGATAGCCTCGGTGGTGTGGCGGAAAAGCAACCCTCGCACCAGTTCGAGCGTGGCACGGACGGTCCCAAGGTCATCGTCGTTGGCGTGGACGGCTCCGACTCGTCGCTGCGCGCGGCGTCCTACGCCGGCGGGCTGGCCAGGCGGCAGCACTCGCTGCTCGCCGTCGTGTACGTGCAGCCCGTCATGGCCGCCGGAGCGGCACTCGGGGCGCCGGTCGCCGAGACGACCGACCAAATCGCCGAGGACCTCGTCGCGCAGATCCGGGACGCCGCCGAGCGGGTCAAGGACATATTCGCGGTGCGCTGGGAGTTCCACACCTTCCGCGGCGATCCCTACAACGGTCTGGTGACGGCGGCGGACGACCTCAAGGCGGACGCCGTGGTGGTAGGCGCCTCCGAGCAGGCGGGGCACCGGATCATCGGGTCGGTGGCGATCCGGCTGGTGAAGGCGGGCCGCTGGCCGGTCACGGTCGTCCCATAGACCCCATGTGCCCCGTGCGTCCCGTGCGTCCCGTGGGTCCTAATGCCCCATCGTCAGGCCGTCGTGGGCCGCGCCGCGGCTGAGCACCACGTCCCGGATGCGGTCGCGTACACCGCCGAGGTCGGCACCCCGCGCCAGGGCCGCGTTGATGTTGACGATCCGCCCGGCGTCGATGTCGTACAGCTGCGGCACGAACTCCGCCTTCGTGACCTTCCAGCGGTCCCCCTTGTGCGCGGGCGGGGCGAAGCTGAAGCGGGCGAGGGTGCTCTCGTTGCCCCGGGAGTCCTGGAGGCCTTGGCGGTTGATCATCTCACCCGCGATCTGGTCGCCCATCCCGTAGACGACCCATGTGCCGTTGACCTTCTCGTAGGCCTGCGGGACATGCGCGTGCGTGCCGAGGATCAGGTCGATGTCGGGCCGCCCGTCCGTGCGGGAGGCGGTGAGCTCCCGGCTCAGCGTCATCTGCTGCGTGTCGGGCTGCTCCTGCCATTCGGTACCCCAGTGGAGGGATACGACGACCACGTCGGCGCCCGCCCTCCTCGCGGCCCGGGCATCCGCGAGGATCCGGTCGCGGTCGACGAGGTTGAGGGTCCACGGCTGCCCCTGCGGCATGGGGAAGCCGTCCGTGCCGTAGGTGTAGGCGAGGTGGGCGACCGTCGCGCTGCCCGCGCGCAGAAGGGTGGGCGTGTACGCCTCCTGCGCCGTGCGCGCCGATCCCGCGTGCCGCACGCCCGCGAGGTCGAGGGCGTCCAGAGTGCGCCGTACGCCCGTGGCGCCGTCGTCCAAGGAGTGGTCGGAGGCGGTGGAACAGGCGTCGTACCCGGTCGCCGCGAGCCCGCCGGCCACCTGCGGTGGCAGCTTGAAGGCCGGGTTGCCGATGTGTTCGCCGTCGGCCCCGTACACGGTCGCCATGTGACAGATCGCCAGGTCGGCGCCGGCGATGAGGGGTTTCACGCCTTCGAACATCGGCAGGAAGTCGTACCTGGTGCCGCCCGCGTCGGCGTTCGCCCGCTCGATGACCGAGGTGTGCGCCAGCACGTCGCCGGAGGCGACGAGGGTGAAGCCGTGGGGGGTGAGGGGCGCGCCGGGGTTCCCGGTGCTCCGAGCCGCCGGCTCCCGGTCGGCCCGGCAGCCGGCGCCCACGACAAGTGCGGCCGCGAGAGCGATGGCGGCCAGTCGACTACGTGTGATCATGCCCAGCCTCGATACAGTCATATTTAAGTAGGAAGTGAGGCAAATCCACCCGACCGGGGAGGGTGGAGTCAAGGAGCAACGCGCACCCGTAGCCCGTCCGGCCCTTGGAGAAGGGCCGGTTGGGGCGCCACCGGGCCCCGCTGAACCGTTCACCGCGCCGTTCACCGACGGCATCGACCGCCCACCGCAGACCCGTGCCCCGGCCCTGTCCCAGCGGAGCGGTACCCGCTGGCATACAGGCCATGACGGCCGGAACCACCACCAAGACGACCGCCGAACACGAGTTGGCCGCGCTGCAGCGCGAGCACGGCCGGCCCCTCTTCGCCCTGCTCCTGCGACTCTCCGACGGCGACCGCCAGCGCGCCGAGGATCTGCTGCAGGAGACGTTCGTCCGCGCCTGGCAGCACCCCGAGGCGCTGCGCGCCGACGACTTCGACTCGGTACGCCCCTGGCTGCTCACCGTGGGACGGCGGCTCGCGATCGACGCACGGCGGGCCCGCCAGGCGCGTCCGCCGGAGGTCGGGGACGCGGTGCTGGAAAGTGCGCGGGTCTGCGCGGATCACGCCGAAAGGTCGGCGGCGACGCTCGATGTGCGGGAGGCTGTGAAGACACTCACTCCCGAGCACCGTGAAGTCCTGGTGCTGGTGTACTTCCAGGGGGCGAGTGTGGCGGAGGCCGCCGCGGCGCTCGGGATTCCGCCCGGTACCGTGAAGTCTCGTGCGTACTACGCGCTGCGCGCCCTGCGCCGGGTTCTTCCGGGATACGCGGCCGACCTGCGGTGAAACCGAAGGCCGAGTCAAACCTCCGTAAAGCGCCTTGCTGAGGACCATGGTTGAGCAATCAGCTGTCCTCATCCGTGTTCCGGATTGGGGGGAAACCCCCAAGGGCTCGGGATCGGGCGACGCGCACGCAAACCGGAGGAAGGCAGGAAGGGATGCTGCACAGAGGCCAAGAGAGCACGGACGGCACCGGCGGTGGGGAACTCACCGTCCCCATGGCGTGGTTGTACGCCGAGTACATCGCCGACGAACTGCTGCGGACCGGCGACCTGATGCCGCCCACGTCCTTCGAGTTCCGCGCCGGGCGTGACGCCCTGGCGCTGACCATCTTCCTCTCCGACACCGACGGTGAGCTCTCGGGCATCCGGGTCGTCTCACAGTTGGAGACCTGGCTCTCGCTGACGGCGTACGACCAGCCGTGGCAGGACTGGGTGCGCGAGCACATGGCGCGGCGCGCGGCCGAGGCGGTCGAGTCCGGCGGCCCCGCCCCGGACCTGGAGCTGGCGACGGCGGCCTGGCGCTGGCTGGAGGAGACCGAACTGCTCGCCCCCGACCTGGACGCCGTACCCGGCGGCGGTCCGATCCCGGGCGAGGACGACGGTCCGAAGGTGTGGACACCGGCCTGGCGGCTGGGTCTGCCCCTGGGACATCTGGCGATCCATCTCTTCTGACCGCCACGACCGGGCGGACCGTCGGTAACCCCTGTTCAGGACCTCGCGCTCCGCCAAACAAGTTTTCCGCACAACTTTTTTTGAGCTCGCACCAATCCGCGAGCCCACCCGCTCCGAATGTCTTGGCCGCGATTCCGAACGAGTCTTGAGTGATTCGGCGGTCTGGTGCGTACCCGTGGGCAACAGCAACACCACTCCCAGCCCGCACCATCGCCACAAGGATTCGGTATTCGGTATGAGGTCCCTGGAACGGCATCGTGACGTCGGCGCCTACGCGCT
The DNA here is from genome assembly GCF_036227505.1 of Streptomyces sp. NBC_01450. Lineage (NCBI taxonomy): Bacteria > Bacillati > Actinomycetota > Actinomycetes > Kitasatosporales > Streptomycetaceae > Streptomyces > Streptomyces sp. NBC_01450. The sequence goes on along the minus strand of NZ_CP109480.1, from coordinate 9,486,422 downwards.
CGGCGTGCTGGACGAGGCGGAGGCGTTCCGCTTCGAGGATCACCTCATGGAGTGCCCCCAGTGCACGGCGCACGTGAGTGAGTTCAGGCCCGCCACGCGGCAGCTGATGCTGTACCGGCATGCCACCCCGCGCTCCGTGCACCCCTTCGCCGCCCCCGGGCCGCGCCTGATGGACAAACTGCTCAGTGAGGTGGCGACCCGGCACCGGGCCGGGCGCAGGCGCTGGCTGTACGCGGTGGCCGCCGCCGTGGTGCTCGCGGCGGGCGGACCGGCGATCGCGATGGTCGCGTCGCACGGTTCCGGGTCACAGACAGCCGCGGTCGCCTCGACGGACGCGCAGACCGGCGTGTGGGCCCGCGTCACCACCGCGGACCGGATCTGGGGCAGCCAGGTACAGGTCGAGGTCAAGGACGCCGGGGGCCCGCGCCCCTGCCAGCTCGTCGCCATCGGCAAGGACGGCTCGCAGCAGACGGTGACGAGCTGGATGGTGCCCGCGCACGACGGCGAGGCGACCACCCTGCAGGGCGGCGCCGCGCTCAAGTCCGACGAGATCAGCCGGTTCGAGGTGCGCACGACGGACGGCAAGCACCTGGTGACCGTGACGCCCCGTTGAGCCCGGGCTATTTGAGCAGCCGGGACAACCGGCGGTCCGCGAGTGGCTTGCCGCCCGTCTGGCAGGTCGGGCAGTACTGCAGCGAGGAGTCGCTGAAGGAGACCTCGCGGATGGTGTCGCCGCACACCGGGCAGGGTTCGCCCGCTCTGCCGTGCACCCGCAGCCCACTCTTCTTCTCCGCCTTGAGACGCCCCGCGGCCAGCCCGTGGGAGCGCTCCACCGCCTCGGTGAGCGTGGTGCGCAGCGCCTCGTAGAGACGGGTCGTCTCCTCGGGGCTCAGCGAGGCGGCGAGCTTGAAGGGGGACATCTTGGCGGCGTGCAGGATCTCGTCGCTGTACGCGTTTCCCACACCGGCGATCAGGCTCTGGTCCCGGAGCGCCCCCTTGAGTTGGCGGCGCTCGTTCGCGAGCAGCCGGGCGAACCGTTCCTCGTCGAAGTCGGCGGCAAGGGGGTCGGGGCCGAGGCGGGCCACGCCGGGGATCTCCGCCGGGTCCCGGACGACGTACACCGCGAGTCTCTTCTGTGTCCCGGCCTCGGTGAGGTCGAAGCCCTCGCCGGTCTCCAGGGCGACACGCAGCGCGAGCGGCCCCTTGCCGGGGCGGGGCGGGCCGTCGGGCAGCGTGTCCTTCCAGTGCAGCCAGCCCGCGCGGGCCAGATGGGTCACGAAGTGCAGCCCGTCGGCCTCGATGTCGAGGAACTTGCCGTACCGGCGCACGGCGGTCACCTCGCGGCCCTCGAAGGCGGTGACGGGCGGGTCGTAGGTCTTCAGGACGCTGATGGCGACGGGCAGCACGCGCACGACCTCGCGGCCGACGAGATGGTCGGCCAGGAAGTCCTTGAGCGCTTCGACCTCCGGCAGTTCCGGCATAGCTCCAGAGTGCCACCCCCCACCGACAACCCCACCAGGAACCACCCGCCTCCTGGAACGGCGTCAGTCCGTCCCCGAGAGTCCCTGAGCCGGGCCCCGAACAGCCGGGCGACGCCCGGTCAGTCCCGTTCCGCGACCAGGAACTCGCACCACACGCACTTGCCGCCCCCGCGCGCCTCCACACCCCAGACGTCGGCGAGGCGGTCGACCAGCAGGAGTCCACGGCCGGAGACCCCGGACTCGCCCGCCTCACGGCGGCGCGGCAGGGCGCTGGAGGAGTCCTCGACCTCCGCGCGCAGCCGACGGCCCGGACCGCTGAGGACCCGCAGGGTGACGATCGCGGAGCCTTCGGTGTGCATCAGGGCGTTGGTGATCAGCTCGTCGGCGACCAGTTCGACCTCGTCGGCACGCTCACCCGCGCCCCAGGCGCGGACCGCGGCCCGGATCATGTGCCGGGCCTCGGTGAGCGCCTCGGGGTCGCCGGGCGCGACGTGCTGCTGGAGCCGTCCGCCGGACTGCCGGGGCCCGGCGCCTCGACGGCGCAGCGCCAGCAGGGCCACATCGTCGTCGCCGCCGCGTTCCTCGGCCACGTCGATGAGCCGGTCGACGAGGTCGCGTACGTCGTCCGGGCCCGAGCGGATCAGCTCGATGAGGGTGTGCATGCCCTCGTCGAGGTCGATGCCGGGCTGCTCGACGAGGCCGTCGGTGCACAGCAGCAGAGTCTGTCCGGGGTCCAGCTCGACCGTCTCGACGGGGTATTCGAGGCGCCCGAACAAGGCGGACAGGCCGAGCGGCAGTCCTCCTTCGACGGGCTGCCGGCGGCAGGTGCCGTCGTTGTCCCGGATCAGCGGGTCGATGTGGCCGGCCCGCACCAGCTGGACGACTCCGGTGGACAGGTCGGCCTCCGCGTACAGGCAGGTCGCGAAGCGTTCGGTGTCGAGTTCGTGCAGGAAGACCGAGGCGCGGGCCATCACGGTGGCGGGGGTGTGTCCCTCGGCGGCGTAGGCCCGCAGCACGATCCGCAACTGGCCCATGACGGCGGCGGCGTGGGTGTCGTGGCCCTGGACGTCCCCGATGACGGCGCCGACGCGGCCGCCGGGCAGCGGGATCACGTCGTACCAGTCGCCGCCTATGTCCCGGCCGAGGGAGGCGGAGCGGTAGCGGACGGCGATGTCGGCGCCGGGCACGTTCGGTATGGAGCGCGGCAGCATGGCCTGCTGGAGACCCTGGGCGAGGTCCTTCTCCTGCTCGTAGAACATGGCCCGCTGCAGGCTCTGGGCGATGCTGCTGCCGAGCGCGACGAGGACGTTGCGCTCCTCCGACGAGAACCCGCGCCGGTCGTTGTAGAGCAGGCCCATCGCGCCGATGGGGCGGGCCTGCGCGATGAGCGGCAGATAGGCGGCCGAGGTGATCTTCAGGTCGGTGATGTGCGGCCACAGCAGCGGATACGACTCGGCGAAGTCCTCGGGCGAATCGATGAAGCGCGGGGCGAGGGTGCGTACGGCCTCGCTCATCGGGTACTGCTCGTCGATGCGGGTGACCATGGTGCCGGGGACGAAGCTGCCCACCGGGCCCTCGGCGACCAGCCGGATGCGTCCGGCCTCCACCAGGCCCATGACCAGGCTGGTCGCGCCGAGGTGGGTGAGGCCGTGGGAGTCCTTGAGCACGTCGATGACGTCCTGGACGGTGCGGGCGTGGGCGAGGGCGGCCGTGGTGATCTGCACGACGTTCGTCTGCTGGCGCCGCGCCTCGTCCTGGGCCGCCTGTTCACGGCGCGCCGCGCGCTCGCCGAGCTCCTGCGTGGCGTCGCGCACGATGCCGATGATCCGGCGTGGGCGGCCCGTCTCGTCGCGGCGGATATATCCCTGGGTGTGGGTCCAGCGCAGTGAGCCGTCGCGGCAGCGGATGCGGAAGTAGGCGCCGTAGTTCTCGCTGCCGTCCTTGAGCGCCTGGGAGACCAGGGTGTCGAGACGGATCCCCTCGGTCCCCGGCACCCGCAGGGACAGGGTCTCGGGGCGGCCGTCGTACTCCTCGGGGCGCAGGTCGAAGACTTCGTGGGCCTGGGCGTCCATCTGCATCAGACCGGTGTCCAGGTCCCAGTCGAAACTGCCCATGCGGTTGAGCGCCAGGATCGGATCCGGGTGGGCGGGCCAGTCGTCCGGGAGTGCCAGGGCGCTCGCTCCCCGATCAACCATGGGCCCACCTTGCCAGCATTCGGCCGATTATTCGACTTCTGGGGAGCCCGGATTCGGGCTCCCCGGAACACTCCGGCGCTCAGCCGTCGAAGACGTCGGTCGGGGCGTCGAAGACGGTGTCCGCGTCAGGCGACTCGTCGGGGATCAGACCACCGCCGTCAGGCAGGTCGGGGATCTCCGGAACGGTGTCGGGGCCGATCTCGTCCTCGGAGGGATCCAGCGGGGCGAGCGGGTCGAGGGGGTCGACCGGCGCGCCCCGGTCGCTCTCCGTGGAGTCCGGCGCGGGGGTCCGCGGCGCGAGGGGCGGCAGCGAGATACCGGGCGGTGAGGTCGGCGGGACGGTCGTGGTCGACGGGAGGCAGTCCGACACTGCGGCCACCGGAGCCTCCGTCGGCGCACCACCGTCCGGCATGCCCGGGGTTCCTTCCGGGGTGACGGTCAGGGTGGGCGCCACGCACTCGGACGGCGGCTCCTCCGACGAGGGGGCCGTCCCCGGACTCTGCCGCGGGCTCGCGCTCGAGCCTGTGCCGCTGCGACGGCCGGGGCTCGGGGTCGAGGTCTGTGGCCGTACGACGACGTCCCGGTGACCGTCGTCCCCGATCCGCCGTTCGATCCACGTGTGGTCGACGATGTCGATGATCCTGATGTTGCTGATCACGGTGGAGGCCGGGGTCACGACGACAACGTTGCCAGGACGGAAGCCGGACCAGGGCTTCCCCTGGGTGCCCGCGGGCGACTTGGAGACGGTCGGCGGGTTCAGCGGGTTGCCGCCGGCGCAGCGCACGCGCGGCACGCCCCGGTTGTCGACGAGGACCGCGGTGCCCCGCTGCAGCACGGACTGGAAGGTGGTCGCCCGGCCGTCGCGGAAACCGTGGTCGGTGACCTGTGTGTCGGCGCGCAGCACGACCGAGGTCAGACCGCGCAGGAAGTCCGGGACGACCGCCTGGGAGACGCCCGCGGCCTGCGCGAAGGAGCGCGCCCTGCCGGGGTCCGAGGCGAGGAAGCCGATCTGCTTCTCGACGTCACAGCTGCCGACGGCCCGGATGCCGCCGTAGAGGCCGGGTGTGGAGCCGGAGAAGGAGCGCACGCCCTGCGGGGTGGAGCCACGGTCCGTGGGTGCCGCCGGGTACGGCATTCGGGTGACGGACGGCGGGTCGGCGGCCGTGGATTCGGTGAACGGGTCGGGACCGCCGCCCGCGACCGGCTGCAGGAAGACTTCACCGCCGTCGGCCCCGAACGCCGCGTTCTCGCCGTCGTGGCCGCCGCACCCGGCGGCGAGGAGCGCCGCCGAGAGCGCGCAGGCCATGACGAGGGCCCGGGTGGGTATGCGCACCACGCTGTTCTCCTGTCGCACCGCGTTCTCCCGTTGCACTGCGTCCTCCCGTTGCACCACGATCTCCCGGTGATTCCGGGCATTTCGTCCACCATTGTCTGCGTCGCCCAGTTGGCTCACGCAAGCGGAGACGGTCACCCAGCGTCACAATGGAAGCGAAGGGAGAGGAGTGACTCCTCGTGGAGTGGTTCGTCGCCCCCGAGTACTGGCTGAGCCGACTGGTCTTCCAGCGGACCCTGGCCGCGGTGTACCTCGTCGCGTTCCTGGGCGCGGCGCTGCAGTTCCGTGCGCTGATCGGGGAGCGGGGGATGCTGCCGGTGCCGCGGTTCGTGGCACGGGTGGCGTTCCGCGACGCGCCGAGCGTGTTCCACCTGCGCTACTCGGACCGTTTCTTCGCGGCCTGGGCCTGGGCGGGCTGCGCGGTGTCGGCGGCCCTGGTCGCGGGCCTGGACCAGCGACTCCCGCTCTGGGGGGCCATGGTGGCGTGGCTGGTGCCCTGGGCGATGTACCTGTCGATCGTCAACGTGGGCCAGACCTGGTACGCGTTCGGCTGGGAGTCCCTGCTCCTGGAGATCGGATTCCTCGCCGTGTTCCTCGGCAACGACGAGGTGGCCCCGCCGATCGTCGTCCTCTTCCTGCTGCGCTGGGTGCTGTTCCGCGTCGAGTTCGGCGCCGGGCTGATCAAGATGCGCGGGGACCCCTGCTGGCGGAACCTGACCTGCCTCGACTTCCACCACGAGACCCAGCCGATGCCGGGCCCGCTGAGCTGGTTCTTCCACCATCTCCCCAAGCCCCTCCACCGGGTCGAGGTGGCCGCGAACCACTTCACCCAGCTCGTCGTGCCCGTCCTCCTCTTCACCCCGCAGCCGATCGCGACGGCAGCCGCCTCGCTGATGGTCCTCACCCAGCTCTGGCTGGTCCTGTCCGGCAACTTCGCCTGGCTGAACTGGGCCACCATCGTGCTGGCCCTCTCCGCGATCGAGTTCCCCACGACTCGCCCACGCGTGGCCGGACCGCCTCTGTGGTACGAGATCGTGGTCCTCGCGGTCGCCATCGGCCTGCTGGCCCTCAGCTACCGCCCCGCGCGCAACCTGGTCTCCCGGCGCCAGGTCATGAACCGTTCTTTCGACCCCCTGCATCTGGTCAACACCTACGGCGCGTTCGGCAGCGTGAGCCGGGTGCGCCACGAGGTGGTCGTCGAGGGCACGAGCGACCCCATGCCGCGGGAGGACTCGGAGTGGAAGGAGTACGAGTTCAAGGGCAAGCCGGGCGATCCCCGGCACTGGCCGCGCCAGTACGCGCCGTACCATCTGCGGCTCGACTGGCTGATGTGGTTCGCGGCGCTCTCCCCCGCGTACGCCGCCTCCTGGTTCACCGGTCTGGTCGAACGGCTCCTGGAGAACGACCGCGACACACTGCGGCTGCTGCGTCGCTCCCCGTTCCCGGCGAACGCCCCGCCCCGGTACGTCCGCGCCCGCCTCTACCGCTACCGCTACACGACATGGCGTGAGCTGCGGGAGACGGGCGCATGCTGGCACCGGACGTATGTGCGGGAGTTCCTGCCTCCGATGCGGCTGGCGTGGGTGGACCGGAATCCGGTGGATCAGAGCCGGTAGACGCGGGTGGCGGTACCACCGAAGACCTCGGCGCGCTCCTCCGCGCCAAGACCACCGGTCAACTCCTCGGCCACATCGACCACTTGGGCATACGACGCCGCCAGCGTGCATACCGGCCAGTCGGATCCGAACATCAGCCGGCCGGGCCCGAAGGCGTCCAGGACCGTGTCCGCGTAGGGGCGCAGCCCGTCGACCGTCCACTTCGCGAGGTCCGCCTCGGTGACCATGCCGGAGAGCTTGCACACGGTGTTGGGGAGCGCGGCCAGCGCCCGGACGGCCGTCGCCCACGGCCGCAGCTCGCCCGTGGCGATCGGGGGTTTGCCCAAGTGGTCGAGGACGAAGGTGAGTTCGGGGTGCTCGGCAGCGGCCCGGACGCAGGCCGGCAGCTGGTGCGGCAGTACGACCAGGTCGTAGACGAGGCCCGCCTCGACGACCGCGACGAGCCCGTCCCGTACGTCCGGACGCAGCAGCCAGTTCGGGTCGGGCTCGCCCTGCACCTGGTGGCGGATGCCCTTGAGGTGACGACCGCCCGGCAGTTCCCGCAGCCGGGCCAGCTCGTCGGCGGTGTCCGGCCGGGTCAGGTCGGTCCAGCCGACCACGCCCGCGATCAGCTCGCTCTCCGCCGCGAGGGCGAGGAACTCCGGGGTCTCCTCGGGCACGGTGACCGTCTGTACGAGGACCGTGCGGTCGACCCCGGCGGCCCGTGCCTGCGGTGCGAGGTCCGCCACGCCGAAATCGCGCCGCAGCGGCTGGAGTTCGGGCCCGTTGATCCAGGCCTGGTCGCGGACCGAGAGGTCCCACAGGTGGTGATGCGCGTCCACCCTCACGGCAGCTCCCATACGACGGGCAGACCCGCCTGCGCGCCCTGGCTCGAGTAGTCGTGCACGACGTCCAGGAGTTCGGCCATACGCGCCTGCCAGGCGATGTTGACCGGCAGCTTCTCCAGTTCGGCGAGCAGGCGCTCGTAGTCCTCGCACTCCAGGACATGGAAGAGGTCGGTGCCGCTGCGCCAGATCGTCCAGGAGGTGGCTCCGGCGGCGCGGATGGCGGTGGTGAGCTCCTCGGGGACCTCCCGGTGGGCGGCCTCGTACGCGGCGACACGCTCGGCGCGGACCTTGGTGTGCAGGGCCACTCTCATGACGGATCCTGTGAGGGTACGGGTACGGGGGCGCCCTCGGGCAGCAGCTTCGCCTCGCGCAGTTCCCGCCAGAAGTCCTCCGCCACCGGTGTCGTGAACTGCTCGGCGCAGTCGCGGACTTCGTGCGCCGAGCGGGCGCCGACCAGGACGCTCGCCACGGCCGGGTGGGCGGCGGGAAAGGCCAGCGCGGCGGCGCGCAGCGTGGTGTCGTGCCGCTCGGCGATCTCCTTGAGTCTCAGGGCGCGGTCCAGCAATTCCGCCGGTGCGGCTTGGTAGTTGTACGTCGCTCCGGGCCGTGGGTCGGCCAGCAGACCGGAGTTGAAGGCGCCGCCGATGACCACCGACGTGCCGCGCTCCTGGGCGGCGGGCAGCAGCTCGGTCAGCGCGGTGTGGTCGAGCAGGGTGTAGCGGCCCGCGCACAGCACCACGTCCACGTCCGTGTCCCGGACGAAGCGGGTGAGCATCTCGGCCTGGTTCATGCCCGCGCCGATCGCGCCGACCACACCTTCCGAGCGGAGCTTCTCCAGGGCCGGGTAGCCCTCCTGGAAGGCCTGCTCGGCGTGGTCGTCCGGGTCGTGGAGGTAGACGATGTCCACGCGGTCCAGGCCGAGGCGTTCGAGGCTGGCCTCGATGCTGCGTCGTACGCCCTGCGCGCTGAAGTCCCAGACGCGTCGGTGCGTGGCGGGCACCGCGAAGCCGTTGGCCAGGTCGTCGCCGCCCGCGTCCGCCTCCGTGGGCTCCAGGAGGCGGCCCACCTTCGTGGAGAGGGTGTACTCGGCGCGGGGGCGCTCGCGCAGCGCCGCGCCGAGACGGCGTTCGGAGAGGCCGATGCCGTAGTGCGGGGCGGTGTCGAAGTAGCGGATGCCACCGGACCAGGCGGCGTCCACGGCCTCGTCGGCCTGCTCGTCGCCGATCTCGGTGAACAGGTTTCCGATGCCCGCGGCGCCGAAGGACAGGGCGCTGACCTCGACGCCGCTCCTGCCGAGCGCGCTCCTCCCCAGGGTGCTCACTGGCCCACCGGCCGCAGTCGCAGTCCCTGCATACCGCCGTCCACGGCGAGGGCGGTGCCGGTGGTGGCGCCGGAGAGCGGGCTCGCCAGGTAGGCGATGGCGCCCGCGACCTCGTCCGCCGAGACGAGGCGCCCGGAGGGCTGGCGGGCCTCCAGCGCGGCTCGTTCGGCGGCCGGGTCGGCCGCGGTGTCGAGGAGGCGGCCGACCCAGGGGGTGTCGGCGGTGCCGGGGTTCACGCAGTTGACGCGGATGCCCTCGCGGAGGTGGTCGGCCGCCATGGCGAGGGTGAGGGAGAGGACGGCGCCCTTGGTGGCGGAGTACAGGGCGCGCTGCGGCAGCCCGGCCGTGGCCGCGATGGAACAGGTGTTCACGATCGCCGCGTGCGCGGACTCCCGCAGATGGGGCAGGGCGGCGCGGGTCGTACGGACCATGCCGACGACATTGACGTCCAGGACCCGGTGCCACTCTTCGTCGGCGTTGTCCTCGACGGTGCCCTGCGCTCCGATCCCCGCGTTGTTGATCAGTACGTCGAGTCCGCCGAGGTCCGCGACCGCCGCGGCCACGGCCTGGCGTACGGAGGCGTCGTCGGCGACGTCGGCGCGGTGGCCGAACAGGGGCTTCTCGACCGTCGAGGGGTCCAGGTCGAGGATCGCGACCTGGGCTCCGCGGGCGGCGAGCAGCTCGGCGGTGGCGCGGCCGATGCCGGACGCGCCACCGGTCACCAGCGCCTTGAGTCCTTCGAAGTCGCCACTCACGCGGCTTCCCCCTTCTGCTTTTCGCTCGTCTGGCTGTCGGACTTCTGCTGGGCGAGGTCGGCGGCCCAGAAGGTGCCGCCGGGGTAGGTGAACTCCGCGATGGACTCCGGCCGCATGGTCGCGGAGAAGCCCGGCACGGTGGGTGCCGTGTAGTGACCCTGCCTGATCACCACCGGGTCGAGGAAGTGGTCGTGCAGATGATCGACGTATTCGATGACCCGGTCGTCGGTGGTGCCGGAGAGCGCCACGAAGTCGAACATCGACAGGTGCTGGACGAGTTCGCACAGGCCGACCCCGCCGGCGTGCGGGCAGACGGGCACGCCGAACTTGGCCGCGAGAAGCAGGATGGCGAGGTTCTCGTTGACGCCGGCGACACGGGCGGCGTCGATCTGCAGGACGTCGATGGCGCCGGCCTGGAGGAGCTGCTTGAAGACGACACGGTTCTGGACGTGCTCGCCGGTGGCGACCTTGACGGGGGCGACCGCCTCGCGGACGGCGGCGTGGCCGAGGACGTCGTCGGGACTGGTCGGCTCCTCGATCCAGTAGGGCTCGAACTCGGCGAGGGCCTTGGTCCAGGTGATCGCCTCGTCCACGTTCCAGCGCTGGTTGGCGTCGATGGCGATGCGGATGTCGGGGCCGACCACCGCGCGGGCGACCCGGCAGCGGCGTACGTCGTCCGCCAGATCCGCGCCCACCTTCAGCTTGATCTGCCGGAACCCGTCGGCGACGGCCTCGGCGGCGAGGCGGGTGAGCTTCTCGTCGCTGTAGCCGAGCCAGCCCGGCGAGGTGGTGTAGGCGGGGAAACCTCTCTCCCGTAGCGTCGCGGCGCGCCCGGCGGCGCCCTCTTTCCCCCGACGGAGCAGTTCGAGCGCCTCCTCCGGTGTGAGGGCGTCCGTGAGGTAGCGGAAGTCCACCTGGCGGACCAGCCACTCCGGTTCGGCGTCGGCGAGCAGCTGCCACAGGGGTTTCTGGGCGCGCTTGGCGGCCAGGTCCCACACGGCGTTGACGACGGCGCCGATCGCCATGTGCATCACGCCCTTCTCGGGCCCGAGCCAGCGCAGCTGACTGTCCCCGATCAGGTCCCGGGCGAGGGAGCCCGGGTCCGCGCACAGCTCGTCGACCGAGCGTCCGACCACATGCCCGCGCAGCGCCTCGATCGCGGCGACCTGGACGTCGTTGCCCCGCCCGATGGTGAAGGTGAAGCCGTGCCCCTCGGGACAGTCGGCCGCGTCGCCGCGCAGCACGACGTAAGCCGCCGAGTAGTCGGGGTCCGGGTTCATCGCGTCGGAGCCGTCGAGCTCGCGCGAGGTGGGGAAACGGATGTCGTAGGTGTCGACCGCGGTGATACGGGCGGCAGTTGGGGACACGGGAGGCCTTTCGGTCCGGGACAGGGGTGTCCGGAGGGGTCCGTGGATCCGTGGGTCCTTGGATCCGTACGAGAACGAAGGGGGGTCAGTCCTGGGCGCGGCCGGTGGTCACGCGGGCGATCATCAGGGCGACCAGGATGATTCCGCCGTAGATGGCCTGGATCCAGAAGGACGGCACCTGGGCGAGCGTGAGCAGGTTCTGCACCACGCCGAGCAGGAGTACGCCGGTCAGGGCGCCGAACATGGTGCCCTTGCCGCCGTCCAGGCTGATGCCGCCGATGACCGCCGCCGCCATCACCGTGAAGATCATGTTGTTGCCCTGGTTGGCGCTGATCGCGCCGACGTACCCGGTCTGCATGATCCCGCCGACCGAGGCGAGGACGCCGGCCACGACGGAGACCCCGAGCAGCAACCGGTCGACGCGGATACCGGCGGCGCGGGCCGCCTCCGCGTTGCCGCCTATGGCGTACAGGGCGCGACCGACCCGGTGGTACTTGAGGATCAGTCCGGCGACGCCGAAGGCGACCGCGGCCAGCCACACCGACAGCGGGACGCGCAGGAAGGTGGAGGTGGCCAGGGAGAAGAACGCGTCGGGCATGCCGAACAGTGTCTTGCCCTTGGTGGCGCCGACCAGCAGGCCACGCAGGACGATCAGCATCGCGAGGGTGACGATGAAGGCGTTGAGCTTGAACTTCACCACGAGGATGCCGTTGAAGGCGCCGATGACTCCGCCCACGACGAGGATCGCGACGAGGGCGAGCGCGGACGGCCATTCCGTGCCCCAGCCGGACTGTGCGGCCGGCAGGACCAGCAGGGCGCCGATGGCGGGCGCGATGCCGACCACCGACTCCAGCGACAGATCGATCTTGCCGGTGATCAGCACCAGGGACTCGGCGAGGACCACCATCGCGAGCGCCGCCGAGGCACCCAGGATGGAGATCAGGTTCCGTTCGGTGAGGAACGAGTCGTTGACGATCGCGCCGAGCACCAGGAGCACCAACAGGGCCGGTACGAGGGCGAGTTCGCGGGCCCTGCGGAGCAGTACGGTCTTGGCGGCCCGTGCGTCGGGGACGCGCGCGGAGGTGGGCGACGAGGCCGACGGGGCCTTCGTGTCAGCCATGGTCCACTCCTTCGATGGAGGCGATCAGCTCGTGGTCGTGCCAGCCCGCCGGGTGCTCGGCGACGACACGGCCGTGGAAGAGGACGAGGACGCGGTCGCAGCGGCGCAGGTCGTCGAGTTCGTCGGAGACGACGAGCACGGCGGTGCCGTCCTCGCTGGCGCTGTCCATCCGGGACAGCAGTGACTCCTTGGACTTCACGTCGACGCCCGCGGTGGGGTTGATCAGGACGAGGAGGCGGGGGTCGGAGGCGAGGGCGCGGGCCATGACGACCTTCTGCGCGTTGCCGCCGGACAGGTCCGAGACGGGCTGCTCGGGGCCCTCGGTGTGGATGTCGAGGCGTTCGATCAGCTCGGTGGCGAAGCCGCGTTTGCGGGCGGCGGGGATGAAGCCGTAGCGGCCGAGCCGGTTCAGGACGCTCATGGTGGTGTTGTCGCCGATGGTCATGCCGGAGACGAGACCCTGGTCGTGCCGGTCGCGCGGGACGCAGCCGACCCCTGCCTTGAGGGCGGCCTGCACATCGCCGAACGGAAGGTCCTCGTCGCCCAGTCGGGCGGTTCCGCCGGTCGGGGTGTGCAGTCCGGCGAAGGACTCGGCGAGTTCGATCTTGCCGCTGCCGCTGGAGCCGGCGAGGCCGACGACCTCGCCGCGACGGACGGTGAGGTCGATGTCCTCGTACGCGTCGGAGGTCAGCCCCCGGGCGTCGAGCAGCACCGGGGCGTCCGTGGCGACGGGCTGGTGCGTGACGGTCCGCTCGGCGATCGACTCCCCCGCCATGGCCTCCACCAGGGCCGCGCGGGGAAGGTCGGCGACCGGCGCGGTGGTGATCCAGCGGGCGTCGCGCAGCACGGTGACCGTCTGGCACACCTCGTACACCTCCTGGAGGTGGTGCGAGATGAACAGGAAGGTGACACCGGACTCCTGGAGCGCGCGCATCCGGGTGAAGAGCCGCTCGATCTCCCGGTTGTCGAGCTGCGCGGTCGGTTCGTCGAGGACGATGAACCGGGCGCCGAAGCTGAGCGCCCGGGCGATCTCCACCATCTGGCGGTCCTCGACCTTGAGGTCGGCGGTGCGGGCCTCCGGGTCGACGTGCACGTCCCAGGTGTCCAGGACCTGTGCCGCCTCGGCCCGCAGCCTGCGCCAGCTGATGAAGCCGCCGCGCCCGAGGGGCTGCCGGTTGATGAAGAGGTTCTCGGCGACCGTCAGCTCCGGTACGACGGTGGGCTTCTGGTAGACGCAGGCCACCTTGCGGCGCCAGGCGTCGCGGTCGGTGAGCGCGGGAGCGGGCTCGCCGTCGAAGCGGACCGTGCCCTCGTCGGGGGCCTGGAGGCCGGTGAGGATGGTGACGAGCGTGGACTTGCCCGCGCCGTTGCGCCCGACGAGGGCGTGGGACTCACCAGGGAGAACGGTGAGCCGGCCGTCTTGGAGGGCGACGGTGGGGCCGTACCGCTTGGCTATCCCCCGCGCCTCCACCAGTGGGGTGCTCATTTGACCGTGTTGCCCCAGAGCTTGGGGTCGTCGACGTTGTCCTTGGTCACCAGCGGCGCGGGCAGCTGGTCCTCCAGGATGCCGCTGGGCAGCTTGACGATCTCGGAGTCGTGGTCGGTCGGGCCGGTCTTGAACGTCTTCCCCTGCATCGCGGCCTTGATGTAGTACATGCCGTACTTGGCGTACGCGTCGGCCGGCTGGGAGACGGTGGCGTCGATCTCGCCCTTGCGGATGGCGTCGAACTCCTGCGGGATGCCGTCGTTCGAGACGATCGTGATGTGGCCCGCCTGGCCGGTCTTCTTGAGCATGCCCTTGGACTTGAGGGTCTGGAGGGTCGGCGCGAGGTAGACGCCGCCCGCCTGCATGTAGATGCCCTTGATGTCGGGGTTGGCGTTCAGGAGGGTGTCGAGCTTGGAGGCCGCGGTGTCGGACTCCCACTTGGCGGGGATCTCCAGGACCTTCAGCTTCGGGTAGTTCTTCTGCACGCAGGTGCGGAAGGCCTCGGAGCGCTCCCGGCCGTTGACGGAGGCCAGGTCGCCCATGATCTGCACGACCTTGCCGGAGGGGATCTGCTTGCCGAGGTACTCGCAGGCCTTCTCGCCGTAGGCGACGTTGTTGGCGCGTACGACCATGGCGACCTTGCCCTTCTCGGGCGCCACGTCGACGGCGACCACGGGCACGCCCTTGCGCTCGGCCTGGTCGAGCCCCGCGGCGATCGCGGCACTGTCCAGAGGGGCCACGACGAGGCCCTTCACGCCCTGGTTGAGCTGGTTGTTGATGTCGGTGATCTGCTGGGACGGGTCGCTGTTGGAGTTGACGGTCTTGAGGGCGTCGACCCCTTCGGACGTCGCCATTTTCGGCACGTAGTCGTTGTATGACTGCCAGAACGGCGAGGTCAGCAGGGGCAGGATCACCCCGACCTTGCCGGTGCCGCCGCCTCCGCCGCCCGACGACGCGGAGTCCTTGGTGCTGCCGCATGCCGCGAGCACGAGGGTCGCGCATGCGGCCGCAGCCGCCGCACGCACTGCCCGCGACGCAATTCGCGTGTTCCGCACGTTTCTGCCGGCCATCTGACGGCTCCTCGTTGAGCGAGATCGAACGGGTGTGGAGGTCCGTGGCCGAGCGTCCCGCTCAACCGGGACGAATATTTATCAGACCACTTCACCTCCACAACACCCCCGTGCGCCAAAATTTCCGTGTTATCGGCCGTAGTGGTCCGACCACTCTGGTGGTTAGACTGCGGCGCACCCGGCAACAGGAGGAGACGGCGTGGACGAGTCGGCCCCGCAGAAGGGCACCGTGACGCAGCGCGCCATCGAGCGGATCAAGGCGATGATCGGCGAGGGCCGGCTGGAGCCCGGTCAGCGCCTGCCGACCGAGCGTGATCTGGCCGCCCAGCTGGGCATGTCCCGCAGCTCGATGCGCGAGGCGATCCGCGCGCTCACGGTCCTCGGTGTGCTGGAGGCCCGGCACGGCTCGGGCATCTACGTCACCCAGCTGGAGGCCGGGGACCTGCTGGAGACCTTCGGCGTGGTGGCCGACCTCTCGCGCGGGCCGCGGCTGGTCGAGCTGCTGGAGGTGCGGCGGATCCTGGAGTCGACGGCGACCGCGCTGGCCGCCGCGCGGATCACGGCGGACCAGCTCGCCGAGGTCGAGAAACACCTGACGGCGATGAACGCGACGGACGACCCGGAGGAGATCCTCGCCCACGATCTGGCCTTCCACCGCGAGATCGCGGCGGCCGCGGGCAACGAGACCATGGCCGCCATCCTGGAGGGCCTGTCCTCGCGCACGTTCCGTGCCCGGGTCTGGCGGGGCTACGAGGAGGAGGGCGCCTTCGAGCGGACGCGCCGCGAGCACGCGGCGATCCACCGCGCGCTGGTGGCCCACGACCCGGAGGCGGCCAGGGCGGCCGCCGCCGCGCACGTGGGCGAGGTGGAGCAGTGGCTGCGGACCCAGCTCACGCAGTAGCCGGATCCGCAGCACGGGAAGGGTGAAGACGCCCAGTGCTCAGGCGCGCGTCAGCCGCAGGGTGACCAGCTCGAAGGGGCGCAGCGACAGGGTGACCCGGTCGCCGTCACGCCGGGGGGTGACCGCATCGGTCAGGGGCCGCTCCAGCAGGTCGGTCACGGTGACGTCCCCGATCTCGAACCCGGCCGTCAGCGCGGCCTTGGTACGCCCGCCCCGGGACTCGTGGAAGCGCACGACCACATCCCCGCTGCCGTCGTCGGCGAGCTTGACCGCGGTCACCACGACCGCGTCCTGCGCGACCTCCACCAGGGGCGCGACCTCACGCCCGCCGTTCACCCGCCGCTCCGGCAGATTGATCCGCCACCCCTCGCGCACCGCGTCCCCGATCCCGGCCCCCGGCACCAGCGCGTGCCGGAAGCGGTGGACGCCCTGGTCGGTCTCGGGGTCGGGGAAGCGCGGGGCGCGCAGCAGCGAGACGCGCACGGTGGTGGTCGTACCGGAGTCGCTGTCGCGGACGGTACGGGTCACGTCATGCCCGTACGTCGAGTCGTTGACGATCGCGACACCCCAGCCCGGCTCCTCCATGTGCACGAACCGGTGGTTGCACGCCTCGAACTTGACGGCCTCCCAGGACGTGTTGGTGTGCGTCGGCCGGTAGAAGTGCCCGAACTGCGTCTCGGAGGCGTACCGCTCCGCGTGCACGTCGAGCGGGAAGGCGAGCTTGAGGAACTTCTCCGTCTCGTGCCAGTCGACCTCGGTGTCGATGCCGAGCCGCCGCTCCCCCGGCGCGAGCGACAGCACCTGGGTGACCCGCGAGGCACCGAAGGACCGTACGATCCGCACCGACACGCCGTCCTCACCCGGTACGACCTCGTCGGCGTCGACCAGGTCGGTGACCGTGTTGCGGTAGAACTCGTCGACGTCCCAGGCGTCCCACATGTTCGGGAAGTCGGGGTGGATCTGGAGCAGGTTCGCGGCGCGTCCGGGGGCGATCGTCTCGCGGTCGGCGTCGATGTCGTACGCGGAGACGACGAGGCCCCGGGCGTCGATCTCGACCCTCAGGAGGCCGTTGTCGATGACGTGGCCGCCGCCTACGCGCGGCGCGAGCGCCACCTCGCTCGCGACGGCGGCGGGCAGGGCCCCGCCCGCCGGGACCCCGTCCCTGCTGTGCGGGGCGGAGTTGAACACGAGCTCCGTGGTGCCTTCGCCCGCCAGCGCCCGCTGCGCCGCGTCGATGATGCCGGTCAGCTCCTCGGCGACCCGCTCGTACGTCCTGCGCGCCTCCCGGTGCACCCAGGCGATGGACGAGCCGGGCAGGATGTCGTGGAACTGGTGGAGCAGGACCGTCTTCCAGATGCGGTCCAACTCCTCGTACGGGTAGGGGAATCCGGCCCGTACGGCCGCGGTCGCCGCCCAGAGTTCGGCCTCGCGCAGGAGGTGTTCGCTGCGCCGGTTGCCCTGCTTGGTCTTCGCCTGGCTGGTGAGCGTGGCGCGGTGCAGTTCGAGGTACAACTCGCCGACCCAGACAGGCGCGTTCGGGTACTCTGCCTCGGCCTTCTCGAAGAACTCGGCCGGGGTCTCCCACGTCACGGTCGCGGAGCCTTCGAGGTCACGGACCCGCGCCGCCTTGGCGACCATCTCGCGGGTGGTGCCGCCGCCTCCGTCACCCCAGCCGGTGGGGGCCAGGGAGTGCCGGGCGACGCCCTTGTCCTTGAAGTTCCTGGCCGCGTGGGCGAGTTCGCTGCCCCGCATGGAGCAGTTGTAGGTGTCGACGGGCGGGAAGTGGGTGAAGACACGGGTGCCGTCGATGCCCTCCCACTGGAAGGTGTGGTGGGGGAACTTGTTGGTCTGCGACCACGAGATCTTCTGGGTGAGCAGCCACTTGGAGCCCGCCGCCTTGATGATCTGCGGGAGTCCGGCGGCGAAGCCGAAGGTGTCCGGCAGCCAGGCCTCGTCGTTCTCGATGCCGAACTCGTCGAGGAAGAACCGCTTGCCGTGCACGAACTGACGAGCCATCGCCTCCGAGCCCGGCATGTTGGTGTCCGATTCGACCCACATGCCGCCCGCGGGCACGAACCGCCCGTCCGCGACCGCCTTCTTCACCCGCGCCCACACCTCGGGCCGGTGCTCCTTCACCCAGGCCCACTGCTGGGCCTGGGACATCGCGAAGATGAACTCGGGCTCGTCCTCGATGAGCGCGGTCATGTTGGAGGTGGTCCGGGCCACCTTGCGGACGGTCTCGCGCAGCGGCCACAGCCACGCCGAGTCGATGTGCGCGTGCCCGACGGCGCTGATGCGGTGGGCGGACGGCACGGCGGGCTCGGCGAGCACCCCTGCCAGCCGTGCCCGCGCCGCGGCGGCACTCGCGCCGACGTCCTGGAGGTCGACCGCGTCGAGCGCCTTCTCCACCGCGCGCAGGATGTCCCAGCGCCGTGCGGACTCCACCGGCAGCTCGGCCATCAGCTCGCCGAGGACCTCCAGGTCGAGCACCAGCTCCCACACGGTCTCGTCGAGAACGGCGAGGTCCATCCGGGTGAGGGTGTACTGCGGCTCGCTGCCCGCGGTCTCCTTGTCGCCCAACTGGGTGGGCAGGAAGGGGTGGTAGTCGAGGATCACCGGGTTGGAGGCGGCCTCGATGTGCAGCCGGACCTCCTCGCCGCCCTCGACCGGGGCGCCGATCCGCACCCACTGGTTGCGCGGGTTGAGGCCCTTCACCGGAGTGCCGTCGGGCCGGTAGACGAGCCCCTCGCACTGGAAACCGGGCATGTTCTCGTCGAAGCCGAGGTCCAGCAGGGCCTCGACCGTCCGGCCGGCCCAGGCCTCCGGGACGGTCCCGGTGACCCGGAACCAGCTGGTGCCCCACGGAGCACCCCAGCGCGCGCCCACCTCGATCGGCTCGGGTGCGGCCGCGAGCCCCTCGGCGACGGGCACCGGCTCACCGGGCGCGTGCCACACCATCACTTCCAGCGGCACGGACTCGGGGTACACGGCAGGTCGGATGCGCTCGTCGAGGACACGCTTGAGGCGGGCTTCGACCAGGGTGCGGTCGTCATGCATGGGGGCTCCGTGGGGTGAAGATGGTGCGGGAAAGTGGTGCTGCTACCAGGTGTGGGTGGTCGTGGCGGCGGTCGAGACGGTGAACAGCTCCCCCACCGCGCGCACTTCGAACCCCCCGGCCGACTCACCCTGCTCGGGAGTGAGACCGCCGACGTAGAACGCGCTCTGGCAGGTGCCGCCGAGGAACCGGCGTGTGCCGTCGGGAAGCGTCCGGTACAGCTCGTAGTGGCGTACCGCGCCGGGGGCGCCCCGCCACGCGAAACGCAGATTGCCGCCGTCGGCGCCGGTGACGCGCAGGTCGGTGGGCGCGGCGGGGGTGAGAACGGCGTCGCGGACCGCGAGCCCGCCCAGGCGCCAGCGCACCGGCCCGTCGCTCGCCGTCAGCCGTACGCCCAGCGCGTGCACGGTCCCCGTGAGTCCGGTCAGCGGCACGGTGGCGGTCCCCCAGCCGTCGCCCGAGGACGTGACCGGGAAGTACGTGTACGGGGGCGCCCCGCCCGCCGCGCCCGGCTCGGCGGTGGCGACGGCCAGCTCCACGGCGGCGGCGCCCGCGTCCGTGCGGTACGTGAGCTCGACCACCGTGTCCGCGGTGAGCGGCAGCCTGGTCGCGTACAGGTCCAGTGTGGTCGGCGCGTCGAGGGCGCCGGCGACGAGCAGACTGCTCCCGCCCCGCCAGGCGTCCGCGAAGTCGAAGGTGACGGCGGGGCGCTGTCCGGTCGTCCGCACGACCCAGCGGCGGGAGGGCAGCCGGTCCTGGAGACCGAGGTGGTTCCAGGCCGTGTCCGAGGTGGCTTCGCCGTCCTCGTACCACTTCAGTCCGTGGCCCGTGTTGAAGGCGGTCGCGAAGGGGACGGAGGTGACCGTCGAGCGGTCGGCGACGGAGACGGCCGGGGCGCGCCAGCTCGCGCTCGTGCTGGGCTTGGAGGGGTCGAGGGAGGAGCCGGTCCAGAACAGGTCGTCGGCGGCGTGGAAGTCGCCGGGGGTGCGGCTCGCGGGCAGGTGGTTGCGGGTCCACTCGGGCCGGTAGAAGCCGAGGGAGGTGACGTGGGCCTTGCCGCTCGGCACGATGGCGTCCCAGTTGACCGACGCGCTGGTGCCGTTCGCCTCGACGTCGACGCCCGCCCACAACTCGTAGGGGCTGCGCCCGAGTTGCTGAGCCGTCGTCGCGGAGGAGGCCAGGCTGCTCTGCGACCAGCGGAAGTCGACGAACATGGAGTCGGCGGCCTGGAAGAACGTCTTGTTCTGGCTGTTCAGGGCGCCCTGCCAGCTCACCGAGCCGTTCACGGTCATCGCGTCGTACCAGGTGACGCGCTGACCCTGAGCCGTTGCGAGCGTCTTGAGTTCGTTCATGAAGCCGAGCATGGCGGTGGCGAGTGCGGTGTTCCCGCCGCTGGTCTCCGCGTTAATGAACCAGCCGTCGAAGCCGTACGCCGCCGCCACCGCGACGAGCTGCGCGGCGAGCGGGTAGTGCCCGGTGGAGTCCTTCTGCACCAGGTCGCGGGTCCACTGGAGCTGTCCGCCGTAGGCGACGGGCGGCAGGAAGACATTGCCGAGGACGGGTACGCCGTGTCGGTGGGCCGCGTCGACGATCGGGGCGTTCGGCGCGAGGATCAGGCCCTCGCCCGCCGAGCCGCCCCAGAAGACGAGTTCGTCGAGGTACGCCCAGTGGGTGAGGGCGTAGTAGTCGGCGGTGGCGGCGCCCTGCGAGGGGTTGCTCGACGTGGGGCCGAAGGAGACGAGGGACTGGACGCGGGCCTGGCCGCTGCGGGCCGTCGTGTTGGCCGGGGTCGGTGTGAAGCGGGCGGCGAGCGGCACGGTCGACGCGTTGAACGCGAGGTCGGTGTCGGTGGCGGCGCTCCAGGCCTTGAGGCTGCGCCAGGTGATGCCGGTGCCCGGGGTGCCCGCGGGCAGCGAGTCCGGGTACCAGTAGGAGGCGTACGGCGGCGCCGCGGTCGCGGCGGCCTTCGTCGCCGCGGCGGCGGGCAGGCCGGGCAGGGCGGGCAGCAGCGCGGCGGTCGCGCCGGCGAGC
Organism: Streptomyces sp. NBC_01450; assembly: GCF_036227505.1. Lineage (NCBI taxonomy): Bacteria > Bacillati > Actinomycetota > Actinomycetes > Kitasatosporales > Streptomycetaceae > Streptomyces > Streptomyces sp. NBC_01450. The sequence goes on along the minus strand of NZ_CP109480.1, from coordinate 9,465,864 downwards.
AGGACGGTGCGTCTGGTGGGGTTCACGAGCGGGCTCCTCCTTGTGGGATGGGGAGTACCTGATCGGGACTGACGACTTCGGTGATGCCACGCGCGGCGAGGTGTTCCTTGTCGTCCGCGCGCGCGTCGAGGACGGTGGTGGGGCGGGCGCCGTCGGCGGTGAGCCGGAAGAACGCCTCGAAGACGGGGCCGCCCGGGGCGCACAGCGAGCGGACGGCGGGGTCGGCGGGGACGATCAGCGCCGTGGTGCGGGGGGCGGGCTCGTGGTGGTGCTCGCGGGCCGCGCGGGCCAGCGCCCGCGCGCTGTCCTTGGGGCGCCGGTCGTTGGTCAACAGGCCCAGCCCGTATTCGAGTTCGGGGAAGTCGGCGAGGTCGCGGGAGACGTCGTGGGAGCACCACCAGGTGATGCCCCACAGGTCGGGGCAGTCCAGCGCGGCCGCGACGGTCGCCTCCGTGAAGGCCGCGGCGTGCTCGGGCGGGATCAGGGGGGCGGGCGCGCCGACCTCCTGGAGCCAGACGGGCCGGTGCGGATCGTCGGCCCAGGCCTTGCTCAGCTCGATCAGGTACGCGGCGTGGTGTTCGGTCGGGACGGAGGTACGGCCGTGCCGCTGGGCGGTGCCGTTGAAGACCCAGGAGTGCACGGCCGTGACGGCGCCGCGCCGGGCGGCCTGGCCCGGGGTGAACGGCATGTCGTCCTGGTACCAGGTGGCGTCGTACTCGGCGTGCAGATGCAGCCGGCCGGGAGCGCCCTCCTCGCAGGCGGCGAGCATCCGCTCCAGCCAGTCGTCGATCTGGGCGCTGCTCGCCCGGTCGGGGTCCGGGTGGGGCGGGCCCGCCGAGAACTGGTTGACCTCGTTGCCGAGCGTCATGCCGAGGAAGTGGGGGCGGTCGGCGAGGGCCGCGGCGAGCGTGCGCAGATAGGCCGCCTGGCCGTCGAGGACCTCCGGGTCGGTGAAGAGGTTGCGCCGGTGCCAGGTCCGCGTCCACGCGGGCAGGAAGTCGAAGCTCGACAGGTGCCCCTGCAGACCGTCCACGTTGACGTCGAGCCCCCGCTCTCCGGCCGCGTCGACGAGCTGGATCAGCTGCTCGACGGCGCGCGGGCGGATCAGCGCGCGGTTGGGCTGGAAGTAGGGCCACAGCGGGAAGACCCGGATGTGGTCGAGGCCCAGCGCGGCGATGGAGTCGAGGTCGGCGCGTACCGAGTCGAGGTCGAAGTCGAGCCAGTGGTGGAACCACCCCTCGCTGGGGGTGTAGTTGACGCCGAAGCGCACGGCAGAAGGCATGCGGGATCCTTGCGAAGCGAATCGGGACAGCGGGAGGTCAGCCCTTGACGGCGCCCTCCCCCACCCCGCGGAAGAAGTACCGCTGCAGGCAGGCGAAGAGGGCGATGAGCGGTGCCACGGCGATGACCGTGCCCGCGGCGACGAGCCGTTCGTCGTTGGCGAAGGTGCCGTGCAGATAGTTGAGGCCGATGGTGAGGGTGAACTTCGAGGGGTCGCTGAGCACGATGAGGGGCCACAGGAAGTCGTCCCAGGCGCCCATGAAGGCGAAGATCGCGACGACGGCGAGTGTGCCCTTCACCGAGGGCAGCGCGATCCGCAGGAACCGCTGCCAGGTGTTCGCGCCGTCCACGAAGGCCGCCTCCTCGATCTCGTAGGGCAGGTTGAGGAAGGCGTTGCGCATCAGCAGGACGTTCATCGCGCCGATGCAGCCGGGCAGGACGACCCCGATGAGCGTGTTGTTCAGGCCGAGCTCACGCATGGTGGTGAACTGGGCGATGATGATGCCCTCGACGGGGACCAGCATCGCGAGGATGAAGACGAGGGTCGCCACGCGGCGGCCGCGGTAGCGCAGGCGGGCCAGGGCGTAGCCCGCGAGGGCCGAGCCGACGCAGTTGGTGACGACGCCTGCGCCCGCGACCTTCAGGGAGTTGAAGGCGTAGTCCCAGACGGGGATGGTGTCGGCCACCCGCTTGTAGTTGTGCAGCGTGGGGTCGCCCGGCAGGAACTTCGGCGGCGAGCTGAAGATGTCCTCGGTCGGGCCCTTGAGCGAGGTGGACAGCTGCCACAGGAACGGGCCGACGGTCAGGGCGAGAACGGCGAGCAACAGCAGGTAGCGCAGGGCGAGTTCCCAGCCGCGGACTCGGCGGCCGTGCTCGTCGGTGACACGGCGGCGCCGGGGCCCGCGCCCGGCCGGCGGACGCCGCTCGACGCCGCGCTCCTTCTCCGGCACGCTCACGCGTCCTTCTTCCCGCACGCTCACGCGACGTCCTTCCCGCCCGCTCACGCGTGCTCCTTCCGGCGCGCTCACGTCTCCTCCTTCCGGTCGGCGCGCAGCACGAGCAGCATCAGCGCGACGGTGACGACGAAGACGACGACCGAGATGGCGGAGGCGTAGCCGACCCGGCCGGTCAGTCCGGTGCCGGTGCGCTGGACGAGCATGACGAGGGTGGTGTCCTCGCCGGCGGGGCCGCCGTCCGGGCCCGCCATCAGGTACACCTCGGAGAACACCTTGAAGGCGGCGACCGAGGAGAGCGCGGCGACCAGCACCATGGTGGAGCGGACGGCGGGCACGGTGACCGTGAGGAAGCGCCGGACCGCGCCCGCGCCGTCGACCGAGGCGGCCTCGTGCAGCTCGCGTGGCACGTTGGCGAGCGCCGCGAGATAGATGATCATGTAGTAGCCAAGGCCCTTCCAGACCGTGACGGCCATGGCGCTCAGCAGGAGCAGCCACTGGTCGCTGAGGAAGCCGACCCTGCCGACGCCGATCGCCTCCAGCAGCGAGTTCACCAGGCCGCGTTCGTCCAGGAGCCACACCCAGATCAGACCGACCACGACGATGGACGCGACCACCGGGGTGTAGAAGGCCGACCGGAAGAAGGTGATGCCGGGGATGTTCTTCTGGACCAGCAGCGCGAGCAACAACGGCAGCAGGACGAGCGCGGGGACGACCCCGAGGACGTACAGCGTGCTGTTGCGCAGCCCGATCCAGAACATGTCGTCGTGCAGCAGCTCGCGGAAGTTGGCGAGGCCCACGAACCGGCCCGGGATCAGGGTGCGGCGGTCGGTGAAGGCGTTGATCACGGTCGAGACGAACGGGTAGAGGATGAACACACCCACGACCAGAAGGCCCGGAGCGGCGAACAGCCAGGGACTGGTCGGCAGTTGACGCCGTACACGGGCGGTGCTGGAGGAACTCGCCATGGCTGCGCTCAGCCCTGCTGCTTGAGCAGCGTGTCGCAGGCCTTGACAGCGTTGTCAAGTGCCGTCTTGGGGCTCTCCTTGCCCTGCAGGGCCTTGGCGACCTCGTTGCGCAGCGCGGTCTTCATCTGCTCGCTGAAGAGGACCGGCGTGTAGTTGACCGCGTTCTTCAGGGACTTGGCGGCGGCGATCCGCACGCGGGTCTCGTCGGTGCCGTCCTCCTTGGTGAAGTACGGGTCGTCGAGCGAGCCCGCGGTGCTCGGGAAGATCGCGACCTTCTTGGCGAAGGACATCTGGTTCTGCGCGTCGGTGACGAAGTGCGCGAAGGCGACCGAGGCGGGCGTGTGCTTGGTGCGCGAGTTGACCATCACGCCCATCACGTACATGTTCACCTTGCCGGTACTGGTGATCTGGTCCGTGATGCCGATGTTCTTGTAGAGGTTCGGTGCCTGCTTCTTGAAGTTGCCGAGGTCCAGGGCGCTGCCGGGGTTCATGGCGACGGCCTCGGTGAGGAACTTCTTGCCGGAGGACTCCGGGGTCGCGGTCAGCGCCTGCGGGTCGAGCGCCTTCGCGTCGTACAACTCCTTGTACTTGGTGAGGAGTTCGACCCCCTTGGCGTCGTTGAAGGCGAAGGCGGTGCCCTCTTTGTTCATCAGCTCGACGCCGTAGCGGCCGAAGTCCTCGACGGTGGGCACGTTGGCGAGCGTGGCGACCTTGCCGTCGCTCTTCTTGGCCAGTTGCAGGGCGTCGGCGAAGAGTTCGTCGTACGTCGTCGGCGGCTTGGAGGCGTCGAGTCCGGCCTCCTTGAAGAGGGACTTGTTGTAGAAGAGCGGGCCGGTGTTGAGGTACCAGGGGAAGGCGTACGTGCCGGTCATGCCCGGTATCTGGTGACTGGCCCAGGCGCCGTCCAGGTACTCCTTCTTGTACTGGGCGGCGGACTTGTCGAGGTCGAGGGCGAGGCCCGCCTTGGCGAGCGGTGCGACGAGGTCCGGCGAGACGTTGACGACATCGGGCAAGGTGCCGCCGGCCGCGTCCGCGCTGATCTTGTCGGCGTAGCCCTCGGCGGGCTGGTCGATCCACTTCACATGGGTGCCAGGGTACTTCTTCTCGAAGTCGGCGATCACGCCCTCGAAGTACGACTTGAAGTTGGCCCTCAGGTTCCAGGTCTGGAAGGTGATGTCGCCCTCGACCTTGCCGGAGGCGTCCGCCCGGCCACTGCCGTCACTCCCGGAGCCGCAGGCGCTCAGCGGCAGGAGAACGGCGACGGTGGCAGCGACGGCGAGAGCTCTGCGGGAGATGCGCACGGATGGGGCTCCTCTTGCAGCAGGGGTAACGGTGCCGGGGCAGACCTTGCTGCCAACTCGCCGGGCAAGTCAATGGATTTGGCCCAGCTAAATTCATTAGTGCCACAACATGGCTGGTCACAGCCGTTCCCTCAGCCTCTTGCAATCGATCACTAATGCGCTTTAGATTGCCTCAGCTCAAGCGCATTAGTACACCAGCTCAGCAGAACGGGGAACAGGGTTGCCAGCCAAGCGGTCACCCGCGCGCCGACCGACGATGAAGGACATCGCGCAACGCGCCGGGGTCTCCGAGAGCGCGGTCTCCTTCGCGCTCAACGACCGGCCCGGGGTCTCCGAGATCACCCGCGACCGGGTCCGCCGCGTCGCCGAACAGCTGGGCTGGCGGCCGAGCACGGCGGCGCGCCAGCTGTCCGGCGAGGGCGCCGCCACGGTCGGTCTCGTCGTGGCCCGACCCGCCGACACCCTGGGCGTGGACTCGTTCTTCCTGCAGCTGATCTCCGGCATCCAGGAGGTGCTGGCCGAGCGCCATCTCGGCCTGCTCTTCCAGGTGGTGGAGGACGTGGCCGACGAGTGCGCGGTCTACCGGCGCTGGTGGGCCGAGCACCGCGTGGACGGAGTCATGGTCGTCGACCCGCGGACCGACGACCCGCGCCCTGACCTGCTCGAGGAGCTGGGGCTGCCCGCCGTGGTGATCGGCGGCGTGCCGGACGCGGGGCACCCGGGGATCTCGACCGTCTGGGCGGACGACGCGGGCGCGATGGCCGCGGTGGTGGACGAGCTGTACGCGCTCGGCCACCGCCGGATCGTGCACATCGCAGGCCTGCCGGGGCTCGCCCACACCGAGCGCCGGATCCGCACCCTGCGGGCGGAGGCCGAGCGACGGGGTCTGACCGAGGTGCGCTCGGTCCCCACGGACTACTCGGACGCGGAGGGCGCCGCCGTCACCCGCCGCGTCCTGGAGAGCGGCACCCCGCCGACCGCGCTGGTCTACGACAACGACGTGATGGCCGTCGCCGGCGTCGCCGCCGCCACGGAACTCGGCTTCCAGGTACCGGGCGACGTCTCGGTCGTCGCCTGGGAGGACTCGCCGCTGTGCCGCATGGTCAAGCCATGGCTGTCCGCCCTCTCCCGCGACACCGTGCAGTTCGGCCGCACGGCCGCCCAGGAACTCACCGCACTCCTGGACGGCGGTCCCGCGCGGACGGTCCAGGTGCCGGTGCCCCGGTTGATCGAACGGGAGAGCACGGGGCCCTGCGGGGCTTGAGAGGGTGAGGGGTGGGCGCGAAGCTGAAGACGGTGAGGGGTGGACGCCGTACGGGGCGTCCACCCCCGCAGGCGTCAGATCCGCGATCGATGGAGCGCGAACTGGGCGATCCGCGCGGTCTGCCGTGATCGCGTCACCCGCAGACGCCAGTGCCGGGCCCGTACGGGCGCCGGGAGCAGCAGGATCCGGCTCGCTCCGATCGTGCCCGCCCCGGCCACCCGGCTCCAGGCGCCCGCTCCGTACGCCTCGACCACGAAGCTCTCGACCTGCTGGCCGTGCCGGATGTCCTCCGCGAGTCTGATCCGGTCCACTTCGCGCTCCGTGCCGAGGTCGACGGTGAAGACGCCCGGCGCCGAGCGGACCACGGCCCCGCGCCCCAGGTCCTCCGGCAGCTCCCGGTCCACGCGTTCGCGGAACTCGCGCAGCCGCACCACATCGGCGGCCGGCAGCAGGCCCTGTGTGTCGGGTGGGATGTTGAGCAGCAGGACCGAGTTGCGGCCGACCGAGCGGAAGTAGATGTCGGTCAACTCAGACACGGACTTGGGCTGTTGGTCGGCATGGTAGAACCAGCCGTCACGGATGGACACATCGCACTCGGCCGGCCACCACTGCAGGTAGTCGGCCACCGGGCGGGCCGCCACCAGCGCGTCCCGGCTGCCCTCGTCGGCCGCGTCGTAGGCCAGCGCGTAGTCCGTGCGGCCGTAGTCCTTCTCCGTGACCGGTACGACGCTCCACTCGTCCTCACGGGCGAGCCCGCCCTCGTTGCCGACCCAGCGCACATCAGGCCCGGACACGGCGATCGAGGCGTCGGGCGCGAGGGCCCGCACGAGCGCGTACCAGCTGTCCCAGTCGTACTTCTCCACCTTGTCCGGCGGAATACGGCCCTGGGCTCCGTCGAACCACACCTCGTCGACGGGTCCGTACTCGGTGAGCACTTCGTAGAGCTGGTTGAGCATATGGGCGCCGTAGTCGGTGGCGTCCAGCGTGAACGTCCTCGGGTCCGTACGGTCGTCGCCGTCGACGAGCGTCGGGACGGTGCGCCGCGTGCGCGCGCTGCCGTTGGCGTACACGCCGTGCAGGTACTGGTTCTCGTCGGCCGGTGAGACATAGACGCCGACCTTGATCCCGTGGCGGCGCATCGAGTCGGCGAAGGAGCGCAGGACGTCGCCCCGCCCGCCGCGCCAACTGCTCGACGCCACCGAGTGGTCGGTGTAGCGCGACGGGTAGAGGACGAACCCGTCGTGGTGCTTGACGGTGAGGATGGCGAGCTCGAAACCGCCGTCGCGCAGGGCCCGGGCCCATTGGTCGGTGTCGAGCCCGACGGGCTGGAAGACATCCGGGGCCTCGTCCCCGGTGCCCCATTCCAGGCCCGTGAAGGTGTTCACGCCGAAATGCAGGAAGGCGGTGCGTCCCAGGTTCTGCCAGGCGATCTGCCGGGCGGAGGGCCGGACCTGGGAGGCCTTGCGGACCAGGTCGTCCTCGGTGTCGGAGGGGCTGACGGGGATGCGGGAGAGGGGTTCACCGGGGGCGGCGAGGGCTACGGACGTACCGCTGGAGGCGACGAGGGCGGTGGATGCCAGGACGAAGAGGCGTCTGGAGATGGCCATGGGGTGGGGGCTCCTCACATCAGTGGACGGTCAACTTCCAGACGGCCGACCGCTCTTGGTCCGGCGGGTACTGGAGGAGGCGCCCGTCGTCGGTCACGTGCACCGCCATCCGCGTGATCGCGTTCACGAGCCGGTATCCGCCGCCGTGCACCGGCTCCAGCTCCCAGCGCTGCAAGGTGTCCGCGGCGGCGCACGGCGATGCGGTCACCTCGACACCGGGATCCAGGGGCACGTTCAGCGTGAGCTTTCCGCCGCTCACCTCCAGACAGCCGCCGCTCGTCGTGGACCGCAGGGTCACATAGCCGTCCGCGGTCCGCCGGACCTCGAGATCGGCGGTCGCGGCCCCGGCCCGGAAGGTGTACGACCCCTCGGGCACCGGCACGCGGGCCAGGTCCCGCCATCCGGGCGCGTGCCCCACCGCCGTACCGCGCGCGGTGAACTCGGCGTACGTCGGGTCGGGGTGTGCCGATCCCCAGGTGACCTGGGCGATGTGCCGCAGGGCCGGGACCATGGCCGCCGCGACCTCGTTCTCGGTCTCCCCGCGCCCGTTGTCCGGCCAGAGGCTGATCTTCGCCCCGGTGACGCCCTCGCGTGAGGCGAGCTTCTCGCCCTCGAAGCTGCGCGGATCCCAGCTCTGGTCGTACAGCGCCTTCGTGTCGGTGTGGAAGCCGCCGCGGACGAGGTAGAGGGAGTAGGCGGCGTTCATCAGCGGATAGCCCTGTGCGATGAGCCGGCTGGGCTTGGTCGTCACGTTCAGCCAGTGCTCGACCGTCGTACCGGCCGCGACCGGCACGGTGTTGGCGCCGGTGAGACCGTCGTTCCAGATGCGCAGTTGCTTGCCCTTGGCCGCCGCGTAGGCCTGGACGCGGTTGACGAAGTCGATGAACGCGTCCTGCGGGGTGGCGTTCGCCCCGTATCTGGCCCGTGCGTAGGCGAGGATCTGCGGATACTTGGCGAAGTCGGAGCCGAGCATGTACTCGTCGGCGCCCATGTGCCAGGACCCGGCCTTGAACACCTGCGCGTACTCGTCGATCAGACTCGTGTAGTACGTGAAGGCCGCGTCCTGTGTGATGTCGAGCCGGGCGGGCTGCTTGGTGCCGTCGGCATCGGTGAGCTGGAGGTCCGGGCGGTTCTGGATCCAGGGGTCCATATGACCGGGCGAGTTGATCTCCGGGACGATCTCGACGTGGTACTTCTCGCCGAGGGCCACGAGCCGGCGCATCTCGTCCTTGGTGTAGTAGCCCCAGGTGTCGGCCTCGGGATGGGCGTCGCTCTTCACCTTCAGTTCGAGCAGCAGCTGGTTGAGCTTGTGGTACGCCATGTCGCGTACGAGGTTCTCCAGCCAGGCCGTCGAGATGTGGACGTAGCAGGCGCAGACGCCGACGCCGCGTTCCTTGTACTGGGGCACGTCGACCGTGCTCCCGGCGGGCACGCGGTCGCTCTGGGCGAGGAGTTGGAGGACGGTGCGGGTGCCGTAGAAGGCACCCGTCTCGGCGGCCGCGTTCACCGACAGGCGTTCACCCGCCCGCAGTTCGTATCCCTCCGCGCCGAGCCCCGACGAGGACGGGTCGACGCCGATCACGATGTCACCCGTGTGCGCACCCTCCCGTACGACGGGAACGGTGCCGTGGCCCGCCGCGCGCAGATCGTCGGCGAGGGTGTCCGCGACCCGGCGGGCCGCCGCGTCCCTCGCGACGATACGGGAGCCCGGACCGAAGGAGTAACTGCCTTGTTCAGCTGTCCAGTCGGAGAGGGCGGGGACCGTGACGGGAGGCACCGCCGCCGCCCGCGCCGACGCCGGGACCGGCGTCGCGAGCGTCAGCAGCAGCACCACCGCGCAGCCGACGACCCTCCGCGCCCACCCGCTGCGAACGGATCGTGCGGCGCGTTGGTCAGCCATGCCACTCCACCTTGAACACCCACACGTACTGCCCCGCCCTGCGGGCCGCCTCCGGCACGTCGATGACCAGTGAGCCGCCGCTCACCGTCCAGGTCAGCGGCCGGTCGTGACCGAGCATCGTCACCTTGTCCCCGCCACGGATCGGCACCGGCGCCTCGACCGTGAGTCTGGCGCCGGGCGCGGTCAGCGAGTGGATGTAGAACGCCTCGTTCTGCCGGACCGTGAACCGCAGGTCCTCGCCGAGCTGCGCCATCCGCGACCAGTACGTGGTGTCGTAGATCGCCTCGCCGTTGGTCCTCAGCCAGCGGCCGGTCTCGCGCAGCCGGGTCTGCATGATCTCCGGGATGGTGCCGTCCGCGCGGGGGCCGATGTCCAGCAGGAAGTTGCCGTTCTTCGACACGATGTCGACGAGGCTCTGGACGACCTCCTCGGCGGTCATGTAGGCGGCGTCGGGCGTCGCCTTGTTGTAGCCGTAGCTGAAGGGATCGAGACCCCGGCTGGACTCCCACTTCGCGACGACCGTGTTCTCGTACGTCGTGTACTCGGGGGTGGTGAAGTCGTGGAAGCCGATGCCCGAACGGTTGTTGACGGTCACCTCGTACGGCTTGGGTCTGTTCTTGCCGTGGTTGAAGTACTCGGCGAGCACATGGAGGCTGTCGTTCGCGCCGCCGATGTCGCACCAGATGAGGGACGGGTCGTAGCCGTGGATCAGTTCCAGCATCTGTGGGGCCTGATAGTCCTTCACATAGTCCTTGCCCGATGTGTATCCGGTGTACGGGAGCGGTTCCAGGGTGTACGGGTTGCGCGGGGCGTGGCCCATCCACGGGTTGTCGGGGTTGAACCACTCGGGCATGGAGAAGTACAGGCCGCGGTGCAGTTCGGGCGTGAACTTCTTCGAGGCGTCGAAGAGTTCGCGGATCAGATCGCGCTTCGGTCCCATCTTCACGGCGTTGCGGTCGGAGACCTTGGTGTCCCACAGGGCGAAGCCCTCGTGGTGCTTGGAGGTGAGGACGTGGTACTGGGCTCCGGCGTCACGGAAGAGTTCCACCCAGGCCCGGGGGTCGAACTTCTCCGCCGTGAACATCGGGATGAAGTCGTCGTAGGCGAAGTTCTCGCCGTAGGTGTCCCGGTGGTAGGCGTACACCGCGTTGTCCGGGCTCTGCAGATGGTTCCAGTACCACTCGGCGTACTGCTTGCCGACCGGTGACCAGGCGGGCACCGAGTAGACGCCCCAGTGGATGAAGATGCCGAACTTGGCGCGGTGGAACCAGTACGGGGCCTGGTGGCCGGCGAGAGAGCTCTCGGTGGGCTGGTAGTCCGGCACACCGAGGGTCAACTCACGGCTCGTGGAGGTGACTTGCTGCCCGCGTCCGGTGACGGTCACCGTTCCGGGCCGCGCGGTGCCGGGTGCCGTGCCCACGCGGTTGCGGATGCCGACCCGGACGCGCGCCTGCTCGCCGGGGTCGAGGCGGGTGAGGTGCGCGGGCTCGACGGTGCGGGCGCCCGGCACGTCGACGCCGACCGACACACGGTCGCCGGCGAGGACGGCGACCGTGCCCGCGTTGACGACGGTGGCCTCCACGCTCTGTGCGCCGCTCGACTCCAACAGGGAGAAGGTCGAGTGCGCGTCACGCAGGGCCAACGCCCGCCCCTGGGCGGCCGGTTGGAGGGAGAGGGCGAAGAGGTGGAGGGAGGCCTTGCCGGCTTCGGCGGGGTTGGTGGTCGGCAGGGTGAGGGCGACCGCCTCGCGCTGGGGGTCGATCCAGACCTCCGCCGTGCCGATCCCCACGCCGTGCTCGTCCTTCGTGCCGTCCGGCCGGTAGCGGTACGGGGCCGACAGCGACCCGCCCGTCGCGTACCAGTCCGCGCCGCCGAGCCCGGCGGTGGTCGTCGAGCCGTCGGCGTAGTGCACGGTGGCCCGGCCGGAGGCGTCGCCGTAGCTGCCCGCGGTGAGGAAGTGGGCCGAGAGATAGCGTCCGCTCGGGAGGTCGATGCGCTGGCCGAGGGCGACCAGGTTGTTCCGGGCCCCCGCGGCGGACGAAGGGAAGACGAACGCGATGCCGTCCACCTCGACGGGGCCCGCCGGGAGCTCCTCGCCGGGGAACGTGTACCCCGAGCCGTCGAAGTTGCCGCCGGGGGCGGCCGCGGTGTCGATGCCGTCGTTGTCGACGTACGCGTCGAGCGGCACCGGGATCGGGTCAGGGACGGGAACCCACTGGCCGTGCTGCCCGACCGCCGGTCGGGCTTCGGCCGTGGCCGCGAGGGGAAGAGTGGCCGCGACGGCCACTCCGGCCGCGGCGCCCAGAACCTGACGTCTTGGATACGTGCTCATAGCGGCTCCAATTCATCGGATGTTTGATGATTGAGGCGTCACCAGATCCTGTCAATGGGGCGGGTAGGCAGAAGATTTGAGCAAGTGATCGGATGATCTGCGACTCTGTGGAGATACCGGACAAGCCCGAGCGCAAAAGTCCAACAAGAGCGGTCCGAATGTCCAAGGGCGGCGACCCTCGACGCGGCACCCCACCGCCGGGCACAGTGCTCCTCGTACTCACCAGTAATCCCCTGCCCCCGAGGAGCACCCGTGACCAGCTGGGCCGGCCGGACCGCCACCGAGATCGCCGCAGCCGTACGCGAGAAGCGGGCCACGCCCCGCGAGGTGGTGGCCGACCACCTCGCCCGCATCGACCGGCTCGACGCGCGCGTGGGTGCCTTCCGTGTCGTACGGTCCGAGGCGGCGCTCGCGGAGGCCGACGAGCTGGCCGGCCGCGCGGACCTGGCCGAACTCCCCCTCGCGGGAGTGCCCGTGGCCGTCAAGGACAACCTCGCGGTGTGCGGCGAGTCGAACCGCAACGGCTCCGCCGCGACCGGGGACACCCCCGCCGACCACGACCATGTGACGGTGGCGCGGCTGCGCGCGGCGGGCGCTGTGGTCGTGGGGCTGACCAACGTGCCCGAACTCTGTGTCTTCGGCACCTCCGAGGGTGTGCACGGCACGGCCCGCAACCCCTGGGACACCTCGCGCACGGCGGGCGGCTCCTCGGGCGGCAGCGCGGCCGCGGTCGCCGCCGGGATGGTGCCGATCGCGCTGGGCAACGACGGAATGGGCTCACTGCGCATCCCGGCCGCCAACTGCGGCATCGTCGGGCTCAAGCCGGGCCATGACACGATCCCGGCGGGCATCGGTCACGGCGACTGGTTCGGCATGTCGGAGAACGGGCCGCTCGCGACCACGGTCGAGGACGCCCGCCTGATGTTCGGGGTCCTCGCGGACACCGAGGCGATACGCCCCTCGGGCAACCTCGTCCGCAAGGTGGCCGTCTCCGTGCGCAGTCCACTGCTCGGCGTGGGCGTCGGCCGCCCGTACGCGAACGCGGCCCGGGAGGCGGCGGAGTCGCTGGCGGGGGCGGGCCACCAAGTGCGGCCCGCCGACCCGCCGTACCCCTACTGGCTGGGCACCGCCGCGCTGACGCACTGGACGGCGGGCACCGCGGTGGACGCCGAGGACCTCGACCCGCGCCGGCTCGCCCGGCGGACCCGGGTGCACGCCGCCGTGGGGCGCCGCTTCGTGGCCGGGGTGCGCACGGGCGAGCGCCGCGAGCAGCTGCGCGGACGTCTGGAGCCGTTCTTCGCGGAACACGACGTACTGCTCACCCCGGCGCTGGCCCGGCGGGGGCCGGCCGCCGCGCCGTGGCACCAGCGGGGCTGGCTGCGCAATGTGCTGGTCAACACGTCGTACTCGCCGCTGACGCCGCCCTGGAACCTCACCGGATGGCCCGCGATGGCGGTGCCGTTCGGGACGCTGCCGAGCGGGGCCCCGGCGGCTGTACAGCTGGTCGGGCGGCCCGGATCCGAGCTTGAACTCCTCGAGCTGGCGGGGCAGTTGGAGGAGCTGCGGCCGTGGCGGCGGACGGCACCGCTGAACTGAGGAGCGACGGCACACCCAGGGAGCGCGGGGGCTTCACAGCGCCTTGTACATGATGTGCAGCCCCACCCGCCCGTGCCGGGGGTGCTCGTAGGCGTCCGGCACGGTGCCGAGGATCGTGAAGCCGAGCGCGGTCCACAGCGTGACGGCGGGATTGGTCTCCACGACGGCGTTGAAGACCATGCCCCGGTAGCCGTCGGCCTTCGCCGCGGCGAGGATGTGCTCGGCGAGGGCGCGGCCGATACCGCGCCCGGCGTGGTCGGGGTCGACCATGAATCCGGCGTTGGCCACGCGAGAGGCGGGCCCGCCGTAGTTGGGGGTGACATAGGCCGAGCCGACGACCGCTCCGGTGGCGTCCTCGGCGACGTACACGCGCTTGCCCGGTGCCATCCACAGGGCCCGGGCCGCCTCCTGTGAGGTGCCCGGGTCCCAGGTGTAGGTCTCACCGGCGGCGACGATCCGGTGCCAGAAAGGCCAGATCCGCGGCCAGTCGTCGGCCGCGGCTTCTCTGATCAGCATGGACGCGAGTCTGGCACGCCCATGCCGTCAGCGATCGCGATGAAGTCCCGCCGGGAGCGGTCAGTCCACGCTGGGCAGGATGTGGGGCTCGGCGAGGTCGTCCTCGTACCCCGCCAGGCGGATCGGGGCGGACCTGGCCCACACGTCGAGGCTGCCGAGCTTCTTCTCGGGCCGGCCGCCTCCGCGCTCCGTGCCTTCCTTGGGGCGCTGATCGCGATTCGTCTTCTCCGGTGTCACCGCGCACTCCTTATGTGTCGGGTCACCCTCGGGATGTACAGGGCCAGTCTGCTTCCGGTCGCCGGACATCCGCTCGGGTCTGAGTCGAAGGCAGTTAAGGACGCGGTGGCGCCGGTAACTCGTGTGAGAGCAGTCCGTGGTGACCGGCTGTCCCGGGACGGACCTTGGGTGTGGGTGGAAACCCTGCGGGCTGTCCGTCCGCTACAGGGTAACCAAATGAGCGGGCGCCCGCTCGATGGGGCTGAAAACAAGAGGTAACCGTCGTGAGTCGATCAGCATCCATCGGCCGCCGATCTGCGCCTATTTGATGATGTATCCCCTCCCGCGCGCCACCCGTTCGGCGTAACGCCAGACCCTCCGTGACCGGGGCGGGAAGGGTCAACCCGCCACCCAGGCAGGGGTGATGGACGGCACCCCGGAGCTCGGGCTTCCCCTCGGGGCGGCCCTCCGAAGTCTTTACGCAACCTTGAACCGGCGCGATCCGTCGGTCGCCCTACGGAATTCGATACCCCTAGGGGGTATACTCATGAGTCGGAGAAGCCGGACGGGAAAGAGTGGGGCCGATGCACGCGATCTTGCACGCACTGTCCATCACCGGGTCGATGACCTGGGAGATCACCTGGGCGCTGATTCTGGGGTTCGGCCTCTCCGCCGTCGTGCAGGCCGTGGTGCGCCGTGCGACGATCGTGCGGCTGCTCGGCGACGACCGGCCGCGGACCCTCGCACTGGCCGCCGGGCTCGGCGCGGCGTCCTCGTCGTGTTCGTACGCGGCCGTCGCGCTCGCCCGCTCACTGTTCCGCAAGGGCGCGAACTTCACCGCGGCGATGGCGTTCGAGATCGCCTCCACCAATCTGGTCGTCGAACTCGGCGTGATTCTGGCCCTGTTGATGGGCTGGCAGTTCACGGTCGCCGAATTCGTCGGCGGCCCGATCATGATCGTGGTGCTGGCCGTGCTCTTCCGGATCTTCCTGCGCGAGCGGCTGCTGCGCGGGGCCCGGGAACAGGCGGAGCGCGGGCTCGCCGGGTCGATGGAAGGGCATGCCGCGATGGACATGTCGATCCGGACGGAGGGCTCGTTCGCACGGCGGTTGTTCTCGCGCGACGGCTACACCTCGGTCGCACACGTGTTCGTCATGGAGTGGGCTGCGATCCTGCGCGACCTGGTGATCGGCCTGCTGATCGCCGGCGCGATCGCGGCCTGGGTGCCCGACGCGTTCTGGCAGTCCCTCTTCCTCGACGGCCACCCGCTCGCCGCGAAGCTGATCGGTCCCCTGGTCGGCCCGCTCGTGGCGATCGCCTCGTTCGTCTGCTCCATCGGGAACGTGCCGCTGGCCGTCGTCCTGTGGAAGGGCGGGATCAGCTTCGGCGGTGTGGTCGCCTTCATCTTCGCCGACCTGCTGATCCTGCCGATCCTGAACATCTACCGGAAGTACTACGGGCTCCGGATGACCGGCTTCCTCCTGGCCACCTTCTACGCGGCCATGGTGCTCGCCGGATACGTCGTGGAGTTCCTCTTCGGCGGCCTCGGGCTCATCCCCGACCAGGGCGACGCGAAGATCCCCATGGAGGGTGTCTCCTGGAACTACACGACCTGGCTCAACATCGCCTTCCTGCTGCTGGCGGCGGCCCTGGTGTGGCGGTTCCTGCGCACGGGCGGCCGGGAGATGCTGCGGATGATGGGCGGGGCGCCGGAGCCGGAGGCCCACCACCATGGCGCACCGGCGCCGGAGGGCCACGAGCACGCACACGGGCACGGGGCTTCGGGGGCCGAGGGCCACGGGCATCATTGAACACGGCGCGCAGTTCAGGTCCCGTTGGCCGGTTCGCAAGGCGGCCATGATCTGCTGGGGCCCGGAAACGGCTTTTCCCGCGGGAGGACTCGGGAGGACTGACGCATGGAGCTGCGCGGCGTCGAGGAGCTGATGGATCTGCTGCACGCCTGCCGGGGCGCCCGGGACACCCCGGGCCGCTGTGGCGGCCGAGTCGATCTGCACGACCACGCCCTACAGACCGCCGCGCTCCTGCGCCGAAGTCGCCCCGCGGACAAGGAACTCCAGGTGGCGGGCCTGGTTCACGCGTTGGGGCAGCTGCTGCGGCCCGCCGACCCGACCGGGCACACGGACCTGGCGGCGGACCTGGTCCGGCCGCTGCTCGGCGAGCGGGTCTCCGGGCTCGTCCGCCACCACTCCGGCGGATACGCCCACGACGCGGAGACCGACGACCTGCTGAGCCTGCGCCACGCGCACGAGGCGGGCAGGGTCGTCGGCATCGACGCCGGGGTCCTGGAGGACTGGCGCACGGTGCTGGAGCTGGTGGCGGCACAGCACTCGCGGCTGGGGGCTGTTGACTGACGGTCCGTCATGAGACGGTACACGGATGACGACGCCGTACGGCCTTGAGGGCAGGACCGCCATCGTCACCGGGGCTTCGCGCGGGATCGGGCTGGCCGTCGCCGAGGGGCTCGCCCAGGCGGGGGCGCGGGTGTGTGTGACGGCCCGGGACCCGGACGCGGTGGCCCGTGTCGCCGACCGGCTCGGCGGCGTCGGGCTCGCGGGCTCGGTGGCCGATCCGGCGCATCCGCGGGAGCTGACCGAGCTGGCGCTGCGGGAGTTCGGGCGCATCGACATCGTGGTGAACAACGCGGCGACCAATCAGCCGTACGGCCCGCTCATGGACGCCGATCCGGACCGTTGGCGCGAGGCGTTCACGGTCAACGTCGAGGCACCGCTGCGGCTGGTGCAGTGTGCCTGGCGGGCCTGGATGGGCGAGCACGGCGGCGCGGTCGTGAACGTGTGCACGGAGGGCGCCGGGCATGTGGGGCCGAACGTGGGGGCGTACGGCACGAGCAAGGCGGCCCTCCTGCACCTCACCCAGCAGCTCGCGGGCGAACTCGCCCCGAGAGTGCGGGTGAACTCCGTCTCCCCGGGGCTCGTCCGCACCGAGATGGCCCGGTTCGTCTGGCAGGACGCCGAGGACGAGCTCGGCGCCGGGCTCCCGCTGGGCCGGATCGGCCGGCCCGAGGACATCGCGCGGGCGGTGGTCTGGCTGGCCTCGGACGCGGCCGAGTGGATCACGGGCGCCGATCTGCTGGTGGACGGGGGAACCCGGGTGCGGGCCGCACGCTCCCCCGCCGACACCGTCCACGAACGCCTACGAACCCGCGCGCCCGAAGCCTGGGACCACGACGGCCTGGACACCTTCACCCGTGAATGAGGGCGAGCGCGGTCACCACTTGCCGGGCGCGTAGTCCTTCATGAAGACGCCGTACAGCTCCTCGCCCTGCTCGCCGCGCACGATCGGGTCGTACACCCGGGCCGCGCCGTCGATCAGGTCCAGCGGGGCGTGGAAGCCGGCGTCGGCGAGGCGCATCTTGTCGGGGTGCGGGCGCTCGTCGGTGATCCAGCCGGTGTCGACGGCGGTCATCAGGATGCGGTCCTTCTCGAACATCTCCTGGGCGCTGGTGCGCGTGAGCATGTTCAGGGCGGCCTTGGCCATGTTGGTGTGCGGGTGGCCCGCGCCCTTGTAGCCGCGGTTGAAGACGCCCTCCATGGCGGAGACGTTCACGATGTACGTGCGCTCGGCCCCGGAAGCGGCCATCGCCGCGCGCAGCCGGCTGATCAGGATGAAGGGGGCCGTCGAGTTGCAGAGCTGGACCTCCAGGAGCTCGACCGGCGTGACCTCCTCGACCGACTGGATCCAGCTGTTGGTGTCGTGCAGGTCGGGCACGAGCCCGCCCGCGTCGATGGCCGTACCGGCCGCGATCCGCTCCAGGGAGGCCGAGCCGGACACCAGGGCGAGGTCGGTGACGTCCTGCGCGGTCAGCGCGCCGCCCCCGGCTACCGGGAGCGCGGCCACCGCGCCGGAACCGAAGGTGCCGATCACCTCGGCGGGCGGCAGCTCACCGGCGGGCAGCGGGCCCGACTCGGCGGCGAGCAGCTCGCTGTAGGCCCCCGGGGAACGGCGGACGGTCTGGGCCGCGTTGTTGATCAGGATGTCGAGCGGGCCCTCGGCGGCGACCGAGTCGGCCAGGGCCACGACCTGCGCCGGGTCGCGCAGGTCGATGCCGACGATCTTCAGTCGGCCGATCCACTCGTCGCTGTCGGGCATGGCCTTGAAGCGCCGGATCGCGTCGTTCGGGAACCGCGTGGTGATGGTGGTGTGCGCGCCGTCACGCAGCAGCCTGAGCGCGATGTACATGCCGATCTTGGCGCGGCCGCCGGTGAGCAGCGCGCGCTTGCCGGTGAGGTCGGCGCGGGCGTCGCGGCGGGCGCGGTTCTCGGCGGCGCAGTCCTGGCAGAGCTGGTGGTAGAAGTAGTCGACCTCGACGTACCGCTTCTTGCAGATGTAGCAGGAGCGCGGGCGCTGGAGTATCCCCGCGATCTCGCCGGCGTCGGTGACGGACGAGGGCAGGATGCCCTCGGTCTCGTCGTCGATGCGCTGGGCGGAGCCGGTCGCGGTGGCCTCGGTGACCGCCTTGTCGTGGGCGGTCTTGGCGGCCCGGCGGTCCTGGCGGCGGCGCTGCTTGACCGTGCGGTAGACGCCCGCGGTGGCGCGGCGCACGGCGATGGCGTCCGGGTGGTCGACATCGATCTTGTCGAGCTCGTCGAGCACGCCGAGGCAGACGGCCAGCCGCTCCGGGTCGATGCCCGGTCCGTAGGAGACCGCCTCCCCGTCCACGGCAAAAGCCGCCCGGTCGTCCTCGGCCGTGTCCACGGCGAGAGCCGCCTGGCCGTCCTCTGTCACCGTCATCGCGTGTGCCGTTCCTCGGGTCTCGCGCCGCGCTCGAACCGCGCTCGCTTACGAAGGCGGAATTTTACGGAGCAAGGGGGCAAGGCGCCAAACCCGAGATGATCAACGGTCCCCCGCGGGCCGTTCTCAGGCGCCGCAGGCGATGATCAGCGTCTCCACCTCCTCGGACAGTGCGCGGGCCAGCCGGTTCAGGTCCGGCACGGCCTGTGCGTCGGCGACGAGCCCGTAGTGGACCCGTCCGCGGTACGTCGACACGGCCACCGCCAGCGCCTGGCCGCGGGCCAGCGGGGCGAGCGGATAGACCTCGGTGAGCGGGCAGCCGCCGAGCTTCAGGCCGAGGCTGGGCAGCGGCACGCTGGTGACCAGGATGTCGAAGAGCAGCCGGGCCGCCTGGCCGACGACGGGGCCGCCGAGGCGGTGGCCGAGCGGCGGCACATGGTCGGCGAGCAGTGCGACGGCGCCCGCCCCCCGGTTGGGCCCCGCGTCCTTGTTGGCGTCCATGGCCGTACGCACCGAGCGGAGCCGGCCGAGCGGGTCCGGGTCGTCGACGGGAAGCCGTATCAGGTAACCGGAGAGCCGGTTGCCCTGAGGGTGCGCGGTGCGCGGGCGGCGCCTGGAGACGGGGATCAGGGCACGGGGCGCGACTCCCTCGCTGCCGTCGCCGCGTTCGTCGAGCCAGTTACGCAGGGCGCCCGCGACGACGGCGATCAGGACGTCGTTGACGGTGCCGCCGACGCTCTTGCGGACACGGTGGACATCGTCGAGGTCGAGGGCCACTCCCGCGACCCGGCGGGTGCCGGTGGGCTGCGAGGTGAGGGCGGGCGAGGAGCGGGCGCCGAGGGTGGCGCGGGCGACCGAGCCGCCGATGTCGAGGGCGCGACCCAGGTCGGAGAGGGTGCCGCGGACCAGGTCGGGCAGCTTGCGGACGTCCGGGAAGAGTCCCCGGGGCGGCTCCGCGGGGCGCGGGCGGGGTTCGGGCAGGTCCAGTGGGTCCATGAGGGCGGCGGCGAGCATCAGCGCCCGCAGGCCGTCGGCCAGCGCGTGGTGGAACTTGAAGAACACGGCGAACGAGGTGCCGTCCTCACCGGGCAGGACGTGCGCCTCCCACGGGGGCCGGCCGCGCTGCAGCGGGCGTTCCATGAGACGGCCCGCGGCAGCGGGGAAGTTCGCGGTCGGCGCGTGCAGCCGGACGTGGTCGAGGGGTTCGAAGTCGGACGCCGGTTCCCGGGCCGCGCTCCCGAAGCTGGGCGGGAAGGCGAGGGGCTGCCAGACGTCGCGGATCCGCATGCGCAGCCCGGGTACCCCGGCCGCGCGGACCGCGAGCAGTTCGGCCGCGTGCGCGCCCGCGGCCGGCGAGTGCGCGGAGAAGACACCGAGGGCGCCGAGGTGCATCGGGTGCTGGGCGGACTCGATGTTCCAGAACGCCAGGTCGAGTGGTGCGAGGAGATCAGGAGTCAAAGGCTTGCTCTCGCGTCGACGACAGGGTGAGCAAGCAGTCAAACCCCGACAGGCGATTACGGTCAAGTACGATCAAGCTACGCTCAGTTAACAGCAGATTAAGTCCCGCCCCCCGCGAAAGGGGCGGGACACAAGGGGCACGTGAGGTCGGATCAGGATAGGCGTCCCGGGCGCGGCACGCGCGCCGACGCGCGGCCGCGCGAAGGACCTGTCGACGCCCTGGCGTAGGGAGGGCGGTGTCAGGTTCCCGGGCAGCCCGCGGGGGTCGCCCGGGACGCGTCGGCGATCAGCGCCTCGTGCGCCGCCCTCAACCTCCCCACATCCGGCTTCACGACCTTGCGGTCGTAGGTGAGGAGCCCGTTCAGCTCGCCCTCCACGTCCGAGATCTGGGTGTAGACGGCGCCGTTGCTCCCGCGGCACGCGAGCGCCCGCACCTCGGCGAGGCGGGCGAGGTAGTCGTCGGTGTACGTCGACGGGTCCACGTCCACGTACGACTGCTGGACCGACCAGGCGTGCCCGGGTACGGCGAGCCCCAGGCCCCCGTACTCGCCGCTGACGAGCGCGCGTCTGCCGTCGGGGGTCGGCGGCAGCGCGGGGCTCGGATAGCCGTGTTCGTCCATGATGTCGCCGGCGGCGCCGTCGGTCCCCAGGTTCAGCCCCGACATGCCGTTGACGAGCCGGGTCGGATCCCAGGCCTTGGCCTGATCGGCGATGCGGCCCTCGTCGTACTGGCCCCAGCCCTCGTTGAAGGTCACCCACATCACGACCGAGGGACTGCTGATGTGCTGGTCGATCATCAGTCTCATCTCGCGCTCGTACTCGGCGCGGGCCGCGGCGCTCGGGTTCACCCCGGCGGTCATGGCGGGCATGTCCTGCCAGACCAGCAAGCCGAGGCGGTCCGCCCAGTAGAACCAGCGGTCGGGCTCCACCTTGATGTGCTTGCGTACCGCGTTGAAGCCCATCTCCTTGTGCATGCGCAGGTCGTAGGCGAGGGCCTCGTCCGTCGGCGCGGTGTACAGACCGTCGGGCCAGAACCCCTGGTCGAGCGTGGCCATCATGAAGACGGGCTTGCCGTTGAGAACGGTGCGCGGGGTGCCGTCGACCTGCTCGACGGAGATCGAGCGCATCCCGAAGTAGCTGCCGACGCGGTCATGACCGACGCTCACCCTGAGGTCGTAGAGGAAGGGGTCGTCCGGTGACCACAGACGCGGGTGGGCGATCTCCAGGGTCAGCGGCTGCCCGGTGCGCCCGGTGACGGTGGCGACCTTCCGCCCTCCCTCGTACGCCGTCGCCGTGACCGGCAGCCCGTCGCGCACGCCCTTCGGTTCCACGGTGAGCCGGCCGCCGTCGACGTCCGGGGTGAGCTTGAGCGCGTCGACGTGGTCCGGGGCGACCGGCTCCATCCACACCGTCTGCCAGATGCCGGAGGTCGGGGTGTACCAGATCCCGCTGGGGTCGAGGCGCTGCTTGCCGAGCGGCGGGTTCTCGCCGGACGCGGCGTCGGTCGGGTCGTACACGCCGACGATCAGTTCCTGGGTGCGGCCGGGCTTCAGCGCGTCGGTGACGTCGGCGCCGAACTTGTCGTAGCCGCCCCGGTGTTCGGCGACCTTGACCCCGTTGACGTACACCTCGGACTGCCAGTCGACGCCACCGAAGTTGAGCAGGAGCCGTTGGCCCGAGCCGATGCGCCAGTCGGCCGGGACGGTGAAGGTGCGGCGGTACCACATGCGGTCCTCGTGGCGTTCGACGCCGGACAGCTGGGACTCCACCGGGTACGGGACGAGGATGTGCTCGCCGAGCGTCGTCCCGACCGGGGGCCGCTCCCCCGCGGTGGCGGCGGCGAACTGCCAGCGCCCGTTGAGGTTCCGCCAGGCGTCACGCGTGAGCTGGGGGCGGGGGTACTCCGGCAGGGCGTTGTCCGGCCCGACCTCGTCGGCCCACTTGGTGCGCAGCTCGTACGTGGAGCGGTTGGGGCCGCTGCTCCAGAAGGCGCCGATCGCCTTGCCGTCGCCCGCTGCGGCGAGGCCGCCGGTGCCGTCGTAGCGCAGGTCGGCGGTGCCGCGTGCGGTGCCGGCCTTGTCGCCGACGACGGGTTCCTTGAGCGTGACGAGCAGGGACCTGGGGTCGGAGGGATCCAACTCGGCAGCCCCCAGGGGCCACTTGGCTCCGCCGATCACGGCCTGGAGGTGGTCGACGACGCCTGCCGGAGGCGCGGACAGCACCCGCGCGAAGTCGAGCTTGAGGGTGCGGCCGTCCGGCTGCACGGTGGTCGCGAGGGCGCCGTCGTAGTCGTAGCCGTCGGGCAGCAGGAACGCCGACTGTGGGATCGCCACCTTGTCGCCTCCCGGTTCGGTCCAGCGCAGATGGAGGTTGGAACCGCCATAGTGCTCGAAGTACTCGAGTCTGACGTCATAGACGTGACCCGCCGTCAGCTCGATTGGCTCGGAGGTCTGTTCGCGGTCCCAGTCGTCCACCCAGTGGTCGATGACGGGCCTGCCGTCGATCCAGAGGCGGAAACCGTTGTCGCCGATGATCGAGAAGGTGGTGGGTCCGCTCTTCTCCGGTACGAGTCTGCCGGTCCAGCGGACGCTGACATCGTTGTCCTGACCCGTGGTGAAACGCAGCCGGGGTTCCAGGTCGTCGAAGTCGAGTCGCGGGTCGAAGCCGGTGGCCTTGAGTTCGTGGAAGTCGAAGGCGCCGGGGGCGGACTGGGTGTAGTACTCGCCTTTCAGGCCGTGGACGGCGATGGGGTCGTCGGCCGCGGCGGGCACGGAGGCGAGTCCCGCGGCGCCGAGGGTCACGGCGAGCAATAACGCGAGTCGTTCTCTGAGTCGTCCGAAACGCACGGATCCTCCTCGTCAAGGACGGGTGTGGGACGGGTGGCGCGGCTCTTGCTCAGGTGGAACAACGTTGTCAGCAGCCGTTGGCATGACAGCACGGGTTCCACTCTCTGTCCAGGAACATGACAACGACCCCGTGGCGCACGGGCGCACCGGGGCCGTCGTCCGTCACCGCCGGCCGCTAGACGAGTCATTCCGATGTGGTCAGTGGTCATAAGCGATCAAGGATCGTATGACGGGCTGGCCGGTCTTGTGGTTGTGCCAGATCGCGGCGGCCATCGCGAGGATGCGTTGGGCGACGCGGACGGCGACACCTTCGAAGGTCCGTCCACCGTGCCGTTCCAGGTCGAGCTGGCCTTTGAGGGTGTCGTTGACCGACTCGATCAGCTGTCGCACCGACTTCAGGAGGCTCTCGCCCCTGCGCTTCTTCTCGCGCTTGAAAGAAGGACGCAGCAACTCCGCGCCCCGGAAGGCCAGATCGGCCTCGAACTCCTTGGAGGCGAAGCCTTTGTCTGCGATCACCAGCAGGCTCGGCCGGTCCGTGGACAGGTGCGGTTCGCGGTCCAGCATCGCCGACAGCACCTCCCGCTCATCCAGTTTCGGGTTCGCCAGTGCCCACAGGATGGGCATCCCGGTCGGGGTGCATACCAGGAACAGGCGCAGGCCCCAGAAGAACCGGGAGTGCGAGGCGCAGTACCCGTATCCGGCCCAGCCGGCCATGTCCGACCGCTTCACCGTCGGACGCGAGCGGCCGCACTCCACCGGTGTGGAGTCGATGATCCAGTGGTTGTCGAACCAGAAGTCCGTATCGACGGCCAGCAGTCGTATTGCCCTCTTGACCAGTGGCAACGCTGCCCGCAGCCGCTTGTTCCAGCCCGGCTGCCTGGGCACGTACGGGAACATCGCTCCCAGTCGGGAGTCCACGAACCGCAGCCAGCGCGACTCCGAGGTGAAGCCCAGCAGCGCCTGGGCGACGGCAAGGGTGACCAGCTCAGAATCCGTCAGCTGCGGCGGTCGGCCAAGCCATCGGCTACCTCCGATCTCGTCGTCGATCTTCACGTACAGTGCGGTCAGCAGGGCGTCTAGGTTGTTCGTCACACAACGAATCTTGGACGCCCTGTCTGCGTTCCCAGACACACCGTCAGCATTCGGAATGACTCGTCTAGGACACGATCCGGCCCTTCCCCAGAGCGATCACCCCGCCCTTGGAGACCGTGTAGAGATCCGCGTCCCGCTCGGGGTTGACGCCGATCGTCGCGCCCGGCGGCACCTCGACGTTCTTGTCGAGGACCGCGCCCCGCACCACCGCGCCCCGCCCTATGTGGACGTTGTCGTGCAGGATCGAGCCCTGGACGACGGCTCCCGGGTCGACCACGACACCCGGCGAGAGCACGGACCGCGTGACCTGCCCCCGGATCAGACTGCCCGCGCTGACGATCGACTCGCCGGCGATGCCCCCGGCGTTGAATCTCGCCGGGGAGAGCTGCCCGGAACTGGTGTAGATGGGCCAGCTGCGGTTGTAGAGGTTGAAGGCGGGACGTTCGGCGATCAGGTCCATATGGGCGTCGTAGTAGGCGTCGAGGGTGCCCACGTCACGCCAGTAGCCCTGGTCTCGGGTGGTCTCGCCGGGCACGTGGTTGTCGCTGAAGTCGTAGAGCTGCGCCTCGCCCCGGTCGGTGAGCATGGGAAGAATCGATCCGCCCATGTCGTGCACCGAGTGCGCGTCCTCGGCGTCCCGCTGGAGCGCCTCCACCAGAGCCTTGGTGGTGAAGATGTAGTTGCCCATCGAGGCGAAGACGCACTCGGGGTCGTCGGGCAGGCCCGGCGGGTCGGCGGGCTTCTCCAGGAAGCCCTGCACGGTCTGTCCGTCGGAGCCGGGGCTGATGACCCCGAAGGAGGAGGACTCGGCGCGCGGCACCCGTATCCCGGCCACCGTCACACCCGCACCGCCCTCGATGTGCTGGGCCAGCATCTGCCGCGGGTCCATGCGGTAGACGTGGTCGGCGCCGAACACCGCGATGTAGTCGGGCCGTTCGTCGTGCACGAGGTTGAGGGACTGCAGGATCGCGTCCGCGCTGCCCAGGTACCAGCGCGGGCCGAGCCGCTGCTGGGCCGGGACCGGTGTGACGTAGTTGCCGAGCAGGCTCGACATCCGCCAGGTCGTGGTCACATGGCGGTCCAGGGAGTGCGACTTGTACTGCGTCAGGACGCAGATGCGCAGGATGTCGGCGTTGACGAGATTGGAGAGCACGAAGTCCACCAGGCGGTACGTCCCGCCGAAGGTGACCGCGGGTTTCGCGCGGTCCGCGGTGAGGGGCATGAGCCGTTTGCCCTCTCCACCCGCAAGTACGATTCCCAGCACCGAAGGTCCACCGCGCCGCATGCCGCCGCCCCTCTAAGCCCGGTCGAGCCGCGCCCGCTGTGCCGGGCCGGCCCCGTCGCTGAAGTACACCTGTCCGATGGTTACCCCGGTTTGAGGACTTCCTCGTAAAGCTGGACGGTCCGCCGGGCCACCGCGTCCCATCCGAACTCCCTCACCGCGCGCTCCCGACCGGCCTCGCCCATCCGCCGAGCGCCCTGGGGGTCGGCGAGCACGGAGTCGAGGGCGAGCGCCAGACCTGCCTCGAAGTTCTCCTCGACCGGCACCAGAACACCCGTCACACCGTCCTCGACCACCTCGGGTATCCCACCGACCCGGGACGCCACCACGGCCGTTCCGCAGGCCATCGCCTCCAGGTTGACGATGCCGAGCGGCTCGTACACCGAGGGGCAGACGAAGACGGCGGCGTGCGTGAGGAGTTGGACGACGTCCGGCCGGGGCAGCATCTGCGGGATCCAGTACAGCCCCTGGCGTACGCCACTCAGTTCCTGGAACAGGTCACGGAACTCCCGGTCGATCTCGGGGGTGTCGGGGGCGCCCGCGCACAGCACCACCTGGACGGCCGGATCGATGTCCCGTACCGCGCGCAGCAGGTGGGGCACGCCCTTCTGGCGGGTGATGCGGCCGACGAACAGGACGTAGGGGCGGGCGGTGTCGATGCCGAGGCGCTCGAGGACGTCCGTGCCGTGGTCCGGCTGGTAGAGGGCGGTGTCGATGCCGTTGTGCACGACGCGCACCTTGGCCGGATCCAGGGCGGGATAGCAGGTGAGGATGTCCTCCCGCATGGCGCCGGAGACGGCGACGACGGTGTCGGCGGCCTCGATGGCGGTGCGTTCGGCCCAGCTGGACAGGGCGTAGCCGCCGCCAAGCTGCTCGGCCTTCCAAGGGCGC
The DNA here is from genome assembly GCF_036227505.1 of Streptomyces sp. NBC_01450. Lineage (NCBI taxonomy): Bacteria > Bacillati > Actinomycetota > Actinomycetes > Kitasatosporales > Streptomycetaceae > Streptomyces > Streptomyces sp. NBC_01450. Next base: position 9,439,591 of record NZ_CP109480.1, on the reverse strand, counting down.
AGCGGCTCCAGGGAGTGGGCGGTCATGATGTGCGGGATGCCGTACAGAAGCTTGCCGAAGTGGCCGGCCAGGTTGGCGTACCAGGTGTGCGAGTGGACGAGTTCGCGGCCTTCGACGGCGGCGGCCATGGCGAGGTCCACGGAGAACGTGCGCAGCGCGTCGTTGGCGCCGTCGAGCGAGGACCAGGACCGGTGGCGTACGACGCCGCCCGCGGCGCCCTCGCCCCAGCAGTGCACGTCCAGGTCCGTGAGGGTCCGCAACTCCCGTGCGAGGAACTCCACATGGACGCCCGCGCCGCCGTACACGTCCGGCGGGTACTCCCGGGTCAGCAGTCCCACTCGCACGCAGAGCCCCCCGTCGTACCGGATACCGGCTGGTGCCCTTCATGGTCACCCAGAAGGGACGCCTGGGGAAGACCGCCGTTCTCAGCGGCGGCCCGGGACTCCGCCCCGCGTCCGCTCCGGCGGGCGGTCGAAACAGCAGTCGCCGCAGAGGCCCTCGCCGGGAAGCCGGTAGTAGAGGCAGCAGCTGCGGCGGCGCAGGGTCCGGGGGTCGACGGTCGCGGACAGGTCGGGATGCGTGAACAGGTCGGCGGCGAGGGCCCGGGCCCGATCGGCCACGTCCGTACGGCCGTTGGCCTCGGCCCAGCGGTGCAACTGACGCCAGGCACCCGCGAGCGCCGAGCCCGCGTTCCCCCACAACAGTCCCTCCGACATGCGGTATCGGGAGCGCAGAGCCGTCGCCAGCGGGGCGAGGTGGCCATCTCGTACGACCTCTGCGATCGCCGCCACGGGCAGGGCCCGTACCTCGGACAGCCACAGGTCGTCCGGAGCGCTGCCGTCCGGATCCCACCGCAGCAGTCCTGGATCGAGGTCGGGCAGCCGCCCGTACAGCGCGGCGGCACCCAGCGAGACCGACCACAGACGGGCCGCGAGGCCCTGCTGCGCCACCGAGACCGCGATCCGGGCCTCGGGCGCCCGCAGGCTCGCCGCGACCTTCCGGACGCGAAAATACAGAGGATCCGACGAAACATCTCTGGGATCATCATCCCGAGGGGACGCGTACGCCTGTGCGAGCGTCGGCAGCGGGGCGCGCGGCGGTACGCCGGTGCGTAGTACGAAGAAGCCGCCGAGCGAGCCGAGCGCCGCAAGTTCCGGGTCGAGGTCCACGAAAACCAGTAGTACCAAGCCCCCTAGGGGTTCTCACCGGAGGGTCTCCTCCTCATGTCGCCCACCCAGGGGAGGACATGGGGCGAGTCGTACTCCATCGGCAGTACGACTCATTGCCTGCTCAGGTACGACGACGTGAAGGGATGCGCGAGGCATCGTAGTGAGTATGAAGGCCGATCGTTCGCCGCGCCGGGCACAGTGCCCCCGCCGCACGCAGAGGAGGGACTCATGAGCGCGCTCGCGCTGTCCGTCCTGCTCTCGTTCGTCTCCGCCGTTGCGTACGCGGGCGGCGCGATCGTCCAGGAGCAGGTCGCACTGACCTCTCCCGACCAGACGTACGCGCCGCTGCGCCGGCCGAGCTGGTGGGCGGCCGTCGCTCTGAACGGTCTGGGTGGGGTGCTGCACGTGGTGGCGCTCGCTTACGGCCCGCTGAGCCTGGTGCAGCCGCTGGGCGCGCTGACCATCGTGTTCGCGCTCCCCATGGCGGCCGTCTTCGTGGGCCGCAGGGCCGGGGCGACCGCCTGGCGCGGCGCGATCATGGCGACGGTGGGGCTCGCGGTCCTGCTCGCGCTGGTCGGCTCGGCCGATTCGCAGTCCCTGAGCACCGCTCAGCGCACGGTCCTGGCCGTGGTGTCCGGTGGCGCGGTGGTGGCGTTCATGGTGGCGGGACGCGCCGCGCACCGGCACCCGGCCGTGCGCAGCGTGATGCTCGCGGTGGGCGCGGGCATAGCCTTCAGCATGTCCTCGGTGTTCACCAAGACCGTCGCGGTGGACTGGTCGCACCAGGTGTCGCTCTCCGACCTGCCCAGCCTCGTCCTCATAGGCGTCTTCGCGACGGCCGGGATGATGCTGTCGCAGGCCTCCTACCGGGGCGGCGGACTCGCGGCGCCGCTGGCCACGCTGACGGTCGTCAACCCCGTCGTGGCCGCCGCCGTCGGCATCACGATGTTCGGCGAGACCTTCCGCTACGGCGAGACGGGCACCGTGCTCGCGCTGGCCTGCGGAGTCGTCGCGGCGGGCGGTCTGATCCTGCTCACGACCGAGCAGATCGGCAGCGCCCGGCACACCGCCGAGGTCGCGGCACCCGCCGCCGCGCCGGCCGAGCCCGAGCCGGAACCGGCCACGCCGGACTCCGCGTTCGAGGCACTGCTGCTCACCGCGCTGCCGGAGCAGTCCACGGGACCGGTCCACGAGGCCGCGACGGTCGCGGACCGCGGGGAAGCGTTCGTGGGCCTCCGGGAGGCGTTCGGCTCGGATCTCGGGGAGGCGTTCGGCTCCGGCCTCGAAGATGAGTTCGGCGCGGCTGTCGGAGACGGATTCGGCGCGGGTCTCGAAGATGGGTTCGGCGCGGGTCTCGGAGACGGGTTCGGCGCGGACCGCGGCGAGGACGTCTTCGTACCGGCTCCGGTGACGGTGGGGGCCGCGGAGAGCGTGTCCGGCTCTTCCGACTCGCCCGAGTCGTCCGAGGAGGACGCGCCGCCCCCGCTGGCCTATTTCGGACCCCTGTGCGGGCCCTACGTGGTGGCGACGCCCCTCCTGGACCACCACCGCACACGCGTCAAATCCTGACGCCGCCCGCCCTCAGATAGACGACCGGGTCGATGTCCGTACCGAAACCGGGCCCCGTCCGCACCTCGAAGTGCAGATGCGGGCCCGTGCTGTTGCCCGTGGAGCCGGAGCGGCCGATGCGCTGTCCGCCGACCACGCTCTGCCCGTCCTTCACCGAGATCGCCGACAGATGGGCGTACTGGGTGTACCGGCCGTCGGCGTGCCGGATCACCACCTGGTAGCCGAACGAGCCGCCCCAGCCCGCGCTGACGACCTGGCCCGCGGCGACCGCCTTCACGGAGGTGCCGGTGGGCACCGGGAAGTCGACGCCCGTGTGGTAGCCCTTCGACCAGGACGCCCCGGCGGCGCGGTAGGGCGTGCCGGTCGCGGCGTGCACGGGGGCGACGAGCGTGTCGGTCTTCTTGGCGGTGTCCGAGGACGTCTTGTGCGAGGACGTCTTGGAGGACGTCTTGTGCGAAGACGTCTTGTCGGAGGTCTTCGCCTTCTTCGACGTGGACGAGGGAGTGCTCTCGGTGTGTACCGGTGTCTGGCCCTTGCCCCGCAGGTTCAGCCGCTGGCCGGGGAGGATCAGGTCCGGGTCGGAGCCGACGGTCGCGCGGTTCGTGTCGTACAACGCCTGCCAGCCGCCCTGTACGTGGCGGGATCCCGCTATGCCGGAGAGTGTGTCGCCGTGGACCACGGTGTACATCTCGGCGGTCCCGGCCCGCGACTGGGGCGTGGTCTGCGGCTGGACGTCGCGAACGGAGCGCTTGCCGGTCCGGGGCGAGGTGCCGGACTCGGTGCCGGTCCGCTCCGCGGCCGGGGTGATCGCGGGGGTGCCTCCGCCCCTGGTGAGACCGGCGCGCACCGAACAGACCGGCCAGGCACCGGGCCCCTGGCCCTTGAGCACCTTCTCGGCGATGGCGATCTGCTGGTCCTTGGTGGCCTGATCCGCGCGCTGGGCGTAGACCTGACCCCCGTACGCCTCCCAGGTGGACTGGGTGAACTGCAGTCCCCCGTAGTAGCCGTTGCCGGTGTTGATGCTCCAGTTGTCGGTGGACTCGCAGGCGGCGACCTTGTTCCAGGTGTCCACGTCGGCCGCGTGCGCGACGCCGGTGCCGATCAGCGGGAGTGCCATTCCGGCGCCGCCCGCCGTGACGGTGAGTGAGGCGCGGTTGATCCTGTTCGGCTGATACCGGCGGTGCCGGCCGCGTACGGCCATGTGGGAGCCCCCTCGACATGCGTCAGGAGGGGCAAAAGTAAGCGCCGCGAACAGGCCATGACAAGAGCGCAATCGGCCGTGCTGTGCGCCCCGGGCGCCGCCCCGCCGCCCGGGGCGCGCGGCGGGTCGTTCCTCTGCGTACCCCTCACCGACGCGTCAGGATGGCCGGAGGAATACTGACGAACAGGAACGGCAGGACCACCGACAGCAGCGACACCGACCGATACCCACCAATACCAGGACCTCTTACCGGATCTCTTAGGAGCCAACCGTATGAGCAAGTCAGCCCAGATCGGCGTCACGGGTCTCGCGGTCATGGGGCGCAATCTCGCCCGCAACTTCGCACGCAACGGCTACACGGTCGCCGTGCACAACAGGACCTCGGCACGGACGCACGCGCTGGTGGAGGAATTCGGCCACGAGGGCGACTTCGTGTCGACGGAGACCGCGAAGGAGTTCGTCGAGGCGCTCGAGCGGCCGCGGCGTCTGATGATCATGGTGAAGGCCGGTGAGCCGACCGACGCGGTGATCCAGGAGTTCGCCCCGCTCCTGGAGCCCGGCGACATGATCATCGACGGTGGCAACGCGCACTTCGAGGACACCCGACGCCGGGAGCGCGACCTGCGGAGTCAGGGCATCCACTTCGTCGGTACGGGCGTCTCCGGCGGCGAGGAGGGCGCGCTGAACGGTCCGAGCATCATGCCGGGCGGCTCGAAGGAGTCGTACGCCTCGCTCGGTCCGATGCTGGAGAAGATCTCCGCGAAGGCGCCGGACAGCTCCCCCTGTGTGACCCACTGCGGTCCCGACGGCGCCGGGCACTTCGTGAAGATGGTGCACAACGGCATCGAGTACGCCGACATGCAGCTGATCGGCGAGGCCTACCAGCTGCTGCGCGATGTCGCCGGGTACTCCCCCGCCCAGATCGCCGACATCTTCCGCACCTGGAACACCGGCCGGCTCGACTCCTACCTGATCGAGATCACGGCGGAGGTCCTGTCGCACGTGGACGCGGCGACGGGCAAGCCGTTCGTGGACGTGGTCCAGGACCGCGCGGAGCAGAAGGGCACGGGCCGCTGGACCGTGCAGATCGCGCTGGACCTGGGCGTCCCGGTGTCCGGCATCGCGGAGGCGGTCTTCGCCCGCTCCCTGTCCGGACACGCCGACCTGCGCGCCGCCTCACGGGGGCTCGCGGGCCCCAAGGCGAAGCCGCTCGGCGAGTCGGAGGCGGGGGCCTTCGCGGACCGGGTGGAGCAGGCGCTGTACGCCTCGAAGATCGTGTCGTACACGCAGGGCTTCCACGAGATCAGCGCGGGCAGCGACCAGTACGACTGGGACATCGACCTCGGTGCCATCGCCTCGATCTGGCGCGGCGGCTGCATCATCCGGGCGGCCTTCCTGGACCGGATCCGCGCCGCGTACGACGCCCGGCCCGATCTGCCGAGCCTGCTGTCCGACGAGACGTTCGCGCGGGAGATCGCGGCGGCGCAGGACGACTGGCGCGAGGTCCTGGTGGCCGCCACCCGCCAGGGCGTGCCCGCACCCGGTTTCTCCGCGGCCCTCGCCTACTACGACGCGCTGCGCGCCGAGCGGCTGCCCGCCGCCCTGACGCAGGGGCAGCGGGACTTCTTCGGGGCGCACACGTATCGGCGCGTCGACCGGGAGGGCTCGTTCCACACCCTGTGGGGCGGCGACCGGTCGGAGGTCGAGGCGTAGGCAGGCGCACGGGCATTCCGCGCCGTCGAGGCCGTCACCTCCCGGGAACCCGGGGCGTGACGGCCTCTTGCGTGCCCTCGTCTCACCCGTTTGCCCGGCTCTTCACGTGAGCGGAGGTCCCGGTTCGGGGTTCGGAACCGGCTCGGGGCCCGGCGGCACCGGGCCGGGGCTCGGTGGGGGCGGGCCGGGGCTCGGCGGGGTCGGCTCGGGGCCGGGTGGGGTCGGCTCCGGGCCCGGTGGCTTCGGGATCGGGGACGGCGGAGGGGTGGGCTTCGGTTCGGGGTGGGGACCCGGGTCCGGCGTCGGGTCCGGGAAGGGGTGGGGTTCCGGGAAAGGCTGCGGGCGGTCGGGGCCCGGCCCGGGCGTGGGGCCCGGTTTCACCGGATCAGGATTCGGATGCGTCATGGTGTCCTCCAGTCAGTCGATACGTCGACCCTGGACTTGTCCCACGCGTGCCCGGCCACCGCTCCCCCAGTCACCCCGGCGCGCACGGGGTGCGGACCGGTTGGACCAGACGGACCCGGCTTCCGGTCTACCCGTGGCGCACCGCGTGCGCGCCTGCCGCGAGCCCCGGGCGGGGGCTGGACAGCACCGGAACCGCGGTCGTGGTCAGCCGCTCGGCCGGGGCCATGGACGCCTGGGCGAGGACGATCGCGTCGGCGTCGGTGACCGAGTCGGCGGCCGCCGCCACCTCACGGACGTAGCCGTCGATGTCGCCCGCCTCGAAACGGGCCCACGCCCCGTCGACCAGCAGGGTACGGACCTGTACGGAGCGCCCGGCGCCGCGGGCCTCCTCCTCGACGAGGGCGACCGTCGGCTCGAAGGTGCTCTCCGACGTCGCCATGACCACCACGCGGGAGCCCGCCGCCACCGCGGCGGCGGCCATCGGACGGTCCACCCGGAGCACGGGTACCCCGGCGCCCGCCTGTTCGGCGACGGCGCCGATGGTCGAGCAGGTGCACAACACGGCACGCGCCCCGTCCGCGACGGCCCGGTCGAGCGCCGCCCGTACCTCGCCGGCCACCGCGGCCGGGCTCTCGCGCCGGGCCCGGGCCAGCAGCTCCTCGTCCACCAGGTGCCGCAGTTCCAGCCCCTCGTGGTCCTCGTCGCGCAGCGCGTCGAAGACGGGGATGTGCAGGGGCGAGGTGTGCAGCAGGGCGAGCGGACCCGGCCGGTTCATCAGAAGCGCCCGGGGTGCGCCTCGAGCCACGCCATCGCCGCCTCCAGCAGCTCCGGGTCGGCCGCCGGAGCCTCCTCGGGGTGACGCGCCGCCCACTTCACGACGTACGGGCACAGGGGCGCGACCACGATGCCCTCGCGCGCGGCGATGCCGTACAGCTCACGGGCGAGGGAGCCGGCGATGCCCTTCCCCTCGTGTGCGGGTTCCACGATGGTGTGCACGGGCACGAGGGTGCGCGCGGGGGCCTCGAGGACGAAGTACTCGATGTGGCCGACGACTTCGTCCCCGGCGAACGCCTCAAGGCGGCCGCCCGCACGGTCGTCGCGGATCTCTATGTCGCTCATGGGCACTCCTCGCGTCCTCAGGTCGTCTGCTTGCTCGGCCCACACCCCGGGCCCGGGGTTTCAGACAGTGACCGCCTGCGGGCTGCGCTCCTGGTCCGAGCCCGGCACCGGCTCGGACGGATCGGCGCCGAGGGCCACGATCCGGTTGTCGTGGTCCACGTGCACGACCCGCGGCCGCAGTGCCCGCGCCTCGGCGTCGGAGACCTGAGCGTAACTGATGATGATCACCAGATCTCCGGGATGCACGAGATGGGCCGCCGCCCCGTTGATCCCGACGACCCCGGAACCGCGCTCACCCTCGATGACGTACGTCTCCAGGCGGGCGCCGTTGGTGATGTCGACGATGTGCACGAGCTCACCCGGCAGCAGATCCGCGGCGTCCAACAGATCGGCGTCGATGGTGACGGACCCGACGTAGTGCAGGTCGGCCTGGGTGACGGTGGCACGGTGGATCTTCGATTTGAACATGGTGCGCAGCATGGAGACACTCCCGATTTGTCTGCTCCCTGCCCGCTTTACGCAGGTCAAGGGCGGTCTCCGCAGACTACAACGATTCGCATATCCGGTCAGCCTTCCCCAGGTCTTTCAGGACTCACTCTGACCCGTTGCCGACTTTCCCAACGAACAGTCAAACAAACGCCAGCGCTGCCCGCGCCATTCATGCCCTGCGTCGACGAGCCGCAGCAGAGAACCTCCTTGCGGCGACCAGAGGATGCCCCCGGCGCGGGACGACCGCCCGAAGGGCCCCGCGGTTCGATATCGAGATCACCCTGGCCTTCCAACGAGAAGACTCCGCTTGGGCCGGCCGGGCGACACATACACCCGCAGGACCCTGGATGGAACCGGACACGGCCCTCCAATGCCACCCCGGTCGAAAACCGACTGGGTACGGGCATGATCTACTATCATCACCCCACCCACAGCTTCGTCCTCGTCCAGTAAAGCGGCTGGACCACGACAAAAGCACTACCGGGTGGACAAGCAACTCCTCGATCAGATGAGCCGTTTGGAGAAGGTTTCGCGCCTCAGTCACGAGCCCTCGCTCCCTCACGGATGGCGCCTCTCCCGAGACTCGTGCTTCCTGAAGTTCGCACACTGGCGGGACAGGGCGACCCCTTCGTCCGACCTGGCGCCCGGAATGTACCTCCCTCTCCTACGCCCGCATTCTGCTGAACGACGAGTGCACACGAGGGAAGAATGACGGGCGCGTCATCAGCTACGAACGCGTGGGGCGCTACATCGTCAACTCACAGTTCACAGAATTGGTGAAGCACGGCCTGGTCGGGACTGTGGGCACGAGCGTCGAGGACCTGCGCGACCCGGGGCTGCAATGTGCCCGCGAGGGTTAAGGCGTCGTCATAGGATACGAAACGAGCGAGGAGACGCCTCGCGCACGCGCCACACGGGTCCGCAACCGAAGCGCGAAGAAGAGGCCGAAGGTGAATTCGTACTTCCCCCAAGCCTCACAGCAGTCGTTGTTCGACATCTCAGACTGATCCACTCCAACCAGAGTTGAAGCCACGCAAGGCAGTCAACCGCCCAGTGTGGGACCGAACTTGCTGCCAAATTACGCCTCTCCGCCACCGGCACCTCACTGGAAACGCTAAGGTCGCCGTCGGACGCGTCAGCGAGGGGGCAGGCGTGCGTGGTACAGACGGGGGCGACGATGGCCGGCGACGCGACGACCGATAAGGACGACCGGGGTCTCTTCGACGATTTCGGAGCCTTTCACACCGCGACGACGGCGGACTTCACCGCCGTCCTGACGGACGGCCTGGTCGCCCCCGACGCGAACGTGCTACTCAACCTCTACCGGTATACGGAGCAGGCACGTGCCGACCTGCTGGGGGTGCTCGGTGCTCTGGGCGACCGACTATGGGTCCCTCACCAGGTCCTCGCCGAGTTCTGGCGGAACCGTGAGACCACGATCTCCGATGCACGGTCGACCAGCACGAAGGCTGCACAGGAGATGAGTGGGCACGCCGGGCAGGCGGTTCAGACACTGCGCACCTGGGCCAACCGAGTGGCCTTGAGCGATGAGGAGTTCGACGAGTTCCGTGATCGGCTGACAGAGGTCTTCAACGAAGTACGGAAGAAGATCACTGAGGTCGGCGAGGGCGAGTGGCAGAACATCACCCATGACACCAGCGCCGATCCGGTGATCGCTGGATTGGAACGTGCGCTGGCCCACCGGGTCGGCGCGCCCTTCTCCGCCGAGGAGACGGCCAAGCTCACAGAGGTGGGGAAGGACCGCGTCCAACGACGGGTCCCTCCGGGTTACATGGACGCCAAGAAGGACGGCGACGGTTCGGTCGGTGACTTCTTCGTGTGGGAACAACTCCTGCGCGAAGCCTCCCGGCGCCAGTGCGACATCCTCTTTGTTACTGCGGACGCCAAGGAGGACTGGTGGCGGAAGGAGCGCGGCAACAACCGCGGCCCCCGGCCCGAACTGACCGCTGAACTCCGGGCGCGATCCGGCGGCCGCCTCTTCCTGTTGTCACCCAAGCGGTTCCTCGAGGTTGCCGCCCCCATCCTGCGGCTCAGTCTTCAGGCCGGCTCCGTCGAGGACATCGAACGGGTCGAGCGCATTGAGGCCGAGAACACGCACGGCGGCTGGACCGCCGAGGCAATCGAGGAGCTCTTCCGCGGTCTGTCGTACGAGGGCTATGGCGACCGTGTCGCCGTCATTCGCTACGCGGCCGAGATGGGCGGGCACGTGGAAGCCACGTCCGTCTACGACATCTGCGACTACGACGACGACCGGAGCTTGAGGGGCTTCACCAAGCCGATCAAGCGAATCAGTGGTTACCTGCACGAACAGGAGCTCATCCCGGACTCCGCGGTGCCAGTCCTCACAGCTGACTACGGAAACGGTCCGGGCCGCGCGTCCGGTTTCAAGGTCCACCCCCTACTGATCCCGCTCATCACCGCCCCGGCAGACAACGACGAGGACTGATCAACTTCCGGGAGCGGGCTGCAAATCGGCCGATGGCCGTCTCCCCCCTCGGCGGAGCACAGGGCATGCCGCTGGGCTGCCGCTGGCCGGTCGTCCCAGGCCCTCGAGCCCCCAGTGAGTCCTACGAGGGCATATTGACACAATCCGCCAGTTCCAGAGCAGCCAGCATCCCGTCGTCATCCTCGACACTAGTGCTGGGTCCGGCCGGTCCCCCGGCTTCTTCCACCGCGGCATCAGCCGGTCCTAGCAGACCTGTCGCCTGCTGAATGTCGCGGTCAGCCGGGCGCAGGACCACCTCGTGGTGCTCGCCGACGTCAAGCACCTGCGGGAACACCTCGGTGTCGGCAGCGAGGCGCTGCGAACGCTCGACCACCTCGAGGCACACGCACAGTTACTGTCCCTGGACCAGCTCATTCCCGTCCGGGAGGCTGCCCAGTTCTCCGCACTGTCCGAGGAGGAGCTGGCACGGCCCACGTTCTTCCCCGCCGGGTCCGGTGATCCGGCGGGGCGGAGCGTCGGGCCACGGTCCTACGGGATCGCCTCCCCCACCACGACGACCTCCGCCACGCCGTCCCGGTCCTCACCGACCTGCTGGTCCTCACCGACTTCCCGATCCTTGCCGACCTGCTGGTCCTCACCGACTTCCCGGTCCTTGCCGACTTCCCGGTCCTTCTTGAACTGGGTCCGGTACAGCTCCGCGTACCGCCCCTCCGCCGTGAGCAACTCCTCGTGCGTGCCCCGCTCCACGATCCGCCCGGCCTCCACGACGAGGATCGCGTCGGCGGACCGCACGGTCGACAGCCGGTGGGCGATCACCACGGCCGTCCGCCCTTCCAGCGCCTCGGTGAGCGCCTCCTGGACGGCCGCCTCCGAGGTGTTGTCCAGATGGGCGGTGGCCTCGTCGAGGATGACGACGCGCTGGCGGGCGAGCAGCAGCCGGGCGATGGTCATGCGCTGGCGCTCGCCGCCGGAGAGGCGGTAGCCGCGCTCGCCGACCACGGTGTCGAGGCCGTCCGGCAGGGAGCGTACGAGGTCTTCGAGTCGGGACCTGCGCAGTACGTCCCACAGGTCGTCCTCGGTCGCGGAGGGGCGGGCCAGGAGCAGGTTGGCGCGTACCGAGTCGTGGAAGAGGTGGCCGTCCTGGGTGACCATGCCGAGGGTCTCGCGCATCGACTCGGCGCTCAGGTCGCGGACGTCGACACCGCCGATGCGGACCGTGCCCTCGTCGGTGTCGTACAGGCGCGGCAGCAGTTGGGCGATGGTCGACTTGCCCGCTCCGGAGGAGCCAACGAGGGCGACGGTCTGGCCGGGTTCGGCGCGGAAGGAGACGCCGTGCAGGACCTCGGCTCCGTCCCGGGTGTCGAGGGCGACCACCTCCTCCAGAGAGGCGAGGGAGACCTTGTCGGCGGAGGGGTAGGCGAAGCGGACGTCCTCGAACTCCACGGCCGCCGGGCCCTCCGGGAGCGTACGGGCGTCCGGTTTCTCCTCGATGAGCGGCTTGAGGTCGAGCACCTCGAAGACGCGCTCGAAGCTCACCAGCGCGCTCATGACCTCGACGCGCGCCCCGGCGAGCGACGTGAGCGGCGCGTACAGGCGGGTCAGCAGGAGCGCCAGTGAGACGACGGCACCCGGTTCCAGGGTGCCGCGCAGCGCGAACCAGCCGCCGAGCCCGTACACGAGCGCGAGGGCCAGGGCGGAGACCAGCGTGAGAGCCGTGATGAACGCCGACTGCGCCATCGCCGTGCGCACCCCGATGTCCCGCACCCGCCGGGCCCGCGCCGCGAACTCCGCGGACTCGTCCTCGGGCCGCCCGAAGAGCTTGATGAGCGTGGCGCCGGGCGCGGAGAACCGCTCGGTCATCCGGGTGCCCATCGAGGCGTTCAGGTTCGCCGCCTCCCGCTGCAGGCGTGCCATCCGGCTGCCCGTCCGCCGCGCGGGCACCACGAACACCGGCAGCAGCACCAGCGCGAGCAGGGTGATCTGCCAGGACAGGGTGAGCATGACGGCGAGGGTGAGCAGCAGGGTGACGAGATTGCTGACGACTCCGGACAGTGTGTTGCTGAAGGCGCGTTGGGCGCCGATCACGTCGTTGTTGAGTCGACTGACGAGCGCGCCCGTACGGGTACGTGTGAAGAACGCGACCGGCATGCGCTGCACATGATCGAACACAGCGGTCCGCAGATCGAGGATCAGCCCCTCGCCGAGCGTCGCCGACAGCCAGCGGCCGAGGAGCCCGAGCGCCGCCTCGGCGAGCGCGATGAGTGCGATGAGCACGGCAAGGCGGACGACGGTGCTTTCGTCGCCGTCGGACACGATGGCGTCCACGACGCGCCCCGCGAGCACCGGCGTCGCGACGGCCAGCAGCGCGGTCAGCACGCTGAGGACCACGAACTGGCCGATACGGCGGCGGTGCGGACGGGCGAAGGCGGCGATGCGGCGCAGGGTCGCGCGGGCGAAGGGGCGGCGTTCCTGCTGGGCGTTCATGACGCTGTACAGCTGGGTCCAGGCTGTGCTCTCCATGCTCATGGAAGTGACCGTAGGACCTCAAGCATCGTTGAGGTCAACGGCTCCCGGACGAAGTTCCCGCGCACGGAGGAAAACGCGCGGCAACACGCCGGGAAACGCGGCGAAGTACACAGTAAGGAACCCATGACGGCACCCACGACGGCGACGATCCCTCCCGCACCTTGCCCGGCACGTCAGCCGCCGGACGCGCGCCCGCAACCCCCTGTTGGCGCGGCGTGGAGAACCTCTCCCGATGTGACAGCGGTTCGACTTCCCCAGAAGCCTCCCCAGGGGTTCCCTCAAGGATCCCGACGCTTCCCGCTCAGGTCGGTCCTGTGCCTGATCCCGCTCGCCCTCGTCCTGGTGGTCGCGGTGCGGCATCGGTCGGTCCTCGTCGAGGGCTTCGGCCATCTGCGCTCGGCCGAGTGGCCGTGGCTGCTGGCGGCGGCCGTCGCGACCTGCCTGACCTGGGTCGCCGCGGCCTCCGCCCGGCAGGGAGCGGTCGTGCAGCGGCTGCCCGCGCGCCGGCTGCTGGCCACCCAGTTCGCGGCGGGCGCGGCCAACCATCTGCTGCCGACGGGTCTCGGCGCCAGCGCGGTCAATCTGCGTTTCATGACGGTGTGCGGCGTCCCGCTCGCCCGTTCCTCCGCCGCGCTCGCCCTCTACATGCTCGCGGAGTCGATCGCCCGGCTGACCCTGCTGGTGGGCCTGCTCATCGCCTTTCCGGGAGCCCTCCACCTCGGATCCCTGCTGCCCTCCGGTGCGATCGGCCCCTTGCTGCTCGCCGTGGGCGTGGTCCTCCTGGCCGTGGTGGCCACGCTTCTTCTCGTACGACGGCTGCGCGGGGCCGTGTTCTCGTTCCTGCGCACCGCGCTCGGCGAGGCCCGCTCCGTGCACTCCCGTCCGGCACGCGCGCTCGCCCTGTGGGGCGGCTCGCTCGCCTTCCCGCTGCTGCAGGCCGCCGGGCTGACCGCGGTCGGTCAGGCGATGGACCTGGCGGTGCCGCCCCTGCACATGGCTCTCGCGTATCTGGCGGCGACGGCGGCCGTCGCGATGGTGCCCACGCCGGGCGGCATCGGTTCGGTGGAGGCGGCGCTGATCGTCGCGCTGGTGGCGGCGGGCGGTCCGGTGGCCGTGGCGACGGCGGTCGTGCTGGCGTACCGGATCATCACGGTCTGGGTGCCCCTGCTGCCCGGGGCGCTGACGCTGGGGGCGCTGGTCCGTCTCAAGGTGATCTGATGTCATGCCCGGGGCCTGGTGCCGTCGATGGCGACGCGTCGGCCGCGGCGGGTGTGCGGGTAGTAGTCCCAGACGGCGTGGTGCTGGACGCAGCGGTTGTCCCAGAACGTCAGCGTGTTCGGCTGCCAGCGGACCCGGCAGTGCAGCAGCGGCGTACGGGCGGTGTGCTCGTACAGCATGCCGAGGACGGCGGCGCTCTCGGAGCTCGACAGCTGGGGGATGTGCGAGGTGTAGGGGGCGTTGACGAAGAGCAGTTTGCGACCGGTGTCGGGGTGGCGGACCACGACGGGGTGTTCGGTGCGCGGAACGTCGTACTCGGGCGGCGGGGTCTGCCCCTGCGCCAGCCAGGGGCGCGCCCCGTCGTGGACGGCGGTCAGGCCGTCCAGGAACTGCTTCATGGACGGCGACAGCATGTCGTAGGCCAGGTGCATGTTGGCGAACAGGGTGTCGCCGCCGCTGCCGCCCTCCGGGATCGTGGTGAGGTGGAGCATCGAGCCGAGGGACGGCTCGGGATCCGCGGTGCCGTCGGCGTGCCAGCCGTTGCCGGCCACCTCGCGCGAGTTCTTGTCCGCGCTGATCTCCAGGATGTACGGGTCGGAGCCCTCGGCGGGCAGCGTGTCGGGGTGGAGCGGGCCGAAGAGCCGGGCGAACCGCTTGTGGTCCTCGGGCGTGAGGTGCTGGTCGTGGAAGACGAGCACATGGTGGGTGAGGAAGGCGAGTTTGATCTCCTTCTCCTGTCGGGGCGTCAGCTCCCTGGACAGGTCGAGGCCCGATATCTCGGCGCCGAGCAGCGGGGTCAGCGGGGCGACGGAGAAGGAGTCGTACGCCTCCCGCGGCCGGGTGGTGAGGCGCTCGACGGCGTCGAGGGCGAACTGTTCCATGGGGTTACTCCTATGCGGATGAGGGCGTGGTGGACGCGGGAAGTGTCACGTCCTCGTCGTTGATCGTCCGGGCGATGCGCTCGATGTGCGGGCCGGTGACGATGTCGTAGTGCGAGGCGTGCAGGTGGTGCACGGCCGAGCCGTCCGGCAGCAGCGCGCGCCACTCCCGCGCCGCCCCCGGGTCCGGTGCCAGGGGCAGGTCGGTGACCGCCCGGGTCGCCAGCCACAGGGTGCTGGGGGTGCGGGTCAGCCGGGGCGGGGTGTGGGCCGCCATCGCGGCGAGGTTGGCCCGGCAGCAGTGGGCGAGGCGCTCGGCGTAGGCCTGTCCGGCGTCGGCGAGCGGCGACTGCGCCCCGCTGCCCCGCAGTTCGTGCTCGAAGACCGTACGGAGGTCGTGGTCGTCGTACGCGTACGTCCGCGAACCGGGGTGCGGCGGTGGCGGATCGATGAGGTGGAGCCGCTCGAAGGGACGGTCGGCCGCCTCCGCCTCGGCGGCCATGGATACGGCGACCAGCGCGCCGAACGACCACCCCGCGAGCCGCAGCCGTGTGTCCGCGCCGGGGAAGCGGGCCCGCAACGCCGCCCGGTAGCGTGCGGCGCGTTCGGCGACCGGCCAGACGGGAAGGCCGGGATCGCGCAGCGCGGGGTCGGATATCAGGCAGACCGTGGTGCGGGGGTCCAGGGCCGACACCAGGGGGCGGTAGGCCTGGATGTCGCCGCCGACCGGATGGATCAGGCACAGCACGTCGCGGCCGTCGCCCGGTTGCCAGAGCTCGACGGTCACCGGGTCGTCGGCCGTGCCCGCAGCGACGGTGGGCGGGTCGAGTTGGGCCAGGATCTCGTTGAGGCTCACCCGGTGACCGAGGCGGGCGAGGTCGAGGTCGACGCCGTAGCGCCGTTTCACCTCGGAGAGCAGGTCCAGCAAGGTGAGGGAGTCGGCTCCGAGGTCGTAGAGGGAGTCCGCCGGGTCGAAGGCGTCGACACCGAGCAACCGGCCCACGACGTCGGCGAGTTCCTCGACGGGTGCCGTCACCTCGTCGGTCGGCGCGGTTTTGGGTGCGGGCTCGTAGAAGAACCGGGACGCCTCCAGCTCAGTGGTGGAGACGAGCAGGTGGGGCAGTTGCAGTTCGACGGCGTCGGCGAAGACCCGCACCCCCTCGGCGTTCGACAGTCCCACCGAGAGGTGCGCCTGGTGGCGTGCGTCGGTGCCGAGGGCGTCGCGCGCCATACCGGCCTCGCGCCACACGTCCCAGCCGATGCCCAGCCGTACGGTGGCGGCCGGGTCGTCCGGGCCGTGGTGGGCGAAGGCGTCCAGAAGGCCGTTCGCGGCGGCGTAGTCGAACTGGCCGACACCTCCGAAGCGGGCGGACAGTGAGGAGCAGTAGGCCGCGTAGCGCGGACCGTGCTCGGCGATCAGCCGCTCGGTCAGCAGCGCGGCGCGCAGCTTCGTCTCTGTGGCGCGGCGCGGGCCGTCGCTGTCCCGGCGTGCGAGGAGCGCTCCAGCCGCGGTGCCCACGGCGTGCACGACACCGTCGAGTCGGCCGATGTACGGGGCGAGCCGCGCCAGCATCTCGTCGCAGCTCTGCTCGGCGAGGTCCGCCTCGACGAGCGTGACGCGTGCGGAGTGTTCGGTCAGTGCGGGCGGCAGGTACGGGTGACGGGCCAGGAGTGCGACCCGGCCGTCGGTGTGTTCGAGCAGCCAGGAGGCGAGGGTGGCGCCGATGCCTCCCGTGCCGCCGAGGATCAGGTGGGTGCCGATCCCTTCCGTGAGGCCGGCCCGGGTGCCGGGAAGCGGTCGGGGCACGGGCCCCGGCACCGGGCGCCACCAGTACCCCTCGCGCAGCGCCACGCGTGGCTCCGGCCGAGTGGATGTCCCCGGCGCGTCCACGAACAGGTGCGGCAACAGGTGTGCCCAGTCGGCCGGCTCACTGCTCGGAAGGTCCAGCCAGCGGACCTCCAGGTCGAGTTCCTGACGTGGCACCTCCACCGCACCGGCCAGCAGCCCCGTTTCGGGCCGCCGGACGGGGCCGGTCACCGGTTGGGTCCGGTGGGAGAGCCACCACACGCGCGGGCGGAGGCCGCGCGGAAGCCCGGCCAGCGCCTGGCAGAGGGCGGCGGGGGTGTCGAGGCACGCGCGGCGGGCGTGGTCGAGTGAGGCCTCGCCCACCGCTCCGTCGACACCGAGGGGCAGGGCGTGCAGCCACTCCACTCCGTCGTCGGCGTCGCGCGTCACGGCCTTCAGGAGGCGGGTCAGGGCAACCGGGTCGGCGGGGTCGACCTCGTAGCGGTCCTCCCCGACGCGGGCGTAGGCGTCGGCGGTGGTGACGTGCACGAGTCGGGCGTGGTGCGCCGCGAGACCGCTCCACCGTGCCGGTGCCGACGCCTTGTCGGTGACGACGACCACGACCCGGCGAGAGGGCGGACCGGTGACCGGGGCGGCCCGCCGGGTCCGCGACCACACGGTCTGGTGCAGCCACGCGTCTTCGGGCGCTCTGCCCGGTGCCCCACTGGATGCGGAGCCGGTGGGCGGGGTCACGGGGCCGGCCGTGGCGCGGGGGAAGTCGTGGTCGGTCAGGTCGAAGGCCGGGGGCGGGAAGTCCCAGGGCGCCGGTGCGGGGCCCTCGGGCCGGATCGGGTTCTCTCCCGCCGTCCAGGCCCGCACCAGTGCGTGTTCCCGGCTGTCGTCGGTGCCGGGGACCGGCTGTGTCGCGGTGCCGTCGGCCACCGTGCGCAGCCATGTCACGGCGGCTTCGGGATCGGCGCAGACCGCCCCCGCACGATGGGACAGCGCCGGACGGCCTGCCTGAAGGTGGCGCAGTACCCGCTCGTACGTCTCCGGTCTGGCGGTCAGGTGGTCGGCGACGCGTCGCGCGTCCGCCCGTAGCGCGCTCTCGCTGCCGCCGGACAGGAGGAGACAGGGGATCGTCACGGGAGTGGCCGCGGCCGGCGGCGGCGCGGTGGTGTCGGGGTGTTCCAGGACCAGGTGGGCGTTGGTGCCGCCGATGCCGAAACTGCTCACCGCGGCCACCCGCGGCCGCCCGGACGGCCAGGGCAGGGCGGTGGCGGGGATGTGGAAGGGCGTCGGATCGGGGCCGATCTCCGGGTTGAGCCGCCGGAAGTCGATGTTCGGCGGGATCAGGCCGTGGTGGACGGACAGGGCGGCACGGACGAGGCCGACGACGCCCGCCGCCGCACCCAGATGCCCGATCTGGCTCTTGACGGAGGACAGTGCGCACCGCGCGGACTCGGTCAGGTCGAACGCCTGGCGCAGGGCGCTGACCTCGACGGGGTCACCGAGCCGGGTGCCGGTGCCGTGCGCCTCGACGTATCCGATGTCGCCGCCGGCGCGGCCGCTGCGACGCAGGGCGGTGCGGATCACTTCGCGTTGGCCGGCCACCGAGGGGGCGCTGTAACCGAGCTTCTGGGAGCCGTCGTTGTTCACGGCCGAGCCGGTGATGACCGCGTACACGGTGTCGCCGTCGCGCCGCGCCTGCCGCAGCGTCTTCAGCACCACCACGCCGACCCCGCTGGCGCCGACCGTGCCCTGAGCGTCGTCGCTGAAGGGCCGGCAGTGGCCGTCCGGGGAGAAGATGTGCTGCGGGCGGTAGGTGTATCCGTCGGTCAGCTGGGGGTCGACGAGCACTCCCCCGGCGAGCATGACGTCGGCGTCGCCCTGGCGCAGCAGTCCGGCCGCGACGTGGACACCCACCAGGGAACTGGCGCAGGCCGCCTGCACGGTGAAGGCGGGCCCCGTCAGGCCCAGGTGATAGGCCGCCTTGGTGGCGAGAAAGTCCTTGTCGTGGTGGAGGGCGAGGCGGAAGCCGTCGGGCAGGTCGGCGGGGTCGGCCTCGCGCAGCATCGCCTGGAAGTACGTGTTCTCGCCACAGCCCGCGATCAGTCCGGTGCGCCGGTCGGCGGGGTCGGCGATACCGGCGTGGGCCAGTGCCTCGACGCAGCTCATCAGCAGATGCCGTTGCTGGGGATCCATCAGCCGGGCTTCCTGGCGGCTGATGCCGAACCGGTCCGGGTCGAAGGCCAGCGGACCGTCCAGCTGGCTGCGGGCACCCACGAGTCCGTCCGCCGCCGGGAAGTACGTGATGCCGCGCCCGCCCGTTTCCACCAGGCGCCAGAACGAGGCCAGGTCCGGGGCTCCGGGGACGCGGACGGCCATGCCGATGACAGCGACGGGTTCGGCCGTACCTGTGTCCCGGCCACCGGGCCCGTCGCCGACGGTGGCGGTCGCCCGGCCCGCCGTGTCCAGATGGCGGCTCAGGCTGCGGACGGTGACATGTTCGAAGAGGTCCGCCACGGTGAAGGTGAGACCCAGATCGGCACCGCAGCGCAGCTGGAAGCGCATCAGGTCCAGGCTGCTCGCCCCGGCGTCGAAAAAGCGCTGGTCGGGCGTGACGGGTTTGCCGTTCACCTGCTCGAACAGCGAGCACAGCCTGGCCTCTTGAGCGGTGAGCTCGGCGCGGGCGTCCGCCCGGTCGTACGCGCCGACGGCATCCGTGGCGCGCAGCTTCCTCCCCTCGGTGGTGTCCGCCCGGCGGTCCAGCTTGCCGCTCGGGGTGCGGGGCAGCGCGTCCACTCTCCGGAAGCCGCGGATCCGTACATGAGGCGGCAGCAACCCGGCCAGGTGGCCGCTGAGTTCCGTCGGGTCCGGGTCCTCGCCGCGGCACTGGAGCAGCGCTGTGAGGCTGTCGCCCTCCCGGGCGACCAGGGCGCCCACGATCCGCGGATGGCGCAGCAGCGCGGCTTCGACCTGGCCCAACTCCAGCCGGTGGCCGCTGAGTTTGATCTGCTGGTCGTCGCGTCCGTCGTAGTGGAGCAGGCCGTCGGCGTCGAAGTGGGCATGGTCGCCACTGCGGTAGAACGTGCCGAGGCCGGGCAGTTCGAGGAAGCGGGTGCGGTTGAGGTCCGCGTCGCCCAGGTAGCAGGGCGACGCCATGGCGCCGCCGATGAGCAGGTGTCCGGTGGCACCCGGTGGGACCGCCTCCCCGCTGTCGTCGACCACGCGCAGGACGGCGTTGGCCACGGGCCGCCCGATGGCCGGGCGCGTCGGCCACAGCGCGGGATCGCCGTCGAGGCACAGGCCACTGACGACATGCGTCTCGGTGGGCCCGTAGTGGTTGAACAGACGTGCGTCACTGGGGAGTCCGGCGAACCAGCGGCGGATGGCGTCGGTGCACACGAGCTGCTCCCCCGCGGTGACCACCTCGCGCAGCCGGGAGGGGAACCGGCCCAGATGGACGGCGTGCTCGGCGAGGAGCTGGAGGGCGACGTACGGCAGGAACAGACGCTCCACCCCGGCGCTCTCCAGCTGGTCGAGCAGGGCCGGCATGTCCTGTCGCCACCCGGGTCGCACCAGGTGCAGTCGGCCGCCCGCGCACAGCGTGGTGAGTATCTCCTGGAAGGACACGTCGAAGGACAGCATCGAGAACTGCTGGGTGACCGCGCCTTCGCGCAGGCCACCGCTCTCGTCCTGCCAGTGCAGCAGGTTGCACAGCGTGCGGTCCGGGACGTCGACGCCCTTGGGGGTGCCGGTGGAGCCGGAGGTGAACAGCGTGTACAGCGGCCGGAGGCCTTGGTGCGGTTCGAGTGGGGCGCCTTCGGGCGCGGACGGTAAGGCGGTCAGGTCGACGGTGATCCGGTCGAGGCCCGGTGGCGCGATCGTGTCGAGGTCCGCCTCGCCGCCTGGGGGCACCAGGACGCACAGGGGGTCGATCCGGCGCAGGATGTCGTGCAGCAGCGCGGGCGGGTAGGCGGGATCGAGGGGGACGACGGTGAGGTTGAGGCGGGCCGCGGCCAGCAGGGCGACCACGTGCTCGACCGAGGGGGGCAGGTACAGCGCGATCCGGGCCGGGGCCGACGGGTTGTCCGGCAGCGGGTGGCAACGGCGCAGCTCGTCGGCGAACGCGACCGCGAGCACGCCGAGTTGGGCGTATGTGAGGGTCCGGTCGCCCGAGGTCACCGCGGGCGCGTCGGGCGTACGACGGACCCGCCGGGCGAAGCCTCCGGCCACCGTGGTGAAGGCGGGCGTCGTCACCGGTCCCCGGCCCTGTTCGGGCAGCGCGCGCCGGTAAGGTCCGACGAGATCGGTCAGGGTGGGGGTGCCGCCGCCGGTGAGCAGATCCACGGCCCGTCGGAACAAGTGCGCGGCCGCCGTGACGCGTTCGGCGTCGATCAGGCCCTGCGCGTACTCCCACAGGCAGTCGAAGCCGTCCTCGCGCTCCACGACGGAGAGGGTGAGCGCGCACTTCGCCTCGGCGGCCTCGAACCAGAGGGGCCGCAGCCGGCAGCCCGGCAGGGACAGGGCGTCGAAGTCCGTGTTCTCCAGGACGAACATGAAGTCGAAGGGCGGTCCGTCGGCATGGAACCGATGGTCGGTCAGTACGTCCGTCAGTGCCACGTCCTGCCGGTGGAGGATCTCCTGCACCCCGGCGGCCTGTCGGCGCAGTTGCTCACGCAGTTCCCGGGCCGGGTCGAGTTCCATGGGCAGCAGGACCGTGTTGGCGAACATGCCGACCGTGGCGTCGAACTCGGTCGTGGGCCGGCCCGCGACGGGGCCGGCGATGAGCGGCCGGGTCCGGCCGGTCACCCCGTACAGGCTCCAGGAGAAGGCGGCCAGCAGGAGCTGGAAGCGGGTGAGCCCGAGTTCGGCGCCCAGGCGGTCGAGGCGGGAGCGCCGGACGAGGTCGAGCGAGGTGTGCAGCAGCCGGCCGCGGGTCCCGCCGGCGCCGGTCGGGGGCAGCGGCGGACCCGGTTCCGGCGCGGCTTCGAGGCCGGCGTAGTACTGGTGCAGTGCGGCGCGCTGATCCCGGTAGACGGGGCTGCGGTGCCACTCCCGCTGCCACAGGGCGAAGTCGACCGGGGTGGCTCCCGGCGGCTCGGCGTCCGGTAGCGCGTTCCGCTCGGCGCAGAGGGCGGACAGGTCGCGGAACAACGTGTTGAGGGACCAGCCGTCGACGGCGATGTGGTGCAGGTGCAGCAGGAGTACGGGACCGCCGGCACCGCGGATCAGGCCGGCCCGCAGCATGCGTGGCGTGGCGAGGTCGAAGGGCGGGGTGAAGAAGCGGCGGGCGGCGTCCTGCCAGTCGGCGCCGGAAGTGTCGGGGGTGTCGGGGGTGTCGGTCGGCTGCCAGGGGTCGTACGGCTCCCCTATCTCCTGGAGCAGACCCTCGGGGGCCGCGTGGAAGGAGGTGCGCAGCGCGGGATGCCGGTGCACGAGCCGGCGCAGCGCCTCGCGCAGAACCTCCTCGTCGACGGTTCCTTCCAGCCGGAAGGCGAGCGGAACGTCGTAGGCCCGGCTGTCCGGGTCGCGGCGGTGCAGCAGCCACAGCCGCTGTTGCTCCGAACCGGCCGGTGCGCGGCGCCGTCCGCTCGGGGCCGGTACCGGTGGCGGAAGGGAGCCGGCCGGTCGCTGGGCACCGGCGGCGATCGCCTCGCTCAAGGTGGCGAAGTCGGCCCGCAGGAACAGCGCTTGGGGCAGATCGACCTGCCAGCGGCGGCGGACCTCGAAACTCAGCCGCAGTGCCTTGAGCGAGTCGCCGCCGTGGGGGATCCACCGGTCGTCGGGCCGCAGGCCGGGGACGCCGAGGAGACGTTCGGCCATCTCCAGCAACTCCCGCTGGTCCTGGCTCACTTCGCCCTGGGTGGTGCGGTCGCGCCGCCATGGTTCGGCCGGGCAGTCCAGCAGGGCGCGTTCGTCGGTCTTGCCGTTGGCGTTGCGCGGCAGGGCGTCCACGAGGTGGGTGCGGTGCGGGCGCATGTACGGCGGCAGGACGGCGGTCAGATGGCGGTCG
Source organism: Streptomyces sp. NBC_01450 (assembly GCF_036227505.1). NCBI lineage: Bacteria > Bacillati > Actinomycetota > Actinomycetes > Kitasatosporales > Streptomycetaceae > Streptomyces > Streptomyces sp. NBC_01450. Next base: position 9,417,032 of record NZ_CP109480.1, on the reverse strand, counting down.
TACTCCTCGAAGTCCAGCTCCGTGCCGAGCACCAGGTAGGCCAGCAGCTCATGGGCACCGTCGGGGTCCCGGCGGGTGCAGACGTACGCCTGCCGTACGGCGGGATGGGCGGCGAGCTGGCGTTCCACTTCGCCCGGCTCGATACGGAAGCCGCGCACCTTGACCTGGCGGTCCGTCCGGCCGACGTAGGTGATCAGGTCGGAGGCGTCGCGGTGGGCGAGGTCGCCGGTCCGGTACCAGCGTTCCCGGCCGCCGTCGTGCCAGGGCAGCCGTACGAAGCGGCGGGCGGTCTCTTCGGGAAGGTTGCGATAGCCGACCGCCAACCCCTCACCGGACAGGTGCAGTTCGCCGACCTCACCGGACTCGGCGGCGCGAGAGCCGTCGGCGACCAGCAGGGCGCCGGTAGCGGGCAGGGGGCGGCCGACGGGGACGACCTCGCCGTCGAAGTCGCGGAGGATCGGGTGGCACAGCGCGAAGGTCGCGGACTCCGTGGGACCGTAGACGTTGACGAGCCGGGTCGCGCTGTTCGGATTGTCCCGGTACCAGTCCCGGATGCGACGGGCGTTGAGCTGCTCACCGCCGACAAGAACCTGGCCGACGGAGTCGAAGCAGTCGGGCACCTCGTCGACGACGGCGTTGAACAGCGCGGTCGTGACGAAGACGGCGTCGATACGGGCCTGCCGCAGGGCGTCCGCGAACAGACGGGGGCCGCGGACCTGTGCGTCGCTGAGGATCACGCAGGTCCCGCCGCTCAGCAACGGCACCCAGACCTCGTAACTGAGCGCGTCGAAGGCCGGGTTGGAGACGCTCGCGCAGCGCGCCCCCTCCGCCGGGCGGATCGGGCCGCCGGGCAGGGCGAGGCGCAGCACGCCGGCGTCCCGTACCTCCACGCCCTTGGGGCGGCCCGTGGTGCCGGAGGTGTAGAAGAGGAACCCCACGGATGAGTCGGAGTCCGGCGCCAGGTCGACCGCGGGACCCGCAGTGGACGTGCCGAGGAGGTCGGCGGCGGGCACGTGCAGGACCGGCGCGGGGCCCTGGACACGGTCCGCGTCAGCGCCGTCATCGGTACCGGTGTCGGTCTCGGTGTCGGTGTCGGTGTCGTGGACGAGGACGGTCGCGGCTGAGTCGTCGAGGATGTGGCGGCGGCGCCCGGCCGGACTCTGCGCGTCGAGCGGCACCACGGTGGCGCCGGCCCGGCGGATGCCGAGCATGACGCACACCAGCTGCCAGGAGCGGGGCAGACACACCGCGACGGCCTGTCCCGGGCGGACACCGCGCGCCCGCAGGCCCCGGGCCACGGCCTGCCCGGCCCGGTCCAATTCCGCGTAGTCGAGGACACGGTCGCCGTCCACCAGGGCGGGAGCGGTGGGACGGCGACGTGCCTGGGCGAGGACGGCGTCGGCGAGGGTGACCGGAGGTACGGCGTCGAGCGCGGTGACGGACTCCTGGTACACCCGCTGATCCTGGTACTCCTGGTACACCCGCTGCTCCTGATACGGCTGAGACTCCCGATACTCCTGGTTCATCGCGCCTCCTCCGCCGGTGAGGCCGACGCCGGTGCGAGCGCGGTGAGTTCCGCCTCGATCTGCCGCGCCACGCGCGATGCCCCGGCGCTCTCCAGTACCTCCCAGTGGTCGCAGTCCAGCGGCTCGACGCTGAAGTCGCCCTCGGCGCGCCGCTGCCAGAAGGAGCGCACGTCGGACACGAACGACGGGTCGGGGTCTCCCCCGACGGCCTGGAGCAGGACCAGTCGGGCCGGTGAGGGGGCCGGAAGGTGGTCGCGGGCGGTCATCCGGTTGTGGTTGTAGATGCGGAAGTACTGGTCGATCTGCTCGTCGTCGATGCCCGGATACATGCCGTTGAACTTGATGAGTTTGTCCTTGAACTCGGCCAGGTCCACCGGGGCGACGGCCGCCCGGGCCACGGGGTCGTCGGTGGCCTGGGTGTCGAGCAGGACCACGCTCACGTCGGTGCGTCCGGCCCGCGTGAGGCGGCGGCCCATCTCGTGCGCGACGAGGCCGCCGTACGAGAGGCCGGTGAGGACGAGGGGGCCGTCGCCGAGCGGTTCGACGAGCCGGAGATAGGCCTCGGCCATGGCTTCGACGCTGGGCAGGAAGTCCTCGCCTGGGTTCACGCCCGGGGACTGGATGCCGTACAGGCCGATGTTCTCCGGCAGGGTCCTGGCCAGGGAGAGGTAGCAGAAGGCGGTGCCGCCGGCGGGATGGACGCACACCACATGGCCGCGGCCGGTGCCGGGCCGGAACTCGATGAGGTTGCTCGGTGGCGGGCCCGATCTGCCCTGCCGGACCAGACCGCCGAGCGCTTCGATGGTCGGGTGGAGCATGAGGTCGCGGACGGGGATCGCGGTGCCGAGCCGGTCGCGTACGCGGTGGGCCATCTTGATGGCCGACAGGCTGGTGCCGCCGATGTCGAAGAAGCTGTCGCTGATGCCGATGTCGGAGTACAGCAGGATCTCACGCCATATCTGATACAGAGTCAGTTCTATGTGGTCGCGTGGACTTGCCGTGTTGACCTGGCCGAGGACGGTCTCGGCCGCCTGCCGCAGCAGTTCCTCCCGGTCGAGCTTGCCGCTGCGGCTCAGCGGGAGGGACGGCAGGTCGACGACGACCGCCGGGATCATGTAGTCCGGCAGAAGGTCGGCGAGCACCGCGCGCCACTCGTGCGGTGCGCGGGCCGGCGTCTCGCCCCGGCCGACGCCCGCCACGAGGCGCGGCTCGTCGCCGGTGTCCCGGTCCAGCAGCACCGACGCCTCGCGCACTCCGGGTACGGCGAGCAGTGCGGCCTCGATCTCGGCCGGTTCGATCCGGAAGCCGCGTAGTTTCACCTGGTCGTCGGCGCGACCCAGGTACACGGCGTTGCCGTCGGGCAGGCGTCGGGCGAGGTCGCCCGTGCGGTAGACGCGCGCACCGGGGACGAAGGGATCGGGCAGGAACCGTTCCTCGGTGAGGTCGGGCCGGTGCAGATAGCCCGCCGCGAGGCTCGCGCCGCCGAGGTACACCTCACCGGCGACTCCGACCGGCACCGGTCGCATCCGGTCGTCGAGGAGGTAGAGGCGTGTGCCCGCGAGGGGGCGTCCGATGGGGCACGGGCGATCGAGCGGCTGGGGGTCGTAGTACGCCGTGCTGTACAGCGTCGCCTCGGTGGGTCCGTATCCGAAGCAGATCCGCAGGTCCGGCAGTTGCTGACACATGCGGTGCAGCGCCGCCTCGGGCAGGGACTCCACCCCGGTGAGGACCTGGCGCAGGGAGAGTCCGTGGAGCCGTTTCCCGGGGTCCTCGTCGATCCACTTGATGTAGGACGGGGGCAGGAAGGCCTGCACGACGTGGTGTTCGCGCATCCAGTGCAGCAGTGCCTCGGGGTCGCCGCGCAGGTCGTCCGGGACGAGGTGCAGTTCACCGCCGGTGGTGAGCGGCATCAGGAGTTCGTGCACCGACGCGTCGAAGCCGATGCTCGACCAGGCGGAGGCGGGCTCACCCGGCGCGGCGCCCATCCGCGCCAGCCAGTTGTCGAACAGGTTGAGGACGCTGCCGTGGGTCACGGCGACGCCCTTGGGACGCCCCGTCGAACCGGAGGTGTAGATCACATACGCCAACTGGCTGCGGTCCGCCACCACTTGGGGGACCGCTCTCTCCTCGTCACCCTCGGCCTCGACCATGGCGAGGTCGCACCAGGCGACGGCTCGGCCTCCCGCCGGGCCGGCGCCCCGGTGTGCGGGCCGGTCGGCCGACAGGGAGTCGCCGTCGTCCACGGGCCGGTCGGCCCGCGGGATGTCGCTGAGGACGAGGGCGGGGGTCGCGTCCTCCACCATCGCGGTGAGCCGCCGGTGTGGCTGCGCGGGGTCGAGCGGGAGGTAGGCGGCGCCCGCCTTCAGGATGCCCAGGACTCCGACGACGTAGCGCGCGGAGCGTCCCGCGTGCAGGCCGACGACCTGTCCGGGGCGCACTCCGCGGGCGGCGAGGGCGCGGGCGAGGCGGGCCGCCCGGCGGTCCAGGGTGGCGTAGTCGATCCGCTCGTCGTCGCAGACCAGCGCGGTCTGTGCGGGACGGAGTCGGACCTGCTCGTCGAACCGTTCGAGGAGCCCGGCCGACGGGGGTGCCGGCAATAAGTCCTCCGTGGCGTCCCAGTCGGCGAGCAGCAGCCGCCGCTCCTCGGCGTCCATGAGCTCCAGCGTGTCGACGGGCACGTCCGGACGCGCGGCCATGTCGCCCAGCAGATGGCGCAGTTGGCGTACGTATCGCTCGGCGGTGTCCCGGTCGAACAGGGCGCGCGCGTAGTCGAGGTGGCCGACGGTACGGCCCTGTGACTCGGTCAGCGACAGGGCGAGGTCGAACTTCGCCGGGGCGTGCGGGATGTCCAGCGGTGCCACGTCTATGCCGGGCAGAGTCAGCAGACCCGTCCGTTCCGGCTGCCAGGCGCACATCGTCTGGAACAGGGGGGTGTGGGCGGCGCTGCGCGGCGGGTTGGCCAGCTCCACGATGCGTTCGAGGGGCAGGTCCTGGTGGTCGAGAGCGGCGCGGAGGACACCCCTGACCCGGCCCAGGGCCTCGGCGGCGGCAGGGGTGTCGGCGAGATCGACGCGGAGGGGAAGGGAGTTGACGAAGAAGCCGATGAGTCCCGCCGCGTCCCCGCGCGGACGGTTGGACGCCGGCGTACCCACGACGACGTCGTCACGTCCGCTCAGCCGCGACATCAACAGCGTCCAGCCGGTCAGCACGGCCACGAACAGGGTGCCGCCGTGGCGCCGCGCCAGCGCCCGGAGTGCGGCGGTGAGGTCGGCGTCGAGGGTGAACTCGACGCGCCCGCCTCGCAGATCCTGCTCGGCGGGCCGTGGGCGGTCGGTGGGCGGAACGGTCAGCGGGGGCGCGTCGTGCAGGGTTTCCCGCCAGTGGTCCGCCTGCGCGGCGAGTTCACCACCGAGGACGCGGGCTCGCTGGGCGCGGGCGTGATCCGCGTACTGGAGCGGAAGCGGGGGCAGCGGGTCGCTTCCGCCCCCGAGTAACGCCCCGTAGACGGTACCGAGTTCACGCATCATCACGTTCATGGACTGACCGTCGAAGATCGTGTGGTGCATCGTCAGCAGCAGGACATGGCGCTCGGGCGCGAGGGTGACGAGGCGACCGCGGCAGAGCGGCCCCCGGGCGAGGTCGAAAGGCGTCGAGACCTCTTGCCTCCGGAGCGCGTCGAGCCGGGCCTCGGCGTCGGGAAGCCCCGTCAGGTCGTCCACGGTGAGGGCGAAGCCCGTGTCGGGCGGGTCGACGCGCTGGAGGACTTCGCCGTCGACGGCCAGGAGGCGGGTGCGCAACACCTCGTGGCGGGCGACCAGAGCATCGAGGGCACGGCCCAGGAGCGGTTGGTCCAGCGGTCCGCGCAGGGTGAAGGCGATGGGCTCGTTGTACGCCTCGTTCGCGCCCGGCAGCTGGGCGAGGAACCACAGCCGCTGCTGGGCGAAGGACGCCGGGGCGAGTTCGGAGGTGTCCGGAGCATGGGGGGTGTGTTGCACCGACAAAGCTGGCTCTTCCCGTCTGCAGGATTGCTGGTTTCGAGAGTCACGGACGCTGTTCGGTTCGGTGTTCAAAAAGAGGGCACCGCTCAGGCGTTGGCCTGATGCGATGCCGAGACAAGTCACCTGGACGCATGGCGATAATTGATCAGCGAACGAGAGCCTGTCAATGGTTTCCATTCAGGGGCCAGCAAGTTCCCCAAACGGCCGTGTATGCACCCGAGTTGCGGAATCGCCGGGCCTGCACCAAATAAGAATGACCGGGTTGCGAACGCGACGCGAAATTCAGCGGAGACCGCCACACCTCGAACTGGATCGGCGAATACGGGCGGCGAACACCGCACAAAGTCCGAGGGTTTGACACCCTTAGACCAAGGGGAAACATATTGTTTTCTTCAATTCTCCGAGAGTCGGACTCAAACACGCCGATCAATGCCTCAAAAAGCGTATAAGACGTCAAACCGGCCATAGCGCCACAAGAGGGGATGTCTGTGATCCGTGCGGGCCTCGCCTCCCGGCCCGCCACCCGCGCTGACCATACTGGGAGGGCACGCCGCCTCCCACCGCAAAGTGACTCATGCCCAAGCCCTCCATCGCCCGCGCCACCGCTCCGGAAACCGTCTGGCTGGCCGGCGGACGCCATGTCGGGCCCGCCCCGCAGGAGATCCTCAGGGAGAACCTGCGGAGGCTGAAGGCCGACGAGACGATCCACGACTTCCTGGAGGCCGAGAACTCCTCGGACCCCGGGGGGTATGTCTTCGAGGCGCGCTGGCTGGTCGGCGACGCCGTCACGGTTCGCGCGCGTCTCACGACACAGGGGCGCGGTAGCGACGGACGTGAACACGCCGCCGGGGGAAGCCGCTGGACGCTGGTGGCGGAGGCCGAACGGCCCTGGGACCCCGCGTGGCCCTCTCCCGCGACCATGTTCTGGCCCGAGGGGAGCGAGGTCCCCTGGGACCACGACATCGTGGCCGGGCTGCGCCTGCGGGACATCAACCCGCTGCCGCAGGAGGACAAGGCACTGCGCCGCCTGCTCAAGGAGGCCGGGCAGCACAGTTGGAGCATCAACGTCGTCATCCACGAGGCGATGACCACCGGCGACAGCGGGCGCCTCCCGCTGGCCCGGCTGCTCCCGCCCGGTCTGCGTCACCGCGTCGTGGAACACCGCGCCGCGCCCGAGCAGTTCCAGGCGGTCAACTGGGCGCTGTACGACCTGGGCGTACGGGTGCCACGCGGTGGCGCCGTGATCCTGCCCGGCTCCCCCGCCCGGCGCGGGTACGACGAGCAGGACCACACCGTACGCAGCGTGTTCCTCGACGGCTCGGAGCCGACGGAGCTCCTGGAGAAGGTCATACGGTACGCGGCACTGCCCTGGCCGCTGCCGGAAGCGGCGGAGGACGCCCTCACCGGCCTCCGGCAGGACTGGAAGCTGCTGACGCTGGAGGAGGCGCGGGCGCTGGTGGCCGTCTACGCCGAGGCACTCGATGCCATGACGAAGTCACGCGACCAGTACCGTGAGGCGACCGAACTCGCGCATGCGGCGCTGGCCGAGGTCCGAGAGCTCCGGGCCACGGCGTCCGGCGCGCACGACACGCCCGCCGGCCAGGACGGGAACCCGCTGCACCAGCTGACGCGGACCTTCCAGCGGGTCGCGGGCACCGTACGGGGGCGGCGCGCGGCCCGCGACGACGCCCGGGACCGGGAAACCAGCGCAGGCATCGGCGCAGGCACTGGCACTGGCACTGGCACTGGCACTGGCACTGGCACTGGCACTGGCACACCGGAGAACGAGCCCAGCAAGGGCGAGTGATCGCCGTCCGATGGCCACTGTCGTCCGGGTGATCGCCATCGCAACCGGCGCCGTCCCGAGGCCACCCGGCGAAACCGGCGTGTCGTGGCGTCCCCGCTCGCGTCACGCGCCTCGCCAGAGGTTGGCGAACGCCGCGTTCTCGATGGTCCGGCGCTGGCGTACCGCTTCCAGTTCCATGACCGCGTCATTGACGGCGGCCAGCACGGTCGTCACCGCGTCGTCGGTCACGACCGGAACGTCCGCACCCTGCTCTGCCGGAATCCCGACGGCCGCCGCGAGGGAGACGAGGACGGGCTCGTCGGCAGCCCAGCGGTGCAGGGCCCGGCGCCGGGCGGGCGAATCGACCACGACCACCCGGTCGGCTCCGAAAGACAGTCGGCGCCGACGTTGCCGGGTCAGCTGGCCGTCCGCCTCGAGGGCGGCCAGATGGACCGCGGCCAGGCCGCGCCCCCTGCGCCACAGCCAGTCCTCGACCGGCTCGTAGGGCACCTGTCGTACGAGCGAGGACGCCGCCTCGGCCAGGAGCCGGTCGTCCGTCGTCCGCTCCGGGGCCGGCACGAGGCGGTCGCCGTCCAGAAGGACGGCGTCAGCGGCGAGGAGGTCGATCACCTCGGCCCCGGCGAGCGCGAGGGACAGGTCGCCCTGCCCCACGGGGCGTTCCGGGTCCACGTCCATGGCGGTGATCAAAAGGTCCCTGGCCGTGGTCATAGATGGCTCCCCCACACAGTCTCCGGAGGGGAAAGCCTACGATCTTCGGCGGGGAAAGCCTACGACCCCCCACCGTTCGGCGCAGGTGCCCGAAGAGCGGAGCAGGGGGCCCGTCGCTCCACGCGACGGGCCCCCTGCTCTGTGTACGCCATCCGCCCACGAGCGGCCGGACGTCAACCGCGGAAGATGTCCTTGGTCTTCTCCTTCGCCTGGCGCGCGTCGCCCTTGGCCTTCTCCGCGCGCCCCTCGACCTTCATCCGCTCGTTGCCCACGGCACGGCCCGTGGTTTCCTTGATCTTGCCCTTGGCCTGCTCGGCCTTCGCCTTGGCTTTCTGGTCGCGAGCCATGGAACTCACCTCTCGGCGCTCTCGACGTCAGGTGCTCACTGACCCGTGTGACCCTGGACAGACCTCGCAAACATGTCCGGTCCGTCGAGTACGTGGAGATCGCGTACCCCGGGAGCTACAGCCGCCGGAGCACCGCCTCGGCCATGGCCGCCTCGCCCTTGGCGTTGGGGTGTGCGGGGGCGGCGGGTGAAGCGGGCTGCAGCGGCTCGATCCACCGGTCGGCGGGCGCCTTGCACATGTCATGTCCGACGGTGGGTTTGTACGTGTCGACGTATTCGGCACGGCTGAACCGGGCCACCGTGCGCATCATCAGGTTGAGCCGCTTCCCCACGTCACGCAGGTAGGCGAAGTCCTTCGCGGCGAACGGGACCGACGGATAGCAGCCGCTGCCGTCGTCCGGCAGGAGGTCCGGGTAGCCGACCACGAGCACCCGGGCGTGCGGAGCCCTGTCGCGCACGGCGCGCAGCACCCGCGCGATCTTGGGAGCCGTCTCGATGATGTTCAGCGTCAGCCGGTCGAAGCCCGAGGAGTTGTAGTACTGCTGGCATGGGTTGCCCGACGGGTCCTTGGAACTCAGCGCGGCACAGGTGCCGATGATGGAGCCGAAGCCGATGTCGTTGCCGCCTATCTGCACGGTCACGAGATCCGTGGAGCGCTCGACGGCGTCCAGTTGGGGTCCGTTGGTTCCCTGCGCCTTCCACATGTTGTCGGTCGTCGCGCCGGAACAGCTCACGTCGGTGAGGGTTCTGGCCGGCCGCCGCTTCGCGACGAGCGAGGGGTAGTTCTGGTCGGAGCGGGCGCAGTTGGCGTCCACCTGACGGGGGATCACGGGGCCGGAGGTGTACGAGTCTCCGAGCGCCACGTACTTCGCTTCCCGGTGGGAGTGCGGCCCGCTCGCGACGGCGGGAGACGCGGAGGCGACGCCGAGGAGAAGGACACCGCAACCGAGGGCGGCTCCCAGCGTGGAGGCGTGTCGCCGTCTTCCGGCGGCATCGCCCCGGACCACGTGATGGTTCATCATCTCTCCTCCGTCGACACTGACGCGGCGTTCATTGCGGGCTCAACATCGCCTGTATACCGGCCGGTAGGTCGCTGGAGAAGAGATCTGTCACATATGCGGGAAACCCCGCCTCCGGTGTAGCCGGAGACGGGGGCGGCCCCGACGCACCCCGCCGCGGTGCGTCGGTCAGGCGGTTCGCGGTCGGGCGTACTGGAGAAGGTGGTCGGCGAGCAGGTGCAGGACCGCCTGGCTGTGGTCGCTGTTGCGGTCGACGAGCCAGGTCATGTTGAGGCCGTCGATCACCGAGTGCACGTACCGCGCGAGGATCGGCACGGGTCGCGTCCACTCGATCCCGGCGTTGTCGGCGGCCAGTTCGAGCAGGGAGGCGAAGGCGGCGAGGAAGATCTCGTACTGCCTCCTGGCGATGTTCTCGAAGCCGGGATTGCGCAGCGCGTACTGGGTGAGCTCGTAACTGATCTGGTGCTCGCCGGGGTTGGCCTCGAACCCCTTCCAGAACGCGTGCAGGCTGTCGAGCACGCTGTCGCGGATGTCCTTGTGCGGCGCGAACAGTCCCCGGACCTCGGCCACGTACCGCTCGGTGAGGGTCTCGGTGACGCGTTCGAGAAGCTGCGCCCTGGAGTCGAAGCAGTAGTGGAAGGCCCCGAGGGTCATGCCGGCCTCGTTGACGATCGCACGGGTGGTGGCCTTGGCCACGCCGTCACGCGCCATGACCCGGATCGCGGCCTCGAGGAGCTCGGCCCTCCGGTCGCTAGCCGCCATACGGGACACACGATCTCCCCTCTTCACCTGCGGGTTCGTCCGCCAGGATAGCCAAACCCACGGGCCGGGCATCGACTCGGAGCGCGGATCGGAGCGCGGATCGGCCGAGAAGTAAGTCAAGCGTCCAAGACTCTTGACTTACTTCTGTGCGGTGGGCCACCGTAGCGGAACCCGACGACGGGCCCCAGCCCCCTCAGGAGGCGGACTTGCGACCGAGAGCCACTGTCGTTCTGGACGGATTCGGCACGCTGGAGTCCCTGCGCTGGCACGACGACGCGCTGTGGTTCTGCGACTTCGCCCACGGGACGGTGCACCGCTGGGACACCATCGGGAAGCCCGAGACTGTGCTGGAGGTCCCCGGCCGGGCCGGCGGTCTCGGCTGGCTGCCCGACGGGCGGATGCTGGTCGTCTCGATGGACGGACGCCGCGTCCACCGCCAGGAGCCGGACGGCTCCCTGGTCGTGCACGCGGACCTCGGGGACATCGCCGGCGGCCCGGTCAACGACATGCTCGTCGACGGGCTGGGCCGGGCCTATGTGGGCAATTTCGGCTTCGACTACCACGGCTTCGTCCGACAGCGGCCCAACGCCATGCTCTACGCGCCGCCGGGACCACCCAGGGCCCCGCTCGCCTGCCTGTCACCGGAGGGTGAACTGCTCGGCCTGAGCGAGCCGTTGGTGTTCCCGAACGGCTGCTTCCTCATCGACGAGGGACGGACCCTGCTGGTCGCCGAGACTCTGGCGATGCGGCTCACCGCGCTGCCCGTGCTGCCGGACGGACGGCTGGGCGCGCCGCGCCCCTGGGCTCCGCTGATCCCGGCCTGGCTGTGGAAGTCCCTCAACCGCCCCGGGCCGCTCGGCCGGATCACCCGGCGGGTCTCGTCCCTGCTGGACCACCAGGCGATCGCCGACCGCTCCGACACCCCCATCGCCCCGGACGGCATCGCGCCGGGCAAGGACGGCACGGCCTGGGTCGCCAACGCGCTGCGCGGCGAGTGCGTCCGGGTCGGCCCCGGCGGGACGATCCTGGACCGCGTCGCCACCAGCCAACGCACGCTCAGCTGCCTGGTCGCGGGCCCGCGCGGCGACACCCTGTACGCCGCCACCGTCCCCACCGACGACCCGGAGCGCGCGGCACAGCTGGGCGGGGCGCGGCTGGAGGCGTACGTCCTGCCGTCGTGACCCCGGACGCGCGAACCCTCCTCCCCGACAGACCTCCCGCCCCGCTGCTCGCGGACGCGCGCACTCCATCCACGGGGTCATCCCCGGCCCGCCTCCTGGGAGTTCACATGCACGGACACCGAACGGGCGACGGCGCCCACGACACCTCGTACGACAGCGGCAGCGGCCGCGCGTGCGACGGGAGGCCGCGATGAGCGTGGTCCTGGTGACCGGCGCGGCCAGTGGCATCGGCGCCGCCACCGCGCGCGAGGCGGTGCGACGCGGCCACCGGGTCGCCCTCGCCGACATCGACCTGGCCGGGGCCACCCGCCTCGCCGACGGACTCGGCCACGCCGCCTGCGCGATCCCCCTCGACATCCGGGACGGGGACGCCTGGGAGGAGGCCTTCGACGCCGTCGCGGCCCGGCTCGGCCCTGTCGAGGTTCTCGTCAACAACGCCGGGATCATCCACACGGGATACGCACGCCAGTTGTCCCTGGAACAGCACCGCCACATGGTCGAGGTCAACCTGCTAGGCCCCATGACCGGGACGCTGGCCGCGCTCCCCCGGATGCGCGCCCAGGGGCACGGGCACATCATCACCGTCTGCAGCATGAGCTCGTTCCTGCCGCTGTCCGGCTACACCACCTACGGCGCGACCAAACACGGGCTGCGCGCCTTCCACCACAGCGTGGCGATCGAGGAGCGGGGCGGACCGGTGACGTTCAGCATCGTCCACCCGCCCGGCACCCGGACGCCGATGCTGGAGCAGGAGATGGCCGACCCCAGCGCGGTGATCACCTTCGCCGAGAAGCCGCTCACCCCCGAGAAGGTCGCCTCGGTGATCGTCGACGCGATCGTGAAGAAGCCGGTCGAAGTCGTCCACCCCGCCATCGGCGGCCGCGTACAGCGGGTCGCCGGGGTGTTCCCCCGGCTGATGCGCTTCGCGATCCCCAAGGTGGCGGCCATGGCGAAACGCCGCAGTACGAGCATCGCCCCGGCCACGGCCGTGGTGCGCGAGCGAGGAGACAGCCGATGACCGCCGACACCGCCACCACCCCGGCCCGGTCCGCCCCCGCGGATCAGGAGCGGTTCGACCGGTTGCGCGCGGCGACCGCGGGCCTGGAGCCGCCCTTCGGCGTCATCGATCTGGACGCCTTCGACGCCAACGCCCTCGACCTCGAACGCCGCGCGGGCGGCAAACCGATCCGGCTCGCGAGCAAGTCGCTGCGGTCGCGCGCCCTGATCCGCCGGGCTCTCGCCCGCCCGGGGTTCCAGGGCATCCTCGGTTTCACGCTGCCCGAAGCACTGTGGCTGGCCGAGGAATTCGAGGACGTCGTCGTCGGATACCCCACCACCGACGCCACCGCGCTGCGCCGGCTGGCCGCCGACGAACGGCTCGCCTCCCGGATCACCCTGATGGTGGACTCCGTCGAGCACCTCGACCTCGTGGACGCCGCGACCGGCCCCCGGCACACCCGCGTCCGCGTCTGCCTGGAGCTGGACGCCGCCCTGCGACTGGCGGGCGGCCGACTCCATCTCGGGCCGCGCAGGTCCCCCGTGCACACCCCGCGGGAGGCGGCCGCGTTCGCCCGTGAGGTCGCGGCCCGGCCGGGCTTCGAACTGACCGGGATCATGGGGTACGAGGGCCAGGTCGCCGGGCTCGGCGACAACCAGCCCGGTTCCCTGCTCAAGCGGGCCGTCCTGCGCGCGATGCAGCGTACGTCCGTCGAGGAACTGCGCCACCGACGGGAGGCCGCGGTCGCCGCCGTACGTGCCGTCACCCCGCTGCGGTTCGTCAACGGCGGCGGCACTGGCAGCCTGGAGACCACCACGCGGGAGGACGCCGTCACCGAACTCGCGGCGGGCTCCGGCCTGTACGGTCCCGGTCTCTTCGACTTCTACCGGTCCTTCCGGCCCGCTCCCGCGGCGTACTTCGTGCTGCCCGTCGTACGCCGGCCCTCCCCGAAGATCGCGACGCTCCTGGGCGGCGGATGGGTCGCGTCCGGCCCGCCCGGCAAGGACCGGCTGCCCACCCTGGCCTGGCCTCCCGGCCTGCGCGTCACCGCCACCGAGGCGGCCGGGGAGGTCCAGACCCCGCTGCTGGGCAAGCCCGCGCAGGTCCTGCGCATCGGTGACCGGGTGTGGCTGCGGCACGCCAAGGCCGGTGAACTGTGCGAGCGGGTCGGCGAACTCCACCTGGTCGGCGGCGGCGAGGTGGTCGACACCGTACCGACGTACCGGGGGGAGGGCCGGCACTTCCTGTGACGGCCCCTCCTACGAGCAAGGTGACACCATGACGCGCATCACCGGCCGAACCGTCCTGATCGTCGGTGCCTCCTCGGGCATCGGCGCGGAGGTGGCTCGCCAACTCGCCCGGGGCGGCAACCGGCTGGTGATCACGGCACGGCGCGCCCCCGAACTCGCCTCCGTGGCCGAGGAGATCCGAGCGGCCGGCAGCGCCTGTCTGGACATCGCCGCGGACGCGCTGGACCCGCGGTCGGCCGCCGAGGTGGTGGGCGCCTGCGTCGCGGAGTACGGATCCGTCGACATCGCGCTCCTCAACGCCGGCCAGGGACCCGACATGTCCATGGACCAGGTCACCGTGGCCGACATCGCACGGATCACGGCCCTCAACTACGACGTCGTCGTCCACTACCTCGTCCCGCTGATCGCGCAGATGGAAAGCCAGCGCGACGGGGGCCTGATCGCCCACACCAACTCGCTGGCCGGACTGATGGGCATCCCCCGCCAGGGCCCGTACTCGGCCGCCAAGGCCGCCGCACGCACCCTCATCGACACCGCACGCGTCGAACTGGCCCCCCGCGGCATCCGGTTCACCAGCATCCACCCGGGCTTCGTGGCAACCGACCGCGTCGACGCCGACGGCCTCCCCAAGCCCTTCGAGATCAGCCAGGAGCGTGCGGCACGACACGTCGTACGCGCCCTGGAGAGAGAACCGGCACAGGCCTGCTTCCCCTGGACCACGACAACCCTGGTCCGCGCCCTGCGCACCCTGCCCACACCACTCTCCGCCCTGATACTGCGAAGACTGGCCTCGCGCTAGGGCCATGCCCCTCACCATCTCGCGGCGGCCCGGCGAGAGACTCGTCAAGGAAGCTCGCGTCCGAGGCGGGCAAGTGGGGACAGGGCCATCAGCACGGGGGACAGCATCATGCCGGCGGCCGTCACCAGGAGGCTGGTGCGCAGCCCCCACTCCCCCGCGAGAAAGCCGCCGAGCAGCGAGCCGAGCGGGCTCGCTCCCATGCCGACGAACGTGATCGTCGCGGCCACGCGGCCGTGCATCCCGTCCGGGGTGACGGCCTGTCGTACGGCCGTGACCGTGACGTTCACCAACTGGCTGAAGGTCCCGAACACGAAGTTGACCGCGACGAGCGAGGGGATCGTCACCACGGAGGGGCCGCGCAGCGCCGGCACGCACAGCATCACGCCGTCGCCGAGCGCCGCCGCCGACACGAGCACCGCGCCGTGGCCGAACCGGCTCGGGAGACGGGCGGCCAGCAGAGAACCCAGGAGCGCGCCCGGCCCCGTAGCGGCGAGTGTCAGTCCTACGGCGCCGCCCGACAGGTGCAATTCCCGTGGCAGGAAGAGCAGATAGCCGGTCATCGTCGCCGCGAAGGAGAACTGGAAAGCGGCCGAGGCCAGGCCCACGGTCCGCAGCGAGGGGTCCCCGACGACGAAGCGGAGGCCCTCGTGGATCCGGCGCCAGACCCGAGGGGCACGTTCCGAGCGCTTCGGGATCGATTCGCGGCGCCGGATCCGCCGGATCGCAAGGAACGACCCCGCGAAGGACAGGGCGCAGGACGCGGCGGCGATCGGCGCCGACAGCAGGGACACCAGCGCGCCGCCCAGGGCGGGGCCGCCGATCTGCGCCGCCGAGCGGCTGCCCTCGATCGCGCTGGTGGCCCGCGTCAACCGGTCGCGTTCCACCAGTCGTACGAGAGAGGCCTGGTACGCCACGTCGAAGAACACCGACAGGGCCCCGACCGTGAAGGCGACCACGAGGAGTGCCGGCAGGCCGAGCCCGCCGAGGAGTCCGGCCAGGGCGGCGGCGCCCAGTACCAGGGCCCGGCCGAGATCCGCCAGCACCATCACCGTGCGGGTCCGCCATCGGTCCACCCACGCGCCGACGAGAAGCGAGAGCAGCAGGATCGGTGCCTGTCCCACCGCGCGCAGGACGCCCAGCCGGCCGGCACCGGCGTCGAGTGTCAGAACCGCGATCAGCGGAAGGATCACCAAGCTCGAGTGTTCGCCGAGTTGGGAGGCCGTCTGCCCCACCCACAGTCGGCGGAAGTCGGCGTCTCGCCACAGGGTCGGCGGGACGGGACGCCCGGAGTCCGACACGGGGGATGACGAAGACGAGGAGGCTGAGGCGGATGACGAGGGCGGACAGGAGGAAGCGTCCGGCACGGGAAACCCCTTGGGTCGCGCAAAACAGAGCCCGCCACCCGGCGCACGACGCGTACGCCGACGGTTCAGGTGCGGGAAGGCTCGCTGTGCCGCGCATCAAGGGCAGCACGCGATGACGGGCCGCTCAGGGCCTACGACGTCAACGCGCGCTCGGACGACCGGGCATGTCTCGACTCCTCGGGATTCACACTCGCTTCCCGCACCCTAACCTCCGACTGATCGGCGCGAAAGGGGATTACCTATGCGGCAGTTGAGGTGTTCAGGTCCCGGTTGACGGCACGGGCGGCGCCCTCGACGGTCGCGACGCCGTCGTCCATCGTGCGGTTGTCCTGCGAGAGCACGACCATTCCGTAGTCGTGACCGCCGCCGGTGAACACGCCGACGCTGTGCACCCGCCAGCCGTGGGTGTCGCGCGGCAGCCAGCCGTTCTTGACCTGAACGGTCGCCGTCGCGGGGGCCCCGGCCGGCGTTCCCCAGCGCTGCTCGGGGACGACCCGGTTCATGAGCCGCAGGGCGTAGGTACGCGCGTGCCGGTCGAGGACGGAGTTGTCCGAGGTGAGCAGGCGGAGCAGCTTCAGCTGGTCCGCGGCCGTGACCTGGGTGTGCCCCCAGTACCCCTTGGGCCCGGGAACGGTGTCCCCCATTCCCGCCAGGGTCAGGAAGTGCTGGATGCCGGTGTGGCCGATCTGGTGCCACAGGGTGTTCGTCGCGTCGTTGTCCGACTTGGTGATCATGGCGGTGGTCAGTTCCACCTCGCGAGCGGTCAGAGCCCGGTGCTGCTCCATGGTCTGGCGCAGCAGCGCCCCCAATATCGTGACCTTGACCACGCTCGCCGAGTCGAAGGCGGTGTCGGCCCGGAAGCTGCACGAGGTCGCCGAGGTGCGGTCGTACAACGCGAGCGCCGCGGCGCGGTCCCGCCCGCGCAGGGCGCCCGCGAGGTCCTTCGAGAGCCGGGCCGCGAGCCCCGGCCGCTGAGAGGTGCACTTCACCTGGGAGCCGCCGACGGTGGCGGTGGCGGTGGACGCGGCGTCGGCGGTGCTCGCCTGGGCCGGCGTGGCGGCACACAGCGCCGCGAGCGCTGTCCCCACGGCCGCGGTCGCGGCCAGTCCACGCCGCGCGCGGCGCAGTGCGTGCATTTCCGGCATGAAGGTTCCCCGCTCCGTGTCTGCGGTCACATCGGCAGCCCACTCATGGGCACATTCCGATTCCCGAACGACCGCGACGCTACAGGGACAGCAGAGACGCCGGAGCGCGGTAAATGTAGATATGTCCGAATTGCGAGATTTTTAGCTGTGTGACATTCATCAACCCATTCATCCCGGCGGACGTCCGTAAGCCGACGCCTCATTCCTGGTGCACGTCACACCTGGGGGGACGCCGGAGAAGGAGCCTTCACCACGGTGCGCCGACGGCGCGGCACGGGCCCCAGCAGGACGTAGCCCGCCGAACCGGCGGCGAACGCCAGCCGGATCAGGCCGCAGATCCGGTCGGAGGGCACCAGCAGGGTGCTGCCGTACAGGGAGAGCAGGGCGATCCAGCTCCACCACGGCACCAGACGACGCTGTCCGACCGCGTCCCACAGCAGGGTGCCGAGCAGGATCGAGGCGCTGTAGTACGTGTAGACGCTCGGGTCGAGTGCGATGCGGGCGTCGGCGCCGAGCAGCACGACCGCGGGCCAGCGGCCTCTGAGTACCGCCAGTGTGCCGAGCCCAAGTCCCAGTAGCAGTTGGGCCGGGCGGTCCCACCAGGGCGTGGCCGGGGCCGGCACCCCCAGCCAACGCAGCGCCGAAGCGGGCTGGTTGGCGATGGTGAATCTGGCGGCGGCCGCCGAGTTGAGATGGGTGACGTAGAACGGCAGCCATGCGACGGCCACGAGGCCGACCGTCCAGAGTGCGGAGTTGCGGCGTTGCGCGGCGGGCAGGGCGAGCAGCAGAGCCGCGAACGCCAGCGCCCAGGGTTTCGAGTCCACCGCGAGGGCGAGCATGATGCCCACCGTGCGTCCCTGGCCGCGCACCAGGCCACGTACGGCCAACGTGGTGAAGAACAGCGCGAGCACGTCGTCCAAGTGGGCGAAACGGACGGCGACTTCGACCCACATCGGAATGAAGGCCACCCCTGCCACCAGCACCCGTTGCTGAAGCCGGCGGTGGTTGAGTCCCGTACCGCGGTTGTGGTCTGCGGCGCTGCGGCCGACGAGAACCAGCATGTAGAGGCCGAGCGTGGACATCACCGCCTCCGCCAGCATCTCCGCCAGGTGGGGTGGCAGCGGGGCGAACAGCGCGGCCGCCAGGAAGCTCACGGGGCCGATCTGCAGCTCCGGATGGTTGGCGTAGATGGCCAGGCCGCCACCGGGCGCGGCACCGAAGAGCAGCTCACCTCCGGTTCGCAGGTAGTGCCAGGAGATCCCCCCGTGTCTGCGCACGAACAGGAACCAGAGCAACGTCCATGCCGCCAGGACGACGATATGGGGTCGTATGCCCCTGCGCTCCTGTCGCACACCTCGGGCGACGTCCCGGGCCGGCGCGCACCGGTTCCCCTCTGGAAGATCCGCGCCTTCCATCAACACCCCTTGCCGTTCCCGCGCCCGCGGCACAGACCACGGACGGTTCCCCGCGGGCTCCGACGCCAAGGGGCCTGCCGCCACGACAACCGCTCTCAGGTGCGAGGCACTGAAGTCGCGTTGTCCGTACCGCCGGAGACATGATGCGAGGGCCCGGTCACGGCCCTCGCCGCTTTCCCGCGCTTACGGATCAACCCTAGGCACACATGCGGGCGCGACTTGCGACACAGGGGAAACACACACCCCACTCTCACCAGGCGCGCTACTCGGCGGACGCACGCGAGGCCGCGGCGAGGACTCCGTCCAGGATGACGTCCAGAGCCCAGTCGGTGCGGGTCGGGCCGTCTCCCGACATGAGTGTGTCGCCGAGCCGGGCGACGTGGGGGTAGCGCGCCGGGTCCGCCGCGGCGATCTTCGCGGCCAGGGCGGAGAACTCGTCGGCCTCCTGTGTGACGGGCTTCGGGGAGCTGTGTTCGACGGCCACGGCGGTGGGATACAACAGCAGCAGGTCCAGGGCCCAGGCCGCTTCCCGGCCCGACACCCCGCCCTCGTCGAGGAGCCCGAGGATCGCGTCGGCCAACCCCAGGTAGTGCGGGCCGCTCGGCTGCGTGGACATCGCCATCCGGGCGATCTCCGGGTGGCGGAAGAGCACCTCGCCATAGCCGGCCAGCAGCGCCTTCAGCCGGTCCCGCCATGTCCCGGCCTCCGGTGCGGGCACCTTGACCGGCGCCAACAGGGAGTCGAGGATCTGGGCGTGCAGGTCCCCGGTGTTGCGGACGTAGACGTAGAGCGACGCGGGCCCGGTGTCGAGGGCGGCGGCGATGCGGCGCATCGTCACCTTGCTCAGGCCCTCGTCACGAAGGATCGTCAGCGCGGCGTCGATGATTCCCTGCCTGGTCAGGGCGGGCTTCGCCGGACGTTCGCGCCGGCTGATCGGAGCGGGCTTCTCTGAGGTCATGGCACAAAACGATAACGAACGTGTTCGTGTGAAACAAGTTTGCGCCCTACGCCGCGAGCGAGCCGGCGCGGTGGTGCTCACACCGCGATCCCGTTCAGCTCGGCCAGCTCCTTCTCGGGAAGGACCAGGGCGGCAGCGGCGATGTTGTCGCGCAGGTGTGCCACCGAGGAGGTGCCGGGGATGAGCAGGATGTTCGGGGAACGCTGCAGCAGCCAGGCCAGGGCTACGGCGACCGGAGTGGTCTCCAGTCGGCCCGCGACCGCGTGCAGGGTGTCCGACTGCAGCGGGGAGAAGCCGCCGACGGGGAAGTACGGCACATAGGCGATGCCCTGTTCGGCCAGGGAGTCGATCAGCGCGTCGTCGGCGCGGTTCGCGAGGTTGTAGAAGTTCTGCACACACACCACGGGCGCGATGGACCGGGCTTCCTCGATCTGCTCGGCGGAGACGGTGCTGACACCGAGATGCCTGATCAGACCCTCCTGCTGCAGCTCCGCGAGCACGGTGAACGGTTCGGCGAGCGAACCCGGCTCGGGGGCGTCGAGCCCTCCGACCCGCAGGTTGACGACGTCGAGGGTGTCCAGGCCGAGGTTCTCGAGGTTGCTGTGCACGGCCTGGCGCAGTTCGTCGCGCGACAGCGCCTTGGGCCAGCCTCCCTCGGCGTCCCGCAGGGCTCCGACCTTGGTCACGATGTGCAGGTCGGCCGGGTAGGGGTGCAGCGCTTCCCTGATGAGCTGGTTGGTGACGTAGGGGCCGTAGAAGTCGGAGGTGTCGATGTGCGTGATCCCCCGCTCGACGGCCTCGCGCAGGACGGCCAGGGCGGCGTCCCGGTCGGCGGGCGGCCCGAACACATGCGGACCTGCGAGCTGCATGGCGCCGTAGCCCACGCGGGTCACTGTCAGGTCCTTGGCCATGGTGAACGTTCCGCCGGGAAGTGACCGCACGGTCATGTCAATGCTCCTGTTTTCTTTGGGGGCTGGGGATCTGGTTTTTCTGGGGGCTGGGGATCCGGTCGAAGGATTCGCGACGCGTACGTGGTGACGTACTCGGGCTACCAGGGAAGGGTGCCCTCGGCGTCGTAGAAGCCCCCGGTGGGACCGTCGGGGGCGATCTGCGCCGTCCGTACGATGATCTCGGCGCCCTGCTCGACGGTCTGGATGCCGGTGTTCCCGTTCAGGTCGGTCTTGGTGAAGCCGGGCTCCACCGCGTTGATCCTCATGTTCGGGAACGCCTTCGCGTACTGCACCGTGAGCATGTTGACGGCGGTCTTCGACGCCGGGTAGGCGACGCCCGGGTAGGCGTACGTCGGGGTGCCCGCTTCGCTCACCCGGGCCAGCGAGGCCAGCCCACTGCTGACGTTGACCACCACCGGGGCGGCCGAGCGCCGCAACAGCGGGAGGAACGCGTGGGTGACGCGCACCATGCCGAAGACGTTCGTCTCGAACGTCTCCCGCATCATGTCGGCGGTCACGTCCGCGGCGCCGATCACGGTGTTGCCGTCGCCCCTCGCCTCGATGCCCGCGTTGTTGATCAGTACATCCAGCCCGCCCTCGGCCTCGATGGCCTTCACGGCGGCCCGCACCGAGTCGTCGTCGGTGACATCGAGTTGGACGGTCCGGGCGCCCAGCTGTTCGGCGGCCCGGCGTCCGCGTTCGGCGTCCCGGCTGCCGACGTAGACGGTGTGGCCCGCGGCGACGAGTCGGCGGGCGGTCTCGTAACCGAGACCCTTGTTCGCTCCGGTGATCAGTGTTGTCGTCATGACTCCACCCTGCGACCGGACGACGCGCACAGCCAGTGTCCCTGCCGTCCTGGGACTGCCGGTACCAGGCTCGTCCGTCTCCTGCGGTGCCCCGGCAATCCGTCCCCCCTTCGCCGCCGCGCCACTCCCCACGGACGGGCCACGCCGAACCGAGCGCTGCACGGATGCCAGACTGCACGACGGGACCCCCGTGATCAGGTGGCCGCCGGAGATACGCGGGGCACCCCGAAACACCGAGGGACACCCGAGAGGCAGTCGAGACAAGAAAGAGGACGCCCATGACCGGCGTACGCGAAGTGCGGGGAACCTCCGTGAACATCCCCACCCAGGACGGTTCGGCCGACGCCTATCTGGCGCACCCCGACGACGACTCCGCCCACCCCGCGGTGCTGTTCTACATGGATGCCTTCGGACTGCGCCCTCAGCTGAAGGAGATGGCCGACCGGCTCGCCGGGGCCGGCTACACCGTGTTGGTCCCCAACGTCCTCTACCGCCATGGGCCGGCACCGGTGGTCGAACTGCCCGACGTCATCGGCGCGGACCGACGTCCGGCGCTGTTCGAGCAACTCACGCCGATCATCCGGGAGTTGACCCCCGACCTGGCCATGCGCGACGCCGGCGCCTATCTGTCCTGGCTGGCCGCCTGCCCGCAGGCCACCGACGGACCGGTCGGCATCACCGGCTACTGCATGGGCGCCGGCCTGGCCCTGCGCACCGCCGGTACCTACCCCGAGCGGGTCGCGGCCGCGGCCGGCTTCCACGGTGCCCGGCTGGCGACCGATGCCCACGACAGCCCGCACCTGCTGGCCGACCGGGTCACCGCGGAGCTGTACTTCGGCCATGCCGACCAGGACGCCTCCCTGCCTCCCGAGCAGATCGAGCGCCTCGACAAGGCGTTCACCGCGGCAGGTGTCCGCCACCACACCGAGGTCTACACCGGTGCGCACCACGGCTACACCATGGCCGACACCACCGTCCACGACGCCAAGGCCACCGAACGCCACTGGGCAGCCCTGCTCGACCTCCTCAACCGCACGCTCTGAACAGCCTGTTCCACCGAGCACGCGGGCGGCCGTTCCCGGTCGGGGACCGTCAGCGCGGTTGAGACCTCGGACCCCGCGTACGCCCCTCACCACTTGGCGGGAACAGCCCCTCCAGGCCACTGCGCGACCACACCGCGAAGAGCAGGGCCCCGAGGAAATGCCACAGTCTTCGGCAGCGCCCGTGCAGCATCGCCAGGACGATCGCCACGCCCACGGCGATCAGGTGCTCACGGCCTGCCAGATTGGGTTTGACGATCGACTCCCACACCATCGAGCCGCCGGTGAGCACGAACACGATGGGGGCGCGCCGGATGACCGAGAGGTAGGTGAACAGTCCCACCACGGCGGCCGACGGTCCGGTGTCGAGCACCTGCCCGATCTCGGGCGGCAGGCCCAGCCCCCACCAGCCCGGACCGAGCGCGATCATCACGCGGACCATAAGGGTGCCGGCCAGGGTGGTGGCGTACGCGATGACCAGTGTCCGCGCCCGGCCCAGGGCGAGTTCCGCGAGAGCGAACGCGAAGAACAGCTGGGTGATGCCCGCCCATACGGGCAGGTCCAGGGCGGGGACGTACAACGACACCGGCGTACGCAGCAGGGCCAGGGGCAGCGGCAGGCAGGCCTTCACTCCACCGACCAGCCGCACGGCCACCGCACCGGTGGGATGTTGGGCGAGCGCGTGGAAGAAGATGACCCCGAAGACGGCCACGAACGCCAACAGGAGTCCGGACAGCCCTCGGCGCACGAGTTGCCGTACAGGATGCACGACGATGCCGTGCCACTCGCCGTACAGCGTGCGCACGACGAACAACGCGAACCGGCGAAGCGCGCCACGCGGCCGCACGCCCCCATCGTCACTCGTGTCGGCCGCCGACCGGTCGTCGCCGGACCCCTCGCCGTACGCATGACCGTCCCCGGCATCACCACGACGCTCGTCGACCGCCCAGCCCAAGGCTCTCTCCCCCAACCCCCACAGGACGCCTCATCGTATAGACCGACAAAGGCCGCCCTGCGGAGCCCCCGGCCGCCGTTGCGACGTGTTGTGCGCAGTGCTGATGGAGGGGCCCATGTCCGAGCACGGGGACGGGGCGAGAGCGAGCATGCATGCGTGCGTACCGGACTGTCCGCGGGCACCTGCTACGGGACCGAGCGGTACGTCGTGGGTCGAGGGCGGGAAGGGAAGGTCGGAGTTCCTCGTCCTTCCGCCCGCATCCGGCGGAGGTGGGATCGGCTGGGTAGGAGTCACCGATCCGGTCGGCGAACACCTGCCTCTACCGGGTCGTGCGGAGTTCAGCCGGCCACTGCCTCCGGCTGCGGCTCGGCGGGAGCGGGCTCCGAGGCGGCCACGGTGGTGTAGAAGACCGACGAACCCTGCTTGGTGCGGTGGGCATGGCTCTTGGCGACCAGCCCTTCGAGGGTGGTGCGCACGACCGTGGTCTTCACGCTCCGGTCGGGGTGGGCCTGCGTGAGCGCGGTAGTGATCTCGGCGGCGGAACGCGGCTCGCTCTGCTGCTCCAGGTGGCCGCGGATCAGCTCGACGAGGGTCGGCTTGGTCGGTGCCGTGGGCGTCTTCACAGCCGCGGCCTTGACTGCGGCCTTGCCCGCGGGCTTGGCTGCGGGCTTCTTGGACGCCGTCTTCTTCGCGCCGGTGGCGGCCGCCTTCTTCCCCTTGCTCGGCTTGCGTTCGGCAGACGCCTGGTGAGGCACCGACGGCGCACTCGCGGCATCCGCCTCGACGACGGGGTTCGGACCGCCGAGCGCCTCCTGCATGTTCACCAGCACGGTGTGATCGTGCTGCAGGGCACGCAACTGCTCCTGCAGGGCTTCGATCTCCGCACCGACTCGCTCCTGCTCCTTGGCATTGCGCTCAAGGTCACCCGTCACCTGGGCGACGTACTGTGACGTCAGTTCTGTGGCGTGGGAGTTGACTTCAGACATGACACGGACCAATCACTCGCGGAACACAACTGCCACGGCCTGCAGCAGTTTAGAGATAGTACGCACGAGTGGAACGGGATGCTCCTGTCGTGCCGACATACGCGACACATGTGCCGCACAGGAGAGCCTCATGTCCAGGTGTGGTGACCGGTGAGCACGGGCGTGACCACGTGGGGGGCGGGTCACCGCCGTCTCGAACCGCTGACCGCGCCGTCAGCTGCCTCAGCCGTGCCCTTGGGCCACCCATCCCGTCGGAGATGCGTTCGAAGCGTTCCACGTACGTCACTGGCTCACCAGTGCGTCCCGCTTACGAGTGAACCTCGGCGAGGCCGGTCCGTGTGAACCGACCCGGCCCCAGCCAGCGGCCTCGCCGTTCTCGAGCATCAACGTCGGCGGCATTCATCCCGCGCCCGGGCTACGCCCCCCGACGAACCCGAGCGGCCTTGCGGGCCTCGGCCGTCTGGCGTGCCTCGGCGGCCCGGCGGGACTCGCCACCTGCACGGCCCGGGCGGGTGCCCAGGCCACGGAAGGGGGCACCACCGCGCTCGGGGCGCTCCGTGACCGGCCGGCTGCCGCCGATGGGAACACCGGAGGGAGCCTGCGCGCCGGTGATACGGCTCAACTCCGCCTCGCCGGAACGGACCTGGGTGACATGGGGCCTGATGCCCGCGTCGGACATCAGACGGATCACGTCGCGGCGCTGGCCGGGCAGAACGAGCGTGACGACACTGCCGGACTCACCGGCACGGGCGGTACGGCCGCCTCGGTGCAGGTAGTCCTTGTGGTCACTGGGCGGGTCGACGTTGACGACGAGGTCGAGATCGTCGACATGGATGCCGCGGGCCGCGACATTGGTCGCCACCAGGGTCGTGATGTGACCGGTCTTGAACTGTGCCAGCGTGCGCGTGCGCTGGGGCTGGGACTTGCCACTGTGCAGCGCCGCGGCCTTCACCCCGCTGCCCAGCAGGTGCCTGGTGAACTGGTCGACGGCGTGCTTGGTGTCCAGGAACATGAGCACGCGCCCGTCTCGGGCGGCGATCTCGGTGGCGGTGGCGTACTTGTCGGCGCCGTGCACCTGCAGTACGTGATGCTCCATCGTGGTCACCGCACCCGCCGAGGGATCGACCGAGTGGACCACCGGGTCATGGAGATACCGACGGACCAGGAGGTCGATGTTGCGGTCCAGCGTGGCCGAGAACAGCAGGCGCTGACCGTCGGGGCGTACCTGGTCGAGCAGTTCGGTGACCTGGGGCATGAAGCCCATGTCCGCCATCTGGTCGGCCTCGTCCAGGACGGTGATGCCCACCCGGTCGAGACGGCAGTCGTTTCGCTCGACGAGATCCATGAGGCGGCCCGGGGTCGCGACGACGACCTCGGCCCCGGTGCGCAGCGCGCCGGCCTGCCTGCCGATCGACATGCCACCGACCACGGTGGCCAGCCGCAGCTTCAACAACCGGGCGTACGGGGTGAGCGCATCGGAGACCTGCTGGGCCAACTCGCGCGTGGGTACGAGGATCAGGGCCAGCGGCTTGCGGGCTTCGGCCCGCCGTCCGGCCGTACGCACGAGGAGCGCGAGGCCGAATGCGAGCGTCTTGCCCGATCCGGTGCGCCCGCGGCCCAGGACGTCCCGTCCCGCGAGGGAGTTCGGCAGCGTGGCGGCCTGGATCGGGAACGGCTCGTTCACGCCGAGGCTGGTGAGCGTCTCCAGCAACTCGACGGGGAGGTCCAGTTCACCGAAGGTCGCCACCGCGGGGAGGGCCGGGGTGATGGTCTCCGGCAGCGCGAACTCACCCTGCGGTGCGGAGGGGCCGCGCCCGTTGCCACCTGAACGGGCGCCGGGGCGCCCCTGGCCGCCCTGCGGGCGGGATCGGGCACCCCCGCCGGAACCGGCGAAGCCGTCCTTGCGGGTCTTGGAAAAACGGTCGCCCGTACGAGCTGAGCGGTTCATGGAGAACCTTCCTCGATATGGCACGTATCGAGGAATTCTCGGCAGGAACGAGCCGAACGAATTGCAAGAACGAGCCGAATTTAAGGCCAGATGCATCCGGCCACATCAGCGCCATAAAAAAAACAAGCTGGGACCCCACCATAAGAGGTGGGTCCCAGCCGTCTCATACGGTCGACGTCACGCGGGAGTGATGTTCTCCGCCTGCGGGCCCTTCTGACCCTGGGTGACGTCGAAGTTCACCTTCTGGCCTTCGTGGAGCTCACGGAAGCCCTGGGCGGCGATGTTCGAGTAGTGGGCGAAGACGTCCGGACCGCCACCGTCCTGCTCGATGAAACCGAAGCCCTTTTCCGCGTTGAACCACTTAACGGTGCCAGTAGCCATGTCAAATCTCCTTCGGGGCAGTACCCAGGGGCCCACACCATGTGAGCCGCCGCGTCACCGTAATGAACCCCGTCCGGAAAAAGCACCGGGAATACAAAAATGCCTGACGACATAAAGTCATCAAAGGCACTTGAAGTTTACGGGAACCACAACTGCAACTACTGTCAACTTTACCACGGCACGCTCATCCGGGCGCGACAAGTACCACTTTCCGCCCATGCCGCCGTGACCGCGGGCCGCGCATACTCCTGGGCGTATTCCGGCCTTCCGCGGATCCTCACCACCTCGCGAGCCATCCTCGACGGACGTGCGCCGTCAGGCCGGCTGTGCGGCGGGGCGCGGCGCCGACGCCGGCGCCGGGACCTCGACGGTGTGGGGGTATGCGGCGGTCCGGTGCTGGAAGGAGAGGATCTTCGGGTTGCGGACGACGCCGTCGCGGATCTCGATGGCGTTTCTGACCGTGGCGTCGGCCTCCCAGGCAGCAGGGCCGCTCATGACCTTGCGCAGGTAGGGAAGGAGCGCCTCGCTGATTTCCCATGTGGCCGAGTTCCACATGTGGGACGGGCTGTGATCCACCGCGTAGTAGTGGCAGCCCGGCCCGACGGTGGGCATGGGATCGCCGAAGGTGGTCGGCCGAGCCCATGCGAAGCCCATGCCCTCGTCGCAGGCGACGTCGATGAAGAAGGTGCCCGGCCGGAACAGGGCGAGTTCCTCGTCGGTGACGAACGTCAGCGGTGCGTCGGTGTCCTGCAGGATGCAGTTGACGATGATGTCGAACCCGGCCAGGTACTCCGCCAGTGGCACGGAACCGGCCGCGGTGAACGCCCGCAGACGGGACGGATCGTCCTCCTGCTCCTCGAAGTGGCCCATCACGACCGACGGCATCGGCGAGGCCACGGCCGCGGCGGCGCGTTGGGTGAGCACCGTGACGTCGGAGACTCCCATGGCGCCCAGGCCCGTGACAGCTCCGCGCGCGGTGGCACCGAAGCTGATGACCACCGCGCGCAGGCGCCGGCCGTAGCTACCGGTCAGCCCGCCGAGCTGCAGGGCCTGCAGTACCGAGCAGTAGCCTGCGAGCTCGTTGTTCTTGTGGAACACATGGACGCTGAAGGCACCCTTGGAGGTCCAGTGGTTCATGGCCTCCCAAGCGACGAGCGTCAGTCGCCGATCGATGCCGATCTGGGTCATCTTCTCGTCCTGCACACAGTGCGGCCATCCCCACAGCACTTGACCCTCGCGCAGCTCTGCGATGTCGTCGTGCATCGGCTTGGGCAGCAGCAGGACATCGCACTCGGCGACGAGCTGCTCTCGGGAGCGCAGGCCTGCCACGAGCGGCCGCAGCGCGTCGTCGCCGACACCGAACCGTCGGCCGTAGCCCTGTTCGAGGAAGATCCTTTCGCGTACGTCCGGGGCGATCCGGCCGAGGTGGTCGGGGTGCAACGGCAGGCGGAACTCGTTCTCCTTGCGGGAGGAGGCGAGCACTCCCAAACTCATCAGGCTCATGCGCTTCCTTGTCATTTCACTTCGGTGGTCACTGGTGTGTGAAGCGCCGACGGTGTCCCGGCGTGCGCCGACCGCGTCTGCCGCCAGTCGGTGCCGCGGATGAGGCAGGTCAGTCCCGGGACCATCTCGGCGGTCGGTTCCGGGCGGCCTCGGCGGCGGCCGGAAATCGCGTCCCGTGAATACATGAGTCGCGCATCCATTTCATCGGTCATCGATCTGAGGCGCGCAAGGTCGTCGATCTCAGGCACACGAGGTGCCGGAATGCCTCGGGAAGGCCTCCGGGACGCCTCCGAAACCAAGAGGTCCGCTATCGCGGGGCGCGGAACGGGATACGGAAGACGGCGCGACGGTACGGGCCTGGAGGCATGGGGCGGCTCATCTCCGGCCGGACTGCATGTGCTCCGGCCTTGCCGTTCCCCGAGAGCGACGCCGAAACGGATGACGGCATGCGAGGTGCGCTCGGTAAGACCACCGTACTCCCCTCCGAACCCCGCAGCGTCCACCACTCGCGCCCCCCACCACCAAGCTGCGCAGGACGTCCGCACGTTCGCCGACAGGAACCCCGGCGTCGACAGTCAGGGGATCGCCGATGCGCGGAACGAACTGATGGACGCCGGGAACGCGGGAACGCCCCACGGGAGTATGGGAACTTGCCGCTGAGGAACTTGAGGAAACCTCCTCTCTTCCCTCCGTGACCAGGGTCCCTCCCGTACTCGGGAGGGACCTTGGCGTGAGGATGGAGTCATGGCTGACTCTTTCACTACGCGGACCATCAACGTGACGACCGGCTCTACGGAGACCGTGTACGACCTGACCGCCGCGTGCGGATCGTTTCTACGGGAAGTGGCCCCCGGCCGGGACGGCCTGCTCAACGTCTTCACGCCCCACGCGACGGCGGGCCTGGCCGTGATCGAGACCGGCGCGGGCAGTGATCACGACCTCCTGGCCGCCCTCCACCAACTCCTCCCGGCAGACGACCGCTGGCAGCACCGGCACGGCTCCCCAGGTCATGGCCGGGACCACGTACTCCCGGCCATCGTCCCGCCCCACGCGACGCTCCCCGTGATCGGTGGAGCGCTGGAGCTGGGAACCTGGCAATCCGTCGTCCTGGTGGACACGAACAGGGACAACCCCCGGCGTCAGGTCAGGTTGTCGTTCCTGGGGTGACCGCCTCCGGTGTGTCCGGGACGGGGGTGTCCGAGGACACGTCGGCCACCACGTCGGCCACCGTGGCCGTGTCCGCCTGGCCGATGGCCGTCGTGGCCGGTCGGCCGGAGGGAGCGGCCGGGGTGGGCCACGCCAGGGGTGACGGTCACGTCCAGGGGGCCGGATGGTTTCGTGCGTCCGTAGCCGGTCGGCCAGAGACCTGACCTGAATCGCCCGGCCTCTGATCACACCACACAGGCCCTAAGACTCAGGGCACTGGGGCATCACTCGGCACAGCGTGTCCAGGGCGCCTGCCCACGCGTTGTCCGAGGGTGCCGCGTAGCCCGCGACGGTGCCGCTCCTGCCGAACCGAAGACGGAACCGTGGCAGCGCCTCGTCCTTGTCCGTCAGGAGGTACTCCGGGACACGTTCGCCTCCGCCCCGAGCCGGGAACTGGCCGCCGCCGGCTCATCCCGCCGGACGTAGACGTCCGCCGGCCCTCCGGCCCGCACACCGGGTTCCACGCACGGGGTTCCGCACTCGACCGACGGTCCGCGCCCTGATACACGCGGTCCATTCCGCGAGACACCATTGACCGGGCATCGACCATCTGGCTACTTTCACCCGCATGTTGCGTTCAGCCATGCTCACCACGCGCGGTCACATCGACCTGCTGCGGGTGGCCTCCGCCGCGTGTCGCCGCGGCCGCTGAGCCCTTTCACTCCCCCGTTCCACCGCGCCCCCGCTCCGCCCCACCCGCACGTCCGGGCTCGCCCTGAGCTCCTGACGCGGCGGAGCCATGGCGTATCCCCCTCCGGTCGCTCTCCTCCCCGTGGAGCACTCATGAGCATCAGCCATGCCCCACCCGAGCTCGCCGCCATCGTCCCCCTCTCCACCCGCCGCACCCGTGTGCCCCGCTGGCTGCGCCGCACCTCCGGCCCGCTCCTGCTGCTCGCCCTGTGGCAACTCCTCAGCAGCACAGGGGTGTTGACCTCCGACATCCTCGCCTCACCGGGCACCATCGCACGGGTCGGCGGCAATCTGATCGCCGACGGCTCGCTGCCGAACGCGATGGGCGTCTCCTTGCAGCGTGTCGCGGTGGGGCTGTTGTTCGGAACCCTCGTCGGTACCGGACTCGCCCTCGTCTCCGGGCTCTTCCGTATCGGCGAGGACCTCGTGGACGCGAGCGTCCAGATGCTGCGGACCGTGCCCTTCGTGGGACTGATCCCGCTGTTCATCATCTGGTTCGGCATCGGCGAGGCCCCGAAGATCGCGATCATCACACTGGGCGTGTCCTTCCCCCTCTATCTGAACGTGTACGCCGGTATCCGCGGCGTCGATTCCCAGCTGATCGAGGCCGGCGAAGCGCTCGGACTCTCACGGTGGGGACTCGTCCGGCATGTCGTGCTGCCGGGCGCGCTGCCCGGGGCGATGACCGGGCTGCGCTACTCGCTCGGTATCGCCTGGCTCGCGCTCGTCTTCGCCGAGCAGATCAACGCGGACGCCGGGATCGGCTTCCTCATGGTGCAGGCCCGTGACTTCCTGCGGACCGATGTGATCGTGGTCTGCCTGATCGTCTACGCCTTCCTCGGTCTGCTCGCCGACTTCATCGTCCGCTCCCTCGAAAGGCTGCTGCTGCAATGGCGACCGACGTTCACGGGCCGGTGACCCTCCAGAAGGGCGCCATCGCCCAGCAGAAGGCCGAGGCCGACCGGCCACACCCGACCGCCCCGGCCTCCGCGGTACGGGTCCAGGGGCTGACCCGCTCCTTCGACGGGCGCGCCGTCATCGACGACCTCCAACTGGACGTACATCCAGGAGAGTTCGTGGCCCTGCTCGGCCGCAGCGGCTGCGGCAAGTCCACTCTGTTGCGCATCCTCGCCGGGCTCGACCGTGACATCGAGGGCACCGTGCTCGTCCCGCGGCGCAAGGCCGTCGCGTTCCAGGCGCCCCGGCTGATGCCGTGGAAGAAGGTGTGGCGCAACGTCCTGCTGGGGCTGCCCGGCAAGCCCGAACGCGCCGTCGCCGAGCAGGCGTTGACCGAGGTCGGACTCACCCACCGCTCGAACGCCTGGCCGAAGACGCTCTCCGGCGGTGAGGCCCAACGTGCCTCGCTGGCCAGAGCTTTGGTCCGCGAACCCGATCTGCTGCTGCTCGACGAACCGTTCGGCGCGCTGGACGCCCTCACGCGCATCAAGGCACAGCGGCTCGTCGGCGAGCTCTGGCAGCGCCGCGGCTGCGCCGTGCTCCTCGTCACGCACGACGTGGAGGAGGCCGTGCTGCTCGCCGACCGGGTCCTCGTCATGGACGGCGGCGTCATCGCGTACGAGACCCAGGTCGACCTGGACCGGCCGCGCGACATCGCCGACCCCCGCTTCGCCGAACTGCGTGCCGGTCTCCTGGAGCGCCTGGGCGTCGACACCACCGCCTGAACTCCCCCTCCCCACCCCTCAGTCGCCCTTCACCGTCACTTCACCTGAACCGATCGAACGGAATCGTCATGCGCCGACACCTCGTCCCCGCCGCCCTGCTCCTCCCGCTGACCCTGCTCCTGGCCGCCTGCGGCGGGAACTCGGCCGCCGACACCGCGGGGGCCGGTACCGACGGCAAGGGTTCCCTCACGCTCGACGTCGGTGACCAGAAAGGTGGTTCCGAGGCGGTGCTGCGGGCCGCCGGAGAACTCGAGAACCTCGACTACAAGATCAAGTGGTCGACGTTCACGTCCGGGCCACCGCTCCTGGAGGCCGTCAACGCCAAGGCCGTCGACATCGGCGGCGTCGGCAACACCCCGCCGGTCTTCGCGGCCGGCGCGGGCTCGAAGATCTCGGTCGTGGCCGCCTGGCACGGCACGTCCCAGGGCGAGGCCGTCCTCGTACCGAAGAACTCGTCGCTGCACAGGCCCGAGGACCTCAAGGGCAGGTCCATCGCCGTGGCGCAGGGTTCGTCCGCGCACTATCAGCTGATCGCCTCGCTCAAGAAGGCCGGTCTGAAGCTGAGCGACGTGAAGGTCAAGTATCTGCAGCCGGCCGACGCCCTCGCCGCGTTCACCGGCGGCAAGGTGGACGCGTGGGCGGTGTGGGACCCGTACACCTCACAGGTGCTCGAAGCTGGGCAGGGCCGGATCCTGACCGACGGTGACGGCGTCGTCAACGGGCTCAGCTTCCAGGTGGCGGCCCCGAGTGCGCTCAAGGACACCAAGAAGGCCGCGGCCGTCAAGGACTACCTGGATCGGCTGCGGCGTGCCCAGGACTGGGTGTACCAGCATCCGGACGCCTGGGCCAAAGTGTGGGCGAAGGACACCGGGCTGCCGTACGAGGTGGCGCTCGCCTCCGTGAAGCGCACCAACGCCAGCCGGATCGCGGTCGCCGTCGACAAGCCGCTCATCTCCTCGGAGCAGCGGATCGCGGACACCTTCACCGAGCTGAAACTGATCCCGGGCAAGGTCGACTTCGCCGCCTTCGTGGACACGCGTTTCAACGGCGGCCTGCCGCCCTCCACCACCACGCCCCGCGTCTACAAGGACTCCTGATGACCGTCCATCCGCACTGGTTCCTGCCGACCCGACGGGTCGGGCGTCGGGTGGATCACAGGCGTCGCGCTTCGGGAAGATCCCGCGCCCCGGCCGGGTTGGTGGAAGCGTGAACAACACCGGGGCGCAGGCGCGTGAAGTCCGCGAGGTCGATGTCGTCGTCATAGGCGCTGGGCAGGCTGGGCTGTCCAGCGCCTATCACCTGCGGCGGGGCGGTTTCGAGCCGGAGCGGGACTTCGTGGTGCTGGATCACGCACCGCGTCCGGGCGGCGCCTGGCAGTTCCGGTGGCCGTCGCTGACGTACGGCAAGGTGCACGGGATGCACTCCCTGCCCGGCATGGAACTGGAGGGTGCCGACCCGGCGCGGCCGTCCTCCGAGGTGATCGCGGAGTACTTCGACACCTACGAGCGCACCTTCGACCTGCGGGTGCGTCGGCCGGTGGACGTGCGGGCCGTGCGGGAGGGTTCCGGTGGGCGGCTGCTGGTCGAGTCCTCCGACGGCACGTGGTCGACGCGGGCGCTGATCAATGCCACGGGCACCTGGGACCGGCCGTTCTGGCCGCGCTATCCGGGCCAGGAGACCTTCCGGGGGCGGCAGTTGCACACGGCGCAGTACCCGGGGCCCGAGGAGTTCGCCGGGCAGCGGGTCGTCGTCGTGGGCGGCGGCGCGTCCGGCACCCAGCATCTGATGGAGATCGCCCCGTACGCGGCCTCGACCACCTGGGTGACACGGCGGCCGCCCGTCTTCCGTGAGGGGCCCTTCACCGAGGACGTCGGGCGCGCGGCCGTCGCGCTCGTGGAGGAACGGGTCCGACAGGGGCTGCCGCCCAAGAGCGTCGTGTCGGTGACGGGGCTGCCGCTGAACGACGCGATCCGGCAGGCTCTGGCCGACGGTGTGCTGGACCGGCAGCCGATGTTCGACCGGATCACCCCGGACGGCGTCGCATGGGCCGACGGCCGTCACGTCGACGCGGACGTCATCCTGTGGGCGACCGGCTTCCGAGCCGCCCTCGACCATCTGACACCGCTGCGGCTGCGTGAACCGGGCGGTGGCATCCGCGTCGAGGGGACGCGCACGCTCGCCGATCCCCGGATCCATCTGGTCGGGTACGGACCTTCCGCCAGCACCATCGGCGCCAACCGGGCCGGGCGCGCGGCGGTACGGGACATCAGGCGGCTGCTGGCGGGAGTGACCGTCGGCGCCTGATGCCCCGTGGCCGGCCCAGGAGACCTCGTGGGCCGGGTCCGGCATCGGCCATCCGGCTTCAGCGCGCGGCCGAGGCGGATGACGAGCCCGGGACCGCGGTCGAGGTGGAGTTCGAGGACGTGGTCGAGGGCGAGGCGCGCCTGCGGAGCAGGTTGAATTCGGCGACGTTCCTCTGATGTTCCTCGTAGCTGGCCGTGAACCGGGTGTCGCCCGGCTTGACCGTGACGAAGTACAGCCAGTCGCCCGGGGTGGGATTGATCGCGGCGCGCATCGCGTCCTCGCCGGGGTTGGCGATCGGTGTGGGCGGCAGCCCCATGCGCTGGTACGAGTTGTAGGGGCTCTCGAGCTTCGTGTCGTTCGTGGTCGTGCTCAGCGTGAAGCGGTTCAGCGCGTAGTTGAGCGTCGAGTCCATCTGCAGCGGCATGCCCCGCTCCAGGCGGTTGAAGATGACCCGCGCCACCTTGGCCATGTCGGGCTTGGTGGCGGCCTCGGACTGGATGATGCTCGCGATGGTGACCGCCTGATAGACGTTCATCGCGTTGCGCTGGGCGCCCGCCGTGACCGGGCTGCCGCGGAACTTCTTGTTCGCGGTGTTGACCATCTGTGCCAGCAGGGACTCGGGGGTCGCCGTCCTGTCGAGGCGGTACGTCGCCGGGTAGAGGTAGCCCTCGGGGTTGCCCTCCGCGTCGCTGGGCAACTTGAGGTTGGCCTTGGCCAGGGACTTCTTGGTGGATCCCAGGGGCAGTGCGAGAGCCTTGTCGACGGCGTCGTAGACCTGGCCGGTGCGCCAGCCCTCCGGGATGACGAGGGACGTGGGCCGCGTCTCCTCGCCCTCCATGGTCAGGGTGAGCAGCGGCACCGCCACGGCGGTGGCCGCCACGACGGCTCCGGTCGCGATGAGGGCGACCCGGCCCCGGCGCGTCAGTCGAATCGTGCTCCGTGGCGGAGTGTTCATCTGCATGCGGGCACGGTAACCCGCTCATGCTCATAAACCCGGCATATCGTCATCTTGTCGGCTCCAGTTGGGCGTCCCGGTGGACCAGTGCCGCATAGCGCCCCTCCCGCTCCAACAGCTCCTCGTGCGTGCCGCGTTCGACCGCGCGACCGGAGTCCAGGACGACGATCTGGTCGGCGCCACGGATGGTGGAGAGCCGGTGCGCGATGGTCAGCGTGGTCCGGTTGGCCGACAGGGCGTCGATGGCCTCCTGCACGGCGTGCTCCGTGCGGGTGTCCAGGGCGCTGGTCGCCTCGTCGAGGATGAGGACCGGCGGGTCCCGCAGGATCGTGCGGGCGATGGCGAGGCGCTGCTTCTCGCCGCCGGAGAACCGGTGGCCGCGTTCACCCACGACCGTGTCGTACCCGTCGGGCAGCGACGCGATGTGATCGTGGATCTGAGCCGCCCTGGCCGCCGCCTGCAGCTCCTCGTCGGTGGCGTCGGGCCTGGCGAAGCGCAGGTTGTCCGCGACCGAGGCGTGGAAGAGGTACGTCTCCTGGGACACGACGCCGATCGCGCGGGCGAGCGTGTCGAAGTCGAGGTCCCGTACGTCGACGCCGTCCAGCGTGACACGGCCGCCCGTGACGTCGTACAGCCGTGGCACCAGATAGCTGAGCGTGGACTTGCCGGAGCCGGTCGGACCGACGACGGCGAGACTGCCGCCCGCGGGGACGGTGATGTCGATGCCCTCGAGGATCGGGCCGCTCTTGTCGTCGTAGCGGAACTCGACGTCCTCGAAGCGGATCTCGCCCTTGACCTGGTCGAGGTGGACGGGGTGCTCCGGCTCGGTGATGTCGATGGGCAGGTCGAGGTACTCGAAGATGCGCTGGAAGAGCGCGAGCGAGGTCTGGATCTGCACGCCGGTGGACAGCAGGCTGACCGTCGGCCGGAACAGGCCCTGCTGGAGCGAGACGAAGGCGACGAGCGTGCCGATCGACACGGCCGGGCCGCCGAACTGGAGGGCCATGCCCGCTGCCCAGTAGATGACGGCCGGCATGGCGGCCATGACGATGCCGATCACGGACATGCGCCAGCGGCCCGCCATGTTCGACTTCACCTCGAGGTCGACCAGGCTGTCGGACTCGGCCTCGAACGCCTTGGTGAGCGAATCGCCGCGGCCCATGGTGCGGCCGAGCAGGATGCCGCTCACGGAGAGCGACTCGGTGACGGTGGCGGCCATCGTGGCCATCTGCTTCTGACGCTGGGTGGCTATCTTCTTGCGTTCGTTGCCGACGCGCCGGCTGATCCACACGAAGACCGGCAGCAGGAGCAGCGACACGATGGTGAGCCGCCAGTCCAGGGCGATCATCGCGATGATCGTGGCGACCACACTGGTGAGGTTGGAGACCAGTGAGGTGGCGGTGGACGTCACGGTCGCCTGCATGCCGCCGATGTCGTTGGCGATGCGGGACTGGACCTCGCCGGTGCGGGTCCGGGTGAAGAAGGCGAGCGACATGCGCTGCAGCCGGCCGTAGACGGCGGTGCGCAGGTCGTGCATGACGCGCTGACCGACGGTCGTGGAGATCAGGGTCTGCAGGACGCCGAAGATGCTGGTGACGACCGCACTGAGGATCATGCCCAGCGCGAGCAGGCTCAGCAGACCGGTGCGGCCCTGGGGGATCGCGACATCCAGGGTCTCCTTCAGCAGGAAGGGGGTCGCGACGGTGACGAGCGACGCGGCGCCGACGAGCAGGCCGACGATCGCCAGGCGGCCGCGGTAGGGCCGGAACAACTCGAGGATGCGACGCACCTGCCGTGGCTGTTCGTCCTCGGCGGGTGACGGGGTCCAGGTGGATCGGTCGGGACGCATGGGCTCCTACGGGAGGTGAGACGACGGTTACACAGCGCCAGGGAAAGGATGACTGGCGGAGCTTAGCTCATTGTTACCTATACTCACAATGAACCGCATCCTGATATTGTTCCCGCATGACCACCCCCGATGCCGACGGCCTGCTCGCCGAGCAGTTGCTGCGGCTGACCCGCCGTGTGCACCGCATCCAGAAGCGGCATCTGGAGCAGCGCGGGCTGGGCATCACCCCGGCCCAGTCACGGCTGCTGCGCACGCTCGCGCACTACAGCTCACCGCCGCGCATGGCCGATCTCGCCGAGCGCCTGGAGGTGGTACCCCGGGCCGTGACCACGCTGGTCGACGGCCTGGAGGCGAGCGGGAAGGTGCGCCGGGTCCCCGATCCCACCAACCGGCGGGTCATCCGGATCGAGGTCACGGACGACGGACGCACGGCACTGCGGGAGCTGCGCGGCGCACGCCGGTCGGCCGCGGAGGAGATCCTGGCGCCGTTGACGGACGAGCAGCGCGAGGTGCTCGGGGGGCTGCTGGACACGCTGGTGGACGGCATGCCGAGGCTCGAGCACCGCTGCTGAGGGGTCGCCGTCGGCGGACACGAGGCGCGGCGGACAACGTGACGGGCCGCGCGCTCCCACTCCGTACAGCTGGAGTGGGAGCGCGCGGCCCTTTTCCAAGCTCCAGGGCGGTGACCCGCCCCGGGGCTCCAGGTCGGTGACTCGCCCCTGGTCGGTCAACCGACCTCAGGGGCGGGCTCCTTGGCCGACCAGGCGGGGATTTCCGCCTTGGCCGACTCGGGCCCCGGTCCTTGCGTCGGAGACTCTTGCGTCCGCGGTTCGTCGTCCTCCTCCACGAACGCGATCTCGCCGTCCAGCATCTTCTTCGCCCGCTCCGTGTCGAGCGCGCCCTCCCAGCGGGACACCGCGAAGACGGCGACACAGTTGCCGAGCAGGTTGGTCGCGACGCGCATCGAGTCCATGATGCGGTCCACGCCCAGGAGAAGGGCGACCGCTCCGGCGGGAATGACCCCGAGCGAGGAGGCCGTCGCCGACAGGGCGAGGAAGGCGGAACCGGGCACGCCCGCCATGCCCTTGCTGGTCAGCATGAGCACCAGGACGACGGTGATCTGCTGACCCGGACTCAGATCCACCCCCACCGCCTGTGCGATGAACAACGTACCGATGGACAGGTAGATCGAGGCGCCGTCGAGATTGAAGGAGTAGCCAGTGGGCAGGACCAGGCCCACCGCGTCGTCGCGGCAGCCCGCCTGGCGCAGCTTCTGCATCATCCGGGGCATGACCGTCTCACTGGAAGCGGTACCGAGCGCGAGCAGCATCTCCTCGCGGGTATAGCGGACGAACTTCCAGAGGCTCAGCCCGGTGACCGCCTTCAGGGCGACGGCGAGCAGCGCGAGGAACAGCAGCGCGACCGCGTAGCACAGGACGATCAGCTTGCCGTACGTCTTGATGACGCCGAGCCCGTACTCCCCCACCAGGTGGACCATCGCGCCGAACACCGCGAGCGGGGCCAGCTTCATGATGAAGCCGACGATCGCGAAGACGACGTCCTGGACCTGTTCGATGGCGGGCAGCACCTGGGGCACCTTGGTGTTGCCGAGGTGGAGCAGCGCGGCACCCACCAGGCAGGCGAGGACGAGGACTTGGAGCAGGGAGTTCTCGGCGAAGGCCCCGACCGCGCTCTGCGGCAGCGCGTTCAGGATGAATTCGCCGGTCGACGGGAGCGAGCCGCCGCCGGTCTTGCCGTCGACGGCCGAGGCGTCGAGCTTCGAGGGGTCGGCATGCAGGCCCGAGCCCGGACCGACGACGTCGGCAGCGATCAGCCCGAGGAACAGCGCGGCGGTGGACGCGACCTCGAACCAGATCAGGGCCTTGAGTCCGATCCGGCCGAAGGCCTTCAGGTCACCGGCCTTGGCGATGCCGACGACCACCACACAGAACACGAGCGGTGAGATGACCGCCTTGATGAGTCGTACGAAACCGTCGCCGAGCGGCTGGAAGGTCGTGGCCGTGTCCGGCCACAGTCTTCCGACGACGACTCCGAGTACGAGCGCGCAGGCGACCTGCGCGAACAGTGAGGTACGCAGTATGCGTGCGACGCGTCGCGGGGACGGTACAGACGGCGGCACGGGCACTCCTCCGAGGGAACTTTTGGTATGCGGAAACTTCCTTCCGAAGCGATCACTATTGAGGAGTTGCCCATGCCGCCGGATACCTCTGTGTCACGTCCCTGTAAATCCTGGAACGGACATGCCGTTGGCCACCCAGGGCCCCCACTGGCTCAGCAGT
This sequence comes from Streptomyces sp. NBC_01450, assembly GCF_036227505.1. Lineage (NCBI taxonomy): Bacteria > Bacillati > Actinomycetota > Actinomycetes > Kitasatosporales > Streptomycetaceae > Streptomyces > Streptomyces sp. NBC_01450. The sequence continues at coordinate 9,378,202 of NZ_CP109480.1, read as the reverse complement.
CGCTGCGGTCCCGTGTCAGCACTCCCTGCACGGTGACCAGAACGCGGTCGTAACAGCCGTCCGAGCCGTGCAGCCGGTAGCGCTCGCTCGTCGTGCCGACCGCATGCCGTTGCTCGCGCGGCACGTTCGCGGTATACGTCGCGTCTCCCGCGTACGTGTCGTCGAGCCGGGACCACATGGCATGCCGGCCGCCGCGCGTCTCTTCGACCGCGGCCCGGTCGCCGAGCGTCAGAACGGTCCGCAACCGGTCGTCCGCGCCGAGCGTCGTGGTGCCGTCCATGGAGTACGTGCGGTGGGTGCGCGTCACGACGACCGGCCCGCGCCCGTCGACGGTGACCGTCTCGTCGTCGGTCCAGGTGGCTTTGAGCGCGTCCGTGTTCTCGCCGTCGGTCCAGCGGTGCGCGGAGGTGTTGGCGAGGGCGCGACGCACGGTGGTCCACACCCGGCCGTGCGAGGTGTCGACGTATCCGGCGGTCGTCAGGCGGTGTCCGCCCTCGGTGTCGAGACGTTCTTCCGAACCGGGCGTGTACGTCGAGGTGTTGGACAGGTCGCCCGCCTTGGCCTCGGTGAGCGCGCCGCTCACGTGCGCGCGCTTCGCGTCCTGCCACACGAGGACGTTGACCGGGGTGCTCCAGCCGGTCTGCCCCGCGGGGACGCCCACGACGGAGACGTCGATCCGGTGCGGACGACCGTCGTCGAGGAGGCCGGCGAAGGGCGTCAGGTCGTATTCGATCGGCTTGATGTCGAAGGCGCGCGGGCCCGGGATCACGTACCAGAGGAAGGGGTTGGACCAGCCGCCGGTCCACACGGTCGGGAACGGCTCGGCGATGCCCGCGAGTTGGCCGTCGACCTTGATCTGCACCTCCCGGTAAGGGCCGTTGTCCGCTTTGCAGGAGTACGGGGCGGGGTCGGGCACCGTCAGGTACCAGTACTCCTCGCAGCCGCCGCCGGAGCCGGTCGCGTACACCTCGGCGACGACGCGCTCGCTGTTGCGCGGGGTGGTGAGGGTGCCGTCCTGGAGGGTGAGGACACGGTCGGGGGTCGCGGCGGGCTTCACGGCGCCACCCTCGGCGTAGAAGGTCAGGGTCACCTTCACGTCGAGGACTCCCGTGTACGTGTCGTCGACGACGTTCCCGATGAGCATCTCGACGTCGCCGTCGCGCCGGAACGTGTCGCTGTACCTGGTCACGTCCTTCTCGACGGACCACTCGATGCCGTCGGGCGAGGGCTCCGGGGTGGAGGTGCGGAGGATCTCCACCCCGCCTATGTGCAGATATCCGAGCCGGTCGAACTGGCGTCCCTTGACCTTGCCGTCGAGTCGCAGGACGACCTTGCTCCAGCGGTCGCCGCAGCCGCTCGGCGGTGCGTACGTGCCCCGATACGGCGTGAAGTCACGAAACTGCGCCTCGGCCACCGTCACCGCACAGGACTTGGTGGGGGGTTTCGCCACCGGCGGGGCGGCGGTCAAGGGGTCGTGCCAGTCGGTGCCGAATTCGGCGGGCGCATCGATGGGCGTCCCGGCAGCCGGGCCCGCCCCCAGGAAGGTGCCTGCCGAGAGAATCACTCCGGCGAGCATGGACATGACGATCCGTCTTCTCATGTGCGGTGTTCTACGGGGGAGTCGGCCCGCCCCGCAATGGGCACTCGGGGACCGCACCTCATGGGGTGGCCCGGCCGGCCACAGTGACTACACCTTCAGATCGGCCTTGTCCCCCATCACGATGACAGGGTGCTGATTCGGGTCGAGCGTCCGCAGGAGATACTGCATGGCCGACTTGGGCACGCTGACGCACGCGGACGTACCGCTGCCGTGGTCCATGTGCAGCCAGATGCTTCCGCCCTTCGTCTCACCCAGGGGGCGGTCCGGGTTGTCGGGCGGGGTGCCCACCCTGCGGTTGTAGTTGATGGCGACGACGTAGTCGAAGTCGTGCCAGTGCGACCTGGCCCAGTCGCGGGGCGCCTGATAGGCCGTCGAGTGGTCGTACGGGAGCAGGGCGCCCGGGTCGTCGAGCACTCCGCCCGCGTCGGTGAGCGAGAACACCCCGACGGGGCTGCGCTTGTCGCCCTCGTGATGGTCGGTGGTCCAGCCCTTCACCCCGTTGTGCGCGCGCCAGGAACGCCGCACCTCCCAGGTGGAGCCGGACTTCGCGTACAGCACGACGGTGGAGTCGGCGGAGTCCCTGCCCTCGCCGTAGACCGCCACGACCTGGTGGGAGTCGGATGGGATCCGGGCCCGCAGACGGTCGCCGACATTCGGTATCCGGGTGAGGCCGACGGTGCGCGCGGGGGCGTGTCCGGCCTTGCCGCCGGCTCCGCCGTGCCCCTTCACCGCGCCGCTCCCGCCTTCCGAACCACCGCAGGCCGACAGGAACACGGCAAGGACACCGCACGCCACAGTGGTGAACCCCGTACGCCTCGCACCGTCTATTCGCATGCGGCCCATCGTTGCATCACGTATCGGACGAATAACCCCTACCCCCCGACTTCTCGGGCAGGCGTTGCCTTTCCGGGCACGCTCTCGATGGGTCGGAGGTGGTCCCAGCCCTGCCTCGGAGCCCCTGCCCGGAACTCGGGTCTCCCGAACTCGTATCCCGGTTCGCTGTCCTGAATCCATGTCCAGCGGTGAAAAATCGTTTGCTTCCGGTCGCGCCATGACGCGAACCTTTCACGGTTTGCTGCCGACCCCCGCGGTCGGCCGGTCGCCGGAACCCCACGGCTTCTCCCCGACCCCATTCCCTGACCCCACCCCTTACACGAGCCACTGGGACGTCATGCAGATTCAAGACCTTCCCTATCCCGACCCGGGTGTGCCGGACGCACGCTCGGGGCCCCGATTCCTGTGGTGGCTCGGCCGGAATCAGCTCGGCGGGCAGTTCAAGGCCCTCGCCTGGGGGCTGCTGCACTTCGTGGCCGTCTCCGGGCTGCCGTTCTGCGTCGGCCTCGCCGTCCAGGCCGTCGTCGACCGCTCCGGTACCCGACTCGCCCTGACCGGCGGGCTGCTGGTGCTGTGCGGTGCCTGCATCACGCTGGGCGACACCATGCTGCACCGGGCCGCGGTCACCAACTGGATCACCGCCGCCGCGCGCGTCCAACAGCTCCTTGCCCACAAGACCGCCCAGTTGGGCTCTGCCCTGACGCGGCGTGTCGCGGCCGGCGAGGTCGTCGCGGTCTCGACCGGCGACGTCGAGAAGATCGGCTGGTTCGTGGAGGCCCTGTCGCGGTTCGCGGCGGCCGCCCTGACCGTCGTGCTGGTCTGTGTCGGTCTGGTCGTCTACCAGCCCGCGCTCGGCGTACTCGTCGCGGTGGGCGTGCCCGTCCTGGCACTCGCCGTGCTGCCGCTGCTGCCCCGTGCCACCCGGCGCGCGGACTTCCAGCGCGAGAAGGCCGGACGCGCCACCGAGCTGGCCTCGGACACCGTCGCGGGCCTGCGCGTGCTGCGCGGCATCGGCGGCGAGGAACTGTTCCTCGACCGCTACCGCCGCGCCTCTCAGGAGGTCCGCCGCGCGGCCGTGCGCAGCGCCCGGATGTGGTCGCTGATCTCGGCCATCCAGGTGCTGTTGCCCGGCCTGCTGATGATCGCCGTCATCTGGCGCGGCGTTCACCTGGCCCACGACGGCCGGATCACGGTCGGCGAGCTCGTCACCGTGTACAGCGCGGTCATGCTGCTCACCTATCCCTTGCGGCACTTCGAAGAGATCGCGATGGCCTACTCCTTCTCCCGCCCGTCCGCCAAGCGCGCCGCCCGGGTGCTGTCCCTGGAACGTGCCATGGACAGCGGCGGATCGCGCTCGGCCGAGGTGCCGGACGGCGACCTGTACGACCCCGCGACCGGGCTGCTCGCGCCCGCCGGACGCCTCACCGCCGTGGTGTGCGGCGACCCGGACGCGGCGGGTGTGCTCGCCGCGCGGCTGGGTGGCCATCCCGCGGAGGAGGGCACCTCGGTGCTCCTCGGGGGCGTACCGCTCGACGAGCTGCCGCTCGACTCCGCCCGTACGGCCGTCCTCGTCCAGGACAAGGACCCGGTGCTGCTGTCCGGCTCGCTGCGCGAGCTGCTCGACGTGCCCTCCTCGGGTCTCGTCAGCGCCGAGGCCGCACTGACCGCCGCGCAGTGCGGCGACGTCCTGGACGCGCTCACCCAGGGTTCGCTGGACGCCGAGGATCCGATGGAGACCCGCATCACCGAACGCGGGCGCTCCCTGTCCGGCGGCCAGCGCCAGCGCCTGGCCCTGGCCCGGTCGCTGATCACGGACCCCGGGGTGCTGGTCCTGGACGAGCCGACCTCCGCCGTCGACTCGCACACCGAGGCCCGGATCGCCGACGGCGTGCGCGCCCTGCGCGCCGGGCGTACGACGGTCGTGTTCACCTCCTCGCCGCTGCTCCTGGACCACGCGGACCAAGTCGTTCTGCTGCACGAGGGCAAGGTCGCGGTGGTCGGCGTACACCGCGAGCTGGTGCGCGGTGAGCCGCGGTACCGGGCCGTGGTGACGCGGGAGACCGATGACGAGGCCGACCTGAGCGGCGTGCTGAAGGAACTGGAAGAAATCGAGGAGACCGCATGATCGGCCTGGCGCCACCGGCGTACGACCCGGCGGCCCCGACCACGGCGCACACCCTGCCCGTCGGTGCCCCCGCGACCGTACGCGCCTACGTGGCCGAACTCTTCCGACGGCACCACCGGGCCTTCCTGCTGCTCATAGCCGCCAACACGGTCGCCGTGGTGGCCTCGATGGCAGGCCCCTACCTGCTGGGCGCGATCGTCGAGCGCGTCTCGGACCACGCACGCGAGCTCCATCTGGAGCGCACCATCGCGCTGTTCGTCGTCGCGCTCGTCGTGCAGGCCGTGTTCGTACGCGAGGTACGGCTGCGCGGGGCCGTGCTCGGCGAGCGGATGCTGGCCGATCTGCGCGAGGACTTCCTCGTACGGTCGGTCGGGCTGCCGCCCGGCGTCCTGGAGCGGGCCGGCACGGGTGACCTGCTGTCCCGCATCACCACGGACATCGACCGGCTCGCCAACGCGATGCGCGAAGCCGTGCCGCAGCTCGCCATCGGCGTGGTGTGGGTGGCACTGCTGCTCGGCGGGCTCGCCGTGACCGCGCCGCCGCTCGCTCCCGCCGTGCTGGTCGCCGTGCCCGTCCTGCTGATCGGCTGCCGCTGGTACTTCAAGCGCGCACCGTCCGCCTACCGCTCCGAGGCCGCCGGTTACGCCGCCGTCGCCGCCGCCCTCGCCGAGACGGTCGACGCGGGCCGTACCGTCGAGGCGCACCGCCTGGGCGAGCGCCGTATCGAGCTGTCGGAGCGCCGGATCAAGGAGTGGACGGCCTGGGAGCGCTACACCCTCTGGCTGCGCACGGTGCTCTTCCCGGTCATCGGCGTCACCCACGTGGTGATCCTCTGCTCGGTCCTGATGATCGGCGGGGTCTTCGTCCTGCAGGGCTGGATCGGTGTGGGGCAGCTGACGACGGGCGCGCTGATCGCGCAGATGCTCGTCGACCCGGTGGGCCTGATCCTGCGCTGGTACGACGAGCTGCAGGTCGCCCAGGTGTCGCTGGGCCGACTGGTCGGCGTCCGGGACATCGAGCCGGACGCGGGCGACCCGGAGATGATCCCGGACGGGCGGGACGTGCGCGCGAACGAGGTGCGCTTCGGCTACCGGGCCGGAGTGGACGTACTGCGCGAGGTCTCCCTGGAGGTCGCCCCGGGCACCCGGCTCGCCCTGGTGGGACCGTCGGGCGCGGGCAAGTCCACGCTGGGCAGGCTGCTCGCCGGGATCTACGCGCCCCGGGAGGGCCGCGTCACGCTCGGGGGCGCCGAACTGTCCCGGATGCCCGCCGAGGCGGTCCGCTCCCACGTGGCCCTGGTCAACCAGGAGCACCACGTCTTCGTGGGCTCGCTGCGCGACAACCTGCTGCTCGCCCGGACGGGAGCGGCCGACGCCGAGCTGTGGGCGGCGCTCGGGGCGGTCGACGCGGACGGCTGGGCGCGGGCGCTGGACGACGGTCTGGACACCGAGGTCGGCTCGGGCGGGCTCGCGCTCACCCCGGCTCAGGCCCAGCAGATCGCCCTGGCCCGGTTGGTCCTCGCCGATCCGCACACCCTGGTCCTGGACGAGGCGACCTCGCTGCTCGACCCGCGTGCGGCCCGTCACCTGGAACGCTCGCTGGCCCGCGTCCTCGACGGCCGCACCGTGGTCGCCATAGCCCACCGGCTGCACACCGCTCACGACGCGGATGTCATCGCCGTCGTGGAGAACGGCCGGATCAGTGAGCTGGGCAGTCACGATCAGCTGGTCGCGGCGGACGGCGCCTACGCGGCGCTGTGGAGGTCCTGGCACGGGTGAGCAGGTCCTGGGACGGGTGAGGAAGCCCTGCCGGTGCGGTCCGCTCCTGGGTGTGGCGGCGGTCGCACCGGCGCCCGGGGCCTGCCTCCGTGGGCGGGCCGGTACCGCCTCGGACCGTGTGGCGTTGCGCAGTGGCGAACCGGAGTGGAAGGCTGGATATCGGCACCGGTTCGGGGAACGCCCGGGGACCACCCGGTTCGCGAAGGGCGATGCCTGTGCCGAGTGGCCCGCGCGCCCGCCGTCGAGCGCGGTGGGATCGGGCTCGCCCGCATCACCTGGAGGTACCCGTGAACAGCGTCGACGGATGGGGAGACGACGTCTACCAGCCCGACGGATCCGAGGTACAGGACGACGCGGGGCTGCTCGACTCCGAGGACACCCTGCTCTCCGACGGCGTCGGTGACCCGCTCGACCGGGGCTGGTCCCCGCCGGAGCGGCCGTGGGCGGTGGAGCACTCCGGGGTGACCGCCGCGGAACGCCGACAGGGCGAGACCCTGGACCAGCGCCTCGCGGAGGAGATGCCCGACGTCGCCGCGTCGGACGGGGACGGCATCGGCGACTGCCAGGGCACCGACGGCGAACCCTGGGACAACGAAGTGGGCGTCAGCCGCTCCGGTCGTCTCGTGGCCCCCAATGAAGGAGCGCACGAGGACGACGAGAGCGGGCTGATCGCCACCGACGTCGGCATCGACGGCGCCGCGGCCTCGGCCGAGGAGGCCGCGATGCACATCGTCGACGAGGAGAATCCGTCCGGCTGACCGGCCCCCGCCCCTCTCCCCCAAGGAGCACCCATGCAGCAGGACAAGCACCCCGACTACCACTGCGTCGTCTTCCGCGACCGCGCCGCCGGGTACGCCTTCCTGACCCGGTCCACCGCGACGAGCGACCAGACCATCGAGTGGGACGACGGCGAGACGTACCCGGTCGTGGACGTCGAGATCTCCTCGGAGAGCCACCCCTTCTACACGGGCAAGGCCCGGACCGTGGACTCGGAGGGCCGGATCGCACAGTTCGAGAGGCGGTACGGGGGTGCGGAGCAGGGAGCGGGCAAGGACAGGCCGGCGTGAGGGGCCGCAGCGCCGCCTCCCACGCCTGACCCACACCCGGCGTGCCCTCGCACCCGCTGCTTCCCGGCGTCCGGTCCGCTCACCGCTTCCAGCAGACGCATCAGGTCGTCACGGCCAAAGCCCAGCAGCGCAGCGCGATGAGCGGCCCTGCCGTGCTCCGGCCCACCACATATGGGGCCGGAGCACCGTGCCTCGGGTCTGTACGAGTGATCACGGCTGACGTGGGAGAGGCGGGAGCCTCCTCTCCCGGCGATTCCGGGGGCGGACCCCCGGCATCGTCCCGGCTCAGATGACGTTGAGCGCAGCCGCGCAGCCCACTCCGCCGAGCAGCATGAAGACCGGCATGAGCACCTTGAGCTCGACCCAGCTGCCGGCCCGGAAGCGCATGGCCTTGGGCGGGCCGATCGGGTACCAGCGCTTGCGGCCGAGCGGGATGGGCCACAGGATCGGGCAGCCGGACACCGTCAGCGCGTCCCCGATGTCGTGCACCAGGGCGCCCAGGACGATCGGCAGTCCGAGCCACAGGTACTCCTGGCCGGGTGCGGTGAACAGCCAGTCCGAGCCGTTGCCCGGCTTGTCCAGGACGCCGGCGAGTATCCAGGCGCTGGTCGCCGCCAGCAGCCAGACCAGCACGTCGCTGCTGGAGCCGCGGGCGGCCCGCCACAGCAGGCCCTCGATCGCGAGCACCATGTGCACGAAGAGAATGGCCAGGACCGCCCAGCGGCCACCGGTGATCGCCAGGACCGCGGTCCCGGCGCCGATCGTCACCGCCCACAGCCAGGTGTGCGTCAGCGTGCGGTGGCCGCCGGAGCGCCGCGGGTCGCCCGGCTTGCGAGTCGACTTGTAGACGGCGTACGAGAGCTTGTCGACGATCTCGCACAGGGTCCGTGAGACGGGCCCGAAGGCCCGCGAGATCGTCGCCGCCTTGTGGTCCAGGTCGGGGGCGAGCGCGGCACCCGCGCAGATCAGGGCGCCGACGAGGAGGACCGGCCAGGGCATCGTGTGACCGGCGGCGGCCGCCGCCGCTCCGACGCCGAGCCAGGCCGCGGCTCCCGAGAGTGAGTGTGCTGGTCCCATCATGACCGTTCCCCGCCCCATTCTTCTTTCGCCGCTGTCCAGTTGCCCGCATACGCTGACGCTTCGTCGGCGCCACAGCGTAACGGTCGTGATCTTCGGACGAGCATCCGATTCCCCCATCGAGCGGGTTGACAGGCAAGATGGGGGCGTGACCCTTATCGATCAGCTGCCACAGACCGCAGATCCCGACGCCCTCTACGAAGCCTTCGAGTCGTGGGCCGGGGAACGCGGTCTCACGCTCTACCCCCATCAGGAGGAGGCGCTGATCGAGGTGGTCTCGGGTGCGAACGTGATCGTCTCGACGCCCACCGGCTCGGGCAAGAGCATGATCGCCGCGGGCGCCCACTTCGCGGCGCTCGCCCGTGACGAGGTCACCTTCTACACGGCGCCGATCAAGGCATTGGTCTCGGAGAAGTTCTTCGAGCTGTGCAAGATCTTCGGCACCGAGAACGTCGGCATGCTGACCGGCGACGCCTCCGTGAACTCCGACGCCCCCATCATCTGCTGCACCGCCGAGGTGCTGGCGTCCATCGCGCTGCGGGACGGCAAGCACGCCGACGTCGGCCAGGTGGTCATGGACGAGTTCCACTTCTACGCCGAGGCCGACCGCGGCTGGGCGTGGCAGATCCCGATCCTGGAACTGCCGCAGGCTCAGTTCATCCTGATGTCGGCGACGCTCGGCGATGTCTCGATGTTCGAGAAGGACCTCACCCGGCGCACCGGACGGCCCACGTCGGTGGTCCGCTCGGCGACCCGGCCCGTGCCGCTCTCCTACGAATACGTGCTGACCCCGCTGACGGAGACGCTCACCGAGCTGCTCGCGACCAAGCAGGCTCCCGTCTACATCGTCCACTTCACCCAGGCGCAGGCCGTGGAGCGGGCGCAGGCGCTGATGAGCATCAACATGTGCACGCGCGAGGAGAAGGACCAGATCGCCGAGCTGATCGGCAACTTCCGTTTCACCACCAAGTTCGGCCGCAACCTCTCCCGGTACGTACGCCACGGCATCGGCGTGCACCACGCGGGCATGCTGCCCAAGTACCGACGGCTGGTGGAGAAGCTGGCCCAGGCCGGTCTGCTGAAGGTCATCTGTGGCACGGACACCCTCGGTGTCGGGGTCAACGTCCCGATCCGCACCGTGCTGTTCACGGCACTGACGAAGTACGACGGCAACCGGGTGCGCACGCTCCGTGCCCGCGAGTTCCACCAGATCGCCGGCCGTGCCGGGCGCGCCGGATTCGACACGGCGGGCTTCGTGGTGGCGCAGGCGCCCGAGCACGTCATCGAGAACGAGAAGGCGCTCGCCAAGGCGGGCGACGACCCGAAGAAGCGCCGCAAGGTGGTCCGCAAGAAGGCTCCCGAGGGCTTCGTCGGCTGGACGGACAGCACTTTCGAGAAGCTCATCGCCTCCGATCCCGAGCCGCTCACCTCCCGCTTCCGGGTCACCCACACCATGCTCCTGGCGGTGATCGCCCGGCCGGGGAACGCCTTCGAGGCGATGCGGCATCTGCTGGAGGACAACCACGAGCCGCGCAAGCAGCAGCTGCGGCACATCCGGCGGGCGATCGCGATCTACCGCTCGCTCCTCGACGGCGGCATCGTCGAGAAGCTCGACGAGCCGGACGCCACGGGCCGCATCGTGCGCCTCACCGTGGATCTGCAGCAGGACTTCGCGCTCAACCAGCCGCTGTCGACCTTCGCGCTCGCCGCGTTCGAGCTGTTGGACCCCGAGTCCCCCTCCTACGCCCTGGACATGGTGTCCGTCGTGGAGTCCACGCTGGACGACCCGCGGCAGATCCTCGCGGCCCAGCAGAACAAGGCGCGCGGCGAGGCCGTGGCCGCGATGAAGTCGGACGGCGTCGAGTACGAGGAGCGCATGGAGCGGCTCCAGGACGTGTCGTACCCCAAGCCGCTGGAGGAGCTGCTCTTCCATGCCTACAACACCTACCGCAAGAGTCACCCGTGGGTCGGTGACCATCCGCTGTCGCCGAAGTCCGTCATCCGTGACATGTACGAACGGGCCATGTCCTTCACGGAGCTCGTCTCCCACTACGAGCTCGCCCGTACTGAGGGCATTGTCCTGCGCTACCTGGCGAGTGCCTACAAGGCGCTTGAACACACCGTCCCGGACGACCTCAAGTCCGAGGACCTGGAGGATCTGATCGCCTGGCTGGGCGAGCTGGTGCGCCAGGTCGACTCCAGCCTCCTCGACGAGTGGGAGCAGCTCGCCAACCCCGAGGAGATGACGGCCGAGGAGGCCCAGGAGAGGGCCGACCAGGTCAAGCCGGTCACGTCGAACGCCCGCGCCTTCCGCGTCCTCGTCCGCAACGCGATGTTCCGCCGTGTCGAACTCGCCGCGCTCGACAACGTCGACGAGCTCGGCGAGATGGACGGCGAGTCCGGCTGGGACGCCGACGCCTGGGGCGAGGCGATGGACAAGTACTGGGACGAGTACGAGGACCTCGGCACAGGCCCCGACGCCCGTGGCCCCAAGCTGCTGTCGATCGTGGAAGAGCCGCAGAACAGTCTGTGGCGCGTCCGTCAGACCTTCGCCGACCCGAACGGTGACCACGACTGGGGCATCAGCGCGGAGGTCGACCTCGTCGCCTCCGACGCGGAGGGTCGCGCGGTCGTCAAGGTCACCGACGTCGGCCAGTTGTGAGCACAGGAGAATCCCACACATGACCAACCCAGCCGAGAGGCTCGTCGACCTGCTCGACCTGGAGCAGATAGAGGTCAACATCTTCCGTGGCCGCAGCCCGGACGAGTCACTGCAGCGGGTGTTCGGCGGCCAGGTGGCGGGCCAGGCCCTGGTGGCCGCCGGGCGCACCACCGAGGGCGACCGGCCGGTGCACTCACTGCACGCGTACTTCCTGCGCCCGGGCCGGCCAGGCGTGCCGATCGTGTACCAGGTCGAACGGGTCAGGGACGGACGGTCGTTCACCACGCGTCGGGTCACCGCCGTGCAGCAGGGCCGCACGATCTTCAATCTGACCGCCTCCTTTCACAAGTCCGAGGAAGGGAGCTTCGAGCACCAGCTGCCGCCGGCCCGCGAGATCCCGCACCCGGAGTCGCTGCCGACGGTCTCGCAGGAGATCACCGAGCATCTGGGCGCGCTTCCCGAGTCGCTGGAGCGCATGGCTCGCCGCCAGCCGTTCGACATCCGGTATGTGGACGGACTGCGCTGGACCCCGGAGGAGATCAAGGACGCGGAGCCGCGCAGTGCGGTGTGGATGCGTGCCGTGGGGCCGCTGGGCGACGACCCGCTCGTGCACACCTGTGCCCTCACCTACGCGAGCGACATGACTCTCCTGGACGCCGTCCGCATCCCGGTGGAGCCGCTGTGGGGTCCGCGCGGCTACGACATGGCCTCGCTCGACCATGCGATGTGGTTCCACCGGCCCTTTCGCGCGGACGAGTGGTTCCTTTACGACCAGGAGTCGCCGATCGCGACGGGCGGTCGCGGGCTGGCCCGCGGGCGCATCTACGACCTGGAGGGACGTCTGCTCGTCTCGGTCGTCCAGGAGGGGCTTTTCCGGGCGCTGTGAGAAAGGCTCCGACCGTCCCGGGAAGGAACTGTCCCGGGAAGGGACCGTCCTAGGCAGGATTCGTCCTGGGAAGGACTCGTCAGGGAACTGCCGGCAGGAGTTCCCCGTCAGGGGTTTCTGCGGCGCAGCCACCCGAGCAGCGTCCGTTGCCGCTCGGGTGGCTGCACGCCCGGGGCCCGGTCGTCGAGGGCGGCTTCCCGCGGTCGCGGGGCCGCCGGAGCCGCTGCGGCCAAGGGGGACACCAGCGTCAGCGAGGCCTTCGGGGTCGGGCGGGGTGCGGGGCGGGACGCTCGGGCTTCGACAAGTGCCTGGCCCAAGTCGGCACGGAGCCAGCTGATCTCGTCGGGATCCTCGGCCGTCACGATGCGCGAGACGAGCTGCGCGGCGGGAGTGTCCGGCGCGGCGCCGTGGGAGGCCCGCTCGGGCCGGAAGCGGTTCAGATACGCCCGCTCGTACGGGTCCCTGACGATCTCGGCCACCTGAACGGGGTCGAGCAGGGACGCCACGACCGCGGCCCGCGCCCAGGGATCCTCGGTCTGCCGCAGCAGGAATCCCATGTGCCGGCCCCGCCAGTTGCGGGGCCGGAGGTCCAGGCCGGCTTCCAGCTGGTCTCGGAGTCCCTCGGGTGTACGGCCCTTCAGCAGCGGAGTGTTCTGCTCGTCCGCCCCGAACTGGCGCAGTTCTTCCGCCAGGTACAGCCAGACCACAGCCCTGTAGCGGTTCAAGTAGAACTTCACGGGCACCACCAGACCCAGGCGTGCGCAGCGCGTGAACCTGCCGGTCGTCACGCCCATGAGCGCGGCGCCCTCCGTGGTGCCGACGGCCTTGACTCGCTCCCGCAGTGCCTCGGGGAAACCGTCCTCGGAGCGCACCCGCTCGATCTCAGCGCGGGTGACGCGGCGTCCACCTCCGCCCTCGTCGGGAACGGTGCGGACGCGTCCGAGGTGCAGGGCGAGGTCGAACTCGCCGCTCCTGAGCTCCAGTTCCCGCGCGGCGCGTCCGAGCGACGACGTGGCGGACCGCGGGACGGTGGACTGCGTAATGGTGTTGCCGGACATGACGGTTCTCCCCCGTGGAGTGAGGTGCTCGCGCCGTCGGGCGCTTGCTTCGAGAAAAACCGTAGCCGGTTCGGCGGATCTCGTGGCAAGCCTGTGGATAACTCCGACCGCTGCCACGTACCCGCAGGTCAGAGATCTATGGAAGACGGGCGTTCCGGTTGGCGCACGTCCACGCCGAGGTGTTCGCCGACACGGTTCACGAGCAGTGTCATCTCGTAGGCGACCTGGCCGATGTCGGCCTCCGCGGCGCTGAGGACACACAGACAACTGCCCGCGCCCGCCGCCGTGACGAAGAGCACCGCGTCGTCGAACTCGATCATCGTCTGGCGCACCCGACCGGCGCCGAAGTACCGACCGGAGCCCTTCGCCAGACTGTGCAGGCCCGACGAGACAGCCGCGAGATGCTCGGAGTCCTCACGTCGAAGTCCCGTGCTCGCGCCGGTCACCAACCCGTCGTTGGACAGCACCAATGCGTGCCGCACGTGTTCGACACGCTGGGTCAGGTCGTCGAGCAGCCAGCCGAGCCCCGTGTTCTGCGCCATGCTCCCTCTCCCCGTGATGCTTTCCCCCTGGCTGGAGGATCCGAACAGCCAGCCTTCCCCACGGCCGCCCTCCGGGCAAGCAGGATGAGGGCATGGCACAGAAGATGACCGATGAGCAATGGCGGGCCTTCGTCTCACAGGGCACCCGCACCGGAAAGCTGTCGACGGTCCGCGCCGACGGAAGTCCGCACGTGGCACCGATCTGGTTCCTGCTGGACGGCGACCACGTGCTCTTCAACACCGCGAAGGAGAGTGTGAAGGGACGCAATCTGGCCCGCGACGGGCGAGCGGCCCTGTGTGTGGACGACGACCGGCCGCCGTTCGACTTCGTGGTCCTGGAGGGTCGTACCGAGTTGTCGGAGGATCTGGACGAGCTGCGTCACTGGGCGGCTCGGATCGGCGCACGCTACATGGGTGAGGATCGGGCCGAGGAGTTGGGGAAGCGCAACGGCGTCCCGGGTGAACTCCTCGTACGCATGAGGATCGAGAAGGTCGTGGCCTTGGCCTCGATGGCGGACTAGTAGACTGTCGCAGCTAATTCCTGGGATAGAGGTGGCGCAGTTTGATGCGTGCGTCGTGGGTGGTGAACTGCCAGTCCACCTGACGTTGGTCGGTGTTGGTGGCGTTCTGCCAGGCTGAGAGTTCGGTGTTGAGGGTGTCGAGGTCGCCGATCCGGCGGTCGAGACATTGCCTGGTCAGCGCGGAGAGTTCGATCTCGGCGATGTTGAGCCATGACCCGTGCTTGGGCGTGTGGTGGATCTCGAGGCGCTGAGCCAGGGCGAAGGCCTCTTCTGGTTCGAATGCCTCGTACAGTGAGGCGATGCCGTGGGTGTTGAGGTTGTCCATCACCAGCACAACCGTCTCGGCATCGGGGTAGTCCACGCTCAGCAGCTGCCTGACCTGGCCGGCCCAGTCGATCCGGGTCCTCTGGGACAGTGCCTGAACTCGACGCCACCCGCGCAGGGGTTCGACCCATACGAAGATCGAGCACGTGCCGCAGCGGATGTACTCGCTGTCCTGGCAGGCGTCGTGACCTGGGCGGGCCGGGAGCGGGTCGCGGACATGGCCGAGGAGCTGGTAGGGCTTCTCGTCCATGCACACGACCGGACGTGCCGGGTCATAGGGCCGGGCATAGACGGCCAGTACGTCTTCCATCCGGGCCGCGAACTCCGCGTTCGCCCGTGGTGGGATGGTCCAGCACTTCTTCAGGTGAGGACGCAGTTCCGTTTTTTTAAGACCCGGCCGATGGTGGAATGGTCCAGATCGGGGATGTCCTCGACCAGTGCGACGTGCTTCTCCAGCAGCCGCAGCGACCACCGGGTATAGCCCTGGGGTGGCTGTGAGCACGCCATCGCGATCAGCCGGGCTTCGACCTCACCGGTCACCGGTGAGGGCACCGGCGGGAGGTCGCGCTTCTTCCGCGCGATGGTGGCGTGAACATCGCCACCGGTTTCGGTGAAACGCTTGGCGACCAGCCGCAACGTCTCACCGGAGACGCCGAGCCGGGCCGCGATCACCTCCTGCGAGCCGATCCCGCCTGCAGAGGTGTCGAGTGCGAGCAGCACCCTCGCCCGCCTGATTACCGAGGCCGGATGAACCCCCGTCGTGGTCACCCGGACCAACTCCTCGCGGTCCTGCGCGGTCAGCACCACCGGCCTCTTCTTCTGCGAACCCATCGCACCAGTCCTGTCCGGCAGAGCGGGAGAGGAATCTGCCAGACGCAAGCCTCTCAATCAAACAGCCCATACCTAAGCAGCGACACGCTACTAGGTCCCTCCCTCGGAGGCCGCGGCCATTCTTCCCATGGCCTCAACCGACAGAGTCGAGCAGCCGGGCGGTGTGGACCCGCCCGGCGTACTCCACGAGCCGGATGAGTACCTCCTTCCCGGAGTCGCGGTCCCTGGCGTCGCAGAGCACCACGGGCGTACCCCGGTCGAGGTCGAGGGCGCGGGACACGTCCTGGGCGCCGTAGGCGCGGGCGCCCGTGAAGCAGTTGACGGCCACCACGAACGGGATGTGCCGGTGCTCGAAGTAGTCCACCGCAGGGAAACAGTCCTCGAGCCTGCGGGTGTCCGCGAGGACGACGGCCCCCAGTGCGCCCTGCGACAGCTCGTCCCACAGGAACCAGAACCGGTCCTGGCCCGGTGTGCCGAAGAGGTAGAGGGAGAGGCCGGACCGGATGGTGATGCGTCCGAAGTCCATCGCGACGGTCGTCGTGACCTTCTGGTCCACGCCGCCGGTGTCGTCCACCGACTGCCCTGCCTCGCTGAGCAGTTCCTCGGTGCGCAGTGGCCTGATCTCGCTGACCGCGCCCACCAGGGTGGTCTTGCCCACGCCGAACCCACCGGCGACCAGTATCTTCAACGCCAGGGCGGTCGGTTCGTCGGCCGAGGCATCGGAGTTCTCGGAGACCATCGATCACTTCTCTCGGGAGTGCCGGCAGCGGTCGGCGTCAGCCGAGCGGTGCCGAGTAAGCGTCGGTACATGTGTGCGCGTGCGGGCAGTTGCGTCGTTCATCTAGAGCGCCCTCAGTCCTTCGATCACCTCGCGCAGGATCCGCTCGTCGGGCAGTTGCGCGGGCGGCACCGGGCGGCTGATGGTGACGCAGCCCAGCTCCAGCAGGTCGCCGAGCAGCACTCTGACCACGCCCACCGGCAGGTCCGCGCCCGCGGCGAGTTCGGCCACTGATTGCGTCTCGGGGCGGCACAGGTCGATGAGGGCCCGGTGTTCCGGCCCGAGCAGGGAGTCCTCGTCGACTCCGAGTGCGCCCTTGTCGAGGGTGACCAGGGCGATCAGATCGAAGCGCACCCCGGTGGGGCCCGGCTGGGTGCGCCCGCCCGTCATCGCGTAGGGACGGACGAGCGGTCCCGCTTCGCTGTCGTACCACTGGCTGCCCGCGAGGTCCTCGGTCATCTGCGCCGCCCGCCCTCGGTCATCCGGCGGCGGGCGGCTGCGCGGCGGCCCGCGGCGGCGTGTAGAGGTGCTCGCCGACGCGCTTGACCAGCCTCGCCATCTCGTAGGCCACCAACCCGATGTCGGCCGTGACAGCGGTGAGGACGGCGAGGCAGGTACCGTCGCCCGCTGCCGCCACGAACAGGAAGCCGTCGTCCATCTCCACCATCGTCTGGCGTACGCCCCCGGCGCCGAAGTGGCGTCCCGCGCCCTTGGCGAGGCTGTGAAAACCGGAGGCGACGGCAGCCAGGTGTTCGGCGTCCTCGCGCCTGAGGCCGGTGGAGGAGCCCACCGCCAGTCCGTCGTTCGACAGCACCACCGCGTGCCGTACTTCGGCGGCGCGCAGCACCAAGTCGTCCAGTAGCCAGTCGAGTTCGCCGGATCGCTGGGCGGCTCTCATGTTCGAGTCCTGGATCATGCGGGGTCTCCTTCACTGCTGTCGCTGCCCGCATCGGGGTCTGGAGTCGCGCCGCGACCGGGGGTTCTGCCGCCGCCGCGCGCCCAGCCGTCGCGGTAGGCCGCCATGCGGTCCCGTACGAGTTCGGGGGTGCGTGCGTCGTCGTGCCGGTGGGCCGCCACGTGTGCCGACTCCTCGATTCGCTGTTCGCGCAGTTGGGGAGCGAGGCTCGCCTGCCGTACGCGCCGTGGGAGGTCGTCGGACCCTTCGGAGTCGTCCGGAGGGCGGTGCAGCCGCAAAGTGGTGACTCCAGGTGGCGGGGTTTCCGGCGAGGCGTTCACAGGCGTTTCGGACGAGACGTTCGCGGAGGCTTCGGGCGAGCTGGGCGCTGGGGGTTCGACAGCGGTCTGCACGAGAGGCACGAGTGCGGGCCGCTCGATGGGCGCCTGGACGGAGTCGTGCTCGGGGGCGGCCGACACACGCGCGTACTCGCGTTCGTCGGGCCTTCCGTTCTCGGTCTTGCGGGGGGAACGTTCCGCCGCTCCTCCGTGCAGCAGCGCGGTCGGCAGCAGGACGACGGCGGTGGTGCCCCCGTAGGGCGAGGTACGCAAGTGCACCTTGATGCCGTGCCGGGCGGCGAGCCTGCTGACCACGAAGAGACCGAGCCGATCGCTGTCGAACAGATCCAGCGCCTCGGACTGTTCGATGCGCCGATTGGCCTCGTCGAGCGACTCCTGGCCCATGCCGAGCCCCCGGTCCTCGACCTCCACGGCGTAGCCGTTGCCGACCGGTTCGCCGGTGATGCGGACGCGGGTGTGCGGCGGGGAGAACTGGGCGGCGTTCTCGACGACTTCCGCCAGGAGGTGCGTGAGGTCGGCCACCGCGGCACCGCCGACCGATGCCTCGGGCAGCTGACGTACCTCCACGCGCGCGTAGTCCTCGACTTCGGACACGGCCGCGCGGACCACGTTCGTCAGCGAGACCGGCATGCGCCAGGCCCGGCCGGGTGCGGCGCCGGAGAGGATGATCAGGCTCTCCGCGTGGCGCCGCATCCGGGTGGTGAGGTGGTCGAGCCGGAACAGGTCACTCAGCTCGTTCGGGTCCTCGGACCGGCGCTCCATGCTGTCCAGCAGGCTCAGTTGGCGGTGCACGAGGACCTGGCTGCGCCGGGCGAGGTTGACGAAGACCCCGGAGATCCCGCTGGCCAGCTCCGCGCGTTCGACGGCGGCGCGCAGGGCGGCCCGGTGCACGGTGCCCAGGGCCTCCGCGACCTGTCCGGTCTCGTCCTCCGAGGGCGGTCCTGGCGGAGCCTCGGCGCGGACGTCGATCTCCTCCCCCGCGCGCAGCTTGCGCATGGCGTCGGGCAGCTTGCGTCGAGCGATCTCGAGGGCGCTGTTGCGCAGGAGCACCAGCTCGACGACGAGGCCGCGGCCGATGCGTACGGAGATCACGAGCGACGCGGCGACGGCGGCGAGGCCGAACACGACGGCGGCGCCGGCCGGGGTCAGCAGACCGCGGGTCAAGGGGTCGGCCCGGTCCGCGACACCGCGGCCCGCCTTCGCCTCGATGGCGCGCATGGCGTCCCGCACACGCGCGTGGGCGGTGTTCCAGTCGGCTTCCGGCGCGGCGTCGACGGCGTTTCCCCCGGGCCGGGAGGCGAGCACCCTGTCCTCGACGGCGCGTACGTCGGCGTACGCGCTCCCCGCCTCGAGGTCGCGCCAGGAGGCCTGTTCGGGTCCCCGCAGATCCGCGACGGCGGCGTCGGTCAGGGTACGACGGGTGCCGACCGCCCCGGTGAACAGCCGCAGTCGCTCACCGTCGAGTGTGTGGGCGAGTCGGGCCCCGGACAGTACGGTGTCCTCCTGAGCCAGCGCCTCGCCGGCCCGGGAGAATTCGAGGAGTACGCGCGCGTCGGAGCCCAGATCGGCGTCCTGGATGCCGGTGAGCGCGCCGTCGACCGCGAAGGCCGCCGAAATGGTCCTGGTGTACTGCCCGTACGCCTCGTCCCATCGGGTACGGCGCTCCAGTACGGCGGTGCGCAGGGTCCCCAGGTTCTCGGCGCCGTTGACGAAGGCGTCGAGCCGGCGGGCCACTCCGGCGGGCAGGTCGGCGCCGTCGGCGACGGTGTTGTGGTCGCCCAGTCGCAGCTTGGCCACCGCTCGGTCGGTGTGCTGCGCCAGCGTCTTGAGATCGCTCTGTGGCTCGGAGGACGGGTCGGTCGCGTAGCGAACGGCGGCCGCGCGTTCGGTCTGGAGCGCGGCGACGGCGTCGTCGACCGGGGCGCGGACCGTGGAGTCCACACGCTGCACCTGCCGCAGCCGCGCGACGTCCTGGGCGGTACTCACCGTGGCATACGCCCACAGGGCGAGCAGCGAGACGACCGGCACCATGAGCAGACAGACGATCTTGGCGCGCACCGTACGGGGACGTATGCGCCATCGTCCCGCGCGGGTGGATGCCTCAGGCTGCGTCTCTGTGACGTCGTCGTCGGGGTCGGTGTACTCGTCGGCGGGCGGGCCGGCGTGCGCGCGGCGGCCGCGCATCGGGGGTGGGGACGACGGCTCGGCGCCGGTTGCAGGGGTCCTACGGGGTGTACGCATGGCCTCCTCGCTCGGAGTGGTTCGGGGCGTGCCGTCCGAGCCGTCGTGGCTCGGGCCCGCCGCTAGCGGGCGACGCTCTCGACCGGCCGCTGGGCCGATGCGGATGCCTCGCGCTCGTCGGCTGTCGGGGACAGCGCGACGAACGCCGAGGTCAGGAAGAGATAGGACCCGAGGCCGACGGCGAGGGGGAAGATGAACTGCATCGCCGTGGCCCCGGGAAGGGCCTCCCCTGAGGGGCTGACACGCACGCTCACCGCCACCATTCCGGTGTAGTGCATGCTGCTCACCGCCCCGCCCATGACGAGGGAGGCGACGGCGACCGCGACGGGCGACTTGATGTTGAGTGCCGCCCACAGGGCCGCGGTGGCCGCGACCACGGCGATCACGACGGAGAGCCCGACCAGCACCGGGTCGTAGCGCACGACGCCGTGCAGCCGCAGCGCCGCCATGCCCAGGTAGTGCATGCTCGCCACACCGAGCCCGGTGGTGAGTCCGCCGAAAGCGAGCGCACGGCCCCGGTCGCGGCCGTAGCCGACGGCGAAGACGCCCGCGCCGACGACGACCATCGCGACCAGCAGACTGAGGATGGTCAGCGGCACGTTGTAGCGTATTTCCGTGCCGCTGACACTGAAGCCGAGCATCGCCACGAAGTGCATCGTCCAGATGCCGGTGCCGATCGCGGAGGCTGCGGTGAGGAGCCAGTTGCGGCGCGAACGCCCGGTGGCGCCGAGCGCGCGGACCGTGCAGCGCAGCCCCAGGGCGGCGCCTATACAGGCCATCACGTACGACAGCACGGGGGTCAGCCAGCCGAAGGCGGCGTGGTCCAGGTGTCCCATGGCTCAGGGACGCTAGTCCGGGCAGGGGCGCACAAAGAGGGCGCATTTCGAAAGGTGTTGAAATCTGACACAGAGAGGTACGTGTCCGATCGTGTGACGTTCGAACGTGTGCGCAGCGTCGCACTTCGTGTCGGTGAGGGATCATGCGGAACATGAGCGACGACCACACACACGTCCAGGAGTTCTTCACGGCTCGCGCGGCCGACTGGGACGCGCGGTTCCCCGACGACGGGCCGGCCTATGCGGCGGCGGTCGCCGAACTCGGCCTGCGCGAGGGGGACCGCGTGCTGGACGCGGGCTGCGGCACCGGGCGGGCGCTGCCGCCGCTGCGCGCGGCGGTGGGGCCCTCCGGAGTGGTCGTCGGGGCCGATCTGACCCCGGCCATGCTGGCGGCCGCGGTACGGGCAGGACGGCACCGTGACGGGCAGTTGCTGCTCGCCGACGTCAGTGCGCTGCCGCTGCGCACCGAGTCGCTGGACGCCGTCTTCGGGGCGGGTCTGATCGCGCATCTGCCCAACCCAGCGGAGAATCTACGGGAGTTGGCGCGGGTGGTACGGACCGGGGGCACGCTGGCGCTGTTCCATCCGATCGGCCGGGCGGCACTCGCGGCGCGCCAGGGGCGCCGGATCGCACCGGACGACCTGAGGGCGGAGGCCAATCTCCGCCCTCTGCTGGCCGCTTCCGGCTGGGACATGACCTCGTACGTCGACGAGGACGCCCGCTTCCTGGCGCTGGCCGCACGGCGGGGCTGAGGTCTCAGGCCCTTCCGGCGGCCTCCGCCACGACGGCGTCGGGGTTGCCGAGGTCTCAGACCTTTCCGGCGAGCTCGGCCACGAAGGCGTCGGGGTTGTCGAACATGACGTTGTGCCCCGCACCAGGAACGGTCACCACCCGGACTCCGGCGGCCTCCAGCCCCTCCCGACCCTCCAGTTCGCCGCTCAGCTCCCCCTGAAGGTAGACACGGTCCGCCGTCAGCTCTTCGAGCAGACGGCGCATCGTGGGGACCGTGCCGCGCATGAGGCCGATCGCGGTGCGGTGCAGGGCGCGCGGGTCGGCGAGCCGCATGGTCGCCGCCCAGGAGGGGCCCACCTTGTCGAGCACGCGCGCGTGGCCGCCGTTTTCGACGTATTCCTTCTCCGTGTACGTGGCGATGCCGCTGCTGCCCGCCGTGACCGGCGGGTGCGGGTCCAGGTTCGCCTCCACGAGGACCAGCCTGGACACGAGCTCGGGGCGCCGATGCGCGAGCACGATGGCCACCGCGCCGCCCATGCTGTGCGCGACCAGCTCCACCGCCGTGACACCGGCCTCGTCCAGGGCGGCCGCCAGCGCGTCCGTGTGGTCCTCCAGGGTGTAGCCGAAGTCCACGGGCCGATCGCTGATGCCGTGACCGGGCAGGTCGACGAACAGGGTCCGGCGCCCCGCCAGTTCGGACCGGGCCGCGATGTGGGCGTGGTAGACCGTCGAGGCCGACCCCAGTCCGTGTACGTACACCCGGGCCGGTTCAGCGCCCGTCGCCTCCGTCCAGCGGATGCAGCTTCCCTTGCCGTCGAACTCGGCCTGCCTCATTGCTCTCCCTCAAGTCCGCCTCATCGTTTCTCACGCCCCAAGAGAATACCTCGGATCCGATGTATAGAGGAAGCGATGTACGAAGGGGAGGATGTACACCGCTGGGTGCGGCAGAATGCGAGGCATGCTTGAGCTGGCCATCCTCGGTTTTCTGTACGACGCCCCTCTGCACGGCTACGAGCTGCGCAAGCGCATCACCGCGCTGACCGGCCATGTGAAGCCCGTCGCGGAGAGCACGTTGTATCCCGCGATCAAGCGGCTGGAGAAGGCGGAGTTGCTGGCGCGCGCGACGCAGCCGGGTTCCGTGGCCGCCCCTCGCCATGTCCTGACGCTCACCAACGAAGGCAGAGACGAGCTGCGCCGCCGACTCGCGGAGCCCGTACAGCGCGACATCACCGACGAGAACCGCTGGTTCACGGTGCTCGCCTTCCTCAGGCACCTGGCCGACCCCGCCGCGCAGGCCGCGGTGCTGCGCCGCAGGCTCGCCTTCCTGGAGGAGCCCGCGAGCTTCTTCTACGAAGGCGACC
Source organism: Streptomyces sp. NBC_01450 (assembly GCF_036227505.1). Lineage (NCBI taxonomy): Bacteria > Bacillati > Actinomycetota > Actinomycetes > Kitasatosporales > Streptomycetaceae > Streptomyces > Streptomyces sp. NBC_01450. Next base: position 9,355,695 of record NZ_CP109480.1, on the reverse strand, counting down.
GGCCGTTGCGCGCCGAGGAGCTCGACGATCCCTTCCGCCAGGGCATCCTCATCATCGCCCGGGCCACGAGTCGGGCCGAGCTCACCTGGCTGCGGGCCACGATCGACTCACTCGACCACAGCGGGCGGTGAGTCGGGACGGCCGCGCATGCGTGCGGCAGGGACAAGGGGCCCGGGAGCGTTCGTGACGCTTCGCCGGGCCGCCCCTCTTCTGCCGCCGGGGCTTCAACTCTACGTTGAGTAGCAGCAGATGAACGATCAGCGATGGCAACCGCGCAGGGGGAAGGTGGCCCGATGACCGGGATGTTCGGCAGACTCCGTGAGATATGGCACCGGAAAGCAACTGTGGCGGCCGAAGGGGCCGAGGTACGGCGACCGGCCAAGCGGCGACCGGAGAAACGTACACACAATCTTTTCGAAGCGGCCGCGGCCTATGTGTCGGCGTGCGCGGAGGACGACCAGGAGCAGATCGACGAGGCCGCGGCCTGGGTGTCGCCCGAGGCGCTGTCGTTCGGGGTGAACGAGCTGGCCTGCCGTGCCGTGATCGCCCTGGCACGGGAACGCGACGAGTCGCCTCGGACGGTGGCGCGGACACTGCTCGGCCTGCCCGCCGCCTGACCGAGATGGGCGCGGGCCGGGCGTTTCGCCCCCGTCCAGCCGGATAACTGCAGCTCCGCGTCTGTTTCGGGCTCGTGACAAGCGCCTTCCGATCGCACTATGGTGCGCCGACGAACGTAGCGATCGGGAGGCTGGGATGGCCGGGACGGACGATGGCGCCGTCGCCACCGGGGACGACGACGCACTGTATGTACTGACGGCGGTGCTGTTGACGCCCGCGAAGTTCCCCAGTGTGCTGGGGGACGACTACCCGGAGGCCTGCGCGGCGCTCGACCTGGCGCCCCTGGCCGAGGGGTACGGTCTCGTGCTCGGCCAGGATGGCGAGGGCGCACGCTGGACGGTCGTCATCGACGACGTCTCGCTGGTCGCCGTCGCCATCGCGTCCTGGGACTGCGGGATGGAGCACGAGTTGTCGCCCGACGAGCGCACGGTCGTCTCCGCGCTGCCCGGCTGGCCCCTGGATGTCGCCGTCGCGGCCCCCGGGGTGCCTGCACCGCACGACCCCGCGCCCGAGCTCGCGGAGCGGCCCGCGCTCACTCCACCGGACACCACCACCTGGGGACCGGCCCAACGGCGCCTCGGAGCCGACGAGATCGCCCTCCAGTGGGCGACCTGGCGGGACCAGATCGACGACGGCGACTTCGTCACGTCCCAGGACGCCGCCCTGCCCGACGACGCCTCCCAGGACGAGGCCGAGACCGACGAGACCGAGAGCACCGGCGAGGCTCGCGGCGGCGTCCGCCGGGTGCTCGCGGAGGCGCGCTCCTACGTGGACACCCCGCCGCCCCTCGGCCGCGTCCGCTCGTCGTTCGCCACCGTCGACGCCCGGACCCTGCGCGCCGACGGTCCCGGCTGGTCCATGGTCGCCCGGACCGACGACATCGCCTTCGTCCTCCTCGACGAGGAGCCCGGAGAGGTGCTCCCCATCGGCCGGGGCCCTGAACTGCCCGGTCTCCTGGAGGCCCTCGACAAAATGGCCGTACGCCCCAGCTGAGCGGTCGCGCGGTGCCCGCGTCGCGGCGGACGACGCCGGACGCGCTCGGGGGCACCCGAGACCCCCGCCTGAAGATCCCTCGCCGAGCGGCCCGCGGCCGGCCACCGTGGAGCGGGTGGCTCCTCGCCCCGGAGAAAGCGGGGTACTCGGCCGCTCGCGGACCGTGCCGTCGGCAGGCCCGCGAGCGGCGTCGGAGCCGTCTCCCTCACGCGGGGGAACGAGCCCGATCGGCAGTGCTTCAGCGGCCGAGTTCCTTGCGGGTGATGCGGCGCAGCCTGCGCCGCTGCGAGGGGTCCAGCGTCAGGTACGCGGCCGCCGGAACTCCCACCACGATCAGGAAGGAGACCCACCAGGGCAACCAGAACAGCAGGATGAGGCCGACCGCCACACCACCTGCGGCGATCTTCGCGTTCTTCGACATGTGTCGCCTCCTTCGCGGCTGCTGCCGCTCTCTGTCCTGAAAACGGGTCCGCGCCTCTCACGGTTCCAGTGCGCGACCCTGAGACATCCCTGAGGCGCTCCCCTGACTCACCCCTGAGATCCTCGGCCCTCGCTCGCCCCCTGAGACCTTCGCGGCTGCTCGGTCCTGAGAGGTTCGCCGACCTCGTGCATGTGGCGCAGGGCCTGCCGGTAGGAGTCGACAAGCCCGGTTTCCGCGTAGGGGATACCCAATTCCCGGCAGTGTGCGCGCACCAGCGGCTGGGCGAGCCTCAGATGGGGTCGAGGCATGCTCGGGAACAAGTGGTGCTCGATCTGATAGTTGAGGCCGCCGAGGAACCAGTCGGTCAGGGCGGCGCCGCGAACATTGCGGGAGGTGAGCACCTGGCGGCGCAGGTGGCCCCAGCGTTCGCCGTCCGGGTCGGGCATCTCCATGCCCTTGTGGTTGGGCGCGAAGGCCATGCCCAGGTGCAGGCCGAACAGTGCCTGGTGCAGCGCGGCGAAGACCACGGCCTTGCCCAGGGACATGGAAGTGAGCAGCAAGGTCGCGTACACCACGACGTGGGTCACGAGCAGCAGGGCCTCCACCACCCGCTCGCGCGGGGGCTGCCGGCGCAGGTCCTGGAAACCGTGGACCTTCAGGGCGACGCCTTCCAGGAGGGTGAGCGGGAAGAAGAGCCAGGCCTGGTTGCGGGTGAGCCAGCGCCGGAAGCCGACCCGGACCTCTGCCTGCTCGCCGGTGAAGACCAGGACGTCGGCGACGACGTCGGGGTCCTTGTCGATGTGGTTCGGGTTGGCGTGGTGGCGGTTGTGCTTGTTGTTCCACCAGGAATAGCTCAGTCCGAGGAGCAGGTTGCCGTGGATCAGGCCGATCACGCGGCCGACCGACTTGTCGCCGGTGATCTGTGCGTGGCCCGCGTCGTGGCCTATGAAGGCCGTGCGGGCCGAGAACACGGCGAGCGGCGGGGCGAGGAGCAGCGCCCACCAGGAGTTGCCGATCAGGGCGACACCCGTCACGACCGCGGCCAGGGCCAACGCGTTCACGGTGATGGCGCGTGCGTACCAGTCGTGGCGCCGGTCCAGGAGACCCCGCGCCCTGACGGTGCGCAGGAGGGGTGCGAACTCACTTCCGGGGCTCTGCTCGACACCCGCCCCTGGAGGGTCTTCCACGACGGCTGTGGCGGTCTGGGGCATGGCGGGTCTCCGGTTCTCAGGGAAAGGGCTGACCTGATGAAACGTACGAATCAGTGACCTCCAGCGGCCATGGCGCCACCACCCGTGTCCGTACGGAGGCTTTCCCCGTGCGTCCAGGGGGGTTACGTACACCCCCGACTCGGGGTGAGTCGCCTCACGTCCCGAGCCTCCCTGCCCCGGCGTGCGAAGTGCTGTACCCTCGGCGACTCCGACCCAGTAGTCAAATTTGAGGAATACGCATCGCTGTGCAGAGAATTCCTGCGGCAACGCCCGCCGAGATCTCCGAACTGGCCCGATGTTGTGCCGTGTTCATGCCTGCCGATCCGTCCCGTACCGGAAGCGTCGCTTTCTGGCGACCCGACGGCGACGTCCCACCGGCGATGGCGTCCGGCACCGCCGAAGACCTGACCGTCACACTGCCCGGAGACGACGGTGTCGAACTCGTGACGGTGCCCGCCGTCCTGCTCCCGATGCGCGCCGCGCTGCCGGTCCTCACACGCGCGCGTACCGCCGCACACGCACACCGGGCGACCGCGTTCTGGGGCGCGGCCGCCGTGCTCGCCCTCCAACTCGCCGCGCGGGGGCTGCTGCTGCCGGGCCTGACGGCGAGCGACCACGACGCGTGGCGCGCCGGTCCGCTGCGCGCCGACGACCTGGAACGCGTACGCGAACTCGCCGCGGCGATGCCGCCCGAGGCGCACTCCGTGCCGGTGGACGGCGATGAGCCGGTGCGGCTGCCCGACCCCGAGCGGCTGCTGCGCGCCTTCCTCGACGCGGTCGCCGACGCGCTGCCCCGCTCCCCCGCCGCCTCGCTGGCCGCGGGTGGCCCGGCCTACGCGGCACCGGAGCCGCAGCACGTGCCGGAGCAGCGCGCCTGGACCGCCGACGTGGCCGCGGGACACGACGCTGGCGTGCGCATCTCGCTGCGCGTCGAGATCCCCGGGTTGGCGTCGGTCGGGGCGGACGAGACGCGGCTCCCGTTCCGCGGGGTGCTGCAGGTGCACAGCGTGAGCGACCCCGGTCTCGTCGCGGACGCCTCCGCCGTCTGGGACGGATCGACGGCCCTCGGCCCGCGCGCGCGGATGGACGTTCTGCTCGCCCTGCGCCGCGCGGCCCGCACCTGGCCCCCGCTCACCCCGTTGCTCTCGGCGACGGTGCCGGATGCCGTCGAACTCGCCGACGAAGAGGTCACCGAACTCCTCGGCGAGGGCGCCCGCATGCTGGCGTCCGCCGGCGTCGACGTCCACTGGCCCAAGGAATTGGCGCGCAAGCTGACCGCGCGTGCCGTCATCGGCCCGCCGGACGACAAGCGAAGTCCGGACAAGGTCGCGTCGGACACCCCCTCCTTCCTGTCCGCGGACGCGCTGCTGGCTTTCGACTGGTGGTTCGCGCTGGGCGACCAACAACTCACACGGCAGGAGCTGGACCACCTCGCCGAGGCGAACCGCCCCATGGTGCGGCTGCGCGACCAGTGGGTCCTCGTCGACCCGCAGGAGGTGCGCCGCGCCCGGGCGCACCAGGACCGCAAGGTCACGCCCATCGACGCGCTGAGCGCCGCTCTGACGGGCTCTACGGAGGTCGACGGCCGGAGGGTCGACGTACGGCCCACGGGGTGGCTGGCGGCGCTGCGGGAGCGGCTCTCGGACCCGGAGGGGCAGGAGCCGGTCGGGCAGCCCGCCGCGCTCACCGCGACGCTGCGGGACTACCAGGTGCGAGGCCTCAACTGGCTCGCCCGGATGACCTCCTTGGGACTGGGCGGCTGTCTGGCCGACGACATGGGTCTGGGCAAGACGATCACGCTGATCGCCCTGCATCTGCACCGGCAGACCGACGCGTCGACGGCGGGCCCCACCCTTGTGGTCTGCCCCGCCTCCTTGATGGGCAACTGGCAGCGCGAGATCGAGAAGTTCGCGCCCGGCACTCCGGTGCGCCGTTTCCACGGCTCGCGGCGCAGTCTGGAAGGCCTGGCTGACGGGGAGTTCGTACTCACCACGTACGGCACGATGCGGCTCGACGTGCCGCGCCTGGCCGAGCTGCCGTGGGGCATGGTCGTAGCAGACGAGGCCCAGCATGTGAAGAACCCCTACTCGGCGACGGCGCGGGCGCTGCGCACCATCAGCGCACGCGCGCGCGTGGCGCTCACCGGCACGCCGGTGGAGAACAACCTCTCGGAACTGTGGGCGATCCTCGACTGGACGACGCCGGGCCTGCTCGGGAGTCTCGGCTCCTTCCGGACGCGTTACGCGCAGGCCGTCGAAGGTTCTCAAGATCCCGCGGCGGCCGAGCGGCTCGCCCAGCTGGTCCGGCCGTTCCTGCTGCGGCGGCGCAAGTCGGACCCCGGTATCGCGCCCGAGCTGCCGCCGAAGACCGAGACCGACCGTGCCGTCTCGCTCACCAAGGAGCAGGCGGGCCTGTACGAGGCGGTGGTGCAGGAGACCCTCGCGGAGATCTCGGGCGCGGACAGCATGGCGCGGCGCGGTCTGATCGTGAAGCTGCTGACCGGGCTGAAGCAGATCTGCAACCACCCGGCACAGTTCCTCAAGGAGGACCGGCCGAAGATCCCGGGCAGGTCGGGGAAGCTGGAACTGCTGGACGAACTGCTCGACACCATCCTCTCCGAGGGGGCGAGCGTTCTGGTCTTCACGCAGTACGTGCGGATGGCCCGACTCATCGAGCGCCATCTCGCGGTGCGCGGCGTGGCGACGCAGTTCCTGCACGGCGGGACGCCCGTCCACGAGCGCGAGGCGATGGTGGAGCGCTTCCAGGAGGGCGAAATCCCTGTCTTCTTGTTGTCGTTGAAGGCCGCGGGCACGGGACTGAACCTGACGCGGGCCGAGCACGTCGTGCACTACGACCGCTGGTGGAACCCCGCCGTGGAGGCGCAGGCCACGGACCGCGCGTACCGCATCGGCCAGACCCGGCCCGTGCAGGTGCACCGGCTGATCGCCGAGGGAACCATCGAGGACCGCATCGCCGAGATGCTGCGGCGCAAGCAGCAGTTGGCCGACGCGGTCCTCGGCGCCGGAGAGGCGGCGCTCACGGAGCTGTCCGACGCCGAACTGGCCGACCTGGTGGAGCTGCGAGGGGACGCACGATGACGGACGGGAACGAGGAGCGTACGTTCGCGGCGCTGCCGCCCGCACAGGGGCGCGGCTTCGCGCAGACGTGGTGGGGCCGGGCCTGGCTGAAGGCGCTGGAGGACGCGGCGCTGGACTCCCAGCAGGTGAAGACGGGCCGCAGACTCGCGCGTGCGGGGGCGGTGGGGGCCGTGTCGGTGCGGCCGGGACGCATCACCGCCGTAGTCCAGGACCGGGACGGCACCGCGCACCGCTCGGATGTGCTGCTTCAGGAGCTGTCCGAGGAGCAGTGGGAGCGCTTCCTGGACATGGCCGTTGAACGGGCCGGGCATGTCGCGGCGCTGCTAGACCGCGAGATGCCCCCACATCTGGTGGAGGACGCGGCGGCCTCGGGAGTCGAGCTCCTTCCGGGGCTGGGCGACTTGGAGGCCGAGTGCGACTGCGGGGCCTGGGACCACTGCGGGCACACCGCGGCGCTCTGTTATCAGATGGCGCGGCTGCTCGACCAGGATCCATTCATCCTGCTGCTGATGCGCGGCCGCGCCGAACGCGCGTTGCTGGACGAGCTTCAGTTGCGCGGCAGCGCGACCGCGAAGGATCGGCCGGGCGCCCTGGAACCCGCCCAGCGGGGCGTGGACGCCGCCGAGGCGTATGCGGCCGGGGACATCCTGCCGTCCCTGCCGGCTCCTCCGGTACTGCCCGAGGTGCCTGGCCGCCCGCCCTCCCTGGACACAGAGGCCGCGCCCGCACCGGGCGTCGACCCGTCCGCGGTCGAGTTCCTCGCTGCCGCGACCGCGGCCGAGGCGCATCGGCTGCTTGCCGAGGCGCTCAGGTCGGCTCACGGACAGGAAGCACCGGCGGCGGAGTTGACGGTTGAGCAGGACGCGGTTCGGCTCGCAGCGGCCGCCACGGAGGGTGCGATCGTCGAGCGGCTGGCCGACGGATCGGAGCGCGACCGGCAGGAACTGGCGCTCGCCGTGCGCGCCTGGCACCACGGGGGTGTGGTCGCGCTGGCCGTCCTGGAGGCCGAGTGGACCGTGGAGGCGGAGGCACTCGCACGCGCGCGTACCGCCCTGGAGGCGGCCTGGGACGAGGACGAGCGGCCGCGACTGCGCGCCACCCGCAACCGCTGGACAGCCGTCGGCGCACCTGCCCAGCTGCGCCTGGGGCGCGACGGCCGATGGTGGCCGTACCGCAAGGAGCGGGGCCGTTGGGCTCCCGCGGGACCGGCGACAGGGGATCCGGCCACCGCCCTCGCGATGGCGCGGGGAGACACGGGCGGCGACCCGATGAATGGTTGACGCCCCACGTTCATCTCGAAGTCGCACCACGTTCGATGGAGCGGCCAACTCTGGCCACTGTCAACGAACTTGTGCCTCAGGAGGCTCGATGTCCCCGCACGCCGTCGGCCGGCGCCACGTCCACCGAACCGTCGCGGCGGGTGTACCGCTCGCGATGCTGGCCGCCCTCGTGGCGGTCGGCACCGCGAGCGCTCAGGGCTACCCCTCGCAGCCGAGGGTCACACGCACCGCGACCCTCGGCGACATCCCCCTGGGCGCGTTCAGCGACGCGCTGCTGCCCGGCACGGTGGGCGACGACCGAGGGGTGGACCTCGGTGGGATCGGTAGCGACATCTACCCGGCTGGGCGCCAGGGCGAGTTCTGGACGGTCACCGACCGCGGACCCAACGGACAGATCAAGGTGGACGGCAAGAAGCGCCGCACGTTCCCGGTGCCCGGTTTCGACCCTGCGATCGTGAAGATCAAGGTGTCCGGTGACACCGTGAAGGTGCTGGACGCGCTCCCGATCACCACGTCCTCCGGGAAGCCCGTCACCGGGCTGTCCAACCAGGCGGGCCGCGACGAGGCGCCGTACTCCTATGACGCGCAGACCCCGCTCGCGTACAACCCCAACGGCGTGGACACCGAGGGCATCGTCCGTTCCGCGGACGGCAGTTTCTGGCTCGTCGACGAGTACGGTCCCTCGCTGATCCATGTCTCCGCGCGTGGGAAGGTCCTCACGCGTTATGTGCCCAAGGGGCTGAATCTGACCGGCGCGGACTACCCGGTGGTCGAGGCGCTGCCCGCCGTCCTGCTGCACCGGAAGATCAATCGCGGCTTCGAAGGGCTCGCCCAACTCCTCGGCGGCGATCTGGTGATGGCCGTGCAGAGCCCGCTCTCCCTGCCGGACGGTGACGCGGGCGACGCCTCGCGCACGACGCGGCTGCTGCGTTTCTCCCCGAAGAAGCGGGCCGTCACCGCCGAGTACGCCTACCGCTTCGACCCGGTGAACGTGGTCGACCCGAGCGAGGACGACACGTCCGAGCTGAAGATCTCGTCCGTGGTGGCCGTCGGCCACGATCGACTGCTGGTGGAGGAACGCACGGACAAGGCCGCACGGTTGCAGATGGTCAAGCTCACGCGTGGCGCGGACATCCTCGGCGGTCCCTGGGACAGCGACATGACATCCCCCTCCCTGGAACAGCTCGACGATCCCGCCGCCTCGGGCGTCCCGGTGCTCGCCAAGCGTCTGGTGGTGGACCTGGGAACGGTCGCGGGGGTACCCGGAAAGATCGAGGGCGTCGCGCGCGTGGACCGCGACACGCTCGCGCTGATCAACGACAACGACTTCGGGATGACCGACGGGGCAGGCGCGTTCGACGCGCAGGGCCGGCTGGTGGACAGCGGAATCGAGACGACGGTCACGTACGTACGACTGCCGCACGGGATCTGACCTCAGGACCCTTTTCGTACGGCACGCGTGCGTGAGTCGCCAAACGGCCTCCACGCGCGCGTGCCCGTCATCGTCAGCGGATTACGGCACCGCGCCGTTCGCCAAGGTCGGCAGGAGCGACTGCAGGTCACTCGGCAGGTCACTCGGCAGGATGCTGCGCAGATCGCTCGGCAGCTCCGAGGGCAGGAACGAAGGCAGCGACGAAGGCAGTTCGCTGGGCAGCTCGGACGGAATGGTCAGCGACGGCGAGGACGATCCCTGAGTGCCGCCGCTCTCGGTGGGTCCCTTCTTGTCGGGCGACTTGCCACCGCCGCGGACCATCAACACCACGGCGACGACCGCCACGACGGCAACGAGCGCGGCGAGCGCGAGGAACAACGGGGTGCGGCGCCGTCCTCCGCCCTGGTCTCCCGGACCGCTGGGAGATCCAGAAGGAGGCTCGGGACCATCACCCCCCGGAGGGGGACCGTAGCCCTCGAAAGGGGGACCGTAGCCTCCCGAAGGAGGACCATAGTCTCCGGGCGGGGGGCCGAAGCCACCGTTTCCCGGAGGGGGCGTGTTTCCTGGCGGCCGGGGAGGCTGGGGCGGTAAGGGCGGGGTGGCCATACCGTCAAGAGTCGCCTCGAACCGGTCACGGGGCGAGCCCTGTGCCGAAGTTGATACGCACTCATGCCGTGGACCGCATGGTTCCGGAGCATTCCCGCAGGGTCCCGCGCAGCGAGATGTGAGGCGCCGGCCCGCCAGGAGACGGGCCAGCGCCTCACCGGGGCACGATCAGCCCCGCGCGCCCAGCAGGTGGTCCATGGCGAGCTGGTCCAGCCGCTCGAAGGCCATCCCGCGCGCGGCGGCCGCCTCCACGTCGAACTCCTCGAAGGCCGCACGGTCCGCGAGCAGTCCCGTCAGGCCGTCCGCCGCGGTGGGCTGCGCCAGTTCGTCGAGGCGCGACGCGCGCAGCGCCTCCTGGACCTCGGGGTCGGCGCGGAAGGCTGCCGCACGCTCCCGCAGGATCAGGTAGTTGCGCATGCAGCCCTCGGCCGACGCCCACACCCCGTCGAAGTCCTCGGTCCGCGGGGGCTTGAAGTCGAAGTGCTTCGGTCCCGCGTACCCGGCGGTCTCCAGGAGGTCGACCAGCCAGAACGCGGAACGCAGGTCACCGGCGCCGAAACGCAGGTCCTGGTCGTACTTGATGCCGGACTGGCCGTTGAGGTCGATGTGGAAGAGCTTGCCCGCCCACAGGGCCTGCGCGATGCCGTGCGGGAAGTTCAGCCCGGCCATCTGCTCGTGGCCCACCTCGGGGTTGACGCCGTACATTTCCGGGCGCTCCAGGCGCTCGATGAAGGCGAGCGCGTGGCCGACGGTGGGAAGCAGGATGTCGCCGCGGGGCTCGTTCGGCTTCGGCTCGATCGCGAACTTCAGGTCGTAGCCCTGGGAGACCACGTACTCGCCGAGGAGGTCGAAGGCCTCCTTCATGCGGTCGAGGGCGACGCGTACGTCCTTGGCGGCACCGGACTCGGCGCCCTCACGGCCGCCCCAGGCCACGTACGTCTGCGCGCCGAGTTCGACCGCGAGGTCGATGTTGCGGATCGTCTTGCGCAGCGCGTAGCGACGCACGTCCCGGTCGTTCGCGGTGAACGCGCCGTCCTTGAAGACGGGGTGCGTGAACAGGTTGGTGGTGGCCATCGGCACCCTCATGCCGGTCGCGTCCAGGGCCTGGCGGAAGCGCTTGACGTGCGACTCGCGCTCACTGTCCGAGGACCCGAACGGGATCAGGTCGTCGTCGTGGAAGGTCACGCCGTAGGCGCCGAGCTCGGCCAGGCGCTGTACCGACTCGACCGGGTCCAGGGCGCGCCGGGTGGCGTCGCCGAACGGGTCCCTTCCCTGCCAGCCGACGGTCCACAGGCCGAAGGTGAACCTGTCCTCGGGGGTGGGCTGGTAGTTCATGCCGCGGCTCCTTGCTAGCTCCGACTATTTCGTCATGGCGGTTAACAAATTAGTATGCGGAGGCATCTCTGGGAAGAGACGAAGTGCGAAACCTGGGCCACACAGGTCCAGAAGCCCCACCACCAGGACAGATCCCGCGGAGCCGCGGAAGAGGGAGAGCCCGATGTCAGCAGCCGAGGGTCCGCTCGTCGTCGGGGTGGACACATCCACCCAGTCCACCAAGGCCCTGGTCGTCGACGCGTCGACCGGAGAGGTGGTGGCGAGCGGGCAGGCGTCGCACACCGTCTCCACCGGGGCGGGGCGCGAGAGCGATCCGCGGCAGTGGTGGGACGCGCTCCGCGAGGCGCTGCACCAGTGCGGCGAGGCGGCCCACGAGGCCGCCGCGGTGTCGATCGGCGGCCAGCAGCACGGGCTCGTCACCCTCGACGCCCAGGGCGATCCCGTACGCCCGGCCCTGCTGTGGAACGACGTGCGCTCGGCGCCGCAGGCCCGCCGACTGGTCGAGGAGCTGGGCGGCCCGAAGGTCTGGGCCGAGCGCACCGGCAGCGTGCCCGGCCCCTCCTTCACGGTCACGAAATGGGCCTGGCTGGCCGAGAACGAGCCCGACGCCGTCCGCGCGACCGCGGCCGTACGGCTGCCCCACGACTACCTCACCGAGCGCCTCACGGGAGAGGGCACGACCGACCGGGGCGATGCCTCCGGTACGGGCTGGTGGGCTTCCGGGACGGAGAGGTACGACGAGGAGGTCCTCGCGCACGTCGGACTCGATCCGGCCCTGCTCCCCCGCATCGCCCGGCCCGGCGAGGTGGCCGGAACCGTGCACGCCCGCGATGAGCTGCCCTTCTCCAAGGGCACGCTGGTCGCCGCCGGCACCGGCGACAACGCCGCCGCCGCGCTCGGCCTCGGACTGCGCCCCGGCACCGCCGTACTGAGCCTCGGCACCTCCGGCACGGTGTACGCCGTCTCGACACGGCGCCCCGCCGACCCGACCGGCACGGTCGCGGGCTTCGCCGACGCGCGCGGCGACTGGCTTCCGCTGGCGTGCACCCTGAACTGCACGCTCGCCGTCGACCGTGTCGCGGCACTGCTGGGCCTCGACCGCGAGGCCGTCGAACCGGGAGCCGGCGTGACGCTGCTCCCCTACCTGGACGGTGAGCGCACCCCGAATCTGCCCCATGCCTCGGGGCTGCTGCACGGCCTTCGGCACGACACGACGGGAGGGCAGCTGCTGCAGGCGGCGTACGACGGCGCGGTCCACTCGCTCCTCGGCGCCCTCGACCTGGTGCTCGACCCCGACGCGGACCGCTCCGCGCCGCTGCTGCTCATCGGCGGGGGTGCCCGGGGAACGGCCTGGCAGCAGACCGTACGCCGGTTGTCGGGACGTCCGGTTCAGGTGCCCGAGGCCAAGGAACTGGTCGCACTGGGCGCCGCCGCGCAGGCCGCGGGCCTGCTGACCGGCGAGGACCCGGCCGCGGTGGCCCGCCGCTGGGGAACGGCCCACGGGCCGGTGCTCGACGCCGTGGACCGGGACGAGGAGACGCTGGCCAGGATCGCCGGGGTACTCTCCGACGCGGCCCCGCTCCTGGAGCGGGAGCCGGACAAGCACTGAGCGAGCACGGACGAGGACAGCCCCGAGAGGGACCGGCCGGAAGAGGACCGACGGAGGCATGACCGCACCGCTGCACGAGGCCCACCCGACCGGTTCCGGCCGTCGACTGCCCGACACCCAACAAGGCATGCGTCGCCGCAACCTCTCCCGTGTCATGCACACCGTGAGCGCGGAGGGGCCGCTGTCGCGTGCCGCCGTCGCCTCGCGCATCGGTCTGACGCGGGCGGCGGTCTCGACGCTGGTGGACGAGCTGATCCGCTCGGGGCTCCTCGAAGAGCTGGGCCCCGAGCGCCCCGGACGGGTGGGACGACCGGGCTCGGCACTCGCCGTCAGCGGGCACGGCCCCGCCGGAATAGGCGCGGAGGTGGGTGTCGACCATCTGGCGGTGTGCGCGGTCGATCTGCGCGGTGCCGTACGGGCGCGGGCGGTGCGACACGGCACGAACCGCGGCCGGCCGCCCGAGCCGGTGCTGCGGGAGCTGACCGCGCTGGTGCGACAGGTCATAGCCGAGGCCGAACGGGAGGGGCTGTGGCCCGCGGGCCTCGCGGTCGCGGTGCCCGGTCTGGTGGCCCGCGACGCCCGGACCGTGGTTCGTGCCCCCAACCTCGACTGGCAGGACACGGACCTGGGCGCGCTGCTGCCCGGGGACCTCCCGCTGACCGTGGACAACGAGGCCAACTTCGGCGGCCTCGCGGAACTGTGGCTCGGCGACGCCACCCCGCGCGACTTCCTGCATGTGTCCGCGGAGATCGGCATCGGTGCGGCCGTGGTCGTGGACGGACGGTTGCTGCGCGGAACGCGCGGTTTCGCGGGCGAGTTGGGGCATGTCCCGGTGCGGCCGGAGGGGCCTCCTTGCCCGTGTGGCGGACGGGGCTGCCTCGAGCAGTACGCGGGTGAGGAGGCCGTGCTGCGCGCGGCCGGTCTGGAGCCACGCGAGGACCGTGTCGGGCTGCTGGCCGAGCGCGCCGCCCAGGGCGATGTGGAGGTACGCCGTGCCCTGCGGGACGCCGGGACCGCGCTCGGTATCGCGCTCACGGGGGCGGTCAACCTGCTCGATCCGGAGACGGTCGTGCTGGGTGGGGCGCTGTCCGGTCTCGCGCCGTGGCTGCTGCCGTCGTTGGAGGGCGAGTTGGCACGGCGCACGGCGGGCCCCGCCTGTGCCGTGTCCGTGTCACCGCTGGGACCCGAGGGGCCGTTGCTGGGGGCCGCCCACTCGGTCGTGCGGGCGGTGCTCGACGATCCGGCCGGGTTCGCGGAGCGGGCGTAGCGCGGTCATCTCGGTCGACGCGGTCATCGCGGTCGACGGCGCGGTACTCAGGGTCTCTTTCTCCCTCATGGGTGACCGAGTTGTCCACAGTCCCGGAGTTGTCCACCGACGCGCGCCGTGCCCTCCCGCCCAACCGGCAAGCGCCGTACCGTAATTCACGCGAGGCGCAGCCGTCGGACCAATGGCCGGCTGTCCGGGCGAATCGGGGATCGGGGGGTTCAGATGTCGGGGGAGACGGTTCCAGGACTGCGGCGCGAGGCTGTCGGGCTGCGGGAGGTCCTGTTCCAGAGCATCACGGCCATGGCGCCGGCCGCGGCGGTCGCCGCGTCCATTCCGTCGGGCGCGGCCTTCGCGGGCGGCAGTCTGCCCCTTTCCGTGGTGATAGCGCTCGTCGCATGTCTCTTCACCGCGTCCTGCGTGGCCGAGCTGGCACGACAGTTGCCCGCCGCGGGCTCGGTGGCCACCTACGCGGCCCAGGGGCTGCATCCGACGGTGGGGTTTCTCGTCGGCTGGGGCTACGTGTTCGTCGAGGCGCTGGTGCCACCGCTGCTGCTCCTGCAACTCGGGTTCACGACGGCGGGCACCCTGCACCAGGAGTGGTCCTCCTACCCGGACGACCTGTGGTGGCCGTGGTCGCTCGCGGGCGCGGCGATCATCGCGGTCGCCGGATACTTCGGAGTGCGCGCCTCGGCCCGCTTCGGCACCGTCCTCGGCGTCTTCGAGGTGCTGGTCTTCCTCGTCTTCGCGGTATGGCTGATCGCCAAGGCCGGAGGTGGCAACACGCTGTCGGTGTTCGGGACCTCTCACACGGCCAAGGGATACGAAGGCGTCAGCGGCGTGTTCGCGGGATCGGTCTACACGGTGCTCGCCTTCGCCGGATTCGAGGCGGCGGCACCGCTCGCCGAGGAGACGAAGGATCCCCGTCGGACCATGCACCGTGCGGTCCTCGGCGCGGCACTGGGGATCGGTCTCTTCTACGTCCTCACCACGTACGCCATCTCGGTGTACTTCGGCCCCGACCGCCTCGGGGGCTTCGGAGCCTCCGGCGCGGCGTCCTGGGAAGGCGTGGCCCGCGCGTCGTTCGGACTGTTCTGGGTGCTCGTGTTCCTGGCGGTGGTCAACTCCACGATCGCCAACGCCAATGCCTGCGCGACAGTCTCCACCCGCACGGCCTTCGCCCTGGCCCGGATCAAGGTCTTCCCACGGCTCTTCGCGCATGTGCATGCGAGACACCGCTCCCCCGTCGCCGGAGTCGCCGCGCAGTTCGCCGTGGCGGTCGCGGCTGTACTGGGCCTCGGCCGGTACTACGACCCCGTCACGGCGTTCCTGCTGCTCGCGACGGTGATCGTCACGGTCGTCATCGGCGTGTACATCGTGGTGAACCTCGCCTGTGCGGGTTATTTCCTACGCCGCAGACGCGAGTTGTTCAAACCGGTGCGACACCTGATCTTCCCTCTGTTGGGCATCGTCGCCTTCGTCCCCGCGTTGCTGACCGCGGCGGGCCTGCCCGTCTTCGACTTCGTTTCCGAACTCACCGCGCCCGTTTCGTATGCGGGACCGGTCGTCGGAGTCTGGATGACGGCCGGGGTCGTGGTATTGATCGTCCTGTTGCGCCGCCACCCGGGGCGCATAGCCGAGACCGCCCGTGTCCACCTCGACGAGACCTCGTCCCCCGACCTTCGGCAGAGCGGAGCCGTGCAGCCATGAGTGACCCCCGCATCCTGACCGTGCGCCCGGAACCGGGCGAGTACGCCTGGACGTTCGGCGGCGCACCACCCGTGGCACGCATCGCGCCGGGCACCGTCCTCGATCTGTACACGGAGGACTGCTTCGCCGGGCGGGTGCGCTCCGAGAAGGACCTGGTGTCCGAGGTGTGCGAGTTCCCGTTCCTCAATCCTCAGACCGGACCCTTCCATGTGGAGGGCGCGGAGCCGGGCGACACCGTGGCGGTGCACTTCGTGTCGATCGAGCCGGCTCGCGACTGGGCGGCCTCGACGACGGTCCCGCTGTTCGGCGCGCTCACCTCCACGCACACCACGGCCACCCTGCAGCCTCCGCTGCCGGAGACCGTGTGGATCTGGCAGCTCGACCGGGAGCGGCACACCGCCCTGTTCAGCGCACGGGACAGCGACATCAGGATCGAGCTGCCCATGGACCCGATGCACGGCACCGTCGGAGTGGCGCCCGCGAACCTCGAGGTGCGCTCCGCGCTGGTGCCCGACGCGCATGGCGGGAACATGGACACTCCGGAGATGCGCGCCGGTGTCACGTGCTTCCTCGGGGTGAACGTCGAGGGGGCCCTGTTGAGCCTCGGTGACGGGCATGCGCGGCAGGGCGAGGGCGAGACGTGTGGTGTGGCCGTCGAGTGCGCGATGAACACGGTGGTGATCGTCGAGCTGCTGAAGGGAGTCGCCACCCCCTGGCCGCGCATCGAGTCCGACACGCACATCATCTCGACCGGCTCGGCACGCCCGTTGGAGGACGCGTTCCGCATATCGCAGCTCGACCTGGTGCAGTGGCTGGCGCGCGACTACGGGTTCAGCGAGTTGGATGCGTACCAGTTCGCGACCCAGGCGGTCGAGTCACCGCTCGCCAACGTCTGCGACACCAACTACACCTGCGTCGCCAAGCTCCGCAAGGAGTGGCTGCCCCCGCGCGAGACCCATCGCGGCCTGCATGCGCGACTGCGCGAGACCGCCGCGATGCTGCGCCGCTGAGCCGGACGGTCCCCTCACCTCACCTCACCTCACCTCACCTGACCTGACCTGACCTGACCTGACCAACGAAGCGTCCTCCACCACGGAAAGGCAACTCCCCGATGGAACGGGCAAGTTCGTTCCCGAGCCGGCGCCGCCTGCTCAAGGGTGGCGCCGCCCTCGCCGCCCTCCCCTACGTGTTACTTCCCGGTGCGCAGGCAACAGCGGAGACCACGACCGTCGACTATCCGCTCGCCGAATGGGCACCGGCGACCACCTCCAACTACACGGCGTCCGCTCGACCGACGGCCTATTCGCTCGACTACGTGATCATTCACGTCACGCAGGAGACGTACCCCAAGACCGTGTCCATCTTCCAGAACCCCGAGAAGAAAGTGTCCGCGCACTACCTCGTGCGATCGGCCGACGGGCATGTCGCCCAGTGCGTCAAGGATCGTGACATCGCCTGGCACGCGGGGAACTGGGACTACAACACCCGCAGCATCGGCATCGAACACGAGGGCTGGGTGGACCGGCCCGCCTATTTCACCAACGCACTGTACGAGGAGTCGGCCAAGCTGACCGCCTCGCTCTGCGCGAAGTACGGCATCCCCAAGGACCGGGCTCACATCATCGGCCATTACGAGGTACCGGGCACCGACCACACGGATCCCGGGTCGAACTGGGACTGGACGCGGTACATAAAGCTCGTCAACCTCGCCTGACCGAGGGGCCCCGCGACGCGCCGACGGCCCACGCCGATGTGAGCGCCGCGCAAGGAGCACCGTCCCAGTGCTTGTCCGCGCCCACACCGGGAGTGACGATGGTCTCAGCCGCATCGCCTACCGGGAGGCCACGTTGACCGAACCGTGGGTGGCACTCGAAGCAGGAGCCGACCCCGTCGAGCGGGTGCGGACACTGCGCCGTGCGCACGAGGTGTTCACCCAGGCGGGCACGGTGCCGCGACCGGTGCGCTCGGTGGTGGCCGATTCCTGGCGGCGATCGGCACGGGCCGGTGTCGCGCCGGACGGAACGGCACGGGTGGAGCTCACGGACGGCGACCTGGGCTCCTACCGGGCGGAGCATCCGCTGGCCCGGGTGATGCCGCTCTTCCGGGAGCTCATGGGGACGTTCGCGTCGGACGGCGAGCATCTCCTCGCGGTGTGCGACGCGCAGGGCCGGCTGTTGTGGGTCGAGGGACATCCGGCGACGCGGCGGCAAGCGGGGCGGATGAACTTCGTACCGGGCGCGCGTTGGTCGGAGTCGTCGGTCGGCACCAACGCGCCGGGAACGGCGGTCGCCGTGGACCGACCGGTGCAGGTGTTCGCGGCCGAGCACTTCATCCGCCGGGTCCAGCCCTGGACGTGTGCCGCGGCGCCGGTGCACGATCCGCGCACGGGGCGGGTGCTCGGCGCGGTGGACATCACGGGCGGGGACGGGCTCGCACATCCGCACAGCCTCGGTTTCGTGCAGGCGGTGGCGCGGGCCGCCGAGTCCCAGTTGGCATTGCTCGCACCGGCGGAAGCAGCGGCCGAGACGGTGGAACTGACCGCGCTCGGCCGCGACGAGGCCCAACTGGTCGCGGGCGGCCGAAAGGTCCGGCTCAGCCGCAGGCACAGTGAGATCCTGGTGTTGCTGGCCAGACACCCGGAGGGACTGTCGGGCGACGAGTTGCTGTGCGCGCTGTACGAGGACGAGTCGGTGACGCCGGTGACCCTGCGCGCCGAGCTGACCCGGCTGCGCCGGCTCCTCGGTCCCGGCCTGCTGGGCTCGCGGCCCTATCGGCTCACGGCGCCGGTCGAGTCCGACGTGGCGGTCGTCGAACGGCGGCTCGGCACGGGTGCGGTCACGGCGGCCGCGGCGGTGTACGCCGGTCCGCTGCTGCCGGGCTCGGGGGCTCCGGCAGTGGTGCGGTTGCGGCGCCGCCTCGCCGACGGGCTGCGTACGGCGCTCATCGCCCGTCGCGACCCCGACCTGCTGGCGGACTGGGCGTGCGCCCCGTGGGGCGAGGACGACCTCGACGTATGGCGGGCACTGGCCGCCGTACGCCCGACGGCGGCGGTGCGGGCGCGCCTGGAGGAGCTGGAGCGCGAACAGGCCGCGCCGCCGGGCCGTCCGCACCCCGCGGTGCTCGCGGCGCGGCGTCGGTCGGCCGCTGAGCAGGGGGGCCGACCTGCCGCGTCCGCAACGTCGTTGCAACGTTCGCGCTCCTAGCCTCGCGGCGAGAGCTGCCCAACGGCGGGCAGCGCTTCTCCGGGAGGCAGACCAGCATGACCCGTTACGCGGCGCCCGGCACCGAGGGCGCGATCGTCTCCTACCAGGCGCGTTACGACCACTTCATCGGCGGCGAGTACGTACCGCCGGCTCGCGGGCAGTACTTCGAGAACCCGAGTCCGGTCAACGGGCAGCCGTTCACGGAGGTCGCGCGGGGCACCGCCGAGGACGTGGAGCGCGCCCTGGACGCGGCGCACGCGGCCGCGCCCGGCTGGGGCCGCACCTCCGTCACCGCGCGCGGCGACATCCTGCTCAAGATCGCCGACCGGATGGAGGCGAACCTGGAGAAGCTGGCGGTCGCCGAGAGCTGGGAGAACGGCAAGCCGGTACGCGAGACCCTGGCCGCCGACATCCCGCTCGCCATCGACCACTTCCGCTACTTCGCCGGGGCGATCCGCGCTCAGGAGGGCTCACTCGGCGAAGTCGACGACGACACCGTCGCGTACCACTTCCACGAGCCGCTCGGGGTCGTCGCTCAGATCATTCCCTGGAACTTCCCGATCCTGATGGCGGTCTGGAAGCTCGCCCCGGCGCTGGCGGCGGGCAACGCGGTCGTCATCAAGCCCGCCGAGCAGACCCCGGCCTCCATCCACTACTGGATGAGCCTGATCGCGGATCTGCTGCCGCCGGGCGTCGTCAACATCGTCAACGGCTTCGGCGTGGAGGCGGGCAAACCGCTCGCCTCCAGCCCGCGGGTGGCGAAGGTGGCGTTCACGGGTGAGACCACGACGGGGCGGCTGATCATGCAGTACGCCTCGGAGAACATCAAGCCGGTCACGCTGGAGCTCGGCGGCAAGTCCCCGAACATCTTCTTCGACGACGTCTGGGCGCAGAACGACGACTTCCGGGACAAGGCGCTCGAGGGCTTCACGATGTTCGCGCTCAACCAGGGCGAGGTGTGCACCTGCCCGTCACGCGCCCTCGTCCAGCGGGGCCACTACGGCGAGTTCATGGAGGCCGCGGTCGCCCGCACCGAGCTGATCAAGCCGGGCCACCCTCTCGACACCGACACGATGATCGGCGCGCAGGCCTCCAACGACCAGTTGGAGAAGATCCTCTCCTACCTGGACATCGGCCGACAGGAAGGCGCCAGGATCCTCACCGGAGGCGAACGTATCGAGCACGACGGGGAGTTGAAGGGCGGCTACTACGTCCAGCCGACGATCTTCGAGGGCGACAACCGGATGCGGATCTTCCAGGAGGAGATCTTCGGCCCGGTCGTCTCGGTCACGTCGTTCGACGACTTCGACGACGCCATCAAGACCGCCAACGACACGCTGTACGGCCTCGGCGCCGGCGTCTGGACACGCGACATCAACACCGCGTACCGCGCGGGCCGGGCGATCCAGGCGGGCCGAGTGTGGACGAACTGCTACCACGCCTACCCCGCGCACGCGGCGTTCGGCGGCTACAAGCAGTCCGGCATCGGCCGCGAGACGCACAAGATGATGCTGGAGCACTACCAGCAGACGAAGAACCTCCTGGTGTCGTACTCGCCGAAGAAGCTGGGCTTCTTCTAGACACAGAAAAAGGGCGCCTGACCAGGCGATATGCCCGTCAGGCGCCCTCCGCGGCGCACGACTAGGCCGTAAGTCGAGATGCACCCTTACTCCCGATATCTCCCACTGGTATCCCAGCTCTGACCAGCAGTTCCGGGGCATTTCCGAACCAAGGTCCCGCTAAGTCGCCCTCCGCGTCGCCCATCGGCGCCTCCCACCGCTGCATGGACTCCTCGATCAGCCGGTTCGCATGGTTCCGCGCTTCGGCCAGGAACTTGGCGTAGTAGCGGAAGAGGCCCTGGATGCTCCGTCCGGCTCGGCGCGTCGAGTGGCACCCGTTGACCGCTGCCCTCTTTCGGTTCACGGTCTTGGCCGCAGCAGTCGTTGCAGACGGAAGAGAACTGGTGCCCGACCCAGCGGACGGCACGCGGAAGCGGCCTGGACCGGGTCGAGTGGCGGATACGAGGCGTGGGAGAACGGAGTGGCCCTCAGAGTACGAGGCCCGCGTCCTGGGACGGCGCCTGCCCAAAAGGACTGGCCGGAGCCTGAGACGAGAAGTCCCTTCAACGGAGCCCGGAGGGGTCGCGCTCGCTACCACTGGTACGGCAAGTACTTCCCGTCGAGGGTGATGACGACCCGGTCGCCCGCAGGGTCGGGAACACGCCGGACGTCGAGCCGAAAGTTGATCGCGCTCATGATGCCGTCGCCACACTGCTCGTGGATCAGCTCCTTGATGGTCGGCCCGTAGACCTGGACGACCTCGTAGAGCCGGTAAATCGTGGGATCCACGGGGACGGCCGCATCCAGGGCTCCCCGGGTCGGCTGAAGCTGGAAGGCAAGAGCGGCATCGTCGCCGAGTTCGAGCAATGCTGCCGCCGTGGCCGCCTCGTTCTTGCCCATCGGGTGCTGGCCGAGCAGAGCCGCCGTGGTCCAGGCCAGCGGCTTGCCGACCGCTTCGGCCAGTTGGGCCCACGTGACCCCGGTCTTCACCTTGGCCTGACGTACGGCTTCGGCGGCTTCCTGCTTGCTCAGCATGTGCATCTCCCTTGACGACGGTGGCCCTACTGGCACGTCACACCAGACGAGAATGCCCAACGCCACGACCCGTCAGGCGTTGGCGGGGCCGGTGCCATGACACAACATGCCGCCTGCACGCTGGTCGAGTTCGGCGCGGACTCCGCCGGTGTACGGGCTCCGGGGTCGACGCTCGTACGGCCCCGTGCAGTCCATCGTCGTGCCGTGTCCGTCGGCTCGCGCAAGATCGCGACCCTTCGCGCTCCGCCGGCCCGCACCGGGATGACCGCTTGGTCGGCGAAGGGGCTGCCATTCGGAGGTCCCGTGAAGTCGGCCACGCCCGGCCGCCACGTGCCGGACGGGGACGACCGCGCGTGGACCGCCGGACGCCCCGAGGTCAGCACCATGAGGATCGAACACCTACGCTACCTGCGTGGAAGGTCCGACCGGAGGAAAGGGAGCCCTCGTGGGAAGCGATCGCCTCAATGCGGCAGGCAGCGCCCCCAGCGCCCCGCGCCCCATTCCCCCCGGCCAGCGCCATGTGCACGGGTGGCCCGTCTCGCACTACGGCCCCGTCCCCCGTTTCCGCCCCGAACGCTGGAACCTGCGCGTCTTCGGCGCCACCGCCACCGGCGACGAGCACACGTGGACGTTCGACGACCTCACCGTGCTCCCCCGCACCACGGTGGTCGCCGACCTCCACTGCGCCACCGGTCCGACCTCGACGGACCACGAGTGGTACGGGATCCCCGCCGCGGCCGTCCTGAACCTGGTCCCGCCCGCGCCGGACGTCACCCACGTCATGGCCTGGGCGGAGTACGGCTACGCCGCCAACCTCCGCCTCGCCGACTTCACCACCCCCGAAACCCTCCTGGCCACCCACCACAACGGCGAGCCCCTCACCGCCGAGCACGGCTTCCCACTGCGCCTGGTCGTCCCGCACCTCTACGGCTACAAGAGCCCCAAGTGGCTGCGCGCCATCGAGTACCTGACCGCGGACCGGCGCGGCTTCTGGGAGGAACGCGGCTACCACAACATCGCCGACGCCTGGAAGGAGCAGCGCTACTCCTACCAGGAGCAAGAGGGCGACGGGCCAACGCTTCCGACCTCCTAGCACGGCAGCACCCCACCTTTTTGATCATCGGGCCCCGCTCCCCTGCCGAGAGTGCCTATGGTGGTGTCCTCAGATGCCTGCCAAAGCCGCGGTGATCATGCTCGCGCGTTCAACGGCAGGGTCTCTGGCAGCGGTGGTGATCCCACGGCGGGCCGCCCGCGTCTCCCCGTCCCCGGACCGTCTCCAGGACCCGGCAGGTACAGCAGCAGATGACGACGTCAGAGCCTGATCTGCAGGACCCTTACACCGCACCGCACTTCGCGACGTCCGCCCTGATCACGATCGATGTACAGCGCGACTTCCTCTCCGAAGCCCCCTACGGCGTGCCGGGCACCACAGAGATCCTGCCCGCGCTGCGGCGGGCCGTGTCCGCCTTCCGGGCTGCCGGGCGACCGGTGGTGCACGTCGTGCGCCTGTACGAGGACGGCGGAGGCGACGCCGACCTGGTGCGTCGGCGGCTACTAAAGTCGGGGGTACGGATCGCCGCGCCAGGCACTGCGGGCAGTGAGCCGGCCGACGGAATCCTTCCCGAGGCAGCACCCGCCCTGGACTCCGCACTGCTGCTGTCCGGCCGTCCCCAGCGCCTGGGCCCGCACGACTACGCGGTCTTCAAACCGCGCTGGGGAGCGTTCCATCGCACGTGTTTGGAGGAGCTGTTGCATGAACTTGCTGTCGACACCTTGGTGTTCGCCGGGTGTAACCTGCCCAACTGCCCGCGAGCAAGCATCGTGCAGGCGTCCGAGCGGGACTTCCGTGTCGCGCTGGTGCGGGACGCGGTCTCGCGGGTGACAGACTCGGCGCTGACCGAACTGGCGGGCATCGGCGTCCACCTCCTCAACGCCGACGCACTGGAAGGACGGCTTGCCGAACCGTCTCAGGGAACCGGCTGAAGATCCGGACACGGACCGGACTATGGGAGCCCAACACGTTCCCGGAGCCCGTACGCTGCCGCCGGTGCCATGTCCGGGGTCAGATGCCGGGGGCGGCGATGCCAGTCTTCGAGCCAGCCGACCCTCAGCGACCTACTGGTCGCAGCAGGGAACTTGAGAACTTCGCACGCCGATCGCACTCGCCCCGATCATCGCCTGCTTCTGCTCAATCTCCGCATTCATCATCCGGTTGGTGAGGGTCTCGGGAATCGTGAGCGCACGCCCACGAACCCTGACGACCCGCAGATCCCACCACAGCCCGCTCCGCGACACTCACTGCCGCTTCTCAATACCGGCGATCTCGCTCCAGGGAATCGATCGCCTGCTGGCGAAGGTACGGAACTCCACTCCGGTCACCGTCAGAAGCGCCCGGCCATAGATCCAGTTGGTCATGTGAAAGACCACGGCCAAGAAGTAGGTGCCGAAGCCACCGACCCACCACCACCGGTTCGACGCCGGCGCAGTCAGGGCCACTGCCAAAGCTGTACCGGCAAGCACCAGCATCACGATGCCGGTCCGCCACCACTACCTTCGGCCAGGGACGGTTGTTATTCCAGCCACATCCCGTCACGCATGATGACTCTCCCGCGTAGCTCCGGCTCGCCGCGCCAAGCGCGCACAGTCCTTGGGGCCACTCGTACATACAGAAAGGAACCCTCTTCCACGCGTGGATCCCACCCGAACTTGTCGGCGAACGCCTCCGCTGCACCTTCGGGCACCTCTTGTTCCGGGAAGCACTCCGCGTCACCTTGGAGGAGCACCACGTCGAAGGTGTCCGGTAGCGCCAGGCGCACGCGCGGCTCTTTGCGGACGTTCCGCGCAGTCACGGAAGTGGCGCTGGTGCACATCCACACTGCTCGCCCATCCCACAAGAACCACAGCGGCACCTGGTGCGGCCCGTGATCAGGGTGAGCCGTCGACACCCATACATCCCGCTCGGTAACGAGCCGCTCCAGAGCGTCGCGCATACGCTCCGCCGTCTGGCGGCGAACGATTCCCCTGGTCTCCATGAGGACCGACCCTAGCCAAGCAGGCGCGAAGCGCGCCTGAGGCGCAGGACCTACTCCCAGCGACCGATGAACCCCTCAGCTGCAGGTCAGCGGGATCAGGTCGCCCGGCGCGGGGCGGTGTGCGTGTTCGTCGGCGCGGACGACGGCGAGGAAGGCACGAGCCGGCATCGCGAGGGTGACCCAGCGGGCCCGGGAAGGGGAGCGGCGGACCTGGTGCTCATCCAGTCCGGCCAGCCCCTTCTCACTTCGGAAGGTTTCCTCCACCCGCCATCTGGAACCTGCGACCGATCGTGTCCGCCTTCACGGTGCGCATCGCGCCGAGCGCGGCGACCATCCGTCGGATCATCAACCGAGTCTGACCGCGGCGGCGTTCTTCTCCAGCAGGGCCGATTCCTTCGGGCGCAGGTTCTCGGGGACGGTGAGCAGGAGGCGGCCGGCGTGGCACGGGGTGGTGACGGGGCGGTCGCCTTCAGCGCGGCCCTGGTTGAGGTAGCAGACCAGCAGGTTGGCGCTGCCGGTATGGCCCAACTCCCGGATCTCCCGCAGTAGTGGGATGACGGCGACTGCCGGATCGACCGCGCGCCGGCCGCGCCGATGGCCGCGGTAAGGGGCGACGAGGGTGGACCGGTAGGCGGGAAGGGCGATGCGCAGGGCCTGGGGTTGGGGCATGCGGGCGTAGCGTTTGACGGTGTTCAGGGCCAGGCCGAGGCGGCGGGAGCAGTCGAGCAGGCCGACGCCCTGGCCGAGGAGGTCGTGAATCTTGTTCCAGCGTTCGAGTGTGGTCTGCTCGCGTACGCCGCCGGGGCGGGGCGGGTTGATGGTGGCCCAGCATCCGGCATGCGTGCGGACCTCGAGCTGGACTTTGTCGCAGAGATTTCGCCAGAGGGTACTGGTGGGCCGTCGGCGAGGTGCCTGCTGAGCAGGCCCTTTTCCCACGGCCCCCAGCCCGAACGACGCATGCGAGTTTTCCCCGCACGTCGCTCTCCAGTGACTACTCCGTGAGTGCTGGGGCGGGTTTCTTGCCATGGATGGCCGCGTGGCAACTTCCGCAGACCACAAGGGTCTTGCGGTGCCGTGCGGCCATGAGATCTGCCCATGGAGGCCGGTCGCCTGGTCGTGCGAGGTCGGCGAGCTTGGCAACGTGGTGGACTTCCACCTCATCGATCCGCCCGCAGGACTCGCACCGCCCGGCGAGGAGCCGGGTGACCAGCTCCTTGCGTTTGGTGTTGACCGGGGCCAGCCGACGGTCATTGATGACCGTCTTCTTGTCCCGTCGCAGCGGGATCCCGCCGAACCGTCCGACCAGCGGTTTCCTGCCGGTGCGTTCGACGCGTGCCTCGAAGCACTTGCGCGGCCCGTGCGGCGTGTCGATGGTGGTCGCGTATTTGCGTGCCATCTTCGACACCGACGAGCGGTGCTTGTTGGCGAGCGTCATCAGCATCGAGGTCTCCATGACCCATTGCAGCCGGGCGAGTCGGAAGACGTCGCCGGCCATCAGGTAGTACTGGACGATGCCGCGGTACTCGGACCCGTAGGTGCTGATGATGACGTGATCGTCCTGATTCAGCAGCTCGGGCCGACGCGCGAGTTTGCCGCGCTGCATGTACTGGGCCTGCTTGGCAGTTACCACCGAACGAGGGACGCGCAATCTGATGACCCCATTGACGGAACGCTTTCCGCCGGTGATCTTGCGGTCGTTGTGGTGCACGGTGATGTCGTAGCCGAGGAACCTCGCCGCCTGGGTGCGGGCGTGCGTGATGAGCGTCTTTTCTGGCGACAGTTCCAACTTGAGTTCGTCACGCAGGAACTGCGCCAACCGCTCCTTGATTTCCTCAGCTTCTGCCTTTGGTCCGGCGAACCCGAGCAGGGTGTCATCGCAGTAGCGCACATACCGAAGCCGCCTGTAGCCAGGATCCTGAGTATCCATGCTGGGCATGCTGCGGAGTTGCTTACGCAGCTCCCGTAACTGAATGCGGTCGCCACGCTTGCGGGCGCGTTGCATGGCCGCCCACACCCTGAAGAAGGCGCGGTTCGGCTTCCTGACCCTGCCTCGGGTGTATTCCGGGATCAGAACGTTCTCGATGTACTCGTCCATCTTATGCAGGTAGATGTTGGACAGGATCGGTGAAACAACCCCGCCTTGCGGACTCCCGCTGTGCGTGGCGTTCCAGATCCAGTCCTCCAGGTATCCGGCTTTGAGCATGTTGCGCACGAGCCGAAGGAACCGGTTGTCGTGGATTTCCTCTCCCAGGATTCTGAGCATGACCGAATGGTCAAGCCGGTCGAAGCACTGGGCGATGTCGCCCTCGACAAGCCAGACCGTCCCCGTCCAGGTATTGGCCACATCGCGCAGTGCGGTGTGGCTCCCCCGGCGGGCACGGAAACCGTGTGAGGAGTTGGAGAACGTCGGCTCGTAGTACGCCTCAAGAAGCAGGCGGATCACCTCGCCGACGAGTTTGTCACTCCAGGGTGGCAGGCCGAGCGGGCGCAGTTTCGTGCTGCCCCGCCCTTTCGGGATATAGACCCTGCAAGCCGGGCTCCATCGGTAGCGCTCGTGGCGCAGCGCGTCAATGACGTGCTCGATCTTGCCCAGCGACATGCCATCCACGGTCTCTCCAGTGACTCCGGGCGTCATCGCTCCCTTGTTGGAGTACAGACGTCCGTAAGCCGTGAGATACAACTGCGGATTGAAGAGCTGTCGATACAGTTCGTTGCACGGCAGGCCACGCCTGCCGCGTTCACGGAGGACACCCAGCACCGTTGCGGCACTCTGCATTTCGCATACCTCCCAAGTCTTGAGTGTCCGATCACCTGGTCCCCTTCGCCCGATGTGGACGGCTTTCCCGTCCTCCTTGGCCGGTCGTGACTCCGGCGACTACTACGGGGCCTCCGTCGCCATAGGAAGATCTCTTCCCGTAGGCGATCCCATGTTCGTCCTTGTCGTACGTTCTAGCGTGATGTAGGTGCCCCACTCATTCCCTTGAATGCCCTCACTGGGCATCGCTCCGCATTCCGGAAGGTGCGTCGACCATGGCATCAAGTCGTCGCAGGATGCGGCGTCGGTTACGGGCAGCTTTCCGACGGATTCGACCTTCAATCTCCTGGGAATTGGGGTTCAGGCAATTCAGCTTTCACCGTGTCACGCGGGCCCCTCGACGCGTCGCCTCTACTGCCTGAGAGTGACCGTCGATTTCCTGGCATGCTCTGGTCCCGTCACCGTTTCCAGATCGGGTAAGCCATCAGACCCAAGAATCTCCTTCCGAATTCATCCCGACTGAGTCGGGGATACGACAAGGCGCCTCATGGCGCACTGCCATCGGTCGCTGGCCTGCACCGCGTCGGGCAAGGCGCGACACACGGCCTCTGTGCAGGTGGCCGAGCCGTCCCCGCACACGACCTCGGCACCAACCAGGATGGTCACGCAGCCAGGACTCCAGGGTGGCCGTCTCGCGGCCGGGCAGGACCGCAACGCGTCTGCCGGTCTCGGCATCCGTGATGACCGTGGCGTAGCGGTGGCGGCGGCGCGGGGCGAAATCGTCCACGCCGATCACCCGCGGGACGGCTTGCTGCGGCAGCGGCAGGCGCCGCAGACGGCGCAGCTCGGTGCTGCGGGAGACGGGCACGGCTGGCAGTCCGGCCAGGCGTACGGCCGCCCAGCTGCACGACTCCCGTGCCACCTGCGATATCTGCCCGGCAAGCCGCACCGTGCAGCGCTGATGGCGCTCCAGCAGGCCGGGAACCTGCTCGCGGAAGGTCTGCCGCCGACAGCCCAGGGCCGGACATTCCAGCCGCCGTACACGCGGATGGACGACGACCGGACGGCCGTCGACCGGCATGTCCGTCACCGTCCGGCGGTGATACCCGTACATCCAGCCACGCAGGGCCTCGGGTGCACGCCGAGATCGACGGCCAGCTTCTTGACCTGTGCCCTTGTATCCGCGGTGCGGTACATCCACACCGCACGCTCACTCAACTCCCGCGGATACATTCTGGGTGCAGCCATGGTCACGGATCCTCTTACGAGTCCCATCTGACTTGCTGTCAGCATCCTTCGCATCTCGGGGACTCAGGGCCGTGCTCTGGCTGACCTCCCACCCAGGATCAGCCTACGAGTCTGTTGAGTCGCTCCAGTGTCTGGACTTGTGGCAGTTGTTTTTGTTCTTCATGCCCGACGACGAGAGGGCGCATCATCTCGATGGCGCCGTTCGAGTTGAGGCCGTCCTCGTGTGTGGCCATGTGGCAGTGCCAGACGGTGGTTCCCTCGATGGGGAATTTACTGACCCAGGCCGTGATGTAGTCAGGGTCCGAACTGAAGACATCCTTGGGCCCGGATTGGTATGCGGGTGCCGGCTCGAACGGCCCGATGGTGCCTGGTACGGGTTTGCCGTCGGGCGTCCATTGGCCCACGTGCCAGCGTCCGATGAGTTGCGGCTGATCGATGAGGTGTAGGTGGATCGGGTGTGCATCGGGGCTGTAGTTGCGGATGGCCCATACTTCCCAGGAGCCCAGTTGTGGGGTCTCGGTGGCCGGCTGGGTGTAGTT
This sequence comes from Streptomyces sp. NBC_01450, assembly GCF_036227505.1. NCBI lineage: Bacteria > Bacillati > Actinomycetota > Actinomycetes > Kitasatosporales > Streptomycetaceae > Streptomyces > Streptomyces sp. NBC_01450. The sequence continues at coordinate 9,326,747 of NZ_CP109480.1, read as the reverse complement.
CAGAGGTTGGATCTCGTCTCCGAGCATGGGGTTGCCGTCGGTGGGTTCCGCGGCTTGGACGATGCGCAGCCGGGCTTTGCGCAGTTTGTGACCCAGCGATGGATCATTGTTCGTGTCTTCGATCGTTTTCGGGATGTGGGAACGGTCCGGTGAGCTGGTGCCGCGGCCGACGTCGAATCGCATGAGCTGCGGAATGGGCAGCCCTCCCCCGCCCATGGGGTAGGGAGCCGGTGCGTCGTTGGCCAGGACCCACTGCTGCGTGTCGTGGGCGTGGAAGTCCACGACGACGCGGTACCGCTCACCCGGTGCGATGAGCAGGTCGGAAACCCTTGCGGGGTGGCGCAGATAGCCCTGGTCGCTGGCGACCACCGTCATGGCAGGAGGAGTGCTCGTGCTTCCGCGCGCCTGTTCCTGTTGCCAGGACAGGTGGAAGTAGCGGGCGGAGGATTCGTTGAGGAAGGTGAACAAGTAGCGCCGGGGTTCCACCCGCTGCTTGGGCGCGATGGTGCCGTTGACGACGGGCAGGTCACCCCACTTCGTGTAACACAGCTGCTTGTTGCTGTCGAAAGACGCGCTCAGCAGCGCGTACGTCTTGGAAAAGGGGCCCTGCGGCAGGCCGAAGTTCCGTTCTCTGCGATCTGTTTGAGGTGAGTACCCGATCAGGCCCGCGTAGACGTGGGGGCCGGTGTTCCCATCGTCGTGGTCGTGGTAGAACAACGGCGCAGCGGCCTGCTTGCTCGGATACCGATAGGTGGCGGAGTCGCCGGGCATGACTTCAGAGCCCAGCGGGTCGGGCACTCCGTCGCTTTCCGCGCCCTGCAGGCCGCCGTGATGATGCAGGGTGAGCATGTTCTCGTTGTTCGTCGTCGGGAACGTAGGGAAGACAGGCGTTCCGGGGGGCGGCAGATCATTGACCAGCTTCACATCGATGGGGTGCCCCTCCCGGGTGACGATGGTGGGCCCGAAGTAGTCCATCTCAGCGTTGGCCGTGCTGTAGGCCAGAGTCTTGGACGCAGGCCAGGAGCTGGCGAAATGATGCGTGTAGTGGACTGCTGCCGTCAGCGTGTAGTGGTCCGCCCCGCCTCGCTCGCCTCCGCCGCGCTGCCACCCGCCCGGCCTATCCGCGTCCGGCTTCGCCAGGGGCGGCTGCTGCGCCTCGTCGACGAAAAACTGCGGCCGCGAGGCCGAGGAATTGCAGAGAGTGGCAGCGGACCGCTGCGCCTTCCGTACGCTGTGGCCGGCGACAGCCATCGCGGCCGAAGCGGGTCCTGCAGTCGCCATGAACGGCCCACCGGTCACCACCGCCAGCGCGGACAGCGCCGCCAGTGCTCCCTGTCCCGTTCTCCGGCGCTGTCGGCTGGCCGGCGCTCCCAACATCTCAAACCTCCACGACTCCGCGTCAAACTCACTTGGTCGAAATGCACCTAATCACCCGCCATTTACTGTGGGCGACTCACGTGGGCTCTCTCTGCCAGATTCACCCGAATGATCCTGAGTGCTTCCCGAGACGGTCATCGCCACCCACCTCGCAGGGTGGTGTCAGAGTCTGGCTTTTCGCGTGTCTGTGCTGGTCAGCGGGGTTCGAGGAGAGTCAGGGGGTGGGTGGACGGCTTGTGGGACGTCTTGCGGAGTCCGGCGGTGATGTTGTGGTGTCCGGCGGCACGGGGGCAGTTGATCGCGAAACTCCGCAAGGTGGCCATGTTCTCCGGGCCGTGCTCGGTGTGGACCTTGGAGTTGTTCTCGCAGAAGGCGGTGTCCCTTACGAAGTGGTGCCGGCTCTCGATGACCCACTGCGGACGAATGATCTTCGTGAGTCGTTGTGGGGGGCTTCCCGGCTGGTCGGGTCGGGTCGGGTCGGGTCGGTGATGACGTACACCGTCTCGCGGCCGCGCGTGCCGGTCTTCAGGCAGGCGCGGTGGCGTACGACCCGGGCGACCCGTGTGGCGTGCGGGAAGTCGAGGCCATCGACGGTCAGGACCCGCACCACGCGGGCCACCTTTCGGCCGTGCCCCTCGGTGCGGTCGTAGAACTCCTAGATTGATGCCAGAACACGGTCAAGCGCCGCCCGGCCCGCGGGTCCCCATGTCGGCTTGCCGCCTGGCAGGCCCCGCTCCCCGGCCCGGCCCATGAGGATGAGGAAAAGACTCTTCGCGGCAGCCAACCCTCGTGCGCGCCGGATCATCGCCTCGTCCGCGTGTGCGTACGCGTCGAAGAACCGTGCAGCCGCCCCCGCGGGAAGGAGCACCCAGGCGGCCGCGAGATCGACCGCCGGATCGCCGGCGCACATGTCACCGAAGTCGATCACGCCCGAGAGTGTCCCGTCCGAGACGACGACATTGGCTGGATGAAGGTCGCCGTGCAGCCAAACAGCCGGGCCCTGCCAATCGGGAGCCGCAACGGCCTCGTCCCAGACGTCCCGGACATTCCGAAGGTCAGCGGCATCGCCTCCGGAGGCGACTTCCTCGAGTCCCCTTTCGAAACCGTCCGAGAGCGTTTTGAGGGGAACGCCGCGATCCTGACTGACCGGCGCATCTGCGGGTGCCCTCACATGAAGTGCCTTGAGGAAGCCCGCCAAAGTGTCGCCCGCGCTGTCGTCGCTGACTGAGGCACGGTCGGCTGGTTCGCCGGGAACCCATGTCGCGATGGTCCATGGCCGGGGGAAACGTGCGGACGGTTCACCGATCCGCATGGGGGTCGGGACCGGTAGTGGAAGGTGCGGGGCCAGGGCGGGCAGCCACCGGTGCTCTTTGCGCAGGAGGGAGGGTGCTCGCTCCGTGCGCGGCATGCGCACGGCCAACTCGTTCCCGAGGCGCCACAGTTGGTTGTCCCAACCGCCGGCCACCTCACGCACGTCCAAGCCTGCAAGGTCAGGATGCTGCTCTCGCACCAGAGAGCGCACCAAGTTCTCATCGATCTCGAAGCTGTCCATGATCTCACTCAACCATCGGCCGTGGCTGACGACCCAGGCGTGGTGCCAGTTCCAAACAGTGCCGGACCGGCATCCCCACGTCTCAAGTGACCTTGAGAGAGGTTCTGGCTGCCTTCAGGAACAGGGTGTGCTGGCCGTGGTAAGCCCCGGACAGCCTGGTCCGAGCCGCCATCTGCGGTCCCAGGTCTCTTCGTACCGTGCCAAGCCAGACTGGTTCGGAAGCGTGGTCGTTGGTCGTACAGGAGAGACTGCTGAAGTGCAGTGGCCGTATGGACTACATCCGCTGGAGCACGAAGTTCGAGTGCAGCGAAGGCCCGCTTCAACCGCTGTGGATCGAACTCCTGGGCACGGCGTTTCATCTCGTCCCAACGCTCCTGGAACGCGTCCTCGTACATGGCCTGATAGTCCAGGTATACCTGCTCGGCTTGGAGGAGGAACTCTGGGCGCTGCACCGCCGGCGCCGAGGAGAGCTCCGCCGAACGCCGCTCCCGCAGCGATCAACCCAAGCGGAAACTCGCGGCGCCGGTGTCCTGTCTCAACGAACCCGGTCCGCGAGTTTCACCCAATCCACTCCGGTCAGGTCATCGGCACGCAGACGGCTAGCTTCACCGGTACCGCCGCGATCGGGGCGGTCGTGCACTTGCCGGCCACCGCCATCGAGGACGGCCGGGACCTGTCCTCGATGAGCGGCGTCCTGGCCGACACCGTCCACCGTCTGCTGTCGGCCCGGCGGCCCGGCCTCACTTCAGGTGCCGGGCGAAGAACCGGTTCCCGTCGTCGACCTCGAACCACGGGGTTCCGATGTGCCCGCCCATATTGGCGTGCAGCGTCTTCTCCTTGGTGCCGAAGGCGTCGAACAGGTCCAGGGCCCGCTGCCGGGGGTTCCCCTCGTCGTCCCACTGCAGCAGGAACAGCAGCGGAATGGTGACCTGCCGGGCCGATGAAGGACTCGAAGACCTCGTCGACCGGCTCGCCGGCCTGCATCGCCCGGCGGAGGTCGGCGCGGGCCTGCTCGTCGGCGGCGGAACGGGGCCGGTCACCGCACCCGGGGGCGTCGATGGCGCTGCCGGGGATCTCGCCGAGGATGAATTCGCGTTCGAGGACGCCGTCGTCGAGGCGCTGCTCGGAAGTGAATCGCATGGTCGTGCCCCTCGGGAGCGATCAGAGCGGCGCTCCCGGACGACCTACCGCCCGACCGTGACCCCGGAGGGGAGCACCCATGTCGATACTGCGTTCACGGGTACCCCCTCCTCGTTCTCTCGCACGGCCTCCGAAAAGCTAGTGCCGCCGTGGTCCGCCAACGGGTTTTCGCGGAGGCTCCGTGGCCGGATGCCACTGAGCGACTCGCCTAAAGGCCAAGGCCGTATAGTCAGGGGCTTCGGGCCTGTGTGGTCACGGTGTGGTGCAGGCCGGGACGTAGGAAGCGGAGCCCTGTCAGGGGATTGTCAAAGGACAGCTCACATTTCGTGTCGGAATCTCACGGCTGATGCCGGATGGAAGACGGATCCGACGTGGCGCTGAGACGTGCAGGTCGTGCCTGTACCTCGTTCGAATTGAAACGCCGACGCCTGGAAGGTCGAACGGTCGCGGCGGGAACAGCCGGTCCGGCCGTCACTGTTGCATCGACCGAGGGACCGGCGCCGCACGGGCGGGGAACACGGAGACCACGAGGTCATCCGCCCCGACAGGATCCGGGCCCCGGGATCGCGGTACGCCCGCCGCGCACTCGAACCAAGACGCATTTCTGCAGGAGGACTGTTTCATGACTGACCGGCCCTTGACGCTCATGGCAGTACACGCCCACCCCGATGACGAGGCCACCAGTACCGGAGGGGTCCTCGCGCAGTACGCGGCGGAAGGCATCCGCACGGTTCTCGTGACGTGTACCGACGGCCGTTGCGGTGACGGACCGGGGGGTGTCAAGCCGGGCGATCCCGGGCACGATCCGGCGGCCGTCGCCTTGATGCGCCGCCAAGAACTCAAGGCGAGCTGTGACGTCCTGAAGGTCAGCGATCTGGAGATGCTGGACTATGCCGACTCCGGGATGACGGGCTGGCCGAGCAACGACACCCCCGGATCCTTCTGGCAGACCCCCGTGGAGGAAGGCGCCGCCCGACTCGCGGAACTCATGCGGCACTACCGACCCGATGTGGTCGTCACTTACGACGAGAATGGTTTCTACGGCCACCCCGACCACATCCAGGCCCACCGCATCACGATGGCGGCACTGGAGATGACCGCGCTGACACCGAAGGTGTACTGGACGACGATGCCCCGCTCGATGATGCAGCGGTTCGGTGAGATCATGCGCGAATTTCATGAGGACATGCCGGAGCCGGATCCTGCCGAGGCCGCCGCGATGGCCGAGATCGGCCTCCCCGACGACGAGATCACCACGTGGGTGGACACCACCGCATTCAGCGGTCAGAAGTTCGACGCGCTGGCCGCGCACGCCAGTCAGGGCGAGAACATCTTCTTCCTCAAGATGGGCAAGGAGAGGTTCGGCGAGTTGATGGGCACGGAGACCTTCGTACGTGTCCAGGACGCCACCGGTGCGGCCGTACCCGAGAACGATCTCTTCGCCGGACTGCGCTGATCCGCCCGCGCCGCCGACCGGACATCGCGCCCGTCCCCAAACCACCTGGTAACCGGACAGGTGGGAGACTTGTCGGCTGCCGACTCGGAACGAAGCCAGTCGACCGCGAGGCCCCGACCAGTAAGGACAAAGTTCGTTGAGACGGTCGACGCACTGAGTGGTCCGCTCGTTCCCTGCCGTCGGCCTGCGTCAAATCGATTCGGCGAGACGGGACGTTCCCCGAGGAAGCGCGCCGTCGGTTCCTTGGAGGAACGCCCGTCCTGTTCCCTCGGGGAACGGCTGTGATGGGCTTGCACGCCGAGCGTGTTCGTGCCGAGGGCCACGACATCAAGGACGAGGACGTCGCACGGCTGCCGCCGCTCAAGCACCGGAATGTGAACTGCCTGGGCCGTTACAGCTTCACCGCCTCCCAGCCGGTCGACGGGCTGCGGCCTGATCAGCTGGAAGCCGAAGGTGCCGGCCGCCTCGTCCTTCAGAACCTGGAGCGTGATCTCCCCAGGATCGAATGCCATGGAGGGCAGCGGCGCATGGCGCTGAGGACCGTCTCTCGTGACACTGTCGTGCTCCACCGATATCTGGCAGGTCACCTCCCCGAGGAAGGTGCCGCCCCGGAAGGCTCACACGGTCACCTGGTGCAGCCCCGGCGTCGGGGCCTTCAAGCGGAAGCGCAGCACATCCGAGTCCCGGCCGGGCACGACGTGCAACTCCTGCTGCAGCTCATCGACGACCACTAGACCAGGAGCGTGGATGGTGATCAGTACTCGGGCCCCGTCAGGAGGGAGGAAGAGGGGGCGCAGCTGAACACCCCGCCCATCCCGCCCACTGCCCCGGACGATTTGTACGTGCAGGGGCACTTCCCGCCCGGGGGAGGTCTGCTCGGCCAGTTCCGCAACCAGCCGGCGGGGCTCCGCCGTCGGCGTCGTCAGCGTCCTCGGCGGAAGCGGGCCACTGGCGTCGGAGTCGTCGGTGTGCGTTCGGGTGGCATCCGTGTTGGAGGCGGGGGTGGACGTCCCGTCGGGCGACGGCTCCAGCTGCCGGGGATCCTGGCGGACGGGCACCGACCCGATGGGGCCCTGGACCCCGCCCAGGCGGCCCTCGTTGAGAAGGTCGAGGGCCTGTGTCTCCATGTCGACGGTGGCGAGTTCACCACGGGCGGCCATGGCGAGGAGCCGGGCGACACGGTCCTTCTCGTCCTGCCTGCCCTCCTCGCGGATCTTCTCCAGGAAGTCCTTGGCCCCGTCCGGATCGGCCGCCGGCATGAAGCTGAGCTGCTCCAGCTCCCCGCCCTGCAGCATGTGCCGGAACTCTTCCCGACGCAGCCGGGGCACCTTGGCCTGGCATGCGCGTCGCGCCCCTCTTCGGCGTGCCCGATGGTCCGGTCATCCACCCGCAGGCGGACGTACAGCCGTACCCGCAGGCCGAGTTCGGAGCCCAGGTCGGCCCATCGACCGCCGGCGCACTCACGCGTGATGGCGCGGTTGGCCTGCTCGGCCTCGGTCACCCGGTAGGTCGTCGTGACCTCGCGCAGCCGCTCCCGCACCGGGGAGGTGAGCCGGCCCGCGACATCGGTCACGACCTCGAGCGCGGCCAGATAGGGATCGCTCACGGTCCACTGGATGTCCACCTCGGCCTTGAAGAAGGTGCCGCCGGCGGCCGGCAGCTCCATCTGCAGCGGCGCCACATAGGTGCCGAGGGCGATCTCGCAGATGATGTACGGCCGGGCCAGCGCCCGCTTGTCGACGTGCTGGACACCGGAGACGGTGACCACGCTGTAGCCGCCGCTCCGGTAGAAGAGCACCGACGCCCGCTGCGCGTTCACCTGCGGGAATCCGCGCGTCGGCGCGTACTCCCGCAAGAACGGGCCCGCGGGCCCTGCGCCTCCGGCCGCTGCGTCCTCGTCCTCAGCCATACCTTTCCTCCCCGCGCGTCCGCGTCCGCTCCGGCGGCACGACGGTGAACCACCACAAAGCGCCTGCGCGGAGAGATGGAGCAGCGCGGCGACCAACTCCCGCTCGTCCAGTGCGTACAGCCTCAGCTGCTACCACCGGTCTGCCGGCGAGCACCGACTCTCCACGACTCAAGACCGTGGCCCGGTTGTCTCCCGTTGCCGTCTGCAAGAGGGCCCGCGCCGCCAAATTCTCCCACTTCGCGTCCACCAGCCCCCCTTGCTCACCTGACTCTCAAGGCAACAGCGGGCGGCGCGGCAGTTGTCGCCCGGTCGTCGGTGAACAGCACGCGTTGTGGGTCGCCGGCGTCGGTGGCTTCCAGGGCCTGCAGGTAGGCGGCCGGGTCGGGCTTACGGACGGCAAGGACGCGGGCCGGGGTGCCGGCCCAGGGTCTGGGCCCAGAACGCCAGATCGCTCAGCCGGCCGACATCGTATGCCTCGCGTGCGCTCCAGAAGGCGTTACAGCGTCGGGGCGGTGGTCGCGGTGCTGAGGGTCAAGGGTGGGCTTCTCCAGGGCGCGGTGGGACAGGGCGGCGACGAGTACGGCGGGCAGCGGCAGTGCGGTGGACAGGGTGGTGAGGCCGGCGAGGGCACCGATGAGGACGGGCCCTGCGAACAGGCTGCCTAGCGCGCCCTTCGGGGCGGGGTGAAGACGTAGAAGTCGAGGATGTCGGGGCAGGGGGCGATGCCAGGGCCGCCGGCCTGTACCCAGGCGGCGATGTCCTCGGTGGCATCGGGGTCGTTGACGAGGCCGAGCCAGACCGGGCGGGCGCCGGCGGCGCGCCCGGCGGCGGAGGGCTGAACGACGATCACGTTGGCGTGTTCGCATACGTCGAGGCAGGCCGAGATACGTACGGGGGCGGACTCTGCCAAGCGCGCGGTCTGCTGAGCGTGATCGACTCCAATCACCTTCGGGCTTCCGCAGCAGCAGTCCCGGCAGACCACCATGCGACACGGTGCCGGTTCGGCTGGGGTGTGCTCTGTGCGGCCTTCCTCAGGTCGCTGCCGAGACGTCACTCGTCGTGCTCCTCTTCCGGAAAGATCCATCCTGGGCGGCCGGCCGCAGGAAGCGGATCACGGGGTGGCCGGGGTCGTGGGTGACTTCGGCGCGGACGCCGTAGACCTGCTCGATGAGTGCGGGGGTGAGGACCTCGGCCGGGGTGCCTTCCGCGACGGCGCGGCCGTCACGCAGGACGAGCACGCGGTCGCAGTACATCGCGGCGAGGTTGAGGTCGTGGAGGGCGACCACTGTGGTGACCGGCAGGCTCGCGACGAGATCCAGCAGGTCGAGCTGGTACTGGATGTCGAGGTGGTTGGTGGGTTCGTCGAGGAGGAGTTCGCGGGGTTCCTGGGCGAGGGCGCGGGCGATCTGGGTGCGCTGGCGTTCGCCGCCGGACAGGGTGTGCCAGGACTGACCGGCGAGTTCGGTCAGTCCTGTGCGTGCCAGGGCTTCGGTGACGGCCTCGGTGTCGGCGGCCGTGGGCGGTATCCATGCTCGGCGGTGGGGGATGCGGCCCAGGGCGACGACGTCTTGGACGGTCAGTTCGGTTTGGGTGTGGGCGTGCTGCTCCACGGTGGCGATGCGACGGGCCGTGGCCCGGCGGCCGACCTCCGGCAGCGGGTGTCCGTCCAGGGTGACGACCCCGGCAGTGGGTGCGAGGGTCCCGGCGAGGAGTCTCAACAGTGTTGATTTCCCTGAGCCGTTGGGGCCGAGCAGGCCGACGGTCTCGCCGGGCCTCAGTGTGAGGGTGACGCCGTCGACGAGCGCCTTGTCGGCGATGCGCCGGACGACGCGGTCCGCGTGCAGGCTGGTCATACTCTTCTCCGTCCGCGGTAGAGCACGGCTACGAACGCCGGCACACCGATCAGGGACGTCACCACGCCCACCGGGACCTCCTGGGGGTCGAGGACGGTACGGGCGACGGTGTCCACCCACACCATGAAGACCGCTCCGGTCAGCGCCGTGACTGGCAGGAGGCGGGCGTGCCCGGAACCGGTGAGGGCTCGGGTCGCGTGGGGCAGGACCAGGCCGACGAAGCCGATGGCTCCGGCACAGCTGACCAGGGCTGCGGTGAGCAGCGCGGTCACGCACAGCAGGATCAGCCGGGTGCGGGCGACGCGGACTCCGAGTGAGGCGGCGGTCTCCTCTCCGAAGGCAAACGCGTCCAGGGTACGGGCGTGGCCGAGACAGACCAGGAGGACGACGGCCAAGGCGACCGTGCAGAGCAGCACCTGGTCCCAGTCGGCGCCCGTGAGGGAACCCAGCATCCAGAACAGCACTCCCCGGGTGGTCTCAGCGTCGGCGGAGGTCAGCACGATGAACGAGGTCAGCGCGGAGAACAGTTGCATGGCCGCGACCCCGGACAGCACCACACGGTCGACACTGTCGCCGAGGATGTGGCTGAGCAGCAGCACCAGCACGAAGGAGAGCAGCGCGCCGAGGAAGGCGCCCGCCGACAGAGACACGACTCCCCCGCCCACCCCCAGCACGACCACGGCGACTGCTCCCGTGGACGCACCGGAGGACACCCCGAGCACGAACGGATCGGCCAGCGGGTTGCGCAGCAGCGACTGCATGACGGCCCCGCACACGGCGAGCCCTGCCCCGCACACGGCGGCGAGCAGGGTCCGGGGCATACGCAGGTTCCACACGATGCCGTCGCGCAGCGGTGCCAACGTGCTGTCCCCGAAGCCCAGATGGGCCGCGACGGACGCCCACACGTCGCCCGTGGAGATGTCGGCGGGCCCGATCGTCACGGCGACGGCGACCGACGTGAGCAACGCGACCAGTCCGCCGCCGGTCATCAGCAGGAGACGGGTGCTCACTTGGCGAGCCCGAAGTCCCGCAGCCCGGCGGCGACCTTCTCGATCCCTTCGACCGTACGGATGGACGGGTTCATCGCCTGCCCGCTGAGCAGGACGTACCGCTTCTTCTTCACCGCGGTCAGGTTGCGGGTGACGGGGTTGGTCTCCAGGAAATGGATCTTGGCCTGCGCAGTCTCCGCGGTCTGCTGCTTGCGGGTCAGGTCGCCGATCACGATGACGCCGGGGTCGCGGTCGGCGACGGTCTCCCAGCTGATCTGGGGCCACTCGTCGTGGGTGTCGGCGAAGGCGTTCTTCGCGCCGACCGCGCGGGTGATGGCGCCCGGCGCGCCACAGCAGCCGGCCAAGTAGGGCGACTGGGAGTTGGCGAACCAGTACATGAGGGAGACGCCGGAGGCGTGCAGCCCGGCGGTGGCTTCGCGCACCCGCTGCTGCAGCTCGGCGACGAGTTTCTCGCCGCGTTGCTCGATGCCGAACGCCCGTGCCAGGTCACGTATTTCGTCGTACATGACGTCGAGCGTGAGCGATGTGCTTCGCGATCCGTCGCCACCGTCGTCGTTGTCCTTGCCCGCCGAACAGTCGGAGGGCGAGACGTACGTCGGAACGCCCAGCTCCTCGAACTGCGACCGAGTGGCTACGCCACCCTTGCCGAGGGTGGAGACGAACGACGCGGTGACGAAGTCGGGTTCGGCGTCCAGGACCCTCTCGAAGGAGGGCGCGTCGTCCGCGAGCCGTGGCACGGACGCGTTGGCCTTCCCCAGCCTCTTCATCACCGGGTCGGTCCAGGTCGCTGTGCCGGCCATGCGTTCGGCGAGACCGAGGGAGAGCAGGATCTCCGTGGTGCCCTGGTTCAGGGAGACGGCCCGCTTCGGGGCCGACTTCAAGGTGACCTTGTGGCCGCAGTTGTCGATGGTCACTGGGTAGCCCGCGGCGGCGGACTTCCCGGGGTCATCGGTGCCGCTCTTCGAGCCGCCACAGGCGGTGAGCAGCAGGGCGGACGCGAGGAGAAGTGCGGGGGTGCGGAGCACGGGCATGCCTCGGGGTCGGGGCTCGTACGCGGAGCCTGGCCTACGGACGTCCCTCCGCGCGGGGCGCGAAGGTGCCAGCAGGTATTCGGACTCGGGTTCGTCCGGACAGGGCGCCTTCCCGGTCTCCCAGTGGCGTTCTGTGCCCCGCCCGTCCCCCTCACCGCTGCGCGTCAGTTCCGGATTCGCACCGGATTCCCTGGCCTCGGGTGTGGCTCGACTGGCCTGATGAGGCTATCAAGCCCGTCGTAAGGTCAGTTCGTGCGATCGGTCACTGGATACGGGACGAACGTGCTGGTGTTCTCGTCGATCCGCAGGGACTGGCCGAGTGGCGGTGCTGCGCTCTGGGGGCAGACGGTCTCGTAGCCGAGGCCGTAGCGGTCGGTGAGGCGTTCGATGTCGTAGCGTTCCTCTTCTGCGGCCGAGTGGCAGGCGGTGTACGGCAGAATCAGCGCCGCCGCGAAGTAGTGGGCGATGCCGATGCGGGCCAGGTCACGGACGGAGGAACCGGGCGGGAAGTCCTCGCCGGCCTGACGGTCCAGTTCGTCGCCGTATTCGAGCAGGGCGAGCTGAGTGGCCATGCGGAACGCGCGCTGGCCGGGACGCAGGCGTGTGGACAGGAACAGGGTCCGGCTCGGCTCGTCGTAGTGGTGCAGGCGCTCGCCGGTCTCGGCCGCCAGTCGCACACCATGCCGATCGGTGAGGCGCGCGCCGAGGGCCCTTGCGACCTCGCCCGGGCGGACGCCGATCTCCTCGGCCAGCCGTTCCGCCGCGAGGTCGGTGTCGTGCAGGTAGTTCTGGCGGCGGTAGAAGAAGTCGCGGATCTCCTCGTGCGGCGAGCGGGAGGCCTCCCGCCCGGCGTCCCGACCGTCGGCCGTACCGGCGAGCCGTTCGGCCAGGAGCTGGTTGCGGCGGCCGAGATCGAGCAGGACCTGGGCAACGCCGGGCATGCGCGCGGCGAGGTCCGTGAGGTCGGACGGTGACACCCGGGCCTCGGCGAGTTCGCCGACCAATGCCTCGCGCAGATCAGCCACCAGCCTGCTCGTGTCACGCTCCGAAAAGAAGGCCGGGTCGACGCCGAAGGTCTCGGTGAGCCTGAGCAGGACCGGCACGGTGAGCGGGCGGGAGTCGTGCTCCATCTGGTTCAGATAACTGGGCGAGATGCCGAGGACTCGGGCCAGCTCGGCCTGGCTCATCCGGCGTTCCTCGCGCAGCCGCCGCAGCCGTGCTCCCGCGTAGATCTTGCTCACCGCGCTCCTCACGTCGCCGGGGACGGACGATCGTCAGCGTAGGCGACGAACGACCCGCCGCCCCCTTCGCGAACTTGGCAAAAGGCGCTGTGAAGATTCGCAGAAGTCAGCAGACATCCATGCTTGATGGCACTCAGTGCCAGTGTCAGAGTTTCAGTGCGGCCCTCCGGACCTTCGGCAGCAGGAGCACAACACCGGGCGCGATTCATGCCCTGACGTCGGAGAACACGGCCGTGATGCCCGCCTGCACGGCAGCATTGCTCAATTCCGCCCAGGGACGGGATAGCGGAGTACGTCCGGACACCCAGATCCACACCCACATGTGCTACGCCGAGTTCGGCGACATCGTCCGGGCCATCGACGACCTCGACGCCGACGTCATCAGCCTGGAAGCCGCCCGCTCGCACATGCAGGTCGCCCGCGAACTCGCCGACCACGGCTACCCGCGCGAGGCCGGACCCGGCGTCTACGACATCCACTCCCCGCGGGTGCCGAGCGCGGACGAGGCCGCCGAACTGCTGCGCATCGGGCTGAAGGCCATCCCGGCCGAACGGCTGTGGGTCAACCCCGACTGCGGCCTGAAGACCCGCGGCTGGCCCGAGACCCGCGCCTCGCTGGAGAACCTGGTCGGCGCCGCCCGCGCGGTCCGTGAGGAACTCTCCGCGTCCTGACGCAGGCCCCACCGGCCGGGGGAGGAAGCACCTGCCGTCCTCCCCCGTACAGCGTCACGCCCCGCCACCAAGGTGCTGACGGATCCCACGGGAGTGTGCGGAGGAATCGAGGAGTTCTTCGACGAGCGCCTGGCCGCTTGGGAGGCGGCCGGCATCAGTCACGACAGGTTGGTCATAGACCCGGGACTGGGCTACTTCCTGGGCGGCGGCCCCGAACCGTCGCTGAGGACTCCGGCCGGTCTCGAACGGCTGAAAGCCCGCTTCGACGTACCGGTGCTCATCTCCCCCTCCCGGAAGTCGTTCCTGCGGACGCTCACCGGGAGCGGCCTTTCCGGAATCGGTCCAGCCACACTGACGGCGGAGCTGTATGCCGCGCGCAGCGGCGCGGACTTCATTCGCACACACGACGTCGCCGCCCTCCGCGACGCGCTCACGGTTTTCGAGGCCCTGGAATCGGCCAAGGAGAGCGGCTGGTCATGCGGCGGGGCTGCCGAGGTCGGTGATCGCCTGGTCCTGGTACTCGGCGGAATGCCCCTTGGTCTAGACGAGTCATTCCGATGTGGTCAGTGGTCATAAGCGATCAAGGATCGTATGACGGGCTGGCCGGTCTTGTGGTTGTGCCAGATCGCGGCGGCCATCGCGAGGATGCGTTGGGCGACGCGGACGGCGACACCTTCGAAGGTCCGTCCACCGTGCCGTTCCAGGTCGAGCTGGCCTTTGAGGGTGTCGTTGACCGACTCGATCAGCTGTCGCACCGACTTCAGGAGGCTCTCGCCCCTGCGCTTCTTCTCGCGCTTGAAAGAAGGACGCAGCAACTCCGCGCCCCGGAAGGCCAGATCGGCCTCGAACTCCTTGGAGGCGAAGCCTTTGTCTGCGATCACCAGCAGGCTCGGCCGGTCCGTGGACAGGTGCGGTTCGCGGTCCAGCATCGCCGACAGCACCTCCCGCTCATCCAGTTTCGGGTTCGCCAGTGCCCACAGGATGGGCATCCCGGTCGGGGTGCATACCAGGAACAGGCGCAGGCCCCAGAAGAACCGGGAGTGCGAGGCGCAGTACCCGTATCCGGCCCAGCCGGCCATGTCCGACCGCTTCACCGTCGGACGCGAGCGGCCGCACTCCACCGGTGTGGAGTCGATGATCCAGTGGTTGTCGAACCAGAAGTCCGTATCGACGGCCAGCAGTCGTATTGCCCTCTTGACCAGTGGCAACGCTGCCCGCAGCCGCTTGTTCCAGCCCGGCTGCCTGGGCACGTACGGGAACATCGCTCCCAGTCGGGAGTCCACGAACCGCAGCCAGCGCGACTCCGAGGTGAAGCCCAGCAGCGCCTGGGCGACGGCAAGGGTGACCAGCTCAGAATCCGTCAGCTGCGGCGGTCGGCCAAGCCATCGGCTACCTCCGATCTCGTCGTCGATCTTCACGTACAGTGCGGTCAGCAGGGCGTCTAGGTTGTTCGTCACACAACGAATCTTGGACGCCCTGTCTGCGTTCCCAGACACACCGTCAGCATTCGGAATGACTCGTCTAGGTGTCGAGGATCGCGCGGCGCGATTCGCCCGGTTCCGGGAGCGAGACGGTGCAGTCGGCTTCTGGGCCGTCGAGCATCCGTCCCGGTGTCCACGTACTGCGTGACGAGCGCGTCACGGCTCTCCACCGCGCGGAATGATGGACATCACCGCCGTGTTCGAGGACTCGGTGCGCCCGATCGCCGACGCCGGGCTGGGCAGCTTCGTGGAACCGGGCAGCGCGCTGAGGCCGGATCTGCCGACCCGCAGCTCCTGGTCTCGCCGCAGGACACCCGCACTGCCCGGCCGTCCTCGCCCTGAACCCGCCTGACACCCGGAACATCCGAAGACGCCGCGTGCCGTCGTCCCGCACACTCACGCCCTTCCCGTGCGCCGTTCATGAACCCTTTTTCCGGGCCGGGTGAACCTGAACGGCACCGCGCACGTAATGCTCTTCGTCCGCCCCAGTCGGACGATGACGGATCGGCGGATTTCTTGACGGGCAGGAGGAATGGTGCAGCGTTCGCTGAACATGGTGGGCGGTATCTTCGTAGGGGGCGCGCTGGCCCTGACACTTGGCGCACTGATCTACCCGTCGATGCTCGGAGTTGACACCGTGTCGACCTCGAACGACCGGATCATTGCCAACACCCAGTGGGGGCCGTTGACCGAGGGGGACAGGGCCTTCGTGGTGGCGGTGCGCGCTGCCGGCCTGTGGGAGCACCCGGTGGGGCAGATCGGGCTCCAGAAGGGACAGAGCAAGGGGGTCCTCACCGCCAGTCAGCACCTGATCGACGGACACGCGGCGCTGGACGCGACCTGCCGCAAGATCGCGCCGATGCTGAACGTGACGCTGCCCAACGTGGCCAGTCCGCAGCAGGAAGGTTTCGTCACCACCCTCAAGGCGGACAGCGGCAAGCAGTTCGACATCGACTTCGCCAACATTCTTCGCCAGACGCACGGTTCGATCTTCAACACCGTGGCAAAGATCCGCTCGACGACGAAGAACACGCTGGTGCGCGCCCTGGCCGACCAGGCCAACGACACCGTCCTGGATCACATCACGGTGATGGAGAAGACCGGCCTGGTCGACTTCGACACCACGCTGTTCAACCAGACCACCCCGCCGAAGCTGCCCAAGTCGGACATGACCCCGCCGGTCCCGCCGGCCGGCCAGGCCCCGATCGTCCTCGCTCCGCCGCCGAACCCCACGTCCACCCCGGTGGACCTGGGCCCGGCCTTGAACGGCCAGTCCGCCAACGGCGGGTAGGCGCTGTTTCTCGGATCTCCCGACGTGAGTGGGCTGTGGGCGTCAGGCTGGCTGTATGGGTCGTGGGGATCTGGCGAATGCGGAGTGGGATCGGCTGATGTCGTTCTTGCCTCGTAGTGATGCGTGTGTGGGGCGGTGGAGTGATCACCGTCGGTGATCGGCGGGGTGCTGTACCGGGTGCGGACGGGTGTGCGGTGGAGGGACCTGCCGGAGCGGTTCGGGCCCTGGGAGACGGTCTATAGACGTCATCGCCGATGGTCAGCCGATGGAACCTGGGCGATGCTGCTGCCTCACATCCAGGCTGCCGAGGACGCCGCGGGCGGCATCGACTGGGACGTGTCGGTGGACTCGACAGCGGTGCGGGCTCACCAGCATGCAGCCGGCTCGAGGAAGGCGCCCCCGGCTGGCGGTTGTCAAGGAAGTCGAACCCCAGATGGGCATCGTGGTGTCCGCCAGGATCGACCTCTCCCAAATGATCGTCGACCCAGGGCTGGGCTTCACCAAGACCCGCGAGAACGACTGGACGCTGTTGGCGGACCCCGTCGGGCCGGTCCTGGAGCACGATGGAGTTCGACTTCCTCCTCAAGACCCGCGCCGGCCCGGACAGCATCGCCTCGGAGGAGCGGACGGGATGACTCCGGAGGATGCGACCGCCTGGGCACTGACCAGGCTCAACACGGCTCTCTACCATCATTACGACCGCCGCGAGCACGCCGCGGTACTCGAATTCCTCGCCGCCGACGCGCTGTACGAGGTGCACGGACGCGAGCTGCGGGGCCATGCCGAGATCCTGGAGGAGCTCAACGCCCGCCTCGGCCCCGAGGTGACCATCCGCCACGCCGTGGCCGCCCAGCACTTCCCCGCCATCAGCGACACCACCGCCCAGGGAACCATCACCCTGCTCGGATACGGCGGCCACATCTTCGAACTCTCCGATCACTACCGACTCGACAACGGGCGGTGGAAGATCGCCCACCTCGCCGCACGTCAGATCCTCGCCCCGGCAACCAGCTGACGGTCCACACGGCGGAGCGCCGCCTGACGGCAGATGCCTCCACCGTCGGGCATGCCACGGCCCGGCCGGGGCTCGGCCGTCGGCCTGGCACGCGAGGGAGCCCTGGTCGCCGTGCGCTACGCGCACAACGAACAGGCCGCGCAGGAGACCTCCGCACTCATCCACGTGAACGGCGGCCGGGCGTTCACCATCGCCGCCGAACTCGGCGCCCCTTCCTCATCACCCAGCGGGCCCTCGGACTGATCCCCGACCGAGGGCGCGTCATCAACATCTCGTCCGGCCTGACCCGGGTCGCCACCGGTATCACGGACAACGGAAACGCGATCTTCAAGATCCCCGAGGCTCGCGAGCGGATGTCGCAGCTGTCGGCGTTCAAGCGCGTCGGTGAGCCGGAGGAGGTCGCCGACGTCGTCACCTTCCTCGCCACCGACCAGGCCCGCTGGATCACAGGAGCGTTCATCGACGCCACCGGCGGCAGCCTCCTCGGCCAGACCGGACCGCCCCGGCACCGGGCGTGCAGGCACGCACCCCGGTGCCTTCGACACCTGCGCCATGTTCGCTGCTCACACCAACAACGAGTCCACTTGAGGCCAACGAAATCCGATGCAACAAGGCCGGGTTGACCGTCGGGACGACAGGATGGTCCCCAACGCCGCGTTCCCGAAAGCAGTGGTCGAGACATTCTGCGCCACCATCAGTGGGGGCCGAACCCAGGCCCCATCCCCAAGGTCAGCTCTTGCTGTTCGGGGCGGGGGCCACGGGGCCTGCCGGGGCGGCGCGGAGCATGGCCCTGTAAAGGGCCTCGTGCTCGGGCGAGGCGGGCAGCGGGCCCCGGGCGGGGGCCTCGAAGGACTGGACGAACAGGGCCACGACACGGCGCCAGGCGTCGGGCGCGGCGTCTCCGGTCGCGTTGACGACGCCGGCGTTCGCCATGTGGAGCAGCACCAGGTCCGAGGGGTCGAAGTCCTCACGCAACCGGCCGGTCTCCTTGGCGCGGCCGATGAGCCGCACCATGCCCTCGTACGCCTCGTTGCGGCGCGCCTCCAGCGCCTTGGCGGTGGGGAAGGTCGTGGTCAGCACGTCGGCGAAGCCGTAGTCGGCGGCCTGCATCGCGCAGGCGGCCTCGATGTAGCCGACGAAGCCGTGCCAGGGGTCGGGATCGTCCAGGGCGACGGCGACCGCGTCGGCGTAGGCGTCCATACGGTCGGCGAAGACGGCGGCGACCAGGTCTTCCTTGGCCGGGAAGTGGCGGAAGATCGTGGCGATCCCGACACCCGCCTCGCGGGCCACCGAGGCCATGGAGGCGTTGAGCCCGTCGCGCGCGAACACGCTGCGCGCGGCCGCGATGATCCTGCCCCGGTTGCGCTCGGCGTCGCTGCGCAGCGGCTGAGCGGCGGTGTCGTCAGGATTCCGGGCGCCAGGAGTCATACCGACAGTCTAGCAATCGGAAGGACCTATCCATTTTCCGTGGTACGGTCGACACGTCGAACCGGTAAGCCCTATCCGGATCTAGAATCGGATAGGGCTATCCAAATTACTCGCCTCCCTCACCGAGGCTTTGCGAAAGGATCGCTGTGAGCAGCATCGCCATCGTCGGAGCCGGCCCCCAGCTGGGCCTGGCCATCGCCCGCACCTTCGGCACCCAGGGCTACGACGTCGCCCTCGTCTCCCGCAACAGCGAGAAGCTCGACGACCTCGTCGGCACGCTCACCGCAGAGGGCATCACCGCCGCCGCCTTCCCGGCCGACGTCCTCGACCGCGACGCCCTCGCCCAGGCACTGAAGGACGCCGCGGCACGGTTCGGCGGCATCGACGTGCTGGAGTACTCGCCGCTGGGGACGTTCGGCCAGGTCGTCCTGACCACCCCGGCCGAGAGCGACTACTCCCACATCCAGCACGAGATCGAGTTCCAGCTGTACGGGGCGATCGCCGCGACCAAGGCCGTACTGCCCGCGATGCG
This sequence comes from Streptomyces sp. NBC_01450, assembly GCF_036227505.1. NCBI lineage: Bacteria > Bacillati > Actinomycetota > Actinomycetes > Kitasatosporales > Streptomycetaceae > Streptomyces > Streptomyces sp. NBC_01450. The sequence continues at coordinate 9,307,760 of NZ_CP109480.1, read as the reverse complement.
CGAGGCCGGCACCGGCACCCTCCTCTACACCACCGGCGCCGGCTCCCTCGACCCCCTGCCCGTGGTCGGCAACGTCAACGCCGCCGCCGCGGCACTGCGCAACTGGGCGGTCAACCTGCACAAGGAGCTCGACGGCACCGGCGTCCAGGCCGCCCACATAGGCATCGACGTGTCGATCGCCGTCTCCCTCATCCCCGGCCAGCCAGTGATCCAGCCCGAGGACATCTCCCCCGTCTACTGGGACCTGCACACCACCCAGCGCGACCAGGCCGAGCTCATCTTCAAGGGCTGACCACACCGGCTTCTCCCGCCGAACCCTGGTCGCGCCGCGGCGTGCGAGCGCCGCGGCGCGACCGAAGTGAAAGCTCCTCCGCTCCGATGAATATGTCGCCCGTACTGACATCGCTGGCCGCCACGGGCATTGTGGTGATCATGGTTCTGGCGATGGGCTTCCATGCCCGTCGCAAGGAACCCTCAGGCATCGCCTTCAACGCGGTACTGCTCATCGTCGCGGCCATCGTGATGTGGGGCCGCTTCGGGCCGCACGCCTCCTGACCGACCCGACTCCCCCTACGGCGGCGGCGCACGGCAACTGCCCCGGGGGCCGCCCCCCTTCCCGCTTCCCAGCCAAACTCAGCAACACCACACAGGAGTTGAAGGTGGAGTTCGGCATTCTGTCCCTGTCCGATCTGCAGACGGACCCTGCGACGGGTGCTCAGCACGACGCCGCTCGCCGCATCCGCGAGATCATGTCCTACGTCGTCGCCGCCGACCGCGCGGGCCTGGACGCCTTCGGTCTCGCCGAGCACCACAGCCCGGACTTCGCCGTCGCCAACCCCGCCGTCATCGACCTGAAGAACTACGACGACGTGTTCACGGAGAAACTGCGGCTACTCCTCGCCATCCGCGAGAACCCCGCACAAGTCACCTGGTCTGGGCGCTTCCGCCCAGCACTGGACTGCCTGCCCGACCCGCCACGCCCCCTCAGGCCCAACTGCCTCTGTGGCTCGGCGTCGGAGGCACTTCCCCCAGCGTGGAACGCGCCGGGCATCTCGGTCTGCCCATGGTTCTCGGCCTCATAGGCGGCGACATCCGCCGAGCGGCTCAAACTCGCCGTCTCCACCCACTTCTATGTCGGCACGACATCCCAAGGCGCGCGCGACGACCTCTTCCGGCGGCATGCCCGCCCCCATGGTCCACGACTCCATCGAACTCCTCGCCACCGAAGTCGCCCCCGCCATCCGCAAGGAGCTCGGCGTCCCGACAGGACCGACCACAGTGTGAACACCGACAAACCGGCCCTCTCACTCACTCACTCACTCACTCACTCACTCACTCACTCACAAGGAGCAAACAGCCATGACAAAAGCCACCGACCTGTCGGTCACCCACCTGCCGCAGGCCGAGCCGCTGTCGTCCGCCCCCCCGCTCGGCACACCTCGCCGAAGCGTTCAGAGACGCTCTGATCCGCATGCGCGACGGCAAGGACCTCCCCGCCGAGGACCTCGACGTGACCACCGGCCTGCTGGAGATCGTGCAGGCGACCAACGGCGTGTCCCTGGCAGCGGCCATCATGCCGATGCTCAAAGAAGTCTTCCAGGGCAGTCGGGAAGGCGACGCCTCCGAGGAACCGGGAGTCTCGCCCACGTCCAGCCCGGCACCCTTTCGCCGTGTCCAGACGCCCCCCGAACCCAGGTGGTGGTGACCCTTACCGCACACGCAACGGCTTGGCCGTCGACGAGGCTCAAAGCGCCTTGTCACCCGACACATCCCATCCCTTTTCACAAAGGATCGCTGTGAGCAGCATCGCCATCGTCGGAGCCGGCCCCCAGCTGGGCCTGGCCATCGCCCGCACCTTCGGCACCCATGGCTACGACGTCGCCCTCGTCTCCCGCAACCCCGACAAACTCGTCACCACCCTCACCGCCGAAGGCATCACCGCCGCCGCCTTCCCCGCCGACGTCCTCGACCGCGACGCCCTCACCCAGGCACTCAAGAACGCCGCAGACCACTTCGACGGCATCGGCGTCCTGGAGTACTCCCCGGCCGACTCGCTCAAATCCACCACCCTGACCACCCCGGCCCACATCGAGCCGTCCCACATCCAGCACGAGATCGAGTTCCAGCTCTATGGGGCGATCGCCGCCACCAAGGCCGTACTGCCCGCCATGCGCGAGGCCGGCACCGGCACCCTCCTCTACACCACCAGCGCCCGCTCCATCACCCCCCAGCCGCCCACCGCCAACACGGACGCCGCCATGGCCGCCCTGCGCAATTGGGCCCTCAACCTGCACAAGGAACTCGACGGCACCGGCATCCAGGCCGCCCACATAGGCATCGCCGCGACGATCGGCACCCCCACCTTCTACGGACAGCCATGTGCCACGGCCGATCAGATCTCCCCCGTCCACTGGGAACTTCACACCACCAAGCGCGACCAGGCCGAACAGATCTTCAAAGGCTGACGCAACACCCGCTGACCAGAGCCCTCTCTGCCGGCGAAGACCGACACGCTCTCTGCACTCTCGAAACAGGATCCATCACGTCAGCGAACGCACTATCGATACCGCTTGGACGACGACGGATCGTGCTGTCAGGACCACACGCATCATGACCCGAGAGCGTGCGCCGAGAAATTCATGTTCCATTCCGACATCCCCAAGATCACACCGCGGCTTTCAATGCTTCCGATCAAGCCGAACACACACGTTCAAGCTCCGCGTGTATCGGGCGGGCAGGCGATCGGCAACGGCCAGCCATCCCTCGAACCCGCACAGCACGACTCATATACCTCTTCGCCGACCCGCACGGCGCGATCCCCGGAATCAGCGAGCGCATGCTCTCCAACCGCCTCGCCGAACTCGGTGCCAGGGAACTCACAGTGCGCGAGGTTGACGAAGGACCACCCGTTCGAGTGTTTTACCGCTTCACGGAAGCAGGCACGACGCTGGAACCCACGCTCAGCGCACTCTCACAGTGGGCGGAGACCTATCTACTGGAAGGCGACCAGTAGGGACGACCGGTACTGTCCCTTGAGAGGTCGTTGCATTCGTCTTCGGCTTCGCGGATGGCGAGCCCACTCGGCAAGACCCTCTGCCCACATCGGGCTGACACCGGTACACCACCGCTCGGCCGACCCGAGGAACGTGAACGCCGTGTGCTCGTAGGAACCGCGCCGGTTCCCGGCCCATGCGCAGCGCCGGATGACCAGGGTTGCGGTCATGTCGGCGCTCTTCAGATCCTTGCTCGACGGAAAACGACTGCTGCTGGTGGCGGACAACGCGGGCTCGTCGGACCAGGTGCGGCCACTGCTCCCTTCGTCATCCGTCTGCTTCACGATCGTCACGAGCAGGAACCGGCTGGGCAGTCTGACGGCTGTGGACGGGGCCACACACTTGCCCATCAGGCCGCTTGACACACCCGAGGCGGTGGAACTGTTCTCGCGCCTGTCCGGTCACCGGGACACGGACGGCGCGACACAACTCGTGGTGCGCTGCGGCCGCCTGCCTCTCACCGTCAGGATGGCGGCCCGGCAGGCGAGTTCCGACGCCAGTCTCACGGCACTTCTCGAGGAGCTGACAGGCGGTGGGGATCGGCTCGAAGCACTTTCCGCACTGGACGAGGAAATGGAGGTTCGCACGGTGTTCTCATGGTCATACCAGCAACTGCCCCCAGCGACCGCCAGGGCTTTCCGGCTGCTGTCGCTCCACGCCGAACCGGATTTCTCTGTACAGGCCGCTGCCGCCTTGACGGCCCTTTCCGAGACCGAGACGCGGCGCGTCCTGCGCAGGCTGACGGCCGTCAACATGCTCGAGGAAACGGGAGAAAGGCGTTATTCGTACGCGAGCTGTCGTTCTATCTGCGGATGGCGGACGCCGCCGACCGCGTTCTGGTCCCCGAACGACAGCACGTTCCTCTCGACCGCGGAGAGTACGAGGGAAACGCGTCGTTCGCCGATCCCGCCGCGGCCCTCCGGTGGTGCGACGCCGAACTGTCCAGCCTGGTCCCCGCCGTGCAGCAGGCTGTCGAACTCGGTAGGGACGAGATGGCCTGGAAGCTTCCCGTGGCACTCGTCTACTTCCTGCGTCTGCGCGGGCACAACAGCTACCGACTCGAACTGTCGACGACCGCGGTCGAAGCCTCACGACGGTTGCGTGATCGGTGGCCGGAAACATGGAGCCTGATCTGTCTCGGTGGTGCGGAATCGGACCTGGAGCGCCACGAGGACGCCCTGGTGCATTTCACCGAGGCGCTGCGAGTCAGCCAGGACATCAACGACCGACGGTGGGAGGCCACGAGCGCCTACAACGTCGCTTGGACGCTGCGTCTCATGGGACGGTACGAGGAAGCTCTGCACCGCCGGCGCGAAGCATTGGCGATCCGTCAGGAAACCGGTGATCGTCGCGCTGAGCCGATCACCCTGAGCGAGATCGGCGCGCTCGAATTGAACCTCGGCCGCCCCGCTCAGGCGTACGAGGAGTACGAGCGGGCTCTCGCCGGCGCGCGCGAGACGGCGGATCTGCCCACAGAGGCCAAGTCCCTGCACGGGCTGGGTGACGTCTGCAAGGCCCAGGGACGAACGAGTGAAACGATCGGCTGGTACGAGCAGGCTGTCACGGTGCGGCGCCGGGTCGGCGACCTGCTGGGTCTGGCCCGCTCACTCATGGATCTGGGCGGGCAACTCGCCGCTGTCGGCAGGGCAGCCGTCGCCCGGGAGGCACTGGTCGAGGCGGTCGCGGTTCTCGACACTCTCCGTGACCCGATGGCCGAGGACGTCAGGCGGTGCCTCGCGGAGCACTACGGCGAGGCGCATAGGGATCCCCCCGCCACGGGATGAGACCGCCGACCCCAGTTCCCGTACCAAGCGCTCTGCCAGGCTGGCTGCAACCCCGCCGCCCTGGTCGAGGCGATCGTTCGAGCGGCCGCCGCGCTGCTGCGCGCGCCCGCCCGGGGCGAGGACGGCGACACCCTGTTCGGTCACAAAGAGTGGACCAACAGGGGCGGTGAGCGGTGAGGCCGAGTAGGCCGAACGCCGGGACAGCCCGGCGTTCGGCCCAGCGGTCCATCTGGTGCTCTGGATCGCCGGGCCGGGCGGCTCATCTCGTTCTCCGTCGCGAAGAGTCTGAGACTCCCCGGGACGTTCGCCCATCACGGAGACTTCTGTCCCAGCCTCTTGACCCGCCGGGCGGGGAAGTGCACAGTCTCTCGTTAATACGCATTAGGTAATACGCATTAACGGCGCCGCCGACAGAGCCGGACCCTGCCCCGAGGGGGGAGTCGCTGTGGAACCCAGGAAGCGGCCCGGGCGGACGCCCGCTCCGGCCGGGCGTACGTCACGGCCCCGGCAGGCCGAGGTGGCCCGGCTCGCGGGAGTGTCCCAGGCGACCGTGTCCCTGGTGCTCTCCCCGAAGCCCGACGGCAAGGCACGCATCATCTCCGAAGAGACCCGCCGACGGGTCCTGGAAGCGGCCCGCAGCCTCGGCTACGTGCCCGACCCGGCCGCCCGCCGCCTGGCCGCCGCCCGCAACAACCTCCTCGGCGTCTTCAGCTTCACCGCCACCTTCCCCACCGACGTCCAGCACTCCTACTACCCCTTCCTGGTCGGCGTGGAGCACGAGGCGGCGGCACTCGGCTACGACCTGGTCCTGTTCACCGGATCGAGCACCGGCGGGGCCGGGGCCACGGTCCCCGACGCCCTGAGCCGGGTCCGGCTCGCCGACGGCTGTCTCTTCCTCGGCCGGCACACCCCCCGCGCCGAGCTCAAACGGCTCGTCGAGGACGGCTTCCCGGTCGTACACCTGGGCCGCCGCGAGGAACTGGACGGCGTGGCCTGGGTGGGCGCGGACTACGTCGAAGCCACCCGTGACGTCGTGGGCCACCTGACCGGGTCGGGGCACCGGCGGATCATCCTCGTCCGCGAGGACGACGACGCGCCCGCCTCCGCGGACCGTCAGCGCGGCTTCCTGGAAGGACTGGAAGCAGCGGGCCTGCCGGCCGGGCCCGCGACCGTCTTCCGGTCCGCCGATCCGCTGCGCGACCTCACGCCCGAACGGCTGCGCGCCTGGGCCGACGAAGGAGTGACGGCCTTCGTCGCGGAGGAGACCGACACCGGAGCGGCCTGGCGGGGCCTGCTCTCCGCCGTACGCGAGGCGGGCCTCCACTGCCCCACCGAGGTGTCCCTCGCCCTGCTCGGCAGCCCACCCTCCGACCTGGCCAGCGAACCCCTGCCGACCGGATTCGGCATCCCCCGACCCCAGTTGGGCGCCGCCGCCGTACGACTGCTCACCGCACTCATCGCGGGCGAAGACGCGCGAGAACCACTCGTCAGTTGTGTCTTCCGCCCGGGCCTGACGACCGGACCGCCGCGTCCCTGTCCCTGAGCACGCCCCACGCGGACCCCACCCTCCGACGAACACGAACCAGCAGCAAGGAGAAGCGTGACATCCGAAGCCGACATCCTCGTCGTGGGCGGTGGGCTCGGTGGCGTCGCCGCCGCGCTCGCCGCCTGCCGGGCAGGACGCAGCGTCGTGCTCACCGAGGAGACGGACTGGATCGGCGGCCAGCTCACCAGCCAGGCCGTACCGCCCGACGAGCACCCGTGGGTCGAGCGGTTCGGTACGACCGCCTCGTACCGGCGGCTGCGCGAGGAGATCCGGAGGTACTACCGCCACTGGTACCCGTTGCGGGCCGAGGCCTTGGCGCTCGCCGACCTCAACCCGGGAGCGGGCCGCGTCAGCAAACTCTGCCACGAGCCAAGGGTCGCCCTCGCCGTCCTGGAGGGCATGCTCGCGCCCCACCGTGCGGCGGGACGGCTGACCGTATTCACCGAGCACCGGCCGATCTCCGCCGAGTCCGACAACGATGTCGTACGGTCGGTGACCCTGAAGGACCTGCGCGACGGAACGCGTCGCACCCTCGCCGCGCGTTACGTCCTGGACGCCACCGAGACGGGCGAACTCCTCCACCTCGCGGGCGTCGAGCACGCGAACGGGGCCGAGGCACGTGCCGAGTTCGACGAGCCGCACGCCCCGGACGGGGCTCAGCCCCTCAACCAGCAGGGCATCACGGTATGCTTCGCGCTCTCCCACCACGAGGGCGAGGACCACACGATCGACCGCCCGGAGGACTACGACTTCTGGCGCGCCTACCGGCCCTCGTTCTGGCCCGGCCCGCTGCTCGGCTTCGAGGCGCCCGACCCGCGCACGCTGGAGCCGGTGCCGCGGACCTTCGTACCGAATCCGACCCTCGACCCGCTCAGCGTCTCCGCCGACCAGAGCGCCGACGCCGGTGACAAGGAACTGTGGGGCTTCCGTCGTGTCCTCGCCCGCAAGCTGCACTCCCCGGGCGCCTTCGACTCCGACATCACACTCGTCAACTGGCCGCTCAACGACTACTGGCTCAAGCCGTACATCGGCCAGCAGACCGAAGCGCTGCGCGAGGCCCGGCAGTTGTCGCTGTCGCTGCTGTACTGGCTGCAGACCGAGGCGCCGCGCGCGGACGGCGGCACCGGCTTCCCGGGCCTGCGGATCCGCCCGGACGTGACCGGTACGGCGGACGGGCTGGCCAAGGCGGCGTACGTCCGCGAGTCCCGCCGTATCAAGGCCGTCACCACGGTCACCGAGCACGACGTGGCGATCGACCTCGTCGGACCGTACGGCGGCACGCGCCATCGCGACTCGGTCGGTGTCGGCAGCTACCGCATCGACCTGCACCCCTCGACCGGCGGCGACAACTACATCGACATCGGGTCCGTGCCGTTCGAGATCCCGCTCGGCGCGCTCGTGCCGCGCCGGGTGCGCAACCTGCTGCCCGCCGGCAAGAACATCGGCACCACGCACCTCACCAACGGCTGCTACCGGCTCCACCCGGTCGAGTGGAACGTCGGCGAGGTCGCCGGTGCCCTGGCCGCGCACTGCGTCGCCGAGGACGTCGAGCCGCACCAGGTACAGGCCGAGGACAAGCGGTTCGAGGAGTTCGCGAGGCTCCTCGACCGGGACGGGGTGCAGCGCCACTGGCCCGACGTACGCGGCTACTGAACAACCCCCGCGCGGAAGGAAGTTCGGGCGGGGCAGCGCCGCCTGACCCGCCCGGTGACCGCCCGCGCGAACCGATCCAGCACAAGGAGGTGTCCGGACATGAACACACCCCGCATACGCGTCGGCATCGACGTGGGCGGAACCTTCACCGACGCCGTGGCCGTGGACGCCACGACCCTCGAACTCCTGGGGCAGGTCAAGGTCCCCACCAGCCACCACCACGAGGACGGCGTCGCGCACGGCATCGTCGAGGCGCTCGACCGGCTCCTGGATCAGACCGGCTGCGCCCCCGCCGACGTCGCCTTTCTGGCGCACGGCACGACCCAGGCCACCAACGCCCTCCTGGAGGGCGACGTGGCGGCCGTCGGACTGATCGGCATCGGGACCGGCCCCTCAGCGATGCTCACCCGTCGCCTCGCCTCGTTCGGCAAGCTCGAACTCGCCCCCGGCAAACGGCTTCCGCTGGCCTACGCGCATGTCGCCGACCCCCAGGACACGTCAGCCGTCCGTCACGCCGTCGAACAGCTGAAGGGCGAAGGCGCATCGGTCCTCGTCGCCAGCCAGCCGTTCAGCGTCGACCGCCCCGACGGCGAGCAGGCCGTCCTGGACGCGGCACGGCCGTACGGACTGCCGATGACCGCCGCGCACGAGATCACCTCGCTGTACGGGCTGCACAAGCGCACCCGCACCGCCGTGGTCAACGCGGCGATCCTGCCCCGCATGCTGGCCACGGCCGACCTCGTCGACGCCTCCATCACCAAGGCGGGCGTGACCGCTCCCCTGATGGTGATGCGCTGCGACGGCGGTGTGATGGCGCTCGGCGAGATGCGCCGCCGACCGCTCCTGACGGTCCTGTCGGGACCGGCTGCGGGAGTCGCGGGCGCTCTGATGCAGGAGCGGGTGAGCGAGGGCGTGTTCCTGGAGACCGGAGGCACCTCGACCGACATCAGCGTCGTGCGCCGCGGCAAGGTCGCCGTCCGGCACGCCACCATCCTCGGCAGGACCTCGTATCTGAACGCCCTCGACGTGCGCACGGTCGGCGTCGGTGGCGGCTCCATGGTGCGGATCGGCGAAGGCCGGGTGACGGGCGTGGGACCACGCAGCGCCCACATCGCCGGACTGCCGTACGCCTGCTTCGCCTCCCCGGACCAGCTGCGCGACGCCACGGTGGACGCCGTCCGGCCCATGGACGGCGACCCCGCCGACTACGCCGTGATCGACGCGGCGGGCGGGCGGTTCGCCGTCACCATGACCTGTGCCGCCAATGCCCTCGGCCGTGTCCCCGAGGGCGACTTCGCCCGCAGCGCCCCCGAGACCGCGCACGCCGCGATCGCTCCGCTGGCCGCCGTGCTCGGCACCGACATAGCGACCGCGGCCGCGCGGATCCTCGACGCGGGCATCGCCCAGGTGAAGACGGTGGTGGACGCCATGATCCGCGACTACCGCCTCGACAAGGACACGGCGGTCCTCGTCGGCGGAGGCGGCGGTGCCGCGTCCGTCACCCCGCACCTCGCTCGAACCAAAGGCATGGAGGGCCGCATCGCCCGCCACAACGAGGTCATCAGCCCCATCGGCGTGGCCCTCGCGCTCGTACGCGAACAGGTCGAGCGGATCGTGCCCAGCGCCACGCAGGAACAGATCCTCGCCGTCCGGGCCGAGGCGGAGCGGGCGGTCGTCGCCCAGGGCGCCGCCGCCGAAGGCGTCGAGGTCGAGGTCACCGTAGACCCGCAGACCAACACCGTGCGCGCGGTCGCGACCGGCGCCACCGAACTACGCACCCAGGACCGGTCCCACCGCGCCGACGACACCGAGCGACTGCGTGCCGCGGCGGCCAGTCTCAAGACCGACCCAGCGGCGGTCCACGTCCTGGCGGGCACCGCCGCCCACACCGTCTACGGCACGCAGACACACCGCCGCCTGCGGCCGACCCGCCACCCCATACGGATCGTCGACGTGGACGGCGTCGTACGCCACCACGCGGCCGACGCCCGCGTGGAGACCACCACCGTGGCCGCCGCCCCGGAGGTGCTCGCCCGGCTGGTGGGCGAGGCCACCTCGTACGGCGACGGCGGGGTACGCGCTCCCGCCCTGCGGCTGCTGCTCGGCACCCGCATCGCCGACCTGTCCGGCGTTCTCGATCCCCAGCCCCTGCTCGCGCTGGCCCACAGCGAGTTGCGGACCCGCGCGGCGGACGAGCCGGTGGTCGCGGTCCTGGAGGTGCGGTCATGACAGCCACGGAGGGCGAACTCACCTTCCAGGACTCGAAGTTACGGGACCCGGCTTCCGTCGACGACGTCGAATGGGCCGTACGGCTACTGGCCGCCACCCCTACCCATGAGGGCCGCGACCCTGAGCTGCTGCGCCAATGGGCCCGTAGGGCCGACGAGTTCGGATCCCGACTCGCCCCCGTGCCCTCCACGGCACGCGTGGTCGAGCGGGACGGCGGGCTGGAGCGGATGCTGCTCGCCCGCTACACGTCACGGCCACCGACGGTCGAGCTCTACACCGACACGCTCGCCCTCGCCGAGGAGGTGGTCGAGGCCCACGGCTGGCGTGCCTGGTATCCGCCGGGCTCGGTGCGGGCGGCCGCGCTGGCCCACGAAGCCGTGCACGCCCACCTCCACCACGGCCCCGCGAAGGCCGCGCTCAAGCAGGCACTCGGCCACACCGTGCTGCGCTTCGGGCGCCATCGGGTGGCCGGCCATGTCGCCGGTGCCGAGGAGGTCGCCGCGCACGCCTATGCCAGAACCGTCTGCGGGCTCGGCCGCAGCCCCCTCCTCCTCACCGCCGCGCTGCGCGCGGCGCTCACCCGGCCCGGAAGAGAGAACTGACCCATGGGTGTCGTCATCCTTCTCGTCATGGCGGCCGGCGTCGCCCTGATGCTCACCCGCAGACTGCCCACCGCCTTCGCGCTGGTGCTGCTGGCTGTCGTCATCGCCTTCGTCGCCGGGGCACCGCTCACGGGCAAGAACAGTGTGCTGGACACCGTTCTCCAGGAAGGCGCGCCGACCCTGGCAGCCACCATGATCGCGATCATTCTCGGGTCCTGGCTGGGCAAGCTCCTCGACGAGACCGGCATCGCGGGCACCCTCGTCCGCAAGATCGTCGAGTTCGGCGGTGACCGCCCGACCGTGGTGGCCCTCGGTGTCCTCGCCGTGTCCGCGCTCGTCGGCACGGTCACCGGCTCGGCGCCCGCCGCGATGCTCGCCGGCATCATCGGCATCCCCGCCATGATCGCCGTCGGCGTGCCCAAGGTGACCGCCGCGGGCACGGTGCTGATGGGCATCGCCGTGGGCATCCCCTTCGAGCTGCCGGTGTGGCAGTTCTTCTCCACCGCGCTGAATCTGCCGATCCCGACCGTGCGCGGCTTCATGGTGAAGCTCTTCCCGTTCGCCCTGGTCGCCGCCCTCGCGTTCGTCCTCGTTGAGACACGACGGCGTGGCACCGAGCACGCCTGGTCGCTCAAGTCCGTCGACGCGAAGCCTCGTTCACGACGCGAGGACCTGGGCGACGCCCCCTGGTACGCGCTGCTCGCCCCCGCCGTCCCGCTCGTCCTCGCCCTCGGCTTCGAGCTTGCCATCATCCCCTCGCTGTTGGCGGGTGTCCTGTACGCGCTGGTCACCACGACCCGGCCCGGCGCGATGAACAAGCGGCTGCTGCGCACCCTGTACGGCGGCTTCGAGGTGGCCGCCCCGCCGATCGCCCTGTTCGTCGCCATCGGCATCCTGCTCGCGGCCGTGAAACTGCCCGGCGCCGTGGACGCGCTCGAGCCGCTGGTCAAGGCGGTCAGTCCGCACAACACCGTGCTGTTCGTCCTCGTCTTCACGCTCCTCGTCCCGCTGTGCCTCTACCGGGGCCCCCTCAACGTGTTCGGGCTCGGCGCGGGCATCGCCGGCGTCCTCATCGCCACCGGCATCTACCCCGCGGCCGCGGTCCTGGGCATGGCCACCTCGTACAACCAGGTCTTCGGCGTCGCCGACCCCACCAGCACACAGACCGTGTGGAGCGCCCAGTACGCGGGGGTCACTCCCCAACAGGTCATGGTGCGCACCCTGCCGTACGTCTGGGCGGTCGCCCTCGGCGGCCTGTGCGTCACCGCCGCCACCTACCTCTGAGCCGGCGGACCCGTCCCGGGCCCGCGCGAGCCGCGAACCCTCTGGCATTGGAGCCCACCATGCACGAGCGACACCTCGACCGGCGTCTCTTCCTGCGCGCCACCGCCGCCACCGGAGCCACCCTCGCCGTCGGCACGGCCCTGGGGGCCCAGCCCGCGGCCGCCGCGCCCGGCGGATTCCCCGACTACACCTACGTCCGCTCTCTCCTGACACCCTCTCAGCTCAAGTACAACCCCACCGGCGAGATCATCTTCCCCTGCGTCAGAGGCGTCTACGACAAGCTGAGCTCTCCCCTCGGCCGCTACTACCTGTACTACGCGCCGCACGACGCGCCCGGTGGGATCTGCCTGGCCTACGGCGACTCGCTGGAAGGACCGTTCACGGAGTACCCGTCGAACCCGATCGTCTCCAACAACTGGTCCCCGCACTACTCCGTCAGCCATGTCTCCTCCCCCCACGTCCTGTGGAACAAGGACGCCGGGGAGTTCTGGCTGTACTTCCACGGAGAGAACACCACGACCCGCCTCGCCCGCTCCGCCGACGGGATCCACTTCACGTACGACAAGGTCGTCCTGTCGGCGTCCATGCTCCCGGCAGGCACCACGGAGACGTCGTACGCCCGGGTCTTCCGTCAGGACCTGCCCTCGCGCGGCGCCCGCTACGTGATGGTCTTCATGATCAACAACACCACCAACCACCGTGACATCCACTGGGGTTGGTCCGCCGACGGCCGCACCTGGACCTACGACCAGCAGCCGCTGATCCGGCACGGCGACGTCGGCGCCGTCAACGTCGGCGGCCCGCACCTTCTCCACCGCGACAACAGCACCTACGTCGTCTACAACAAGGACAAGGAGAGCGGTGGCGACATCATGATCACCGAAGTCGGCAACGACTTCAGCAAGCGCGACCACCTCGGCGTCTTCTACAACTCGCGCAGCGCGGCTCCGGAGAACGGGCGCTCCGCGTCACCTTCCTTCGGCACCGACGGCGGCGTCCCGTACATGATCTACGAGGCGGGCGAACGGCTCGCGGGATCCATCGCCGTGGCCCGGGGCTGACGCGGAGTGACCCAGGGCCTGTCTGACAATTCCCGCCTGCCTGGCGACGACGGGAATTGTCAGACAGGCCCTAGGGGGCTCCGAGAGTCTTGACGCGCACAAGGGGCGATCACACAATGACCGCACACTCTGACAACGTTGTCGAAAGGTTGCGTCGATGTCGCAGCACGCTGTGGGGTTCACACGTCGTCAAGCCATGCGGCTCCTCGGTGTTTCCACCGCTATGACCGCCTTCCCGCTCACCTCGGGTTCGGGCCGGGCCTCCGCTGCGACGCCGACGGCCGCCCCGGCGGCGGGCCCCGTCTCCGACACGTACTACCGCGTCCTGCTCTCACACACCCGGTGGTCGGAAGGACAGTGGGACCCGACCCAAGGCCACTACACCGACAAGGACTTCGGCTTCGCCGTCGTACTCGGCAACGCCGTCCTGCTGACCCGGGGCACGTACGACGCCGAGCGTGCCGGAGTCGACAAGGACACCCTGCGCGCCCGGACGCTCGCCACCGTGAAGCACTTCGCGGCGTCCAACCGGCTGGCCGGCGGTACCCAGTGGGGGCGGACGCTGTTCTGGGACACCACGTTCCAGTCGTACTTCGTGCTCGCGGCCCGCCTGTTGTGGGACGACCTCGACGAGGCGACCCGCCAGGACGTCGACACCATCGTCCGCGAACAGGCGCAATACACCACGCGGTTGGGCACGGCCGATGACCCCGCCTCCGGCGGCTGGACCCCGCACGGCTCGAGCGGTGGCTTCGAAGGCGACACCAAGCTGGAGGAGATGGGGGTCTATACCCAGTCACTGGCCCCCGGCCTGGCCTGGGCGAGCGACGATCCGCGGTGCGAGGCATGGCGCGACGCGTTCGGCCGGTGGGGCCGCAACGAGGCGGGGCTGCCGGCCGCCGACCTCGCCAACCCGGCCCGCGTGGATGGGGTCGCCGTCAGCGCGAACACCGCGCAGAACCTCTACGACACGTTCATCGTCGAGAACCACGGTTCGTTCGGCCCGCACTACCAGGAGGAACTCTGGCGTACTTCGGGACGCAACAGCGCCCACTTCCTCCTCGCGGGCCGCACCCTGCCCCAGGTGCTCACGGCGCAGCCGAACGCCGGGCCGTTGTGGCGCACCCTGCTCGGCGTGATGAGCGACGCGGGAGAGCCCCTGATGCCGATGGTCGCCGACCGCGAGCACCTCTACGGACGGGATGTCATTCCGCTCGCCTTCCTGGCTCAGGTCCTCGGCGACCGCGCGGCCACCCGCTGCGAACTGGCCCTGGCCGAGCGCCTGGAGGCGTACCAGGCGTACCCGCCGCAGTACCGCCTCGCGAAGTTCTCGGGTGAGCCCAAGTACGAGCCGGAGGCCCGCGCCGAACTGGCCATCAGTTACCTCCTGCACGAGTGGCGGGCCCGGTCGGGGCGAGCACCCGTGCGTCCGCTGTCCCAGCGCGAACTCTTCGAGCTGGCGAGCGGCGTCGCCGACTACGGCTCGGGTCCCGGTCTCGTCTCCCATCAGTCGCCGGGCGCGTGGTCCGGTGTGGTCAGCAAGTCCGGCTTCGTGAAGTTCGCCTGGCAACCGGCCCATGACGACTGGCTGTTCGCACTCAGCGGGACGACGCCAATGTTCCTGCCGAGCACCGGCGCCAAGGTCACCGGCCGTTCGGTCGCCACGTACTCGCGGCTGCGGGACGGGTTCGACGGCAGCGCGAGCCTGCTCACGCTGGACCACGGCTATGCGGGGTTCACCACGTTGCCGACCGGCGCCGTCGTGTACGCGACCTCCGGGACGGCGTACGGCGAGGGCCACTTGGAGGTGCGCAACCTGGCGATGCCCGGGATGCCGGGGCTGGACGGGAGCCGCACCTATCAGGCGGCCGAGGGGAGCACCACGGTCGGGGCCGGGAGCGGTACCATCACGTCCGCCGGCCCGCGCGTCGACGAACTCACCTTCCCGCGCGGCCTGTTCCGCCATCTGCGCATGCTCGGGGTGCGTCCCGACCCGTCGTACGGCTACTCGCTGTACGCGTTCGAGATACGTGACGGAGCCTCAGGACCGGACCTCACGCGCGAGGTCGGGGCCACAGCCTCCGCCTCTTCCTTCGACGCGGGCAAGGAGCCCGCGCTCGCCGTCGACGGTATCGCCGCCAGCCGCTGGGCGGTGTCGCGCGCGGACCGCCCACGGGCGGACAGCTGGATCGCGGTCGACCTCGGCTCGTCCCGGGACGTGGACCGGGTGACGCTGCGCTGGGAGGCCGCGGCGGGGCGTGCGTACCGGGTGGAGGGATCGGTCGACGGGCAGCAGTGGACCGAGCTGGCCGCCTGGCCGCGACCGGACCTCACCAGCCGCGGCGGATGGCTGGACATCGACGGCCGCGCGGGTCTCCTCGTACGAGGCGGCACCAACCCGCTCTCGGTGTACGGCGACACGGTCGTCCTCTCCGACGGGCCGGCCGAGAGCGTGCTGGTCGAGGCACTCCCCGGCGCGACGGCCGAGGAACTGCGCGCCGCGGCCGCCCACACAACGCCGTCGACGCAGTCCCCGCAGGTGAAGGCAGCCCTCACCGACCACTACCTGAGCCTGTTCAACCTCTCCTCGGTCTCCGTGACCACCACCGTGACGATCCCGGGCTCGTCCGCCGAAGGAATCCGCCTTTACCAAGGCATTCAGACCGTCACCGATTCGGGCACGGCCCTCCACGCCGAACTGCCCGCGGCCTCTGCCACCTTGGCGCCTGCGCGCGTCGTCCTCTCCGGCGGCCGTATTCCTGTCGGGCTGCGCGCCGAGGTGCGCGACGGCCGCACCGTACGGCTCACCGGCCCCTCCTGCCGCGTCACCGTCTCGGCACAGGGCAGGAGTCTCGACGTCACGGTCCGTGCGGGCCGCACGACCACCGTCACCGTGCCGCGCGCCACGGCGTTCCCCCTGGCCGACCTGGCACTCGGCCGCACCGTCTTCCCGACCGCACCGTTGCCGCCCGCGATGACGGACCCGGGGGCCGCGGTCGACGGCGACGCGGGCACCGCGTGGTCGCCCGGTCCCGACGGTCGTATGGTCGTCGACCTGGGTGCCGAACAGCACATCACCGAGATCCGGACCCAGTGGCGAGGGGGTCACACCCCGCTATCCCAGGTCGAGTTCAGCCTGGACGGCCGTACGTACGGTGGCGCGGCCCGGCTGTCCGCGCGTGGCGTCCTGCGCACCGACCGCACCGCCCGCTACGTGGCACTACGGGTCACCACATCGGCCACACGCCCTGCCTCACTCGTCGCCCTCAACATCGCGTAGGAGTGGCCGCGCCGGCTTTGACCACCGGTGCGGTCACACAAGCAATTTCCTATACGATTTTGCGCATAGCTGGACCTCCGGTGACGTGGGGACGCGAGGCCTTCGGGGGTCGCCGCACAGTCGGCCCGTGCGCTTCTCAGCAGCGTACGAACGCCCGTTCACCACCTGCCCATGCCGAAGACCTTGACGCGCGAGCGTTCCTGCCCCACGATCTCCGCATCGATTTCCTATTTGATTCTTCAGGGGTGGGACATGCGCTTCCCAATCAGATCCGTCCTGCCCGGAGTTGTCACAGCAGCGTTGCTGGCCGCGGGGACAACGGCCTGCACCTACAAGAACTCGGGTGCTTCGTCCGGCGGTCAGGCCGCACCGGCCGCGCGGACGGGCAGCGGCGCCGACCTCGTGGACGGCTCCGGGACCAAGGTCGCCCTCGTGCCCGGCGGCGCCCACCCGTACTTCCAGCCCTGGAAGACCGCGGGGGCCACCGCGAAGAAGACGTACGGCCTCGGATCCGTCGCCTTCGACGAGACGGCGGAGTGGGACCAGCAGAAGCAGAACAACCTGCTGTCCACACTCGCGGCGCGCGGCTACAACGCCTTCGGGGTGTTCGGCGTCTCCCCCACCGACATCAACACGACCTTCGCGGACCTCAAGTCGCAGGGCTTCCCCGTGGCGTCCCTGGGCTCCTGCCCCGCCGGTGACAAGGACGAGGCCGACTTCTGTCTCTCCACGGACGTCGAACTCGCCGCCTACAAGGCCGCGAAGGCGGCGATCGAGGCCATGGGCGGCCGCGGCACCCTGGTCCATCTGACCGGCAACAACGTGGACGCCAACACGCAGTTGCGGATCAAGGGCGTCACCCGGGCCGTGCGCGAGTCGGGCGGCAAGGTGCGGCTCCTGCAGACCATCACCGACATCGACACGGACCTGCAGACCGCGCAGAAGGCGGTGTCCGACCTGATGGCGGCCAAGGGCGACCAGATCACGGGCATCGTCGCCACCGCCTACAACCCGGCCGTCGCCGCCGCCGACGTCGTCAGGACGTCCGGATCGAAGGCGAAGGTCATCGCCATCGACGACGACGCCAAGATCCTGAGCGCCATCGAGCAGGGCACGGTCACGGCCACCGTGGTGCAGAACCCGGTCGGTCAGGCCGAGATCGGGACGTGGGCCCTGGCGCTGCTGCAGACGAAGCAGTGCACCGTGCGCGATCCCGGGGTGGAGGTGGACTCCGGTTCGTTCGTCGTCAACAAGGCGACCGTCTCCGGCTACGACAAGGCCCGACAGGCGAAGACCGCGCAGTTGAAGAAGCAGTTCGCCGACAAGATCCTCTCGTGCGGCTGACCGGCTCCCACGACGACAGACCCACGACAGAAAGCGGAATCGCCGCATGAGCATCATCACGACCGCGACCGCCAGGCTGGCCGACATCGCCGTCGAGCAGGACCGCACCGACGCGGTGCAGTCCTTCGTCAAACAGGAGACGGTCCTGGTCGACCTGGAGACCGCGGACGGTCTCGCGGGAACCGGCTACTCCTACACGATCGGCACCGGCGGGACTTCCGTACTGGCCCTGCTGCGTGACCATCTGCTGCCCGCCCTCGTCGGACAGGACGCCCGCAATGTCGAGGCACTGTGGCAGCGGTTGTTCGCCCTGACCCGGGCGACCACCACCGGAGCCATCACCTCACTCGCCCTCGCCGCCGTGGACACCGCCCTGTGGGACGTGCGCTGCAAGCGGGCGGGCGAGCCGCTGTGGCGGCTGGCCGGCGGACACCGCCGGGAAGTGCCGGTCTACGACACCGAGGGCGGCTGGCTCCATCTGAGCGCCGAGGAATTGGTGAAGGGCGCCCTGCGGGCCCAGGAGGCGGGGTGGGCGGGCGTCAAGATCAAGGTGGGCCGGCCGCATCCCGCCGAGGACGCGGAACGGCTGCGCGCCGTACGCGAGGCCGTGGGCCCCTCGCTGCACATCATGACCGACGCCAACCAGTCCCAGACGGCGTCCTCCGTCCTCCGGCTCGCGGCCGCGCTCGAGCCCTACGACCCGTACTGGCTGGAGGAGCCCCTGCCCGCGGACGACATCAGCGGTCACGCCCGGCTCGCGGGCGCGACACGGATTCCCGTCGCCGTCGGCGAGTCCATGTACTCGCTCATGCAGTTCCGCAGCTACCTGGAGGCCGGCGCCACCTCCGTCGTACAGGTCGACGCCGCCCGGATCGGTGGCATCACACCGTGGCTGAAGGTCGCGCACCTGGCGGAGAGCCACAACGTCATGGTCTGCCCCCACTTCCTGATGGAACTGCACGTCAGCCTCGCCGCCGCGGTGCCCAACGGCAGGTACGTCGAGTACATCCCGCAGCTGCGGGCCGTGACCCGGACCGAGCTGAGCATCCGCGACGGCATGGCCGTGGCCCCGGACGTACCGGGAATCGGGATCGACTGGGACCTGGACGCGCTCGACGACCGGAGGGTGGCATGACGACTTCCCTCAGCCGACCGGACACCGTCCCGGAGGGTAGAGCGGCGAGTCACCGCATGCCGTTCTGGGTCAACCAACGACTCGGCCTGCTCGTGCTGGTCATCGCGCTCAGTGTGCTGTTCGGCGTGCTGCGGCCGGCGTTCCTGGACGAGCGCCTCGTGCTCTTTCCGCTCCTGCGGGACGTCGCCACGCTGACCGTGGTGGCGCTCGCCCAGATGGTCGCCCTGTCCGTGGGGCACATGAACCTCGCGGTCGGGCGGATGGCGGCCTTCGGGGCCATGTTCGCGGGCCTCGGGTACGACCGGCTCGGTCTGCCGATGCAGGCGGGGCTGCTCCTGTGCCTGGGCGCCGGTGCCGCCATCGGCGCGGTCACCGGCTGGCTCATCGCCCGTACCGGGGTGAGTTCCTTCGTCGTCACGCTGGCGATGGACTTCGCCCTGCTGGGCCTGGTGTCCCTGCTGTACTCGGCCCTCACCGAGAACGCCGCCTTCACCACCCGCCCGTCCGGAATCGGCGAACTGCGCTCCTACTCGCTCGCCGACATCTGCGTGGGACCCATCTGCGGCTCGCCCGCCGTACCGCAGATCGCACAGTTCACCGTGCTCGCCATGCTCGGCCTCGGTTTCCTGTACGGCTGCACACGCGTCGGCAGGGAGCTGCTGCTCACCGGTGCGAATCCGGCGGCCGCCGAGCTGTCCGGCATTCCCACCGGTCGCCGTGTCCTTCTCGCGCACACGCTCTCCGGGCTGCTCGCCGCGCTCGCCGGATTCATGGCGGCCGCCGGCACGGGAACGTTCCGCGCCTCCATCGGCGACGACTTCATGCTGCCCTCCTTCCTGGGCGCGGTGCTCGGCGGCACCCTGCTCACCGGCGGCGTGGTGTCCGTGCTGGGCACGCTGCTCGGCACCGCCCTGGTCGGCGTGATCCGCAAGGGCCTCGACCTGCTCGGCGTCGGCCTGGAAAGCCTGAACATCTACCTCGGTTGTGTCCTCCTGCTGGCCCTGTCGGCCGACCGCATCCGCAGCGTGGTGTCCTATCGCAAGGTGGTGCGCTCCACATGAGTACGATCCGCGAGCAGTGGAGCCGGACCACACCGGCACTGCGCCGGTTCTCCCGTTCCACGGCGGCGATGCTGTTGTGCGTGGTCGTGGCGGGTTACGTGGCACTAGGTGCGGCCTCGTCGGGCTCCTTCTTCGAAGGGCCCTCGGTGCGCGTCTTCCTGCAGTACCTGGCCACCCCCATCCTCATCGGCCTGGCCCAGATGGTGGCGCTGTGCGTGGGGCAGCTCAATCTCGCCGTCGGCGCCCTGGGCGGCTTCACCGCCTGTCTGATGGGCGTCCTCATGGCCGACCACGGCGTGCCCGCCGCGGTCGCCGTGATCATAGGCCTGCTGACGGCTACGGCCACCGGCCTGGTGACCGGCGTCGTCATCGTGGCCACACAGATCAACGGGTTCATCGTGACACTCGCCACCATGACGATCCTCCTCGGAGCGCAGTACCGGCTCACCGGCACCCGTACCGTCGACGGCTACTCCCGCACGCTGCGCGACCTCGGCACCGCGGCGCCGCTGAACATCCCCCTCGTCTTCGTCACCGCGCTCGTCGCGGCGGCTGCGCTGGCCGCCTTCATGTACCGCACGGTCGCGGGCCGACGGCTCCTCGCCGCGGGCGGCAACCCTCTCGCCGCCCGGCTCTCGGGTATCTCCACCGACCGGCAGATCGTGGCCGCGCACACGCTGTCCGGGCTGCTGATCGGCGTGGCCGCGGTGACGTCCACGGCCTCACTGCCCGGCGTCAACCGCAGTGTCGGCGGCGACTGGCTGCTGCCGAGCTTCGCCGCGCCCATCATCGGAGGCGTGGCACTCACCGGCGGTTCCATCGCCGTGTTCGGGACCGTGCTGGCGGCCTTCGTGACACGGCTGATCGACGCCGCGCGAGCG
Organism: Streptomyces sp. NBC_01450; assembly: GCF_036227505.1. Lineage (NCBI taxonomy): Bacteria > Bacillati > Actinomycetota > Actinomycetes > Kitasatosporales > Streptomycetaceae > Streptomyces > Streptomyces sp. NBC_01450. The sequence goes on along the minus strand of NZ_CP109480.1, from coordinate 9,286,847 downwards.
CAGTTCTCGCTGGACCCGAGCTGGGTGAACCTCCTGATCGGCCTGGTCGTGCTGAGTACGGTCGCCGGTGGACGGCTGCACCAGACGCGCCTGGAGAAGAACACGCCCTCCCCGTCGCCGGACGGCGGTGCGCAGCCACTGGCTCACTCAGGAGGTGCCCGTTGAGCACGGTCCTGCTCGAATGCCACGACCTGGTCAAGGTCTTCCCCGGTGTGCGGGCGCTGGACGGCGTCGGGCTGCGGCTGACCGCCGGCACCGTGCACGCGCTTCTCGGTGAGAACGGCGCCGGCAAGTCCACCCTCATCAAGGTCCTGACGGGTGTGCACTCCCCCGACGGCGGCCGCCTCACCTGGTGCGGCGAACCGGTCCATCTGCGCTCGCCGTTGGAGGCGACCCGTACCGGCATCGGCGTCGTCCACCAGGAACGCAACCTGATCCCGGGCTTCTCGGTGGCGGAGAACATCACCCTGCAGAACCCTCCCTCACACCGTGGACTGGTCGACCGCGAGGCCATGACCGCACCGGCCCTGGCATGCCTCGCGGAGCTCGGTGTGGACCTCGATCCGCAGCAGCCGGTGCGTGAACTATCCGTCGCGCAGCAGCAGTTGGTGGAGATAGCCAAGGCCCTGTACACCGAGAGCCGGGTGCTGCTGCTGGACGAACCCACCGCCTCCCTCTCCCCGCAGGAGACGGAGCGTCTGTTCGAGGTGATCCGGCGGCTGTCCGCCCGCGGCGCCTGCGTCGTCTTCGTCAGCCACAAGCTGGAGGAGGTGTTCGCCGTCTGTGACACCGTCACCGTGCTGCGCGACGGGAAGTCGGTACTGGAGTCCTCGCCCCTGGCCGACCACACCCACGACGACATCGTCGGCCTCATGGTGGGCCGCGCCCACGCGGCGACGGAGATGCGCCCGCGCACGGTCGACCGGACCGCCGCGCCGACGCTCGCGCTGGACGCGGTCTCCACGGCCGGCGGACACCGTGACATCAGCCTGGAGGTCCGGCCCGGGGAGATCGTCGGCCTGTACGGACTGGTCGGCGCCGGGCGGAGTGAGCTGGTCAAGGCGGTGCTCGGCCTGGACCGCATCACGGGCGGCGAGGTGCGGGTGCACGGCAGGCCGGCCCGGATCACCTCGCCGCGCCAGGCCCTGCACGAGTTCGGCATCGGATACGTCACCGAGAACCGCAAGGAGGAAGGCGTCTTCCTGGAGCAGCCCATCGTCCGCAACATCACGGTGACGGTGTGGAGGAGACTGGCCAAGGCGCTCGGGTTCGTCTCGGCACGCGAGGAGCGTGACACCGCCCAGGACCTCGTCGACCGGCTCGGCATCCGTATCTCGGGGCTCGGGCAGAACGCCGGTGAACTCTCCGGCGGAAACCAGCAGAAGGTCAGCCTCGCCAAGTGGCTCGCCGCCGACACCCGACTGCTCGTCATCGACGAACCGACGGTGGGCGTCGACGTCCGCACCAAGCGCGCCTTCCACGAACTGATCTGGGATCTGGCCCACGACGGCCTGCCCATCCTGCTGATCAGCAGCGACCTCGCGGAGATGGTCACCCTCGCCGATCGCATCGTCGTCATGACGGACCACCGCGTCCGCGGCGAGGTCGACAACGACCGCGACTACGACCGCATGAGCGGCCGGGTCATCCGCCTGATCCACGGCCGCGCGGGCTCCGCCGCCGACGCGAAGGCGGTGGGCGGATGAGACGTGTGGCACAGATCATCGCGGTGCGCCCGGAACAGCTCGCCACATACCGGGAGTTGCACCGCGACGTGCCCCGGCCGGTGCTCGACCGGATCCGGCTCAGCCACATCTCCAACTACTCGATCCACCTGCTGGGCGACCGTCTGTTCAGCTACTTCGAGTATCACGGCGACGATCTCGAGGCGGACCTGGCCCTGATGGCCGAGGACGAGGCCACGCGGCGGTGGTGGAAGCTCACCGCCCCCTGTCAGATGCCTGTACCGGAGGCGGCCCCCGGTGAGTGGTGGGCCGCGACGGAACAGGTGTTCCTCATGGAGTAGGCGCTCGAGCGACCGAGCACCGGCCCTCACGAGTAAGGCACAGCACATGCAGATCATCGATGCCCACCACCACCTCTGGGACCTCGGTGTCCGCGACCAGGAATGGATCAGCGGCCCCGAACTCCAACCGCTGCGACGGTCGTTCACGCTGCCCGACTTCGAGGCCGAGGCGCGCGAGGCCGGTGTCGCCGCCGGCGTCCTGGTACAGACGGTCGGCGTGCCCGAGGAGACACCGGAGTTCTTGTCCCTGGCGGTCGGCAGCGACCTGATCGGTGCCGTCGTCGGCTGGACGGACCTGACCTCGCCCGGCGTCGCCGACGAACTCGCCCGCCTGCGGGGGCTTCCCGGCGGAGCGTTCCTGCGCGGCATCCGCCACCAGGTTCAGGGGGAGGCCGATCCGCAGTGGCTCACCCGCCCCGATGTGCTGCGGGGACTGCGCGCCGTGGCGGCCGCGGGCCTCGTCTACGACTTGGTGGTTCTCCCCCAGCAACTCCCCGCCGCGGTCCAGGCGGCAGCCGCGGTGCCGGAACTGACCTTCGTACTGGACCATCTGGGCAAGCCGGCCATCGCCTCCGGCGAACTGGAGCCCTGGTCCACCGAGCTGGGGCGGCTGGCCTCGCTGCCGAACACCGTGTGCAAGCTGTCCGGGCTGGTCACCGAGGCCGACTGGGCGTCATGGACCACGGCCGACCTGTGCCCCTTCGCGGACCGTGTCCTGGCGGCCTTCGGTGCGGACCGGCTGATGTTCGGCTCCGACTGGCCGGTCTGCACACTCGCGGCCGGTTACCCGGAGGTCGTCGCCTCCGCGCGCGCACTCACCGACACGCTCACCGCGGCCGAACGGACGGCCCTGTGGTCCGCCACCGCGACGCGCGTCTACCGGATCGAAGGCGCGGCAGCGAACGCGTCGCCGTCACCCCGCTGACGTTCCGGGCTGCGGCCCGTCGCCGTCCTCCCGCTGACGTTCCAGGCTGCGGGTGAGATGCTCCGTCATCGCCTCGGCCGCACGCTCGGGGTTGCGACGCAACACAGCTCGTACGATGCGTTCGTGCTCCGCGACGGTCGGACCCCCCGCGCCGACGACCTTGCTGAGCCGGAAGATGTGCAGGTGCGCGTGGAGCCGTTCCACCGCGTCCGCCAGGAGCGGCCGGTGCGCGGCCTGTCCGATCGCTTCGTGGAAGCGCTGGTCGAGAGCGGCGAAGTCACGGTACGACGCGTACCGTCCGTTCGGGCTCGGGTGGGCCTGCATCTCCTCGACGATCCGCTCGATGCCGTCGAGCTGCGCCTCGGTGGCGTTCACGGCAGCCAGAGCGGCCGCCCTGGGTTCCAACAGCAGACGCATTTCGAAGAGTTCGTCGAGACCCTGACGGGTCAGCAACTGCGTGGCCCGATATCCGGACAGCGCACGCTTCACCACCAGACCATCGGACTCCAGCCTGGCCAGCGCCTCCCGGACGGGGGTCGGTGAGACCTTGAGTGCCCGGGCCAGCGCCTCGATGCCCACGCGTGCGCCGGGGGCGATCTCATGGTCCATGACCATCGCCTTGATGCGTTCGTACACGCTGTCCGACAGCGCCTGCCGGACGGGGGGCACACTCCGCTCGTCGCGCTCGTCGCCCTCGTCCGGGACCCCGGCCGCGGAAGGGCTGTGCGGCGGCATCCCGGCTCCTCCTGAAGACTCTGCGTATCCCCCCTCAGTTTACCCAGGTAGACAGCAGGAGGGTCACCAGGATGCCCGTCGCGATGATCACGGTGGTGCCGGCGAAGACCACGTCTTCGCGCAGCTGGACGCCGCGGCCATGGCGCGGCCGCTGGGGTCCGGTCTGTGGCCGCGTGGGTCAGTTCCCGCCGAACGGCGGGTGCATACGTTTCCTCCACCACCCGTGAAACGGGACGAACGAGGAGGCAGGCTCGTGAAGGAAGAAAGCCGGTTTGACACGTGTGTGATCGGGGCGGGCCCTGCCGGGCTGGCGGTCGCCAGGGCCCTGGCGGAGCGGAATCTGCCGTACACGCATCTGGAGCGGCACACCGGGCCCGGCGGTATCTGGGACATCGAGAACCCGGGCGGCCCGATGTACGAGTCGGCCCATTTCATCTCCAGCAGGACCCTGTCGGGTTTCGGCGGTTTCCCGATGCCCGACCACTTCGCGGACTACCCGCCGCACCGGCAGATCCTGTCGTACCTGCGGTCCTTCGCCGACGCCTACGGGCTGACGGACCGGATCGAGTTCGGCGTCGAGGTCGTGGGCGTCGAGAAGAACGCGGACGGCACCTGGACGGTCACGCGGGCCGACGGGCGGGAGAGCGTGCACGGGCAGGTCGTGGTGTGCACGGGCGCGCAATGGCACCCCAATATCCCTCAGCTTCCTGGGGAGTTCAGCGGGGAGATCCGGCACACCGCCGGCTATCGCAGTGCGGAGGAGCTGCGGGGCAAGCGGGTCCTGGTGGTGGGCGCGGGGAACTCCGGCTGTGACATCGCGTGCGACGCGGCGCGGGCAGCCGATCACGCGGTGATCAGCATGCGGCGCGGGTACTGGTTCATTCCCAAGCACCTGTTCGGCCGGCCGGTGGACACCATCGCCAACAGTGGTCCGCACCTGCCGATGTGGCTCGCGCAGCGGGTCTTCGGCGGCCTCCTGCGGATCATCAACGGCGATCCGACGCGGCTGGGACTGCAGAAACCCGACCACAGACTCTTCGAGACCCACCCGGCCGTCAACTCGATGCTGATCCACCACCTCCAGCACGGCGACATCACCGCCAGGCCCGGGATCGCCCGCACCGAGGGCAGGACCGTGCACTTCACCGACGGCACGAGCGACGACTTCGATCTCGTCCTGCTGGCCACGGGCTATGTCCACAAAGTGCCGGTCGCCCAGCGGTACTTCGGCGACGAGCAGCACCCCGATCTGTACCTGTCGTCGTTCTCGCGCGAGCACCGGGGCCTGTTCGGCATCGGGTTCATCGAGACCAACTCCGGTGCGTACCAGCTCTTCGACACCCAGGCGCAGCTGATCGCCGGGTATGTGCACGACACGCGGCACCGGCTGTCGAACGCGGAGCGGTTCGCCCGCATGATCCGCGCGGACCGCCCGGATCTGTCCGGCGGACTGAAGTTCGTCGCCTCACCCCGTCACACCGGCTATGTCGACAGCGGGGCCTTCGTGAAGTACCTCGGCAGGGTCGCGGGCGAGATGGGCTGGCGTACCGAGGGCCGGCCGCCGCCGGTGCGGTCCCCGCGGCGCGCGGAGGCGGCGGCATGAACCGGTTCGACTTCTCCGACAGGGTCATGCTGGTCACCGGTGGCGCGGGAGGCATCGGCAGTGCCCTGTGCCATCGCTTCGCCTCCGGCGGCGCGCGCTGTGTCGTCGTCGACATCGACGGGGTCCGTGCGGGGAAGGTGGCCGCGGAGCTTCCCGGCGAGGGGCACACGGGCATGGGTCGGCAACATGATCGAGGCCGCGTTCCTGACGATGGGGCAGAACTGCACGGCCGGATCACGGGTGTTGGTGCACCGCAGCATCGCCGAGGAGGTCGTGGAGCGCTTCACGGCCGCGGCGAGAGAGCTCGTCATCGGTGATCCGGCCGACCCGCGCACCCGGATGGGACCGCTCATCGACCGCGCCGCCTTCGACCGGGTCTCGGGCGCCGTGGAGGCCGCCCGGGCCGGCGGAGCCCAGATCCACACCGGAGGGCTCCCCCACGGACTGCCTCCGCGCGGCGCCTACTACCCACCCACCGTGATCACCCGTGCCCCCGCCGGCAGTGACGTCCTCACCAGGGAGTTGTTCGGTCCCGTGGTCACCGTCGAGACCTTCACCTCCGAGGACGAGGCGGTACGCAGGGCGAACGCCACCGAGTACGGGCTCGCCGCCTCGGTCTGGACGCGCGACCTCGACACCGCGCTGCGGCTGGCACATGGCATCGAGGCGGGCGTGGTCTCCGTCAACGCCTACAGCGAGGGCGACCTCACCACCCCCTTCGGCGGCTGGAAGCAGTCCGGATTCGGTGGCGTGGAGAAGTCGACCAACGCCTTCGACCAGTGGACCCGGGAGAAGACGGTCTGGATCCGCGCCCGCTGACCCGATCACTCCAGATGCCCCGACCCCCGGAGCATCCGCTCCCGCAGATGGACCGGGGAGGTGCCGTGCCAGCGGCGTACCGCGCGGCGCAGCGCCCGTTCGTCGGAGAAGCCCGCCCGGCGGGCGATGTCACGCAGGGTCAACTCCGGTCGGAGCAGCAGCTGTTCCACGCGTTCCCGGCGTACTCCCTCGGCCAGTGCCTCGTAGGTCGTGCCGCAGTCGGCCAGCCGGCGGCGCAGCGTCCGCTCGCTCGTCGCATGCCGCCGTGCCTGTTCACCGAAGGACGGGATCACGGGGAGGCTCTGCGCGACGGAGACCTCCAGCACCTCGAGCAGGTCCTGCTGGTCGTGGCGTGAAGCCATCTGCGCGTCGAGTGTCTCCAGGGTCGACGCGTAGGTCACCGGATCCCGGCCGGGCATCCGGGCACTGGCCCAAACGGGGTCGACGACGATGCGGTCGGCCGGGGCGCCGAAGCGGACCGGACAGCCGAACAGGGCACCGTAGAGATCGCTTCGGCGAGGCGCCGGACCGGAGAACTCCACCGCCCTCGGCGCGAAGCCCGGGCCGACGGCCAGTCGGGACAGGGTGACCACAGAGGCGAACCCCTCCTCGATCAGGAAGGAAGCCACGCCCGGATCGATGGCGGGATCGGGGAGGTCGGCGCGCAGCACGAAGGCGCCGTCCTCGCCCATGCCGGTCGACCACACGGTCATCGCCCCGGAGAGGTTCTGGTACTTCACCCCGGTCTCGATGGCGTGTCGCAGCGTGTCGTCGGCCATCAGGGCGAAGCCGAGCAGGCCCCACGCGGTCAGGTGCTGCGCCGCGCCGACCTTCAGTCCCAGCCGCTCGTCCCCGGTGAGCTCCAGCGCGCTCCGGATCACCGCGCTGCCCTGCCGGTACGACACCCTCAGCGCGGCGGAGCGCATGAGCGTCTCGTCCAGCCCGACCTGTCCCAGCAGGGGCCGTAGGTCGATGCCGCGCTCGTCGGCGACCGTGACGAGATAGCGCAGGATGTTCGGCTGGATGGTCGCCGATGTGCTGCGGCTGGTCCCCTGAGGGTCTGTCGGGCCGGGGCCGGGGGCAACGGACATCGCACTCGCCTTCTCGTGGGCGACCACCGTAAGCATCCCGGCGTCCGCGGTCGTCCCCGGTCGCGACGGGTGGCCTCCGAAGTCCCCTGTACGGCCCCTGACGTCCTGCGTTCGCCCTCCGCACCTGGCTACGGTCCTGGGCATGTCCCTCAGTGCTCCAGGCCGGGCGGAGGCCGGGCGTCCCGCCTCCAAGGCCGGCGCCCGAAGGGTGGCGACCCTCGCGTTCGCCGCGCAAGGTGTGTCCGTCGCCGCCGTGTACACGACCGTCCCCGCTGTGACCGAACGCGTGAAACTCGCTCCGCTCCTGACGACCACCACGATGGTCGCGGTGGCACTGATGGCAGGGGTCGGCAGCTTCCTGGGACTGACCGCGATCCGCCATGCCGGTCCCGTCTCCACGATGCGCGGCTCTCTGCTGACGGCCGCCGCCGCGCTGACGCTGATCGGGTGGGCCCCCGGCGAGGCGAGCGTCATCTGCGCGTACGTCCTCTTCGGGACCGCTCTGGGCGCCCTCGACGTCGGGATCAACACCCGGGCAGCCGTGATCGAACGCGCCTACGGTCGCAGTGTCTTCGGCTCCTTCTACACGGCGTGGAGCGTGGGTGGCGTCGTCGCGGCCCTGCTCACCGCCGCGGCGGCCCGGCTGGAGTGGCCCGTGGCCGACGGCCTGGACGTTCAGGCGGGCATCCTCCTCTTTGTCGCCATGTGCATACGCACGCACACCCTTCCCTCCTCCGAAGGACCGTCGGCCACTGCGCCGCGGCCGCCGCTGGGGCACCGCGTGTGGATCCGGCTCCTCCCCTTCGGCCTGGTCCTCCTTGTCGTCTACGTCGTGGACTCCACCGTCTCGGCGTGGTCGGCGGTCTACCTGCGCCGGACTCTCGCCGCGTCTCTCACGGCGGCGCCGATGGCGTACGCGGCCTACCAGGCCGGCACGGTCGTCGGCCGCGCCGCCACCGACCGGCTCGTGCAGAGGTTCGGTGCGGTCGCCGTCGTCCGCACCGCCGCCCTGTCGGTCGCGGTCGCCCTGGCAGGCATGGCCGCCGCGCCGAGCTGGCCGTTCGCCGTTCTCGCGGCCGGAGCGGTGGGTCTGGGAGCGTCTCCTGGCCCCCCTGTGTCTGGCCTCCGCGGCACGGCTGCGCCCCGCCGCCTCGGAGGTGGTCCTGGCACGTCTGAACCTCTTCAACTACGCGGGCGTGGTCACCGGTGGCGCCGTGAGCGGGCTCCTCGGTTCCACCGGCCGGTTCCGTCTCGCCTACGCGGCACCGGCCGTCCTGGCGGTTCTTCTCCTGGCCGGCGCCCGCCACTTCACCCGGCCTCCGAGCCCGGCCCGTACCGTAGCCGCCGCCCCACCGGTCTCTCCGCGAGGCAACCCGGTGTCAGGGGCGGCCGTGCCACGCAACCTGGGTGCAACCAAGCCAGGAGTTAGCTGGGCACCACGACCGGCGATTCGGCCGCACAGCGAGATCCGGACCGGTTCTCCGGACCAACCAACCGTCGCGCGGAGCGGTTACCCCCGTTTCCGCGGGTCAAGACAAGGACACGCCATGGACCACCAGGAGACGACGGATGCCGCCCCGCGCGTGGAGCTGACGCCCTCGGCCGCCGAGTTGGTGCGACGGCTGCGCGCGGTCCACGGACCGCTGATGTTCCACCAGTCCGGCGGTTGCTGCGACGGCAGTGCGCCCATGTGCTACCCGGAGGGCGAGTTCCGCACCGGCGGCTCCGACGTACTGCTCGCCGAGCTGGACGTCGAGGGGCTCGACGAACCGGTGACCTTCTGGATGTCGAAGAGCCAGTACGCGCTGTGGAGTCACACGCGGTTGATCGTCGATGTCGTGGCGGGCCGCGGCAGCGGTTTCTCTCTGGAAGCACCCGAAGGAGTGCGTTTTCTCATCCGTTCCCGCGTCGTCGACGCCTAGGCCCTGCGGAGGCCGTCGCGGTCTGGTGCAATCCCCCTGAGTCCTACGACAGTTGATGTGAGATCAGGGGGAAACGTGACACCTCGTGACGGACGACTCAGAACGGTACTGACGCTTCTCACGGCATGGAGCGCGCTGGCCGGTGCGGCCCTGGTGGGGGCGGCACCGGCCAGCGGCATGGAAGGCACCGACGCGGGCACGGCCACGGCCGCGAAGGCCCCCGCGGACAAGGCCCTCGCCCCGGGCATCACGTACAAGGAGTTAGACGTCCCGGCTGCCCGGGGCATGGCGCGCGCACACGTACTGACCGTCGACCTGAGCAACCGTCATGTGCGGGTCGACCTCCTGCACTCGGCGGCTGTGGCCTCCCGGGCGGCCGTCTCCCGACTGGCCCAGGCACAGGGGGCCGTCGCGGGTGTCAACGGTGACTTCTTCGACATCACCGAGACCCAGCATCCGGGGGTCGAGGCCACGGGCGCGACCGTGGGCCCGGCGATCGCGAACGGCCGCGTCCTGAAGGCGGCGGTCCCAAACGGTCAGCGTTTCGGTCCCGCCCTGCCTCCGGGCACGACCACGAAGGACGTCCTCGGCGTGGGCCTGGACGGCCGGGCACGGCTGGACAGCCTGGCACTCGACGGCTCCGTGCGCAGCTCCCGCGGGCGGTGGGCGCTCGGGGGGCTCAACCAGTACGCACTGCCGCAGGGTTCCATCGGCGCGTTCACCTCGGCCTGGGGCGGCGTCTCCCGGAAGCGGGCCACCTGCGGCACCGACATCGACCGCGCCGCGCCCTGCAGCACGGACACCTACGAGGTGACGGTCCGACGCGGCCACGTCGTGTCGGTGGCCGGCACGCCCGGCAGCGGTCCCATCGCCTCCGGCACCACCGTGCTGGTGGGGCGTGAGGCGGGTGCGCAGCGGCTGCGCGGGCTGGTGAAGGGACAGGCGGTCCGCATTCAGCACTGGCTCGTCGCGGCCGGCACCCGGATCCGGTACCGCTTCGCGATCGGCGGCTATCCGGTCCTCACCCACGGTCAGCCACTGCCCGGTCTCAACGACACCACCTCGGCCGTACGGACCGCCGTGGGCATCGCGAACAAGGGGCGGCGTCTGCTTCTGCTCGCCCTCGACGGCGCGCCCGCGTTCCGCACCGGGCTGACCATCGCCGAAGTGGCGCACACCATGCGGACGTTGGGTTCCGTCGACGCGTTCAGCCTGGACGGCGGCGGCTCCACGACCATGGTCGCGCGGAAGCCTGGAGCGGGCGCTGTGAGCGTCCTCAACCACCCCACCGACGGAGCGGAACGCCCGGTTCCCAACGGCATCGGCGTGTTCTCACGCGGCTGACACACGGCCGACGTGCATCTGGACCCGAACATCAGGGGCGCAGGCTGCTCACGATGTCCGCCGTCGCGGTGAGCCCGTTTTGAATGGTCGGCCCCATGCTGGTGCTCGCCAGATAGAAGCCGAGCAGTACGCAGACCACCGCGTGTGAGGGCTTCAGCGCGCCGTTGCGCAGGAAGACCACCGCGAGGATCAGGAGCAGTACCACCACAGAGATGGAAATGGCCATCGTCAACCTCCTCCGCCACGTCGACACCGCGGCTTTCGGCCGCAAGTGTCGCGTAGCGGAGGGTTCCTCCGGGCGGCTGACGTGTCCTCCGAACGTGTGATGTCCACGCCCGTTCGCACATCCGCGCGTGCGTCTGCTCGCGAGCGTCAACTCGTACGCGTCTACTGGTGTGCGTCTACTCGTGTGCGTCGAGGAAGGCTTCCAGCCCGGCGAGGTCGTCGGTGTTGAAGTAGTCCAGGTCGGCGGCCAGCAGTTCGCCCCACAGCGCCTCGCGGGCCGGGCCCGCCAGATCGGGCGTGGCCCAGAACCGCACCTTCTGGCGTCGCCGGTGCGCCTCCGCGATGATGCCGCGCAGCTTCACGCGCTCCGCGTCCGGGAACGGGCCCTCGCCCAGCCAGGTGAAGTTGAGCGTCCAGTTGTCCGAGATCAGCGGGACGAAGGTGGCGGGGGCCGCGCCGCCGAGGTCGGTGAGCCGACCGTCGTAGAAGGCGCGCCGCACGCTCTGCGCCTCCATGGGCGTACGGGCGGCGCGGTCGCCGGAGATCACCGCCGTGATCGGCCCCGGGTGCACACGGCCGTGCGCGTAGGTCGTGAACAGGTGCGGGTAGCGGCTCAGATGACGGTCGAGTTCGAGGTAGGTCGACGAGCCCTCGGTCTTGATGTCGATGAGGAGTTGCAGGGGCCTCCGGTATCCCCGGTAGACCGAGCCGTGGTTGGCCTTCACACGGGCGGCGAGGGGGGCGAGGTAGAGGGATTCGAGGGTGCGGGTCGGGTCCAGTTCGACCGGGTCGTGGGCGACGAGGAGCTGGTCGCCGACGAGGTAGATGTCGGCCTCGACGCTGCCGAAGCGGTGGTCGAGCGCGTCGAACAGGGGTCGCGGGTGCTCGTAGTCGTTGTGCGCGTGGGCACGCCACAAGGGGCGCGCGCGGTGCTTCTCCTCCCCGGCCAGTGCCCGCGAGGCGGGCAGGGCGACCGAACCGGCCAGGGCGGCGCCGAGGGTGGTGAGGGCTCTGCGACGGGTGGTGAGGGCCATGCTCTGCCTCCCTTGAGGGGTTTCACTACGGACCTCAGCGAGTATGCGGTCCTCGGCGGCCCGACAGACCCTGCTGCGAGGGGAGTTGGCCGGACTGCCGCTGCCCGTTCACTTCACCCCCTAAGCACACCGAGAGGCCCGCCCCTGGTGGGGCGGGCCTCTGGAAGGGGTACGTCAGGGGGCTTGCAGGTCCACCAGTTCGGCCAGCGCCGCACGGTGGGCTCCCGCCGTGCCGTACGCGATCGAGTCCGCCTTCGCCCGCTTCAGATACAGGTGAACGGGGTGCTCCCAGGTCATCCCGATGCCGCCGTGCAACTGGAGGGCCTCCTCGGCGGTGTGGACGGCGACGGGTGCCGCGTACGCCTGGGCGACGGCGACCGACAGATCGGTGTCCGCGCTGCCGGTCGCGAGCGCGTCGGCACCGCCGCGGGCGGCGGCGCGCGTGTTGACGACCTCCAGCCACAACTGCGCGAGCCGGTGCTTGAGCGCCTGGAATCCGCCGACGGGCCGGTTGAACTGCTTGCGCTCCTTGAGGTAGCGGACCGTCTCGGTCAGGCACCAGTCGGCGAGTCCGAGTTGCTCGGAGGCGAGCAGTCCGGCGCCGGTGCGCAGGGCCCGTCGTACGGCGGGTTCGGCGGCGCCGAGGCGACGTGCCCGCACTCCGTCGAAGGTGACCGTGGCGAGCGGCCGGGTGAGGTCGAGGGACACCTGCGGGGTGATCGTCACGGCGTCCCCGTCCACGGCGTACAGCCCGCCGTCGTCCGCCGGAACCAGCAGTACGTCGGCCACCGCCGCGTCCGCGATCCCGGTCAGCTCCCCGTGCAGGACGCCGTCCTCGTTCCGTACGGCCTTGTAGGCGCCGCCGGGGGCCACGGACAGCGCCACGGCGAGCGCGCCGATCGTCCGGCCCGACGCCAGCGCGGTCAGCAGCCCGGTGGCCTCCTCGCCCTCGCAGGCCAGCAGTGCCTCGGTGGCGACGACGGCGCTCGTCAGATACGGCACCGGCGCGACCGCCCGCCCCAACTCCTCCAGCACCACGGCGACTTCGCGGTGGGTGGCGCCCTGGCCGCCCAGCGACTCGGGCACGAGCAGGCCCGCCAGGCCCATCGCGTCCGTGAGCGTCTTCCACAGCTCGGGGTCGTGCGGGGTGTCCGACTCGGTGCGGGCGATGACGCCCGCCGCGTCGCAGTGGTCGGAGAGGAGGCCGCGGAGGGCGGCGCGCAGCGCCTCTTCCTCCTCCGAGTACAGCAGATCGGGCTGTGTGCTCTGTGTTGTCGTCGTCATCATCGGGTCAGGTCCTTCCACGCGACGTCCTTGTCGGTGCGCGGCTCGGACGGCAGGCCCAGCACGCGTTCGGCGACGATGTTGAGCAGGACCTCGCTGGTCCCGCCCTCGATGCTGTTGCCCTTGGAGCGCAGATAGCGGTAGCCGGCGTCGCGGCCGGTGAAGTCGACCAGTTCCGGCCGGCGCATCGTCCAGTCGTCGTACAGCAGGCCTTCCTCACCGAGGAGTTCGACCTCCAGGCCGCTGATCTCCTGGTTGAGGCGGGCGAATCCGAGCTTCATCCCGGAGCCCTCGTGGCCGGGCTGGCCCGCCACGAGCTGCTGGCGCAGCCGTTCGCCGGAGAGCCGGGCGACCTCGGCCTCGACCCACAGCTTCAGCAGCCGCTGGTGCAGATCGTGGGTGCGCAGTTCGGGACGCTCGCGCCAGGTCTTGGAGACCGGGCCGATCATGCCGCCCTCGCGCGGGATGCGCATACCGCCGATGGAGACGCGCTCGTTCATGAGCGTGGTCTGCGCGACCCGCCAGCCGTCGCCGACCTCACCCAGCCGGTGCGCGTCGGGAATGCGGACGTCGGTGAGGAAGACCTCGTTGAACTCGGCCTCGCCGGTGATCTGGCGCAGCGGCCGCACCTCGACGCCGGGGTCGGTCATGTCGCAGATGAAGTACGTGATGCCGCGGTGCTTGGGCACGTCCGGGTCGGTGCGGGCGATGAGGATGGCCCAGCGGGCGAGGTGGGCGCTGGAGGTCCACACCTTCTGCCCGTTGACCACCCAGTTGTCGCCCTCACGGACGGCACGGGTACCGAGCGCGGCCAGGTCGGACCCGGCGCCGGGCTCGCTGAAGAGCTGGCACCAGACCTCCTCGCCGATCCACAACGGCCGCAGGAAGTCCCGCTTCTGCTCCTGGGTGCCGAAGCCGAGGATGGTCGGCGCGGCCATGCCGAGACCGATGCCGATGCGCCGCGGGTCGTTGTCGGGAGCGCCCGCGGCCTCCAGCTCGGCGTCCACGACGGCCTGGAGGGAGCGCGGGGCGCCGAGGCCGCCGAGGCCCTCGGGGTAGTGCACCCAGGCGAGTCCGGCGTCGAAGCGGGCCTTGAGGAAGTCGGTCCGGTCCGTCGTCGCGGGCGGATGAGCCGCCAGCAACTCCCTCGTCCGGGCGCGCAGTTCGGCTGCGTCGGTCATGCGGCCGCTCCGTTCTCGAGAGAGGGCACCACGACGACCCTGCCGGTCGTGACACCGTCGGCGACCCGCTGCACGGCCGCGCCGCCACCGCTCAGTGGGACGCGCTCGCTGACGAGTGGCTTGATGGCGCCGCGCGTGGCCAGCTCGGTGAGCTGCTCGTGGCAGTGCTGGATCAGCTTGGGGTTCTTGGTGCCGTACAGACCCCAGTGCAGGCCGAGGATCGCGTAGTTCTTCACCAGGGCGTGGTTGAGCGCCGGGCTGGGGATCGAGCCGCTGGCGAAGCCCACGACGACGATGCGGCCCTCGAAGGCGACGACCTTGGTGGACTGGGTGTACGCCTCACCGCCGACGGGGTCGTAGATCACGTCGGCGCCGCGGCCGCCGGTGGCTTCCTTCACGGCGGCGATGACGTCCTGGGTACGCCGGTCGATCACGACGTCGCAGCCCAGCTCGCGCGCCACGGCCGCCTTGTCGGCTCCGCCGACCACGCCGATGACGGTGGCGCCCGCGGCCTTCCCCAGCTGCACGGCCGCGCTGCCGACCCCTCCGGCGGCGGCGTGGACGAGCAGCGTCTCGCCGGCTTCGAGACGAGCCCGGCGGTGCAGGCCGAACCAGCCCGTCTGGTAGCCGATGTGCAGGGCGGCCGCCTCGGCGTCGTCGAGGGCGTCGGGCGCGGGCAGCAGGGCGGCGGCGTCCGCGACGGCGTACTCGGCGAAACCGCCGTACGGCAGTGCGGGGTTGGCCAGCACGCGGCGCCCGTCCTCGGTCTCGCCGCAGATCTCCACTCCGGGCGTGAACGGCAGCGGCGGCCTGACCTGGTAGTGCCCGCGGCACATCAGCGCGTCCGGGAAGTTGATGTTCGCCGCGAGTACCTTGAGCAGGACCTGCCCCTCACCGGGTACCGGTCGCTCCACGTCCTGGAGCCGCATCACCTCACTCGGCTCGCCGAGCTGGTGCACTTGCCATGCCTGCATGCGGGGCCTCCACGGGACTGCTCTGTCTGACCGGGCTCGACCGCATACTAAGCGGTCGCTTGCCGATCAGGGAACAGTCATGTGCGTCACGCCCTCACGAGCGGGTCGGACGCGCCCTGACGTGCATCCGCTCCCCCTGCGGCCCGAACAGGCTCAGAAACTCCACGGGCCCCTCCCCCGTCGATCCGAACCAGTGCGGCACCCGCGTGTCGAACTCGGCGGCCTCCCCCGGACCGAGCACGACGTCGTGGTCTGCCAGCACGAGCCTCAGCCGCCCCGACATCACGTACAGCCACTCATAGCCCTCGTGGGTCCGGGGATCCGGCTCGAGCTTGCGCTGCGGTTCGAGCACCTTGTACGCCTGAAGTCCGCCGGGCTGCCGGGTGAGCGGCCAGTGGGTGCGGCCACCGCGCACGATCGGCTGGGCGCGTACGCGCGGGTCGCGCACCGGCGGCACCCCGACCAGCTCGTCCAGCGGCACCTCGTGGGCCCGGGCGATCGGCAGCAGGAGCTCCAGGCTGGGCTTGCGCAGCCCCGACTCGAGCCGCGACAGCGTGCTCACGGAGATACCGGTCGCCTCGGACAGCCCCGCGAGCGTCGCGCCCCGCTCCTTGCGGATGCGCCGCAGCCTCGGCCCGACCTCGGCCAGCACCTGGTCCGTCCGGGAGCCGTCATCCACACCCTCGTCCATGCCCATACCCATACTCTTATTGCAGATTCGGCAAAGCCATTTGTCAATGCGGCACCGGTCGCGGGACCGTCCGGATGGAGGTGGTCACCATGACCGACATGACCCAGGGGTACGAGGCCGTCGTCGTCGGAGGCGGCGCGGCCGGCCTGTCCGCCGCGCTGGTCCTCGGCCGGGCCCGGCGCCGCACGCTCGTCGTCGACGCGGGTGAGCCGCGCAACGCGCCCGCCGCACATCTGCAGGGCTATCTGACCCGGGACGGCATGCCGCCCGCGGAGTTCCTCGCCGCGGGCCGCGAGGAGATCGCGCGGTACGGCGTCGAGCTGGTCCGGGACCGGGCGGTGGACGTGTCCCGGCGGCGCGGCGGCGAGTTCCATGTGACGCTCGCGGCCGGACGGACCGTGCGCGCGCGGCGGCTGATCCTCGCCACCGGGCTGGCGGACGAACTCCCGACGGTCCCGGGTGTCGCCGAGCGCTTCGGGCGGGACGTGCTGCACTGCCCGTACTGCCACGGCTGGGAGGTGCGCGACGAGCCGTTCGGGGTGCTGGCCGCCACGCCGATGAGCGTCCACCAGGCGCTGATGGTCTCCCAGTGGTCGAAGGACGTCACGCTGTTCCTGCACACGGTCGCCGAGGAGGAGCTGACGGCCGACGACACCCGGCGGCTCGCCGCGGCCGGAGTCGTCGTGGTGCCCGGTGAGGTCGCGGGTCTCGTCGTCGAGGACGACCGGCTCACGGGGGTCCGGCTCGCGGACGGCACCGTCCACGACCGCTCGACGCTCTTCGTGGCGCCGCGCGCGGTCCCCCGCAACGACCTGTTCGAGCAACTGGGCGCCGAACTGCGCGAGACGCCGTTCGGCACCTACCCCGTGGTCGACGAGACCGGTCTGACGACCGTGCCGGGCGTCTGGGCGGCGGGCAACGCGATCGGCTTCGCCGAGCAGGTCGTGAACGCCGCGGGCGCGGGCTACCGGGCGGCGGCCACGCTCAACGGCGAACTGCTCTTCGCCGACCTCGACGCCGTCCAGGCCCGTCTGGGCCACGTATAGGCCACGTCCGGGCCCTCGGCTCGGAGCCGAACCGCCCGGGTGTGGACGGCGTCCCTCCGTAGCACCATGGCTCCATGCTGCTCGCCCGGCTCGCCCATGTGTCCCGGGAGGTCTCCGCCGCCTCGGCGCGGTCCCGGAAGATCGCCCTGCTCGCCGAGCTGTTCCGGGACGCCGACGCGGACGACGTGCCGATCGTCATCCCGTATCTGGCGGGCCGTCTCCCGCAGGGGCGGCTCGGCATCGGCTGGAAGCTGCTGAGCGGGCCGGTCCCGCCCGCGCCCGAGCCCTCGCTCACGGTGCGGGACGTGGACGCCCGGCTGACCGAGGTCGGCGCGGTCACGGGGACCGGCTCGCAGGCGGAGCGCAAGCGGCTGATGGACGGGCTGCGGGCGGCGGCCACCGAGGACGAGCAGCGGTTCCTGTCCGGGCTGCTCACCGGCGAGGTACGGCAGGGCGCGCTGGACGCGGTCGCGGTCGAGGGGCTCGCAGAGGCGACCGGCGCGCCCGCCGCGGACGTACGGCGGGCGGTGATGCTCGCCGGATCGCTGCAGACGGTGGCGCAGGCGCTGCTGACGGGCGGGCCGGCGGCCCTGGACGGCTTCCGCCTCACGGTGGGCCGCCCGGTGCTGCCCATGCTCGCCCACACCGCCGGGTCCGTGTCCGAGGCCGTGGAAAAGCTCGGCGCGTGTGCCGTCGAGGAGAAGCTCGACGGCATCCGCGTACAGCTGCACCGCGTCGGCGACGACATACGGATCTACACCCGCACCCTCGACGACATCACCGACCGGCTGCCCGAACTCACCTACGTGGCAGCGGAGTTGAAGGGAACCCGGTTCATCCTGGACGGCGAGGTGATCGCACTGGACGAGGACGGGCGGCCGCGTTCCTTCCAGGAGACGGCCGGGCGGGTGGGCTCGCGTGTGGATGTGGCCACGGCCGCGCGGAGCGTGCCGGTCTCCCCCGTCTTCTTCGACGCGCTGTCGGTCGACGGGCGGGATCTGCTGGACCTGCCGTTCGCCGAACGGCACGCGGAGCTGGCACGGCTGGTGCCCCAGCCGATGCGGGTGCGGCGCGCCCTCGCCCACGGTCCCGAGGACATCCCGGCGGCGGAACGCTTCCTCGCCGAGACGCTGGAACGCGGCCACGAAGGCGTGGTGGTGAAGGCCCTGGACGCCCCCTACAGCGCGGGCCGACGCGGTGCGTCGTGGCTGAAGGTCAAGCCCGTGCACACCCTCGACCTGGTGGTTCTGGCGGCCGAGTGGGGCCACGGGCGGCGCACCGGCAAGCTTTCCAACCTGCACCTCGGGGCCCGCGCGGCGGACGGCTCCTTCGCGATGCTCGGCAAGACCTTCAAGGGCATGACGGACGCGATGCTGGCCTGGCAGACCGAGCGCCTCCAGGAGCTCGCCGTCGAGGACAGCGGCCACGTGGTGACCGTACGGCCCGAACTCGTCGTGGAGATCGCGTACGACGGTCTGCAGAAGTCCACCCGTTACCCGGCCGGGGTCACCCTCCGGTTCGCCCGCGTGGTGCGCTACCGCGAGGACAAGACGCCCGCCGAGGCCGACACGGTCGAGACCCTGCTCGCCGCACACCCGGAGGTGACCCCGTGAGGGGGAAGCGCAGTGCCGGACTGCTGCTGTACCGGCGCACCGACAACGGCCCCGAGGTGCTGCTCGGCCATATGGGCGGCCCTTTCTTCGCGCGGCGGGGCGCCGGGGCGTGGACCGTGCCCAAGGGCGAGTACGAGCCCGACGAGACCGCCTGGGACGCGGCGCGCCGGGAGTTCCAGGAGGAACTGGGGCTGCCGCCGCCCGACGGGGAGGCGGCCCCGCTCGGCGAGGTCAGACAGACGAACGGCAAGGTCGTCACGGCCTGGGCGATCGAGGCGGACCTCGACCCGGCGACGGTGGTCCCGGGCACCTTCGAGATGGAGTGGCCACCGAAGTCGGGGCGCAGGCAGGAGTTCCCCGAGCTGGACCGGGTGGAGTGGTTCGGCCTGGACCGGGCACGGGAGCTGATCGTGCCGGCGCAGGCGGCGTTTCTCGACCGGCTGGCGGAGCACTCGGACTGAGAGCGCCCTCCGCGTTGCGCCGCACCGCGCCGCGCGGGAGGGTCGGAAAAAAGCCCGCTTTTCAAGAACAGCCCGCTCGGAGAAAAGCCCCGCTCGAAGAACAGCCCGCTTCAGGAGGTCGGCCATGCCCATCGCGACGGTGAACCCGGCGAACGGCGAGACGCTCAAGACGTACGACGCGCTCGGCGCCGAGGAGATCGAGCGCCGGCTCGCCACGGCCGAGACCACGTTCCGCAGCTATCGCACCACGTCCTTCGCCGAGCGGGCGCGGCTGCTGCACCAGGCCGCCGACCTGCTCGACGAGGAGCGGGACGACATCGGCCGGGTGATGACCACGGAGATGGGCAAGCCCGTCAAGCAGGCCCGCGCGGAGGCCGCCAAGTGCGCGAAGTCGATGCACTGGTACGCCGACCACGCCGAAGAGCTGCTCGCCGACGAACAGCCCGCCGCCTTTGACGTGAAGGACTCGGGCGCCTCCCGCGTCCTGGTGCGCTACCGGCCGCTGGGCCCGGTGCTGGCCGTCATGCCGTGGAACTTCCCGCTCTGGCAGGTGGTCCGGTTCGCCGCGCCCGCCCTCATGGCGGGCAACGTCGGCCTGCTCAAGCACGCCTCGAACGTGCCGCAGACCGCGCTCTACCTGGAGGACCTGTTCCGCCGGGCGGGCTTCCCCGAGGGCTGCTTCCAGACGCTGCTGATCGGCTCGGGCGCCGTCGAGGGCATTCTTCGCGATCCCCGGGTCAAGGCGGCGACGCTGACCGGGAGCGAACCGGCGGGACGCGCCGTGGCCTCGGCCGCCGGGGACGAGGTCAAGAAGACGGTGCTGGAGCTGGGCGGCAGCGACCCGTTCGTCGTCATGCCGTCCGCCGACGTCGACCGGGCGGCGAAAACCGCGGTGACGGCCCGGGTGCAGAACAACGGGCAGTCGTGCATCGCGGCCAAGCGGTTCATCGTGCACACGGACGTGTTCGACGCCTTCGCCGAACGCTTCACGGCGGGCATGAAGGCGCTCAAGGTCGGCGACCCGCTGGACGAGGACACCGACATCGGCCCGCTCTCCACCGAACAGGGACGCGGCGACCTGGAGGAGCTCGTCGACGACGCCGTGGAGAACGGCGCGACCGTGCTGTGCGGCGGCGAGCGCCCGGAAGGTTTCACTGAGCGCGGCTGGTACTACGCGCCGACCGTCCTCACCGACATCACCCCCGAGATGCGCGTCCACCAGGAGGAGACCTTCGGGCCGGTCGCCACGCTCTACCGTGCCGTCGACCTGGACGAGGCGGTGGCGCTGGCGAACGACACGCCGTTCGGACTGAGTTCGAACGTCTGGACGAGCGACAAGGCCGAGGTGGAGCGGTTCGTCCGCGACCTGGAGGCGGGGGGCGTGTTCTTCAACGGGATGACCGCCTCCCACCCGGCGTTCCCGTTCGGCGGGGTCAACCGGTCCGGCTACGGGCGTGAGCTGTCGGGGCACGGAATCCGCGAGTTCTGCAACATCACCACGGTATGGCACGGAGCGTAAGCGTTCCGCAGCTACGATCCCCCTGTGAACCGCGAAGTGACCCTGCCTCTGATCGTCGACGACCGCGGCACGTTGCAGGTGGCGGCCGCCGACGTCAGCAAACTGCTGCGCACGGTGGGCGGCCGGTGGCTGCACCTGGTGGAGGCCGGTCAGGACGGACTCGACGAGGACACGGTGGCGACGCTGACCATCGAACTCGCCAAGCTCGCCGACCGCATCGACGTGGCCTGCATCGCGCACAGCAGCGGGACGACGTCCGACTGACGGCGCGCGTCCACCCGGTCCGCGCGCCGGGCCGGCGCGCCCTCAGCCCGGCCGCTGGTCGAGTTCCCACAGGGCGTGCCAGAACTTCGCCTCGTAACTCTGCAGCAGCCGCCCGTACCGGAGGACCTCGGTCTCCCCGATCCGCCCCGCGTCCAGCCCCGCCTGCACGGCCGTGAGCGCGGTGCGCTCCAGCTCCGGAGCGGGTGCCGCGAAGAAGTCGAAGAAGCCGAACGCCTCGTCGTCGAAGCCGTAGTGGCGGCGCAGGGCTTCGGCGATCGTCGCGCAATAGCCGCCCCACGTCGCGAAGTTGGCGCTCAGGGCGAGCACCACGTCGGCCGGTGAGCCGTTCAGGGCCAGCCAGGCGACGTACGCGGGATAGGCCTGGCAGTCCGCGAGCGGCTCGTACGCCGCCGCCCGCGCCTCGTCCGCCCCGCAGGCCACCGCGTACGCACCCAACCGGTCCTGGGCCAGAGCCTCACCCGCCGCGAGCAGGGCGAAGAAGGCGGCGCTCTCCGGCCCGGCGTCCGGGCGCTCGGCCAGATGCAGGAACGCACGACGGTCCGCGGCGATCACATGGCGCTGTTCGTGGGCGAGGGCGGCGAGCGTGGAGCGCCGGGCCGCGCCCCGGGCGATGAGGGGCAACAGCCGGTTGGCGTGGGGGTCCGGGGCGAGCTTCCCGGTGGTGTCCTCCAGCAGCTCCCTGGCCGTGCGCACCATGGCGTACTCCTTCGGTTCGGCCGTCCCGGGGCCTTTTCCCCCGCACTCCCATACCCTCCCAAAATTCCCCGGAATGGAGTAACCCGACGAGAGATCCCCACGCTTCCGGGTGATCGTGGGTGGACCACCCCAGCGGGTGAACCACCCCCGTGGGTGAACCACCCTTCCGCCGGGGGACGAGAGTTCCCCGGAAGGCGAAAGAAGGCGCGCGTCATGGCGACTTTGTGCAGACCTTCGGTCTCCGTGCCGGAATACGTGATCACCATGGAGGAGACGCTGGAGCTGGCTCGCTCCCGTCATGAGGACCACCCACAGCTGCCGTTGGCACTCCGGCTGATCGAGAACACCGGCGTCAGCACCCGGCACATCGTGCAGCCCATCGAGGAGACGCTGAAACACCCGGGCTTCGAAGAACGCAACAAGGTCTACGAGAGTGAGGCGAAGGCCCGCGTCCCCGCCGTCATACAGCGGGCACTGGACGACGCCGAGCTGCTCACCACCGACATCGACATGATCATCTACGTGTCGTGCACCGGGTTCATGATGCCCTCGCTCACGGCCTGGCTGATCAACTCGATGGACTTCAGCAGCGACACCCGGCAGATACCCATAGCCCAGCTGGGCTGCGCGGCCGGCGGCGCCGCGATCAACCGGGCCCACGACTTCTGCCAGGCGTACCCCGACGCCAACGCACTCATCGTGGCCTGCGAGTTCTGCTCGCTCTGCTACCAGCCGACCGACCTCGGCGTCGGCTCGCTGCTCTGCAACGGCCTGTTCGGCGACGGCATCGCCGCCGCCGTCGTCCGCGGCAGCGGCGGCACCGGCATCGAACTGGAGCGCAACGGCTCGTACCTGGTCCCCAAGACCGAGGACTGGATCATGTACGACGTCCGCGCGACGGGCTTCCACTTCCTGCTGGACAAGCGGGTTCCCGGGACGATGGAACCGCTCGCCCCCGCCCTCCACACCCTCGCGCGACAGCACGGCTGGAACGCCTCCGAGCTGGACTTCTACATCATCCACGCGGGCGGACCCAGGATCCTCGACGACCTCAGCAAGTTCCTCGAGGTCCCACCGGAGGCCTTCCGGTTCAGCCGGGCCACCCTCACCGAGTACGGGAACATCGCCAGCGCCGTCGTCCTGGACGCGCTGCGCCGGCTGTTCGACGAGGGCGGCGCCGAGCACTCCGCACGCGGACTGCTCGCGGGCTTCGGCCCCGGCATCACCGCGGAAATGGCCCTGGGCCGCTGGCACAAAGACGAGACGGCGTGAGCGGAATGACCGAGAAGACGATCGCCGGGCCACTGCCGCCCATCCGGCACTGGCCCGCCCTCGACCTGAAGGGCGTGGACTTCGACCCGGTCCTGACCGAGCTGATGCGCGAGGGACCGGTCACCAGGGTCCAGCTGCCCAACGGCGAGGGCTGGGCCTGGCTGGTGACCCGCCACGACGATGTGCGCATGGTCGCCAACGACCCACGGTTCAGCCGCGAGGCGGTCATCGACCGGTCCGTCACCCGGCTCGCCCCGCACTTCATCCCGATCCGGGACGCGGTGGGGTTCCTGGACCCGCCCGACCACACCCGGCTGCGCCGCTCGGTGGCCGCGGCCTTCACGGCACGCGGGGTGGAGCGGGTCCGCGCCAAGGCCCGGCGCACGCTCGACGAGATGGTCGACGAGCTGCTCCGGGTCGGACCGCCCGCCGACCTCACCGAGGCGATCCTCGGCCCCTTCCCCATCGCGGTCATCTGCGAGCTGATGGGCGTCCCGACCGCCGACCGGCGGGCCATGCACGCCTGGACGCAGCTGATCCTGTCCTCCTCCCACGGCGCCGCGGTCAGCGAGGAGGCCAAGGACGAGATGGGCGCGTACTTCAGGAAGCTCATCGGCGCCCGCGGCCGCAGCAGGGACGAGGACGTCACCTCGCTGCTGGGCGCCGCCGTGGGCCGGGACGAGATCACTCTGGAGGAGGCCGTCGGACTCGCCGTCCTCCTCCAGATCGGCGGCGAGGCGGTCACCAACAACAGCGGGCAGATGTTCTACCTGCTCATGACCCGCCCGGCGCTGGCCGACCGGCTGCGCTCCGACCCGGAGCTCCGCCCCCAGGCCATCGACGAGCTGCTGCGCTACATCCCGCACCGCAACACGGTCGGCCTGTCGCGGATCGCGACGAAGGACGTGGAGATCGGGGGCGTACTGATCCGGGCCGGCGACCCGGTCTACGTCTCGTACCTGGCCGCCAACCGCGACCCGGACGTGTTCCCCGACCCGGAACACATCAACTTCTCCCGCGATCCCAATCCGCACGTGGCCTTCGGCTTCGGCCCGCACTACTGCCCGGGCGGAATGCTGGCCAGGCTGGAGTCGGAACTCCTGGTCGACGCGCTCCTGGACCGGATGCCAGGGCTGCGGCTCGCCGTGCCTGCGAGTCAAATCCCCTTCAAGAAGGGCGCGTTGATCCGCGGACCCGAGGCCCTGCCGGTGCGGTGGTGACCGGCCGATGACCGCCGCCGAAGGGCTCCTCGTGCCGCCGGGTCACGGCCGGATCGTGGAGACCCCCGCCCAGCACGTGACGTTCAAGGTGACCGGCTCGCACTCGCGCACCGCGTCCACCTTCGAGGTGCTGGTACCGCCCGGCTTCGACGTGGGCGCCCATGTGCACACGCGCAGCGAGGAGCTGTTCTACGTGCTCGAAGGCGAGCTGGACGTGCTCGCCTTCGAGCCCCGGATCCGGACCCCCGACAACTGGCAGAAGTGGGAGTCGAGTTCGGGCAACCGAGTGGTACGAGCAACCCCGGGCACGGTCATCGTCGTGCCCCCGGGCTGTCCCCACGCCTTCTCCAACCCCACCGAGACCCAGGCGAAGATGTTCTTCCAGGCCTCCCCGCCCCCGGACCACGAGCGCTACTTCGAGGAGCTGCTCGAGATCCTGGGTTCGGGCGGCCCACCCGACCACGCGGCCATCGAGGAACTGAGGGCGAGGTACGACATCGAGCAGCTCACACCTCTGAAACTCCGGTGAGGGCGGCGCACCGCCTCTTGAGGCGCGGGGTGCGGCTCCGCCGTGGGCGCGACCAGCCACGGCGGAGCCGCACCCCGCGCCTCACCGCTATCGGATCGGCATCCCGGACAACGTCCGCGCGATCACCAGCCGCTGAATCTCGCTCGTACCCTCGAAAATGGTGTAAATCGCCGCATCCCGATGCATACGCTCCACCGGGTACTCCCGGGTGTACCCATTGCCGCCCAGAATCTGAATGGCCTGCCCGGTGACCTTCTTCGCCGTCTCACTGGCGAACAGCTTGGACATCGACCCCTCGGCCGCGGTGAACGGCTTCCCGTTGATCGCCATCCACGAAGCGCGCCACACCAGCAGCCGCGCCGCATCGATCGACGTACGCATGTCGGCGAGCTGGAAGGCGACGCCCTGATTGTCGATGATCGGCCGCCCGAACTGCTCACGCGTCATCGCATAGTCGAGGGCGACCTCGTACGCCGCGCGGGCCGTGCCCACCGCCATGGCCCCGACGGCCGGACGCGACGCCTCGAACGTGGCCATCGCGGCGTTCTTCACGCGCTCACCGCCGCCCGCCTTGGCGCGCTCCCGGGCGCGGGCCAGGCGCTCGTCCAGCTTCGCCTTGCCGCCGAGCAGGCAGGAACCGGGGATGCGAACGTTGTCCAGGACCACCTCGGCGGTGTGCGAGGCGCGGATGCCGTGCTTCTTGAACTTCTGCCCCTGGGACAGGCCCGGCGTGTTCGGCGGCACGATGAAGGAGGCGTGCCCCTTGGAGCCGAGGTCCGCGTCGACGACCGCGACGACGACGTGGACGTTGGCAATGCCACCGTTGGTCGCCCAGGTCTTGGTGCCGTTGAGCACCCACTCGTCCTTGGCCTCGTCGTAGACGGCACGCGTACGCATGGAGGCCACGTCGGAGCCGGCGTCGGGCTCGGAGGAACAGAAGGCGGCGACCTTGACGTCGTTCGCGTCGCCGTACATCTGCGGGATCCAGGTGCCGATCTGCTCCTCGGTGCCGTTGGCGAGGACGCCCACGGCGGCGAGGCCGGTACCGACGATCGACAGGGCGATGCCCGCGTCACCCCAGAACAGCTCCTCCATGGCCATGGGTATGCCGAGGCCGGTGGGGTCGAAGTACTGCTGGGCGTAGAAGTCCAGGGAGTAGATGCCGACCTTCGCGGCCTCCTGAATGACCGGCCATGGAGTCTCCTCACGCTCATCCCACTCGGCGGCCGCGGGGCGGACCACATCGGCGGCGAACCCGTGGAGCCAGTCGCGGACCTCTTTCTGTTCGTCGTTGAGCTCCATGGTGAACTCGGCCATGTCCCCTCCAGCACTGCACTAAAGTGTTACTTGCGGTAACTGGAGTCTGTTACTGACCAGTAGTAAAAGTCAACTCCCGCGTTCAGCTCGGCAGCCCGTTCGATACGCATGGGCCGATCAGTGTTAGTTTGCGCAAGCGTCACCGAATCACCACGGGTGGGGAGAGATCATGGACACCACGCAGCGGACCGATCAGCAGAGGTCCGCCGACCGCCGCCGGCGTGAGCTGCTGGAGGCCGCCGACAGAGTGGTGCTCCGCGACGGCCCCGGAGCCTCGATGAACGCCATCGCCGCCGAGGCGGGCATCACCAAGCCGATCCTGTACCGCCACTTCGGCGACAAGGGCGGACTCTACGCGGCACTGGCCAAGCGGCACACCGACGCCCTCCTCGGCGCCCTGCGGGCCGCGCTGGACGCGCCCGCCGAGCGCCGGGAGCGGGTGGAGGCCACCCTCGACACGTATCTCGCGGCCATAGAGGCGCACCCCCAGGTCTACCGCTTCCTGATGCACCCCACGGAGGGCGCCTCGTCCGCCGACCAGGGCTTCGACCTGGGCAAGCACTCCGCGCCGCTGCTGCGCCGCATGGGCGAGGAACTGGCCGAGGTCATCGAGGAACGGGTGGATCTCGGACCGGACAGTCAGCAGTTGGCGCGGGTGTGGGGGCACGGGATCGTCGGCATGATGCATGCCGCCGGGGACTGGTGGCTGGGTGAACAGCCGTGCACCCGCGCCGTGTTGGTACGGAGTCTGGCCGACCTGCTGTGGGGTCGGCTGGCCGCGGCCGGCGACCGTGTCGGGGGTCCTGGGTTCTGAGGTCGGGTGTCGGCCGCGGGTTGTTCTCGGCGAACAACATCGCGGCCGCCCGACAGGGTTCAGCGCCCCCAGGACGCCCGCGCCGCCTGCCTCATCACCCGGCGCCGGCGCCAACCGCTCAGCCGGTCCACGTAGAGACCACCCTCCAGGTGGTCGTACTCGTGCTGCAGGCACCGCGCGAACCACCCCGTGCCGTGCACCAGCACCGGCTCCCCGTCCACGGTGAAACCCTCGACGACGGCGTGGTCGTACCGTTCCGTGCCCGCTTCCAGGCCGGGCAGGGAGAGACAGCCCTCCGGCCCGCGCAGGACCACTCCGTCCGCCTCGACGAGACGGGGGTTCACCACGTGTCCCACATGGCGGACATCCTCGTCGTCCGGGCAGTCGTACACGAAGACCCGCGACGCGACGCCGACCTGGTTCGCGGCGAGGCCGACGCCCTGGGCGGCGTACATCGTCGCGAACATGTCCTCGACGAGTCGGGCGAGTTCGGGGCCGAAGTCCGTAACGTCCTCACACCGTGTGTGCAGAACGGGGTCGCCGAGCAGAGTCACCGGCCGGACGCGCCCTCTGGTGCCGGGGATGGAGCCGTGTCGCATGGCGGCAAGGGTACGGTCCTCATGGGCGCGCGAATGTCGCGCGGGCACCGCAGAGGTGCCGCGATTCGGGCACGTGAGTGGATCTCGATAGGCTGAGGCCCACACGGTGCCGGGGGCAGAGGCGCGGCGCGTACGCAAGGAGGATCGAGAAACGATGTCAGGCAACTCGGACCCGCTGACGCCGCGGGCCAAGCTGGCCGTGACGGCGGGCAAGGCGGCGGCGGCCGTCTCGCGGGCCGCCGGACGCGGCAGCGGATCGGTGATCGGCGGCCGGGTGGCACTCAAGCTCGACCCCGATCTGCTGGCCAGGCTCGCCACCCACCTGGACGTGATCCTGGTGTCGGCGACCAACGGCAAGACCACGACCACCCGGCTCATCGCGGAGGCGCTGCGGGCCGCGGGCCCGGTCGTGTCCAACGCGCTGGGCGCCAACATGCCGGCCGGTATCACCTCGGCGCTCGCCGGGGGTTCGGACGCGAAGTACGCGGTCATCGAGGTCGACGAGAAGTACCTCTCGGGTGTCGCCCGCGACACCGACCCGAAGTGCATCGCGCTGCTCAACCTCTCCCGCGACCAGCTCGACCGGGCCGCCGAGACCCGGATGATGGCCGAGCACTGGCGCGAGGGCCTGGCCGGGTCCAAGGCCGTCGTGGTCGCCAACGCCGACGACCCGCTCGTCGTGTGGGCCGCTTCCTCCTCGCCGAACGTCATGTGGGTGGCGGCCGGTCAGATGTGGAAGGACGACGCCTGGTCCTGCCCGTCCTGCGGTGGTGTGATGCAGCGCCCCGGGGACGACTGGTTCTGCGGCGACTGCGGCTTCCGCCGTCCGACGCCGACCTGGGCGCTGTCCGGGGACCACGTCCTCGACCCGCACGGCTCCGCGTGGCCGATCCACCTCCAGCTGCCCGGCCGGGCCAACAAGGCGAACGCCGCCTCGTCGGCCGCCGTCGCCGCGGTCTTCGGGGTACCCCCGCAGGTCGCCCTGGAGCGCATGTACCAGGTGCAGGCGGTCGCCGGACGCTACGACGTCGTGCAGTTCATGCAGCGCGACCTGCGTCTGCTGCTCGCCAAGAACCCCGCGGGCTGGCTCGAGACGTTCTCCCTCATCGACCCGCCGCCGACCCCGGTCATCCTGTCCGTGAACGCACGCGGCGCCGACGGTACCGACACGTCCTGGCTGTGGGACGTCGACTACACCCGTCTGACCGGGCACCCGATCTTCGTGCTCGGCGACCGCAAGCTCGACCTCGCCGTGCGTCTCGAGGTCGCCAACCAGTCCTTCCAGGTCTGCGAGAACCTCGACCAGGCGGTGCAGCTCGCCCCGCCCGGTCGCATCGAGGTCATCGCGAACTACACCGCATTCCAGGATTTGAGGCGTCGTGTCGGCAACTGAGCAGCCACGGAGGACCAAGAGAATGAGTGACAACAGCCTGCGCCTGGTGTGGATCTACCCGGACCTGCTGAGCACCTACGGCGACCAGGGCAACGCCCTCGTCGTGGAGCGCCGGGCCCGTCAGCGCGGTCTGGACGTCGCTCGTCTCGACGTACGCAGCGACCAGCCGATCCCGACCTCCGGCGACATCTATCTGATCGGCGGCGGCGAGGACCGGCCGCAGCGGCTCGCCGCGGAGCGCCTGCGCCGCGACGGCGGTCTGCACCGCGCGGTGGGCAACGGCGCGATCGTCTTCTCGGTCTGCGCCGGCTACCAGATCCTCGGCCACGAGTTCATCAACGACCTCGGGCAGCGCGAGCCCGGCCTCGGCCTGCTCGACGTGGTCTCGGTGCGCGGCGAGGGCGAGCGGTGCGTCGGCGACGTACTCGGAGACATCGACCCGCGTCTGGGCCTCCCGCAGCTGACCGGCTTCGAGAACCACCAGGGCGTCACCCATCTCGGCCCCACCGCGCGCCCGTTCGCGCAGGTGCGGCTCGGCAAGGGCAACGGCACCGGCGACGGCACCGAGGGCGCGTACAACGACACGGTCTTCGGCACGTACATGCACGGGCCCGTGCTCGCCCGCAACCCGCAGATCGCGGACCTGCTGCTGAAGCTGGCCCTCGATGTGAACGCGCTGCCGCCGATCGACGACCGCTGGTACGAGGCGCTTCGCGGCGAGCGCATCGCCGCGGCGCAGCAGCCCGCCTGAACCGTCGGCCAACGGCGGACAAACGGTGCGGGACGTCCACAGGGCGCGCTCGAGGGATACCTCAGGCGCGCCCTAGGCGTTTGTGGCACGGTGTACCCAGGTCGGGCCCGCTTGACAGCGTGTCCGCTCACTTGTGCGGCCGCGTCCACCAGGCGGACGCCCGCTACGGCACCACCCCGTCCCGCCGGTAGGGTGACCGGGATTCCAGCCGGACAACGTGGTCCGGTCCCCGGCCCACGTTGAGAAGGTATTTCGGGCTATGCGCATTGGTGTCCTCACGTCCGGCGGCGACTGCCCCGGCCTGAACGCCGTCATCCGGTCCGTCGTGCACCGCGCCGTCGTCGACCACGGCGACGAGGTCATCGGCTTCCGGGACGGCTGGAAGGGGCTTCTGGAGTGCGACTACCTGAAGCTCGACCTCGACGCCGTGAGCGGCATCCTGGCTCGCGGCGGCACCATCCTCGGCTCCTCCCGGGTCCAGCCCGCGCAGCTGCGTGACGGTGTGGAGCGGGCCAAGGGGCATGTCGAGGAGCTCGGCCTCGACGCGATCATCCCGATCGGCGGCGAGGGCACGTTGAAGGCGGCGCGGCTGCTCTCGGACGGCGGTCTGCCGATCGTCGGCGTTCCGAAGACCATCGACAACGACATCGCCGTCACGGACGTGACCTTCGGCTTCGACACGGCCGTCGGCGTCGCGACCGAGGCCCTGGACCGGCTGAAGACCACCGCCGAGTCCCACCAGCGGGTGCTGATCGTGGAGGTCATGGGCCGCCACACGGGCTGGATCGCCCTGCACTCCGGGATGGCGGCGGGCGCGCACGCCATCGTCGTACCGGAACGCCCCTTCGACATCGAGGAGTTGGCCGCGCGGGTCGGCGAGCGCTTCGAGGCGGGCAAGCGGTTCGCGATCGTCGTCGCCGCGGAGGGGGCGAAGCCTCGCCCGGGCACCATGGAGTTCGACGAGGGCGGCAAGGACGTCTACGGGCACGAGCGCTTCGCGGGCATCGCCCGGCAGCTCTCCCTGGAGCTGGAGGAGCGCCTCGGCAAGGAGGCTCGGCCGGTGATCCTCGGGCACGTCCAGCGGGGCGGGACACCGACGGCGTACGACCGCGTGCTCGCCACGCGGTTCGGCTGGCACGCGGTGGAGGCCGCGCATCGCGGCGACTTCGGGCAGATGACCGCGCTGAAGGGGACCGACATCGTCATGGTGCCGCTCGCGGAGGCGGTGGAGAGCCTGAAGACGGTTCCCGAGGAGCGGTACGCCGAGGCGGAGTGCGTGCTCTGAGGGTTCGTTCGCGCTGCACTGACCCCGGTCACAGTTGTGACCGGGGTCAGTTCTACTCTGGTTCGGACAGACAGCGCACAACGTACGAATCAGGAGCCGGCGGATGGATCACAGCGGGCACGGCATGACCATGGATCTGCCGCCGTTCACGCTGGGGCGGGGGCTCGAGTGGTCCGCGGACCCGTTCTTCCTCGTCGCCTGCCTGGTGGGACTCGGCCTGTACGGCTGGGGGGTCGTACGGCTCGCGCGGCGCGGTGACAAGTGGTCGGTCGGCCGGACCATCGCCTTCGTGCTCGGTGTGCTGACCGTGATGCTCGTGATGTGCACCAAGCTGAACGACTACGGCATGGTCATGTTCAGCGTGCACATGGTGCAGCACATGGTGATCAGCATGCTGTCGCCGATCCTGATCCTGCTCGGGGCGCCCATCACGCTGGCGCTGCGCGCACTGCCGGTGGCCGCCACCCGAGGCAACAAGGGCCCGCGTGAACTGCTGCTGATGTTCCTGCACAGCCGCTACATGCGGATCATCACGCACCCGGCGTTCACGATCCCGCTGTTCATCGCGAGCCTGTACGCGCTGTACTTCTCCCCCATCTTCGACTTCCTGATGGGCTCCAAGACCGGGCACATCGCGATGATGTGCCACTTCCTCGCCGTCGGCCTGGTCTTCTTCTGGCCGATCATGGGGGTCGACCCCGGACCGCACCGGCCGGGATATCTGATGCGGATGCTGGAGCTGTTCGCGGGCATGCCGTTCCACGCGTTCTTCGGTATCGCGCTGATGATGGCGTCCGAGCCGATGGTCGACACGTACAAGAACCCGCCCGCCTCGCTCGGCATCGACGCGCTCGCCGACCAGAGCGCCGCGGGCGGTATCGCCTGGGCGTTCAGCGAGATCCCCTCCGTCCTCGTGCTGATCGCGCTGCTCTTCCAATGGTACGCCTCCGAGAAGCGACAGGCCCGCCGCACGGACCGGGCCGCCGACCGCGACGGTGACAAGGAACTCGAGGCGTACAACGCCTATCTGGCCTCACTCAACGCACGCGGCCGCTGAATTAACTTTGCAATTCACCTTGCGTGCAGGGGTTTTCCGTTCAGTAGCATGGGGGGACAACGGGGGAAACCGCAGGGGGAGCGGTCATGTCAATTCGTGCGTCCATGCAAAGGGCGGGGATTTCCGCCGCCCGAAGGCTCGCTCTACTGCTGGTTTCGGTACTGATAGTCAGCGGGTGCAGCAAATCCGATCAGTTGTTCGTAGTGCGGGCCGTGGCGGCGGGGGTTTCCTCGGTCTCGCCCTTCTTCAAGGAGGACGGACAGCTCGGCAAGGACATCCCACTGCGCGAGGCCCGGCCCAGCGGTGGTGTGCAGGCCAGCAACAGCCCCGGCCTGTACGGCGGCGCCCCTGACGGCAGTAACGGCAGCGGTTCACCGGCACCGGATCCCGGCGACGACCCCGGCACCGGCGTCTGGGGCGGCTCCACGAAACCCGGCACCTGCGCCGTGGCGAAGTTGAAGAAATTCCTCACCGACCCCAAGAACTCGGCGAAGGCCCAGGAATGGGCGCGGGTCCTGCATATAGGCACCGATCAGATCCCGAGTTATATCGATCAACTCACACCCGTCGTACTGCGTCACGACACTCTCGTGACGAATCACGACTACACGGACGGCAAGGCGGTATCGTACGCCGCGCTGCTCCAGGCCGGAATCGCCATTCTGGTCGACCAACAGGGACTGCCCGCGGTGAAGTGCTCCTGCGGCAATCCGTTGCTCCCCTTCGAGGGAAAGACCTCGAAGACCGACGTGCAGTTCGAGAACGGCAACAAGAAGTGGGCCGACTACCGGCAGGACCGCGTCGTGGTGGTCGAGCCGCCGCCCGGGAAGCGGGAGATCCACCAGCTCCAGCTCGTCGACGTGCACCACCCCGACCGGGGGATCGCCCGCCCGGTGGGCAGCGACGGCAGCCAGGACAAGTCGTTCAGCACCCAGCAGAAGCACGGCGTACCGACCGTCACCGGCACGACCTTCGCCGAAGCGACCAGGCGGCTGACCGACGCGGGGCTGGGAATGTCGTACGCCGGTGACACCCTGCCGGCCGACGGCGCCCGGGTGACGGCGTCCCGGCCGACCGAGGGCAGCCAGGTCGACTGGGGCACGTCGGTGGTCCTCTCGGTGGTGCAGCCCGAGGGCCCGTCCGAGAGCGGCAGCGACCGGACCACGCCGTCGCCCTCGGGCACGACGACGGATGGCACGACCACGGGTGGAACGACCACGGATGGCACGACCACGGATGGCACGACCACGGATGGCACGACCACGGGCGGGCCGACGACCGGCACGACGCCCTCCACCCCGTCCGGGGGATCGTCCGGCCCCTCCTCGAGCGAGTCGTCGGGCGGCCCCTCGTCTTCCGGCAGCGACACCGGATCACCCACGACGCCCGGTGCGGTCGGCGGGACGGGCGGCAAGACGGGCTCGTCGCCCCCGCCGGACGTCTCGCCTTCGAACACTCCGACCAGCATCGCCCCGACCACCGCCTCGGCGTCCGCCCCGACCACTGCCTCGACCGAACCGCCGCCCAAACCGACGCCGACCCAGCCGCCGCCCAAACCGACGCGAACCGCGCCCACCACGGACCCGACCTCGGCCAGGCCCACCGTCAGCAGCGCGCCACCGGCGAGCAAACCCGTGTCGAGCGAACCCGCCCCGGTCGACCCCGGCACGAGCGACTCCGCCGGGCCCGGCGAAAGCGCCGCCTGACCCATGTACGACAGCACGCGGAACCCGGGGAGCAACCGGATGACAGCAGGTGCAGCACAGCCGGACGGAGCGGGTCGGCTCATCGGTGGGCGGTATCTGCTCCTGGAGCAGGTCGGCTCCGGTGGGATGGGCCACGTCTGGCTCGCCCACGACCAGCGGCTCGACTGCCATGTCGCGCTCAAGGAGATCAGGTTCCGCGGCGCCCCGGAGGGCGGCGAGGAACTCGAGTCGCGGATCGCGCGCGCCCGCGCGGAGGCGCGGCACGCCGCGGTGCTGCGCGACCACCCGCACGTGGTCACCGTGCACGACGTCCTGGAGCACGACGGCCTGCCGTGGATCGTGATGGAGTACGTGGCGGGCGCGGAGGACCTGCGGGCCTGGCTCGCCCGGCGCGGTCCACTGGCCCCCGACGAGTGCGCCCGCGTCGGCCTCGCGGTGCTGGACGCGCTGACCGCCGGACACGAGCGCGGCATCATGCACCGGGACGTCAAACCGGCCAACATCCTGCTCGCCCCGGACCGCTCGGGCACCCCCGGCGCCCGCATCCTCCTCACCGACTACGGCGTCTCGGTCCAGCCGGACTCCCCCGAGACCCGCTGGACCCGGACCTCCGTCGTGGTCGGCACGGCCGGCTATCTGGCACCGGAGCGGGCCCAGGGCGGGCAGCCGACCGCGGCGGCCGACCTGTTCTCGCTGGGCTGCACCCTGTACTTCGGCGTGGAGGGCCACGGCCCCTTCGACCGCGACAGCCACCTCGGGGCGCTCGCCGCGGTGGTCTCGGAGGAGACGCCACCGTCCCCGCGGGCCGGCGCGCTGGGGCCGGTCATCGACGCGCTGCTGGTCAAGGACCCCGGCCTGCGGATCTCCGCGGAGCGGACGGCGGCGGCCCTGGCCCGGATCATCCTGCCCGAACCCCATCCGCCGACCCAGGTCGACACCGGCTCGCAGCCGCCGTGGGCGGGGTTCGTCACCTCCGACGGGCCCGGGGGTCCCGCGCCCCCCGGCCGGGCCACGGGCGGCTCGTCCCGGGACCACGACTACGCCCCGCCCGCACACGACCAGAGCCCGTCCCCGGCCCGGGGCCAGGGTTTCGCCGCGCCGGGTCCGTACGTCCCCACGGCCCAGGCCACCCCTCCCGCGCAGGCGCACCACGCGGCGTACACACCCATGGCGCAGGCGGCCGGAGCGCGTACCGTCGGTGCCCCGACCGCGTACGCACCCCGCCCGGGGCAGGGATTCGGCCCACCGGCCCCGCACACCCCGCAGCCCGGTGCCGGTTTCGGTCCGCCCCGGTACACGTCCCCCGCCGTACCCGTCCCCGAACCCGGCGGGGGACGCCGCAAGCGGACGCTGCTCCTACAGGTGACCGTGGCACTGCTCCTCGCGCTGTCGCTGACGGCGGGGGTGATCTGGGGCATGGCCCAGTACGGCAGGACGCACACGCCCGTAGCGCCGTACGGCACCCGGGTCGGGCTCTTTGCACCGCTCAAGAAGGGCGACTGCGTGCTGAGCGACCCGTCGCCCGCACCGGCCTCGGGCACCCCGCGTCTGCAACTGGATCCGAGCTGCGGAGCGCTGCGCCCCGACGGGCAGGTGATGGAGCTGTACAAGGCACGCTCCTTCGAGGAGGCCGACAGCGACGGCGCGGACGAGTGCGCGCAGCGGACGAAGGCGACCGCCGACAAACTCGCCTGGCACGTCCAGAGCCTGGCCGTGGTGCCCACCCGCGAGGGCTTCGACGCCACCGGCGGGAACGTCGCATGCCTGCTGGTCGGGAAGCACGGTCCGGTGTACGGCAGGCTCGGCAACCTCCGCCCGTACGGGATGGCGTTCGAGGACGCGACCCAGATGCAGCAGGGCGACTGCCTCGGCCATGCCCGCGGGGATGCCAGCGAATACACCCACTACGAGCTCGTCTCCTGCGACAAGGACCATGTGGGCCTGGTCTTCCGGATCACGCACCTCACCAGCCTCACGCCCGGCAAGAAGCCCGAGGTGGAGGCGGACGCACAGTGCGCGGCCGACGCCCCGCCGCAGCAACTCCACTACCCCGCCGACACCTATGTGAGTCATGGTCTGCGCAGCACAGGACTGTGGAGGAAGGGGTACTACCTGGTGGTCTGCAGCATCGAGCGGCTGGACAAGGCCCTCATGCACGGAGGCGAGTAGCGCACCCGGCCCTGGCGAACCGCGTCCGTTCGGGTGAAAATGGGCGCAGGCCACGGCCCGCGTCGTGGACCCCGCCGGGAGAAGGGTGTGCCGCGATGCCCGGTTCGACGAAGGCGATGGGGGTGCTCACCGTCGGCGGACTCGTCATGGTGACGGCCTACACGGTGGCGCTCGGCAGCAACGGCTGGCTGTGGTTCGGCTGGGTGGTGCTCGGTCTGCTCACGATCGCGATGGTGGCCTCGCGCAACGCCTGACGTGCGCGCGGGTCACTCCCTGGGCAGCCGCCGCGCCGAGTGCACCCCCGGCTGGTACTTCGGCAGCCGGGCGGTGATCTTCATGCCCGCTCCCACGGCGGTCTCGATGACGAGGCCGTACTCGTCCCCGTACACCTGGCGCAGCCGGTCGTCGACGTTGGACAGTCCGATGCCGCCGGAAGGGCTCACCTCGCCGGCGAGGATGCGGCGCAGCCGGTCGGGGTCCATTCCGGTGCCGTTGTCCTCGATGACGACCAGCGCCTCGGCGCCCGCGTCCTGTGCGGTGATGCTGATGTGACTCTTGTCGGTCTTGCCCTCCAGTCCGTGTTTGACGGCGTTCTCCACGAGGGGCTGGAGGCAGAGGAAGGGCAGCGCGACCGGCAGCACCTCGGGGGCGATCTGCAGGGTGACCGAGAGGCGGTCGCCGAAGCGCGCTCGGACCAGCGCCAAGTAGTGGTCGATGGCGTGCAGTTCGTCGGCGAGGGTGGTGAAGTCGCCGTGCCTGCGGAACGAGTAGCGGGTGAAGTCGGCGAATTCCAGGAGCAGTTCGCGGGCGCGCTCGGGGTCGGTGCGGACGAACGAGGCGATCACCGCGAGCGAGTTGAAGATGAAGTGCGGGGATATCTGGGCGCGCAGGGCCTTGATCTCGGCCTCGATCAGCCGGGTGCGGGACTGGTCGAGGTCGGCGAGTTCCAGTTGCACGGAGACCCAGCGGGCGACCTCGCCCGCGGCCCGGACCAGGACGGCGGACTCGCGGGGCGCGCAGGCGACGAGCGCTCCGTGGACGCGGTCGTCGACGGTGAGCGGTGCGACGACGGCCCAGCGCAGGGAGCAGTCGGGCTCGTCGCACTTGAGCCGGAAGGCCTCGCCGCGGCCGGTCTCCAGGGGACCGCCGAGCCGTTCCATGATCTCGGTGCGGTGGTGCTCCCCCACGCCGTCCCAGGCGAGGACGGTGTCCTGGTCGGTGAGGCACAGGGCGTCCGTGCCGAGCAGGGTGCGCAGTCGGCGGGCGGACTTGCGGGCGGTCTCCCCGGTGAGGCCCGCGCGCAGCGGGGGCGCGGCCAGCGAGGCGGTGTGCAGGGTCTCGAAGGTGGCGTGTTCGACGGGGGTGCCGAGCCCGCCGAGGTTCTCGGGCCGCGCGGTACGCCTGCCGAGCCAGAACCCGGCGGCGAGCAGCGGGAGTACGGCGACGCACAGGCCCGCCAGGAATCCGCTCACGCCGTCACCGCCCCGCTCGACGATCCGCTCACGCCCTGGCCTCCCCGCGTACGTCGACGTCTGCGCGCATGTCTCCTCCGGCCAGCTCTTCGGGCAGGTGGAACCGGGCCAGGATCGCCGCCGTCCCGGCCGGCACCCGTCCGGCCGTGGCCAGCGACACCAGGACCATGGTGAGGAACCCGAGCGGCACCGACCAGAGCGCGGGCCAGGCGAGCAGTGCGTGCAGCGCGCCCGAGCCCGGGTAGCCCGCCATGGTCGCGGCGACGGCGACGAAGGCCGCGCCGCCGCCGACGAGCATTCCGGCGGCCGCGCCGGGCGGGGTCAGCCGCCGCCACCAGATGCCGAGGACGAGCAGCGGACAGAAGGAGGACGCGGACACGGCGAAGGCG
The DNA here is from genome assembly GCF_036227505.1 of Streptomyces sp. NBC_01450. Lineage (NCBI taxonomy): Bacteria > Bacillati > Actinomycetota > Actinomycetes > Kitasatosporales > Streptomycetaceae > Streptomyces > Streptomyces sp. NBC_01450. The sequence goes on along the minus strand of NZ_CP109480.1, from coordinate 9,249,400 downwards.
AGTCCGACGGCGTCGGCGACGGGCAGCCCGCCGACGATCACGCTGGCGGCGAGCGGCACCGCCATCGCGAGTACGGTGCCCAGCCGGAAGTGGCGTACCCCACGCGAGGGCAGCACGTCCTGGGTGAGCACCCCGGCCACCGCCATCGTCAGTCCGGACGCGGTCGACAGGAACGCGGCGAAGGCACCGCCCGCCACCAGCGCGCCCAGGAGGTCCGCGCCGAGCCCGCCGATCACCCGGTCCGGCAGCAGCAGGACGGCGGCGTCGGCGTTCCCGGTGAGGCTCAGTTCGGGGGCGTACAGGCGGCCGAGCGCCCCATAGACGGGCGGCAGGAGGTAGAACGCGCCGATGAGGCCGAGGACGGCGACCGTGGTGCGGCGGGCCGCGACGCCGTGCGGGCTGGTGTAGAAGCGGACCACCACGTGCGGCAGTCCCATCGTGCCGAGGAAGGTGGCGAGGATCAGTCCGTACGTGGCGTACAGCGGGCGTTCCTCGCGGCCCGCCGCCAGCGAGGTCGACATGCCGCCGTTGCTGCCCCGGTCGGCGGCCGGGACGGGGTCGCCCTGGGCGAAGGTCAGCCGGGTGCCGCGCTCGATGTGGTGGACGCCCGGGGGGAGTCGGAGCCGCTCGCCGTCGTAGCGGTGGCCGTCGACCGTGCCGGTGGCCGTGACGCCCAGTGGGTCCGCGAGTTTCAGGTCGAGGCTGTCGTCGACGCGGACGACGCGCTGTTCGCGGAAGGTCGCGGGTTCGGCGAAGGCCTGGCGCGGGGCGCCGTCGGCCTGCCAGGCGAGGACCAGGAAGAGTGCGGGGACCAGCAGGGCGGTGAGCTTGAGCCAGTACTGGAAGGCCTGCACGAAGGTGATGCTGCGCATGCCTCCGGCGGCGACGGTGGCGACCACGACGACGGCGACGAGCACCCCGCCGAACCAGTCGGGCGCGTCGGTCAGGACCGCCAACGTCAGTCCCGCGCCCTGCAGTTGGGGCAGCAGATAAAGCCAGCCGACCCCGACCACGAAGGCACCGGCGAGGCGCCGCACGGCCGGTGAACCGAGGCGTGCCTCCGCGAAGTCGGGCAGGGTGTACGCCCCGGAGCGGCGCAGCGGGGCCGCGACGAACAGGAGCAGTACGAGATAGCCGGCCGTGTAGCCGACGGGGTACCAGAGCATGTCGGGGCCCTGGACGAGGACGAGGCCCGCGATGCCGAGGAAGGACGCGGCGGAGAGGTACTCGCCGCTGATCGCGGCCGCGTTGAGCCGGGGGCCCACGGTGCGTGAGGCGACGTAGAAGTCGGAGGTGGTCCGGGAGATGCGCAGGCCGAACGCGCCGACCAGGACGGTCGCCACGACGACGAGGGCGACGGCGGGGACGGCGTAGTTCTGATTCACGGCTCAGCGGTCCTCGTTCCCGGCTCGGCGGTCCTCGACCATGACTCAGCGGTCCTCGACCAGGCGCACGAAGTCCTTCTCGTTGCGCTCCGCGCGCCGCACGTACCAGCGGGCGAGCAGTACCAGGGGCGGGTAGACGCAGAAGCCGAGCACGGCCCACTCCAGGCTCGCGCCGTCCGGCATCGCGGCGAAGACCAGCGGCAGTGGCCCTACCAGCAGGACCAGCACGGCGAACACCACGAGTGCCGCGCGGAGTTGGCTGCGCATCAGGGAGCGGACGTAGGTGTGGCCGAGCGTGGTCTGTTCGTCGATCTCGGTCCTGGGCCGGTAGTAGCCGGAGGTGCGGCGGGTGCGCCGGGGTACCCCGGTGACGACCACCCGGCGTTCGGTCGGGTCCTGCGGCACGGTGTCTCCCTCTCTCAGCTCGTGGTGCGGCGCATGAGCAGATCGCGCAGTTCGCGGGTGTGCCGACGGCTGACCTGGAGTTCGACGGAGTCGACGAGGACGCTCACGGTGCCCGCGCCCAGGCGGAGTTCGCCGATGTGGCGCAGGGCGACCAGATGGCGCCGGTGGATGCGGACGAAGCCGCGTGAGCGCCAGCGGTCCTCCAGGGTGGAGAGCGGGATGCGGACGAGATGGCTGCCCTGGGCGGTGTGCAGGCGTGCGTAGTCGCCGTGCGCTTCGACGTGGGTGATGTCCTCGACGGCCACGAAGCGGGTGACGCCGCCGAGTTCGACGGATATGTGGTCCGGGTCGGGTTCGTGGACGGGTATCCGCGGTGCGGTGTCCTGGAGTTGGGCGGCCCGCCGCACGGCTTCGGCCAGCCGCTCCCGACGTACGGGCTTGAGGACGTAGTCGACGGCCTTGAGGTCGAAGGCCTGGACTGCGAAGCCCTCGTGGGCGGTGACGAACACGACGAGCGGCGGCGAGGCGAAGCCGGTGAGCAGCCGGGCGAGGTCGAGTCCGTCGAGTCCGGGCATGTGGATGTCCAGGAAGACGACGTCGATGGCCTCGGGCCCGTCGGGTCCGGATTCCAGGGCCCGGTTGATCCGGCGCAGCGCCTCGGTCGCGTCGCTCGCGCCCTCGGCGCTGGAGATCCGGGGATCGGTGTTCAGGAGGTAGAGGAGTTCCTCGAGGGACGGTTGTTCGTCGTCGACGGCGAGCGCGCGCAGCATGAGAGTGGAGTGTAGGAGCGATCGGCATGCCTGGACATGTGCGGGACGTGGACGTCGTCGCCGGACATGCGGACGTTGTCGCTGGTTGTGTGGACGTTGTCGCTGGATACAGTGCCGCCATGAACAGCAAGCCCGCGATGTTCGACGAACTCGACCGCAAGATCATCACGGCCCTGATGGCCAATGCCCGGACGAGCTTCGCCGAGATCGGCACGGCGATCGGACTGTCGGCCACCGCGGTCAAGCGCCGTGTCGACCGGCTCCGCGAGACCGGTGTGATCACCGGGTTCACGGCCACGGTGAAGCCGACGGCGCTGGGCTGGCGCACGGAGGCGTACGTCGAGGTGTACTGCGAGGGCGCGGCGCCGCCCCGGCGGCTCGCGGAGGTGGTCCGCAACCATCCGGAGATCACCGCGGCCATGACCGTGACGGGCGGCGCGGACGCGCTGCTGCATGTGCGCGCCACGGACGTGGACCACTTCGAGGAGGTGCTGGAGCGGATCCGCACCGAGCCCTTCATCCGGAAGACGATCAGCTACATGGTGCTGTCGCATCTGCTGCCGGAGGCCCCGGAGGCGGGCGCGACCCACGCGGCCCCCCAGGATGCGCAGGACGCATCAAACCTGCGTTGACCTGAGCGATTGCGCAGCGATGCTGCGCACACACGCAGCGCTTGTCGCTTGTCGCCCGTATCCCCCGTTTCCTACCTTGGAGGCACCCCCCGTCGACACCGCAGGAAGCGGAGGAACCTCTCTGTGCCCGACAGCCGTGTGCCGCGCCCTCGGCGCTTTCTCGTCTGTGAACCCAGACACTTCGCCGTGCAGTACGCGATCAATCCCTGGATGCATCCCGACACCCAAGTGGACGTGGATCTGGCCCGTGGCCAGTGGGCGGCGCTGATCAGCGCCTACCGGACCCATGGCCACACCGTGGACACCGTGGAGCCCGTGGCGGATCTCCCGGACATGGTGTTCGCGGCGAACTCCGCGCTCGTCCTGGCGGGCCGGGTCTTCGGCTCGTACTTCCACGCGCCGCAACGCCGCCCCGAGTCCAACGCGTACGAGACCTGGTTCAAGGCGGCCGGTTTCGACGTCTACCGTCCCGAATCCGTCTGCGAGGGCGAGGGCGACCTCGTCCCGGTGGGCCGGTACGTGCTGGCCGGCACCGGATTCCGTACGACCCCCGAGGCGCACCGCGAGGTGCAGGAGTTCTTCGGCGTCCCGGTGGTCAGCCTCCAACTGGTGGACCCGCGCTTCTACCATCTGGACACGGCACTCTTCGTCCTGGACGACGGGCCCGAGGCGAACATCGCGTACTACCCGGAGGCGTTCTCGCCCGGCAGTCGCGAGGTCCTGGCCCGTCTCTTCCCGGACGCGGTGCTCGCGACCGGTGAGGACGCACACGCCTTCGGCCTGAACTCCGTCTCCGACGGCCGCCACGTCTTCATCGCGCCCCGCGCCGAGGCCCTCGCCGACCGGCTCGTCCGCCACGGCTACGTCCCCGTCCCCGTCGACCTGTCCGAGTTCCACAAGGCCGGCGGTGGCATCAAGTGCTGCACCCAGGAGATCCGCTCATGACCGCTCCCGCCCGTACGCTCGCGTCCTCCGCCGCCGGTCCGCGCTCCTCCGCCGACCTGATCCGCGCCGAGGAGCCCGTCCTCGCGCACAACTACCACCCCCTGCCCGTGGTCGTCGCCCACGCCGAGGGCACCTGGGTGGAGGACGTGGAGGGCCGCCGCTACCTCGACATGCTGGCGGGCTACTCGGCCCTCAACTTCGGCCACCGCAACCCGGTGCTGATCGACGCGGCCCACCGTCAGCTGGACCGGCTGACGCTCACCTCGCGCGCCTTCCACAACGACCGGCTGGCCCAGTTCGCCGAGTCGCTGGCCGAGTTGACCGGCCTGGACATGGTCCTGCCGATGAACACGGGTGCGGAGGCGGTGGAGAGCGCCATCAAGGTGGCCCGCAAGTGGGCGTACGAGGTGAAGGGCGTCGCCCCGGACCGGGCGACGATCGTGGTGGCCGCGGACAACTTCCACGGCCGTACGACGACGATCGTGAGCTTCTCCACGGACGAGACGGCCCGCGCCGGCTTCGGCCCCTTCACCCCGGGCTTCCGCGTCGTCCCGTACAACGACCTCGCCGCGCTGGAAGCGGCCGTCGACGAGACGACCGCGGCCGTGCTGATCGAGCCCATCCAGGGCGAGGCGGGCGTCGTCATCCCGGACGACGGCTACCTGACCGGCGTCCGCGAGCTGACCCGGCGCGCCGGCTGTCTGTTCATCGCGGACGAGATCCAGTCGGGCCTGGGCCGCACCGGCACCACGCTCGCCGTCGAACACGAGGACGTCGTCCCCGACCTTCTCCTCCTGGGCAAGGCACTCGGCGGCGGCATCGTGCCGGTGTCGGCGGTGGTCGGCCGCCGGGACGTGCTCGGGGTGCTGCGGCCCGGCGAGCACGGCTCGACCTTCGGCGGCAACCCGCTGGCCGCGGCGGTCGGCTCCGCGGTCGTCGGACTCCTGGAGACCGGTGAATACCAGAGCAGGGCCGCCGAGTTGGGCGTGGTCCTGCGAGGCGGTCTGACGGCGCTCGTGGGCCGGGGCGTGGAGGGCTTCCGCTGCCGCGGGCTGTGGGCGGGCGTCGACATCGACCCGGCCATCGGCACCGGCCGCGAGATCAGCGAGGGCCTGATGCGCGAGGGAGTCCTGGTCAAGGACACCCACGGATCGACCATCCGACTGGCCCCGCCGCTGACCATCACCGGCGAGGAACTCCAGTCCGCACTGGGCGCCTTGGAGAAGGTGCTGACGCAGGGGGTCTGACACCGGCACCGTCGGCGGACGCCTGTGCTGGAAGGCCGGACCCTGTCGGCGCATCCGCAGCGGCGCCACCCTCCGCGGAAGTCGTGAGCACTAAAGCGGTTTAGTGTTCACGACTTCCGGCACACATGCGGGGAGCCGACATGACCGACCGCCGGTCGCTCCGCCGGTGCGCTACGGGAACCGTGTGAGGACGAAGTCCAGCGCGGCGCTGACATTCACCAGTCCGGCTCCGGTGGCCTCGTCGGGGCCGGGACGGGCCTGATTCCCGAACCTCGGGTTGCAGGACCCGGTGGTGATGTCCGTGGCTGTCACGGTGAGGGCTTCGGCGACCTGCGCCGGAGTGAGCCCCGGACGGGCTCCGAGCAGTACGGCCACCGCTCCGGCGAGCTGGGGTGCCGCCGCGGACGTGCCCGAGAACAGGGCCCAGCCGTCATGGTCCGACGTGGTGTCGGTCGAGGTGTCGCCGGGGGCCTGCCGGCTCTCCGCGACGTCGATCTCGCAGCCGGGCGGCACCGGCAGCATGAGGTACTGCGCACGCGGCAGCATGCCGACCAGACCGGAGACCTTGGGGACGACGACGCCCTGGACCCAGGGGCTGATGTAGCCACTCGCGTAGTTCGACGCCTGCAGCTTCCCGTCCGGTCCCGCGAAGACACCGCCGGCCGAGATCACACCGGGGACCTGCGGTTCGATCGAGAACTGGCCGTTGCCCGCGGAGAAGACGACGACGATGCCCTGCTCCACCGCGTCGAGGATCTCCATTCCCCACATCACATCGGTCTGAGCGGGCGGTCCGAGCGGAGGGAAGCGCCTGATGTCCCCGCCCCACGAGTTCGTCAGCACCTGCGGGAGGTCCGACTTCGCCCGGAGGAAGGCCGCCATGGCCGCGGTCAGATGACCCGCCTGATCGCTCGCCCGGTACGGGTGCAGCGTCGCACCGGGCGCCACGGCGAAGATGTTCGCCGATTCACCGGTGCCGTGCCCGACCGGGTCCTCCCTGGGGTCGGCGCCCGGCACGAGGACCACGGTCGGGGCGACGCGGTACGACTGCGTGGCGAAGAACGGATGCCGGAACTGGCCCGTGTCCACCATGGCCACCTGGACGCCACGCCCTGTCTCTCCGTGCTCGTGCGCCTTGGCGGCACCGAGCAGCCCGGCCACGTCGCCCGGCACTTCGAGATGGAATCGGGCGACCCGCGGTGGCGTGCCGGCGACGGGAAGAACGCGCATGGGGATGCGCGGCTGTTCCAGTGCGACGGCCTCGATGGCGTCCTCGCCCGGCACGGCGCCCATTCCGCGGACATCCGGCTGTCGCTCGCCCACGATGTCGAGGTGCGTGACGAAGCGCTCCTGGTTCATCGCGACGCGCTGGCGTTCCTCGTAGGTCTCGACCCTTCCTCCGGTCAGTTGTTCGTACGCCCCCGGTGGGCCGCTCACGGTGAATCCCAGGCGGCTCTCGGCCGTCACGGTCAGCCCCGCGGCCCGCACGTACTCCTTGGCGCGGTCCCGAGTGCCGTCGTCGGCCCGGAACGGCGCTGCCGACTCGAAACCCACCGCCTCGTGCATCGGCATCTCGCCCTGTGACCGGGCGGAGACATAGCCGAAGACGGTGTCCGGTGCGTGTGACCCATGACTGGGCGCTGTCGGGAGTGTCATCTGTCCTCCAGAAGCAACCGCCCGGGCGCATACGTCACGGGGATCCGGTCACGAGCGCCGAGCGTCGGTCTGGTTCCCCCATCTCTCCAATCTTCGCATTTGTTGCATACCTCCGCAAAAGATGGTAAGCCGATCACTTGTTCAACTGATGTGGCACACAGGCCCATCGGGTCGGACCTGGTTCCGCATGGCTCCGCCCGCGCATACACTGGCAGCCCGCGATATGCCGGTTGACCTGCTAGAACGCGGCGGTCGAGCCGATCCGCGCGCGTGAGGAGCGACCCCATGTTCTATTACGTGCTCAAATACGTGCTTCTGGGTCCACTGTTGAGGCTGATGTTCCGGCCCCGGATCGAAGGCCTTGAGCACATACCGGCGTCGGGCCCCGCCATCGTGGCCGGCAACCATCTCTCGTTCTCGGACCACTTCCTCATGCCCGCGATTCTGAAGCGGCGGATCACCTTCCTGGCGAAGGCCGAGTACTTCACGGGGCCCGGCATCAAGGGGCGGCTGACGGCCGCCTTCTTCCGCAGTGCCGGACAGATCCCGGTGGACCGCTCCGGCAAGGACGCGGGCCAGGCCGCGATCCGCGAGGGACTGGGCGTGCTGCGCAGGGACGAACTGCTCGGCGTCTACCCGGAGGGGACACGTTCGCACGACGGCCGCCTCTACAAGGGCAAGGTCGGCGTCGCGGTGATGGCGCTCAAGGCCGGGGTTCCGGTCATCCCCTGCGCCATGATCGGCACCTTCGAGGCACAGCCGCCGGGCCAGAAGATCCCGAGCCTCCACCCCGTGGTGATCCGCTTCGGGAAGCCCCTGGACTTCTCCCGCTACGCCGGGATGGAGAACGAGAAGGCCATCCTGCGTGCCGTCACCGACGAGATCATGTACGCCATCCTCACCCTCTCCGAGCAGGAGTACGTCGACCGGTACGCGGCCGTCGTCAAGGCGGAGGAGGCGGCCGAGGCCGCGGCGCGGGCCCGCAAGTTCCCACGGATGCCGTTGAGTTGAGCGAGGCACGGCAGGCAGAAGGGGCGGCCGGAGATCCGGCCGCCCCTCTGTGCGTGGAGTGTTACGGGGTCGGCGTGGCGTGCGGGGTGCACGTCACATCGGCCGCGTCCGTCTTGCCGGTGAGCAAGTAGGAGTCCACCCGGGTGTTGATGCACGGGTTGACCAGGCCGGTCACGCCGTGCGAGCCCGCGCCGTTCTCGATGATCAGGCGGGAGCCCTTGAAGCGCTTGTGCAGTTCGACGGCGCCGGGGTACGGGGTGGCGGCGTCACGCGTGGACTGCACGATCAGGACGGCGGGCAGACCCTTGCCGGTCTTGACGTTCACCGGGTTCTGCTGCTTGACCGGCCAGGTCGCGCAGGGCAGGTTCATCCACGCGTTGGCCCACGTCATGAACGGGTAGCTCTTGTGGAGCTTCGTGTTGTCCTTGTCCCACTTCGACCAGCTGGTGGGCCACTTGGCGTCGGAGCACTCGACGGCCGTGTAGACGGCGTTGCCGTTCTCCGAGGCGATGTTGCCCACGGTGTCGGACATGTCGGGGGCGGCGGCGTCGACGAGCGCCTGGGTGTCACCGGCGACGTACTTGCTGAACGCCGTCGCGACCGGCACCCACGACGAGTCGTAGTACGGGGCGCTCTGGAAGAAGGAGATCAGTTCGGCGGGGCCGACGACGCCACCGAGCGGACTCTTCTTCGCGGTGGCACGCAGCTTCAGCCACTGGTCCTGGACCTTGGCGCGGGTGTCGCCGAGGTGGAAGGCGGCGTCGTTCTTGGCGACCCAGTCCTCCCAGTCCTTCCAGCGGCCCTCGAAGGCGATGTCCTGCTCCAGGTTGGCCTGGTACCAGATGTTGTCCTGCGCCGGGTTGACGACACTGTCGACGACCATGCGGCGGACGTGGCCCGGGAACAGGGTGCCGTAGACGGCTCCGAGATACGTGCCGTAGGAGACGCCCAGGTAGTTGAGCTTCTTCTCGCCGAGTGCGGCCCGGATGACATCCAGGTCGCGGGCGGTGTTGGGCGTGGTCATCTGCGCCAGCATCGCCTTGCCGCTGCGCTTGGCACAGCCGTCCGCGTACGCGGCGGCGAGCTTGCGCTGGGCGCGCTTGTCGGCCTCGGAGTCCGGCACCGGGTCGGCCTTGGGCGCCTTCACGAACTCCTGGGGGTCAATGCAGGAGATCGGGGCCGAGTGGCCGACACCGCGCGGGTCGAAGCCCACGAAGTCGTACGCCTTCGAAGTGTTCACCCACAGAGGGGCCTTGGTGGTGACGCGGCGCGGGAAGCGCATGCCCGAACCACCGGGGCCGCCCGGGTTGTAGACGAGCGCGCCCTGGCGCTCCGCCTTGGTCCCGGTGTTCCCGATGCGGTCGACGGCAAGCTTGATCTGCTTGCCGTACGGGTGGGCGTAGTCGAGCGGGACGGACACCCAGCCGCACTGGATCGGCTTCTCGAAGCCCCAGTCCGCGGGGCAGTCCTGCCAGTTGATCCCGGCCTTCGAGGCTCGGGCGGCGGCGATCGCCGCGCCGCGGGCCTCACGGTCCTGACCGTGACGCGAGTCGGCGGTGGCCGACGGCGCCGCGACAGCTCCGGCTATCAGGGTCGCCGTGACGAGTGCTCCGGCCGAAGCGAACGCGGTCAGGCGTCTCGTCGGTCTCTTAGCCCTCAAGTGGGACCTCCCCGTACATCGTTGCGATTGGTACGGGGATCCTTGCGGCTGTGAGGTGCCTGAGAACAGGGGTGACCGGCCTTCTTTACCATTCCGATAACCGGAGCACCAAGTACCGTTGAGCGGACCGTACTTAGCGGTCGAGTGTGCGCAAGGCCTCGTCCAGGACCCGCCGCAGCAGCAGCGCGTCCGGCGCCAGGGCACTCACCAGTGCCGCGGGCCCGGCGAGCGGCATGAGGGCCGCGTACTCCCCCAGCAGCCGTGCCACCGGCGGCTCCCGCTCGAACTCCGGCCGTACGACGACGAGTTGCCCCAGAGCCCGATGTCCCCCGAGCATCGCGGGACCGTCCCAGCCGCCGGGTGCACCAGGGCCGCACGACAGTTCCTGGTCCAGCAGCGGCCGTTCGTCGAGCCGCACGGTAAGACGGCTGGTGAGCCGCCCGGGTTGCTCGCCGACGCGCCCGAGCACCTGCTCCTCCCGGAAGACGAGCCGGGCGCCCGACCGGAGCTCGACACGTGAGGACACGTACAGGTCACTCCCCTGCGCGGAGATCAACTGCTCGGGCAGCCAGCGTAGTTCGCCCCCGGCACGGACGTCGAGCCGCACATCGTAGCGGGCGTCGCCCTTGGCCTGTCCCGGCAGGGCGATGGTCGCGGCGGCCGACCCGACGTGCAGCCGGGCCCCCTCCCCCACTTCCGCCTCCACGGCGAAGCGGTCACCGCCGAGCGGCCCGCTCATCGCCCCGACGAGCATGACCCGTGCCTCGTCCCCGTTCGCCCGGGTGCGCCGCAGCGCGAGCGGCCCCTCGCCCTCCAGCACGGGCAGCGCGGTACCACCGCGCCCGTCGGCCCGTGCGCCGATCCGGGCAGTGGCCCGCACTCCCGCTGTGGTCATGCCGTCCACGCGACCAGTTGCCGCCGCACCCAGTCGGCGACGGCCGTGACCCCGGCCTCGGTGCGCAGCGACTGGAGGACGACGGGCAGCTCGGCCCGCTGCGCCTTGGCGTCGGCGGCCATCCGCCCCAGGTCGGACCCCACGTACGGCGCGAGGTCGGTCTTGTTGACGACGAGCAGATCGGCGGTGGTGACACCGGGCCCGCCCTTGCGCGGAATGTCGTCCCCGCCCGCCACGTCGATGACGAAGATCTGCGCGTCCACCAGTCCCTTGGAGAACGTGGCGGTGAGGTTGTCACCCCCGGACTCGACGAGGATGAGGTCCAACGGCCCCACTTCGTCCTCCAGGTCCTCCACCGCTTCGAGGTTCGCGGAGATGTCGTCCCGGATCGCGGTGTGCGGGCAGGCCCCCGTCTCCACGGCGGTGATCCGCTCCGGCGGCAGCACGGCCTCCCGCAGCAGGAACTCGGCGTCCTCCCGCGTGTAGATGTCGTTCGTGACGACCGCGAGCGACAGTTCCTCGCGCAGCGCCCGGCAGAGCGCGGCGACGGTGGCGGTCTTCCCGGACCCGACGGGCCCACCGAGCCCGACACGCAGGGCGCGCCGCGAGCCGTCGGGGCGGCGAGCGTCGGCGCTGACGGCGGAGGCTCCGTCGTGGATATGGTCAAGATGCACGGTACGGCTCCAGTTTCCTTCAGGCCGATACGGGGGTCTGGGGGCAAAGCCCCCAGGGGACGGGAACGGGTAGGGGCGGCGGGGGCGATCCACCTAGGACGCGAAGAGCCGTACAGCCCAAGCGGCATGCGCCTGCGCACTGATCTCCAACAACGGCGCCGACGCCGCCGGCAACGCGTCGATCCCACCGTCGACCACGTCGCGCGCCGCATCGGCCGCCGCACGCGCGACGACGTCCAGCTCCGGCGCCAGCCGGGCCAGCACCCCTGTGGCGTCGAACGGATCGAGGCTCAGCAACCGCACGGTCGCGGTCGCGGGACCACTGACGCTCTCGTACGCGCAGCAGTACGCGGCGTCCACGGGCCCGAGCCCGGCGGCCCGCGCCGCCAGCCCCAGTACCACCGGCTGATGCGCTCCCTTGGGAAAGGCCCGCGCCAGCGCGTCGAGTTCCCCGGACGGCCAGGTCGCCCGGGCCGCCCGCATCAACTGCCGCCCGAGCCGCCGTGCGGCGACCCGCAGAGCCGGCGACGGCGTACGGGCATCCGCGGCCGAGTCCAGCAGCACCGGATCGACCCCGAGCGCGGCCGCCGCGGCCAGGGCGGCCGACACCAGCCCCGCCGTGTTGAGGCGCCCCCGGCAGAAGTCCTCCAGGCTCGCCGCCCCGCTGATCCGCCCGGCCTTGACGGCCGCCTCGGCCCCGCCGGAGTGGGCGTGCCCTCCGGCGGGGAAGCGGCCGTCGGCCAGGACGAGTAGTGCCGCGCGGGACATCAGAAGAGGAAGTAACGCTGGGCCATGGGCAGTTCGGCGGCGGGCGTGGCCTCCACCAGCTCCCCGTCGATGTGCACGGCGAAGCTGTCGGGATCGACCCGCACATGCGGCCGGGCGTCGTTCTCCCGCATGTCGGCCTTGGTCACCCCGCGCGTCGACTCGATCGCCACGAACCGCTTCCCCAGCGAGAGCCGCTCCGGCAGCCCGTCCTCGATGGCGAGCGGCGCCACGAAGTTGAAGGAGTTCGAGGCGGGTGCCCGTCCGATCGCCCCGAACATCGGCCGGGGCAGGATCGGCTGCGGTGTCGGAATGGACGCGTTGGCGTCGCCCATCTGCGCGTACGCGATCTGCCCGCCCTTGATGACGAGCTGCGGCTTGACCCCGAAGAACGCCGGCTCCCACAGCACGAGGTCGGCGAGCTTGCCGGTCTCGACGGAGCCGATCTCACGGGCGAGGCCCTGCGCGAGCGCCGGGTTGATCGTGTACTTGGCGACATAGCGACGTACGCGGTGGTTGTCCGCGCGTCCGTCACCGGGGAGGGCGCCGCGCCGCCGCTTCATCACATGGGCCGTCTGCCAGGTCCGCATGATGACCTCGCCGACCCGCCCCATGGCCTGCGCGTCGGACGAGATGATCGAGATGGCACCCAGATCGTGCAGAACGTCCTCGGCGCCGATGGTCGACGGCCGGATCCGGGACTCGGCGAACGCCAGGTCCTCCGGGACGGCCGCGTTGAGGTGGTGGCAGACCATCAGCATGTCGAGGTGTTCCTCGGCGGTGTTGACGGTGTAGGGCCGGGTCGGGTTGGTGGAGCTGGGCAGTACGTGCGGCTCGGAGACCACGGTCATGATGTCGGGGGCGTGCCCACCGCCCGCCCCCTCGGTGTGGTACGCGTGGATGCCGCGTCCGCCGATCGCGGCGAGCGTGTCGCCGACGAACCCGGCCTCGTTCAGCGTGTCCGTGTGGATGGCGACCTGGATGCCGGTGCGATCGGCGACGGTCAGCGCTGCGTCGATGACGGCGGGCGTGGAACCCCAGTCCTCGTGCAGCTTGAGACCGAGTGCCCCGCCGCGGATCTGCGACAGCATCGCGTCGCGCGAGACCGTGTTGCCCTTGCCGAGCAGACCGAAGTTGAGCGGGTACTGCTCCATCGCCTCCAGCATCCGGGCGAGGTGCCAGGGGCCGGGAGTGACCGTCGTCGCCTTCGATCCCTCGGCGGGACCGGTGCCGCCGCCGACCAGCGTCGTGATCCCGGAGGCGAGCGCCTCGTCGGCGATCTGCGGGCAGATCAGGTGGACGTGCGCGTCGATGGCGCCCGCGGTGACGATCCGTCCGTTGCCCGCGATGATCTCGGTCTCGGGGCCGATGACGAGGTCGGGGTGGACCCCGTCCATGGTGTCCGGGTTGCCCGCCTTGCCGATGCCGGTGATCCGGCCGTCGCGGATGCCGACGTCGGCCTTGACGATCCCCCAGTGGTCGACGATCACGACACCCGTGATGACCGTGTCCGGAGTGCCGTCTGCGCGCGTAGCGCGCGCCTGGCCCATGGATTCGCGGATGACCTTGCCGCCGCCGAAGACGGCCTCGTCACCGGCGAGCCCGGGACCGCCGGAACGATCCTCCTCGATCTCGATCAGCAGGTCGGTGTCGGCGAGCCGGATGCGGTCGCCGGTGGTGGGGCCGAACAGGTCGGCGTACGCGCCGCGCGAGAGCTCAGGCATCGAGGGCACCTCCGGTCTCACCGCGCAGGCCGGGCACGACACGGGCGCCGGCAAGCGGAACGAGTTCGACGTCGACGGGGATCCCGGGCTCGAAGCGGACGGCCGTGCCGGCGGCGACGTTGAGCCGCTTGCCGCGCGCGGCGGCGCGGTCGAAGTCCAGACCGGGGTTGGCCTCGGCGAAGTGGTAGTGGGAGCCGACCTGGACGGGCCGGTCGGCGGCGTTGAGGACGGTCAGCCGGGTGACCTCGCGGCCCTCGTTGAAGGCGACGGGGCCGTCGGCGAACAGGATCTCTCCGGGAATCATGGCTCTCGCTCCCGCGTCAGACGATCGGGTCGTGGACGGTGACGAGCTTGGTGCCGTCCGGGAAGGTCGCCTCGACCTGGACGTCGTGAATCATCTCGGGGATGCCCTCCATGACGTCGTCCCGGGTGAGGATCTTGCGCCCGGAGGACATCAGCTCGGCGACCGTACGGCCGTCGCGCGCGCCTTCGAGGATGTGCGACGTGATGAGGGCGACGGCCTCCGGGTGGTTCAGTTTCAGCCCGCGGGCCCGTCGCTTCTCGGCCACGTCGGCGGCCACGTGGATCAGCAGCCTCTCTTGCTCGTGCGGGGTCAGTTGCACGGCGTCCCACCTCACAGTCCTCGCTCCGGACCGTGCGGGGTCCGGTGGCCGTAGCCACCAAAACCCCTGGTGGCGTGGATGGGCACGCTAGTTGGCCGTCGTTTCAAGGACGTTAACCGGGCTGTGGCCCACGCATGACCGACGAGAACGCTCCGGGGCCGTCGCCGGGGCCACCGCCCGGGGCGGTGTCGAGGATCGGACCGTATACGGCGCTGTCTTCGCGGCCCCGCTCCGGCGCGGCCGTCGCCCTCGGACGGGTGCAGGGGCCCTACGAGGCGCCGGAGCCCCGGTGCTCGGCCGCGATACCGAAGCGCTGGCGCTCGCGGGGGGCGGAGGCGACCTCGCGGACGCTGGAGAGGGAGCTGACCACCTGCTCCTCGGCGGACTCCGGGAGCTCCTCGAGCCGCTCCAGGTCGGCGGCGGAGACCAGGGCGACGAGGGGCTTGCCGTGCCGCGTCACGACGACGCGCTCGCCTCTGTACACCACCCGGTTGATCAGATCGGCGAGCTCAGCCCTGGCTTGCGTCACCGGAATCTCGTAGGCCATGCCCACCAGCTTAGACCGGACCCCCGGCACCCCCACAGAGTGGACGATCTCGTTCAGCTCCGCCGAAAACGACGCGTTCCTACGATCAGGCGACCGCTTCCACCGGCGGGGCGGCCCAGGCCGCGGAGGCCGACGCCACCGCCGGGGCGGCGCAGTCCTACCGGATCAGCCCTCTCGAGGTCGCGAACGCCCTCAACGAACTCGCGGCGTCGCGCGGCTGGCCGCCCATCACCTTCTACGGGACCCCGGCTCCGGCTCCGCTCAGCTGAACCCACGTCCGTACCGGAAATCCCTGCGGAACAGCTCATTCCGCGGGGATTTTCGCTGTCAGCCGAGCACCCTTCCCGGCTTCTGTACGTCCTGTACATTTTTTACAGAACCCTTCAGAGGAGGCGCGTGCCATGAATGAACCGTCCGCCCGCCATGTCCTGCCCGAGTTCACCGAGCGCACGAGTGCGGGGCACCGGACCCTGGATCCGTACTCGAAGCTGCTGGACGAGCGGATCGTGTTCCTCGGGACGCCGATCGACGACACCTCGGCGAACGATGTGATGGCGCAGTTCATGCACCTCGAATACCTGGCACCCGACCGGGACATCTCGCTGTACATCAACTCCCCCGGGGGCTCGTTCAGCGCGATGACGGCGATCTACGACACGATGCAGTTCGTCAGCTGCGACGTGGAGACCACCTGCCTGGGACAGGCCGCGTCGGCCGCCGCGGTGCTGCTGGCCTGCGGCGCGCCGGGCAAGCGGTTCGCGCTGCCGGGGGCCCGGGTGCTGATCCACCAGCCGTCACTTCCCGAGCCGGTACAGGGGCAGGCGAGCGATCTGGCCCTCCAGGCCGAGGAGTTGATGCGCACTCGGCGGCTGCTGGAGGACATGCTCGTACGGCACACGGGGCAGAGTCCTGAACAGGTCTCCGCCGACATCGAGCGGGACAAGATCCTGGACGCACAGGCCGCGTTGGCGTACGGACTGGTGGACGGGATCATCCCCAGCCGCAAGACCTCGCGCACCGCGCCCGGTGCGAGGAACGCCACACCCGACGCGAGGTGATCCGCCGATGGTGCCCGAACTGCCCCCGCTGCCCGCGCTGACGCGTGCCGAGGCCGAGTTGATCGACCGTTACCTCGACGTGGTCGACCTTCTCGGCCGTATCAACCCGGCCAGGCCCGGAGACACCTACCGGGGGCTGCGCGCCGCCCAGGCGCTGGTCGCCAAGGCGGCGGAGCTGCGCGACGCCCTCGCACTGATGCATCAACGGGGCGAGAGCGAGGTGCACGCCCCGACGCTGGCACAGGCCCTGCGCGTCCTCGACGGTGAGCGGCGGGCGGCCCGCATCACCCTGCCACCCGACGCCGACAGTTGACGCATCCCCACCCGGGCCGCCGTCCGTGCCGAGTCAACAAGGCGTCTGGCCCGCGGTTCAAACGGACCAGATGGCGTACCCCCTGATGGAGTAATCACAGGTCCCTTCGGGGAACCGAAAAAGTTGCGCGACGGGTGTAGCCGCGAGGCGGAATGAGATGCTCCGGTGCTGGTACGAGCGTCGTCGGTGTCCTCAACATCGCCCGAACAGAGGGGTGTCCACCCGAACGGGTGAGTGGTGAGTAACCCCACAAATCGCCGGTTCCGCTCGGATATTCGGACCGTGATGCGTGAAGATCCCTTCCGACGACAAGCCCCCGCCACAGCGGCGGGGCGGTCCGGGCGGACGCCGAGTCCTGCCGCTGCCCGGATGACCGGTCGACAGAAGTGCATCGGCAGGAGTGGAGGACCCAGCACGACGGGTCGCCGGAGAGATCCGGGCGGTCCTTGGGGTGAAGCCGCGCAAGCGGCCGGGCTACTTCGCCAGCCCGAATCCGACAGGTCATCCTTCACAGGCGGCTGACGAAGGGTTGCGCATGACTGCGCTCAATCGTGTCCCGTCGCTGTGGACCCGGGCCGGTACGGCTTCGGCGCTCACCATCGCCGCCGTGGGCGGCAGCCTTGTGGTTCCTGGCGCCGCATCCGACGCCGAAGCGGCCACCCTGGCGACGAAGGCACTCCAGGTCGCGGCCTCCAAGAAGGGTTCCCCGTACCAGTTCGGCGCCGCCGGGCCACGCCGCTTCGACTGCTCCGGGCTCACGCTCTACTCGTTCAAGAAGGCGGGCAAGACGCTGCCTCGTACGGCCGCGGCGCAGTACAACAAGACGCACCACATCTCCGCGTCCCACCGCAAGGCCGGAGACCTGGTGTTCTTCCACTCGGGCCGGAACGTGTACCACGTCGGCATCTATGCCGGGAAGGGAAAGATCTGGCACTCCCCGAAGACCGGGGAGGTCGTGAAGCTGCAGAAGATCTGGACGAAGAGCGTCTGGTACGGCAGGGTCAGCTGACCCTGCCGAGGGGGTGCCGCAGGCCGGCACCCCCTCCGGGTCCCGCCCCAGGGCGTGAAACGTGGCTGGATCGGATACTCGTTCAGCATGGCTGAACCACCCCTCCCCGAGGAACGGCACGAGACGCCCCTCCAGCGCGCCGATCGCAACTTCGGCGAGCTGCTCCAGGAGCTGCGGGTCGCCCAGACCGGTGTGCAGATCCTCTTCGCGTTCCTGCTGACGCTGGCCTTCACCCCGCGCTTCCGGTCCCTCGACACCGTGCAGCGCACCACGTACGTCACCACGCTCCTGCTGGCCGTGGTCGCCGCCGCGCTGTTCATGGCTCCGGCCGCGCTGCACCGGTCGCTGTTCCGGCAGGGTGCGAAGGCGGCCATCGTGCGGGTCTCCTCCGTTCTGGCCAGGATCGGCATGGTTGTGCTCGTGCTGGCGCTGACGGGGTCGGTGCTGCTCGCCGTGGACGTGGCACTGGGACGGGCCGCCGGGATCGCCTCCGGCGCGGCCACCCTGCTCGTCTGTGTGGCGCTGTGGGGCGTCCTGCCCCGCCTGGTGCACCGTGCCGTCGTCAGGGCGGCAGCGGCTCCGAAAGAGCCACCACGCCGGGAAACGTGAGCGCGCGCCGAGCGGCCACGGCGCCCGGAACAGCGCCGGCGCGGGCATGAGCACCCCGGCGACCCCGGGGTACCCCCCGGGTTACGCCCTGGTGTGTGCCGCTTCTCAGGGCTCTTGTGGGCCCCCGGCCGTCACCGGCCGGGCCGGCACCGTCCAGGGCAGCTCGATGGCGACCGTCTTGCCGCCCTCGCGGGTGGGCCGGACGACCAGTCTGCCGCCGCACTCGGCGGTCAGCCAGCGGATGATCACCATGCCGCGCCCGTTGTCCTGCTGGACGGCGGCGGGCAGGCGCTTCGGGAAGCGCGGATGGCTGTCGGTGACACCGATCCGCAGGTGTTCGTCTCGGTCGAGCCGGACGTCCACCGTGAAGGTCGGCGACTGCCCGAATGTGTGTTGGACGGCGTTGGTGGCTAGTTCTGACACGATCAGGCGTACGGTGTCCGCGACTTCCGCGTCGCATGGCAGGCCCCATTCGGCCAGCACATCGGCGACGAATTTCCGGGCCGCGGAGACCGAGGCGGGATCGCTCGGCAGAGTGACGGATGCTTCCTGGTGATCTGCCATGGCGACGTCGTCCCTTTCCCACGGGACCGGAGTCCGACACGGAGCGGATGGTTCGAGTACGGTCCCGGACTGGTGCTTCGCGCCAGACTGCCATCACTGGGACGGTCACGGGCGCGATCCACCGAGATATGCATATATCTGTCGCTCGATGCGGTGAACTCTGCGACGGCGGAACGTATTTGGGCGGCCCGGAAGGAGTAAGGAGTACGGCCATGCAGCACGGTCCCGCGGTGCGCCGCCGCAAGCTCGGTGCCGAACTGCGCGCGCTGCGCGCCGGTGCGGGTCTCACCAGTGGTGAGGCGGCCCGTATCGTCGGCTGGCACCAGTCGAAGGTGAGCCGGATCGAGACCGGTATCAGTGGCGTGAAACCGGCGGACGTGGAACGCCTGTTGGACGCCTACGTCGTCACGGAGCCCGAGTTACGAGAGCTCCTGGTCGGTCTCGCGGGCTCCGAGGGCAACGGGCGCCATCACTGGTGGCACGCCTACCGCGGCGTCCTGCCGCCCACCTACCGCGACTTCATCAGTCTGGAGTCCCAGGCCAGCGGCATGCGCACGCTGGAGACCTCGGTGGTCCCCGGACTGCTCCAAACACCCGAGTACGCCCGGGAGGTGACCCGGGTCGCCGTCGGCGGGCTCGAGGACGACAAGCTCGACGCGCTCGTCGAGGTCCGCCTCGCCCGGCAGGACGTCCTGCGTTCGAATCCGCCGCTGGAACTGACCGCGGTCCTCGACGAGGCCGTGTTAAGACGCGAGGTCGGCGGTCCCGAGGTGATGGCCCGGCAACTCGAGCGTCTGCGGGAGGCCGCCACCCTGCCCCAAGTACGGCTTCAGGTCCTGCCGTTCGCCGCGGGAGCCCATATCGGAGTCACCGGGCCTTTCGTTATCTTCTCATTTCCGAACACAACTGATCTGGATGTGGTTGTTCTCGACCACTTGACGAGTAGCCTCTACCTCGAACGGAAAGAAGACCTTCAGGCCTACACCGAGGCCTTCAACGCCCTTCAGTTCCACGCCCTTTCGCCCGAGGACTCGTTGGACTACATCGCCGGGATAGGTGACGGCGCGTAAGGAGGCACCCCCATGACTGCACTGCCTCGGTACGTACCTTCCAGTACTTCACTCCGTGACGTGCGATGGCTGCGCAGCAGCCGCAGTACGGGAATGAACAACTGCGTGGAGACGGCCCGACCCGGCCCAGGACCCTGGGCCGGACTCGTCGCCGTACGCGATTCCAAGAACAAGGCGGGCCCCGCCCTGCTGTTCGCTCCCGCGAGCTGGGAGGGCTTTATCGCCGGACTGAGCTGATCACGTCCACGGCGTGCTCGATCTGCGCGTCGGTGAGGTCCGCGCGGGCGGTCAGCCGCAGGCGCGAGATGCCGTCCGGCACGGACGGGGGGCGGAAGCAGCCGACGGCCAGTCCCGCCTCGCGGCAGTCCGCGGCCCACTGTACGGCCCGTTCGGGGGACGGTGCTCGTACGGAGACCACGGCGGCATCGGGTCGTACGGCTTCCAGGCCCGCCGCGGTCAGCCGGGTGTGCAGCGCCGTCGCCACCTCACGGGCCCGGGCGGCGCGCTCCGGCTCACGGCGCAGCAGTCTGAGCGCCGCGAGGGCCCCGCCGGCCGCCGCGGGCGCGAGACCGGTGTCGAAGATGAAGGTGCGCGCCGCGTTGACCAGGTGGTCGATGACCGGGGCGGGGCCGAGGACGGCGCCGCCCTGGCTGCCGAGCGACTTGGAGAGCGTGGCGGTCGCGACGACGTCCGGCGCGCCCGCGAGCCCCGCCGCCTGCGGGGCGCCCCGGCCGCCGGCGCCCAGGACGCCCAGCCCGTGCGCGTCGTCGACGAGCAGCGCCGCGCCGTGTTCGCGGCAGGCGGTGGCGAGTTCGGCCAGCGGGGCCGCGTCGCCGTCCACCGAGAAGACCGTGTCGGACACGGCGACGGCGGGTCCCTCGTGCGTGCCCAGCGCCTTGCGCACGGCGTCGGGGTCGGCGTGCGCCACGACCTGGGTCGCCCCCCGGGCGAGCCGGCAGCCGTCGATGAGGGAGGCGTGGTTGCCCGCGTCCGAGACGACCAGCGAGCCGTGCGGCGCGAGCGTGGTCACGGCGGCGAGGTTGGCCGCGTAGCCGGAGGAGAAGACGAGCGCGGACTCGAAGCCGCAGAAGTCGGCGAGCTCCCGTTCGAGTTCGCCGTGAAGTTCGGTCGTGCCGGAGACGAGCCGCGAGCCGGTCGCCCCGGCGCCCCAGCGGCGCGCGGCCGCCGCCGCGGCCTCCGTGATCTCGGGGTGACGGGCCAGTCCGAGGTAGTCGTTGCCGGCCAGATCCAGAAGGGGTGAGTCGGCGGCACGAGGGCGCAGGGTGCGGACGAGTCCGGCCTGCCCGCGCTGGTACGCCTGCTCGTCGATCCATGCGAACGGCGATCCCGCCATGCTGGTGCCTCCGGGCCCTGGGAGTGGTCGTGAAGGGGTCATGAAGGTGGTCGTTTTGTAGGCAGTGCACAGACCCTAGCGGGGCGACCCGCCGCCCAGGATGTGGCAATACCCACACGTCGAACCGTCTCTCTTGTGCAAACTCTCCTTGGCCGCAGCGGCTCGCATACGCCAGGATCGGATCTCATGGACCTGCTGAACACGCTGGTGGACAAGGGGCTTCGGCGCGAGCTGCCGACCCGTGACGAGGCGCTGGCCGTGCTGGCCACGTCCGACGACGACGTGCTGGACGTGGTGGCCGCGGCCGGAAAAGTCCGCCGGCACTGGTTCGGCCGTCGAGTGAAACTCAACTATCTGGTCAATCTGAAGTCCGGTCTGTGCCCCGAGGACTGCTCGTACTGCTCGCAGCGCCTCGGCTCCAAGGCCGACATCCTCAAGTACACGTGGCTCAAGCCCGACCAGGCCTCACAGGCCGCGGCGGCCGGGCTCGCCGGGGGCGCCAAGCGGGTCTGCCTGGTGGCCAGCGGCCGCGGTCCGACGGACCGTGACGTGGACCGGGTCTCCGACACCATCAAGGCGATCAAGGACCAGAACGAGAACGTAGAGGTGTGCGCCTGCCTCGGTCTGCTCTCCGACGGCCAGGCCGAGCGGCTGCGCGAGGCGGGCGCGGACGCCTACAACCACAACCTGAACACGTCCGAGGGGACGTACGGGGACATCACGACCACGCACACGTACGCCGACCGGGTGGACACGGTCCAGAAGGCGCACGCGGCCGGTCTGTCCGCCTGCTCGGGTCTGATCGCGGGCATGGGCGAGTCGGACGAGGACCTCGTCGACGTCGTCTACGCGCTGCGCGAGCTCGACCCTGACTCCGTTCCGGTGAACTTCCTGATCCCCTTCGAGGGCACCCCGCTCGCCAAGGAGTGGAACCTCACGCCGCAGCGGTGTCTGCGCATCCTGGCGATGGTCCGCTTCGTCTGCCCGGACGTCGAGGTGCGTATCGCGGGCGGCCGCGAGGTCCATCTGCGCACGATGCAGCCCCTCGCCCTCAACCTCGCCAACTCGATCTTCCTCGGCGACTACCTCACCAGCGAGGGCCAGGCGGGCAAGGCCGACCTGGAGATGATCGCGGACGCCGGGTTCGAGGTGGAGGGCGCGGGCGAGCTGACCCTGCCGGAGCACCGCGTGACGACGGGCGGAGGCTGCGGTTCGCACGCCGAGACCGGCTGTGGCTCGCACGCCGACGCCGGGTGCGGGTCCCACGAGGGCGGTGGCGTCTGCGGTTCCGTGAAGGTGGCGGCGAAGGAGCAGGCGAAGGACGAGCAGCCTTCCGAAGCGCGTACGGATCTCGTCGCCGTACGCCGCAGGGGTGCCGGAACGGATCTCGCCCCCAATGCCTGATCTGTCCGAGCCGTCCCCGCTGCCCGTGGCCGAACTGCTGGAGCTGGACCGGCGGCACGTCTGGCACCCGTACGGCCCCATGCCCGGCCGCCAGGAACCGCTCGTCGTCGAGTCGGCGAGCGGCGTACGCCTGCGGCTGGCGGACGGCTCGGGCGAACTGGTCGACGGCATGTCGTCCTGGTGGTCGGCCATCCACGGCTACAACCACCCGGTCCTCAACGACGCGGCGCGCGACCAGTTGGAGCGCATGAGCCATGTCATGTTCGGCGGGCTCACCCACGAGCCCGCCGTACGGCTGGCGAAGCGCCTGGTCGACATCACGCCCGAGGGCCTGGAGCACGTCTTCCTCGCCGACTCCGGCTCGGTCTCGGTCGAGGTCGCCGTCAAGATGTGCCTCCAGCACTGGCGCTCGCTCGGCCGCCCGGGCAAGCAGCGACTGCTGACCTGGCGCGGCGGCTACCACGGGGACACCTGGCAGCCGATGTCGGTGTGCGACCCCGAGGGCGGGATGCACGACCTGTGGCAGGGGGTGCTCCAGCGCCAGGTGTTCGCCGACGCCCCGCCGGCCGGGTACGAGGAGTCGTACGCCGACCATCTGCGCGAGCTGATCGGGCGGCACGCCGACGAGCTCGCCGCGGTGATCGTGGAGCCGGTGGTACAGGGCGCGGGCGGGATGCGGTTCCACTCCCCCGCGTATCTGCGGGTGCTGCGGGAGGCCTGCGACGCGCACGACGTGCTGCTCGTCCTCGACGAGATCGCGACCGGTTTCGGCCGTACGGGCACGCTGTTCGCGGCGGAGCACGCCGGCGTCACGCCGGACGTGATGTGCGTCGGCAAGGCGCTGACCGGCGGCTATATGACGATGGCGGCGACGCTCTGCACGGCGCGGGTGGCCGAGGGCATCTCACGCGGTGAGGTCCCGGTCCTGGCTCACGGCCCGACCTTCATGGGCAATCCGCTGGCCGCCGCGGTGGCCTGCGCCTCGATCGACCTGCTGCTCGGACAGGACTGGCAGACGGAGGTCAAGCGGATCGAGGCGGGTCTGCTGGACGGGCTGGCGGAGGCGTCCTCACTGCCGGGTGTCCGGGACGTACGCGTCCTGGGCGCGATCGGCGTCGTACAACTCGACCACGAGGTCGACATGAAGGCGGCCACGGCGGCCGCCGTGCGCGAGGGTGTGTGGCTGCGCCCGTTCCGCGACCTCGTCTACACGATGCCGCCGTACGTCACGAGTGACGCGGACGTGGCACGGATCGCGCGCGCGGTGTGCGCGGCGGCGCGGGAGGGATGACATGGCGGTTCTGGTGATCACGGGGACGGGCACGGAGGTCGGCAAGACGGTCACGACGGCCGCCGTCGCCGCCACGGCCGTCGCCGCCGGGCGCTCCGTGGCCGTCCTCAAGCCGGCTCAGACGGGTGTACGCCCGGACGAGCGCGGGGACGCCGACGAGGTGGCCCGGCTCGCGGGCGCCGTGACGACGCTCGAACTCGCCCGCTATCCGGAGCCGTTGGCTCCCGCGACGGCCGCGCGGCGGGCCTGCCTGCCCCCGGTGCGCCCGGTCGCGGTGGCGAAGGCGGCGGCGGAACTGGCCAGCGAGTACGACCTCGTACTGGTCGAGGGAGCGGGCGGTCTCCTCGTCCGCTTCGACGACGAGGGCGCCACACTGGCGGAGGCGGCGAGCCTGCTGGACGCGCCGGTGCTGGTGGTGGCGTCGGCGGGTCTCGGCACCCTGAACACCACCGAACTGACGGCTCGTGAACTCCGGCGCCGGGGACTGGATCTGGCGGGAGTCGTCATCGGCAGCTGGCCCGGCTCCCCCGACCTGGCGTCCCTTTGCAACCTCGCGGACCTGCCGGTCGTGGCCGAGGCTCCGCTGTTGGGAGCGCTGCCGGCGGGGGCGGGGGCTTACCCGGTCGCCGACTTCCGTGCGGAGGCGCCTGGGTGGCTGGCCTCTCGGCTGGGCGGCACCTGGGACGGAAACGCCTTCATTTCGGCGCAGGGGGTCTGAGCGCCCCGTCAGGGGCGCGGGGAACTGCGCGCCCAGCCCCCACTGGCGCGCAGCCGAAGAACAGCCCCCTCACCGCTCCCCCAACAACCGCACCAACTCGATCCGCGACCGGATCCCCAACCGCGCGAACACTCCCCGCAGATGGTGGTCGATGGTCCGCGGACTGAGCGACAACCGTGCCGCGATCTCCCGGTTGGTGGCCCCGTCGGCCGCCATGCGCGCGACCATCAGCTGCTGCGCGGTGAGGCGGGCGACGAGGTCGTCGGCGCCCCGCACAGGGGAGACGGGCTCTCCCAGGACACGGAGTTCGGCCCGCGCCGCGGCGGCACACTGCGGCGAACCGAAGTGCTCGAACGCCTCGAGGGCGCTGTGCAGCCGGTCACGGGCCTCCGTCCGGTGCCGCAGTCGCCGTAGCGCACCGCCGAACAGCAGCTCCGTGCGGGCGCGTTCGAAGTCACGGGTGCCCGAGGCGTGCAGGTCGAGGGCGGTGCGGTAGTGCTCGACGGCCTCCCCGCCGGAGGCGAGCAGGGCCCGGCAGCGTGCGCTGAGGGCCAGGTCGTCGGGGCTGCGCACGGTACGCGCCCAGTGGTCGTAGTCGGCGTGGGCGGCCCGGGCGACGCGGGTGTCGCCGGTGCGGACGGCGGCCTCGACGTAGTGCGGTGTGGCGAGGTGCCGGATGGCCCGGTGCCCGTGCCCTGGGCCGAATCCGGCGAGGGCGCGCAGCCGGGCCGCGGAGGCGGCGAAGCGGCCGGTGCTCAGGTCGAGGAAGGCGAGCGCGAACAGGGCCAGCGCGGCGGGCAGGCCGAGCCCGCGCGCGAGGGCGTAGGAGCGGGCGGCCTCGGCGCGCTCCCGGCAGACGTCCTCGTCGCCGGTGACCGCGGCGAACATCGCGAGGGCCGCCTGCAGATGGCAGGCCCCGTTGTCCTGGCCGGTGGTGTACGCCTGGCGAAGGGCCTCCAGGGTGGCGGCCTCGGCGGCCCGTGGCCGCCCGGTCCAGAAGTCGGCGTACGCCCGGAACTCCATGGCCTGGGGAACGGTGACCCCGTCACCCCGGGCCCGGGCGGAGGCGGCCGCCCGGACGGTCGCGGTGGCGGCCGCGGTGTGGTCGCCGAGCATGAGTGCGGCGATCCCGGAGTGGATCAGCAGAGTGGGGTCGCCTCCGGGACCGCAGCGCCCGGCTGCCGCCTTCAGCAGGTCCCGCGCGTCGTCGTACCGGCCCTCGAACGCCGCGGCCAGCCCGCCCAGCGTGCCGGGCGGCACGATCCCGAGCCGGTCGGCGACGGCCGCGGCCTCCCGGCATCGGCGCAGGTCGCCGGTGTAGATGGCGGCTTCGGTGGCGCGGGCGAGGAGATGGACGGCGGAGTGGTGGGCGTGCTCGACAGCGGCCGGGCCCGGGCTCGCGGACCCGGTGGTGCCGCCGTACGCGAAGCGGCCGCACGACACCGTACGACCGTCGAGCGCGGCCAGGCCCTCGGACATCGCCGCGCCCCCGGGGCCGTCGGCCACCGGGCCGCCGCCGGCGCGGCGCACCGCGGCCGTCAGCAGCGCGTCGAACGCGTCCGTCGCGTTGCCCGCGCGGAGCGCGAGCAGACCGGCCAGGGCGTCGTCGTCGGTGGCGGCGACGAGCCGGCGGGCACGGTCGGCGTCGCCGGACCGCCAGGCGTCGGCAGCGGCGCGGGCGAGTAGCCGTGCCCGCTCGCCCGGCTCGGGGGACAGCGTGGCGGCGCGTTCGACGAGGGCGCAGGCCAGGTCGTGCTCGCCCGCGGTGCGCGCGCTGTGGGCCGCGGCCCGGAGTTCGGCGGCGAGTCGTCGGCTGGGGCCGAGGGCGGCGGCGCCCCGGTGCCAGGACCGCCGGGGTGACTCGCCCTCGCCGCGCAGGACGCGGGCGAGCAGGAGATGGACGGAGCGCCGGTCCGTCACGGAGGCGATCTCGTAGGCCGCTGTCCGGGTCCATGGATCGCGGAAGACGATCCCGCCCGCCGTGGCGTGGGCGATTCCGGCGACCTCGGCGGCGACAAGGGGCCGGGTGTCGAGCCGGGCCGCGGTGACGGCCCGCAGGAAGGCGTGGGTGTCGACCGGGTACTGGTCGGCCGCCGCGAGCAGCAGGAGGCGCCGGGCGGCGTCCGGGAGGGCACGGACCTCCTGGCGGTACGCACGCAGGAGTACGGGAGGCTGCGCGGGAAGCGGGTCGAGGCCGGTCAGCTGACGCTCGGTCAGTACGGCGGCGAGTTCCGCGGCGGCGCGGCGGTCGCCGTGCGCGGTGCGCAGGATCCGCACCCGTACGCCTTCGGGAAGCGAGGGGCCGAGCTCGGATTGTGCGGGGCCGCGTACGGGGTTCACCGAAGTCACCACACGAATGACGTTACTGGTGGGTTAACTGGCAAGTAAAGACCGGCGATTTCACCGATGCGGCGCGCGTAGACCCCGGCTGACACTCCAGGCAACCCCACCCGTGTCTGGAGGCACCATGCAACGCCGTTCGCGTCGCATCGCCACGTTCTTCTCCACCGTGGCCGCAGCACTCCTCGTGTCGCTCTCCCTCTCGGCGGCCCCCGCCCAGGCCGCCACCCACAACCCCGTCATCTTCGTGCACGGCCTCAGCAGTTCGGCGAGCAGTTGGGACGACTGGATCGCCGACTTCAAGGCCGACGGGTACAGCGGCTCCGAACTGTTCGCGTGGTCGTACGACTGGGGGCAGTCGAACGTGACCACGGCCCAGCAGCTCTCCACCGAGGTCAAGAACGTCCTCGCGCAGACCGGCGCCTCGAAGGTGGACCTGGTCGTCCACTCCATGGGTGCGCTGAGTGCCCGCTACTACCTCAAGAACCTCGGCGGGACCTCCTACGTCGACGACTTCGTGTCGACCGCCGGGGTGAACCACGGCACCACGGTCGCGGGCTGGTGCACGTGGCTCTACACCTCGTGCGCCGAGATGTACACCGGCAGTTCGTTCCTGACCTCGCTGAACTCCGGTGACGAGACGCCGGGCAGTGTCTCGTACGCCAGTTACTGGTCGAACTGCGACGAGCTGATCAACCCGGACAGCAGCGCGATCCTGAGCGGCGCCACCAATGTGGAGGCCGGCTGCATCTCGCACACCGACATGAACAACGACCACGGCGTCTACGAACAGGTGCGCGACTTCATCGCCTGACGGGTGGGCCGGCCGACGCAGGACGTAGGCCGAGCGTCGTAAAGCGTGTGGCGGACGTCCTGGGGGGACAATCCCGGTAAGGCCCCGTCCTCCCGGGAGGTCCGTCATGCCCTTCAGGTCAGCCGGCTCCGGCAAGGTGTCGCAAGACGCCGTGCACCATCCGCTGTTCGCCCGCTACTACGCCCGTATCAGCGTGGCGGCCGAGACCAGGATGGGCATCGGCGCGGTACGCGACCGGCTGCTCGCCGGTCTTTCGGGGCGGGTCATCGAGATCGGCGCGGGCAACGGACTGAACTTCGCGCACTACCCGAGCGCCGTCTCCGAGGTGGTCGCGATCGAACCCGAGCGGCTGCTGCGGCAGTTGGCCGTGGAGGCCGCGCTGCGCTCCGAGGTGCCCGTGGACGTGGTGCCGGGCGCGGCGGAGGCGCTGCCGGTCAAGAGTGAGGCGTTCGACGGGGCGGTGCTCTCGCTGGTGCTGTGCAGTGTGCGCGATGTGCCGCGGGCCCTCGGTGAGGTGCGGCGCGTGCTGCGGCCCGGTGGCACGGTGTGGTTCTTCGAGCACGGCACGGGCGGCGGGCGCGTGATGGCGTCCGTCCAGCGCGGGCTGGACCGGACGGTGTGGCCGCGGCTGAACGGCGGTTGCCATCTGGCCCGCGACCCGATCGCCGCGCTGCGCGAGGCCGGGTTCGAACTGGGTCCCTACCGGCGGCTGTTCATTCCCGAGAAGGGGCCGCGACTGCCCACGTCGTACTGCGTGCTGGGCAGCGCGAGGCGCCCGCCGGTCACCG
This sequence comes from Streptomyces sp. NBC_01450, assembly GCF_036227505.1. Lineage (NCBI taxonomy): Bacteria > Bacillati > Actinomycetota > Actinomycetes > Kitasatosporales > Streptomycetaceae > Streptomyces > Streptomyces sp. NBC_01450. The sequence goes on along the minus strand of NZ_CP109480.1, from coordinate 9,221,129 downwards.
AGTAGTCGCCGATCACCGAGTAGTCACAGACACCACTGCCGCAGCTCCTGGGCGATCTCGTGCACGGTCGCGTCACCGCCCTTCACCAGACGGGCGAGTTCGCGCACCTGCTCGGGCGAGGTGACGACCTTGAGGCCGCTGGCGACGAGATAGGCGTACGCGACGGCCGAGGCGAACATCGCGTTGGATCTCTCGAGCGCCGGGACGTGCAGCAGCAGTTGGAGCAGCGCGGCGGCGCGGGCGTGCGGGCTGTCGTAGACGGGAATGCCGAATATCTCCGCCTCGTGCCGGCTGACGGCGGCGACGAGGGCTCCCCAGTCGGTGACCTGGGGATCTCCGGGCGTCTTCTGTTCGGCGATCATGAGGAGCCAGGCGAGGTCGACTCTGAGACTGCTCAAGGGATCAACGACGACCTTCGCGTGAGCCGTCCCGGAACGCGTTCCGTGCGCCCTCGCGGTCCGCGCCGAACTCCTCGGCGAAGACGTTCGCGTACTGCTTCATGAAGTCGGAGGCGGCGTCCACGAAGGTGTGCCCCACTTCCCCGGTGTCCTGTCTGACCAGCTCTTCGATGTAGCGGTTCACGCTCATGCCGCGCTCCAGGGCCCGCTCCCGGGCCGCCCGGGCCGTGCCCTCGTCCACCCGTACGTTCAGCTGAGTCTTCGCCATACTTCGAAGCTAGCGCCGAAGTGCTAGCACCGGCAAGGGGCGACTCGCCGGAGCCGGTACCTCGGGGGGATACCGGCTGTGGGCGGCATCACACTACGCTCGGCTGGGACCAGGGAGTCAGGACGTCCATCACGGAGGAGGCGGCCTTGTCCACACCTGCTGCGGAGCACGCCGTCGGACGACGGGACGCCGACGGGGTCGCCGCGCGCGCCCGCGGCCTGACGAAGGCGTACGGATCCGGCGAGACCACCGTCCTCGCCCTCGACTCGGTCGACGTGGACATCGCGCGCGGCCGCTTCACCGCGGTCATGGGCCCCTCGGGCTCGGGGAAGTCGACACTGATGCACTGCCTCGCGGGACTCGACACCGTCTCGGCCGGACAGGTGTGGCTCGGCGACACCGAGATCACGGGGCTCAAGGACCGTGAGCTGACCCGGCTGCGCCGGGACCGGATCGGGTTCATGTTCCAGTCGTTCAATCTGATCCCCACGCTGAACGCGGCCGAGAACATCACGCTGCCGATGGACATCGCGGGCCAGAAACCCGACCAGAAGTGGCTGGACCAGGTCATCGACACGCTCGGGCTGCGCGACCGGCTGAAGCACCGGCCCGCGCAGCTCTCCGGCGGGCAGCAGCAGCGCGTCGCCTGTGCGCGGGCGCTCGCCTCCCGCCCCGAGCTGATCTTCGCGGACGAGCCGACCGGCAACCTCGACTCCCGTGCGGGGCTCGAGGTCCTCGGCTTCCTGCGCGAGGCGGTCGACGACCTGGGCCAGAGCGTCGTCATGGTCACGCACGATCCGGGCGCGGCCGCCCACTCCGATGTGGTGCTGTTCCTCGGGGACGGGCGGATCGTGGACGAGATGGAGCGGCCCACGGCGGAGGCGGTGCTGGAGCGCATGCGCCACTTCTCCGGCGGCCGGCCGGCCGCCGGGGGCGCCCGCGACGACGTGGACGTGGTCCTGGCCGCCGACTCCGACGACGCGTCTCTCGACACTCTCGACACCTTCGACAAGGACTGAGGCGGCGGCCGTGCTCAAGGCGACTCTGCGGAGCTTCCTCGCCCACAAGGGACGACTGCTGCTCTCGGCGCTGGCCGTCGTGCTGTCCGTGGCGTTCGTGGCGGGCAGCCTGATCTTCTCGGACACGGTCACCGGTACGTTCAACCGGCTCTTCGCCTCCACCGCGGCCGATGTGACCGTGTCGCCGAAGAACGAGCTCAAGTCGCGGGTGGCGACCGGCGCCACTCCGACGCTGCCCGCCTCGCTCGCCGACCGGCTCGCGAAGGTCGACGGCGTGGCGGCCACCCATATGGACGTGAGCGTCGAGAACCTCACCATCGTCGACCGCGAGGACAAGTCGATCGGACCCACCTCGGGCGCGCCGACCATCGCCACCAACTGGCAGGTCACCGAGCGCAGCCCGGTGAAGCTGACCTCCGGTCACGCCCCGCACGGCGGCGACGAGGCGCTGCTCGACGCGGACACCGCCCAGCGCAAGCACGTGGCGATCGGCGACACCCTGACCGTGCAGGCGCAGCGCACCTTCCCGGTGAAGATCGTCGGCATCGCCACCTTCACCACCACCAACCCCGGTGCCGCGCTGCTGTTCCTCGACACCCCGACCGCGCAGACGAACCTGCTCGGCGACCCGGACGCCGCCACGAGCATCGCGGTGGACGCGGCGCCCGGGGTCGCCGACGCCCCGCTCAAGCAGCGGATCGCGGCCCAGGTCGGCACCGGGACCTACGACGTGAAGACGGCCGACGAGCAGGCCAAGGACGCCGCCGCGCAGCTCGGCGGATTCCTGGACGTCATCAAGTACGTGATGCTCGGCTTCGCCGGCATCGCCGTACTGGTCGGCGTCTTCCTGATCGTCAACACCTTCTCGATGCTCATCGCCCAACGCACCCGTGAGCTGGGCCTGTTGCGCGCGCTGGGCGCCGACCGGCGGCAGGTGCGGCGGTCCGTGCTCACCGAGGCGCTGCTGCTCGGCCTGGTCGGCTCGACGCTCGGCCTCGCCGCGGGGATCGGGCTCGCCCTCGGACTGATCCGGCTCATGTCCGCGTTCGGGATGAACCTCAAGTCCACCGAGATGGTGATCGGTTGGCCGACCCCCGTCACGTCGTACGTCGTCGGGGTCGGTGTCACCTTCGTGGCGGCGTATCTTCCCGCCCGGCGCGCGGCCGGTGTCTCCCCGATGGCGGCCCTCTCGGACGCCGAGGTCGCCGGGGTGGGTCGGCCGTTGCGGACACGTGCCCTGGTGGGCTCGGTCGTGGGGGTGGCCGGCGGCGCCGCGCTGGCCGGCTGCGCCGCGGCGTCGAAGACCTCGACGGCCGCCTCCCTGCTGGGCCTCGGTGTCGTGCTCACCCTCATCGCGACGGTGATCGCGGGTCCGCTCCTTGTGCGGCCGGTGATCCGGGTCCTGGGCGGGGCCTTCCCCGCCCTGTTCGGCCCGGTCGGCCTGATGAGCCAGCGCAACGCGCTGCGCAATCCACGGCGCACGGGCGCCACGGCGGCCGCGCTGATGGTGGGCCTCGCGCTGGTCGGTGGGATGTCCGTGGCGAGCGCGTCCATGAGCAAGTCCTTCGACCACCAGATCGACAAGACGCTGGGCTCCGACTTCGTGATCCAGAACAGCAACTTCGTGCCGTTCACAGCGGAGATCACGGACAAGGTGCGCACCACCCGGGGTGCCGGGCTCGTCGTCCGCCAGCGGTTCACGCCGGTCGCGGTGCGGCTGCCGGACGGCAAGCGGGTGGAGACGACCGCGGCGGGCTACGATCCGCGGCTCGACGACGTCGCCCACGTCGCGTACACCCAGGGGGACACGGCGGCGGCGCTCGGCGGCGGGCACCTCGCGATGGACGCGAAGTTCGCGCGGGAGCACGGGGTGCGCGTCGGCACCACGATCCCCGTCGAGTTCCCCGCCGAACGGAAGACCGAGCTGACCGTGGGGGCGCTCACCGACCAGGGCGGTTCCGGTGGGTTCGGGATGCAGGGCGGACTGTTCTTCGGCTTCGGCACGATCGAGAAGTACGTGCCCGGCGGGCAGGACTCCGCGCTGTACGTGAACGCGGCCCCCGGCACGAGCCCCGACCAGTTGCGCGCAAACCTGGAACAGACGCTCAAGCCGTATCCGCAGGTACAGGTCCGCGACCAGGCCGACTACAAGAAGCTGGTTCACGATCAGATCGCCGTGCTGCTCTACCTCGTGTACGCGCTGCTCGGACTCGCGATCGTGATCGCGGTGCTCGGCGTGGTCAACACCCTCGCCCTGTCGGTGGTCGAACGCACCCGTGAGATCGGGCTGCTGCGCGCCATCGGGCTCGCCCGGCGCCAACTGCGCCGGATGATCAGGCTGGAGTCGGTGGTGATCGCCGTGTTCGGCGCCGTTCTCGGCCTCGCGCTCGGGCTGGTCTGGGGTCTGTGTGTGCAGCGCGTCCTCGCGCTGCAGGGCATGAAGTCGCTCGCCGTCCCCTGGACCACCATCGTCGCCGTGGTCGTGGGTTCGGCGGTCGTGGGCATCGTGGCGGCGCTGCTGCCGGCGTTGCGTGCCTCGCGCATGAACGTACTGGCGGCGATCGCGCACGAATGAGATCCTCGCGTCCGGCCCGCCCCGTTCGCCCCTTGCGCTCAAGTGGCTTGTGAATGAGGAGAGTTCATGTCGCAGTCCGCACGTCCCGCCCGCCCGTTCCGGTTCGGCGTCAACCTGCTCGCCCCCGCACCCGTCGACGAGTGGCGCGCCAAGTGCCGACGGGCCGAGGAACTCGGTTACGACGTGATCCTGGTCCCCGACCATCTGGGCATGCCAGCCCCCTTCCCCTCGCTGGTGGCCGCGGCCGAGGTCACCGAGCGGCCCCGCCTGGGTACCTTCGTGCTCAACGCGGGCTTCTGGAATCCCACGCTGCTGGCCCGCGAGGTCGCCACCACGGACACGCTGACGGGCGGCCGACTCGAACTCGGGCTCGGCACCGGCTACATCCGAGCGGAGCACGACACGGCGGGCCTCCCCTGGGGCTCGCCGCGCGAGCGCGTCGACCATCTCCGGCACACCGTCGAGGAGTTGGACCGCCTCCTCGGCTCCGACGCACACGAGCCCCAGGCCGTGCAGCGACCTCGGGTGCCGCTGCTGATCGGCGCCAACGGCGACCGGATGCTGCGGCTCACCGCCGAGCACGCGGACATCGCGGCGTTCACCGGGGCGCGCACCAGCCCGGGCGGCACGCTGGAGCCGATCACGGCCGCCGAGATGGACGAACGCGTCGCCCTGTACCGGGAGGCGGCCGAGGGGCGCAAGGAGCCCGCCGAGCTCAATCTGCTGATCCAGATCCTCGACGTCACCGACGACCGCGGCGCCGCGATCCGGCCCTGGCTGCCCCGTATCCCGAACCTGCCCGAGGACCAGGTCCTGGAGCTGCCGATCGTGCTGGTGGGAACGCTGGAGCAGATCGTCGCGCAGGTGCGGGCGCAGCGGGAACGGTACGGATTCTCGTATCTGACGGTCCTGGAGCCGAACATGGAGGCGTTCGCCCCCGTCATCGAGGCGCTGCGGGGCGAGTGACCGTCCGCATCGCGGAATTCGGCACCGCCCCGCGGAACACGTGATGGGATCGACGCCATGACCGACCTGCGGATACGGGCCGCGACGCCCGAAGACATCGACACCGTGCTGGCCTTCTGGAAGGTGGCGGCCGAGGGCACGAGTATCAGTGACGACCGGGACGGCGTGGAGCTACTGGTCGCCCACGACCCGGAGGCGCTGATCCTGGCCGAGGACGACGGCGAGCTGGTGGGCACGGTGATCGCGGGCTTCGACGGCTGGCGCTGCCACCTCTACCGGCTCGCGGTGCATCCCGAGCGGCGGCGCCTCGGGATCGGTTCGGCGCTGCTCACCGCCGCCGAGGAGCGGTTCGTACGACTCGGGGGGCGGCGCGCGGACGCGATGGTGCTGCGGCACAACGAGACCGGGCAGCATGCCTGGCGGGCCGCCGGGTACGCGCTCCAGGAGCAGTGGCGCCGCTGGGCGAAGCCACTCACCGGCTGACGTCCGGCACCCAAGAGGGCACTTTGCCGATCCTTTACCATGGGAGGATCACCCGGTCCTCCCATGAAAGGTGTGAGCGTCCGCCCATGGGCGAGCCTCCCCGTACCCGACATCGCGCGATCCCTCCGCCCCTGGCCGACCATGGGACGGAGGTGACCCGATGACCGAAGTGCTCCTCCTCCTGGTGGCGGTGCTGCTCTCGTTGGCCTGTGGCGCCTTCGTCGCGGCGGAGTTCTCCCTGACCACGGTCGAGCGCAGCGAGCTGGAGCGCGCCGTCGAGCGCGGCGAGCGGGGCGCGGCGGGTGCCCTCAAGGCCGCACGGAATCTGACGTTCCAGCTGTCCGGCGCCCAGCTCGGCATCACGGTCACCAACCTGGTCGTCGGCATGCTCTCCGAGTCGTCGATCGCCAAGCTGATCGCGGGTCCGCTGGAGTCGATCGGTGTCTCGCCCTCCGCGTCCCGCTCGGTGGCGCTGGTCATCGGTACGGCCCTGTCGACGGTCTTCCTGATGGTCGTCGGCGAGCTGGTTCCCAAGAACTGGGCGATTTCCTCCCCGCTCGCCGTGGCCAGGCGGGTGGCGACGCCGCAGCGCTGGTTCAGCGGCGCGTTCCGCCCGTTCATCACGCATCTCAACAACACGGCCAACCGGGTCGTACGCGCCTTCGGCCTCGAACCGGCCGAGGAACTGGCCTCCGCGCGCGGACCCCAGGAGCTGGTCGCCCTGGCCCGGCACTCCGCCAAGCAGGGCGCCCTGGAGGCGGACACCGCCGAGCTGTTCGTGCGCACCCTGAACCTCGCCGACCTGACCGCGGAGAACGTGATGACCCCGCGCGTCCAGGTCATCGCGCTGGACGTCCAGGCGACCTGCGAGGACGTGGCGAACGCGACACGGGCGACGGGTCTGTCCCGCTTCCCCGTCTACCGCGGCAACCACGACTCGGTCGTGGGCGTGGCACACATCAAGGACGTGGTGGCGGTACCCGCCGAGCGGCGGCCCCGCACCCCCGTCTCCCAGGTCATGCGCGAACCCCTGTTCGTACCGGAGTCACTCACCGTCGACCGCCTGCTCGACCGGCTGTCCGGCAGGCGCACCATGGCTGTCGTCATAGACGAGTACGGCGGCACGGCCGGCGTCGCCACCCTGGAGGACATCGTCGAGGAGGTCGTCGGCGAGGTCCGCGACGAGCACGACCCGCACGAGACACCCGACCTCGCCCCGGCCGGCACGGACGAGACGGGGCGGGCGCTCTACTCGGCCGACGGGTCCGCCCGCACCGACCAGCTGGCCCGCGTGGGGCTGCGGGTGCCCGAGGGGCCCTACGAGACGCTGGCCGGTTTCCTCGCGACCGAGCTCGGCCGCATTCCCGCCGTCGGGGACGCCGTCGAGGTCGCCGGGTGGCGGCTCCAGGTGGTGGACGCCTCCGGGCGGCGGGCCGCGCGGGTGCTGCTGCACGCGCCGCTCGACGGGGAGCGGCGCCACGACGAGGACAGGGGGGCGCGATGACCGCCGTACAACTGCTGATCGGGCTCGCGACGCTGGTCGTGAACGCCTTCTTCGTGGGGGGCGAGTTCGCGCTGATCTCGGTGCGCCGCAGCCAGATCGAACCGCATGCCGAGGAGGGCGACCGGCGGGCGCGCAGCGTGCTGTGGGGCCTGGAGCACGTGTCCGCGCTGCTGGCGGCCGCGCAGCTGGGCATCACCCTGTGCACGCTGGTCCTGGGCATCGTGGCCGAGCCCGCCATCGCGCACCTGCTGGAACCGGCCTTCCACGCGATGGGTGTCTCGCAGAGCGCGGGCCACGCGATCTCGTTCGTGATCGCGCTCACCCTGGCGACCTATCTGCACATGCTGCTCGGCGAAATGGTGCCGAAGAACATCGCGCTCGCGGAGCCGGTGCGCACCGCGTTGCTGCTCGGGCCGCCGCTGGTGGCGCTCGCCCGGGCGCTGCGCCCGGTGATCTTCACGGTCAACGCCTTCGCGAACGGCCTGCTGAAGCTGCTGCGGGTCGAGACCAAGGACGAGGTCGTCGCCACCTTCTCCGACGACGAGCTGGCCCGGCTGGTCAAGGACTCCGGCGAGGCGGGGCTCATCGACGACCGCGCTCTGGAACGGCTGCACGACGCGCTGGAGCTCGGCCGCCGGCCCGTACGGGACGTGGTGCTGCCGTTGGAGCGTGTCGTCTACGCGCGCGTGGGCGTCACTCCGGAGAAGCTGGAGCGGCTGTCCGCCGAGTCCGGCTTCTCGCGTTTCCCGGTCGTGGACGAGGGGCGCCGCATCGTGGGCTATCTGCACGTCAAGGACGCGCTGGACGCGATGCCGCGCGATGTGCCCTGCCCGGTGGAGGACATGCGGCCCATCGCGCGGGTGCGGGAGAGCACCCCGCTGGACGACGTCCTCACGGCGATGCGCCGCAGTCGTACGCACCTCGCGGCCGTCATGGGCAGCGACGGACGGATGACGGGGCTGGTGACGATGGAGGACGTACTGAGGGAGCTGTTCGGGCAGACGGTGTGAGCGCGGCCGGGGCCGTCCCGGGTGGCAGCCCGACCGACCGGCGAGTATGCGTGCGGGTTACCATCTTGTCCGCCATGCAGACGAATGCCACCTACACCAGTCTTGTCGCGGTCGGCGACTCCTTCACCGAGGGCATGTCGGACCGGCTGCCCGACGGCTCCTACCGCGGCTGGGCCGATCTCCTCGCGGGCCGGATGGCCGCGCTGACGCCCGGTTTCCGGTACGCCAACCTCGCGGTGCGCGGCAAGCTGATCGGCCAGATCGTCGAGGAGCAGGTGGACGTGGCGGTCGCGATGCGGCCCGACGTGATCACCCTCGTCGGCGGACTCAACGACACCCTGCGCCCCAAGGTCGACATGGGACGTGTCCGCGGTCTCCTGGAGGAGGCCGTGGAGCGGCTCGCTCCCGCCTGCGAGCGGCTCGTCCTGATGCGCAGCCCGGGCCGCAACGGTCCGGTGCTCGAACGGTTCCGGCCGCGCATGGAAGAGCTCTTCTCCGTCGTCGACGGGCTCGCGGAGCGGCACGGCGCGCTGGTGGTCGACCTCTACGGGGCGCCCTCGCTCGCCGACCCCCGGATGTGGGACGTGGACCGGCTGCATCTGACGGCCGAGGGGCACCGCCGGGTCGCGGAGGCCGTCTGGCAGACGCTCGGGTACGCGCCCGAGGACAAGGAGTGGCGTACGGCGATGCCGCCGACGGCGCCGCCAGGCTGGGCCGCCCGCCGTGCCGCCGACGCCAGCTTCGCCAAGCAGCACCTGCTGCCGTGGATAGGACGACGGCTGACGGGACGCTCGTCGGGTGACGGACGCCCGGCCAAGCGGCCGGAGCTGCTGCCGTACGAGGGGCCAGTGACGTAGACACCGGAGGGGAGGCGGACGACCGAAGGGAATCCCATGCCCACCACCGTGATCAACCTCAAGGGTCACATCCACGAGTTCGGCCCCCGGCTCGAACACGCCCCGGGGGACCTCGTCTACATCGGCCGCCGCTGGACCATGGGCCACTGGGACCTCCCGCAGCACCCGCTCTACAACCCGTTCGCCTACGACACTCCCACCAAGAAGCGCGACGGAACCCGCGCCGAGATCATGGACAAGTACCGGGCGTATCTCCTCGAGCGCCCCGACCTCCTCGCCCAGGTGCCCGCGCTGCGCGGCAAGACGCTGGCCTGCTGGTGCGTACCCGAGCTGTGCCACGGCGAGATCCTCGCGGAGCTGGCCGACGCCTCGTAGCCCGACCGACGCCTCGTAGCCCCGCCGAGGGCTTCGGGGCGTCACCCCCACGGGTGTCCCCGGTGGCGTCGCAACGCCGGTGCCTGCTTGCTGGACCGAGAGGGGGACGGAGGCTTCGGGAGGAGAGCCGGCGCCGATGGAGCCGAAGGAAGAGCGGTTGCGGACACCGCGCGCCGCCGGATTGGCGGGGACGGTGTTCGCCCTCCTGCTGGCGGCGGCGATCGTGCTGGTGCGGATCGCCATCCCCACGGGGAACGCCGCCGACGAGACCGTCGCGCCGAACGAACAGTGGGCGGTGCGTACGGCTTTGGAGATCCTCCCGTTCACGGGGATCTTCTTCCTGTGGTTCATGGGCGCCCTGCGCGCACGGGTCGGCGATGCCGAGGACAGATTCGTCGCCACCGTCTTCCTGGGCAGCGGACTGGTCTTCGTGGCCACCATGTTCGGGGCCGGCGCCGCGGCGGGCAGCGTACTGAGCCAACCCTCCGCTTTCGGCCGCCACTTCGCCTACACGCTGATGACGACGTACGCGCTCCGCATGGCCGCCGTGTTCGTCTTCACGGCCTCGACCATCGGTCACCGGCTCGGCGCCCTCCCCCGTCCGCTCGCCCTGTTCGGCTATCTCGTGGGCCTCGTCCTGCTCGTCGCGGGATCCTCGCTGCCCTGGTCGGAACTGGTCTTCCCGGCCTGGGCACTCGTCGTCAGCCTCCACCTCCTGCGCGTCGGCCTGCGTGCTCCGGCGAGCGGCTGAGCACCCTCTCCCGCATGCTGATGGCAGGGGGACGAGAACGGGCCACGGAAAGGCTGATCCTCGGTGAGGCTTGTCGTCGATCTCAACCGCTGCCAGGGATACGCGCAGTGCGCGTTCCTGGCTCCCGATGTGTTCGCCATGCACGGGGACGAGTCCCTGCTCTACAACCCCGAGGCCGGGGAGGACCGGCGCGAGGACATGGCGCGAGCCGTGGCCGCGTGTCCCGTCCAGGCCATCACGGTGGACGCGGACTCCCTGGACGGGAACCCCGGAACCGACCGGGAGGCGAACGGTGAGCGGTGACGGATCGCTGGACCGGCTCAAGCGTGAGGGCCGCATCGTCGTCGTCGGCGCCTCACTGGCGGGTCTGCGGGCCGCGGAGACCTTGCGGGAGAAGGGGTTCGCCGGTTCCCTCACGATGATCGGGGACGAGCCCTACGAGCCGTACGACCGACCGCCGTTGTCCAAGCAGGTCCTGCTGGGCAGGGCGACGGCGGACCGCACCGGCCTCCCCCGGCACCGCGCCATCGACGCGCGGTGGCGTCTCGGGGTTCCGGCCACCGGCCTCGACATGGCGGCCCGGCGGGTACGGCTGGCCGACGGCGACGAGGTGGAGTACGACCGGCTGCTCATCGCCACCGGTGTACGGGCCCGGCCCTGGCCCCAGGAGGAGGAGGCTGAGCTCGACGGGGTGTTCGTGCTGCGGACCCGCGACGACGCCGACGCGCTGGAGCGCTCGCTCGCGCAGGGCCCCCGCCGTGTGCTCGTCATCGGCGCCGGGTTCACCGGCTCAGAGATCGCCTCCGCCTGCCGGGAACGCGGGATCGCGGTGACCGTGGCCGAGCGGGGCGGCGCGCCGCTGGTCGGAGCGCTCGGCGGAGTCGTCGGCGAGGTCGCCGCGCAACTGCACCGCAAACACGGCGTCGACCTGCGCTGCGGCGTCATGGTGACCGGCCTGGAGGGCGACTCCGCGGGGCACGTCCGCGCCGCGCATTTCTCCGACGGGAACACCATCGAGGCCGACGTGGTGGTCGTCTCCCTCGGTGCCCAGCGCAACACCGAATGGCTCGCCGGGTCCGGACTCGGCGCGGGTCCCCGGGGGATCGCCTGTGACGCCGGCTGCCGGGCCTTCGACATCCGGGGCATCGTCACCGACGACATCTATGTGGCCGGAGACGTCGCACGGTCCCCGCACCCGCTGTTCGGCTACCAGTTCCTGTCTCTGGAGCACTGGGGCAACGCCGTCTCCCAGGCCGAGACCGCCGCGCACAACATGCTGAGCGACAGTGCGGACCGCCGTCCCCACATCTGGGTGCCCGCCTTCTGGTCCTCCCAGTTCGGCGTGAACATCAAGTCCGTCGGCGTGCCGTCGATGGGGACCGAGATCCTCATCGCCCAGGGCTCCCGCGGCGAGCACAGGTTCACCGGCGTCTACGGGTACCAGGACCGCGTCATCGGCGCCGTCACCTTCGACCAGACGAAGTGGCTGCAGTTCTACCAGCAGCTCATCGAGACCACGGCGCCGTTCCCGCCGGCCTCCCCCACCGTGGACCGCCGCCCCGAGGGGCAGCAGCCGATGCCCGCGGACTTCCCCGACCCGTCCGTGCCCACCCACGGCCCGACCGTCACCCTCAGCGGATACGCGCCGGACGACCGGCGGCTGACGTTCACCCCCGCTCGGCACTGATCCGACGTTCCCTAGGACGCACTCATGACCGAAGCCATCCTGCGGCAGATCATCGACTACGCCCACCGTGCCGATCCGTATCCGCTGTACGCGGAGCTGCGCAAGACGCCGGTGTACCACGACGCGGACGGGCCGTTCGTCGTCAGCAAGTACTACGACATCCAGAGCCTGCTCCACGATCCGCGCATCAGCTCCGACGCCCGCAATCTGAAGACGCCGGTCGCCGGCGGCCCACTGGCCGCCGAGGCGGACGAGGAGACGGCCCTTCCGCCGAGCTTCCTGCGGCTCGACCCGCCGGAGCACGACCGGCTGCGGCGCATGACGAACCGGCCGTTCGGGCCGCCGCACTCCCCGCGGCGTGTCCACGAGATGCACGGCGAGCTGAAGGACATCGTCTCCGGGCTCATCGACGGCATCGACAACCCGAACCAGATCGATCTGGTCGACCAGTTCTCCTATCCCTTCCCCGTGACCGTGATCTGCCGGCTGCTGGGGGTGCCGCGCGAGGACGAGGCGCGCTTCCACTCCTGGGCGGACACGATCGCCGCCAGCCTGGACCCCGTCCCGGGCGCCGACGCCGACGAGCGCGCCAAGGTCTCCCACAACGCCCGCACCGAGCTGGGCATGTATCTGGCCGGGCTCATCGAGGAACGCCGCAAGAAGCCCGGTGACGACATGCTGTCCCAGCTGTCCACGGCGGGAGGGCCGGACGGTGTCATGACGACGATGGAGGTCCTGAGCACCGCGGCACTCCTGCTGATCGCCGGCCATGAGACGACGGTCAACCTCATCACCAACGGCATGCTGACCCTGCTGCGCAACCCCGACGTGCTGGAGCGGCTGCGCAAGGACCCGAACCTGGCCGTCCCCATCGTCGAGGAGCTGCTGCGGTTCGAGCCGCCGGTGCAGCTGGTGCCGCAGCGCACCACGGTCGCCGACATCGAGGTCCGCGGGGTCACCATTCCCAAGGGCGCGTCGCTGTGGCTGGTGCTGGCGGCGGGGAACCGCGACCCCGACCGCTTCGAGGATCCGGACCGGTTCAACCCGGACCGCGGGGACATCCAGCACCTCGGCTTCGGCAGCGGCATCCACAGCTGCTTCGGGGCTCCGCTGGCCCGCCTGGAGGCACAGCTCGCGCTGAGCGAGCTGGCCCGCAGACTGGAGAACCCCCGGCTGTTGGAGGACCCGCCGCCCTACCGGCAGAACGCGGTCCTGCGCGGACCACGCCATCTGTCGATCGCCTGCGACGGCGTCCTCCCCTAGGGCAAGCCCTGGGCCTCCGGCCCAGGCCACCACCGCTGACCTGGGCTCCGGAGCGTACGGACGTTCCGGAGTCCCTCCGGACGGCGGGTAAACTCCGTCCACGTGACTGCCGCGCCTGCAAAGCCCCGTATCCCCAACGTCCTCGCCGGACGCTACGCCTCCGCCGAGCTCGCCACGCTCTGGTCCCCCGAGCAGAAGGTGAAGCTGGAGCGCCAGCTGTGGCTCGCCGTGCTGCGGGCGCAGAAGGACCTCGGGATCGAGGTCCCGGACGCCGCCCTCGCCGACTACGAGCGCGTCCTCGACCAGGTCGACCTGGCCTCGATCGCCGAGCGCGAGAAGGTCACGCGGCACGACGTGAAGGCGCGGATCGAGGAGTTCAACGACCTCGCCGGGCACGAGCACGTGCACAAGGGCATGACGTCCCGGGACCTCACCGAGAACGTCGAGCAGCTGCAGATCCGGCTCTCGCTGGAGCTGATGCGCGACCGTACGGTGGCTGTCCTGGCGCGGCTCGGCAAGCTGGCGGGCGAGTACGCCGAGCTGGTCATGGCCGGCCGCTCGCACAACGTGGCCGCCCAGGCCACCACCCTCGGCAAGCGCTTCGCGACCGCCGCCGACGAGCTGCTCGTGGCGTACGGCCGCGTCGAGGAGCTGCTCGGCCGCTACCCGCTGCGCGGCATCAAGGGCCCGGTCGGCACCGCGCAGGACATGCTCGACCTGCTGGGCGGGGACGCGGCGAAGCTCGCCGAGCTGGAGCAGCGGATCGCCGGGCACCTCGGCTTCTCGCAGGCCTTCACCTCCGTCGGCCAGGTCTACCCGCGCTCGCTGGACTACGAGGTCGTGACCGCGCTGGTGCAGCTGGCGGCCGCGCCGTCCTCGACGGCCAAGACGATCCGGCTGATGGCCGGGCACGAGCTGGTGACCGAGGGCTTCAAGCCCGGCCAGGTCGGCTCCTCGGCGATGCCGCACAAGATGAACACCCGCTCCTGCGAGCGTGTCAACGGCCTCATGGTCATCCTGCGCGGCTACGCCTCGATGACGGGCGAGCTGGCGGGCGACCAGTGGAACGAGGGCGACGTGTCCTGCTCGGTGGTCCGCCGGGTCGCGCTGCCCGACGCGTTCTTCGCGCTGGACGGCCTGCTGGAGACCTTCCTCACCGTCCTCGACGAGTTCGGCGCCTTCCCGGCCGTCGTCGCGCGCGAGCTGGACCGCTACCTGCCGTTCCTCGCGACGACCAAGGTCCTGATGGGCGCGGTGCGCGCGGGTGTCGGCCGTGAGGTCGCGCACGAGGCGATCAAGGAGAACGCCGTCGCCTCCGCGCTCGCCATGCGCGAGCAGGGCGCCGAGCGCAACGAACTCCTCGACAAGCTCGCCGCCGACGAGCGCATCCCGCTCGACCGTGCGCGCCTCGACGAACTGATGGCCGACAAGCTGTCCTTCACCGGTGCCGCGGCCGAGCAGGTCGCCGCCGTCGTCGCCCGGGTCGAGGAGATCGTGAAGCAGCACCCGGAGGCCGCGGGCTACACGCCGGGGGCGATCCTCTGACCCGCTTCACCCAGGCGGAGCTGGAGGCCGCCCGCGACCGTCTCGTACCGGACGTCGTCACGGACGGCCTCGGTGTGCTGTTCTGCGGTATCAACCCCGGTCTGATGACGGCGGCGACGGGCCACCACTTCGCCCGGCCCGGCAACCGCTTCTGGCCGGTGCTGCATCTGTCCGGGTTCACGCCGAGGCTCATGAGACCGTCGGAGCAGCGGGAGTTGCTGTCGTACGGGCTCGGCATCACGAATGTGGTGGCGCGGGCGACGGCACGGGCCGATGAGCTGAGTGCGGAGGAGTACCGCGAGGGCGGGCGGCTGCTGGCGTCGAGGATGACGGGGTGGAGGCCGCGGTGGCTGGCCGTGCTCGGGGTGACCGCCTACCGGGCCGCGTTCGACGATCGCAAGGCCCAAGTGGGGCCGCAGGAGCGGACGTTCGGCGACACGCGCGTGTGGGTGCTGCCCAACCCGAGCGGGCTGAACGCGCACTGGACGGCGCAGACGATGGCGGAGGAGTTCGGGCGGCTGCGGGAGGCCGCGCGGGGCTAGCGGGTCACGGTGGGGCGATCTCCGTGACGGTGGCCAGGAGTTGGAACGGGAGTTCCTTGTCCCACTGGGATACGCCAAGGGCTATCCACCGGGCCGTCTCGGGCGGCCTCCACAGCTGTACGTTCGGCACGTGCGAGCTCAGGGAGGCCCAGGGCTCCGGTATGTCCTCGCCGTCCTGCGCACGTTCGAACGTGCTCTTCAGGCTGATGACATCGGGCGCTCCCCAGCGCCCGGTCAGCCGCTCACCGAGTCCGTCCCGGTCGCATTCGTACTGCGCCTCGGTCTCCTCCCGATCCGTCCCGTCGTCCTCCCAGAAGTCGCCGCTCGTCTGTAACTCGGCGATGTGATACCCGGGTCCCCCCGTGCCCACGTCCGTCCTGCCGTGCTCCGCGGGGAAGTCCCGGGCGCACAGCAGGTCGATCGTGGCCAGCCAGTGCGTGATGTCCATGGCTCCAGTAAACCGGCCGCCACTGACAACTGGCGGGGCGCCGGCGCCTGCCTGAGGTCAGGCGTCCCGGCGCCGCACGCTCCACGCCCCCGCCGCGAGCGCGGCCGCCGTCCACAGCCCGGTCACCGCGAGCCCGGTCCAGGGGCCCAGGGCGCCGTCCCAGGTCTCGTGGAGAACGACCTGACCGGCCCGGTCGGGGAGGAGGTCCGCGATGTTGTTCGACATGTCGCCGACCACGAAGGACACGATCAGCAGGAACGGTACGAGGATGCTCAGCGTCGCCACTCCGCTGCGCAGCAACGCCGTCAGTCCGGCCGCGAACAGCGCCATCAGCGTGAGATAGACGGCGCAGCCGACCACGCCACGCGTCTCCTCGGCCAGGCTCAGGCCGTCGGCCTTGGTGCCCAGCACCGCGTTGCCCACCGCCAGCGTGACGAGGCCGGTGATCAGGCCGACGGTCAGCACGGGCACGGCGATCGCGGTCGCCTTGGCCGCGAACCAGCGCCCCCGGTGGGGCACCGCGGCCAGCGACAGCCGTAGCGCTCCGCCCTGGAACTCGGACGACACGGCGGTCGTGCCGAACGCGATCGCCGCGATCTGCCCGAAGCTGACGCCGAAGAAGGCCGAGAAGAGCGGGTCGAAGTCGTCACCGCCGGAGTCGGACGAGGCCAGCGCGGAGAAGAGTGCCGTCACCGCGAGGATCGTGGCGAGCGCCGCGAGCAGTGACCGCAGGGTGCGGATCTTGATCCACTCGGAGTGGAACACGGGCGTGAATGCCATGGGTCAGGCCTCCTGGCGCTGTGCGGTGAACTCGGTCTCGGTGGCCGTCAGATCGAGGTAGGCCTGCTCCAACGTGCCCTCGGC
Organism: Streptomyces sp. NBC_01450; assembly: GCF_036227505.1. Lineage (NCBI taxonomy): Bacteria > Bacillati > Actinomycetota > Actinomycetes > Kitasatosporales > Streptomycetaceae > Streptomyces > Streptomyces sp. NBC_01450. The sequence continues at coordinate 9,204,574 of NZ_CP109480.1, read as the reverse complement.
GGACGCCAGTTCGAGGATCGGGACACCGGCGGCGGACAGCAGGGTCCCGATGTCGTCCACGCGTGTGTGCGGCACGGTCCAGGCCCCGTCCTCGTCCTCGTCCTGCACGGCGTCATGTCCGTGCCGGGCGAGCGCGTCCTTGAGGGCCCCGGCGTCCGTCGTGCGGATGCGTACGTGGGGTTGCACGCGCGCGTCGATGAAGTCCCGCATGGGGGTGTCGGCCAGGAGTCGTCCCCGCCCGAGGACCACAAGGTGGTCGGCGAAGGAGGCGGTCTCGTTCATCAGGTGGCTGGAGACCAGGACCGTGCGGCCTTCCGCCGCCAGCCGGCGCAGCAACTCGCGGATCCAGACGATGCCTTCGGGGTCGAGGCCGTTCGACGGCTCGTCCAGCAGGACCACCTCGGGGTCGCCGAGCAGGGCACCGGCGATGCCCAGCCGCTGGCGCATGCCGAGGGAGTACGTCTTCACCCGGCGCCGCCCGGCCGACGCGAGTCCCGTCTCCTCCAGCACCGCGTCGACCCGGCCGACCGGAATGCGATTGCTCGCCGCCAGGGCCCGCAGATGGTCCCGGCCGGTGCGGGAGCCGTGCGCGGCCTGCGCGTCGAGCAGGGCGCCCACCTGGCGCAGCGGGTCGGTAAGGGTGGCGTAGGCGCGGCCGCCGATCGTCGCGGTTCCGGAGGTGGGCCGGTCGAGGCCGAGGACGAGGCGCATGGTGGTGGACTTTCCGGCGCCGTTGGGGCCGAGGAAGCCGGTGACCTTGCCAGGCCGGACGCTGAAGGTGAGGTGGTCCACGGCCCGGCGGGTGCCGTACTCCTTGGTGAGGTCTCGTACGTCGATGCTGGTCATGACCGACAGCCTGGCCGTTCAGGGGGATCGGCTCCTCCCCCGACGGTGGAGATCGTCTCCCCCGCCCGGGGGACGCCGATGGTCGGTGCCGGCTGTCACGATGTCGCAATGGCCCGCTTCCTGCGCCCGCTGTTGCGGGGGACGACGTATACGCGTCTGCTGCACCTTTGGGTGCCGATGCTGATCGTCAGTGTGTGGATGTTCATCGACGCGTCGAAGCCGTATGTGCCCGCGCTGCTGCTGATCCCTGTCGCCCTGATCCCGGCGGTGCGGATGGGCGAGGGTGTGCAGGCGCGGCTGCTGTTGACACCGGGCAGGCAGGACACGGGGATCTCCGTGGCACCGTCGACGACTTGGCGGGACCGGGGTCGCACGATGCTGTGGCTGGAGGCGCGGATGGCTCTGGGGTGGGTGGCGGGGCCCATCACCGTATGGGGGCCGATCCTGTCCGTCACGCTCGTCGGGCTGGCCGTCGGACGAGTGCCGGACGGTATCCCTGTCCTCAGCAGCGCTCGACCGCACTGGGGATACGCCGTCCTGGCACCGCTTCCCCTGGTCGCGATGTACGGCGTGGTGGTCGGCCTCGGCGAGTTGGCCACACTGCTGGCCCGGCAGTTGCTCGGCCCCTCGCGTGCGGAGCGGCTCGCCGCGCTGGAGGAGCGCACCGAGCAACTGTTGGAACGCAATCGCATCGCCCGTGAGCTGCACGACTCCATCGGGCACGCGCTGACGGTGGCGGTGGTGCAGGCGGGCGCGGCCCGGGCGGCGGGCGACCCGGAGTTCACCGAACGCGCGCTGGGCGCCATCGAGGAGACCGGCCGGGCCGCGCTGGAGGACCTGGAGCGCGTGCTGGGCGTGCTGCGTGAGGCGGAGCGGCCGGTGAGCGGTCGGCCGACGCTGGCGGACGCCGACCGGCTGCTGGAGTCCGCGCGGGCCTCCGGTGCGAAGGTCGGCGCGGAGGTGACCGGGCCGTTGGACACGGTGCCGGGGCCGGTCTCCCGGGAGGGGTACCGGATTCTGCAGGAGGCGCTGACCAATGTGCTGCGGCACGCGGGATCCGTCCCCGTCCGGGTCCGTATCCGGGTGGCCGACGGCACCCTCGATCTGGAGGTGCGCAATCCGCTGACCGCGGCGATATCCGGCCCGGGCCGGGGCAGTGGTCTGCGGGGCATACGTGAGCGCGCGGCGCTGCTCGGGGGCCGGGCACGGACCGGGCCGGACGAGGGTGACTGGCAGGTGCACGCGGAGCTGCCGACGCGCTGATCCAGTGCCGTGGCAGGCAACGTCTGCCCATCAAGGAGCGGCGTCGGGCGAACGTTGCCTGTCGCGGCACTAGGCTGGCCGGATGCCGGTCACCGTTCTCCTGGTCGATGACGAACCCCTCGTACGCGCGGGTCTGCGGGCCGTGTTGGAGGCGCAGCCGGACATCGCGGTGGTCGGGGAGGCCGCCGACGGGGCGGCGGTGATCCCGCTGGTGCGGCAGTTGCGGCCCGACGTGGTCGCCATGGACGTACGGATGCCCCTGCTGGACGGAATCGAGGCCACGCGCGCGGTGCTGCGGACGGTCGACGACCCGCCGAAGATCCTGGTCATCACGACCTTCGAGAACGACGAGTACGTGTACGAGGCGCTGCGAGCCGGTGCCGACGGGTTCCTGCTGAAGCGGGCGCGGCCGACCGAGATCGTGCACGCGGTGCGGCTGGTGGCCGAGGGCGAGTCGCTGCTGTTCCCGGCCTCCGTGCGGCAGTTGGCCGTGGAGTACGGCGACGACGGCGGGAACCGGGCGGCGCGCGCGGTGATGGAGCGGGCCCAGTTGACCGAGCGTGAGGCCGAGGTGCTGCGGCTGATGGCCCGGGGACTGTCGAACGCGGAGATCGCGGGGCGGCTGATCGTCGGGACCGAGACGGTCAAGTCGCACGTCAGCGCCGTACTGGCGAAGCTGGGCGCCCGGGACCGCACGCAGGCGGTCATCGCGGCGTACGAGTCGGGGTTCGTGGCTCCGGGCTGAGACGGCGGTCCGCCAGTGGCCGAGGCGACCGGTCGGTAGCAAAGGAGGTCCCCGGCTCTCGCCGGGGCGCGCCGCTCCGAGTACGATCCGGCCAACACGCGCGCGAGCTGGGAGGACGGACGTTGGGGCGGTTGACCGGCGGGGACCCCTCTCTGCTGCGAAGGATCAATTCCGCTGTCGTGCTGCACGCGCTGCGTGCCACGGACTGCGCGACGCTGACCGAGATCACCCGGGTGACCGGGTTGTCCCGGCCCACGGTCGAAGGTGTCGTGGAAGGGCTGATCGAGGCGGGGCTCGTGGTCGAGCAGGCCGCCGAGGAGGGCGCCGCGCGGCGCCAGGGCCGTCCCGCGCGGCGGTTTCGGTTCCGGGCCGAGGCGGGCCATCTGCTGGGCCTGGAGATCGGCCCCCATCGTGTCGCCGGGCTCCTCGCCGATCTGGACGGCCGGGTGCTGGGCGCCATGTCCAAGGACGTGGACGAGGCCGCGTCGGCGGACGAGCGGCTGGAACGGCTGCGTACGGCGGTCGCCGACCTGCTGCGCCGCGCGGGTGTCGCCCGCAGCTCCCTGCGGGCGGTCGGTGTGGGCAGCCCGGGGATCGTCGAGGCGGACGGCACCGTACGCCTGGGCACGGCGCTGCCGGAGTGGACGGGGCTGCGCCTCGGCGACCGACTGAACCGTTCCTTCAAATGCCCGGTGCTCGTGGAGAACGACGCCAACGCGGCGGCGGTCGCCGAGCACTGGAAGGGGTCGGCGACGGAGTCGGACGACATGGTGTTCGTGCTGGCCGGGCTGAGTCCGGGGGCCGGTTCGCTGATCGGCGGGCGGCTGCACCGGGGCTACGGGGGCGCCGCCGGGGAGATCGGGGCGCTGCATCTGCTGGGCCGTGGAGCCACCCCCGAGACGCTGCTGTCGACCACGGACGAACCCCTGCACCCGCTCGACGAGCAGGCCGTCGCCGAGGTCTTCGCGCTGGCCAAGGGCGGTGACCAGCGGGCCCGCGCGGCGGTCGACCGTTTCATCCAGCGGCTGGTGCACGACGTGGCGGCCCTCGTCCTCGCCCTCGACCCGGAACTGGTCGTCGTCGGCGGCTGGGCGGCCGGTCTGGACGGCGTACTGGAACCGCTGCGGCGCGAGCTGGCGCGCTACTGCCTGCGCCCGCCCAAGGTGGCGCTCTCCCTGCTGGGCGAGGCGGCCGTCGCGACGGGCGCCCTGCGGCTGGCTCTCGATCATGTCGAGGAGCAGCTGTTCGCGGTGGAGGGGACCGTGACCGCACGCCGCTGACCAGCGATCTCACGGGAACAAAAAAGCGTCACGCCCCGGAGTGTTCCGGGGCGTGACGGTCGAGACCTGCGCCGCGGCTCAGGAGGCCCGGCGCTCAGGGTCGTGGTGGATCTCCACGCCGCCGGAGTCGCCGAAGGTCAGCCGGCAGGTGTCGGCGCGGTAGGTCGCCACGGAGACCGCGGCGGTACGCCCCTCGGCGAAGTAACGGGTCGTGACGACGAGGACGGGCGCCCCGGGCAGCCGGTCGAGCTCCTTGGCGTCGTCCGCGCGGGCCGAGCCGAGCTCCACGGCACGGTTCTGGCCCTCCAGGTCGAGGTGCTGCAGTTCGCGCAGCACGGCACGGGCGAGCGTGGCCCCCGACGGGGCGTCGATCGCGGGGAGGCCGGGCACCGAGGACGCGGGGATGTAGAGCAGTTCGGCGGCGACCGGCTGGCCGTGCGTCACACGGGAGCGGCGGATGATGTGCACCTGGTCGTCGGAGTCCGTCTCCAGGGCGTCGGCCACCGCGGCGGGCGGAACCGCCACCGCGCAGTCCGTGGGCCGCCAGGCGTCGTCGGCCGCGCCCGGCCACACGTGCTGCTCGGTTCCGACGGCCACGCCCACGCGCGGCGGGGCGACGGTCGTGCCCACCCCGCGGCGGCGCTGCAGTCGCCCCTCGAGCTCCAGCTGCTCCAGCGCCTGGCGCAGTGTGGCCCGGGCGACGCCGAACCTGGCCGCGAGATCGCGTTCGTTGGGCAGGATCTCGCCCACGGAGAACTCAGAGTCCAATGCCTCAGTGAGCACCGTCTTGAGATGCCAGTACTTCGGCTCCGGCACCGTTTCCAGCTGCGTGGTCCCCACCCTGTCCTCCGCAATCGCCGTGGCCCGGCGGCGTTTTAGCGCCCTTGTTTATTAAAGGTTCTTGCACTATCTCTGCGACCATAGGCCCGCCCCCACCCTTGGTCAAGACCAATCCTCGATCCCTTACGGATTGCACAGACGCCGTGCCGCACAGCGTTCACAGGGCGTTCGCAGGGGGCGACGTTCGTGACACAACGCCGAAAGCCCCCGTCCAGATGGCGGGGGCTTTCGATGGTGCGGTGGGGCACCGCGGCGGCTAACGCTTACCCAGGGACACCAGCTTCTCGGGGTTGCGCATGATGTAAACGCACTGGATTCGGCCGTCCACGACATCCAGCTGCACGGCGCTGTCGGGCTTGCCGCCGGAGAGGACGAGGAGCGCGGCGCCGCCGTTGAGCTCCAGGGGGCGGTACGACGGGTCGGGAACGCCCTTCTGGGCGACGGCGTACATGAAGCGGCCCACCTTGTCGGCGGTTTCGATGACCCGCAGCGGCGCCTTCGACAGTCCGCCGCTGTCGCCGATCAGGCGGACGTCCGGGGCCAGCAGGGACATGAGCCCCTCCAGGTCGCCCTCGGCCGCCGCGGCGAGGAACCGCTCGGTCAGGTCGCGGCGTTCGGCCGGATCGACCTCGTAGCGCGGCCGTCGTTCCTCGACGTGTCTGCGTGCCCGTCCGGCGAGTTGGCGCACGGCGGGCTCCCCCCGGTCGAGGACGGCGGCGATGTCCGCGTACGGGTACCCGAACGCCTCTCTGAGGACGAACACCGCGCGCTCCAGGGGTGACAGGGACTCCAGGACGACGAGGACGGCGAGCGAGACGGAGTCGGCGAGCACGGCCCGTTCGGCGGTGTCGGGGGCGGTGTCCCCGAAGTCGGTGGCGTACGGCTCGGGAAGCCACGGTCCGACGTACGCCTCGTTGCGCGACTTCACCTGGCGCAGCCGGTCGACGGCGAGCCGGGTGGCGATGCGCACCAGGTAGCCGCGTGGCTCGCGCACCTCGGACCGGTCGGCGCCGGACCAGCGCAGCCAGGCCTCCTGGACGACGTCCTCGGCGTCGGCCACCCGCCCCAGCATGCGGTAGGCGACGCCCATCAGGACGGGGCGGTGCTCTTCGAAGACCTCGGTCGCGGTGTCGATGGCCACGGCTCCATCCCATCCCGACACGTTCCGCCGTGTCCAGGCGGCACCGGTGCCTTTCGGAGCACAAAAACCAGCGGCCGGCGGGCGGGTGGCCGGCTGTCGTCCGTCGAGTCGGGCAGCGTGGGCGAGCAGTTCCAGGTGACGGCGACCGGGGGCTACCCGTCGGTAGCGGTTGCTGACAAGCTGTCTACGAAGACGGTTCGTCAGCGTGTCACCAGACGAGGAGCAGCATCATGTCCGCCACGGTCTCCTTCAGCCTTCCCTCCGCGCACGGTCCGCGGACCGTGACCATGTCCTACGCGCGCGTGGGCACCGGAGAACCGCTGCTCCTGCTGCACGGCATCGGCCACCACCGGCAGGCCTGGGACCCGGTCGTGCACATCCTGGCCGCCGAGCGGGAGGTGATAGCCGTCGACCTGCCGGGGTTCGGCGAGTCCCCGGCGCTGCCCGGCGGGCTGACGCACGACCTCGGGACGGTGGTGCCCGTGCTCGGCGCGCTGTGCGAGGCGCTGGAGATCGAGCGTCCGCACGTGGCGGGCAACTCCCTGGGCGGCCTGCTGGCCCTGGAGTTGGGGCGCGAGAAGCTCGTACGCTCCGTCACCGCGCTCTCGCCCGCCGGGTTCTGGTCGCCGGTCGAGCGGCGCTACGCCTTCGGTGTGCTGCTCGCGATGCGGCAGGGCGCGCGGCGCCTGCCGCTCCCGGTGATCGAACGGCTCTCCCGCTCGGCGGCCGGGCGGGCCGCCCTGACCAGCACCATCTACGCCCGGCCCGGCCGCCGTTCACCCGAGGCCGTCGTCGCGGAGACCCTCGCGCTGGCCCACGCCGAGGGTTTCGCCGACACCCTCCGGGCCGGCACCACCGTCCAGTTCACGGACGACATCCCGGGGCTGCCCGTCACCGTGGCCTGGGGCACCCGGGACCGGCTGCTGGTGCGCCGCCAGGGGATCCGGGCCAAGCACATCATTCCCCGGGCCCGCCTGGTGCGGCTGCCCGGCTGCGGCCACGTCCCGATGAACGACGACCCCGCGCTCGTCGCCCGCGTCATCCTCGACGGCAGCCGCTGAGCGACGCCGGGTTAGGGCCTGTCCGGCGGATCAAGTCGGAGGGAAGCGACGGTTCTATAAGTACCGGTGGGCGGGGCTTGGTGCGTGCAGCTGCAAGGGCGTCGGGGCCCAGTTGTTCACTTGTGGTTTCCGTGTGCGCTGCGGCGCACCAGTAGGTGTGGTCCGGCACTGCCCGACTCCGTCCCTGGAGGCGCATTCATGTCACACCATCCGCAAAGCCCTCTCCCTCTCCCCGGTCGCCGCGGCGTCCTGCGCGGTTCCCTCGCCGCTTCCGCGGCCCTGGCCCTGCCCACCGCACTCGGCTCGGCCCCGGCGTTCGCGCTGTCCGGTCGGCCGAAGGCGGGGTGGGGTGTCCAGGCCGGAGACGTGAGCGCGCACTCCGGCCTGGTGTGGGTCCGCTCGGACCGCCCCGCCCGGATGATCGTCGAGACCTCCGCGACCGAGGCGTTCCGCGACCCCCGCAGATGGCACGGTCCGCTGCTCGGCGCGGACTCCGACTTCACCGGCACGACGCGGCTGCGCGGGCTGCCCTCCGGCGAGCAGATCCACTACCGCGTACTGCTGGCCGACCCCGACGACCCGCGGCGTACGGGCGAGCCGGTGACCGGCACGTTCCGCACCGCGCCCGCGAAGCGGCGCCACGACGTCCGCTTCGTCTGGTCCGGTGACCTGGCCGGACAGGGCTGGGGCATCAACGAGTCCATCGGCGGCTACCGGATCTTCGACGCCATGGCGAAGGTCGACCCGGACTTCTTCCTGTGCAGCGGCGACAACATCTACGCCGACGGCCCGATCTCCGCCACGGCACCGCTTCCGGACGGCAGCCTGTACCGGAGCGTCACCACCGAGGAGAAGTCGCACGTCGCGGTCACCCTGGCCGACTACCGGGGCAACTTCCGCTACAACCTGCTGGACTCGGCGCTGCGCCGGTTCAACGCCCGGGTTCCGAACATCATCCAGTGGGACGACCACGAGGTCCGCAACAACTGGTATCCCGGCGAGGCCATCGGGTCCGGCACCCCCTACCCGGTCGGCACGGAACTCGACGACCTGGCCGTCCGTGCCCGGCGGGCGTTCTCTGAGTACTTCCCGATCTCGACCATCGGCGGACGCCCGGACGGACGGATCTACCGGACCGTCCACCACGGACCGCTCCTGGACGTGTTCGTCCTGGACATGCGGACCTACCGGAACGCCAACTCGCCCGACGACCAGACCACCGACCCGCAGGGCATCCTCGGCCGCGAGCAGCTGGAGTGGCTCAAGCGCGAGCTGGCCGCGTCGCGCGCGGTGTGGAAGGTCATCGCCGCCGACATGCCGCTCGGCCTGGTCGTGCCCGACCCGGTCGAGGGCAAGCCGAACATCGAGGCCGTCGCCCAGGGCGACCCGGGCGCGCCGCTCGGCCGCGAGCTGCAGATCGCCGAGCTGCTGCGGTTCATCAAGCACCGGCGGATCACCGGGACCGTATGGCTGACGGCCGACGTCCACCACACCTCGGCGCAGCACTACGACCCCTCGCGGGCCGCTTTCAAGGACTTCGAGCCGTTCTGGGAGTTCGTCTCCGGGCCGCTCAACGCGGGCGCGTTCCAGGCGAACGCCCTGGACGGCACCTTCGGGCCCGACCGGGTCTTCGTCAAGGCGCCCGCCACCGCCAATGTCTCGCCGGCCGACGGTTACCAGTTCTTCGGCGAGGTCGACATCGACGGCGACAGCGGGGAGCTGACGGTGCGGCTGCGTGACCTGGACGGCACCGTGCTGTTCACACAGGTGTTGCAGCCGGGGCGCGTGGGTCAGTGACCGCGCCCAACTCCCGTACCCTGTAAGGGTTGGGCCGCGCACCGGAGTCATCCCCCGGTGCGCGGCCACCCTCGTGACCAGGCGCGTAAGCCAGGCGATCCGAGGCAGGCAAAACAGACGCAAAAAGAACCACAAAAAGGATAGAACGACACTTTACCGATCAGTCACAGGCCGTTCGTGATCACGCAACACCACTCCTTCACAGTGGCTGCATGACTCCAGACATGTCTGATGTGACCCGGGCGAAGCACGGACGCCCCGTCCACCACTGGCGACGCGACGTGGTCGAGCTCGCCGCGCTGTTCACGGCCGTCGCGGTCGCCGACGCCGTCGCCAATCTGATCGGACACGGACCCGACGGTCCGGCCCTGCTGGTGATCTCGTCCGTGGTCCTGGCGGCCACGGCCGGATTCCACACATGGTGGGCACGCCGCCACGGTCACGCCCCGCCGGCGGACGACACCGGCACCCGGACACTCGCCGTGGGGCGACCGGCCGGGCAGGCCGACCGGGACCAGGCGATGCCGGAGGCCGTCACAGGGGCGACCGTCCTGTGGCGGATGCGGACGACGGTGAAGGACGAACCGGGATCGCTGGCCGCGCTGTGCACGGCGCTGGCCCACCAGCGGGTCGACATCCTGAGCCTGCAGACGCACCCGCTCGCCGAGGGCACGGTCGACGAGTTCCTGCTGCGCGCGCCCGCCGAGCTGGCCGCGTCCAAGATGACCCGCGCCCTCTCGCGGGCGGGCGGCAACGGGACCTGGATCGAGCGGGCCGACGCCCACGACCTGGTGGACGCTCCGACGCGCGTCCTGGGGCTGGCCACGCGCACCGCTTTGGACGCGGCGGAACTTCCGCTGGCCCTCCGGCAGTTGCTCGGTAGGTGCACCATTCGTTCGCTGCCCGCCCGCTCCCCCGGGTCGGGCCGGGCGGAGGAGGGTGCGCCGGTCGAAGGAGTGCTGGAAGACACGGTGATGCGGTTGCGCGCACCGGAGGGTGGGGTGATCACGGTGGAACGGCCGTATCTGCCGTTCACGCCGACCGAGTTCGCTCGGGCGCGGGCGTTGGTGGAGCTGGACGCGCGGCTGGGTCCGCGCATTCCGCTCAGCCAGGACATGCTGACACTGCCGGAGGGCAACGCGATCACCGTGCGTCGCGCCGACGTCTCCGACCTCGACGCGGCGAAGGCGATGCACGAGCGCTGCTCCTCGAGCACGTTGAACATGCGGTACCACGGGCCGGTCGGGGACGCGGACCGCTATCTGAACCACCTGCTCAGCCCCCGCTTCGGGCGCACCCTCGCCGTGCAGACGGCGTCGGGACGCGTCGTGGGTCTCGGCCATCTCCTCTGGGACGGCGACGAGACGGAGATCGCGCTGCTCGTCGAGGACGACTGGCAGCGGCGCGGCATCGGCGGCGAACTGCTCGGCCGTCTCGTGACCATGGCCGTCGAAGCGGGCTGCGAAAGCGTGTACGCCGTCACACAGGCCTCCAACACCGGCATGGTCGCCGCCATGCGCGGCCTGGATCTCCCCCTCGACTACCAGATCGAGGAGGGCACCCTCGTCATCACGGCCCGCCTGGACGCCACACCGGTGACGTCCCGACTGCCGTACGGCCACGGACACCAGCAGGCACAGACGCAGGGACAGAAGAACTAGTGCCGCGGCACTAGGACGGCGCACGACGGACGCCGGGAGGCCCCGGGCACCCTGCCCAGGGCCTCCTCCCACCGGTCACCGCCCCAGCGCACCGTCCAGGTCGGCCCACAGGTCCTCCACGTCCTCCAGCCCCACCGACAGACGCAGCAGCCGGTCGCTGACCCCCGCCTCGCGGCGGTCGGCGGCGGCCACGATGCGATGGCTGATGGACGCCGGATGCTGGATCAGGCTGTCGACGCTGCCGAGGCTCACCGCCGGGGTGATCAGGCGGACCCCGGCGACGACCTCGTGCGGGTCGCCGTGGACCTCGAAGGCGATCATGGCCCCGCCGATCCGCGGATAGTGGACGCGGTCGACGCGCGGATCGGCGGCGAGCCGGGAGGCGAGTTCCGCGGCGTTCGCGGACGCGGCCCGGACCCGTACGGGCAGGGTCGCCAGACCGCGCAGCAGCAGATATCCGGCCAGCGGATGCAGCACACCGCCGGTCGCGAAGCGCACCTGGCGCAGTCCCCGGGCGAGCTCCTCGTCGCAGGCCACCACTCCGGCCATGACGTCCCCGTGTCCGCCCAGGTACTTGGTGGCGCTGTGCAGGACCAGGCGGGCCCCCTGTCCGGCGGGGCGTTGCAGCACGGGTGTGGCGAAGGTGTTGTCGGCGAGCAGCGGGACGGAGCCGCAGGCGTGCGCGACGGCGCGCAGGTCGAGTTCGGCGAGCGTCGGGTTGGCCGGGGTCTCGACCATGACAAGCCCGGTGTCCGGGCGCAGGGCGTCCGCGATGCCCGCCGGGTCGACCCAGGTCACCTCGGTGCCCAGCAGTCCGGCGGTCAGCAGGTGATCGCTGCAGCCGTACAAGGGCCGTACGGCGACGACATGGCGCAGGCCGAGCGCGCCGCGCACGAGGAGTACGGCGCTCAGCGCGGCCATGCCGCTCGCGAAGGCGACCGCGCTCTCGGTGCCTTCGAGGCGGGCGAGGGCGGTCTCGAAACGGGCGACGGTCGGGTTGCCGAGGCGGCCGTAGACGGGCGGGCCCTCCGGTTCGGCGCCGTCGGCCGCGAACGCGTCGATGCGGGCGGCCTCGCCGCGGCTGTCGTACGAGGGGTAGGTCGTGGACAGGTCGATCGGCGCGGCGTGCAGCCCCAGCCCGGCGAGGTCCTCCCGCCCGGCGTGCACGGCCTCGGTGGCGAGGGCTCGGGCGCGGGGCGCCGGGACACGGGTGTCCTGAACGTCGTAGGGGTCGTCCTGAGCGTCGTATGCGTCATGCACCACGGATTCCATGCACAGCAGACTGAACACCGGACGGGACCCCAGCCGCGCACTCCGTGTTACGTTCGGGCCATGGCTGAATCCGTCGTACTCGATCCGGTCGATCTTCATCTGCTGCGGCTGCTCCAGAACGACGCACGGACGACGTACCGCGACCTGGCCGCGCAGGTCGGCGTCGCGCCCTCGACCTGCCTGGACCGGGTGACGAGGCTGCGCCGCGCGGGGGTGATTCTCGGCCATCAGCTGCGCCTCGATCCGGCGAAGCTCGGACGAGGCCTGGAGGCCTTGCTGTCCGTGCAGGTCAGACCACATCGGCGGGAGCTGGTGGGGCCGTTCGTTGACCGGATCAGGGCGCTGCCCGAGTCCCGGACCGTCTTCCATCTCACCGGGCCCGACGACTATCTGGTCCTCGTCGCGGTCGCGGACATGACAGATCTGCAGCGGCTGGTCCTCGACGAGTTCACGTCCAGGCGCGAAGTGGCCCGCGTGGAGACCCGGTTGATCTTCCAGCAGTGGGACTGCGGCCCCCTCCTCCCGCCCGCCCCGCCCTCGGCAAAATCAAGCTGATGTCGGCCCCGCGCCCGGTCGACCGGGCTGACGCGGCACCCGTCCCCGTATGAGGATGTCGGCATGTCAGAGACGAAGAGCCCGCTGCCCCGCGAGGTCGCCGACGCGTACGTCGACGAACTCATCGCCCTCGATCCGGTCCTCGGTACCTACCTCGGTGTGAAGGAGAGTGCCGGGAAGCTCCCGGACACCTCGCCCGCGGGGCAGGAGGCCGTCGCGGAGCTGGCGCGTACGACGCTCGCCCGGCTCGACGAGGCGGAGCGGCGACCGGGCGCGGACAGCGACGTGGAGCGCCGCTGCGCCCGGCTGCTGCGCGAGCGGCTCACCGCCGAACTGGCCGTCCACGACGCCGACGAGGGCCTGCGGGCCGTCGGCAACATGCAGACGGCCGCGCACTCCGTGCGCCAGGTGTTCACCATCGCCCCGACCGAGACGGACGAGGACTGGGCCGCGATCGCCGAGCGGCTGCGCGCGGTGCCGACCGCGCTGACGGGGTACCGCGAGTCCCTCGCCCTCGGGCTGGAGCGCAAGCTGTACGCGGGCCCGCGCCCCACCGCGACCTTCATCGAGCAGCTCACCGAGTGGTCGGACCCGGACGGGCAGGGCCGCGGTTGGTTCGAGGACTTCGTGTCCGCGGGTCCCGACGCCCTGCGGGAGGAGCTGGACACGTCCGCCCGGACGGCCACGCGGGCCCTGGTGGAGCTGCGCGACTGGATGCGTGACGTCTACGCGCCGACGATCGAGGGCGCGCCCAACACCGTGGGCCGCGAGCGGTACGCGCGCTGGACGCGCTACTTCAACGGTACGGACCTCGACCTCGACGAGGCGTACGCGTACGGCTGGTCCGAGTACCACCGGCTGCTCGCGGAGATGCGGTCCGAGGCCGAGAAGATCCTGCCCGACGCCGAGACCCCCTGGGTGGCGCTCGCACACCTCGACGAGCACGGCAGGCACATCGAGGGCGTCGACGAGGTCCAGGCGTGGCTGCAGGACGTGATGGACCGCGCGATCGACGCACTGGACGGCACCCACTTCGAACTCGCCGAGCCGGTGCGGAAGGTGGAGTCGCGCATCGCACCGCCCGGCGGTGCGGCGGCCCCGTACTACACCGCGCCGTCCGCGGACTTCTCGCGGCCCGGCCGCACCTGGCTGCCCACCATGGGGCAGACCCGCTTCCCCGTGTACGACCTCGTCTCGACCTGGTACCACGAGGGCGTCCCCGGCCATCACCTCCAACTCGCCCAGTGGGTGTACGTCGTCGACGACCTCTCGCGTTACCAGGCCACCGTCGGCCGCGTCAGCGCCAACTGCGAGGGCTGGGCGCTGTACGCGGAGCGGCTGATGGACGAGTTGGGCTTCCTGGAGGACGCGGAGCAGCGGCTCGGCTACCTGGACGCGCAGATGATGCGCGCGGCCCGGGTCATCGTCGACATCGGCATGCACCTGGAACTGGAGATTCCGGCGGACTCCCCCTTCCACCCCGGCGAGCGCTGGACCCCGGACCTGGCGCAGGAGTTCTTCGGCGCGCACAGCAGCCGTCCGGCGGACTTCGTGGAGAGCGAACTCACCCGCTACCTCTCCATCCCGGGTCAGGCCATCGGCTACAAGCTCGGTGAGCGGGCCTGGCTGCGGGGCCGCGAGAACGCGAAGAAGCGGCACGGGGACGCCTTCGACGCCAAGGCCTGGCACATGGCGGCCCTGTCGCAGGGGTCGCTGGGCCTGGACGACCTGGTGGACGAACTGTCCCAGCTCTGACGGTCACGGACGGCGGCCGGGCTCCCCACGACGACGGGGCCCGGCCGCCGCGTATCAAGTACGCCGTGTATCAAGTACGGGGACTTGCGGAGCTACCGGGCGTGCTCGGCGTGTTCGGAGCACAGACAGCCGACGCCCTTCTCGATCCACTCCTGGCCGACCCACTCCGGGTGCCGCTCGGTCATCAGCGCAGAGATCTCCTCCACGATCGTCCGCTCGTCGAGGGCCGAGTCGCGGCGGGCCCAGGTCTCGTCCCGCAGCAGCCGAAGGTAGTCGCGCACGTCGGCCAGCAGCCGCGCGCCGCCGATCTCGCCGTGGCCGGGCACCACGATCCCGGGGCTCTCGGCCGCCAGCTTCTCCATCACCGCGATCCAGCGAGTTCCGGACACGTCGGTGTCGTGCGGCGGGAACCAGGGGAAGATGGCGAACTGCCCGGCTTCCACGAGGTCCCCCGTGAACAGGACGTCCGCGTCCGGCACCCTGACCACCTGGTCACCCCTGCTGTGGGCCCGGCCGGTGGCCCTCAGCTGCACCACCCGCCCGCCCAGGTCCAGGTCGTACGCCTGGTCGTAGACGACATCGGGCCGCGCGAGTTCAACACCCTGGAGGCGGCTTGCGACCGTCTTGCCGAGCCCCTTGAACATCTCCAGGTATCCCGGCCCCTTCACCTCCAGGTCCTCGGCCTGATCCCGGTTGAGCAGGAACGTCGCCTCCCCGGCGAAGACCTGCGCCCCGAAGGCGTGCTCGGGGTGAAAATGCGTCGTCGTCAGGTACAGCCGACGTCCCTTGGCATGGTCGGCCGCGAACTCCAGCACCTTTTCGGCGTTGCGCGGGCCCATCCCGGTCTCGACGACGAGCACGGCGCTGCGACCGCCGATGACGCCGATGTTGGGCACGAGCGGCACCCGCCGGTCGGGAATGACCACCAGGTCACGGGCCAGCTCCTGAACACCCTCGACGTGGACGACGGGATCCGTCGTCACCGTTTCCTCGGACACTGCGACTCCTCGGTGTTGCGCTGAGCCACCAGTCCAGCGCGAGACGCACGGAGGCGTCCAACACCGATCTCGCCACCCCGATACCACGCGGGTATCGTCGCAGTTGAGAGCGGTCGAGAGAGCGTCTCGGAACAGCGATGGAGCGACGATGGAGCTGCGGACCCTGCGCTACTTCGTGGCAGTCGCCGAAGAACTCCACTTCGGCCGGGCCGCCGCACGACTGCACATGACCCAGCCCCCGCTGAGCCGGGCCGTCAAGCAGCTGGAGACCGACCTCGGCTGCGCACTGCTGCGGCGCTCACCCGCGGGCGTCACCCTCACCCCCGCCGGAGCCCTGCTCCACGACGAGGCACGCGCCCTGCTGGCGCAGGCCGACCGGACGCGGGCCCGGGTGGCCGCCGCGGCCGGCCCGGACACCCTGACCATCGGCACCCTCGCCGACAGCGCCGAGCAGGCCGGCACCCGGCTGGCCGCCGTCTACCGGCACCGACACCCCGCCGTACGCATCCGCATCCGCGAGGCCGACCTGACCGACCCGACCATCGGACTGCGGGCCGGCCTTGTCGACGTGGCCCTGACCCGGGCGCCGTTCGACGACACCGGCATCACCACCCGTGTGCTGCGGTCGGACCCGGTCGGCGTGGTCCTGCGCACCGACGACCCGCTGGCCGACCGTGACCGGCTGCGCCTGGACGAACTCGCCGACCGCCGCTGGTTCCGGTTCCCGGAGGGAACGGACCCGGTGTGGCAGGCATTCTGGACGGGCCCACCCGATGCCGACGGGCGCCGTGACGGACCCGTCATCCGCACCGCCCACGAATGCCTCCAGTCCGTCCTGTGGAACGACACCGTCGGGCTGATGCCCCTCGCCCACTCCCACGCCCTGCCCGAGGGCCTCACGGTGATCCCCCTCGTGGATGCCCCGCCCAGTGACCTCGTCATCGCGTGGAACAGCGCCCACACCACCCCGCTCATCCGCTCGTTCGTGAGCCTCGCGACGACCCTCCCTCGGTCCTAGGACCCCGTCAGCGGTCAACAGCCACAGTCCGCCGCGTCCACCGGAGCCGTCAGCGGGTCCGCCGCGCGCCGCCTCTCTCCCTCCCAGGTCTCGTACGCGAAACCTTCGCGCACCCAGTACTCGAAGCCGCCGAGCATCTCCTTGACCTGGAAGCCGAGTTCGGCGAGGGCGAGGGCGGCGCGGGTCGCGCCGTTGCAGCCGGGGCCCCAGCAATAGGTGCCGACGGGCACCGACTTGTCGAGGAGCCGCTCGGCCTGCTCGGGGACGAGCGCGGTGGGCAGGTGGATCGCGCCGGGCACGTGCCCCTGGTCCCAGGACGCGGTGGAGCGGGAGTCGAGGACCACGAAGCCGGGGTCGCCGCCGGCCGCGAGCGCGGAGGCGACGTCGGAGACGTCGGCGTGGAAGGCGAGGGCGGCGCCGAAGTGGGCGACGGCCGCGGCCGGGGACGCGGGGGCGACGCGCAGAACGGCGTTCGTCGTGCTCGCGGTGCTGGTCACAGTGGTGCCGCCGGTCACAGTCATGGTCTGGCCTTCCCTCCCTGCCCCGCCGGACCGGCACCTTCGCCGTACCGGTCTCACGGGGACTTCCTGGCCAGAAATCTACGGTCGGTGATCCTCTTCCTGAAGTAGGGATCCACGGCATCGCTCTTGATCGGCCGGGGATTTCCCTGCTATCCATCGCTCATGACCGCGTATTCCCCGGACGCCACCGACTGGCACATCCTCGATGTCCTCCAGCGCGAGGGCAGGGCCAGCTTCGCGGAGCTGGCCCGTGCCGTCTCGATGTCCGCGAGCGCGGTCACCGAGCGGGTACGCCGTCTGGAGGAGGCGGGCGTCATCCAGGGGTACGCGGCCGTCGTCGACCCGGAGAGCCTCGGCCTGCCGATCCTGGCCTTCGTCCGGCTGCGCTACCCGAACGGCAACTACAAGCCGTTCCACGACCTCGTCGGGGCGACGCCCGAGATCCTGGAGGCGCACCACGTCACGGGCGACGACTGCTTCGTCATCAAGGTCGCGGCGCGCTCGATGAGCCACCTGGAGGAGATCTCCGGCAGGATCGGCACCCTGGGTTCGGTGACCACGAGTGTCGTGTACTCCTCACCGCTCCCCCGGCGCCCCCTGGGTCACTGATCCCCCGCTGATCCGGCCCACGCCGGGCCGCCGAATCGGTCCTGGAGGCCCCGCCTCAGTCCTGGACGCCCCGCTGCCGTACGACCGATCCCGTTCTGCCCTTCACGACCTCCAGCTGGGCGTGGATACGCCGCCGCAGGTCGGCGACGTGGCTGACGATGCCCACGCTGCGGTCGCGCTCCCGCAGTGAGTCGAGCACGTCGAGGACCTCGTCCAGGGTCTGGTCGTCGAGGCTGCCGAAGCCCTCGTCGATGAAGAGCGTGTCCAGCCGCACCCCACCGGCCTCGTCCGTGACGACGTCCGCGAGGCCGAGGGCCAGCGCGAGCGAGGCGAAGAACGTCTCGCCCCCGGAGAGCGTCGCGGTGTCGCGCTCCCGGCCGGTCCAGGCGTCCACGACGTGCAGTCCGAGTCCGCTGCGGCCACGGCCCGCGCGGTCGTCGGAGTGGACGAGGGTGTAGCGCCCGGAGGACATGCGCTGCAACCGTACGGTCGCGGCGGCGGCCACCTGTTCCAGGCGGGCGGCGAGGACGTACGACTCCAGCCGCATCCTGCGCTCGTTCTCCGCCGAGGTGCCCGCGGCCAGCCCGGCCAGGCGTGCCACCCGGTCGAACTCCTCGCGCAGCGGCGCGAGCCGGCGCACGGACGTGCCCGCGCGCGTGGACAGCCGGTCCAGTTCCGCGCAGCGGCGGGCGGCCTCGTCCTGGGCGGAGGTGGTCTCCCGCAGCCGTCGGGCGGCGGACTCGGCGGCCCGTTCGGCGGCGGCCAGGTCGGCGGCCGGCTGCCGCGCGGCGGCGGCCGTGTCGGCCTCGGCGAGCACGGCACGTACCGCGCTCTCCTCCAACTGCCAGGAGTCGAGGCGTCGTTGGAGGTCCCGGTGGGCCGCTTCGTCGAGCAGTGCGGCGGCCGCGGCCTGGGGGGTGTCGAACCCGGCGCGGAAGGCCGCGTCGGACAGGCGCGCGTCGGCGTCCTTGAGACGCTGCGCGGCATCCTCGGCCGCGCGCACGGCGTCCGCGGCCTCCGTGAGCAGGGCGGCCTGCCGCTCCAGCTGGGCGGCGCGCGCGGCAACGCTGTCGGCGGCGCGCCGGGCCTGCGTCAACTCCTCCTCCAGGGAGGCCCTTTCGCGGTCGTTCCGGTCTCGGTGGGAGACCCGGGCGGCGGCGCGCAGTGCGGCCTCCTGCTGGGCCGCGACCCGCCGCTCGTGCTCGAGCCCGGTCTGCGCGAGCCGCTCCCGCGCGG
This sequence comes from Streptomyces sp. NBC_01450, assembly GCF_036227505.1. Lineage (NCBI taxonomy): Bacteria > Bacillati > Actinomycetota > Actinomycetes > Kitasatosporales > Streptomycetaceae > Streptomyces > Streptomyces sp. NBC_01450. The sequence goes on along the minus strand of NZ_CP109480.1, from coordinate 9,185,976 downwards.
CGTGCAGTCCGGATCCCGCAGCCCGCGCCTCGGCGTAGCGCCGCTCCAACTCGTCTGCCTGTTCGACGAGTTGTGCGGTCGGTGCGTCGCCCGCCTCGGCGGTGGCGGCCGCCAGCGCCTCGCGTACGACGCCGAGCCGCCGCTCGTCCGCGGTGGCCTGCTCGTCGGCACGCTGGTACGCGTCGAGCGCCCGCTCCTCGGCCTCCCGGCCGACGTGTCCGTCGATCCTGCGTGCGGGCTCGGGGTGTTCGGTGGCGCCGCACACGGCGCAGGGCTCGCCGTCGACGAGACCGGCGGCGAGTTCCGCGGCGATGCCCTGAAGACGCTGTTCCTTCAGGTCGAGCCAGTGGGCCCGCGCGTCGGTCGCGCGTTCACGGGCGGCAAGGGCCTGGGCCTGGGTGGCGTCCGTGTCCCGGGCGAACTGGTCGCGCCGGCGGGCCGCCCTGAGCCGCGCCTGGGCGGGATCGCGCTGTACGGCGAGCTGCTCCGCACGCGTGGCGGCCTCCTGCGCGGACTCGATGCGCGCCTGGAGGTCGGCTCGGGTCGCCTCCCAGGTGGCGAGCCAGCTCTCGGCGTCCTGGCGGACGTCCTCGTCCTCGCGCTCCTGGCGGTCCAGCAAGACGCGCTCCTGGGTGAGTTCACCGAGCCGGCGCTCCGCCCTGCGGGCCGACTCCAGGCCGCCGAGCTCCTCGGCCGCCTTGCGCGCCGCCGCCGCCAGCCCGGGCGCACCGGCTCCGGCGTAGGTGTCCGGCAGGACCAGACGCGCGCGTGCCTCGTCCGTCGCCGCGCTCCGGTGCTCGGCCTCGGCGGCGTCGCGCAGATCGAGCGCGGGGGCCACCGCCTCCGCCTTGCGCGCCCGCACCATCAACGCCTGGGCCTCCGGATGGGCGTCGGCGCGCTCCTCCAGCCGCGCGGCGCGCTCCCGCGCCTCGGTGAACCTGCGCTGCAGCCGGGCGACTTCGCGTACGTCGTCGAGTACGCGGTCGGCGGCGGTCTGCGCGGACTCCGCGGCCGTACGTGCGCCGCGTGCGAGGGTCAGCCGCTCGCGGGCCGTGCTGCGGGCCACGGCGGCCCAGGTCAGGACGGCCCCGGCGAGACCGGGCTCACCGGGTGCGAGATCGGGCAGCGGCACCTCGACGATGTCTCCGGCGGCCTGCTGCATACGGTGCGCGTCGGCGAGCAGCGCCGCGTCGCCCTCCCGTGCTTCGGCCTCCGTGGCCCGGCGCCGCTCCGCGAGCCGCTTCTCGACCTCGGCGAAGCGGTGGGTGTCGAAGAGTCGGCCGAGCAGCTTGCCGCGGGCCTCGGCGTCGGCCCGCAGGAAGCGGGCGAAGTCGCCCTGGGGCAGCAGCACGACCTGGCAGAACTGCTCACGGCTCATGCCGAGCAGTTGGGTGATCTCCTCGCCGATCTCCTGGTGGGAGCGGCTGAGGTCCTTCCAGGTGCCCGCCGACGCCTCGTACTCGCGCAGCCAGCTCTGCGCCTTTTCGGTGGTCGTGCCCGTACCGCGTTTCTTGGGGCGGGCCCAGGGCGGCTGCCGGGTGACCTCCAACCGGCGTCCCGCGACGGTGAGTTCGAGAGTGATCTCGGTGCGCGTCGCGGGTGCCGCGTGGTCGCTGCGCAGGGTCTGGCCCTGGCCGCTCTGGCGGGCGCCCGGGACCGCCCCGTACAGCGCGTAGCAGACGGCGTCGAGGACGGACGTCTTGCCCGCGCCCGTCGGCCCGTGCAGCAGGAAGAGCCCGGCCGCCGACAGCTCGTCGAAGTCGACGCTCTGGGTGCCTCCGAAAGGCCCGAAGGCGGTGATGTCCAGGCGGTGCAGCCTCATCGGGCCTCCTTCAGGTCGCGCGGGTCTCGCGCGCCTCGCATGTCCTGCCTGTCCTGCGCGTCCCGTGTGCGTGGTGTCACCGGGCGACCTCCCGGACGGCCTCGTCGGCGCGGACGGCGTCGAACGCGTCCCTCAGCACGGCCCGCTCGTCGGCGTCGGGGCCCGCGCCGCGCACATGGGCCACGAAGTCCTCCGCGATCTCCTGCTCGCTGCGGCCGGCGAGCCGCCGGGCGTAGGAGACGTCCGGGTCCTCGGGTGCCCGCTCCGGGTCGAAGACGAGGCTGAGCGTGTGCGGGAAGCGCTCGGTCAGCCGGGCCATGGGTTCGGCGGGGCGCACCGGGTCGGTGAGGGTCGCCTCGACCCACGCCTCCTCGTGGCGCGTCAGCAGCGGATCGGCGAGCAGGTCTTCCAGGTGCCCCCGGACCCGGGCGAGCTTGCGGGGAACGGGACAGCCCACCCGCTCCGCGCCCACGAAGCCCTCCGGCCCCAGCTCCACCAGCCACATGCTCTTGTGGTGGTCGACCTCCGAGAAGGAGTAGGGCAGCGGGGAGCCGGAATATCGCACACGCTCGGTGATGGTCTGGCTGCCGTGCAGATGGCCCAGTGCGGCGTAGTCGACGCCGTCGAAGACCCCGGCGGGTACGGCGGCGACCCCGCCGACGGTGATGTCCCGCTCGCTGTCGCTGGCCGCCCCGCCGGTGACGAAGGCGTGGGCGAGGACCACCGAACGGGTGCCCCGCGCGCGCGTGGCGAGGTCGGCGCGGACCCGGTCCATGGCGGCGGCGAGGACGGCTTCGTGCCCCGCCTTCTCGACACCGAACTCGGCCTTGACCAGGGCCGGTTCGAGATAGGGCAGGCCGTAGAAAGCCACGTCGCCGTGGTCGTCGGCGAGGATCACCGGCGTGCCGCACGCGGAGGGCTCGGTCCGCAGGTGGATGCCCGCACGGCCGATGAGCCCGGCGCCGACGCCGAGCCGACGCGCCGAGTCGTGGTTTCCGGAGATCATCACCGTGGGCACCCCGAGGTCGGCGAGCCGGTGCAGCGCGTCGTCGAAGAGCTCGACGGCGGCCAGCGGCGGCACCGCCCGGTCGTAGACGTCCCCGGAGACGACGACCGCGTCCACGTCACGCTCACGCACGGTCGCGACGAGGTGACCGATGAACCCGGCCTGGGCGTCGAGCATGTTGACCCGGTGGAAAGCCCGGCCGAGATGCCAGTCGGACGTGTGCAGAATCCTCAAGGCGCCACTCCGACCCGCATGTTTCCCCTTACTACGCCCTGAAACCAGCACCCACCAGCACGGGCCTCCCTGTCAGCACCGACCACGCTAACGCCTGTCCGCCCCTGATCTCTCACGGATCGCGTTCCACCGACGGCATCCGATGCGATATATCCCCCTATATCCTTATTGACTTGATCGACAGTGCAGTCATATGACCGAAGCCCCTCCCCTTGTGCCCCGCCTAGCGTCACAACGACCGATTCGATCTCATAACTCCGGAACTCCGCCCGGGAAGAACGAACATGAATAAATCAACGCAGAACCAGCATCAGGACGACCTCGACGTGGTCCGTGCCGTCTATGACTTCGTCAACGGGACGAACCCGGACGGGGCATCCCTGGCCGACCCCGAGATCACCGTCCACCAGTCGGAGGAACTCCCCTGGGGCGGTTCGTACGTCGGGCTCGAGGGATTCCGGCGGTTCCACCTGGCCGTGTCGAGCGCCATCCACAGCGAGGTCGAGATCGAGTCGCTGTTCCAGGCCGGCGACCGGGTCGTGCAGAGCGGCCGGACCCGAGGCTTCGTCCGCGCCACGGGCAAGCCGTTCGATGCCCGGGAGGTGCACATCTGGCGCGTCCGCGACGGCAGGATCATCGACCTGGAGGTCCATGTCGAAACCCCCCTGATGCTGGAGGCGCTCAAGCCGTAACCGCTCGAGGGGCCCTTGTCGACCCTAGGCGTCCCCGTACGCCTCTCCGCCGAGTTCGAACCCGGCCGTCCCGGCGGTGGCGTCGGCGAGCCAGGCGCGGAAGGCCCCCACCTCGGTGTCCGGCAGCCCGATCTCGATCGTGACGGCCTCGCCGTACCGGACGTCACGGACCTCGCGCCCGGTGGATCGCAGGTCGTTCTGTATCTTGCCGGCGCGCTGGTGGTCGACCGTGACCGTGGCCAGCCGGAAGCGTTTGCGCGTGAGGGTGCCGAGGGTGTCCAGCGCCTCGCCGACCGAGCCGCCGTACGCCCTGATCAGTCCGCCCGCGCCGAGCTTGACCCCGCCGTAGTAACGGGTGACGACGGCGACGACGTACCGCATGTCGCGGCGCAGCAGCATCTGGAGCATGGGCACGCCCGCGGTGCCGCCGGGTTCGCCGTCGTCGCTCGCCTTCTGGACGGCGGCGTCGGCTCCGATGACGTACGCGTAGCAGTTGTGCGTGGCGTCGGCGTGCTCCTTGCGGACGCCCGCGATGAACTCCTGGGCCTCCCGCTCGGTGGCCGCCGGGGCGAGGGCGCACAGGAAGCGGGAGCGGTTGACCTCGGTCTCGTGCACACCCGCGCGGGCCACTGTGCGGTACTCGTCCTGCATCACGCCAGCGTATGCGCTTCCCGCGCGGGTACGTCACGGCGGACCCGGCGCGCGGCGCGGGCGGCGCGGGCCGGGTCCACCAGTGGTCTCGTCGGCCCGGCGAGGAAGCGCGGCTCGCCGCGCAGCGGTGGCGGCACGCGGCGGTCACGGCACGGCCGGTCCCGGCGGCCGCGCGCCCGGCGGCCCGGGATCGCCGGATGCCCGGCCCCGGCCGCGGCGGGCCGGCCTCCGCGCCATCGGCCCCGCCGCGTACCGAACCCGACCGCGCCGCCGGGTCCGCCGGTGGTCGCCTCCGGCGGAGGCATCACGCCCCGGCCGGGCACGCGAGCGCCCCGGTCGAGGCGCCCCGAGCCCCACGCCATCGCCCCGGCGAGAGCACGACAGCCCAGGTCGACCGGCGGCCGACCCCTGTCGTCGGCCCTCGGACGTCCGGGGGCGGCTCCGGTGCGCGGGGCAAGGTGGTGGATACTCGCTCCTCGTTGCCCGAAGCCGGATCGCCGGCCCGACCGATCGCAGGGAGATCGCAGCATGACCGGCACCCAGGTGGACACTTCGGACTCCGCCGAGCCTCTCGAACTCGAGCCCTCCGCAGCCGCGCCGCGCTGGCGCGCGTGGCTTCTGGAGGGGCTCAGTGAACAATCGGCCAAGCACCCCGGCCCGCACGCCACCCCGGACGCCGAGCACCAGGGCCACAAGTGGTGGCGGGTGATGTGCCTCACCGGCGTCGACTACTTCTCCACGCTCGGCTACCAGCCGGGCATCGCGGCACTCGCCGCCGGACTGCTCTCCCCGCTCGCGACGCTCGTCCTGATCGCGCTCACCCTCTTCGGTGCCCTGCCGGTCTACCGGCGCGTCGCCAAGGAGAGCCCGCACGGCGAGGGTTCGATCGCGATGCTGGAGCGGCTGCTGCCCTGGTGGGCCGGGAAGATCTTCGTCCTGGTGCTGCTCGGCTTCGCGGCCACCGACTTCCTGATCACGATCACCCTGTCCGGAGCGGACGCCTCCGCACACGTCGTGGAGAATCCTTTCGCTCCGCACTGGATGCACGGCGGGAACACCTGGATCACCCTCCTCCTCATAGCCGCGCTGGGCGCCGTCTTCCTGAAGGGCTTCAAGGAGGCGATGGGCATCGCGGTGGTGCTCGTGGCCACCTACCTCACCCTCAACGTCGTCGTCCTGACCGTCTCCGCCTGGCAGGTGCTCAGCCACCCGGTCAAGATCGGCAACTGGACGGACGCGTTGACGGCCGCACACTCCTCGCCGCTCGGGATGATCGGCGTGGCGCTCCTCGTGTTCCCGAAACTGGCGCTGGGCATGTCCGGCTTCGAGACGGGTGTGGCGTTGATGCCGCAGGTCGAGGGCGACCCGACGGACACGTACGAGAAGCCGACGGGCCGGATCCGCGAGACCCGCAGGCTGCTCACCGCGGCCGCCGTGATCATGAGCGGCTTCCTGCTGCTGTCCAGCCTGGCGACGACGATCCTGATCCCGCAAAACGAGTTCAAGAGCGGCGGCTCGGCGAACGGCCGTGCCCTCGCCTACCTGGCCCACCAGCACCTCGGCGAGGCCTTCGGCACGGTCTACGACATCTCGACCATCGCGATCCTCTGGTTCGCGGGCGCCTCCGCGCTCGCCGGCCTCCTCAACCTCGTCCCGCGCTATCTGCCGCGCTACGGCATGGCCCCCGAGTGGACCCGCGCCGTCCGCCCCCTCGTGCTGGTCTTCATGGCGGCCGCCGTCCTCATCACGCTGTGGTTCCACGCGAACGTCGACGCACAGAGCGGCGCGTACGCGACCGGCGTCCTGGTCCTGATGTTCTCCGCGGCCTTCGCCTCGGCGGTCGCCGTCCACCAGCGGGGCCACCGCGTCGCCGTGCTCGGCTTCGGCGCGATCACCGCGGTCTCCGGCTACACCCTGGTCGCCAACGGCATCGAACGCCCCGACGGCATCAAGATCGCGCTGATCTTCATCCTGGCGATCCTGATCACCTCGTTCGCCTCCCGGGTGCGCCGCTCCTTCGAACTGCGCGCCGCCGAGGTCACGTTCGACGAGGCCGCGGCCCGTTTCATCGACGAGGCCGCGGCGAGCGGCCCGCTGCGGCTGATCGCCAACGAGCCGCACGAGCACAGCACCCGGGAGTACCGCGCCAAGGAATACAGCCAGCGCGAGCAGACGCACATCCCGGACGGCCGTCCCGTGCTGTTCCTGGAGGTGTTCGTCACGGACTCCTCGGACTTCACCGCCGACCTGGCCGTGCACGGCGACGAGAAGTACGGCGTGCGCAGGCTGCGCGTCGAGGGCGCGACCGTGCCCAACACCATCGCGGCCGTCATGATGCGGCTGCGCGACCACACCGGTCAGGTCCCGCACGCCTACTTCAACTGGACCGAGGGCAACCCCGTCGGCCACCTGATCCGCTTCCTCGTCTTCGGCGACGGCGAGGTCGCCCCGGTCACCCGCGAGGTGCTCCGGCGAGCCGAGCCGGATCCCGAGCGCAGGCCCCGGATCCACGTCGGCTAGCCGTTCCTCCGGCCCGTCGGTCCTTCTTCCTTCCCTCCCACCCCGTCAGTCCTTCTTCTTGCCCCGTGGCACGGTCATGCCGGTCAGCAGCGCCGTGCCCGGGGCGAGCGCGTCCCAGGAGTCCCCGTGCCAGGCGAGAACCGCTGTCGCGGAGGTCGGGAACTTCGTCCGTACGTCGTCCAGCGCGTCGTCGACGCTGTCCCCGGCCAGTTCGAGCACGAGTTCCTCCAAGCCGGGGTTGTGCCCGATCAGCAGTAACGTCCCGACGTGGTCGGGGACTTCGTGCAGGGCCGCCAGCAACTCCGGTACCTCGGCGCCGTACAGCCGCCGGTCGAACCGTACGGGTGGCGGGGTGCCCCACTGCCGCGCCGTCAACTCCCAGGTCTGGCGGGCGCGTACCGCGGTGGAGCACAGGGCGAGGTCCGGCAGACAGTCGGACTCGGCGAGGGCGCGTCCGGCGGCGGGGGCGTCGCGGCGGCCGCGCGGGGCGAGGGGCCGCTCGTGGTCGGCGACGCCGATCGGCCACGCGGACTTTGCGTGCCGCAGGACGACGAGTCGGCGCAGCGGACCGGTTCCGGCGCGCCCGGTCACCGCTGCGCCCCGATGTCACGGGTGAGTTCGAGCCCGAGGAGACGGTCCGCGTAGGCGTACGTCTCGAAGCGGGCGCCGTCCGGCACGTCGTCCGCGTGCTCGAGGCGCCGCAGCACCTCCAGTACGGCGGGTACGTCGAGGTCGTCCTCCCATGCGGCGCGCAGTTCCTGTCGTACGCGCTCGGGGACGGGCTTGGACGGCCGGGTGGCCCAGGCGGCGACGGACTCGCGCCAGCGCGCGAGCGTCTCGCGGGCGCCGTCGAGGTCGGCGGTGGCGAGGTCGACGGGCTGCCGGCGGGGGGCCGCGAGCAGGACCATCCGCAGCAGCGACAGGTCGGCCTCGCCGCTGACCGGGGCGACCTCGACCCGGATGCCCTCCCCGGCTGCGGCGTCGGGCGCGAGCACGTGCAGGGCCGGGCCCGCACCGCTCCGGTCGCCCTCGGCCCGGCGGATGCCGAGCGCGTCGGCGCGCGCCCGGAGTTCCGCGGGCGGGTCGGCCACCGTGACGACGGGGGTCCCACCGAGTTCCAGGGTCCTGGCGAGCACGTCGGCGACCAGCAGCACCCGTAGGGCGGACAGATCGTCCCGCTCCACGTGGGCCTCGAGGCGGGTCAGGCTCCGGCGGGCAGGGACGGCATCGGTGGGCTCGCCCGTTCGGGCGTCGGTGATACGCAGCACGGGGCGAGCGTAGGCGGGCGGGCGTCCCGGCGCAGGGAGGTGGGACCCATTCCGGACACGCGGGTTCCCTTCACGACGGGAGATTCCGCACGTGGGCGGGGTGCCGGCGCGAGGGCGAGGACGGCAGGGGCCCTATCCCGTGCACCCTTCACCGGCTGTCACCCCCGCACAACGGAGTGAGTGGTTCCACCCCGGTGGTGTAGTCCGCTGCACCAAGGGTCCGGGAGGGCGCTCTCTCGTGAGCGGGGGCGGGGGACGGAAGGGTTGATCCCAGCGGACAACAGCCCGTCGACCTCGGAGATCTCCCCTCCGCACGCTCCTCCGGCCCGGAAGAGGACCTCACTCCCATGACCATCCGTGTCCTGCTCGCCGACGACCAAGCCCTGCTGCGGGCGACGTTCCGCATCCTGATCGACTCCTGCGCCGACATGGAAGTGGTCGACGAGGCCTCCGACGGCCGGGCGGCGGTCTCGCTCGCCCGCGCCCACCACCCCGACGTCGTCCTCATGGACATCCGTATGCCGGGCGCCGACGGCCTCGCCGCCACCGCCACCATCCGCGCGGACCCCGACCTCTCCACCACCCGCGTCCTCATCCTCACCATGTTCGAGAGCGACGAGGACGTGGCCCGTTCCCTGCGTGCCGGAGCCAGCGGCTTCCTCGGCAAGGACGTCACCGCGGACGAACTCCTGGCCGGCATCCGCACCGTGGCCGCGGGCGAAGCGCTCCTCTCTCCCCGGGCGACACACACCCTGGTCACCCACTTCCTCGCCTCCCCCGCGCCCAGGGCCCAGTCGGCGCTTCCCGGAAAGCTGGCCGCTCTCACCGCCCGCGAGCGTGAGGTGACCGCGCTGGCGGCCGAGGGCAAGTCCAACGACGAGATCGCCGAGGAACTCGTCGTCAGTCCGCTGACCGTCCGCACCCATGTGCATCGCGCCATGACCAAACTCCACGCCCGGGACCGGGCCCAACTGGTCGTCATCGCCTATCGGTACGGACTCGTACAGGTCCCGCAGCCCCGGGAGTGAGCGCGCTCGGCCCGCGCGTCGGCCCTCTGGCCACAGCGGCCCGCCGTGAGCGAGAATGCCGTATGCCAGAATTAGAGAATGTGACTTATGCCACTCACTAGGGGGCGCGACTCGTGGACCTGGACTTCACGGACGACCAGACGGCGCTTCGGGACACGTTGCGCACGTTCTTCGAGAAGGAGTCGTCCACCGCGGCCGTGCGGGCGGCGGAGCCACTCGGGTTCGACGGTGCGCTGTGGCGGAAGGTCGTCGACCTGGGGCTCGCCGCGATCTCCGTACCCGAGCACCTCGGTGGTGGCGGCGCGGGTTTCGTGGAACTGGCCATCGCCGCGGAGTGTCTCGGGCAGTCCCTCGCTCCCGTACCCCTGATCGAGGCGGCGGTGGCCAACGACCTCATCGCGTCGCTGCCCGGCGAGCGGGACCCCCGTCTGGAGTCCCTCACCGCACGCGTCGTCGCGGGCGAGCTCCTGGCGACCCTGGCCCTCCACCCGGTGACGGGCGACCTCGCCCGGCTGGTTCCGGCGGGCGCGGTGGCCGACCTCGTGGTCGTGCTGCGGGGCGATGAACTCCTCCTGCTCCGGCAGCCGGACCGGAGCCCCGCCACACCGGGCGGCGCCGTCCACAACCTCGGGGCGCTTCCGCTCGCCGACTGCCGCATCGACACGGAAAGCGCCCTGGTGCTGGCGCGCGGACCGGCCGCCGTCCGCGCCTATCGCCGCGCCCTGAGCCGGTGGGAACTGCTGACGGGCGCGGCCCTCTTCGGCCTCGGCTCGAGGGCCCTCGACATCGGCGTCGACTATGTGATGCAGCGCAAGGCGTTCGGCGTGCTCATCGGCACGTTCCAGACGATCCAGCACCGCCTGGCCGACAACGCGATCGCCCTCGACGGCGCCCGCCTGCTGGCCTACGAGGCGGCCTGGGCCCAGGACGAGAACCTGCCCACGGCCGACACCGCGGCGACCATGGCCTTCCTGTTCGCCTCGGAGGCCGCCTTCAAGACGGCCTCGGAGGTCCTGCACTTCCACGGCGGATACGGCTACACGCTGGAGTACGACATCCAGCTCTACTTCCGGCGAGCCAAGGCGTGGTCACTCGTCGCCGGCGACCCCCGCGCGGCCTACGGACAGCTCGCGCACCGCGTCTTCGGCGCGGCACAAGCACCGGAAGAGAGGGCGGGCTGACGATGGACTTCCGCGAATTCGACGAACTGGCCGCGCACCGCGAAGCGGCCTGTGCGTGGATCGAGGCCCATGTCCGACCGGAGTGGGTGGAGGAACAGCGCCGCTCCGGCACCCATCAGACGGCCGAGCTGCACGCCCTTCTCGCACGGGACGGGATCCTCGCGGCCGACTGGCCGCCCGCGTACGGCGGGAGCGAGGTCGATCCCGGCTTCGCCCGGGCCGTGTTCGACGAGCTCGGCCGCATGGGGCTCGCCTCCGACGGCTGGTCCACGACCTCCATGGTGCTGCGCACCATCGAGCACGTGGGAACCGAGGAGCAGAAGCGCGCGTACATCCCGGCCGCCCTGCGCGGAGACACACTGATCGCCCTGGGGTACAGCGAGCCGGACTCCGGCTCGGACGTCGCCGCGGCGAAGACCACCGCGGTCCGGGACGGCGACGAGTGGGTCATCGACGGCCAGAAGATGTTCACCAGTACCGCCCAGCTGTGCAGCCATGTGTTCGTGCTGGCCCGCACCGATCCGAACGTGCCGAAGCACAAGGGGCTCTCGATGTTCCTCGTGCCGACCGACAGCTCCGGGTACGACATCCAGGCGATCCACACGCTCGGCGGGCAGCGCACCAACGCCACGTTCTACACCGGCGTACGGGTCCCCGATTCCGCGCGCCTCGGCGGGGTCGACGGCGGGTGGGGCGTCATGCACGTCGCACTCGTCCACGAACGTTCCGCGTCCAGCCCCGGCTCGGACGGCGGTTCCCTGGTCAGGGATCTGGCCGGATGGGCACGCACCGCGCGACGCCCCGACGGGACGACGGTCCTCGACGACCCCCTCGCCGCCGAGCGGATCGGCAGGATGGCGGTCGACGAGGAGGTCACACGCCTGCTCGCCCTCCGCAACCGCTGGCGCGCCCAGAAGGGCGAACTCCCCGGCGTCGAGGGCTCGATGTGGAAGCTGTTCGCCACGGAGGCCGCGCAGCGCCACTCCGGCGACATCCTCGACATCCTGGGCGCCGAGGGCGTATTGGCCCCCGAGGCGGCCGGCGCCCCCGCGGGCGGCAGGTTCGAGGAAGGCTTCCGGGCGGCGGTGGTCGGCACCATCTATGGCGGGACCAGCGAGATCCTCCGGGAGATCATCGCGGAGCGCCACCTCAGGCTGCCCAGGAACCGGTAGCGCAACGGGGCCGTCCGCCCCGAGTCGAACCCCCCGGCGTCAGGCCTTGGGAGAGCCCTCGGGCAGCAGGTCGATCTCGTCCTCGGCGTGCTCGTAGAAGTCGTCGGCGAGCCGATGGCACAGCGTGGCGAGCTGCTGCAGCTCCTCCGGTGACCAGTCCGCCAACGCCACCGTCATGCCTCGGCAGCTCGCCTCACGTACGCGGTCGACCGCGTCCCGGCCGGCCGGTGTGAGCTCGATGCGCTGGGCCCGGCGGTCGTTCGGGTCCGGGACTCGGGTCAGATGTCCGGCCTTCTCCAACTGCTGCACCTGCCGGGTCACATGGGACGCCTCGACGGACAGCAGGTTGGCCAGCTCGCTGGGGCGCAGCGAGCCGGAGTCGGCGACCTGCCGCAGCAGCGCCACGGCGGCTCGGTCCAGAGGAAGCCCGGCCAGCGCCATGAGGCGCTCATGCTGACGAACCCTGCTGGTCAGGTACGAGATACGGGTGAGCGCACGCTCGATCTCGGCCACGTCCGTCATCGAGGGATCGGCCGCTGGGGGCGGTGGTGTGGGCATGGGACGACCTTAACGTCCACTTGCATAAGTCAAGCAATACGGGCCTGTCCGGGCTCCGCGGTTCAGGAGTCGAGGTCGTCGGCGAAGTGCCGGTAGCTTCCTTGGGGCCTCGGGGGTGGGGCAGCCTACGAGGGGCAGCATGCCCCCAGTGGGCTCCCCGCCGCTCGTCGCCCACGGCGACGCCCCGTACGAAGGCCCTCGGGTGGCACCTCGTACGGGGTGCCCTCAGGGCGTTGACGGGATGTCAGCCGGTCAGTAACGACCGCCTTCCGGCGCGGAAAGCGCGTCCAGGTCGGCCAGGACCGTGCGCCGGGGTGATCCCGGCCCGCTCGGCGATCTCGCGGACCCGGCCGACGCCGGAAGTCGTCCTCGGGCAGCTCGTCGAAGGAGGCGAACCGCACGAAGCCGCGGCCCAGCGGCGAGAACGGCAGGAAGGCGATGCCCTGTCATGCCAGGCCGATCACACCGGCCTCGGGTCCCTTGACACGGCCCCCCACGCCACGGGGAATCAGCGTGTGCCTCATGCTGTTCTCCGGCTGAGCGGGCAGACGGTCCGCTGCGGCCCACGACAGTCCACGACAGTCCTTGACACCAGACCCAGGAGGCCGACCGTGTACGGCGACCCGGCAATGATCCGCAAGATCCTCACCGAACTCGGCGACACCTGGGCGATCGTCGGTCTCTCGTCCAACGAGCGGCGCGCGGCGTACGGAGTCGCCGACGTCCTTCAGCGCTACGGCAAGCGGATCGTCCCCGTGCACCCGAAGGCCGAGACCGTCCACGGAGAGAAGGGCTACCCCTCGCTCGACGCGATCCCGTTCGACGTCGATGTCGTCGACGTCTTCGTCAACAGCGACCTCGCGGGGCCCGTCGCCGACGAAGCCGCCACCGTCGGCGCCAAGGCCGTCTGGTTCCAGCTCGGCGTCATCGACGAGGGCGCGTACGACCGTACCCGCGCCGCCGGACTCGACATGGTCATGGACCGCTGCCCCGCCATCGAGATCCCCCGCCTCGGCTGACCGACGTTCGCGCGCCGAGTCGGTTCGCGGCAAACCCGGTTGACGGCCCGTGGTGGGAATGGGTTTGCTGCTCCGGTGTCCACTCTCCGTTTCCAGCAGTCGGACGACGAGGCCGGTCTCAAGGACTGGCAGTACGTCCACAATGTCATCGTGCCTCCCGCCGCCCTGTCGCTCGACGAGGTCCGTGAGCGTGCCGGGCGCAACCACTTGGAGGTCGTGTACCTCGGCGACGTCCTGGTGGGCTGCTCGACCGTACGTCCGCCGAAGGACGGTGGTTCGACGGCGACGGTGATCGCCCGGGTACTGCCCGAACACCGTCGGCAGGGGTTCGGCGAGGAGCTCTACGAGCGTGGGCTGGAGCGGGCTCGGGCGCTGGGCGCGGAGATGATCGAGACGGTCGTTCTGGCGTCCAACGAGGACGGGCTGCGGTTCGCCGTGCGGCGCGGGTTCGTCGAGATCGAGCGGTATGTGCTGCCGGGCGAGACGGCCGAGTGGGTCGACCTGCGGCTGGCCTGAACCCGGTGGTGCGCAGCGGTCACCGCGCCCGGTCGAGGAAGGCCGTCACGGTGGCCGTGAAGCGCTCGGGGTCGTCGAGCCACGGGTGGTGGCCGGCCCCCGGCTGAAGGGTCAGTTCCGCCTCGGGGAACAGCTCCGCGACGGCGGCGGCCACCCGCGGCAGTGGGCCGCTGTCCAGTTCGCCCGCGAGCAGCAGGACCCGTGCGTCCAGCTCGGCGACGGCGGCGCGGGTCACGGCCGGTTCGAAGGCGCCGGCGGACGCGTACAGGTCCGCGGCCTCCTCGTTGGTCTGTTCCACCTCGGTCCCGGCGTGCGCCTGCGCGGTCGCGTCCCAACGGCCGTAGAAGAACGGGGCGACGGCGTCCCAGTCGGCATCGGCCGCCGAGCCCGCCCAGATCCGTTCGTAGGCGTCGTACGCTTCCTCGAACCACGGCTCGGCCTCGCGCCGCGCGGCCGCCTCCCGGCGGTGCTCCTCGGTGAAGTCGACGCCGAGGGCGCGGGCGCGAGCGGTGACGAGCGTGAGGGTGCGGACGCGGTCGGGATGCCGGGCCGCGTAGAGGAGCGCGAGGTCGCCCGCCGCCGAGTGGGCGAGGAGATCCACCCGCTCCAGCCCGAGGTGCGCCCGGAAGGCCTCGACGTCGTCCACCTGCCGGTCGCAGCGGTACGTCGCCGGGTCGGCCGGGACGGCGGAGTCGCCGGTCCCCCGCGGATCCAGCAGGAACAGCCGACGCTGTCGCGACAGCCCGCCGAGATCGCCGAGGTAGGCGGAGGCACGCATGGGCCCACCGGGCAGACAGAGCAGCGGCTCGCCCTGGCCCGTGACGTGGTAGGCGAGTTCGGTCCCGTCGGGGGCGCAGAGGATCGGCATTCCGTCATCCTCATGACGCCGGGACCCTCGGGGCAAGCGCTTTTGCGCACGCCTCGGAGGATCCCCCGGACCGAGGACGTCCAGGTCGGCCGGTGCGGGCCGACCTGGACGTCAGGGTCGTACTGGTCAGACGAGGTCGAACCGGTCGAGGTTCATGACCTTGTCCCACGCGGCGATGAAGTCCTTGACGAACTTCTCCTTCGCGTCGTCGCTCGCGTAGACCTCGGCGAGCGCGCGCAGCTCGGAGTTGGAGCCGAAGACGAGGTCGGCGCGGGTGCCGGTCCACTTGATCTCGCCCGTGGCGTCGTCGCGGGCCTCGAAGGTGGTCGCGTCCTCGGAGGTCGCCGTCCACGTCGTGCCCAGGTCGAGCAGGTTGACGTAGAAGTCGTTGGTCAGCGTTCCGGGGTTCGTGGTGAGGACACCGTGCGAGGACTGCTGGTGGTTGGCTCCCAGGACGCGCAGGCCGCCGACGAGGACCGTCAGCTCGGGGGCGCTCAGGGTCAGCAGGTTCGCCCGGTCCAGCAGCAGGTACTCGGCCGGCAGCCGGTTGGCCTTGCCGAGGTAGTTGCGGAATCCGTCGGCGGTCGGCTCCAGCGCGGCGAAGGACTCCGCGTCGGTGTGCTCGTCCGTCGCGTCGACACGGCCCGGGGTGAAGGGCACCTCGACGTCGTGACCGGCGTCCTTGGCGGCCTTCTCGACCGCGGCGCTGCCGCCGAGGACGATCAGGTCGGCCAGGGAGACCTTCTTGGCACCGGCGTTGAAGTCCCGCTGGATGCCCTCCAGCGTGCGCAGCACCGCCGCGAGCTGGTCGGGGTCGTTGGCCTCCCAGCCGCGCTGCGGCTCCAGACGGATGCGCGCGCCGTTGGCGCCGCCACGCTTGTCGCTGCCGCGGAACGTCGAGGCCGACGCCCACGCGGCCGAGACCAGCTGCGAGACGGTCAGGTCCGAGTCGAGGATCTTCGCCTTGAGGGCGGTGACGTCCTCGGCGTCGATGGGCGCGCCCTGCGCCTCCGGCAGCGGGTCCTGCCACAGCAGGGTCTCCTCCGGGACCTCGGAGCCGAGGTAGAGGGACTTCGGGCCCATGTCACGGTGGGTGAGCTTGTACCAGGCGCGGGCGAAGGCGTCCGCGAACTCCGCGGGGTTCTCGTGGAAGCGGCGGGAGATCGGCTCGTAGATCGGGTCGAGGCGCAGCGACAGGTCCGTCGTGAGCATCGACGGGGCGATCTTCTTCGAGGAGTCATGGGCGGCCGGGACGGTGCCCTCGCCCGCGCCGTCCTTCGGCTTCCACTGGTGGGCGCCGGCGGGGCTCTGGGTCAGCTCCCACTCGTAGCCGAAGAGGTTGTCGAAGAAGCCGTTGCTCCACTGGGTGGGCGTGGTGGTCCAGGTGACCTCCAGGCCGGAGGTGATGGCGTCCGCGCCCTTGCCCGTGCCGTACGTGCTCTTCCAGCCCAGGCCCTGCGCCTCGATCGGGGCGGCCTCGGGGTCGGCGCCGACGCTCTCCGCCGGGCCCGCGCCGTGGGTCTTGCCGAAGGTGTGACCGCCCGCGATCAGGGCGACCGTCTCCTCGTCGTTCATCGCCATGCGGCGGAAGGTCTCGCGGATGTCGCGGGCCGCGGCGATCGGGTCCGGGTTGCCGTTGGGGCCCTCCGGGTTGACGTAGATCAGGCCCATCTGGACCGCGCCGAGCGGGTTCTCCAGCTCGCGGTCGCCGGTGTAGCGCTGGTCGTCGAGCCAGGTGGTCTCGGGACCCCAGTACACGTCCTCCTCGGACTCCCAGACGTCCGCACGGCCGCCGGCGAAGCCGAAGGTGTCGAAGCCCATCTGCTCCAGGGCGACGTTGCCGGTGAGGATCATGAGGTCGGCCCAGGAGAGGCTCTGGCCGTACTTCTTCTTGACCGGCCACAGCAGGCGGCGGGCCTTGTCCAGGTTGCCGTTGTCCGGCCAGCTGTTCAGGGGGGCGAAACGCTGCTGCCCGGCACCGGCGCCGCCGCGGCCGTCGCTGATGCGGTAGGTGCCCGCGCTGTGCCACGCCATACGGATCATGAAGGGGCCGTAGTTGCCGAAGTCGGCGGGCCACCAGTCCTGCGAGGTGGTCAGCACCTCGGCGATGTCCTGCTTCACGGCCGCGAGGTCGAGGGTCTTGAACGCCTCGGCGTAGTCGAACTCCTCACCGAGGGGGTTCGCCACGGCGGGGTTCTTGGCGAGGATCTTCAGGTTGAGCCGCTCCGGCCACCACTGGCGGTTTCCGCCGCCCTGGGTCGGGTGCGCGGCGCGTCCGTGCGCGACGGGGCAGCCACCTGCGCCCTCCGATTTCGCGTCGCTGACGATTGCATCATGGTTCTCGGACATGGGAATCCTTCCGGACGGGGCGGATCACTGTGCTCAGGAACTGCGGGCGGTGGAACAGTCGGTCGAAACAGTCGAAACAGTCGAAACAGCCGGGGCACAGGCCCCTGGGGACGTCGTCGACGACACCGTACGACCGGCACAAGACGTAGGGGTGGCAGTCGCCGACGCGTCGCTCGAACCGGGTCGGGCTGCCGGGTTCGGCACGGCGTGCGCGGCGCACCGCGATGGGTGCGCGGAGGGCCCCGTGCGCGGGGCACCGGCGCCACTCGTACGGACGATGCGCCTCGCGTGGACGCTGCGCTCGGGGATGCGCTCGCGGCTGAAGTGGGCGAGCTCCACCCGTCTCCTGAACCGTCACGTGCCTTTCCCTGCTGTTGTCCTGTCCCTTGGCTGCCGCCGGAACCGATCCTACGATGGACTCAATCCAAGTCAATACGAGAACCAGACCCGTACGGATTCATTCGTCAGACGATGCATGATTAGGCTGGTGAGCATGAGTAACCTGCTCGAACGACTTCGCGGACGAGGCTGGCGGATGACCGCCCAGCGCCGGGTGGTCGCCGAGGTACTCGACGGCGAGCATGTACACCTCACCGCGGACGAGGTACTCGCGCGCGCCACCGCCCGACTGCCGGAGATCTCGCGCGCGACCGTCTACAACACCCTCGGCGAGCTCGTTTCGCTCGGCGAGGTGATCGAGGTGGCCACCGACGGCCGCGCCAAGCGCTACGACCCGAACGCCCACCGCCCCCACCAGCACCTCGTGTGCTCGGTCTGCGGCGCCATCCGGGACGTCCACCCGAGCGGCGATCCCCTGTCCGATCTGCCCGCCTCCGAGCGGTTCGGCTTCACCGTCTCCGACGTCGAGGTGACCTACCGGGGCCTGTGCCCGGACTGCGGCCGCGCATAGGACGAGTTCCGCGCACAGGACGAGTTTCAGCCACCGCACGCCGACCGGCCTCCGAGCGAACTACGTCTAGGGCCGCCCTGGGCCCGGTCTCCCGCACCCTCACCTTCACCCCGGCTCACACCACCTTCGTCTCCGGTTCGCCCGGCGTACGCCTGCGGTCGCTTCGATGAGGGGATGGACCACATCACGTTCCTCGTGGCCGCGAAGACGATCTCAGCGCGGCATCGTGGACCGGGGCACGGCGGCACCTTCGGCACCGCCGCCTGAGCCGAGGGGAAGTCGTACGATGCATATGGACCGGACCGCACTCGGCGAGGTCACCACGGTGAGCGTCGCCGGCGGCACCCACGCTCTCGGCGTCGCACAGGCCGGACTGTGCCTCCTGGCCTGCGCGGCCGTCGTCGCGTTCGGAATTTACCTGCTCGTGCCGCAGTTCCACTGAGTGAAGCCGGGGAGGCCGCTATGACGCCATTGCTGACGGGTCTGACCGTCGATTACAGCGACCACGACGACCCGGTACTGATTCGGCCGGACGGCAGTCCGGTGGAGACCTGGCGTGAGAACTACCCGTACCACGAGCGCATGGAGCGCAAGGAGTACGAGTGGCACAAGCGCCTGCAGCAGATAGAACTGCTGAAGCTGCAGAGCTGGATCAAGGCGACCGGCCGGCGTCTCGTCATCGTCTTCGAAGGGCGCGACGCGGCCGGCAAGGGCGGCACGATCAAGCGCTTCACCGAGCACCTCAATCCGCGCGGCGCCCGGGTGGTGGCGCTGGAGAAGCCGACCGAGCGTGAGCGCGGACAGTGGTACTTCCAGCGGTACGTGGAGCATCTGCCGACCGCGGGCGAGATCGTGATGTTCGACCGGTCCTGGTACAACCGGGCCGGCGTCGAGCGGGTGATGGGCTTCTGCACGGACGACGAGTACCGGCGCTTCATGCGGCAGGCGCCCGCCTTCGAGCGGATGCTCGTCGACGACGGAGTGGACCTGATCAAGTTCTGGTTCTCGGTGTCGCAGGGCGAGCAGCGCACCCGCTTCACGATCCGCCAGGTCGACCCCGTACGGCAGTGGAAGCTCAGCCCCATGGACCTGGCCTCCTTGGACCGCTGGGACGACTACACCGCCGCCAAGGTCACCATGTTCCGCGAGACGGACACCGAACAGGCCCCCTGGACCGTGGTGAAGAGCAACGACAAAAAGCGGGCGCGTGTCGAGGCGATGCGCAGCGTCCTGGCCCGCTTCGCCTACGCGGACAAGGACGACGAGGTCGTCGGCAGCCCGGACCCGAGCATCGTGGGCGCGGCGGCGAACCTGCTGGAGGCGGGCGAGGACGACATCGGCCACTGAGCGCCGTGGGTTTCCCTCAGTCGTGCGGCGGGCGGTCGGTGAGGCGGTGGTCGGCCAGGTTCAACGCCTCGTCGACCACCCGGCGCAGATGGCCGTCACCGAGCGAGTAGATCACCCGACGGCCCTCCTTACGGGTGTTCACCAGACCGGCGAGACGCAGCCTGGCCAGATGCTGACTGACGGCGGGCCGAGCGGCACCGCACGCCTCGGTGAGCGTCGTGACATCGGCTTCTCCCCCGGTCAGGGCGTGCAGGAGGGCGAGGCGGGTCCGGTCACCCAGGAGGGCGAGGAGTTCGGCGGCGAGCGCGAACTGTTCCTCGCCCGGGGTACGCGGATGCGCATCATGCGCAGGTGATAGGTGCATGCGTGCGCTCATACGCACATAATGGCCTCGTGGACGTCGGCACGTCCACTCCCGCGCAACGGAAGGGGATCCCCGTGAGCGACCGGCACGACGCGTACGGCCACAACCACAGCCATGAGCACGGGCAGGGCCAGGGCCAGGGCCAGGGCCAAAAGCACGGTCGCCCGGCGCGCGACCACCCGCACCCCCACACCCAGCCCCACCCGCACCCGCACCCGCACCCGCACCCGCACACCCACGACACTCCTTCCGGCCCGCTCCCCCGTCTCCGCCACCTCCTCACCCCCCACTCCCACGAGACCGGCGACAAACTCGACTCCGCGCTGGAGTCGTCGGCCCGCGGTATGCGCGCCCTGTGGGTGTCCCTCGTCGTCCTCGGCGCGACCGCCGTGGCACAGGCGGCCGTGGTCGTGATCTCCGGGTCGGTCGCGCTGCTCGGCGACACGGTGCACAACGCCGCCGACGCGCTCACGGCCGTCCCCCTCGGCATCGCCTTCGTCCTGGGCCGGCGCGCGGCGACGCGCCGCTTCACGTACGGCTACGGCCGGGCGGAGGACCTCGCGGGCATCGCGATCGTGCTGACGATCGCCGCGTCCGGCGCCTTCGCGGCCTGGACGGCGGTCGCGCGGCTGATCGACCCGCGCCCCCTGCATCACATCCCGGTCGTCGCGGCGGCCGCGTTGATCGGCTTCCTCGGCAACGAATGGGTCGCCCGCCACCGGATCCGTGTCGGGCGTGAGATCGGCTCGGCCGCGCTCGTGGCGGACGGCCTCCATGCCCGCACGGACGGATTCACCTCACTGGCGGTGCTGGTGGGGGCGGGCGGCGCGGCACTGGGGTGGCAACTCGCCGACCCGCTGGTGGGGCTGGCGATCACGGCCGCGATCCTGCTGGTGCTGCGCGACGCCGCCCGCGAGGTGTTCCGGCGCGTGATGGACGCCGTGGACCCGGAGTTGGTCGACTCGGCCGAGCGGGCTCTGCGGGCGGTCCCCGGCGTGCACGGGGTGGGTGAGCTGCGGCTGCGCTGGATCGGGCACCGGCTGCGCGCCGAGGTGGCGGTCGTGGTGGACGGCGAGGCGAGCGTGCGGCAGGCCCACCGCATCGCCGTCGAGGCCGAACACGCCCTGCTGCACGCCGTACCGAAGCTCACCGCGGCCCTCGTGCACGCCGATCCGGCGCCCGCGCCCGGCGAGACGGATCCGCACCTCGCACTGGCGCATCACATGGTCGCGTAAGCCCGCGTCCGGCGCCGGGGCATCACATCGTCGTGCAACCGGTCAGGCGAGCCCCAGCCCCTCCAGCACCACCACGTTCGGCAGCTCGGCGAACGCCTTCCCCGGCACCAGAAGCTTTCCGCGCCGCCGGCCACTGCCCACCAGGACGTACGGCAGCTCGACGACCGCCGAGTCCACCAGCACCGGCCAGTCGCCCGGCAGTCCGATCGGGGTGATGCCGCCGTACTCCATGCCGCTCTCGCCGGTCGCGGTCTCCATCGGGGCGAACGAGGCCTTGCGGGCGCCGAGTTGACGGCGGACGGCGCCGTTGACGTCGACGCGGGTGGTGGAGAGGACCACGCAGGCGGCGAGCGTGGTCTCGCTGCCGCGCCTGCCCGCCACGACCACACAGTTGGCGGACTGCTCCAGCAGTTCCTTACCGTAGTGCTCGACGAAGGTCGCGGTGTCGGCCCACTCCGGGTTCGTGTCCACGTACACGATCTGGTCGGCGGGGACGGTCCCACGCCAGTGGCGTACGCCGTCCGCGACCGGGCGGGTGAGCTCGTCGAGGCAGTCGGGGGCGGCCGTGGCGTGGTCGAAGTGTCCGATGGGAGCGCGCATGACGGCACGCTAACAGCCGCTCCGGTCCGCCCGGTCGGGTGTCTCAGTGCACGGGCGGGACCGACACCGCCATGACCATCTCCACCGGCACCTCGCCCTTATTGCCGTACGTATGGGGGGTGTCGGCCTCGAAGGACGCACTCGCCCCCTCGGGGACCCGGTACTCGGTCCCGTCGACGGTGAGGGTGAGTTCGCCCGCCATGACATGGACGAGTTCGACCGTCCCCGTAGGGTGCGGGTCCGAGGGGCTGCCGTCGCCGGGCATCAGCCGCCAGTCCCACATCTCCAGCGGTCCCGGCGCCTCGGTGCCCGCGAGGAGGCGGTTGTAACTTCCGGCGTCCGTGTGCCACAGCCGTACGGCCTGCTCGGCCGGGACGATCCGGACTTTGGGGCCCTGCTCGTAGTCGAGGAGGGTTGTGATGCTGACACCGAGCGCGTCACCGATCTTCACGACGGTACCGATGCTGGGGTTGGTCCTGGCCTGCTCGATCTGGATGAGCATGCCGCGGCTGACTCCGGCGCGGCCCGCGAGCGTGTCCAGGGTGAAGCCGCGCTCGGTGCGCCAGCGCTTGACGTTGCGCGCCAGGGACTGGGTCAGCAGGTCGAGATCCGACACATTCCGTCCAATAATCCGCGTCCAATATTCTAAATGACAGAGTTCAACAGAATGAACTATGCTGTGGTGCACCCGATCGTTCACCGAACTGTACTGCGAGGCGACCCATGACAGCGCTCTTCGCCCTGGCCACCAGCCTCCTGTGGGGCCTGGCCGACTTCGGCGGAGGGCTGCTGACCCGACGTACACCCGCACTCACCGTGGTCGTCGCCTCGCAGTCGATCGCGGCGGCGGTACTGGGCGCGATCGTGGTGGCGACCGGCGGCTGGAGCGCGGCGGGACCTCAGCTGTGGTTCGCGTTCGCCGCGGGACTCGTGGGACCGGTCGCGCTGCTCTCCTTCTACAAGGCGCTCGCCCTGGGCCCGATGGGCGTCGTCTCCCCACTCGGCTCGCTGGCCGTGGCCGTCCCCATCACCGTGGGACTCTTCCTCGGCGAACACCCCGGACTGACCCAGATGGCGGGCATCGCGGTCGCCGTCGTGGGCGTCGTCCTCGCCGGTGGGCCCCAGTTGAGGGGCGCCGCGGTGCAGCGACAGGCGGTGCTGCTCACACTGATCGCCGCGCTGGGCTTCGGCACGGTGTTCGTGCTGATCGCGCAGGCGTCCTCGTCGGTGACCGGGCTGTTCCTCGCGCTGTTCGTGCAGCGCGTGACCAACGTCGCCACGGGAGGCACGGCACTCTTCGTCGCCGTGCGGCGCGGCGCCGTCGCCCTCCCCGAGGGCGGCTTCCCCTGGCACTCCCTGCCCGCGCTCGCCTTCGTCGGCCTCGCCGACGTCGCCGCGAACGGCACGTACTCCGTCGCCGCCCAGCACGGCCCGGTCACGGTGGCCGCCGTCCTCGCCTCGCTCTATCCGGTGGTCACCGCCCTGGCCGCACGCGGCTTCCTCAGCGAACGGCTGCGCGCGATCCAGGCGGCGGGCGCGGGCCTGGCCCTGGTCGGCACGGTACTGCTGGCCACCGGCTGATCGGCGCCCCTCAGGAAGACTCGGCTCGGCGACGCTCAGGAAGACTCGGCGTCAAGCTCCGCCAGCCGCGCCGCCGACTCCTCGTCCAGCTCCGACAACGCGAGCAGTTGCTCCGGTGTCACCCCGTCGGGAATCGGTACCGGCGCGGGCGTCCGCAGCGGAGGCTGCCACCCGTCGACCACGTCCCAGCGCCGTACGACCCGTGCGGGCGCGCCCGCGACGACCGCGTGGTCCGGCACCGCGCCGCGTACCACCGCACCGGCCGCCACCACGACGTTCCGTCCGATCCGCGCTCCCGGCAGGATCACCGCCCCGGTGCCGATCCAGCAACCGGGTCCGATCTCCACCGACTCCATCCGGGGCCACTGCTTGCCGATGGGCACGTGCGGATCGTCGTACGAGTGGTTCGTGGACGTCACGTACACATACGGCCCGAAGTAGCAGTCGCTGCCGATCGTGACCGTCGTGTCGGCGATGACATGGCTGCCACGGCCGAGCACGACACCGTCGCCGATGCGCAGGATCGGGTCGGAGCCGAGGTCGAGGTCGGGCATCAGACCGGCGGTGAGGGTGACCTGCTCGCCGACGATGCAGTGGGCGCCGAGGTGGATCCACGGTTCACCGAAGACGGTGCCGAGCGGGAAGGCGAGTCTGGTACCCGTTCCCATCGCACCGAAGCGCAACCGCCCCGGGTGCTCGGCGGTCACCGAACCCGTGCGCTGCACCCAGGCCCAGCCCGCGTGGACGGCGCGCTGCGCGAGACGCCGCCACCATGATGAGAACACGTTCTTGTTGCTGGGCACCCGCTCACGGTACTCAGGGCGGCCGGGACCCAGCAGAGAACACCGCTGTGATCTTCGCCCCACCGGGGCCGGCGGCGATGGCATACGGTGCCGCTGTAGCGACGACGACGAGGAGACGGCGATGACGCAGCAGGCGCTGATCATGGGGATCGGCGGCAAGGACCCGCAGGTGGACCCGGAGTCGTTCACGGCACCGACGTCCGTGGTGATCGGGGACGTCACTCTGCACGCGGGCGCGAGCGTCTGGTACGGCGCGGTGCTGCGCGCCGACTTCGGTCCGATCGTCATAGGCGCCGACAGCAACATCCAAGATAATTGCACCCTTCACGTCGACCCCGGATTCCCGATCACGGTCGGCGAGCGCGTCTCCGTCGGCCACAACGCCGTACTGCACGGGGCGACGGTCGAGGACGACTGCCTGATCGGCATGGGCGCCACGGTCCTCAACGGCGCGGTGATCGGCGCCGGTTCCCTGGTGGCGGCACAGGCCCTGGTCCCCCAGGGCATGCGGGTCCCGCCGGGCTCCCTGGTGGCCGGAGTCCCGGCCAAGGTCAAGCGCCCCCTGACGGAGGAGGAACGCCAGGGCATCACCCTCAACGGCACCGTCTACGTGGACCTGGCGAAGACACACAAGAAGGCGCACGGGAGCTGAAGCGCCCGACGACACCTACTCGGGAGCCGCCACCGGCTCCCGCTCCCCCGTCTCGATCTCCGCCGCCGCCTTCTTCGCCTTGCGCTTCACGATCAGCATCGAGGCGAGCCCGATGAGCACGGCCGCCACGAGCCCGACCCACGAGAACCGCTTCAGCCAGGACTCGGCGACGACACCCACGTAGTAGATGACCGCGGTGGTACCCCCGGCCCAGATGATCCCGCCCAGCACATTGGCGATCAGGAACTTCCAGTACGGCATCTTCAGCACACCCGCGAGCGGCCCCGCGAAGATCCGCAGCAGCGCGATGAACCGGCCGAAGAAGACGGCCCACATGCCCCACTTCTGGAAGGACCGCTCGGCCGTCGCGACGTGCCCCTCGCTGAAGTGCCTGGGGAACTTCGCGCCCAGCCAGGCCAGCAGGGGACGGCCGCCCTTGCGGCCGATGGCATAGCCGATGGAGTCTCCGACGACCGCGCCGATGCTGGCGCACGCACCGAGGATGACGGGGTTGATACCCGAGTGCTGTGAGGACAGCAGCGCCGCCGAGACCAGGATGATCTCGCCGGGCAACGGGATGCCCAGGCTCTCCAGGCCGATGACCAGGGCCACCAGCGCATAGATGCTGACCGCGGGCACAGTCTCGAGCCAATGCTGGACGTCCAACGCCGGTTCCTCCCGAAATCACACGCTTCCCGGCGTGCGCCCGAGATGGGCGCACGCCGGGAAGCCTACCGCTCAGCCTCGCGCGGCGACGTCCCACAGGTCGCACCGGTGCTCCTGAGGGAACGGGGTCGCGCCTCCAGGGCGAAAGACCGTCCACGCACGGGTCACGTGATCGATGTGCGTTGCGGGAACGAAGCGCACATGGGTCGCCCCGAAGTCGAAGCCCGTGTGCAGATCGCGCAGCGGGGCGAACGGCGGCGAGGTGCGGCGAACAGCCGCCCCTCGTCCTCGTTCGCCCCGCGCCGCGAGGATCTCCGCGGACGACCTGCCGCGCGGACACGTCATCGACAGATCCGCGCAGCCCACCTTCCGCGCGAAGGCCGCGCCGACGGCCACGGCCGCCTCGTGGGTGCGCGCCGCACAGTTCCCGTACGCGCCGCTCTCGACGATCCCCGCCCGGTACGGGCCCGAGGTCGGCGAGGCCGGCTGGGTGCAGACCGAGCGGCCGCCCGCCGACTCGCCCGCGACGGTGACGCGGTCCTGATCGCCGCCGAAGCGGCCGATGTCGGCGCGCACCCAGCGCGGTGCGGCCTGTTGGTCGAGCATCCCGAAGTTGCCCGAGACCCCGTCACGGGCCTCGCCGTCGAGTCCCGCCGTGGCCAGGAACCCCATCGCGCCGAGGCGGTAGTTGACGGTCACGACGACCGTGCCGGTCCGCCGGCCGAAGGTGTCCGGCACGATGTCCTCGCCGGCGCCTTCGGGGACGTACACATTGTGGTCGAGGCAGTCCTCGGTGTGGCTGGGCCGCTCGTATCAGGGGTCCCAACTGGCCGTCCGCACACACCGGTTGCCGACGTCCCGTGCGGTGCGCACACCGCGCCAGGGTGCGACCGGCTCCGGGTTCCTCCTGCGGAGGGGCGCCGACGGGCGGCTGCGCGTAGGGGAATGCCGAGGAACTGGCCCCCCTCGGCGGCGACTTCGCCGCGGACCAGGCCGACGGTGGTGCGCGGGCGGCCGGATCGGACCACGTGCCCCCTGTTCACGCGCCCACCTCCACACTGCCGCGCAGCCGCAGATCCCGCGACGACGACCCCGCCCACACCGCGCGCCGCCCGGTGCCGAGGACCCAGTCGTGGCGCCGGGCGTCCCAGGACGACAGCGTGCGCCGGTCGAGGCGCACCGTCACCCGCCGCCGCTCCCCCGCCCGCAGCGCGAGCCGCCGGTACCCGGCCAGCACGCGTACGGCCTGGTCGAGCCGGAGGTCCGGCGACGGCCCCAGGTAGACCTGCGCCACCTCGACGCCGTCGCGCCGCCCGGTGTTGCGCACGGTGAAGCCGACCTCTCTCCCCCGGACCCGCAGATCCTCGTACGCGAACGAGGTGTACGAGAGACCGTGCCCGAAGGGGAAGAGCGGGCGCACGCCCTGCGCGTCGTACCAGCGGTAGCCGACGTGGATCCCCTCCGAGTACTCCTCGGTGCCGTTCACGCCCGGGTAGCGGTGCGGGTCACCGGCGACCGGGTGGTGGGCGTCGTCGACCGCGAAGGACTGGGTGAGCCGGCCGCCGGGATCGCAGTCGCCGAACAGGACGGCGGCGGTGGCGGCCGCGCCCTCCTGCCCCGGGTAGTACATCTGGAGCACGGCGGCCGTGCCGTCCAGCCAGGGCATCGAGGTCGAGGAGGAGGTGTTGAGGACGACGGTCGTCCGGGGGTTGGCCGCGGCGACGGCCTTGATCAGCCGCTCCTGGCTGCCGGGCAGCGCGAGGGTGACGCGGTCCAGGCCCTCGGTGGCGTCCTCGTAGGCGAAGAGGACGACGCTGTGGGCGGCGCGCGCGGCCTCGACCGCATCGGCGACGTCCTGTGTGCGGGTCGCGCCGGTGATGCGCCGCAGCCGGAAGAGCTGTCCGGTGTCGGCGCCCTGCGCGGTGATGGAGACCTGGTGTTCGCCCTGGGAGAGGTTCAGGGCCTTGCGGCGTACGGAGAGGCCGTCGGGCGCCGCGGAGACCAGACCGCCGCTGAAGTACTCGCCGTAACCGGGCAGCGGCGGGAAGAGTTCGACCCCGTCGACGAGCACCGTGGGCCGGATGCCGGAGTAGTGGATGACGAAGGTCCACTCGTCGGCGTCCGCGACGGTGAGCGTCCCGGTGTACGTCCAGGCACCTCCGGCGGGGACGTTCTGGCCCTCGGTGTCGATGCCCGAGGTCAGCACCGCGCTCGGGATGGCCTTGCCGAAGAGGTCCTCGCCCAGCGCGTACGACACCCGGGCGCCGCTTCCCGCGCGGGCGCGAATGGCGTCGAGCGGGCTGTCGGCGTGGTCCGGGACGACGTGGGCGCTGCCGCCGCCGCTGACGAACGGCAGGGAGCCGGTGGGGCCGACGACCGCGATGCTGCGAGCCGCGGCGCCGGTCAGGGGCAGTGCGTGGCGCTCGTTGCGCAGGAGGGTCGCGCCCGCTTTGGCGACCTCCAGGGCGACGGCCGCGCCCGCCTTCGCGTCGCGGGCGGGACGGGGCGGGGCGCTGCCGTCGAGCAGCCCGAAGCGGTCCATCACGGCGAGGACGCGGCGTACGGCCCGGTCGACGTAGGACTCGGCGACGGCGCCGCTCTGCACGGCCGTCTTGAGCGCGGCCCCGAAGTACGTCCCGTCCGGCATCTCCATGTCGAGGCCCGCGGTGAGGGCGGTGACGGTGCTGTGGGCCGCGAACCAGTCGGTCATCACCCAGCCGCCGAAGCCCCATCGCTCACGCAGGATGTCGGTGAGGAGCGTCTTGTTCTCGCAGGCGAAGGTGCCGTTGACCTTGTTGTACGCGCCCATGACCGCGCCGGTGCGGGCGGCGACGGCCGCCTCGAAGCCGCGCAGTTCGACCTCGTGCATGGTCTGCTCGTCGACGCGCACGTCGATGGACATGCGGTCCTGCTCCTGGTTGTTCAGCGCGAAGTGCTTGACGGTCGCGATGAGGCCCTCGCCCTGGATGCCGCGGATCTCGGCCGCGACCAGGTCGCCGGCGAGCAGCGGGTCCTCGCTGAAGGTCTCGAAGTTGCGGCCCGCGTACGGGGTACGGACGAGGTTGACCATCGGGGAGAGCAGCACGTCCTGGCCGAGGGCGCGGCCCTCGCGCCCGATGACCTGCCCGTAGCGGCGGGCCAGGCCGGGGTCGAAGGCGGAGGCGAGAAGCACCGGGGCGGGCAGGGCGGTGGCGTGCCGGGTGACGCGGACCCCGGCCGGGCCGTCGGCGAGGCGGAGCGGGGGGATGCCGAGGCGGGGTACTCCGGGTACGTACCCGGCCTGGCCGAGCGAGGCGGGGTCGGTGGCGCCGTGCAGCAGGGAGATCTTCTCGTCGAGAGTGAGTTTGACCATCAGACCCTCTACGCGAGGGCCGGCGCCGGATCTGGTCTCCGCCCGGGCGAGGGGCGCGGAGCCGGTGGTGGCCGCCGCGGCGACCGCGATGGCGCCGCCCAGCAGACGCAGGGTCGAACGCCGGGAAAAGGTGTGGGACATGAGCCGTCACTCCTTCGGTGCGCGGGCACGTCGTCGTGAACCGCGAGTACGCGCGCCGACGACAACCGCCGCGTTCGGTCCTTGAACACACCAGGCGTCGACCGAACGTGACATGCCGTCAGACGGCACGGGTACGGCGCGAAAACTATGACCGCCACTGACTCGTGTCAATGAAATGAACAGGAACGGCCGTCACTCCGACAACAACCGAAGGAACCGCGAGCAAGGACGGGTCATGCCTCATTCCTCAGGCCTCATTCCTCAGGCCTCATTCCTCAGGCCTCATTCCTCAGGCCACCGCCGGTCCGCCCGTCACCACCAGTTCCGCGTTGCGGTCCCCCGCACCGCCCGCCCAGCCCTCCTGGACACCGCCCTTCATGCTCTCGGCAAGACCGGGAGCGTTGTAGGCCACTTCCCGGTACAGGGAGGCGAGTCCCACCGCCGACAGGTCGTCGAAGCCCCGGGCGCTGCGGTGCGGCGCGGCGGACTCGACGAGGGTGGTGAACAGGGACACCGTCCCGTCCCCGTTGTCGGTCAGTTCGATCAGCCGGGCGTGGTGCGGATAGTCCACGTGGGAGGCGGTGTTGACCTCCCAGAAGGAGCGGGCGGGCGTCGCGTGCGGGTGCGGCGTGATCCGGTTGACGTGACTGTGCCCGTTGATCCAGGCCACCACGTTCGGGAACCGGCTGAGCAGGGCGATGACCTCCGCTCCGTCGTGGCGCGGCTCGTCCGTGCGGGCGGCGTCGGGACGGCGGGTCATGCTGGGGCTGTGGTGGTGACTGAAGACCAGGATGTGGGCGTCGTCGGCCCCGGCGTTGCGGACGAGCCGGCCGTCCGCGTCGTAGGACCGGGAGCTGTGCGCGGCCAGGATCCCTTCCAGCCAGCGGAGTTGGTCGCTGCCGAGTGAACCCTCGTAGTGGCCGCTGCGGTACGTCGTGTCGATGCTGATGCCGACGACGTTCTCGGCCACCTTGAAGGAGTAGTACATCCGCTCGCCGTCCAGGTTGTCCTGGGTGTAGCCGTGGCCGACCGGACCGGCACCGGCGTGGGCGGGATCGAGATGCGCGGCCAGATAGTCGTGCGGGGTGCACAGCCGGCGCCGCTCGTCGGCGGTCACGGTCCGCGCCGAGGCCGCGTTCCTGGTCAGGATCGCCTTGAGCACCTCGCTCTTGGGGTCGTCGCCCGACCCGAGCGCCTTGGCTTAGGCGACCGCGTCCGCGGCGGACACCGACAGCAGCTTGCGTGAGCCGACGGCGAAGTCGTTCAGCACGGGCGACAGACAGCCGCCCGGCAGATCGTCGTGGTTGCCGACCGTGGAGTACCAGGGGACGCGCAGCCCCGGGCTGGTGACCGGGCGGGTGACCGCGTCGAGGAAGCCGGGGATCAGGGGCAGCCCGCGCCGCTTGTCCAGGTCGCGCAGGTGGGGGTCACCCGGGTGCCAGTACAGGGGAAGACCGGAGTTCTGGGCGCCCTCGTACACCGCCGGGTCACCGGTGTTCGGCGTGATCCGGCCCCCGTTCATCACGGTCAGGAACCACTCCAGTTCGATCGCGGAGTTGTTGTCGACGTTGTCGCCCGTCGTCATCACGAAGGCGGGACGCAGCCCGGTGTATGGCCCTCCGCCGAGCGCGTTCACCTGTTCGACGAGCGCGACCGCCCCGGCCACCGTCAGCGCCTCCTGCGCCCGCCACGACGAGGCACCGCGCGAGCGCAGGAACTCGGTGCGCAGCGGGTTCTGCACGTCGGCGAGATGGAGGTCGGTGAACTGCACGAAGCACGCGAGCGGGGTGCGCCGGCCTTGGCGCCCGGCACCGGGCGTGGCGAGCTCCTCGCGGACGACCAGGGGCCAGCCGGGGCCCGAGACCAGCCGCCGGTAGGGGCCGGCGCCACCGCCGAGGCGGGCCGTCGTCTCCAGGGTGGTCAGGGCGTACGGCGCCGCCCGCGGGGCGCCGCGGGCGGGCCGCTGGGCGGCGGCGCTCCGAGCGGCGGGCTCCACGGCGGGGTGCGGGCGCCGGTGCGGCAGGAGCGCCCCCGCGCTGGTTCCGGCGACGCCGGCCGCTGCCGTGGCGCCTGAGGCGAGCAGAAATCGACGACGGTTGACGGCGGCGGACACGGGTTCGGTTCCGGCCATGGGGCGACCCTCCGGTGCCTCCGAGCGATTCACTGGCTGGAACCACTCAGTCAGGCCGCGGGGACACGGGCGTGGCCTCACCGTGAACGCCTCCGGAACAGGCAGAACGCGACTCGACCCGTACGTTTCCGACGGTGTCGCCCGGCCACCGGGAGGTCCGGTGGCGGCGCGGACCGCAGCCGTCCAAAACCGTTTCGCCGACGGTCCCAAAGTCCCTTGACGCATGCGATGTTACCGCTAACATCACTTGGCCTGGGAGCGTTCCCAAGACCCAGGACCCACGGCCGAGTACGACCCCGAAAACGAGCCCGAGCCCGAGAACGAGCGATCGCACCGCGCCGCAGCCACACCCCGCCGTAGCCGACGCCCTCCCCCTCCCCCCAGACCCCGGACCGGAGAAGTCCCGATGCCGCATCTCCTGCGCGTCCCCGCGCCTCCCGCACCGCCCCTGACCGGCCACCTGCCCTTCGCCGACGCCCCGGGGGCGCCCGACCCCATCGAGGTGACCAGCCGCTACCTCACGCGCGGCGGCCGCCCCTGGTTCCCGGTCTCCGGCGAGTTCCACTACTCGCGCTACCCGGCCCGGGACTGGGAGGAGGAGCTCCTGAAGATGAAGGCGGGCGGGGTCACCGTCGTCGCCAGCTATGTCATCTGGATCCACCACGAGGAGATCCAGGGCCGCGTCCGCTTCGACGGCGACCGCGATCTGCGACGCTTCGCCCAGCTGTGCGCCCGGCACGGCCTGGACTTCATCCCCCGCATCGGCCCCTGGTGCCACGCCGAGGTCCGCAACGGAGGCTTCCCCGACTGGCTGCTCGCCCGCACCCGCGCGCCCCGCACCGACGACCCCACCTATCTGAAACCCGTACGGGGCTGGTTCGCGGAGATCGCCGCACAGCTGCGCGGACTCGACCGGGCCCACGGCGGTCCGATCGTCGCGATCCAGATCGAGAACGAGCTCTACGACCGGCCCGGCCACCTCCTCACCCTGAAGCGGATGGCCCAGGAGGCGGGTCTGAGCGCGCCGCTGTGGACGTCCACGGCGTGGGGCGGGGTCCAACTGCCGCCCGACGAACTGCTTCCGCTGTACGGCGGCTACACCGAAACGTTCTGGACGGAGGCGGACGGCGGCTGGCCGGACACCTGCCGCAAGCACTTCTTCTTCACCCATCAGCGCGACGACGAGGGCATCGGCGCCGACCTGCGCCCGACGACCGTACGCGGCGGCGACCCCGCGCCCACGGACCGCTTCCCCTGGGCCACCTGCGAGCTCGGCGGTGGCATGGCCGTCGCCTACCACCGCAGGCCACGCGTCGAGCCCGACGACATCGGCGCCCTCGGCCTCACCAAGATCGGCTGCGGTTCGGTCTGGCAGGGCTACTACATGTTCCACGGCGGCACGAACCCGGCCGGTGAACTCACCACCCTCCAGGAGTCCCACGCCACCGGCTACCCCAACGACCTGCCCGTCCGCACCTACGACTTCCAGGCGCCGCTGGGCGAGTACGGCCAGGTCCGGCCCTCGTACCACGCACTGCGCCTCCAGCACCTGCTGCTGGCCGACTTCGGCGACGTGATCGCCCCCATGCGGTCCGTCCTGCCCGAGCGGCAGCCCGCGTCCCAGTCCGACCGGGACACCCTGCGCTGGGCCGTGCGCGGCGACGGCACCTCCGGCTTCCTGTTCGTCAACAACCACCAGCCGCACGAACCGCTGCCGGCCCACCCCGGCACGACCTTCACGGTCGACTTCCCCGACGCTCCCGCCCTGACGTTGCCCAGCACCCCGGTCACCGTCCCGACCGGCGGGTACTTCTGCTGGCCGTTGCGTCTCGACGTCGCCGGTCTACGGCTCGACTGGGCCACCGCCCAGCCGGTGTGCCGGGTCGAGGACGACGGTCGTACGGTCCTGGTGCTGGCCGCCACCGACGGCATTCCGGTCGAACTCGCCCTGGACGCGGGCACGGTCACGTCCGTCGACACGCCCTCCGGAGCGGTCGACAAGGCCGACGGCCGTGTTCTGATCACCGGTCTGCTTCCCGGCACCGACGCCCTCGTCCAGGTGAGGACCGCGGACGGGAACGACATCGGCCTGCTCGTCCTCGACGCCGCCACCGCGCGCACCGCCTACCGGGGGACGGCGTGGGGCGCCGAGCGGCTGGTCCTCTCGCCGGACAGTGTCGTATTCGACCAGGACGAACTCCGCGTGCACAGCTCCGCGTCACGACCCTCCTTCGCCGTACTGCCCACGCCCACACGGCCGTTGACGGTGGCCGGAGCACCCCTGTCGGCGACGGCCGACGGTGTGTTCACCCGCTGGACGACCGGGGAATGGGCCGACGGGGACATCGCGCCCGCCGCCACCCTCGTGCGCCCCGCGGGCCCGCCGCCCACGACCGCGACCGGTTCCCTGGGCCGGGCGAGCGTCCCGGCGGACGAACACTTCGCCGCCTCCGCGGCCGAGTACCACGTCAAGCTGCCGGACGACCTCCCGCACCGGCCGCCCGGCACCCTCCTGCGCGTCCACTGGACCGGCGACGTGGCCCGCGCGTACGTCGCGGACACCCTCGTCGCCGACCAGTTCTTCTCCGGACGCGTCTGGGACATCGGCCTGGACCGGCTCCCCGCGGCGGCCCCGCGCGACCATGGGCTGCGGCTGCTGTTGCTGCCCCTGGCCGCCGACGCTCCGGTGTATCTGCCCGAGCGGGCGGGCGACGTCACGGGGCGGGCGGCCGTGTGGCGCGTCGAGTGGGTGACCACCCGCGCCTGGGCGGTCCGGGCGGGCTGACGAAGGGGAGACGGGCCCGGCGGGCCTATCCTGTGGGCCTGCCGGGCGGATCGGGACAGACCGCCACCGTGACGTCGGAGGATGCGCCCCCATGACCCGAGGTGCCACGGACGGCGCCGTCCCCCAGGGAACCGAGGGCCCCAAGGGACGCAGCCGGCGCAGCTTCGCGGGAGCGCGCCCGGTGATGGACGACGTGGCCCGGCTGGCCGGTGTCTCGAAACAGACGGTCTCCCGGGTGCTCAACGACAGTCCCGCGGTGCGGCCCGAGACCCGGGAGGCGGTGGTGGCCGCCATGCGCACGCTCGGCTACCGGCCGAGCCGCAGCGCGCGTTCCCTGGCCAGCGGCAGGACGCGGATGCTCGGGGTGATCTCGTTCGACGCGGCGCGCTACGGGCCCGCCTCCATCCTGACCGCGATCAACTCCGCTGCCCAGGAGGCCGGTTACCTGGTCAGCTCCATCGCGCTCGACACGGCCGACCGGGACACCCTGGTGCGCGCCGTGCACACGCTGTCGGCCGAGGGGGCGGACGGCCTGCTCGCCATCGCACCGCAGCGCTGGGTGGGCAAGGCCCTGGCGGAGGCCGCGCTCGACGTCCCCCTGATGGTCCTGGAGAACGACCTCGGGGACGACGCCTCCTACGTCACCGCGGACTCCCGCGACGGAGCGCGCCAGGCCACCGAACACCTGCTGTCGCTCGGCCACGGCACGGTTCACCACATCGCGGGCCCCACGGGCTGGCTGTCCGCCGAGCGCCGCCTGGAAGCCTGGCGGGACACCCTTCGGGCGGCGGGGGCCGAGGTCCCCGAACCGCTCATCGGCGACTGGAGCGCGGACTCCGGGTACGCGCTGGGCCGCCGCCTGGCCGGGCGCCCCGACGTCACGGCGGTGTTCGCGTCCAACGACCAGATGGCGCTCGGCCTGCTGCGCGCCCTGCACGAGGCCGGGCGCCAGGTGCCGGACGACGTCAGCGTCGTCGGCTACGACGACATCCCCGAGGCCGCCCACATGCTGCCCCCGCTGACGACCGTGCGTACCGACTTCGCAGCGACAGGCCGACGCTCGCTTCAGCTGTTGCTGTCGCGCATCGACGGATCGGCGATGCCCCGGGTCGATCACATCGAGCCGGTCCAGCTCGTCGTCCGCCGCAGCACAGGCCCCGCGCCGCGGGAGCGGTGACGCGCGGGAGCGATCACGCCGCGGGAGCGATCACGCCGCGGGAGCGATGGCGCCGCGGGAGCCGTAACACGGCGGATGCGGTGACACGGCGAAGGCCGTGCCGCGGCGGGAAACGCCGGGCGGGCCCGCCCGGCGCTCGGCCGAGAGGACCCGCTCTGTCGTTCCGTTCGCTCGGCTCAGCCTCTCGACTCAGCCGCTGGGCTCAACCCTCCGGCTCAGCCGTTCGGCCGAAGGGTCCACACGACGGTCATCTCGCCCGTCACGGCGCCGTCCGCGCGCTGGATGGCGATGGCCACGGGGAACTCGGGGCGCTGCCCCGCGTCGAGTTCGGCGATGACCTCGGCGGCCGGGCGGCCGAGGGTCGCGGTGGCCGTCACGGGGCCCATCGCGAGCTTCTTGTACGCGATCTCGGCGCTGACCGCGAGCGGCACGGCGCGCGACAGCTGCTCCCCGAACGCGGCGAGGACGATCGCCCCGCTCGCCGACTCACCGAGGGTGAACATCGCTCCGGCGTGCGGCCCGCCGACGTGGTTGTGGTAGTCGCTCTGGTCCGGCAGGGCCACCACGGCCTTCTCCGGCGTGGTCTCCACGAACTCGAGGTTCAGCGTGCGGGCCATCGGCACCGTGGCGGCGAGCATCTCGCCGATCGTCATCTGGTCTGCGCTCATGCAGACATGTTACTCACGAGTAGCTCGATCTGGCCAGATTTCGATGCGCCCCTGACAAGGAGCGGTGACCGAATCGTTTCCATGCGGCCACTAGGGCTAGCGCCCATGCGGGCAGGACAGCAGCCGCAGTGGGGCACCCCTGTGGGCATGGGCGCGCCGCAGCCGCCCCAGGGCGGGGGCGACACGAACAACACCTCCGGCCCGTCGACGTCGGCATCGACGGACCCGAGCGACTCGGCGTCCATTTCGGACGACAACCCGCGCGGCACCGAGACCGAGAAGCCGACCGTCGCGGGCTGGAAGGTCGTGGTGAAGCCCAAATGGGGTATCGCCTTCGACGTGCCCGCGGACTGAGAGGTCCAGTCCCCCGGCCTCGGGATCGGCTTCGAGTTCCCGAAGGAGGAGGACGAGGGAATCACGATGTCGGGCACCGCCGAGTACGAGTCCAAGTGGTGCACCTCGGACGACGACAAGGACGGCCGGACCCGACAAGGGCAAGTGCGCGAGCGACGGCAAGGCACTGACGTTCGGCTTCAAGAACTCCGCGGCCGATTTCGTGTCGTTCGACTTCTATGGGGCCAAGGGCGTGAAGGACGAGGTCTCCAAGGCGACCCTCATGAAGATCCTCGGCGCGGTCCGGCTGCACGGGACCCCGACGGGCGGCTGACGTCGGTGGCACACCGGCCCGCCTCGACGGGCGGGCCGGAACGCCGGGGAAGCCTCAGACCTTCAGGTGGTCACGGAAGACCCAGCGGCCCGTGATCGCGTCCTCGTCGACGAGGAACGCTGCCCCGGGGCGACGGGAAGGGCCGCGCCCGGCGCACGATGTTGCGTGAGGGGACCGCGGCGGCGATAGTCGGCCGGTGACCTCTGCCGCCGACGCCTCCCGCCGTGCCCGCCACCTCTCCGGGGCGGGCCGCAACTACACCCTGCTGACCGCCGCCGCGGTCGTCACCAACCTGGGCGGCCAGGGTGCGCTGATCGCCGCGGCCTTCGCGGTGCTCGACGCGGGCGGCGACGGGGGTGACGTGGGGCTGGTGGCGGCGGCGCGGACGCTGCCGCTGGTGCTCTTCCTGCTGATCGGCGGAGCGGTCGCGGACCGGCTGCCACGCCACCGGGTCATGGTCGCCGCCAACGCCCTCAACTGCGTCTCGCAGGCGGTGTTCGCGGTCCTCGTCCTCACCGGTGAGGCACGGCTGTGGCAGATGATGCTGCTGTCCGCGCTCGGCGGCACCGGGCAGGCGTTCTTCAGCCCGGCGGCCGAGGGCATGCTGATGTCCTCGGTGAGCGGGGAGCAGGCGAGCCGCGCCTTCGCCATGTTCCGGATGGCGATGCAGGGCGCCGGTCTGGGCGGTGCGGCCCTCGGCGGGGCGATGGTGGCCGTGGTCGGGCCCGGCTGGGTGCTCGCCGTGGACTCGGTGGCGTTCGCGGCCGCCGGGGCGCTGCGGTCGTTCCTCGACGTGAGTCACATACCGCCGCGCGAGCCCGGCGGCGGGTTGCTCTCCGATCTCCGCGAGGGCTGGCGGGAGTTCGTCGGACGGCCGTGGCTGTGGACGATCGTCGCGCAGTTCTCGGTGGTGGTCGCGGTCGTCGGCGCCGCCGACGCGGTCTACGGTCCGTTGGTCGCCCGGGACAGCCTCGGCGGGCCCGGGCCATGGGGGCTCGCGCTCGGGGCGTTCGGCGCCGGAACCGTCGGCGGCGCCCTGCTGATGACCCGCTGGAAGCCGCGCCGGCTCCTGCTGGCCGGCACCCTCTGCGTCTTCCCGCTCGCCGCCCCGGCCGCCGCACTCGCCGTGCCGGTGCCGGTGGGTCCCCTGTGCGCCGTGATGTTCGTCAGCGGTGCGGCGATAGAGGTGTTCGGGGTGTCGTGGATGACCGCGCTGCACCAGGAGATCCCCGAGGACAAGCTCTCCCGCGTCTCCGCCTACGACTGGTTCGGCTCGATCGCGATGGTCCCGCTGGCCACCGCCCTGGCGGGCCCGGCCGAAGCGGCCTTCGGGCGTACGACCGCCCTGTGGAGCTGTTCGACGCTGGTCGTCGTGGTCACGGCGGCGGTGCTGTGCGTGCCGGATGTACGGAATCTGACGCGGCGGACCAAGCCGGTGGCCCAGGGATCACCGGTGGCCCAGGGGTCACGGGTAGCGCGGGGCGAGCTCGGGTCAGCCGATGCTGAAGGCGCCGCCGGGCGGCTCGGGTGAGGGGACCGCGTCCTCGTCGCGCACGGGTGCGGCCGAGCCGATGAACTCCCGCAGTGCCGGGCCGTTTTCGACGCGTGCGGGAAAGGCGTCGGCGGCGGTGCGGCGGGCCAGGACGGCCGTGTCGAGCGCGCGGTGGGAGGCCACGAGCACCGCGTTGCCGAAGCGCCGCCCGCGCAGGACGCCGGGTTCGGCGATCAGGGAGAGCTCCTCGAACACCGTGGCGAACGTGGCGAGTTGGGAGCGCAGAAAGGCGAAGGGCGCGGCATCGGCGAGGTTGGCCAGATAGACGCCGTCCTCGCGCAGCACGCGCGCCGCGGCGCGCGCGTAGGCCGTGGACGTCAGGTGCGCCGGGACGCGCGTGCCGCCGAAGACGTCCGCGATCACGATGTCGGCGGAGGCGGCCGCGGCGGATTCGAGCCAGCCCCGGGCATCCGCGGCGTGCAGCGTGATGCCGGCGTCCTCGGGCACGGGCAGGTGCTCGCAGACCAGGTCCAGCAGGCCCCGGTCGGCCTCCACCACGTCCTGCCGTGAGCCGGGGCGGGTAGCGGCCACATAGCGGGGCAGCGTCAGAGCTCCGCCGCCGAGGTGGAGCACGTCCAGGGCGCGCCCCGGCTCCACGGCCGTGTCCAGGACGTGCCCGAGCCGTCGGGTGTACTCGAACTCCAGATGCGTCGGCTCGTCCAGATCGACGTACGACTGCGGTGCGGTGTCGACCGTCAGCAGCCAGGCCCGCTTCCGGTCCACGTCCGGCATCAGCTTGGCGGTACCGTGGTCCACGGTCCGTGTCACGGGTATCGGCTCGTCCACGGGTCCATTGTGCCGCCGTTGCCGCTGTGCTGCGGTTGCGCCTGGTTGCATGGCGGGCGGCGGCTGGTCGCGCGCACGCGGCGGAGCCGCAGGATGTCACAGCCCCCGCGCTCTTTCCGCGGGGGCCGCGGCCAGGTCGGTCACAGGGGCACTGTCAGCGCTGCCAGACCTCCGCGATCTCCTCGGCGTGGGCCGTCGCCTGTACCCGGCCCGCGCGGGCCGCGGCCTCTCTGACCGCGGGATCCAGCGGGTTGCGGCCGAAGGCCTGCTTGGCGGTGGCGTCGGGGGTGACGACGGCGACCCGGGCGCCCGCCTCGGCGAGCTTCCTGCCCTGGTCGGCGGCCGAGACGAGGGGGCCGCCGCCGGTGCCGACGGGTGCCAGGACGACGACCTGTCCATACCCCGCGGCGAGGTGGGCGTTGGCCGGGGAGTGGGTGCCGCCGTCCATCCAGCGGCGGCCGTCGAGGGCGACCGGCGGCCAGGCGCCGGGGACCGCACAGCTCGCGGCCATGGCGTCGACGAGCTCCACCCCGCTGTCCTTGTCGAAGACGCGCAGCTCACCGGTGGCCGTGTCGACAGCGGGTATCCGCAGCGGCCGGTCGGGCCACTCGGGCGAGACGAGCCGGCTCTCGATCGCGGCGCGGCGCGTCGCGGCGTCCGGAGTGGTGGCCGCCAGCGCCATCCGGCCCGTCTTGCGGCCGTACGCCTCTGGGGTGCGGGAGGACAGCGTCGCCCAGGCATAGCGGACGTACGCGCCGATGCCGAGGTGTCCGGGCACCTCGCCGCTCTGCGGGCCGAGTTGACGCTCGTAAAGCTGCTCCGCCGTCAGCTTGCCCGAGGCGAGCTGGGCACCCACGGACGAGCCCGCCGACGTACCGATCACCACATCGGCGTCGCTCAGATCCACGCCCGCCTCCGCGAGCCCGTACAGCATTCCGGCGAGCCAGCCGATCCCCCCGCTGCCCCCGCCGCCGAGCACAAGTGCCTTGTCCGCCATGGGTTTCCCCCTCCATCACGACCTGTCTGTGATCAGTCTCGCGCACGGCACTGACATCGGGACGAGCGGGTGCCCGCTCCTCTCGTAGCGGGCACCCGCGTCCTTCCTCTCGGTCGTCAGCCGACCGAGGTCACCGTCCCCGCGCCGACCGTCCGGCCGCCCTCGCGGATCGCGAAGCCGAGCCCCGGCTCCAGCGGCACCTCGCGCCCGAGCTCGACCGTCATCGTGACGGTGTCGCCGGGCCGGGCGACCGCCCGCTCGCCGAGGTCGACGTCGCCGACCACGTCCGCGGTGCGGATGTAGAACTGCGGCCGGTACCCGGTGGAGACGGGTGTCGTACGGCCGCCCTCGCCCGTCGACAGGACGTACACCTGGGCCGAGAAGCGGCGGCTGGGTACGACACTGCCGGGCGCGGCGACGATGTGTCCGCGGCGTACCGCGTCACGGGGCACCCCGCGCAGCAGCAGCGCCACGTTGTCCCCGGCCTGCGCCTCGTCCATGGGCTTGCCGAACGTCTCCAGGCCGGTGACCACCGAGTCGACGGCCGCGCCGAGCACTTCGACGCGGTCACCGACCCGGATCGTGCCGCGCTCCACCGCGCCGGTGACGACCGTCCCGCGCCCGGTGATCGTGAGCACGTTCTCGACCGGCAACAGGAACGGCGCGTCGAGGTACCGCTCGGGCATGGGCACATACGTGTCCACCGCGTCGAGCAGCGCGTCGATCGCCGCCGTCCAACGGGGGTCGCCCTCGAGGGCCTTGAGGCCGGACACCCGTACGACGGGTACGGACTCGCCCCCGTAGCCGTGCGCGGAGAGCAGCTCGCGGACCTCCAGCTCCACGAGGTCGGTGAGCTCCTCGTCGCCCGCGTCGGCCTTGTTCAGGGCGACGACGATGTGGTCGACGCCCACCTGCCGGGCGAGCAGCACGTGCTCGGCGGTCTGCGGCATGATCCCGTCGAGCGCGGAGACGACGAGGATCGCTCCGTCGAGCTGCGCCGCGCCGGTGACCATGTTCTTGACGTAGTCGGCGTGACCCGGCATGTCCACGTGCGCGTAGTGACGGGTGTCGGTCTCGTACTCGACGTGCGCGATGTTGATGGTGATGCCGCGCGCGGCCTCCTCCGGGGCCCGGTCGATCCGGTCGAACGGTACGAAGGTGCCGGAGCCGCGCTCGGCGAGGACCTTGGTGATGGCGGCGGTCAGAGTGGTCTTGCCGTGGTCGACGTGACCCATCGTGCCGATGTTCAGATGCGGTTTGGTGCGGACGTATGCCGTCTTGGGCATGGCGATACCTCGAAGCCTCTTCAGTGTCAGCGGAGCTGAGTGATGGCCCCGGCGCTCAGCGGCCGGGACGGGGACCCCAAGGACTTGCCGACCCTCCCCCTGCGGGGTCCGCCGGACTTTCCGGGAAGGGTCAGCTTCGGGCGCCGTCGACGGCGGCCACGATGATCGGGACGGCAGCCTTCGGCGCATCCGCGACTGCGGATGCTGCGAGGAGGAAGGCGTGCCGGAACATGAGGCGATCATCGCCGACGTGTCAGGCCACGTCGAATGGTTTTTCTCGCCACGGATGCCCGTGTGGTGAACGTTTCTGTGGGTGTCTCAGGGGCCGATGTTCTTGAGGGCCTCGCGTACGGAGAGGGGCGCGAGCCGCCCCCGTTGCCGGGCGACGAAGTCCCGTACCGCCTCCGGGTCCGTCTTCGCGTACTCGCGCAGACACCAGTCGATCGCCTTGCGGATGAAGAAGTCGGGGTGTCCGGACTGCCGTACGCAGTAGGCGAAGAGCCTCTCGGTGTCGGTCGTCTCCTTGTGGCGGAGTTGGTGGAGCAGGGCCGTACGGGCGACCCACAGATCGTCGTCCTCGATCCACGTGTCCATGTCGCTCGTCAGCTTCGGATCGGCGGCCACGAGGCCTCCCACTACGTGGGAGGCGAGTGCGTCGACGGTGTCCCACCAAGGGACCGTGCTGACGAGATGGCGTGCCACCGGGAGGAAACCGGAGGAGAGTTGCCTCACATGGCGGCGCAGATAGTCGACGGCGAAGTAGTGGTACTCGCGCTCCGGAAGCGCCCAGCAGCGCAGGGCCACGGCGGTGCAATCGGCCTCTACAGGGGCCGCTGTTCCGCGAAGGACCGTGCGGGACAGCGTGCGGCGATCGGGCGTGGTCAGACCGAGGAAGGGGGCGACGTCCTTCATGTACGCCCGCATGGACACGGCCCGTTGCGGATCGGCCGCCGCGCCGTACGTGGCGGTGAGCCGTTCCAGGACCGTGTCCGCGAGGGAACTGTTCGGCACCTCGAACGGCGTACCCGACGTTCCGGAACCTGTGACGCCCATGAGACGAACCATACGGCGATCACACGCACGGGTCGGTTAGTGTCGCCGAATGCTCGATGCCACCACCCGCTCTGGGGGCACCGCCACAGCCGTTCCCCCGGCTCCCGTCACTGAGCTCTCCCTCGCCGCGGAGTTCGCCGTCGCCACGCCCACGGGCCTCGCCGCCCGTTGCACGAGAGTCCTGCTCTCGCCCTGGGCCCGGCTCTCCCTGCTGCTGGTGCTGCTCGCGGCGGCCGCGTCGAGCGTGTTGCTCTTCGAACCGCAGCGGCTGCTCTCCGACGGCTGGCCGCCGCAGCTCAGCGGTGCCGCGGCGGCCGTGGTGTTCGCGGTGGCGTACGGGCTGTGCACCGTGGCGTTCGTACCCCG
Source organism: Streptomyces sp. NBC_01450 (assembly GCF_036227505.1). Lineage (NCBI taxonomy): Bacteria > Bacillati > Actinomycetota > Actinomycetes > Kitasatosporales > Streptomycetaceae > Streptomyces > Streptomyces sp. NBC_01450. The sequence goes on along the minus strand of NZ_CP109480.1, from coordinate 9,143,973 downwards.
GCCGCTGCTCAACCTCGCGGCGGGCGCGCTCTTCGGCTCGCAGCTGGGCCTCGGCACGGCGCTCGCGGGCACGGTGCTCGGCGCCGGTGTGGCGTTCGGGCTCGGCCGGATCCTCGGGCAGGACGCGCTGCGCCCGCTGTTGCGCGCCCGCTGGCTGAAGGCGGCCGACGGACAGCTCAGCCGGCACGGCTTCCGCACGATGATGATGGCCCGGCTGTTCCCCGGCGTGCCCTTCTGGGCGGCGAACTACTGCGCGGCCGTCTCCCGTATGGGCTGGCTGCCGTTCCTCCTCGCGACCGCCCTGGGGTCGATCCCGAACACCGCCGCGTACGCCGTGGCCGGCGCCCGGGCCTCGGCGCCCACCTCCCCCGCCTTCCTGATCGCCATGGGCTTCATCGCACTGCCGGCCCTGGTCGGCGCGGTGGTGGCCTGGCGCAAACGCCACCACCTGCGCGGACACTGATCAGCCTCCGGGCACGGCAGCTCACCGGAAGACGGACGACCCGGGCCGTCCAGGGTTACACGGCTTCCAGCACCATCGCGTTGGCGAGTCCACCGGCCTCGCACATCGTCTGCAGGGCGTAGCGGGCTCCGCGCTCGCGCATCGCGTGGACGAGGGTCGTCGTGAGCCGGGTTCCGCTCGCGCCGAGCGGGTGGCCGAGCGCGATCGCCCCGCCGTGCACGTTGACCCGGGACAGATCCGCGCCGGTCTCCTGCTGCCAGCTCAGGACGACGCTCGCGAAGGCCTCGTTCACCTCGAAGAGGTCGATGTCGCCGAGGGTGAGCCCCGCCTTGTGCAGCACCTTCTCGGTGGCCGGGACGACGCCCGTCAGCATCAGCAACGGATCGGAGCCGGTGACGGCGAAGCTGTGCAGCCGGGCGAGCGGGCGCAGGCCGAGCCGGGCCGCGGTCTCGCTCGACGTGATGAGCACGGCCGACGCGCCGTCGTTGATCGGACTCGCGTTGCCCGCCGTGACGGACCAGCCGATCTGCGGGAAGCGCTCGGCGTAGGCCGGGTCGTAGTAGGCGGGCTTGAGTCCGGCGAGTACCTCCGTGGTGGTGGCGGGCCGGACGCTCTCGTCACGCGTGACGCCCTCCAGGGGCGCGACCTCGGCGTCGAAGAGGCCGTTCCCCCAGGCCGCGGCCGCCTTCTGGTGCGAGCTCGCCGCGAAGGCGTCCATCTGCGCGCGCGACAGGCCCCACTTGGCGGCGATGAGCTCGGCGCTGATGCCCTGCTGCACCAGGCCCTCGGGGAAGCGCGCCGCGATCCCGGGTCCGAAGGGGCCCTCGGTGCCGCGCACGTTCGAGCCCATCGGCACGCGGCTCATCGACTCCACCCCGCAGGCGACGACCATGTCGTACGCCCCCGACAGGACACCCTGGGCCGCGAAGTGCACGGCCTGCTGGGACGAGCCGCACTGGCGGTCCACGGTGGTCGCGGGCACCGTCTCGGGAAAGCCCGCCGAGAGCACGGCGTAGCGGGTGATGTTCGCGGCCTGCTCGCCCACCTGGCTGACGGTCCCGCCGATGACGTCGTCGATCAGCGCCGGATCGACTCCGGTGCGCTCGATGAGGGTGCGCAGTGTGTGGGCGAGGAGCTCCACGGGCTGGACATGGGCGAGGGATCCGTTCGGCTTGCCCTTGCCGATGGGGGTGCGTACGGCTTCGACGATGACGGCGTCACGCATGTTTGATCTCCAAACTCACCAAGTTTGATTTCCAAACCTACTAGGTGACTCAAGAGTAACTCAGTGGGTTGGACAAACCAACCCACCCCCTAGACTGGTGGCATGAAGGACGCTCGCCCCTGTTCGATCGCCGACACGCTCGCTCTCGTCGGCGAGAAGTACTCTCTGCTGGTCATGCGTGAGGTGTCGCTCGGCGCCACCCGCTTCGACCAGCTCGTCCGCAACATCGGCGCACCGCGCGACGTGCTCACCGCCCGCCTGAAACGGCTCGTCGAGGCGGGCGTCCTGGAGAAGGTCGAGTACAGCGACCGCCCGAAGCGCTACGAGTACCGGCCCACCCAGGCCGGTCTGGAACTGGAGCCGGTGCTGCACACGCTGATGGCGTGGGGCGACCGCCATCTCCAGGAGGGCGGTTTCCGTCCCATGGTGCTGGAGCACACCTGCGGCCATGAGCTGGTCCCGCAGGTCGTGTGCCGGGAGTGCGGCGAGGTGGTCGAGCACGGCCAACTGACGGCCCACCCGCAGACCCCGGGCTGGACGGCGACGGGGCCTGCGGTGGCATAGACCTCAAAGGGTCCCCGTAGGGGCTATGCGGTGCCCTTGTAGACGTCGAGCCGTCCACACATCCCGAACTTGCCGTATGCGGAGGGCTGTTCGGCCCGTACGAGGGCGTCGCCGAGGTGGGAGACGTCGCCCCGCTCCAGCCGGTCGAGCTGCTCTCCCGTGGCCGCGGCGGCGGCCTCGGCACCGCGCCTCCATCGCTCGCGCCACGCGGCGAGCCGGGGCCGCACCAGCGCGGCCGCGGCCCGGTGGAACGCGGCGAGCGGTTCGGGCCCGTCCGCCGCGCGCAGCGCCCGATAGCCCTCCAGCGCGAGATCCCGCCGGGCCCGGGCGACCCGTTCCCGCTCCTCCTCGGGCGCGTCGGCCGGGATCGCCGTCGCGGCCGCGTAGGTCTCGGGGTCGGTCAGGTACTCCGGGGGCAGGGTGAGCACGGCGTCACCCGCTTCGGGAAGGCCGTTGTTCTGCATGAGGACGGTGATGCGCAGATCGTCCTCGTTGACCAGCCGGTGGATGGTGCCGGGCGTGAACCACGCGACCGTACCGGGTTCCAGCGGTGTGACCTCGTACCCGGACGTCGTCAGCGTCTGCACCGCACCGCGCCCGCCGGTGACGACGTACGCCTCCGAACAGGTCAGGTGCAGATGGGGCGTTCCGCCGGAGACCCCGTCGGCGGCGGGCCAGTCGTACACACAGAGGTGCGAGACGGCGACGGCGCCCGGCAGCCCGGTGAACACCGGGCCCTCGTGCGCTCCGCTCACCACGGGTGCTGCTCCAGGTACTTGGCGACCTCCTCGCGCTCCCAGGCCCCGTCGGCCACGACAACCCGGTAGCGGCGGGCGAGGGTGTCGCCGGGGGCGAGTTCGAGCTCGTCGAAGAAGGCGAACGAGGGGGCGACGGCGGCGAACGGCTCGTTGCGCACGAACCAGTGGGCCGGGTGGGCGCCACCCTCCCCGGTGTGGTCGTTCTCGGGGGCGTGCGCGAAGACGAGGGTCGCGTGGCCGTCGGCACCGTCGTGCTCGCCCGAGTACGCGAGCCAGGGCGCCTGCTGTCCCATCAGGCCGGGGCCCTCGGAGTCGGGCCCGATGACGCGGCCGTCCCGGAAGGCCCGCGGTCCGCGCCAGAACAGGCCCGTGTAGCCGGCCATCTCCCGCCCCGCGGTGGTCGGGCTGCCGAAGCGCAGCGGTTCGTCCCGCCGATTGGTGACCGCGGTCGTCCAGGTCAGCGCCCAGGAACCCGACACGGGATCGACGTCGTGCACCTCGACCCGGCGCTCCTCCTCGGCCCACAGCTCGCCGTCGTACGGATGCCAGGTGAGGCGCTCGGCGATGACCGCGCGGTGCCCGTCCGAGGCCACCTCGTCGAAGCCGACGTGCGCCATCGACCCGACACGCTCGGGGAGTTCGAGGTATCCCTCCCCGTGGACGTACGAGTTGCCGCCCCACAGGTTGGCGCCGGACAGGTGCGAGGCCGTCATCTGGAGGCCCTTGTGCCAGCGGTGGTCGTTGGGCCGGTAGTCCGTGACGACGTCGCCGGCCAGCGTCCTGAGGGGATGCACATACGGCTTGGGTGCCTCCCAGGCCGCCTCGGGCCGGTAGACGTAGCTCAGCAGCTCCACGCCGGTGCCGGTGTCGCTGATCGTGATGCGATCACCGTGGGCGTGGACGATGCGCAGCGCGCCCTGTGCGGACTCGGTCATGCCGACGCCTCCTGGCTCCCGGTGGACTCGGACTCGCCGGTGGCCGTCGCGGACTCGGCGGGCGGCGCCCAGCCCGGCGCGCCCCCGTGCAGAGCCGTGTAGAACGGATCCCCGGGACCGACCTCGCCCGCGCGGACGGTCGTGTCCGTGAACGCCGACTTGTAGAGGGCGGTGATCAGTTCCAGGCTGGTGCGCCCGTCCGCGCCGCTGCTGCGCGGCCGCTCCCCCGCGCGCATGCTCGCGACCAGCTCCCGCAGCTGCTCCAGATGCGAGCTGGGCACGTCCGCACCGAAGTCCCGCCAGGCCGCCGCGTCCTCGTCCGGCACGCCGGGAGCCGGGATGATGTGCCAGTTGTCGTTGCTGTGGCCGTAGAGGTGTGTGAGCTCGACGGTGGCGCGTTCGCAGTCGATGCGGATACGGCTCACCTCGTCCGGGCTCAGGACGCTGTTGACGATCGTGGCCAGGGCACCGCTCTCGAAACGGACGAGGGCGGTCGAGACGTCCTCCGTCTCCACGTCGTGCACCAGGCGCGCGGCCATCGCCCGCACCTCGCTCCACGGCCCCATCAGATCCAGCAGCAGGTCCATCTGGTGGATGCCGTGTCCCATCGCGGGCCCGCCGCCCTCGGTCTCCCAGCGGCCGCGCCAGGGCACGGCGTAGTACGCGGCGTCGCGGTACCAGGTGGTCTGGCAGTGCGCGACGAGCGGCCGGCCCATGGCCCGGTCGGCGATGAGGCGCCGCACGTGCCGGGAGCCCGAGCCGAACCGGTGCTGGAAGACGATGGCCGCGTACGGGCCCCCGTCCTTCCCCTCCTCCGCCTCGACGGCGTCGAAGTCGGCGAGCGTCAGGACGGGCGGCTTCTCGCACCACACCCAGGCCCCGGCGCGCAGCGCGGCGACGGTCTGGTCGCGGTGCAGGGTCGGCGGGGTGCAGATGGCGACCAGGTCGGGCCGCTGCTCCTCGAGCATGCGGTCCAGATCGGTGTACGCGTGCGGGATGCCCGTCTCGGCGCAGAACTTCCGGACGGCGTCCTCGGCGATGTCGACCGCGGCGACGATCTCCGTCTCGCCCTCCTCCGCGAGCCGGGCCAGCGCGGGGACGTGGCCATCGCGCGCGATGGCGCCCGTACCGATGACGGCGACCCGGATACGGCGGCCCTCGAACGGGATCGCGAGGCTGTTGGCGGCGGACTCGGCTCTATTACTCATGTACGTGATCAGCGCTCCATCGGATGTGACTCCAGACGTTGGCCAACGCATGCTGTCACCGATACGGAACCGGTGACAGCAAGCGCTTTCTCCATTGCTGCAACGTATGTGCAGGTCCAGCGGCAGGTCAACACCCCGGTCACCCGGTGGACAACGTTGCCCACCGGGTCGGCACAGGACGGTCACCGTCCTCCCGCAGCCCGCGCACCGCCCGCGCACGAAACCCCTGTGGCCGCACCGTCCTTGGGGGACGCTACGCTGCCACTGACACCCGTGATCACCGCGCACCGCGGCTCGGCGTGCCCGTCGCCCTTTTCCGATCAGCGCTTGGACCACCTCACTTCATGTCTTGGTTTGAATCCCTCATCCTCGGACTCGTCCAGGGGCTGACCGAATTCCTTCCCGTCTCCTCCAGTGCGCACCTGCGCCTGACCGCGGCGTTCTCCGGCTGGAAGGACCCCGGAGCGGCCTTCACCGCGATCACCCAGCTCGGCACGGAGGCGGCGGTACTGATCTACTTCCGCAAGGACGTCGGCCGGATCCTCGCGGCGTGGTTCCGCTCGCTCACGAACAAGGAGATGCGCAGGGACCACGACGCCCAGATGGGCTGGCTGGTCATCGTCGGCTCCATACCCATCGGCGTGCTCGGCCTGACCCTCAAGGACCAGATCGAAGGTCCGTTCCGGGATCTGCGGGTCACCGCGACGATGCTGATCGTCATGGGCGTCGTCATCGGCGTCGCGGACCGGCTCGCGGCGCGCGACGAGACCGGCGGCAAGCACCGGGCGCCGAAGCAGCGCAAGACCCTTGAGAACCTGAACGCCAAGGACGGCCTGCTGTACGGCCTCTGTCAGGCGATGGCGCTGATCCCCGGCGTCTCGCGGTCCGGCGCGACCATCAGCGGCGGTCTGTTCATGGGCTACACCCGCGAGGCCGCGGCCCGTTACTCCTTCCTCCTCGCCATGCCGGCCGTGCTCGCCTCGGGCACCTTCGAGGTCAAGGACGCCACCGCGAACGGCCATGTGTCGTGGGGGCCGACCATCTTCGCGACGGTGATCGCGTTCGCGGTCGGTTACGCGGTCATCGCATGGTTCATGAAGTTCATCTCGCACAAGAGCTTCATGCCGTTCGTCTGGTACCGGATCGCGCTCGGCATCGTCATCATCGCGCTGGTGGCGACGGGCGGGCTGAGCCCGCACGCGGCCGAGTCCGCGGGCTGACCCTCGCCGAAGGCGCCCCCTGAGGGGCCCCTCGGAGGCCCTCTCAGGCGCCCGGGCGGTCCGTCCCGGGCAGGGCGAGCGCCCAGGGTTCCTGCTCGATCCGCGCACCGTTCGCGACGTACGCGATCGTGCGGTACCAGCCCGCTAGGACCAGGAGCTCCAGGACTTCGGGCTCGTCGAGGTGCTCCCGCAGTGCGCTCCACGCCGCGTCGCTCACGTGGGCCGTGTCGTGCAGTTCGTCGACGGCGCGGAGCAGCGCGGCCTGCCGGACGGACCAGGCCGGATCGCCGGGTTCGCCGGTCGCCGTGAGCGCCACCTGGCGCGGGGTGAGTCCGGCCGTCTCGGCGTACGTCGCCATGTGGACGCCCCACTCGTACGCGCATCCGGAGCGGGCCGTGACGCGGGCGATGACGAGTTCCCGGTCGGCGTCGCTCAGCCGGCCGTGGACGAGGAGACCCGCGCCCAGTGCCCGCATGCGTGAGGCGAGGTCCGGGTGGCACTCCAGCACCTTGAACAGCATCAGAGGTTCACGGGTGACACCGGGCGGCATCCACCGGCGTAACGCGCGGTCGGTCTCTGGCTCGTAGGGCGGCGTGACGCCGTCGATGCGCTGCTTCATGGCTCGCAGCCTTGCGCTTCTGAAATCGAAGCGCAAGGGTGAGAGGTGAACGGCTCCCTGCGAGAGGTACGCACTTGGGCACGACACCTGCGCCGAACGATGCGGCTTCCGGTACTGCGACGCGGGGCGCCCCCGGGCCCGGCGGCCCTTACGAGGGCACGGGCGCCTCCGTCCCCGGTCCCGGCCGCCCTGTGCGCGGCTCGGCCACCGGTCGTCCCGTCATGGCGGCGCTGGATCTGCTCGGCCGGCGCTGGGCACTGCGGGTCATCTGGGAACTCCACGTCAACGGTGCCCCGATCGGCTTCCGGGACCTCCAGCGCCGCTGCGACGGCATGTCGTCCAGCGTCCTGTCCACGCGCCTCACGGAACTCCGCGAGGCGGGCATCGCCACGTCGACAGCGACGGCGACGCAGCCGGCATGGCACCTCACCGCGCTCGGAGACGACCTGGTCACCGCGATGGAGCCGCTGCTCGACTGGTCCCACGCCTGGGCCGAGCGGCGGTGAGCCGATCCCGGCCGCCTCGGCGAAACCCGGGCGGCAGTACACCGCCGGCCTGCCCATACTCCAGCGCACGGCCCTGACCCAGGCAGTTCGCCCGAGTCACTCCGGAGCACTCGGCGCGGTGGACACCGACCGGGGATTGACAGACGCGTACGTCACCGCTCAGCTCCGGGGCCAGTGCGTCGTCGTAGGGATCGACTGAGCCCGTTCGCGTCGCTCCGCGTCGGCCGTGACGAACCGCATACGGGTCGAGTAGCCACCCGGTAGCGCTGTGTCAGTCCTTGCCCCTAGGCTGGTCCGCATGTCCCCCGATTTAATGTCCTCTGGTTCCGTGCGGTCCGCTGCCGTGCTCAACGAGCAGATCCGCGCCTTGTGGATGCGCGCGGGCGGCTCCCTCTCCGCCCAGGAGCGCGCGGAGTACGAGCTGCTGGTCGTGAAGTGGGCGGAAGCGATACGCGGAGAGGTCGTCGAGGCCGCGTGAGACCGGGGGGCATGGGGACCCGCGCGAAGTCCAAGGGTCGATGACCGGCCTCTCTGCCGGGGCTCACCGTCCCCCGGACACGCGCAACACCGTCCCCGTCGTGTACGACGCGTCGGGCGACATCAACCACGCGATGGCCGCGGCGACTTCCTCGGCCTGACCGACGCGGCGCAGCGGAATCGACGAGGCGGCGCGCTCGGCGCGGCCCGGATCTCCGCTGGTGGCGTGCATCTCCGTGGCGATCATGCCGGGTGCGACCGCGTTGACGCGGATGCCGTCCGGGCCGAGTTCCTTGGCGAGACCCACCGTCAGGGCGTCGACGGCGGCCTTGGTCGCCGCGTAGTGGACGAAGTCACCGGGGCTGCCGAGTGTCGCCGCCGCCGAGGACACATTGACGATGACGCCGCTCCCCCAGGCCGCCATGGACCGGGCGGCCCGACGCGAACACAGCAGCGTGCCCAGCAGGTTGACGTCCACCACGCGCCGTAGAACCGCGGGGTCGGTGTCCGCGAGCCGGCCGAGCGGACCGGTCACACCGGCGTTGTTCACCAGCCCCGTCACCGGCCCGAGCCGGTCCGCCGCCGTGTCGAAGAGCCGCTCGACGTCGTCCACGTCGGAGGTGTCCACCTGGACCGTGACACAGCGCGCCCCCGCCGCACGGACGGCTCTCGCGGTCCACTCCGCGGCGGCGCCGTCGCGCACGTACCCCACCACCACGTCGTGCCCGTCCGCCGCGAGACGCGCACAGGTCGCGGCACCGATCCCCCGGCTGCCGCCCGTGACGACCGTGACATGGCGTGTCATACGTGCCTCCTGATGGGGAACGGGCAACCCGGGCCGGCATCGAGCCGTACTCGTCCTCGATCACTCTACGATCGAGGACACACCGCCGGGCAGGGGGTGCCGGAGCCCCACTGCACCCGCGTCCGCTCCTGCCTCAACCGCCTTGGGCATCTGGAGAGTTGCGGGACCGAGCGACGGGGTCCGCAGCGCCGGACGGCACGCGGAACACACGACCTCGGGCTCGCCGCAGCCCGGGGACGCCCTGCCACAGCACGGCCCCGTTCGCGCGCTCCCAGCCCGCGGTCGCCCGGGACCGCGCCCACTGGGCCACGGCCATGACGACCAGCATGATCGGCGGCATCACCTGACGGGACGTCACGCCGATGAACAGCAACCAGCAGGCCAAGACACCCACGAAGCCCGCCATGCGCCGCAGCGACAGCCGCCGCACCGCGTCCTGCCCGTCGAGCGGTTCGGCGACGCTCTCGATCGGCGCGGCATCCTCGTACGTGCGGCGCAGCCGGGCGGGGAGACGAAGACACATCGGCAGCACCACCAGGGACACGAAGACGATCGCGACCGATCCCACGATCAGCTCCTCGCGTTGGTGAGCCGTGCCGACCAGGGCAAGCAGCGCCGCTTCGGACAGCACCGCACCCGCGGCCATCATCAGCGCGGACATCCGCTCCAGATACACCACGCGTATCAGCCCGTCGCGGGCGTCACCAGCCACCGTCGTACCCCCCTCACCGCCCGGACACCCGCACGGGCAGGCAAGATCCAACTCCGGGCGGAACACCGGGTCAAGACGCGACGGCTTCAGGAGGCACGGTCTTGACCACCCGTTGGCAGTTGCGTGGGCGAGTCGGCGATCATCGCGCTCCACCGGCAGCTCCGGCTGCGGCGGCTGCCCCGGCTGCCCCGGCCGATGGAGCAGAGGCCTTCGTCCGGGATCACGTCCGGCGCCGTGGTCCGATCAACGCACCGTGTCGCGCAGGACGGCGAACGGGCCGCGGCTCCGGTCGCCGTTGTCCGAGCGCCACTCGGCGACGACATGCCCTCGGGCTTCCCGGGCCGCATCGCCACGGGCATCCCGCGGGTCGGGCCGAAGAACACGCACCACGTCGATGGTCACGCCTCCGGCCGACGGACCGCGTGGCCCGGCTTCCTCCTCGGTCTCCACCACGATGGCGGTGCCATGCTGCCCGTCGTCGACGACCGTCGACGCGACCACGGTCGAGAAGCCGACCCCGGTGAAGTGGCTCGTGACGAAGGGGTCGGGGGTGTCGGTCGCGCTCTGAGCCTGCGGCACGGTGCGACCCTGGAGGAGAGCGAGCAGTTGAGCGACGAGGACCGGGTCATGGGTCCCGTCGTACACCCACCGCCTTCCCAACACCCCGTGCTCGGACGTGCCGATGAGCCCCCGATCGGCTCCGTCGAGCGGCGCCCCGCGGTAGCTGAGCGGCACGTGGTACGAACGCGGTCGCTCGCCGGACGTGTCCGTGACCACCATGAACTCGATGCCCACCTCTCCTTGCGGATCATCGAGCCGGAACCCGCCGGCCTTGGCCAGCCGCGGCTCGCTCGCCGTACCGATGTACCAGGGCTGCTTGGGAAGCCAGGCGGCAAGGAGCTCCAGCTTGCTGGGCGTCAGTGTGGTCTTGTAGATGACAGCCATGCCTCATGAACGTCGTCCGTCGGTATGAGGTTCCGCGACACGACCCGGCGTGGCCACCGATACGTGGCCACCGATATTGGTGCACGATTGGTGCACGCCAATTGGGGCGCGCCCCTTGGCTGCGCACGTCCCGTGGCCAACACTGAGCCGATGACGCAGCGTGTGGAGCTCGCGACCGTGATGGACCGGTTCGCCGTGGACGAACTCGTCACCGCATACGCGGTGGCGGTCGACGACGGCGACTGGGAGGCGTACCGGAGGCTGTTCGCACCGAACGGACGCGCCGACTACCGCTCGGCCGGCGGTATCGAGGGCGGCGCCGACGAGGTCGCGGGATGGCTCGCACAGAGCATGGAGCTCTTCCCCATGCGGCAGCATCTGATCGTGAACCGGCGGCTGCGGTTCGGGGTGCTGGACCATGACACGGACGACACGGCCCAGGTCCAGGCGGACTACATCAATCCGATGCGGTTCGCGGGCCACGACGGTGGGTCCACCGCGCCCGATTTCGTGTGCGGCGGCCGGTACGCCTTCGGTCTGCTGCGTACGCACCTCGGCTGGCGCCTGCGCGAGGTCGTCGTCCAGGAGAAGTGGCGCCGCACCCCGCAGCCACGCCAGGAACCCGCCGCCACCTGACCGGAAAGCCCTGACCGGACGCCCCCTGTCGGAGATCGTCCGCGACGCGCACACTGGAGGCATCCCCCGGGGAGGGAGGCCCTGTATGAAGTGGCCCGAGCGTTGGCTCGGCAGTGGGACCGGTCTTTGGCTCGCCTCCCCGTGGCGGCGCGCGATCGTCGCCGCGCTGGCCGGCGCACTGCCGATGCTCGCCTTCCCCGCCCCTTCGTGGTGGTGGTTCGCGTACGTCGCCCTCGTGCCCTGGATCCTGCTGGCCCGCTCGGCCCCGACGGGCAGGCGGGCCGCGTACGACGGCTGGCTCGGCGGGCTGGGTTTCATGCTGGCCGTGCACCACTGGCTGCTGCCGAGTCTGAATGTGTTCACGGTCGTCATAGCGGCACTGCTCGGCGCGCTGTGGGCGCCCTGGGGCTGGCTCGTACGGCGGTTCCTCGGCGGAGTGCCGTCGGCCGGGCGGGTCGGGGCCGCGCTCCTCGTGCTGCCGTCGGGGTGGCTGATGGTCGAACTCGTCCGGTCCTGGCAGGGCCTCGGCGGGCCCTGGGGGCTGCTCGGGTCGAGCCAGTGGCAGGTGGAACCCGCGCTGCGGCTCGCGTCCGTCGGCGGGGTGTGGCTGCTCAGCTTCCTGGTGGTCGCCGTCAACGTGGCGGTCGCCGTACTGGTCGCGGTGCGTGAGTCCCGTATGCCCGCCGTCGCCGGACTGGTCGCGACGGCCGCCGCGACCTCGGCGACCTGGGTGTGGTCGCCGCGCCCGGACGTGACGGGCCAGGTCCGGATCGCCGTCGTGCAGCCCGGGGTGATCGGCGGCGCGAACAGTGCCGAGGCGCGTTTCTCCCGCGAGGAGGCCCTCACCCGCACCCTCGCCGGACAGGATCCCGACCTCGTGGTCTGGGGCGAGAGCAGCGTCGGTTTCGACCTCGCGAACCGTCCCGACCTGGCGAACCGGCTCGCCGCGCTGTCCCGGCTGACCGACGCCGACATCATGGTGAACGTCGACGCGCACCGCTCCGACCACCCGGGGATCTACAAGAGTTCGGTCCTGGTGGGACCGCAGGGCCCGACCGGCGACCGCTACGACAAGATGCGGCTCGTCCCCTTCGGCGAGTACGTACCCGCGCGTTCACTCCTCGGCTGGGCGACCTCGGTCGGGAAGGCGGCGGGCGAGGACCGCAGGAGGGGCACCGAGCAGGTCGTGATGAACGCCGGGCACGGACTGCGCGTCGGCCCGCTGATCTGCTTCGAGACGGCGTTCCCCGACATGAGCCGCCATCTCGCCCAGGACGGCGCCGAGGTGCTGCTCGCGCAGTCCTCGACCTCGACCTTCCAGCACAGCTGGGCACCCGAGCAGCACGCCTCGCTCGCCGCACTGCGGGCCGCCGAGACCGGCCGCCCGATGGTGCACGCGACACTGACGGGAGTCTCCGCCGTGTACGGCCCGGGCGGCGAGCGGATCGGTTCCTGGCTCGGTACGGACGCGAGCACGGCGGCGGTGTACGACGTACCGCTGGCGCGGGGCGTCACCCCGTACGTCCGGTTCGGCGACTGGCCGGTGCACGCGGCGCTGCTCATCCTGGCGGCGCTGTGCGCGACGGAGGGCTTCCGGGCGTTCAGGCCCCGGCGGACCGCTCCTGAACCGCTCGTACCACCCGCTCGCACAGCTCATGAGTCGCCAGCGCGTCACGGGCGCTGAGTACCTTGCCCGCGCGCGCGGCGTCGAGGAAGGCGAGCACGCCCTGCTCGATCCCGCGCTGCCGGGCCACCGGCACCCAGTCCCCGCGCCGCCGCACGGACGGCTGCCCCTTGTGGTCGATCACCTCGGCGAGGTTGACCACCTGACGCTTGGTGTCCTGCCCCGAGACCTCGAGGATCTCCTCCGCCGAGCCGCTCATCCGGTTCATCACGCCGAGCGCCGTGAAGCCGTCCCCGGCGAGCTGCAGCACGACGTGGTGCACCAGGCCGCCGTCGACCCGGGCCCGTACGGTCACGTCGTCGATCGGCCCCGGCACCAGGAACCGCAGCGTGTCCACGACGTGGATGAAGTCGTCGAGGACCATCGTGCGCACGTCCTCGGGCAGCCCTATGCGGTTCTTCTGCATCACGATCAGCTCGCGGGGGTGCTCGGCGCACTGCGTGTACCCGGGCGCGTAACGCCGGTTGAAGCCGACGGCGAGGCTGACGTCGCGCTCCTCCGCGAGCCGCACCAGACGTTCGGAGTCGGCGAGCTCGTACGCGAGTGGCTTGTCGACGAACGTCGGCACGCCCGCCTCCAGGAGCCGCGTGACGATCTCGGGGTGCGCGACGGTGGCCGCGTGCACGAACGCCGCGTCGAGGTTCTGCGCCAGCAGCTCCGACAGGTCGGTGTGCCGCTGTTCCTGCGGTAGGCGGAGGCTGTCGCCGACCCGGGCGAGCGTCGCGGGCGTCCGCGTCTGCAGATGCAGCTCGACGCCCGGCTGGACGCCGAGCACCGGCAGGTACGCCTTCTGCGCGATGTCGCCGAGTCCGATGCAGCCGACCTTCACCAGGGTCTCCTTCAGTTGCCGACGCGGGCCTCGCCGGAAGCATACGGCCGCTGCGGCGGCCGGCAACCGACGATGCCGGTGCACCGGGCGACCTGGACGGCCTCCCGGTCGATTCGGGTCGTACGGGGCCCGCGGCCCGCCCTGCCCGAGGGTCGACGGCACGGCGTGCGCCGCGTCGACGAACTGCGGGACGGATTACGGGAGTTGCTGACCGGAATGCTGCGCGACTGACTCCGCGTCCTCAGGAGAGCCCTGGTGAACGTCCGCGCGCTCGACGAAACTACGGGCATGACGAAGCAGCGCACCGAACCCGCCACCGACGCCGACGAACGGTCCATGCTGGAGGGCTGGCTCGACCACCACCGCGAAACACTCGAGATGAAATGCGCGGGTCTCGACGACGCCCAGCTCAAGACCGCCTCGGTCCAGCCGTCCGAGCTGTCCCTGCTCGGTCTGGTGCGGCACATGGCGGAGGTGGAGCGGGGCTGGTTCCGCAAGGTCCTGGTGGGCGACGATCCGGGGCCGATCTACTACAGCGACGAGGACCGGGACGGCGAGTTCCATCTCACCGACGCGGACACCTGGGACGAGGCGTACGCCACCTGGCAGGCCGAGATCGGGATCGCCCGGCGCAACGCGGCTCGTTTCGCGCTGGACGATGTCTGCGAGGGCGAGAGCAAGTTCACCGAGGACCCCATCAACGTGCGGTGGATCTACACCCACATGATCGAGGAGTACGCGCGTCACAACGGTCACGCGGATCTCATCCGGGAGCGGATCGACGGCGCCACGGGTGAGTGAGGCAGCGTGACTCGGCTTCGGGTCACCTTGCGGACAGCGGCGCCCTCCGGAGGGGCGGAAGCATCACCCGTGTGGGGCAACCTCCGCTTGTCCGCTCCCCAAAGCGAGCCGAACGCAGCAGAGTTGAGCGGGTGCATCGAACGACGACCGCCGCAACGCTCCTGGCAACCGTGGCCACCGCCGCCCTCTCCGGCTGTGTGACCGTCCAGCGACCGCCCGCTCCCACCCTGCCGACCGCGCCGTCCCGGCCTTCGCCGCCACATCCTGATGGCAGGACCGGCCCGCAGGTCGTGCAGGCGCCGGCGCGCGAGGCGCTGGAACTCATCGGGCCGTCCAGGAAGCCGTCACCGAGCGCTCCGGCGCCGCACCGTACGCCCGTCCCGGCGCCCACCGCCCCCCAGGCACCCGCCGCACGCCACCAGCACGACGCCGCCCCGCACCCACACCCGGAGCCCCACCCGCCCGCACCCCGTACCGCAGTTCCGCCCGCCCCACAGGGCCTGCCGAACAACACGAACGTGTGCGCCCTCGGCCGGAAGTACGGGGGCTGGAAGGCGGACAGCCCGGAAGCGGTCATCTGCAAGGGGACGTACGGGAATTGACGCCGCCGGCACCCGGGCGACGCGGCCTAGGGTCGCTGTCTCGGCGGCCCCAGGGTCTCCCCTCCCGGCCCCCCATGGGAACCGGGCCCACCGAAGGAACCAGGCCCGCCGAAAGGACCGGGCCCCTCGACGGTGCCGGGGCCCTCCCCCGATGCCCCGTCCGACGGCCCGTCCCCGTCGAGTCTCAGCTCCAGTCGGCCGATCGCCGCCCTTACACCGTCGCCGTAACGGTCGTCCCCGAGGGCACCGACCGCGCCCCGCGCCCGGCGCAGATGGCTGCGGGCGGCTTCGGAGCGGCCGAGTTTCACATAGTCGGCCGCCAGGTTCAGATGCAGCGACGGATAGAACGCGCGTGCCGCGAGCGACTGGTGGGGCTCGACGCCCACGCCGTCGGTGAGTTCCTCGGCTGCCGACAACGCCCTGAGATCCCAGGCCAGTTCGTCCGCGGGGTCGTCCTGCGTGTCCGCCAGGTAGTGCGCCAGGGTGCAGCGGTGCAGGGGGTCGCCGTCCTCGCCGATCTCCCCCCACAGGTCCAGGAAACGCCCCCGAGCCTCTTCGCGGTCGCCGCCGTGGTGCAGCATGACGACCTGCCCGATCCGGGTCATCATGGCATCCGGCGCCGCCTGCTCCTGTTGCTCCGCCACCGCGTCCTCCAGGCTCGTCGCTGTCCCTTCCGACGCTAGGGCCTGTCCGGCGGATCACGCCGCAGGCGCGGGCCTTGGCACGCCCATCCGCGGCGTTGAGGCGCCCCCCGTTTCCCGCGACCTGCATCCGCCCGGACAGGCCCTGGCCGGGCGCACTGACCATCGGGCTCAGGCGCCCCCGTACGCCACCGAGCGGCGCGGTGACAGCGGGACCCGAGCTCCCCTCCCGGCCCAGGTCCCGCCTTCGGCTCACGCCTGGACCACGGGATCCGCTCACGCGTCCGCCACGCCGTCGGGCGCCCCGGATCAGCCCAGGTTCGGAATCCGCCAGTCGATCGGCTCGTGGCCCTGTCCCGCGACCGCCTCGTTGATCTGCGTGAAGGGGCGGGAGCCGAAGAACTTCTTGGCGGACAGCGGCGAGGGGTGCGCGCCCTTGACCACGATGTGCCGCTTCTCGTCGATGAGCGGGAGCTTCTTCTGCGCGTAGTTCCCCCACAGGACGAAGACCGCCGGGTCGGGCCGGTCGGCCACGGCACGGATCACCGCGTCCGTGAACTTCTCCCAGCCCTTGCCCTTGTGCGAGTTCGCCTCACCGGAGCGCACGGTCAGCACCGCGTTGAGCAGCAGAACGCCCTGCTCGGCCCACGGCATCAGATAGCCGTTGTCCGGGATCGGGGTGCCCAGCTCCTCCTTCATCTCCTTGTAGATGTTGCGGAGCGAGGGCGGGGTCTTCACCCCCGGGCGGACCGAGAAGCACAGGCCGTGGCCCTGGCCCTCGCCGTGGTACGGGTCCTGGCCGAGGATCAGCACCTTCACCCGCTCGTAGGGAGTCGCCTCCAGCGCCGCGAAGACCTCCTCGCGCGGAGGGTAGACGGGACCCTTGGCGCGCTCCTCCTCCACGAACTCGGTGAGTTCCTTGAAGTAGGGCTGCTGCAGTTCGTCACCCAGGACGCCGCGCCAGGACTCGGGCAGCATGGCGGTGTCGGTCACGTCAAGTTCCTCCGATGTGCGGTCACTTCCAGGTCTCAGAACCTACAGGCGACCACTGACAATCGGCCCCGCACCCCGTATGACCACGCTACCCGCCAGGACCGGCCGGTGACCTACCAGCTGGTCTTGCGGTACAGCTCCCACATCATCATGATCGTCGAGGGGTCCAGGGCCTGTTCCCCGCCCGAGATGTCCTCGCTCGCCGCCACGAACTGCTTGCCCTGCCACAGCGGCAGCAGCCGAGCGTCGTCGACGAGGATCTGCTGGGCCGCCTCGAACTCCTTGACCACCGCTCCACGGTCGCTCTCGCGGCGCGAGGCGGGCAGCAGGGTGTCGGTGATCCGGGGCGCCGGATAGGGCGTACCGAGCGCGTTCTGCCGGCCCACGAAGGGGGCGATGAAGTTGTCGGCGTCCGGGAAGTCCGGGAACCAGCCGCGCCCGAACACCGGGTACTCGCCCTTGCGGTAGCCCTCTTCGTACGTCTTCCAGGGACGTCCGTTGAGGGACACACGGAACAGACCGGTGTCCTCGAGCTGCCTCTTGATCTCCTGGAACTCCGGGGCGGTCTCGGATCCGTAGCGATCCGTGGTGTACCAGAGGGTGAGGGGGACGCGCTCGGTGATGCCCGCCTCCAGGAGGATCTGCCGGGCCTTGGACGAACTGGGGTCCCCGTAGTCGTCGAAAAAGCCCGTGGTGTGACCGGTCAGGCCCGCGGGGACCATGGAGTACAGCGGGTCGACGGTGTCCTTGTAGACCTTGTGCGCGATCGCCGCACGGTCGATGACCTGGGCGACCGCCTTGCGGACCGCGAGCTTGCCGGCCCAGGGATCCTTCGGGTTGAACACCAGGTAGCTGATCTCCATGCCCGCGCCCTCGACGAGCTGAAGGCCGTCGTCCGCTCCCCTGCTCCTGAGCGAGACGATGTCCTTGGAGGCCAGTCCGCGGTATGTGACGTCGATCTCCTTGTCCTTGAGGGCGTCGACCATCTGCCCCGAGTCCTGGAAGTAGCGGATGGTGACCGCGTCGTTCTTGAGCTCGGCGAAGCCCTTGTAGTGGTCGTTCCTGACGAGTTCGGCCTGCTTGCCGTCCTCGTAGGAGCGCAGGCTGTACGGGCCGGACCCGCTGACCTTGCCGTCCTTGCGCAGCGAGTGGGCGGGGTAGTCGTCGGGGTCCACGATCGACATGGCCGGCGTGGCGAGGACGAACGGGAACGTCGCGTCCGGCTTGTTCAGGTGGAAGAGGAGCTCGCGCTCGCCCCGTACCTGGATCCGGTCGAGGCTGCCGAGGAGGCCGGCGGGACCGCTGGGCAGGTTGATCTTCTTGATCCGGTCGATCGAGTACTTGACGGCCCGGGCGTCCAACGAGTCGCCGTCGGAGAACTGCATCCCGGCGCGCAGTTTGCAGCGGTACACCAGGTTCGTCCTGTCGGTGAACGCACAGCTCTGGGCGGCGTCGGGCTCGGGCGTGGTCGTCCCGGTGGGGTAGCTCAGCAGCGTCTGGTAGATGTTGCGGAACAGCTCCCACGAGCCATCCCAGGAGGCGGCCGGATCCAGCGTGCTCGGGGCACTGGTGGTGCCCACGACGATCGGTCCCTTGTCGTCGGAGGACGCCGAGGAGAGGACGCCGCACCCGGCCACCAGGGTGACGGACGTGACCGCCGCCAGCTGCCGCAGACATTGGTTGCGGTTGAACACGCGCACGCTCCTCGATCTGCCGTACCAAGGGTCGGCAGACCATACCGCAGCGCCCGACCGGTGAACCCGCGTTCCCTGCACGGCACTTGATCAGCGCGTTTGTGACAAGGTTGTCATCGGGCTGTCCGTCTTCATACGTCGACGCGGGCGCCGATTTCGTCCATCAGCGCCCGCGTCGATGCTCCGTTCGTCCCGTCTCGGGGCTCCGGTCAGCCCACTCCGGCGTTCAGGAATATGCCGCCGTCGACGACGAGCGTCTGACCGGTGATCCAGTCCGACTGCGTCGAGGTGAGGAAGGCGGCGGCGCCCCCGATGTCGGAGGGCATGCCGAGCCGGCCGAGCGGGTAGGACGCGGCCGCCTCCGCCTCCCGGCCCTCGTACAGGGCCTGCGCGAACTTGGTCTTGACCACGGCGGGCGCGATCGCGTTGACCCGTACCTTGGGCGCGAACTCGTGCGCCAGCTGCACGGTCAGGTTGATCATGGCGGCCTTGCTGATGCCGTACGCGCCGATGAAGGGCGAGGGGGCGATGCCCGCGACGGACGCTATGTTGACGATCGCGCCGCCGTTCTCGCTCTGCCAGGCCTTCCAGGTCAGCTGGGCGAAGCCGAGCGCCGAGATGACGTTGGTCTCGAAGACCTTGCGTGCCACGTCCAGGTCCAGGTCGGCCATCGGGCCGAACACGGGGTTCGTACCGGCGTTGTTGACCAGGTAGTCGACGCGGCCGAAGGCCTCCATGGTGCGCTCGACGACCGTGGCCTGGTGGGCCAGGTCGTGCGCCTTGCCGGCGACGCCGATGACCCGGTCGGCACCGAGTGCCTCGACGGCCTCCTTGAGGGCGTCCTCGTTGCGGCCCGTGATGCACACGCGGTCACCGCGCGCGACGAGTGCCTCCGCGATGCCGTAGCCGATGCCGCGGCTGGCGCCCGTGATGAGCGCGACCTTGCCGGAGAGTTCGGGGAGTGTGGTCATGTCGTGCCCTCCGGCGTCAGTTGAGCGGTCCGCCGGCCACGTACAGGACCTGGCCGGAGACGAATCCGGCGGCCTCGCCGGTGAAGAAGGCGATCGCGTTGGCGATGTCGTCGGGGTTGCCGACGCGCTGCACGGGGATCTGGGTGGCGGCCGCGGCCTGGAAGTCCTCGAAGCCCATGCCGACGCGCTCGGCGGTGGCCGCCGTCATGTCGGTGGCGATGAAGCCGGGGGCGACGGCGTTGGCGGTGACGCCGAACTTGCCGAGCTCGATGGCGAGGGTCTTGGTGAGGCCCTGGAGACCGGCCTTGGCGGCGGAGTAGTTGGCCTGGCCGCGGTTGCCGAGCGCCGAGGACGACGACAGGTTGACGATCCGGCCGAACTTGGCGTCCACCATGTACTTCTGGCAGGCCTTGGCCATCAGGAAGGCGCCGCGCAGGTGCACGTTCATGACCGTGTCCCAGTCGGACGCGGCCATCTTGAACAGCAGGTTGTCGCGGAGCACGCCCGCGTTGTTCACCAGGATGTTCGGCGCACCGAGCTCCTCGGCGATCCGCGCGACCGCGGCCTCGACCTGGGCCTCGTCGGAGACGTCGCAGCCGACCGCGATGGCCTTGCCACCGGCGGCGGTGATCTTCTCGACGGTGTCCTTGCACGCGGCCTCGTCGAGGTCGATCACCGCGACGGCGCGGCCCTCGGCGGCCAGTCGTACGGCGGTCGCGGCGCCGATGCCGCGCGCGGCACCGGTGACTACGGCTACGCGCTGCTCAGTGGTGGACATTGCTGGTTCTCCTCGCCCTTGAAAAGCCCTGCGGCATGAAATGCCCTGCGGTGGCATGTCTTGCGGTGGCATGTCTTGCGGCTCACACGGTACGCCCGTCCGGTGAGCGACCGCTTAGTACCTTCAGTAGACGTGACGCTAGAAGCCCTGGCACCCGGTGTCAACGGCACACGGCGCGGGTGTGATCCATTACCTGACCAGCAACTGGAGCAACCGCTCCGTCTCCGCCTCCGGATCGGCGGTGAGTCCGGTGTGCACGGGTCCCGGCTGCACCACCGTCGAGCGGGGCGCGATCAGCCAGCGAAAACGCCGCCCGGCGTCGTCACCGGCGGCCTGACCTGCCGCTTTGCCACCCGTGCAGACTCCTTCGACCGCCCGCAGCGCGGCCCGTACGCCGGCCGTGTCGGCCTCCGGGTCCAGGGCCAGCAGCTTGGTCTCGTCCAGATGGGTGCGCACCCCGACGAAGGACTTGGCACGGCAGTACACCAGTACGCCCGCGTTGAAGCACTCGCCGCGCTCGACCCGCGGCACCACGCGCAGCAACGCGTACTCGAAGACGTCCCGCTCGCTCACTTGTCCCCCTCGAAGCCCTTGATACGCCCCTCGATCACACCGGCGCGCGCCAGGAGCGGCTGCGCATAGGCACGCCGGAGGGCGTCAGGCGAGTCGAAGCCGGGTTCATCGGCCAGCCACGCGTCGGGAATCTCCGCGGTCACCTCGGCCAGCAGGTCCTCGGTCACCAGCGGTCCCAGCTCGGCCGCGGCGGAGGCGATGTCCGGGCCGAACGGCGCGAGCGCGTGGTCGGAGGCGTCGTAGGGCTTGGCCGCGGAGTTCGCCGCGCCCGGCCAGTGGTGGTGCCAGATCATGGTGGCGCCGTGGTCGATGAGCCACAGGTCGCCGTGCCACATCAGCAGATTGGGGTTACGCCAGGAACGGTCGACGTTGTTGACCAGCGCGTCGAACCAGACCATCCGCCCGGCCTCCTCCGGGCTCACCTCGAAGGCGAGGGAGTCGAAGCCGATCGCTCCGGGAAGGAAGTCCATCCCGAGGTTCGGACCGCCGCTCGACTTGAGCAGCTCCTGCACTTCCTGGTCCGGCTCCCCGAGCCCCAGCACCGGGTCGAGGTCGAGTGTCACCAGGCCGGGCACGCGCAGGCCGAGCCGGCGGGCGAGTTCACCGCAGACGACCTCCGCGACGAGGGTCTTGCGCCCCTGCCCCGCGCCGGTGAACTTCATGACGTACGTCCCGAGATCGTCGCCCTCGACGAGCCCGGGCAGCGAGCCGCCCTCACGCAGCGGCGTGATGTAGCGGGTCACGATGACTTCCTTGAGCATCGCCCCAGGCTACTGGGGTGGTCACGGCCACCGGACGCGACCCGTGGGCGCCCGCGGCGGCGGAGTCCCGAGCCGGTCCGCGCGGCTGTCGAACCGCTGTCGATTCGGTCAAGAAGTCCCTAGCTCCTGAACAGGGCACACGGGCGGACCGTACTTGTGTACGGATCACCATCACGTCCGTTGAAGGGAATGTCAGCATGACCAGCGAATCGCTTCACCCCGTTCCGACCCCGGCCCGCCGCACCGTCGTGGCGGCGGTCGGCACGGCGGGACTCGCCGTCGCGCTGACCGCGTGCGGGTCGGACAACAAGTCCTCCGACTCCACCAGCTCCGGCTCCAGCGCGAGCAGCGGGGGTACGGGCGGGGGCGACAACGCCGCGGCGGGGAACGCGGGCGGCACGGTCCTCGCGAAGACCACCGACATCCCGGAGGGCGGCGGCAAGGTCTTCGAGTCCCAGGGCGTCGTCGTCACCCAGCCGACCGCGGGCACCTACAAGGCCTTCTCCTCCAAGTGCACCCACCAGGGCTGTGCGGTGAAGGGCATCGCCGACAACGTCATCACCTGCCCGTGCCACAACAGCCAGTTCTCCGCGACCGACGGCAGTGTGAAGAAGGGGCCCGCGACGCAGCCGCTGGCCGCCGCCAACATCACCGTGGACGGGGACTCGATCAAGCTCGCGTGACCCGGCCGGGCCCGCGCTTCAACGGCGCGGTCGCTTGAGGCAGGCCAGCACGTCGTCGGTCGCCGTGATCGTGGCGACCAGGGCGAGTGTGTTGCGGATCATCGCGGGGGTGTAGTCGGAGGGCACCCCCGCGATGGCGTCCGCGGGCACCACGGCGGCATAGCCGCGGTTCACGGCGTCGAACACGGTATTGGGGATGGCCACGTTGGCGGAGACACCGGTCACGACGAGGGTGCGACAGCCCAGGTTGCGCAGCAGCGCGTCGACGTCGGTGCCCGAGAGCGGGGACAGCCCGTGCAGGCGACGTACGACGAAGTCCTCCTCGGCGACCTCGATCGGCGCCGCGACGCGGACCGCGGTGGTGCCCGACAGCTGTTGCACGGGAAGCCGTTCGGCCGCGCGGAACAGGCGGGCGTTGCGGTTGGCGCCCCGCCCGTCGGGCCGTCGCTCGGCGATCGCGTGGATCACCTGGACGCCGCTGTCGTGGGCGCCTGCCACCAGCCTGGCGACGTTCGCGAGTGCCCCCGACGACCGGGCCTCTCTGGCGAGTTCGGGCAGCGCGCTGTCCGGGCCGACGACGCCCTGCTGGCACTCGACGGTGAGCAGAACGGTGCCGTCCGGGTCGAGGAGTGTGCTGAGCTGTTCATGCGAAGGCATGACTCCCCTTGTCGTCGAGGGCCGGGGCGGGCGAGCGTAACGAGCATTGCGCACGGACGGAAGACGGCCCATGCTTTTCTGACGAACCGTCAGAATTTCTCTGTCGACGCGGAAGATCGACGCACAAGGTCGACACGAAAGAAGAGGTGACCGTATGACCGTCACTCAGCGCAGGGGTCGGAAGATCATGATGACCCCCGGCGAACTGGACGAGTTCCTCACCACCCAGCGCACCTGTCGCGTCGCCACGGTGTCGAAGGACGGCGCCCCGCACGTGAGCGCGCTCTGGTTCGTCTGGGACGGCACCTCGCTGTGGCTGTACTCCGTGGTACGCAGCAAGCGCTGGACGGAGCTGCGCCGGGACCCGCGCGTCGCGGTGGTGATCGACACCGGCGAGGACTACGGGGAGCTGCGCGGTGTCGAGCTGTCCGGCACGGTGGAGTTCGTGGGCGAGGTCCCCCGCACCGGTGAGCTGTGCGCCGAACTCGACGTCCCCGAGACCTTGTTCGCCCGCAAGAACTTCGGCCTGGAGGAACTGCCGCACGACGGCCGCCACGCGTGGGCCCGGCTGACGCCGACAGCGATCGCCTCCTGGGACTTCCGCAAGCTGCCGCCGCTCTAGGCCATCACGGGCCGGTCCCCGCGGTCGGATCTGCCCGAGCCTCCCCGTCACAGCCCACGCCCAGGTCAGCGCTCAGCCGATGCTCTCCCCCGCCGCCCGCAGCGCCCCCACCGCCGCTCTGATCGACGGGCGGCGGTCGGCGTCGGCGCGCCAGATCACGTAGACATGCCGCCTGACGGCCTGCCGCAGCGGCACCGTGACGACCCCCTCGGGCATCGGATGGCGTCCGAGCAGCGGCGCGATGCAGACACCGAGCCCCGCGGCGACCAGGCCCAGCTGTGTGTGCGTTTCGCCGGCACGATGGCCGATGTGCGGCTCGACGCCCCGGGAGCGCAACGTGAACATCAGCCACTCGTGGCAGAACTCACCCTCGCCCCAGGTGATCCACTCGTCGTCGGCGAAGTCGCCGAGGTCGACCTCCGCGCGGTCCGCGAGCCGGTGGCCGACCGGTATCGCCACATCGGCCGGGTCGTCGAGGATCGGGGCCTTGACCAGACCGTCGGGCAACGGCATCGGCTTGTTGTACCAGTCGAGCACCACCGCCAGATCGAGGTCGCCCCGGATCACCCCGGCGACCCCGGCCTCGGGCTCCAGCTCGCTGGAGCGCACCCGCAGCCCCGGGTGGTCGGCGCGCAGCGTGGCGAGCGCGGTGGGGAACAGCCCGCGTGCGGCGGTCGGAAAGGCGGAGAGCCGCAGCTCGCCGACGACCTGACCGCGCTGGGCCTCCAGGTCGGACTGGGCGAGCTCGACCTGTGACAGGATGCGCGCGGCATGGTCGGCGAGCAGCCGTCCGGCGTCCGTGAGACGCACCCCGCGGCCGTTCTTGGCGAGCAGCTGCTGCCCCACCTCGCGCTCCAGCTTGGACATCTGCTGGGAGACGGCCGACGTCGTGACATGCAGCCCCTCGGCCGCGCCGCTCACCGAGCCGTGCCGTGCGAGGGCGTCGAGGGTGCGCAGGCGCTCCAGATTCAACATGTAAGCAATGCTACGAGATACCACTCGAACAATCTCGCTTGTCCTACGGGATCGTCTGCTTCATCGTTACGTCCATGAGCGCCGTGACCACTCCCCGAACCGACACCCCGACCGCCACGACCCCCCGCCGTCGCACCGCCCTCGGCTGGCGGATCCGCTTCGGCGTCCTCTCACTGATATGGGGTTTCAGCTTCCTGCTCATCAAGGTCGGGACGCAGGGCTACGCGCCGTTCCAGGTCACCTTCGGACGGCTGCTGTTCGGGACGGCGGTGCTCGCGGCGGCGATGGCGGTGAAGCGGGAGCGGCTGCCGCGCGGGGCCCGCACCTGGGGTCATCTCGCGGTCGCGGCCTTCCTGCTCAACGCACTGCCGTTCTCGCTCTTCGCCTACTCCGAGCTGACGATCCCGTCCACGCTGGCGGGCATCTGCAACGCGACCTCACCCCTGTGGGGCATGGCCCTGTCCCTGGTCGCCCTCTCCGAGGACCGTCCGACCCGGCGCAGGGTCGCCGGTCTGGGCATCGGCTTCCTCGGCGTCCTGACGGTCCTCGGCGTCTGGCAGGGCTTCCACGGCCTGGACGCCACGGGTACGGCGATGGCCCTGCTGGCGTCGCTGAGCTACCCGATCGGCTGGATCTACGTCCGCCGCACCCTGGCCGGCACCGGCCACTCGCATCTGTCGATGACCGGCGCCCAACTGCTGCTCGCCACCGCCCAACTGGCCTTTGTCACCCCGCTGTTCACCACACTGCCGAGCCGCTTCCCGGTCGTCCCGCTGCTCGCGATCGCCACCCTGGGAGCCCTCGGCACGGGCCTGGCCATGCTCATCCAGTACGGCATCGTCGCCGAGGTCGGTCCGACGACGGCCCAGATGGTCACGTACTTCATCCCGGTGATAGCCACCGCCGCGGGCGTCGCGATCCTCGGCGAGTCGCTGAGCTGGTCGACGCCGGTCGGCGCGGTGATCGTCCTCGCCGGCGCGGCACTCACCCAGGCGCGGCCGCGCCGCTGACCGCGCCGTCGACGTGTACGGACCGCCTCACGCGTAACCGCGCACGGGCGCGGGGCCGACCGCGGAGGCGATGGCGTCCGCCAGTGGTTCGATGTCGTCCGGAGCCAGGATCGAGACGGTGATCCGGATGCCGGGCGGCGCGCTCATCCGGAAGCGCGCCCCGGGCGCGACCGCCCAGCCGGCGTGCAGCAACCGCGCGACCGCCCCCGTCTCGTCCGGGACGGGGATCCACACGTTCATCCCGCTGCGCCCGTACGCCTCGATGCCACGCTCCTTCAGGGCGTCGATCAGCGCGTCCCGGCGCCACCCGTACGCCGCCGCCACGGCCCGTACGTCCACCGCGCCGTTCGCCCACAGGTGTACGACCGCCCGTTGCAGCAGATGGCTCACCCAGCCGGGCCCCAGCCGCTGCCGCCCGTGCACCCGGTCCATGGTGACGGGGTCCCCGGTGAGGACGGCGAGCCGCAGGTCGGGGCCGTAGGCCTTGGCTGCGGAGCGTACGAAGACCCAGCTGCGGGTCACCCCGGCCAGAGGGTGCAGCGGCAGGTCGACGATCCGGTGCCCGTGGTCGTCCTCGACGAGCAGGACCTCCGGGTGCTCCTTCAGCACCGAACGCAGGGCACGCGCGCGTGGAGCGCTGACCACGGCGCCGGTCGGGTTCTGCGCCCGGTCCGTGACGATCAGGGCGCGGGCACCAGCCACCAGGGCGTGTCGTACGTCGTCGGGGACCGGGCCCTCGTCGTCGACACGCACCGGGACCGTGCGCAGCCCGAGCGCCGGGGCGAGGTCGAACACGCTGCCCCAGCCGGGATCCTCGACGGCGACCGTGTCCCCGGGCTTGAGATGGGCCGCCAGCACACGCTCGATCGCGTCGAGCGATCCGGAGGTGACGACGACCGGCCCGTCGGGCACGCCGTCCGCGTCGAGATCGGCGCGCGCGAGCCGCTCGAGCTCCGCATCGACCGCCGCCTCCCCGTACATCACGGGATCCCGGTCCGACTGCCCCGCCGCCGCCGCGAACGCCTCGGCGAGACCTGGCAGCAGTGCTCGGTCGGGGTTGCCGTCAGCCACGTCGCGCACACCTTCCGGCACCTCGACCCGGATGTACTCGCGTCCCGTCGTGACGGGCTTCGAGCGGATCCGGCTGCCCCGGCGCCCCGCGGTCTCGATCACCCCGCGTTCGCGCAGTGTGCGATAGGCGGCGGCGACGGTATTGGGATTCACCCCTAGCTGCTCCGCCAACTCCCGCATGGGCGGCAGCAGTTGCCCCGGTTCGAGCTCCCCGCTGCCCACCGCGCGCTCGACGCTCGCGGAAATGTCCGCTGCGCGCCGCCCTTCGATCCGATACTCTCCTAGCACAAACCAGATTATGCACTAGTACAATGGAGAGCGCAATGCCGGAGACGAGCACCCAGCCCGGGTCGACGCGGCCCACCGCCTACACCCCGACCGACCGCACCGTCCCCACCCGTTCCAAGGAGCGCGCCGCGTACGACCACGAGCTGGTCCACGCGATTCTCGACGAGGGGTACGTCTGCCACCTCGGCTTCGTCCGGGACGGTGCCCCGGTCGTGCTTCCCACCCTCTACGGGCGGGTCGGCGAGCGCCTCTACGTGCACGGCTCGACGGGTTCGCGCCCGCTGCGGATGACCGGGCAGGCCGACCCGGGGCTGCCCGTCTGCCTGACCGTGACCCATGTCGACGGTCTGGTCCTGGCCCGCTCCGCCTTCCACCACTCGATGAACTACCGCTCCGTGGTGGTGCACGGCATCGCCCACCAGGTGACGGACCCGGACGAGAAGCGTGCGGCCCTGGACGCGCTGGTCGACCAGGTCGTCCCCGGCCGTTCGTACGACTCGCGCCCCGCCAACGCCAAGGAGCTCGCCGCCACCGCCGTCATCCGCCTCGACCTGAACGAGGTCTCCGCGAAGCTGCGCACCGGCGGCCCGAACGACGACGCCGAGGACCTCTCCCTCCCCCACTGGACCGGGGTCGTCCCCCTCACCAAGGGACACGGCACCCCGATCCCCGCCGACGACCTGGCCCCGGGCATCGAGCTGCCCGACTACCTCTCGGCCCTGTGACGGCGAGGCACCGGGCGGGATCACCCCCGGTGCCTCACTCCTCACGCCTCAGACTTCACGCCTCAGACGAGCGCCCGTTCCTCCTCGGGCACCCTCCGGGTATCCCCCCGGACGCTCCTCGCCTCGGCCACCGCAAGCCCCGCGACCGAACCCAGCATCAGCAGGGTGCCCGCGAGCGTCGCCACGGTCAGCCGTTCGCCGAGCAGACCGACAGCCAGCACGGCCGCGCTCACCGGCTCCAGGAGCATGATCACGGAGACGGTCGCGGACCGGACGACCGCGGCGCCCGCGAAGAACAGGGCGTAGGCCAGAGCCGTGGGGACGGCGGCGATGTAGACCAGCAGGGCCAGCACGTGGGCCGGTCGGGCGGCGTGCGGGACCAGTCCCTCGGCCAGACCGAGCGGCAGCAGGCAGACAGTGGTGACGGCGAACGTCCACACCGTCGTGCCGGAGCCGTCGACGCGGCCGTCACGTCCCCACCACCGGGTGAGCAGCGTCATCGTGGAGTATCCGGCGGCGGACACGACCGCGAGGGCGACGCCCCAGGGGCGCACCGTGGTACCTCCGCCACCCAGCACCAGCACCCCGAGCCCGCCGAGAGCCCCGGCGACGGCGACGCTGCCGCCGCGCCCGAGCTTCTCTCCCAGGGTCAGTCGCGCGCCGAGGGCGATGAGTACGGGCCCGGCGCCCAGGGTGACGACGGTCGCCACCGCGAGTCCGGTGGCCTCGACTGCGGCGAAGTAGGCGGTCTGGAAGACGGCGAGCCCAAGGCCCGTGACACCGATCCGCAGGGCCTTGCGGCCGAACGGCTCCCTGGCGGGCGCGGACACGACCGGTCGGCGCCGCACCCGTCGAACGGCGAGCAGCAGCACGAGTCCGCCCGCGCAGCGCCAGAAGGAGAGGGCGATCGGCCCCATGTCACTGGCCCGGTAGACCAGTGACGCGGCCGCGCCCGCGGTGCCCCAGGCGGCACCGGCGACGATCAGATAGAGGAGGCCTCGCCCGATGGGCAGGCCGGAAGCAGCATGCGACACGTGTTTCTCTCCGCTGATGCGCGCGACCGCACACAAGGCGGCCGCGCGGAAGTTCGGGAAGGACCACGTCGCAGCCCATGCCGAAGAGGCAAGGGCGTACGGAAAGGTCCTCGGACTTCTTCTGCGGGCAGCACCGTTCCACCCGGCACCGGGCCGGGTGGGGATTCCGGAGGACCCGCCTCAGGCGGCCGGAGGCGGCAGAACGAGCGTCGAAGGCATGGTCGGCACCCTAGACGGCGGTCCCGTGAACCGACAAATCCCGTTCGGCATCGCGCCCACCGCCCGCGACCGGCCCGTCCGAGGGCTTCGCGGGCGCCGACGACTGCGCGATGAAGGCGCCGACCAGTACCACCGCACCGCCGACGATCTGCGGCGCCGAGAGATGTTCGCCGAGCAGGACCCAGGCGAGCACGGTCGCGATGACCGCTTCCAGGCAGGCTACGACGCCCGCGACCTGCGGGGAGAGCCTGCGCACGGAGAGCACTCCGGTGACGTACGCGACGACGGTCGCGATCAGCACGATCCAGCCGAGCAGCAGGGAGGCGGCGACGGACGTGCCGTTCATGTCCACGCCACCCCCGAGCACCGACCAGTCCATGGTCCAGGGGCGGGCGACGACCGTCAGCACGAGGGCGCCGACGAGCAGGCCGTACGCGATGACACCGAGCGGGTCCGGCGCCTCCTCGCCCGCGTCGCTGCCCTGGTCGGACAGGACGAAGTAGCCAACCTGGCAGCAGGCGGCGGCCAGCGCGAGCAGCAGCCCGACGGCGTCGAAGCTCAGCCCGGACCACACCTCCACGACACAGGCCAGCCCGCCGACCGCGAGGAGGACCCCGAGGGCCGCGGCGCGTGTCACGGGCCTGCGCTGCACGAACCGCACCCAGCCGAGCACGAGCGCCGGCGCGAGGTACTCGACGAGCAGCGCGACACCGACGGGGATACGCGAGATCGCGGCGAAGTAGCAGGCCTGGACGCCCGCCACGGCGAGCAGCCCGAACCCGACGAGCAGGGCGGGGCGCCGCCGTACGAGAGCGCGGTGACGTACGGCGAGCGGCAGCATCACCAGGGCGGCGCCCGCGACCCGCAGCCACACCACGTGGAGCGGGTCGAGTCCCGCCTCGATCAGCGGCTTCGCCGCGACGCCCGATCCGCCGAAGGAGACCGCCGACGCGAGCGCGAGGCCCAGCCCCACGCCCTTCCCACGGTTGCCCTGACTGCCCTGAGAGGTATGCACCGGCACATGATGACAGGCGACGACATGAGCGTCACCCCCGATGACACCTGTCTCAACGATTGGACCGGCAGCCCGGGTCGCCACCCCCGACATACCTCTCGAAGTCGAGGCCGAACTCCAACTCGAACTCGTCCTCGAACTCGTCCTCGACATCGAAGGCGCTCTCGATGCGCAGCAGCAGTGCCCGTGCGTCCACGCCCGCCCGCCGCAGGACCTCGACGGCTCGCGCCTGCGGATCGGTGACGATCGCGGCGAGCAGATCGAGACCGCGGGCCCGTTCCTCGCCCCGCCGCTCGGCACGCTCCCACGCGCCCTCCAAGGCCCCGGCCGCCACCGGCGACCAGCCCGCCTCGGCCACGACCGGTCGCCCGCCTGCCGCGACCGGAACCGTCCCCGAGTCCTCGACGGCGCTCCGCCAGCGCAGTCCGTAGCCGATGCTGCGCTGCACGAGATAGCCGAGCAGCCGGGCGACCTGCGGGGCTCCGTCGAACACGGCGCCCACCTCGGGGCCGGCCTCCAGCAGTGAGTGCAGCAGATGGGCGGTGTCGATCTGCCGGTCGCCGTCGCGCAACGCCCGCCTGCGCGCGCCGGAGACCACCGAGGCCAGCTCGGCACTGAGCCTGGCATCGAGTTCCGTGCGGTGGGAGCCGCTCTCGGCGGCCGGTTGCTGGGGGATACGCGGTGGCACAGTCCCCACCCCATCAGTCCCCGCGACCCGGGTCATCCTCGGTGGGCAGCATCTTCGGGTCCCACACAGGGTGGGCATCCGTGAGCGTGTTCTCCTCCTCACGGATGACTTCGCACCGTTCCTCCCGCAGAGCGCGCGCCGCCTTGCCTCGCGCCCCGCGCCCAACCGTGCCGCTCCGACGTGGGCCGACTGCAGGCCGACTGCACAATTCCTGACGGTTCATCAGTATTGAATGTTCAGGGGGCTGCGGCTACGTTCCGCGACACCGTAGCTGCGCGGGGCGCAGCGCCCGACACGAAGGGGTGGCCGCATGGCCGAAGTCAGCGCGGAAGCACGCATCGAGGCGCCCGCCGAGAAGGTCTGGGCACAGCTCACGGACTTCTCCTCCTACGGCGAGTGGAACTCGACCCACACCAACTTCCCCAAGGGCGGCCCCGCCTCACTCGAGGTCGGCGGCACCTTTCAGGAGAACATGAAGCTCATGGGGTTCCCGGCCGAGGTCGAGTGGACCATCGAGGAACTGGAGCCCGCCCGCACCCTGGCCATCCGCGGCAAGGGCCCGATGGCGGTGACCGTCGCCACCCGCTACACCCTGACCCCCGACGGCGACGCCACCTCGGTGCGGATCGACGGGGAGTTCACCGGCGCGGCCGTCTCGCTGATGGCGGGCAAGCTCAAGGACTCGGCGACGGCCGCCCTCAACGAGTCGCTGCGCAAGCTGGCCGGACTGGTGACCTGAGTCCCGCACCTGGTCCGAGACCCGCGCCCAGCCCCCGTAGACGGAGAGGCGCCCCGCGGAAACACTTCCACGGGGCGCCGTCAGGTACCACAGCATGCCCGTCAGTCCTCGTCGGCGAGGATCAGGTACAGCTTCTTGCGGGCGTCGTTGATGACCGCCAGCGCCTTGTCGCGCTGCTCCTTGCTGCCGGTCTTCCAGACCTGACCGAAGGCCTCCATGAGGCCGAAGCCGGCCTGCCGGATCTCGTGCAGCGTCTCCCAGTCGACCCCGCGCCCGGCTTCTTCCCACGGAGCGTCGGGGCCCGCCTCGGCCGCGCCGCGGCCTTCGTCGGTGAGCGAGAACAGCTTCTTGCCGCCCTCGGCCGCGCTGGTGATGAGACCCTCGTCCTCCAGCAACTGGAGGGTCGGGTAGACCGAGCCCGGGCTGGGCTTCCATGCCCCGCCGCTGCGCTCGGCGATCTCCTGGATCATCTCGTAGCCGTGCATGGGCCGGTCCTTGAGCAGAGCCAGGATCGACGCGCGTACGTCACCGCGCCGCGCCCTGCCCCTCGGGCCGCCCCGGCCGCCGCGCTGGCCACCCCAGGAGCCCGGCCCGAAGCCGAACCCGGGGCCGCCGCCCGGACCACCCGGCCCGAAGGGCCCGAAAGCCCCACGCCGCCCTTCGAAACGGCCCCGGTCACGCGGACCGGGCCCACCGTGTCGGCCATGCCCACGTTCGAATCCAAATTCCTGTCCTTCGGAACGCATCGCCATCACTCCATCCATTCGTTGATCGGTCGCGATGCGTCAACGATATATCGGCATAGCTCGCCTGACAACCCCCTGAGATCTGGGCAGGTCAGGACGTACGGATCAGAAACCGAGGGGTGACCGGTACGGCGGGGCGTACTCCTTACGGGGCTCCAGACCGGTCCAGATCCCCGGAATTGGCCTTGTCCCGTGGCCCGCTCGGGCCGCTAGCGTCGGAGCATGCGGATTCGAATCGTCGACGCCTTCACCGACCGTCCCTTCACGGGCAACCCGGCCGGGGTCCTCCTCCTCGACCACGACACGTTCCCCGAGGACACCTGGCTCCAGAGCGTCGCCCTGGAGGTCAACCACGCGGAGACGGCGTTCGCGCACCGCCTCCCCGAGGGCGGCGACGCCGACTGGGCGCTGCGCTGGTTCACCCCCGTCGCCGAAGTCGCGATGTGCGGGCACGCGACCCTCGCCACCGCACACGTCCTACGCACCACGGGTGCCCACACGGGACCGGTGCGGTTCGCCACGCTCAGCGGCGTACTCATCGCCACGCCCCACGAGGACGGTTCCCTGACGCTGGACTTCCCCACCGCTCCGCTCACCCCGGTCGAGGTCCCGGACGGCGTCGCCGAGGCCCTGGGCGCCGAGCCGCTCACGACCTTCGACACCGGCCCGAACACCGGCGACCTGCTGATCGAGGTCGCCGACGAGAAGACGGTCCGGGGACTCACGCCCGACCACAAGGCCCTCGCCCGGTACTCGGAGCGCGGCATCATCGCGACCGCCCGCGCCGAAGACCCCGCCCGGGGCTACGACTTCGTCTCGCGCTGCTTCTTCCCGAACATCGGCATCGACGAGGACCCGGTCACGGGCAGCGCCCACACCGCCCTCGCGCCCTACTGGTCCGAGCGCCTCGGCCGCCCCGGCCTCACCGGCCTGCAGGCCTCCCCGCGCTCCGGCCTCGTCCGCACCGAGCTGCGCGGCGACCGTACGCTCCTCACCGGCCACGCGGTCACGGTCATCGAGGGCGAGCTGCTCGCGTAGCGGCACACGAAAGAGGCGTACGAAAGAGACTTACGCACGGAAAGGGGCGTACGGAAAAGGGGCGTACGCGACTTCGTACGCCCCTGTCGGACCCGCTCACGCCGCTCAGGCGGTCGGCAGCCAGCCCACCTTCCCCGCCAGCAGCGCGTATCCCACGAACGCCCCGATATCGAGCAGCGAGTGCGCCACCACGAGCGGTCCGACCCGGCCCCACCGCCGGTACAGGTAGACGAAGACCACGCCCATCACCATGTTCCCGACGAAGCCGCCGATGCCCTGATAGAGGTGGTACGAGCCGCGCAGCGCCGCACTCGCCACCAGCGCGGTCCCCGGCGTCCAGCCCAACTGCCCGAGCCGGCGCAGCAGATACCCGACGACGATGACCTCCTCCAGTACGGCGTTCTGCACGGCCGACAGGATCAGCACCGGGTACTTCCACCACACGTCGGGCAGCGCCTCGGGCACCACGGTCAGGTTGGCGCCGAACCCCCGGGCCGCCAGATAGAAGGCGATGCCCGCGCTGCCGATCACCGCCGCGATCGCGGCCCCCCGCCCAAGGTCGGGCCAGGGCCGCGTACGGTCGAACCCGATCACACGCAGTCCCTTGCCCTCCCTCATGAGCAAGTGCGCCACCAGCGCGACCGGGACCAGGGCCGACGCGATGCCGAACAACTGCCAGGCCAGATCCAGCCAGGGGCGGCCCGGCGCAGCCGAGGCGTTGAGGGTGGCCGCCTGCTCCTTGAGACCCCCCGGTTTGGTGACCGATCCGACAAAGCTGATCAGTGCGGACACTCCGCTCGCCCCGAGCGACAGGCCCAGAACGAGCAGTGTCTCGTCCCGGAAAATCCGCCGCGTCAGCCGCTCCTCGGGGAATGAATCGGCCACCGACCCCGCCTCCACCTGCACTCCCGCCTCCAGTTGAGTAATCCCGCCGCGTCCCCATCTTCGCCCCGCTAGGGTCTCGAAAGAAGTTGCGAAGATCGTGCGCGACAGGCCGTCGGGGGGACGGACGCCTTACAGGGCGTACCTCCCCCCTTGCCTTTCTGCCCCACGGCTGTCTCTACGGCTTTCTCGCGACTCCGGCTCATTCAGGGAGGGCACCACCGTCATGGGACGTCACAGCTTGCCCGACGATTACGGGGCGGGCGCGGCCGACCCCCGTCCACGCGCGCGCCGCCGCACGGTGGCCATCGCGACGGTGCTGGTCCTCACGGTCGCCGCGGGCACGGCGGTCGCGGTCCGCGGTGGTCTGCTCTCCTTCGGTTCGTCCTGCCGGGACAACGCCGTACATCTCACGATCGCCGCGTCCCCGGACGTGGCGCCCGCCCTCAGGGCCGTCGCCGCACACGCCCGCGACCACAACGTCACCTCGGACGGCCACTGCATCGCCGTCACCGTGGAGGCCCGCGAGTCGTACAAGGTCGCCGACGCGCTGAGGTCGAGCGACAAGTCCGACCTCCAGGCGTGGGTGCCGGACTCCACCCTGTGGGTGGACCGGGTCACCGGTGAGAGCAGCGCGACCCGGGTGACCGCGGCGGGCAGCGTCGCGTCCTCGCCGGTCGGCGTCGCGATGGTCCCGTCGGCCGCGAAGTCGCTGGGGTGGCCCGAGAAGACGTACACCTGGACCGAGTTGGCGGGCACCTCGATGCAGGACGACCGGCTGAGGCTCGGTGCGGCCGACCCGGTGCGCAGCGCGACCGGTCTGCTCGCGCTGACCCGGCTCAACACCGCCGCGGCCACCATCAAGGGGGGCGACACCCAGACGGTCGCGATGACGAAGACGCTCTCCCAGCGCACGTCCGACAGCGACAGCCAGGCCCTGGCCTCCCTCCCCCGCGACTCCTCCGGCGCCGAGCAGGGCAACCCGCAGCGCAACCAGGCGCTGATCCTCTCCGAGCAGTCGGCGTTCGCGTACAACTCCTCGGCCGACAGGGGCACCGAACTCGACCTCTTCTACCCCAAGGACGGGTCGCCGCGGCTCGACTACCCGTTCACCCTGGTCGACGAGTCGCGGCTGAGCACCGACACAAGCCGTGCCGCCCTGCGGTTCATGACGCTGCTGGGCGAGTCGGACGGACAGCGGGTCCTGGAACGGTACGGGTTCCGCACCGACGACGAGAAGGTCTCCACCGCGCTGGTCACCGGGGCCGGCGGCCGCGCTCCGCAGCCGTTCGCGCGCGCCGCGCCGGAAGCCGCCTCGCCGAAGGTGGTCGACGAAGCACTCGGCACCTGGACGATCACGGTACAGAGCGCCCGGATCACCACGGTCGTCGACGCCTCCGCGTCCATGGCGCAGCCCGTACCGGGCACCGGCCAGTCCCGTATGGACATCACCAGGGCGTCCCTGCTGCAGGCCCTCGCGACCTTCACACAGGAGGACGAGATCGGGCTGTGGAAGTTCTCGACCCGCCTGGACGGCGACCGCGACTACCGGGTGCTGGCCCCCACGGAACGCCTGGGCGACCGGAAGGGCAACGGCACCCAGCGGGACAGGCTGTCGGCGGCGTTCAGCTCCCTGACTCCCGTCCCGAACGGCGCGACGGGCCTGTACGACACCACACTCGCCGCGTACAAAGCGGCCATCTCCTCTTACGTGAAGGGGAAGTTCAACGCGCTGGTGCTGCTGACCGACGGCGTCAACCAGGACCCGGGAAGCATCTCCCGCTCCGCCCTCGTCACCCAACTGCGGAAACTCACCGACCCGCGGCGCCCGGTACCGCTCATCGCGATCGCCGTGGGTCCGGACGCCGACAAGGCGGAGGTCGAGGAGATCGCCAAGGCGACCGGCGGCTCGGGCCAGCAGGTCAACGACCCCGCGCAGATCCACTCGGTGATCCTCAGGGCGATCGTGGCCGCGGGCAGCAAGACCCAGGGCTGACACCACACCCGCCGAAGGGGCGAGGCGGCGCGAGCGGGGGGCCTTCGGGCACCCGGGGCCCAAGGCCACCCGCTCGCGCCGGTCCGGGCTACGGCTACAGCTACAGCTACAGCTACGGATCAGCCCAGCGGCACCGGCTCCGGCAGCCCCACCGGCCAGGTGTGCACGGGCTCACCGAGGTGCATCAACTCTCCGTAGCGCCGGGTGGTCGCGGCCAGCGCGGCGCCCCTCCCGAGCCCCTTCTCCAGCGCCTGGTGGAAGGTGGCCGCCTGCCAGGTGGCCCCGTTGGCACGCAACCGGCACCGGTCCTCGATCACGCCCAGGTAGTAGTCCCGGTCGGCGGGCTCGACGCCCCACCCGTCCAGCCCCGCCGCGGCAAGCGGCAACAGTTCGTCGCGGACCAGGTTCACAACCTCGACCTGCGCGGTGGTACCCCCGTACCGGCCCCGCCGCGGCCACTCCAGACGCGCGTCGATGCCATGGCGGCAGGCCGCGTCGAAGTTGGCCGCTGCGGACTCGAACGGCAGCCGTGTCCACACGGGCCGCGCCTCCTCGGCGAGCGCGCGGACGACCCCGTAGTAGAACGCCGCGTTGGCCACGACATCGGTGACACTGGGACCGGCGGGCAGCACCCGGTTCTCCACGCGCAGATGCGGGACCCCGTCGGCGATGTCGTACACGGGCCGGTTCCAGCGGTAGACCGTGCCGTTGTGCAGCACGAGTTCGGCGAGCCTGGGGACGCCTCCGGCGTCGAGGACCGCGAGCGGATCCTCCTCGTCGCTGATGGGCAGCAGAGGCGGGAAGAAACGCAGGTTCTCCTCGAAGAGGTCGTACGCCGAGGAGATCCACCGCTCGCCGAACCAGGTGCGCGGACGCACCCCCTGCGCCTGGAGCTCGGGCGGCCTGGTGTCGGTGGACTGCTGGAACAGCGGCGGCCGCGACTCCCGCCACAGCTCACGGCCGAACAGGAAGGGCGAGTTGGCACCGATCGCCACCTGTACGGCGGCAACGGCCTGCGCCGCGTTCCACACGTCCGCGAAACGCGCCGGCGTGACCTGGAGGTGCAACTGCACGGAGGTGCAGGCGGCCTCGGGCGCGATGGATTTCGACGTACAGACGAGGCGCTCCACCCCGTCGATGTCGAGCACGAAGTCCTCGCCGCGGGCGGCCACGATCTGGTCGTTGAGCAGGGTGTAGCGGTCGACGTCCGAGAGGTTCGAGGAGACCAGGTCGTCACGGTCGAGCGTCGGCAGAATCCCGATCATCATGATTCCCGCGTCGACTTCACCGGCTTTTCGATGGGCATATGCGAGTGAGGTGTGCAGCTCCTCGGCGAGCCGGTCGAATACCCGGCCTGCCAATCGGTGTGGGGCTATGTTGACTTCCAGGTTGAA
Organism: Streptomyces sp. NBC_01450; assembly: GCF_036227505.1. NCBI lineage: Bacteria > Bacillati > Actinomycetota > Actinomycetes > Kitasatosporales > Streptomycetaceae > Streptomyces > Streptomyces sp. NBC_01450. The sequence continues at coordinate 9,106,791 of NZ_CP109480.1, read as the reverse complement.
CATGGCAAGTTCTGTTTGAAAGTCTCGGCTCGCAATCCTTTCGAGTACTTGCGCATTCATCATCCTGGGCATGCCGTCGGGCCCGGCGAGATTCAGTTCGATCTCCAGGCCCATGAGATTCTTCGGGCGATCGAACCGCTTCTCCTCCAGCAGCCGCTCCAGCCCCGCCAGACACCGCCGGAGCTTGCCTCGGTAGTGCCGGCGATCGGACAGGTCGTACGACCCTGCCACGACCTTCTCTCCCATCGAAGCGTCCCTCCTCGAATGGGCAGGCCGATCCTCCGGCCCCTGCCGTCCCGGAGGATGATGCCCAGGCAACACGATCGATAACGCCCTGCAGAGCCTCGTCGACCGCTACCCTGGTACCCGTTGTCCGGAGGCACATTCACGGGGCATGAACCAGAGCACAGTTTCAGCCTGACACGATCTCGTGAAAAACGCCGACGAGAATCGGCCGACCGCTCCGGCAGGGAATTCCGAGGTCACCGCCGGGCCCCGACGCAGAACCGGGATGAACCTCTCGTTTCGTCGACCGAATACCGCCTTGCTCTTCATATTCAGGACGGCTAGACGAAACACCATCTGAACACGTGTCGTATAAACTCCGCAAACGAGGCGGAGAGTTGGCGCTCGCGGTCCAAGGTCCTGTCGTCGAAGTGACGTGCGGCAGGCGACATCCTGTCGGCAGATCCAGACCCCTCGCTCCTCCGACCCCGAGAGCTGACAGCGCCGTCCGCCCCCGCCCTCGCGCCACTGTGCCTGTCGAATGAGAGGCGACCCACCATGCCGCTGCATGTCCCCCCGGCTCCCTCGCCCGCCCTGCGCACCGTCCTCACGGCACTCGGTTCCCCCACCGCAGTCCGCGAGGCCCGCACCCCGTCCCTGCGCATGGCCCAGGGACCCGTCACCCCCGAACTCCCGTTGCCCGTACACGTCCTGGACCGCATCGCACCGGCCGGCGCCGCGACCACCCGGCTCGCCGGATGGCGCTTCCTGATCCGCTGCGGCGACCGCTCGGTGGCCGCGGCCGAGACCATGCTCACCCCGGACGGCTGGGCCTTCTCGCACTTCTTCGAAGGCCCCTACATCGCCTCGACCGAGCGCGCCCTGCGCCACGCCGAGAACATGAGCCAGTCGTATCAGCCGCGGCTGCTGTCCGTTCCCGAGCTCTACATGCTCACCCTCTGGCTGCACGGGGACTGCGCCGCGGACGGCGCCACCGGACACCCGGCGGCCACCGATCTCCTGGTGCCACTGGCGCCCGCGCCGCCCGGCATCGCCGCGCACCGCCCGCACCGCGTCGCCGAACTCCTCCCGGTCCTCACGCACCGGCTCACTCCCGCCCCGCTGCTCAGCTCGCCCGCGTAAGCGCCCGCCCGGAGAAGCACATCGAGCGCATCGCCCCGTGCCCCGCCACCGTTGTACCGGTCGCGGGGCACGGGGCCGTTCGAACCCGGAGCCCAGATCCGGAGAACCCCGGGACCCGATCCCGAACCCGGCCGCTCGTTCGGGCCCGACAGCGCTCGTACGAGGGAGAACGCCCCATCCGCCCGACCGGACTAGCCCCATCCGGCCACCGCGAACCCCCCGAAGGGACGGTGCAGTTGGACTGAACCGTCCGCACAGGTGACGCGTCTCCAACCTGTGAGGAGCGCTGCTGCGAAATCCCTGCGGATTGACGCCCGTAGGGCAACACTGGGTTCCAAACACACACCACGGGGGGCGGCCATGAGCACTTCAAGCCGCGGGAAAGACACCACAGCCACCACTCATCTCTCATCCCAGCGAAAGATCCCATCCATGTGCCAGCACCAGCCACCGTGTCCGACAGCCGAATCAGCCGACCGGGAGTCCGCCCGTCTCGTGGCGCACCACCCGGAGCAGGGATGGAGCCTCCTGTGCAACGGCGTTCTGCTCTTCGAGGACACCGGTGAGCTCCTGCCTGACGGCCAGATCATCGCCCCGCACCGCCCCCAGGGCAGCGAGCACGTGATGACCGCCGCCTGAGGCGCACCACCGGGTGGCGGTGACCGCCACCCGGACATGAAGAGGGGCCGGCCCGGAGACGTCATCTCCGAACCGGCCCCGACGCGTATCCGAGGGTGATTACTCTTCGTAAGCGTCCAGCGGCGGGCAGGAACACACCAGGTTCCGGTCGCCGTACGCCTGGTCGATGCGGCGCACCGGCGGCCAGTACTTGTCCGCGGCCGAGACGCCCGCCGGGAAGACGGCCTCCTCGCGGGAGTACGCGTGCTCCCACTCGCCACCGAGCGCGGCAGCCGTGTGCGGCGCGTTCCGCAGCGGGTTGTCCTCGGCCGCCCAGGTGCCCGAGCCGACCTTGCCGATCTCCGTACGGATGGCGATCATCGCGTCGCAGAACCGGTCGAGCTCGATCAGGTCCTCGGACTCGGTCGGCTCGATCATCAGCGTGCCGGCCACCGGGAAGGACATCGTCGGCGCGTGGAAGCCGTAGTCGATGAGCCGCTTGGCGATGTCGTCGACACTGACGCCGGTCGCCTTGGTCAGCGGACGCAGATCGATGATGCACTCGTGCGCGACCAGCCCACCGGGGCCGGTGTAGAGCACCGGGAAGTGCGGCTCCAGGCGCTTGGCGATGTAGTTCGCGGACAGCACCGCCACCTGCGTGGCCCGCTTGAGGCCCTCACCGCCCATGAGACGGACGTACGCCCAGGAGATGGGCAGAATGCCCGCCGAGCCCCAGGGAGCGGCCGAGATCGGCCCCACGCCGGTCTCGGGACCGGCCGCGGGCTGCAGCGGGTGGTTCGGCAGGTACGGCGCCAGGTGCGCGCGTACGCCGACCGGGCCCACGCCCGGACCGCCGCCGCCGTGCGGGATGCAGAACGTCTTGTGCAGGTTCAGGTGCGAGACGTCACCACCGAAGTGGCCCGGCTTGGCGAGACCCACCAGCGCGTTGAGGTTGGCGCCGTCGACGTACACCTGCCCGCCCGCCTCGTGCACCTGCGCGCAGATGTCGGCGACGTGCTCCTCGAACACACCGTGCGTCGAGGGGTACGTGATCATCAGCACGGCCAGCTCATCGCGGTACTGCTCGATCTTCGCGCGCAGGTCCTCGACGTCGATCTCGCCGTCCTCGGCGGTCTTCACGACGACGACCTTCATGCCCGCCATCACGGCGCTCGCGGCGTTCGTGCCGTGCGCGGAGGACGGGATCAGGCACACGGTGCGCCGGTCGTCGCCGTTGGCACGGTGGTAGCCGCGGACGGCGAGCAACCCGGCCAGCTCGCCCTGGGAGCCCGCGTTCGGCTGGAGGGACACCTTGTCGTACCCGGTGACCTCGGCGAGCCGCTCCTCCAGCTCCTGGATGAGCGTGAGGTAGCCCTGCGCCTGCTCGGCGGGCACGAAGGGGTGCAGCTGGCCGAACTCGGGCCAGGTGACCGGCTCCATCTCGGTGGTCGCGTTGAGCTTCATGGTGCAGGAGCCCAGCGGGATCATGCCGCGGTCGAGCGCGTAGTCGCGGTCGGACAGCTTGCGCAGATAGCGCAGCATCGCGGTCTCGGAGCGGTACTGGTGGAAGACCGGGTGCGTGAGGTAGTCGTCGGTGCGCAGCAGCCCGGCGGGCAGCGTGTCCTCGGCGGTGGCGTCCAGGGCCTCGATGTCACCGTCGACGCCGAACGCGGTCCAGACGGCGCCCACCTGCCTGCGGGCGGTGGTCTCGTCGCAGGCGATCGACACGTGGTCGGCGTCGACGAGGTGGAGGTTGACGCCTCCGTCGCGCGCGCCCGCCACGATCTCGGCGGCCCGGCCCGGCACCCGCGCGGTCAGCGTGTCGAAGTAGGTGCCGTGCACGACCTCGACCCCGCCGGCCGTCAGACCCGCGGCGAGGATCGTGGCGTACCGGTGCGTACGCCGTGCGATGGTCCGCAGGCCCTCGGGACCGTGGTAGACGGCGTACATGCCGGCCATCACCGCGAGCAGCACCTGCGCCGTGCAGATGTTGCTGGTCGCCTTCTCGCGCCGGATGTGCTGCTCCCGCGTCTGCAGGGCGAGCCGGTACGCCTTGTGTCCGTCCGCGTCCACGGAGACGCCCACCAGCCGGCCGGGCAGGCTGCGCGCGAACTTCTCACGCACCGCCATGTATCCGGCGTGCGGACCGCCGAAGCCCATCGGCACGCCGAAGCGCTGGGTCGTACCGACCGCGATGTCGGCGCCGAGTTCACCCGGCGAGGTGAGCAGCGTGAGGGCGAGCAGGTCGGCGGCGACCGTGACGACCGCGCCGAGCTCGTGCGCCTGCTCGATGACGGGCTTCAGATCGCGTACGGCCCCGGAGGCGCCCGGGTACTGGATCAGCACGCCGTTGATCTCACGCCCGGCGATCTCGGCCGGGATGCCCTCGCTCAGGTCGGCGACGACGACCTCGACGCCGGTCGGCTCGGCGCGGGTCTCGATCACGGCGACGGTCTGCGGCAGGGTGTCCGCGTCGACCAGGAAGAGGCCCTTCTTGTTCTTGCCCATGCGCCGGGACAGCGCCATCGCCTCGGCGGCGGCGGTGCCCTCGTCGAGCAGGGAGGCGCCGGAGGTGGGCAGCCCGGTCAGCTCGGCGACGACGGTCTGGAAGTTCAGCAGCGCTTCGAGCCGCCCCTGGGAGATCTCCGGCTGGTACGGCGTGTACGCGGTGTACCAGGCCGGGTTCTCCATGACGTTGCGCAGGATCACCGGCGGCGTGAACGTGCCGTAGTAGCCGAGGCCGATCATCGAGTCGAGCACCTGGTTGCGGTCCGCGAGGGAACGCAGCTCGGCCAGCACCTCGGCCTCGGTACGCGCGCCCGGCAGCTCCAGCGCCTCGGCGTTCTTGATGACGTCCGGCACCGCGGCGGCCGTCAGCTCATCGAGCGAGCCGTAGCCGACCTGCGCGAGCATCTTCGCCTGCGCCTCGGAGTCGGGCCCGATGTGGCGCTGTTCGAAGGGGATTCCCTGTTCGAGCTCGGAGAGCGGAATGCGATGGGCGGTCATTGCGGAGGCCTCCTGGTCTGACGCGACCTTCGAGGGGCACCACGACGTGGGTACCCCGACGGCCTCCCCCTCTGTCATCTCAACCTGAGAGCTTCACCGGACCGCCCGCTCGCTGCGACCCGACTTTCACCGTCGGTGAGAGCGGAGGCCTTCGACACCCGCTCTGCTTTCCAGAGTGACCTCGTCCGTGCGGTACGTGTGCCTGAGAGATTCCGGGGAGGATTTGCTCCTTCGGCGCCTCCGGTGGTGTCTGGAGGACTCTCCCGCACGGGGTCAGCAGCCGTCTGCAAGCCTACCAGCGAGGACAACGCACGAGCTTTCGAGTGGCCACCTTCCCGAATGTGCTCTTTTGTAGTGCTTACGGATGAGTTGCTAGCGAGTGGAGGGCCCGTGCAGACCGATATCGATCCGCGCAACCTGATCGGCCGCAAGGCGCTCGACCGTAACGGCGCCAAGATCGGCACGGTCGACGAGGTCTATCTCGACGACGCGACCGGCGTCCCGGAGTGGGCCGCCATACGGACGGGTCTGTTCAGCAGGGACGCCTTCGTTCCGCTGGAGCCCAGCGAACTCGTCGAGGGCACGCTGCGTGTCCCCTTCGAGCGCGCCCTGATCAGGGACGCCCCCGACTTCGGCGTGGGCCGCCATCTCTCCCCCGAACAGGAACTCCAGCTCTACCACCACTACGGCCTGGACGTGACACCCCCGCCCCCACCCCCGGACCGAGACTTCGGCCGCCTGGCGGGCACGGACGAGGGTTGACTTCTCGGATGGGGCCCAGCTGACGCGCCCCGTCAGGGGCGCGGGGCTCTGACATCATGTGGCTCCCCCGCGTGGGCGCGGCCGGCCACATTCCGCCCGCGGCGCCGATCCGACTTCACCCCCCACGGCGATCGCAAACGGTCCCCCGCACCAACGGCAACGGATCAGCCAACTCCAACGCGACATCATCCGTACGAAACGTCCGCACACGCCCCGGCTCGGAGTAAGGCGTCTCGAACCGCACAGTCACCCGCCCCAGCCCACTTCCCTGCACCCACCCGTGCCCGTACTCGGCATGCCGCACGTCATGCCCCGCGGGCCACCGCCGCTCAGCAGGCGGCACCTGCTCAGGGACCGTGTCCTGCGCCCCTTCCTCGTCCGGATGCTCCGGCACCGCCGCCTCCCCCGCGGCGGCCTCCGCCTCGGCCTCCGCTTGGGCCTGGGCCTGGGCGAACAGGTCCTCCTGCGTGTAGTCGGCGAGCCCCGAGACGCCGACCCCCAGCAGCCGTACGCCCCCGGTGGTGTCCACGGCCTCCAGAAGCCGCGCTGCGGCCTCCCGTACGACGCCTGGGTCGTCCGTCGGCCCCCGCAGCGTCTCGGACCGGGTCAGCGTCGAGAAGTCGTATCTCCGTACCTTCAGCACGATGGTCCGCCCGGACAGCCCCGCGTCGCGCAGCCGCCGCACACACCGGTCGGCGAGCCGCTGCACCTCCAGGCCGACCCGCATCCGGTCGTGGATGTCCACGTCGTAGGTGTCCTCCACCGACACGGACTTCGTCTCCCGCTCGGCCACCACGGGCCGCTCGTCATGCGCCAGCGCCATCGCGTACAGCGCGTGCCCGTGGGCCTTCCCCAGCAGCCGTACGAGCTCGTCCTCGCCCGCCTCGGCGATCTCGTCGACCGTGGTGATCCCGGCCCGGCGCAGATGGTCCCCCGTCGCGGGCCCGACACCCGGCAGTGTCCGCACCGACATGGGCCCGAGCAGCGCGCGCTCGGTCCCCGGCTCTATGACCACGAGACCGTCGGGCTTGGCCTGCTCCGAGGCGATCTTGGCGAGCATCTTGGACCCGGCGAGCCCCACCGATCCCGTCAGCCCCGTGACGGTCCGGATGTCCACGCGCAGCTTCGCCCCGGCCAGCCGCGCGGAAGCCTCGTCCCAGGCCGCTTCCCCGGCCTCCAGATCGACGAACGCCTCGTCCAGGCTCAGCGGCTCCACCAGCGGCGACAACGCCCTCAGCAGCCCCATCACCTGCTCACTGATCTCCCGGTAGAGCGTGAAGCGGGGCACGAGGTACGCGGCGTTCGGCGCCAGCCGCCGTGCCTGGGCCATGGGCATCGCCGAGTGCACCCCGAAGACCCGTGCCTCGTACGAGGCGGTGGCGACGACTCCGCGCGGTCCCAGCCCGCCCACGACGACGGCCTTCCCGCGCAGGCTCGGCTTGGCTGCCTGCTCCGCCGAGGCGAAGAAGGCATCCATGTCGAGATGCAGGATCGTGGGCGCGGTTCTCACATCTCCGATGCTGCCCTACGCCACTGACAACGCCCCTGTGGGCGTCAGACGGCCCGATTGCGCCGGCGCGCCAGCTCGTCCGTCGGGTTGTGCCTGACGAGCGTCTCGCCCGTGTCCACACGCTCCCCGTGCAACTGCGAGAGCGCACTCTCGACGTCCCGCCACACCACACCCACGGCGATCCCGAAGACGCCCTGACCGCCCTGCAACAGGGCGTGCACCTCGTCGGGCGAGGAACATTCGTAGACGGTCGCACCGTCGCTCATCAGCGTCATCCGCTCCAGGTCCCGGAAGCCGCGCTCCCTGAGGTGCTGGACCGTGGTGCGGATGTTCTGCAACGACACTCCCGTGTCGAGGAACCGCTTCACGATCTTCAGGACCACGACGTCCCGGAAGCTGTAGAGCCGCTGGGTCCCCGACCCGTAGGCGGGCCGCACGCTCGGTTCGACCAGACCGGTCCTGGCCCAGTAGTCCAACTGCCGGTAGGTGATGCCCGCGGCGGCACACGCCGTGGGACCGCGGTAGCCGATCTCCTCGGCAGCCGCCCCTCCCTCACCGGACTCACCAGACACCGCTGTCGGCCGCTGCGGAACGTGACCGGCCGCGCTGCCGTGAAGCGGGTACGGGCCGCTCTCCCCCAGACTGCGTCCGGGGGCACCCCCAGCCGTACCGTCGCCGCTGCTTCTCACGCCGACCTCCGTCCTTGACCTGCCTTCTCGACGGTAGGCAGTCACCGGGGGTGCGTCAACGATCGCCACACTCGGCACGCCGAGTGATAATCACCCTAGGAGTGGTTTCCCGTGTCCCACCGCGGGGAAAGGCTAGCCGAATGCTCTCGGAGCGGGCCGCAGCGCGCCCCACGGGCCACGGGCAATTGCCACCCCGGAATCCTGCGATCCATCGGCTCGTCACGGGCTGGACATCCCGCCCGCTCCACGAGCCCGGGTGCCCGATCGCCCACCCGAGGGCGACCGGCCCGTCACCGGTCGACCGGTCCCCTCACTGGCTGTTGGTCCCGAAGTCCTCGGGCGAGATCTGGTCGAGGAACTCGCGGAACTTCTCCACCTCGTCCTCCTGCTCGTCCGGGATCGCGATGCCGGCGTCGTCGAGCACACCGTCGCTGCCATAGATCGGCGTCCCGGTGCGCAGCGCCAGCGCTATGGCGTCGGACGGGCGGGCGCTGACCTCGACCCCGCTCGCGAACACCAGCTCCGCGTAGAAGACCCCCTCGCGCAGATCAGTGATGCGCACCTCGGTGAGCTCCTGGCCGACGGCTTCCAGCACGTCCTTGAACAGGTCGTGGGTCAGCGGTCGCGCGGGGGCCATGCCCTGCTGGGCGAAGGCGATCGCCGTCGCCTCCCCCGGTCCGATCCAGATGGGGAGGTAGCGGTCGCCTCCCACTTCACGCAGGAGCACGATCGGTTGGTTGGAGGGCATTTCGACCCGGACACCTACGACATCGAGCTCGTTCACACAGTAACCCTAGGCCGTGCCCGGGACGTTTGGGTAGTCGGGCACAGAACGGGTGGCCGATCCGGACGGCCGCCGGGCACTTCGGGTCAGGGCAGCCGTACGCCCAGCGCTGTCTGCACCAGCGCGGCGTGCAGCTTCACCGTGAGCCCCGCCAGCTCCTTCGTACGGGCCTCGGCGTGCGCCCTGGTCTGCGGATTGCGGTGGCGCCGCAACGGCGCCACCACCTGGTCCACGAGCCCCGCGTCACGGTCGGCCGCGGCCTTCATGGCACGCAAATGGCGCGGCTCGATCCCGAACCGCCCCAGCTCGACGACGAGCACGGCGACCGTCACCGCCTCGGCGTCATATGCCCCGTCCGGAAGCGGGGCGAGGAGTCCGTACGACTCCCACTCCTGAAGCTCCTTCTCGCCGATCTCGGCGGCGGCCAGCAGCTCCGCACGGCCCACACGCGCCGCCGCGGGCGCCTCGGGCTCCCCGAAGAGGTCGCCGAGCGTGAACGTCTCCCCGTCACCGGAGTCACGCTGCCGCCCCACGGACGGCAGCCGCACCGGCTCCCCACGCTCCAGAGCGTCCAGATGCTCGCGGATCACCTTCAACGGCAGATAGTGGTCCCGCTGCATCCGCAGTACGTGCCCGAGGCGCTCGACATCGGCCTGGCTGAACTTGCGATACCCCGAGGGGGTCCGCTGCGGCTCGATGAGCCCCTCCGACTCCAGGAACCGGATCTTGGAGATCGTGACTTCGGGGAACTCGTCGCGCAGCGTGTTCAGCACCGAGCCGATGCTCATCAGCCCACTGTCCGCTGCGGCGGTACCGCTCCCGGCACCGCCGCTCGGTGTTCGAAGCATGGACCTTCCTGAGGGTCCCCCCGGACGGAGTCCGGGGGAGGGTCAGATGCCCCGCTGGCTCGCGTAGAAGACCAGCCGGTACTTCCCGATCTGCACCTCGTCGCCGTTCGACAGCGGGACCGAGTCGATTCGCTCCCGGTTGACGTACGTGCCGTTCAGGCTGCCCACATCGGCGACCGTGAACGAGCCGTCCGCGGCCCGACGGAACTCCACGTGGCGACGCGACACGGTCACGTCGTCCAGGAAGATGTCGCTCTGCGGATGACGCCCGGCCGTCGTCAGCTCACCGTCCAGCAGGAAGCGGCTGCCCGAGTTCGGACCGCGGCGCACCACCAGGAGCGCCGAGCCGAGCGGCAGCGCGTCGACGGCCGCCTGCGCCTCCGGAGAGAGCGTCGGCATCTGCGTCTGGCCGGTGACCTCGGCATCGTAGGCCTCGATGCCCGAAATGGAGATCGTGGACGTGGTCTCGGACGCACGCTCCGGTACCGCTCCGGGCCGCAGCGGCGCACCGCAGTTGGAGCAGAAGCGGCTGTTCTCCGCGTTGCGGTTACCGCACCTCGTACACACCAGGGCCGACATGGACGGATCCTCCTGCCGCGGCTGCCCCCCAGGGGCATGGGACGCGTGCGGGCCGGAGGCGAACCCTCCACCCGCACTTGAGGCTGACGGTTCCCCGAAACCTATGCGTCCGGACTGGGCAGGGTCAACAGACGGCGCGCCCTGACCACCGGGAATGTCACCGACCTGGTCCCGGAACAGCGGGCGGTCGCCGCCCTGGCCCTCCGCGTCTCCATGGCGTGGTGCACGATGCCGGGCAGTCGCGTTGTCGCTGCCCTCTCCTCGTGCGCTCTTGCCGAACAACTTCGCAAACAACTTCACGGGCGATTCCCCTTGACCGAAACAGACCCGCCCGTGGGGCAGGACGAACACTGATTGAACACACCGGTCGACCCGGACATCCTCACAACGTCCGTATCCACCAGACAGTTTCCACCACGCACCACCCATTCGGTGCGCCGACCCCCCGCAACCTCATGCCCTCGCCGGACGACGCCCATGCACCCCCGGTTCACTGGGAGGACGACCGAGCGTAGTCAGGCTGCTTCGCAGCCCGCAAGGCATCCACAATGATCTTCGTCGCACGCTCCACCGTTACGGTGGCCTGCTCCTTCTCAAGAGTCTGCACCACGCCTCCGGGGATGTTGAGCGCCGGCTCGAGGTCCTGCGGCTTACCAATGACCTTGAAACGATAGGGTTGGGTGATCTTGTTCCCGTCGACGCTCACACCCTTGCCGGAGTCGGCGAGATAGGTACTGGCGACGACCCGAACACCGTTCACCTGGATCGCCTCCGCGCCGGCAGCGCGCAGTTCCTGGATCGCGTCAAGCAGCATGTCCGCCTTGACCGTCCCCTTCGTGTCGTTGATCGTCAGCGTGATGCCGGGTCCCTGCGCCGCCACCGTGCCCGCCAGAATGCCGAGTTGCTTCTCCTTCTCGGCCGTCTGCTTGCGAGCCTCCGCTGCCTGGTTCGAGCTGTTCTCCAGCTCGGTGCGCTGATCTTCGAGACCCTGCTTCTCGTCTTCTAGACGCTGCGTACGGCTGTCGAGTTCATCGAGGATCCGTACAAGATCTTCTTGACGCGCGCCGCGCAGGGCGCTCCCGCTGTCGCTGTTGGAGGCCACCTGAACCGCCAGACCGAAGCCGAGGCCGAACAGAAGCAGGGCCACGATGAGTTGCGCGCGCGTCACCCGCGGCGGCCACAACCCCTTCACGAGCCGCTGCCGGCCGGTCAGCGACGGCTCAGCCTGCTCACCGTGCTCAGGCCCCGAACTCTCGGGAGCCGCGGCCGGGACCTCTTCGGGAAGTTCCTTGCGCAGCCTGTTCTCGGGTGTCTCGCCCTCGTTGCTCATCTGCCTCACGCCCGGAACACGTGCCGACGGATCGCCGCGGCGTTGGAGAAGATGCGGATACCGAGGACGACCACGACGCCGGTGGACAGCTGCGCGCCCACACCCAACTTGTCGCCCAGGAAGACGATCAGCGCGGCGACGACCACGTTCGACAGGAAGGAGACCACGAAGACCTTGTCGTCGAAGATGCCGTCGAGCATCGCCCGCAGACCTCCGAACACGGCGTCGAGCGCCGCCACGACGGCGATCGGAAGGTAAGGCTCGACGACCGCCGGAACCTCGGGCCGGACCAACAATCCAGCCACGACTCCCACGACGAGGCCCAGTACGGCGATCACGATGTGCCCTTCTCTGTGCTCGGCTGTGCTGTACGTACGATCACACTCGGTGCGGCGGACAACTGGACGTCATTTTCGACGGAAATGGCGGTCCGGATGCCGTAGTTCTCCTGCAGGGCGTGCAGATACAGGCCGTCGGCACTGTTCTGGAACCTGGTGCTGAGCCGTTCGCCGTCCCCCACCGCCAGCACCGTGTAGGGCGGCACCAGCGGCTTGTTGTCGACCAGTATCGCGTCACCGGCGGCCCTGATCGCCGACAGTGCCGTCAGCCGCTGTCCGTTGATCGAGACGGCCTCCGCGCCGGACTCCCAGAGCCCGTTGACGACCCGCTGCATGTCACGGTCGCGGACGCGCCCGGTGTCGGAGAACCCACTGGTCTCACGGGGATTGCCGTCGCCGCCCTCGGTGGCTTCCTTGGCGTCGTTCACGACGAGTTTCACACCGGACCCGTGGACGGCGACGGCACCGGACAGGATGCCCACCAGATCGGCCTGACCGCTGCCCCCCTGCTTCTTCAACGCCTCGTTCTGCCGGGCGCTCACGTCGTCGCGCAGGGTGTCGACACCGCTCTCGAGCTTGTCCGCGGCCGCGGTCTCGCGCTCGACACGGTCGATGAGCTCCTGGCGCTCCTTGGCGACGACGGGGGCCGCTATCCGCGCGTTCGCCGCGCCCACGGTGACCACCAGGGCCGCGAGGACGAGACCGGCCGCCAGACCCAGCTTCGCCCGTACCGTTTTCGGTATGCCGCCGGTGCCCTCGGCCTCCCTACGGGCGGCAGCCTCGGCGTATCCGTCGTCGAGGCTGTGATCCATGACGTTGGTGAGCAGCGACATGGAGGCGTCCGGGCGCGTGGGGCGCGGAGGTGTGCTCCGAATGGGGGGCTGCTGCGGCATGCCGCACATCGTCGCACGTCGCGGGCGCTACCTCCGAATGGCCCCACCGGCGTGCCGGACAGGCCCCTTTGGGGGCACTTGTCCGGCACGCACGCGTGCTGTCCGTTTCAGCGACCGGCGCTGTCCACCACGGCCGCCCACTCGTCGAGCAGGGCCTCCGCGGACGCGTCGTCCGGGCCCTCCGCCCACAGATGTGTGACCGCCTCGGCGGGGTCGGGCAGCACCATCACCCAGCGTCCGTCGGTCTCCACGACCCGTACACCGTCGGTCGTGTCCACGAACCGGTCCCCGGCCGCCTCCACGACCCGGCGCATCACCAGGCCCTTGACGGCCCAGGGAGTGGCCAGATCACGCTTGAGGACATGCGCCCGCGGAATCCGCGCGTCGATCTGGCTGAGCGTGAGCTGCGTCCGCGCCACCAGCCCGATCAGTCGTACGAAAGCCGCCGCGCCGTCGAAGACGCTGCTGAACTCCGGAATGATGAATCCGCCACGCCCGTCACCGCCGAAGATCGTCGACTCCTCGCGTCCGACCCTCGTCAGATCGTCCGGAGACGTGGTCGTCCACTCCACCTGTGTCCCGTGGTAGGCCGCCACCTGCTCGGCGATCCGCGTGGTGGTCACCGGCAGCGCCACCCGCCCACTGCGCCGCTCCGCGGCCACCAGATCGAGCATCACGAGCAGGGCCCGGTCGTCCTCGACGATCCGCCCCTTCTCGTCGACGAGCGAGAGCCGCTCGCCCACCGGGTCGAAGCGCACCCCGAACGCGGCGCGCGCGGACGCCACGATCTCGCCCAGCCGGACCAGACCGGCCCGCCGCGTGTCCGCCGTCTCCGTTGGCCTGGACTCGTCGAGACCGGGATTGATGGTCAGGGAGTCCACACCGAGCTTGCCCAACAGGCTGGGCAGCACAAGCCCCGCACTGCCGTTCGAAGCGTCCACGACCACCTTCAGACCGGATTCCTTGATGCCGGTGGTGTCCACGTTCCTGAGCAGTGATCCGGTGTACGAGTCGAAGACACTGGCCGGGAAGTGCAGATCCCCGATCTCACCCGGGAACGCGCGCCGGTACTCCTGCCGCGCGAACACTCGGTCCAGCTTCCGCTGACCTCCTTGCGACAGGTCGGCACCCTGCCCGTCGAAGAACATGATGTCGACGGAGTCCGGCACCCCGGGCGTCGTACGGATCATGATCCCGCCCGCACTGCCCCTGGCGGTCTGCTGTCGAGCCACCGGCAGCGGTACGTTCTCCAGGTCGCGTACGTCGATGGCGCTGGTCTGCAGGGCCGAGATGACCGCCCGCTTCAACGCGCGGGCGCCTCGGGAGTGGTCGCGGGCCGTGGTGACGGTGGAGCCCTTCTTCAGCGTCGTCGCGTACGCCCCCGCGAGGCGCACGGCGAGTTCCGGAGTGATCTCCACGTTCAGGATTCCGGAGACACCACGGGCGCCGAAGAGATGCGCCTGCCCGCGCGACTCCCAGATCACCGAGGTGCTGACGACGGCGCCGGCCTCGATGGTCTTGAACGGATAGACACGTACGTTTCCCTGAATGATCGATTCTTCACCGACAAGGCATTCATCGCCGATGACGGCGCCGTCCTCGATCCGCGCGGCCCGCATGATGTCGGTGTTCTTCCCGATCACGCAGCCGCGCAAATTGCTGTGCTGGCCGATGTACACGTTGTCGTGGACCACGGCTCTGTGCAGGAAGGCCCCACTCTTGACGACGACGTTGGAGCCGACGATGGTGTGTTCGCGGATTTCGGCGTCCGCCTCGACCTTGGCGTAGTCACCGATGTAGAGCGGACCTCGCAGTACGGCGTCGGAGTGCACCTCGGCGCCTTCGGCGACCCACACGCCCGGGGAGATCTCGAAACCGTCGATCTCGACGTCGACCTTGCCCTCCAGGACGTCGGCCTGCGCTTTCACATAGCTCTCGTGGGTGCCGACGTCTTCCCAGTAACCCTCGGCGATATAACCGAAGACCGGCTTGCCCTCCTTCATCAGTTGAGGGAAGACATCGCCGGACCAGTCGACGGAGACGTCGGCCTCGACGTAGTCGAAGACTTCGGGCTCCATCACGTAGATACCCGTGTTGACAGTGTCGGAGAAGACCTGGCCCCAGGTCGGTTTCTCCAGGAAGCGCTCGACCTTGCCCTCTTCGTCCACGATGGTGATGCCGAATTCAAGGGGATTCGGTACACGCGTCAAGCAGACGGTGACCAGCGCACCCTTTTCCTTGTGGAAATTGATGAGGTCGGTGAGATCGAAGTCGGTCAGGGCGTCACCGGAGATCACTAGGAAAGTGTCGTCCTTCAGCGCCTCTTCGGCGTTCTTGACGCTCCCGGCAGTACCGAGTGGCTTCTCCTCATTGGCATAAGTGAGCTCCATACCGAGCTCCTCGCCGTCACCGAAGTAGTTCTTGACCAACGAGGCCAAGAACTGGACAGTAACCACGGTCTCGTTGAGCCCATGCCTTTTGAGCAGCCGCAACACGTGCTCCATGATCGGGCGGTTCACCACCGGCAGGAGCGGCTTGGGCATGCTTGAGGTCATAGGGCGAAGGCGTGTGCCTTCGCCTCCGGCCATCACGACGGCCTTCATGTCGGAAGCGTCCTCCTTGAAGAGACGACGGTCTAGCCGACTTCACCCGTCCTGATTGTCCCGCAGTTTTCGAGTGCGGGCCATCCGGGCGCTTCAGCTGCCCCATCGGGCCGAGCTCAATCGGCCATGGCGTCCGCCCTGAGAAGCCGGCGGACCTGGACCACGTAGAGGACTCCTGCCCACCAATAGAGGGTTGTACCCCACCCGGCGAACGCCCATCCGAAAATCGCGGCGAGTGAGGCGAGCCATCCACTTCCGTCGCTGAGCAGCAACAGAGGGAAGGCGTACATCAGGTTGAAGGTGGCAGCCTTCCCGAGGAAGTTCACCTGCAGCGGCGGATAGCCGTGACGCCGCAGGACAGCCACGACCACCAGCAGAACCAACTCGCGCGCCAGAAGTACAGCCGTCAACCACAGCGGCAGAATCTCGCGCCAGGTGAGCCCCACAAGAGTGGACAGAATGTAGAGCCGGTCCGCCGCGGGATCGAGCAGCCGGCCGAGGCTGCTGATTTGGTTCCAGCGCCGCGCGAGCTTCCCGTCCAGATAGTCACTGATGCCGCTCAGCATGAGCACGAGCAGGGCCCAGCCGTCACTCTTGGGACCACCGAACTCGGGCCGGAGGATCAGCCACAGGAAGACGGGCACGCCGACGAGGCGCGCCATGCTGAGGATGTTCGGGATGGTGAGGACCCGGTCCGTCTGGACGCGGGTCTCCTGGACCTCCACCCGGGGGCCTCCTGTGGGAAACGAGCCAATGATGCCCCCTGACCTTACCCGCAGCGCTCACGTCGGAGCGCGGAGGGGTGCAGGAGCCACCGCGAAAAAAGACCTGGGCCCGAACGCAGAAAACCCCCGTACCGATATCCCGGTACGGGGGTTCCCATAAAATTAGCTCGGCGGCGTCCTACTCTCCCACAGGGTCCCCCCTGCAGTACCATCGGCGCTGTGAGGCTTAGCTTCCGGGTTCGGAATGTAACCGGGCGTTTCCCTCACGCTATGACCACCGAAACACTATGAAACTGTAACTACCGCACCATTGCCGTGGCCCGACAACGGGGTTGTTCGTGGTTTCAGAACCAACACAGTGGACGCGAGCAACTGAGGACAAGCCCTCGGCCTATTAGTACCGGTCACCTCCAGCGGTTACCCGCCTTCCAGATCCGGCCTATCAACCCAGTCGTCTACTGGGAGCCTTAACCCCTCAAGGGGGTGGGAATACTCATCTCGAAGCAGGCTTCCCGCTTAGATGCTTTCAGCGGTTATCCCTCCCGAACGTAGCCAACCAGCCATGCCCTTGGCAGGACAACTGGCACACCAGAGGTTCGTCCGTCCCGGTCCTCTCGTACTAGGGACAGCCCTTCTCAATATTCCTACGCGCACAGCGGATAGGGACCGAACTGTCTCACGACGTTCTAAACCCAGCTCGCGTACCGCTTTAATGGGCGAACAGCCCAACCCTTGGGACCGACTCCAGCCCCAGGATGCGACGAGCCGACATCGAGGTGCCAAACCATCCCGTCGATATGGACTCTTGGGGAAGATCAGCCTGTTATCCCCGGGGTACCTTTTATCCGTTGAGCGACGGCGCTTCCACAAGCCACCGCCGGATCACTAGTCCCGACTTTCGTCCCTGCTCGACCCGTCGGTCTCACAGTCAAGCTCCCTTGTGCACTTACACTCAACACCTGATTACCAACCAGGCTGAGGGAACCTTTGGGCGCCTCCGTTACTCTTTAGGAGGCAACCGCCCCAGTTAAACTACCCATCAGACACTGTCCCTGATCCGGATCACGGACCCAGGTTAGACATCCAGCACGACCAGAGTGGTATTTCAACGACGACTCCACACGGGCTGGCGCCCGCACTTCACAGTCTCCCACCTATCCTACACAAGCCGAACCGAACACCAATATCAAACTGTAGTAAAGGTCCCGGGGTCTTTCCGTCCTGCTGCGCGAAACGAGCATCTTTACTCGTAGTGCAATTTCACCGGGCCTATGGTTGAGACAGTCGAGAAGTCGTTACGCCATTCGTGCAGGTCGGAACTTACCCGACAAGGAATTTCGCTACCTTAGGATGGTTATAGTTACCACCGCCGTTTACTGGCGCTTAAGTTCTCAGCTTCGCCACCCCGAAGAGTGACTAACCGGTCCCCTTAACGTTCCAGCACCGGGCAGGCGTCAGTCCGTATACATCGCCTTACGGCTTCGCACGGACCTGTGTTTTTAGTAAACAGTCGCTTCTCGCTGGTCTCTGCGGCCACCCCCAGCTCAGAGTGCAAGACTCATCACCGGTGATGGCCCCCTTCTCCCGAAGTTACGGGGGCATTTTGCCGAGTTCCTTAACCATAGTTCACCCGAACGCCTCGGTATTCTCTACCTGACCACCTGAGTCGGTTTAGGGTACGGGCCGCCATGAAACTCGCTAGAGGCTTTTCTCGACAGCATAGGATCATCCACTTCACCACAATCGGCTCGGCATCAGGTCTCAGCCTTAATGTGTGACGGATTTACCTATCACACGGCCTACACCCTTACCCCGGGACAACCACCGCCCGGGATGGACTACCTTCCTGCGTCACCCCATCACTCACCTACTACAGGTCTGGTCCGTCGGCTCCACCACTCCCCTTTGCCCGAAGGCTCCGGGGCGGCTTCACGGACTTAGCATCGCCTGGTTCGATGTTTGACGCTTCACAGCGGGTACCGGAATATCAACCGGTTATCCATCGACTACGCCTGTCGGCCTCGCCTTAGGTCCCGACTTACCCTGGGCAGATCAGCTTGACCCAGGAACCCTTAGTCAATCGGCGCACACGTTTCTCACGTGTGTATCGCTACTCATGCCTGCATTCTCACTCGTGAACCGTCCACCACTGCCTTCCGGCGCGGCTTCACCCGGCACACGACGCTCCCCTACCCATCACAGCCTCCGTTGGGAGTATTGCTGCAATGACACGACTTCGGCGGTACGCTTGAGCCCCGCTACATTGTCGGCGCGGAATCACTAGACCAGTGAGCTATTACGCACTCTTTCAAGGGTGGCTGCTTCTAAGCCAACCTCCTGGTTGTCTCTGCGACTCCACATCCTTTCCCACTTAGCGTACGCTTAGGGGCCTTAGTCGATGCTCTGGGCTGTTTCCCTCTCGACCATGGAGCTTATCCCCCACAGTCTCACTGCCGCGCTCTCACTTACCGGCATTCGGAGTTTGGCTAAGGTCAGTAACCCGGTAGGGCCCATCGCCTATCCAGTGCTCTACCTCCGGCAAGAAACACACGACGCTGCACCTAAATGCATTTCGGGGAGAACCAGCTATCACGGAGTTTGATTGGCCTTTCACCCCTAACCACAGGTCATCCCCCAGGTTTTCAACCCTGGTGGGTTCGGTCCTCCACGACCTCTTACAGCCGCTTCAACCTGCCCATGGCTAGATCACTCCGCTTCGGGTCTTGAGCGCGCTACTAAATCGCCCTATTCGGACTCGCTTTCGCTACGGCTTCCCCACACGGGTTAACCTCGCAACACACCGCAAACTCGCAGGCTCATTCTTCAAAAGGCACGCAGTCACGAGGCAAGCACAAGTGCTTGCCCGACGCTCCCACGGCTTGTAGGCACACGGTTTCAGGTACTATTTCACTCCGCTCCCGCGGTACTTTTCACCATTCCCTCACGGTACTATCCGCTATCGGTCACCAGGGAATATTTAGGCTTAGCGGGTGGTCCCGCCAGATTCACACGGGATTTCTCGGGCCCCGTGCTACTTGGGTGTTTCTCAAACGAGCCGTTGACGTTTCGACTACGGGGGTCTTACCCTCTACGCCGGACCTTTCGCATGTCCTTCGCCTACATCAACGGTTTCTGACTCGTCTCACGGCCGGCAGACCGTGAAAGAGAAATCCCACAACCCCACATACGCAACCCCTGCCGGGTCTCACACGCATATGGTTTGGCCTCATCCAGTTTCGCTCGCCACTACTCCCGGAATCACGGTTGTTTTCTCTTCCTGCGGGTACTGAGATGTTTCACTTCCCCGCGTTCCCTCCACTTGCCCTATGTGTTCAGGCAAGGGTGACAGCCCATGACGACTGCCGGGTTTCCCCATTCGGAAACCCCCGGATCAAAGCCTGGTTGACGACTCCCCGGGGACTATCGTGGCCTCCCACGTCCTTCATCGGTTCCTGGTGCCAAGGCATCCACCGTGCGCCCTTAAAAACTTGGCCACAGATGCTCGCGTCCACTGTGCAGTTCTCAAACAACGACCAACCACCCATCACCCCGAACCTTCCGGTTCGAGTGCACTGGGGCCGGCACTGAAGGCAGCCAACAATCGGCCGTACCTTCAGACACCCAACAGCGTGCCCGGCATCCCCGCCACCCATGATCAGCTTTCCACGCCCCGAAGAGCAGTACTCACAGCCTGAGATGACCGAAAATGCCGAATAATCAACGTTCCACCCATGAGCAACCACCGTCGAACATTTGCCGACGTAATGGCCCTGGACCACCGGGCAAGCCCGGCAGCCTAGATGCTCCTTAGAAAGGAGGTGATCCAGCCGCACCTTCCGGTACGGCTACCTTGTTACGACTTCGTCCCAATCGCCAGTCCCACCTTCGACAGCTCCCTCCCACAAGGGGTTGGGCCACCGGCTTCGGGTGTTACCGACTTTCGTGACGTGACGGGCGGTGTGTACAAGGCCCGGGAACGTATTCACCGCAGCAATGCTGATCTGCGATTACTAGCAACTCCGACTTCATGGGGTCGAGTTGCAGACCCCAATCCGAACTGAGACAGGCTTTTTGAGATTCGCTCCGCCTCACGGCTTCGCAGCTCATTGTACCTGCCATTGTAGCACGTGTGCAGCCCAAGACATAAGGGGCATGATGACTTGACGTCGTCCCCACCTTCCTCCGAGTTGACCCCGGCAGTCTCCTGTGAGTCCCCATCACCCCGAAGGGCATGCTGGCAACACAGAACAAGGGTTGCGCTCGTTGCGGGACTTAACCCAACATCTCACGACACGAGCTGACGACAGCCATGCACCACCTGTACACCGACCACAAGGGGGCGACCATCTCTGGCCGTTTCCGGTGTATGTCAAGCCTTGGTAAGGTTCTTCGCGTTGCGTCGAATTAAGCCACATGCTCCGCTGCTTGTGCGGGCCCCCGTCAATTCCTTTGAGTTTTAGCCTTGCGGCCGTACTCCCCAGGCGGGGAACTTAATGCGTTAGCTGCGGCACCGACGACGTGGAATGTCGCCAACACCTAGTTCCCACCGTTTACGGCGTGGACTACCAGGGTATCTAATCCTGTTCGCTCCCCACGCTTTCGCTCCTCAGCGTCAGTAATGGCCCAGAGATCCGCCTTCGCCACCGGTGTTCCTCCTGATATCTGCGCATTTCACCGCTACACCAGGAATTCCGATCTCCCCTACCACACTCTAGCTAGCCCGTATCGAATGCAGACCCGGGGTTAAGCCCCGGGCTTTCACACCCGACGTGACAAGCCGCCTACGAGCTCTTTACGCCCAATAATTCCGGACAACGCTTGCGCCCTACGTATTACCGCGGCTGCTGGCACGTAGTTAGCCGGCGCTTCTTCTGCAGGTACCGTCACTCTCGCTTCTTCCCTGCTGAAAGAGGTTTACAACCCGAAGGCCGTCATCCCTCACGCGGCGTCGCTGCATCAGGCTTTCGCCCATTGTGCAATATTCCCCACTGCTGCCTCCCGTAGGAGTCTGGGCCGTGTCTCAGTCCCAGTGTGGCCGGTCGCCCTCTCAGGCCGGCTACCCGTCGTCGCCTTGGTGAGCCACTACCTCACCAACAAGCTGATAGGCCGCGGGCTCATCCTTCACCGCCGGAGCTTTTAACCCACCCAGATGCCCAGGCAGGTGTTATCCGGTATTAGACCCCGTTTCCAGGGCTTGTCCCAGAGTGAAGGGCAGATTGCCCACGTGTTACTCACCCGTTCGCCACTAATCCACCCCGAAGGGCTTCATCGTTCGACTTGCATGTGTTAAGCACGCCGCCAGCGTTCGTCCTGAGCCAGGATCAAACTCTCCGTGAATGTTTTCCCGTAATCGGGACGACACCACGAGAGCGGAACCAGGAAGAGGAATAATCCCCCCGGTTCACAGCGTCCTCGCTGTGCGCCTACCAGGCAGTGCCCGGCAGGACTTTTTCAAAGGAACCTCGCCCCAGCCGATCGGCCGGAGACGGGGTATCAACATATCTGGCGTTGATTTTTGGCACGCTGTTGAGTTCTCAAGGAACGGACGCTTCCTTTGTACTCACCCTCTCGGGCTTTCCTCCGGGCGCTTCCCTTCGGTCTTGCTTTTTTGCTTTATTCTTGCGTTTCCGACTCTATCAGACCGTTTCGCGATCCGATTTCCTCGGTGCTTTCCAGGTTTCCGCTTCCGCGTTTCCCTTTCCGGCGGTCCAAACAGTATCAGCGTTTTTCCGTCTCTCTGACCAAGGTCCTGCGGACATGCAGAACCAGACCCCGAGATAGGATCTGACAAGTTGGGTGCTGCCAGGCAAGGACGCTTGGTCGCGTCGCTCAGCCTCAAGCAGGAGTACGACTGTACATGGGGGTTTGGAGCGCGCGCAAATCGTTTGCGTGGTGCTCTAGGGCCGCCAACCGGGACCTCTCATGCGGAACCGACAGTTCATATGACATACCCTGCTCAGCAGTGCGCCGTCCGGTACAGGCAGTGACGGCCCATATGAATCTCCACCCCTGGGAGGCTTCCCATGACCACCGTGACGTCCCCTCTTGCAGGACGCACCATCGGACTCGCCGCGGTACCGGATCCCGTCTTCTCCGGAGCGATGGTAGGCCCCGGCACGGCGATCGACCCCGTGCGCGAACCCGGGGAGGCTGTCGCCCCTGTGGACGGGGTGATCGTCTCGCTGCACCCGCATGCCTTCGTCGTCGTCGACGGACAGGGCCATGGCGTGCTCACGCACCTGGGCATCGACACGGTGCAGCTCAATGGCGAGGGTTTCGAGCTCCTCGTCAACAAGGGTGACACCGTGACGCGCGGTCAGGCCGTCGTGCGTTGGAACCCGGCTGCCGTCGAAGAGGCCGGCAAGTCCCCGATCTGCCCGGTCGTGGCGCTCGAGGCGACGGCCGACTCCCTCTCCGATCTCCGCGAGGACGGCGATGTGAAGGCCGGCGACACCCTTTTCAGCTGGCAGTGACATCAACAGCACTGCCGTCGTAGACGGCAGTTTCTAAAACCACCGCGGCGGCGAGACGCGCCGCACTATCGGAGACGGGTGAGATGGAGACAACGCTGCGAGGCGTCGGCGTGAGCCACGGTGTGGCGATCGGCGAGGTTCGGCACATGGGAACGGCGGTGCTTGAGCCGCCTGCCAAGCAGATCCCGGTGGAGGACGCGGAGCGCGAACAGGGGCGCGCCCGCAAGGCCGTCGAGGCTGTGGCGGCCGATCTGATGGCGCGCGGCAATCTGGCGGGGGGCGAAGCCCAGGCCGTGCTCGAGGCGCAGGCCATGATGGCCCAGGACCCCGAGTTGATGGCGGACGTGGATCGGCGTATCGCGGTCGGCAGCACGGCCGAGCGAGCGGTCTACGACGCGTTCGCCTCGTACCGCGCGCTGCTGGCGGGTGCCGGTGAGTACCTCGCCGGTCGCGTGGCCGACCTCGACGACGTGCGGAACCGTATCGTCGCCCGGCTGCTCGGGGTGCCCATGCCGGGCGTCCCGGACAGCGACGAGCCGTACGTCCTTATTGCTCGTGACCTCGCGCCCGCGGACACGGCGCTGCTCGACCCCACCCTCGTCCTCGGCTTCGTCACCGAGGAGGGCGGGCCGACCAGCCACAGCGCGATCCTGGCTCGGGCGCTCGGAGTGCCCGCGGTCGTCGCGCTCCCCGGCGCCGGTGAGCTCGCCGAAGGCACGGTGATCGCCGTGGACGGCAGCACCGGCGAGATCTTCGTGGAGCCGAGCGCCGAGAAGCGGGCGCAGCTGGAGGCCGCGGCGGCCGAGCGCAAGGCAGCTCTGTCTGCCTCGACCGGACCTGGTGCCACCTCCGACGGTCACAAGGTGCCGCTGCTGGCCAATGTCGGCGGTCCCGCCGATGTGCCGGCCGCTGTCGAGGCGGGAGCCGAGGGCGTCGGTCTGTTCCGTACCGAGTTCCTCTTCCTGGACGACAGCAAGCAGGCGCCGTCCGAGGAGAAGCAGGTCGATGCGTACCGCAAGGTGCTCGAGGCGTTCCCCGAGGGGCGTGTCGTGGTGCGGGTGCTGGACGCGGGCGCGGACAAGCCGCTGGACTTCCTCACTCCTGCCGACGAGCCGAACCCGGCGCTGGGTGTGCGGGGTCTGCGCACCCTGCTCGACCACCCCGACGTCCTGCGTACGCAGTTGACGGCGCTCGCGAAGGCTGTGGAGGGGCTGCCGGTCTACCTCGAGGTCATGGCGCCGATGGTCGCCGACCGCGTCGACGCCAAGGCGTTCGCGGACGCGTGCCGGGCCGCCGGGCTGAAGGCGAAGTTCGGCGCGATGGTGGAGATTCCGTCGGCCGCGCTGCGGGCTCGCTCGATCCTGCAGGAGGTCGAGTTCCTGTCGCTGGGGACCAACGACCTCGCGCAGTACACCTTCGCCGCCGACCGGCAGGTGGGCGCGGTGTCCCGTCTGCAGGACCCCTGGCAGCCCGCGCTGCTCGACCTGGTCGCCCTGTCCGCCGAGGCGGCGAAGGCCGAGGGCAAGAGCTGTGGTGTCTGCGGTGAGGCCGCGTCCGATCCGCTGCTCGCGTGTGTGCTGACCGGTCTGGGTGTCACCTCCTTGTCGATGGGTGCCGCGTCGATTCCCTATGTCCGGGCGACACTCGCCAAGTACACGCTGGCGCAGTGCGAGCGCGCTGCCGCAGCCGCGCGTGCCACGGACACGGCCGAGGAGGCGCGCACAGCGGCTCAGGCGGTGCTGTCCGGCGAGTAGCCGGGACGGTTCGCCGAGCGACGGTTGCTCAGGGGCGCTCCACCTGCGGGTGGGGCGCCCCTTCGCGTTCAGTGCGCGTGGCCTGGCGCCTCTTCTCCGCTGCCGAGGTCGGGTGGTACGCAGTAGTCGACGCCGGACTCCGGGGAGACCAGGTCTCCGGATACGACATCGGTGCAGTAGGCGTCGAAGACCTCGCCTGCGGTGAGGGGTTCCAGGCCTTCTCCGCGCAGTCGCCATCCGTAGACGCGGTCGGTCATGTCGGGGGCGGTGGTGCGCATGACCAGGCCTCCGGCGCTGCCGGTGGCGAGGCCCAAGGCGAGGACGGTGGTGAATTCGAGGGCTTCCGACTCGTCGAGGCGGGTGGTGCCCTCGGCGTCGTCGTCGGCCCGCAGCACCGCGACGAGTGTTTCGGGTGCCGCGGAGACACTGCACACGAGATGGCGCTCGCCGGGGCTCGCGGTGTCGAGGACGCGGGTGAGCAGGTGCGTGGCGCGGGCGAAGGCCGCCCGTCCGATGTCCTCTCCGCAGGATGCGCAGTTGCCGATGCGCGCCAGGAGCGTGGTCGCGTACTCCCAGGTCGCTTTGCGGACGGCTTCGTCGACGAGGTCGGGAACGAGTTCGTCGAGGGGCTGTCCTTCGTACGGAACGGTGGGCCCGGAGGCGGCTAGTTCCGCGGTGAAGCGTGTACGGCTGGTGACGGCGTCGGGTTCCAGGCCGTTGTGGGTGCAGAACTCCGCGTATTCCTCTGGGTCGAAGAGCGCGACCGTGGTGTGGCTGCCCTGGGCGGCCAGGGTCTTGAGCAGGGATTCCACCTGCTGGAGGTAGGTCGTGTGGTCGTTGAACGTGAAGGTGCGGTAGCGCCGCATCGCCGTGAAGTCGTGCTCGTCGGTCAGCAGACCGATGGTGCCGGCGATTTCACGACGCAGGACGCGTCGCATGGTCTGGTGCTCGGTGTGCGCCATGTTTCCCCCTGTGCACAGTCGATCAATGCTCACTCACAGTAACTGGAGGCACTGACAACGCGGGGCGGGAGAGGTGGTCGCGCACCATACGGTGCTGGAACACGCAGGTCACAGCGATGGTGGTGCCGAAGACCGTCCAGCCGAGCGGGCCGGTCGCGATGGCTGCGGTGACGGCCAGTGGTCCGATGCTTCGCTGGACGGACTGCGCCAGTCCATGGACGCCGAGGTAGGCGCCCTGGGCCGTCCCGGGCGCGAGGGCGACGGAGAGTTCCCAGGAGACGGTGGCGTGCAGCATCTCCGCCACGGTGAAGGCGATGGCCGAGGTCGTGAGGAACAGCGTGGTGGTGATGACTCCGCCCGTGGCCGAGAGCGTCATGGCGACGCCGCCGAGAGCGAAGGCCGCGGAGAGGGGTAGCAGCAGGGAGCGCGCGGCGGCCGTCGTGGCGCCGAGGCGGGCCAGGGGCACCTGAAGGGCCACGACCATCACGTTGTTGAGGACCATGAGCAGCGGGGCGAGCCCGTGTGGTGCCTGGTGGGAGTGGGCGATCCAGAGTGGCAGGCCGACCTTGAACACGGCGTCGTCGAGGAAGAGGACGGTCTCGGTGGCGACGTACGCGAGGTAGCCGCGGTCGCGCCATGGGTTGGCCGGCTTGGTGGTGGGGAGCGGGTCCTTGGACGTGGCGATCGTGCGTGCGGGGGACGGCGGTTCGGCGCAGCACGCGGTGAGGAGGGCCGCGGCGACGAACGACAGGGCGTCTCCTGTCAGGAGGCATTGGTAGGCGGTGGTGGTGCCGACGGTGAGGGCGGCCGCGGCGGTGAGGCCGCCCAGGGCCCATCCGGCGTTGGCGACGGTTCTGGTGACGGCCTGGTAGCGGACGCGGTCGGGTCCCGAGACGCGGGTGGCGTACAGCTTGGTGAGCACATTGGCGGCCCGGTCGCCGAAGCTGCCGGCGGCCGAGAAGGCCAGCAGCAGGGCGTAGTTGTCGGTGGTGAGCAGTGCGAGGGAGGCCAGGGCTCGCAGGATCTGCAGGAAGATCAGGACGCGGGTCAGGGGCAGGCGGTCGGCGATGCGGCCGCCGAGTGGTGCGCCGGCGATACCGATGGCCCCCGAGACCGCGGCGAGGGTACCGACCTGTGCCACGGACAGGCCGGTGACGTAGGTGAAGTACAGGACCGAGACGGCTGCCCACAGACCGCTGCCGGTCCGGTCGACGAGGGCGATCCAGAGCATTCTCCGGCCGTCGGGGCCTCCTGGAATGCGTGACGACCATGCGGCGGCTGCGCGACTGATCGGGCCCACCGTTCCCCCTTGCTTCCATTTATGTATTGATACATACTTGGTAACGTGGCAACACAATATGGGATCAGTGGTACGACGGCCAAGGGAATTGCCTCGTCCGTCGAACGAGGCGTGGCCGAAGGCGCGTTGGGTCCGGGTGCGGCGCTGCCTCCGGTGCGCGGGCTTGCCGACCAGCTCGGGGTGAGCCCGGGAACGGTCGCGACGGCGTACAAGGAACTACGGCGGCGCGGGATCGTGGTGACGCGCGGGCGGGGCGGGACCGTGGTCGCCGCGGCTCCCGCGGTGGCGTCACGGCGACCCCCGAAAGTGCCGGACGGGCTACGGGACCTGGCGGGCGGCCACCCCGACCCTCGGCTGCTTCCGCGCCTGGTGCCGCCCTCGCGGCTCTCCCCCGGCGCGCGGTCGCACCGCAGCACTCCGCGTCTGGCGCGGTTGGAGGACGCGGTGCGCGACTGGCTGGGCCCGGACGGTGTGCCGACGGACCACGTGACCTTCGCACATGGCGCGCTCGATCTGATCGGGCGGCTGCTGTCGGTGGAGTTGCGCCCCGGTGACGCCGTTGCCATGGAAGACCCCGGCTATCACCATCTGCTGGACCTGGTCACGGCTCTGGGGCTGCGTACGGTCCCGGTCGCGGTGGACGACCAGGGGATGCGGCCCGAGGCCCTGCGAGACGCGCTACGGGCCGGCGTACGAGCGGTGGTGTGCAGTCCACGGGCGCAGAATCCGTACGGCGGTCGCTTCTCGGCGGAGCGCCGGGACGCTCTGGTCGTCGTACTCCGGGAAGAGCCCGATGTGCTGGTGGTGGAGAACGACCATGCGTCCGCCGTCGCCGATGCGCCTCTTCACACGTTGACCGCTGGCGGTCTGACGCGCTGGGTGCACGTACGGACCGTGAGCAAGTTCCTGGGGACGGACCTGCGGTGGGCGGCGGCG
This sequence comes from Streptomyces sp. NBC_01450, assembly GCF_036227505.1. Taxonomy (NCBI): domain Bacteria; kingdom Bacillati; phylum Actinomycetota; class Actinomycetes; order Kitasatosporales; family Streptomycetaceae; genus Streptomyces; species Streptomyces sp. NBC_01450. Next base: position 9,079,313 of record NZ_CP109480.1, on the reverse strand, counting down.
GCCTGCGATCCGATCACGCTGGCCCGGCACGACGGCCGGATGCTGCTCACCTCCGGCTGGGTCAGCCACCTCCTCCAGGAGACGGTGTACGGGCTGCTGACGGACGACGACACACGCGCGTTGGTCGCGCGCGCCGAAGAAACGTACGCGCTGCGGCGGAACGCACTGCTCCATGAGTTCGCGGAGCGTGGCATCGAGGCTCATTCCGTGAGCGGAATGAATGTCTGGGTACCGGTGCGGGACGAGTCGGCCGTCGTCAATGGGCTGCGGTCCCACGGGTGGTGGGTCGCTGCGGGTGCGCGGTTCAGACTCGCTTCCGCGCCCGGTGTACGGATCTCGGTCGCGGAACTGGAGACGCCCGACGCGGTGCGCCTGGCCTCGGACTTCGCTGTCGTGCTCGGCGAGTCCGAGGCCACCTACGGAGGTTGATCAGCCGCGCTTGCGGGCGAGCTCTTCGTAGAAGTGCAGCAACTCGACGTTGTCCACGGAGCCGACGTTGACCGCCTTCTCCAAAGGGGCTCCCTGGAGGAGGCGCTTGACCGGAACCTCGATGCGTTTGCCCGTGAGGGTGTGCGGGATGCCGGGCACCTCGATGACCTCGTCGGGGACGTGACGCGGGGAGAGCTGTTCGCGGATGGTCTGCTTGATGCGGTTCAGGAGGGCCTCGTCGAGCGCGGCTCCGGGGGCGAGGTGGACGAAGAGGGGCATCCAGTAGCCGCCGTCGGGCTGTTCGATGCCGATGACGAGCGACTCTTTGATCTCGGGGAGGCGTTCGACGGCTTCGTAGATGTCGGCCGACCCCATGCGCACGCCCTGGCGGTTGAGCGTCGAGTCCGAGCGGCCGTGGATGACGACGGAACCACGCGAGGTGACGGTGATCCAGTCGCCGTGGCGCCAGACGCCGGGATACGTGTCGAAGTAGCTGTCGTGGTAGCGGCTGCCGTCGGGATCGTTCCAGAAACGGATGGGCATGGACGGCATCGGGTTGGTGACCACCAGCTCACCGACCTCGTCGGTCAGGGGCTTGCCGCCGGGATCCCAGGACTGGAGGTCGGTGCCGAGGCCGGGGGCCTGGAGTTCCCCGATGTACACCGGGAGCGTCGGGACCGCTCCCGCGAAGCAGGAGCACACGTCCGTGCCACCGCTGACGGAGGCGATCCACAGGTCGTCGCGGACCTCGTCGTGCAGCCAGCGGAAGCCGTCGGGCGGCAGGGGCGAGCCGGTCGTCGCGACGCACTGCACGCGCGTGAGGTCGAAGTCCCGGGAGGGGTGGACACCCGCCTTGCGGCACGCCATCACATACGCGGCGGACGTGCCGAAGAGGGTCGCTCCCGTGCGTTCGGCGATCCGCCACTGGGCGGCCGTGTCCGGGTAGCCGGGGCTGCCGTCGTAGAGGACGATCGTGGCGCCCGTGAGCAGGCCGGAGACGAGGAAGTTCCACATCATCCAGCCGGTGGACGTGTACCAGAAGAAGCGGTCCTCGGGACCGAGGTCGCAGTGCAGGCCCAGTTGTTTGAGGTGCTCGACGAGGATGCCGCCCTGGGACTGGACGATGGCCTTGGGGAGGCCGGTCGTACCGGAGGAGTACAGCACCCACAGAGGGTGGTCGAAGGGCACCTGCTCGAAGACGGGCGCCACGTCCGCCGAGGTCAGCTCGGACCAGTCCAGGGCGCCTTCGGGGGCTTCGGTGCCGAGCAGCGGGATGTGGACGACGGCACGCAGGGTCGGCAGTTCGCGGCGCAGCTCGGCGACCACGTCCCGGCGGTCGTGCTCCTTGCCGCCATAGCGGTAGCCGTCGACCGTGAAGAGCACGACGGGTTCGACCTGCTGGAAGCGGTCGAGGACACTGCGCGCGCCGAAATCGGGGGCGCAGGACGTCCACACGGCCCCCACGGCGGCCGTGGCGAGCAGGGCGGCCACGGCCTGCGGAATGTTCGGGAGATAGCCGCTGACGCGGTCTCCCGGGCGTACTCCGAGGGCGCGCAGCTCGGCGGCCAGGGAGCCGACCTGGCGGCGCAGCTCGGACCAGCTCACCGGGGTCGCCTCATGGGTCTCGTCGACGTAGAGGAGCGCCGGTTCGTCCGTGCGGGTCTCGGCCGCGCGCAGGGCGTGCTCGGCGTAGTTCAGGGTCGCCCCGGGAAACCACTCGGCGCCGGGCATCGAGCGGTCGCCGAGCACGCGCGCGTGGGGGGTCGAAAACCGTACGTCGAACCACTCGGTGACGGCCTTCCAGAACGTGTCCAGTTCCCGTACCGACCAGCTGTGCAACGCCGGGTAGCCGCCGTCGGACGGGGCTCCGTGGTGCTCGGCCGCCCAGGCCTGGAACTTCGTGACCTGCGCCTGGGCGATGCGCTCTGGGTCGGGCTGCCAGAGCGGTGAGGGGTTCGCGGTGGACATGCGGCTGCTCCCGGACTGTGGGCGTCGGTCGCGCACGAGCTGGGGTGTGCGCGTCACGCGGCTGACACGGACGATGCCATGTGATCGACTTCCGCACCAGGGTGTGCCGCAGATGGTCGTCCGCGTGAAGATGTGCCCCCACCACGGGTGAACGGCAGTTGAACGACTCACTCATTTGGCGCAGGCAATGGCAGGGTGAGCAGCATGGACGGTCGTGACCTGGTGCGTTCGGTGAAGACGGTCGGTTCGACGGGGGCGGCCCAGGGGTTGCTCACCGTGCGGGCCGCATGGCGAAGGAGGCGTGCCGACGCCGCCGGGCTGCCGCGCCGGGGGGCCGAGCGCGCGCGGGTGCCGGGCCCGGTGCAGGGGGTGGAGCCGGGGCCCGGGGGTGGGGTCGTCCGGTTCACGCGGTCCGAGTTGAAGATCACTGTCGCGGTGAGCGGGGCGGTGTTCTGGGGCTGGGACGGGGCCGGTCCTGAGCCGTCGTACGCGCTCGCGGGCCGTTGCCCGGAGCCGGACCCGCGCGCCGTCCTGGAGCCCGACAAGGACGGCGGCTGGCGGGTGGTGGCCGAACGGGTGACGGTCGTCGTCTCCCGGCACGGTGCCGTCGAGGTGCGGACCCCCGGTGGTGTGATCCTGCGCCGTGATCTGCCGCCCCGTTGGTGGGAACCGGTCGACGGGGGCGTGGCGCGCTGGATGCAGCGCTCCGAAGTGGTCGCCGACGCACGGTTCTTCGGCCTGGGCGGGCGCGCGGCCGGTCCCAGGCTGCGCGACGGGGCGTACCGGCTGTGGAACACGGATCCCGGGCACGCCTTCGCACCGGGCGACGATCCGCTGTACATCACGATGCCCGTGCAGATGGTGGTCTCCGACGCGGGCACCCATCTCGTGTTCCACGACACCTCCTGGGACGGCACGGTGAGCCTGCGCGAGGGAGAGGAGGGCGCGGGGTCGGGGCACGACCGGGCCGGGACGTGCGAGCTGCGGATGGATGGCGGCCCGCTGCGCTGTTGGGTGATGGTGGGCACCCCCGCGCGTGTGCTGCACGCCTGGGTCTCGCTCACGGGGGCGCCCGCGCTGCCGCCCGCATGGGCCCTGGGGCACCATCACGCGCGCTGGGGCTTCGGCAGCGAGCAGGAGGTGCGGCGGATCGTCGCGGGCTATCAGGAGCGCGGCCTGCCGCTCGACGCGGTCCACCTGGACATCGATCACTACGACGCGCACCAGGTGTTCACGGTGGACCGGGAGCGCTTTCCGAAGCTGCCGGTGCTCGCCGAGGAACTGCGCCGTGACGGCATCCGGCTGGTGTCGATCGTCGACCCGGCGGTCAAGGCCGAGCCGGGCAACGCGGTGTACGACAGCGGCGTCGCCGAGGACGCCTTCGTAGAGGATGCCTCGGGCCGGCTGGTGCGGGGAGTCGCGTGGCCCGGGGAGTCGGTCTATCCGGACTTCACGCACGCGCGTGTGCGGCAGTGGTGGGGCGGCCTCTACGAGGAGCGGCTGGCGCAGGGGTTCGCGGGGTTCTGGCACGACATGAACGAGCCGACGTCGTTCACGGCGTTCGGGGAGTCGACGCTGCCGAGATCGGCTCGGCACTCCCTGGAGGGACGCGGCGGTGACCATCGCGAGGCGCACAACGTGTACGCACTGGGGATGGCCCGGGCCGCGTACGAGGGCCTGCGCGAGCTGGATCCCCAGGAGCGGCCGTTCCTCTTCTCGCGCTCCGGGTGGGCCGGAATGCAACGCTACGGAGGGACCTGGTCCGGAGACGTGGCCACCGGCTGGCCCGGGCTGCGTGCCTCGCTGTCGCTGGTGATGGGGCTCGGGCTGTGCGGGGTGCCGTACTCGGGTCCCGACGTGGGCGGTTTCGACGGCAGCCCTTCGCCCGAGCTGTACCTGCGGTGGTTCCAGCTCGGCGCGTATCTGCCGCTGTTCCGCACGCACGCGAGTCTGCGGGCTGGGCGCCGGGAGCCCTGGGAGTTCGGTGACGACGTGCTGGAGCACGCGCGCGCGGCTCTCGTCGAGCGGCGGCGGCTGCTCCCGTACTTCATGACGCTGGCACAGCTCGCCCGCCGCACCGGCGCACCCTATGTGCGGCCCCTGTGGTGGGCGGCGCCCGAGGACCGGTCGCTCAGGGACTGCGAGGACGCCTTCATGCTCGGTGACTGCCTCCTGGTGGCACCGGTGTTGGACCACGGGGCCGACCGTCGTGCGGTGCAGCTGCCTCGGGGGCGTTGGTACGACACGGTCACGGAGGAGGCGTACGAGGGGCCGGCCCAGGTCTTGCTCGACGCCCCTTTGTCGCGGATTCCGGTGCTGGCGCGCGCGGGTGCCGTCGTTCCCGTCCGGGGCGACGACGGCGGCCTGGAGCTGGAGGCGTGGGCTCCGGCGCGCGGGCGGGTCGGGGGCGGGCTCGCTGTGCCGGATCTCGGCGACGGCTGGGACGAGCCCGAACTCGAACGCTATGTGACGCGCTGGGAGGGGCAGCGCGTGGTGGTCCGGCGGGACGGGGAGGGCGGACCGAGCGAGCCTGAGCGTCTGGTCCGGGTGCGGGGCCTCGGGGCGCGGTAACGGCCTGCGAGCACCCCGTGCGGTCCCCTCAGTACCGTCCCTCGAACCATGCCCGCGCGGCCAGGGTGTGCAGCGGGAAGGCGAGTTCGGCGGGCCGGCGCAACAGATGCCAGCCCTCCGTCTCGTCCGTGGCGGCGGACTGCGGCAGTTCGGCGGCCGGGCGCTCCGGGAGGAGCCCGAAGAGGAGCAGGTGACCGGCGGGAGAGCTCATCGCGTCGGCGAGCCGGACCTCGCGGCTCGCCACGTCGATTCCCGTCTCCTCCTTGAGTTCCCTGGCGACGGCGTGCCGCCAGTCCTCTCGGTGGTCGATGAACCCTCCGGGCAGCGCGATGCCCCCGCGCGCGGGGGCGATGGTCCGGGTGATGACGACCAGGGCGGTGCCCCTGTCGTCGTAGACGGGCTGCAGGGCCACCGCGACCGGCAGCGGATTGCGGTAGGCCACGCTGCCGCAGACGGCGCAGGTGCGGGGCCATCCGGAGTTGCCCTCTCCGTAGGGTGCTCCGCAGCTCGAACAGTGCGAGCCCGGCGCGAAGTCGGCGGGTGGGTGCGGGGTTGCGGACACGCCGCGGACTGTAGCCGATCGCTCCGGGCTCGTCTTCGGGTGGCTCATGAGGTGCGGGGCCGGGCGCCTCTCCATGTGCGTCTTGCGATGCGGGTCCGCCCCGCCGTCACGGGGCGGACCGACCCGGCTCAGGGGGACGAGGTCAGCGACTTCTTGGACACGGGGAAGTCGTAGTACGTGTCGGGGTGGGGCTCGGGCTTGTACGTGTAGTGCCACCACTCCTCGGCGAGGTTGACGAATCCGAGGTCTTCGAGCGTGCTCTTCAGGAGCAACCGGTTGGCTCGCTGTACGCCCTGGACGCGTGGGTCCAGCGTGTGGGCGAGGGTGTCGAAGCAGTCGAAGCCGGTGCCCATGTCCACGGAGTTGTCAGGGAAGCGCTCGGCCTTGGGCCCGTAGCAGGGGACGAGGGGTTCTCCGGGGACGTACGGCCGGGTCGGCCTCGCCGGGAGCCGCACGATCGTGAGGTCCATCGTCGAGCCGCGGCTGTGCCCGGATTTCTCCGCGATGTAACCGTCCTCGAACAGCCGGGTCTTGTCGACCTGGGGATAGAACTCGGGCTTCATCGCCTGGTCGTCGAGGTCCTCGGCCCAGCGCACGAAGTGGTCGACGGCGCGCTGCGGCCGGTAACAGTCGTACACCTTGAGGGTGTAGCCCTGGTGCAGCAGTGTCACCTGAGCCTTGTGGAGGGCCTCGGCGGCGGGCCGGGTGAGGATGCAGATCGGCTGCTGGTAGCCGTCGACGCGCTCGCCCACGAAGTTGTGCGGCGTGAAGTAGCGCATCTCCTGGATGATCGTCGGGTCCACGGATCTCAGGGCCACGAAGTCCTCGGGAGCCTTCGGCTCGGGTGTCGCCCGGGCGGTGGCGGAGGCGGCGGTCACGGCCAGTAAGGCGGCGAGCGTGGTCACCAGACCGCGCACGGCGGTGGAGAGTCGTGTCATGTCCCTTGCATCTATCAGGCGCGGGGTCCGTCGGGGAAGGGATCGCATACGGTCCGACACCATCGAGTGAGAAACTCCCGGACTGCTCAAGGGCGCCCAGAGCCGGCCTGGGGGTACGGCCGGAACCACCCCCGTGGGCCCCGGCCGTACCTCCCGATACTCCGACGCCCAGGAGGCCTGCATGGTTCTCCCCGTCGCGCTGCCCATTTCCCGATGCCCGTGGCACACTTCTGACGTTCCGTCAGATCCACTGCTGTGGAGGGGTCTTGTCGCGTACACGCACACCTGTGGTCACCGGGTGGTTCGCCGGGGACGGGGACGACTTCCATCTCCTCGGCACGCGCTGCTCCGCGTGCACCTCGGTCTTCTTCCCCCGCGAGGACGCCTTCTGCCGAAATCCGGGGTGCCGGGGCGGTGAGCTGACCGAGATGCCGCTGTCCCGACGCGGTCGCGTCTGGTCGTACACCGACAGCCGGTACCGGCCTCCGTCACCGTATGTGACCGATCCGGAACTCTCGTGGGAACCCTATGCGTTGATCGCTGTGGAGCTGGAATCCGAGCGGATCGTCGTACTCGGACAGACGGTTCCCGGAATCACCGTCTCCGACCTGGCGGTGGGCATGGAGGTGGAGGTCGTCCCCGGTGTGCTGAACGAGGACGAGGAGACGACCTGGACGACGTGGCACTGGCGGCCGACGGGGGTGACGGCATGAAGGGCATGTGGCGTACGGGGGCGAGGGCATGAGCGGTGAGGTGGCGGTGCTCGGCGCGGGCATGCACCCGTGGGGCAAGTGGGGGCGCGGTTTCGTCGAATACGGGGTCGCGGCGGCGCGCGCGGCGCTGGCCGACGCGGGGATCGACTGGCGGGACGTCGGCTCGATCGTGGGCGCGGACACCGTCCGCGCCGGCTATCCGGGGTACGTGGCGGGAGCGACGTTCGCGAAGGCGCTCGGCTGGCAGGGAGCGCGGGTCACGAGTGTGTACGCCGCGTGCGCGTCGGGGGCGCAGGCTGTCAACACGGCGCGGGCACAGATCCTTTCGGGCCTCGCGGACGTAGTCCTCGTGGTCGGTGCCGACGCGGCGCCCAAGGGATTCTTCCGCCCGGCGGGCGGGGACAGGCCTGACGATCCCGACTGGCTGCGGTTCCGGGTCCTCGGAGCGACGAATCCGACGTACTTCGGGCTGTACGCCAGGCGGCGGATGGCCGTGCACGGGGACACCTTGGAGGACTTCGCGCAGGTCAAGGTGAAGAACGCCGCCCTGGGGGCGTTGAATCCGAACGCGCGATACCGCAAGAGGGTCACCGTCGAGGACGTGGCGGGTTCCGCCGTCGTCGCCGACCCGTTGCGGCTGCTCGACATCTGCGCGACCTCCGACGGGGGCGCCGCCCTCGTGCTGTCGAGCATGGAGTTCGCGCGACGGCACGGGACGGCGGACCCCGTACGGATCCGAGCGGTGTCGACGGTGACACCGCGCTACCCCAACGCCGTGCTCGATCTCCCGGACATCGCCACGGACTCCGCTGTCGCGGTGGAGCCCGCGGCCGGCACCTTCCGGGCCTCGATCGCTCGGGCTGCGTACGAGGAAGCGGGCATCGGTCCCGAGGACCTCTCGCTCGCCGAGGTGTACGACCTGTCCACGGCCCTGGAACTGCAGTGGTACGAGGATCTGGGGCTGTGCGGGGAGGGCGAGGCCGCCAAGCTGCTGCGGGAGGGTGCCACGACGCTGGGCGGGCGCATACCGGTGAATGTCAGCGGCGGTCTGGCCTCCTTCGGAGAGGCCGTTCCGGCGCAGGCCATAGCCCAGGTGTGCGAGCTGACATGGCAGCTGCGCGGGGACGCGGGTGACCGGCAGGTCGCGAGCGCGCGCGTGGGAATCACGGCGAACCAGGGGCTGTTCGGACACGGCTCGTCGGTCATCGCCGTCCGCTGAGTCGGCGGCCGGCCGAGCGCACCGCGTCGAGGACCGTCGTGCACTGCGACGACCGCCGTCGACGGACGCTCGTCCCCGCCGCGTCCGCACTCGGTGTGACGACCCCGGAATGCTGCGTGAACAGCTCGTGAATCGCGCCCGGGCGTACGCGGGCGGGGCCAGTATGCTCCCGTGCCCTCCTGGACGGATACTGTCCGCTTCGCCTTCCAGCCGGTCGTCAATCTGACGACCGGAGGGGTTGCGGCGCTGGAGATACTCGCCCGTCCCGAGTCCGGTGACATCCTGGCGCAGGCGCGCCGCGACCCCGAACTCGACGGCCGGCTGGCGGCGTTGGCGATCCGCGCGGCGGCCCGCAGGGAGACGATGCTGCCGCTGCACGTGAATGTCTTCGCCGGGACGCTGGCCGATCTCGGAAGGCTCGCGGCGCTGCGCGACGCCGTGCGGGAGGCCGGTCGGCTGCCGTGGGAAGTGACGGTCGATGTCGGTCCGCCGTACACGCATGTGCCGCACCACGCCCTGCTGGAGGCGGTGTCCACCGTGCGGAGCGAGGGCTTCCGGATCTGTGCCGACGGGGTGGGCGACGGTGACGTACCCCTGCGGCTGCTCACGGACCTCGCGCCCGAGCTGATGAAGCTCGACGCGTCCCTGCTGGCGCGGCCGGCGGCGGTCCGGGCGATGCGGACGCTGTGCGAGCAGTTGGGCGCGCTGCTGTCCGTGGAGGGCGTCGAGACGGAGCTGCAGTGCGCGGCCGCGGTGTCGGCGGGGGCCCAGCTGGCGCAGGGCGAGCTGTTCGCACCGCCGGCTCGGCTGCCCGTCGCGGACGTATACGTTCCGACCCTCTCCCCCGGCCTCGCGGCGGCACCCCGGTCTGGGCCGTCGGTACGGCAGTTCGTGCGGCCCGCCGCACTACTGCCCGCGACGGCGTCCGCCGGGCAGGTGCGGGCGCTGCTCACCGGATCGTCCGACGTGTCCGGTGTACTGCTCGTGGACCCTTCCGGGATCCCGGTCCGCTCGGTGCACCGGTCACGGTTCCTGCTGTCGATGTCGGGGCGGTACGGGCATGCCCTGTACGCCGACCGGCCGGCCGCCAAGCTCGGCGATCCGCCGCGTACGGTCGGCGTCGACGCGACCGCGTGGGAGGTCCTCGACGTGGTCGCGGACGGCGAGCGGGACCGCACGTCGGACGATGTCGCGGTCGTCGATCACTACGGGCGGTGCGTGGGAGTCGTACGCCTTGCCGATCTCGTACGAGCACTCTCCGAGAGCCGGGTCGAAGAGGCCGCCGGGCTCAACCCGCTGACCAGGCTGCCCGGTTCGGACGCGATCACCGGCGAGGTGGACCGGCGGATCGCCGACGGCCGGATCTTCGCGCTCAGTTGGCTCGATGTCGACCACTTCAAGCAGGTCAACGACGGAGCGGGCTTCGCGGCGGGCGACGAACTGATCCGGGCGGTCGGGCGGGCGCTGCAGCACGCCGCTTCCGGGGCGACCCGCGTGGGGCACATCGGCGGCGACGACTTCCTGGTCCTCGCGGACCCGGAGACTCTCGGTCCGCTGGCCGGTTCGGTGCTTGACGCACCCTGGTCGGCGGGCGGATGTCCTGTCACATTGTCGCTGGCCACGATCCTGTGCGCGCCGGGCAGCGTGAGCGACCACCGACAGGCGGCGGCCTGTCTGACACCGCTCAAGCGGGCCGCGAAGGCGCTGAGCGGGGCGAGTTGGGTGCTGGGGCGGGCGGGACTGCCGGGTCATGAGGTCCTGCGTGGTTCGGGGGCGGAGCGGGCGCAGGCTGGTTGAGCGACGGACCGGGAGTCCTGGACGACGGCCAGGCGGCCCGGGGCCCTTGTGACGGGTGAGGGTCGGGAGACGGTCTGCCCGAGGCAGGTACATCGGGCAGGCCCCTACCGTGCCCCGATCGTGGCTCGTTCGCGGCCCTCAACCGTTGCCGTCGCCGACCTTGACGCCCCCTGGGCACCGGTGAACACTTCCGGATGTCAGTCGGCATCGCCGCGTTCGGGCGTCTTCAAGCACCGCGCCGCTCGGGTTTTCGACCTGTTCCACAGGCCGTCCCCCACGGGCGATTCCGCTGCGACGGCACGCTCGTCACGGACGCCGGGCGGGGCGCGGGACCTCCCTGCCCTCGGCTGAAGTAGCCATGGGAAACGCACCCCACACGGTGGCCCGGAGCGGACCGCTCCGGGCGAGGCCTAGGAGCCGCCATGAGCAACGGCGACATTTTTGTCGGCGAGTTGATCGGCACTGCGATTCTGATTCTGTTCGGCGCGGGCGTCTGTGCCGCGGTCACCCTCAACAAGTCCAAGGCGCAGGGCGCCGGCTGGGTCGTCATCGCGTTCGGCTGGGGTTTCGGCGTGCTCGCCGGTGCCTACACCGCGGCACCGCTGTCCGGCGGTCAGATCAACCCGGCCGTGACCATCGGTTTCGCCATCGAGGGCTCGACGAAGTGGGAGGACGTGCCCTTCTACATTCTGGGCCAGTTCGCGGGCGCCGTCGTCGGCGCCGTGCTCTGCTGGCTGCTCTACCTCGGCCAGTTCAACCTCAACGCCGACGAGGACAAGGCGATCGAGACGCTGGGCATCTTCTCGACGAGGCCGGAAATCGACCATCCTGTGCAGAACCTCATCACCGAGACCATCGCCACCGTCGGCCTGATGCTGCCCATTCTGGCCATGGTCGGCGGCCACAAACACGTGGCGGGGATCGGTGACGCGGGACTGCCCGTCCAGCTCATCGCGTTCCTCGTGGTCGGTATCGGACTCTCTCTGGGCGGCCCCACCGGGTACGCCATCAATCCGGCCCGTGACCTGGGACCGCGCCTCACCCACGCATTGCTGCCGATTCCCAACAAGGGCACTTCGGAGTGGAGTTACTCCTGGATCCCGGTGGTCGGCCCGATCGCCGGTGCCGCCATCGGGGCCGCGATCTACAACGCAGCCTTCTGACGAGAACGCAGCCTTTCTCACGCAGCCTTCTGACGAAGGCGTAAGGGGACGTCATGACGGAGAACGCCGAGAAGTACGTCGCCGCAATCGACCAGGGCACCACCTCCAGCCGCTGCATCATCTTCGACCGGGGCGGCGCGATCGTCGCCGTCGACCAGCGCGAGCACCGCCAGATCTTCCCCAAGCCGGGCTGGGTGGAGCACGACGCCACCGAGATCTGGTCCAAGGTGCAGGCGGTGGTCGCCGGAGCGATCGCCAAGGCCGGGCTGCGCGCCGACCAGCTGAGCGCGCTCGGCATCACCAATCAGCGTGAGACGACGGTCCTGTGGGACCGGGCCACCGGCAAGCCCGTGCACAACGCGATCGTCTGGCAGGACACCCGGACCTCGGCGCTCTGCAACGAGCTGGGCGGCACGGACGGCCAGGACCGCTTCCGCGAACAGACCGGACTGCCGCTGGCCAGCTACTTCTCCGGCCCCAAGGCGGCCTGGCTGCTCGACAACGTGCCGGGGCTGCGCGCGCGTGCCGAGCGCGGCGAGATCGCCTTCGGCACCATCGACTCCTGGCTGATCTGGAACCTGACCGGCGGCACGGACGGCGGGCGGCACGTCACCGACGTCACCAACGCCGGACGCACCATGCTGATGAACCTGGAGACCCTTCAGTGGGACCCGTCCATCCTCGCGGCGATGAACGTCCCCGAGGCCGTACTGCCCGAGATCAGGTCGTCGGCCGAGGTGTACGGCACCGCCGTGGGCCAGCTGGCGGGCGTCCCCGTCGCCTCGGCGCTCGGCGACCAGCAGGCGGCGGTCTTCGGGCAGGCCTGCTATGACGTGGGCACGGCCAAGAACACGTACGGCACCGGCAGTTTCCTGCTGCTCAACACCGGCAACCGGCCGGTCCCGTCGAAGAACGGGCTGCTGACGACCATGGGCTACAAGATCGGCGGCGAGGCGCCCGTCTACTGCCTCGAGGGATCGATCGCGATCACCGGCGCCCTGGTGCAGTGGTTCCGCGACCAGCTCGGCATCATCCGCAGCGCCGACGAGATCGAGACGCTGGCCGCGAGCGTCGACGACAACGGCGGCGCGTACATCGTGCCCGCGTTCTCCGGCCTGTTCGCACCCTACTGGCGCTCCGACGCGCGCGGGGTCGTCACCGGTCTTACCCGGTACGTCACCAAGGCACACCTCGCCCGCGCGGTCCTGGAGGCGACGAGCTGGCAGACCCGTGAGGTCGTGGACGCCATGTTCCAGGACTCCGGAGTGCAGATCACCACCCTGAAGGTGGACGGGGGCATGACCAAGAACAATCTGCTGATGCAGCACCAGGCGGACGTCCTGGGGGTGCCGGTGATCCGTCCCCGGGTGTCCGAGACGACGTGTCTGGGGGCGGCCTACGCGGCCGGGCTCGCGACCGGTGTGTGGAACGACCTCGACGAGCTGAAGTCGCACTGGCGCAAGGACGTCGAGTGGACGCCGTCCATGGAGGCATCCGTGCGCGACCGTGAGTACCACAACTGGCGCAAGGCGGTGGAGAAGAGCTTCGGCTGGCACGAGGACGACGTCAGCTGAAACAGGGGTCCACGCGTGCGTGTGTCTCGCGTGAGCCACACGCGCGTGCGGGACTGCGGCTCGTACCCCGGTCGGCGGGGGTACGGGCCGTATCCGCGGTTCGGACCGTAAGCGCGGGTCAGGTGGTGACCGGTTCGCGCCGGTCGGCTCCGTACGCCATCGCGTGCTGGACGACCTCGATGAGGACCTCCTTGGCCGACTCCCGGTCTCTCGCGTCGCACAGGACGACCGGAACGTCGTCGTCGAGGTCGAGCGCCTGGCGGACGTCGTCGACCGGGTATCGGGCCGATCCCTCGAAGCAGTTGACGCCCATCACGAACGGTATGGAGCGCCGCTCGAAGTAGTCGACGGCCGCGAAACAGTCCTCCAGGCGGCGCGTGTCGGCGAGTACCACGGCGCCCAGGGAGCCGGAGGCGAGCTCGTCCCACAAGAACCAGAAGCGGTCCTGTCCGGGCGTCCCGAAGAGGTAGAGCACCAGGTCCTCGCGGAGCGTGATGCGGCCGAAGTCCATGGCGACCGTGGTGGTGTGCTTGCCCTCCACACCGCTGGTGTCGTCGACCGGGCGGCCCGCCTCGGTGAGCACTTCCTCGGTACGCAGCGGTTTGATCTCGCTGACCGCACCCACCAGAGTCGTCTTGCCCACCCCGAAGCCACCGGCCACCAGGATCTTGAGCGTGACGGGCTCGACCGGGGGCTTGCCGCGCTCAGAACGCCCGAAGATCATCGATCTCTTCTCCTGCTTGATGGGGGTCGTGCGACGGTGGGCCGTAGCCCCCGCCGCCGGGGGTTTCGATGACAAGTACGTCGCCGGGGCCGACGTCCGCCGTATCACTTGCGCCAAGTTCCGTGACCGTGCCGTCCGCGCGCTCCACCCGGTTGGCGCCGAGCGCTCCGGGCTCGCCGCCGGCCATGCCGTAGGGCGGGACCCTGCGGTGCTGGGACAGCGTGGAGACGGTCATGGACTGGTGGAACCGGATACGGCGCACGGCCCCGTCCCCGCCGCTCCAGCGCCCCGCGCCACCGCTGCCCGGCCGGACCGCGAACTCGTCGAGCCGGACCGGCAGTCGCCACTCCAGGATCTCGGGATCGGTGAGCCGCGAGTTGGTCATGTGGGTCTGCACGACGGAGGCGCCGGGGAAGCCGTCGCCGGCGCCGGACCCGGAGGCCACCGTCTCGTAGTACTGGTACCGCTCATTGCCGAAGGTGACGTTGTTCATTGTTCCGGACCCCTCGGCCTGCACACGCAGGGCTCCGTACAGCGCGCCGGTGATCGCCTGAGAGGTCTCCACATTGCCCGCGACCACGGCGGCCGGGGGCTCGGGAGCGAGCATCGAGCCGCGCGGCACCACGATGTCGAGCGGGCGCAGACAGCCGTCGTTGAGCGGGATGTCGTCGGCGACCAGGGTGCGGAAGACGTACAGGACGGCGGCGTTGACCACCGCGAAAGGTGCGTTGAAGTTGGTGGTGAGCTGCGGGGACGTGCCCGTGAAGTCGACGGTGGCGGAACGATTTTCGCGGTCTACGGAGACCCGGACACGGATGACCGCCCCGGAGTCCGTCTCGTAGGCGAACTCACCGTCTTCCAGGGCGTCGATGACACGGCGTACGGCTTCCTCCGCGTTGTCCTGTACGTGCCGCATGTAGGCCTGGACGACGTCGAGGCCGAAGTTCTCGATCATGCGGGCGACTTCGTCGACGCCCTTCTGATTGGCGGCGATCTGGGCACGCAGGTCGGCGAGGTTGGTCTTCGGATTGCGCGAGGGGTAGGGCGCCTCGGTGAGCAAGCGGAGCGTCTCGGCCTCGCGGAAGCGGCCGTTCTCGGCGAGCAGCCAGTTGTCGAAGAGGATGCCCTCTTCCTCGATGGTGCGGCTGTTCGCCGGCATGGAGCCCGGGGCGATGCCGCCGATCTCGGCGTGGTGGCCGCGCGAGGCGACGTAGAACAGGATGCGCTCACCCTCCGTGTCGAAGACCGGGGTGATCACGGTGACGTCGGGGAGGTGGGTGCCGCCGTGGTACGGGTCGTTGACCGCGTACGTGTCACCCGGGCGCATGCTGTCGCCGCGTCGCCGGATGACCTCCTGCACGCTCGTGCCCATGGAGCCCAGGTGGACGGGGATATGAGGGGCGTTGGCGACAAGGCTCCCGTCGGGGTCGAAGAGCGCGCAGGAGAAGTCCAGACGCTCCTTGATGTTGACCGACTGGGCCGTCGACTCCAGACGCGCACCCATCTGTTCGGCGATGGACATGAAGAGGTTGTTGAAGACCTCGAGGAGAACCGGGTCCGCTTCTGTGCCGAGATCGGAACTCTGCGTAACCGCCACGCGTTCCATGACCAGATGCCCGTCGTCGGTCGTCGCGGCCCGCCAGCCGTCGTCGACGACGGTCGTCGCGCTGGCCTCGGTGATGATCGCGGGACCGGTGACCGTTTCGGCGGGGGGCAGGTCCTCGCGCCGGTGCAGGGGTACGTCGCGCCAGGCGCCGCCCGTGTGGAGGCTGACCGTCTCCGTCGCGCCGCGAGCCGACGAAGAGGTGGTCAGGGCGGACAGATCGGGGGGTTCGGTGAGACCGGTGGCTTCTACGGAGAGGGCTTCCACGACGACCGGGCGGTCGAGGGTGAAGGAATAGGTGGCGCGATGGCGTTCTTCGAAGGTGTGGGTCATGGTGTCGGGCTCGGTGAGTTCGACGGTGAGCACCGTGTCCGTTCCGTCGTAGCGGAGTTGGGCGCGGCGGGTGACGCGGATGCGGTCCTCGGGCACGTCCTCGGCGAGGAGTTCGGCGCGGGCGGCGCCCTCCAGGTCGTCGGCGGTCTTGAGGACGCCGGGCATGGCCGAGGCCTCAAGGGGTGCCTCCACGGACTGCTCGCGCATGGCCGTCGTGTCGGCGAGTCCGATGCCGAGGGCGGACAGGACGCCGGCCATGGGCGGGACGAGGACGGTGCGGATGCCGAGCGAGTCGGCGACCATGCACGCGTGCTGGCCGCCCGCGCCGCCGAAGGTGGTGAGCGCGTACCGGGTGACGTCGTGGCCCTTCTGGACCGAGATCCGCTTGACGGCGTTGGCGATGTTGGCCACGGCGATCTGCAGGTAACCCTCCGCGACCTGCTCCGGGGTGCGGTCGTCGCCGGTCTTCTCACGGATCTCACGCGCGAGGGCCGCGAATCGTTCACGGACGAGCGTGTCGTCGAGCGACTGGTCGCCGCCGGGGCCGAACACCCTGGGGAAGTGGGCGGGCTGGACGCGGCCGAGTGCGACGTTGGCGTCCGTGACGGTGAGCGGGCCGCCACCCCGGTAGCAGGCGGGGCCGGGATCGGCGCCTGCCGAGTCGGGGCCCACGCGGTAGCGGGAGCCGTCGAAGTGGAGGACCGAGCCGCCGCCCGCGGCGACGGTGTGGATGTCCAGCATGGGCGCCCGCAGCCGGACCCCGGCGATCCGGGTGGTGAAGACCCGCTCGTACTCGCCCGCGAAGTGCGAGACGTCCGTGGAGGTGCCGCCCATGTCGAAGCCGATGACGCGGTCGAAGCCGGCCAGCTGCGACATCCGGGCCATGCCGACGATGCCGCCCGCCGGGCCGGACAGGATGGCGTCCTTGCCGCGGAACTGACCCGCTTCGGCGAGGCCCCCGTTGGACTGCATGAACATCAGGCGCACGCCCTGGAGTTCATCGGCGACCTGCTGGACGTAGCGGCGCAGCACGGGCGACAGGTAGGCGTCGACGACGGCGGTGTCACCGCGCGGGACGAATTTCATCAGCGGGCTGACCTCGCTCGAGAGCGAGATCTGCGGGAAGCCGGTGCGTGCCGCCAGCTCTCCGACGGCCTGTTCATGGGCGGGGTGGAGATGACTGTGCATGCAGACGACGGCGACGGCCCGGATCCCGGAGTCGTACGCCTCCTGGAGGGGCCCGGCGAGGGTCTCCAGGTCGGGGGCGCGCAGGACCGTGCCGTCGGCGGCGATCCGCTCGTCGACCTCGACCACGCGTTCGTACAGCAGCTCGGGGAGCTCGATCGCGCGGGCGAAGATGTGGGGGCGGTTCTGGTAGGCGATGCGCAGGGCGTCGCGGAAACCACGGGTGACGACGAGAAGGGTGCGCTCTCCCTTGCGTTCCAGGAGGGCGTTGGTGGCGACGGTGGTTCCCATGCGGACGGCGTCGATCCGTGCGCCCTGGGCGTCCTGGCCGCTGCCGAGGAGTTCGCGGACGCCCGCCACCGCCGCGTCGGTGTACCTCGCCCGGTTCTCGGACAGCAGTTTGTGTGTGAGCAGGCGGCCGTCCGGGCGCCGCGCGACGATGTCGGTGAAGGTGCCGCCTCGGTCGACCCAGAACTGCCAGCCTGTCACGTCTGTTCCCCGCTTCCGCCCAGCTCAGAGCGCCCGGAGGCCGCTGATCACGTCGCGCAGAATACTCTCGTCCGGCAGCTCGGCAGGGGGTACGGGACGTGTCACATGGACCATTTCCTCGGCCACGAGGTCCCCGATGAGGACCCGGACCACTCCGATGGGCAGGTCGAGCTCGGCGGCGAGCTCGGCGACCGACTGGGGGGTGTCACGGCAGAGTTCGACGATGTCCACGTGTTCCGGGGACAGCGAATGGTCGGCTTCGGGATCGTCCGCGTGAGGCTCTGTGACGACCACCGCGATCAGATCGAGGCGATGCTGGGCCGGACTGGTGGTGCGCCCGCGTGTCATGGCATAGGGACGGACCACGGGTCCGGCGTCGTCGTCGAACCAGTGGCGTTTTCCCCGACCGTCTCCGCTCATGCCATCCCACTACCCGCCCGCGGGCAGATCGGTGCGCGGAGCGGCGGCCAGATGTGCGCCGACCCGCTTGACCAGGAGCGTCATTTCGTAGGCGACCTGGCCGACGTCGGAGTCGGCGTCCGAGAGCACGGCGAGGCAGCTGCCGTCCCCGGCGGCGGTGACGAAGAGGAAGGCCTCCTCGAGCTCGACGACGGTCTGCCGGACACCGCCCGCCTCGAAGTGGCGGCCCACGCCCTTGGCGAGGCTGTGGAAGCCGGAGGCGACGGCGGCCAAGTGCTCGCTGTCCTCCCGGGTCAGATCCTTGGAGGCCCCGGTGGCAAGGCCGTCGCCGGAGAGCACGATCGCCTTGCGGATGCTGGCCACGCGGTCCACCAGGTCGTCGAGCAGCCAGTTCAGCTCTCCCGACGTCTTGCTGGTCGCGGTGGGCCCTGTGGCCTTCGGTGCGGTCATCGACCGTCCCCCTTTGTCGTTCCTGGTGCTGTGCCGCCCTGGGCCCCGTCGCCCGCGGCGTTCTTCTCGCGGCCCCGCTGCCAGCCCCGCTGGAGCGAGGCCATCCGGCTGCGTACCTCGTCGGCGTCGCGATCGGCGAGATCCGCCCCCTTCGGGGTGCGGGCCTTGTCGCGCTCGGCGCGCCGTTCGGGTCCGTCCTTCAACTGCGGGGCCAGATTGGCCTGTCGGACGCGGCGGGGCAACGGGCTCGCTCCCGATTCTGCCCCCTGCGTCGCGGCGGCGGAGCCCCGGGTGGTCCCAGCCGTACCGGACGACGAGCCGGTGGGGCGCGTGCGCCGGGGGAGAGCGGGGGCCTCTCGGCGGCCTGGCGCGTCCGAGCGGGGACCGGCCGTCTCGGCGCGAAGGCCGACGGTCTCCGCGCGTTCGCCGTTGCGGCGCCCCGAGGTCTCGGCGCGGTCGGTACGCCGGGCGGCCGACGACTGCGCGCTCGCCCTCTCCGCCACACCTTGGCGTTCCACCCGTTCGAGGGCCGGTTCGAGGCTCTCCACCGGCTTCAGAGCCTCCACGGGCTCCTCGCCCGCCTCTCCGCGCCTGGGCCTCGTCCGGGTCACGGGACGACCGTGCGAGCTGACCAGCTTGGGAGTTCTGCGGCGCGGCAGCGGGACCGGGGCCCCCGAGTGGTCGTCGTCGCCGGAGCGGGCCTTCTCCCCTCCGTCCGTGCGGGTCTGCTGGTGGGGCCGCGGCTGCTCGACCGGGACACCCGCGATGGAGCGACGTGCCCGGAACAGACCGCCCTGCTCGGCGTCCTCGTCGTCGAGGGGGCCCGGGAAGCCGCCGAGGGCGTCCAGATCGACCGGCGCCTCCAGCTCGACCGGTCCGTCCAGGATCGAGGCGGGCAGGCCGGGGAGGCGCACCGCTGTCTCGGAGAGCGCCGCCTTGCGGTCCTCCTCGATCTTGCCCTCCTTCGAGGGCAGCGCGCGATCGAGACGGAAACCGATGCCGTTGGTGTCCGGGATGTCGTCCGTGAGCAGCGCGTCGGGGATGAAGACCACTGCGGTGGTGCCGCCGTACGGGGAGGGCTGGAGGGAGACACGGACGTTCTGCCGCTGGGCCAGCCGGCTGACCACGAAGAGACCGAGCCGGTCGGTGTCGGACAGCTCGAACTCGGGGGTCTCGGCGAGCCGCAGGTTGGCGTCGAGGAGTGCTTCGGCCGCCATGCCCAGACCGCGGTCGTGGATCTCCAGGGTGAAACCGTTGGCGACGCGTTCGCCGATGACCTGCACGGCCGTGTGCGGGGGCGAGAACACCGTGGCGTTCTCCAGGAGTTCGGCCACCAGGTGGGTGAGGTCGGCGACCGCGGGCCCGGTGACGGCGACGCGGGGCAGCCGGCGCACCTCGATGCGCTCGTAGTCCTCGACCTCGGCGACGGCGGCGCGGACGATGTCCATGAGCTGGACGGGCTTGCGCCACTGTCGGGACGGGGCCGCGCCGGACAGGATGACCAGGCCCTCGGCGTGCCGGCGCATGCGTGTGGTCAGGTGGTCGAGGCGGAACAGGTCGGCGAGTTCGTCGGTGTCCTCGGTCCTGCGTTCCATGGTGTCGAGGAGGGTGAGCTGCTTGTGCAGCAGGACCTGGCTGCGGCGGGCGAGGTTGACGAAGACCTCGGAGACGCCGTCCCGCAGTTCGGACTGTTTGACGGCGGCCTCGACGGCCGCGCGCTGCAGGGTGTTGAGGGCCTGGCCGACCTCGCCGATCTCGTTCTTGTCGTACTCCAGGCGGGGCACTTCGGTCTCGACGTCGACCTGTTCGCCCGCGGAGAGGCGGCGCATGACGCTGGGGAGTCGCACGCCTGACGCCTCGTGGGCGTCCAGGCGCAGCCGGCGCAGGTCGCGGATGAGGCCCCGGCCGATGCGTACGGACATGATGAGCGAGGCCAGCAGGGCGATGAGTCCGAGGACACCCGCGATGACGGCCTTGACGATGACGCCCGTGGCCACGGGGTGGACCCGGTCCTGGTAGCGGTCGCCCGCCTCGTCGTCGAGGTCGGCGAGTTCGTCGAGCACGTGTCCGGCCGCCCGGTCCCAGCTGCGTGCGGTGACACCGTGGGGGGGTCCGGCCGGGGAGGTGACCACGGCCTGCTCCGCCATGCGCAGGGGAGCCGTGTCGGCGTTCGACCAGTAGCGCTCGAAGCGGCCGCGTTCCGAGGAGGGCAACAGCGGCAGGCTCATGTCGTACAGCAGGGTGCGCTGCGCGACGAGATCGGAGATGTCGCGGATCTCGTCGCGGGTGACGCGGCCCGCGACCAGCGCGGAACCGAGGAGGGCGTCCTCACGGGAGAGCAGTTCGCGGGCGTTGGCGACGTTGACGAGGGCGCGGCCCTGCTGGTCCATCTCCACGTTGTCCACCACGTGGAGGTTGGCCATCAGCGTGTAACAGGGTTCGACCAGACGGTTGTAGAGGTCGAGGGCCTGGGCCCGGTTGACGGTGCCCTCCTCGACACTGCGGCGCAGCGAGTCGACGCCGTCGAGGGCGTCCAGGATGGAGGTGAGGCGCTGTGAGGTGCCACCGTCCATCTCCTGCCGTACGTCGTCGTCCTTGGCGTTCTTGCGGACCTTCGCCACGACCCGGTCGGTCGCGGTGCGACTGCGCTTCAGGGCCGTCAGCGCGTCGGAGGCCCGGGGGTCGGCGAGATAGACGAGTGTCTGGCGACGTTCCTGCTGGAGAACGCGGACGGTGTCCTCGGTGGGGTAGCCGATCTTCTCGACGACGTCCGACACGTTGAACAGCTGGTTGGCCGCGCGGCCGGTGATTACCGTCGCGAAGGCCCAGATTCCCGTCAGGGAGAGGAGCGGCACGAGGAGCAGCGCCACGATCTTCCGGCGGATGGACTTCCCGCGAAAGCGCATGGCCTCCCCCAGCTCGACCCCCTCCGGCCCGGGGGTACACCTGTGCGTCAACAAACGGCGTGAGCCTACTACTGACCCACAGGTAACTCGAAGACCTGTCCGGGCGGCCGCCCGGCGTGAAGAGGATGTAAACCTGGCTCACGAGGGAACCGGACATGGGCAGTTGTCCGTTAATTGGGGGAGATTGCCGCCCCGAATCCGGCAGGGCGAGCCGGAGCTCATCTGACCGGTGAACTTGGTCAGTTGGCCGGAATTTTTCGCTTGTTGGGAATCTTCGGGGCACATCGTTCGTCCTTCTCTACGGGAAATGGGGGCGGAATCGGCCGCAGGGGCCGCATGCCGCGTCCAGGCGGCGTAAAACAGCGCAAGCCGGGCAGCCACTGGGGAGCAGGTGTCGCATGACACCCGTGCGAGGGTCTGCTGGGCGGTGGGGAGTGACAAGTTGATGGGCACGGCGGAGCGGGGCGGGGCGCCCGGGGCGGGTACTGCGGCGCCTGTGGCGGTGCGGTCGGCCACACAGGCACCGGAGCGCGACATTCCGGCGGACGGACACGATCGGGCGAGCGAGCGGAGCACGGCCCGGGAGGAACGAAACCGGGAGGAACGAGACCGGGAGAACGCGCGGGCGGGCGTCAGGAACGGAAGCGAACGCATGAGCACCCGGGCCGTCGCCGAGGGCGGTCCCGAGCCGACGAGCGGGCGGGGCACGGCCCCGGGTGGGTATGAGCGGACGGGTGGGCAGGGCGTCGCCGTCGGTCAGCGGCGCGTCGGCGGGCGGACTCGGGCAGCCGTCGGGCCCACGGACGCAGACGAAGAGCAGGCGTACTACCGCCCGTTGTGGATCGAGGAGCCCGCGCGTCGGCGACGGCTGCCCGACCCGGTGCGTACGGCGGCCGTGCGTGCGGTGCTGATCATTGCGGTGACCCTGATCCAGGCTGTGATCGCCTTCCTGTCCACGCTGGCGGAGTCCTGGCTCGCCTTCCCGATGGTCCTGAGCAGCGTGGCCAGCACGGTGGTGGCCACCTGGGCAGCCCTCGACGTCTGGGTCACCCGTCAGGTGTGGAATCAGCGCAACGGCGTGGTGTCCGAACCGAGCAGCACCGCACGGGCCCTGCGGCGCGAGCGGCGTCGAGCCCGACGGCAGGCACGCACGGCGGAGCGCGCTCAGAAGCGAATACGGCGGCAGGGCGGTGCCGGGCAGTTGTCGCACCCCTGAGTACGGCTCGCGGTTGAGTACGGCTCGCGACCGAGCACGGCTCGCGGGTGCCCCGGCACGGGCAAGGGGCGGACCCGACGGGCTCATTGAACCCCGTCCGCCGGTCCGCCCACGGGCCGTCAGCTCGCCCTGGCGCCCGCCGGCTCCACCGGGTTCTCGCCGCGTGCCAGTTCACGGCGTGCCTTCGTGAACGGGCGGGGACGGTCGATGGAGAGCACAGCTGTGGTGCGCCCGTCGCGCTCGTAGAGGGCGAGGAAGCCGCCTTCGGCCGGTGCGCCGTCGTCGAGCGCGCCCTCGGCGAGACGGACGGTGTCCGTCTCGTGCCGACGCCCTGCGAACTGGATCCGCGCACCGTACTGATCGGACCAGAAGTAGGGCAGGGACCGTGCGCTCTCGACGGTGCGTCCGGCGAGCAAGTTGTGCACCGCGACCCGGGGTTGTTCGGTGGCGGAGGTCCAGTGCTCGGCGCGGGCACCTCCGACGCGGGCGACGTCGCCGACGGCGACCACCTGCGGCAGTGCGGTCACGCAACCGTCGTCGCACAGCACGCCATCGTGCAGAGCGAGTGTCGAACCGGCCAGCCAGCCGGTGTTGGGGGTGGCGCCGATGCCCACGATCACGACATCGGCGGGCAGCACCCGGCCGTCGGAGAGCTCTACACCCGTGACGGTGCCGCTCCCCCGCAGGGCGGCGACACCGATGCCGGTCACGAGGCCGACGCCACCACGGCGGTGCAGGGCGGCGCACACGGCGGCCATCTCCGGGCCGAGTTGCGGGACGAGAGGCAGGGGTGCGGCCTCGACGACGGTGACGTCGTGGCCGAGTCCGGCGCAGGAGGACGCGGTCTCGGCGCCGATGAAGCCGCCGCCGATGACGACGACACGGCGCGACCCCCGGGAGAGTTCCGCGCGCAGGGCGCGCGCGTCGTCGAGGGTGCGCAGGGTGTGTACGCCGAGGAGGCCGTCCCCCGGGAGCCGGCGGGCCGAGGCGCCGGTCGCGATGACCACGCCGTCCGTGGAGACGGTGCGGCCGTCGTCGAGGAGGACGGTGCGCCCCCGGGCGTCGAGGCCGCGGGCGCGGGCGCCGAGCAGCCACTCGGCGTCGAGTTCGGCGGTCTCCTCGGCGTCGGTGAGGGCGAGTTGGGTCTCATCGGCGCGGCCGGTGAGGAAGTCCTTGGAGAGGGGTGGGCGGTCGTAAGGGCGGTGGGGCTCGTCCCCGACGATCACCAGGCGGCCGTCGAACCCCTGGGCCCGGAGTTCCCGGGCGGCGTACAACCCGGAGAGGGAGGCACCGACGACGGTCACGGTCCTCATGAGGCGCGCTCTTCGGCGCACTCGGTCAGGGCGTTCATGCGGCGGTGCCCTCCTCCGCGGCCAGATGGACGTGGATGACTCCGTCGTCGACGGTGACGCGGTGGGTGCGGACGGGACGACGTGCGGGGAGGCACGTCGGGCGGCCCGTGCGGAGATCGAATGAGGTGGCGTGCAGCGGGCATTCGATCAGACAGCCCTCCAGCCAGCCCTCCGAGAGGGAGGCGTCCTGGTGGGTGCAGGTGTCGTCGATGGCGTACAACTCGCCGTCGGCGTTGAACACCGCGACGGGCGGCGCGGTGTCGACACGGACGGATTCGCCCGCGGGGAGGTCGTCGAGGCGGCAGACGGGAATCATGGGCCCCCCTCTCGGTCCTGGACTCTTCGTCCGGGACCTCCTGGTCCAGGTGGGTCCGGAGACCTTTCGGGTTCCGGACGCTTCGGTAACATGATGTTTCGCATGGCGCACGAGGGAGCGCTATGCGCAACAGAATCCGCGCGGGGGTCCCGTCACGTCAAGGGCTTCCCGCAGATGCGGCCCAAACCGGGCCGTCAGGTGGTGAGAGTTGAGCTATGACCCGCACGCAGAAGCAGGCTGAGCACACCGAGGAGAGTTCCGGGAAGCAGAGCGGGAGAGGGGCCGGCAGCGCCGTCCAGTCGGTGGACCGCGCCGTGAGCGTGCTGGAGATCCTCGCCCGGCTCGGCGAGGCCGGGGTCACCGAGATCGCCGAGGAGCTGGACGTGCACAAGTCCACCGCCTTCCGCCTGCTCGGCGTCCTGGAGAACCGCGGTCTGGTGGCCCAGGCCAAGGACCGCGGGAAGTACTACCTGGGGGCCGCCGTACTGCGCCTGGCGGGGGCGGCGGCCGTGCGCCTCGACATCTCCCAGGAGGGCGTGCCGGTCTGCCGCGAACTCGCCGACGAGCTGGGCGAGACCGTCAACATCGCGGTGCTCGACGACGACGCGGCGGTCAACATCATGCAGGCGCGCGGCACCGCGTCGGTCACCGCGCAGAACTGGCTGGGAAGGCGCACCCCGCTGCACGCGACCTCCAGCGGCAAGGTGCTGCTCGCACACATGCCGCCCACCCTGCGCGAAGGCCTGCTCGCGCGCACCCTGCCGCGGTTCACCGAGCGCACGATCACGGGTACGACCGTGCTGCGCGCCGAGTTGGAGGCCGTGATCGAGCAGGGCTACGGCGTCACGATCGAGGAGCTGGAGCTGGGGCTCGCGGCCGTGGCCGCGCCGATCCGGGCGCATGACGGCAAGGTGATCGGGGCGATCAGCGTGTCGGGGCCGGTGTACCGGCTGAACTCCGACCGGCTGCCGGAGCTGGCCAAGCGGACGGTTGCGGCAGGGGCCGACCTGTCGCGGCGTATGGGGTACGGCTTCTGAGAGCCCGTTAGAGCCCGCACGGGCGCCGGTCCGGACCGCCGAGGACATCGGTGGAGCCGCGGGCCGTATGTGGCCGGTCGCGCGGTTCCCCGCGCCTCCGACGGGGCGGGGCACGGGACTCTCCCGGCCCCGCCCCTCTGTGTGTCCGGCACGTTTCGGGCGGCCCGTTCCTTTTGCCAAGGGTTAACCCCGACCCCTTGACGACCCCATGACGGCGTTCTCAATATGTTCCTCATCGCGCAACCCATCGTGCATTGCGCAACAGCAGAGGAGCTTGTCGTGCCACACGAGGTCCGTGCCGTAGTCGCCGTCAAGAAGGGCGCACCCGTCGAGGTGCAGACCATCGTCGTTCCCGACCCGGGCCCCGGTGAGGTGCTCGTCAACGTCCAAGCCTGCGGGGTCTGCCACACGGATCTGCACTACCGGCAGGGCGCGATCACCGACGACTTCCCCTTCCTCCTCGGCCACGAGGCGGCCGGCACGATCGAGGCGGTCGGTGACGGCGTCACCGACCTGGTCCCCGGCGACTACGTGGTCCTCGCCTGGCGGGCGCCCTGCGGAACCTGTCGCTCCTGTCGCCGTGGCCGCCCCTGGTACTGCTTCGACTCCCGTAACGCCACCCAGCCGATGACGCTGCTCGACGGCACGCCGCTCAGCAACGCGCTGGGCATCGGCGCCTTCGCCGAGAAGACCCTGGTCGCGGCCGGGCAGGCGGTGAAGATCGACCCGGCCGCCCGCCCCGAGGCCGCGGGCCTGATCGGCTGCGGGGTGATGGCCGGATACGGCGCCGCGGTCAACACCGGCAACGTCGGACGCGGTGACACGGTCGCCGTCATCGGCTGCGGAGGCGTCGGCAACGCGGCGATCGCGGGTGCCTGTCTCAACGGGGCGATGAAGGTCATCGCCGTCGACATCGACGACAAGAAGCTCGACCAGGCCGAGAAGTTCGGCGCCACCCACACGGTGAACTCGCGCGGCACGGATCCCGTCGAGGCCGTGCGCGCGCTCACCGACGGTTTCGGGGTCGACATCGCCATCGACGCGGTGGGCCGCCCGGAGACGTACAAGCAGGCCTTCTACATGCGTGACCACGCGGGTGTGCTCGTCCAGGTCGGCGTCCCGGACCTCGAGATGAAGATCGACCTCCCCCTGATCGACCTGTTCTCACGCGGCGGTGCGCTGAAGTCCTCCTGGTACGGCGACTGCCTGCCGAGCCGCGACTTCCCGTTCCTCATCGACCAGTACCTGTACGGGCTGCTCGACCTCAACGCCTTCGTCAGCGAGACCATCTCCCTCGACCAGGTCGAGGAGGCGTTCGCCAAGATGCACCGCGGTGAGGTACTGCGGTCGGTGGTGGTCCTGTGAGCCGAGCCCCAGGGACACGGTCACCGACAGGACCACGCGATACGGGTCCGACGCGTCGTCGCCCCGTCCGGCCTGCGGCCGAGGTGATCGCCGCCGAGCGGCCCCACGTTCCCACCGCCTGATCCCCGACCCCTGAGCGCGTCCACTCCCCCGGCAAGGAGGGGCATGTCCAGCACGCCCGCAAACCATCCCCGTGTCGTCGTCATCGGCGCCGGCATCGTCGGCTGCTCCCTCGCCGACGAGCTGACCGCCCGCGGCTGGACCGACGTCACCGTTCTCGAGCAGGGGCCGCTGCCCGCCCCGGGCGGCTCCACCTCCCACGCGCCGGGCCTGGTGTTCCAGACCAGCCCGTCCAAGACGCTCACGGCGTTCGCCCGGTACACCGTGGAGAAGTTCAACTCCCTCCAGGTCGACGGCGTCTCCTGCTTCAACCCGGTCGGCGGTCTCGAACTCGCGACCACGCCCGAGCGCCTCGCCGACCTGCACCGCAAGGCCGGCTACGCGGCCTCCTGGGGCGTACGCGGCGAGATCGTCAGTGCGGCCCGCTGCAAGGAACTGTGGCCGCTCATCGACCAGTCGGCCGTCCTCGGCGGCTTCCACACCCCCGACGACGGCCTGGCCCGTGCCGTACTCGCGGCCCGCGCCCAGATGGAACGCGCCACCGAGAAGGGGGCCCGTTTCCTCGACCGCCACACGGTCACCGGCATCGAACAGGAGGACGGCAAGGTCACCGCCGTGGTCACCGACCGCGGCACCTTCCCCGCCGACCATGTCGTCTCCGCTGCCGGTTTCTGGGGCCCGGTCATCGGCCGGATGGCCGGGGTCGACGTACCTCTGCAGCCGCTCGCACACCAGTACGCGAAGACCAAGCAGCTCCCCGAACTGGCCGAAGCCGCCCCGGACGCCGGCTCCGGAGCGACCGCCCACGCCTCCACCGACGCTTCGAAGCCCATCCTCCGCTTCCAGGACCGCGACCTCTACTTCCGCGAGCACCACGACCGCATCGGCATCGGCAGCTACGCCCACAAGCCGCTCCCCGTGGACCCCTTCGGGATCCTCCCGTACGACGAGGCACGCGCCAACGACATGGAGATGCCGTCCTCGTACCCCTTCACCGAGGAGGACTGGGCCCCGAGCTGGGACGACTGCCGCTGGCTGATGCCCGCCCTGCGCGAGACGGAGATCGAGGAGGGCTTCAACGGCGTCTTCTCCTTCACCCCGGACGGCATGCCGGTGCTCGGGGAATCGCGCGAGCTGCGCGGTTTCTGGCTGGCCGAGGCCGTCTGGGTCACCCACTCCGCGGGGGTCGCGAAGGCGGTCGCCGAGTGGATGGTCGACGGGCGCGCCTCCATCGACCTGCACGAATGCGACCTCACGCGCTTCGAGGACGCGCAGCGCTCACCGTCGTACGTCCGCGAGCGCGGCTCACGGCAGTTCATCGAGGTGTACGACGTCCTGCACCCCCTCCAGCCGATGGACGACCCCCGCCCCCTGCGTGTCAGCCCCTTCTACGCCCGGCAACAGGAACTCGGCGCGTACTTCCTGGAGGGCGGCGGCTGGGAACGCCCGCACTGGTACGAGGCGAACGCCCCACTCGTGGACGGCTTGCGACTCCCCGAACGCGACGCCTGGTCGGCCCGCTACTGGTCGCCCATCGCGGCCGCCGAGGCGAAGGCGACCCGCGAGAAGGTCGCCCTGTACGACATGACCCCGCTGCGCCGCCTCGAAGTCACCGGGCCCGGGGCCCTCGACTTCCTCCAGCGGATGACCACCAACAACCTCCGCAAGAAGCCGGGCGCCGTCACCTACACCCTGCTCCTGGACGAGACGGGCGGCGTGCGCTCCGACCTCACCGTCGCGCGCCTCGCCCCGGACCGCTTCCAGGTGGGCGCCAACTCCCCCACCGACCTGGACTGGCTGATCCGACACGCCCCGGGTGGGGGCACCTCCCGCTCGAGCGAAGCCGAGAGTGGGGGAGTACAGATCAGGGACATCACCTCCGGCACCTGCTGCGTCGGCGTGTGGGGTCCGCTCGCCCGCGAGCTCGTGCAATCGCTGACCCGCGACGACTTCTCGCACGAGGGCTTCGGCTACTTCCGCGCGAAGGAGACCCACCTCGGGCACGTCCCGGTGACGGCGATGCGGCTGTCGTACGTCGGCGAGCTGGGCTGGGAGTTGTATACGTCCGCCGATCTGGGGCTCAGGCTCTGGGACACACTGTGGGACGCGGGCCAGGAGCACGGCGTGATCGCGGCCGGGCGCTCCGCCTTCAACAGTCTGCGGCTGGAGAAGGGCTATCGCGCCTGGGGCGTGGACATGACCGACGAGCACAACCCGTTCGAGGCGGGGGTCGGCTTCGCGGTCCGGATGGACAAGGACGGATTCGTCGGCCAGGAGGCGCTGCGAGGCCTCGCCACGGAGGAACCCGCGCGCAGGCTCACCCCGCTCCTCCTCGACGACCCGGTCACGGTCGTGCTCGGCAAGGAGCCCGTCTACGTCGACGGCGCCCCGGCGGGTTACGTGACCAGCGCCTCGTACGGCTACACGCTGGGCCGCTGCGTCGCGTACGCCTGGCTGCCGGCGCTCCCGACCGGCACGGGCGTGCACATCGAGTACTTCGGCGAGAAGGTCCCCGCGACCGTCGCGGAAGAACCCCTCTTCGACCCGAAGATGAACCGAATCCGCCGCTGAAACCGATCAATAGACATGAGCCCGGCGAAATGGCATGAGGAGGCCCCTGTGTCCCCCACGTACGACGTGATCGTGATCGGTCTCGGCGGTATGGGCAGTGCCGCCGCCCACCATCTGTCCGCCCGCGGTGCCCGCGTGCTGGGCCTGGAGAAGTTCGGCCCGGTGCACAACCGCGGCTCGAGCCACGGCGGTTCCCGCATCACCCGCCAGTCCTACTTCGAGGACCCGGCGTACGTGCCGCTGCTGCTGCGCTCGTACGAGCTGTACGAGGAGCTGGAGCGGGCGACCGGCCGGGAGATCGCCACCCTCTGCGGCGGCGTCATGGTCGGACGCCCCGACTCGCGGACGGTCTCCGGTTCGCTGCTGTCCGCCGAGCAGTGGGACCTGCCGCACGAGATGCTGGACGCCTCCGAGATCCGCCGCCGTTTCCCGACGCTGAACCCGAAGGACGACGAGGTCGCGCTGTTCGAGGCGCGGGCCGGGCTCGTGCGCCCCGAGAACACCGTCGCCGCGCACCTCCAGCTCGCCACCCGGCAGGGTGCCGACCTCCACTTCGAGGAACCGATGACCCGCTGGGAGCCGTACAAGGACGGCGTACGCGTCCACACGGCCGAGAACACCTACACGGCGGCCCACCTGGTGATCTGCCCGGGCGCGTGGGCACCGCGGTTGCTCACCGATCTCGGGGTCCCGTTCACGATCGAGCGCCAGGTCATGTACTGGTTCCAGCCGAGGGGCGGGGTCCAGCCGTTCCTGCCGGAGAACCACCCGATCTACATCTGGGAGGACGCGGCCGGAGTCCAGGCGTACGGCTTCCCGTCGATCGACGGGCCGGACCTGGGCGCCAAGGTCGCCTTCTTCCGCAAGGGGGTCGTGACCACCCCGGAGACCATCGACCGGACGGTCCACGAGGACGAGGTCCAGGCCATGGCGGATCACATGTCCCGGCACATCCCGGATCTGCCGGGCACCTTCCTCAAGGCCGCCACCTGCATGTACTCCAACACCCCCGACGAGCACTTCGTCATCGCCCGCCACCCCGCTCACCCGGAGTCCGTGACCGTGGCCTGCGGATTCTCCGGGCACGGCTTCAAGTTCGTGCCGGTCGTCGGCGAGATAGTCGCCGACCTCGCCCTGACCGGCAATACCGATCATCCGATCGGGCTGTTCGACCCCCACCGCCTCGCCGCCGCGCCCGCCTGAGGAGTCCGCACGTGACGACGACCCCCGTCTCCCCGTCCCCCCTCTCCCCCAGCCTGATCGCCACTCTCCCCGGGCACTACTACACCGATCCGGAGATCTTCCGGCAGGAGCAGGAGTCCCTGTTCGAATCGATGTGGTTCTGTGCGGTCCGCTCCGCGGATCTCGCCGGGCCCGGCGCCTTCCGCACCGTTCAGGTCGGCCGCGAGAGCGTACTGATCACCCGCTCACGCACGGGTGAGCTGCGCGCCTTTCTGAACATCTGCCGCCACCGCGGGGCCCGGCTGTGCACCGAGGAGTCCGGCGAGGTCCGGCGCAATCTGCAGTGCCCGTATCACGCCTGGACCTACGACCTCGACGGCAAGTTGGTCGCCGCGCCCAACCTGATCAAGATGCCGGACGTCGACCGCGTCGAGTACGGCCTGGTCAAGGTCGCGCTGCGGGAATGGCTCGGGTATGCCTGGGTGTGCCTGGCCGACGAGCCGCCCTCCTTCGAGGAGACGGTGATGGGCGCGGCCGTGGAGCGGCTGGGCGACGCGGCCGCCATCGAGCACTACGGCACCGAGAAGCTGGCCCTCGGCAAACGCGTCACCTACGACGTGAAGGCGAACTGGAAGCTGATCGTCGAGAACTTCATGGAGTGCTACCACTGCGCGACGATCCACCCCGAACTCGTCGACGTCCTCCCGGAGTTCGCCGATGGCTACGCGGCGCAGTACTACGTGGGGCACGGCGCCGAGTTCGGCGAGGACATCCAGGGCTTCACGGTCGACGGCAGCGAGGGCTTCGGCCGGCTGCCCGACATAGCGGACGACCAGGACCGTCGCTACTACGCGATCACTGTGAAACCGACGGTCTTCATCAATCTGGTGCCCGACCATGTCATCCTGCACCGCATGTTCCCCCTCGCCGAGGACCGCACGGTCGTCGAGTGCGACTGGCTCTACGCGCCGGAGGTCGTGGAGTCGGGAGCGGACGTGTCCAAGTCCGTCGAGCTCTTCCACCGGGTCAACGAACAGGATTTTGAGGCCTGTGAACGTACGCAGCCGGCCATGGCCTCGCGGGCGTACCGGAAGGGTGGTGTCCTGGTGCCCACCGAGCACCACATCGGGATCTTCCACGAGTGGCTGATCCGGCAATTGGGAGGCCCCAGTGCCTGACCTGTTCATCGACGGTACGTGGCGGAGCGCTCTCGACGAGCGCACCCGCGAGATCCGCTGCCCCGCCGACGGCTCCCTGGTGGGCGTCGTCGACGAGGCCGGCGGCAAGGACACCGTCGAGGCGATCGCCGCCGCGCGCCGCGCCTTCGACGAGGGACCCTGGCCCACGACCCCGGCCGCGGACCGCGGTGACCTGCTGCTGCGCGTCGCCGACCTCCTCCTGCGCGACAAGGACGCGCTCGCCCGCGCCGAGTCGCTCGACACGGGCAAGCGGCTCGTCGAGAGCGAGTACGACATCGACGACATCGCCAACTGCTTCCGCTACTTCGGGCGGGCGGCCGCCGCCGAGACGGGCCGGGTCGTCGAGACCGGTACGGCGAGCGTCGACAGCCGCGTCGTGTACGAGCCGGTCGGGGTGTGCGCGCTGATCACGCCCTGGAACTATCCGCTCCTGCAGACGGCCTGGAAGGTCGCCCCGGCGCTCGCCGCGGGCAACACCTTCGTCCTCAAGCCGAGCGAGCTCACCCCGCACACGGCGATCCATCTGATGCGGCTGCTGGAGGAGGCCGGGCTGCCGCCAGGCGTGGCCAACCTCGTCCTCGGCGCGGGCCCCGAAGCAGGGGCTCCGCTCGGTGACCATCCGGACGTCGACCTCGTCTCCTTCACCGGCGGGCTGCAGACCGGGCGGCGACTGATGGCGGCCGCGGCCGGGACGGTGAAGAAGGTCGCCCTGGAGCTCGGCGGCAAGAACCCGAACATCGTCTTCGCCGACGCCGACTTCGAGACGGCCGTCGACATGGCGCTGACCGCGGTCTTCCTGCACTCGGGACAGGTCTGTTCGTCCGGGGCGCGGTTGCTGGTCGAGGACTCGCTGCACGACCGGTTCGTCGACGAACTCGTCCGCCGGGCCTCGCAGATTCGGCTCGGCGGCCCGTTCGACGAGCGGGCACAGAGCGGGCCGCTGGTCTCGGCGGCCCATCGCGCCAAGGTCGAGGCGTACGTCGCCAAGGGGCTGGCGGAAGGCGCGGTGCTGCGCTGCGGCGGCGCGCGGCCTTCCGGGCCCGAGTTCGAGGCGGGCTTCTACTATCCGCCGACCGTGCTGGACGAGTGCTCGTCCGACATGTCCGTGGTCCAGGACGAGTCCTTCGGGCCGGTGCTGACCGTGGAGCGCTTCAGCGGTGAGGCGGAGGCCGTGCGACTCGCCAACGACACGATCTACGGACTCGCGGGCGCCGTCTTCACCACCGACGAGGCCAAGGCCCAGCGCGTGGCGGCCCGGCTGCGGCTCGGCACGGTCTGGATCAACGACTACCACCCCTACGTCCCTCAGGCGGAATGGGGCGGTTTCAAGCAGTCCGGCTTCGGGCGTGAGCTGGGACCCTCCGGCCTCGCCGAGTACCGCGAGGCGAAGCACATCTGGCGCAACACCAACCCGTCCCCACAGGGGTGGTTCGCGTAATCCCCCGATGATCCACCGATGACCATCCGGTGATGTCCGGATGATCTGATCCGCTGATCCCTTGCTCCCCTGATTCCCCCCACCCACCCGTACGAGCCGCGCCCCTCTCCCCCGATCCAGGAGGCCGCTCATGACCACCCATCCACCCAAGACCGAGCAGAACGACGACGCGGAACTCTCCGAGTTCGGCTACAAGCCCGAGCTCAAGCGCACCCTCGGCAACTTCCACACCTTCGCCGCCGGCATCAGCTATATCTCCATCCTCACCGGCACCTTCCAGCTCTTCTACTTCGGCTACGGCAGCGGTGGCCCCGCCTACTGGTGGTCCTGGCCGATGGTGTTCATCGGCCAGTTCATGGTCGCGCTCTGCTTCGCCGAGCTCGCCGCCCGCTACCCCGTGGCCGGCTCCGTCTACAACTGGTCGAAGAAGGTGGGCAATCCGCACATAGGCTGGCTCGCGGGCTGGATGATGCTGCTCGCGTCGATCGTGTCGATCTCGGCCGTGGCACTCGCCTATCAGTTGACGCTTCCCCAGATCTCCTCCACCTTCCAGTTCGTGGGCGACGGCACGGGCAAGTACGACGTCGCCACCAACGCGGTCCTGCTGGCGGCCGTACTGATCCTGTTCACCACCCTGGTGAACGCCTTCGGTGTGAAGCTGATGGCGACCATCAACACGGCGGGCGTCTTC
This sequence comes from Streptomyces sp. NBC_01450, assembly GCF_036227505.1. Lineage (NCBI taxonomy): Bacteria > Bacillati > Actinomycetota > Actinomycetes > Kitasatosporales > Streptomycetaceae > Streptomyces > Streptomyces sp. NBC_01450. Next base: position 9,045,782 of record NZ_CP109480.1, on the reverse strand, counting down.
ATCGAGCTGATCGCCACCGTCGTACTGATCATCCTGTTCGCGGTGCACATCACGCGCGGCCCGCAGGTGGTCATGGACACCCAGGGCACCGGCCATGGACAGTCGTTCGGCTACCTCGGCGCGTTCCTGGTGGCCTCGCTGGCGTCCGCGTACGTCATGTACGGATTCGACACGGCCTCGTCGCTCGGCGAGGAGTGCCTCGACCCGTCGCGCAACGCGCCGCGCGCCATCATCCGTGCCATCGTCGCCTCGTTCGTCCTCGGCGGGCTCGTGCTGCTGCTCGCGCTGATGAGCGTCTCCAGCCTCAAGGGCGACAAGCTCTCCACGGACGGTCTGCAGTACATCGTCCTCGACGTGCTCGGCCCGACGGCCGGCAAGGCGATGCTGTGGTGTGTGCTGATCGCGGTCACGGTGTGCGCCCTGGCCGTGCACACGGCCGCGATCCGGCTGGCCTTCGCGATGGCCCGCGACAACAACCTGCCCGCCTCCTCGAAGCTGGCCAAGGTCAACCAGCGCTTCCAGACACCGGTCCTGCCGACCGTGATCATCGGTGTGCTCGCACTGGCGATCCTGGTCGTCAACATCCGCCAGCCGCAGATCTTCACCGTGGTCACCAGCATCGGCATCATCATGATCTACCTGGCGTATCTGCTGGTCACCGGTCCGATGCTGGTCGCACGGCTGCGTGGCAAGTGGCAGCCCGCGGGCGACGGCAAGTTCTCGCTCGGGCGCTGGGGCCTGCTCGTCAACATCGTCGCCGTGGTGTGGGGTGCGGCCATGACGATCAACCTGATCTGGCCGCGCTCCGCGGTCTACAACGCGGCCGCGCCGTACCACTGGTACCTGCGCTGGGGTGCCGTCCTGTTCGTGGGCATCGTCGCGGGCGGCGGCTACGCCTACTACTGGTTCGTGCAGCGGCACCGGACCGGGGTGCTCGCCGAGCACCAGTTCCAGGCCTCCGCGACGGAATCCGTCGTGACTCCGGCGACTCCCGTGACCCCCGTGACCGACTGAAGGACCGTCACACGACCGACCGAAGACCAGAACAAGGAGGTCAACTCCCCATGAACATCGATGAGTTCGACTATGTCGTGGTCGGTGGCGGTACCGCGGGCAATGTGGTCGCGGCCCGGCTCTGTGAGGATCCGTCCGTCACCGTGTGCGTCCTCGAGGCGGGCCCCAGCGATGTCGGCGACGACGACATCCTGAAGCTGGAGCGCTGGATGGGGCTGCTGGAGTCCGGATACGACTGGGACTACCCGGTCGAGCCGCAGGCCAGCGGCAACAGTTTCATGCGGCATGCCCGTGCCAAGGTGCTCGGCGGCTGCTCCTCGCACAACTCCTGTATCGCCTTCTGGGCACCCGCGGAGGACCTGGACGACTGGGCCGCCGCGGGCTGTACGGGGTGGAGCGCGGCCGAACTCTTCCCGCTCTACCAGCGGTTGGAGTCGAACGACGCTCCCGGCGACCACCACGGCCGCACCGGCCCGGTGAAAGTGCGCACGCTCAAGGGCGCGGACCCCTGTGGCTCCGCCCTGCTGGAGGCATGTGCGCAGGCGGGCATTCCGACCACCGCCTTCAACACCGGCAAGACCGTGGTCCGTGGCGCCAACTGGTTCCAGATCAACTCCGACGAGAACAACATCCGCCAGTCCTCGTCGGTCGCGTATCTGCATCCGGTCATGGACAAGCGGCCGAACCTGGAAGTGCGCACCGGGGTGCGGGCCAAGAAGCTCGTGCTCGACGGCCGCCGCTGTGTGGGCGCCGAGTATCTGGACCCGGACCTGATCCACACCCGGACGGTGCGCGCACGCCGCGAGGTGATCGTGTCGTGCGGGTCCATCGACACGCCCAAGTTGCTGATGCTGTCGGGCATCGGGCCCGCCGCGCATCTGCGCGAGGTGGGCGTCGAGGTGGTGGTGGACTCGGCGGGTGTCGGTGAGAACCTCCAGGACCACCCCGAGGGCGTCATCATGTGGGAGGCCAAGCAGCCCATGATCACCACGTCCAGCCAGTGGTGGGAGGCGGGCATCTTCTACGACACCGAACCGGGCCTGGACCGGCCCGACCTGATGTACCACTACGGTTCGGTGCCGTTCGACATGAACACGGCTCGGCACGGGTTCCCGACGTCCGAGAACGCGTTCTGCCTCACACCGAACGTCACCCGCGCGAAGTCACGCGGCACGGTGCGGCTGCGCACCCGGGACTACCGGGACAAGCCGATGGTCGATCCGCGCTACTTCACGCACGAGCACGACGTGCGTGTGATGACGTACGGGCTGAAGCTGGCGCGGAAGATCGCGTCGCAGCCCGCGCTCAGTGGCTGGGCGGGTGCGGAGCTCGCCCCCGGTCCGGACGTACGGACCGACGACGAGCTGCTCGACTACATCCACAAGACCCACAACACCGTCTACCACCCGTCCTGCACCGTGAAGATGGGTGCGGACGACGACTCCTCGGCCCCGCTCGACGCGCGGCTGCGGGTCAAGGGGGTCGAGGGTCTGCGGGTCGCGGACGGCTCGGTGATGCCGGATCTCATCTCCGTCAACCCCTGCATCACGACCATGATGATCGGCGAGAAGTGCGCGGACCTGTTGAAGGAGGACCGGGCTTAGGGCCCCTGAGGCGCCGGGCGCTTGAACATCCGCGTCGCCGTGATCTCCGTGTGTACGGCTTCCCCGGCGGGAGCCTCACGCGGCAGTCCCGGTCGGAGGTGTTCCTCCACGCTGATGTACTTCAGCCCGGCGCGCAGGTCGGCGTCGTTGCGCAGGCGGATGACGAGGGGGAACTCCGCGAGCGCGGTCGTGTCGAACAGGCCGGTGGTGTAAAGGAGTTGGACGCCGAGCGCATCCGAGACGGCCCTCTGCAGCTCCAGCAGGTACGTCGCGTTGGCGCGCCCGATGGGATTGTCGAGGAAGAGCGTGCCGGCGTGCCGGTGCTTGTCGCGGCCCCGGTCGTTGCTGCGCAGCGCGGCCATCGTGCAGTACAGCGCGATGGCCGCGGTGAGCAGCTGGCCACCGGAGAACACGTCACCCATCTGTCCGACGGGGACGCGCTCGGCGCGCAGCACGGCGTCCGGCTTGAGGATCTCGACGGCGACGCCCTTCGGCTGAAGGGCGGCGCTGACTCCGCGCAGCAGCAGTGACATGCCGTCGCGCCGCATGTCGGAGTTCTTCTTGACCGCCGCGCGGGTGGCCTCGTCGACGACCTCGCCGAGCCGCTCGGTGAGCGTGGCCTGGTCGGGCTCCTCGAAGCGGATACGCAGGAACTCCTGCCCGGACCACTCGCCGAGCCCCTCCGGCAGCCGGGACAGCCGCTGCGCGGATCGCAGGGTGGCGAGCGCCGATTCCACGAGCCCCCGCAGCCGGTCCACGATCGAGTCCCGGTTGCGCTCCAGCTGGGCCAGCTCGTCCGTCAGTACCCTCAGCCGGGGCGCGAAGGCGTCCGCCCACTTCTGGGCGTGTTCGGGCAGCGCGGACGCGGGCAGCTCACGGATCTGCTGCCGGGCCGGGGTGCGCACCTGCTCGTACCGGTTGGAGTTGGCATGCCGTACGAGGATGTCGCTCGCCTCGCGCGCGGTGCCCTCGGCCGCGGAGAGGTCGGCGGCGCAGCCGCGCAGGGAGCGGCGGGTCTCGGCGGCGGAGTTCCGGGCCTCTTCCAAGGTGCCGGGGTAGGGCTCGGGCTCCTCCTGCTCGTCGTCGGAGTGCTCCCGCAGCAGGTCCCTGAGCAGGGCGGCCGTCTCGTCGAAGCCACCGGCCCCGTCCTCGGCTGCGCGGTGCGCGTCGAGCAGCTCGGCGTGCGCCTCGCGCGCCTGGCTGAGCGCCTCGGCGCGGGAGGCGAGTTCACCGGTGGCCGTGCGCAGCAGCGACTGCGCGTGCTCGGCGTCGCGCGGGACCAGCTCCTGCGACAGCTCGGTGTGGGCCTCGCCGTCCTCGGGCGCGTGCCGCTCGGCCTCGCCGCGCAGCCGCCCGAGCTGCTCGCTGGCGGTGGACATGCGGGTCTCCAGAAGCTGTACGAGCTCCTCGGCGCGGGCCGCCGCGGCCTGCCGGGACGGCCCGTCGGAACCGTCCGGCGCCTGAAGGAGCTGCGCGGCGCGCGTGCGCACCTTGTTGCTGAGGCGGTCCAGCTCGGCGAGGGCCGCGCTCTCGTCGCTCTCGGCGCGGGCCTGTTCGGCGCGCAGGTCGGCGCCGACGCCGACCTTCTCGTACAACTGTGACGCGGCCCGGTAGGCCTCGCGCAGGGCGGGCAGCGAGGACTTCGCCGCCTCCGACGGGTCCTCCGGTACGTCGTCGGGGGCGCCCGCGATCTCGGCGCGCTCGGCGCGCAGTGCGCGGGCCGTGCGGCGGGCGTCGTCGGCGGCGCGCTGGGCGGCGCGGCGGTCCTCGTCGGCGGCGCGGGCGCGCTCCAGGCAGACCTGGGCGCGGGCCTCCGACTCGGTCGCCTCGTCGGCGAGTTCGCGCACCTTGACCTGCCAGCCGGCGCGTTCGCGCAGCCGGAAGGCGAGTCCGGCGAGCGCGTCGGCCGCGCGCCGGGCGCGCTGGGCGGCGTCCTGTCGCTCATCCCGTACGAGGGCTGCCTCGGCCGCCGTCTCGTCGGCCTCGGCCCGCACGGTGCGCGCCTCGGCCAGCTCCGCCTCGGCCTCCTCGGCGAAGGCGCGCGCCTCGTGGGCGGCCCCGGCCAGTTCGACGAGCCGCCCGGCGGGGCAGCCGGTGCGCCAGGACGCGAGCCTCGCCGCGAGTTCGCGGTCCTTGCCGAGCCGGGCCGCGAGGGTGCGGATCTCCTCGTCCCGCTCGGTCGCGCGGGTGCGCAGCGCCTGCCGTTCCTCGTCGGCGGCGTGCTCGTCGTGCATGGCCGGGTTCGGCGGTACGAGGAAGACACCGCCGTCGCCCGTGTCGGGGGCCAAGGTCGGGGCGAGCAGCGCGGCGGCCGTGCCGACGGCGACGGCGGAACGCGGCAGCAGCGCCGCTTCGCTGAGCGCCTCGCGGGCCCGCGCGTGGGTGTCCGGGTCGGTGATGATCACGCCGTCGACGAGCTCGGGCCTGGCGGCCAGTACGCGTGCGTGGTCGACCGGGTCGACGGCCTGTGCGAGATAGCGCCAGCCGGGCAGGGCGGGGATGCCGTGCTCACCGAGGTACTCGACGGTGGCCAGCACGTCCGGGCCGGGCGGCAGGAGTCCGCCGTCGCCGAGGGCGCCGAGGATCCGGGCGTCGTCGGCCGCGGCGGTGCGCAGCTCGAAGAGCTGGCGTTCGGCGGAGGCGACGCCGTCGTCGAGCAGCTCGCGCAGTTCGTCGGCGTACTGGTCCAACTCCTCGGGCGTGAGGGCGCCTTCGGCCTGCGCCCAGACGTCGGTGGAGGTGCCGCCGGTGCCTCGGCCGGTGTCACCGACCTTGCCGTGACCGCCGGAGGCAGCCGCGTCCCCGGCCGTCCGGGGCACCGGTACCCCGCCGCGCCGCGGTCCGGCGGCTCCCGGCAGGCCGAGCAGCTCCGCGAGCCGTTCCTCCCCCGCCAGCGTCTCGGCCGTACACCGCTCGCCGTCGTACGCGCGCTCGGCCGCCGTCGCCGCGTCCGCCGCGCGAGCGGCCGTCAGCTCGGCGCGGGACTCGGTGGACGCCGCCTCGCGGGCGTGCTCCGAGGCCCGTCGCGACGCCTCCCGCGCGGTGTCCCACGCAGCGACGGCCGTCTTCTCGGCGTCGCTCGCGGCGAGGGCGGCGCGGGCCGGGTCGGCGTCGGGGGCGGTGTCGTCCAGCCAGCCCGCGCGGACCGCCTCGGCGGTCTCCTGCTCGACCTCGCTCAGGCGCTGGCGCAGGTGTCCGACCTCGCTGCGGGCGCGCTGCGCGGCGGTGGCGGCGGCGGTCGAGTCGGCGTACGCGGTCTCGCCGACCTCCTGGAGTCCGGCGGACCGCTCCTCCTCCTCGTTGGCGAGCGCCTCGGCGCCTTCGGCGGCGCGGTGCAGTGCGCGGACGAGGTCGACGGCGGCCTTGGCGCGGGCGGCGAGCGCGGGCGCGGCATCCCGCTCGGCTTCGAGGATCGCGGCGGCCACGCGCGCGGAGCGGTCGGCGGCGGCACGGTGGCGCAGTACGAGCTCTGCGGCCTGCCAGGAGGAGTGCAGGGTGCGCGCGTCGGCCAGTTCACGCTTCTGGGCGGCCGCCGACTTCTCGGCCCCGGCGAGCGCCAAGGAGGCGTGCCGGTAGGCGAGTTCGGCGGCGATCAGGGCGCTGCGCTCGCGTGCGCCCTCGGCGTGGGTGACGGCGTACGCGGCGGCGGTCACGCGCTGCGCGAGCTCACCGGCGCGGACGCGCTCGCGCACGGCTCGCGCGGACAGTCGCCGGGCCAGGGTGCGGGTGCGACGCTCGGCGGCCGTGTGGATGTCACGCGCGCGTCCCCGCGCTTCGGCGGCCTCGACGATCCGGCCGAGCAGATCCGCGGAACCCGCCGTGAAGTCCCGCTCGGCGATCAGTTCGGCCCGCCGCCCCAGCTTGTTGCCGAAGCCGCCGACCAGGTCGGCGAGCCCGTCGGTGTCGCGGGTGTCGGTGACGGCGCGCAGCAGCAGGTCGGTGAAGTCGGAGTCCTTCTTGACCGCGAAGAGACCGGCGGCCTCACCCTCGTCGGCGTTCATCTCCCGCTGGTAGCGGAAGAGTTCGGGGTCGAGACCGAGATCCGTCAGGTGCTCGTTCCAGCGGTCGTGGATCTCCTCCCAGTGCACTTCGAGGTGCGGATACGCCTTTCCGGCCTCGGTGAGGGCGTCACGGAAGCCCTTCATGGTGCGGCGCCGCCCCTGTGCGCCGGACGCGCCCTCGACAGGCGGCCGGACGGCGGTCGCCTCGGCGACGGGCAGGTTGTCCAGGCTCAGCCCGGGGCCGGGCCGGAAGGAGTACCAGGCTTCCGCGAACTTCCGCGGGTCGTTGGAGACCTGCCGCCCCCGCCACTCGCTGGCCTTGCCGACCACGACGCACTCGCCGGTCAGGGTGTGCTGCCACTCCAGTGCGACATGACCGCAGTCGTCGGCGAGCAGGAACTTGCGCAGCACACCGGAGCTGGCACCGCCCAGGGTGTTGCGGTGGCCCGGCAGCATGACCGAGAAGATCAGCTTGAGCAGCACCGACTTGCCGCCGCCGTTCTCCAGGAAGAGCACGCCCGCGGGCGCGGGCCGGCGCGGCGGCCCGACGGGCTCCTCCTCGAAGAACTCCGCCTGGGTGGGCGCGGGGTCGGGCACCGGCTCGCCGACACCCCGCAGGTCCAGCACGGTGTCGGCGTAGCGCGCACCGGCGGGCCCGATGGAGTAGAGGCGGACCCGGGACAGCTCGTACATGGCGGCGGACTCTCGTAGTAAGTCTTCGGATACGTGCGTGGGATACGTAGGTGTACGTAGGTGGGTTCAGGAGTGGAACGGCAGCCCGGCGTCGGCCACCAGCTCCAGGTCGTCGGTGTGCTCGGCGGGCAGCAGCGTCGGGGTGCCGTCGGTCACCGGGACGACGCCCAGCTCGAGGAGTTCGGCCATCGCAGCGCTGCCCGCCATGTCCCGCACCTGGAGCTGGTAGCGGGCCGTCGTCCGGTAGGTCCCCCCGGAGTCGTCGCCGGTCCGCTGGAGGAATCCGGAGTCGGTGAGGAAGGCGACGGCCTTGCCGACGATGCCGGTGGTCGATCCGGCCAGTCTGCGCGCGTCCTTGGTGGCGCCGGTGGAGCTGCGCCGCGCCCAGATCCGCCAGGCCGCTTCCAGGCCGGGCGCCTCGGTCGCCGGGTCGGTGTTCTCGCCCTGCTCCTCGGCCCGCTCCTCCAGGCGGCGGCAGGCCTGTCGTACGAACGCGTCGACGCCGTTGACCGAGACGCGCCCGATGTATCCGTCGTCCGCGAGGTCCTCCGGGCGCGGGAAGGCCATCGCGGCGACGGCGAGGTGGGCGAGGCCGTGCAGGAAGCGGTCCGCGGAGTCGGCCGAGGTGCGACGGGCGTAGTCGCCCATCCGGACGGCGAAGACCGAGTCCTCGGCGGCCGTCACTGCCATGCCCGCGCGCGGGGACACCTCCAGCACGACCAGGCCGAGCCCGGCGGCCACGGCGTCGGCGAGCCGGGCGAACGGCGGGTCCTCCCGGTAGCGCCGCAGCAGCTCCGCGTACTCCTGGTCCCGTGCCGGCTGCAGTTTGGGCTGCAGCCCGAAGGCGACGAGCCGCGCCGCGTCGGCCGCGTCGGCCGGGGTGACAGGAGCGTTCGCCGGCGCGGCGACGACATCCGGCTCACTCCACTCGACATGCTGCTCGGTCACGACAGAGGCTCCTTGTACAGAGTTACGAGGCTGGGGTTCACGACCGATCCGCCGCCATCCCCGCCGCGTCCAGCAAAGCCATCCCCACTATCAGATCGGCCCCGCCGAACTCGGGGTCATCGAGCTCGACCCCGTCGTCCACGGCGAACAGCAGCTTCTCCTCCCCCTGCCGATAGGCGGTTCCGACCGGCGGGCTGGCCGCGTGAACCGCCAACAGGGCGACCAGGTAGGGAAGTTCGGGATCCCGGCGACGCGCCTCGGCAAGGAGCCCCGACAGTCGCCGCGGCGCGTCGGCGGGCAGATCGAGCAACTCCATCGCGGAAGCGAGCTGCTCCTCGCTGAACCGGCTGTCGTCCGGCGTGGCGATCAGGTCCGGCTCGGGCATCTCCGCCCCGAGGTGCTCCCGCTCCAGGGGCGGTGTCAGCAGGAGCTCGACGAGGTCCCCCACCCGTACGGCCCCCGGCGTACGCAGACCCGTCCCGCGCGCGAAGAACGCGTCCGTCACGCGCCGCGCCTGTGCGACGGGCAGCGGCAGCACGGGCGCGACGAGGTGCCCGTAGAGGTCTATCCCCGAGGTCGTCATGGGTGTGGCGAAGGCCTGCCGGTCCTGCTCGGCACGGAACAGGGGCCCGGCCTCCAGGAGCCGGGACTGCAGTTGTGTGTGCCGGCGGATGCAGTCCTTGACGATGTCGACGAGCTCGGCGGCGCGGCGCTTCTGCTCGGGGTCCTCGGACTCGTCGCGGGCCTTGCGGATGTTGGTGAGGATCGCGTTCTCGTGGCGGTAGCGGTCGGCGACGTGGTCGAGCGCCTCGGCGATCATGTCGGGCACGGCCTGGAGCCAGTCGACGGCCCGCACATTGCGCCGGGTCGCGTCGAGCGCCCTGCGGAGCGTCTCCGAGTACTGCACGGTCCGGTACCGGGCCTGCTCGGCGGCGAGCTGGGCGTCGGCGAGGCGGCCGCGGCTGATCAGCACCTCGAGCTTGACCTCGGCGGCGATCTGGGCACTGGTGACGTCGGTGTCGAGGGCGCCGACGAGGACGTTGACCGCCTCGTCCGTCGTACGGAGGTAGACGGTCCCCCCGTACCCGGGCACCTCCTCGATCAGCTTGAAGTCGTAGTCGCGGCGCACATAGGAGCCGTCGGGAGCGAAGGTGCCGTATACGGCGCGGAAGCCGCGGTCGACGCTGCCGACGTTGATCAGGTTCTCCAGGACCCACTTGGCGACGCGCTCGTGCTCGGCGACGGGGCGCTGCGGGGCCTGGGCGGCGATGCGCGGCATGAGCCGGGCCACTATCTGGTCGTGGTCGGCGCCCGTGTCGAAGTCCATGTTCAGTGTGACGAGGTCGATGGCGGCGAGGGCCACCTCGGCCATCCCGTAGACCGTGTACTCGCCCGCGAGATTCGCCTTGCGCACGTCGAGGTCGTGCAACGGCGCGGTGCAGGCGAGCGCGCGCAGCCGCCGCGCCAGGCCCTCGTCGGCGGCCGGGCCCGGTGCGGGGCGCGGCCCCGCGCTGAGCTGGGGCGGAGCGCTGTCCGTCGATGCAGGCGAAGTCACGGTGCACAGACTAGGTCCTCGGTCTGACAACGGTCGAAACGACGCAGAAGCGACCGCCGTCACACCGACACCACGCAGCGCATCACACCGACCCCACCCGGCGCGTCACACCGACCCCAGGCAGCGCGTCAGACCAGCTCCACGCAGCGGGTCACGCCGACCCCGCGCAGCGCCTCGCGCTCGCCGCCTCGCCGGAGCGACGGAGCGAACCGCCGCCGCGGCCGTCCTCGAGAGTCATGACCCGGCTCAGCCGATCCCCTGCGCCCCGTCGGCGACCCGCCGCGCGTACGCCTCGACGACCCCGGTGAGGGAGTCGTGGAGATAGACCGCGAGCAATTGCTCGGCACCGTCGCGGTCGCCCGCCTGGAGCGTCTTGAGGATCTCATGGTTGCGCGCGAGGTACGGCTCGTGGAGCCGCCGCGGATCGGCCACCACGTGGAAGGCGAGGCGCAGTTCGGCGAAGACGCTGCGCATCAGCTCGTCGGCGCGGTCGCTTCCGGCGAGCGCCACCAGTTCCCGATGGAAGTGGATGTTGGCCGTACTGACACCTTTCCAGTCACCTTCGCCCGCCGCCCGCTGCCCGTCCGCGACGGCCTGGGCGAGGTCGTCCACGGCGTAGGGCGGCTTGCCGAGGCCGCGGACCACGGCGCACTCGACGAGGGTGCGGGTGCGGTAGATGTCCTCGACGTCCTCGATGGTCAGTACCCGTACGAAGACACCGCGGTTGAGCTCGTGCACAAGGAGTCGTTCGTGCGTGAGCAGCCGGAACGCCTCGCGCAGCGTGTTGCGGGAGACGCCGAGCGCCCCGCCGATGCTGTCCTCGGACAGCCGTGTCCCGGGCGGGAAGTACCCCTCGGCGATACGGCTCCTGAGGATGTCCGAGACCCGCTCGGCGGTGCTGGTGCGGCCCAGCAGGGCGCGATCGTCGGCCAGTCCCGTCAGCTCTGCCATGCCCGGAATTCAATCGCAGAAATAAGAACGAAACAACACGGGTATTGAGGGATCGTTCAACGATCCTCTACCTTGTCGGTCAGGCGCCCATCGCACGACCGCCCGGCAAGGCACGGCACAGCCACGGCCCGGCCCGGTAAGGCACAGCACGGCAAGGCACGGCACGACCGCTCGGCACGGCTCAGTCCTCAAGCACTCTCCGTCCCTCACTGCGAGGTGCCCATGAGCACGACCCCCGGCACGACGCCCGGCACGCCCCCTCCATCCCAGGCCCTGACCGCCGGCCCCCGGCCCGGCACGGCCGAACTCACCGTCCAGGAAGGCCCGTTCGCCTGGCTGCGGGCACTCGGCCCGCGCGGCCGCCGGGCCTTCGCCGGCGCGTTCGGCGGCTATGCCCTGGACTCGTACGACTACTTCACGCTGCCGCTGAGCATGGTCGCGCTGGCGGCGTACTTCGGCCTGGACAGCGGCCAAACCGGTCTGTTCACCACCGTCACCCTGGTCGTCTCGGCGGTCGGCGGCGCGATCGCGGGTGTGATCGCGGACCGGATCGGACGCGTCAAGGCTCTGATGATCACCGTGATCACCTACGCGGTGTTCACGGTGGCCTGCGGTTTCGCCCCCAACTACGAGACGCTGCTGGTTTTCCGTGCCCTCCAGGGCCTCGGTTTCGGCGGTGAGTGGGCGGTCGGCGCGATCCTGGTCGCGGAGTACTCGACCGCCAGGCACCGGGGACGCACACTCGGCGCGGTCCAGAGCTCCTGGGCCGTCGGCTGGGGACTGGCGGTGATCGTCTACACGCTGGTCTTCCAGTTCCTCGGCGACGACCTCGCCTGGCGCGTGATGTTCTGGACCGGCGCGCTGCCCGCGCTGCTCGTCGTCTGGGTGCGCCGCCGGGTGCAGGACGCCCCGGAGGCGGCCGCCGTGCGGGAGAAGAGCGCCGAGAAGGGCTCGTTCGGCGCGATCTTCAAGCCCGCCTCGGCCGACGGCCCCGGTCTGCTGCGCACCACCTTCTTCGCGGTCCTGCTCTCCACCGGCGTCCAGGGCGGCTACTACACGCTGGCCACCTGGGTGCCCACGTATCTGAAGACGGAGCGCGGCCTGTCCGTCGTCGGCACCGGCGGCTACCTCACGTTCCTGATCTCGGGGGCCTTCATCGGCTACCTCACCGGCGGCTACCTCACCGACAAACTGGGCCGCAAGCGGAACATCCTGCTCTTCGCGATCCTCTCCGCGGCCTGCATCCTCACGTACGCCAACATCCCGAGCGGCGCCAACACGCTTCTCCTCGTGCTCGGTTTCCCCCTCGGCTTCTGCATGTCGGCGATCTTCAGCGGTTTCGGCTCGTTCCTCAGCGAGCTGTACCCGTCGGCGGTGCGCGGCACGGGGCAGGGCTTCACCTACAACACCGGGCGCGCCGTCGGCGCCGCCTTCCCCACCACCGTCGGCTTCCTGGCCGACAGTTGGGGTGTCGGCGGCGCCCTGGTCTTCGGCGCGATCGGCTACGCCCTCGCCGCCCTGGCACTGATCGGACTCCCCGAGACCAGTGGGAAGGAACTCCTGTGAACCACACCGTCCAGGAGAAGCCGTCGAGGCTTCGCCGACACCGCACGTCGAGCGTGCTCGACCAGCACGCGTGGACCCCCGAGATGGCGCGCGCCCGGTTCCGTTCGGGCGTGTCGGGCCCGACGGCCGGGGTCGCCGCGGGGTACACCCAGGCCAACCTGATCTCGCTGCCCGCCGACTGGGCGTACGACATGCTGCTGTTCTGCCAGCGCAACCCGGGGCCCTGTCCGGTCCTCGACGTCACCGACGCCGGTTCCTGGACCACCCCGCTCGCCGTGGGCGCGGACCTGCGCACGGATCTGCCGCGCTACCGGGTGTGGGAGCACGGCGAGTTGGTCGACGAGCCCACGGACGTGGTCGACCGCTGGCGCGACGACCTGGTCTCCTTCCTCATCGGTTGCAGCTTCACCTTCGAGTGGGTGCTGACCGAGGCGGGCGTTCCGATGCGCCACATCGAGCAGGGCCGCAACGTATCCATGTACGTGACCGGGCGGCAGTGCCGTCCGGCGGGGCGGCTGCACGGCCCCGTGGTGGTGTCGATGCGCCCGATCCCGCCCGAGCACCTGTCCACGGCGATCAGGGAGAGCAGTCTCATGCCCGCCGTGCACGGCAGCCCGGTGCACTGCGGCGAGCCGTCGGGGCTGGGCATCGAAGATCTCTCACGGCCCGACTTCGGCGACGCGGTGGACGCGGAGCCGGACGACATCCCGGTGTTCTGGGCCTGCGGGGTGACACCCCAGGCGGCCGTGATGGCGTCCCGCCCGCCCTTCGCGATCACCCACGCACCGGGCCGGATGTTCCTCACCGACGCCCGCGACGAGCAGTACCGCGTGGCCTGAGAACGACCTACGAAGGAGAGACTGCACCTCATGACCCCGATCGACCTCAACGCCGACCTCGGTGAGGGCTTCGGCCGCTGGCGGCTGACCGACGACGAACAGCTGCTGTCCGTCGTCACCAGCGCCAATGTGGCCTGCGGCTTCCACGCCGGGGACGCGGCCACCATGCGGCGGGTGTGCGAGCTGGCGGCCGAGCGGGGCGTACGGATCGGCGCTCAGGTCTCCTACCGCGACCTGGCGGGCTTCGGGCGGCGCGCCATGGACGTGCCGCCCGACGAGCTCGCGGCCGAAGTCGCCTACCAGATCGGCGCCTTGGAGGTCTTCGCACGCGCGGCCGGGTCGTGCGTGTCGTACGTGAAACCGCACGGCGCGCTCTACAACCGCGTCGTGCACGACGAGGAGCAGGCGGCGGCGGTCGTCGAGGGCGTGCTGCTCGCGGACGGCGCCCTGCCCGTCCTCGGCCTCCCGTCCTCCCGGTTCCTGAAGCTGGCCGAACAGGCCGGACTTCCCACCGCCACGGAGGCGTTCGCGGACCGCGCCTACACCGAGCAGGGCACCCTGGTGCCCCGCACCCAGGCCGACGCGGTCATCACGGACGCCGAGTCGGTCGTCGAACGCTCGCTGGGCCTGGCCCGCTTCGGCATGGTCACCTCCCGCTCCGGGGCGCGCATCCCGGTCCGCGCCCGCTCCTTGTGCCTGCACGGCGACACCCCGGGCGCGGTGGACCTGGCACGTCTGGTCCGCACGCGACTGGAGTCCTCGGGCGTCCACGTGAAGGCCTTCGCATGACGGCTGTTCCGGCCGCCGACGGCATTAGGGCGTTGCCGGTCGGTGACCGTGCCCTGCTCGTCGAGGTCTCCTCGGGCGCCGCGGCCCAGGCCCTGCACGCCGAACTGCTGCGCCGCCGCGCCGAGGGCTCGCTCTCGGTCGCGGAGATCGTCCCCGCGGCCCGCACGGTCCTCCTGGACGGTCTGGACGACCCCCGGCGGCTGGCGGAGCAGCTCCCCAGGTGGGAGATCCCGCCACACTCCGCGCGAGCGGAGGAGGCGATCGAGATCCCCGTACGGTACGAAGGTCCCGATCTGGCGGATGTCGCGGCTCTGTGGGGGGTGCCCGAGCACGAGGTGCCCGCGATCCACGCGGCGGCCGAGTTCCGCGTCGCCTTCTGCGGGTTCGCGCCCGGATTCGGCTATCTCACAGGGCTGCCTGCCCGGTTCGACGTGCCGCGCCGGGCGACTCCGCGGACGGCGGTTCCGGCGGGTTCCGTCGCGCTCGCCGGCCCGTACACGGGCGTGTACCCACGCTCCTCGCCGGGCGGCTGGCAGCTGATCGGCACGACGGACGCGGTGCTGTGGGACCACGCGCGCGTGCCGGCCGCGCTGCTCGCCCCGGGGACGCGCGTCCGGTTCGTACCGGTGGGGTGCTCATGACCGACCGGGCCCTCGCCGTCGTGCGCGCCGGGGCCCTGACCACCGTCCAGGACCGGGGCCGCCCCGGCCACGCCCACCTCGGCGTACCCCGCTCCGGCGCGCTGGACGCGCCCGCCGCGGCGCTGGGCAACCGGCTCGTCGGCAACCCGGTGGAGGCGGCCGTACTGGAGACGACGCTCAACGGATGTGCCCTGCGCCCCCGTTCGGCGGTCGTCGTGGCCGTCACCGGCGCGCCCTGTCCGGTCACGGTGGACGGCCGTCCGGCGCCCTGGGGAGCGCCCGTGCGCGTCCCCGCCGGAGCGTTGCTGGATATCGGCCCGGCCCGCGCGGGGGTACGCGCCTACGTGGCCCTCGCCGGCGGAGTGGCCGTGGATCCGGTCCTCGGCAGCCGCTCCACGGACCTCCTCTCGGGGCTCGGTCCGCCGCCGCTCACGGACGGCACGGTGCTGCCTCTGGGGCGACCCGACGGCTTCCACGCGCGCGTGGACGTGGTTCCGCATCCGGGGCCGCCCTCGGAGCTGGTCCTGCGGGTGACACCGGGCCCGCGCGACGACTGGTTCACGGCCTCGGCGCTGCGGACCCTGGCGACGGGCGCCTACCGGGTGTCCTCCGCGAGCAACCGCATAGGGCTGCGTACGGAAGGGCCCTCACTGGAGAGGGCCGTTTCCGGCGAGCTCCCCAGTGAGGGCATGGTGCTGGGTGCCGTGCAGGTGCCGCCCGACGGCAGACCGGTCGTCTTCCTCGCCGACCATCCGACCACCGGGGGGTATCCGGTGATCGCGGTGGTCCGTGGCGCCGACCTCCCCGCGGCCGCCCAGGCGGTCCCGGACACGCCGGTGCGCTTCATGGTCGTACGCCGCCGCTGACGGGCTCCGGCCCGGCGCCTCGAACCGTCATGCCGCGTCCGGCCGCTCCGCCACCGACAGGGCGGCCAGCGCGGACGCCACGGCGTGCGAGGCGCTGAGGTCGAGCCGGGCGCTGGTGCCGCGCGCCCGGTGGCGCACCTCGGCGGCGGCCAGGGTGAGCAGTTGGGGCAGCAGATCGGTGCACCGCCGGGCCACCCACCCCGTCCCCGCGGTGGCCAGCCAACACAGACTGGCCGACCGGGTGGGCGCGCGGAACTCGGGCTCGGCCGAGGGGGCGTTCCCCGTGGCGATGCCCTCCTGTTCGAGCAACGCGTGGAAACGCAAGGCGAGTTGTCGGTGTCCCCGCTCCCCGGGGTGCAGCCGGTCCGCGCTCCACATCGCACGGTCCGTCAGCCAGGCGCCCTCCGCCGCGTGCAGATGCACGGCTCCATGGCGCTCGGACAGGGCGTGCACGACCGAGTTGACGGCCCGCTGCCGCCGGGCCAGGGGCCTGGCCAGCGCCCCCGGCAGCCCGAGCATCGCACCGGGATCCGGCAGGCAGGCGGTCAGCAGGACGGCGTCCTGGGCCCGGAACGCCGCGTACACGCGGTCGAGCCGCGCGGCCACGGCGTGGATGTCGAAGGTGCAGCGAAGGGTGTCGTTCACCCCGATCACGACGGATGCCACGTCCGGACGCAGGGCGAGCGCCGCCGGGGTCTGGCGTTCCAGGACGTCGCGCGTCTGGGCCCCGCTCACCGCGAGATTGGTGAACTGCACGGACCTGTCCGGGCCGTCGGACAGCCCGGCCACGAGCAGGGCGGCCCAGCCACGCCAGGCCTCGCCCACGGGGTCGCCCACGCCCTCGGTGAGCGAGTCCCCGAGGGCGACGAACCGAAGGGGTCTCATCCGACGCCCTCCTGGAGGCGGGGCCGGGTCTCGACCACCGCGTCGTGTGCGGCGAGGAACGCCTCCACGGCGGTGCCCCAGCCGAAACACTCCGCACGCGCGCGTGCTGCTTGCCTGCGCGCGTCCTCGGAGCGCCCCAGGAGCAGTCGTACGGCGTCCGCGAAGGAGTCCCCGCTGTCCGCGGCGGTGGCTCCGGCGGACCCGACCACCTCCGGCAGCGCGGACACCGCGCTGGCCACCACGGGTGTTCCGCAGGCCATCGCCTCCAGGGCGGCCAGCCCGAACGTCTCGGCGGGCCCCGGCGCCAGGCACACGTCGGCGGAGGCCTGCAGCGCGCCGAGCAGCGCGCGGTCGGCGACGTGCCCGAGGAAGGTGACGGGCAGCCGCCGTTCCCGGGCCCGCTGTTCGAGCCGGGCCCGCAGCGGCCCGTCCCCGGCGACGACGAGCACAGCACGCTCGCCGCGCCGCAGCAGCGCCTCCAGCGCGTCGAGCGCCGTACCGGGCCGCTTCTCGACGGACAGCCGGGAGCACATCACGAGCAGCACCTCGTCCGCCCGCGCGTACCGCTCGCGCACCCCGAGATCGCGCAGCCCGGGGTGCCTGCCGACCAGGTCGACGCCCAGTGGGGCCCGTACGACATTGCGGGCCCCGATGCGGACGAACTCGCGCTCCGCGAACTCCGTGGTGCACACGACCCGCGCGTAGGTGTGCGCCGTACGGATGTTGAGGGCGTCCGCGGCCCTGCGGGCCATCCCCTCGGAAAGCCCCCAGGTGCGCAGGACCCCGTCGGCGGTCTCGTGGGAGACCATGACCGCGGGCACCCGCGCGCGCCGCGCCCACACCCCGGTCCAGCGCAGGGTGGTCCGGTCGGAGACTTCGAGACGGTCGGGCGCGAGAGACTCCAGGAGACGGGCGACCCGCCGCTTGTCCGTGAGCACGCGATAGCCGCCGGTGCCGGGCAGCAGCGGCCCGGGCAGCGTGATGACCCGCCCCTGCTCGGTCTCGCGGTCGGTGGCACGCTCGCCGGGGACGACGAGCACGGGCTCGTGTCCGGCGGCCAGGTAGCCGCTGCCGAGCTCCCGCAGGGCGGTGCGCAGACCGCCCGACGCGGGGGCGACGAAGTTGGCCAGCCGTACGATGCGCAGGCTCATGCCGCCACCACCGTCCGCGCGGAGAGCACGTCGGCGTAGTGGTCGATGAGCTGGTCGCCGACGGCCGCCCAGGTGCGGCCCTCGACGGTGGCCCGCCCGGCGGCTCCGTAGGCGGCCCGGAGGGTGGGATCGACGGCGAGCGCCCACACCGCGTCGCGTACGGCGGCCCCGTCCCGGGGCGGCACCAGCAGCCCCGTACGGCCGTGTGCGACCAGGTCCAGCGGTCCGCCCGCGGCGGGCGCGACGACCGGTACGCCGCTGGCCATGGCCTCCTGGACCGTCTGGCAGAAGGTCTCGAAGGGGCCGGTGTGCGCGAAGACGTCCAGGGAGGCGAAGATGCGGGCGAGTTCGTCGCCGGTGCGGCGCCCGAGGAAGACGGCGCCGGGAAGCGCCTCGCGCAGGGTCGTCTCGCTGGGCCCGTCGCCCACGATCACGACGCGTACGCCTTCCAGGCCGCAGGCTCCGGCGAGCAGTTCGACCTGCTTCTCGGGGGCGAGCCGGCCGACGTAGCCGACGATCAGCTCGCCGTTCGGCGCCAGTTCGCGCCGGAGGGCTTCGTCCCGGTGTTCGGGGCGGAAGCGGACGGTGTCCACGCCGCGCGGCCACAGCCGCACCCGGGGCACACCGTGTGCCTCCAGGTCGTGCAGGGCCGCGCTGGACGGGGCGAGCGTCCGGTCGGCGGCGGCGTGGACGGAACGTATCCGCCGCCAGGCCGTGGATTCGCCCGCGCCCACGTACGTACGGGCGTATCCGGCGAGGTCGGTCTGGTAGACGGCGACGGCGGGGACGCCGAGCCGGGCGGCGGCCGCCATGCCGCGGACGCCGAGGATGAAGGGGCTGGCCAGGTGGACGATGTCGGCGCGGTGTTCGGTGATCGCGGCGGCGACGCGTCGGCTGGGGAGGGCGACGCGGACCTGGGGGTAGCCGGGGAGCGGTAGGGAGGGGACACGGACGACGGGGCACGGCGCGAGGGCGTCGGGCCCGTGCCCGGCCGCCGTGGCCGGGGCGACGACGAGGGGAGCGTGACCGCGATCGACGAGGTGCCGGGCGGTCTGGAGCGCGCAGTGAGCCACGCCGTTCACATCGGGGGGAAAGGATTCGGTCACGATGACGACACGCATACCCGTGTTGTCGCCGTACTGGACGTGGCCGCGTCAACGTGGATCTTTCCTGCCGAGGAACGCCCCGTGAGCGTTGTACTGCACGCTTTTCCAGGTCAGCCCGCGGCCACGCCCTCCTGACCCGCGGGTCACTTCGTGTTCATACCGCGGGCGCGTCGGGCCCGATCCGGCTGCGTACGGCTGTCTGTACTTCCGCTTCCTCGGCCGGATCCGACGCCAGCCGCCGCAGCTGATCGACCACGCGCGCGTCACCGGTTTCGGCATGTCGTGCGGCCACCTCGCGGGTCGACTCCTCGCAGTCCCACAGGCACTCGACGGCGAAGCCGGCGGGGAAGGAGGGGTCGGTGGCGGCGAGGGCCCGGGCGGCTCGCCCGCGCAGATGGGACGACGCCGTCTCCCGGTAGACATGGCGCAGCACGGGTGCGGCGCAGACGATGCCGAGGCGTCCGGCTCCGTCGACGAGGGTCCAGAGTGTGGGTGCGTCGGGGCCTTCGCCGCGTACGGCCTCACGCAGGGCGCCCAGCACGAGTTCGCTGTCCTTGGTGCCGCCCCTGCAGGCGAGCACCCGTCCCGCGGCGGCGCCCAGGGCGTCGGGCCGCTCGGCCCACCGTCGGGCCCGCTCGACGGCGGCGATACTGCGCATGCGTTCGAACGCGTCGACGGCGGCCTCCCCGACGGTCGCCGTGCCGCCGGTCGCGGCGGCCTCGATCAGGTCGAGAGCGTCCGGATCGTTGCTCTCGGCGAGGTAGCGCAAGGCGGTGCAGCGGGCTCCGTCGCCGCCGTCCCGGGCGGCCTGGAGAATCTCGGGCCGGTCCTCGGGGCCCGCGACGGCCGTGAGGCAGCGCGCGGCCGGCACATGGAGTGCGGCTCCGCGGTCGAGGCCCTGCTGGGCCCACTCGAACACGGCCCGCACGCTCCATCCCGGACGTGGTCCGGTGGGGCGCAGTTGCCGCTGCCATCGGTCGAAGGAGCCCTGCTCCTGGGCGGCCCGCACACGGGCGGCGATGGATTGGCGCGGGTCGTCCGCCCACAGCCGCCAGGGCCGGGGCTCGAACGCGTCGCGCACCTGGGCGGCGAGCGCGGCCTCGCCCTCCGGATCGGCCGGGAAACGGGCGAGAACGGGCGCGGCGAGGGCGCGCAGCCCCGCGTCGTCGTCGCGCAGGGCCAGCTCGTCCAGGGCCCAGGCCCAGTTGGTGCCCGAGGCGGCGTACCTGCGCAGCAGTTCCAGGGCGTCCCGCCTGCCGTACGAGGCGAGGTGGCCGAGGACCGCGAGGGCGAGCCCCGTGCGTGACTCGCAGTCGTCGAGGACGTCCTCGACGTCGAAGAGATGCCGCTCGATCTCGTCGAGCTCACCGCTCAGATCGAGATAGAGACGGGCGTAGTACAGGGAGCGGTTCTCCACCTGCCAGTCGTGGCGGGGATCACTCAGCACACAGTGGTTCAGTGCCGCGAGCGCCTCGGCCCGCGGTGCGGTGAGCGCGTGCAGCGTGCCGTCGCCGCGGCCCCTCTGGAGCAGGCCGAGCAGCGTTCCGCTGGGCGCTATGACCGGATCGAACATGGGAAACAGCCTCACATCAAGCGTCGACGCAACCGGGATCCTGCATTACCTGGCCGCGTGACAACACGTCGGAGCGCCCGCCGTTTCTTGCTTGCTGTAGACCATCTTCCTCTGCCTCTCGTTGGTGGGCCCATACGGGCCGCGTCACGGCCCGCGCGGTGCGGCAACATCTGCCCAGCCATCGCGTCCGTGAATCACGACGTCATGATGACTCGGCAGTTCTTCCTGCCGCGACCGTATTTCCGGCGGCCCCGTACCGCCTCCCCCGTTTTCGGTGTTGTGCCTGGTCAGCGTGTTCGAATCAGTGCGCGCCGAACAATTCGAGAAGTTCCGTCTTGCCGAACATCCGGGCGGTGTCGACGGCCGAGGGCGTACCCGCCGCCGGGTCCGCGCCGCCGTCCAGGAGCGCGCGAATGACCGCCTCCTCGCCCTTGAAGACGGCCCCCGCGAGGGGCGTCTGGCCGCGGTCGTTGATGCGGTCGGCCTCGGCACCGCGCTCCAGCAGGGCGCGCACCGCCTCGGCGTGGCCGTGGTAGGCGGCGAGCATCAGCAGCGAGTCACCACGGTCGTTGGTGAGGTTGGCGGGAACACCCGCGTCGACGTACGCCACGAGCGCCTCGGCCTCCCCTCGGCGCGCCAGATCGAAGATCTTGGTCGCCAGCTCCACGACTTCGGGGTCGGGGGCTTCACTCATCGGCCGGACCACCTCTCACAAGGACAACGACAACTACGTCATGCGGGACTGCGGGAGCGTACGACAGCGGGCGGGCTGTCATGCGCAGGTCCGTGCGACAGCGACGAGTGCGGCCGTACGGGTGATTCGCCAGCGTACTGGCTCCGACGGCACATCACCGGCGTCGGTCGAGGCAAAGATCACCACAAGCCTCACAAGAGGCGACAGGAGGCAACAGACCCGCCCAGGGGGCCTTGAATGACTCCGCCGACTGGATGAAATCAGCCGAAATTCACCCTGTTGCACCTTTTATCGTATGGATACATCCTGTGATCCTGGAAGTACTCATGGTGACTGTCCCCACGAACCAGGAGAGCACAAATGATTCTGTCCATCTCAGGCGTCGTCCTGCTCGGCATCATCGTCTTCCTCTTCTTCCGCAAGGACGGACTCAAGGCGTCGCACGCCTGTGTGTCCTCGCTCTTCGGCTTCTACCTCGCCAGCACGGCCATCGCGCCGAGCATCAAGGCGGGCGGGGAGAGCCTGGCGAGCCTCCTCGGCGGGATCAAGTTCTGACATCCCCGCCCATCGCACGCACCTCCAGGAGACAGCAGTGGCCCGGCGCCCTCTCCCCCGCATCCTCAGCAACGGCAGCGCGCAGATCGCCCGAAGCCGGGAGCTGGCCCGAACGGCAGCCGACAGCGCCACCGACGTCCTCCATCCACTGATCACGATCACTCGTGGACTGCGCCGACTGGCAGCCGCCGGCGGGCGCAAGTGGGCGGCCACCCCCAAGGACCGGCGCGGGCCGCTGCTGTTCCTGGTGGCCTCGGTGATCCTGGTCGTGGCGCTGGTGCCGTACGGACCGCTGCTCGCCGCCATCACCCTGATGGCGGCGGCAGCGTGGACCGGCCGCCAGCCCGTCTCACCGGAGCCCACGGGCCCCGACGAGGCGCAGATCCAACGACTCCAGTCGTTGTACGAGGCCCTCGTCCCGTACTTCTCCACGGCCGAGGACCCGTCCCCCCTCTACGCCCACGCCGGCGACTGGGAGAAGGCCTTCCCCACGCACGACTTCGACGACGACGGGCGCGTGTCCCGGCTGCTCGTCCGCTACCCGGCGTACTTCACGGACGGCGAGGCGGAGTCCCGGGCCCGGATCGAGCAGCTCCTGCATGCCAAGTCGGGCCGCGGTCGCGAGTACCACTTCGACTGGGACGAGGAGGGCAACGAGCTCACCGTCACCGTCCTGCCGCCGCTCCCCACCGACATCGCCGCCCAGCGTTTCGTCACCTCCCCCGGCGAGACGGTCCTGGGCTTCACCGACCCGGCCGACGTCCAGCGCACCCTTCCCCTCACCTACGGTGAGGAACAGCGCGACGTTCCCCCGGTCGTGTGGCGCACCGGCATCCGCTCGACCGAGCCGCACCTGCTGATCGCCGGCGATCCGGGCAGCGGCACGACCACACTCGTGCGCTCCATCGCCCTCCAGGCCCTTCAGTACGGCGATGTCGTCATCGTCGAGGGCGGCGGCACCGGCGAGTACGCGTGCCTGACCGGGCGGAACGGCGTCCTCGCCGTCGAGTCCGGCCTCGCGGGGGCGCTCGCGAGTCTGGAGTGGGCCGCGCACGAGACGGAGCGGCGGCTGATCTCCGCCAACCGTGCGCGGCAGGCGGGGCACCCCGCCCCCGACGACACCAAGAACCCCCTGTGGATCCTGCTCGACCGGCCGAGCGCGCTCGGACACTTCGTCGCCGCCGACGGCCGCAACGATCCCCAGGCACTCCTTCAGGTCCCGCTCCGGCACGGGCGCGCGGCGGGCGTCACGGTCGTCATCGCCGAGCAGTTCGAGGATCTCGAGGCGCTCAGCGAGGCCGTGCGCCAGCACACTCGCGCGCGCGTGGTCCTCGGTACGGCGTCTCCGGTCCAGTTGGAAGCCGTCCTTGGCGCGCCTCCGCACACCACTCCCACCCGGGATGTGCCGCCCGGCCGCGGGTACGCCCGGTTGGGCGCCGGTCCCGTTCTGCGCCTTCAGGTTCCGGCCACGCCCGACCCCTATGACGACGCCACCAGCGAGACCCATCGACGCGCCGTCCTCGACCTGCTGCCGGAACGTACGACCCCGGCAGAGGCGAACCCGGTCCCCGCGGAGGCCGCGGTCGCGGAGGGCTGAGCGGGCTCCCCGGTTTGGAGTTCGGCTGCGGGTGGGTGAGGGCTGGTCGCGCAGTTCCCCGCGCCCCTGGGCGGGGGCTGCGCCCCCGGCCCCCACCGGCCCGCAGCCGAACTCCAAACCGGGGTCCGGTCGGCTGCTAGGCCACGAACGTGCGGGGAGCTTCGTTGCCGCCGGTCGCGCCCGTTTCCACCAGGCGGGCCGCCGCGGCCAACCGGACCGCCGCCTCCTCGGCCACCGCACCCCCCACGGTGAACGGCAGCCGCACATACCCTTCGAAGGCACCGTCGACCCCGAACCGCGGCCCGGAGGGCACCCGGACCCCCACCCGTTCGCCCGCCTCGGCGATCCGCGAGCCGGACAGCCCGCCGGTGCGCACCCACAGCGTCAGCCCGCCGTGCGGAACGGCGAACTCCCAGTCGGGCAGCTCGCGGCGCACGGCGGCGACGAGCGCGTCCCGGTTCTCCCGGGCCTGCGCACGCCGGATCTCCAGGGCCTGCTCCCACCCCCCGGTGCTGAACAGCCAGTTCACGGCCAGCTGCTCCAGCACGGGCGTTCCGAGATCGGCGTACGCGCGCGCGGCGACGAGACTGCGGATGACATCGGGGGCCGCACGGACCCACCCGATCCGCATCCCCGCCCAGAACGCCTTGCTGGCCGACCCCACGGTGATGACCGTGGACCCTGAGGGGTCGAAGCCGCAGACGGGGCGGGGCATCGACAGCCCCTCCTCCAAATACAGCTCGCTCATCGTTTCGTCGACCACCAGTACGGTCCCCGCCGACCTCGCCGCGTCCACCAGACGGCGGCGCTGGTCCTCGTCCGCGAGGGCTCCCGTCGGGTTGTGGAAGTCGGCGACGACGTACGCGAGCCGGGGCGCGGCGTCCCGCAGGACCTGGCGCCAATGCTCCACGTCCCACCCCGCGAGCCCCTCGGCCATGGCGACGGGGACGAGCCGGGCGCCCGCCTCCCGCATCAGCTGGAGGATGTTGGCGTAGGAGGGGGACTCGACGGCGATGCGTTCGCCGCGCCCGGCGAAGAGATGACAGATGGCGTCGATCGCGCCCATCGCGCCGGTCGTCACCATGATCTGCTCGGGCATGGTCGGAATGCCCCGCGCGGTGTACCCCTCGGCGATCATCGCGCGCAGCGCGGGCAGCCCCGCCGGATAGTCGCCGTGCGTGTGCGCGTACGGCGGCAGCTCCTCCAGGGCGCCCTGCACCGCGCGGGTGAGCCAGGGCTCCGGCGCGGGCAGTGAAGCGCAGCCGAGGTCGATCATGGAGCCGAGGGCCTCGGGGGGCAGCGGTTCGAGGCCGCGCGCGGGCAGCGGGTTCCCGGCGGGTACGGCGGTCCAACTGCCCGCTCCCCTGCGGGACTCCAGGAACCCTTCGCCGCGCAGCGCCTCGTAGGCCGCGGCGACCGTCGTACGGCTGACGGAAAGGGACAGCGCCAGCTCCCGCTCGGCGGGCAGCCGCGCGGCCACCGGAACCCGGCCTTCGAGGACGAGCAGCCGGATGCCGTCGGCAAGCGAGCGATAGGCGGGCGGACGGCGGCTGCCGGGGCCCGCGGGGCGCTCCTGCTGGGAGTTGAGCAGCCGGGCGAGCTGCGCTGCACCCACCGCCGAAGTCCACTGCGTCATGATTCCCAGTCCACCTTCCTCGGATTGGCCTTGGATGGCGCCTTCCTTCAGGCCACAGAATGTCACGAGCCAGGCCACCGTCACCACCACGGCTCATCACAGGTCATCACGCGCCATCACCACAGGGGGCACCTCTTGTCCACGCACGCCGACTCCCCGCACCGGGAACGCA
This sequence comes from Streptomyces sp. NBC_01450, assembly GCF_036227505.1. Lineage (NCBI taxonomy): Bacteria > Bacillati > Actinomycetota > Actinomycetes > Kitasatosporales > Streptomycetaceae > Streptomyces > Streptomyces sp. NBC_01450. Next base: position 9,020,946 of record NZ_CP109480.1, on the reverse strand, counting down.
AGGGATCCGGGCGGCGGCTTCCGCGTCGCCTCGTCCAGCTGTACGTGGGCCTCGCGCTGTACGGCGCGAGTTCGGCCCTGTTGGTGGGGTCGGGCCTCGGTCTGGAGCCCTGGAACGTGCTGCACCAGGGGCTCGCCGAACTGACCGGTCTGACGATCGGCGTGGTGTCGATCTTCGTGGGCGCCGCGGTGCTGCTCCTGTGGATCCCGCTGCGCCAGCGCCCGGGCCTCGGCACCGTCTCCAACGTGTTCGTGGTCGGCATCGCCATGGACGGCACCCTCGCCCTGGTACCGGACGCCCACACCTTGGCCGTACGGATTCCACTGCTCGTGGCGGGCATCGTACTGAACGGCGTGGCGACAGGCCTCTACATCTCGGCCAGCTTCGGTCCGGGTCCCCGCGACGGCCTGATGACGGGCCTGCACCGGCGCACGGGACGCTCGGTCCGACTGGTGCGCACGGTCCTGGAGGTGGCGGTCGTCGCGACCGGATTCGCGCTCGGCGGCACGGTCGGCATCGGCACGGTGCTGTACGCCGTCGCGATCGGACCGCTCGCCCAGTTCTTCCTGCGCGTGTTCGCCGTCCGCCCGGCACCGGGCGGCAGCACCGTCGTTGCCGCCGGTCAACCGGAGCGAGCGATACTTCCAGGGTGAGCCCGCGCATACGCCACCCGTACCTCGACCACCCCGGCCCGATCGCCTTCGCCCACCGGGGCGGTGCGGCGGACGGTCTGGAGAACACCGTCGTCCAGTTCCGCCGCGCGGTTCAGGCGGGCTACCGCTATATCGAGACGGATGTGCACGCGACGTCGGACGGCAGGCTCGTCGCCTTCCACGACGCGACCCTGGACCGGGTGACGGACGGCGCGGGCCGGATCGCGGAGCTCCCCTGGGAGGACGTGAGCCACGCGCGCGTGGCGGGCAAGGAACCGGTCCCCCTGTTCGAGGAGCTCCTCGAAACCTTCCCCGACGTCCGCTGGAACGTCGACGTCAAGGCCGAACCCGCCCTCCACCCCCTGCTGAACCTCATCGGCCGCATCGACGCCTGGGACCGCGTCTGCGTCGGCTCGTTCTCCGAGGCGCGGGTCTTCCGCGCCCAGCGTCTGGCCGGGCCTCGTCTGGCGACCTCGTACGGCACCAAGGGGGTCGTGGGGCTGCGGCTGCGCTCGTACGGCATCCCGGCCGCGCTGCGTGACTCGGCGATCGCCGCCCAGGTGCCCGAGTCCCAGTCGGGCGTGCCGGTGGTCGACCGGCGCTTCGTACGCGCCGCCCACGCGCGCGGCCTGCAGGTCCACGTGTGGACGGTCAACGAAGCCGATCGGATGCACCGGCTCCTGGACCTGGGCGTCGATGGCATCATGACCGATCACATCGACACGCTGCGCAGGGTCCTGGAGGACCGGGGCACCTGGGTCTGAGCCCTCTCGCGCGGTCCGTCCAGCGGGAAGCGAGGGGCACGGGTGGGCACCGAGACCGTGCGGGCACAGACGGCCGACGAGGTCACCGAACGGCGGCGCGAGCAGCGCGGCTGGTACTTCTACGACTGGGCCTGCTCCGTCTACTCGACGAGCGTGCTCACCGTGTTCCTGGGCCCCTATCTCACGTCCGTCGCCAAGCACGCGGCGGACGCGGACGGTTTTGTCCATCCCTTGGGGATCCCGGTCCGCGCCGGCTCGTTCTTCGCCTACGCGGTCTCGGCGTCCGTCATCGTGTCGATCTTCGTGATGCCGATGGCGGGCGCGGCCGCCGACCGCACCGGCCGCAAGAAGCCCCTGCTCGCGCTCTGCGCCTACCTCGGCGCCACGGCCACCACGGGCATGTTCTTCCTGGACGGCGACCGCTATCTGCTCGGCGGTCTGCTGCTGGTGGTCGCCAATGCCTCGGTGGCCGTGTCGATGGTCCTGTACAACTCCTACCTGCCGCAGATCGCCCCGCCCGAGGAGCGTGACGCGGTCTCGTCCCGCGGCTGGGCCTTCGGCTACGCGGCGGGCTCGCTGATGCTGGTCGTGAACCTGGTCCTGTATTCGGCCCACGGCTCCTTCGGTCTCTCCGAGTCGGTGGCCGTCCGCATCTGTCTGGCCTCGGCGGGCATCTGGTGGGGCGCCTTCACCCTCGTACCGCTGAAGCGGCTGCGGGACCGGCCCACGGCATCCGCGGGTCAGACGTCGGGGCACGGATGGCGGCAGCTGGCGGCGACCGTTCGCGACATGCGGGGCAAACCACTCACCCTCGCCTTCCTGTTGGCCTACCTCGTCTACAACGACGGCATCCAGACGGTCATCTCGCAGGCGTCGGTGTACGGATCGGAGGAGCTGGGTCTGAGCCAGTCGACCCTGATCGTCGCCGTGCTGCTCGTCCAGGTGCTCGCGGTCGGAGGCGCCCTGGGGATGGGAAGGCTCGCACGGACCTACGGCGCGAAGCGCACGATCCTCGGCTCGCTCGTCGCCTGGACCGTGACGCTCGGCGCCGGGTACTTCCTGCCGGCGGGAGCGCCCGTCTGGTTCTTCGTCCTGGCCGCCGGGATCGGCCTGGTCCTGGGCGGCAGCCAGGCGCTCTCACGCTCGCTCTTCTCGCACCTGGTCCCGAGGGGGAAGGAGGCCGAGTACTTCTCCGCGTACGAGATGAGCGACCGGGGGATGAGCTGGCTCGGCCCGCTTCTGTTCGGTTTGACCTACCAGCTGACGGGAAGTTATCGGGACGCGATCATCTCGCTTGTGGCCTTCTTCGTCATCGGATTCGTGCTGCTCGCGAGGGTTCCGGTACGGCAGGCCGTGCACGACGCGGGCAATCCCGTACCGGACAGGATTTAGCACCTGAGGCCAAAGGCCGGTAGTGTACGCGTTTGGCCTGCCAGGCGTACCGTTACTGCGCGTCAAAGATACTGAAGCGTTGGGTGACATCTGCTGCCAGATGTGACAAACCGGGCGCCGGTGGGTACAACAAGGGGCGGCTACGACGGCGACGCATGACCCACAACGGGAATCTTTACCGCCGACCGGACGTTGACCGGATGACGACGACAGCGACACCTGTCCTGTGGGCGACAAGCCCGGGAGGCACGATTCATGAGTGAGCGAGCTCTTCGCGGCACGCGCCTCGTGGTGACCAGCTACGAGACGGACCGCGGCATCGACCTGGCCCCGCGCCAGGCCGTGGAGTACGCATGCGAGAAGGGGCACCGGTTTGAGATGCCCTTCTCGGTCGAGGCGGAGATTCCGCCGGAGTGGGAGTGCAAGGTCTGCGGGGCCCAGGCACTCCTGGTGGACGGCGACGGCCCTGAGGAAAAGAAGGCCAAGCCCGCGCGTACGCATTGGGACATGCTGATGGAGCGGCGCACCCGAGAGGAGCTCGAAGAGGTCCTCGAGGAGCGCCTGGCCGTTCTGCGCTCCGGCGCGATGAACATCGCGGTGCATCCGCGGGACAGCCGCAAGTCCGCGTAACCCCTCCGAGGGTTGGGCGGCATACCACGCACGCAGCCGCGAGCGCCGTACGCACGTTGTACGGGGCTCGCGGCTCTGTGCGTTGGGCGCGGCCCTTCACGGGCGCGGGGAACCGCGCGACCAGCCCCCACCGGCCCGCACACGACCAGCCCCCACCGGCCCGCAGGTGAAAAACCCACGGGCCTGCGATGGGGAAGCCGAGGTCAGCGGTTCAGCGGTGGGCGCGGGCCCGGGTCCGTCGTCGGGTTCTCTTCCCTGATGACCTCGCCCTGGACGACCTTGCCGTCGGGGCGGTGGATGCGCACCTGCTGGAAGGCGTCACCGACGGTGCCCGGCGCGGCCTCGCGGATCTTGCGGTCGATGGCGCGCTCGGCGTAACGGCTCACGGTCTTCTGGACGGGCGGGATCAGCAGGAGCAGGCCCAGCGCGTCGGAGATGAGCCCGGGAATCATCAGGAGCAGGCCGCCGAGCATCATCAGCCCGTTGCCGTTGCCACCCCCGGTCGTGGGGGCCGCCCCGCTCTGCTGCTGTTGCAGCGTCTCGCTGAGGTTGCGGAAGGCACGGCGGCCGGCCCGCTTGATGACCACGGAGCCGAGGACGAAACCGGCGACCAGCAGCAGGAAGACCGCGAAACCGCTCGCCGCGCCGGCGACCACGGTCAGGAGCCAGATCTCCAGCACCAGCCAGACGGCGATGCCGAGCGGCAGATACGTGCGGAGCCGGGATCGCCGCGGCCGCGCGGGGTATGTGGGAGTCGGTGCGCCAGTCGTCATGCACCCAGTGTGCCTGGGCACAGCTCAGTACGGGATAAGCGGATGATCAGCCGTAGCCGTGGAGTGACATGAGGGCGCATCGCGAGGGGCGGGCCGAGCCGGACCGCCCCCGCTCCGCAAGCGCTCCTACGGCGTGTGGCTCCGGCCGGTGATCCGGCCGACCCGCTCCCCCACGCCCCACGTGGTGACCCGCCACAGCGCCTCCACGAGGATGTCGCGGCTCATCTTGGAGTCGCCGAGCTCGCGCTCGACGAAGGTGATGGGCACCTCGACGACGTGGAAACCGGCCTTGACTGCGCGCCGGGCCAGGTCCACCTGAAAGCAGTACCCCTGGGACGCGACCTCACCGAGTCCGAGACCTTCGAGGGTCTCGCGGCGGAAGGCGCGGAAGCCTCCGGTGACGTCCCGGATCGGCACGTCGAGCATGAGCCGGGAGTACATGCTGCCGCCGCGCGAGATGAACTCGCGGGACTTGGGCCAGTTCACGACCCGCCCGCCCGGCACCCAGCGCGACCCCAGCACGAGATCCGCGCCCTTGAGGGCCGTCAGCAGCCGGGGCAGTTCCTCGGGCTGGTGCGAGCCGTCCGCGTCCATCTCCACGAGGACGCCGTAGCCGTGCTCCAGGCCCCAGGCGAAGCCCGCGAGATACGCGGCGCCCAGGCCTTCCTTGCCCTTGCGGTGCAGCACCTGGACGTGGTCGTCCTCGGCGGCCAGCTCGTCGGCGAGCTTGCCCGTGCCGTCCGGGCTGTTGTCGTCCGCCACGAGAACGTGTGCATCGGGCACCGAGGCTCGTACCCGGCCGACGATCTTCTTGATGTTCTCCGCCTCGTTGTAGGTCGGGATGATCACCAAGGCCGTGCCGAGCGGGCCGAACTGCCTCCCCTTGGCTCCTGCCGCGAGGGTCCCGTCGCCGTCGTTCACTACTGCCCCTTCATGTCCGTACGCAGGGGTCCACCATAGTGGCCGCAGCCTGCACTGACGCGTCGGCGCGTTAGTGCGGGGGTGTCGATTCGGCAAGAGCCGGGTAAGAGAGCGCCCGCCGCGCCGGAGCACCGTACTGCGGATCGGGGCCCGGCGCCCTTCGGGCCGACCTGGGACCCGCTGGCTGCGGGTCGACCGAAAGCCGTTGTCTACTGGACGTCCGGGCCCCACCCGGGTCACACCCTTCCGACAGGCATGAACGTTCCCTCGCCGTCGCACTGGCGCTGAGCCTGGCTCCCAGTGGTGGTGCGCCGGTGCGGCACACCACCCCTGACCCAGCGGCGCTCTGGCGACTGCGTGGAAGTTCTCCGGTCGGACGTCCGGTGGTGGACCCGGCCGAACCTACCGGCCCCCCGAGGCCAGCTGTCAACACTCGTCTGACCTGCTGGTTTTCCCTCAATTGCCTGGTCAGCGCGGAGGATGCGCAGGTCGCGCGACGCGGCGGCGGCGGATGAACACCACGACGCCACCCCCGCAGATCACTCGCCCGGCCGTACGAAGACCGTCCGTCCTGCGACGACCGTGCGCAGGCACACGGGCAGGTCTCCGCCGGGGCTCAGATCGGGCAGTCCAGGAGTACCCGAACGAGGGTCGGTCGACCAGCGGGCGACCCGGTCGTCGGGTGCCTGTACGACCAGTTCCTCGGTGCGCCACACGGCGTAGTCGGCGGGTGCGCCCGGCACCAGGACTCCCGCGTCGTCCCGTCCGATCGCCCGCCACCCGCCGCGCGTATGCGCCGTGAACGCGGCGCGCACGGAGACCCGGTGCTCCGGCGTGCGGTGGAACGCCGCGGCGCGCACGGTGCCCCACGGGTCGAGGGGGGTGACGGGACTGTCGGAACCGAAGGCGAGCGGCACGCCGGTGCGCAGCAGGGCCGCGAACGGGTTGAGGGCGCGGGCCCGCTCGGCACCCAGGCGCTGGGCGTACATGCCGTCCTCGCCGCCCCACAGCGCGTCGAAGGCCGGCTGCACGGAAGCGGTGAGGCCCAGCTCGGCGAAGCCGGCGATGGTCTCCGGGGTGAGCATCTCGGCGTGCTCGACGCGGTGCCGGGCGGCGCGCACACGGGCCAGGCCGACCTTTTCGGCGGCTGCGCGGACTCCCTCGACCACGGCGGTCACGGCGGCGTCCCCGATGGCGTGGAAGCCCGCCTGGAGGCCCGCCTCGGTGCAGGCGACCACATGCGCGCCCACGGCGGCGGCGTCCAGGTAGGCGGTGCCGGTGTGGTCGGCGTCGGCGTACGGCTGGTGCAGGCAGGCGGTGTACGAGCCCAGGGAGCCGTCGACGAAGAGGTCGCCCGCGGCGCCGATCGCGCCGAGCGCCCTGGCCTTGTCGACATCCTCTTCGGCCCAGTAGCCGACGACCCGGGGGCCCGCTTCCTCGGCGGCGAGCCGCAGCAGTCCGGTGAAGTCGTCCTCGGAGGAGATGTCCGGGCCCGCGCACTCGTGCACGGACCCGATGCCGAGCGAGGCGGCGTGGGCGAGCGCGGCGCGCTGGGCCTCGGTGCGCTGGGCCGGGGTGAGGGCGCCGAGCGCGGCGGCGCGCACGGCGTGGTGGGCGTCCCGGGTCAGGGGGCCCTCGGCCGCGTAACCGGCCCGTGCGGTGACCCCGGGTACCAGGTCGAGGAGCGCGGTGGTGACCACGGCGGAATGCACGTCGATGCGCGAGAGGTAGAGCGGGCGGCGGCCGGCCGCCTCGTCGAGTTCGGCGCGCGTCGGGGGGCGGCCGCCGGGCCAGCGGGCCGCGTCCCAGCCGTGGCCGAGCAGCACCCGGTCGGCGGGGCGGGCGGCGGCGAACTCGCGGACGAGGGCGAGGGCGGCGTCCAGGGAGGGCGCGTCGGACAGGTCGAGACCGGTGAGCGCGAGCCCGGTGGAGGTGGTGTGGACGTGGGCGTCGGTGAAGGCCGGGGTGACCAGTGCGCCTTCCAGGTCCACGACCTCGGCGACCCCGTCGGCGAAGGCGTCGGCCGCGCCTTCCGAGCCGACCCAGGCGATCTGTCCGCGTTCGACGACCATCGCGGTGGCGAAGGGGTCGGCGGGACTGTGGACTTCTCCACCGCGCAACAGCACGGTGTCCGACGTGGCGGTGCTCTCACTCATGGGGAACAGTCTCGCGCCTGCCGGTGTCCGGTCGGTCCCCGGGTCGGTCAGATGCGGGGTGGGCGCGCCTCGTACGGCGTCGACAGCACCACGGTCGTGCGGGTCGACACGCCTGCCAGGGTCCGCAGGCGGGCGAGGAGTTCCTCCAGTTCGTGCGGGGTGGAGACCCGCACCTTCAGGATGTAGTTCTCGTCGCCCGCGACGCTGTGGCAGGCCTCGATCTCGGGCACGCCGGCGAGGCGTTCCGCGATGTCGTCGGGGGCGCTCGGGTCGAACGGCTTCACCGAGATGAAGGCGGTCATGGGCAGCCCGACGGCCTCGGGGTCCACGACCGCGGCATAGCCACGGATGACACCGCGCTGTTCGAGCCGACGCACCCGCTGGTGCACGGCGGACGTGGACAGGCCCGTGGCCTTGCCCAGGTCGGTGTAGCTCATCCGCCCGTCTGCGACGAGCAGCTGCACGATCTGTCGGTCCAGCTCCTCCATGGCGCAAGAACCTACAGGGCCCTTGATCTCGTCGGATACCTCAGCGGCGCAGGTCATACCCGGTTTGTGATGTGGCAGAGTTCTGACTGTGAACCGCCTGGTGGACAAATCCACCGCGCCGGGCACCTGCGGGCGGCATGTGACGAACGACACAGTGCCACAACCGGGTCCGTGATGTTCTCGTGATTACCGCAGAGACGGGACGGGAAATGCTTGCTGTGGTCGAGGCCGCAGCGCCTTGTCGGCCCACCCGAGGGGGAGAATCCCATGCAGAGTCTTAAGCGTCCTGGTCGTACCGCATCCAAGCGGCCCAAGCTGGTCGTCGATCCCGAGCCGGAGGGCGTCGAACCCGACGCCCTCGACGGTGAGGAACTCGACGCCTACGACACCTTCGAGATGTACCGGGTGATCTGCCCGGACTGTGCCCAGCCCATCGCGCTCCTCGCGGACGAGGAGAGCCTGCCCGAGCACGCGCTGTGCGCCTCGCCGTGGAACCCGTTCGGGCTCACGGTCTGCGCCGGCACGGGCCGTGCCGCGGGCGACGCCCGGCCCGCCGACGAGTCGGCGGAGCCTCAGGAGCAGGACACCGCCCTTCTGTTGACGCTCCCTCAGGGGCTGGACTGGCGGACACAGCCCTTCTCGCACGTAGGCGGCCCGGGCTCGCGCCCGATGCGGGTCCCCGAGATGCGCCGTCAGGCCGCCTGAGCGGCCCTCGCGTTCAGCGACCGGCGCCCGGTCCCTCCCAGTAGCTGCCCTGCACCATGGCTCGCAGGCTGTCGTGGTGCAGGATCAGTGTGTCCGGGTCCGGTGGTACACCGACCTCGCCGAAGTGCACCTGGCGGTAGGCGACGCGCAGCATGACGATCGCGTGCCGCAGCGCTGCGTACAGCGTGTGGAAGTCCATGTCCTGGGGTGTGTGACCGGTGAGTTCGGCGTAGCGTCGTTCGACGCGGTCGCGGCGCAGGAAGTCGGGCAGTCCGCGCTGGCCGAAGCTCACCGTCAGGTCCTGGAAGAAGCGGTGCAGGTAGACGGTCCAGCCGAGGTCGACCTCGCGCGGGGCGAGGGCCGCCATCTCCCAGTCGAGGACGGCTGCGGGTTCGAACCCGTCGTAGACGACGTTCCCGATGCGTGCGTCGCCCCAGTTGAGGACCGCTTCGCCCTCGTCGTGGGGCCACAGCTCGTCGAGCCGGTCGAACGCGCTCTCGATCAGAGGTGAGCGTGGCAGTCCGTCAATCACCCATTCGTAGTACGCGCGTTGGGCCTCGACATGACGGTGGAGGGGACTGCCTTCACCCGGGAGGGCCAGGAAGTCGGCTTCCTTGAGCGGGACTTGGTCGTGCAGCCGGGCGAGCAGACCCACCGAGGCCGCTTCCAGCCGCTCGCGTTCCCGGTCGCTCGCCGCGTGCAGCCAGTTCCCCTCGTACGTGTAGGGCATGACGTCCGGCGGCACCCGCCCCTCGACACGCTCCATGACGAAGAACGGCGCGCCGAGCGGGCCGGGATCCTCCTCGAGCCACAGCACCCGCGGCACGGGGAGATCGGTGCGCTCGGCGACCAGTCTCATCGTGCGGTACTGGCGGGGCATGTCGTAGACGGGGAAGACGGTGTACGCCGCCGGGTCCGCCGCCAGCCTCAACGCGCAGGCGGACAGCGGTGGTTCGGGGTGCTCGATGTCGAAGAGTAGTGTCTCGCTGGACATGCCGTTGGACTCGGGGACGGTCACGTCGGCCGCCTTGGCGCCCGGGAGGCGGGCGGCGAGCCAGACGGTCAGCCGACGGCCCAGTTCCTCCGGGTCGCGGGTGGTCGTGCGCGGGCGGGGTGCCATGGCCATCTCACTCCCCCTTCACGGCGCGACCGAGTCGAAGCCGGTGAAGCCGCTCGGGTCGTGGCGGCCGAACGAGCCGTGTTCGAAGATCCCGTGGCCGACCTGTCCGTCCAGCGTGCAGCGGGCCGCGTGGTCGGTCACCCCGTATGCGGCGCGGGGGTGCGCGGCCGGGTCGGAGAGGTCGTGGGCGCGGCGGTCGGTCCAGCCGCGCCCGGCCCAGGTGCCGTGCTGCCAGTCCTCGGCGGGCGGATAGCCGGCGCCGACGGCGAGCGGGGAGGAGGTGAGCACCTCCAGCTCCAGCTCCATGGGCTTGCGGTCCCCCGGACGGGTGAGGTGGATGACGGCGGACGTGGGGTGGCGGGTGCCGGAGCGGTAGGTGATGTCGGTCTGGGGCCAGCCGAGTTGGAGGTCGCGCTCCCCGTTGCGCACGAGCGTCGCGTCGTTCAGCGTGCGGTAGCCGTCGGCGTCCTCCTGGACGACGACCATCAGGAACCGGTCCTCGAACCGGACCGGGCACCACAGCCAGTGGAAGCCCTCCGTCGGGTTCTCCTGCGCGAACCGGCCACCCTCCTCCCCCGGGATCGGGCGCACGCCCCAGCTGCGGTCGCGGGTGCCGGTCCAGCGGCCGCGATCCAGGCGTATCTCCTCGCCGCCGATCCGGATCCAGCCCTCGCAGTGCCCCGCCTGCACGAAGCGTTTGCCCTCCAGGGTGAGCCGGCCACCGCGCCGCTGGAGGTGGTGCGGCTCCCACAGGGCCGGGAAGTCCGCCGTCCACGTGATCTCGTACGACAGCCCCTCGGGGTCGGCGGGATCGGCCGCGCAGCTCAGCACGAAGGTCTTCAGGGGGCGCTCGACGAGGATGCGCAGCGGACCGACGGCCAGTCGCATCCGGTCGTCCCCGAGCGCGTCCGAGGCGCGCACGGCGTGCAGGCGGTCGCCGAGTCGCAGGGTGGCGTAGGCGTCGATGACCCCGACGTTCGGATAGACACCGAGCCCCAGGATCAGCAGCGCCCGGCCCTGGTGGTCGAAGACGTGGAAGATGCAGCGGTCGTACGCGTTCCGGTCCCCGGTCGCGAGGTGCTTCATGGAAAGGGGCACCTGGTGCACGGGGTACTCGTCGAGGGCAACGGGGCGGTCGTCGGGCACGGCAGGCCTCCCTGGGGGTACGGCGGTTGACGTCCCCCGGAGGGGTGCGGCCCCCGGGGCGCCAGTTGACGGTACGTCAGATAGCGGCCCGGGGCCAGACGGCGGCACCCCGGACCGACCCCCCGTAGGGGCCCGCAGCGAACCCACGCACGATTTCGCGAGCGGGTGACCTGCCCGCTCGCCTGCGCGTTTCCCCGGTATGACCCCCACCTTTGCGGCGACCGAGCGACGCCGTCGGATCTTCGTCCCCGCTCCGGCGGAATCCGTTCGGCCCGCCAGCGCCGCGCCGCCGGCCCAGGATCCCCCCATCTACCGTGCGCTGATCCGCACCTGGGCCGAGCGCGGCCGCACACTGCCGGGGCGCCACGACCCGGAGTGGATCCGGCTGACCGCGCCACCGGTCCTGTACGGCTACGGGCAGTTCAGTGTGACTCCGGCCCCGCGAGGTGACGGGCGATGACGATCCGCTGGATCTGATTGGTGCCCTCGACGATCTGGAGCACCTTGGCCTCGCGCATATAGCGCTCGACCGGGAAGTCCGCGGTGTAGCCGTATCCGCCGAGCACCTGGACGGCGTCCGTGGTGACCTTCATCGCCGTGTCCGTGCACAGGAGCTTCGCCATGGCGGCCTGCTTGGCGAAGGGCCGCCCCGCGTCGCGCAGCCGTGCCGCGGCCAGATAGAGCGCCCGGCCCGCCTCTATCTGCGTCGCCATGTCCGCGAGCATGAAACGCAGGCCCTGGTAGTCGGAGATCGGCCGGCCGAACTGCTCGCGCCCTGTCGCGTACGCGACCGCCTCGTCGAGGGCCGCCTGGGCGACGCCTATGGCGCAGGCCGCGATGCCGAGCCGCCCGGAGTCGAGCGCGGCGAGGGCGATCGCGAAGCCCTGCCCTTCGTCGCCGATGCGCCGGCCGTCGGGCACGCGCACGCCGTCGAAGTGGACCTGCGCGGTGGGCGAGCCCTTCATGCCCATCTTCTTCTCGGGCGGGGCGGCGCTCAGTCCCTCGGCGTCGCCGGGCACCAGGAACGCGGTGATGCCACGCGGGCCCTCGCCGCCGCTGCGGGCCAGCACGGTGTAGAAGTCGGCGATGCCGCCGTGCGTGATCCAGGCCTTGGTGCCCGTGATCGCCCACTCTCCCCCGCTTCCGGTTCCCGCCCCACTTCCGGCTTCGCCCGAGCGGGCGGCACCGCCGCCTTCCCGGACCGCCCTCGTCCGCAGGGAGGCGGCGTCCGAACCGGAGGACGGCTCGGAGAGGCAGTAGGCGCCCAGGAGACCGCCGCCGAGCATCGCGGGCAGGTGCTCGGCCCGCTGTTCCTTGGTGCCGTAGTTCGCCAGGGCGTGGCAGGAGAGGGAGTGCACGCTGACACCGAGGCCGACGGTGAGGCGGGCCATGGCGAGCTCTTCGAGGACCTGGAGATAGACCTCGTACGGCTGGTCGCCGCCGCCGTACTCGGAGTCGTACGGCAGTGCGAGCAGTCCGGATGCGGAGAGCAGTCCGAAGATCTCGCGCGGGAAGCGCCCGGCGTCCTCCTCCTCGGCCGCCTTCGGGGCGATCTCGCGCTGCGCGATGTCGCGGACGAGCGAGATCAGATCCCGGGCCTCGTCCGTGGGCAGTTGACGGTCCACCTGCTGCGGGGCGCGGTCGGGCATGGCGACGCTCTCCTCCCTGTCGGGCGCGTCGGCGCACGCACGCCAGGGGTGGGGCTGCGTCGCCGGTCTCACGGCCCAGCCGATGCCGCCGTTCCTGGGTGGAGAACGACCTGGTCAGCGGCTGTGGCGCTGTGAGTATGCCCGTTCGAAGGCACCGAGTCACCAGTCGACGACCGCTTACCGAAAGAAAGGGGAACCGCCCCGATCATCTCGCCCAATTGGTCCGAACCATTGACGCACTGGTCTAGTCCTCCTACTGTTCCGTCAACGCCTCTCCGCGTTCATGCCAAACAGCACACGCAGGTCCCAGCACGCCTCCCCCACACTCCCCTCCCCCACGAGGAGAACCGATGCTCCGACCGCACCGCTCCCGCTTCCGAGCACTCCTGTCCGCCGCCTGTTGCGCCGCCCTCGGCGCCACGCTGCTCGCCGGCGCGGGCACGGCCGCCGCGACCCCGTCGGCCCAGGAGGCCGCCGGTTCCAAGGTCGTCGGCTACTTCACGGAATGGGGCGTCTACGACCGGAACTACCACGTCAAGAACGTCGAGACGTCCGGCTCGGCCGCCAAGCTCACCCACATCAACTACGCCTTCGGCAATGTCACCGGCGGCAAGTGCGCCATGGGCGACGCCTACGCGGCGACCGACAAGGCGTACACCGCCGACCAGTCGGTGGACGGTGTCGCCGACACCTGGGACCAGCCCCTGCGCGGCAACTTCAACCAGCTGCGCAAGCTGAAGAAGAAGCACCCGAACCTCAAGGTCCTCTGGTCCTTCGGCGGTTGGACCTGGTCGAGCGGTTTCGGCGAGGCCGCCAAGAACCCGGCCGCGTTCGCGCAGTCCTGCTACGACCTCGTCGAGAACTCCAAGTGGGCGGACGTCTTCGACGGCATCGACATCGACTGGGAGTACCCGAACGCCTGTGGCAACACCTGCGACACCAGCGGCAGCGCGGCCTTCAAGAACGTGATGGCGGCGCTGCGGGCGAAGTTCGGCTCCGGCAACCTGGTCACCGCGGCGATCACGGCCGACGCCACCGCGGGCGGCAAGATCGACGCGGCGGACTACGCGGGCGCGGCGCAGTACGTCGACTGGTACAACCCGATGACGTACGACTTCTTCGGCGCCTGGGACGCGGCCGGCCCCACGGCCCCGCACTCTCCGCTGAACTCGTACACCGGCATTCCGAAGGCCGGCTACTACACCTCCGCCACCATCGCGAAGCTCAAGGGCCTGGGTATCCCGGCCTCGAAGCTGCTCCTGGGCATCGGCTTCTACGGGCGCGGCTGGACCGGCGTCACCCAGGCGGCGCCCGGCGGCACCGCCACCGGGCCGGCGGCGGGAACGTACGAGCAGGGCATCGACGACTACAAGGTGCTGAAGACGAAGTGCCCGGCGACGGGCACGGTCGCCGGGACGGCGTACGCCAAGTGCGGCACCAACTGGTGGAGTTACGACACCCCGTCGACCATCGCGGGGAAGATGACGTACAAGAGCCAGCAGGGCCTGGGCGGCACCTTCTTCTGGGAGCTCAGCGGTGACACCTCGAACGGGGAGCTGATCAAGGCGATCAACTAGCCGGTGTCGTACGTGAGCCAGGGGCGGGGGCCCGATCGTCCCCGCCCCTGGCTCAGCTCTCGCGGCGGGCCGGCTGCGGAGCCCGGTAGGAGGGGTCGAGCTCCTCGACCGCGCGCATCGCGCCGCCCAGCATCTTCACCAGCAGCTCGCGCACCGTGTCGCGCGGCAGGGCCGGGTGGCCGATCCAGTCGAGGGTCGCGCCCTCGACGCTGTAGAGCCAGCCGAGCAGCGCCATCCGGGGCAGCGGAGCGATCTTGCGCCTGCCGTACGCCCCTTCGGCGATGGTCTCGACGATGACCTCGCGCACACCCTCGCGGATGGCCTGCACCTCGGTGTCGAAGCCGACCCCGCCGGTGATGATCGTGCGGTACGCGGCCTGGTTGTGCTCGGCGTAGCGCAGATAGCCGTCGATGGCACGGTGCACCCGCTCGGCCGGGGGCAGTTCGAGGCCGCTCGCCGCCCGGGAGATCAGGTCCGCGACCGAGTCCTCGACGATGGCGAGGTAATAGCCGCGCTTGGACTTGAAGTAGTAGTAGATCAGCCCTTTGGCGACATGCGCCTGGCGGGCGATGTCATCCATCGACAGCGCGTCGTAGGACGTGTCGGCGAACAACTTCCGCCCGATGGCGATGAGTTCGGCGCGGCGCGCCAGTGAGCGATCGGTGCCGCGCGCCCGGGGGCGGTCGACGGCGCGCTGTTGACTATGATTCAATTCCGGCCCTAGTCTCCGACTGCCAGCGGGACGTTGGCAGTATGGCAGACCGGTACCACGCACTCGTTCGACTCTGATCGACTGGGCGCGGTCTTGGGGAGAACTGTCCACTCCGAAATCGGATCACCCGCACGCCCGCCGGTTCAGTTCACAGCAGGCCGAGCTGGGTGACGAGCATCGCGAGGACCACGACGAAGGTCCAGCCTGCGACGTGTTCGAGGATCTTGGGACCGTCTTCCTTCGGACCGCCGGTGCGGGCGCGGAGACGGGTTGCGGTGGCGGAGCTCGCGGTCATGGTTTCTCACTGACGTAGTGGTGCGGTGACATCCCCCGCCTCACGCCGGCTCCCCACCGACCCCACCACCTTGCCACCGGAACGGGTTTCGGCGGTAGAGACCTTGGTCACCCCGAACGCCTCGGCGGACACGCCGGACACTTCGACCACCTTCGAATACCTCGCTCTTCGGCAACGACGCACCGGGGGTGTGGGTCTCCTCACAGGACAGTGGTCAGCCAACCGAAAGGTCCTCGATGAGCACGTTCCGGACGCCTCGCCGCAGAGCCCGCCTAGCTCCGGCGGCGGCGATCACGTTGGCAGCCGCCTTGTCGGGGCCGGTCTCGCAAGCCGCCGGTTCCCCGTCCGCCCCCACGTCCCCGTCCGCCGCGCCCTCCCCGGGGGCGCCGGGCCTCGGCGACCCGATCTTCCCGCTCGACGGCAACGGCGGCTACAGAGTGAACCGCTACCTCCTCGACTTCGACTGGCAGGCACCCAGGACACCCTTCGAGGCGGCCACGACGGTCAAGGCGACCGCCACCCAGGCGCTGTCCCGCTTCGACCTGGACTTCGCGGGCAACACCCTGCACACGGTGACCGTGGACGGGACGACCGCCGAGGTCGCGCGTGAGGGCGACGAGCTGGTGATCACCCCGGCGAAACCGCTCGCCAAGGGCAAGTCCTTCACGGTCAAGGTCACCTACACCGCCGACCCGACCCGGACACGGCACCGCGACGACGCCATCGAGGACTACGGCTGGATCCCCACGCCGGACGGCACGGTGCTGTATCCGCAGCCCGACGGCGCCAAGATGATCTTCCCGTCGAACGACCACCCGAGTCAGCGCGCCCCGATCACCTTCCGCATCACCACCCCGCCGGGCCTCACGGCCGTCGCGGGCGGCGAGCTCACAGGCCGCGCCGTGCGGACCGACGGGCGTGTGCGGTGGACGTACGACTCCGAACAGCCGCTCGCGACCCAGCTGGCCCAGCTGGCGATCGGCAGGTTCACCTTCGTCGACAGCATCGGACCGCACGGGCTGCCGATCCGCGATGTGGTCCCGGACGGCCTGGTCGCCTCCACCGAGCAGTACCGCAAGCTCACCGCCGACCACATCGCGTGGCTGGAGGAGCGGCTCGGCCCCTATCCCTTCAACCGCTACGGCCTCCTGGTCGGCGACACCGACCTGGGCGTGGCCCTGGAGACACAGACGCTCTCCTTGATCCCGAAGGCCGATCTGCTCGGCGACCGGGTCAGCGCCGAGCGCAACCTGGTGCACGAACTCACCCACCAGTGGACCGGCGACAGCGTCGGCATCAAGACCTGGTCCGACCTGTGGCTGAGCGAGGGCCACGCCCGCTTCTACGAGCGGCTGTACTCGCAGGAGCACGGCGGCGACAGCTTCGAGGCCGCGATGAAGACGGCGTACGCCGCCCACGACCAGTGGCGCCACGACTACGGCGCCCCGGCCGAGCCGACCGAACCGAACCTCTTCAAGCGGATGCGGTACGACGGCTCGACGCTCGTCCTGTACGCGCTGCGCGAGAAGGTCGGCCAGGAGACGTTCGGGAAGATCGAGCGGGCGTGGGTCACCGAGTACCGCGGAAAGATCGCCAGTACGCAGGACTACGTCGACCTGGCGTCCAAGGTCGCGGGCCAGGACCTCGAAGGGTTCCTGCACCCGTGGCTCTACGGCGCCAAGACCCCGCCGATGCCCCATCACCCGGACTGGGTGGTCGACCCGGTGCAGGGCTGAGGGACCGGGACCCAGGGACCAGGGGGGCGGCACCACGGGGGTCGCCCCCCTCACTCAGCGGACCCCGACCGCCTCGAGCGCCTCGCGCTGCCGCGCCGAAGGACTCGCCGGGAAGTACAGATAGCAGACCCCGCCCGTACCGGAGACGACGCTCCCGGAGGCGTTGTACCTCTTGGTACGGAGCCAGATGTTCTCCCACTCGCGCCGCTTGTAGACCCGGCGCACGGCGCTGTCGCCCGGCGAGGCGGGGTCATTGGCGATCACATCGCCGGCCGCGGTGAATCCGATGACGGTCATGAGGTGGCCCGATGTCCCGTAACCCGCCCCCGTCAGCTCGGACTTCAGGAACGACTGGGACGTCATGGCCGGGATGTCGGCGGCGATCAGCGTCTCCAGGTCGGTGAGCGAACCGAGCCGGGTCACCACACCCTGGAGGTCCTTGTACGTCGCCGCGTACGCCGCGTTGAAGGGCCAGTTGCCGCAGCCGCCGTACTGGTGGTCGTAGGTGAAGCGGGCCGCGTGGCAGACCTGCGGGTCGGTGAAGGCCGGGTTGACCCAGCCGAGTTGCTGCGCGGTGGGTTTGCGCCCCCAGTACTCGATGATCATCTGCGAGGAGGTGGGGCTGCACCAGGCCTCGCCGCCGTTGTCGTACTCGGGGTACTGGCCCGCGTGGATCTCCTGGGAGTAGCGCGGGACCGTCAGCTCCTTCGCGAGCCGGGGGGTGGAGGCCGGGACGGTGAAGCGGTCGGGGATGTCGGAGCCCATCGCGCCGAGCCGCCACACGGTGGGCGTCAGCCCGGAGCCCGGGGTGCGGTACAGGGTCAGACGGAGCCGGTACGAGGCGAGGCGCAGGCCCGAGGCCGCGTCGTCGATCGAGAAGGTGTCCGTCCAGATACTGCTCTTGCCGTCCTTCTGGCCGTCCACGGAGGTCCGCTTGATGTCCTGGTCGCCGGCCGCCCAGCGGCCCATCACGTACCAGGGGGTGGCGGTGCCGTCGGAGTACGTGCCCGTGAGCTCGACCTGGAGCCAGGTGCCCGCCGGGGTGTGCGCGTTCCAGGAGGCGATGGCCTCGGTGGCGGGGACGGCGAGCCGGTGGACCGGGGAGGTCCAGGTCGCGTACTCCCAGGTCGCGGTCTTTCCGGTGTGCGGGTCCGTGTAGTGCGCGGTGCCCGCCGGGGTCGCGATCACCAGGCCGGGACGCGCGGCCGCGAGGACCTGCGTGCCCTTCCCGGTGCCGGTCCGCCAGTCGGCGTCCGAGCCCCAGGCCCGGTAGTCCACGGGGGCCGAACCCGCGTGCCCGTGCGCCGCCCTGGCCGGGGTGGCCGCGGCCGCGGTGCCCGCGGTACCGGTCGCCGCCGCGGCGAACGCCACGGCCAGGAGGGCTCTGCGGGACGGTTCTGAAGCTCTGGTCATGGGTGGGAGACCCCCAGTTGGTCCGGAAGCGGCGGTTCCCCACTATGGACGGTGGACGGCGGCTCCTGCCAGCACCTCGGCCTGTGCCGCGCCCATCAATATTGGTCGGGACCACTGGCATGACCTGCGGCGCCTCGGTTTCGGCGGGGCCGCGCCGGCCGCCACTAGAGTGTTCCCCGTACAGGGGTACGCGTGCCCGTAGGGTGGATGTGCCCGCAGCTCACCGCACCTCGGGAACCGACATTCACGACCTCGCCGCGCGGCTGCGCGCGTTGCCGCCGTCCTGCGGACCTGTCCGTCTGATCGGCGTCGACGGGCACGCCGGCTCGGGGAAGACCACCTTCGCCGGGCGGCTGGCCGCGGCACTGGGCGACGCGCCCGTCCTGCACCTCGACGACATCGCGACGCACGAGCAGCTGTTCGCCTGGACCGAACGGCTGCTGCGCCAGGTAATCGAGCCGCTGGGCCGGAGCGAAACGGCGCGCTACGCCCCCTACGACTGGACCGCCCGCACCTTCGGTCCGGTCCGCGCACTGCCGCCCGCGCCCGTGATCCTGCTGGAGGGGGTCGGCGCCGGACGCCGGGCGCTGCGCCCGTATCTCGCGCGGCTGCTGTGGATGGAACTGGCGTACGACGAGGCCTGGACACGTGGGCGGCTGCGGGACGGCGAGGAGCAGAGCGCGTTCTGGACCGGATGGGTCGCCGCCGAGCGTCGGCATTTCGTCGAGGATCCCTCAAGGCCCTTTGCCGATCTTCTGGTGCGGCAGTGTCCTGAGGGATACGAGGTGTTTTCGGGACCCACTGGGACCGCTGGACCAGACCATCCCCTCACTCACGGTGACGGATCATCCGCAATGTGCTGAACTTGTGAAGACCCCCGCCGGGGAAGTTCCCTCAGTGCCTCAACTCGGCTTGACCCGGGGGCCGTACAGGACTTACGTTCTGAATGTGCGGCCTTTCGAAGCCGCCCGCAGTCGCGAAGCCCCCGGTTGTTCCCCCGTGATCGGGGGCTTCGTTCTGCCCACATCCTTTCATTTCGGGCGCTCCGCGCCGCGATTCGCTCACCCTCGGTCACCGAGTCGAGTGCGCCCCGTCTGCTCCCATCCTCGTGGAACGGGGTGTGCGGCACCCTTCGGCAGGCCCATGAACCGCAGGTACGATGCCTCTCGGTGCGACCTTCGGACGGCTGCCTTGCGCACCGATGCAACTCCCGTCCGCGGCACAGGGGTTCGACCAAAGCTGCCGACGGGCACCGGCCCGTTCGGAGAACCATCGGGGGCACGGTTTGTGGGGGACGTGATGGACTTCGGCATGCAGGGCCGGGAGGCCCCGGCCGACCTCGCCTGGATGCGAGGTGTGGACGCCTACACGATGGGCGCCTATCCGCAGGCGGAGGAGGAGTTCCGCACCGCGGTCCGGATGGACCCGGGCATGGCGGACGGCTGGCTCGGACTGCACGCGCTGCGGGTGGACACGACGACCGCGCTGCTGCGGATGTTCCGGCACCGGGACCGCTTCGGTGAGCAGCGCTCGCGACACCGGCGCACGCTCAACTCCTGGTACTGGCTGGGCTGGTGGGTGCAGCCGGTACTGGAGAGCCCGCGCGATCTGCTGCTCGCGCACGCCTCGCACTGGCTGGACGGCCGCCATGTGCCCGAGCTGGACCGGGCGCTCGCAGGACTGCCGCCGGTCGACGCCGATCATCAGGTGCGGTTTCTGCACGCCTGCCGGGCCTATCTGGTCAAGGACTGGGAGCAGCTGGTCCGGCACACGGATCCGCTGATCGACGACCCCATGCTGGGCATAGAGGCCGGCCTCTTCGGCGGCATGGCCCGGGTCCGCCTGGAGATGTTCGGCCAGGCGGAGCCGCTCCTGTCCTCCGCGTTGATGCGCTGCCGCAGTGAGCAGCCGCAGCGCAAGGAGCTGCGGTACTGGCTCGCGCGGGCCCACGAGGGCACCGGGCGGTCGGCGGCCGCGCTGCCCCTCTACCGGGCGGTGCACCGCGTCGACCCCGCCTTCATGGACACCTCGGCCCGGTTGGCCGCGATCTCCGAGGGCGACGGGTACGACGACGCCGCCGCCGACCTCGCGGCGATCACGCTGGCCGGGGTCGGGCAGGACGTCATGGACGGCCCCGACGGCATCGATCCCCTCTTCGGCGGCGAAGGCCGCGACCTGAAGCTCTCGGAGCCCGATCCCCTTCCGCCGGGCGCGTTGCCGCCGGAGACCGACGTGGTGCGCGAGAAGGCCGTGGTGCCGGTGCAGCCGCTGCCGGCCGGGCCGACCGACCCCGCCTTACTCGAGGAGGCGCTCGCCGAACTGGAGCGCATGGTCGGGCTCGAGCCGGTGAAGCGTCAGGTCAAGGCGTTGTCGGCGCAGCTGAACATGGCGCGGCTGCGGGCCGGACAGGGCCTGCCGGTGCAGCCGCCGAAGCGCCACTTCGTCTTCTCCGGCCCCTCGGGCACCGGCAAGACCACCGTGGCTCGCATTCTCGGACGGGTCTTCTACGCACTCGGGCTGCTCGGCGGTGACCACCTCGTGGAGGCGCAGCGGGCGGACCTGGTCGGCGAATACCTGGGCCAGACCGCCGTCAAGGCCAACGAACTGATCGACTCGGCGATCGGCGGGGTCCTCTTCGTGGACGAGGCGTACGCGCTGTCGAACTCGGGCTACGGCAAGGGGGACGCGTACGGGGACGAGGCGCTGCAGGTGCTGCTGAAGCGGGCCGAGGACAACCGCGATCACCTCGTCGTCATCCTCGCCGGCTACCCGGAGGGCATGGACCGCCTGCTGGCCGCCAACCCCGGCCTCTCCTCCCGCTTCACCACCCGAGTCGACTTCCCTTCCTACCGCCCCCTGGAACTCACCTCCATCGGTGAGGTGCTCGCCGCCGAGAACGGTGACATCTGGGACGAGGAGGCGCTCGACGAGCTGCGCTCGATCGCCGGGCATGTGGTCGATCAGGGCTGGATCGACGAGCTCGGCAACGGGCGGTTCCTGCGCACCCTGTACGAGAAGAGCTGCGCGTACCGGGACCTCCGTCTCTCCGGCTACCCGAACACTCCCTCCCGCGACGACCTGTCGACACTCCGGCTGCCGGACCTCATGCAGGCGTACGGGGAGGTGTTGTCGGGGCGAGGACCGCAGGACCCTTCGGCGATGTGACCGACGCCCCGAAGGGCCCCGTCCTCGAACACCGGACACACCGAGGCTTTCTCGGGGGTGTGGGGAGCCGCGCGAACAGCTCCCCACACGGTGGCGTCAGGTTGCCAGGGCCTGCTCGGGGGTCTCGCTGAGGAGGGGTTCCGTGAGCGGCGTGGCCACCGCGGCGGCGTCAGCGTCCGTATCCCGATGGGCCGGGTCGCGTACCTCGCCCACCAGGAGCTCCAGGACGTCCTCCAGCGCGACAAGACCCAGGACCTTCCCCGACGCGTCCGCGACCTGCGCGAGGTGCGTCGCGGCGCGGCGCATCACGGTCAGGGCGTCGTCCAGCGGGAGTTCGGAGCGCAGGGTGGTCATGTTCCGCCACAGGTGCTGGGGTACCGCCCGTTCGGACTCCTCCAGGTCGAGTACGTCCTTCACATGCAGATAGCCCATGAAGGCGCCGTTCTCCGCGACCACCGGGAACCGGGAGTACCCGGTGCGGGCGGTGAGCGCGACGACCTGGCCGGGGGTGACGGAGGGGCCGACGGTGACCAGGGAGTCGTGGTCCAGGAGGACGTCCGTGACCGGGCGGGAGCCCAGCTCCAGGGCGTCTTCCAGGCGTTCCTGCTCCTCCGGGTCCAGCAGGCCCGCCTGGCCGGAGTCCTCGACGAGCCGGTTGAGCTGCTCGCTCGTGAAGGCCGCCTCGACCTCGTCCTTGGGTTCGACCCGGAAGAGTTTCAGGATGAGGCGGGCGCAGGCGCCCAGGGCAACGGTGACGGGACGGCACAGGCGCGCGAAGGCCACCAGGCCGGGGCTCAGCCACAGCGCCGTCTTCTCGGGCGCGGCCATCGCCAGGTTCTTCGGCACCATCTCGCCGATGACGAGGTGGAAGAAGACGACGAGGGCGAGTGCGATGACGTATCCGAGGGGGTG
Source organism: Streptomyces sp. NBC_01450 (assembly GCF_036227505.1). Classification (NCBI taxonomy): domain Bacteria; kingdom Bacillati; phylum Actinomycetota; class Actinomycetes; order Kitasatosporales; family Streptomycetaceae; genus Streptomyces; species Streptomyces sp. NBC_01450. Next base: position 8,998,739 of record NZ_CP109480.1, on the reverse strand, counting down.
GATCACCCCTTCGGGGAGGTGGACCGCCTCGAAGACGGGCTCCAGCAGGTGGGCGACGGTCGGTTCGGCCACCGCGCCGAGCGTCAACGAACAGATGGTGATGCCGAACTGGGCCGCCGCCATCATCTGCGGCAGCCGCTCCAGGCCGTAGAGGACCTGTCGGGCGCGCGCGGTGCCGAGGGGTTCGATCTGGCTGCGGCGGACGGAGACGAGCGCGAACTCGGCACCGACGAAGAAGCCGTTGGCGAGCACCAGCAACACGGCGAAAAGGAGTTGGAGCACGCTCATCGGACGGCCTCCGGCGCGGCAGCCGCGTCGGCGGTCCTGACCAGCCGGACCCGTTCGGCCCGGTAGTGCCCCACTTGGCGTACGGACAGACGCCAGCCTGGCAGTTCGGCCTTGTCGCCGGGGGCCGGGATCCGGCCGAGCAGATCGGCGACGAGGCCCGCGACGGTCTCGTACGGGCCCTCGGGCACGTCGAGGCCTATGCGCTGCAGGACGTCGACCCGGCAGCTGCCGTCGGCGTCCCAGGCGGGCCGCCCGTCCTCGGGCGGCGCGGCGGCGAGTTCCGGCAGGTCCTTGGCGTCGTGTTCGTCGCGGACCTCCCCGACGAGCTCCTCGACGATGTCCTCCAGGGTGACGACGCCCGCCGTACCGCCGTACTCGTCGACGACGACGGCGATCGGCTGCTGGTTGCGCAGCTGCTCGAGCAGGGGCTGCACGGGCAGCGTCTCCGGGACCAGCAGCGGGGCCTGGGCGATCCGGCCGACAGGGGTGCGCAGCCGGTCCTGGGAGGGGATCGCCAGGGCGTCCTTGAGGTGCGCCATGCCGACGATCTCGTCGATCCGATCCCGGTAGACGGGGAAGCGGGAGAGGCCGGTGGCGCGGGTGAGATTGACGACGTCCTCGGCCGTGGCGGAGGACTGGAGGGCGCTGACCCGTACCCGCGGGGTCATGACGTGCTGCGCGGTCAGGTCGGCGAGCGAGAGGGTCCGTACGAAGAGATCCGCGGTGTCCTGCTCCAGCGCGCCGGCCTGGGCCGAGTGCCGGGCCAGGGAGACGAGTTCGCCGGGGGTGCGGGCGGAGGCCAGCTCCTCGGCGGGTTCGACGCCCAGGGCCCGTACGAGCCGGTTGGCGACCGTGTTGAGCGCGGCGATCACCGGCCGGAAGAGGCGGGAGAAGACGTGCTGGGGGCCCGCGACGAAGCGGGCGACCTGCAGGGGCTTGGAGACCGCCCAGTTCTTGGGCACGAGTTCGCCGATCACCATCTGCACGGCCGCGGCGAGCAGCATGCCGACCACCACGGCGACGCCGGACACGGCGCCCTCGGGCAGTCCGAGCGCGGTGAAGGGGCCGTGCAGCAGTTCGGCGAGCGCGGGTTCGGCGAGCATGCCGACGACGAGCGAGGTGATGGTGATGCCGAGCTGGGTGCCGGAGAGCTGGAAGGACAGCTCCTTGAGCGATTCGACGACCGTAGCGGCCCGTCGGTCGCCTTCGGCCGCCGCCTTCTCGGCGTCGGGCCGCTCGACCGTGACGAGGCCGAACTCGGCCGCCACGAAGAAGCCGTTGGCGAGGATCAGCAGGAACGCCGCCCCAAGGAGCAGCAGGGAGATGGTCATGATGCCGCCGCCTCGATATGTCGGGAGGGGGCGGCGCAGATACTACAGGACGATCCGTCCATCGCTGGAGGGAGTCACTCCTCGGGTAGCAGGGGGCCTCTGAGTAACCGGGTGGAACACAGTGGCGGAGGCGCAACGAAAACGCCTCCGCCAACAGGTTAATCAAGACATGGGCCTGTTCGGCAGGGTGGAAGGCCGAGAGTCAGCCGTGATGTTGCTCCGGGTTGCCGATGGAGCGGGCCTCGGCGAGCGCGCGCAGGGCGCGGGCGTCCTCGATCGCGCGCTTCTTGGCGATGCCCGGCTGGATGCCGAGCGCGGGCAGGCTGGTGCCGTCGCTGAGGTTCAGGAACACCCAGGGGTCGCCGGGACGCAGGTTGACCTGGAGGATCTCCGCCCAGTCCAGGTGTCGCCTGCTGGTGATGTTGACCACGGTGACGCCGGTCTCGTCGGCGACGACCTTGGGCCGGGAGAGCATCAGCAGGACGCCGAAGACCAGCGCGCCGGTGAAGACGAAGGTGAGCTGGTCCCCCGGGCTGAGCTGTTCGAGGAGCATCGCGACCGTACTTAGGACGACGAAGATCGCGGCGCCCGCGGTGAGCAGCACGGCCCGGGTGCGGGACGGCCGGAAAGTGACAGGGAGCGTGGGAAGGTCGGGCATGGCTTCGGTCGGGGTCCTCAGAGACGGCAGGCGTGGATGGCCGTGGTCAGGATGGCCCGCGCGCCGAGGGCGTACAGGTCGTCCATGATCCGCTGGGCCTCCTTGGCGGGCACCATGGCGCGGACGGCGACCCAGCCCTCGTTGTGCAGCGGGGAGATGGTCGGCGACTCCAGGCCGGGCGTGAGCGCGACGGCCTTCTCCAGGTGCTCGGCGCGGCAGTCGTAGTCCATCATCACGTACGTCCGTGCGACCAGGACACCCTGGAGACGGCGCAGGAACTGCTGCACCTTGGGCTCGGCGTCCTCGGCGGTGTCGACCCCGACGCGGCGGATGACGACGGCCTCGGACTTCATGATGGGGTCGCCGAAGACCTCGAGACCCGCGTTGCGCAGCGAGGTGCCGGTCTCGACGACGTCCGCGATGACCTCGGCGACACCGAGTTCGATCGCGGTCTCGACGGCGCCGTCGAGGTGGACGACGGAGGCGTCGATGCCGCTGTCGGCGAGGTGCTTGGCCACGATGCCCTCGTACGAGGTGGCGACCGTCATACCGCCGAGGTCCTCGATGCCCTGGGCCGTGCCGGGCTTGGTGGCGAAGCGGAACGTCGAGCGGGCGAAGCCGAGCGGGAGGATCTCCTCCGCGTTGGCGCCCGAGTCGACGAGCAGGTCGCGGCCGGTGATGCCGATGTCGAGGCGGCCGGAGGAGACGTAGATCGCGATGTCGCGGGGGCGGAGGTAGAAGAACTCGACCTCGTTGCCCGGGTCGACGATCCGCAGTTCCTTGGACTCCCGGCGCTGCTGGTAGCCGGCCTCATGCAGCATCTCCGCCGCAGGTCCTGACAGGGAACCCTTGTTGGGGACGGCGATGCGCAGCATGAGGTCGGCTTCCTTCGTTCGTGCGTACGGTACGTACGGGATTGCGGGGTTACGGCTCAGAGGTGGGCGTACACGTCGTCGAGGGAGATCCCGCGCGCCACCATCATCACCTGGACGTGGTACAGGAGCTGCGAGATCTCCTCGGCGGCGGCGTCCTTGCCCTCGTACTCGGCGGCCATCCAGACCTCGGCGGCCTCTTCGACGACCTTCTTGCCGATGGCATGGACGCCCTTGCCGACCAGCTCGGCGGTGCGTGAAGTGGTGGGGTCGCCCGTGGCGGCCTTCTGCTGGAGCTCCGTGAAGAGCTCCTCGAACGTCTTCTTGGACATGATGCTGCCCACCCTACGCGCTACCGCCCCTGCCTCAGCGCCAGGGTTCGGATACTGAGCGCAGTGTGGCCGCGGTCGCGACGGCGGCGGTCACCGCCTCGTGCCCCTTGTCCTCGTTGGAGCCCTCGATGCCCGCGCGGTCGAGGGCCTGCTCCTCGGTGTCGCAGGTCAGCACGCCGAAGCCGATGGGAACGCCGGTGTCGATGGAGACCTGGGTGAGGCCCTGGGTGACGCCCTGGCACACGTATTCGAAATGCGGGGTACCGCCGCGGATGACGACACCGAGCGCGACGATCGCGTCGTACCCGCGGCCCGCGAGGACCTTGGCGACGACCGGCAGCTCGAAGCTGCCGGGGACCCTGAGCAGGGTCGGCTCGTCGATCCCGAGCTCGTGCAGGGCGCGCAGCGCGCCGTCGACGAGACCGTCCATCACCTTTTCGTGCCACTGTGCCGCGATGACCGCGACGCGCAGGTCGCCGCAGTTGCGTACGGACAGTTCAGGTGCACCCTTGCCGCTCACGTCTCTCCTCAGTGCTTTCTTGTTACTGGTTGCCGCAGGCGGACACGGTGGCCGTGTCGAGCCAGGGCAGGTCGTGACCCATCCGGTCCCGCTTGGTGCGCAGGTAGCGGAGGTTGTGCTCGCCCGCCTGTACGGGCATCGGCTCCCGGCGCGTGACCTTGAGGCCGTGCCGGACGAGCGCGTCGGTCTTGTCGGGGTTGTTGGTCAGCAGGCGCAGGCTGTGGACACCGAGGTCCTCCAGGATCTGCGCGCTCGCGCCGTAGTCCCGGGCGTCGGCGGGCAGGCCGAGTTCCAGGTTGGCGTCGAGGGTGTCGCGGCCGCGCTCCTGGAGCTCGTAGGCGCGCAGCTTGGACAGCAGGCCGATGCCGCGCCCCTCGTGTCCGCGCAGGTAGACCACGACGCCCCGGCCCTCGGCCTGGACGCGCTCCATGGAGGTCTGGAGCTGGGGGCCGCAGTCGCAGCGCAGCGAGTGGAAGATGTCGCCGGTCAGGCACTCGGAGTGGACGCGGACGAGGACGTCCTCGCCGTCGCCGATCTCGCCGTGCACGAGGGCGACGTGCTCGACGCCGTCGACGGTGGAACGGTAGCCGTACGCCGTGAACTCACCGAAGGCGGTGGGCAGTTGGGTCTTGGCTTCGCGGCGGACCGTGGGCTCGGTGGTACGCCGGTAGGCGATCAGGTCCTCGATGGAGATGATCGTCAGGCCGTGCTTGCGGGCGAACGGGATGAGCTCGGGCAGACGGAGCATGCGTCCGTCCTCCCCGGCGATCTCGACGATCGCGCCGGCGGGGCGCAGGCCCGCGAGCCGGGCGAGGTCGACGGCGGCCTCGGTGTGGCCGTTGCGGACCAGGACACCGCCGGGCTTGGCACGCAGCGGGAAGATGTGGCCGGGGCGCACGAAGTCACCCGCCTCGGCCTCGCCGCCGGCCAGCAGCCGCAGTGTGGTGGCGCGGTCGGCCGCGGAGATGCCGGTGGACACGCCGTGGGCGGCGGAGGCGTCCACCGACACGGTGAACGCGGTCTTCATCGACTCGGTGTTGTTCTCGACCATCTGCGGGAGCTGGAGGCGGTCGAGTTCGTCGCCCTCCATCGGCGCGCAGATCAGTCCACGGCACTCGCTCATCATGAACGCGATGATCTCGGGGGTCGCCTTCTCGGCGGCGATGACGAGGTCGCCCTCGTTCTCCCGGTCCTCGTCGTCGACGACCACGATCGGGCGGCCCGCCGCGATGTCGGCGATGGCCTTCTCGATCGGGTCGAGCGCGAAGTCCGAAGCATCTTGATCATGCCCGGTGCTGTACCAGACGGGTGCCATGGTCATGCGGGGGCTCCTTCCAGGACGGGCTGCCCGGCCTTGCGGGAGCGCAGCCACCAGTCGCGCATGCCCGACAGGACGAGCGCGCCGTAGACGACGTAGACGAAACCGGAGAAGGCGTAGCCGTTGGCGAAGTTGAGCGGGACGCCCACCAGGTCGACCAGCAGCCAGGCGAACCAGAACTCGACCATGCCGCGGGCCTGCGCGTACATGGCGACGATCGTGCCGACGAAGATGTACGCGTCCGGCCACGGGTCCCAGGACAGGGTCGGGTACGCGTGGAACAGGCCGCTGACCGCGAGGGTGCCCACGGCCGCGGCGCCCACCATGTAGGCGCGCTCGCGCCAGGTGGCGAACCGTACGGAGATGTGACCGTCCCGGCTCTCGTCCTTGCCGCGGTTCCACTGCCACCAGCCCCACAGGGCGACGACGATGACCACGACCTGCTTGCCGGCGCTTCCGGTGAGGTGCCCGACGAAGGCGCTGAAGAGGATGACGCCGGACAGGAGTTGCACGGGCCAGCTCCATATGGAGCGCAGCCAGCCGAGCGCGAGCGCGATCAGACCGATCGTGTTGCCGATCATGTCCGACCACATGATGTGCTGCCCGAGGAGCGTGAACGCCTCGGAGTTCAGCCAGTTCACTGCCCGCTCCCGTGGGTGTCGGGCAGCGCGACCGGCTGCTCGCCACGGGCACCGAGCAGTCGCTCGACGTACTTGGCGATGACGTCCACCTCGAGGTTGACCGGGTCGCCGGACTGCTTGTGGCCGAGCGTGGTCAGGTCGAGGGTGGTGGGGATGAGGCTGACGGTGAAGAAGTCGGGGCCCGCGTCGACCACCGTCAGGCTGATGCCGTCGACGGTGATGGAGCCCTTCTCGACCACGTAACGGGAGAGGTCCGCCGGGAGCGAGATCTTCACGATCTCCCAGTTCTCGGACGGCTTGCGCTCGATGACCGTGCCCGTGCCGTCGACGTGGCCCTGGACGATGTGCCCGCCGAGGCGCTCGCCCACGGCCATCGGGCGTTCCAGGTTGACGCGGGAGCCGACGGTCAGGGCGCCGAGGCTGGAGCGGTCCAGGGTTTCGGCCATGACGTCGGCGGTGAATTCGTCGCCTTCGTGTTCGACGACCGTCAGACAGACGCCGTTCACGGCGATGGAGTCGCCATGCTGCGCGCCCCGCGTGACGACGGGGCCACGCAGACGGAAACGGGAGGCGTCGTCGAGCATCTCGACGGCGGTGACCTCACCCAGCTCTTCGACGATTCCGGTGAACACTTCCCGGGTCCTCCTGCCTCATAGGGCACGGACTCCGGGGCCTGTCGATGACGACAGAATGAGCGGACCGCGACACCGGCAGCGAGCCGCATGGGGCGACATATCCCGAAGGACACGTCGAAACAAACGGCAGCGCGCACGAATGCCCGCCCGCCGCGCACTGCCTCCCATCCGGACTTTAACCGTCGGTCCAGGAATTTCACCTGGTCAACCGGCCGCTGGAAGCGACCGGGTCGCGGACTATAACCGCCGGTTCGGACTTTCACCGACCCCGGAGTGCGCTGCTTCTGGTACAGCATCAGTGTGCCACGCCTGATCCACGTCCATGCGCGTGAACCCCTGTGGGGTGCCTCACAGGCCGTCCTGATGGACTTCCACGACGAATCGCGAGAGGTCAACTACCGCGAGGCCGCTCACGCTTGACACGCTCGACCTATTGGTCCGTACCCATTGACCACTCTGGTCTAGTCCTCTTAGGGTTCCATGATCAATGGTTTGTCGAAGCCGAGGCGTAGCACTCGCCCCTTGAGCGACCCGGTGGCGGTGACGGAGGCCCTTGCCCCGCCGCCGGGTCTCACCATCCGAGGGGTCGCCCGAGTGGAATCACCGGGGGCGCGGCGCGAAAAGGTCGTCCTGGGCTGACTCCCGGGCGGTCAGGAGAGCTCCGCGGAGCACCGCACCGCCGCCCAGCGTGCTCGCACGTACCTCGACCGGCAGCGGGGACATCCGGACAAGTCGCTCGCCGACCCGCGCGGCCAGCACCTCCCCGCCCGCCTGCCCCACCTCCCCGCCGAGCACCACGCATCCGGGGTCGAGGACGGCCACGACGGACGCGGCGCCGATGGCGAGGCGGTCGGCGAGGGCGGAGAGGAAGCGGTCGGCTCCGGAGGAAGAAGACGAGGTAGAGGAGGGTGAAGACGAGGGCGAGGGAAGGGCCGCCACCGCCTGCCGCACCAGCGCCGCCGCCTCCGGTTCGCCGGACGACGCCGGCGCCGCCACCAGCCCGTACCCGGACGCGAGTTCCGCGATCGCGGCGGACCCCGCCAGGGAGTGGAATCCCCCCTCGCAGTCCGTCGCCGAGGGCAGCGTCGATGTACCCGGTACCGGCAGGAAGCCGATCTCGCCGGTACCGCCGGACGCACCACGACGGAGTCTGCCGTCGAGGACGACGGCCGCACCGGTGCCGTGGCCGAGCCAGAGCAGGACGAACGTGTCGCGGTCGCGGGCGACACCGTCACGCTGTTCCGCGAGGGCGGCGAGGTTCGTCTCGTTCTCGACGATGACCCGGGCGGGCAGCCGTTCCTGGAGGGCGGCGACCAGGCGGCGGTGCCACTCGGGCAGGCCGGAGGAGTCGCGCAGTTCGCCGGTGGCGGGGTCGATGAGGCCGGGGGCTCCGACGCCGACCGCGTGCAGGCGCTCCGCCCCGGCCTCCTTGGCCGCGCGTTCGACCAGCGTGACCGCCTGCTCGACGGCGGGACCGGTGCCGGTGTCGTCCGCGATGGGCACCGACGCCCGCGCCAGTTCCCTGCCGAGGAGGTCGGAGACGACGACCGAGACGCCCTCGGTGCGGACGTCGAGGGCGGCGAGTTGGGCCCGGTCGGCGACGATCCCGTACAGACGGGCGTTGGGGCCGCGGCGCTGCTCCCCGGACTCCCCCACCACGTCGATCAGTCCGGCGGCCGTGAGGCGTTCGACGAGGTCGGCGACGGTGGGCCGGGACAGCCCCGTGAGCTGCTTCAACTGCCCTGCCGTCAGGGGGCCTTCCTGCTGGAGCAGGCGCAGGGCGACGCGGTCGTTGATGGCCCTGGCGGTGCTCGGTGATGCGGGCATGCCGGGATCCTCCCAGATCAGTCGCTCGATCGGCGGCCAGTAAATCATCTATCTATCAGGCAGGGTTCCTGATAGTTTACGGCGGCAGCGCGGGGAGCGGAGCCTGGAGGGGCGGGAAAGATGGGTTACATGGTCGACGACCTGCGTGAGGTGAAGCGGGCGCGGTACGCCGTGGCCGCCGTCTTCGCGGTGCACGGAGCGGTGACGGGCTCGTTCGCGACCCGTGTCCCCTGGATCCAGGACCACGCGTCCGTCAGCACGGGCCAGCTCGGACTGGCCCTCGCGTTCCCGGCGATCGGGGCCTCCCTCGCCATGCCCCTGGCGGGCCGGATCAGCCACCGCTTCGGCGCCCGCACCGCGCTGCGCGGGCTGATGTCCCTGTGGACGCTGTCGCTGATCCTCCCGTCCCTCGCGCCGAACATCTACACGCTGTGCCCGGCCCTCTTCGTCTACGGCGCGTCGGCGGGCATGGCGGACGTGGCGATGAACGCGCTCGGCGTCGAGATAGAGAGCCGCCTCGGCAAGTCGATCATGTCGGGGCTGCACGGCATGTGGAGCGCGGGCGCCCTGATCGGCTCGGCCGGCGGCACCCTCGCCGCGCACCTCGGTTCGGACGCACGCCTGCACCACGCGCTGGCGGCCGGGGTCCTGACGGTCCTGGGCCTCACCGCCTGCCGGTGGGTGCTGGACCTGCGACCGGCCGAGGACGAGGCCCCGCCCCCGCGCTTCGCGCTGCCGCCCAAGTCAGCCCTGCTGATCGGCGCGATCGGCTTCTGCGCCGTGTTCGCCGAGGGCGCCAGCCTGGACTGGTCCGCGGTCTACCTGAAGGGTGAGTTGGGCACCTCGGCCGGTCTCGCGGCGGCCTCGACGACCGGGTTCATGCTGACCATGGCACTGGCCCGGATCGTGGGCGACGCGGTGGTCAACCGGTTCGGCGCGGTGCGCACGGTGCGGGCCGGTGGCGTACTGGCCGTGCTCGGTGGGCTTCTCGTCGTCGTCGCGGACCATCCCGCCGTGGCGATGAGCGGCTTCGCCCTGCTGGGCCTCGGCATCGCGGTCGTCGTCCCGCTCTGCTTCGCGGCGGCGGGGCACAGCGGCCCCAACCCCAGTCAGGCCATCGCGGGCGTCGCCACCATCACGTACACCTCGGGCCTGGTGGCGCCGAGCGCGATCGGCACTCTGGCGCAGGCGACGAGCCTGGTGGTGTCGTTCGGGCTGGTCACGGTACTGGCGTGTGGCCTTGTCGCGTTCGCGGGGGTGCTGCGCGCGGGCGAGCGGGACCGGCCCAAGATCAGTCCCGCGAGCGCAGCAGTTCCCGACCCGCGGCCCTGAAGCGGTCGCTCCACGGCGTGGGGCGCAGCGTCGCGGCGTCGAGCCGGACGAGGACCCGTGTCCCGTGCGCGTAGGTGATCGCGGCGTCGGCCGAGCAGAAGCGGAAGCCGTACGTCAGTCCGGTGTTCCCCAGGCGTTCCAGCCAGAGGTGGACGGCGTACTCTCCGGGGCGGTTGATCGGGGCCTCGTAGCTGATCCGGAGTTCCTTGACGGCGTTGCAGAAGTCGCCCGCCGCCTCCCAGTCGCCCTCGTAGCCGAGGAAGCCGTGGTCGTTCCAGAGGGCGGCCCAGGCGCGTTCGACCATCAGCGGGTAGCGGGCGTTGTGGAGCAGGCCGAGTGCGTCCAGGTCGTCGAAGTGGACGGTGACGGGGAGGAGCCGCCCGTAGGCGAGGGCGGGGGCGGCGGGGGCTTCGGCGGTCACGGGCGGGGCTCCTGAGGGTGCCGGTGGGGACGGTGGGTACACCCCCATCCTAAGCGGCCGCTCAGGAACCCCTGATCAGGGTGTTCGTACGCCTCCGGTCAGCCGGCGATCGAGTCCAGCTGCTCGGCGGCGGGCCGTAGCGCCCACAGGTCGCCGCCGGGCGGTGCCTCGAGCTTCGGCACCGCGGCTCGGGCCGTCCGGTCACCCGCGTCGGCCGCGGCGTGCACGATGTCACTGGCCGCATAGCGGTGGAACTCCAGCTCCGGGTGGGGCCACGGCGCGGCGCCCGTCGCGGCGGGCAGCAGATAGTCGACGGCCTTGGCCAGGCTCTGGCCGTCGGGCCCCGTGTACCGCCACAGGTTCACGCCGACGTGCCGGCCGATGGCCGCGAGGCGGGTGTAGGCGACGAGGTCGAAGGTCGAGTAGTGCCAGCTGCGCGTGCGGGTGAGCTCCTGGGGCTGGCTGCCGTCGGCGGCGACCTGTGGGTCGATCCGCTTGGACTCAGCGCCGAGGACGGTCCGGCGGGCGAGATCCTCGTCGCCGGTCGCGTACGCCAGGACGGCGAGCTGCATGTCGTAGAAGGTGCCGTGATTGTTCTCCGCGGCGCCCTCCTCGCCGCCGAAGGCGCTGTTCTCCAGCCAGTCGCGGTAGTCGGTGTTCCAGGCGCGCATGGCGGTGCGGTCGCTCTTCGACCAGCCGGGGGCGCCCGTCTCCAGGATCGCGATCGCGTCCAGGACGCTGGTGTACGACTGCGAGAAGTCGATGATGCCGATGGCCCGGCCGTCGTACTTGCAGGGGATGAACTGCCCGTGGTTCAGGTCCGGGTTCATCCGGGTGGCCGGGGCGAGGAACCAGGTGCGCAGGACGGTGGCGGCCTTCTCGGCGTACTGCTTCCTGCCCGTGTAGTACCAGGCGAGCGCGAGGTCGTAGGTCGAGTCGAAGACCTTCTCGACGTCCTGGCGATCGGTGCCGGTGTCGACCTCGGGGTTGCGCTGACCGTCGCGCTGGACGTACGGGCAGCCCCAGGGGTTGTCGGCGGTCTTCGGCTGGGAGGGCCACCAGTACGGGGCCTGGCTGAGGTAGTCGTGGACGTCGCCGCCGGGGGCGGGCTTGGGCTTGTCGACGACCGTCCAGGGGCCCTGGGTCAGCCAGTTGTCGGCGCGGGCCGTCAAGTCCTTGAGGGTGCGCTTCAGTTGGGGATCACCGCGGTCGAGGCGGAGCCGGGTCTCCTGGAGCCGGGTGCCGTCGAGGACGGCGGTCCGGGGGGCCTTCGGCGCCGCGTGGGCCGAGGCGGAGGGGACGACGACCGCCGCGAAGGTCGCCAGGGCGGCGAGCAGAACAGCCAGACGGGGTCTTGCACTCATCGAGGCTCCGATCAGACATGTGAACGCAGTTCATGAGTAAGACCGTGCGAGCGTAGAACCGCCAGGTACCCGTGACAATGGTCCGGACGAAGTTTCACGTACGAGGAAAGCGAAACCCACCATGGACCTCCGCGTGCGCTGAGAACCGCACGGCGACGGGCGGACGCCCGCCCCCGGAGCGGTTGTCCGCCCCGATGAACGCCTCTAGTGGCCGCGCACGATCGGACTCGGCGCCCAGCATGTGGTTGCGATGTTCGGGGCGTCCTTCGTGGCGCCGGAACAGCCATGATGAGCCCAGACACCTAGCAGTGGGGGAGCGTGCATGGCGTCGCAGGGCAGACGGCAATTTGACGACAGGGCCTAGAGCTCCCCCACAGGGTACGAGTGCGCCAAACGGACCGCACTCCGCGACAGTTCCTGTCGCCATGCCTCTGAACCGCATGTTCCGCTAGTGATCGAACCCGCCTGGTCTACCGGCCGGGCCCCAGCACCACCCCAGCAACACATCAAGGAGCAAGACCATGGCGAGCTTCGGCTGGCAGCTGCACGGCGACGGCAAGAGCCTTGCACCGGGCGAGGTCGTGAAACCCGAGGAACGACTCACCTGGGGACGCACTGCCGGTCTCGGCGCACAGCATGTGGTTTCCATGATCGGGGCCTGCTTCGTCGCCCCTGTCTTGATGGGCCTCGATGCCAACCTCGCCGTCATGGCATCCGGTGTAGCCACCATCCTGTTCCTGCTTATCACCCGTGGCCGCATCCCCAGCTACCTCGGCAGCAGTCTGTCCTTCATCGGCGTCGCTGCCGTCATCAAGACACAGGGCGGCGACGCGGCAACCCTCACCGGCGCACTTCTCGTCGTCGGTGCGGTCCTCTTCCTTTGCGGGGCGGTCGTCCGCGCTCTCGGCGCCCGCATTGTCCACGCCGTCCTGCCCCCAGTGGTCACAGGCGCAGTGGTCATGCTCATCGGCTTCAACCTGGCTCCCGTCACCGCCGGCACCTACTGGCCCCAAGACCAGTGGGCCGCGCTGCTCACGATGCTGTTCACCGGCTTCGCTCTCGTCGTGCTGCGCGGGTTCTGGTCCCGTATCGCGATCTTCCTCGGCCTGGTCTTCGGCTATGTGATCTCCTGGGTCTTCGACCGCGTCTTCGGTAAGATCCACTCCCCCGCCGGCGGCGCCGAGTCGGTCGACCACTGGCGCCTCGACCTCTCGGGCGTGGCCAAAGCCGACTGGATTGGCCTGCCAACCTTTCACACCCCGAGCTTCTCCCTCTCGGCGGTTCTGGTCGCCCTGCCCGTCGTCATCGCCCTCATCGCGGAGAACGCTGGACACGTCAAGGCTGTCGGTGAGATGACCGGCGACCCGCTCGACGACAAACTCGGTACCGCGATCATGGCCGACGGTGCGGCCACCGTGCTGTCCACTTCCGTCGGCGGTCCCGCCACAACTACGTACGCCGAGAACATCGGCGTCATGGCCGCCACTCGCGTCTACTCGACCGCCGCCTACTGGTGCGCCGCCGGCTTCGCGATCCTGTTCGGGCTCTGCCCCAAGTTCGGTGCCGTCGTAGCTGCCATTCCCGGCGGCGTGCTCGGTGGCATCACCGTCATCCTCTACGGCATGATCGGCCTACTGGGCGCACAGATCTGGGTCCGCTCACGGGTGGACCTCTCCAACCCTCTACACCTGGTACCCGTGGCCGCAGGCCTCATCATCGGTATCGGCAACGTCAGCCTGACGCTCACGGACAACTTCCAGCTCAGCGGCATCGCGCTGGGGACGTTGATCGTGGTCGTGGGATATCACGCTCTGCGTGTGCTGGCACCTGCCCACATGACGGATGAGCCGCCGCTCCTCGAATCGGGCAATCTGGGGTACGACCGAGGTCTTGGCGAATCCTGATCCCGGGAGTTCCCGCTGACGATGACTTCCAAGGCGTGTGGGCAGAGCGTTCTCGGGGTCGCTTCCTCACCCTTCGCGCTCCCCGCCGACGTCCGGGCGCGGCACGCGTCCCACTCTGGAGCACCTGATTCCGCGCCATCGACGCCGTAGCCATGGAACACATGACGTAAAGGCTGTTGCTGTCCTCGTACTCCACGGGGCGTGCGTACTGGCTGAAGGTCCCTTCGTTGGTCGGGCAGGTGGCGCCCGTCTTGTTGGGGCAGAGCTTGAGTTTCATGTGCTTCGCGCTGGTCGTGTTGTTGTCGAACAGGGCACAGACTTCGTACTTGCCTGGGGCGTACTTCGTGTGGGTGACGAGGGTGCCGTAGCGTCTGGAGTCCGGCAACTGCTCGGCGTATTCGAGCTCCTGGCCGCTGCCGCAGAGGGTGGCGGTCGCGCACGCTATACGGTGGCAGCCGGGCCACAACCACCGCTCGACAGAGCTGCCCCACCCCCAACACTTGCTGATCACAGGCGATCACTTGGCGTCTGAATCTATGACGAGAGCGTCATCGGTGCGTGGTGTGGCTCGTAGAGTTCTCGTATGACCGATGATCTGAATGTTGTCCTTGCCCGCCTCGACGCGTGGCTGGAGGCCAATGCGCCCGCGGACCATGCGGCCCTGAACCCGCCCGCCGCGCAGGACGACATCGACGCCATCGCCGACCGTCGGTTTTCTCTGCATCCCGAGTTGGTCATGTGGCTGGGGCGTCATGACGGGGTCGCCGCCGCGAAGGGCCATGGGGGTCCCGGCGTCATTCTTCCTCAAGGCTTCATCCTGCACGCCGCCGAGGGGATGCGTGCCGGTCAGCGGTCGATGGAGGAGGCGATCGCCGAGTGGGTCGACGAGAACGAGTCGGAGGACCCCGATCTGCGGGACATCTACGACGGCGTGTACGGATACGCGTTCCATGCCCGGTGGGTTCCGATCGCCTCGGACATCACCGGAGGAAAGCTCATCGTCGACCATCGTGACGGAGAACGGTTCGGGAATGTGCTCTACGGTCTGCACGGCGGGGACACGGAAGGGCCGGACAAGGTGTGGAACAGCCTCTCGCACATGTTCCGGGACCTTCTCGACGCTCTGACCGGGGGAACGGAGATCCGCCTGCCCGGCTATGCCGATCCGGTGACACCTCATCTGTCCGGCACAGGCGACGATGCCTTCGTGAGGTGGGAGTAGGGCAGAGCGGCGGCCCGAAGCATGATGCGTCGGACCGCCAACCTGCCGAGCGGGTCAGGGATTACGGGTTGACCACGCACACCTCATCGGGGCGGCAGCCCTCCACTCCCGGCGCCTCGATGTAGAAGGCGTCGTTGTCGCCCATGCGCGCCTTGGTGTAGAAGGCCCCGAGGCCCCGGCCCGCGGCCTCGTTCTGCTTCGCCGACATCGAAGCCCGGCCGCACACTTCCTTCCATGTCGGCGCCGGGTACCGGTCGTCGTCGGAGTACAGGCGCCATTTCCCGTCGCTGTCGCTCTTCTGCGCGTACAGCTGGACGCATTCGTCTCCGTTGGTTATGGACTGCCCACCACTCTCCTTCGTCGCCGCGAAGGGATACTCGTCGCACTGTCGGCCGTCCGGACTGTTGGTCGTCGCCTCCGGTGTTGCCTTGGTGGTCGGCGTGTACGACGTGGGGCACACCTTCCCCCTGTTCGCGATCCGCACCGCCTTGTCGATCTCCCGGTGGAGCGGCGTGTTGTGCTCCTTGCTGCCCGGATGCGACGGCAGCTCCTCCCGGAGCAGCCAGTAGTAGGCGGCGGCAGCCGGGTACTTCGCGGTAGTCATGGTGAACGTCGGAATGTGTTTCGCGAAGATGCAACCGGTCGAGTTCTTGACCGACACCCCGTTGTCACACCGGATCTGGTCGAACAGGGAGACCTCCGGCTTGTCGACCGGAACGAGGCCCTGCCACTCGGGGCTGTCCGCCTTGAAGCTCAGGAAGACGCCACGGTCGAACTCCCGGGACGTGCCTTGTGTCGGCGCGGTCCACGTGTTTGCCTTCGTGGCACTTGCCCAGTGCTTGTCGACCAGGCTCGTCCAGGTGGCGTCGCTCCAGCCCGTGGTGTATGTGGTGTCGCAGTCGGGGGTGCAGGGGGTGTCCCAGTAGTCCAGGGACACGGAACCGAGATCGGCGTCCATGTCCACGGGAACGACCGACATGCGTTCCGTGAACGTCGCGCTGTTCGATGTCTTCGTCTCGACGAACACGTTGAACGCCGCGGATGCGGTCTCCACGACGCCATCGGAATCCTTCTTCGTCCAATGGACCAGCGTGGTGAACGCCAGGCAGCCCTCGCGCCGTTCGACCGTATAGGTCTGTGTCAGACCCACTTGAGCGCACCAGGGGACCAGGGGCGTGGACAGAACGTCGGTGGCAGTTGCGGCACGCGCCGTCGCCGGGGGCGTGGTCAGCGGCTCGAACGTGACGCACTGGCGGCCTTGACCGTTCTTCAGGCCCTCGGCGCACTCGGCGTCCCCGGCGAGGGAACGGGACAGCGCACTGGGTACGAGACCGGAAGGAGCCGGCTGTTTCTGCTGATCGTCGTCGACGAAGTCGACGTCTGCGGCGCTGTCGTCCGGATCCGGGAGTTCCAGACCCGCCATCCTGCCGCCGCGCACGTCGAAGTCGCCGGGAACGAAAGCAACCGCGTCCCACGCGATGTCCTTGTCCGCGGTTCCGGTGCTGGTGGTGCTGGAGAGCCTCACTTCGGGCGTCTTGTCGTTGAAGCGGAAGGCGCCGAGGGGGACCCACTTGTTGGACTCGTTGGCGGACTGATCGATCGTGACCTTCTCGGTTCCGAGGGCGGTGACGACCTCGTAGATGGCCTGTTGGGTCTGTGCCCCGGTATCGGGAATGTGCACGTAGACCATGGCCTGCTTCTTGTCCAGGGGACCTTTCAGCTTCCATGTGCCGTCGACGGTCATCTGGCCGCCGTCACCGCCCAGGTGGTCGGCGTCGCGTGCGTGTGCGTACCAGAAGTGGCCCTGGTAGCCTCCGCCGATCTGGTGCAGGTCGGCCTTCGCGTCGTATTGCCCGAGCCCTGGTCCGGTCGCGTTGGGGTCGGGGTAGAAGGTGAACTGGAACGAGCCGTCTGTCGTGGTGGTGCCGCAGCTGCTCCAGGTGTTGGTGCCCGCGGGTACGGACTCGACGACCTTCGCGCCTGCGGGCGCACCGGAGCAGACGGGGGTGCCGTACTGCAGGCGGGTGCCGCGGCCGGGCTCGCTGATCAGGGTCTGGTACTTGATGTTCTCGAAGCCGCAGGTGGTGGCGCAGTCGGATTTCCAGGTGGTGCTGGACTCGTGCCACCAGTACTGCTTGTAGCAGTCGGCGTCGGGGCAGTCGGGCGGGCTGGCCGTGTTGCAGTTGTTCTTGGTGTTGCAGAACGCGTCGAGCGGCGGCGTGGCGTGCGCCCGGTTGTATTTCGCGCTGCCTTGAACTGTGGCAGCCGCGCTGGTGCCGTTCCAGTAGGCGGGGCGGAAGCCGGCGGAGGAGAAGCCGGATTCGCCGGGCCAGTCCTGGCGGCCGGAGGTGGCGTAGGAGTGGCCGGTGTCGATGGACCAGGAGGCCCATCCCATCACCTTTTCCTCGTACGGCCAGTTCTGGGGATGGGCGGCGTCCTTGGCGGCCAGCGGGTCGAGGTCGGTGTTCATGAAGGCGAGCCGGGATGCGGGATAGACGGGGTTGGCGGGGTTGTTGTACCAGCCCAGGCCCCAGTTGCCGTTGGTTGCCTCGTCGGCCTTCTTGTTGAAGCCGAGGTTGTAGTTCCACACGGCGGTGAACCAGTTCTCGGGCTTGGCCGGGTCGTCGTTGTTCACGGCGATCGTCTGGCCGGACTCGTGGACCTCGTTCCACTTGTCGGCGAGGATGTAGAGCGACGCGGCGATGTTGGTGGCGTAGTCGATGGCGACCGCGCGCTGCGTACTGGCCGGGAGGGAGGTTTCGCCTTCCTTCTCGTATCCGGCCTTGCGCATGCCGTCGGTGACCTGTCCGACGCCGTAGCCGCAGTCGGACTTGTCCCAGCGGATGGTCCAGAAGTCGGAGAGGGTGCCTCCGGTCTGGTGTCCGTAGAAGCCGTCGACGGCCGCGAGCGGGCTGCCCATCTGGCCGGGGATCGCTCCGGATTCGGCCTGCCACAGGTTGGACTCCTGGGCGAGGATGCCCAGTTGGACCTGTGCGGGAATGCGCCCGCCACCGGTCAGCGCCGGCTTCGGGAACAGGCCCTGCGGGTCGATCGTGGAGATCCCGGTCTGCGATCGCCAGCCGCCCTGCGTGAGGTAGCCGGAGCGCAGGTTGCCCTGGACGGCCATGTCCACGGCCCATTCGACCTGGTTCGGGGTCGGCTGGAGGGCCTGGGTGGCGACGTCGTTGCGGGGTACGGAGCACCAGCGGTCGGTGTCGATCGGGTCGTTGGCCCGGGAGTCGTCGTCGGCGGTGGTCATCATGCTCATCGTCGACATCTGCGGCTTCGAGGAACCGGTCAGTGCCGGCGACGGCCTGCCGCCCGCGGTGCTGCCGGGTTCGGCGGCCTTCTGCTTCGTGTGCTTGCCCGTGCCCGGAACCGCTCCGGTGATGGTCAGCGCATGGCTGATGTGTCCGGGCGTCACCTCGGCTGCGGGTTCCTTGCTCGCGGTCGCGGTGAAGCCGCGCCCGGCGTTGTTGATGCGGTCGACGCCCGCCAGCACGGCCGGGGACACAACCGGGTCGACGGCCAGGCGTCCATGGGTGGAGACCTCCGCGTCGGGTGATACGCCCAGCGTCTTGATGCCGCTGGACGCAAAGCCCTTGCCGTGGCCGGCCTTGCCCGTGAGGTAGACCGTTCCGTCCGTGCCCTGGCGCAGGTTCATCGCGGCGATCCGGCCGCTCGCGACGGTCGTTTTTTTGCCGTGCGCGTAGGTCTGTACGTTGGCGTCGGTGTCACCGGTGCGGTCGATGTAGCTGACCGTGCCGTCACCGGTCACACGAATACCGTACGGAGCGTGCTTGGTGGCGGCGAGCTTGGCCGTCCTGCCCTTGCGGTCGACGTGGACGAGCCGGTTTCCGGCGGCGGCGACCACACCGTCCTTGGTGGGCACGGCAGAAGTGATCTCACCCTCCGCGGTGGTGTCCGCGACGGTGGTGCCCTTGGCGTTCACCGTGACCAGGCGCGTCTTGGCGTCCCGGAGCGCGGTGAAGACAGCGGTGTGCGTGGCCGGGTTGCACGTGGGGTCGAAGTAGGCCAGCGACGCGGTGAACGGCAGCTTGGTGACGCTGCCGTCATCGAGGTTCACGATCGCCGTGAACGCGCCGCCCATCATCAGGTCCGGCTTGTTGGTGAAGGTGCGGGGAGCGTAGGCGACGGCCGCGTGGTGGTCGTCCATGACGCAGCTGTTGCCGATCCAGGTGTCGGCCGGAAGCTGAGGCTCACTCAGCACCGTAACGGTCTTCCAGTCGTAGCCGGTTGTGCTGTCGGCGGCCAGGAGATGCAGCCCGTCGCTGTCGGCGACGGCCGTCACGGCCCGGTCGGCGGAGGTCTTCCAGCCCTTCCCGAGAACCGTGTCACGGTCCTTCAGTGGGATCGCCGACACGGACTTCTTCTCCGGTGTGATGGCCTGCTTCTGCGCCGACTTCTTCGGCGGGTTCGGTATCGCTGCTTGAGCGGCGCTCGTGGTGAAGGTGGAAGCGATCAACACGGTGGCTGCGGTGATAACCACAGCGGATGACCGTTTCCCCTTTCTCCCTCGTGATGAATGGCGCACGATTTGCCCGTTTTTCCTTTCGGTAGGTTTCCGGTCGACCGATGCAGATCTTGAACCCCTGCGGACCACCCGGAGGTAGCGCCATGAATGCCCGTAGCACGCCGCGAACCGAGCCGGCTCATGCCAGCCACAGCGGCGCCCCCATGATTCGCAGTTGGTAATTGGCGCTGGACGTCACAGGTCCGCGTTCGCCAACCGCGAGGCAGTCTGGTTGTACGTCGCGCTCAGGTTTCCGAAGTACGTGCCGAACCCTTCCGGATTCCACTGGCCACGCGGACCGCTGCAGCTGCTGTTGCGGTAGGAAAAAAGCCCGATAACACCCAATGCGAGCACGACAGTTGAGCCGTACATTTCTTTACTACCGGTCACTTTTGCCCCTAACTCGCTTTACTTCTTCACGCCGCGATGCGGATCTGGGCATTGCGGCACATCGCTTTACCAGTGTGATCAACCACGGCAGACCGGGTCCGAACATCCGCTCGCAACGAAAAACGGCATGGGTTCCCCGCCAGATACTGAGGGTTTATCCCTGGCGCGCGGAACCATCAGCCCGCCGTCAAAGGCATTTGCTGGAGCGGCTGAAATTCCTGGAATACCTTGTTTCCCGTATGCATACGAAGCGCTGTGCCTACGCGGGGGTCAAACGGGCACAGAACCGCATCGGGTTCCGGGTCCGACCGTCAGTGGGGCGGGTCGACGCCGCTCGGAGTGCAGGTAGCCAGGGATTGCCCGGGCATGGGCAGGCGAGGCGGCGCCAAGTAGGGCCGCCACTGTGGCAGTGAACACTGCTTCCGAAGTCTTCACGCGCACAGGCATGTGCTTCATCGGATCGCTTCCCTTCCCCGTTCCGGCCGTCAGATGGAACGACCGGTTGTGTGATGCACTCCGTCTCCCGCAGCTCCATACCCCTGATATGTGTTGCTTGTGGGGTTCTTGTGGCCGCAGGCGGTGCCTAACGTAACGGGGAGGTGAAAGCACGTCCATGGCGAATTCAGCAAATCATCAAGGTAAACTCTGGAGATTACCAAGAAATGCGAAAAGGTGGCGCGCCGCACAGCGGCCTGAGGAGTTGCCAAATGGGCGATTTCACACCATTTTTCGGCATGTTGCTGACGGTGGAGGACGCGAGGGGGTTCCATTTTGACCGCTTCAAGATTTTCACAAGACATGACAGAAAAAGTGGATCAACCGCGAAGAGGGCGCGTTTCGGACTCGACTCCCCACAGGCGTAAGCGAGTTGCACCCTCGACCTTCGACGTTTTCGTTGATCGTCGTTGGGGTCGGTCAGGTGGGTGATGTGGCGTCACCAGGATCCCGGCGTCCGGCGGCGACGTTGGTGTGGCGGGCGGCGCGGAGCTGGTTGATCGCGAAGCTGCGCAAGGTGGCCATGTTCTCCGGGCCGTGTCCGGTGCGGATCGTGGAAGCGTCCTCGCGGTAGGCGGTGTCACGCACAAAACGGAGCCGGTCCTCGATCACCCGCTGCGACCTGATGATCTTCGCGAATCCTCGCGACCTGGGCGGCGTGCGGGAAGTCCACGCCGAGGTCGGGGACGGTCAGGGCCTGTGTCACCCGGGTCTCCCGGCGTCCGTGGCCGGTGGACCGGTCGTAGAACCTGGCCGTCGCCTTCTGCCAGGGCAGGGCGCGCAACCGCTCGTACGAGGCCTTCTGGTTCCGCTTCACGGTGAGGGCGTAGTGGGCTTTCTTGGTCTCCACCAGGAACCGGGCGTCACCGCGCCGGGTGGGCGGGGCGTCGGCGGTCACGGTGACCCCGGTCAGGTCGTAGGGCGCCAACAAGGTGGCGAGGCAGGTGATTTCGTTCGTCTTGTCCGGAGCCCGCAGCCGGGTGACGGTCTGGCCGCTGCGGCGGTGCCATGGCGCGAGCCGCGGGCGCTCTTACCGTCCACGGCCACCGTCCCGCTCCCGTCCGGCTCGCTTCCCAGCGGATCGGCCAGGCCGCCGGGGCAGGTACGCGGAATGACCCGGCGGATCGTCGCCCCACTCGGCGCACCCGCACACCGAACACGGACACGGTGCGGGCCCCGAGCCGGGCCAGAGTGTCCTGCGCCGCGTCCCTGACCCACTGCTCGATGGCCGCGAAGGACTTCGCGTCGGCGACCACCGCCGAGCAGGTGCGACCGGCGAGCTGAAACTCGAGGTCGCGCCGGCCTGCTTGTCCGACACTGGCCCGGCCGACGTAGTCCAGGAACCGGCCGGCAGGGCGCGTGACGAAGAGCTGGGGAATGCGTGGAAGGAGATGCGCGCCACTCTGTGCGATCTCGGACTCGGCGGAATGGGACACGCGCAGGCCGTGCCGGTCGACCAGTGTCCGCCGCTCAACCGGGGAGCGGAATCGAGCGAGCCCTGGACCACGCCGGGGACGAGGACTCGCCCCGTCGGTAACCCACCACCCGCGACGCAGAGTCGCGCAAGATTTTGCGCATCTTGCGTTCACTTGCGGTCTCGGAGCGCAAGCCCGCAACCATCGCCGCATCGCGGACCGGACTGTGCGGGCCCGTAAATCTGACTCCGACGCCCGCCATTTGGCCGCCTCATCGGCTCGGAAGTGGCGCCCGCGCCGCCATCGCTCCTGAGTGATGGGTGCTTCTGGTGAATATTGTGCCGTTCCAGCTGTAGACCCGCCCATGCTGCTCTGCAATATTTCGATGAAACAACGCAAAATCCTGCCCCCCACGGGTGCCCTGATGGAGATCTTCTCCGTCAGGTCGGCTCCTGCCGCCCGAACGCACCGGACCCCGCTCCGCACTGATCGTCCTGCACCTTTCTGCACCACTCCGCTGGAAACGAGCCGCCCTCGCCGCCCCACCGGCGCGCGAGCCTCCGCAGGAAGTGACCCCGCATGACTCGACACAAGCAGAGATCCACAAGGCGGCGCGCAGCGACCGCCGTGCTCGCCTCCGCCGTCATGGTTCTGGGCCTGCCCGCCGTCGGCGCACACGCGGCCGGCGGCCCCAACGCCGCCGCGGCCGCCGTGACCACAGCGGGCAGCACCCGCGGCGTACACGCCGCAGCCAACGTCACCGACGGCGACACCGACACCTACTGGCAGGCCGGAAAGAAGTCGGCCCAGTGGGTGCAGACCGACCTCGGGCGGACCAAGCGCGTCCGCCAGGTCGTGCTGCGGCTGCCCGAGCACTGGCAGACCCGCAAGCAGACACTGGCGCTCCAGGCAAGCGCCGACGGAAAGAGTTTCGCCACGCTCAAGTCGTCGACGCAGTACGTCTTCAGCCCCGGCAACGACAACACGGTGAAGGTCTCCTTCCCCGCGACCCTCGCCCGGTTCGTACGGGCCGATTTCAGCGCCAACTCGGTCGCCGGCACCGCTCAGCTCGCCGAGATGCAGGTCCTCACGACCGCCGCCGCGACACCCAACCTCGCGCAGGGCAAACCCTTCACCGAGAGCGGGCACGCCGACGTCTACGGCGCGGCCAACGCCGGTGACGGCAACCGCAACACCTACTGGGAGAGCACCAACAACGCCTTCCCGCAGTGGCTCCAGGTCGATCTCGGCTCGTCGGTCAAGATCAACCAGGTGACGTTGCGGCTGCCGGGCGGCTGGCCGAGCCGCAGCCAGACGTTCAAGGTCCAGGGCTCGACCGACAACCAGAACTTCACCGACCTGACGGCCTCGAAGGCGTACACCTTCGAAAGCTCCAACGACCAGTCGACGACCATCTCCTTCGACACGACCACCACGCGGTACGTGCGCGTGCTGTTCACCGCCAACAGCGGCTGGCCCGCCGGGCAGGCGTCCGAGCTGGAGGTCTACGGACCGGCGACCGGCGACACCCAGGCGCCCACGGCGCCGTCCAACCTGAGCTACACCGAGCCGGCCACCGGGCAGATCAGACTGACCTGGAGCGCGGCCACCGACGACACGGCCGTGACCGGCTACGACATCTACGCGAACGGTCAGTTGCGGGCGAGCGTCGCCGGGAACGTCCTGACCTACACCGACACCCAGCCGGCCGGCAGCGACATCACGTACTTCGTGCGGGCCAAGGACGCGGCGGGCAACGTCTCCGCCGACAGCAACAGCGTCACCCGCAAGGGATCGAGCGGCGACACCCAGGCCCCCACCGCGCCCGGAAACCTCGCCTACACGCAGTCGGGCAACGACGTGAAGCTCACCTGGCAGGCGTCGAGCGACAACGTCCAGGTCACCGGCTACGACGTCTACGCCAACGGCCAGGTCGTCAAGACCGTGGCGGGTGACGTCACGACGTACACCGACACTCCGTCGGCCGGGGCCACGGTCACCTACTACGTGAAGGCGAAAGACGCGGCCGGGAACGTGTCGGTGGCGAGCAACAGCGTCACCCGGACCGGTTCCGGCGGCGGTTCCGATCTCGCCCAGGGCAAGCCCGTCGAGGCCTCCTCGTACACCTTCACCTACGTCGCCACGAACGCCAACGACGGGCAGATAGGCACCTATTGGGAGAGCGCGGGCGGCGCCTACCCGGCCACCCTCACCACCAAGCTGGGTGCCAACGCCGACCTCGACCAGGTGGTCGTCAAGCTCAACCCCGATGCCGCCTGGTCCACACGCACACAGAACATCCAGGTGCTCGCCCGCGACCAGGACGCGACCGCGTTCACCAGCCTCGTGGCAGCGAAGGACTACACCTTCAACCCGTCGAGCGGCAACACGGTGACCATCCCGGTCTCCGGCGCCGCCGCCGACGTACAGCTCAAGTTCACCTCCAACTCCGGCGCCCCCGGCGCGCAGGTCGCCGAGCTCCAGGTGATCGGCACCCCGGCCGCCAACCCGGACCTCAAGGTCACGGGCGTCACCAACACACCCGCGGCCCCGGTCGAGTCGGACGCCATCAGCCTGACGGCGACCGTCACCAACAGCGGCCCCAGGGCGTCCAAGGCCACCGACCTGAACTTCACGCTCGGCGGCACCAAGGCCGCCACCGCGGACGTCCCCGCCCTCGCGGCCGGCGAGTCGACGACGGTCACGGCGAGCATCGGCACCCGGGACGCGGGCAGTTACCCGGTCGGCGCCGAGGTGGACCCGTCGAACAAGGTCATCGAGCAGAACGAGGCGAACAACGTCTTCACCCGCTCCGACGCCCTCGTCGTCAAGCCCGTCTCCAGCTCGGACCTGATCGCCGCTCCGGTCGCCTGGACGCCCTCCAGCGCCTCGGCGGGCGACGCCGTCGCGTTCACCGTCGCGATCAAGAACCAGGGGACGGTGGCCTCGGCCTCCGGCACCCATGGCGTCACGCTGACGGTCCAGGACGCGGGCGGCGCCACCGTCAAGACGCTCACCGGCTCCTACAACGGCGTCATCGCGGCCGGCCAGACGACCGCACCGGTCGGTCTCGCATCATGGACGGCCGCCAACGGCAAGTACACCGTCAAGACGGTCATCGCCGACGACGCCAACGAACTGCCGGTCAAGCGGGCCAACAACACCACCACACAGCCCTTGTTCGTCGGCCGCGGCGCGGACATGCCGTACGACATGTACGAGGCCGAGGACGGCACGGTCGGCGGCGGTGCCAAGGTCGTCGGCCCGAACCGGACCATCGGCGACATCGCGGGCGAGGCGAGCGGCCGCAAGGCGGTGACCCTCAACGGGACCGGCCAGTACGTCGAGTGGACCACCCGCGCGGCGACCAACACCCTGGTGACGCGCTTCTCGATCCCGGACGGCACCGACACAACGCTCGACGTCTACGTGGACGGCCAGTTCCTCAAGGCCATCGACCTCACCTCGAAGTACGCCTGGCTCTACGGCAACGAGACCTCGCCCGGCAACTCGCCCGGCTCCGGTGCCCAGCGCCACATCTACGACGAGGCGAACGTACTGCTCGGCAAGACCGTCCCCGCCGGTTCCAAGATCCGGCTCCAGAAGGACGCGGCCAACACCTCCACCTACGCCGTCGACTTCATCAACACCGAACAGGCGACGGCGAACCCCAACCCGGACCCGGCCACGTACACGGTCCCGGCCGGTTTCTCCCACCAGGACGTGCAGAACGCGCTCGACAAGGTCCGCATGGACACCACGGGCAAGCTCGTCGGCGTCTACCTGCCCGCCGGAGACTACGAGACCTCCAGCAAGTTCCAGGTCTACGGCAAGGCGGTCAAGGTCGTCGGAGCCGGGCCGTGGTTCACCCGCTTCCACGCACCCACCTCGCAGGAGAACACCGACGTGGGCTTCCGGGCCGAGGCCACCGCGGGCGGCTCGTCGTTCACCGGCTTCGCCTACTTCGGCAACTACACGTCCCGGATCGACGGTCCGGGCAAGGTGTTCGACTTCTCCAACGTCTCGGGCATCACCATCGACGACATCTGGGTCGAGCACATGGTGTGCCTCTACTGGGGCGCCAACACCGACAACATGACCATCGAGAACTCCCGCATCCGTGACACGTTCGCCGACGGCATCAACATGACGAACGGCTCCACGGACAACCACGTCGTCAACAACGACGCCCGGGCCACCGGCGACGACAGCTTCGCGCTCTTCTCGGCGATCGACGCGGGCGGCGCCGACGAGAAGAACAACCTCTACGAGAACCTGACGTCGACGCTCACCTGGCGTGCGGCCGGTATCGCCGTCTACGGCGGCTACAACAACACCTTCCGCAACATCCGGGTCGCCGACACCCTGGTCTACTCCGGCATCACGATCTCCTCGCTGGACTTCGGCTACCCGATGAACGGCTTCGGGACCGATCCGACGACGATCGAGAACGTCTCCCTGGACAGAACGGGCGGCCACTTCTGGGGCTCGCAGGTCTTCCCGGCCATCTGGGCGTTCTCGGCCTCCAAGGTCTTCCAGGGCATCCGCGTCAACGACGTCGACATCGACGACTCCACCTACGGAGGAGTGATGTTCCAGACCAACTACGTCGGCGGCCAGCCGCAGTTCCCGGTGAAGGACACGATCTTCACCGACATCTCCATCACCAACTCCAAGAAGAGCGGGGACGCGTTCGACGCGAAGTCCGGGTTCGGCATCTGGGCCAACGAACTGCCCGAGCCCGGTCAGGGGCCCGCCGTCGGTGCGGCCACCTTCCGCAACCTGCGGATGAGCGGCAACGCGGAGGACATCCGCAACAGGACCACCACCTTCCAGATCAACATCCAGTAGCTCCCGACCGCACCGCATCGAGCGGGGCCGCCCTCCACCAGGGCGGCCCCGCTTCGCGCAGGAGCCGCTGCCGGACTCCGGCACGTCCTCCTACGACCAGGCCGAGGGGCGAGGATCAGCGCGCCAGCTCATAGGCGTACTCCGCCGAGAAGGTCCCCGGCGTGCCCTTGCAGCCGTCCGACTCCCCCGGCAGCTTCACCCACAGATAGGCGTCGATCCCGGCCTGGCCGGTGTCCAGGGTCGGCGCCCGGCCGATCTTCCGGCCCGCCGGATCGCACCACTCCCCGTCGGCCGGCGCGCCGTTGCCGTTGCGGCTGGTGTCGATGACGGCACCCAGGCGCGCGGGGCCGCCCAGCGCGGACAGCACCTGCCGGGCGTAGGTGATCTCGTCGCTCGTACGGTGGAAGTTGGACACGTTGGTGAAGATGCCGTCGGAGGACGTGGCCGAGGCGGCGCCCGCCCGTTCGAGGAGCGCGGCCTGCCGGGCGGCCGGGTTCCAGGCGGAGTGGCCGGCGTCGTAGTAGACGCGGGCTCTGGGATCGGCGGCCTTGAGGACGCGGCCGGCGCGGGCCAGCGAGGCGAAGCGGGCGGCTCGGTCGCTCGCGGGGAGGCAGCCGGCCTGGGCGACCGAGTCGGGCTCCAGGACGACGATGACCTCGTCGTCGCCGAGGCCCGCCGCGAAGTCGTCGATCCAGCCGTCGTACGCGGCGAGGTCGGGCGCGCCGCCCTGTGAGGCCCCGCCGCAGTCGCGCTGCGGGATGGCGTACGGCACGACGACCGGGACCCGGCCCTCGGCGGCGGCGCCCGCGGTCACCGCCCTGACCCGCGCGGTGATGGTGGCCGGCGTGAAGTCGGCGAACCAGACGGCGGCCGGACGGTCGGCGATCCGGGACTCGATGACCGCGCGCCGGTAGTCACCGGGGTGGGCCGCGACCCAGTCCAGGACCTGGGAGTCGGGGTGGCTGTAGAGCAGGGCGGGGGACGCCACGGCCTTCGGCTCCTTCCTGCTCGGCGTGGGCGTCGGGCTCGGCTTCGGGGACGGGGGGTGCGACGACGGGGACGGCGAGGCGGAGGTCGTGGTCGGGGAGGGAGTCGGTACGGCGGGCGGCGGCCGGAGGCCGGGCGAGCGGGTCACCAGCGGTCGGGCGTCGTCGGAGGGGCGCTCGCGGTCGAGGGCGGACATCGTCCCCGTCACCGCGCCGACCGCCATGACCACCGAGGCCGCCGCGACCATGGCGGCGCGCCGGGCCACCCGCCTGCGCTCGGCCCTGCGTGCGGCCAGGCGCCGCGCACGTAAGCCAGACACGTACCGCTCCCCCCGGTTCCCGCCACGTTGCCGCCACCGCCGGCCACATCCGCTCCTCCCGACACGGGCGTGTTCCCCCGTTCCGGGGATGCGCCCGGCCAGGCGTCACTCCGGTCAGCCTAGGACTGGGACCCTGCCGTCATGACGCAGTTGGAACAGTTCACCACCCCCGTGGACGCCGTCGTCTCCCGGATGCGCACCCTCGCGGCGACCCTGCCCGAGCGGGACGGAGTCGCGGTCTTCAACCGCGTCTACCTCACCGTCACGGAGGAGGTCGAACGACGCCTGGGCGCGGGGGAATTCCCGGACGGCGAGGCCGCGGTCACGCTGGATGTACGTTTCGCCGAGCGCTATCTGCGCGTGGCCGAGGAGGGGTCCCCGCCCGCCTGCTGGCGCCCGCTGTTCCAGTTCCGGCGCCATCCCGGAGTACGCCCGCTGCAGTTCGCGCTCGCGGGCGTCAACGCGCACATCGGACACGATCTGGCGCTCGCCGTCGTGGACACCTGTCGTACGCTCCGCTGCGAACCAGCCGATCTGGAGGACGAGTTCGAGCGCGTGGGTGACCTCCTCGTCTCGCTGGAGGAGCGCGTCCGCGAAGATCTGATGCCGGGCCCCGACCTCCTCCAGATCGCCGATCCGCTCACCCATCTGCTCGGCTCGTGGAGCCTGGAGAGGGCCCGCGAAGCCGCATGGTCCGCGGCGCGGGCCCTGTGGGCGCTGCGCGGACTCCCCGACCTCGCCGAGGAGTTCGCCGACCGTCTCGGCAACGTGGTGGGCCTGGCCGGCCGGATGCTGCTCACGCCTCTGGGGGACTGATCCGGCCATACCGTCGCGTACGACCCGTAACTCACCCTCGTACGCGATACGTTCACGGTTCAAATGCCTGATGCGAAGGAGCACGAGCATGGCTGCTCGGCTGGGTCTGAGTCTTCCTCAAACACGCCAGTTCGACATCGGTCGCGACGTCCCGGACGTGGCGCGCACGGCTGAGGAGATCGGCTACGAGAGCCTGTGGGTGTTCGAGCGCGCCCTGTTCCCGGAGCCCGCGACACAGGGGCTGTACGGCGTCCCGAACCTGCCCTGGCCCGACTTGTACCGCGGCGTCGCCGAGCCGCTGGTGACCCTGACGCTGGCCGCGGCGGCCACGCAGCGGGCGCGGCTCGGCACCAGCGTGCTGGTCGCCCCGCTGCACGGCCCGTTCCAGTTGGCCAGGACCCTCGGCACGCTGGACGCGGCGAGCGGCGGCCGGGTCGTGGTGGGCCTCGGTACCGGCTGGTCGCACGACGAGTACGCCGCCGCGGGCGTGGCGCCGTTCGAGGAGCGGGGCCGGGTCCTGGACGAGGTCCTCGACGTGTGCCGCGCGGTGTGGGGCCCGGACCCGGTGTCGTACGAGGGACGGCTGACCAGGATCGAGTCGGCCGTGGTCGCCCCGAAGCCGGCCCGGCCGATCCCGATCCTGTTGCCCGCCTTCAGCAAGAAGGCGCTGACCCGGCTCGTGGACCGGGGCGACGGCTGGCAGCCCGTGGCCCAGGGAGGCGCCGACCAACTCGCCGCCCAGTGGCGGCAGGTGCAGGACTTCGCGGCCGAGCGCGGGCGCACCGAGCCGATCCAGTCGGCGGTACGGGTCAACGCGCGCCCCTCCGCCAAGGCCTACGACGGCGCGGACCGCCAGCCCTTCCAGGGCAACGTCGACCAGATCGTGTCGGACCTGGTGCCGTACGCCGAGATCGGTCTCGACGAGTACTTCCTCGACCTCCAGGACGGCCCGCGGGACGCCGAGGAGCTCAAGGACCTGGCCGCCGAGGTGTACGCGGCGGCTCGGGCGGCCGGAATCTGACCGGCCGCCCCACGAAGGCCGGCCCAGGCGGACCGGCCCGGCTCAGTCCTCGGGCAGTTCCACCGGCGCGATCTCGTCGTAGACGTCGCCGGGCCCGGGGTTGGTCGGGTCGGTCGCCCCGCCCAGCTGGTGCATGACGCCCCAGACCGCGTTCAGCGCGGTCTGCACGGCGCCCTCGGCCCAGCCGGCCGTCCAGGAGATGTCGTCGCCGGCGAGGAAGATGCCCCGCTTGTCCTCGGGCAGCGCGTCCTGCATGAAGTGCGTGAACAGGCGGCGCTGGTAGCGGTAGTGGCCGGGCAGGTTCGCCTTGAACGCGCCCATGAAGTAGGGCTCGTTCTCCCAGGACACGGTCACCGGGTTGCCGATGATGTGCTTCCTGATGTCGACGTTCGGGTAGATCTCGCCGAGCGACTTCAGCATGACCTCCATCCGCTCGTTCGCGGACAGCGGCAGCCACTTCAGGCTGTCGTCGCACCACGTGTACGAGAGGCAGATGACGGCGGGCTTGTCCGGGCCCTCGTCGAGGAGGTAGGTCCCGCGGGTCATGCGGTCGGTGAGCGTCATCGACATGACGTCACGGCCCGTCGGATTTCCCTTGTCGTCGACGGCCTTGTCCAGCCAGAAGGGCCGGTCGACCGGCACGAAGAGCTTGGAGGACTCCATGTAGTGGGTCCGCTCGATCGCCGTCCAGTGGTCGATCGGGAAGAGCGAGTCGTCGCAGGCGATCTTGGAGAGCAGCATCCAGGACTGGGCGGTGAAGATCGCCGCCCTGAACGTGCGGATGTCGCCGTTCGCGTCCGTCACCGTGATCCGGTTGCCCGCGGTGCGGTGCAGCCGGGTCACGGCCGGGCGCGGGGCGCCGTCGTGCAGCTTCGCGAGCGAGGTGCCGTACGCCCAGTGCACGATCTTCTGCGGCTCGCGCTCCCACAGGCGCAGCGGGAGCTGCTGGGAGCCGCCGACGATGCCGCGGTGGTGGTCGTCGGCCTCGGTGTAGACGACCCGGAGGATCTCGAGGATCGAGTTCGGGAAGTCGGTGTCCCAGCCGCCCGTGCCGAAGCCGACCTGGCCGAAGATCTCGCGGTGCCGGAAGGACTTGAAGGAGTCCGAGTCGCAGAGGAAGCCGTAGAAGGTCTGGTTGTCGAGCTTCTCGACGAGCTTCGCCCAGATCTCGCGGATGCGCGGCACATCGCGCTCGCGCATGGCCTGGTTCATGTCGGAGAAGTCGGCGCCCTCTTCGAGGCAGGCGTTCCAGGCGTTCATCACGTCGCGGTAGACCTGCGGCAGGTCGTCGACGGTGGTCGCGTAGTGCGACTCGCCCTTGAGGTCGACGACCGTCGAGGGAGTGGACTGCGCGAGGGGGTTGGGGAACGGCCGGGTCTCCAGGCCCACCAGGTCGATGTAGTGCTGGAGGGCCGTGGAGGAGGGCGGGAAGCGCATGGCGCCCATCTCGGCGGTGAGGGACGGGTCGCACCCCTCGAAGCCCACGGTCCGCAGGCGGCCGCCGATCTCGTCGGCCTCGTAGACGACGGGCCTCAGGCCCATCTTCATCAGCTCGTAGGCGGCCACGATGCCGGACAGGCCGCCGCCGATGACCGCGACCTCGGTGCCGTGCTCGGTCGC
Source organism: Streptomyces sp. NBC_01450 (assembly GCF_036227505.1). Classification (NCBI taxonomy): domain Bacteria; kingdom Bacillati; phylum Actinomycetota; class Actinomycetes; order Kitasatosporales; family Streptomycetaceae; genus Streptomyces; species Streptomyces sp. NBC_01450. The sequence continues at coordinate 8,967,626 of NZ_CP109480.1, read as the reverse complement.
GGGTATCTGGCCGAGGCCCGCCGGGTGGGCGAGGAAGTCGTCGTACGCGTACGGGAAGTCCGGTCCGAACATGGTGATCGGCGGCTGCTGCGCGTCGGCGTGCTGGACGGCGGTGGGCACCGTGGACGTCATGGGGTACGGACTCCTTGCGGGAAAGCTGGTGAGGGGAGGCGCCGGAGGCGGCCGGGTGTCAGACGAGCGACCCGTAGAGGCCGGGGCGGCGGTCCTTCAGATACGGGTTCGCCTCGCGCGAGGCCGCGAGGAAGTCGGGGTCGGCGTCGGCGAGGACGAGTTCCTCACCGCGTCCGGCCCGGGTGCGGGCGATCCCGTCGGGACCGGCCAGCGTGGACAGTCCGACGAACTCGAACTCGCCTTCCGGACCGACCCGGTTGACGTACGCGACGTACATCTGGTTCTCGAAGGCGCGCACCGGGACGACGGACTCGGCGACGAACTGGAACGGGTGCATCTGCGCGGTCGGCACGACGAGGAGGTCGGTGCCGGCGAGGGCGTGCGCCCGGACGTTCTCCGGGAACTCGACGTCGTAGCAGATCATGAGGCCGACGCGGAGGCCGTTCAGCTCGGCCTGGACGACGGGCTGGACGCCGGGTGTGAAGTGGTCGCGCTCGAAGCAGCCGAAGAGGTGGGTCTTGCGGTAGTTCGCGAGCCGGGTGCCGTCGGCGGAGATGAGCTGGGCGGAGTTGTGGACCGTCTCGCCCTCGCGCTCGGGGTAGCCGTAGGCGACGGCGACGCCGTGGCGGGTGGCGATCTCGGCGATCGCGTCGGCGGAGTCCCCGTCGGCGGGCTCGGCCAAGCGGGCGATGTCGTCGCCGATCGCGTACCCGGTGAGGAACATCTCCGGCGCCGCCACGAGCCCGGCGCCGGCGGCGGCGGCACGGCCCGCGGCCTCGTCGAGGACCTTCAGGTTCTCGACGACCGAGCCGGGGCGGCCGGAGCTCTGGAGCAGGGCTGTGCGCATGCGTGGTCCTCGCGGGTACGGAGGGGTTCGGGGGGCTGTCTAGACGGTACGGGCGGAGGGCTCGGAGGGACAAGGAGGAGCCGTTGCGTGCCGGTGGACGAATCGTTGCGTGCGCCCGGCCTTCGGCGGCGATTCGTTGCGCGCCCTCGGACAGCGCCTGAAACCCCCTGAGGCGCAGGTCACAGACGTCGTCAAGAGCCGCCCCGACCTCCCGGCCCGGGTCCGGGTTCGGGTCCGGGTTCGGGTCTCACAGCTCGCGCAGTCGCTCCACGATCTCGCGCAGCAGCTCCGGGTCGGCCGCCGGGGCGCCCGGTTCCGGGCGGCGCGGTGCGTCGATGCGCACGAGTCCGGCCTCGGCCAGGTCGCCGAGCAGCACGCGGACGACGGTCAGGGGCAGGTCGGCGTCGGCGGCGAGTTCGACGACCGGCCGGGGTCCGTGGCGCACCAGGGCCAGCAGGGCGGCGCCGGCGTGGTCGACACCCGGCCGGCCCTCGTCCGTCCTCAGGAGGGTGACCCGCGACATCAGATCGATCGTGTGCCGGTCCGAGGGCCGGGTCCGGCCCCGTGTCACGGTGTAGGGCCGCACCATCGACCCGGTCTCGTCCTCGTACCAGTGGTCGTCGGTCACGGCCGGGTCAGGGGCCCGCGGGGTCGGCGGCCGACCGTACGGCGGCGGCCATGTGACGGCCCACCCGGCGGACGAGCAGCGCCATCTCGTGGGCGAGCTGTCCGACGTCCGTCTGCACCTCGCTCAGGACGGCCAGTCGGCTGCCGTCGCCCGCCGGGGTGATGAAGAGATAGGCGTCGTCGAGCATCACCATGGTCTGGCGCACCTCCCCCGCGGCGAAGCGTTCGCCGGCCGAGCGGGCCAGGCTGTGGAAGCCGGAGCAGACCGCGGCGAGGTGCTCGATGTCCCGTCTGCGCATACCGTCCGAGCAGCTCAGCGGGAGGCCGTCGGCGGTGAGGAGCACGGCCTGACGGACGTGCTCGGTCCTCGCCACGAGGTCGTCGAGCAGCCAGCCCAGGTCCGCGCCGGGCGATTCGGGGGTGGTTCCCGTGGGCTGGAGGGCCCGGTCGGAGTGCTCGGGGGTCTGGTCACGGAGCATCGTCGGCGTCCGTCCCTTCCTCGGTGTCGGTTCGCCGCTCGGAGCCGGGCCCGGTGGGCAGGCCCTTGCGGCCGCGGTCGAGGCCGCGCTGGAAGGCGCCGAAGACCGCGCGGACCTCCTCGGGGGTGACCTCGCGCTCCGGCGTCTCGTCGGCGGCCGGGCCCTCGGTGCGCAGCCCGGGGGCGAGGGAGGTCTGCCGGACTCGGGTGGGCAGGGCGGCCGGGCTCGTGGCCGGAGCGCTCTCCGGCGCGGGATCCACGTGCCGCGTGTGTGCCTCTCGCGGTTTCCGGAGGACCGCGGTGCCCCTCGGGGAGGTCCGGGACGGCAGCGTTCGCCGGTCCGTGTCCGGTGCCGGCTCCGGCCGCTCGGGGTCGACCGGCGCGAGGACCGCCTCCGGCAGCAGCACCACCGCGGTCGTACCGCCGTACGGCGACCGGCACAGCGTGACCTCGATGCCGTGCCGTGCGGCGAGCCGCCCCACCACGTACAGCCCGAGCCGGTCGTGCCGGGTCGGGTCGAAGTCGTCCGGTGTGGTGAGGGTGCGGTGGGCCTCCTCGATCTGCTCGGGCTCGAGGCCGAGGCCCCGGTCGTCGATCTCCAGGACGAACCCGCCCCCGGTCCGGCCGGTGCGCAGGGTGACCTGGGCCTGGGGCGGCGAGAACACGGTGGCGTTCTCGACGAGTTCGGCGATCAGATGGACGACGTCGGCGACGGCGTCCGCCGCGACACCCACCTCCGACATCGGCGGGACCACGACGCGCGCGTACTCCTCGATCTCGCTCACCGCGGAGGCCACCACGCGGGCGACGGGTACGGGCCGGCGCCATCTGCGGCCGGGCGCCGCGCCGGAGAGGATGATCAGGCTCTCCGCGTGGCGCCGCATCCGGGTGGTGAGGTGGTCGATCCGGAACAGGTCGTCCAGGACGTCCGGGTCGTCGGTGCGCCGCTCCAGCGTGTCGACCAGTTTGAGCTGGCGGTGGACGAGCGCCTGGTTGCGGCGGGCGATGTTGAGGAGCACCGCGAACAGCCCGCGGCGCAGGGTGGCCTGTTTGACGGCGGCCTCGACGGCCGCGAGGCGGGCGGTGTTGAAGGACCGGCCGACCTGGCCGATCTCGTCGGCTCCCGCCTCCCCGTCGGCCAGGGGTGGTGCCTCGGTGGCGGCGTCCACGTCCTCGCCCGCGCTCAACCGTCGCATCACGTCGGGCAGTTGGCGGTTGGTGAGGAGGTCGGCGGCGTCCCGGAGGATCTCCAGACGGCGGGAGATGCGCCGGGCGCCGCGTACGGCGAACCACAGGGACAGCCCCACGGCGGCGAGTCCGAGCACACCGACGATCGCGGTCTTGGCCAGCTCCCGGTAGGCGAAGGCCCGTCCGCGTTCGGCGGAGTTGACGGCCGAGCGCGTGCACAGCTGCATGTACCGCTTGACCGCCCGGTCGGTGGTGGTGCGCCAGGAGCCCGCCGCGACGGCCTCCCCCGAGCCCCGCGCGCCCGCCCGCAGCAGGGCGTCCTCGCCCCGGGTCAACTCCCGGTACAGGGAACCGCGCTGGAACTCCTCGAAGAGCGCGCGCGAGTCGGCGGGCAGGCCGGGCACATACGTCCGCTCGAAGACCCGTCGGTCCTCGATCGTCGCGGTGAGCGTGTCGTACTGGCGGTCGGTGAGCGATCCGGCCGCCCGCGCCCCGGCGACGAGCGCGTCCTCCCGCGAGACGAACTCCCTCACCCGCACCAGCTCGATGACGACCTGGGCCTCGCGCGCCAGCTGTCCGGCCTGCAGCGCGGTGAGGGCGGACTGGACGTCGAAGCCCGGCTCGACGAGGGCGCCGTACTCGGTGACCGCCCTGTCCCAGGTGATGGCGCGGGACAGCACCCGCTCCCGCAGCCCCTCCAGCCCGTCGAAGGAGCGCAGCACGGCGTCGAGCGCCTGTCGCTGCCTGCCGGAGAGCCGCCCGCGGTCGCCGTCCCGGATCGCCGTGCGCATGGCGGTCACGGCGCGGTCGGTGCGGCGCTGCTGCGCCATCAGGTCGAGGGCCGCAGCCGTGCCGTGGTCCGCGCCCAAGTAGGCGGCCGCGAGCCGCCGTTCGATCTGGATCTGGCCGACCGCCGTGTCCACGGGCGTCCCGAAGTCGTCGTACACCCCCTGGATCCGCACGAGAGCGCGCAGTTCGCCGGTGACGGACACCATGGCGAAGCTCCACAGCACCATGAGGGCGACCACCGGTGCGAGCGCGAGCGCCACGATGCGCGTACGGACCGTGGTGGGACGGCCGAAGGACCAGCGCATGGACTCCCCAGGACGACAGGACGGTCGGGTGGCCGGGCGACGGTTGGTTACCCATCGGTGTTACTCGCTGGTAGCGGGCGCGGATCAACCTACGTGATGGCGCGCCCGTACCGCAATGGTTTCCTGGACCGCCGCTCGGTTCAGACGGCGAAGGTGGTCACGACCGCGGCGTGGTCCGAGGGCCAGTCGTTGCCTGCGACATCGGGCCAGGGTCGCGGCGTGCCGGTGACGAGCGCCCGGGAGTCGAGCACCGTCAGCCCCCGGTGCAGCACGAAGTCGATCCGGTCCTGCGGCTCGGGCCGCCCGCTGCCGTCCTCGTGCTCCACATGGACCGGCGACCAGGTGTGTCCGGGCTCCCGTACGGGGTCGGGGTGGGCCTCGCGGTAGGAGTCGCGCAGGCCGGCCTCCTCGGCGGCCCTGGTCACGGGCCACTCGACGTCCGGCCGGTCCAGGTGCGAGGGGGCGTTGAAGTCACCGACCAGGACCACGGGGACCGCCTCGGTGGCGGACTCGGTGATGCGCCGCAGGATCTCCCGCATCTGCTCCAGCCGGACGCCCTCGTGGGCGATCAGCTCGGCCGCCGGGAGCCCGTCGAAGCGGGCCTCGTAGGGGCCGTACGGGGTGTAGTCGAGGTGGGCGCTCCAGACGTCCACCTCCTGACCGCCGTCCAGCCGGACGCGCACTCCGGTGCCGCCGTAGAAGCCGACGTCCGGGTCGCCGTGGTGGGCGGTGATCGGGTAGCGGCTGATGACGCCGAGGTTCTCGCCGGCCCGGTGGTGGTGCCAGCCGAGTGCCTCGGCGAGTTCCTGTGCCGAGGTGCCGTAGGTCTCCTGGAGGCCGACCACGTCCGCGCCGGTCCCGGCGATGACCTTGAGCTGCTTCTCGCGGTGGTCGTCTACCTTCGTCCCGCCGCACCAGAGGTTCCAGCTCATCACCCGCAGCTCGCGGGGCGCGACCATGGCGCGCAGCCGGGCCGGGGTCACCTCCTCCAGGCTGGTCAGGACGGTGCGTCCGGGTACGGAGGCGATCGGCGCGAGCGAGGGCACGGCGAGCACCGCACACCCCGCGGCCTCGGCGGACGCCACACCCGTCTCGGTGTCCTCCACGGCCACGCACGCGGCGGGCTCGACGCCGAGGGCGCGGCAGGCGGCGAGGTAGGGGTCGGGGGCGGGCTTGGTACGTTCGGTGTCGTCGGCGGTGACGGAGACGGCGAAGTGTTCGGCGCCGAGGGCCGCCAGAACGGTGTCGGCGACGGCGCGCGGCGACGCGGTCACGAGGGCGGTGGGGACACCTTCGCGGACCAGTTCACCGAGGAGCCGCAGGGCACCCGGGCGGGGCACGATGCCGGTGCGGACCCGGTCCGCGAACTCCCGGTGCAGCTCGGTGGCGATCTCCCGAGCCCGGGTACCCGTGAGCCCGCCGAGCCAGGCGGCGGTGTATTCGACGGGCCGGCCGAGCACCTCCGGCTGGTCGGCCCCGGTCAGCGGGCGCCCGAGCCCGTCGGCCACCTGCTCCACCGCCTCCCACCACAGTCGCTCGGTGTCCACGAGCGTGCCGTCCATGTCGAACAGGACGGCCTGGAGCGGGAGGTGGGGGGCGGTGGTGCGGAGGGTCACGGTGCTCTCTTTCACTCGGCTTTTCTCAGTGGGGGATGCGACGGTTACCGCGTGCGCTCGGCCACCAGCACCGGCCGCTCCGGGAGGCTCACGGTCACGGCGGCGCCCGAGCCGAGCCCGGCGGCCTCGTGGGTGGGCAGGTCGGCCTTGACCTCGATGGCGTCCGGGAGCAGGACGGTGACGCGGGTGGCGGCGCCGAGGAAGGCGGTGGCGACGACGCGGGCGGTGCCGACGTCGTCCGCCCGTACCCGCACCGCCTCGGGCCGTACGAGCACATCCACCTCCGTCGCGGCGGGTGCGTCCCCGTCGACGGGCAGCCGCTGTCCGAGCACCTCCACCACGCCGGAGTCCAGCCGCCCCGGAATCCGGCTCATCGTGCCGACGAACTCGGCGACGAAGGCGGTCGCGGGCCGTCCGTACAGCTCGGCGGGCGCGGCGCACTGTTCGAGCCGCCCGGCCCGCATCACGGCGACACGGTCCGCCATGGACAGCGCCTCCTCCTGATCGTGCGTCACGAACAGGGTGGTGATGCCGAGTTCCTGCTGAAGCCGGCGGATCTCCTCACGCAGGGTGAGTCGCACCTTGGCGTCCAGTGCGGAGAGAGGCTCGTCGAGCAGCAGCACGCGCGGACGCAGGGCGAGCGCGCGGGCCAGCGCGATGCGCTGCTGCTGGCCGCCGGAGAGCTGGTGCGGGAACCGCTCACCCTTGTCGGCGAGACCCACGAGTTCGAGCAACTCGGCCGCGCGGGACCGTCGTTCGGCCGTACGTACCTTGCGCATCCGCAGCCCGAACGCCACGTTGTCGAGGGCGCTGAGGTGCGGGAAGAGGCTGTACGACTGGAAAACCATCCCGGCGTCGCGGCGGTGGGCCGGGACCCGGGTGACGTCCTCGCCGTCGACCAGCACCTCGCCGGAGTCGGGGTGTTCGAACCCGGCGAGCATCCGCAGCGCGGTGGTCTTGCCGCAGCCGGAGGGGCCGAGCAGGGCGAGGAGTTCGCCGGGCCGGACGGTCAGGTCGAGGCCGTCGAGGGCGACGGTCGGGCCGAACTCCCGTCGTAGGCCGCGGAATTCAACGGTGGCGGCCTTGGCGTCGGCGGCCTTCTCAAGCGTGGTGACGGTCATGGTTCATCCCCGGGAGGCGGAAGCGGAACGGGAGCGCCCGCCGAGCCCGGCGAGCGAGAGGAGCAGGGCCCAGGTGACGAGCAGGCTGAGCACGGAGACGGCGACGGAGAGCTGGGCCTGCGAGCCGCCGACGCTGTAGATCCACACGGCGAAGGGCTGGAAGCCGAGCAACTGGGCCACGGTGAACTCGCCGAGGACCAGGGCCAGGGTGAGGAAGGAGGCGTTGAGCAGCGCCCCGCGCAGATTCGGCAGCACGACCCGCACCAGCGCCTGCGGCCAGTTCGCCCCGCAGCTGCGTGCGGCCTCGACGAGGGTGCGTACGTCGACGGAGCGCAGTCCGGCGTCCAGGGCCCGGTACACGAACGGCAGCGCCATCACGACGTACGCGAGCACGAGGACGAACGGAAAGTCCGGGTTCTGGAGGGCCACGAACGTCTCGAACAACGGGGTGCGGGAGAGGTGTTCGGGGCCCCACTTGAGGACCGTGGCGATCCCGGCGACGAAGGCGATCGGCGGGACGACCAGCGGCAGCGAGCAGATCACCTCGACGACGGGCCGCAGCTTCGGCGCGCCGAGCCGCAGCGCGACCATCGCGGGCACCATGAGCAGCAGAACCACGGCGATGGTGGCGGCGGCCAGTTCCAGCGAGAGGAGAAGGCTGGAGCCGAAGCCGTCGGCGGAGACGATCTGACGGTACGCGTCGAAGGTGATCCCCTGGTTCGGCACGTCGACCGTGAAGATCACGGACGCGGCGAGCGGGACCAGGAAGTAGAGCCCGGCGCACACGAGAACGACCCCGCGCCAGGGACGTACCCGTGCCGTCTTGTTCAGGCTTCCAGCCATCGCGCGCTCCGTCGTTGCAGGGGCAGGTACACGGCCATGACCAGGCCCGCGATGAGGACCATGTCGAGGCTGAGGGCGAGCGCCACGTTCTCCTGGCCGACCAGGACGTTGCCGGAGATGGCGTCGGCGATCTGCAGGGTGACCAGCGGGACCGCGCTGCCCACCATGGCCGCCGCGGTGGCGTAGGCGGCGAAGGCGCTGCCGAAGAGCAGCACGAGGCCGCCGAGCAGGGAGGGCGTGAGGACGGGGAGGGCGACATGCCGCCAGTACTGGATTCCGGTGGCCCCGTTGTTCTGCGCGGCCTCGCGCCACTGGGAACGCAGGCCCTCCAGGGCGGGCGTGATGGTGAGGACCATCAGCGGGATCAGGAAGTACAGGTAGACGATGACCAGGCCCCAGAAGCTGTAGAGGTTCCAGCCCTTGTCCTTCAGGCCCAGGTGCTGGGTCAGGACACCGGCGTTGCCGAGGGTGGCGACGAAGGCGAAGGCCAGCGGGACGCCACCGAAGTTGGCGAGGACGCCGGACGCGGTGAGGACCGCCTCGCGCAGGGCGCGGAAGCGGGAGGTCACCACGGCCTGGGCGAGCGGCAGTCCGAGGACGGTCGCGATGCCCGCGGAGACCGCGGACAGCTTGACGCTGCCGATCAGGGCGGTGAGGTAGGCGCCCTGGAGCGAGCCGGTCAGGTTGGCCGTGGTGTATGAGGTGGCGCCGGTCGTCTGGTCCTTGACGGTGAAGGCGCCGTTCAGCATGGCCAGGGCGGGGATGCCGAAGGCGATCGCGACGAAGACGAGCAGCGGGAGGACGGCGAGCCAGCCGGGGGCGCGGCGCCGCCGCCGCTGGGAAGCGACGGCGGCGGGCGTCACGTCGGCCTCGGCCTCGGTGAGGACGGTGGTCATCCGGAGACGGCCTTGCCCCAGCCCTGCGCGAGGACCGTCTTGGCCTTGGCCTGCTGGGCCTCGGTCGGGAACTTCGGCGTGCCGGAGACCGTGGGGAGCTTGGCGGCGGCGGTCTTGTCGAGGGTGCCGGCCGTCTCCATGGCGGTCATCAGGGCCGGGCGGGCGTAGCCCGCCAGCCAGAGGTTCTGGCCCTCGGCGCTGTAGAGGTACTCCTGCCACAGGCGGGCGGCCGCCGGGTGCGGGGCGTCCTTGTTGATGGCCTGGGAGTAGTACTGGGAGAACTGGCCGTCCGTGGGGACCGTGACCGTCCAGTCGACGCCCTTGGACTTGAACTCGTCGGCGTAACCGGCGTTCAGGTAGTCCCAGTCGATGCTGATCGGGGTCTCGCCCTTCTCGACGGTGGCCGGGGTCGACTCGACGGGCGTGTAGTTGCCGTTCTTCTTCAGCTTGGCGAAGAAGTCCAGGCCGGGCTGGATGTCGTCGAACGAACCACCGCCTGCGAGCGAGGCCGCGTAGACACCGCCGAAGGCCGAACCGGACTTGGTGGGGTTGCCGTTGAGGGCGACCTGCCCCTTGTACTCCGGCTTGAGCAGGTCCTTGAAGGTCTTCGGGCACTCCTTGACCTTCTTGGCGTCGCAGCCGATGGAGATGTAGCCGCCGTAGTCGTTGAACCAGCGGCCCTGCGCGTCCTTCTGCCCCTCGGGGATGTCGGCGAAGGCGGTCACCTTGTACGGCGCGAGCAGCCCCTGCTGGGCGGCGCTGAGCGCGAACGAGCTGCCCAGGTCGAGGACGTCCGGGGCGCGGTCCTGCCCCTTCCTGGACGTCACGGCGTTGATCTCGTCCTGGCTGGAGCCGTCCGGGTTCTCCACCTCGATCTTGATGCCGTACTTCTTCTTGAAGCCGTCGATCAGGGCGCCGTAGTTGGCCCAGTCGCGGGGCAGCGCGATCGCGTGCAGCGTGCCCTCCTTCTTGGCGGCCTTGACCAGGGCGTCGAGGCCGCCGAAGTCCGCGGCGGAGGTCGCGGTGGCCGCGCTCTTGCCGTTGGCGGTGGTCGACTTGTCGTCGGGGGCCGCGCCACAGGCGCTGAGGGCGAGGGCGGCGGCGACGGCGAGGCCGCCGGTGAGGACGGCGGTCCTCGGCAGGAACACGGTCACGGTCTCTCCAGGAGTACGCACGAGGGTTCGGGTAGTGCGGAGAACTTGTCTGAACAAGTTGGCCCCAGTAGGCCCGCCGCTGGTGTCGCGTTCGTAAACACTGGCGAAACCCTGAACCCTGATTCCCTGCACAATCCCGGTGCGCGCAGATCACCGTCCGGTCTCGATTAGGCTGGTCACGCTGTGCACAGCAGTCGAGTCAGAGGGGAAGCATGCCGGCGCGACACGAGGAGATCGCCGACGAACTGCGGCGGGCGATCGACCGCGAGGAGTACACGGTGGGCAGTCTGCTGCCCGCGGAGACGGACCTCGCGGCCCAGTACGGCGTGGCACGCGGCACGGTCCGCCAGGCCGTCGCGGCCCTGACCGCCGAGGGCCTCATCGGCTCCCGCCAGGGCGCCCGGCGGGTGGTCCTCGCCAGCCGCCGCAGCCAGAGCTTCGCCGAACTGCGCAGCTTCGCCCAGTGGGCGCGTGCGATGGGCCGGGAGGCGACGGGACACGTCGTCGAGCAGGAGCACCGCCCGGCGACGGCGGAGGACGCCGTGCGCCTCCAACTCCCCGAGAAGACACCCGTGTTGCACGTCCTGCGGGTCCGCGGCCTGGACGGCGAGCCGGTCCTCCTGGAGCGGACCGTGTACGCGGACTGGATCTCCCCCGCCGTCGAGGCCATCGAGCCCGACTGCCCCTCGGTCACCCAGCGGCTCTACGAGGACACCGGCCTGGTCTTCGCCTACGGCGAGCACGTCATCGACGCGGTGGCGGCGGGCGCCCAGGACGCCGACCTCCTCGGCGTCCGCCGCACCAGTCCCCTCCTGAGGGTCCGCCGCGTGACGACCACCCGCGAAGGCCGCCCGGTGGAATGGTCCGACGACCGCTACCGCTCGGACGCGGTGAGCTTCAGCGTCCACAACTCGATCGGCAACAACGCGCTGGCGAGGAAGACAGCGGAATGGGGCGGCTCGTAGACGGGCGCAGGGGTAGCGCCCCGTTTTTAGGGGCGCGGGGCTGTGACATATAGCGGCTCCGCCGCGGGGCGCGCCCAGCCGCATCGAACCCGCAGCCGCCACCCAGCCCCAACGACCCCTTACGTAGGCGACCCGGACGAAAACCGCCGCAGCAACGGAGACAACACCAGCACCGACTTCGTACGCTCCACGAACGGCTCGCCCGCGATCCGCTCCAACACCCGCTCGAAGTGCCGCATGTCAGAGGCGAAGACCTGCACCACCGCATCCGCCTCCCCGGTGACGGTGGACGCGGCCACCACCTCCTGATACCGCTCCAGCCCCCGCTGAATGGTCTCCGGAGAGGTGTTCCGTCGGCAGTAGATCTCGACGAACCCCTCCGTCTCCCACCCCAGCGCCGCCGGATCCACCCGCACGGTGAACCCGGTGATGGCACCCGTGGCCCGCAACCGGTCCACCCGACGCTTCACGGCGGGCGCGGAGAGGCCGACCAGTTGGCCGATGTCGGCGTAGGAGCGGCGGGCGTCCTCGGCGAGGGCGTGCACGATGCGTTCGTCGAGATCGTTCAGCACTGCGGGTGTTTCACTTTTCTGATGGCGCGAGACGGGAGCGGCGGTAGCCGTAACTGAAGTAGAACACGAGCCCGGCGGCCATCCAGACTCCGAAGACCACCCAGGTGACGGCCGAAAGACTGCCCATCATCCACACGCACAGGGCGAAGCCGATCGCGGGCAGCACCGGCGACAGCGGCACCCGGAAGGTGCGCCGCATGTCCGGGCGCGTCCGGCGCAGCACCACGACGGCCACGTTGACCAGCGCGAAGGCGAAGAGGGTGCCGATGCTGGTGGCGTCGGCGAGCTGGCCGAGCGGGATCGCGGCGGCGAGGACACCGCAGAACAGCGAGACGATCACGGTGTTGGCGCGGGGCGCGCCGGTCTTCGGGTGGACGCGCGAGAACACCTTGGGCACGAGCCCGTCCCGGGACATGGCGAAGAGGATGCGGGTCTGGCCGTAGAGCACGGTCAGGACGACGCTGGCGATGGCGATGACGGCACCGGCGGCGAGCAGCGTGCCCCAGAAGGTCTGCCCGGTGACGTTCTTCATGATCTCGGCGAGCGCGGCCTCCGAGTCGTTGAACTTCCGCCAGGGCTTGGCGCCGACGGCGACGGCCGCGACGACGACGTACAGCGCCGTCACGATGACCAGCGAGAGCATGATCGCCCGCGGCAGGTCGCGCTGCGGGTCCTTGGCCTCCTCACCGGCGGTGGAGGCGGCGTCGAAGCCGATGTACGAGAAGAACAGCGTGGCGCCGGCTGCGCTGACGCCCGCCATGCCGAGCGGCATGAAGTGCTCGTAGTTGCCGGACCTGAAGCCCTGGATGCCGATCGCGCAGAACAGCAGCAGCGCGACGATCTTCACGGCCACCATGATCGTGTTGGCGCGTGCGGACTCCTTGGCACCGCCGAGCAGGAAGGCCATGGCCAGCAGTACGACGATCAGGGCGGGCAGGTTGAAGATGCCGCCGTCGCCGGGCGGTGCGGAGAGCGCGTTCGGGATGGTGACGCCGATCGTGCCGTCGAGCAGCTCGTTGAGGTACTCGCCCCAGCCGACCGCGACGGCGGCCACCGACACGCCGTACTCCAGGACCAGGCACCAGCCGCAGATCCAGGCGATCAGCTCGCCCATCGTTGCGTACGCATACGAGTACGAGGAGCCGGCGACCGGGATGGTGCCGGCCAGCTCGGCGTACGAGAGGGCCGAGAAGAGCGCCGTGAGGCCGGCGATCACGAAGGAGAGGGTGACCGCGGGTCCGGCCTTGGGGACGGCCTCGCCGAGGACCACGAAGATGCCGGTGCCGAGGGTGGCGCCGATGCTGATCATGGTGAGCTGCCAGAGCCCGAGGGAGCGCCTGAGCGAGCCTCCCTCACCCTGGCCGCCCTCGGCGACCAGGCGTTCCACGGGCTTGCGGCGCATGAGGCGCGCGCCGACACCCGGGGACGGTGCGGCGGATTTCGTGCGGGACTGCGGGGGTGCGCCGTGATCGAGCACGCGGTGACTCCTTCGTCGCTGCCGGTCGATACGGCGGGGACCGGCGGCACCCCTGGCAGCGGGGACCCACCGAGCGGGGTCCCCGCCACGCCATGTACAGCGCTTGACCCTATGAGTCCGGGCTTCACGGGCGTAATGCGGCAGCCTTGCGCATCTCCGCAAGATCGTTGCGTTCATCGCACCTCGGCGCGTGTTCGTTGCGCGGGGCCTTTCGATGGTTGCGCACGCGGGTACGCCGACGGCCCCCGCGGACGCACCACGGGGGCCGTACGACGGTGGAACCGGTCAGCTCCAGCTGGCGTGAAGGGGCTTGCCCTCCGCGTAGCCGGCCGCGCTCTGGATGCCGACGACCGCGTTCTCGGCGAACTCCTCGAGGGAGTTCGCGCCCGCGTAGGTGCAGGACGAGCGGACGCCCGCGATGATCGAGTCGATCAGGTCCTCGACGCCCGGGCGGCCCGGGTCGAGGAACATCCGCGAGGTGGAGATGCCCTCCTCGAAGAGGGCCTTGCGGGCGCGGTCGTACGCCGACTCCTCGCTCGTACGGTTGCGGACCGCGCGCGCGGACGCCATGCCGAACGACTCCTTGTACAGGCGCCCGTCGGCGTCCTGCTGAAGGTCGCCCGGGGACTCGTACGTCCCCGCGAACCAGGATCCGACCATGACGTTGGACGCACCCGCGGCCAGCGCCATGGCGACATCACGCGGGTGACGGACACCGCCGTCGGCCCACACGTGCTTGCCGTACTTCTTCGCCTCGGCGGCGCACTCCAGGACGGCGGAGAACTGCGGCCGTCCCACACCGGTCATCATCCGTGTCGTACACATGGCGCCGGGGCCGACGCCGACCTTGATGATGTCCGCGCCCGCGTCGATGAGGTCCTTGACGCCCTCGGCGGCGACGATGTTGCCCGCGACGATCGGGACCTGCGGGTCGAGCGCGCGCACGGTCCTGATCGCGCTGATCATCGACTCCTGGTGGCCGTGCGCGGTGTCGATGACGAGCGTGTCGACGCCCGCGTCGAGGAGCTGCTTGGCCTTGCCCGCGACATCGCCGTTGATGCCGACGGCGGCCGCGATGCGCAGCTTGCCGTCGGTGTCGGTGGCCGGGGTGTAGAGCGTGGCGCGCAGGGCGCCCTTGCGGGTGAGGATGCCGGCGAGCTTGCCCTCGGCGTCCACGGCGGGGGCGTAGCGGCGGTTGGCGCCGTCCAGCGTGTTGAAGGCCTCGCGCGGCTCGATGTCGGCGTCGAGGAGCAGCAGGTCCCGGGACATGACCTCGACCAGCTGCGTGAACCGGTCCACGCCGGTGAGGTCGGCGTCGGTGACCACGCCGATCGGGCGGCCGTCCTCGTCGACGACGACGCCCGCGTTGTGGGCGCGCTTGGGGAGCAGCGCCAGCGCGTCGGCGACGGTCTGGTGGGGGGCCAGGACGATGGGGGTGTCCAGCACCAGGTGGCGTCCCTTGACCCAGGTGACGACCTCGGTGACGACCTCGATCGGAATGTCCTGCGGGATGACCACGAGGCCGCCGCGGCGGGCGACGGTCTCGGCCATCCGGCGGCCCGCGATCGCGGTCATGTTGGCGACGACGAGGGGGATCGTGGTGCCCGTGCCGTCCGGGGCGGTGAGGTCCACGCCCTGCCGGGAGCCGACCGCTGAGCGGCTGGGGACCATGAAGACGTCGTCGTACGTCAGGTCGTACGGGGGCTGGATGTCGTTGAGGAAACGCACGTGCTGCACATCCCAGTCGATCAGAGGTGGCCCCCGGACAGGTCAGCCAGGGGGAAGAGCACGTACTTCATTCTCCCATGGCGACCTGAATGCGATGCCCGCACAGATCATCCAGGCTGGTCAGGGGGCAGTTGGTCGGATCCTCCAAGAGAGAGGACGACCGACAGCGTGGCGTCGTGCTCCTGGTAGTGCCCGGCGGCCGACTCCAGCACCTCCTGGGCGATCTCCCACTCGTCGGGGCGGACCTTGGCGTAGCGCCGCCAGCCGCTCACCAGGATGAGGCGGCCCGGGCTGGCGGGCCCCCAGTCGGGGTCGCCCAGGCAGTCCGCGAGGGCGTCCCAGTTCCGGCCGAACCATTCGGGCAGGTCGAGGGCGCGGACGCAGCGCTCCATGAATCCCGCCTTGTCCGAGACTCCGCTGAGGTCGAGCACGCTGACCTGCCATCCGACCGCGCGCGCCGCCCGGAACACCTCCGCCAACGGGCCATCCGTCATCTCAGCACCGCCCTGAACGACTTGTAGTGATCACCGGTGTAGTAGATCTCACCGCCCTGCCCGGTGACAATGCGCCGGGCTCCCCGATCGTGCGCGCCGGGGGTTTTGACCGTGTACTCGTGGTAGTAGCCGCGCTGGTGCTTCGGCAGCAGGCCCTCGAAGTTCCCGAAGACGATGCCGTCCCTGGCGTACGGGAAGGGGCCGCCCTTGTCGATGAGGGCGAGCGTCTCGCGGGCCTCGGCGGGAAGCCGGGCCGCGTCGACCGTCTTCATCCCGCCGGCCCAGGGGGGAACCGGAACCGCCGATCGCGCCGCCGACGGAGCTGTCGTCACCACACCGGGACCGGTACCGGCCGATTCCGTCGACGAGCAGCCCGTCAGCAGCACGCCGAAACACAGAAACAGCCCCAGGAGAGCCCGGGGCACCCACCGCACCACCATGCCGCCGATGCTGCCACGCCCCCCTCCGCCCGGCGCGCCGATACCCCGAAGCGCCCCCCAATGGGTCACCACCCACCGGCCTGCCCTCCCGGACAGGGGCACCCGCCCGCGAGAGACACCGCCGACGTGCCCCGAAGGTCACCGATGTCGGCCCCGGCGGACCCGGGGTGTCCGCCCCGACGGCCACGTCCGTCTGCCCGCGGGCCCCACAGGGGCCGCCGTCCGTGTCATTCCAGGCGCGTCACGGCCCGTCCGGGTCCGCCCGGTTCAGGGCCGGGCGGGGGGCCGGCCCCGCCGTCATCAGGTAGTCCGCGGCGGACGTGTCCGTCACCAGGCTGGTGACGAGCCCGGACCGCAGCACCGCGTCGATGGCGGCGGCCTTGCGCTGTCCGCCCGCGATCGCCACGACCTCGGGGATACGCCGCAGCCGGTCGGCCTCGACGGTGATGCACCGCTCGCCCAGGTCACGGCCGACCCGGCGTCCCTCGGCGTCGAAGAGGTGCGCGGACATCTCGGCGGCGACTCCGAGGGACGCGTAGTGGCCGCGCTCCTCGTCGCTGAGCATGTCGTGCACCGTCGAGATGCCGGGCTCCCAGGAGCCGATCGACACGCAGGCGACCGTGACCTTGTCGAAGTACTCGAAGGCGCGGGCGATCCCGGTCTGGCTGCGCAGCGCCGCCGCGGTGGCCGCGTCGGGCAGCAGCATCGGCGCGTAGATGGGGTGGGCGTCGCCGCCCGACACCTGTGCGGCGCGCCGTACCGCCTCCACGGATCCGCGCTCCGCGGTCCCGGCGTCGTACACGCCCGTCAGCTGCACCACCGTGCACGGCGGGAGCCGGTCGAGCGCCGCCGCCATGTGGATGGTGGAGCGGCCCCAGGCCAGGCCCAGCACATCGCCCTCGTTGACCAGCTCACCGAGCAGGTCGGCGGCGACCTCGCCGAGGTTCTCGGGGTCGGGCGACTCCTCGGCCTCGGCCGGTGACTCGACCACGACGGCGTGCCGCAGGCCGTAGCGGGCGCGCAGCGCGTCGGAGCGCTCCGCGTCCAGCTCGGCGGGCACTCGGATCTCGATCCGTACGAGATCCCGTTCGAGAGCGGTTTCCAGGACCCGGGCCACCTTGAAGCGGCTGACGCCGAACTCCTCGGCGATCTGGATCTTGGATTTGCCCTCGAGGTAGAAGCGGCGGGCCATGGCCGCCGCCTGCACCAGCTCAGCGGGTCCCATCCGCATGGCTGACCGGCCCGCCGACATACCCGACACGGCGCTCTCCTCACTGCTGTTCACACTCTGGATTCGCCGTTCATCCTCGCAGATCCGGCGTACTTGATCAGCCCTGATGGGCGGCGTTCACGTTCCCTTGGTTCAGTGGTCGCACGCCCACGCCGCATGGGCCGTCGCGCCCTGAGCCTGAGTGCGCAATGCACGTACCGCCTGGGCCGGGTCAGCGGCCCCGTACACGGCAGATCCGGCGACGAAGACGTCCGCGCCCGCGTCCGCGCACCGCTCGATGGTGGACGCCGACACGCCGCCGTCGACCTGAAGCCAGAGCTCGAGGCCGTGCTTGCTGATCAGCTCACGAGTGCGGCGGATCTTCGGCAGCATGATGTCCAGGAACGCCTGGCCGCCGAAACCGGGCTCGACCGTCATGATCAGCAGCATGTCGAGCTCGGGGAGCAGATCCTCGTACGGCTCGATGGGGGTCGCGGGCTTGAGCGCCATGGAGGCGCGGGCACCCTTGGCCCGGATCTCGCGGGCGAGCCGCACCGGCGCGGCGGCCGCCTCGGCGTGGAAGGTGACGGAACCGGCACCCGCTTCGACGTACTGGGGCGCCCACCGATCGGGGTCCGCGATCATCAGATGGCAGTCCAGCGGCGTGTCCGTCGCACGGGCCAGGGACTCTACGACCGGCACACCGAGTGTGAGGTTCGGTACGAAATGGTTGTCCATGACGTCGACATGGAGCCAGTCCGCGCCTTCCACCGCCTGTGCCTCCTCGGCAAGACGGGCGAAGTCCGCGGACAGAATGCTGGGGTTGATCTGCACGGCCATGCCCCAAGCCTGCCATGCCCCGGGCCGGTTGCTCTCCTTGGTCCGGCCCCTGGGCCATACCTGAGACATGCCGGACGGAAAGCGCCCCCGCTCACCCGGCACTCCCCGCACACGCCGCGTGTCAGGGAGTCATCGGATGCCCCGCTCGGAGTGACACGAACCCGCCGTTGCCGGGCGGCCCGCCACACGGTCCGGGCGCCACCGGATTGGTCAGCCGCGGGCGAAGGCCAGCAGGTCGGCGTCGAAGACGTCCTTGAACGGGGCGACCATCGACAGGCCGTGCGGGGCACCCGGGTAGACCTTCAGCGTGGCGCCTTTGACGATTTTCGAGGACTTCTCCGCGGCCGCGACGATGGGCACGATCTGGTCGTCGTCGCCGTGAGCGATCAGGGTGGGGACGTCGAACCGCTTCAGGTCCTCGGTGAGGTCGGTCTCGGAGAACGCCTTGACGCAGTCGTACGAGCCCTTGATCCCCACCTGCAGGGACCAGAGCCAGAACGCGTCCCGCGTGCCCTGGGACACCTGCGAGCCGGGCCGGTTGGCCCCGTAGAAGGGCGCGCTGAGGTCCTTGTAGAACTGCGAGCGGTCGGTCTCGACGCCCTTGCGGATCTCGTCGAAGACCTCCAACGGCAGCCCCTCGGGGTTCGCTTCCGTCTTGAGCATCAGCGGGGGGATCGCGCCGAGGAGCACCGCCTTGGCGACCCGTCCGGTGCCGTGGCGGCCGATATAGCGCGTCACCTCGCCGCCACCGGTGGAGTGGCCGACCAGGATCACGTCACGCAGATCGAGCGCCTCGATCAACCGCGCCAGGTCGTCGGCGTACGTGTCCAGGTCGTTCCCGTCCCACGGCTGACCCGAGCGGCCGTGGCCGCGACGGTCGTGTGCGATCGCGCGGAAGCCGTTTTCGGCCATCATCCGGATCTGGGGGTCCCAGGCGTCGGCGTTCAGCGGCCAGCCATGACTGAAGACGACCGGCTGCCCCCTACCCCAGTCCTTGTAATAGATTTCCGTGTCGTCCTTCGTGGAAATGAAAGGCATGGCGTATTTCTTTCGATCGAGTTACGTGCGAGATCCCTGATCGGCTGAAATGCATGACGGGTATTTCACGCTACCCGACACGCTGCTTCTGCGCGCGGTACGTCTCCAACAGGCGGAGCCACACCTCACTCGCGGTGGGGTAGCTCGGCACGACATGCCACAGCACGGGAAGCGGCACTCTGGCGACAATGGCCGTCGTGGCCGAGTGGACGAGTTCGGCAACGCCCGAGCCGACGAACGTGGCGCCCACCACCGTGTCGGTATCGCGATCGATGACCAGTTTGGCGCGCCCGAGGTAGTCCTCGCGCATCACATACGTGCCGGCCAGGGCGGCCATGTCGTACTCGACCGTCGCCACGTCCAGTCCCGCCGCGCGTGCCTCCCGCTCGGTCACGCCGGCCGATCCGACCTCCGGGTCGGTGAAGGTCACCTGCGGGTTGCCCCGGTGTCCGTCGGCGGAGCCCGGCGGACCGCTCCACGCGCCGACCGCCGGACCTCCCGTGGCACGGGCGGCGATCACCTCACCGGCCACCCGCGCCTGGTACTTGCCCATGTGGGTCAACAGCGCACGTCCGCAGACATCACCGACGGCATAGAGCCAATGCCCGTCCACCGCCCGCACGCCCTGCTCGTCGTCGACCGCCAGAAAGCCGCCGTCGGGGCATCCCACCGTCGGCAGTCCGATGTCCTCGGTGTTCGGCGTACGGCCGGTGGCGAGCACCAGTTCGTCGGCGACGAGCGTGCTCCCGTCGTCCAGCCGGACGGTGACCTCGCCGCCGTGCGGCAGCCCGACTCCCGTGTCACGGGGATCCTCGCGTCGCACCTCGGTGATCGACCTGCCGGGAAGCAGCCGCACCCCCGCGGCCGTCAACTGGTCACCCACCATGCGCCCGGCGAAGGGTTCCGACCGGGCCAGCAGGCCTGCGCGCCGGTACACGACGCTCAACTCCTCGACGCCCAGCGCCCTCAGCCAGGTCGCCGCCTCGCACGCGACCACCCCACCACCCAGCACGACGACCCGGCGGGGCACCTCGCGCAGATTGGTGACGTCGCGGGACGTCCACGGGTGCGCCTCGCTCATGCCGGGGATCGCCGGCACGGTGGTGCGCGAACCCGTGTCGATCACCACCGCGTGCCGCGCGGTCAGCGCACGGCTGCCGCCGGCCGCCGTCTCCACCGCCACCGAGCGCTCCCCGGTGAGCCGCCCGTACCCGCGCACGACATCGATGCCGACGCCGAGCGCCCAGCGGATCTGCGAGGAGTCGTCGAGGCCGTTCACGACGGTGTCCCGGCGGGCCAGTACCGCCCGCACGTCCAACTCGCGCCCGCTCAACAGCGAGGACACACCCGGCACATGCCGTCCGCCGCCCAGCACCTCGACGGGGCGCAACAGGGCCTTGCTGGGCATGCAGGCCCAGTACGAGCACTCGCCACCCAGTAACTCCGCCTCGACCAGCACCGCGTCCAGACCGGAGAACTGCGTGGCGTACTGAGCCGCGTTCTCGCCGGCCGCGGCGCCGCCCAGGACGATGACGTCCCACTCGGAACGATCGGGATCCACACGCGCTTCCATCATTCACGCCCTCAAATACGAGAATGGTGAACTCGGAGGATTCGGCGATGGCTCGCTTATCACGTTCGGAGGGGGGTTGCCATTCCTCGCCCTAATCCGCTCGGCCTTTCTCCGAATACGAGAAAGGGTACGCCTTCGGGCTGTTCTCGGCGCTGGGACGGATCACGCCGTCCGGCGGATCAGCGCCAGATACATGGCGTCCGTGCCGTGCAGATGCGGCCACAGCTGTACGTCCGGGCCGTCGCCCAGCACCGGTACGCCGGGCAGGAGCGGGCGGGCGTCGAGGAGTTCGGCGGAGCCCGTGTCGTAGCGCTTCAGGACGTCGTCCACGACCGCGCGGGTCTCGGCGAGGTGCGGCGAGCAGGTCGCGTAGCCGACGACACCGCCGACCCGTACGGAGTCGAGCGCCGTGCGCAGCAGCCCCCGCTGGAGGGGCCCGAAGCCGTCCAGATCCTCGGGGCGCCGCCGCCAGCGGGCCTCGGGACGGCGACGCAGGGCGCCGAGACCCGTGCAGGGCACGTCCATGAGCACCCGGTCGAAGGTGCCGGGCAGCCACGGCGGACGGGTGCCGTCGGCGGCGATGACCTGGTAGGGGCCGGGATTGCCCGCGAGTGCCTTCGCCACCAGGCCCGCCCGGTGCGGCTGTTTCTCCGAGGCGAGCAGCACGGCACCGCGCTCGGCGGCCAGTCCGGCGAGCATGGCCGCCTTGCCGCCGGGGCCCGCGCAGCCGTCCAGCCATGTCTTGTCGGGCCCCTCGAGCGGCGCGTTGGCAAGGGCGAGCGCCACCAGCTGGCTGCCCTCGTCCTGGACGCCCGCACGCCCCTCCCGTACGGCGTCGATGGCACCCGGCTCGCCGCCCTCGATGAGCCGCACGGCGTACGGCGACCAGCGTCCCGGCAGCGTGGACTCCTCCCCGAGGGCGTCGAGGAGTTCCTCGGCGGTGGAACGCCCCGGCCGCGCCACGAGTGTCACCTCGGGCCGCTCGTTGTCGGCCTCGAGCAGGTCCTCGATCCCGGCCCGGCCGCCGCCCAGCGAGTCCCACAGCGCCGAGACGACCCAGCGCGGGTGCGAGTGCACGACGGCGAGGTGGTCCTCGGGGTCGTCGTCGTAGGGCGGCGCGACCTGCTCCAGCCAGGCGTCGAGATCCTGCCGAGCGACCTTGCGCAGCACGGCGTTGACGAACTTGGCGCGTCCGTCGCCGAGCACGACGCGGGCGAGTTCGACGGAGGCGGACACGGCGGCGTGCGTCGGGATGCGCGTTCCGAGAAGCTGGTGCACGCCGAGGCTGAGCACGTCGAGCACGGGCGGGTCGACCTCTCGCAGCGGCCGGTCGACACAGGCCGCGATGACGGCGTCGTACGTCCCCTGCCGGCGCAGCGTCCCGTACACCAGCTCGGTCGCCAGCGCCGCGTCCCGCCCGTCGAACTTTTCCGGTCCCTCCTTCTCGCGCGCCTTGCGCAGCAGCGGCGGCAGGACGAGGTTCGCGTACGCGTCGCGCTCGTCCACGGCCCGCAGCGCCTCGAAGGCGAGCATGCGGACGGGGTCCTTCTGGGGGCGACGGTAGGGCTTGCCGGGCTTGCGCGGCCCGCGGGACTGCTCACTCACGAAAAAGGTGCTCCGGATCCTGGATGGTTCGACCCCTCAAGCCTACTTCCGGACGGACATCGCCGACCTGGCGACCGTGTGGGCGATCTCCAGGTCGGCCAGGATCAGGATGCGCGGTGCCCGGTCGGGGGCCTGAGCGAGGATGCGTTCGGTGGCCTCGACGCCGTTCACACCGGGCATCCGGATGTCCCTGAGGATCACATCGGGACGGTGCCTCGACTTCCCGTACTGCCAAGGGAGTTGTACGACCTCACGACTACCGCGCACGGTGGGGCGGGAGTTCCACCCGCCGGGAGACCGATGGCCCGCGCCCTCCGGGGGACGTGCGGGCCATCGCCGTACGACCGGGTGTCAGCCTCCGAGCCGCTCCCCTGAGGCGATGCGCACCCCGCGCGCCCAGTCGGCGGCGCGCATCGGCTTCTTGCCCTGGGCCTGGACCCAGAGCAGCTCCACGGCGTACGAGCCGGTCCCGGCGTACACGTTGTTCTTGGCCACGGACAGCTCGCCCGGGGCGAGGTCGGCGCGCTCGGGCACGGGTGTCGCGTGGATGAGCTTGAGCCGCTCGCCACGGAAGACGGTCCAGGCGCCGGGCGCGGGCGTGCACCCGCGCACCATCCGGTCGACGCGCAGCGCGGGTGCGGACCAGTCGACATGGGCGTTCTCGACGCTGATCTTCGGCGCCAGGCTGACGCCGTCGGCAGGCTGCGGCACGGCCTTCAGGGTGCCGTCCTCGATACCGTCCATGGTCGCGACGAGCAGCCCGGCGCCGGCGAACGCGAGCCGGGTGAGCAGGTCCCCGCTGGTGTCGGTGCGCCGGATCTCCTCGGTGACCGTCCCGTACACGGGCCCCGAGTCGAGGCCTTCCTCGATGAGGAAGGTGGAGGCACCGGTGATCTCGTCCCCCGCCATGATCGCGTGCTGCACGGGGGCGGCGCCGCGCCAGGCGGGCAGCAGGGAGAAGTGCAGATTGACCCACCCGTGGGCGGGCACGTCGAGGGCGACCCGCGGCAGCAGCGCCCCGTACGCCACCACGGGGCACGCGTCGGGCCCGATCTCCCTCAGCCGGGCCAGAAAGTCCTCGTCCCGGGGCTTCACCGGCTTCAGCACCTCGATGCCGGCCTCCTCCGCCCGCTCGGCGACCGGACTCGCGACGAGCCGCCGTCCCCGGCCGGCCGGGGCGTCGGGCCGTGTGACCACGGCGGCCACCTCGTGCCGCCCGGAGGCGATCAAGGCGTCCAGTGCGGGAACGGCGACCTCGGGGGTACCTGCGAAGACGAGCTTCATGGGTGGCGGCTGGCCTCTCGGGCGGGAACGCTTCAGGACCCTGCACACCCGCCGGTGCGGACGGGGTACGGGGCAGCGCACCAGTCTATGCGGCGCGGCGGCTCGGGGGTTTGACGGGCGGCGGGTCGAACACCCGCACACACACCGAAGGCCGAGGCGAGACAACGGCGCGACGGGGGCGTACGCCCCCGGACGCGCCCTGTGCATATGCCCTTACGCCCCCGCAGCGTGACCACTCACCCGCAAACGCGTTGGTCAAGAGAGAGTTGACCACAACGGGCCGCGATCGCGGCCCGATCCTTTTCAACGCCGGTTCGAGAGGCTTGTTCATGGCCGACCACGCAACCCACGACGCCCAGGCTCGGGCCAGCCTGCACTTGCTGGTGCGGGACATCGAGCGGGTCCGCCGGCAGGTGGACGCACTGCGCACGCTCACCGCCCAGCTGGGCAACGTCTACCGTCCGCGCCGCTCCGGCCCCTCCGCGGGCTTCGTCGTCTACGGACGCGCCCCCGCCCCGACCGTCCGCCTCGCCCAGGAGTTGCGCGACAGCGTCGAGACCCTGGTCACGGCCGCCGTGGACTTCGACCGCTCCCTGGGCTTCTCCTGGGACGCGGTGGGCTCCGCCCTCGGGGTCACCAAGCAGGCGGTGCACCGCCGCTACGGCGCCCGCCGCGCCGCCGCCCAGGCCGCGGCCGAGGCCGAGCGCTCCACGGAGACCTCGGGCACCCGCACGGTCTCCGTCAACACGGGCATCCCCACGGTGCCGACGGTCCCCGCCGCCCGCTCCATGCCGACCCAGCCGACCTCGGGCAGCCCCACCCTGCGCGACGAGGTCAGGCCCACGGCGTTCCCGGGCCCCCGCAACGGCTGACCCCACCTCTCGCCTGCCTCCCGGTATCGTCCAAGCCGGGAGGCGGCCCAGGTCGGGGCAACCCAGGTCCCGGGCAGGGGCAACCCAGGTGGGGATGCGAACTCGTCCCCCTGATGACAGTCGTCAGCCGATGTCCGGCGGATCGATCCGAATCCGTACGGGCTCACTCCCGCCCCGTGCCATCCGTGCCGCCTGCGCGGCCTTCAGCGCGGCCGCCAACGCCGCCCCGCTCCCCGGCGGCACCCGGACCAGCGCCCGCTCCCACCGCTCCCCCGGCGGCGGCGCCCCCACCCGGCGCGGTCCCCCCGCATGCGTGACGGGCAGCGGCACCGGCCCGAGCACCTCCGCGTCGCCCGGAAGCTCCACCACGGCGAGAAACCCGGCGAGCGCCTCCGCCGTACCGGACACGGCCGCCATCCGGGACACCGGCGGAAAGCCCAGCTCGGCCCGCTCGGCGAGCTCCCGCACCGCGTGTCCGACGGGATCCCACCGTACGAGCGCCTGCACGGGCCGCAGGGTCGGCTCCGCGACGACCACGACCGTGCCCCCCGCCCCCTGCCCGCGCACCAGCGCCGCCGCACCGATCCACCGTCGCAGCGCGTCCTCGCCGGCCCGCAGATCGGGCCGCGACACCATCGCCCAGCCGTCGAGCAGCAACGCGGCCGCGTACCCGCCCTCCGCGACGGGCTCGGCCCCCGGCGTGCTCACGACGAGCGCGGGCGCTCCCGGCACCGTGTCGAGCACCTGCTCGCGCCCCGACGTCCGCACGGGCACGGCCGGAAACGCCCGCCCCAGCTCCTCCGCGGTCCGCCGCGCGCCCACGACCTGGGCCCGCAGCCGGAAACCACCGCACTCGGGACAGTGCCAGGCCGCCTCGTCGCGTCCGCACCACGTACACAGCAGCGCCCCGGCGTCCCGCGCCTCCAACGGCCCCGCGCAGTGCCGGCAGCGAGCCGGAGCCCGGCACTGCGCACAGGCCATCCGCGGTACGTACCCACGCCGCGGCACCTGCACCAGTACGGGCCCTTGCCGCAGTCCGTCCCTCACCACCTGCCAGGCGAGGCTCGGCAGGCGGGCGGCCCGCGCCGCCTCGTCCCGTGCGAGATCCCCGTCCCCGACGGTCCGCACGAGCGGCGCGCTCGCCCGCACCTGTTCCCGCTCGGCGACCAGCGGCAGCGCCCACCCGCTCTCGACCAGCTGCGCGGCCTCGACGGTGCAGCCCCAACTCCCCAGCAGAAAGGCGCACTTGTCATGGGCGGCCCGCAGCAGCAGCACTTCCCGCGCATGCGGCTGCGGCGCGTGCTGCTCGCTGTGGCTGTCGTCGCCGTCGTCCCAGATGACGACAAGGCCCAGGTCCTGTACCGGCGCGAACATGGCGGCCCGGGTCCCCACGACGGCCCGTACGGACCCACGCCGCACGGCCAGCCACTCCCGGTACCGCTTCTCGGGCCCGGCCTCGGCCGTGAGCACCGCGTGCCGCCCCTCGCCCAGCACAAAGGACAGCGCGGCGTCGACCCGAGCGACGGCCCGGCCGTCCGGCACGACGACGAGCGCGCCACGCCCCGAGGCGAGCGTCGCGCCCACGGCTCTGGCGATCTCCTCGGCCCAGCCGGGCCCCGGCAACGCGTTCCACACGGCCCGCGGTGCCCCGCCCGCGGCGAGCGACTCGAGAAAGGACGCCCCCCGCCCGTAACGGGTCCAGGAGGCCGTGTCGGGCACGCCGGGCGGAGCGAGCGGCGCGGGTGAGGGCTTCTGCTCGGCTCGCGCGTTGCGCGGCGGGACGGCGAGCTGCAGCACGTCCGCGAGGCTCCCCGCGTACCGATCGGCGACGGCGCGCGCGAGTCCCAGCAGCTCGGGCCCGAGCACGGGCTCGGGCGACACGACCTGGGCGAGCGCGGCGAGCGGCCCGGCGTAGTCGGACTCGGCGAGCCGCTCGACGAGGAACCCGTCGATCAACCCTCCGCCCTCACGGCGGCCCTCCCGCACCCGATGCCGCCCGGCCCCGAACCGCACCCGAACCCGCACGCCCGGCTGCGCCTCGGCGTCCAGCTCCTCGGGCACGGCGTAGTCGAAATACCGGTCAAGGTGCAGCACGCCCTTGTCGACGAGGACCCGCGCGACAGGCAGTTCCTTGGCGAGCTTCGCCCCCCGCCAAGTCCGCGGCTTCGCCTTGGGCGCCCTGGCCTGCCGGACGCCTTCCCGGATCAACGCAAGCTGCTCGGGCGGCGCACCCTCCGCGCCACCCTCACCCCACCCGTTCGCGCTGCTCACAGCAACATTCCTACCAGACCTCACTGACACCGCCGCGCGTCCGAGATCAGGCCGGCCACGGATCACGAACGCCCAGAGGGCGCTTCTGCCATGGACCACTCGGCCATACCGGTCCACGGACCGGCAGCAGGATTCGAACCTGCGAGGGAGTCACCCGGAAGTACCCGCGACCATCGCACCGGACGCCACGACGTCAGTTCTCCCGAGTTCCAAGCGGCAGCGGACCATGATCCAGAATCACCGCGCGCCCTGGGCGCACTCCACCGAAGTAACCGCGGCCATCGCACCGGGAGACCCCGAGCCTACGAACCCCGACCCCACCCGCACCAGCGATTTACTCACCCGGTACGACCGGCCTCTCGCGGATGCCGCGAGGGCGAGGGAAACGGTGAGGCCCGGCATCCCCGAAGGGGTACCGGGCCTCACCGCACAAGCGTTCCCTTACAGACCGACAGCCTTGCGCAGGGCCTCCACACGGTCCGTGCGCTCCCACGTGAAGTCGGGCAGCGCACGGCCGAAGTGGCCGTAGGCCGCCGTCTGCGAGTAGATCGGGCGCAGCAGGTCGAGGTCGCGGATGATGGCCGCCGGGCGGAGGTCGAAGACCTCGGCGATGGCGGTCTCGATCTTCTCGGCGTCGACCTTGGCGGTGCCGAAGGTCTCGACGAAGAGGCCGACGGGCTCGGCCTTGCCGATGGCGTAGGCGACCTGGACCTCACAGCGGGACGCGAGGCCCGCGGCGACGACGTTCTTCGCGACCCAGCGCATGGCGTAGGCGGCGGAGCGGTCGACCTTGGACGGGTCCTTGCCGGAGAAGGCGCCGCCACCGTGGCGGGCCATGCCGCCGTACGTGTCGATGATGATCTTGCGGCCGGTGAGGCCGGCGTCGCCCATCGGGCCGCCGATCTCGAAGCGGCCGGTCGGGTTCACCAGGAGGCGGTAGCCCTCGGTCTCCAGCTTGATGCCGTCGTCGAGGAGGGCCTTGAGCTCCGGCTCGACCACGAACTCGCGGATGTCGGGGGCGAGGAGGGACTCGAGGTCGATGTCCGACGCGTGCTGCGAGGAGACGACGACCGTGTCCAGGCGGACCGCCTTGTCGCCGTCGTACTCGATGGTGACCTGGGTCTTGCCGTCGGGACGGAGGTAGGGGATCGTCCCGTTCTTGCGGACCTCGGAGAGGCGGCGCGACAGGCGGTGCGCGAGGTGGATCGGGAGCGGCATCAGCTCCGGGGTCTCGTCCGTCGCGTACCCGAACATCAGACCCTGGTCGCCTGCGCCCTGCTTGTCGAGCTCGTCCTCGTCGCCCTCGACCCGGCTCTCGTACGCCGTGTCGACACCCTGCGCGATGTCGGGCGACTGCGAGCCGATCGACACCGAGACACCACAGGAAGCTCCGTCGAAGCCCTTCTTCGACGAGTCGTAACCGATCTCCAGGATCTTGTCGCGGACCAGCTGGGCGATCGGCGCGTACGCCTTGGTCGTGACCTCGCCGGCCACGTGCACCAGGCCGGTCGTGATCAGCGTCTCCACGGCGACCCGGGACGTCGGGTCCTCGCGCAGAAGCGCATCGAGAATGGTGTCGCTGATCTGGTCAGCGATCTTGTCGGGGTGACCCTCGGTCACGGACTCCGAGGTGAACAGGCGACGGGACACAACGCTCCCTGTGGTTGCAGCGGCTGCTGGCTGATCATTGGTGGACGGGACGAGAGCTGCGCTCGGCGTCGTCCGAGAACAGTTTATCGGTCGCACTCGCCCACAGGCCCCCCTGTCTCGCTTCTCGGAAGCCCTGTGACCTGCGGCACGGGCATTCTGCGCCATGACGATCGTTCTCCACCAGGGTCGCCACGGGCGATTTCACGCTGATGGACGCGGCGGGCGGGGTTAATGAGACCTTCACACCAGGCGGGGTCCCACCAGGTCCCACACCATCTCGGCCAGAGCCTCCTTGGGTCCGTACGGCACCGGGGTCTCACTGCCGTCGGCCCCCAGCACCACGGCCTCGTTCTCCTCGGCGCCGAAGGTCTTGCGCTCCCCCACCTCGTTCACGACGAGAAGGTCGCACCCCTTGCGCGCCAGCTTCGTACGACCGTTGGCGAGGACGTCGTCCGTCTCGGCGGCGAAACCGACGACCACCTGGCCCGGGCGGGGACGGTCCGCCGAGATCTCCGCGAGGATGTCCGGGTTGCGGACCAGAACGATCGGCTCCGGTTCCTGGTCGTCCTTCTTCTTGATTTTTCCGGCCGCGTACGAGACCGGGCGGAAGTCCGCCACCGCCGCCGCCATCACCACCGCGTCGGCGTCCGAGGCCGCCTTGAGGACCGCCTCGCGCAGCTGCACGGCCGTCCCGACCCGCACCACGTCCACGCCCGCCGGGTCCGGCAGCCCGGTGTTCGCGGCGATCAGCGTGACCCGGGCGCCCCGCGCGGCCGCCGTGCGCGCCAGGGCGTAGCCCTGCTTGCCGGAGGAGCGGTTGCCGAGGAAACGGACGGGGTCGAGCGGTTCGCGGGTGCCTCCGGCGCTGACGACGACGTGGCGGCCGGCGAGATCGGGCTCGGTCACGCCGCGGGCGAGCACCCGGCGGCAGACCTCGAAGATCTCCGCCGGGTCGGGCAGCCGTCCCTTGCCGGTGTCGACGCCGGTCAGACGCCCCACAGCGGGCTCGATGACGACCGCGCCGCGCCGGCGCAGCGTCGCCACGTTCTCCTGGGTGGCCGGATGCTCCCACATCTCGGTGTGCATGGCGGGCGCGAAGACGACCGGGCAGCGGGCGGTGAGCAGGGTGTTGGTGAGGAGGTCGTCCGCCAGGCCGTGGGCGGCCTTGGCGAGCATGTCGGCCGTCGCGGGGGCCACCACCACCAGGTCCGCGTGCTGTCCGATGCGGACGTGCGGGACCTCGTGGACGTCCGACCAGACCTCGGTGGAGACGGGGTGGCCGGAGAGCGCGGACCAGGTGGCGGCGCCGACGAAGTGCAGCGCGGACCCGGTGGGGACGACGCGCACGTCGTGACCCGACTCCGTCAGCCTGCGCAGCAGCTCACAGGCCTTGTACGCGGCGATGCCACCGCTGACCCCCAGCACGACCTTGGGCTTGTCCACCGTCTCTCCCCGAGCTCGGAAACGTACGACTCCATGACACACCACAGGCCCGGCGGTCGCGCCGCCGGGCCTGGGATGAGCGATTGAACGACTACTGCGCGGGGCCCTCTACGGCCTCGGACGTCAGCAGACCCGCGTTGATCTCGCGCAGGGCGATCGACAGCGGCTTCTCGTGGACGTGGGTGTCGACGAGCGGACCGACGTACTCGAGGAGGCCCTCGCCGAGCTGCGAGTAGTACGCGTTGATCTGACGGGCACGCTTGGCCGCGTAGATCACGAGGCTGTACTTCGAGTCGGTGGCCTCGAGGAGCTCGTCGATCGGAGGGTTGATGATGCCCTCGGGAGCAGTGATGGAAGAGGACACGCTCTGCCTTCCGAAAGGTGGAAAATGACCTGAAAGATCAAACAACTTCCATCAACGTTAGCAGCTCACGCGCCACGTCCTCGACGGAGGTGTTGACCAGAGTGACATCGAACTCCGGCTCGGCCGCGAGTTCGATCTTGGCCGCCTCCAGGCGGCGCTCGATCACCTCGGGCGGTTCGGTGCCCCGTCCGGTGAGCCTGCGCACCAGCTCGTCCCAGGAGGGCGGAGCCAGGAACACGAGCAGGGCCTCCGGCATGGACTCACGGACCTGCCGCGCACCCTGGAGGTCGATCTCCAGGAGGACGGGCACACCCGACTCCAGGTGCTCCAGGACGGCGGCACGCGGCGTCCCGTAGCGGTTGCCGGCGAATTCGGCCCACTCCAGCAGCTCGCCGTTGGCGATCAGCTTGTCCATCTCCTCGTCGGAGACGAAGAAGTAGTGGACTCCGTGCTTCTCACCGGGGCGCGGCTTGCGGGTCGTCGCCGACACCGAGAGCCAGACCTCGGGGTGTTCCTTGCGCATATGAGCGACGACCGTGCTCTTGCCGACCCCAGAGGGGCCGGAGAGCACGGTCAGCCGCGGACGTACGTCCGGGGGCTCGGGGGTCGTCCCCCGGAATGTTGCAGCCATGCAGCGATTATTCCAGCAATCCCGGTATGCCCAGGACTCAGGCGCCGGAGCCGCCGAACTCACGCTCCAGAGAAGCGATCTGGTTCGAGCCGAGGCCGCGCACGCGGCGGCTCTCGGAGATACCGAGTCGCTCCATGATCTGCTTGGCGCGGACCTTGCCCACGCCCGGCAGGGACTCCAGGAGAGCGGAGACCTTCATCTTGCCGATGACGTCGTTCTCCTGACCCTGCTTGATGACCTCGTGAAGCGAGGCGCCGGAGTGCTTGAGTCGATTCTTGACCTCGGCCCGCTCCCGGCGAGCCGCGGCGGCCTTTTCGAGCGCGGCTGCGCGCTGTTCAGGGGTAAGGGGCGGAAGAGCCACGCCTACGTCACCTCGGATGTCGAACTGTCGGATACGGACCGGTGAGGAACCTAGTCGCCCCACACCTGGTGAGCTACGAGCAACACGCTTGCCCATTCGCTCTCGACGGAGACTAGCGGGCAAGTGCGCCGGAGTCAGCGAGAACAGAGGAAAAGTCCTGGTCAGCCTCCCTGGAGGCGGACATTTACGACATACTGCCCCGGATTTGAGGATGTATTCAGACTCGAACCGCTCCGGAGCCACTCATCGGAGGACTGTCGACCGCCCCTTGAAGAGCTCAGGCGGCGCCCACGGCGGCCCTGATCTCCTCCGCGAACCGCTCCGCGGACCCCCGCAGCGCGATCACGTCGGGACCGTGACGAAGAACACCCCGGCTCACGTTCGGCACGACATTGCGCACCGCCGCCCCGAAGACGCCCGCCAGATCGGCCGCGGTGGCTCCCTGGGCGCCGATGCCGGGCGCCAGGAGCGGTCCGTTGATGTCCAGGTCGTAGGAGGAGAGGTCGCCCAGCGTGGCGCCGACGACCGCGCCGAAGGAACCCAGGGGCGTCTCTCCCGCGTTCTCGGCGGCGAGGTGGGCCAGCATGGTCGCGCCGACGTTGCGACCGTCCCCGCGGACCGCGTGCTGCACCTCGCCGCCCTCCGGGTTGGAGGTGAGCGCGAGGACGAAGAGCCCGGCGCCGCTCTCGCGCGCCAGCTCCACCGCCGGCTTCAGCGAGCCGTAGCCCAGGTAGGGCGACACGGTCAGCGCGTCCGAGAAGAGCGGCGCGTCCTTGCGCAGGAAGGTCTCCGCGTACGCGGCCATGGTCGAGCCGATGTCGCCGCGCTTGGCGTCCATCACGACCAGCGCCCCGGCCGCCCGCGCCTCCTCGACCGACTTCTCCAGGACGGCGATGCCGCGCGAGCCGAACCGTTCGAAGAACGCGCTCTGCGGCTTGAGGACCGCGACCCGCTCGGCCAACGCCTCGACGACGGTGCGGCTGAACCGCTCCAGGCCCACGATGTCGTCGTTCAGGCCCCAGTCGGTGAGCAGCGACGCGTGCGGGTCGATGCCCACACACAGCGGGCCGCGCTCGTCCATCGCGCGGCGAAGACGTGTGCCGAAGGGTTCCAGGCTCATGCGGACTTCCTCACGTCGGCGCCGACCGCGTCGGCGAGGGTGGCGTACGGGCTGGTACGGAGGCGGGCGGCGAGCCCCTTGTGGATCGCTCGGCCCCAGAAGGGACCCTCGTAGATGAACGCGCTGTACCCCTGGACCAGCGTGGCGCCGGCCAAGATGCGCTGCCAGGCGTCCTCGGCGTTCTCGATGCCGCCGACGCCCACCAGGGTGATCCGGTCGCCCACGCGCGCGTAGAGGCGACGCAGCACCTCCAGGGAGCGCGCCTTCAGCGGCGCGCCCGAGAGCCCGCCGGTCTCCTCGACGAGCAGGGGTTCGGACTTCAGACCGAGTCCCTCGCGCGCGATGGTGGTGTTCGTGGCGATGATCCCGTCCAGGCCGAGTTCGACGGCGAGGTCGGCGACCGCGTCGACGTCCTCGTCGGCGAGGTCGGGCGCGATCTTGACGAGCAGCGGCACACGCCGGTCGGTGACCGCGCGGTCGGCGGCCTCGCGGACGGCGCTCAGCAGCGGCCGCAGTGCCTCGGTGGCCTGAAGGTTGCGCAGGC
This sequence comes from Streptomyces sp. NBC_01450, assembly GCF_036227505.1. Lineage (NCBI taxonomy): Bacteria > Bacillati > Actinomycetota > Actinomycetes > Kitasatosporales > Streptomycetaceae > Streptomyces > Streptomyces sp. NBC_01450. The sequence continues at coordinate 8,935,148 of NZ_CP109480.1, read as the reverse complement.
CCGGCGTGTTCGGCGAGCTCACGTTCACGACGAGGTAGTCCGCGTGCCGGGCGAGCCGCTCGGTCGACTTCACGTAGTCGCCGACGGCCTCCTCCTCCGGGACGACCTTGGTCTTGCCGATGTTGACGCCCACGACGGTCCTGAAGACGGGCGTACGGGCCCCCAGACGCTCGCTGACGGCCGCGGAGCCCTCGTTGTTGAACCCCATGCGGTTGATCAGCGCCCGGTCCGGCACAAGGCGGAACAGCCGCTTCTTGGGGTTGCCCGGCTGCGGCTCCCCGGTGACCGTGCCGATCTCGATGTGGTCGAAGCCGAGCATCGACATCCCGTCGATCGCGACGGCGTTCTTGTCGAAGCCCGCCGCGAGCCCGAAGGGACCGTGCATCCGCAGCCCGAACGCCTCGGTCCGCAGCTCCTTGTGGCGGGGCGCGAGCGCGGCGGCGATGAACGTACGCAGCACGGGAATGCGGACGGCGAGCCGGATCCAGCGGAAGGCGAGGTGATGGGCCTGCTCGGGGTCCATCCGCTTGAAGACCAGCCGGAAGAAAAGCTTGTACATGTCTCAGTGTCCTCTTGCAGCTCTCGGTGTCCTCCGAAGCCTCACGAGGCTTCGGAGCCTCATGAAGAGGGGGACACCGTTTCCGGTGTCCCCCTCAGGGCTGCTAGTCGCGGGCCGCGGTCAGATGTTCGGCGTGTTCCTGGAGTGAGCGGACGCCCACGTCGCCGTGGTTGAGCGCGTCGATTCCCTGGACGGCGGCGGCGAGCGCCTGGACGGTCGTGAGGCACGGCACGGAGCGTGCCACCGCGGCCGTACGGATCTCGTAGCCGTCGAGGCGGCCACCGGTGCCGTACGGCGTGTTGACGATCAGGTCGACCTCGCCGTCGTGGATGAGCTGGACGATGGTCCGCTCGCCGTTCGGGCCGGTGCCCTCCGACTGCTTGCGCACGACCGTCGCGTTGATGCCGTTGCGCTTGAGCACCTCGGCCGTACCGGAGGTGGCCAGCAGCTCGAAGCCGTGGGCGACCAGCTCGCGCGCCGGGAAGATCATCGAGCGCTTGTCGCGGTTGGCGACCGAGATGAAGGCGCGGCCCTTGGTCGGCAGCGGGCCGTACGCCCCCGCCTGGGACTTGGCGTACGCCGTGCCGAACACGGAGTCGATGCCCATGACCTCACCGGTGGAGCGCATCTCCGGGCCGAGGACGGTGTCGACACCGCGCCCGTGGATGTCGCGGAAGCGCGACCACGGCATGACGGCCTCCTTGACGGAGATCGGCGCGTCGAACGGCAGCTCACCGCCGTCACCATGTGCGGGGAGCAGCCCCTCCGCCCGCAGCTCCGCGACGGTCGCGCCCAGCGAAATACGGGCGGCGGCCTTCGCCAGCGGGACCGCGGTCGCCTTGGAGGTGAAGGGCACGGTGCGCGAGGCTCGCGGGTTGGCTTCGAGGACGTACAGGATGTCGCCCGCCATCGCGAACTGGATGTTGATCAGGCCGCGCACCCCGACACCCTTGGCGATGGCCTCCGTCGAGGTCCGCAGGCGCTTGATGTCGAAGCCGCCCAGCGTGATCGGCGGCAGCGCGCACGCCGAGTCGCCGGAGTGGATGCCGGCCTCCTCGATGTGCTCCATGACACCGCCGAGGTACAGCTCCTCACCGTCGTACAGCGCGTCCACGTCGATCTCGATCGCGTCGTCGAGGAAACGGTCGACCAGGACGGGCCGGGAGGGGCTGATCTCGGTCGACTCGGCGATGTAGGAGGACAGCCGCGTCTCGTCGTACACGATCTCCATGCCGCGCCCGCCGAGGACGTACGACGGCCGTACGAGGACCGGGTAGCCGATCTCGTCCGCGATGGCCTTGGCCTCGGCGAAGGTGGTGGCGGTGCCGTGCTTGGGGGCCGGGAGGCCGGCCTCCGCGAGGACGCGTCCGAAGGCGCCGCGGTCCTCGGCGGCGTGGATCGCCTCGGGGGACGTGCCGACGACCGGCACGCCGTTGTCCTTCAGCGCCTGCGCCAGGCCCAGCGGGGTCTGGCCGCCGAGCTGGACCACGACACCGGCGATCGGGCCGGCCAGCGACTCCGCGTGGACGATCTCCAGCACGTCCTCGAGCGTCAGCGGCTCGAAGTACAGGCGGTCGGAGGTGTCGTAGTCCGTGGAGACGGTCTCGGGGTTGCAGTTGACCATCACGGTCTCGTAGCCCGCGTCGCTGAGCGCGAAGGAGGCGTGGACACAGGAGTAGTCGAACTCGATGCCCTGGCCGATGCGGTTCGGGCCGGAGCCCAGGATGATCACCGCGGGCTTCTCGCGCGGCGCGACCTCCGTCTCCTCGTCGTAGGAGGAGTAGAAGTACGGGGTCTTCGCCGCGAACTCGGCGGCGCAGGTGTCGACCGTCTTGTACACCGGGCGCACGCCCAGCGCGTGCCGCACCTCGCGCACCACGTCCTCGCGCAGCCCGCGGATCTCGGCGATCTGGACGTCGGAGAAGCCGTGCCGCTTGGCCTCGGCGAGCAGCTCGGGGTCGAGCTTGTCGGCGGCGGCCAGCTCGTCCGCGATCTCCTTGATCAGGAAGAGCTGGTCGACGAACCACGGGTCGATCTTCGTCGCCTCGAAGACCTCCTCGGGCGTGGCACCCGCGCGGATGGCCTGCATGACGGAGTTGATGCGCCCGTCGGTGGGCCGGACGGCCTCCTCGAGGAGAAGCTTCTTGTCACCGGGCTCACCCACGAAGGTGAACTGGCTGCCCTTCTTCTCCAGCGACCGCAGCGCCTTTTGCAGCGCCTCGGTGAAGTTGCGGCCGATCGCCATGGCCTCGCCGACCGACTTCATGGTGGTCGTCAGGGTGGAGTCGGCGGACGGGAACTTCTCGAAGGCGAAGCGCGGGGCCTTCACGACCACGTAGTCGAGCGTCGGCTCGAAGGAGGCCGGGGTCTTCTCCGTGATGTCGTTCGGGATCTCGTCGAGCGTGTAGCCGACGGCGAGCTTCGCGGCGATCTTGGCGATCGGGAAGCCGGTCGCCTTGGAGGCGAGCGCCGAGGACCGCGAGACGCGCGGGTTCATCTCGATGACGATGATGCGGCCGTCGTCGGGGTTCACCGCGAACTGGATGTTGCAGCCGCCGGTGTCGACGCCGACCTCGCGGATGATCGCGATGCCGATGTCGCGCAGCCGCTGGTACTCGCGGTCGGTCAGCGTCATCGCCGGCGCGACGGTGATGGAGTCGCCGGTGTGGACGCCCATCGGGTCGAAGTTCTCGATGGAGCAGACGACCACGACGTTGTCGTTCTTGTCGCGCATCAGCTCCAGCTCGTACTCCTTCCAGCCGAGGATGGACTCCTCCAGGAGCACCTCGGTGGTCGGGGAGAGCGTGAGGCCCTGGCCGGCGATGCGGCGCAGCTCCTCCTCGTCGTGCGCGAAGCCGGAGCCGGCGCCGCCCATGGTGAAGGAGGGGCGGACGACGACGGGGTAGCCGCCGAGCGTCTCGACGCCCGCGAGCACGTCGTCCATGGAGTGGCAGATGACGGACCGGGCGGACTCGCCGTGGCCGATCTTCTCGCGCACGGCCTCGACGACGCCCTTGAAGAGGTCGCGGTCCTCGCCCTTGTTGATCGCCTCGACGTTGGCGCCGATGAGCTCGACGCCGTACTTCGCCAGCACACCCTGCTCGTGCATGGAGATCGCGGTGTTGAGGGCCGTCTGGCCGCCGAGCGTCGGCAGCAGGACGTCCGGGCGCTCCTTGGCGATGATCTTCTCGACGAACTCGGGGGTGATCGGCTCGACGTACGTGGCGTCGGCGATCTCCGGGTCGGTCATGATCGTCGCCGGGTTGGAGTTGACGAGGATGACCCTCAGGCCCTCGGCGCGCAGGATGCGGCACGCCTGGGTGCCGGAGTAGTCGAACTCGGCGGCCTGGCCGATGACGATCGGGCCGGAGCCGATGACCAGGACGGACTGGATATCGGTGCGCTTAGGCACGCTGGCCCTCCATCAGGGATACGAAGCGGTCGAACAGGTAGGCGGCGTCGTGCGGGCCCGCTGCCGCTTCGGGGTGGTACTGCACGCTGAAGGCCGGCTGGTCGAGGAGGTGGAGTCCCTCGACGACCTGGTCGTTCAGGCAGACGTGGGAGACCTCGGCGCGGCCGTAGGGGGTCTCGGAGACCTTGTCGAGCGGCGCGTCGACGGCGAAGCCGTGGTTGTGCGCGGTGACCTCGACCTTGCCGGTCGTACGGTCCTGCACCGGCTGGTTGATGCCGCGGTGGCCGTACTTCAGCTTGTAGGTGCCGAAGCCGAGGGCGCGGCCGAGGATCTGGTTGCCGAAGCAGATGCCGAAGAGCGGCGTCTTGCGGGCGAGGACCTCCTGCATGACGGACACCGGTCCGTCGGCGGTGGCCGGGTCACCGGGGCCGTTGGAGAAGAAGACCCCGTCGGGGTTCACGGCGTACACGTCCTCGGCCGTGGCCGTGGCGGGCAGCACGTGCACCTCGATGCCGCGCTCGGCCATGCGGTGCGGGGTCATGCCCTTGATGCCCAGGTCGACGGCGGCGACGGTGAACTTCTTCTCGCCGATGGCGGGGACGACGTACGTCTCCTTGGTGGCGACCTCCGCGGCGAGGTTCGCGCCCTTCATCTCGGGCGCCTGGCGCACCTCGGCGAGCATGGTGCCCTCGTCGGGCAGCGCGTTGCCGGAGAAGATGCCGACGCGCATGGCGCCGCGCTCACGCAGGTGACGGGTGAGGGCACGGGTGTCGATACCGCTGATGCCGACGACACCCTGGCTGCGCAGTTCCTCGTCCAGCGAGCGCCGGGCGCGCCAGTTGGAGGGCACGCGCGCGGGGTCGCGTACGACGTAACCGGAGACCCAGATCCGCTTCGACTCGGGGTCCTCGTCGTTGACGCCGGTGTTGCCGACGTGCGGGGCGGTCATGACGACGACCTGGCGGTGGTACGACGGGTCGGTGAGGGTCTCCTGGTAGCCGGTCATCCCGGTGGAGAACACGGCCTCGCCGAAGGTCACCCCCACGGCCCCGTAGGCGCGGCCGCGGAAGGTCCGGCCGTCCTCCAGGACGAGTACGGCGGGAGCTGCCTTGTGCCTCTGCGAGGCGGCTCCCTGGATGGAGGTCGTCATCGTGCGCCTTCCGTCTTGGTGCTCTTGTTGATCATGTTGTTCAGTGCGTCGACCCACTCGGTGTGCTCGGCCGCGTGGTCGGAGCGGAACCCGGAGTCGATCAGCTTGTCGCCGTGCTCCCAGGTGACGACGAGCAGACCGCCCTCGCTGAGGACCTTCCCGGCGATGCCCTTGCCGAGCAGTGCCTCGCGCAGTGCCTCGGCCGGGATGAAGAAGTCGGTGGCCCCGGGGCGTACGACGTCGAGACCCGCGTCGGTCAGCGTGAGCTCGACCCGGCTGCGGGTGCCCAGGCCGTGCGCCACGATGCGGTCCAGCCACTGCCCGGCGGTGGTGGAGCCGTGGTAGCGGCCGCTCATGCTCAGTTTCGCCGGGCCGGGGTCTTCCGGCACGGTGGGCAGCTCGGGCAGGTCACCCTGAAGGGTGCCGCGCCACTTCCAGCCCTCGCGCATCAGCCAGTAGACGAGGGCGACGAACAGGACGAGGCCCACGAGCCAGCCGATCCGGGCGGCCCAGTCGGTCACTTCGGCCGACTTCTGTTCGGCGGCCACGGAGGCGGCCACGGAGGCGGCCATCGGGATGAGAGGTGTCACGCGAGCTTCCCGTCGACGAGGGTGGCCTTGCCCCGCAGCCAGGTGTGCGTGACCCGGCCCGGCAGCTCACGGCCCTCGTAGGGGGTGTTGCGGCTGCGCGAGGCGAAGCCCGCGGGGTCCACGGCTCCACGGTATGCCGTGTCGACGAGCGTGAGGTTGGCGGGCTCACCTGCCGAGACGGGACGGCCGTGGCCCGCGGCCTGCCCGATCCGGGCGGGCTTGAAGGACATGCGGTCGGCGACACCGGCCCAGTCCAGCAGCCCGGTCTCCACCATCGTCTGCTGGACGACGGAGAGCGCGGTCTCGAGCCCCACCATGCCCATGGCGGCGGCGGCCCACTCGCAGTCCTTGTCCTCGTGCGGGTGCGGCGCGTGGTCGGTGGCCACGATGTCGATCGTGCCGTCGGCGAGCGCCTCGCGCAGGGCCGTCACGTCACGCTCGGTGCGCAGCGGCGGGTTGACCTTGTAGACCGGGTTGTACGAGCGGACCAGCTCGTCGGTGAGGAGCAGGTGGTGCGGGGTGACCTCGGCGGTGACGTCGATGCCCCGCGACTTGGCCCAGCGCACGATCTCGACGCTGCCCGCGGTCGACAGGTGGCAGATGTGGACGCGCGAGCCGACGTGCTCGGCGAGCAGGACATCTCGGGCGATGATCGATTCTTCGGCCACCGCGGGCCAGCCCCCGAGCCCCAGCTCGGCGGAGACGACGCCCTCGTTCATCTGGGCGCCCTCGGTGAGGCGGGGCTCCTGCGCGTGCTGCGCGACCACGCCGCCGAAGGCCTTCACGTACTCCAGGGCCCGGCGCATGATCACCGCGTCGTCCACGCACTTGCCGTCGTCCGAGAAGACCGTGACGCCTGCCGCGGATTCGTGCATCGCGCCCAGCTCGGCGAGCTTCTTGCCCTCCAGGCCGACCGTGACGGCGCCGATGGGCTGCACATCGCAGTAGCCGTGCTCCTGGCCGAGCCGGTAGACCTGCTCGACCACCCCGGCGGTGTCGGCGACCGGGAAGGTGTTGGCCATGGCGAACACGGCGGTGTAGCCGCCGCTCGCCGCGGCGCGCGTACCGGTCAGGACGGTCTCGGAGTCCTCGCGGCCCGGCTCGCGCAGATGGGTGTGCAGGTCGACGAGGCCCGGCAGGAGGACCTTGCCGTCGGCCTCGACGACCTCGGCGCCCTCGTCGGAGAGGCCGGTGCCGACCGCCTCGATGACGGCGCCGTCGATCAGCACGTCCTGCGGCTCGCCCCCGAGCACCTTCGCACCACGGATCAGGATCTTGCTCATGCTTCTTACTTCTCCTCGGTACGGGTGTGGGTGACGGCGGGCTCGTTGCCGCCCAGGAGCAGGTAGAGCACGGCCATGCGGATCGAGACGCCGTTCGCCACCTGCTCGACGACGGTGCAGCGGTCGGAGTCGGCGACCTCGGCGGTGATCTCCATACCGCGGACCATCGGGCCGGGGTGCATCACGATGGCGTGCTCGGGCATCTTCGCCATGCGGTCGCCGTCGAGGCCGTAGCGCCGCGAGTACTCGCGCTCGGTGGGGAAGAACGCCGCGTTCATCCGCTCGCGCTGGACGCGCAGCATCATCACCGCGTCGGACTTGGAGAGGGTGCTGTCGAGGTCGTAGGAGATCTCGCAGGGCCAGGACCCGACGCCGACCGGCACCAGGGTGGGCGGCGCGACGAGGGTGACCTCGGCGCCGAGGGTGTGCAGCAGGTCGACGTTGGAGCGGGCGACCCGGCTGTGCAGGACGTCGCCGACGATCGTGATGCGCTTGCCGGCCAGGTCCTGGCCGATCCCGGCGTCCCGGCCGACCAGGCGGCGGCGCATGGTGAAGGCGTCGAGCAGGGCCTGCGTGGGGTGCTGGTGGGTGCCGTCGCCCGCGTTGATGACGGCGGCGTCGATCCAGCCGGAGGTGGCGAGCCGGTACGGGGCTCCGGAGGCGCCGTGCCGGATGACGACGGCGTCGACGCCCATGGCTTCGAGGGTCTGGGCGGTGTCCTTCAGGGACTCCCCCTTGGACACCGAGGAACCCTTGGCGGTGAAGTTGATGACGTCCGCGGAGAGGCGCTTCTCGGCGGCCTCGAAGGAGATCCGGGTACGGGTCGAGTCCTCGAAGAAGAGGTTGACGACGGTGCGGCCGCGCAGGGTCGGCAGCTTCTTGATCGGCCGGTCGGCGACCCGGGCCATCTCCTCGGCGGTGTCGAGGATCAGGACGGCGTCGTCGCGGGTGAGGTCGGCGGCCGAGATGAGATGACGCTGCATCTGTCAGGCTCCGTAAGGCAGTTCAGGAGAATTCGGGCAGGCGGGCGCGCATGGGGGCGCACTCGGGGGCGTACGGCACTGGCGTACTCCGGAGTGCTAGTGCTGCGCGTCCGAGGAGGTCCGCTTAGCGCCGAGCAGCACGGTGTCGCGACCGTCCTCCTCGGCGAGCTGGACCTTGACCGTCTCCCGCAACGACGTGGGGAGGTTCTTGCCGACGTAGTCGGCGCGGATGGGCAGTTCGCGGTGGCCGCGGTCGACGAGGACCGCGAGCTGCACGGCGCGCGGGCGGCCGATGTCGTTCAGCGCGTCGAGTGCGGCGCGGATGGTGCGGCCGGAGAAGAGCACGTCGTCGACGAGGACGACCAGGCGGCCGTCGATGCCGTCACCGGGGATCTCGGTGCGGGCCAGCGCACGCGGCGGGTGCATGCGCAGGTCGTCGCGGTACATGGTGATGTCGAGCGAACCGACCGGGATCTTGCGATCGGTGATCTCTTCGAGCTTGTCGGCCAGTCTGCGGGCCAGGAAGACGCCCCGGGTCGGAATGCCGAGGAGCACCACGTCGTCGGCGCCCTTGGCACGTTCGACGATCTCGTGGGCGATGCGGGTCAGCACCCGCGCGATGTCGGGGGCCTCGAGAACGGGCCGCGCATCGGCTTCGTACTGCTGCTTGTCCTGCTCTGTGTCCATACGAAACGGACCTCCTTCTCCGCCTCACGGGACGGATCATTAAAGGACGTCGGATTTGCGCCATCCACGGTACCAGCTCGGCAACGCGCCTGATCACCACCCCCCGGACCACCGCCGGTGACTCCCACGCGAAGGTCGGTCCGGACCATTCGGCTTGACGGGGGAGAGTAACGCTGCGTAACCTCACAGTGAGTCACCAGAGTCACCAGCCGCGCGGCGGAGCCGCACGTTGATACAGCGTCCGGGGAGCAATATGTCCAGCGAATACGCCAAACAGCTCGGGGCCAAGCTCCGGGCCATCCGCACCCAGCAGGGCCTTTCTCTCCACGGAGTCGAGGAGAAGTCACAGGGACGCTGGAAGGCGGTCGTGGTCGGGTCGTACGAGCGCGGCGACCGCGCCGTCACCGTGCAGCGCCTCGCCGAACTGGCGGATTTCTACGGGGTCCCCGTGCAGGAGCTGCTGCCCGGCACCACTCCTGGCGGGGCCGCCGAGCCGCCGCCGAAGCTCGTCCTCGACCTGGAGCGGCTGGCCCACGTGCCGGCCGAGAAGGCGGGTCCGCTGCAGCGTTACGCCGCGACGATCCAGTCCCAGCGCGGTGACTACAACGGCAAGGTGCTGTCGATCCGCCAGGACGACCTGCGCACCCTCGCCGTCATCTACGACCAGTCGCCCTCGGTCCTCACCGAGCAGCTGATCAGCTGGGGCGTCCTGGACGCGGACGCGCGCCGCGCCGTCTCCCACGACGAGAGCTGATCCCTTCGGGGAGTTCAGCAGAAACGTGCCACCCCGGCGGCTTTCTGCGGGCCTCTGGGGCCTCACGGGTACGGGAACGCCGGAGGGCCCGCAGCGGACGTGCTGCGGGCCCTCCGGCGTTCTGGTGCGTCGTCTACGGGCGCGTATGGACCACGAGCGCCGTTCGACTAGGCCTCGTCGCGACGCAGCGACGGCTTCAGGTCCTTCAGCCGACCCAGCAGGCCGTTCACGAACGAGGGCGACTCGTCCGTGGAGAACTCCTTCGCCAGCTGCACCGCCTCGTCGATGACCACGGCGTCGGGGGTCCCGTCGACCCAGATCAGCTCGTAGGCGCCTAGGCGCAGGATGTTGCGGTCGACGACCGGCATCCTGTCCAGCGTCCAGTCGACGGCGTACGTCGCGATGAGCTCGTCGATCCGCTTCGCCTTGGTGGCGTAGCCCTCGACCAGCTGCATCGTGTACTCGCTGACCGGCGGCTGCCGGGTGTCGGTCCGGGAGTGCCGGATCCAGTCCGCGAGGACCGTCAGGACGTCCACGCCGCGCTGGTCGCCCTCGAAGAGGATCTGGAAGGCGCGCTTGCGGGCCGTGTTGCGGGCAGCCACGGTTAGCTGTTCACCCGGCCGAGGTAGTCGCTCGTGCGGGTGTCGACCTTGATCTTCTCACCGGTGGTGATGAAGAGCGGGACCTGGATCTGGTGACCGGTCTCCAGGGTGGCGGGCTTGGTGCCGCCGGTGGAGCGGTCGCCCTGGACGCCGGGCTCGGTCTCCTGGATGACGAGCTCGACGGCGGCGGGCAGCTCGACGAAGAGCACCTCGCCCTCGTGCTGCGCGACGGTGGCGGTGAAGCCCTCGATCAGGAAGTTGGCGGCGTCACCGACGGACTTGCGGTCGACCATCAGCTGGTCGTACGTGTCCATGTCCATGAAGACGAAGTACTCGCCGTCCATGTACGAGAACTGCATGTCGCGCTTGTCGATCGTGGCCGTCTCGACCTTGACGCCGGCGTTGAACGTCTTGTCGACGACCTTGCCGGAGAGCACGTTCTTCAGCTTGGTGCGCACGAAGGCCGGGCCCTTGCCGGGCTTGACGTGCTGGAACTCGACGACGGACCAGAGCTGGCCTCCGTCGAGCTTGAGCACCAGGCCGTTCTTGAGGTCGTTCGTGGAAGCCACGGTTGCGGAATCTCCTGGACTGACGTGGACGACCCCGGGACACGCGCGTAGCGATTGGCTAGAGCGCGAGCAGTTCCTTGGTCGTGATGGTGAGTAGCTCGGGTCCGCCGTCCGCCTCGGGGCGTACGACGAGCGTGTCATCGATCCTGACACCGCCCCGGCCCGGGAGGTGGACTCCCGGTTCGACGGTGACCGGCACGCAAGCGTCCAGTTTACCCATGGCTGCGGGAGCGAGCTGCGGGTCCTCGTCGATTTCGAGCCCCACACCATGTCCGGTCAGCGGAGGAAGGCCCTCCGCGTGCCCCGCGGAGTCGAGCACCTGGCGGGCTGCCCGGTCCACGTCACGGTAGGCGGCGCCGGGCGCCAGCGCCTCGCGTCCGGCCCGCTGGGCCGCGAAGACGAGGTCGTACAAGTCGATCTGCCAGTCGGCGGGCGAGGTGCCGATCACGAAGGTACGGCCGATTTCACAGCGGTAGCCGCGATAGGTCGCGCCCAGGCAGACGGAAAGGAAATCTCCCTCCTCGACGCGCCGGTCGGTGGGCCGGTGCGTGCGCCGTCCGGAGTTCGGTCCGGTGCCGACGGAGGTCGCGAAGGCGGGACCGTCGGCGCCGTGGTCGACGAGTCGGCGCTCCAGCTCCAGCGCGAGATGGCGCTCGGTGCGGCCGACGAGAATGGACTCGAGGAGCTCCCCGAGCGCCTGGTCGGCGATCTCGGCGCCGATCCGCAGACAGGAGATCTCCTCCTCGTCCTTGATCACCCGCAGCTGCTCCACCGCGCAGCCCAGGTCGGCGAGGCGCAGGCGGGGGGTCACCGAGCCGATGGCCCGGTGCCGGGCCACGGTGAGGTGGTGCTCCTCGACGGCCAGGGAGTCGGCGCCCTGGGCGATGGCGGCATCGGCGGCGGCCACGGCCGGGTCGCCTCCGGCGCGCGGCAGCACCACCACGCGCAGCGCCTCGTCGGGACGCCCCTCGCCGGCCTCGCCGCTCGGCGGAGCGCCGCAGAGCAGCAGGTCCTCGCTCGTGCCCAGCAGGAGGACGGCACCGCGCGGGGCCGCGCCCCCGAGGTACCTCACGTTGGCCGGGCGGGTGACGAGCGCCGTCGCGCTGCCGCCCGCCGCACAGCGCTCCCGAAGCCGCTCGCGTCGCGCCGCGTACACCTCTGACATAAATCGAGCCTACGAGCGTCGACGCGATGTCGCCGTTCCAGCGGGGCCGGATGGGCGGCAGGCGGCCGGCGGTAAGGCGGAGGCACCGCGGCGAGGGGTCAGGGGGCTGGTTCCTCGACTGCGATCGGCGGGGGTCCGACAGACGGTGCGCCCCGGCGGTACTCCTGAGGGCCGTGACTGCGCCGGGCTTCCGCCGCCGCCCGGCGCTCCTCCACCGATGCCGTGCGGCGTGCGGCGTGCGGCGTGCGGCCGACGAATTACCGCCGCTCTCGCCGGGCTACCACTGCGGTGGGCTCGCGAGGGAGCGGGCCAGGACTTCGTCCAGGACGCGGGCCGTGGACGGGACGTCCAGCTGGGAGTTGTCGATGATGGGGAGCCCGGAGCCGTACCAGCCGGCCATCCGGCCGTGGATACGGGCGACTTCCTCGTCGGTCAGACGGCGGTTTCCGGAGCGCTCGGCGTTGCGCTCCAGGACTATCTCCAGGCCCGGCAACAACACCACGGGCAGCAACCCCGGCCCGACGTGTCGCTTCCAGCCGCCGAGGCCGACGACCGGGCGGTCCGGGAAGACCGCGTCGTCGAGGACGCAGGAGATGCCGTTGGCCAGGAAGTTCCGCGCGGCGAACCCGCAGGTGCGGCGGGCCAGGCGGTACTGCGCCTCCGAATGGTCGTTCCACCCCGACTGCGGATCGGCGAAGCCCGAGCGCACCCATTCGCGTACGTCGTCGAGGCTGATGTGGGCGGTCGGCACCCGGCGGTGGTCCGCCCAGTACTTGGCGACGCTGGTCTTGCCCGCGCCCGCGGGCCCGATGAGCAGTACGGCGAGGGTGGTCGCCGCGGGGTCGGGGGCGCCCGTGGCGGGCGGCGCGCTGGGCATGGCGACCGGACCGCCCGGGGGCAGTTGCACATGGCCCGTCGTGTCGGGAATCGCCGGTGCGGGGGCGTGCTGCGGGGGCGCGGGATGCGGCAGGTGCGAGGGCGGTGCCGGATGTCCCGGGGGCGGACCGGCGAAGCCGGGGCCCGGTGGGCTCGTGGGCGCCGGACCGGGGGGTCCGCCCGGGTGTCCCGGGTGCTGTGCGGCCGACGACCAGTCGGCGGCCGGTCCGTGCCCCGGCTGGTGGGGCGGCGGCAGCGGAGCCCCCACTGCGTGCTGCATCCGGTGCCACTCCGTCTCGTGCAGGCGATTGACGCTGGCGAGCGGAGCCTCCCGCTCTCCCCCACAGCCTAAAGGGCATGGGAGAGGCCCCGCCGAACGGTACCTTCCCCGGCCGCCGTTGTGTGAACGGCCGGGGAAGCTGGGGAGTGCCCATGAAGGGAGGGCAAATCGGGCCGACCAGGGGCCCGTTGGGAGCTACTCCCCCACTTCGCCGTACGCGGCGAGGAGCACGGCCGGGTCGGGGCCCTCCAGGACGGTCGGCTTGGCCAGCCCGTCCAGGACGATGAAGCGCAGCAGGCTGCCGCGGGACTTCTTGTCGACCTTCATGTTCTCCAGCAGCTTGGGCCACTGGTCGTAGCGGTAGTTGAGCGGAAGGCCGACGGACTCCAGGATCGTGCGGTGGCGGTCGGCGGTCGCGTCGTCCAACCGGCCTGCCAGTCGGCCGAGTTCGGCCGCGAAGTGCATACCGACGGCGACGGCCGCGCCGTGCCGCCACTTGTAGCGCTCGTTCTTCTCGATGGCGTGCGCGAGGGTGTGGCCGTAGTTGAGGATCTCGCGGAGCCCCGACTCCTTGAGGTCGCCGGAGACGACCTCGGCCTTCACCTTGATGGAGCGCTCGATGAGCTCCGCGGTGTGCGGGCCCGCGGGCGTCCGTGCCGCCTCGGGGTCGGACTCGATGAGCTCCAGGATCACCGGGTCGGCGATGAAACCGGCCTTGATGATCTCCGCGAGCCCGGAGACGAAGTCGTTGACCGGCAGCGAGTCGAGCGCGGCCAGGTCGCAGAGCACGCCCGCGGGCGGGTGGAAGGAGCCGACGAGGTTCTTGCCCTCGGCGGTGTTGATGCCGGTCTTGCCACCGACCGCCGCGTCCACCATGGCCAGCACGGTGGTGGGTACGGCGATCCAGCGCACCCCGCGCAGCCAGGTCGCCGCCACGAACCCGGCCAGGTCGGTGGTGGCGCCGCCGCCCACGCCGACGATGACGTCGGTGCGGGTGAAGCCGGACTGGCCCAGCGCCTTCCAGCAATAGGCGGCGACCTCCGCGGTCTTGGCCTCCTCCGCGTTGGGCACCTGGATGGCGACGGCCTCGAAGCCCTGTCCGGCCAGGTCGGCGCGGAGCGCCTCCCCGGTCTCGGCGAGCGCCTCGGGGTGGATGATCGCGACGCGCTGGGCCTTGTCGCCGATCAACCCGCCCAGTTCACCGAGGAGTTGACGGCCGACCAGAACCTCGTAGGGGTCGGTGCCCGCGGTGCCGCCGACCTGGATACGCGTCACTGCCTCGCTCATGCTTCCTTCAACTCCAGTGCGTCGAGGACGGCTTGAGCGACCTCTTCGGGGGTGCGGCCGTCGGTCGGCACGACCGCCCGGGCCACTTCGGTGTACAGGTGGCGGCGCGCCTCCATCAGCTCGCGCCACTGTCGGCGCGGGTTGACCGCGAGCAGCGGACGGGCCGCGTTCAGGCCGGTGCGCTGGACCGCCTCCTCGACATCCATCGAGAGGTAGACGACCCGGTGCCCGGCGAGCAGCGCGCGCGTGTCGGCGTCGAGGATCGAGCCACCGCCCAGCGCCAGCACCCCGTCGTGCTCGGCCAGCGCCTTGTGCACGGCGCTCTTCTCGATGGCGCGGAAGACCGGCTCGCCCTCGTCGACGAAGATGTCGGCGATCGTGCGGCCCTTCTCGGCCACGATGTCGTCGTCCGTGTCGCGGTAGGCGCAGCCGAGCCGCTCGGCGACCAGTGCGCCGACAGTGGACTTGCCCACGCCCATCGGCCCGACGAGGACAACCAGCGGTCCAGCGGTCACCGTACGACCAGGTTCTCGAGGTACGACTCGACGTTGCGCCGCGTCTCGGGCACGCTGTCGCCGCCGAACTTCTCGGCCACCGCGTCCGCGAGGACGAGGGCGACCATGGCCTCGGCGACGATTCCGGCGGCGGGGACCGCGCAGACGTCGGAGCGCTGGTGGTGCGCCTTGGCGGCCTCGCCGGTCGCCACGTCGATGGTGGCCAGGGCGCGCGGCACGGTCGCGATCGGCTTCATCGCGGCACGTACGCGCAGCAGCTCGCCGGTGGTCAGACCGCCCTCGGTGCCGCCGGAACGGCCGGAGGTGCGGCGGATGCCGTCCTCGGTGTGGACGATCTCGTCGTGGGCCTTGGAGCCGGGCACACGGGCCAGCTCGAAGCCGTCGCCGACCTCGACGCCCTTGATCGCCTGGATGCCCATGAGCGCGGCCGCGAGCCGGGCGTCGAGGCGCCGGTCCCAGTGCACGTGCGAGCCGAGGCCCACCGGCACGCCGTACGCGAGCACCTCGACGACGCCGCCGAGCGTGTCGCCGTCCTTGTGGGCCTGGTCGATCTCCGCGACCATCGCCTTCGACGCGTCGGCATCGAGGCAGCGCACCGGGTCGGCGTCGAGCCTCTCGACGTCCGAGGGCTTGGGGTAGACGCCGTACGGGGCCTTCGCCGCGGCCAGCTCGACCACGTGCGAGACGATCTCGATCCCGGCCGTCTCCTTCAGGTACGAACGGGCCACCGCGCCCAGCGCGACACGGGCCGCGGTCTCCCGGGCGGAGGCACGCTCCAGGATCGGCCGGGCCTCGTCGAAGCCGTACTTCTGCATCCCCGCGAGGTCGGCGTGGCCGGGCCGGGGCCGGGTCAGCGGCGCGTTGCGGGCCACCTCCGCCAGCACCGACGGGTCCACCGGGTCGGCCGCCATGACCTGCTCCCACTTGGGCCACTCGGTGTTGCCGACCATGACGGCCACCGGCGAGCCGAGGGTGAGTCCGTGCCGGACACCGCCCAGGAAGGTGACCTCGTCGCGCTCGAACTTCATCCGGGCACCGCGCCCATAGCCCAGGCGCCGCCGGGCCAGGTGGTCCGCCACCATCTCCGTGGTGATCGGCACGCCGGCGGGAAGACCCTCCAGCGTCGCGACAAGTGCGGGACCGTGGGACTCCCCCGCGGTCAGCCAGCGCAACCTGCTCAACGGTGCTCCTCATGCTCGCGCCCTGGTACTGCTGCTGCGTACACGCGTCCTCGTGTACGGCGACGGCGCGACCGGGTGCGCGGCCCGGGCCCGCCACCTCCGATCCTCCCACGTCCGGGCGCGGTGTCCCGCCGCAGGTCCATCAGGCGGGACGCCACCCGGCCCCCCGCGGCGGTGCTCAGCGGCTCGCGAGGGCCTGCTCGCCCGCCTTGCGCATGGCGTCGAGCGGCGCGGGCGCGCGTCCGGTCATCTGCTCGACCTGGAGCACCGCCTGGTGCACCAGGAGGTCGAGTCCGCTGACCACGGCGCCGCCGTAGCCGGACCAGCGGGCCGCGAGGTCGGTGGGCCACGGGTCGTACAGCACGTCGAAGAGCGTCGCGGGCCGTTCCGGTACCGCGGCGGACAGGGCGTCCGTCGTGCCCGCCGGGGTGGTCGCGATCACGAGCGGGGCGCGCAGGGCCCGCGCGGCGTGCGCCCAGTCCTCCGTACGGACCTCGACGTCGAGCCGCTCGCCCCACTGCCGCATCTCGGCGGCCCGCTCCGCGCTGCGGACATAGGCGACGACCTCGCCGGTGCAGATCCGGGCGAGTGCGGCCAGCGCGGAGGAGGCGGTGGCGCCCGCGCCGAGGATCGCGGCGGAGTCCACCCGCTCGATCCCGCGCTCGCGCAGCGCGGCGACCATCCCGGGGATGTCGGTGTTGTCTCCGACGCGGCGCCCGTCGTCGGTGAACACGACGGTGTTGACCGCCTCCACGGAGGCCGCCGTCTCACTGACCTCGTCGAGCAGCGGGATGACGGCCCGTTTGAGCGGCATGGTCAGCGACAGTCCCGCCCACCCGGGACCGAGCTCGCCGAGGAAGCCCGGCAGCGCCTCCTCGTCGACCTCGAAACGGTCGTAGGACCAGTCGTCGAGTCCCAGTTCGCGGTACGCGGTGCGATGCAGCACCGGCGAGAGGGAATGGGAGATCGGGGAGCCGAGTACCGCGGCCCTTCGGGCGTCAGTTGCCCGAGTTCTCATTGAATTTTTCCTTGAGCTTCAGGAATTCCGCGTTGTTCTTGGCGAATTCGGTGTTGCTCTGACCGTCGGTCGCCACGAAATAGAGCCAGCCGTCGCTGGTCGGGTTGAACGTCGCCTTGAACGCGTCGTCCCCGGGGTTTCCGATCGGCCCGGGCGGCAGACCCCTCTGCGTATAGGTGTTGTACGGGTCCATGTTGCTGTTGATCTCGGACTCGCTGATGTTGATGTTGCTCTGGCCCTTCAGATAATTGAAGGTCGAGTCGAACTGAAGCTTCCTGTTGGTCTCCGTGTTCGTGACCTTGAGACGGTTGTAGACCACCTCGGCCATCTTGCGGAAATCGTCGTGGGTCTTGCCCTCGGCCTGGACGAGGCTCGCGACCGTGACGACCTGCAGCGGGTTCTCCAGCTTCAGTTCCTTGGCCTTGGCCGCGAGGTTGTAGGCCGTGTACTTCTCCTTGGCCTGCGCCACCATCTGCTTCAGGATCGCCTCGGGCTTCATGCCCTTCGCGGCGGGATACGTCGCCGGGTAGAGGAATCCTTCCAGTGGATCCTTTATGTCCTTGCTGTTGCCCGCCCAGCTGGGAAGTCCGAAGGTCTTGTACTCCTTCTTGGCGATCTTCCCGGTGGTGCCGTCCGCGAGATCGAGCTTCTTGTCGATCGCCTGGTAGACAAGGACGTTACGTTGCCCGGGAGCGACGATCACATTGTTCTGGCTCTTGGGGTCGAGCATCAGCTTGACCGCGCTGGCAGCCGACATGCCCTTCTTCAGCACATACGCGCCCGCCTGGATCTTGTCCCCATTGGGGGTCTGCTGCTGAGCGGAGACGAAGGCGTCGACGCTCTTGACGATGCCGGCGTCCTTCAGCACCCGTCCGATCGCATAGCCGAACGCACCCTTGGGAATCTCGACCGTCACCTCGCCCGAGCCGTCACCCGCGTAGTCCGGAGCCGGGCCGAAACGATTTTGGTAGGTGTGGTACCCGTAATATCCGACTGCGCTGATACCGCCGCCGAAGACCAGCACCACCATCAGGCAGGCGCAGCCACTGCGGCGCTTCTTGCCCTTGTCGCTCTTGCCGCCACGGACCTTCCGGTCGCCGCGGCCGGCCTTGGGGTCGTCGTCGAGGTCGTCGTCATCGTCGTCACCGCCCGCGAAGAAGGCGTGTTCACCCTGATCGGGACCCGGGTCCCAGTCGGTCTCCGGTTCGGGCTCGGCACGGCGGCGGGCCGGCGGCTCCGGCGGCGGGTAAGCGTCGGGCGTGCCGTACTGGTCCGGCTGCTCGGCGGCGTACGCGGCGGCCTGGTCCCCGTACGGGTCCGTCGGGTCGGCGGCGTAGGCGACTTGACGCTGCGTCCCGTTGTCCCACCCGCCGTTGTGGTACTGCTGCTGCTCCTGGCCGTGGTACTGCTGCTGACCCGGATCGACGTACTGCTGCTCCTGGCCGGCGTACTGCTGCTGGCCCTGGCCGGGAAAGTGCTGCTGTCCCTGGTCGTGGAACTGCTGCTGTCCCTGGTTGTTGTACTGCTGCTGACCCTGGTTGTTGTACTGCTGCTGACCCTGGTTGTTGTACTGCTGCTGCTCCTGACCGTGGTACTGCTGCTGACCCTGGCCGTGGTAGTGCTGCTGCTCCTGGCCGTAGCCGCCCTGCGGACCGGGACCCCATTCGCCGTACTGCGCCTGCTGCTCCGGCTGCTGCGGATAGTGCTGCGGCTGGCCGCCGTAGGGGGACTGGCCGTCGGCGGCCTGCCCTTCCCATCCGCCATCCCCGTACAACGGGTCCTCCGGATTCCACGGTTCGGAGCCTGCGCCCCGGCCATACTCAGTCATCGATCCCCTACGAGCCGCGAGGCGGTGGGGGCTGAGCGCCCGTGACCCGGCATCCTATCCGCCTCTTCTGCTGTGTGACAGCTGTTCGAACAGTCCCACATGGCGCGGAACGTTACCGTATCGCGATCAGTTGACATTCATTTCTCGGCTGCGAAATGGCCGCCAATCGCCTGCTTGGCTTCCTGCCTCACGGTCGCCGGCCCCGTCGAAGAGCCATCCCGTCGAGGTCTTTCGCCAGCTCCACCGGCTGCGACCGCTCCCCCGACGGCCAGAAAGGATCTTCGCCCCGTCCGTGTCCCCGCCGTGACGGGTTCCACAGACGGGGCGCGTCCGCTCTCACGATCGACGGTCGCGACGTTCACGCCTGCGACCGGTGCCCCTTGAACCTCAGCTCAGGCAGTGGTCTCGACGCCCTCGCCCGGCGCCTTCCCCGACGCCCGTTCGGACTCCAGAGCCTGCTGCAGGATGATGACGGCGGCCGCCTGATCGATGACGGACCTGCCCTTTTTCGACTTCACGCCCGATGCGCGCAGACCCTGGCTGGCCGTCACCGTGGTCATCCTCTCGTCGAGGAGGCGGACCCCGACGGGCGCGATCGCCCGGGCCAGCTCCTGGGCGAAGGCGCGTACCTTCACGGCGGCAGGGCCCTCGCCCCCCTTGAGGGAGCGAGGGAGCCCGACGACGACCTCGATCGGCTCGTACTCCTCGACGAGTTGCTTCAGCCGGCGCTGCGCGGCGGGGACATCGCGCCCCGGCACGGTCTCGACCGGAGTCGCGAGGATCCCGTCGGGGTCGCACGAGGCGACCCCGATCCGGGCGTCCCCGACGTCGATCGCGAGCCGACGGCCGCGGCGCATGACCCGGCCGTCCCCGCTCTCGGTACCGTCCGCGCTCACTTGGCCGTCTCGGCGACGAGCCGCTCGACCGCGTCGACGGCCTCGCCGATGGCGGCCGCGTTCTGGCCGCCGCCCTGGGCGACGTCGGGCTTGCCGCCACCGCCGCCGCCGAGGGTCTTGGCGGCCGTACGGACCAGGTCACCGGCCTTGAGGCCGCGCTCGCGGGCGGCTTCGTTGGTGGCGATGACCGTGAGCGGCTTGCCACCCGCCGTGGTAAACAGGGCCACCACGGCGGCCCGTCCGCCCTGGATGCGGCCGCGCACGTCGAGAACCAGCTTGCGCAGGTCGTCGGCGCTGGTGCCGTCCGGAACCTGGCCGGTGACCAGAGCCACACCCTGGACGTCCTTGGCGGACCCGGCGAGACCGGCGGCGGCCTGCAGGACCTTCTCCGCGCGGAACTTCTCGATCTCCTTCTCGGCGTCCTTCAGCTTGCCGAGCATGGCGGAGACCTTCTCGGGCAGCTCCTCGGGACGGCCCTTGATCAGCTCCTGGAGCTGGGCGACGACCGTGTGCTCACGGGCGAGGAAGTTGTAGGCGTCGACACCGACGAGGGCCTCGATACGCCTTACGCCGGAGCCGATCGAGGACTCGCCGAGCAGCTTGACCAGGCCGAGCTGGGAGGTGTTGTGCACGTGCGTGCCGCCGCACAGCTCCTTGGAGAAGTCGCCGATGGTCACGACACGGACGCGCTCGCCGTACTTCTCGCCGAACTCGGCGATGGCGCCCTGCTTCTTGGCCTCGTCGAGGCTCAGGATCTCGGCGTGCACGTCCAGGTCGCGGGCGAGCACCTCGTTGATCTTCTGCTCGACGTCGGTCATGACGGCCGTCGGAACGGCCGAGGGGGAACCGAAGTCGAAGCGGAAGCGGCCGGGCTGGTTCTCGGAACCGGCCTGGGCGGCCGTCGGACCGAGGGCGTCGCGCAGCGCCTGGTGGGTGAGGTGCGTGGCCGAGTGGGCGCGGGCGATGGCCGTCCGGCGACGGGAGTCGATGGTGGCCTGGGCCTGGGCACCGACGGTGACCTCGCCGACCTGGACGACGCCCTTGTGGACGTACACACCGGGGACGGGCTTCTGGCAGTCGCGGATCTCGATGACGGCGCCGGTGTCGACCTTGATGCGGCCGGTGTCGCCGATCTGGCCGCCGCCCTCGGCGTAGAACGGGGTGCGGTCGAGGACGATCTCGACCTCGTCGCCCTCGGTGGCGGCGGGCGAGGAGACACCGTCGACCAGGATGCCGACGATGCGCGACTCGCCGGCGGTGCGGTCGTAGCCGATGAACTCGGTCTCACCGGCGGCGTCGGCGATCTGGCGGTAGGCGCCGAGGTCGGCGTGGCCGGTCTTCTTGGCCTGGGCGTCGGCCTTGGCCTTGTTGCGCTGCTCCTTCATCAGACGCCGGAAGCCGTCCTCGTCCACCGAAAGGCCCTGCTCGGCGGCCATTTCGAGGGTGAGGTCGATCGGGAAGCCCCAGGTGTCGTGGAGCAGGAAGGCCTTGTCGCCGGCGAGGACGGTGCCGCCGGACTCCTTGGTGTCCGTGATGGCCGTGTCGAGGATGTTCGTGCCGGCCTTCAGAGTCTTGAGGAAGGCGGCCTCCTCGGCGAGGGCCACGGTCTCGATGCGCTGCCGGTCGGTGACGAGCTCCGGGTACTGCTGGCCCATCATCTCGATCACGACGTCGATGAGGTCCTTGACGACCGGACCGGTGGCGCCGAGCAGCCGCATGTTGCGGATGGCGCGGCGCATGATGCGGCGCAGGACGTAGCCGCGCCCCTCGTTGCCGGGGCTGACACCGTCGCCGATGAGCATCACGGAGGTGCGCATGTGGTCGGTGACCACGCGCAGCGAGACGTCGGAGTCGTGGGCGGCGCCGTACTCGACGCCCGTCAGCTCGGTGGCCTTCTTGATGACGGCCATGGAGGTGTCGATCTCGTACATGTTCTGCACGCCCTGCAGAATCATGGCGAGGCGTTCCATGCCGAGGCCGGTGTCGATGTTCTTGCTGGGCAGTTCGCCGAGGATCTCGAAGTCCTCCTTCGAGGTGCCCTCACCGCGCTCGTACTGCATGAAGACCAGGTTCCAGATCTCCACGTACCGCTCGTCGTTGACGGCGGGGCCGCCCTCGACGCCGAACTCGGGGCCACGGTCGTAGTTGATCTCGGAGCACGGGCCGCAGGGGCCGGGGACGCCCATGGACCAGTAGTTGTCCTTCTTGCCCAGGCGCTGGATGCGCTCGGCCGGGACGCCGATCTTGTCGCGCCAGATGGTCTCGGCCTCGTCGTCGTCGAGGTAGACCGTGATCCACAGGCGCTCGGGGTCGAGGCCGTAACCGCCCTTGTCCTGGGGCGAGGTGAGCAGCTCCCAGGCGTAGGTGATGGCGCCTTCCTTGAAGTAGTCGCCGAAGGAGAAGTTGCCGCACATCTGGAAGAACGTGCCGTGCCGGGTGGTCTTGCCGACCTCTTCGATGTCGGGCGTGCGCACGCACTTCTGCACGCTGGTGGCGCGCGACCACGGCGGCTTGACCTCACCGAGGAAGTACGGCTTGAAGGGGACCATGCCTGCGGGGACCAGGAGCAGAGTCGGGTCGTCCGCGATGAGCGACGCCGAGGGAACGACGGTGTGACCGCGCTCCTCGTAGAAGCTCAACCAGCGGCGGCGAATCTCGGCCGACTCCATCAGTGGTCCTCATTCCGGTTGTACGAGTACGTCGACCTCTCGACGTACGTCGGGTTCTTGCTGTGTCTCGGACTGTTCTCGATCGCGGCGATGCGCCGGGGCGCGGGCAGCTCGGGGCGGTGATCGAGCCCGAGCGCCTCGTCCAGTTCGGCCTCCCGCTCGGCCATGCCGTCGCGGACGTCGAGCGCGAAGTCCTTGAGCCGGTGCCCGGCCTCGATCGCCTTGTTCGCGGCCTGGGCCGCGAGGCTCTCGGGGGTCAGCTGCTTGAGCTTGCGGTTGACCTTGGTGGTGGCCCACACACCCGCGGCTGCGCCGGCGGTGAACCAGAACGTACGGCGGAACATCGCTGCGTCAGTCCTTCTTCCGCTTTCCCCGTCGCGCGGACGGGACGGTGCGGCCCACGATCACGCTACGACGGGAGGCCTTGGGGGGCACATTGTCCTTGCGGCCGCCGATGGCCCGGCGGACGCCGTAGCCGAACGCCGCGACCTTCACCAGCGGGCCGCCGAAGGTGGACGCGACGGTCGTGGAGAGCGCCGACGCGTTCGAGGTGACCTCCTGGACGTCCGACGCGATGGCGTCGACCCGGTCGATCTGGGTCTGCGCGGAGCGCACCGCCGCGGAGGCGTCGGCCAGCAGCGGGACGGCCTGGTCGGTCACGTCCGCCACCAGCTTGGTGGTCGCCCTGAGCGTCTGGGCCAGCCTCGCCAGTGCGACGGCGAGGAAGGAGACCAGGATCGCCCAGAAGACGGCCACCAGGATCCCGGCCACCTCTCCACCGGACACTGTCGCACCCGCTCCCTAGTACGTGCCTGCCAGTACGTGCCTGGACATCGTGTCTGAACATCAAAAAGTCGTCCCCCGAGCCTATCGCGCCGGGGCCGCCGCTCCGTACCGCATTACCGGCTGCCCGGCCCGTAGTTGCGCGAAGCGATTGTACGGACCGCTTACGGGTCAGTACGCTCCGTGTCCCATGCGAGCTTCTGAGTGCTCCGACCGGTCCACGCCCGGCAATCTGCCCCTGGAACTCAACGCGCTCGTGGGCCGCGCGGCCGAACTCGCACAGTTGGCGGAGACGCTGCGGCGAGCCCGCCTGGTGACGGTGACGGGCATGGGCGGCGTGGGCAAGTCACGCCTCGCGGCACGGGCCGCGGTACGGATCGGGCCGCGCGACGGCTCATGGCGGGTGGAGCTGGCCTCCGTACGCGATCCGGATCTCGTCGCGCACACACTCGTGGAGGCCCTCGGTCTGGCGGACCAGACGTCGAGGCCACCCCGCCGACTGCTCCTCGACCATCTCGCCGAGCGTCAACTCCTGCTGGTCGTGGACGGGTTCGAGCATCTGGTGGACGCGTGCGCCGCGCTGGTGGGCGAACTGCTGCGGCATGCGCCGGGGCTGCGGGTGCTCGCCGTGGGCCGCAGACCGCTGGAGGTCGAGGGTGAGCTGCTCTTCCCGCTGGCCCCGCTGCCCGAGCGGGAGGCCGCGGAGCTGTTCACGGACCGGGCGGCGGCCCGGGTGCCCGGGTTCGCGCTGGACGACGGCAACCGGGCGCACGTCCTGGAGCTGTGTCGACGCCTGGACGGGATCCCGCTCGCCGTCGAGCTGGCCGCGGGCCGGCTGAGCGCCCTCTCCCCCGGGCAGCTGCTGTCCCGGCTCGAGGACCGCTTCCGGCTGCTGACCGGCGGCGGGCGCGACGCCCTGCCACGCCACCAGACGCTGCGGACGGCGATCGGCTGGAGCCATGAGCTGTGCACGTCCGAGGAGCGGCTGCTGTGGTCACGGCTCTCGGTGTTCGCCGGGCCCTTCGACCTGGAGGCCGCCGAGTACGTGTGCAGCGGCGAGGGACTGCACGCCGACGACGTCCTCGACGTGCTGGACCAACTGCTCGCCCAGTCCCTGCTGTCCCGCGAGGAGACGGCGGCCGGCCCGTACTACCGGATGCTGGACACGGTGCGGGCGTACGGCGCGGACTGGCTGGTGGCGGCGGGCGACGCGGGCCGGCTGCGCCGCCGCCACCGCGACTGGTACATGGGCCTGGCGACCTGGTGCGAGCTGGACTGGTTCTCGCCGCGACAGGGCGAGGTGGCCGCGCGCATCGAGACGGAACTTCCGAATCTGCGCTGCGCCCTGGAGTACTGCCTGACCGAGCCGGGCGAGACGTATCTGGGCCAGTACCTCGCGGGCAGCCTGTGGTTCTACTGGGTCGGCTGCGGTCGGCTCGCGGAGGGACGGCACTGGCTGGAACGCGGGGTGGAGCTCGACAGCGACCGCGACCGGTCACGGCTGAAGGCCCTGTGGGTACTCGGCTATGTGGCGATCCTCCAGGGCGACACGGTGCCCGCGCTCACCGCGCTCCAGGAGTGCCGCGAGGAGGCCGAACGGACCGGCAACCCCACCGCGATCGCCTACGCCGAGCACCGCACCGGCTGTCTGGCGCTGGTCGGCGACGACATGGCACGCGCGGAGACCCTGCTGCGCTCGGCGCTCGACCGCTATCACGAGCTCGGCGAGCTCAACAGCAACGTACTGATGGCCCAGGTCGAGCTGGCGATGGCGCTGGCGTTCCGGGGCGATCTGCCGGGCGCGGTGAAGCTGTGCGAGGACGTCCGCCGGGTCTGCGAGGACCACGGGGAGCGCTGGGCGCTCGCGTACGCGCAGTATGTGCTGGCGTACGAGGCCCAGACCGCGGGTGATCCGGAGCGCGCCCGGGATCTCCTGGAACAGTGCCTGGACACCGGGCACGCCTTCCACGACCTGCTCGGCACGGTCCTCGCGATCGAACTGCTGGCGCTGGTCACGGAGGCGGAGGGCGATCCGGCCGAGGCCGCGCTGCTGCAAGGGGCGGCGGCCCGGCTGTGGCCCTCGGTTGGCTTGCCGCTGTTCGGCTCGGCGTACTACAACGCGCCGCACGAACGGTGCGAGGCCGGTGCCCGGCGGCGGCTGGGCGACGAGCGGTACGAGGAGTGCGTACGGGCGGGGGCACGGCTCGGGCGGGAGGCGGCGGTGGCACGGGCACTGCGGCGGACGGGGCCCCGGCCGCTGGGTGCGGTGCCCGCGCCGCGCGGGCTTCCCCCGGACACGCGCAAGCCCGCCGTCTCGCCCACCTCGAAGGGCGGGGAGACGACGGGCTGACACGCAGGTGGTGCCGCGTCCGCTGTAAGACGATCAGCGGGCGTAGTACTCGACGACGAGCTGCTCGTCGCAGATCACCGGGATCTCCTTGCGGTTCGGCTCGCGGTCCAGGCGGAAGGCCAGGGCCGCGAGGTTCACCTGGAGGTAGCGCGGGGTCTCGCCGTCGGGGGCGAAGCCACCGGCGCGGGAGACCTCGAACAGGGTCTTGCTACGGCTGCGCTCGCGGACCATCACGACGTCGTCGGGACGGACGCGGAACGAGGGCTTGTCGACCTTCTGGCCGTTGACCTCGATGTGGCCGTGGACGACCATCTGGCGGGCCTGGTAGATCGTGCGGGCGATGCCCGAACGCAGGACCAGCGCGTCGAGACGGCGCTCGAGCTCGATGATCAGGGCCTCACCGGTCTTGCCCTGGACCTTGGAGGCACGCTCGTAGGCGCGGACGAGCTGGCGCTCGGACACGTCGTACTGCGCGCGCAGACGCTGCTTCTCAAGCAGACGGACCTTGTAGTCCGAGTTCTGCTTGCGGCCACGGCCGTGCTCGCCCGGCGGGTAGGGGCGGGCCTCGAAGTACTTGACGGCCTTCGGGGTCAGCGCGATACCGAGGGCACGCGACTTCTTGACCTTGGGGCGGGACTGATTCGCCACTTTTTCTCTTTCTTCGATTTCGGCTCACCAGAGTTAAGGGAGGTCGCAATCCGCAGCCCGGGAAACCCTCCTCGTCCCTACGGACGGGGCGGGCAGCCGCTCCTGGGTCTGGGCACATACGTGCAGCACGCGAGTGGCCCACCGACCGTTCCGGGAGACCGGGTGGTGGTGGGCTGCCCGCGACACCTTCGACGGTGCGCGACGCTCCTGGAATCCCTCCGTGGTGGCAGGGGCTCCGGCTGGATGTCCCGTTCTGGTGGTGCCGACCGGAGCCGGACACGGGACGCAGCGCTTCGCGTCATGTTACAGGGTGGTCAGGACCGTCCTCTACCGAGGCGCTTCCTGGTCCACTCGACCGCGTCCGCGTAGCGCGCCTCGGCGCCGTGCCGGGTCGGTGTGTAGTACTCGCGGTCCCTGAGCTCTTCCGGGGCGTACTGCTGGGCGGCGATGCCCTCGGGCAGGTCGTGCGGATACACATACCCCTGGGCGTGCCCGAGCTTGGCCGCGCCCTTGTAGTGCCCGTCGCGCAGATGCATCGGCACCGGGCCCGCGTGCCCCTTGCGTACGTCCTCCATCGCGGCGCCGATGGCCATGGTCGCGGCGTTGGACTTCGGGGCCAGGGCCAGGGCGATGGTGGCGTGGCTGAGGGTCAGGGCGGCCTCGGGGAAGCCGATCATGGCGACGGCCTGGGCGGCGGCCACGGCTATCGGCAGCGCGTTCGGGTCGGCGAGGCCGATGTCCTCGCTGGCGGAGATCATCAGGCGGCGGGCGATGAAGCGGGGGTCTTCGCCGGCCTCGATCATCCGGGCCAGGTAGTGCAGCGCGGCGTCCACGTCGGAGCCGCGGATGGACTTGATGAGCGCGCTCGCCACGTCGTAGTGCTGGTCGCCGTCGCGGTCGTACGTCACGGCGGCGCGGTCGACGGTCTCCTCCAGGGTCTGGAGGGTGATCTCCTGCTCGCTCTTGTCGAGCGCCGCGCCGGCCGCCGCCTCCAGGGCGGTCAGCGCACGGCGGGCGTCTCCCCCGGCGATGCGCAGCAGGTGCCGCTCGGTGTCCTCGGGGAGGGTGACGGCCTCCTTGAGGCCGCGCTCGTCGGTGAGCGCCCGGCGCAGCAGGCCGCGCAGGTCGTCGTCGGTGAGCGGTTCGAGGGTGAGGAGGAGGGAGCGGGACAGCAGCGGGGAGATCACCGAGAAGTACGGGTTCTCGGTCGTCGCGGCGATCAGGGTCACCCAGCGGTTCTCGACGGCCGGGAGCAGGGAGTCCTGCTGGGCCTTGCTGAAGCGGTGGATCTCGTCCAGGAAGAGGACGGTCTCCTTGCCGAAGCCGCCGGTGGCGCGGCGGGCGCCGTCGATGACCGCGCGGACTTCCTTGACGCCCGCGGTGATCGCGGAGAGCTCCACGAAGCGCTTGTTGGTGGCCTTGGAGACGACGTACGCGAGGGTCGTCTTGCCGGTGCCGGGCGGGCCCCAGAGGATCACCGAGGACGGTCCGGCCGGCCCGCCGTTCCCCTCGCCGACGAGTCTGCGCAGGGGCGAGCCCGGCTTCAGCAGATGCTGCTGGCCCACGACCTCGTCGAGGGTACGCGGACGCATCCGTACGGCCAGGGGGCTGCTGGACGGGTCCTTCTCCTGGCGTTCTTCTGCTGCGGCGGTGAACAGGTCGGGCTCCACGTCCGAAACCCTATGTCACCCCACTGACAATCCCCGCAGGGCTGTCAGCTGGTCCAGAAATCCCACCAGCGGGTCAGGATCAGCATCCCGATGATCCCGATGTGCATGACGGGCAGGACCCAGGTGAACTCGCCGAAGAAGTTCTTCAGCCAGCGTGGGGCGGGCAGGAAGTTGTTGCGGATGTTCGACGAGGTCACGTACCAGAACATGATGATCGTGGCGACCCAGGCCAGCGAGCACCACAGGCACAGCGAGTTGATCCGGTACAGCGACTGGAACTGCAGCCAGGTGCAGAATCCGACCCCGAAGAGGGTGCCGGCGTTGAAGGTCAGCCAGTACCAGCGCGGGTAGGTGGCCCGCGCGAGCAGGCTCATCCCGACACAGATCACGATGCCGTACGCGACGAGACCGAGCATCGGATTGGGGAACCCGAAGGCCGCGGCCTGCTTGCTCTTCATGATGTTGCCGCAGGAGACGACCGGGTTCAGGCTGCACCCCGGCACGAAGTTCGGATTCTCCAGCAGCTTGAACTTGTCGATCGTGATGACCCACGCGGCGAGCAGACCGGCCGCACCGGTGATCACCAGCAACAGGGCGAACGCCCGGCTGCCGCCGACCGTCCGGGGACCGTCGGAGCGTTCCTGGTCGATGGAGACGTCCTTGACTGTCGTCTTGCTCATCACGCCGTTTCCGTAGTCTCGAAGGGCCTGCGGGCAACCGACATTGTGCCGCACCCAGATGTGTGTCCACCGTTCGATGGACATAAGGAGGTACGCACGGTCGTCCCGGAACGTTCGCTTCGGCGGCAGGCTCGACGGCATGACAACACACGCGAACGATCTCGCGGTGGACGTACGGGGGCTGCGCAAGCAGTACGGGGACGTGACCGCCGTCGACGGCATCGATCTCGGCATCCGCCGCGGCGAGGTGTTCGGCCTGCTCGGACCCAATGGCGCGGGCAAGAGCACCACGGTGGAGATCCTCCAGGGCAACCGCGGGCGGGACGCGGGCGAGGTGTCCGTGCTCGGCGCGGATCCGGCGACCGGCACACGCGCGTGGCGCTCGCGGGTCGGCATCGTCTGGCAGGACGAATCGGCGCCCGCTGAGTTGACGGTCGGCGAGACCGTACGGCACTTCGCCCGCTACTACCCGAGGCCCCGCGACCCGGAGGAGGTCATCGGGCTCGTCGGTCTGGAGGCGAAGACGGACAGCCGCGTCAAGGCGCTCTCGGGCGGCCAGCGCAGGCGTCTGGACGTGGCGCTCGGGGTGATCGGCGGCCCCGAGCTGCTGCTCCTGGACGAACCGACGACCGGCTTCGACCCGGCCGCCCGCCGCCAGTTCTGGGACCTGATCCGGAAACTGGCCGACGAGGGCACGACCATCCTGCTCACCACCCACTACCTGGAGGAGGCGGAGGCACTGGCGGACCGGCTCGCGGTCGTCGCGCGGGGCCGGGTCGTCGCGGAAGGCGAACCCGCCGCGCTGCGCGAACGCTTCGGCACCGAGGCGACCGTCGAGTGGACGGAGGCCGACGGCACCGAGCGCCGTGAGCGCACGGACACCCCCACCCGCACGGTCGCCGAGCTCACCCGCCGCTTCGACGGCGAGATACCCGGGCTGAGTGTGACCCGCCCGACCCTGGAGGACGTCTATCTCCGCCTGACCGGACAGGAGAGCGCGCGATGACCCTGACGACCGAACGCGTACGCAGTGAGGCGTCCTCGGGGCGGCTGCCCGGAGCCTGGGGGCTCGGCCTGCGGCGAGGTGCCCTGGAGATCAAGCAGTTCTTCCGTCAGCGCGACCAGGTGGTGTTCACCTTCGCCTTCCCCGTCGTCTTCCTGTTCCTCTTCGCGTCGATCTTCAAGGACGACGTGCGGGGCGCGGGCATCACCGCCTCCCAGCTGTACGTCCCCGCGATGATGGCCGCGGGCATCATGTCCACGAGCTTCCAGTCCCTCGGCATCTCCATCGCCATCGAACGGGACGAGAAGGTGCTGCGGCGGCTGCGCGGCACTCCGATGCCACCGGCCGCGTACTTCCTGGGCAAGATCTGGCTGGTTCTGGTCACCGGTCTCCTGGAGACGGCGATCCTGCTCGTCGTCGGCACGTCGCTGTACGACGTGAAGCTGCCCTCGGATCCCGCCAAGTGGGCCGACTTCGCCTGGATCTTCGTCCTGGGCCTGACGGCCTGCGCCCTGCTCGGCATCGCGATCAGCTCGGTCCCGAAGTCCGGCAAGAGCGCCACCTCCGTCGTCGTACTGCCCTTCCTCGTGCTGCAGTTCATCTCCGGGGTCTACATCGCCATCGACACGATCCCCGGCTGGATGCTGAACATCGGCGCCCTGTTCCCGCTGAAGTGGATGTGCCAGGGGCTGCGCGGGGTGTTCCTGCCCGAGTCGGCGAAGGTCCTGGAGCAGGCGGGCGGCTGGGAGTTCGGGCGGATCGCCCTGGTGCTGGGGGCCTGGTGCGTCGGAGGATTGCTGCTGTGTCTGCTGACCTTCCGCTGGAAGAACCGTCGCGACGGATGACCGAACGGGTCGCCGGACCCGGCGGCGCGAAGAGCTCGTACACCTGGGACCGCTCCTTCCGGCTCTGGGACTCGTACTTCGCGATCGTGTGTGTGGCCACCCTGGTGTTCGTGCTCGGCACGGGGCATCCGGGGTGGCACCTCCGCCTCGTCTCGGCGGCGCTGCTGGTGGCGCTGATTCCCTGGTACGTGGCGGTGGGGCGCCCCGTCCTCAGCGGCGACCCGCCCGACGAACGCCGGGCCCTGGGCTATCTCGCGGGGGCGATCGTGCTGTTCCTGCCGTCGGGGATCCTCGTCGGCGAGACCCGGCTGATGGCCTTCGCGCTCGTCCCCCAGTGCTTCATGGCGCTGCGGCTGCGCTGGGCGCTCGCGGCCGTGACGGTCATCAACATCGCGCCGGTGGTGGGTTGGGCGCTGCTGTGGTGGCCGAGCGACCAGGACGTCTTCTTCAACTCGCTCTTCGGCGTGGTCACCCTCGTCTTCGCGGTGGCCTTCGGCAACTGGACCATCCGCATCATCGAGCAGAGCCAGGAACGGGCCGAGCTGATCGCCGAACTGGACGCCAGTCGCCACGAGCTCTCCCGGCTCTCGTCGGCGCACGGCGCGCTGGCCGAGCGGGAACGGCTCTCCCGGGAGATCCACGACACGCTCGCACAGGGCTTCACGAGCCTGCTGATGCTGGTGCAGGCGGTCGAGGCCGAACTCGACCACGACGTCCCGCAGGCCCGCCGCCACCTGTCCCTGATGGCGGAGACGGCCCGGCAGAACCTCGCCGAGGCGCGGGCCCTGGTCGCCGGAGGCGCGCCCGCCGACCTCGACGGGGCCTCGCTGCCCGACGCGCTGCGCCGGCTGGCCGCGCGCCACGAGGCGACGGTCGACGTCACCGGACCCGTGCGCGCGCTGCCCGCCGGGCCCGAGGTCGTGGTCCTGCGCTCCTGCCAGGAGGCGCTCGCCAACGTCCGTAAACACGCGGGGAGTTCGTCGACGATCGCGGTCGCCCTGACGTACGCGCACGACTGCCTCACCCTCTCCGTACGGGACGACGGCCCCGGCTTCGACCCCACCGCGCCGGTCGGCGGCTACGGTCTGACCGGGCTGCGCGCCCGGGCCGCGGAAGTGGGCGGCAGGGCCCAGGTGCGCAGCGCGCCCGGCGAGGGCACGACCGTCACCGTCCGCCTGCCCGTTCCAAGGAGTGACTCGTGATCCGCATCGTCCTGGCAGACGACCATCCCGTCGTACGGGAAGGGCTGCGCGCGATGCTCAGTGCCGAGCCCGACCTCGATGTGATCGCCGACGCGTCGAGCGGCCCGCAGGCGGAGGCGCTGGCGGCCGAACTCCGGCCGGACATCGTCCTGATGGACCTGCGGATGCCGGGGGGCGGGGGTGTCGACTCGATCGTGCGGATGACCGAGGCGGGGCTGGGCTGCCGGGTCATCGTGCTGACGACGTACGAGACGGACCGGGACATTCTGCGGGCGGTCGAGGCCGGAGCCGCGGGCTATCTCCTGAAGGACCTCCCGCGTGGCGAACTCGCCGACGCCGTCCGCTCCGCCGCGCGCGGTGAGACCGTGCTGGCCCCCTCCGTCGCCGCCCGCCTCGTCGACCAGCTCCGTACGAAGCCGGAGCGGCCGAGGTTGTCCGAGCGTGAGACGGCGGTGCTGCGGCTGGTGGCGGAGGGCTGCACGAACGCCGAGATCGGGCGCCGCCTGTTCATCGGCGAGTCCACCGTGAAGACCCACCTGCTGCGGGCCTTCACCAAACTGGGGGTGGACGACCGCACCGCGGCGGTGACGAGCGCGATGCGCTTCGGCCTGCTGGACTGACCCCATTCTCCCGCCCCTGGGGCTGCGCCCCAGCCCCCCGGGTGTGTTCCCTGCCTGCGGCGGGTGGGGGCTGGTCGCACAGTTCCCCGCGCCCCTCAAGAGCGCCGGCGCGCATCCTTCAGCCCGTCCGGCGTTTGAGGACGAGGCCGTTCAGGCCGATAGGGGGCTGGGGGCGGAGCCCCCAGGTAGGGATGGGACGGGTAGGGGCGGCGGGGGCGAGGGATCCGGTTCTCAGCCCAGTCGCGTCTCGAGCTCCGCCACGATCTCGTTCACCCCGACCGCCGTCTGCTCACCGGACTCCATGTCCTTGAGCTGGACGACACCCTCGGCGAGATCCCGCTCACCGGCGACGATCGCGTACCGCGCCCCCGACCGGTTCGCGTTCTTCATCGCCCCCTTGAGCCCCTTGGAACCGTAGGAGAAGTCGGCGGCGACACCGAGCTTGCGCAACTCGGTCACCTTGGCGAAGAGCACCCGGCGGGCCTCCTCCCCCAGCGGAACGGCGAACACGCTCGTGGCCGCGGGGAGTTCGAGCGAGACACCCTCGGCCTCCAGGGCGAGCACCGTACGGTCGACGCCCAGGGCCCAGCCCACCGACGGCAGCGCGGGACCACCGATCATCTCGGACAGCCCGTCGTAGCGCCCGCCGCCGCCCACCGCGGACTGGGAGCCCAGACCGTCGTGGATGAACTCGAAGGTGGTCCGCGTGTAGTAGTCCAGGCCGCGCACCAGCTTCGGGTCGTCCTCGAAGGAGACACCCGCGGCGGTGATCAGCTCACGCACCTCCTCGTGGTACGTCTTGCACGCGTCGCACAGGTAGTCGCGCAGCAGCGGCGCACCCACCAGCTGCTTCTGCACGTCGTCGCGCTTGTCGTCCAGGACCCGCAAGGGGTTGATCTCGGCACGGCGCAGCGTGTCCTCGTCCAGGTCCAGGCCGCGCAGGAAGTCCTGCAGGGCGGCCCGGTAGACCGGACGGCACTCCTGGTCGCCCAGCGAGTTCAGCAGGATGCGGAAGTCACGCAGGCCCAGCGAGCGGTACGCCTGGTCCGCGAGGATGATCAGCTCGGCGTCGAGCGCCGGGTCCTCGGCCCCGATCGCCTCGGCACCGACCTGCGAGAAGTGGCGGTAACGGCCCTTCTGGGGGCGCTCGTAGCGGTAGTAGGAGCCCGAGTACCAGAGCTTGACGGGGAGGTTGCCGGCCTTGTGCAGGTTGGCCTCCAGCGCGGCGCGCAGCACGGAGGCCGTGCCCTCGGGGCGCAGGGCGAGCTGGTCGCCGCCCTTGGTCTCGAAGGCGTACATCTCCTTGGTCACGATGTCGGTGGACTCACCGACGCCGCGCGCGAAGAGCTCGACGTTCTCGAAGCCGGGCGTCTCGATGTAGCCGTAGCCGGAGTTGCGCAGCGGCGCGGCGATCGCCTCGCGCACGGCGAGGTACTTGGCGCTCTCCGGCGGGATCAGGTCGTACGTGCCCTTGGGGGCCTTGAAGGTGCTCACGAAAGTCTCTCGTCACATTCCTCGTCGGGGAGCGGGCTCGGCGCCGCGCGCTTGGCGGTCCGCCGCCACCTGCCGCAGATACGGGTTGGTGGCGCGCTCCTGGCCGATGGTCGTCTGGGGGCCGTGGCCGGACAGCACCACGGTCGAGTCGTCGAGCGGCAGGCACACACGGGCCAGCGAGCCGAGCATCTCGTCCATGTCACCGCCGGGCAGGTCGGTGCGTCCGATGGAGCCGGCGAAGAGCAGATCTCCCGAGAAGAAGACCTGCGGAATGTCCGCCGTCTCGGGCATCCGGAACGTCACCGACCCCTTGGTATGGCCGGGCGCGTGCGCGACGGACAGCTCGAGACCGGCCAGCTCCAACCGCGTGCCGTCGGTCAGCGTCCGTACGTCGTCCGGCTCCCCCACGGTCAGCTCGCCCATCAGCGGCATGCCGATGGACCGGCCGAGCGCCCGCTCCGGGTCGCTCATCATGTACCGGTCGTCGGGGTGGATCCAGGCCGGTACGTCATGGGCGCCGCAGACGGGCACGACCGAGGCCACGTGGTCGATGTGGCCGTGGGTGAGGACGACGGCGACGGGCTTGAGCCGATGCTTCTTGAGTGCGTCCTCGACTCCCTGGGCGGCCTGGTGGCCCGGGTCGATGATCACGCACTCCTCACCGGCGGCGGGGGCGACCAGGTAACAGTTGGTGCCCCAGGCCCCGGCGGGGAACCCGGCAATGAGCACGATCGTCCTTCGTGGTGGGCGTACGCGTGGTGCCGTACGGGGTGGCTGGCTGTGGATCAGAGCCTACCGGCGCTGCCGTTTCCTCAGCTAACCCATATACGGTACGGGGCACACGCAGGCGGTCGGCTCACAAGACGCACGCGTCCCACTTGACGTACGAGACGCATGAGGAGATAACCCGGTGGTCACCCAGGAACAGCGGCGGCGTCAGCTCGCCCGGGAGAAGTTCTTGCGGCAGCAGCAGCGGCGTACGGCCGCGCGGCGCAAGTCACACATGCGCAACACGGTGGTCGCGTCGGTCCTCGGCGTGATCGTCGTCGGCAGTGTGGTGTCGTACGCGACCGGGGTCTTCAAGGACGACGGCAAGAAGGCCAACGCGGGCGCGGAAGTCAGCCCGAGCGCCTCCGCGCCCACCAAGGCGCCGGACCCGTGCGCCAAGCCCGCCGAAGGCGCGGTGAAGTCGCTGAGCTGGAAGAAGGAGCCGGCGATGAGCATCGACAAGTCGGCGGACTACACGATGAAGCTGGCGACGACCTGCGGCGACATCGACATCGCGCTGAAGACGGCCGCGGCCCCGCACACCGTGAACTCGTTCGACTTCCTCGCGGGCAAGGGGTTCTTCGACCACACCAAGTGCCACCGGCTCACCACGAACGGCATCTACGTGCTGCAGTGCGGTGACCCGAAGGGCACCGGCGCCGGCGGTCCCGGGTACACGATCCCGGACGAGAACCTGAAGGACACCACCCTCAAGGGCGGCATCTACCCGGCGGGCACGCTCGCGATGGCGAACCAGTACAACCCCCAGACGAAGCAGGGACGCAACACGGGCGGCAGCCAGTTCTTCCTCGTCTACCAGGACAGTCAGCTGCCGGCCGACTACACACCGTTCGGAACGATTTCCAAGTCCGGCCTCACGGTTCTCAAGAAGATCGCCGCGGCCGGAGAGAGCACTGGCCAGGGCGACGGGGCGCCCAACGCGACGGCCGTGATCAACAAGATGACCGTGACGAAATCCTGACCGTCAACTGCGAAATTTCGGTCGCGCTGGATGCGGACAGCCGCCGGGCTGGTCGCCTATGTTGGCCGTGACGAAACTGTGGACGATGCCCAGGGGCGCTGAAGCCCCTCGCAGGCATCATGTGGAGGAGGCGCTGTGAGCAGCGACCCGTGGGGCCGCGTCGACGAGACGGGGACCGTGTACGTGCGTACCGCCGACGGCGAGCAGGTCGTCGGTTCCTGGCAGGCCGGCTCGCCTGATGAGGCGCTGACCTACTTCGAGCGCAAGTACGAAGGCCTGGTTGTCGAGATCGGCCTCCTCGAGCGGCGAGTGAAAACCACCGACCTGTCGGCGAAGGACGCCCAGATCGCGATCGGTCATATCCGCGAACAGGTGGACGCCCACCACGCGGTCGGCGATCTGGACGCGCTGAAGAAGCGGCTGGACAAGCTCGTCGAGACGGTCGACGCGCGCCGTGAGGAGCGCAAGGTCCAGCGTGCGAAGCAGTCCGACGAGGCGCGGCACGCCAAGGAGGCGCTGGTCGTCGAGGCGGAGGAGCTGGCGCAGAGCGACCAGTGGCGGGCGGCCGGTGAGCGGCTGCGCTCGCTGGTGGACACCTGGAAGGGGCTGCCGCGACTCGACCGCAAGTCGGACGACGAGCTGTGGCACCGCTTCTCGCACGCGCGCTCGGCGTTCTCCAAGCGCCGCAAGGCGCACTTCGCCTCGCTGGACGCGCAGCGCGAGGACGCCCGCAAGATCAAGGAGAAGCTGGTCGCGGAGGCCGAGTCGCTGTCCGCCTCCACGGACTGGGGTCCGACGGCGGCGCGTTACCGCGAGCTGATGGCGGACTGGAAGGCCGCGGGCCGCGCCCAGCGCGAGCACGAGGACGACCTGTGGAACCGCTTCCGCGGCGCCCAGGACGTGTTCTTCGCGGCGCGCAGCTCGGTCTTCGCCGAGCGGGACGCCGAGCAGTCGGAGAACCTGAAGCTCAAGGAGGAGCTGGCCGAGGAGGCCGAGAAGCTCGTCCCGGTGCAGGACCTGAAGGCCGCCCGTGCCGCCTTCCGTTCCATCAACGAGCGCTGGGAGGCCATCGGCCATGTGCCGCGCGACGCCCGCCCGAAGGTCGAGGGGCGGATGCACGCGGTGGAGCGGGCTCTGCAGGAGTCCGAGGAGGCCGAGTGGCGCCGGACCAACCCGGAGGCACGCGCGCGTGCCGAGGGTCTGACCGGTCAGCTGCAGGCCGCCGTGGACAAGCTCCAGGGACAGATCGAGACGGCGCGCGCCGCCGGCAACGCGTCGAGGGCCGACAAGCTCCAGAAGGAGCTCGACGGCCGTCAGGCACTGCTGGACCAGGCGTTGAAGGGTCTGCAGGAGTTCGGCGGCTGAGGCTGCCGAGGCGGCTGGGTTTTCCCGCCACTACGTAGAGGGGCTCCGGTACGAATCGTTCGATTCGTACCGGAGCCCCTCTACGTAGTGGCCCGTCGACGGGCCGCCGGGCCGCGGAACTCAGGACCCGTCGGAGGGCCTGCGCGCCGAGGTCACCCTGTACACGTCGTACACGCCCTCCACGCCCCTGACCGCCTTCAGGACGTGCCCCAGGTGCTTGGGGTCGCCCATCTCGAAGGTGAAGCGGGAGGTGGCGACGCGGTCGCGGGAGGTCTGGACGGCCGCGGACAGGATGTTGACGTGCTGGTCGGACAGCACGCGGGTGACGTCCGACAGGAGCCGGGAGCGGTCCAGGGCCTCGACCTGG
Organism: Streptomyces sp. NBC_01450; assembly: GCF_036227505.1. Taxonomy (NCBI): domain Bacteria; kingdom Bacillati; phylum Actinomycetota; class Actinomycetes; order Kitasatosporales; family Streptomycetaceae; genus Streptomyces; species Streptomyces sp. NBC_01450. Next base: position 8,898,067 of record NZ_CP109480.1, on the reverse strand, counting down.
ATGGCGACCAGGAAGACCGAGGACTGGGTGGGCGCCCACTCGACGTCGAGGATGCGCTCGGGCTCACGGGACAGCGAGTCCACGTTGACACAGTCGCTGCGGTGAACCGACACACCGCTGCCGCGGGTGACGAAGCCGATGATCGGGTCGCCCGGCACGGGCGTACAGCAGCGGGCGAGCTTGACCCACACGTCGTCGACACCCTTGACGACGACACCCGGGTCGGCGTTGGAGCGGCGCTTGCGGCCGCGTCCGCGCGCGGGCGGGACGCTCTCGTCGATCTCCTCGGTGGCCGCCTCCTCGCCGCCGAGGGCCTGCACCAGCTTCTGCACGACGCTCTGCGCGGTGACATGGCCCTCGCCGATCGCCGCGTACAGCGACGAGATGTCGGGGTAGCGCATCTCGTGCGCGAGGGTGACCAGGGAGTCGCCGGTGAGGATGCGCTGGATCGGCAGGTTCTGTTTGCGCATCGCGCGGGCGATGGCGTCCTTGCCCTGCTCGATCGCCTCGTCGCGGCGCTCCTTGGAGAACCAGGCGCGGATCTTGTTGCGGGCGCGCGGGGACTTGACGAAGCCCAGCCAGTCGCGGGAGGGGCCCGCGCCGGCCGCCTTGGAGGTGAAGACCTCCACCAAGTCGCCGTTGTCCAGGGTGGATTCGAGCGGTACGAGGCGTCCGTTGACCCGTGCGCCTATCGTCCGGTGGCCGACCTCCGTGTGGACCGCGTACGCGAAGTCCACCGGTGTCGCGCCGGCCGGGAGCGCTATGACGTCGCCCTTGGGCGTGAAGACGAAGACCTCGTTGCGGGAGAGGTCGAAGCGCAGGGACTCCAGGAACTCGCTCGGGTCCTCGGTCTCCTTCTGCCAGTCGAGCAACTGGCGCAGCCACGCCATGTCGTTGACGGTGTCCTGACCCGCGCTGCCCTTGGCGGCCCGGGGCACGTCCGTACGGATCTTGGAGGAACCGGCGACGGTCTCCTGCTTGTACTTCCAGTGCGCGGCGATGCCGTACTCGGCGCGGCGGTGCATGTCGAACGTGCGGATCTGGAGTTCGACCGGCTTGCCGTTGGGGCCGATGACCGTCGTGTGCAGCGACTGGTACATGTTGAACTTGGGCATCGCGATGTAGTCCTTGAACCGGCCGGGGACCGGGTTCCATCGCGCGTGCACGGTGCCGAGGGCGGCGTAGCAGTCCCTGACGGTGTCCACGAGGACACGGATGCCCACCAGGTCGTAGATCTCCGCGAAGTCACGGCCGCGGACGATCATCTTCTGGTAGACGGAGTAGTAGTGCTTCGGGCGGCCGGTGACGGTCGCCTTGATGCGGGCGGCGCGCAGGTCGGACTGGACCTCGTCGGTCACTATGGCGAGGTATTCGTCGCGCTTGGGGGCGCGTTCGGCGACCAGGCGGACGATCTCGTCGTACATCTTGGGGTAGAGGATCGCGAAGGCGAGGTCCTCCAGCTCCCACTTGATGGTGTTCATGCCCAGGCGGTGGGCGAGCGGCGCGTAGATCTCGAGGGTCTCGCGCGCCTTCTTCTCCTGCTTCTCGCGCTTGAGGTAGCGCATGGTGCGCATGTTGTGCAGACGGTCGGCGAGCTTGATGACCAGGACGCGGGGGTCCTTGGCCATGGCGACGACCATCTTGCGGACGGTCTCGGCCTGCGCGGCCTCGCCGAACTTGACCTTGTCGAGCTTGGTGACACCGTCGACGAGCAGCGCGACCTGGTCGCCGAAGTCGCGCTTGAGTGTGTCCAGGCCGTACTCGGTGTCCTCGACGGTGTCGTGCAGCAGGCCCGCCATCAGCGTGGCCGGGTCCATGCCCAGCTCGGCGAGGATGGTCGTCACGGCGAGCGGGTGCGTGATGTACGGGTCGCCGCTCTTGCGCTTCTGGCCGCGGTGCCAGCGCTCGGCGACCTGGTAGGCCTTCTCGATCTGCCGCAGCGTCGACGTCTCGATCTTCGGGTCGTTGCTGCGCACTATCCGCAGCAGCGGCTCCAGGACCGGGTTGTACGGGTTCGAGCGCTGCACGCCGAGCCGGGCCAGGCGGGCGCGGACACGGTTGGAGGAGCTGCTGGGACGGCCGGAGGGGGCGGCCGCGGAACGGACCGCCGGGGTGCTCGCGGGGCGCTCGGAACGGGCCGGCTTGGGGCGTGGCTGCTCGGCCGCCTTGCCGTCGGGGGCGGTCTGGGCGTGCTCGACCCGCCCGCTCGTGGCGTTCTTGGCGGGCGTCGCCGCGGGGGCCGAGGCAGGCTCGGGCTTGGCGGCGGTGAGTGGCTGGGCCTCGTCTGGCAAGAGGGCTCCTCGTGCGCGTTCCGGGTCCCCCGGTCAGGCTCCGGAAACCCCATGGTAGCGATCCTGGGCGTCGGACTCGCTTTCGGCCGCTGTGACGGCCTCCTACAGGAGGAACGCGAGAGGCGGGCTCCGGATTCCTCCGGGCCCGCCTCCACGGTGTCCTACGGGTGTCTCAGGGCCTTCCCAGGCCTTTCCCGGGGCTTTCCCCCAGGTGCCGCGCCCACGGCCCTCAGACCTTGAGGAGCGCCTCCAGCGGAGCGCCCGCGAGAGCCGGCTCCAGACGGCCTCGGCCGCCGAGGAAGCCGAGCTCCATCAGCACGGCGACGCCCGCGACCTCGGCGCCCGCCCGGCGGATGAGCTGGAGCGAGGCCTCGGCGGTGCCGCCGGTGGCGAGGACGTCGTCGACGACCAGGACGCGGTCGGCCACGCTCAGGTCCTCGGCGTGCACCTCGATCTCGGCCGAGCCGTACTCCAGGTCGTACGACTGCGACAGGGTCGCTCCGGGGAGCTTGCCCGCCTTGCGTACGGGGATGAAGCCGATCCCGGCGCGGACGGCGACGGGGGCGCCGAGGATGAACCCGCGGGCCTCCAGGCCGACGATCTTCGTGGCCTCGGCCCGCACGGCGATCTCCGCCAGGGCGTCGGTGAGCGCCGTGAAGGCCGCCGGGTCCGCCAGGAGCGGCGTGATGTCCTTGAACATCACCCCCGGCTCCGGGTAGTCGGCCACGTCACGGATACGGCTGAGCAGCAGCGTCGTGATGTCTGTGAGCTCGGTCATCGGCGCTTCCCCGAAGGTCGGCCACGGCCTCGGTTGCGGGACGCGGGCTGGTTGCGCGGGCCGACGACCAGGGGCCCGTCGTCCTCCGGCTCGTCGTCCAGCATCACCTCGGTGACCTCGGTCTCCAGGGGCTCGCCCTTCGCGGCGGCCTGGGCCCGCTTGGCGAGGACGCGCTTCCTGAGGGCCTTCATCTGCGGCTCGCGCTCCTTGAGGTCGGCGACGAGCGGCGTGGCGATGAAGATCGAGGAGTACGCACCGGCCGCGAGGCCGACGAACAGCGACAGCGAGATGTCGTTGAGCATGCCCGCGCCGAGCACACCGCCACCGATGAACAGCAGGCCCGCGACCGGCAGCAGCGCGACGACCGTGGTGTTGATCGAACGCACCAGGGTGCCGTTGATCGAGCGGTCGGCGATCTCGCTGTAGGTGTAGCGGGTCTGCTTGGTGATGTCCTTCGTCTGCTCCTTGAGGCTGTCGAAGACGACGACCGTGTCGTACAGCGAGTAACCGAGGATGGTGAGCAGACCGATCACGGTGCCCGGGGTGACCTCGAAGCCGACCAGGGCGTAGATGCCGACCGTGATGGTGATGTCGTGGATCAGGGCGACGAGCGCGGCCACGGCCATGCGCCACTCGAAGGCGATCGCCAGGTAGATCACGACGAGGACCATGAAGATCGCCAGGCCCTCCCAGGCCTTGTTGGCGATCTGCTCACCCCAACTGGGGCCGACCAGGTCGGCGTTGATCTTCTCCGAGTTGACGTTCAGGTCCTTGGCGAGCTTGTCCTTGATCTGATCGGACTTGTCCGTGTCGATGCCGGCGATCTGGATGCGCAGACCGCCGTTGCCGAGCTTCTGGACGACCGCGTCGTGGCCGGACGCGTCCTGCGCGTACGTCTCGGCCTGGGCCACCGAGACGCTGGTCTTCCCGGTGGTGAAGACGGCGCCGCCCTGGAACTCGATGCCCATGTTCAGGCCGCGCACCGTCAGGCCGAGGATGGCCGTGATGGTGATCAGGATCGAGATGCCGTACCAGATCTTGCGCTTGCCGACGAAGTCGTAGCCGATCTCGCCGCGGTGGAGCCGGGCGCCGAGGGTGCCGAGTTTCGACATCTCACGCCTCCTTCGGGTCGACGGGGGCGGAGGGACGGCGAGTACGGCGCAGCGGTGGTTTGGCGCCCAGGGCCTTGGGGTCGAGGCCGGACCACTTGTGGCCGCTCGCGTAGAACTTCCGGCGGGCGAGGAGCGTCATCAACGGCTTGGTGAAGAAGAAGACGACGACCACGTCGAGCACCGTGGTCAGACCGAGCGTGAACGCGAAGCCCTGGACCTTGCCGACGGTGACGATGAAGAGCACCGCGGCGGCAAGGAACGACACGAAGTCGGAGACCAGGATGGTGCGCCGCGCGCGCGGCCAGGCACGCTCGACGGCCGGACGCAGGGAGCGGCCCTCGCGGATCTCGTCCCGGATGCGTTCGAAGAACACGATGAACGAGTCCGCTGTGATACCGATCGCGACGATGGCGCCACAGACCGCGGGCAGGTTCAGCGCGAAGCCGATGGTGGGGCCGAGCAGCGCCATGATCACGTAGGTGAGGGCGCCCGAGACCAGCAGGGAGGGGATGGCGATGACCGACAGGCCCCGGTAGTAGAGCACCAGGTAGATGACGACCAGGCCGAGGCCGATGGCGCCCGCGATCAGACCGGCGTGCAGCTGCTCGCCGCCGAGCGCGGCGGTCACCGTGGTGACGCTCGACTCCTTGAAGGTGAGCGGCAGCGCGCCGTACTTCAGCATGTTCGCCAGGCTCTGCGCCTCGGTCTGGTCGAAGCTGCCGGAGATCTCCGCACTGCCGCCGGTCAGCGCCTGCTGGACGAACGGGTCGGAGACGACATCACCGTCGAGGACGATCGCGAACTGGTTCTGCGGGGACTGGTTCTTCGCGAGCTGGCCGGTGATGTCGGCGAACTTCTTGGAGCCACCGGAGGTGAACTCCATGGTGACCTTCCAGCCCGCCGCGCTCTGGGTGTCGAAGACGGCCGCGGCGCTCTTGATGTCCGTGCCCTTGACCTCGGCGGGGCCGAGGACGTACTTCTGCCACTGGCCCGAGGTGTTGTTCTTGCCGCAGGCCACGGTGGGGTCGGTGGCCTTGGTGCCTTCGCCGGCCTTGGCGCGCTGCGCCTTGTCCGTGCAGTCGAGCGCGGCGTACTGGGCCTCGAGCTTGGTGGCCGCGGCGCTGGCGCTCGCGCTGCCGCTCGGCGACGGCGAGGCGCTGGAGGAGCCCGAAGGGCTGGCCGAGGAGCTCGCGGAGCTGCTCGCGGACGGCGTGGAGTCGGCCTTCAGGGCGTCGGTGACCGCACGGCCCTGGGACGTGGCGGAGGCCGTCGGGCTCGCGGAGCTCGACGAGGTCGCCTTGTCGGTGGCCTTGTCCGTGGCCTTCGAGGAGGAGCTGCTCGAAGCGCTGGGGGACGGGCTGGCCGACGCGGCCGAACCGGAGACCTCGGTGGCCAGGACCGGGCGGAAGTAGAGCTGCGCGGTGGTGCCGACCTGATCCCGGGCTTCCTTGGAATTCGTGCCCTTGGGGATGTTGACAATGATGTTGTCGGATCCCTGGGTCTGCACCTCGGCCTCAGAGACGCCGAGACCGTTGACACGGCGGTTCATGATGTCGACCGCGGTGTTCATGTTGGTCTTGTTGATCGCGTTCGGCTGGCCCGGCTCGTTCTTCGCCGTGAGCGTGATGCTCGTGCCGCCGGCGAGGTCGATGCCGAGACGCGGGGTGGGGTGCCCGGAGAGGAACATCCCCCCCGTGAGCGCCGCGATGGCGATCAGGATGAGGGCCAGCGAGCGCCCCGGCCTGCTCTGGGCGCTCGCGCTCCGGCCCTTCTTCGGTGCTGCCACCTTCTCGTACTCCCTCTCGGGCCGCCATGCGCGGGGTCAGCGCGTGGGCGGCCATGACATGGTGTCGGGATTCCGTGCGAAAACGCAGGTCCCGGAGGCGCGGGGCGCAAGCGGATCGCGCCGCCTCCCCGGGGCGTGCCTACTTCGCGTCGGACTCGCCGTCGGTCTTCTTCGGCTCTGCTTCGTCGGCCTTGTCGGCCTCCGCCTCGGCGGGCTTGTCGGACGGCTCGACGGCGACGTCCTTCTTGCCGAGGTCGAGGGGCTTGTCGTCGGAGGCGTCGGAAGAGGCGTCGGCGGCGGGCTCGTCGGTCTCGGTGAGGGAGGAGGCGTCGTCGGGAACGACCGACCCGTCCGCATCCAGGTCGTGCTCGATGCCGTGGACGATGCGGTTGTACTCGTCGTCCGAGAGCACGGCGCCGATCGCGTTCTTCGCAAACAGCAGGTCGACGCCCGGGCCGGCGTCAAGGAGGACCGAGTCCTCGTTGACCTCCTTGACAGTGGCGTACATGCCACCGATCGTGCGCACGCCGGAGCCGGGCTGCATGTCATTGCGCATGGAAGCGGCCTGCTGCTGCTTCTTCTTGGCCGACCGGGTCATCAGGAACATGGCCCCGATGAGCACGATGAACGGGAGGAGGGTCACGAGACTCACGGGACGGAACTTCCTTCTTCGACCGCGATGTGAGCGGCCTGCTGGATGGGGGTATGTATGCCGTCGACAAGGGCGGCATCGGCGGAGTCTAAGCGAGTCCGCGCTCAGGGAACAACGCTCAGCATGGCACCGGGGTTCCTGACCCCGCGAGTGCGCGCGCCGTCACGCCCCGAACAGGTCCCCTTGTCCGTTTCCCCCGGTCGCCTGGCGCGGCGGCGTCAGGCCGAGATGTGCCCATGCGGCCGGGGTGGCCACCCGGCCGCGCGGTGTACGGGCGAGCAACCCCTCCCGTACGAGGAAGGGCTCGGCGACCTCCTCGACGGTCTCGCGCTCCTCCCCCACCGCGACCGCGAGCGTGGACAGACCGACCGGACCGCCGCCGAACAGCTTGAGCAGGGCCTCCAGGACACCGCGGTCGAGCCGGTCGAGGCCGCGGGCGTCGACCTCGTAGACCTTGAGCGCGGCCGCGGCGATCTCGCGCGTGATGATCCCGTCGGCCTTGACCTGCGCGTAGTCCCGGACGCGGCGCAGCAGACGGTTGGCGATACGGGGTGTGCCGCGGGAGCGCCCCGCGATCTCGGCGGCGCCTTCCGAGCCGATCTCCACGTCGAGGAGGTTCGCGGAGCGGTGGATGACACGCTGGAGCTCGGCGGGCTCGTAGAACTCCATGTGCGCGGTGAAGCCGAAGCGGTCGCGCAGCGGGGGCGGCAGCAGACCCGCGCGGGTGGTGGCGCCGACCAGCGTGAACGGAGGCAGCTCCAGCGGGATCGCGGTGGCGCCGGGGCCCTTGCCGACGATCACGTCGACCCGGAAGTCCTCCATCGCCATGTAGAGCATCTCCTCGGCGGGCCGGGACATGCGGTGGATCTCGTCGAGGAACAGCACCTCGCCCTCCTGGAGCGAGGAGAGGATGGCCGCGAGGTCGCCGGCGTGCTGGATGGCGGGGCCGCTGGTGATGCGGATGGGGGCGCCCATCTCGGCGGCGATGATCATCGAGAGGGTGGTCTTGCCGAGGCCGGGGGCGCCGGAGAGCAGCACGTGGTCGGCGGTGGCGCCGCGCGCGCGGGCGGCACGCAGGACGAGGTCGAGCTGCTCGCGGACCTTCTCCTGGCCGATGAACTCGTCCAGGTCCTTGGGGCGCAGGGCCGCCTCGACGGCCTGGTCCTCACGGTCGGCGGACGCGCCGACGAGCCGCTCCGCGGCGCTCTCGTCGGTCGTGTCGTCCCAGTTCACTGAAGTTCTCCTCGCCGTGGCATGCCGGCTGTGTCATCCGGCCGGGGGTCCGGGGGCTGCTCCCCGGGAGGACACCGCATGCGCGTGGTGCCTCGCGGTCTGGTGGTCGGGCGGCCGGCGGTTCAGCGGGCGCGGTTGAGGGTCTGCAGGGCGGCCTTGAGCAGCTGGCCCACCTGGGGTGTGCCCTCGGCGGCCTCGGCCTGCGGGGCGACGGCGGAGACGGCCTCGTCGGCCTCGCGCGTGGCGTACCCGAGACCGATCAGCGCGGCGTGCAGCTGGTCGCGCCAGCCGGTGCTGACCGGGGCGCCGATGCCGGTGCCGGTGCCGAGGGGCTCGCCGAGCCGGTCCTTGAGCTCCAGCAGGAGCTTCTGGGCGCCCCTCTTGCCGATGCCGGGTACGGCCGTGAGCGTCTTCTCGTCGCCCGTGGCGATCGCGCGGCGCAGGGCGTCGGGCGAGTGCGTGGCGAGCATGGCCTGCGCGAGGCGCGGGCCGACACCGCTGGCGGTCTGCAGCAGCTCGAAGGTTCCTCGCTCGTCGTCGTCCGCGAAGCCGTACAGCGTCAGGGAGTCCTCGCGCACGACGAGGGAGGTGGCGAGCTTGGTCTGCTGTCCCATCCGCAGCCCGGAGAGCGTGTTGGGCGAGCACTGGACGGCGATACCGATGCCGCCGACCTCGACGACCGCGGAGTCCGGGGCGAGGGCGGCGACCGGGCCGCTGACGAAGGCGATCATGCGGTACGGCCTTTCGAGGCGTGGGGCGATGCGGGTTTCGACGCGTGCAGGGCGGCGGCCTGTTGGAGCCGGTTCTGCGCGACGGCCTGCTGGAGTCGGCTCTGCGCGGGGGCGCGCCAGATGTGACAGATGGCGAGGGCGAGGGCGTCCGCCGCGTCGGCGGGCTTGGGCGGTGCGTCGAGCCTGAGCAGCCTGGTGACCATCGCACCGACCTGGGCCTTGTCCGCTCGTCCGCTGCCGGTGACGGCGGCCTTGACCTCGCTCGGGGTGTGCAGGGCGACCGGAAGGCCGCGGCGGGCGGCGCAGAGCATGGCGACGGCGCTTGCCTGGGCCGTGCCCATCACCGTCCGCACGTTGTGCTGACTGAACACCCGCTCCACGGCGACGGCTTCGGGCTCGTACTCGTCGAGCCACCGCTCGATGCCCTGCTCGATGGCGACGAGGCGCAGGCCCAACTCGGCGTCCACCGGAGTGCGTACGACGCCGACGCCGCGCATGGTCAGGGGTCGGCCCGCGACTCCCTCGACCACCCCGACACCGCATCGGGTCAGCCCCGGGTCAACACCCAGCACCCGCACCCCGAACCCCCCTTTGCGGATCATCATCCGTCCTCGACAGGCTAACCGCTGCCACTGACAACGACGGCGGGCCGGCAGGACGTGTCCCGCGGGCCCGCCGAAATGGAACCTTGGCAGCTCAGGCGTCGACCTTGGCCATCACGTCGTCGCTCACGTCGAAGTTGGCGAAGACGTTCTGCACGTCGTCGCTGTCCTCCAGGGCGTCGATCAGCTTGAAGATCTTCCGGGCGCCCTCTTCGTCGAGCTCGACCTGCATGGTCGGGACGAAGTTGGCGTCGGCGGAGTCGTAGTCGATCCCGGCGCCCTGCAGGGCCGTGCGGACCGCGACCAGGTCGGTGGCCTCGGAGATGACCTCGAAGGACTCGCCGAGGTCGTTGACCTCTTCGGCACCCGCGTCGAGCACGGCACCCAGGACGTCGTCCTCGGTCAGCTCGCCCTTGGGGACGATGACGACGCCCTTGCGGTTGAAGAGGTACGAGACGGAGCCGGGGTCGGCCATGTTGCCGCCGTTGCGCGTCATGGCGACGCGGACGTCCGAGGCGGCGCGGTTGCGGTTGTCGGTGAGGCACTCGATGAGCACCGCGACACCGTTCGGGCCGTAACCCTCGTACATGATCGTCTCGTAGTCGGCGCCACCGGCCTCGAGACCGGCGCCACGCTTGACCGCGGAGTCGATGTTCTTGTTCGGAACCGAGCTCTTCTTGGCCTTCTGGATGGCGTCGAACAGCGTCGGGTTGCCGGACACATCGGCGCCGCCCGTACGGGCCGCGACCTCGATGTTTTTGATCATCTTCGCGAAGAGTTTGCCGCGCTTGGCGTCGATCACGGCCTTCTTGTGCTTCGTCGTAGCCCATTTAGAGTGGCCGGACATCTGCCTGTCTCCTTCGCGTAACCCATCCGGTACGAACTCCCCCAGCCTTCAGGAGCCTGGGGGGACCCCCAGATCCTACAAGGACTCCGGTGTCCGGTTCGCGCGGACCATGTCGACGAACAGGCCGTGCACGCGGTGGTCGCCGGTCAGTTCCGGGTGGAACGACGTGGCGAGCGCGGTGCCCTGGCGTACGGCGACGATGTGACCCTCGTGCTCGGCGAGCACTTCGGCCGCGGCGCCCACGGACTCGACCCAGGGGGCGCGGATGAAGACGCCCTCTACAGGATCGCCCTCGACGCCCCGGACGTCGACCGCCGCTTCGAAGGACTCGTTCTGACGCCCGAAGGCGTTGCGGCGCACGATCATGTCGATGCCGCCGATCGTCTCCTGGCCCGAGCGCGGGTCGAGGATCTTGTCGGCGAGCATGATCATGCCCGCGCAGGTGCCGTAGACCGGCATACCGCCGCGCACGCGCGCGCGGAGAGGCTCCATCATGCCGAACAGGACGGCCAGCTTGGAGATGGTGGTGGATTCCCCGCCCGGGATGACCAGGCCGTCCACCTCGGCGAGCTCCTCGGGACGCCGCACCGGCCTGGCCACGGCGTCAGCCGAGGCCAGGGCGATGAGGTGCTCCCGTACGTCGCCCTGGAGTGCCAGGACGCCTATGACAGGTACGTCAGTCATGTACGTGATGCCTTTGTCCGGTCTCTGGTGTCCGGCCTCTTACCAGCCGCGGTTGGCGTAGCGCTCGGTCTCGGGGAGGGTGTCGCAGTTGATGCCGACCATGGCCTCGCCCAGGTTGCGGGACGCGTCCGCGATGATCTTCGGGTCGTCGTAGAAGGTGGTCGCCTTCACGATGGCGGCGGCACGCTTGGCCGGGTCGCCGGACTTGAAGATACCGGAGCCCACGAAGACGCCCTCGGCACCGAGCTGACGCATGAGCGCGGCGTCGGCGGGGGTCGCGACACCACCGGCGGAGAACAGCACGACCGGGAGCTTGCCGAGCTCGGCGACCTCCTTGACCAGCTCGTACGGGGCACGCAGGTCCTTGGCGGCGGCGTACAGCTCGTTGTTGTCGAAGCCGCGCAGCCGGGCGATCTCGTTCTTGATCTGGCGCAGGTGACGGACCGCCTCGACGACGTTGCCGGTGCCGGCCTCGCCCTTGGAGCGGATCATGGCGGCGCCCTCGGCGATGCGGCGCAGGGCCTCGCCGAGGTTGGTGGCACCGCAGACGAAGGGGGTCGTGAAGGCCCACTTGTCGGAGTGGTTGACCTCGTCGGCCGGGGTGAGGACCTCGGACTCGTCGATGTAGTCGACGCCGAGCGACTGGAGGACCTGGGCCTCGACGAAGTGGCCGATGCGGGACTTGGCCATGACGGGGATCGAGACCGCGTCGATGATCTCCTCGATCATGTTCGGGTCCGACATACGGGCCACGCCGCCGTCCTTGCGGATGTCGGCGGGGACCCGCTCCAGGGCCATGACGGCCACGGCGCCGGCGTCCTCGGCGATCTTCGCCTGTTCGGCGTTGACCACGTCCATGATCACGCCGCCCTTGAGCTGCTCGGCCATGCCGCGCTTGACGCGGGCGGTGCCGGTTGCGGTGTTCTCTGCGGGCTGGGCGGAGTTGGAGAGCGTGCTGGACACGGGTTGACCTCACTCGGTGGAAGAGGGTTTCTGCAGCACTGAGGAAACGTGAGTGGACCAGTCCACAGCAAGGGCCAATGGGGAGCCGGTGGATCCTTTTCGCCCGCACCGGCCATCAGCCAAACGAATCGGGCGGGCGGGGGGATGCGGGGCGAAGCCCCCGCCTCAGGGGCGCGGGGAACTGCGCGACCAGCCCCCACCGGCCGTCTGCCAAAAGGGAACGGGCAGGCGGGGACCCGGGGCGAAGCCCTGCGGCAACGCCCACCCTCGGCCGAAGGCAACCCCCGTCGTCAGGTCGTGGGGCGGTCCGCCAGCGCGATGGGAGGCTCGTCGTCCATTTCGAAGGCCATCGGGAAGGGCGCATGGCCGGCGAGCCGGAACCAGCGGACCTTGCGATGGCGACGAAGAGCCCGGGCGGCACGTACCGCGTCGTTGTGGAAGCGCCGAGCCATCGGCACCCGCCGCACCGCCTGCGCCAGCTCGGTCGCCGCCGCGTCGCCACCCGGCGCCTCCCGCACCGCCTCCACCTGCTGCACTTCTCCGAAGACGGCCCGCAGGGCCTGACTGAGCTCGCTCTCGGCCACCTCGCGCTGCTCCTCCTCCGCCTGCCGCGCGGCGTGCGCGGCCTCGTACAGCACGATCGAGGCGGCGGGATCGAGCACTCCGGAGGTCGCCAACTCCTGGGCGACCGAGGCACGGCGCAACAACTGCGCGTCGAGCGCGGCGCGGGCGGCGTCGATCCGGGCGTGCAGCCGGTCCAGGCGCCCCGCGGTCCAGCTCAGGTAGAGGCCGATCGCGGCGAGGCCGACGAGGATCCAGATGAGGGTTGCGGTCACGGGCGGCAAGGCTACCCGGGTGCGGTCACCCCTCCCCCACGTCCCAGGCGCAACGGAAACCGCCGTGCCCGGTGGAGGAGTCGGGGGTGTTCTTCGACCGGGCGGCCACCCGGTAGCGGTTGCAGTACGAGGCGTGGCACAGGTACGAGCCGCCGCGGATGACCCGCCCGCCGGGGTCCCCCGCCGAGGTCTCGGAGGGCACGGTGAAGGCGTCCGCGCACCACTCCCACACGTTGCCCGAAGTGTTGTACAGGCCGAAGCCGTTGGGGTCGTAGGAGTCCACCGGGACGGTTCCCGTGCGGCCGCCGGGGCGGCTGCTGACCCGGGGGAAATCGCCCTGCCAGGTGTTCATGCGTTCGTGGCCGGCGGGGGCGATCTCGTCTCCCCAGGGGTAGCGGCGGCCTGCCGAGCCGCCGCGCGCCGCGTACTCCCACTCCGCCTCGCTGGGCAGCCGGGCGCCCGCCCAGGCGCAGTACGCGAGGGCGTCGTGGTGGGAGACGTGCACCACGGGGTGGTCCGGGCGCTCCTCGAGGTCCGAGCCGGGGCCCTCGGGCGCGTTCCAGCGGGCCCCCTCGACGCCCAGCCACCAGGGCGCCGCGGCCACGGCCCCGAAAACCGCCTCCCGCGCGCGTGGGTGCAGCAGCAGGTGGAACACGAACGAACTGCCGTACCGCTCCGCCTCCGTCACATATCCGGTCACCCGCACGAAATCCGCGAACCGGGCGTTGGTGACGGCCGTCGCATCGATCCGGAACGGCTCGACGCGCACCGTACGGACCGGTCCTTCGCCGTCTTCCGGGTAGCCCTCGCCGAAGGAGTCGCCCATACGGAACTCGCCGCCCGGCAGCGTGACGGCGACGGCGTCAGGCGCGGGACCGGGACCGGGACGAGGAGGCCGAGGGAGGGCGCCCGTGCGCGGACCAGGGAGCGATACCGGTTCGGAGAGCTGGGAAGGCGAACCGGCCTCCTCCCGCGGACCGACCTCCCCGTGCGAAACCGCCTCCGCGCGCGCGGGCGCGCAGCACGACCCTCCCCTGTCCAACCCCACCCCCGACGCCGCCCTGCCCGGCACGTTCAGTCCCGGGCCAGTCCGAACCGCGCCCGCAGCCCCGTCCGTTCGTCCGCGGCGACCGCCGCCGCGCCGTCCGTCACCGTCTCGTAGACGGACAGGATGTCCGCGCCGACGGTCGACCAGTCGAAGCGCCGTACGTGGGCGCTGCCCCGTGCGCGGAGTTCGGCCCGGCGCTCGGGGTCGCCGAGCAGGCGCAGGGCCGCCGCGGCCAGGTCGTCCGCGTCCTCGTTGGCGAAGAGTTCGCCGGCCGCGCCCTGGTCGAGGACCTGCGCGAAGGCGTCGAGGTCGGAGGCCAGGACCGGCGCGCCCGCCGACATCGCCTCCACGAGGATGATGCCGAAGCTCTCGCCGCCGGTGTTGGGCGCCACGTACACGTCGACGCTGCGCAGGAAGCGGGCCTTGTCCTCGTCGCTGACCATGCCGAGGAACTCGACCCGCGAGCGCATCTCGGCGGGCAGCGACTCGACGGCCTCCTCCTCGTCGCCGCGCCCGGCGATCAGGAGCCGGGTCCCCGGGCGCTCGGCGAGGATCTTGGGGAGGGCCTTCATGAGGACGGGCAGGCCCTTGCGGGGCTCGTCGATGCGGCCGATGAAGCCGAGGGTGTCGCCCTGCCACTCGGGCTTGGGCTTGGCGCGGGCGAAGAAGTCGACGTCGACGCCGTTCGGGATGACGACCGCGTCGCCGCCCAGGTGCTCGACGAGGGTGCGGCGGGCGTACTCGCTCACCGCGATCCGCGCGCTGATCTTCTCCAGGGCGGCCTGAAGGATCGAGTACGCGGCGACCATGGCCCGCGAGCGCGGGTTGGAGGTGTGGAAGGTGGCGACGATGGGGCCCTGCGCGGCCCAGCACGCGAGCAGGCCGAGCGAGGGCGAGGCCGGCTCGTGGATGTGGATCACGTCGAAGGTGCCGTCGTGCAGCCAGCGCCGTACCCGGGCCGCCGACAGGAAGCCGAAGTTCAGCCGCGCCACGGAACCGTTGTAGGGCACCGGGACCGCGCGGCCCGCCGAGACGACGTAGGGCGGCAGCGGTGTCTCGTCGTCCGCGGGGGCCAGCACGGAGACCTCGTGCCCGCGACGGATGAGGTGTTCGGCCAGGTCACGGATGTGGAACTGGACGCCGCCCGGCACGTCCCAGGAGTAGGGGCAGACGATGCCGATCCTCACGGAGTCCTCTTCTCGGAATCCTTCTGGGTGTTGTCAGGATCCTTGTTGTCAGGATCCTTCCCGGGATCGAGGTCCTTGAGCCACAAGCGCTGCAGCATGTGCCAGTCCTCCGGATGTTCGGCGATACCCGTGGCGAAGGCGTCGGCCAGCGCCTGTGTCATGACAGACGTCTTCTCGGCCCGGTTGCCTGTCTCGGGGACCTCGACGGGGGAATGCACACGGCCCTGCATCACGGGTGAGTCGTCGTACCAGAGCGTGACCGGCAGCAGGACGGCCCCGGTCTGCTGGGCGAGCAGCGCGGGGCCCGCTGGCATCCGGGTCGTCTCGCCGAAGAACTCCACCTCGACGCCCGAGGCCGACAGGTCGCGCTCGGCGACCAGGCAGATCAGTCCGCCGTCCCGCAGCCGCCGGGCCAGCGTGCCGAACGCGGTGCCGCCGCTGTGCGGCAGTACCTCCATGCCCAGGCCCTCGCGATAGGCGACGAAGCGGTCGTACAGCGATTCCGGCTTGAGGCGCTCGGCGACCGTCGTGAACGGGGTCTGCAACTTGGTGGTGACCCAGGCGCCCGCAAGGTCCCAGTTGCCCATGTGCGGCAGGGCCAGGATGACGCCCTTGTCGGAGGCGAGCCCGTCCGTCAGGTGGTGCACGTCCTTGACGTCGAAACCCGTCCGCACGCGCTCCTCGCTCCAGGCGGGGAGGCGGAAGGACTCCATCCAGTAGCGCAGGTACGAGCGCATGCCCGCCCGGGAGAGTTCGGCGAGCCGCTCCGGTGTCGCGTCGGGCAGCACGCGCGCGTAGTTGCTCTCCAGCCGCTGTACGCCCTTGCCGCGCCGCTTCCAGGCGATGTCCGCGACGGTGCGGCCCAGGCGCACCGCGACCGGCTCCGGGAGCTTCTTGACGGTGCTCCAGCCGAGCGCGTACGCCCCGTCCACCAGCCTCTCCTGGAGGCTGGTCACGACGCGGCGCCGCTGTTGTGCGCCGCGGCCGCGGCGTCCGCCTCCGCGGACTCCCGGCGCACCGTGACGACGCGCTGGATCAGCGTGACCAGGCTGCCGACGGCGACGATCCACAGCGCGACGGGCAGCAGCCACTGAATGCCGGGCACCCCGAACTTGTGCAGCCCCGCGAGGCCCGCCGCGACCAGGGAGATCACCAGGCGCTCGGCGCGCTCCACCAGGCCGTTGACCGCTACCGGCAGGCCGATCGACTCGCCGCGGGCCTTGGTGTACGAGACCACCTGGCCGCTGGCCAGGCAGAAGATCGAGACGGCGCACAGCGCGTTGTTGTCACCGTTGCCCGCGTACCAGAGCGCGAAGCCGCCGAAGATCGCGCCGTCGGCGACCCGGTCGAGCGTGGAGTCCAGGAAGGCGCCCCAGCGGCTGGAGCGGCCGAGCTGGCGCGCCATGTTGCCGTCGACCAGGTCGGAGAAGACGAAGAGCGTGATGACGATCGTGCCCCAGAAGAACTCCCCCCGGGGGTAGAAGACCAGCGCGCCCGCCATGACTCCGGCCGTACCCAGAAGGGTGACGGTGTCGGGGCTTACCCCCCGACGGATGAGAAACGCGGCGAACGGTGTGAGGACACGCGTGAAGAATGCACGCGCGTACTTGTTCAGCATGGCCTTCCCGACGGTCGGTGTCGCCGCGCGGCCCCTGCTGGCCACCGGCTGGCCCATCGTAGCCACGCGCGCGCTTGTGCGACGGGCGGGCACCCGCACCCCGTGTCACGGTGGGATGCCATCGATGTCACGGCGGGATCGCGTCCCCGTATGGACGCACCGTGACGCGAGTGCAAAGCTCGAAGCACCGCGGGCGTCATCGGAGCCGCACCGCACGCGGTTCCGGCTTGCCCGCGCCCAAAGAGACCTCACCGTGCACGGGAGGCAAGACCATGGGCGACAAGGCGAACGCACACCCCGGAGCCGCCGGCAGGGCTACAGCGGCCGACCACCCCGCGTCCGTACGGAATGTGGTGCTGGTCGGCCACAGCGGATCCGGCAAGACGACATTGGTGGAAGCTCTCGCGCTGACGGCGGGAGCGGTGAACCGGGCGGGCAGGGTGGAGGACGGCACCGCCGTCTCCGACTACGACGAGATCGAGCACCGGCAGCAGCGCTCGGTGCAGCTCTCGCTGGTACCCGTCGACTGGGACGGATACAAGATCAACATCATCGACACCCCCGGATACGCCGACTTCGTCGGGGAACTCAGGGCCGGTCTGCGCGCCGCGGACGCGGCCCTTTTCGTCGTCTCGGCCTCGGACGGGGTGGACGGCTCGACCCGGATGGTGTGGGAGGAGTGCGCGGCGGTCGGCATGCCACGCGCCATCGTGATCACCCACCTCGAGTCGGCGCGTGCCGACTTCGACGACATGACGCGGATCTGCGCCGAGGCCTTCGGCGCGGACGACCCGGACGCCGTGCTGCCGCTGTACCTGCCGCTGCACGGCGCGGCGGGACCCGACGGACACGCCCCCGTCACCGGGCTGATCGGGCTCCTTTCGCAGCGGCTGTTCGACTACTCCTCCGGGGAACGCAAGGAGGCCGAGCCGGGACCGGAGCAGCTGCCGCTGATCGACGAGGCGCGCAACCGGCTGATCGAGGGGATCATCGCCGAGAGCGAGGACGAGACCCTCATGGACCGTTATCTGGGCGGCGAGCGGATCGACCTCAAGACGCTCGTGCAGGACCTGGAGCGGGCCGTGGCGCGCGGGGCCTTCTTCCCGGTACTGGCGGCCGCGCCCGCCGCCGAGGGGGCCCGCCAGGGGCTCGGCACGGTCGAGCTCCTCGAACTCGTCACGGGCGGCTTCCCGACCCCGCTGGAGCGGCCGGCGCCCACGGTGACGACACCGGAGGGGCAAGAGCGCGAGGTCACGGCCTGCGATCCGAACGGGCCGCTGGTCGCGGAGGTCGTGAAGACGGCCAGCGACCCCTATGTGGGCCGGGTCTCCCTCGTCCGCGTCTTCTCGGGGACCCTGCGCCCCGACGACACGGTGCACGTCTCCGGGCACGGGCTGGCCGACCGCGGGCACGAGGACCACGACGTCGACGAGCGCGTCGGCGCCCTGTCCGCCCCGTTCGGCAAACAGCAGCGCTCCCTGAGCCACTGCATCGCGGGCGACCTGGCCTGTGTGGCGAAGCTCAACCGGGCCGAGACCGGCGACACGCTCTCGGCCAAGGACGACCCGCTGCTGATGGAGCCCTGGCAGATGCCGGACCCGCTGCTGCCGCTCGCCATCCAGGCGCACAGCAAGGCCGACGAGGACAAGCTCTCGCAGGGTCTGGGGCGGCTGGTCGCCGAGGACCCCACCATGCGCCTGGAACAGAACCAGAACACCCACCAGGTCGTCCTGTGGTGCCTGGGCGAGGCCCACGCGGACGTCGCCCTGGAGCGGCTGCGCAACCGGTACGGCGTCCAGGTCGACGTGGTCCCGCACAAGGTCTCCCTACGGGAGACGTTCGCGGACAGGGCCGCGGGGCGCGGCCGCCATGTGAAGCAGTCCGGCGGCCACGGGCAGTACGCGATCTGCGAGATCGAGGTCGAACCCCTCCCGAACGGCTCGGGCATCGAGTTCGTGGACAAGGTCGTCGGCGGGGCCGTGCCCCGGCAGTTCATCCCGTCCGTCGAGAAGGGCGTACGCGCCCAGGCCGCGAAGGGCGTGGTCGCGGGCTATCCCCTCATCGACGTACGGATCACCCTGCTCGACGGCAAGGCGCACTCCGTGGACTCCTCCGACGCGGCGTTCCAGACCGCGGGCGCGCTGGCCCTGCGCGAGGCGGCCGCCGACAGCAGGATCCATCTGCTGGAGCCGGTGGCGGAGGTGACGGTCCTGGTCGGCGACGAGTACGTGGGCGCCGTGATGAGCGACTTGTCGGGGCGGCGCGGCCGGGTCGTCGGCACCGAGCAGACGGCCGGCGCACGCACGCTCGTACGGGCCGAGGTCCCGGAGATCGAGATCGGGCGGTACGCCGTGGATCTGCGCTCCCTCTCGCACGGCACCGCACGCTTCAACCGCACCTACGCGCGACACGAGCCGATGCCGTCACAGATCGCCGAGAGGATGCGCGAACAGGCCCAGAACGCCTGACAGTTCGACTCCCTTCACCCTCGGCGGGCGGCTTCGGCCGTCCGCCGACGAATGTCCGTCGCGGCCGATACTCTGGGAACTGATCAAGACGATGACCTGATCAACAGGTGTGCGGGGCAGGGAAGTCGGGAAAGCCGCAGGAGCGGGGGCGGCGGCGATGGGGGCGGAAGTGGCGTTCGACGGTTTCGATTTCACTCCCGGGGCGCAGGTGCCGCTCTCGGGTTCCGCGGGACAGACGGCGGCGACCTTCGCCCTGGCCTCGGCGGCGTACCGGGACAGCGATGTCGGCGAGATCCTCAAGGCGAACAACCAGTGGCACGAGTCCACCGTCAGCTCGGGCCGCAAGTGGGCCACGATCTTCAGGCCCAACCTCGGCGAGGCCTTCGGGCGGGCGGTGGTGGACCGCATGCTGGGCGCCGGCCGCAAGCCCCTCATCCAGTCCTTCGGCACCGAGCCGCAGGTCGTCGTCGAGCACTGCCTCGCGGCGAACCGCATCCGCCGGGAGCGGGACAACTGGCTGTCGGCCGTCATGGTGCTGTGCGGTGTGCTGTTCCTGCCCGGGCTGCTGGTGTGGCTGCTGGTCTTCCAGCTCCGGTCCATGGTCGCCAAGCAGACGAACAAGCGCGCCGGCGCCCTCGGCACCACGCTCCTGGTCGCCTTCGGCGCCCTCGCCGTGGTCTTCCTCGTCCGCATGCCCTTCACCGGCTTCTGGGCCTGGTACGCGCGTGCGTCGGTGATCCTCCCGGTGATCGGCTGGCTCTGGGCCAAGCAGATCTGCGAGCGGTCCGCCAAGGACCTGCGCGAGCGCTGGGACAGCCTGCTGTCCGGCGGTGGCCTCGGCGCCAAGATCCCGGAGGCGGTGCCCGGCAGCCCGGGCGAGACGGCCGCCGAGCGGCTGCGCCAGGCCCTGGCCGCCCTCAGCGCCGAGCAGCAGTCCAACTCGGTGTTCTACGCCGGACCCAAGGGCATACTCGGCATGGGCACCCGCTGGGGCAGCTGGCAGCTCGCCGA
Organism: Streptomyces sp. NBC_01450; assembly: GCF_036227505.1. Classification (NCBI taxonomy): domain Bacteria; kingdom Bacillati; phylum Actinomycetota; class Actinomycetes; order Kitasatosporales; family Streptomycetaceae; genus Streptomyces; species Streptomyces sp. NBC_01450. The sequence continues at coordinate 8,878,220 of NZ_CP109480.1, read as the reverse complement.
GGACCTCGTCCCGAAGGACCCGGACAAGGAGATCCACCCCTTCCGCAGCTGGGACGTCGTCCGCAACATCCACGACAAGCTCCGCATGCTGGAGCGCGGCCCGCTCAACACCGGCGGTTTCCCCACCCCTTCGATCAAGCACTGGGTCGTCTCGCCGATCGGTGAGAACGCCAAGGAGGTGTCCCGGCCGGGCGGCACGGACGTCGAGGCGTACACGATCAAGAGCCACGCCATCCAGGACATCTGCAACAAGCAGCAGTTCGGCAGCGGCCAGCGGCACTACCTCGGCGTGCAATGGACACTGTGGGACGGCCAGTTGATCATCACCATGCTGATCACCGTGACCGTGCTGCACGAGACGCTGCGCATCGAGGTCACCGGGCACGCCCTGGGTCCCGTGCACTCCCTGTTCACCAGCAAGCCCGAGGCGCCGACGAAGGAGGTCGCCAAGGCGGTCAAGTTCTGGGAGACCCGCAAGGTGAAGCTGCCGCTGGTCACCACGGACGAGGTCGTACGTCTCGCCGCGCGCGCCCCGCTCACCGGGTACCCGTCGCTGCTGAACTGGCTCGGCGGCAAGCTGACGCTTCCCGAGCCGTTCGGCCTGCGGCACGCGTGGGCCGACCAGCCCTGGCGCCACCGCTTCATGGCCGACGACGCGCTGCGGGCGGCGACGCCGGTGCTCCGTGTCGTCCATGCAGCGGCGATCAAGGTGCTGGACGAGAACGGGGTCGACACGGAGAAGTTCGGGAACCGGTCGGCGTTCCTCAGCACGGCGGTGCAGGATCCGTCGCCTCGGAAGGCGGACCTCTACGACGCGTGAGCCTCCGGCGGAGGGGCCGGATGGGCCGGTGCGCGGAGTGACGGTCGTCAGGGGCTGGTCGCGCAGTTCCCCGCGCCCCTGAAGGGGCGCGTCGATGGGGCGCCTGGCAGCAGGCGCCCCGTTTGAACTAGTGCGTCGGCCAGGCCTCTGCCAGCATCTTGCGGGTGTCCGCCAGGAGCTGCGGAAGCACCTTGGTGTGGCCCACGACCGGCATGAAGTTGGTGTCGCCGCCCCAGCGGGGGACGATGTGCTGGTGGAGGTGGGCGGCGATGCCCGCGCCCGCCACCGTGCCCTGGTTCATGCCGATGTTGAAACCGTGCGCGCCCGAGGCGGTACGCAGCGCGGTCATCGCCTGCTTGGTCAGCTCGCCGAGCTCGGCGGTCTCCGGGTCGGTCAGGTCCGTGTAGTCCGCGACATGACGGTAGGGCACGACCATGAGGTGGCCGCCGTTGTACGGGTACAGGTTGAGCACCGCGTACACCTGCTCACCGCGCCTCACGATGAGCCCGTCCTCGTCGGACTTGGCGGGGATCGAGCAGAACGGACAGCCGTCGTCGGCCCCCGGGCCGGTGGGCTTGTTCTCACCCTGGATGTAAGCCATCCGGTGGGGCGTCCACAAACGCTGGAACGCGTCCTGCGTTCCCACTCCGATCTGCTGCTCCGGCTCACTCGTCATGTGGTGCAGCATATTGCTTCGCCCGTTCGCGGCGTGTCGGCGGGGCTCTGTCGAATGCTCGCCGGGCCAAGCTGGGCCGATGGACGACGACAGCCGACAGGCCCGGTGGGAACGGCGCACCGAGATCCCGCTCAGTCTGGCCTCGGGGTTGTTTCTCGCCGCGTACGCGGTCCTGGTCCTGGGGCACACGCTGCCCGTCGTCTGGCGGCAGGCCTGTCTGGTGGTGATGCTGGCCGCCTGGGCGCTGTTCGGCGTCGACTACGCGGTGCGCTGGCGCCTGAGCGGACAGCGACTCGGCTTCGTCCGATCGCACCCGGTGGACACCCTGGCGCTCCTGCTGCCGCTGCTGCGTCCGCTGCGCGTCGTCAAGGTCTACGAGGCCGTCCAGCGTCACCACGGAGAGCCCCGTCTCTCCCTGCACGCGCGCGTGGTCTTCTACGCGGGGTTGTCGGCCGCGCTGCTCGGCTTCGCGGGCTCCCTCGCCGTCTACCAGCAGGAGCGCGGGGCGCCGGGCGCCTCGATCCGGACGTTCGGGGACTCCGTGTGGTGGACCTGCACCACGCTCACGACGGTGGGGTACGGAGATGTGGTACCGGTGACCCCGATCGGGCGCACGATCGCGTCGGTACTGATGGTGTGCGGGCTGGCGCTGCTCGGCGCGGTGACCGGCTCGTTCTCGTCCTGGCTGCTCCAGGTGTTCGCGAGCGAGGACGAGAACGACGAGCTCAGGGTCAAGGAGAGGCCCCCGGGGAGCTGAGCTCTCCGGGGGCCTTCGGGCAGGTACGCGTCAAAGAAACACCGTACGGTCGGACCCGCGCGTCAGACCTGCGCGCGCTCCTCGACGACCTTCATGATCTTGGCGATCGCCTCGTCGACCGGGATGCCGTTCTCCTGCGAGCCGTCGCGGTAGCGGAAGGAGACGGCGCCGGCCGCCATGTCCTCGTCGCCCGCGATGACCATGAAGGGCACCTTCTGCTTCTGCGCGTTGCGGATCTTCTTCTGCATACGGTCGGAGGAGGCGTCGACCTCGACCCGCAGGCCCTTCTTCTTCGCCTCGATGGCGAACTTCTGCAGGTACTCCACGTGCGCGTCGCCGATCGGGATGCCGATCGCCTGCACGGGCGCCAGCCAGGCCGGGAACGCGCCCGCGTAGTGCTCGAGGAGCACCGCGAAGAAGCGCTCGATGGAACCGAACAGCGCGCGGTGGATCATGACCGGACGCTGCTTGGAGCCGTCGGGACCGGTGTACTCCAGGTCGAAGCGCTCCGGCAGGTTGAAGTCGAGCTGCACGGTCGACATCTGCCAGGTGCGGCCGATGGCGTCCTTGGTCTGGACGGAGATCTTCGGACCGTAGAACGCGGCGCCGCCCGGGTCCGGGACGAGCGGGAGGCCCTGCTTCTCGGCCACCTGCCGCAGCGTCTCCGTGGCCTCTTCCCAGACCTCTTCGGAGCCGACGAACTTCTCCGGGTCCTTGGTGGAGAGCTCCAGGTAGAAGTCGGTCAGGCCGTAGTCGCGCAGCAGGTTCAGGACGAAGGTGAGCGTCTTGTCGAGCTCCTCCGCCATCTGCTCCTTGGTGCAGTAGATGTGCGCGTCGTCCTGTGTGAAGCCACGGGCGCGGGTCAGGCCGTGCACGACGCCCGACTTCTCGTACCGGTACACGGTCCCGAACTCGAAGAGGCGCAGCGGCAGTTCACGGTACGAGCGGCCGCGCGCGTCGAAGATCAGGTTGTGCATCGGGCAGTTCATGGGCTTGAGGTAGTAGTCCACGCCCTCGTCGAGCTGCATGGGCGGGTACATGCCGTCGGCGTACCAGTCCAGGTGGCCCGAGGTCTCGAAGAGCTTCCCCTTCGTCGCGTGCGGGGTGTAGACGAACTCGTAGCCCTCCTCCTCGTGGCGGCGCCGCGAGTAGTCCTCCATGACCCGGCGGATGACGCCGCCCTTGGGGTGGAAGACGGCCAGGCCGGAGCCGATCTGGTCGGGGACGGAGAACAGGTCCAGCTCGCTGCCCAGCTTGCGGTGGTCGCGCTTCTCGGCCTCGACGAGGAAGTCGAGGTGCGCCTTCAGCTCCTCCTTGGAGGGCCAGGCGGTGCCGTAGATGCGCTGGAGCATCGGGTTCTTCTCGCTGCCGCGCCAGTACGCCGCGGCGTTGCGCATGAGCTTGAACGCCGGGATGTTGCGGGTGGTGGGCAGGTGGGGACCGCGGCAGAGGTCCTTCCAGCACAGCTCGCCGGTCTTGGCGTCGAGGTTGTCGTAGATCGTCAGCTCGCCGCCGCCGACCTCGACGTCCGCGCCGTCGTCCGAGGACGCGGAGCCCTTGATGCCGATGAGCTCCAGCTTGTACGGCTCCGCGGCGAGCTCCTCGCGGGCGTCCTCGTCGGTGACCACACGGCGCGAGAAGCGCTGGCCGCGCTTCTGGATCTCCTGCATCTTCTTCTCGACGGCCTTGAGATCCTCGGGCGTGAACGGCTTCGCGACGTCGAAGTCGTAGTAGAAGCCGTCCTTGACCGGCGGACCGATGCCCAGCTTGGCCTCGGGGAAGAGCTCCTGCACCGCCTGCGCCATGACGTGCGCGGTGGAGTGGCGCAGGATGTTGAGGCCGTCCTGGGAGGAGATCTCGACGGGCTCGACCTCCTCGCCGTCCTTCACCTCGTACGCGAGGTCCTTCAGCTCGCCGGCCACGCGGGCCGCGACGATGGTGCGCTCGCCGGAGAAGAGGTCGGCGGCCGTAGTGCCCGTCGTCACCACGCGCTCTTCCCGCTCGGAATCGCGTTGGATGATCACACGGACGTCTGACACCGGTCTCTCCTGACTGAAGGGGGCAAGCTCACCCAGTGGGCATGGCAGTGCAATGCCTGCCCGGCGATCCTACCGAGCCCGGGGCACCCTCCGCGAAACGGTTACCAGCAAAGCTCCACAAAGCCCTCAGTCCCCGCTGCACGCCTCCTCGAAGAAGGCCGTGATCTCTGCGGTCTCCTGGAGCGACTTCATCAGCCGGTCCCGCTCGGCCTCGTCCACCTGCACCGGTACGACCCCGGAGGCGTCCGTGAGCCTGCGGAAGCCGCCGCGGCTCTCCAGCCGCCCCAGCACCCGCACCGGCAGCCCGACCAGATGGGCGTGGCCCGCTATCCGGTACGCCTCCTCGTCGAGGGTCATCCGGACGTGCTGCACCTCCGCTCCCGCGATCACGCGCAGCCGTACGGTGCCCTCGCCGCGCGGCTGGGACCTGCGCATCCGCACCACGGCGCCGGTGAGGCGGACCGCCACGGACGGCTCCGCGCGCAGATAGCGGGCCCCGGCCTCGCGCAGGACGGGCAGGTCGCCGGGCGAGAACTCGACGGCCTCGTCGGGCGCCGCACAACCCTCGGGGGCCCCGGCGGCGGGCGCCCACTCGACGGCGATCCGGGCACCCTCCGTGCCGCGCACGAGGGCGACGACGGCCTCGGTGAGTTCATGGCTGACGCCCGCCTCGACGGCCGCGTCGAAGGCGTCCATGCCGCCGGTGGCCCGCTGGTAGTCGATGGCCTCGCGGGCGGCGTAGAGCGCCTGGTGCAGGCGTACGGAGAGCGGCCGGCCGGTGTCGACGGGAACGAAGGCGGTGAGGCGTCGCCCGCCGGGGTCGGCGCCGACGAGCACGTGCTCCAGGGAAGCGGCGGCGGGCCTGCGGTGCCGGGCGCCGTAATAGCCCGCACGCGCGCGTGTGGCGAGCGCGGCCGCGAGCAGCATCGAGCGGGCGGCCGAGCGCAGCCGCTCCTCCACGCTCCAGGGCGTGGCGCCCACGGGCCCGGTCGGCACGTCGCGCCACCAGCGGATCTCGTCGCTGGGCACGGCGAGCGCGACCAGGATGTCGCGCGCGGACGGCGCGGCGCTGCGGGAGAGCGCGACGAGCGCCTCGCCGAGGAGGTCGTCGCTGTCGGGGAAGGCCCGGTTCTCCGGTACGAGCAGGCTCGTACCGCCGCCACCGGGCCCGGGTGGGGTCCACCTGCCGTACCGTCCGGCCGCTCCTCCGCGGCGCTGCCAGCCGTGGCGGTACAGCAGCGCGCCGAGGACGGCGGGGTCGACCTGGCCGGGCTCGGGCGGCTCGGTCCAGTGGGATTCGACGGGGTGCGGCCTGACCGGCCGAAGGGGTTCGCCGATGGAGTCGATGGGGCGGTGTGTCAAGGTTTCCCTCCCGTCCCGACCCGCGTCATGATCTCGCAGAGCGCCCTGTCGTCGAAGACGCGCGCGGTCGGTATTCGCACGGTGGTCCGGCGCCGGCCGGTGATCGCGTGACCGGCGAGGTTGATCCAGTAGCAGCAGTGCCGCAGGTCGAGGCGGTCGTGGCTGGCGCGCAGCCAGTCGTCCTGGGACCTGGGCACGAGCATCACGACCAGGATCTTGTGCACCGAGACCGGGGTGCGGGCGAGCTTCGCCAGGTGCTCGTTGTCGAGCGTGAAGGAGAAGGCGGGCCCGGGCGGGTTCGGCGGGATCTGGTACGTGCACTTGAGCTGCACCTTGATGGTGACTTCGTCGTCGACGGTGTGCCCGGGGGCGCTGTGGCTGACGTGCCAGTCGATGCCGTTGTCCGGAAAGGGCTGCGACAGCGAACAGCCCGCCGCCGCCGCGACGGCGTGCAAGTAACCCACCTGCAAGGTCTCCATGCAGGCGGTGGTGGCGAGTGAGCCGCGATGGGGTGCCGTGCGCTGGGGCAGCAGCCCGCCCCGCTCGGGCTGCGCGAGTGCCATGAGTCCAACAGCCTTCCAAGCCAAGTGATTCCCCGCGACGGGCCGCTGAACTGCAAAGACCCGTACCTGTGTTGTCTCCTTCCGGCGTACGGCGCAAACAGCGCGGGTATCACCAAACGGGCAGAAGACGGGACGTCAGCTGCCGTGGGTGAACGAGGAGTTGTGTGCGTATGACGTGCTGGTACGAGGGCCCCTTGGCCGCGTTCGACACGGAGACCACGGGCGTGGACGTCGAGACCGACCGGATCGTGTCGGCCGCCGTCGTCGTCCAGGACGCCGCGGGTTCCCGGCCTCGGGTGACCCGTTGGCTGGTGAACCCGGGAGTACCGGTGCCCGCGGGCGCGACGGCGGTGCACGGGCTGACAGACGAACACCTTCAGCGCAACGGCCGCTGGCCGTCGCCGGTGATGGACGAGATAGCCAGGGTGCTGGGCGAACAGGCAGCGGCGGGCCGCCCGCTCGTCGTGATGAACGCGCCGTTCGATCTGACGCTCCTGGACCGGGAGTTGCGCCGCCATCGCGCCACCAATCTGGACCGGTGGTTCGAGCCGGCGCCGCTGCGTGTGCTCGATCCGCGGGTTCTGGACAAACATCTGGACCGCTATCGCAAGGGCCGCCGCACCCTGACCGACCTGTGCGCGCACTACGACGTGGTGCTGGAGGGCGCGCACGACGCGGCGGCGGACGCACTGGCCGCGATGGAGGTGGTACGAGCGGTGGGGCGCCGTTTCGCCACCCGCCTGGAGCGGCTGTCCCCCGCCGAACTGCACACCCTGCAGTCGGTGTGGCACGCGGCACAGGCGCGCGGTCTGCAGGCGTGGTTCGCGCGCAGCGGTTCTCCGGAGGCGGTGGATCCGGCGTGGCCGCTGCGTCCGGAACTGCCGGCGGCGGCCTGAGCCCGTGCGGGACAACGAAAAACCGGTCCGTCTGTGACGGACCGGTTTTCTCCGGGTGGGCGATACTGGGTTCGAACCAGTGACCTCTTCGGTGTGAACGAAGCGCTCTCCCACTGAGCTAATCGCCCGGGAACGCACTGAACAATACAGGTCCCCGCGGGTGTGGTTCAAACCGCTTCGAGGTGAGCCGTTCAGTCACCCGTGAGGCGGGGGGTCAGTCACCCGTGAGGCGGGCCGCCAGTCCGCGCCGTCCCGCGCGCATCATCAGGGCGTGGTTGGCGCGGAACACCGGCCGTCCCGGCACCGCGAACCGCCGCAGCAGCGGCTTGCTCACGTCGACCTCCTGGTCGTACTGGGCGCGGGTGCCGGTCCCGGCGGTGGTGAGCGTCCAGCGCGCCCAGCCGTCGAGGTCGCCCGCCATCGCGATCTCCAGGACCCCGGCCGCCGGGTCGCGGCGCAGCTCGCGCGCCGTGAACACCAGGTCGTACGGCAGGAACGAGCGGATGCGCATGGTGCCGCTGCGGTCGTCGATCCGGATCACCTCACGGACCTGGGGCCACCAGCGCGGATAGTCCTCGGCCTGTTCGAGGACGGGATAGACCTCGGCGGGCGGCGCGGGCAGGGCCCACACACTGCGGAAGCGGTAATGGCTCCAGTCCATGGACGGAGTGTGCCCAACCGGACAGCTGAGTACGACATGAGTACGCGCACTCATGCCGAGGAAGATGACCGGGACCACACTCCCGAGGTATGACCCACATTCCGCCCCCGGCCGAGGAGTTGCGGCTCCTCGACACCGAGCTGCGGCAACTCGACGCGCGCCGGGCCCTGTTGCTGGCCCGCCGCGCCTGGCTGATCACCGCGCTCCGGCCGCCCGTGGCTCCGCCGCCCCCGTCCCCGCCCGTACGCCGGCCCGAGACCACGGCGCCCCGCGTGCAGAACGTGCTGCTCGTCCTCGGCGGCATCCTCCTGACCGTCGCCGCGATCGCGTTCACGCTGGTCAGCTGGGGCCGGATGGGGATCGCCGGGCGGGCTCTGGTGCTGGGCGCGGTGACGTTGGCCGCGCTCGGCTCGCCCGTGCTCCTGCTCCGGCACAGGCTGCGCTCGACGGCGGAGGCCGTGGCGGGGCTGGGTCTCGCGCTGACGGTCCTGGACATGTACGCGCTGCACGAGGTCGCGTTCGCCGACACGAATGGCCTGGGGTACGCGGCCATCGCGTCGGCCCTGCTGGCGGCTCTGTGGGCGGCGTACGGGCTCGTACTCGGCGGGGCGCGCCGACCGACCGGTGAACCGGCCACCCTCACGCGGCTCCCGCTGCGCCTGCCCCTGCCGACCGCGCTGGCCGCCGCGCAGCTCCCGCTGATCCTCTGGGCGGCCGCGGCCGACGCGGGCGCCCCCGCCATGACGGCCGCGCTGCTGGTGACGGCGGCGCTCGACACGGCCGTCGCGCTCCGGGTTCCCGTGCGGTCCGTATGTCTCGTCGCCGCCGTGGGCGCTTACGGCCTGGGCGGCTGGGGCTCCTTCGCGGCCGGCTGGCTGTCCTGGACGGCCACCGGCCCGGGCGCCGCCGCCCGTGCGGCGGCGCTCCTTCTCTTCGCCGGGGCGATCGCGCTGGCGGCGGCGTGGCGGCTGCCGGACACGAACGTCGCCACCTGGGCCGCCTCGGCCGGCGGCCTGCTCACGGTCGCCGCGCTCGGTGGCGTCCCGCGCTCGTCGCTGCCGGCCGACTGGACGGTCCCGGGGTATCTGGTCTGCGCTCTGGCCCTGTTGGCGGCCGTAGGTACCCGGCTTCCGGAGCCGATGAGGCGCGGCCTCGCCCTCGCTTCCGGCTCCGTGCAGACGGTGGCGGTGGTGTGGGCGCTGCCGCCGGTCGTCGTCGCTCTGCTGGGCCCGGTGACCTGGGTGGGTCGCGTGTGGACCGGCGCTCCCTCGACGGCGCGCGAGGCGGTCACGGCCGACGGCTTCCCCTGGCCTCCGTACGCCGCCACGGCACCGCTCGTTCTCGTGGTCGTCGCCACCGTGCTGGCCTTGGCCGTGCGCGGTACGGAGTGGCTCCCCAGGGCGACGGCCGGCGCGTCGGCCCTCGTCTGGGCGGCCGTGTTCGTCCTTCCCGCGGCCCTCGCGATCCCTTACTGGGCCGGGATGTCGGCGCAAGGGTTCACGATCGTGGCGGCGCTGGCGTACGTCGCCCGCTCGGCGCGGTCGCGTCCGGTCCCCTTCCTCCTCGCCCTTGTCACCTCGGTGAGCCTCGCGTGCCTCTCCCTCGCCACCGAGGGCACCACCCTCGGCGTCCTCACCGCGCTGACCGTGCTGTTCGCCGCCGTGTCCGGGCGCTCGCGGCTCGCCCCAGTCGCCGCCCTCACGTACGCCACCGCGCTGGCCTGTGCCGTGGGCGCGTCTCTCGGCTGGCAGTCGCAGTACATCGCGCTGCTGGTCCTCCTCGTGCCGGTCGTCGCGGCCCTGCTCGCGGCGCGCCTCGCCGGCTCCCCCGCGCGGGTGCCCGTCGAGGTGACGGGCGCCGTCGCCGGACTGCTCGCCGTCGGCCTCGCGGTGACCGATCCGCCGCTGCTGGCCCTGGTCCTGGCCCTGTGCGGAGTCATCGCCGCGGGCACCGCCGTACGAGAGGACCGGCGGGCCGCCGGTTACGCGGCCACCGCCCTGTTCGTGCTGGCCGCCTGGGTCCGGCTCGCGTGCTGGGGCGTCGGCTCCGTCGAGGCGTACACCCTGCCGGTGACCGTCCCGGCGCTGCTGGTGGGGGCGGTCGGGCGCCGCAAGGATCCGCTGACCTCGTCCTGGACGGCGTACGGAGCGGGGCTGTCCGTCACGCTCGTGCCGAGTCTTCTGACGGCGTGGACCGACCCGGACTGGCGGCGACCCCTGCTGCTCGGTGTCGCCGCCCTCACGGTCACCCTCGTGGGTGCCCGGCACCGGCTGCGGGCCCCGCTCGTCCTGGGGGGCGGCGTGCTCGCGCTGGACGCCCTGCACGAACTCGCCCCGTACCTCGTGCAGATGGCGGGCGCGCTACCGCGTTGGGTGCCTCCCGCACTCGCCGGTCTGGCGCTGCTCGCACTCGGTGCGACGTACGAGCAGCGGATCCGGGACGCGCGGCGGGTGCGGGATGTCCTCGGACGGATGCGCTGAAGGGACGGTCCGAAACTGCGGCCGCGTCGTGGCCGGTCGCGCCCACGCGGCGGAGCCGCATATGTCACAGCCCCGCGCCCTGAAGGGGCGCGGCAGAACCCCCGGTTCAACGGATTCGCCCCGCGCCGATGGCCCTACGGCATCTTGTCGCCGAGCAGTGCCAGGTTCTCGATGGCGGCGAGGCCGTACAGGGCGCTGTCGTTCGAACTGACCCAGTTGGCCTCGCTGCCGGGAACCAGCGTGACCGGGCCGCTCAGCGGCTCGGTCTTCCAGGGCGAGGACTCCATGTAGCCGTCGGAGCTGTAGAACTTCGTCCACGCGCGCTTGGCGAGCGTGGCGTCGCCGGTCTGGACGGCGGCGTAGGCGTCGAGGCGCGAGTGGCCCTGGAACAGCAGCAGGGAGCCGAAGTTGGAGCCGTAGCGTGCCGCCTGTTCGGTCTTGGTGGCGTTGAAGTAGCGGCAGTAGTCGAGGTACACCTCCTTGAACTTCGGTATGTCGACCAGGTCGATCAGTTCGGCGCAGAGCTCGTTGAGGCCGAAGACGGCGGAGAGGTGCGAGACCGACACGACCGGCGCGGAGGCGACGGCGAACTTGCCGGTGTCGAGGTCGTAGAGGCCGCTGCCCTGGACGAAGCCGTTGGGCTGCGCGGCGATCGTCTCCATCGTCGACAGCACGCGCGCCTTGGCCTTCTCCCACTTCGGGCCCTTGCGCTCCCACTCCGTGAGCCAGGCCGAGACCAGACCGCTCCAGTCGGTGCCGAAGCCGATGGACAGGGCGTGCCGGTCGGGGGTGTACGGCTCGGTGCGGATCTTGCGGATCGGGTCGAGGACGAGGAACGTCTCGTCGGAGTCGACGTTGGCGTGCATGAGGTCGCCGACCCGCTCGTCGGCGGTGAGGTAGTAGTAATAGCGGCGGTATGTGGTGTTGGCGATGCGCTGCTGTTTGGCGCTGTCGGCGTAGTGCTGCACGCCGTGCCGGGTGCCGAGGCCCGCCCACTGGCCGAGGTGGTAGACGTCGACCTCGCCGGTGTGCCGGGTGAGCGCCTCGGCGAAGCGGAAGATGTCCGAGCGGCCCGAGCGGAGATAGGCCATCCACAGCCAGATGTCGGGCGACAGCTCGGAGTTGTCCCACGCGTAGCCGCCGACGTCGTAGCGCCACTGGTGGCGCACGGTGTCGTACGAGTGCATGAAGTCGCCGTAGTCCCAGAAGCCGTACCAACGGCGCATCTCCACCTGATCCTTGTAATAGGTGAAGAGGAAGTCGAGGTGGTCCTCGATCTTCGCCTTGGCGGCGGTGGAGCGGTCCGGCTCGGAGAAGAGGCCACCGAAGACCTTGGCCTTGATGAGCTGCTTGGGCGGGGCAGCGAGCTGCGGCAACACCCGTACGGCCGCGACCTGTTCGGCGAGCGTCTCGGGCGTGGGCGTCGACTCGTTGGCCCAGAAGAGGAGTTCGGAGGTGCGGGCGATGCCGTACGGGGTGCCGAACTCGGGTTCGTAGTCCTCGTAGGTGATGTTGAGGCCTTCGAGCTGTTCGGCGTAGGTGTCCTGGCCCATGCCGTCGTGGTAGAAGCGCAGGTCCATGGGCTGCGCCTCGGGCGACCAGAGCCAGAGGGTGACCTCGGCCTCGTCGGTCGCCGCGTCGCGGATGTCGAGTTGCGCCGGGTACTTCTCCCAGAAGTCCCTGAGGCCGAAGGACAGGCCGCCGCTCGCCCCGCCGACGTAACCGAACCCGCTCGCCCGGCGGCCGCCACCCGCGCCGATCCAGCCGTGGCCCTTCTTGGTGCGCTTGCGCAGGGTGAAGCCGTCCGCGGAGAGCTGGGAGAGGGTGTAGTCGCCCCACTCGGGGATGTACTGCAGCCGTGTCGTCACCCGCTGGTCCCAGGTGGACGGGTCGGGCAGCTTCTCGCCCGCGAACTGGGCCGCCTGCACGGCCGCGCCCGGGTCGCGGCGCAGACCGGTGATGCCCTGCACGGCCTCCCGCAGCAGACCGGAGCCGTCGCCGCCGATGCGGATGTGCCGGTCGTACGCCGCGTCGCGCATCGGCACGTTGAAGCGGACGCCGAGCCCGCGGATGAAGTCTCCGCTCGTCTTCCCCGGCTCCTGCTTCCCGTCGAAGGTGATGGTGTGCACCATCCGGAAGGAGTCGGCGCCGGCGTAGAAGTACAGGCGGACCGAGAACGGCAGCCAACTGCGGCCGCCCTTACGGTGCTTGCCGTCGATACGGACGACGGCACGGACCGGCCCCTCCTGCTCGACCGTGACCTCACCGATGACGCTCTCGAACCGCTCGTACTTCTCCGCGCCCTGGTCCTCGTCCTCGATCTCGGGCTGACGGATCAGCACCAGCCGGCCGTCCTTGGCGATCTCGGTGGAACCGCGCTTCACCGATTTGACGAGCGTGGAGCCGCTCTTGCCGATCTTCGCGGTGATGACACCGGTCGAGATGTCGATGGTGCCGCCGTGCTTGTCGACGGTCACCTTCTTGTCGGGGGCGGTGGGCGTACCGGCGGCGAGCGTGAGCTTCCCTGAACCGGAACTGACGGCGTGCGCGGTCCACTTGAGGGAGCCGTCCGGCCAGTACCCGATCGGCCAGGACTGCACCGGCACGTCCTTGCCCTCGCCGTCCGTGAGCGCGAAGGTCTGGTCCCGCTGGTAGGCGCCCTTCGGCCAGGGCACGCCGACGGTCGAGCCGGGGGCGGCGCCGAGACCGCCGTCCTCCAGCCAGTCCAGGGTCACAGGGTCGGTGTCGGCGGCCTCGGATCTGGCGGCGGCCTGCGCGTTCGTGCTTCCCAGGGCCCAGCTGAACTGTGCGGCGGCTCCGGCGACGGCGGCCGCCTTGAGAAGGGACCTGCGGGGGATGGGAGACATGGCCTTTCCTTTCCGTGCGGGGAAGTCAGGGGCATGACAGAGAGAGGTACGACGCCGGGGCGCCGACCTGCGAAGAGCTCAGCGGCGGTAGCGCCCTTCGACGGCCACGGCCGCCGCCGCGACGGCCCCCAGGACGGGGACCGCGAGCGGCGCGACGAAGAAGGCGGAACAGGCCACCACGGCCAGTCCACCGACGAGCAGGAAGGAGCCGGCCGGGTCGAGGACCGTACGGCGTCCGGCCTCCGCCAGCAGCACCCGCCAGGAGGCGCCCGGCTCCCAGACGGCCGCCGCGCGCAGCCCGGCGACAGCGAGGCCGATCAGGGCGAACAGACCCACGGCCCCGACGAGCGGGCCGCCGGGGATCCCGGCGCGCACGGCCTGGACGTCCACCCAGACCGCGGCCGCCGCGGCCCAGCCGGCGGCCCCGGCGATCCAGCCGCCCCGGACGGCGGCCAGGAAGTCGGCGAGGAACTCCCGAAGGCCGCCCGCCTCGTGGGACGTGCGCCGCCGCAGATGCCGTGCACCGGCGGCGAACGCGGCGGGGTAGGTGACCAGCGGCAGCGAGGCCACCGCGATCCACACCCCGGTGAGCAGACACTCCGCGAACACGGCGAACCGCTCCGCGAAGACCGATTCGTGGGCTGCCCGGCGCGCCTTCGCCCGCCGCTTCGCCTCCGCCCGCGGCTGAGTGGTGGCCATTCTCAGCCCTTCAATCCGGAGGTCGCCATGCCGTCGATCAGATACCGCTGGAAGGCGAGGAAGAACAGCAGCACGGGCAGCAGCGCGACCAGCGACATCGCGATCATGCCGCCGTAGTTGGCGACGCCCTCCTGGTCGCGGAACATCATCATGCCGAGCGAGACCGTGTACTTGCCGGGCTCGTTGAGGTAGATCAGCGGGCCCATGAAGTCGTTCCAGGCGTTGATGAAGGTGAAGATCGCGCTGGTGATCAGCGCGGGCCGGGACAGCGGCAGCACGATCGACCAGTAGATCCGCAGATGGCCGCAGCCGTCGAGCCGCGCCGCCTCGTCCAGCTCGCGCGGCAGGTTCCGCATGAACTGCACCATGAGGAAGACGAAGAACGCCTCGGTGGCCAGGTACTTGCCGATCAGCAGCGGAACGTAGGTGTTGATCAGCTCCATCTTCTGGAACATCACGTACTGCGGGATGAGCAGCACGTGATACGGCAGCAGAAGCGTGCCGATCATGAGGGAGAACAGCAGGTTCCGGCCGGCGAACCGGATCTTGGCGAAGGCGTAGGCCGTCAGCGAGCAGGAGATGACGATGCCGACGACGGAGCCGAGCGCGTAGAAGAGGGAGTTCTGGAAGAAGGTCGCGATCGAGATGTCCGCGATGCCGTCGGCCAGGCCCTTGAAGTTGCCGAGGACGGGACTGGTCGGGAACAGGTTCAGGCTGCCGATGATGTCCCGGCTGGGCTTGAACGAGGCGCCGATGACCCAGATGACGGGATAGAGGACGACCGCGAGGATCAGCAGGGCGCCGATGTGCCAGACCAGCGAGCCGGTGCGCTTGCGGCTGCCGACTTCGAGGGGCTTGCGCAGGGTGGTGCTCATCGGGCGTCCTCCTCGTAGTGCACCCACCGCTTCTGAGACCAGAAGAGGACGGCCGTCACCAGCGCCACGGCGAGCAGCAGCATCCAGGCCATGGCGGACGCGAAGCCCATCTGGGACTCCTTGAAGCCCTTCTGGTACAGGTAGCAGGTGTAGACGAGCGTGGCGTCCGCCGGTCCGCAGGTGGCGTTGGAGACCACGTACGCCGAGCCGAAGATCTGGAAGGAGTGGATGGTCTCCAGGAGCACGTTGAAGAAGAGCACCGGCGAGATCATCGGCAGGGTGATGTTCCAGAACCGCCGCAGCGGTCCGGCGCCGTCCACCTCGGCGGCCTCGTACAGCTCCCTCGGCACCTGCTTGAGTCCGGCGAGGAAGATCACCATGGGCGCGCCGAACTGCCAGACGGTGAGTGCGACCAGGCTGTAGAGCACCCAGTTCGGGTCGCCGACCCAGCCTCCCGTGTGGAAGCCGAGGAACGACTGCGTACGGTCCACAACGGCGTCGTCGGAGAAGAGCGCGCGCCACACGAACCCGACGGAGACGCTCGCGCCGATGAGCGAGGGGGCGTAGAACGCGGCCCGGTAGAAGGCCTGTCCGCGGCGGCTCTGCGCGAGCAGCAGAGCCACCCCGAGCGCCAGCAGCAGCTTGAGCGGGGTGCCGATGATGACGTACTTGGCCGTCACCTCGACCGACTTCTGCCACCGGGGGTCGTGGAACATCGTGGTGAAGTTGTCGAAGCCGATCCACTTCGGCGAATTGAAGAGGTTGTAGTCGGTGAAGGCGAAGTAGAGGGAGGCGGCCATCGGGCCCGCGGTCAGCAGCAGGAAGCCCGCGATCCACGGGGACATGAAGAGATAGCCGGCGAGGTTTTCCCGGCGGCCCCGCCGCTTCTTGGCGGCGGGGGCCTCGGGGCGTATCTCCGGGGCGTCGGGCGGAGAGTCCTTGACGAGCGTCACGGCGGTTCCCATCAGGAGGCGAGGGCGGTCTTCGCCTCGGAGAAGAACTGCTTGACCGCGTCGGCGACCTTGGTCGTGCCCTGCGACATGTCACCGGCGATACGCAGGAAGGCGGCCTCACAGGTGTCGGCGCCCGCCGGGTGCGGGGTGATGGTGCCGAGCACTCCGGCCGCGGCGACGTCCGTCTCGTACTTCGCGATCGCCTGGTTGGGCGCGTCGGTCGGCTTGTACGCGTCGAACTGCTCGGTGGTCGCGAGGATGCCGCGGTCGTAGCCCATGATCTTGCCGACCTCGGGGTCGTGGACCATGAAGTTGATGAACTGCGCGACCTCCTTGGGGTGCTTGGTGCGGGCGGAGGCGCTCAGCATCAGGGAGGCGAGGTACTGGCCGGTCTGCTTGCCGTCGATGGTGGGGATCGGCGCGAGGCCGTAGGTGCTGGTGCCCTCGGCCGAGTAGCGGACCGTGAAGTTGTCCCAGGTGAACTCGGAGGCGCCGTGGGCGGCCGAGAGTGAGGACTTGGGCTTGTCCTGCTCGACCCGCTTGGGGTCGGTGATGATGCCGGCCTTGACGCGGTTGTAGGCGTCCGTCCACCACTCCGTCAGGTCGGCCTCGTCGAAACCGAGTCCGTCCTTGGTGAAGAACGCCTTGCCGTTCTGCCGGAGGTAGAGGTCGTACAGGTACATGATGCCGAAGTAGCCGGTGTCGCCGGGCAGCTTCTGGGTGTCGTGGATCTTCTTCAGAGCGGCGAAGTACTCGTCCCAGGTCCAGCCCTGCTTCGGATTGATGCCCGCCTTCTCAAACACCTTCTCGTCGATGACAAGTGACATGGTGTTGGATCCGACCGGAATACCGAGCTGCTTTCCGTCGACCTGACCCACCTTCTCGACTCCGGCACGGAAGTTGTCGAGGCTCAGATTTCCCGCGTCTATCTGAGTCTTGAGGTCGAGCAGCACACCTCTCTTGTCGTACTTCCGCAGGAATCCGACCGCGTTCTGGAATACGTCCGGGGGATTTCCACCCGCGGCCTGGGTCTGGAACTTCTCCCAAAAGGCCACATAATCCTGGAAGTCGGTCTTCACCTTGATCTTCGGGTACTTCTTCTCGAAGAGGGCGATGGACTGGTTGATCCGTTTCGCCCGCTCGTCGGCACCCCACCAGGCGTACCGGATCGTGACCGTCCCGTCCCCGGAACTGCCGCTGTCCCCGCCGCAGCCCGTCGTCGCGGCCAGCCCCAGCGCGGCCAGTGAAGCTCCGGCCGCCTTGAGGACCGTACGCCTCTCAACACTCCCGTTGTTTCCCACAGTCGGGCCTCCTCGCGACGTCGGTGTCACTGCGTGAATCGTTTCAAGTAAGCGCTTGCTGGCACAAGGTACGGAGGGCTTCCAGGCACGTCAATGATTCGGACAGGAATTGATGTGACACGGTTCGGCCGCGCGTAGACGGGTGTTGGAGGTGCCGCGCCGACGGGAGTGCCCGAGTGTGCAGGTCCGGGGCGTACGGTCGGGATGTCGAACGAAAAACGACGGGTCGGGCGACCGTGGGGACGGGCCGAAAACAACTGCCGCACGGACGGGGATGCGGGCACGGGACGGACGCGAACGAGGGCTGCGCGCACCGAGAGTGAGGGGTGGGGGTGGGCCTTCGCGAGGGGGTGTTGGTCGAACCGGCTTACGCATGGATGGCGTTGGGGGTGGTCGGGGCGAGGGGCGGACCCGGGGGCGGTGAACCAGGAAGGGCGCACGGAAGGGGGTTGGCAACTGCCCGCCTGGGGAGCGTGCATGAGGGCGGTTTAGCTCGATCGTGTGATGGTCGACTTCCGGGCTTGCGGCGTCCTGGGCCGTCCGGGTTAACGTGATCATGTGATCTGGGACGCCGGGTACGGCACCGGCGTGCGGGGCCCCTGCTCCACCGGAGTGATGGTTCAGGGCCTCCCCGTCGCCTCTGGCCGTGTCCATGTGGCCAGGTCACACAGGGAACTGGCCTCCCGGGATCAGACCACGTACAGGATGCGTGTCGCTGCCCCGGGGTCGAGTACGCCGGGGACCAGTACGCCCAAGACCGTTCGGGGCGTGCGGCTGAGCAGACTCACTCCTGCTCAGTCAAGAGGAACGGTTCGGCGGGCTCGACGGGGTCTGCAGGTCGATGAGAGGGACGGGTTAACTCGGTACGTGTACCGATACCGGGTTCTGGTACCCGGGCTCTGGCACCCAGTTACCGGAACCCAGGTTCCGGTAACTGGGCCGGTAACTGGTATCGGCACGGAGTGCGGCCCGTCGGCACCGTGAGGCGCGCCTCGGGCCTGGATTCCGCACATGGAACCGGAGGCTCACGCGCCGCCGGTCGCGGCCCCATACCCCCGTGGGGTTGTGCGGAAATGACGAAGGCGACCCTGTCCACGCATCGCGTGGAACTGGGCCGCCTCTCGTGCTGGTGGGCGATACTGGGATCGAACCAGTGACCTCTTCGGTGTGAACGAAGCGCTCTCCCGCTGAGCTAATCGCCCGGGCGCAGGGAGAACATTACCCGATGTCAGGGGGTGGCTCCGACCAGCCGAGCGGCCCCCGGGAGGGACCTTCGGAGCAGCACCGGAAGGGGTCCCACCAGGAGTCCCGTGGCGGGTCGCGTCACCCCTCGGTCACTCCTGGATGTTCCACGGCATCTGGACGCCGAACTTCCAGAGGTAGACGCCTCCAAGGGCCCCGACGATGACGAGACCGACGCTCGTGAGAATGATGTTGCGGCGCCGCACCTTCGGGTCGAGCGCCCGCTGTGTCGCCTCCGTGACCTTGCGTTTCGTCCAGCGGAGCACCAGCTGCGCCCAGACGAACTCGGTCGCCCAGATCGCCATGCCGCCGAAGATCACCAACCAGCCGGGGCCCGGCAGCGGAAGCATGATCACGCCCGCGCCGACCACCGCGAGCCCCACGACGAAAACACCCACCTGCCAGCTCAGATGCAGCGCACGGCGGGCCTTGATGAATTCCGGCGCCCGCGATCCGAGCGGCCCCTGGGTCTTCGTCTCACCATCGGCCGCGGCGACCTCGCCCGGCTCGTCACTCCCCGTATTCATACGACCAAACCCTACCGGAGAGAAACCAGTCACCGGAATGGCCCTATCCGGCGAACCGACTCTCGGCCGGAAGAGTTACGTAAAGACACGCAAAACGCTCAGAGGGGTTTACAACGGCACCGTAGGTGGCATGTCGATTTCGCCGACGTGCGAATCCCCGAGCGCACACTGAGCGAAAGGCCCTGGCGCTTATGAACACCACGGTCAGCTGCGAGCTGCACCTGCGCCTCGTTGTGTCGAGCGAGTCCTCACTGCCTGTACCCGCAGGACTGCGGTATGACACGGCCGATCCCTACGCCGTGCACGCCACCTTCCACACCGGAGCCGAGGAAACCGTCGAGTGGGTGTTCGCCCGCGACCTCCTCGCCGAGGGCCTGCATCGGCCCACCGGTACCGGCGACGTCCGAGTCTGGCCGTCCCGGAGCCATGGCCAGGGCGTCGTATGCATCGCCCTGAGCTCCCCGGAGGGCGAGGCCCTGCTGGAGGCCCCGGCGCGGGCCCTGGAATCGTTCCTGAAGCGAACGGACGCCGCCGTGCCCCCCGGCACGGAACACCGGCATTTCGATCTCGACACGGAGCTCTCACACATCCTGGCCGAGAGCTGACGAGCCCCCCATAGAGCCGCCCGGCGCCGTCCACTCGGGGAGACGGCTCGGGCCTAGACATCCGCAATGGGCACAACCGCAAAGGGCACGAACACCGGCGCCGTCGCCGCGGACTCCCGCGGGGGCGGCGCCTGTGCGCGTGGTCGACAGCAGACCTCGCGACGGCCACGGCGCCGGGGCGCGCGGCCGGGGCCGGGTCGGAGCCGGGGCGGCACGGGATCAAACCCCTGGTCGGGGTCGGGGCCGACAGACCGGGCGGGGCCGCACCGTGCGCCCCTCGCACCCCGCGTACGAGCGGTGAGCCGAGCTCAGAGCCGGCCGGGCCGTGGCGGGGCCCGACACGGTTTCGGAGGTGTTCGGGGTGCGGGCCCAGGCCCGTGAACTGGCGCGGAGGCGTGGCGGGCCGCGTACACCTCCACCGCCCCGCTCCCCCGCGCCGGGAAGCCACTACCATCGGCCAGCATCGGCGGGCGCCGGCCCGACCCCCAGGCCAGGGAGCGAAACGTGCTGATCACCCACGACACCCGGTGTTCCCTGGACGCCGTGGTGGATCTGGTGAACACCGCGCCGGACGACAACACGACCGACGGGCTCGCGGATGTCGCGTCCCTCGCCGATTTCGTACGAAGGCACGATTTCAGTGATGTCGGCGTGCTGTCGGAGCACGATCTCGCGGCCGTACGCGGGGTCCGCGGCCGGTTCGCCGGAGTCTTCGCCGCCGACGACCCCCGCATCGCCGCGGCTCTCATCAACGAGCTGGTCGCCGCCGCCGGCACCACACCCCGGCTCACCGACCACGACGGTTACGACTGGCACGTGCACTACTTCGCGCCAGGCGCCTCGGTCGCCGACCACCTCGCGGCCGACTGCGGGATGGCGCTGGCCTTCTTCGTGGTCGCCGGAGAACAGGACCGGCTGCGGCGCTGCGAGGCCCCGGACTGTCGGCGCGCCTTCGTGGATCTCTCCCGCAACCGCTCGCGCCGCTACTGCGACAGCCGGACCTGCGGAAACCGACTCCACGTGGCGGCGTACCGGGCGCGCCGCAAGGAGGCGGCGGGCTGACGGACGCAGGACGCGCGGCGGGCTGACGGAGCCCTCGGCGGGTGGCGCCAGGGGCTCCGTGTACGGCTCAGAGCAGCAGCAGATCGTGCAGCGAAGCCATGAGCAGCAGACAGCCGATCACCGCAAGGAAGATCATCAGCGGTGGCTGGGAAAGCGCGTAGAGACAACCCCGCGGCTCCTCGGGAGGCGCAGCGGTGTCGCTCTGTGTTGTGTCCAGCATCTCGCGGCGATGATGACGCAGCCACCACCCGCTCCGCGATCAACACGCGCGGAATGACCGGGAGTTCGCCAATATCCGCGATGACCAGGCACGAACGTGATCGTTTCCGCGCTCTCCCATGATCCTCTGTGTCGTTTCAGCCCGTCATATGCCGTGCTTCTTCAGGATGGCCTCGATGTCGCTGAAATCGTCGCCGGAGCCGGTGGCCCGAGGCGTCGTCGCGGGTCGGGCGGCCGGGCGGGAGCCCTGGCTCAGCGAGGGCGCCGAGGCCGCGGGGGCCACGGCCTCGCGCTGGGCGGCCCGTGCGGCCGCCTTGCGTTCCTTCCGGGTCCCGCCGCCGCGCCGCTCCACGGCCCGCGTGGTCATGAACAGCAGCCAGGCCACGCCCAGCACGCCGAAGCCCGCCCACGCGGTGGGGCTGAAGGCGGTGTCGGCCAGCCAGCCGACGACCCCGGTCATCACCAGGCCGACGGGCACCAGCGAGTAGGCGGCGATGCGGGCGGCGGAGAGGAAGCGCTTGCGGTAGGCCGTGACCGCGGCGATGCCGAGGCCGGCCGCGGAGACGGCGGAACAGACGGTCTCGGCAATCATCCGGTCCTCCAGGGCAGGGCTCGGTACAGCGGGTCGGTTCGTCCCTTCCATCCTGCACCGCCCGACGTCCGATATGCCATGCTCCGGGTGGACCTCAGGGACATCTCCGGGTCGGGGTCCTCCCCAGGTCCCGGTTGGGGCGCCGTCGGCGGGGCTGGGAGACTGGGTGCCATGAACGACTCCTCCGCAGCCCGCGCCACCGCCGTCCTGGACGTCTGGTGCGAACTCCAGTGCCCCGACTGCCGCAGTGCCCTCGCCGACCTGAGCGCACTGCGCGCCCGCTACGGCGACCGTCTGGAGCTGCGGCTGCGGCACTTCCCGCTGGAGAAGCACAAGCACGCCTTCGCCGCCGCGCAGGCCGCCGAGGAGGCCGCGGAGCAGGGCCGGTCCTGGCCGTACGTCGAGGCGGTCCTCGACCGTGTCGAGGAGCTCGACCGCAAGGGCGAGCCCTTCCTGATCGAGGTGGCCCGCGAACTCGGCCTGGATGCGGAGGAGTTCGACACCGCGCTGATCGACGGCCGGCACATCCTGATCGTCGACGCCGACCAGGCCGAGGGCAAGGCCATCGGCGTGACCGGCACCCCGACGTATGTCATCGGCGGCGAGCGGCTCGACGGCGGCAAGAGCCAGGAGGGACTGCGCGAGCGCATCGAGGAGATCGCCGACCGCCTGCTCGCCGAGGGCGAGTGAACCTCGGAGCAGGGTTCAGAGCAGGTCCTTGTACAGGTGGTAGGTGAGCGTCTCGTACCCGAGTGACTCGTAGAGCCGCTCGGCGGGGGCGTTGCCCGCGAAGATGTTCAGCATGATGGCGGGTCGGCCGGCCGCGACGCCTTGCCTCTCCGCCAGGAGCATCAGCGTGCGGCCGTGGCCCTTGCCCCTGTGCCGCGCGTCGGCCTCGACCTTGTAGACGAAGGCCCTGTCCTGACGCGAGCCCGTCCAAAGCGTGCCGACCGCGGTCCCTTCGTGCTCCAGGACGCTGAAGACCATGCCCTCGGTGGCCAGGCCGTCCGGCAGCAGGGTGGCATAGTCCCTCAGGGCCCTGGCACGGGCCTCGGCCTCGGGCACCCCTCGCTCGATCCAGCTCTGCGCGTACGCCCGTCTGTCCTGCTCCTGCCAGGGGCCGAACTCCTCCGCGGTCATGGGCCGCCCCCGGCTCCCCGCGGGCAGCTCGGACGGGATGCCGCCGAGCGGCTTCTCCATATGGCGGTTGCGCACGACGTAGCCGAGAGCCGTCGCCACCTTGAGCGCCGCCTCCGCCTCCGCGGGCACCGATGCCTCGATCCGCCTGCAGCTCCACCCGCGCGCCACCTCCTCGGCGGCGAGCGCGGCCACCGTGCCCCGGCCGCGCCGACGGTCCGGCTCATCGATGCGCAGGTCCAGGATGCGAGCCACCGAATCACCGAAGTCGGGGCTCGTGCCGAGATGTATCACCCCGACGGGACGGC
This sequence comes from Streptomyces sp. NBC_01450, assembly GCF_036227505.1. Classification (NCBI taxonomy): domain Bacteria; kingdom Bacillati; phylum Actinomycetota; class Actinomycetes; order Kitasatosporales; family Streptomycetaceae; genus Streptomyces; species Streptomyces sp. NBC_01450. The sequence continues at coordinate 8,855,579 of NZ_CP109480.1, read as the reverse complement.
TGTTCACACACACCTGGTACCGGCGTGAACGCGTCCCGTCGGCCTCGCGCTGAAGCGGCTCGGTCGGCCGCAGGGTCGTGGTCATCAAGGGTGTTCTACCCGCGCCGGAGCTCCAGGTCAGCTCAATATCCGTGGCTCTTACGGATCGAGGTCGTCGCCGGAGCGCTCGTCGAAGATCCGCATGGCCTTGGCGGTCACCGGGCCCGGCGCGCCCGGGAGTTGGCGCCCGTCGACCCGGTGCACACCCTGCACGTCCCGCAGCGTGGACGTCAGGAAGACCTCGTCCGCGCGCTCCAGGACATCCAGCGGCAGATCGGTCTCCCTGGCGCCGGTCCACTCGACGGCGAGCGCGCGGGTGATGCCGGCGAGGCAGCCGGAGGCGACGGGCGGGGTGTGGATCTCGCCGTCGAGGACGACGAAGACGTTCGACCCCGTCCCCTCGCACAGCTGCCCGACCGTGTTGGCGAACAGCGCCTCGCTCCCGCCCTGTTCGCGCGCGCGGGCCAGGGCGACGACGTTCTCGGCGTACGAGGTGGTCTTGAGGCCGGTGAGAGCGCCGCGTTCGTTACGGGTCCAGGGCACGGTGATCACGGCGGTGGAGTCGGGACGGCGGGTGGACTCGCCGAGGGCGACGAGCAGGGTCGGTCCGTGTTCGCCACGGTCGGAGCCGAGCGGGCCGTAGCCACCGGTGTACGTGATCCGCAGCCGGCCGAGCGGCATCGGGTTGGCGTCCAGGACGGCGGCGCAGGCGCGGCGCACCTCCTCCCGGTCGGGTTCGGGCAGCCCCAGGCCGCGCGCCGAGCGGACCAGCCGGTCGAGGTGACGGGTCAGCGCGAACGGCCGCCCGTCCACCGCCTTCACGGTCTCGAAGATGCCGTCACCCACGGTCAGTCCGTGATCGAAGACGGAGACGCGGGCGGACTCCCAGTCCTGCAGACCCCCGTCGAGCCAGATCTTCACTTCAGAGTCCTTCCGCTTTCGTACGCCTCTTCGAACTGTCCCGACGCTACCGCGAGCAGCCTGGCGGCCTTCAGCTCGGTCTCCCGCCATTCGCCTTCGGGGTCGGAGCCCCAGGTGATGCCGGCGCCGGTGCCGAAGCGCAGAACTCCTTCGTCGCGGTCGGTCCAGAAGGTGCGGATGCCGACGGCGAGCTGTGCGGTGGTGCGGTCGGCGTCGACCCAGCCGATGCCTCCGCAGTAGGGGCCGCGAGGTGCGGTCTCCAGGGCGCCGATGATCTTCAGGGCGCTGGACTTGGGGGCACCGGTGACGGAGCCGGGCGGGAACGCGGCGGCCAGCAGTGCGGGCCAGCCGGTGTCCGCGGGCAGTTCACCGCGGACGGTGGAGACGAGATGGACGAGCCCGGGGTGCTTTTCGATGACGCACAGGTCCGGGACGGTGACGGTGCCGGTGGCGCAGACACGGCCGAGGTCGTTGCGGACCAGGTCCACGATCATGACGTTCTCGGCGTGATCCTTGTCGAGGAGGTCGGCCTCGGTGCGTCCGGTGCCCTTGATGGGGCCCGACTCGATGACCGAGCCGGTGCGGCGCAGGAAGAGTTCGGGCGAGGCGGTGGCGATCTCGACGCCGTGGCGGGGCAGGCGGATCGTTCCCGCGTAGGGGGCGGGGTTGCCGCGGGCCAGCAGCGCGGTGAGGGCGTCGATGTCGGCATCGGGAGCGAGGGGTGCGGACAGGACACGACACAGGTTGGCCTGGTAGACCTCGCCGGCGGCTATGTGGGCGCGGATACGCCGTACACCGGCCGTGTACGCGGCGCGGTCGAGGGAGGACGTCCAGTCACCGGGCGGGGGTCCCTGCCACTGCCCGGGGACGGGCGCGGGCACGGGTTCGGTGCGTACGTCGGCGAAGCGGGCGCAGACCAGGCCGCCCTCGAAGTCGGCCGCCACGGCCCAGAAACCGGCCGAGTCCAGGGCCGCGGGGTCGCTGGTGACGTCGAGGAGACCGGTCGCGACGAGGCCACCGAAACGGGCGAGAGGAGGGAGGTCGAGCACGCAGTCGAGTCTAGGTCGGGTGACCTGCGGGTGCCCTGACCGTGTCCTTTGCCGGAGGAACCGCAGCACGCTGCGCAAACGCGTTTTTGTGCTGGCCCGGGAATCCGCTAGAGTTCAACACGTCGCCGGGACGCGCAAGCCGAACGGAAACGACACGCGGACGTAGCTCAGTTGGTAGAGCGCAACCTTGCCAAGGTTGAGGTCGCCAGTTCGAACCTGGTCGTCCGCTCGCAGGAAGTGGGGGATCGTCCCGAACCCCCACACTCCTGGTGGAGTGGCCGAGAGGCGAGGCAACGGCCTGCAAAGCCGTCTACACGGGTTCAAATCCCGTCTCCACCTCCAAGGACGATTAGCTCAGCGGGAGAGCGCTTCCCTGACACGGAAGAGGTCACTGGTTCAATCCCAGTATCGTCCACTGGTCCGCAAGGACCTGGTCCACATGGATCCCCGCGCGATTAGCTCAGCGGGAGAGCGCTTCCCTGACACGGAAGAGGTCACTGGTTCAATCCCAGTATCGCGCACGTAGTACGCACCACCAGGCACCACCGCACCATCTGTAGGTTCACCTGCGCGATTAGCTCAGCGGGAGAGCGCTTCCCTGACACGGAAGAGGTCACTGGTTCAATCCCAGTATCGCGCACCAGCCGAAGCCCCCGGCCGTCTCGTACGGCCGGGGGCTTCGTCGTGCCGGTTGTTCCTCCGGTCGTGCTCAGGAGGAGAAGAGCATGTGGCCGAAGCTCTTGTGGCGGTGGTGACCGCCGTAGTGACCGCCGCCATGGCCTCCGTGTCCGCCGTGCTGCGGGGCGCCCCACGCGGGCGCGGGCGCCGAGGGGTAGGCCTGCGGGGCGGGCGGGGGCGGCGCGGGCTGCGACCACTGGGACTCCACGCGGCTCAGCGCCTCCAGCTCGCCGTAATCGAGAAATATCCCGCGGCAGCCGCTGCACTGCTCGATCTGGACGCCATTGCGGTTGTACGTGTGCATCGGCGCATGGCACTTCGGACACTGCATGCTCGGCTCAACTCCTTGCCGTTCGGTACCGCTTCCGCCAGGACAGACACTGTCCGGCCTCGAACGGTTGCACCCTACGCGGTCGGGTCGTGTACCAACTCGGGCGGGACAAAACCCATTCGGTCACAGGCGTCGATCACGGCCTGCTGCACCTCGTCCAAGGGGCGGTCCTCCCCGACGGACTTGGCGATCGCGAGGGCCGCGGTCTGCACGGTGAGGGCGCGTGCCGCCACGTCCAGGGCGGGCCAGGGGTCGCCGTCGGCGGGGACGGCCGGGCCGCCCGCACGCCGGTAGGCGGTCAGGAAGCGGGTCCACTCGTCGGGCGGGAGCAGACCGCAGGCGTACCAGGCGGCCGGGCGCGCCAGGTCCCAGGTCGGAACGCCCACGCCCAGGTCGTCCACATCGATGAGGAGCCAGGGGCCGGCCGGCGCGGGACGGCGGACGAGCTGGCCGAGGTGCAGGTCTCCGTGACAGAGGGTCCCCGCGGCCGGCATGGGGGCCTCGGCGCGGGCCCAGGCGGGCAGGGCCGCCCAGGCGCGCAGCACCGGGGCGGCGGCCGGGTGCGGGCCCGCCGCCCGGAGCCGGGCGATCGCCCTGGCCGCCTTGGCGGGGCCTCGCATGGCCGGCAGGCCGTCGGGGGCGGGGGCGGGGGTCCGGTGGAGGCGGGCCAGCAGGGTCGCGGCCGCCTCCCAGGGAGCGGCCTCGGGGGTCTCCGGGTCGACCGGGGTGCCGTACGGCCAGAAGGTGACCAGGCGGCCGTGGAGGTCGACGGGCTTCGGGCGCAGCGGGGTGAGGAGGATGCCGGTGAGGGCGGGGTGTGCGGCGGTCTCAAGACGGCGGGAGAGTTCGGCGCGATCCGTGCCGGGAGCGTGGGCCTTGGCCACGGTGTCGCCGTGGCGGACGACGGTGCCGTCGTGCCGGTCGGCGAGGACGGAGTCGTGGTGGGTGCAGGCGGTGTCCCCGGGGTGGGCCGCGGTGCGCGCCCCGGCGGTCAGGGCGGGCAGCACGTCTGCGGTCACGGGGCCCCCTGGGGTGTGCGGTCTGTTCCTCGCGAGCGTACGTTCTCCGCCTCCGCCGTCCCTACCCGTCCCATCCCTGGGGGCTGCGCCCCCCAGACCCCCGGGGTGGGTTCTTCGACCGCGGGTGAGTGGGGGCCGGTCGCGCGGTTCCCCGCGCCCCTGGGCCGTGGGGCCGCGCCCCGGCCCAGGACAAAACAATGCCCGCGCAGCTCCCCAGCTGCGCGGGCATTTGTGCCGTCCGCCGCACCCCCGTCCCCACGGGGTTTCATGGCCGGATGTCCCCGCCCGGACCGCTCTTCCGGGCCTGGGGCGCCGCTCAGCGCCCCAGCATCACGCCCACGGACGACGCTTGTGTGACCACTGCGTCCCAGCCGCCGAAGACGACTACGAGCAGGGCCGCAAGAGGAAGGACCATCGCTGTCGCCACCAAGGGGTGGCGCTGGCCCTGACGACGCGGGCGGAACGCGGTGCTGTACGCCTTGCGTCCTGTGCGGATCGCCGTCCGCGGTGCCGTCTGGGCCATGGTCCCTCTCCTGACCGAGCATCTGTGTGGTTGACAGCGGCGAGTGTCTGACCTCGGGGGACGAGTGCTGCACCCGCCGCTTGACCTCAAATCTATGGGTGCGGTGGCGATCGGTCGTCATGCCCTCGTACCGATTGCCGGGCCTCCCGGAGGATGAGCGATGACCTGCGGTCTACTCCCCTGGGTGGAGACGAGGACCTAGGTCTCAGGGTCTTCCCGGAGGGGGCGTCCGGTGTGCCCCGACTGTTCCGAGCTGTCCTCCCTGGGAACCGACTGCTCGACCATCGCCAGGCACCCGCGTCGCCAGGAAGCGCGCGGTGCGCGCCGCTGACCCTCCCCCACTGCCTAAACGGCGTGGAGGGACCCCCACCGGGTGACTTCGCTCACTTCCACCACCCCCCTGCGTACCGCGGTCTCCACCCCGCGACGCGCCCCGCTCGCCACCACCTCGTACGTACGCGTCGTGTCCCCGGCGTCCACGACCATCTTCACGCGATCACCCTTCACAGGTTCAATCCCCCTTCTACGACGGCCGGTTGGGATCATGGACAGCCCAAAGCGGCTCTGTTCGCCCATTCCCTGACCGTCTTTCACGTTTCCCACCCGGCACTGACAATCGATCGGGCCCTGAGGGCGCGGCCTCTGCGCGCACCCGGCCGCGGAAACGTAAGCTGTGGCTCGTCAAACGGACCGGGCAGCGGGGATGGACATGGCGATGATGCGCCTGAGGCGCGAGGACCCGCGTGTCGTCGGCTCGTTCAGGCTTCACCGACGGCTCGGCGCGGGTGGGATGGGCGTGGTCTACCTGGGCTCCGATCGCCGTGGCCAGCGGGTCGCGCTGAAGGTGATCCGACCTGATCTGGCGGAGGATCAGGAGTTCCGGTCACGGTTCGCCCGCGAGGTCTCGGCGGCCCGGCGGATCAGGGGCGGCTGCACGGCGCGGCTCGTGGCCGCCGATCTCGAGGCGGACCGGCCGTGGTTCGCCACGCAGTACGTGCCGGGACCCTCGCTGCACGACAAGGTCGCCGAGGACGGTCCGATGTCGGCCGCCGACGTGGCCGCCGTCGGGGCCGCGCTGTCCGAGGGGCTCGTCGCCGTCCACGAGGCCGGTGTCGTGCACCGGGACCTCAAGCCGTCCAACATCCTGCTGTCCCCCAAGGGGCCGCGGATCATCGACTTCGGCATCGCCTGGGCGACGGGGGCCAGCACGCTGACGCATGTCGGTACGGCCGTCGGCTCGCCCGGGTTCCTCGCGCCCGAGCAGGTGCGCGGGGCCGCCGTCACCCCGGCCACCGACGTGTTCGCGCTCGGCGCCACGCTGGCGTACGCGTCGACCAACGACTCGCCCTTCGGACACGGCAGTTCCGAAGTGATGCTGTACCGAGTGGTGCACGAGGAGCCGCAGCTGCACGGCGTTCCGGACGCGCTGGCTCCGCTCGTGCGCGCGTGTCTGGCCAAGGACCCCGAGGAGCGCCCCAGCACGCTCCAACTCTCCCTGCGGCTCAAGGAGATCGCGGCCCGCGAGGCCCAGGGCCTGGCCGACGTACGCCCGCCGGCGCAGCGGGGCGATCCCGACCGGCCGACGGGGCGCCTCGCCGAGCAGTACGCCGAGCAGCCCACCCAGCGCCGCCCGCAGGGCACACCGCCGCCGCGCACGGGCGGCACCAACGGGGGTTCACGGCCGTCGCAGTCGGGTGCGCGTCCCGCCCCCGCCCGGGGTACCGGGCGCTCCGGCAGCAGGCCCGTGTCCCGCAGCGGCACCGGCCGTCCCGCTCCCCGGACCACGGGGACCGGGCGGCGTCCCGCCAACCCGCGCCTGCTGCGCCAGCGGCTCTTCGTGTTCGTCGTGGTGACGCTGCTCGTCGCGCTGGGCATCGCGGCGGCGCAGGGCTGCCAGGGGCCGGCGCGCGGACTGGGCGACGGGGGCACTCGCAAGGACGTACGCCAGGTGCAGTCGTCGCACGCGCCGCCGCCCGGCGGTCCGACGGCCGAGCAGGTCCGGAGCCGACCGGACGAGAACGGCTAGTGCCGCGGCAGGCAACGTTTGCCCGTCAAGGAGCGGCGTCCGGTGCGTGCTCTGGGGGTCCCCCCGGCCGAAGGCTGGGGGAGTGCCGGCCGGAAGGCCCCGTCGACGGACCGTACGTACTTGGGCTTTCGGCCGGTGCGGCGAGTGGGGGCACCGCCCACGCCCTTGAGGCAGTGGGGGAGCGTGCCGGGCGTCGCGACGGGGCGAACGTCGCCTGTCGCGGCACTAGCTGTAGCTGGAGCCGGTCCTGGGGCGTGTCGGACACGCCTCAGGACTGGGGGCGGCCCGTCGCCACCGCGTAGAACGCGACCGCGGCCGCCGCGCCGACGTTGAGCGAGTCGACGCCATGGGCCATCGGGATGCGGACCCATTCGTCCGCCGCCATCAGGGCCTTCGTGGACAGGCCGTCGCCCTCCGCGCCCAGCATCAGCGCGACCCGGTCCATCCGGTGCGGGGCCGCCTCGTCCAGGGACCTCGCCTTCTCGTCGGGGGTGAGGGCGAGCAGGTTGAAGCCGGCGTCGCGGACCGTCTCCAGGCCCTTGGGCCAGGTCTCGAGACGGGCGTACGGGACCGAGAAGACCGCACCCATCGAGACCTTCACGGAGCGGCGGTAGAGCGGGTCCGCACAGTCCGGGGAGAGCAGGACCGCGTCCATGCCGAGGGCTGCCGCGGAGCGGAAGATCGCGCCGATGTTGGTGTGGTCGTTGACCGCCTCCATGACGACCACCCGGCGGGCGGAGCGCAGGAGTTCCTCCGCTGTCGGCAGCGGCTTGCGCTGCATGGAGGCGAGCGCGCCCCGGTGCACGTGGTAGCCGGTGACCTGCTCGGCGAGTTCCGGGCTGACCGCGTACACCGGCGCCGGCATCTCGTCGATGACGTCGCGCATGACGTCGACCCACTTGGCGGACAGGAGCATCGAGCGCATCTCGTACCCGGCGTCCTTGGCACGTCTGATGACCTTCTCGCCCTCGGCGATGAACAGGCCCTCGGCGGGTTCGCGCTTGCGGCGCAGCTCCACGTCGGTCAGGCCCGTGTAGTCACGCAGACGCGGGTCGTCGGGGTTCTCAACGGTGATGAGATCGGCCACAGGGTGATACTGCCTTGTCCTGGGTGCGGTGCCAACGGCTGGGCACGGGTTGGGTTACCGGTGGTTACTCGGAAGCGTTCAGCGGGCTGTGCACACCCACGTTCACGACCTCGCCGATGACGATCACCGCCGGGGGCTTCACGTCCTCGGCGCGTACGGTCTCGGCGACCGTGGCCAGGGTCGCGTCGACGCGGCGCTGGGCGGCGGTCGTGCCCTCCTGGACCAGGGCGAGGGGGGTGTCGGCCGGCTTGCCGTGCGCGATCAGGGTCTCGGCGATCCGGCCGATCTTGTCGACGCCCATGAGGACGACGAGCGTGCCGCGCAGCCGGGCGAGGGCCGGCCAGTCGACGAGGGAACGCTCGTCGTCAGGGGCGACATGACCGCTGACGACGGTGAACTCATGTGCGACACCCCGGTGGGTGACCGGGATACCGGCCGCACCCGGTACCGAGATCGAGCTGGAGATGCCGGGCACGACCGTACAGGCGATGCCCGCCTCGGCGAGCGCCTGGGCCTCCTCCATGCCACGGCCGAAGACGAACGGGTCGCCGCCCTTGAGCCGGACGACCGACTTGCCCTGCTTCGCGTGCTCGATCAGCGCGTTGTTGATGGCCTCCTGGGCCATGTACCGGCCGTAGGGGATCTTCGCCGCGTCGATCACCTCGACGTGCGGCGGGAGTTCGGCGAGCAGGTCGCGCGGGCCCAGTCGGTCGGCGATGACCACGTCTGCCTCGGCGAGCAGACGGCGGCCGCGGACCGTGATCAGGTCGGGGTCGCCGGGGCCGCCGCCGACCAGGGCGACACCCGGGGTGCGGGTGCGGTGGTGGGGCGCCACGAGGGTGCCGTCGCGCAGACCCTCGACCACCGCGTCGCGGATCGCGGCGGTGTGGCGGGGGTCGCGGCCCTTGGCGTTCGTGGTGAGGACGGCGACCGTGACGCCCTCGCTGTGGCCGGTGGCCGGGGTCCAGGCGGTCGCGGCGTCGGCGTCGTCGGAGCGGACGCACCACACGCGGTGACGCTCGGCTTCGGCGGAGGCGTCCGTGTTCGCCTGGCGGTCGCTGGTCGCGATCAGGGCGTACCAGGCGTCGGCGAGGTCACCGTCCTCGTACGGGCGCTTCGTCCAGGTGATCTCGCCCGCGTCCGCCATCGCCTCGACGGAGGGGGTGGCCTCGGGTGAGACGAGGTGGATGTCCGCCCCTGCCGCGATGAGCGCCGGGAGGCGGCGCTGGGCGACCTGGCCGCCGCCGAGGACGACCACGCGGCGGCCGGTGAGGCGGAGGCCTACGGGGTAGGCGGGGTTTTCGGCCATGGCGGTGCGGCTCCTCGTACGGGGCCGCTGCGCTCGGTTGGAGCGGCCTTGACGTGCTGTTTTGGGTGCGGGTCCACGATACGGCGGGAGCGGGAGGGGGTCTTTCCCCAGGCCCGCCCCTTCCCGGCAGTGACACTGTGCGGCTCCGCCGCGTGGGGGGCCGCGCTCCGAAGCCCCCGCACGTGCGGGTCCGTCGCCGGTCTACTTTTCGGTTACCCCCGCGGAATCGAACGTCGCCACCTCGTGCATCGCCCTCGCCGCGCTCTGGACGATCGGCAGGGCCAGCAGCGCGCCCGTGCCCTCGCCGAGGCGCAGGTCCAGGTCGACCAGCGGGCGCAGGCCCAGCTTGTTCAGGGCGGCGACATGGCCGGGCTCGGCGCTGCGATGGCCCGCGATGCAGGCCGCGAGGACCTCGGGGGCGATGGCGCGGGCCACCAGCGCGGCGGCGCCGGCGCTGACGCCGTCCAGGATCACCGGCGTACGCAGGGAGGCACCGCCGAGGAGCAGGCCGACCATGGCGGCGTGCTCGAGGCCGCCGATCGCGGCGAGGACGCCGATGGGGTCGGCCGGATCCGGCTGGTGGAGCTCGATGGCGCGGCGTACGACCTCGGTCTTGCGGGCGAGGGTCTCGTCGTTGATGCCGGTGCCGCGGCCCGTCACCTCGGACGGGTCGGTGTCGGTGAAGACGGAGATCAGGGCAGCCGACGCCGTCGTGTTGGCGATGCCCATCTCACCGGTCAGCAGCGCCTTGTTGCCGGCCGCCACCAGGTCGCGGGCCGTCTCGATGCCCACCTCGATGGCGGCCGTGACCTCTTCGCGGGTCATCGCGGGACCGGTCGTCATGTCGGCGGTGCCCGCGCGGACCTTGCGCGGGAGGAGACCCGGGGTCGCGGGGAGGTCGGAGGCGACGCCCACGTCGATGACGCAGACTTCGGCGCCCACCTGGTTGGCGAAGGCGTTGCAGACCGCGCCGCCACCCAGGAAGTTGGCCACCATCTGGCCGGTGACCTCCTGCGGCCAGGGGGTGACGCCCTGGGCGTGCACGCCGTGGTCGCCCGCGAAGATCGCGACGGCGGCGGGCTCCGGGATCGGCGGCGGGCACATCCTGGACAGGCCGGACAGCTGCGCGGAGATGATCTCCAGCATGCCGAGCGCGCCCGCGGGCTTGGTCATCCGCTTCTGGCGCTCCCACGCCTCGCCGAGCGCCTTGGCGTCCAGCGGGCGGATGTTGGAGACCGTCTCGGCGAGCAGGTCGTGCGGCTCCTCACCGGGCAGCGCGCGGCGGCCGTACGTCTCCTCGTGCACGACCCAGGACAGCGGGCGGCGCTTGGACCAGCCCGCCTGCATCAGCTCGGGCTCCTCGGGGAACTCGTCGACGTAGCCGACGCAGAGGTAGGCCACCACGTCCAGGTGCTCGGGCAGGCCGAGGGCGCGGACCATCTCGCGCTCGTCGAAGAAGCTGACCCAGCCGACGCCGAGGCCCTCGGCGCGGGCCGCGAGCCACAGGTTCTGGACCGCGAGCGCGGAGGAGTACGGGGCCATCTGGGGCTGGGTGTGACGGCCCAGGGTGTGGCGACCGCCGCGGGTCGGGTCGGCGGTGACGACGATGTTGACCGGGGTGTCGAGGATGGCCTCGATCTTCAGTTCCTTGAACTGCTTCGCGCGTCCCTTGGGCAGCGACTTGGCGTACGCCTCGCGCTGACGGGCCGCCAGTTCGTGCATCGTGCGCCGGGTCTCGGCGGAGCGGATGACGACGAAGTCCCAGGGCTGGGAGTGACCGACGGACGGCGCGGTGTGCGCGGCCTCCAGGACCCGCAGCAGCACGTCGTGCGGGATCGGGTCGCTTCGGAAGCCGTTGCGGATGTCGCGGCGCTCGCGCATCACGCGCAGCACGGCCTCGCGCTCGGCGTCGTCGTAGCCGGGGGCCGCGGGGCCGGTGGACTCTCGTACGTCTTCCACTACGGCCGTGCTCTCTTCCTGGTCGGCGACCTGGGTGTCCAGGTCGTCCGCTTGCTGTGCGACTACTACGGGCTCCGGGTCCGCCTCCCGCGGCTCCGGTACGGGGGGTGTCTCCGCCTCGGGCGCGCGGGGCGCGGGAACCGGAGCGAAGGGCTCGGGTTCGCCGGCGGGCTCCGCCTCGGCGAGGGGTGCGACGGGCACCTCCTGGCTCTCCACCGCCACCGCTTCCACCACCGCCGGGGGCTCTTCGGCCGGGGGCCGCTCCTCCTGGGGCAGGGGCGGCACGGTCATGGCGTGCGGCGGCGTCGGGGCCAGGTGCGGGGTCGTCGGCACCGTGCCCTCGACGGGCACGAACTGGCCGAGGGACTGGTCCGCGATGGGGTCCAGGGGGGCGCCCTGGAATCCGGGTGCGCCTGCCGTGTCGCCGGGGTGGTGCTCGCCGTGCGACTGGTTCGTGGCCGCGTGCGGCGGCTGTGCGTGGGCGGCGACACCGACCGGTACGCCGGCACCGGCCTCGGCGAACGCGGCATGCGCCTCGGCGGGGACCGCGAACTGCGCGGCCTGGACCGGGAAGGCCTCGGCGCCGGGGACCGCGTGTCCGTGCGAGTCGTCCGCGGCGTACGCCAGCTGCGCCTGCGCCTCGGCGGCGGCCTGCGCGGCGGACACCACGAGGGGCTCCGGGGCGAACTCGGGCTGTGCGAACTCCGGCTGTGCGGCCTCCGCGTGGGACGCGGGTGCCGCACCGATGTCCGCCAACTGGACCACGGGTTCCGGGGTGTGGACACCGGCTTCCGGGAACCGGTCGTCCTGGGCCGGGAACCGGGGCGCCTGGTCCACCGCGTGGGCGGTGGGATCGGCGACGTGGGCGGCTTGGTCCACGAGTTGGGGGGCCTGTTCGGTGGCCCCCGGCTCGGCCGCGGGCGTCGGCTGCGGATCCTGCGCGGGCTGGAACGCCTGCTCGGTGGCCACGTACTCACCGGACTCGGAAGCCTGGGCCGGGGCGCCGGTGAAGTGCCCGGCGGTGTCGTCCACCGGCGGCGCCACGTGCGCGAGGTCCTGGGCGACCGGGAAGGCGGTGGGGGTGGCCTCGGCGGCCCCCGGGGTCTGGGAGCCGTCCGGCTCGGGCGCGGCCTCAGGGCCCGGCGCCATCTCAAGGCCCGGCTCGGCCTCGGGGCTCGGCCCGACCTCTTCGGCCTGCGGGACGAAGTGGCTCTCCGGCGCCTCGGGCGCGTGGGCGGCCTCCGGGGCCTGGGGCGCCTGCGCGACTCCTTGACCCTCGACCTGGCCCTCGACCGCCTCCGCCGCCTGGGGATCTGGAACGACCGCCGCGGGCTCGACGGCCTCCGGCACCTCCGCGACCGGAACCTCCGCCACCGGCACCGCCTGCGGCGTCACCGCCTCGGCGACCACTCCGGTCTCGGGGCCCTGCGCGGCCGCCGGGACGACCGCTTCCGCGGCCGTCCCCTCGGGGCCCACCGGCGGCGCTCCCCACGGCACCGCGCCCTGCGGCGGGATCTCGGAGAGCTGCGGTACGTCGAGGTACTCGGGACCGATGGTCGGGGGACCCGCGTGCCGTACCGGAGTTGCGGCGGGCACGGGGGTCGCGGGGGTGGCCATGGGCGCGGCGGCGGGGCCTCGGTCGGCGAGCGAGCGCACCGGGCTCGCGGAGCCGTCCGGGGTCGGCGGGCCGAGGTGCAGCGGGCGACGCGGCGCCGCCGGCTGCGGGACGGGCGCGGGGCCGGGTACGCGGACGCCGCTGAGGTCGAGCGAACCGCTGTCCCGGCCGGCCGTCTCGTGCGGGCCCGGCTCATGGACGAGGGGCTGTTCCTCGACGAGAGGCTGCGGGGGCGGCGGGGCCACCTCGTTGCCCCACGCTCCCTGCGCGCCCGGCATGAGAAGCAGGTCGTCGTCCTCGGCGGGGCTCTCGGAGGGGTCGAGGAAGGTGTACGCGCCCGGGGCAGAGAGGCCCGGCTGCTCCACCATGCCTGCGCTCTCCGGCAGTCCCTCGCCCGGGACCTGGCCGGTGTCGGTCATGCGTACCCCTCGCCCATCGGTTAGTGCTTCCAAGTCCTGCTCGCCCGGAACGGCGCACCGACCGCCCCGCAGTGAAGAACGAGCGTGCGTGCCCAGCGGCACGAACGACCGGCCAACAAAGACGACAAAGCCATTAACGGGCATTGTCCCGGTCGTCCGACCCTCGCGACAGCTTGATCCGCGACGGCCCGCTGTGGACTGCGCCACGTTGCGCGTCCTCAGGTTCTGCCGTACCACACACGCCTCAAAACGGGCGCGTTTTCCGGACATTGGCCTACGAAAGGCCGATCGCCCTGGAGCGGTACAACGATCGGCCAGCCTACCGCGCGCAGTACGACAACAGGATCACGGGTTGCGATCGGGCAGACGGCCTGTGAGCAGGAACGCGACGCTCCGCTCGGTCTCCGTCCAGGCCCTTGTGTCGAGTTCGACGGACTGAATGAGGGCGCATTCGACCTGATATCCGTGCTCGCTGAGATCGCGGCCCACGAGTTCGGCCGCGTCGCGGGTCGCCGCGTGCGTCACGATGCGCTGCGGACGGCGGTCGGCGACGGCCGAGACGACCTGTACGCCCCCGCCGCCGACACGTACGACATCGGGTTCGGGGAGGTTCTCCAGGACGTGCGGCGCGGTGCCGTGCACGATCTGCATCTGGACGCCGTAGCGGCGCGCGGAGTCCTCGGTGCGCGCGCAGGAGCCGGGATTGCGGTCGACGGCGATGACCGCCGCGCCGGTGCGCGCCGCCTCGGTGGCGAAGGCGCCGCTGCCGGAACCGATGTCCCACACGAGGTCTCCGACGCGCGGGCCCAGCCGGGCGAGTTGGGCGGCGCGCAGCAGATCCGTTTCGCCTTCGCCCAGTGCCCCGCCGTACGCCTGGGCGGGCAGCGCCCAGCCGCGTGGTCCGGTGCCCGGGTCGCGTCCGGCGATCCAGCCGCCGTCCTCGGCCGCGGCCACGAAGCCGCCGATGACGATGACGACGTTGGGGTCGCGCCAGGTGTGGTCGGCGGCCTTGTCGGAGGTGAGGATGGTGACCCGCTCGCGCGCGGTGCCGAGTTCCTCGCAGATGACGAAGGTGCGGTGGACGCCCTCGAGGAGCAGGCCGAGTTCGGCGGGGCCGGCGCCGGGCGAGGTGAGGACGGCGACCTTGGTGTGGGCGCGGCAGACGTTCACCGCGCGGCGCAGGGTGCGGCGGTGCGCCACGACCACCTGTGCGTCGTCCCAGGGCATGCCGGCGCGGGCGAAGGCGGCGGCGACCGAGGAGACGGCGGGCACGACTTCGACCTCGAGGCCGAACTCCGGGGCGCGCAGGGTGCGTACGACTCCGAAGAAGCCGGGGTCGCCGTCGGCGATGACGACGGCGCTGCCGCGGTGGCCCGCGATGCGGCGGGCGGCGAGGGAGACGCTGCCGAGGCGGATGCGCTCGGCGGCCCGGGGTACCTCGGGGAGCTCCAGGTGGTGCGCCGCTCCGGCCACCAGGGTGGCCGCGCCGAGGGCGGAGCGCGCCGCGGCGGTCAGGGGCGAACCGTCCCAGCCGATCACCGTGACCCGGTCGGCCATCGTCGTCAGTCTCCAGAAGGTTTTCGCAGGTCGTCGGGGGGCAGCCCGCGGGCGGGCTCCGTGAGGGTACCTGGTCTCGCTGGGTGATGGCCCGGGGGGCTCTGCCGGGTGGGAGCGGTTCCTCGGGGCGCGGTGCCAGACGTCCCTCGGATTCGGCCCGGGGAATCCCGCCGGTTCAGTTCCAGTCGGAGAACGACGTGAAACCGCCTGTGTCGGCGAGCTGGTCGCCGACCCCGTCGAGGTCCTCCGGGAGGAGGCTCCAGATGATGAAGTCGGTGCGCAGGTCCACCCAGCGGCCGTCCTCGGTGCGGGTGTGCGCTATACAGGCGTTGCGCAGGACGCCCTCGCTGATGCAGCCGATCTTCTGGGCGACCTGCTGGGAGGCGGTGTTGTCGGCCGCCGTGCGCAGTTCGATGCGCTCGAACTTCTGGTCGCGGAAGAGCCATCGGGCGGTGGCGAGCGCCGCCTCGGAGGCGTAGCCCTCGCCGCGGGCCCAGGGGGCGATGCTGTACGACATCTCGGTGGAGCGCACATGCCAGTTGGTCTTGGCGAGCTGCACGATGCCGACCAGGCGCTGGGTGAGGAACTCGGTGACGGCGAGGTCGAGGCCGCGGCCCGCCCTGCGTTCGGTGGGTGCGTACTCGGTGATCCAGACGCGGGCCCTGTCCTCGGTGTAGGGCTGGGGCACGTCGGTCCAGGCCCCGATCTGCTCGTCGTTCATCATCGCGGCCAGGGCGGGGACGTCGTCCTCGTCGAGGGCGCGCAGAACCAACCGCTCCGTGCTGATGGAGATGTCGGGGAAGGTGCTGGTCATGCGCCGCTCCGTAACCGTCGGGGACGTCGGGCCCTCGGATCCTTCGGGCCCGCTGAACTGCCCAGCATGCAGCATGAGGCCACCGAACTGCACCACGGGGCCCTCCCCCACTGCCTGAAGGGCGTGGGGGTACCCCCACCCAGTGATGGAGTGGACCCCGTACGGTGACCCGACCGGAACGACGGGATGACCGGAACTAGAACGACGGGATGACCGAACCGGCGTACTTGTCCTCGATGAACTTCTTGACCTCCGGCGAGGTCAGGAGCTTGGCGAGCTTCTTCACCCGCGGGTCGCTCTCGTGACCCTTCTTGACGGCGAGGAAGTTGCCGTAGGGGTTGTTCGTCGCGGACTCCAGGAAGAGCGCGTCCTTGGCCGGCTTGAGGCCGGAGGAGATGGCGTAGTTGCCGTTGATCACCGCGGCGTCGACATCGTCCAGGGAGCGCGGGGTCTGCGCCGCCTCCAGCTCCTTGAACTTGAGGTTCTTCGGGTTCTTCGCGATGTCCTGGGTGGTCGCGCTGTTGCCCGCGCCGTCCTTGAGCGTGATGAGTCCCTTGGAGGCGAGCAGCTTGAGCGCCCGTGCCTCGTTGACCGTGTCGTTCGGGACGGCGACCGTCGCACCGCTCTTGAGCTCGTCGGTCTTCTTGATCTTGTGGGAGTAGAGACCGAGCGGTTCCAGGTGGACCGTGACGACGGGCACGATGTGGGTGCCGTTCTTCTTGTTGAAGTCGTCGAGGTACGGCTGGTTCTGGAAGTAGTTGGCGCCGACGGACCCGTCCTCGGTCGCCGTGTTCGGCGTGACGTAGTCCGTGAACTCCTTGACCTGCAGGTCGAGGCCGGCCTTCTTCGCCAGGTTGTCCTTGATGTAGTCGAGGATCTCGGCGTGCGGGGTGGGGCTCGCGGCGACGACCAGCGGACCGCTGGTGTCGGAGGCGCTGCTGCTCTTGTCCGAGCCGCAGGCGGAGAGGCCGAGGGTGAGGGCTCCGGCGGCGAGGACTGCGGTGGTGATCTTGGCGGTGTTACGCACGAAAAGTGCCTTTCCTTAAGGGTGGAGCAACCCCGTGGTGGGTGGTCACGGGGAAATCTGCGGGTGGGGGGAGAAGCAGAAGGGGGTGTTCGGGCGGTCTCAGGCGACCTCGCCGACCTCCGCGGCGGCGGGCTCCTTGGCCTTCAGCAGCCGCAGCTTCGGTGCGGCGCCGGAGTGGGCGCCGCGCCGGTGCAGGGTGCGGGCCGCGTAGTCGCCGGCGAACTGGATGAGGGAGATGACGACCGCGAGGATCGCCACGGTGATCCACATCAGTCCGGTCTCGAAGCGCTGGTAGCCGTAGCGGATGGCGATGTCGCCGAGTCCGCCGGCGCCGACGGTGCCGGCCATCGCCGAGTAACCGATGAGGGCGACGATCGTGGTGGTCGCGGAGGAGATCAGCGACGGCAGCGACTCCGGTACGAGCACCTTGCGCACGACGGTCCAGGTGTTGCCGCCCATGGACTGCACGGCCTCGACGAGACCGCCGTCCACTTCGCGGACCGCCGTCTCGACCAGGCGCGCGAAGAACGGGATCGCGCCGACGGCGAGCGGCACGATCGCGGCCTCGCGTCCGATGGTCGTTCCCGTGATCGTGCGCGTGAAGTTCATCAGCGCGACCATCAGGATGATGAACGGCAGCGAGCGGGCGATGTTCACGACCTGCCCGATGACCTTGTTCACGAGGACGTTCTGCAGGAGTCCGCCGCGGTCGGTCAGGACGAGCAGAACGCCGAGCGGCAGACCGCCGACGATCGCGATGAGCGTCGACCAGCCGACCATGTAGAGCGTGTCCCAACACGCCTGGGACAGCAGGGGCTGCATCTCCGACCAGGTCACTTGGCACCGTCCTGCACGAGTACGGGCTGCTGGCCCTGGATCTCGATCTGCAGGCCCTGCTCACGCAGGAATCCGATCGGCACGACGTTCTCCTCGTAGCGGCCGGGCAGTTCGATGCGCATCCGGCCGACCTGCTTGCCGGCGACGGTGTCCATCGCGGCGCCGAGGATCGAGATGTCGATGTTGTACGTGCGCGAGAGCTGCGAGATGACGGGCTGGGTGGCGGCCTCGCCGTGGAAGGTGACGTCGATGACGGTGCGGTCGTCGCCGGACGGCTCGCCGCTCACCGGGAAGAGCGCCCCGGCGAGTTCGGAGCCGGGGGTCGCGAGCAGTTCGCTGACGGTGCCGGACTCGACGATGCGGCCCTTCTCCATGAGCGCGGCCGAGTCGCAGATCGTCTTGACGACGTCCATCTCGTGGGTGATGAGCAGGACGGTCAGACCCAGCTGCCGGTTCAGGTCGCGCAGCAGTTGGAGGATCGAGCGGGTGGTCTCGGGGTCGAGGGCGCTGGTGGCCTCGTCGGAGAGCAGCACCTTGGGGTCGCCGGCCAGGGCGCGGGCGATGCCGACGCGCTGCTTCTGGCCGCCGGAGAGCTGGGCCGGGTAGGCCTTGGCCTTGTCGGAGAGGCCGACCAGGTCAAGGAGTCCAAGTGCCTTGGAAGAACGTTCCTTCCCTGACAAGCCAAGGATTTCCAGCGGCAGCTCGACGTTGTCCTGGACGGTGCGCGAGGACAGCAGGTTGAAGTGCTGGAAGACCATGCCGATGCGGCTGCGCGCCTGGCGGAGCTCCTTGCCGGCGCGCGGGCCGCGGCCGACGAGCGCCGTGAGGTCCTGTCCGGCGACGGTGACCGTGCCGGCGGTGGGACGCTCCAGGAGGTTGACGCAGCGGATGAGGGAGGACTTGCCGGCGCCGGACTGGCCGATGACGCCGTATACCTCCCCTTCGCGGACGTGCAGATCGACGCCGTCGAGGGCGGTCACTTCACGGCCGCGCGAGCGGTAGACCTTGGTGAGGCCCGTTGTCGTGATCACTGGGGTTTCCGTCACTGTCGAGTGCGGGGCGCGGGTGTGCGCCGGCACGGGTGCATTCGGTCGGGAACGCGACACGGTTCTCGCGGTGGCGATGGAACCGGATGAATCCGGGGGAGAACATGCGCGCGGGGCGGCGCCGCTCACGTACGGGGTACGGACAGCGCACGGCTGTCTCGCTTCGGGGCGCGAGACGGGGCGGTGGTGCGGGGGCCCTCTAGAAGGCGCACATTCGACACATACAACGAGCACCGGGCGTCATGGTCGCCTCGGTCGCAAGGATGCGGTTGCTCGTCGTGGTCATGGGATCAAGTAAAGCAGACGCACAGGCGGGACCCGGAACCTCTGTCCGCAATGCGGACAGTGATGGACACTTCTCGGCCGTGGGTGGAGACCTCCGCTCTCCCGCCTGTGACCAGCGCGGACAGGGCCGAGAGGTCCTTCGGGTCCTTCACCACGAGGTCCGCGTCCGGCTCGGACGCCCCATGGGCTGTGGCCAACGCCACGGCGGTCGGCCACGGGCGGCGGGCCGGGGGCGAGGGCAGCGGGCCTTTTGGCCCGTAATAGGGTCACGGCATGCTTGTTGCCCTGACGGTCGCGACCGCCGTCGCCGCGCTCGCGCTCGCCGCCTGGTGCGGCTGGGCCGCCTACCGTGATCAGCCCACCAAGGACTGGCACTTCATCGGCATGGCCGTGGTGACGCTGCTCGCCGTGGTCCAGCTGGTGGTCGGCATCGTGCAGCTGGCGCGCGGCGAGAAGCCCGACCAGGGCACGACGATCTTCGTGGCGTATCTGCTCGGTGCCTTCGCGTGCATTCCGGCCGCGGGCTTCATGTCGCTGGCGGAGCGCACCCGCTGGGGATCGATCACGGTGGCGGCCGGCGGTGTCGTCCTCGCCGTACTGGAGGTGCGGCTCTATGACATCTGGGGAGGCTGAGATGACGGCCACGGAGGAGAACGGGCCCGCGCCTCAGGAGAATCGGGAGGGTCCGAAGAAGCAGCGCACCCGGCTGATCAGCGGCCCCGGCATGCTGCTGCTCTGGCTGTACGGCGTGATGGTCGTCGGCGCCGTGTCGCGCTCCGCCGTCCAGATCTCGACGGACTTCGACAAGGCCCCGCTCGCCTACTCGCTGTCGGCGGTCGCGGGCCTCGTCTACGGCTTCATCACGTACTCACTCGTGCGCGGCGGCGAAACGGCCCGCAGGGCGGCGCTGGTGTGCTGCGCCGCCGAGCTCGCGGGCGTACTGATCGTCGGGACCTGGACGCTGGTCGAGCCGTCCGCCTTCCCCGACACCACCGTGTGGTCGGACTACGGGATCGGCTATCTGTTCATCCCGGTACTGCTGCCGCTGTCGGCCATGTACTGGTTGCGCAAGGCGCGTACGGCCGACAGGTCGGCGTAGCCCGGGCCCGCAGCCCGGGCCCGTGTCATGGGCGCTCGTCAGGCGCTGGTCACGAACGCGCCCGCGTCGGCGCCCTTCTGCAGGGTCACCAGGGTGAGCCGCTCGTCGACGCGCTCCGTGGAGACCTGCGCGTAGCCGTGCTTGCGGTACATCCGCAGATTGCGGTCGCTGCGGTGGCCGGTGAAGAGCTGGAAGGACTTGGCCGCGCCGTCCGCCGCGAGCTTGGCCTCGATCGCGGCGAGCAGCCGCCCGCCCAGGCCGTGGCGCTGCATACGCGGGTGGACGATGAGCTTGTTGATACGAGCCGTGCCGTCCGGGTCCACGGCTCCGCGGACCGAGGCCACCACCTCTTCGCCCAGCCGGGCCACCAGGACCGTACCGCCCGCCAACTCCGCCCTGAGGGAGTCGAGCGGCTGCGTGAGCGGCTCGATGCCGTAGTCCCCGTACAGCTCGGCCTCGCTCTGGTAGCAGAGGTACTGCAGCTTGAGGATCTGCTCTGCGTCCTGCTCGGTCGCCCCCGAGATGGTCACGCTCATGCCCATGTGTGCATGCCTCCCGCTCACCTGTTCCACCGGTCGTCCCCCACTCCTATCCCCGCGGTTCACGGGCCGCAACCACCGGGGAGAGCAATCGACGCAGACATCCCAGGCATCTGGAACGTTCCGGACCCAAACTGCCCTGTGAGATACCCAACTCGCCTGCGATCTCCCGATAGGTGAGGTCCTTCGGGGAGAGCAGTGCCGCCATCAGGCTCGGGCAGCGGCCCGGCAGCCGCCGGACCGCGTCGTGCAGGGCGCGCCGGCTGTCGGCGGTCATCACCTGCTGTTCGGGGCCCGGTCCGCTCTCGTCCGCGGGTTCGGAGAGGTACGGCCGTTCATGACGGGCCGTGCGGCGGGTGCGGCGGACCTCGGAGCGCACGGCGCGGCGCAACCAGCCCTGCGGGTCGACGGGCGGCCCGTCCGAGTCGAGGCGCTCCAGAAGGCGCAACCAGACGGCCTGTTCGAGGTCGCTCTGCTCGGTCCCGGACGCATATGCCTCCGCCGAGGCCTCGGCGGCGAGCAGCGGACGCAGCGTGGAAACCATCTCGTGGGTCATATGCGCCGGGACGCCGCCGCCCCGGCAGGGGGTTGCCGGGGCGGGCGACTGTCACCCCATCGGGGTGAGTGGATCATCCGTTGACGAAGTCCTCGCGGGCGAGCAGCGCGGTGTCCGCGTTGTCGGAGAAGACGCCGTCGATACCCGTGGCGAAGTAGGTCTTGAAGGCGCCGAAGGCGTCGCCGTAGGCGTTCGGGTCGGTGCCCTGCCGGAAGTTCGCGGGCAGGAAGGTGTTCTCGTTGCGCATCGTGTACGGGTGCAGGATCAGGCCCGCGCGGTGCGCGTCGGCGACCAGCGTGGTCGGCGTGGTGAGGGCGCCGTTCGCGTCCTTGGGGATGACCAGGTCCAGCGTGGGGCCGATGCCCTGCGCGTACGAGGCCAGCCACTTCAGGCCCTCGGGCTTGACGAGGTCGGCGACGGTGCGCGGGTCACCCGCCGCGACGAAGTCCCAGGGGCGGGTGTTCGCGGCGGAGAGCAGTACGACGAGCGGGTTGTCGACCAGCTTGTCGAGGCGCTGGATGCTGGTCGGCTCGAAGGACTGGATGATGACCGGCGAGTTCTTCTTGTCCTTGCCGTGCTTTCGGAGCACCTTGGCGAGGCGCTCCTCCAGGCCGAGGCCCAGCGCCCGGAAGTAGGTGGGGTGCTTGGTCTCGGGGTAGATCCAGACCTGCTTGCCACGCTTGCGGGTCTGCTCGTCCTGCCAGTGGAGCACCTCTTCGAAGGTGGGTATCTCCCAACGGCCGTTGTAGAGCGTGTTGTGCGGGCGGTTGGCGGGGATGCGCTCGACGGCCCGCAGGGTCTTCAGCTCGGCGAGGGTGAAGTCCTCGGTGAACCATCCCGTGGTGGGGACGCCGTCGAGGGTCTTGGTGGTCTTGCGGTCGGCGAACTCGGGGTGCGCCGACACGTCGGTGGTGCCGCCGATCTCGGGCTCGTGCCGGCAGACGAGGTGACCGTCCTTGGTGGGTACCAGGTCACCGGCCTCGATGACGTCGGCGCCCATGTCGAGGGCCAGCTGGTACGAGCCGAAGGTGTGCTCGGGCCGGTAGCCGCTGGCGCCCCGGTGCCCGATGACGGTCGGCTTGGGCAGGCTCTTGTAGCCGCCGTGCCCGCCGCTCCCGTGCCGCTCGTCGGCTCTCGCCGCACCCGGCAGCCCGAGGACCGCTCCGCCCGCGCCGAGCACCGCGGCCCCGAGCAGTGCGCGTCGCGCCGTGCCCCGGCCCTGCCCGTTCGGCTCCCGCGACTCCGGTGTCCCCTGCGTCCCCTGCGTCCCCTGCGTCCCCATGAGCGTTCCTCCCGCCGTACCGCCCCGTACCTGTCAAAGCGGGTCGATCGTAGGTTCCCTTGCGTGACGGGAGGGAGACCTGCGGCGGAACACGTGGGTGCCGCTGGATGTCGTACGGAACAAGGAGACTGTCGGTCCGTCAGTTTCGGGGTGACGGCGGTGGGTACGCGCCCTGGGTGAGCGGTCAGAGGCTGCCGATGCCGGGGTCCCGGTCCCGGACGGCGCCGACGGCCCCGGAGTCGCTGAGGTGCTGCGCCGCGTGGGCGCGTCCGCGGGCGTCGCGCAGGCCGGCAAGACGTGCGACCCGGTCAACCTGTGCGACTCGTTCGGCGTGGCGGCCGAAGCCGCGGCGAGATACGTCACATGCTTCCGTTCGTGTGACGAACACGCAACGGCCCGCCACCTCAGGTAAACATTGGTCAACAGTCCGTATCCAGTCGGTGAACCCGATGTGCAATCACCGGGGGGCCGCGAGTATCGTCCTCACCTGCACATACTTCATACCGATCCCTTGACACCGGAGGGCCCGTTGTCCCGCTTCGCGCTCATCAAGGCAGTGCTCGGACCGATCATGCGCCTGATGTTCCGCCCACGGGTGGAAGGCGTGGAGCACATCCCGGGCGACGGTCCGGTCATCCTGGCCGGCAACCACCTCACGTTCATCGACTCGATGATCATGCCGCTCTTCTGCGACCGCCAGGTCTTCTTCATCGGCAAGGACGAGTACGTCACCGGCAAGGGCATCAAGGGTCGGCTGATGGCCTGGTTCTTCACCGGCACCGGGATGATCCCCGTCGACCGTGACGGCGGCCGCGGCGGTGTCGCGGCGCTGATGACCGGCCGCCGGGTGCTGGAGGAGGGCAAGGTCTTCAGCATCTACCCGGAGGGCACCCGCTCCCCCGACGGCCGGCTCTACCGCGGTCGTACCGGCATCGCCCGGCTGGCCCTGATGACCGGCGCGCCCGTGATCCCGTTCGCCATCATCGGCACGGACAAGGTCCAGCCCGGTGGGGCCGGGTTCCCGCGGCCCGGCCGGGTGACGCTCCGCTTCGGTGAGCCGATGGAGTTCTCGCGGTACGAAGGCATGGACCGTGACCGTTATGTGCTGCGGGCCGTGACCGACTCCGTGATGACCGAGGTCATGCGGTTGTCGGGGCAGGAGTACGTGGACATGTACGCCACGAAGGCCAAGGCCGCGTAGCGCCTCCGGCGGTTCGGCCGTATCTCGGGTGCGGGTGCGTTGTGGCTGGTCGCGCCCACGCGGCGGAGCCGCACGATGTCACAGCCCCGCGCCCCTATCGGGGCGTCTCCTCACCCGCGTTTTCCAGTTCCTGGCCCTTCAGCAGGAACCATGCCGCTGCCGCCGTGGCGAGCAGTACCGCCGCTCCGATGCCGGACGCCAGTGCCAGGCCGTCCACGAAGGATGTACGGGCCGCGGTCAGCAGGGCCTCCGAGGTGTGGGTGGGCAGGGTCGCCGCCGCCTCCACCGCGCCGCCCAGCGACTCGTGGGCCCCGGCCGGGGTGCCCGCGGGACCGGTGAAGCCCGCGTAGACGCCGGTGACGATGGAGCCGAGCAGGGCGATGCCCAGGGCGGCGCCGAGCTCGTACGCCGTCTCGGATACCGCGGACGCGGCTCCGGCCTGCTCCTTGGGCACGCTGGAGAGGATCACGTCGGCGGTGACGGTGAACGAGAAGCCCGCGCCGACGCCCACGATCAGGAGCGCCGAGCCGAGCACCGAGTACCCGGTGGACTGCTCCAACAAGGTGAGCACGCCGAGCGCGAGGCCCACGGCGGCGAGACCACCGGAGACCACGGCGCGGACCGAGTAGCTGCGCGCGACCGAGCCCGCGATCAGACCGGCTCCCACCGCGCCGATGGCGGCGGGCAGTTCGGCGAGCCCCGCCTGGAACGGCGGCCTGCCCTGCACGAGTTGCAGGAACTGGGACAGGAAGAAGACCAGCCCGGACAGGCCGAAGACGGTCAGCAGATCGGCGAGCACCGCCGCCGAGAAACCCCGGTTGCGGAACAGCCGCATGTCCAGCAGCGGTACGGGCATCGCGAGTTGACGGCGTACGAAGCCGAGGAGAGCGCCGACGCCGAGCAGGCCGACGGCCGTCGGCTCCCAGGTGAACCCGTGTGTGGCGGCCTCCTTCACCGCGTACACGATGCCGATCATGCCGACGAGGGAGAGCACGACGCTGGCCAGGTCCCAGGGGCCGGGGTTCGGGTTGCGGGACTCGGGCAGCAGCTTGATGCCGACGGGGACGAGGATCAGCATCACGGGCACGTTGATGAGGAAGACCGAACCCCACCAGAAGTGTTCGAGCAGGAAGCCGCCGACAACGGGCCCGACCGCCGTACCGGCGGAGGCCGTGGCGCCCCAGATGCCGATCGCGAGGCTGCGCTCGCGCGGGTCGTGGAAGAGGTTGCGGATGAGGGCGAGTGTGGCGGGCATCAGGGTCGCGCCCGCGACGCCGAGCAGCGCCCGCGCCAGGATCATCGTCTCCGGGCTCGTCGCGTACGCGTTGAGCATCGATATCGCGCCGAACGCCGTGGCGCCCATCAGCAGCAGCTTCTTGCGGCCGATGCGGTCACCGAGGCTGCCCATGGAGACGAGCAGACCGGCGATGACGAACGAGTAGACGTCACCGATCCACAGGAGTTGGGTGCCGGAGGGCTTCAGGTCCTCGCTGATGTAAGGGGTCGCGAGACCCAGTACAGTCGCGTCGACGGCCACCAACAGCACGGCGAGGACGAGGACGCAGAGCGCGAGCCAACGGCCCGGACGCTTCTCCACCTCCGCCGTCGACGCCGGCTGCAGGGTGCTGGTCATGATCACTCTCTCCGTAGTGCGCCGCCGAGCAGCAGCTCGACGATCATGTAGTGGAAGTCCTTGGCGGCGACCCGGCCCTCGGTCACGGCCCACGCGCCCGAGGCCATGAGCCCGTAGAGCGCCTCGGTGAGCCAGGCGGGGCTGAGGTCGATGCGGAACTCGCCGCCCTCCTGGCCGCGCCGGAACAGGGCGGCCATCCGGGCATCGAGCCGGGCCCAGCCCTCGTTCTGCCCCTCGCCCTCGAACAGCTGGTTCTCGGTGTAGAGGAAGGCGAGCAGCCCGGCCACCCGTTCGAGCTCCTTCACCAGGCGGCGCAGGGCTTCCTGAGCGGTGCCCTCGTCGAGGCGGGCGGCCTCCAAGGCCGCCTCGCACTCCTCGATACCGAGGGCCTCCAGCGCCCGGACGAGCGCGTCCCGCCCGGCGAACTGGCGGTGCAGCGTGGCCCGGCTGATCCCGGCCGCCTTGGCGACCTCGTCCATGGTGGCGGTGGATCTACGGGTGAGCAGGGCGGCTGCGCTGCGCAGCACGTGGTCACGGTCGACGGCCATGAGACAAGCGTACTCCATGTGAGACATCTCTGTCTCATGAGGGGCATGCGAGTCTCACGTGCGTCGCGTTTTGCCATCTTTTGCGGTGCTTGAGTCTTTCGCCGTGCTCAGTGCCAGGGCAGCTGCCCGCGCCGCTCCCAGTACACGAGCGGGTCCTCGGCGAGCGCGGCGAGGCGGGTCAGCTGGTCCTCGTCCAGGTCGATGACCGCCGCGTGCAGATTCGACGCGAGCTGGGCGGTGGTGGCCGCGCCGGAGAGGACGACTCCGGCCCAGGGCTGCCGCAGGACCAGTGCGAGGGCGACGGCGTCGGCGCCGAGACCCGTCTCCTCGGCAATCGCCCGCACCGCGTCCGGCGCGTGCTCGGCGGCCAGGCGGCCGTTGGCCATGCCCTCCTTGACGATCACCGTGAGCCCGGCGTCGTGCGCCTCGGCGAGGGCGGGAGCCGCCGAGGTCTCCAGGACGTTGTACGTGGACTGGACCGTACGAAAGAGGGGCTCGCCGTCGACCGTCACGGCGAGCGCGGCGCGGATGGCGTCGGCCTGGGCGGGCCCGCTGGTGGAGAAGCCGATCGAGAGACCCTGGGCGGCCGCCTCGGCGAGCTTCGCGTGGAGTTCCTTGTCGGTGAGGGCCGGGCTGTCCGGGGTCACCGAGTGGATCTGGTAGAGGTCGAGCCGGTCACCGAGCAGTTCGGCCGTCTCGGCGCGCTGTCGCTCGTAGGTGGCGAGGGTGTGGTCCTTGACCTCGTGCTTCTCTGCGTCGGTGGTCCAGTCCGCGGTGTACGTGTAGCCCCACTTGCTGCCGATGACCACGTCGTCGACGTCCGGCCGGCTCTTCAGCCAGCCGGCGAGGAACTCCTCGGAGCGGCCGTAGGAGCGGGCCGCGTCGAAGTAGCGCACGCCCTGGGCATAGGCGGCGTCGAGGAGTTCGTGGGTGCGCTCGCGCAGCGTTTCGACGCTGCGATTCTCTCCGAGGTCCTGGTCTCGGCCGAGGTTGATGTAACCCGGGCGGCCGATGGCGGCGAGGCCCAGGCCGATGTGACAGGTGGGCGTCGTGGCGGTCGCGAGACGGGCGAAGGGCATCGCGGGCTCCGTTCGGTCGGCTCCGGTGCGGCTCCTGACCAACGTAACCCGCGATGACCTTCGTTTCAGAGCTCGGCCGGTGCGGTCATGCGGCGCGTGCGGGATTGTGGGGGTTGCTCGCCCGGCCCCCCGCGCCCCCTACGGGGCGCTTCCCTTACGGCTTCTTCTACTGCTTCTTCTACTGCTTCTTCTTGGCCGTGGCCCACGCGTGCTGCCCGGCCACGTCCGACTTCACCTCGGCGAGCTGGATCGCGACCGCGCTGGGTGCCGTACCGCCGCGGCCGTCACGGGAGGCGAGGGCGCCCGGGACGTTCAGGACGGAGCGCACCTCGGGGGTGAGATGGGCGGAGATCTTCGCGAACTGCTCGTCGGTGAGGTCGTTCAGCTCCTTGCCGTCGGCCTCCGCGACCTTGACGCACTCGCCCGCGACCTCGTGCGCGACACGGAACGGCACGCCCTGCTTGACCAGCCACTCGGCGATGTCCGTGGCGAGCGAGAAGCCGGCCGGGGCCAGCTCCTCCATGCGCTCGCGGTGCACGGTCAGCGTGGCCATCATCCCGGTGAAGGCCGGGAGCAGGACCTCGAGCTGGTCGATGGAGTCGAAGACCGGCTCCTTGTCCTCCTGGAGGTCACGGTTGTACGCCAGCGGAAGCGCCTTGAGCGTCGCCATCAGGCCCGTCAGGTTGCCGATCAGACGGCCCGACTTGCCGCGCGCCAGCTCCGCGATGTCGGGGTTCTTCTTCTGCGGCATGATCGACGAGCCCGTGGAGAACGCGTCGTGCAGGGTCACGAAGGAGAACTCCTTCGTGTTCCAGATGATGATCTCCTCGGCGATCCGGGAGAGGTTCACACCGATCATCGCGGTGATGAAGGCGAACTCCGCGACGAAGTCACGCGACGCCGTCCCGTCGATCGAGTTCGCGACGGATCCGTGCTCGAAGCCGAGGTCCTTCGCCACCGCCTCCGGGTCAAGACCGAGGCTGCTGCCCGCGAGCGCGCCGGAGCCGTACGGCGAGACCGCCGTCCGCTCGTCCCACTGGCGCAGGCGTTCCGCGTCCCGGGACAGGGACTGGACGTGTGCGAGGACATGGTGGGCGAAGAGGACCGGCTGGGCGTGCTGAAGGTGGGTGCGGCCGGGCATCGCCACGTCCGGGTGCGCCTCCGCCAGGCCGATCAGGGCGTCCTGGAGGTCGGCGATCAGACCGCCGATCGTACGGGCGTGGTCGCGCAGGCACATGCGGAACAGCGTCGCGACCTGGTCGTTCCGGGAGCGGCCCGCGCGCAGCTTGCCGCCGAGGTCGGGACCGAGGCGCTCCAGCAGGCCCCGCTCCAGGGCCGTGTGGACGTCCTCGTCGGCGATCGTGCCGACGAAGGAGCCGTCGGCGACGTCCGCTTCGAGTTGGTCGAGGCCCGCGAGCATCCTGGTCAGCTCGTCGTCCGTGAGGAGGTGCGCCTTGTGCAGCACGCGCGCGTGGGCGCGCGAACCGGCGATGTCGTACGGCGCGAGCCGCCAGTCGAAGTGGACGGACGCGGACAGCTTGGCCAGGGCCTCGGCGGGACCGTCGGCGAATCGGCCGCCCCAGAGCCGGACGTCACCGCTGTTGCTGCTCACTTGCTGTGCTCCTCGGATGTGTCGGATGTGCGACCGCCTCCCTGCCGTGAGACGGCCAGGGAGGCGGCAATCACGCTACTGCTTACGCGAGGTCGCGCTTGGCCGCGATCTTCGACGACAGGCTGTAGATGTCGATGAAGCCCTTGGCCGCGGCCTGGTCGAAGGTGTCGCCCGTGTCGTACGTCGCCAGGTCGAAGTCGTAGAGCGAGGTCTCGGAGCGCCGGCCCGTGACGACCGCGCGGCCGCCGTGCAGGGTCATCCGGATGTCGCCGTTGACGTGCTGGTTGGCCTCGTTGATGAAGCCGTCCAGGGCACGCTTGAGCGGGGAGAACCACTGACCGTCGTAGACCAGTTCGCCCCAGCGCTGCTCGACCTGCCGCTTGTAGCGGGCGAGTTCACGCTCGACCGTGACGTTCTCCAGCTCCTGGTGGGCCGTGATGAGCGCGATCGCGCCCGGGGCCTCGTACACCTCGCGGGACTTGATGCCCACGAGCCGGTCCTCGACCATGTCGATCCGGCCGATGCCCTGGCCGCCCGCGCGCTCGTTGAGCTGCTGGATGGCCTGCAGGACCGTGACGGGCCTGCCGTCGATGGCGACCGGGACACCCTCCTTGAAGGAGATGACGACCTCGTCGGCCTCGCGGGCCTCGGCCGGGTTCGAGGTGTACTCGTAGATGTCCTCGATCGGCGCGTTCCAGATGTCCT
Organism: Streptomyces sp. NBC_01450; assembly: GCF_036227505.1. Lineage (NCBI taxonomy): Bacteria > Bacillati > Actinomycetota > Actinomycetes > Kitasatosporales > Streptomycetaceae > Streptomyces > Streptomyces sp. NBC_01450. The sequence goes on along the minus strand of NZ_CP109480.1, from coordinate 8,826,784 downwards.
CGAGGAAGCCCGTCTCGACCGCGCGCCCGAAGACGTTCTGGTCGATGGAGTACGGGGACTTCTTGGACGTCGCGATCGGGAGGTTCTTCGCCTCGCAGAAGGCGATCGCCTTGTCCCGGGTCATCGCGTAGTCACGGACCGGGGCGATGCACTTGAGGTCGGGGGCGAGCGCGACGATGCCGGCCTCGAACCGCACCTGGTCGTTGCCCTTGCCCGTGCAGCCGTGGGCGACCGTGGTGGCGCCGTGCTTGTGGGCGGCGGCGACGAGGTGCTTGACGATGGTCGGCCGGGAGAGGGCCGACACCAGCGGATAGCGGTCCATGTAGAGGGCGTTGGCCTTGATCGCCGGGAGGCAGTACTCCTCGGCGAACTCGTCCTTGGCGTCCGCGACCTCGGCCTCGACGGCACCGCAGGCGAGCGCGCGCTTGCGGATGACGTCCAGGTCCTCGCCACCCTGACCGACGTCGACCGCGACGGCGATGACCTCGGCGCCCGTCTCCTCGGCGATCCAGCCGATGGCGACGGAGGTGTCCAGACCGCCTGAGTAGGCGAGTACGACGCGCTCGGTCACGGGTTTCTCCTCACACTGCATTCGCTGTTATGCATGAGTATGCAGTAGTCCGCATGATTCGTCAATCTCGGGTCGCCCCGACGCGGCGGCCACGGGCCCGGACGGCACCCTCAAAGGTCGCGAGACGAAATCTTCGGGAGCGCTTGAACGAAAGAACGCGCTTTCTCGTACCTCTCCCCGAACGCAGGCGCCGCGTTTTCGTACACCGAGGTTCTTCTGCACCGAGGTTTTTGCCGCCGAGGTCTTCGTGGACCGAGGCGCGACGAGCAGCGGGCCGCCCGGACGACCACCGGACGGCCCCCATTCCCCGACCCGAGTGAGGCTTCCGCATGTCCAGGGCCCTTCCGAAGTACAACAAGCGCCGCGTCCTGATGATCGGCGGCACCGCCGCGGTAGTGCTCTCCGGAGCGGTGATCGCAGGCAACGCCTTGGCCGGGGAGACGTCCAAGAGCGGCACGAACGCCACCACCAAGGCCGCGACCTCCCCGGGCACCGTGAACTGCCCGGCCGTCGCGCCGAGCCTGCCCGCGATCCCCGCCTCCGCGCAGGCCGAGGTCACCCGCAACCTCACCCTCCTGGACACCCAGATCGCCGAGGCCAACAAGCGGCTCGTCGACACCGTCGGCCAGGGCGGCCCCAACTTCGTCCAGAACGCGATCCTCGGCCCCCTCAAGGACAAGCGCGTGGCGACGATCAACCGCATCGCCACCGCGATCGGCCGCACCGCGGCCAAGCCGACGGGTCTCGACTCGCTCGCGCCCTGCACGCTGAACGCGAACGGCGTGAACACGGGCGGCGCCGCGGCCACCGCGGCCCCGAGCGCGACGGCCACCCAGCAGGCCGGCAACACGGGGAACACCGGGAACACGGGCAGCACCACCGCCGCCGGCACCATCACCTGCCCGGACGTGGCGTCGAAGCTGCCCGCGATCCCCGCCTCCGCACAGGCCGAGGTCACCCGCAACCTCACCCTCCTGAACACCCAGATCACCGAGGCGAACACCCGACTGGCGAACACCGTCGGCCAGGGCGGACCGAACTTCGTGCAGAACGCGATCCTCGGCCCCCTCGCGGACAAGCGGAAGTCGACCATCGACCGCATCGCCATCTCCATCGGCCGCACCGCGGCCAAGCCCACGGGTCTGGACTCCCTCGCGACCTGCACGCTCAACAAGTGACCCGCACCCGCGACGAGTGACGGCTCCCGTGGCCGCTGCGCCCCGGCTGCCGGCCGGGGCACAGCGGCCACGGGTCTTCCGTCGGCCTTTCGCCGAATTCCTTAGACAGACGAAAGGCCTTGCCCGATAATCGTTAGACATGGGAAAGACTTATGAGCGCATAGACGGCAGGCTGCGTTCGTTCATCGTGGCGCAGCCCCTCTTCTTCACCGCGACCGCACCCCTGTCCGGGGACGGCACGGTCAATCTCTCCCCCAAGGGCCTCACCGGCTCGTTCGCCGTCCTCGACGAACTCACCGTGGCCTATCTGGACTTCGCCGGCAGCAACGCGGAGACGATCGCCCATCTCCGGGAGAACGGCCGGATCACCCTCATGTGGTGCGCCTTCCAGGGCCCGCCGAACATCGTCCGGGTGCACGGCCGCGGCGAACCCGTCTTCCGCGACGACCCCCGCTTCGAGGAACTGCTCACGCACTTCCCGGACATCGACCCGACCCTGCACGGCCTGCGCGCGATCATCGTCGTGACCGCCGAACTCGTCCGGGACACCTGCGGCTACGCGGTGCCCTTCATGTCGTACGACGCGGACCGGGACCTGCACGCCAAGCGATTCGCGCGCGAGGACGACGCCTCTCTGAGCGAGTACTTCGCCAAGAAGGACCACGTGGCGACGAGCCTGGACGGCCTACCCGGGCTGCCGCTCCCGCTGCCGCCCCGTACGGTCTGAGCCATGCGCCTCGCAGCCGTCGCCCTCGCGTCCGTGTCCCTCCTCGCCCTGGCCCCGAGCGACCCGCCCGCCCTCCCCGAGCAGATGGCGGACACCGGCGGCGGCAGCCAGCTGATCACGGCTCAGGCGCCCCGCGAGGACTCGACGTCGGGCACGCTCACCTGGTGGGACCGGCGTGACGGGCACTGGGTGAAGGCCGGTTCGGCGGCGGCGCGCTTCGGGGTGAAGGGGCTGGCCGAAGGGGGCTCGCGCAAGCAGGGCTCGAACACGACGCCCACGGGGCTGTACGACCTTCCGTTCGCCTTCGGGACCAAGACCGCCCCGGCCGGCACCTCGGTCGCGTACCGGCGGGTGCGGGAGGAGTCCTGGTGGTGCCAGGACAACGACTCCCGTTCGTACAACCGGTGGACCGAGCCGCGCCCGGCCGACTGCCGTGCGTCCGAGTCCGAGCATCTGATCGCGTACAAGGCGCAGTACGCGTACGCGCTCGTCGTGGGGTTCAACTACGAGCGGCCCGTGCGGGGGCGGGGGGCGGGGATCTTCCTGCACGTCAACGGGGCTGGGGCGACGGCTGGTTGTGTGTCGGTGTCGGAGGACGCGATGCGGCGGGTTCTCGGGTGGGCCGATCCTGCGCGGGCGCCCCGTATCGCGATCGGGACGGTGAGTGGGGGGACCGCGATCACTCGTTACTAGTAGACTGTCGCAGCTAATTCCTGGGATAGAGGTGGCGCAGTTTGATGCGTGCGTCGTGGGTGGTGAACTGCCAGTCCACCTGACGTTGGTCGGTGTTGGTGGCGTTCTGCCAGGCTGAGAGTTCGGTGTTGAGGGTGTCGAGGTCGCCGATCCGGCGGTCGAGACATTGCCTGGTCAGCGCGGAGAGTTCGATCTCGGCGATGTTGAGCCATGACCCGTGCTTGGGCGTGTGGTGGATCTCGAGGCGCTGAGCCAGGGCGAAGGCCTCTTCTGGTTCGAATGCCTCGTACAGTGAGGCGATGCCGTGGGTGTTGAGGTTGTCCATCACCAGCACAACCGTCTCGGCATCGGGGTAGTCCACGCTCAGCAGCTGCCTGACCTGGCCGGCCCAGTCGATCCGGGTCCTCTGGGACAGTGCCTGAACTCGACGCCACCCGCGCAGGGGTTCGACCCATACGAAGATCGAGCACGTGCCGCAGCGGATGTACTCGCTGTCCTGGCAGGCGTCGTGACCTGGGCGGGCCGGGAGCGGGTCGCGGACATGGCCGAGGAGCTGGTAGGGCTTCTCGTCCATGCACACGACCGGACGTGCCGGGTCATAGGGCCGGGCATAGACGGCCAGTACGTCTTCCATCCGGGCCGCGAACTCCGCGTTCGCCCGTGGTGGGATGGTCCAGCACTTCTTCAGGTGAGGACGCAGTTCCGTTTTTTTAAGACCCGGCCGATGGTGGAATGGTCCAGATCGGGGATGTCTTCGACCAGTGCGACGTGCTTCTCCAGCAGCCGCAGCGACCACCGGGTATAGCCCTGGGGTGGCTGTGAGCACGCCATCGCGATCAGCCGGGCTTCGACCTCACCGGTCACCGGTGAGGGCACCGGCGGGAGGTCGCGCTTCTTCCGCGCGATGGTGGCGTGAACATCGCCACCGGTTTCGGTGAAACGCTTGGCGACCAGCCGCAACGTCTCACCGGAGACGCCGAGCCGGGCCGCGATCACCTCCTGCGAGCCGATCCCGCCTGCAGAGGTGTCGAGTGCGAGCAGCACCCTCGCCCGCCTGATTACCGAGGCCGGATGAACCCCCGTCGTGGTCACCCGGACCAACTCCTCGCGGTCCTGCGCGGTCAGCACCACCGGCCTCTTCTTCTGCGAACCCATCGCACCAGTCCTGTCCGGCAGAGCGGGAGAGGAATCTGCCAGACGCAAGCCTCTCAATCAAACAGCCCATACCTAAGCAGCGACACGCTACTAGGTGCGGGTGGCGTCCAATCGGACCGTGAACTTGGTCGCCCCCGGACGGCTCTCCAGCGCGACCGTGCCGCCGTGGGCCTCCACCACGGCCGCCACGATGGACAGCCCCAGGCCCGCACCACCGCCCGCGCCCCCGGTACGACGGCGGTCCGCTCTGGTGAAGCGTTCGAAGACGCCGGGCTGGACGTCCTCCGGGACTCCCGGACCGTCGTCGTGGACCGTCACGACGGCCGTTTGGGCGTCGGTCTCCAGGGACACCGTGACGTTGGTCCCGACGGGGGTGTGCCAACGGGCGTTGGCCAACAGGTTGGCCAACACCTGTTGGAGGCGGTGGGCGTCGCCGGTCACCGTGACCGGTTCCTCCGCCAGCTCCAGCGTCCAGCGGTGGTCGGGGCCCGCGGCGCGGGCGTCGGTGACCGAGTCGAGGACGAGGTGGGTGAGATCGACGGGAAGGCGCTCCAACGGGCGGCCCGCGTCGAGGCGGGCGAGCAGAAGCAGGTCGTCGACCATCTCGCCCATCCGCGCCGACTCGGCGGCGATGCGTTCGAGGGCTCGGGTGACCTTGGGCGGCACCGGATCCGGGTGCAGCAGTGCAAGCTCGGCGTGGCCGCGGACCGAGGCGATGGGCGTGCGCAGCTCATGGCTGGCGTCGGCCGCGAAGCTGCGCAGCCGTTCCTCGCTCGCGTGCCGCTTGGTCAGCGCGTCCTCGACATGGCCGAGCATCCTGTTGAACGCGCCGGCGACGCGGCCCACCTCGCTGCGCGGGTCCTGTTCGGGCGCGCGCGGCGGCAGCGCCACCTCACCGCTGGCGAGCGGCAGCTCGCTGACCCGGGTCGCGGTCGCGGCGACCCGGCTCAGGGGGCGCAGCGACCAGCGCACCCACAAGGCTCCGGCGACTCCGGCGACCACGAGGGCCAGCCCGAAGACACAGCCCGCGACCAGCTCCAGGCGGTGCACGGCGGCCCGGACCGGTTCCATCGGCAGTCCCGTGATCAGGACGTCGCCGTCCAGTCCGCGCGCCGCCATCACGCGGTAGTCGCCGAGCGCCGACAGACAGACGGTGTGGGCGTGGCCGTCGGCGGGGATGCCGGCCAGGGTCCGCTGGTCGGAGGCGGTCAAGGACACGTTCAGGCCCGCGATGTCCTGGCCGGAGGGCACGACCGCCGCGTTGGTCACGTCCCGGCCGACCAGCCGCGCGCCGAAGGTGCCGGTGCTCTGCCGCCGGGTGTCGCCGTGCTCGTCGCCGTCGTGGTCCGACGGCTTGACGGCGCCGTGCTCCAGGCTCGCGGGGAACCGCACTCCCACGTCGTGCAACTGCTGGTCGAGGCGGCCGGTGAGGAAGCCGTTCAGCTCGTACACCGCGGCCACACCGACGGCGGCGCAGCTGACGGCGAGCAGCACCACGAGCCCGGCCGTGAGCCGGGCCCGCATCGTCCGGGGGCGCGGCAGCAGGCGTACGCCCGCCCGCACCCATGGCCATCGGCGCCGCCTCATCGTCCGGCCACCGGTTTGAGCACGTACCCGGCGCCCCGCACCGTATGGATCATGGGTTCGCGGCCCGCGTCCACCTTTTTGCGCAGGTACGAGATGTAGAGCTCCACGACATGGGCCTGGCCGCCGAAGTCGTACGACCAGACGCGGTCGAGGATCTGCGCCTTGCTGAGCACCCGGCGCGGGTTGCGCATCAGGAAGCGCAGCAGTTCGAACTCGGTGGGCGACAGCTCGACCAGCTCGCCGCCGCGGGTCACCTCGCGGGCCTCCTCGTCCATCACGAGGTCGCCGACGGTCAGGCGCGGGCCCTCGTCCAGTTGCCGGGCCATGCCCGCGCGGCGCAGCAGTCCGCGCAGCCGGGCGACGACCTCCTCCAGGCTGAACGGCTTGGTCACGTAGTCGTCGCCGCCCGCCGTGATGCCCGCGATGCGGTCCTCGACTGCGTCCCGCGCCGTGAGGAAGAGCACACAGACCTCCGGGCGCACGGTGTGCAGGGTGCGCAGCACGGCGAAGCCGTCGGTGTCCGGGAGCATCACGTCGAGGACGACGGCGTCCGGCATCAGCTCGCGTGCCTCGGTGACGGCCGAGGCCCCGTCGCCCGCCGTCCGGACCTCCCAGCCCTCGTAGCGCAGGGCGCCGGAGAGCACCTCGGCCAGGTCGGGGTCGTCGTCCACGACGAGGACACGTACGGGGGTGCCGTCGGGACGGGTGAGCGCGGGCAGGCCGGTGCCTCGGGAGCGGGGAGTGTTCATGTCTCTTCCAGGATCACCCCTCGCCGGAGTGGGCGGCGCCCCTCCGACCTCTGAGTTTCCTCTGAGTACGCCGCACGGGCCGCTCTCTGTTTCCTGTGAATCCGCGACGAAGAAGCCCGTTCAGAGGCTGTTCAGAAGTTGCCGAAGCACTGTTTCCTCCCGGACAGCCGGAAGGACGGACATATGACCACGGTGTACGAGCGGACAGCGGTCCCTCGCCCGTCACGCGGACGCGGACGACCGCGCCCCTCGCCCGCCGGGCCCCTGCTGGCCCTGCTCTGGGCCGGGGCCGCCGCGGTCGTCGCCCTGTGGTGGTACGACACCGGGTCGGTGGTGGGCCTCGCCGGGTGGCTGACGGACGCCGGGCGGATCGCCGGGCTGCTGTGCGGCTACAGCTGCGCGGTGCTCGTGGCGCTGATGGCCCGGGTGCCCCTCCTGGAGCGGCGGATCGGCTCCGACCGGGTGGCCCGCTGGCACGCCATGGCCGGCCGGTACACGGTCAGCCTGCTGGTGGCGCACGTCACGCTGATCCTCTTCGGGTACGCCGCCCAGGACGGGGCGGGCATCGTGCACGAGACGCTGAGCGTGGTGTTCGACTACCCGGACATGCTCAAGGCCACCATCGGCACGATCATCCTCTTCGCGGTCGGGATCACCTCGGCGCGCGCGGCCCGCCGCCGGATCAGCCACGAGTTCTGGTACTACCTGCACCTGCTCACGTACGCGGCCGTGTTCCTCACCTTCTTCCACCAGTTCGCGCTGGGCTCGGACTTCGTGGGCAACACCGCCGCCCAGGCTGCCTGGTACGTGCTCTACCTGGGCACGGCCGCGCTGGTGGTGTGGTTCCGGCTGCTCGCCCCGGTGCGGCTCAACCTGCGGCACAGGCTGCGCGTGGAGTCCGTACACCGCGAGGCGCCCGGCGTCTTCTCCGTCGTCGTGTGCGGGGAGCGGCTGGGCGAACTCGGGGCCGAGGCGGGGCAGTTCTTCCGCTGGCGGTTCCTCTCGGACGGGATGCGGTGGACCTCGACGCCGTACTCGCTGTCGGCGCCGCCGCGCCCCGACCGGATGCGGATCACCGTGAAGGCGCTCGGCGACCACAGTGCCGCCGTGGGGCTGCTGCGGCCCGGTACCCGGGTCTGGGCGGAGGGTCCCTACGGAGCGCTGACCGCCGAGCGGCGCACCGCCTCCAAGGTGCTGCTGATCGCGGGCGGCGTCGGCATCACACCGCTGCGCGCCCTGTTCGAGTCACTGCCGGGCGGGCCGGGCGAGGTGACGCTGCTCTATCGCGCCCGTACGACCGAGGACCTCGCGCTCGGCGCCGAGCTGGAGGCGATAGCGCAGTGGCGCGGGGCGCGCGTCCTGTACGCGGTCAACGGCGCCGACGGGACGCGCCCCCGGTTCACCGCCGAGTCCCTGCGGGCGGCCGTGCCCGATCTCGCCGGGCACGACGTCTATCTGTGCGGTCCGCCCGCCATGGCGCGGGACCTGTACGGAGCGTTGCGCGCGGCCGGGGTCTCCGACCGTCGTATCCACCACGAGTCGTTCGAGTTGTGAGGCCGCCTTGCACGCCCTGAAGAAGCACCGTCCGCTGCGCCGCGTGATGCTGGCGGCCGCCACCACCGTCACCGGTTTCGTCCTGCTGCTGTCGCTCAAGCCGCACACGCCGCCGACCGTGGCGCAGGCGTCGTCGTCCGCCGGACAGTCGCCGTCGCGGTCCCAGGCGTCCCAGGCGCCCTCCGGGACACCATCGCCCGGAAGCACGAAGAGCGCCGGCACCAAGACCGTCACCGGTGACACGGTCCAGACCCGCTGGGGCCCCGTCCAGGTGCGGATCACGCTGAAGAACGGCAAGATCACCGATGTGACCGCGGTCTCCTACCCCTCGGACAACCCCCGGGACCAGGAGATCAACAGTTACGCCCTTCCCCAGCTCAGGAGGGAGGCGCTGGCAGCGCAGAGCGCCTCGATCGACTCCGTCTCAGGGGCCTCGTACACCAGCGACGGATACAAGCAGTCCCTCCAATCGGCACTGGACTCGGCAGGCCTCTGAACGCACGGCGGTCGGGGGCCGTATCTCTGGTCCAGGGGCCTCTCCCTCAGCCCCGTCCCCACGGACGACCACGGAGGAACCGTGTCCACGATCGCCGGTGGCCGCGCCGCGCGGCGCCAGACCATGCGTCGTATTCGCCCACGACGCTCACCCGCCGTGCCACTGCTGCTCATTGTCGGGGCGGGTGCGGCCGGGGTCATCTGGCTCTGGTGGGACAACACCCCGTCCATCGCCGACGACAACAGCAGGATCCTCAACGCGGGCCGGATCACCGGGCTGCTCGCGGGGTATCTGATGGCGCTGGTGGTGCTGCAGATGGCGCGGGTGCCCGCCCTGGAGCGCCGGGTGGGCTCGGACCGGGTGGCGCGCTGGCACGCCATGAGCGGCCGGTACACGATCTGTCTGGTGCTGGCCCATCTCGTGCTGATCATGTGGGGCTACGCGCTGCAGGCCGGCAAGAGTTTCGGCGACATCGTCCAGCAGACCATCGACTCGGTCAACCAACTGCCCGACATGGGCAAGGCGGCGATCGGCACCGGTCTGCTGTTCCTCATCAGCCTGCTCTCCATGGGTCCGGTGCGCCGCAGGATGGGCTACGACACCTGGTACCACATCCACCTGCTCACCTACGCCGCCGTCTTCCTGACGTTCTGGCACCAGCTGTCCACGGGCAACGAGTTCGCCGTCGAGCCGACCGCGAAGACGGTCTGGTACGGGCTGTACGGGTCGGTGACGGCCCTGGTGATCTGGTACCGCGTCCTCTCGCCGATCCGGTTGAACCTGAAGCACCGGATGCGGGTCGAGGCCGTGATCGAGGAGACCCCCGGGATCGTCTCGGTGCTGATCAGCGGGCGCAAGCTGCACCGCATGGGCGCGGAGGCCGGGCAGTTCTTCCGCTGGCGCTTCCTGGCGCCCGGCATGCGGTTCAGCTCGCACCCGTACTCGCTGTCGGCGGCGCCCCGCCCCAACATGCTGCGGATCACGGTGAAGGCGATCGGCGACCACAGCTCGGCGCTGCGCGACCTGCGTCCCGGCACCCGGGTCTGGGCCGAGGGCCCGTACGGGGCGCTGACGGCGGGCAAGCGCAGCCGCGGCAAGGTGCTGCTGGTGGCGGGCGGGGTCGGCATCACTCCGATGCGGGCGCTGTTCGAGACGCTGCCCGGCTCGGCGGGCGACCTGACGCTGCTCTACCGGGCCAACACCACCCAGGACCTGGCCCTGTGGGACGAGCTGGCGGCGATCGCCGAGGAGCGCGGGGCCCGGCTGATGTATGCGGTGAACAGCCCCGAGGGAGAGCGTCCGGACATCTCGGCGGAGACGCTGAGCCGCAAGCTGCCGGACATCGACCGCCACGACGTCTTCATGTGCGGGCCGCCCGGCTTCGCGCAGCAGGTCTACGAAGCACTGCGCGGCGCGGGGGTTCCCGCCCGCCGCATCCATCACGAGTCGTTCGAGATGTGAGCGACGGGAGTCAGGAGCGATGAAGAAGAGCCACCCCATTCGGCGTGTCGTGCTGGCCGGCGCCGCGACCGTGTCCGGAATCGTCCTGTTGCTGTCGCTGAAGCCCGCCTCCGATCCGGCGTCCGCGTCGGCTCAGGGTGCCTCGCCCCAGCAGTCGGTGGCGGGGCAGGAGGCTCCCCAGGGCGGCAGTGCGCAGCAGTCGTCCACGGGGGCCCAGACGGTCACCGGCGACGTCGCGCAGACCCAGTACGGGCCGGTCCAGGTCCGCATCACCGTCAGCGGCGGCAAGATCACCAAGTCCGAGGTCGTCCAGATCCCCAGTGGCGGACGCAGCACCGAGGTCAGCAACGCCTCCGTGCCCAAGCTGAACCAGGAGGCCGTCGCCGCGGGCAGCGCGGACATCGACGCGGTGTCGGGCGCCAGTTACACGAGCGCCGGATACAAGAAGTCGCTGCAGTCGGCTCTCGACAAGGCCAAGGCGAGCGGCAGCGGTTCCTCGGGGGCCACCGGGTCGACCGGGTCCGCGGGTTCGGGCTCCTCCGGCTCCGCCTCGCCCAAGGCGCCCGCCGCGCAGGCCAAGACGGTCACCGGAAGCGTCGCGCAGACCCAGTACGGGGCGGTCCAGGTCCGTATCACCGTCAGCGGCGGCAAGATCACCAAGTCCGAGGCCGTGCAGGCGCCCAAGGGTGGGCTGAGCGACCAGAAGACCGCGCTGGCCGTCCCCAGGCTCAACCAGGAGGCGGTCGCGGCCGGGAACGCGGACATCGACGCCGTCTCCGGTGCCACCTACACCAGCACCGGTTACAAGCAGTCCCTGCAGTCGGCCCTGGACAAGGCCGGTGGCTGACCCGGACCAGGAGCCGCCCGCCCTGCGGCACGCGGAAGAGGTCATGGGCACCGTCTTCTCCTTCGACGTGCGCGGCGGCGAACCCGCGGCCGTGCGGACCGCGTTGGAGGAGGCGGTCGCCCAACTCCACCAGGTGGACGCAGTGTTCAGCACCTACCGCGAGGACAGCCAGATCTCGCATCTCGCGCGCGGTGAGGTGACGGTCGAGGAGTGCGATCCGGAGGTCGCCGAGGTGCTCGGTCTGTGCGCCGAGGCGGAGCGGGTCAGCGACGGCTGGTTCAGCTCGACCTACGAGGGCCGGCTCGACCCGACGGGGATCGTGAAGGGCTGGGCGACCGAGCGCGTGGCCCGGCACCTGGCGGCGGCCGGCGCGACCGGAGTCAGCGTGAACGGCGGCGGCGACGTCCAGCTGTTCGGCGCGCCCGGCACGCACCGCCCGTGGCGCGTCGGCGTCTCGGACCCGCTGCGTCCCGGTTCACTCGCGGCCGTGGTCTCCGCGGCCGGGGTGGACGAGCTGTCGGTGGCCACCTCCGGCACCGCCGAGCGCGGCGCCCACATCGTCGACCCCCGCACCGGCCGCTCCGCGGTCACCGACCTGGTCGCCGTGACCGTCGTGGGCCCCCACCTGACCTGGGTGGACGCTTGGGCGACAGCAGCCTTCGCGATGGGCTCCCGAGAGGCCCTGACCTGGCTGGAGTCCCTCCCCGACATCGAGGCCTTACTGATCACGGCGGGAGACGAGGTCAGATGCACCGGAGGCCTTGCTCAACGTCTGGGGTGAGTGTCCGCTTTTAGGGGCGCGGGGCGTTGACATCATGCGGCTCCGCCGCGTGGGCGCGAGCAACCACGACGCACCCGCACCCGAATGCACGACGGTGGGGGCGGCACCCCGACCCGGGGTGCCGCCCCCACCGTCGTACAGCTCAATGATTGTTCTGCGCCAGCCGCAACAGGTGATCGGCCAGAGCCTGACCCCCAGTGGGATGACGACTGATCAACAGCAACGTGTCGTCACCCGCGATCGTCCCGAGAATGTCATGCAGCTCGGCCTGGTCGATGGCGGAGGCAAGGAACTGCGCCGCCCCCGGAGGGGTCCGCAGGACCACGAGGTTCGCGGAAGCCTCCGCGGAGATCAGCAGCTCCGCCGAGAGCCGCCGCATCCGCTCCTCCTTCGCCGACTCCCCCAGCGGCGCGCGCGGGGTACGGAAACCGCCCTCGCTCGGCACCGCGTAGATGAGGTCACCGTCGTTGTTGCGGATCTTCACCGCGTTCAGCTCGTCCAGGTCCCGGGAGAGCGTCGCCTGCGTGACGCTCAGCCCGTCGTCGGCGAGGAGCTTCGCCAACTGACTCTGGGAACGCACCGGTTGCCGGTTGAGGATGTCCACGATCCGGCGGTGGCGTGCGGTGCGGGTCTGCGGCACGGCAGGCCCGACGTGCTCGTGATCCTGCGCCTGACTCATCGTCGTCGTCTCATTCTTTGGCTCGTCCGTCCCCGTTGGTCACAGCGTCGAGGACACCGGGAAGGGCCTGGAGGAACGCCTCCACCTCGTCGTCGCTCAGGTTCAGCGGGGGCATCAGCCGTACGACATCGGGGGCGGGCGCGTTGACCAGGAGACCGGCGTCCTGAGCCGCCTGCTGCACCTGGGGCGCGAGCGGCTCGGTGAGCACGATACCCAGGAGCAGGCCCGCACCTCGGACATGGTCGATCAGCGGGTTACCGAGTGACTCGATTCCGCCCCGCAGTTTCTCGCTCGCGGCCTTCACGTTCTCGAGCAGCCCCTCGGACGCGATCGTGTCGAGGACGGCGAGTCCGGCGGCGCAGACGACCGGGTTGCCGCCGAAGGTCGAACCGTGGTGGCCGGGCTTCAGCAGCTCGGCGGCCCGGCCGAAGGCGACGGTCGCACCGAGCGGCAGCCCGCCGCCGAGGCCCTTCGCGAGGGTGACGACGTCCGGCAGGACACCTTCGTGGTCCTGGTAGGCGAACCAGGGGCCGGTGCGGCCGATGCCGGTCTGCACCTCGTCGAGGACGAGGAGGCTGCCGGTGGCGGCGGTGATCGCGCGGGCGGCCTTGAGGTAGCCGGGCGGGGGGACGACCACGCCGTTCTCGCCCTGGATCGGCTCGATGATCACGAGGGCGGTGTCCTCGGTGACCGCTGCGGCCAGCGCCTGCGCGTCGCCGTACGGAACGTGCGTGACGTCACCGGGCAGCGGCAGGAACGGCTCCTGCTTGCCGGGCTGGCCGGTGAGCGCGAGGGCGCCCATGGTCCGGCCGTGAAAGCCGCCGTGGGTCGCCACCATGTGGCTCCGGCCGGTGAGCCGGCCGATCTTGAAGGCGCCCTCGTTGGCCTCGGCGCCCGAATTGCAGAAGTACACCCTGCCTTCGCGGCCGAAGAGCTGGAGCAGCTTTTCGGCGAGCGCGACGGGCGGCTCGGCGACGAAGAGGTTGGAGACATGGCCGAGGGAGGCGATCTGCCGGCTCACGGCCTCGACGATCGCCGGGTGGGCGTGGCCGAGGGCGTTGACCGCGATACCGCCGACGAAGTCGAGGTACTCCTTGCCGTCGGCGTCCCACAGCCGGGTGCCCTCGCCGCGGACGAGCGGCAGCCGCGGGGTGCCGTAGTTGTCCATGAGCGCGCCCTGCCACCGCTGGGTGAGCTCCGCGTTGCTCCCGGTCATTCGGCGTCCCCCTGTTCATCGGGCTGTGCGTCCGGCACGACCATCGTGCCGATCCCCTCGTCGGTGAAGATCTCCAGCAGGATCGAGTGCTGGACCCGGCCGTCGATGACGCGGGCGGTGGTGACGCCGTTGCGTACGGCGTGCAGACAGCCCTCCATCTTCGGCACCATGCCGCTGGCCAGCTCGGGCAGCAGCTTCTCCAGTTCGGAGGCGGTCAGGCGGCTGATCACCTCGTCGCTGTTGGGCCAGTCCTCGTAGAGGCCCTCGACGTCCGTGAGGACCATGAGGGTTTCGGCGCCCAGTGCCGCAGCGAGGGCCGCAGCCGCCGTATCAGCATTGACGTTGTAGACATGTCCGTCGTCCTGGCTCCGGGCGATCGACGAGACGACCGGGATCCGGCCGTCGGCGAGCAGTGCCTCGATGGCGCCCGTGTCGATCGCGGTGATCTCGCCCACCCGCCCGATGTCGACCAGTTCCCCGTCGATCTCCGGCTGGTGCTTGGTGGCGGTGATGGTGTGCGCGTCCTCGCCGGTCATACCGACGGCGAGCGGCCCGTGCTGGTTGAGCAGCCCGACCAGCTCGCGCTGCACCTGACCGGCCAGGACCATGCGTACGACGTCCATGGCGTCCTCGGTGGTGACGCGCAGGCCCGCCTTGAACTCGCTGACGATGCCGTGCCGGTCGAGGGCGGCGCTGATCTGCGGGCCGCCGCCGTGCACGACGACGGGCTTGAGGCCGGCCTGCCGCAGGAACACGACGTCCTGGGCGAAGGCGGCCTTCAGCTCCTCGTTCACCATGGCGTTTCCGCCGAACTTGATGACGACCGTCTTGCCGTTGTGGCGGGTCAGCCACGGAAGTGCCTCGATGAGGATCCGGGCCTTGGGCAGTGCGGTGTGTTTCCGCGTCACATTGCTCATGAGGAGTAGGCGCTGTTCTCGTGGACGTAGTCCGCGGTGAGGTCGTTGGTCCAGATCGTGGCGGTCTGGGCGCCCGCGGCGAGGTCGGCGACGATGTGGACCTCGCGGTAGCGCATGTCGACGAGCTCACGGTCCTCGCCGACGCCGCCGTTCTTGCAGACCCAGACGCCGTTGATGGCGACGTTGAGCTGGTCGGGCTCGAAGGCGGCGCCGGTCGTGCCGATCGCGGACAGCACGCGCCCCCAGTTGGGGTCCTCGCCGTGGATCGCGCACTTGAGGAGGTTGTTGCGGGCGATGGAGCGGCCCACCTCGACGGCGTCGTCCTCGCTCGCGGCGTTGACGACCTCGATCTTGATGTCCTTGCTGGCGCCCTCGGCGTCCCGGATGAGCTGCTGGCCGAGGTCGTCGCAGACCTTCCGTACGGCCTCGGCGAACTCCGCGTACTCCGGGGTGGCCTCGGCGGCGCCGGAGGCGAGCAGCAGCACGGTGTCGTTCGTCGACATGCAGCCGTCGGAGTCGACGCGGTCGAAGGTGGTGCGGGTGGCGGCGCGCAGCGCCCTGTCGAGGGTCTCGGAGTCGAGGTCCGCGTCCGTCGTCAGCACGACGAGCATGGTGGCCAGGCCGGGGGCGAGCATGCCCGCGCCCTTGGCCATGCCGCCGACGGTCCAGCCGTCACCCGCGTACACCGAGGTCTTGTGCACGGTGTCGGTGGTCTTGATGGCGATGGCGGCCTTCTCGCCGCCGTGCGCGGAGAGCTGGGCGGCGGCCGCCTCGACCCCGGGCAGCAGCTTGTCCATCGGCAGCAGTACGCCGATGAGTCCGGTCGAGGCCACGGCCACCTCGCCGGCGTTGAGGTTTAGGACCTCGGCGACCTTCTCGGCGGTCGCGTGCGTGTCCTGGAAGCCCTTGGGACCCGTACAGGCGTTGGCGCCGCCGGAGTTGAGGATCACGGCGGAGACCTGGCCGCCCTTGAGGACCTGCTCGGACCAGAGGACCGGCGCGGCCTTCACGCGGTTGGAGGTGAAGACGCCCGCGGCGGCGAGGCGGGGCCCGTTGTTGACCACGAGGGCCAGGTCGGGGTTGCCGTTCTCTTTGATGCCTGCTGCGATGCCGGAGGCCGTGAAGCCCTTGGCAGCGGTGACGCTCACGGTGCGACTCCGATCGTGGAAAGACCCGTTTCCTCGGGAAGCCCGAGGGCGATGTTCATGCTCTGCACGGCCCCGCCGGCCGTGCCCTTGGTCAGGTTGTCGATGGCACTGATCGCGATGATGCGGTGCGTCGCTTCGTCGTACGCGACCTGGACCTGAACGGCGTTGGAACCGTAGACGGACGCGGTGGCGGGCCACTGCCCCTCGGGCAGCAGATGGACGAAGGGTTCGTCGGCGAACGCCTTCTCGTAGGCGGCGCGCAGGGAGTCGCCGGTGACCCCGTCACGCGCCTTCGCGCTGCACGTGGCGAGGATGCCGCGGGGCATGGGCGCGAGGGTGGGCGTGAAGGAGACGGTGACCGGCTCCCCCGCCGCCGCGCCGAGGTTCTGGATCATCTCGGGGGTGTGCCGGTGGACGCCGCCGACTCCGTACGGGGACATGGAGCCCATGACCTCGCTGCCGAGCAGGTGGGGCTTGGCGGCCTTGCCCGCGCCGGAGGTCCCGGACGCGGCGACGATCACGGCCTCGGGCTCGGCGAGTGCGGCCGCGTACGCCGGGAAGAGGGCGAGGGAGACGGCCGTCGGGTAGCAACCGGGCACCGCGATGCGCTTGGACCCCTCCAGCGCGGCGCGGGCGCCCGGCAGTTCGGGAAGGCCGTAGGGCCAGGTGCCGGCGTGTGCGGAGCCGTAGAACCTCTCCCAGTCCGCCGGGTCCTTGAGCCGGAAGTCGGCGCCCATGTCGACGACCAGGACGTCCGGGCCGAGCTGCTCGGCGACGGCGGCGGACTGCCCGTGGGGCAGCGCGAGGAACACGACGTCGTGGCCGGCGAGGACGTCCGGGGTGGTCTCCTGGAGGACTCGGTCGGCCAGCGGCAGCAGATGCGGCTGCAGTGCGCCGAGGCGCTGGCCCGCGTTGGAGTTGCCGGTCAGGGCGCCGATCTCGACCTCGGGGTGCGCCAGGAGCAGACGCAGGGCTTCGCCGCCCGCGTACCCACTCGCTCCCGCCACTGCTGCGCGTACCACCATGAAACCCTCCTCTTGGATGGCATGACTATACGTTTCGCTGCACGTTTATGCAATCCAGTCGTAGCGATGCCCGGGCCGGTCCATGGGAGACACGGCCCAGGGGCCCTTCAGCTCAGCCGATGGAGAGCGGCCTGAGGGGTGGGCAACGCCGGGGGGAGGGTGCGGGCGGGTGGGGCGGCGGGGTCAGGAACGGGAGCCGCGGGGCTGGGCGGCGCGCTCGGCGTCCTGCTCCGCGCGCTTCTCCTTGATCCGGGCCTCTTCCTTGCGGACCTCGGCCTGGGTGGCACGCTCCCGGCGCAGCCACCCGGGGTCCTCCTGCTTCAGGGCGTCGATCTGCTCCGTGGTGAGGGCTTCGGTGACCCCGCCGCGGGCGAGACCGGCGATGGAGATGCCCAGCCGCGCCGCGACCACGGGTCGGGGGTGCGGGCCGGTGCGTCGCAGGTCCTGGAGCCACGCGGGCGGGTCGGCCTGCAGGGCGTTCAGCTCGGCGCGCGTGACGACGCCCTCCTGGAACTCGGCGGGGGTGGCCTCGAGGTACACACCCAGCTTCTTCGCCGCGGTGGCGGGCTTCATGGTCTGGGTGGTCTGGTGCGACGTCATGGGTCAAGGGTATCGAGCGTGTGCGCGACCTCCGACCACGACCGATAGCCTGGCGAGGTGACAGGCTCGGAAGTACCCCCTTCGTTCCGGCTCGCCTATGTCCCGGGAGTGACGCCCACGAAGTGGGTGCGGATCTGGAACGAGCGGCGGCCCGACATCCCCCTGACGCTCGTCGCGGTGTCCGCCGCCGAGGCGTTCGGCGTGCTGCGGGGCCGCGGCGCGGACGCCGGATTCGTCCGGCTGCCGGTCGACCGGGAGGACCTCAGCGCGATCCCCCTCTACACCGAGACGACGGTGGTCATGGTCCCCAAGGACCACATCGTGGCGGCGGTCGACGAGGTGACCTGCGAGGATCTCGCCGACGAGATCGTGCTGCACCCCCTCGACGACACCCTCGACTGGGAGCGTCCGCCGGGACAGCCCGCGTTCGAACGCCCCGCCACCACCGAGGACGCCGTCGAACTCGTGGCGGCTGGCATCGGACTCCTCGTCGTCCCCCAGTCCCTCGCCCGCCTGCACCACCGCAAGGACCTCACCTACCGGCCGGTCACGGACGCCCCGGAGTCGCGCGTCGCGCTGTCCTGGCCGCAGGACGCGACCACCGACCTGGTCGAGGACTTCATCGGGATCGTCCGCGGCCGGACCGTCAACAGCACACGGGGGCGCGCGCAGACCCCGGCAGCCGCCCCGGCCCCGTCGAAGGCCAAGCGTCCCGAGACGGGCGGCGGCACACGGCGCAAGCCCGCCGGGGGCAAGTCGTCCGGCAAGTCGACGTCCGGCCGGAACCCCCGCGCCGGCGGTTCCGGCGGCGGTTCCGGCGGCGCCAAGGGCGGCGCGAAGCGGGGCAAGCCCCGCCGCCGCTCCTGACCCGGGCGCCACACCCGGCCCGCGCGCCACACCCGACCCGCGCGCCGGTCCCGGGCCGGGCCGAAAGACCGTCGCCCCCTCTCCGGGGTTGCCCGGCAGATGAAGCTTGACCTGGAGCGCACTCCAGGTTCTACGGTTTCTCCATGACCAGCGGACAGCCCCTCCCGCAGGAGCCGACGCTCACGATCGCCCAGGTCGTCGAGCGCACCGGACTCTCGCACGACACGCTGCGGTACTACGAGAAGGCCGGCCTCATCGAACGGGTCGGCCGGACCACCGGCAACCAGCGGCGTTACGAGGCGGCCGACCTGGCCTGGCTGGAGTTCCTCATCCGGCTGCGCGAGACGGGCATGTCGATCGCGGACATGCAGCGGTTCGCCGAGTTGCGGGCGCGCGGCGACGCCACGGTTCCCGACCGGCTCGGGATGCTCCGGGAGCACCGCGCCGACCTCGCGGACCGCATCCGCGCGCTGCGCCGCAACGCGGCCGCCCTCGACGACAAGATCGACCACTACGAACGGCTGCTCGACCAGCCGGGATCGGACGACCTCTCATGACTGTCACGGACACCGCCACCACTCGCGACGAGCGCTTCGCGCACGGCCTTGAGGTCCTCAAGCGCGTCGACGGCGAGGCCGGAGAGCGCGTCGTCGACGCGCTCGGCGACATCAATCCCGAACTCGGCCACCAGATCGTCGCCTGGGCCTTCGGCGACATCTACGACCGGCCCGGACTCGCCCCGCGCGACCGCCAGTTGGTAACGCTGGGCATGCTCACCGCGCTCGGCGGCTGTGAGACGCAGTTGGAGGTGCACGTCAACGCGGCCCTGAACGTGGGTCTTTCTCCGGACGAGATCGTGGAGTCGCTGCTGCACTCGGCCGTGTACTGCGGCATACCGAAGGCGATGAACGCGAGCCTGGTCGCGAAGAAGGTCTTCGCCGAGCGTGGGCTGCTGCCCGCCGGACAGCAGCCCACGCCTTCGGCTACCTCTGTCTGATCCGCAGGAGGGTCACGGAGTTCGCCGGGAAGGTGTACGTGAACGTGTCGGCGACCCCCGCGAAGGTCGACTTCACGGGTGCGACCGCGGTGACCGTCTCCGAGTTCACCGCCTCGGGTGCGGCCTGGAGAGTGGTGACGGCGGCCTTGCGGCCCGCCTTCGCCCCGCCCAGGTCGATCGCGGTACGGGCGTCCGCGGCCTGCGCGTTGACGACCTTGACGATCAGGTCACCGGTCCTCGCGTCCCGCGTGACGACCTGGCGGAACGGCTCCGCGGGCTTGTCGTCCTTGAAGCTCCCCCACTCCTGGCCGTCCAGGTAGAGGGTCACCTGCCGGCCGCGCACCTTGATGTCGACGTCGTACGCCTTGCCCGTCTCGATCGTGCCGGGCTTGGAGATCAGCGTCGACTTGCCGCCGTCGACGGCCTGTTCGACCGCTGTCGTGGTGTTGTTCCAGCCGCCGAGGTTCCACCAGTAGTAGTTGCCGGTGTCCTTGACGCCGAAGGCGACGAGGAAGCCCTCCTTGCCGGACTTCTTGGTGGCCTTCACGTGCAGGTCGTAGTCGTGCCAGGCCGGGTCGCCCGCCGACACCATGGTGTTCTCGGCGCCCACGTCGCTCTGCGCGTACTGCCCGTCCTCCAGGCTCCAGCTCCCGCCGCCCGTGTGGGTCCACTGGGAGGCGTCACCGCTGAAGTCGTCGCTGAGCAGGGTGGCGCCGTCGGCGCCGGTCACCTTCACGTCGTCGTACGCCGCCGTGGTCGCCCACGTCGACAGGCCGACGGCGCCTGAGATGGGTGCGCTCAGCGAGGGCGTGGTGGTGGCGGTCGACGGCACCACCCGGTCGCCGACGTTGTTCATGAAGAGCTTCTGCACCTCGTAGTCGGCCGATCCCCACGAGGCGTGGTTGTTGAACCAGATCATGTCGGGGCGCCACTGCACGTAGTCCTCGTTGGCGAGCAGCGGGGCGTACGAGGCGAGCTTGACGACGTCCGCGTTGCGCTCCAGGCCGGTCATGTACGCGGCTTCGGCGAGGGCGTTCTTGAAGGTGTTGCCGCCGGAGGCGTACTCGCCGAGGAAGACCTTGGGGCCGTTCCTGTCGTAGGAGTCGTAGCGGTCGTTGTTCTGCAGGAACCACTGGGGGCTGTTGTAGTAGTGCTCGTCGACCATGTCGACGTTCGCTTCCTTGTTGAGCTTCCAGGCGGTGTCGAAGGTGGTGCCGGAGTCGTCGGGTCCGGCGTTGGAGATCACCTTGATGTTGGGGTACTTGGCCTGGACGGCGGCGCGGAACTGCTTGAAGCGGGCGAAGAACGCGTCGGGGAGGTTCTCCTCGTTGCCGACTTCGAGGTGGGTGAGGTGGAAGGGCTTGGGGTGGCCCATCGCCGCCCGCTTCCCGCCCCATTCGCTGGTCACCGGACCGTTGGCGAACTCGATGAGATCGAGGGTGTCCTGGATGTGGCGCTCGAGGAGCGCGCCGTCGTCGGTGGCCTTGTTCTGGCCGCAGCCGGTGACGAGCGCGGGCACCACGGGCAGCGGCATCGCGCCGATGTCCTCGGCGAACTGGAAGTACTCGTAGTAGCCGAGCCCGTAACTCTGGTTGTAGCCCCAGAAGTTGGAGTTGGTGGCGCGCTGCTCGACCGGGCCGATGGTGTCCTTCCACTGGTACGAGCGCTGACGCTGGTAGCCGGAGGCCTCGTCGTAGCCCTGCATGCTGCCGGTGTTGACCAGACAGCCGCCCGGGAAGCGCACGAAGCCCGGGTGCAGGGCGGCGATCTTCTCGGCGAGGTCCTTGCGCAGGCCGTGGCCCTTGTAGGTGTCCCTGGGGAGCAGCGAGATCATGTCGAGCGCGACGGGAGCGTCGGCGGCGACGGTGAGGCGTCCGGTGGTGCTGTCGCGGGTCGCGGTGAACCTGGCGCGGTACTTGGCCCAGCCGCCGTGCGCGGTGACCTGCCGGGCCTCGGCGAGCGTGCCGTCGGCGTCGTGCAGGGCCACGGTGAGCGGCGCCGTCGCGTCGGCGCGGGCCCAGACCGAGAAGTCGTACATCTTGCCGCTCTCGACCCTGATGCCGGTGTTGTAACCGGAGTTGGTGACGGACGAGCCGGCGCCCAGGGCGAGGTAGGTGCGGTTGCGGGCGTCGAGGCGTCCGGTGTCGTCCACGGTCGCCGCGGTGCCGGTGGTGGCCCACGAGGTGAGCGGCGTGTAGGACCTGTTGTCGGCGGTGCTGTACTCGAACGACCGGTTCTGTACGAGTTCCGCGTACAGTCCGCCGTCCGCGGCGCGGTTGATGTCCTCGAAGAAGACGCCGTACATGGTGTCGTCGATCTTCGCGCCCGAGCCCTTCGGGTCGACGGTGATCGCGTAGTCGGTGACGTCGTCGGCGGCGGCGTGGGCGGGCCCGGGAACGACGGCTGAGGCCACCAGGAGTGCGGTGGCCGTGAGTCCGAGTCTCCAACGGGTGCGGGTGCGTGACATGGATACTCCGCGGCTCTGTGGTGTCGAGTTGTTCGAGGCGTTCCTTGTCTTCCTTGCGTTCCTTGCATTTTGTTCGAAATTACGAACAACGATCAATACTTCGAACGGCAAGATAGGGAGGGGGTCAGGGCGCGTCAATGGGTCGCGCAGCATCGCATGGGACGGAGAACGGGACGGTATGGGCGACTTCTGGCCAGTGGCGGACGTGCTCGGCTACCTGGGCGGGAGCTGGCGGGTGGAGCGTGCGGTGCGGGATCTCGCGAGCGGCGCGGAGGGGCGGTTCACGGGGACCACGGTTTTCGGCCCACTCGAAGAACCGGGGTCCGCGCACGGACTTCTGCACCGGGAATCCGGCACGTTCGTATGGCAGGGCACGCCCCGGCCCGCCGAGCGGACGCTGCGCTTCCTGTCGGGGCCGAGCCCGTCGACGGCCGTCGTCCAGTTCTCCGACGGCCGCCCCTTCCACGACCTGGACCTGAGCACCGGCCGGTACGTCGCCGACCACCCGTGCGCGGCGGACCTCTACCGGGGTGAGTTCACGGTGTTCGGGCAGGACCGCTGGCGCACGGTGTGGCGGGTGGGCGGCCCCGCCAAGGACCTGGTCCTCACGACCGACTACACACGGCTGACCTAGACGAGTCATTCCGAATGCTGACGGTGTGTCTGGGAACGCAGACAGGGCGTCCAAGATTCGTTGTGTGACGAACAACCTAGACGCCCTGCTGACCGCACTGTACGTGAAGATCGACGACGAGATCGGAGGTAGCCGATGGCTTGGCCGACCGCCGCAGCTGACGGATTCTGAGCTGGTCACCCTTGCCGTCGCCCAGGCGCTGCTGGGCTTCACCTCGGAGTCGCGCTGGCTGCGGTTCGTGGACTCCCGACTGGGAGCGATGTTCCCGTACGTGCCCAGGCAGCCGGGCTGGAACAAGCGGCTGCGGGCAGCGTTGCCACTGGTCAAGAGGGCAATACGACTGCTGGCCGTCGATACGGACTTCTGGTTCGACAACCACTGGATCATCGACTCCACACCGGTGGAGTGCGGCCGCTCGCGTCCGACGGTGAAGCGGTCGGACATGGCCGGCTGGGCCGGATACGGGTACTGCGCCTCGCACTCCCGGTTCTTCTGGGGCCTGCGCCTGTTCCTGGTATGCACCCCGACCGGGATGCCCATCCTGTGGGCACTGGCGAACCCGAAACTGGATGAGCGGGAGGTGCTGTCGGCGATGCTGGACCGCGAACCGCACCTGTCCACGGACCGGCCGAGCCTGCTGGTGATCGCAGACAAAGGCTTCGCCTCCAAGGAGTTCGAGGCCGATCTGGCCTTCCGGGGCGCGGAGTTGCTGCGTCCTTCTTTCAAGCGCGAGAAGAAGCGCAGGGGCGAGAGCCTCCTGAAGTCGGTGCGACAGCTGATCGAGTCGGTCAACGACACCCTCAAAGGCCAGCTCGACCTGGAACGGCACGGTGGACGGACCTTCGAAGGTGTCGCCGTCCGCGTCGCCCAACGCATCCTCGCGATGGCCGCCGCGATCTGGCACAACCACAAGACCGGCCAGCCCGTCATACGATCCTTGATCGCTTATGACCACTGACCACATCGGAATGACTCGTCTAGGGCAGGCAGGCCTCAGGCGCGCTGCGGTACGGCTTCGAGGCGCAGGTTCCAGCGGCCGTTGGTTCCGATGAGGGTGACCGTCGACAAGGGGCGCACATCGATGTTCCAGTACGTCGACGGCTGGGCCTTGAGCGCGTAGACGAGCGCGGCCCGTACCACCGAGGGCTCGGCCACCGCGACGATCCGGCTGCCGTCGTCCGCCGGGCGGGTGTCGAGCCAGCCGCCGACGCGGGAGACGAAGGAGAGCAGGGACTCGCCGCCGTGCGGGGCGGAGCGCGGATCGGAGAGCCAGGCGTCGACCGCCGACGGCTCGCGGGCCATCGCCTCACCCAGCGTGAAGCCACGCCAGCGGCCCATGTCGCAGTCGCGCAGCGCGGGCTGGGCCAGCGGCGCGTAGCCGAGGGCGTCGCCGGTGGCGCGGCTGCGTGGGGTCGGTGAGCAGTAGCGCAGCTCGGCCGCCGCCAGTGGCACGAGTTCGGGGGCGGCGCGCTGTACTTCGTCCCAGCCGGCCTGGTCCAGCGGCCGGTCGTCCTCGAAGCGCTCGGCCAGCAGCGAGGAGCTGCGGGCGGCGGCGACGAATGTGACCCGAAGAGGCATGCGGAGATCGTGGAGCGCGGGACTCCGCAGGTCAAGGGGTGTTACGCAAGGTATATACGGGCTTGCTGAAGTGTGCCTGCCGAAGCGGACCTACGGGAACATGAGCGCCATCCACTGGTCGGGGCGCTCCAGTGGTTCGAAGCCGAGCTTCGCGTAGACGCCGTGCGCGTCGTGGGTGGCGAGGAGGAGGCGGCGCAGGCCGAGAGGTTCGAGGTGGTCGCGGACGGCGGCGACCAGGGCGGTTCCCAGACCCTTGCCGCGGACGGACGGGTCCACGTAGACGTCGCAGAGCCAGGCGAAGGTGGCGTGGTCCGTGATGATGCGGGCGTAGGCGACCTGCTCGCCCGAGGTGCTGTCGTACGCGCCGAAGTTGAGGGAGCCCGTGATGGCGCGGAGCTGCTTCTCGCGGGAGCGGCCGATGGCCCAGTACGCGTCGGTGGAGAGCCAGTGATGGACGCGGTCGATGTCCACTCGGGCGGTGTCGGCGGAGATCTCGTAGCCCTCGGGGAGGGGATATACAGAGGTCATGGGAGGAGAGTCGCAGCTCAGGGTGGGTGTGGTCGAGCGGATTTGTTCTCGTCCTCGGGCCGGACCGCCCGAGCCGGTCACCTCAGCACCCCGTCGCACGCCACGCGCAGCCGTCGTACCCCCTCCGTGATCTCCTCGGTTCCCGCGACCGCCGCGAAGCTCAACCGGAGGTACCCGGCAGGGGGCTCCGCGCTGAAGTAGGGGCGGCCGGGGGTGACGGCCACGCCCTCGTGGAGGGCCGCGGAGACCAGGGCGGACTCGTCGGTGCCGTCGGGAAGACGCAGCCACAGGTGGTAGCCGCCGGAGGGGATGTGGGGCAAGGCCAGCTCGGGGAGCGTCAGACGGAGCGCGGCCGTCATCGTGTCGCGGCGGTTCCTCAACTCGGCGGAGACGGCCCGCAGATGACGGGGCCAGGCGGGTGAGCCAACCAGTTCGAGCGCGGCCTCCTGAAGGGGGCGCGGAACGAAGAAGGTGTCCACGACCTGGATGGCCCGCAGTCGTTCGAGGACCGGACCGCGCGCGGCCAGCGCACTGACCCGGAAGCTCGGCGAGGTCGCCTTGGTCAGGGAGGAGACGTGTACGACGACTCCGTCGGGATCCTCCGCGGCCAGCGCACGCGGCAACGGCCCCGCGTCCTCGTGCACGAGACGTCGTACGAAGTCGTCCTCGATGACGAACGCGCCCGCCTCGCGCGCGATCCGCACCACGTCGGCGCGCCGCTCGGGGGCGAGCACGGCGCCGGTCGGGTTCTGGAACAGCGGCTGGCAGACGAACACCCGGGCGCCGGTCGCCCGGAAGGCGTCGGCGAGCAGGTCCGGTTTCACCCCGTCCGCGTCGACCGGCACGGGTACCGGCCTGAGGCCCGCCGCGCGGGCGATCGCCAGCATGCCCGGGTACGTGGGCGACTCGACCAGGACCGGGGCCCCCGGCGGAGCGAGTGCCCTGAGCGCGGTGGTCAGCGCGGACTGGCCGCCCGCCGTGACAAGCACCTCAGCCGCGGTGATCGCACCGCCGATCCCCCGCGCGAACCACTCCCGCAGCTCCGTGAGCCCCTCCATCGGCGGCCGGGACCAGGCGCCGGGGCGGCGGCCGGCCCGCGACAGGGCCGCCCCCATGGCCCGCTCGGGCTGGAGCGAGGGGTGCAGATAGCCGCCGTTGAACTCGACCACGCCGGGCGGCGGGGCGGCGAGCGAGACGAGGACCCCGGAGGCGTCCACCGTGCGCGGGACGAGCTCCGTCGCGGCGTCCGCGCTCAGCGCGACCTCCTGCCAGGAGGTGTCCCCGGCGGGCGCGGCGGACGTACGCGGGTGCGCGCGGAACGCGCCCGCACCCGGCCGGGTCACCACCAGCCCCTCGGCGGCGAGCTGAGCCAGCGCCCGCGACACCGTCACCGGGCTCACCCGGAACCGCTCGACCAGCGCCCGGCTCGATGGCAGCTTTCCACCCGGCGAGTAGCGGTCCAGCTCCCGTCGCAGCTGATTCGCCAGATCACCCACACTGCTACGCTCTTGCATGAGAACACAGAGTAGCGCTATCGAAGAGACCGGGATAGCGGTCAGCACGCCCGGGGCACCCGAGCCGCACGTCCCCGCGAACCGCCGTCCCGGCACGCTCCAGGCCGCCCTCGGCGTCACCGCGTTCTCCCTCACCTTCCCCGCCACCGCCTGGGGCCTGGAGGGCTTCGGCCCCTGGTCGCTCGTGGCCGTGCGCAGCGTCCTCGCCGCCGTCATCGCGGGCGGCTGTCTGCTGGCGCTGCGCGTGCCCGTACCGTCCCGGCGGCACTGGGCGGGCCTCGCCGTGGTCGCGGCCGGTGTCGTGCTCGGCTTCCCGCTGCTGACGACGCTCGCGCTGCAGACGTCCACCACCGCCCACGCGGCCGTGGTCGTCGGGCTGCTGCCGCTGACGACCGCGCTGCTGTCGGCGCTGCGGACCGGCGCGCGCCCCTCGCGGATGTTCTGGGGCGCCGCCCTCGCGGGCGCGGCCGCGGTGATCGCGTTCACCGTGCAGCAGAGCGGTGGGGCGCTGAGCAGCGCGGACGCCTATCTCTTCGGGGCGCTGCTGATCTGCGCCGCGGGCTACACCGAGGGCGGCCGACTCGCCCGGACCATGCCGGGGTGGCAGGTCATCGGCTGGGCGCTGGTCCTGTGTCTGCCGCTGTCGGTGCCGGGCGCGCTGGTGGCGCTGTCGTACGAGCCGGTCCACCTGACGGCGCACAGTGTGGCGGGGCTGCTGTGGGTGGCCGCCGGATCGCAGTTCCTGGGTCTGGTGGTCTGGTACCGCGGGATGGCGGCGATCGGAATTCCCAAGGCCAGCCAGTTGCAGCTCGCGCAGCCGCTGCTCACACTGGTGTGGTCGGTACTGCTCCTCGGCGAGCAGCTCACACCGGCCGCGCCCTTGACGGCCGCGGCCGTGCTGATCTGCATCGCGCTCACCCAGCGAGCGCGGGGCTGAGCCCCAGGACCATTACTCCCGCAGATGACGAGGAGACCCTTCAGATGCATGCAGACGTGGGCGACAAGCTCGTGCAGCACGGCAGGGTTGTCGGACAGCACGACAAGGTCGCGGAGATCACCGAAGTAATAGGAGCGGAGGGCACGCCCCCGTACCGCGTGCGCTTCACGGACGGGCACGAGGCGGTCTGCTCACCGGGCCCCGACTCGGAAATCCGTCACAAGGACCCGCTGTAGGCATTCGGGCACGAGGACCCGCTGCACGCTTTCGGCTCACGAGGACCATAGACACGCGGTTCACGAGGACCGGCTGCGGAGGTCGGGTCACAGGTCCGGCTGTGGACATGCGGCAGAGATTCAGATTCAGGGCACGGGTCGCGCCGGCCGCTGGTAGTGGTCGGCAACGACCCGCGCCGACGCGGTCGACGCCGACCTCCTCGGCCGATCCGAGCCCCGCGCGTCGGCCGCGCTGTCGCGCCATACCCCGAACGGGCTGATCCCGAGGCTCGTACGGCGCTGCCGGACGGCGGACAGTCCGCCCCGCGAGGGCCATCCGCCCCACTCCTCCACGCCACTCCTCCACGCTCCGGATCCGTCCGGACACCGACCGTCTCCTCCAACGGCATGCCGCACCCGGCCGATCGATCATCGATACTTCGGAGTAACGTGCACGGGACGTGCACGATCGGAGCAGGCACCGAACAACGGTGGTCCTGCGACAGCCGTAGATCAGTGAAGGGGACGATGTGACCGACACCGCGGGAGACATCACACGCGTCGGAGTGGTGGGCTGCGGCCAGATGGGAGCGGGCATCGCCGAGGTCTGCGCCCGCGCCGGTCTCGACGTCAAGGTCGCCGAGACCACCGGTGAGGCGTTGGAGATCGGCCGCACCCGGCTGTTCAACTCCCTCTCCAAGGCCGCCGAACGCGGAAAGATCTCCGCGGACGAGCTCACCGCCACCCAGGACCGGCTCAGCTTCACCACCGACCTCGGCGAGTTCGCCGACCGCGATCTGGTGATCGAGGCGGTCGTCGAGAACGAGCAGGTGAAGACCGAGATCTTCCAGGTGCTCGACCAGGTGGTGACGCGGCAGGACGCGATCCTCGCCTCCAACACCTCCTCGATCCCGCTGGTCCGGCTCGCGGTCGCCACCTCGCGCCCCGACCAGGTCGTCGGCATCCACTTCTTCAACCCGGCCCCGGTGCAGCAGCTCGTCGAGCTGATCCCGGCGCTGACCACCTCCGAGGGCACCCTCAGCCGGGCGCAGCTGTTCGCCGAGAAGGCCCTCGGCAAGCACGCGATCCGCGCCCAGGACCGCTCCGGGTTCGTCGTCAACGCGCTGCTGATCCCGTATCTGCTCTCCGCGATCCGGATGTTCGAGTCGGGCATCGCCAGCCGCGAGGACATCGACAACGGCATGGAGCTGGGCTGCGCCCACCCGATGGGTCCGCTCAAGCTGTCCGACCTGATCGGTCTGGACACGGTGGCCTCGGTCGCCTATTCGATGTACGAGGAGTACAAGGAGCCGCTGTACGCCGCTCCCCCGCTGCTCCAGCGCATGGTGGACGCGGGCCGGCTCGGCCGGAAGTCCGGCTCGGGCTTCTACACCTACGCCTGATCACGTACGGTAAAACTCAGGCTTTCGCGGGCCCGGCACCTGTTGCGGTGCCGGGCCCGCGCCATTCACACGCCGTGTGCGCGCCGGGCTCGCATATGCCCCTCGCACACGCTCCCCACGCGTCCACCAGGCGAGTTGACTTTCCGTGCGCATCCAAGGGATGTGACGACTACGGAAAGGAGCGGACCCGTGACCGCCGACCCGGAGCATCCCGTGGTCCATGGAGAACTCGCAGAGTTACGCCGTCGCCTCGACGTGGCATACGCACGTGTCGAGGGAGGGCACGCCCTGCTCAGTCACCGCGCCGAACAGACCGCCAAGGAACTCGACGACCTGAGCGCACGGGTCGTCGCCCTTGAACACACCCGCTGGCCACTGCCGGCGATCGCGGCCCTCACGGCCGTGGGCGCCCTCGCCGTGGCGGTCTGGCAGGCTCTCGGACGCTAGCCGACTAGCGTTCAGGACGCCGTGGAGGGATGGATCGGGGCAACGCGTCCTGCCCGAGCCTGAGGTGATGCAGGAGGAGTAGCGCGGCAGCCATATTGGCGGCCGGGACCTCGCCGCGGGCGACCATGTCGGGAACGAGCTTCAAGGGAACCCATTCCCGACGGTCGGACTCGAAGTCGTCCACGGGGTGTCCGATGTACGCGCCTTCGTCGGCCCAGAAGATGTGGTGCCGGGCGTCGGTGAGCCCGTTGGAGGGCTCGACGCTCATCAGATGGCGCAGGGGTCCCGGTCGCCAGCCGGTCTCCTCCTCGAGTTCGCGGGCCGCCGCGACGGCGATGTCCTCGCCGTCCTCGACGACGCCCGCCGCGAGTTCCCAGCCCCAGCTGTCGGTGATGAAGCGGTGCCGCCACAGGAGCAGCACCTCATTGGCCTCGTTCACCACCGTGGCCACGGCCACGGGACGCAGCCGTATCAAAAAGTGATCGAGGTGCCGACCGTCCGGCAGCTCGACATCTGCGAGATTGACGCTGAACCAGCGGTTTGCGTACACAGTTTGTTCGTTCTGTTTCGTCCACTGCACGGTTCTGCCACCTTCCGCCGAGTAGATGGCAATATCGCAGCAGGAGCGTCCTGACAGCAGGCGCACAGCAGCGCACAGTGCACGGTGCGGCGGTGGGGATCGGTGGTCTAGAGCGGTACGCGCAGTGCTCCGTCGATGAGTTCGGCGGCCTCGGCCGTGCCCGCACAGCCGCTGCGCACCAGGTGTTCGCGTACCGCGCGCAGTCTGTCGCGCAGCCGCTGGGACTCCATCCCCCGGGCCTGCTCGGCCATTTGGACGGCGGTGGCCACCGCCTTGTCGGCATTCCCCTGGCGCAGCTCGATCTGACTGAGCATCGCGAGACGGTGCACGCGCCCCCGGTCGTGCGCCGGAGTGTCCACGGCCGCCTCGGCGTGCGCCGCCGCGGCCACCAGGTCACCGAGGCTCAGCAGTGCCTCCGCCACCTGTACGTTGACCAGACCGGGCTGGACATAGCCGGTCTCATCGGGTTCGTAACCGCGCCGGATGCGCTCGGCGGCCTGTTCGGCACGCCGAATGCAGGACAGCGCGCTGCTGCCGTCGCCGAGGTGTGCGTACGCCTTCGCCTGCATCGCGTAGAGGTCCGAGGCGAGCGCCGGGGTGATGTGCCGCCCCGCGGCGCGCAGCGCGGCCTCCGCGAAGGCGACGGCCTGCCGGTGCTCGCGCATGAACAGTGCCTGGTTGACCAGCAGAGCTATGACGTACGCCCCAAGACCCCGGTCCCCGCTGGCCTTCGCCAGCCGCAGTGCCTGATGGAAGTAGCGCTGGGCGAGCCCGTGCGCGTCGGAGTCGTAGGCGCAGATGCCCGCGATGGCGACCAGGCCGCCCGTCGCTCGGTGGAGCTGGCGGCCGGTGGCGTCGGGGTAGCTGCCGCGCAGCAGGGGCGCGGTCTCCGCGTTGAGGAAACCGACGATCCGGCTGCGGGTCGCCACCCCGCCCGCCTTGCGGTACATCTGCTCGTAGTGGGCGCGGGCCGCGCGCAGCATCTCGATGTCGGCCATGCTCACGTGGTGGCGGCCGCCGCGTGAGACGTCCACGTCCTCGGGCGGGTTCTCCCACTCCCACACGGGCATCACGGCGGGCGTCCCCGTGACCGCCGGGGCCCCGAGCAGATGCGGGCGCTGCTGTTCGTCGGAGCGCCACAGGGCGGTGGCACGCTCCACGAAGCCGGAGAGCGAGGTGGCGTGCGGGGCGGACGGCTCGCCGGGCACGCCGAGGCCGATGTCGTCGAGCGTGACGGGCCGGTGCAGGCGCCCCGCGAGCACTTCGCAGATCAGGTCCGGCACTTGGCCACGTGGACGCTGGCCCTTCAACCACCGTGCCACGGCCGTGTGTTCGTATCTGAGCGCGAGGCCGCGTGCCCTCCCCGCCTGGTTGACGTGCGCGGCGAGCCCGGCGTGCGAGATGCCGGCCTCGTCGAGTATCGCGTCGAGCAGAGTGTTGGGCTGCATTCGGGCCCCCGGGTGGCTCGGTGGCGACAGTGCGGTCAGAGTAATCCGTCCCTCTCGCTCGTGGGTCCCTCTTCACACGGGGTGTGAACGGAATGCCCGTATCCGCAGGGTGCGCGCGCTGTCGCGCAGTGTTTCTTGCCGGTTGACTGAAATGCCTCGCAAGAGGCCGGCCGGGCCGCCGGCTCCCCCTCGTACAGTGCGGCGGCCCGAATCCGCGCCGTCCGCCCAGCTGCCTGCCCGACACTCCGTGGCGGGGCGGACGGCTCCGCCGGCTGCGCGGGGTCACTGCGGGTTGTGCGTCGGCGGCAAGTACGTTGTGGCTGGTCGCGCCCACGCGGCGGAGCCGCGCGATGTCACCGCCCCGCGCCCCTAAAGGCCTTGTGCTCGCGTGACCTGATGCGCTGCGGAGTGGCCCTGCTGTGTCGGGACGCGGTCGCGGTCGTTGCGGAGGATCAGTACGGCCACGTCGTCTGCCGGTCTGCCACCGGTGTGGCGCAGCAGGCGGGTGAAGACGGCCCTGAGCACAGCCTGCGGAGAGAGCGGCTGGGTGCGGACGGCCTCGGCGAGCGTGGCGGGCAGCGGAAAGAAACGGCCGTGGGTGTCGCGGGCGTCGTCCACTCCGTCGGTGTGCAGGAACAGGGCCTCGTCGGGGAGGAGCCGGCCGCACCGGGTGGCCGCCAGTTCGGCGGGGAGCGGGAACGGGCCGAGCGGGGGCAGCGGTTCGGCTCCCGTGAGTGGTTCCACGCGGCCTGCGCCGAGCCGATACGGCGCCGGGTGACCGCAGTTGAGGGCGTACACCTCGCCGTCGTCGCGGATCTCCAGGAGCAGTACGGTGACGAACTCCTCGGCGACCGGGCTGTCGGGGTCCAGGCCCGCCGAGGGGTGTTCGGCGCGCGCCCGCTCGCGCAGGTGCCGGGCCAGGGCGCGTTCCAGCCGCCGGAGCACACCGGCGAGTTCGAGCTCGTCGTGCACGGCCTCGCGGAAGCTGCCGAGGACGGCGGCGACGGTTGCGAGGGCGCCGAGGCCGTGTCCACGGAC
This sequence comes from Streptomyces sp. NBC_01450, assembly GCF_036227505.1. NCBI lineage: Bacteria > Bacillati > Actinomycetota > Actinomycetes > Kitasatosporales > Streptomycetaceae > Streptomyces > Streptomyces sp. NBC_01450. The sequence continues at coordinate 8,794,747 of NZ_CP109480.1, read as the reverse complement.
GTCACCCATGACGATCCGTACGCCGTGCTCGGTGGCGATCACCTCGTACAGGTCGCCGCCGATGTTCGCGCCGCGGTCCGCGGAGAGCTGGGCCGCGGCGATGCTCAGACCGTCGATGCGCGGAGGCAGCGGTCGCAGCAGCACGCTCTGGGCGGCGCCCGCGACCTTGCGGATCTGTCTCAGCTCCCGCAGCAGCGCCCGTCTGACGTGGAGGATCAGCCCCGTGCCGACGGCGAAGAAGACGGCGCTGGTGACGATCCGCGCCTCGAGCCCGTCCCGCTGGGCGAGCGGGCAGGTCATCCTGTACGTGACGGCGATCGCGCCCCAGGCGGTGGGCAGCCCCAGACTCAGTGCCCGCCGCAGGGACCGCCGCTCGGCCCGGCGCTCCGTCCGGTCGAAAACGTCCGGCGGCCCGCCGCCGTGAACCGGCCGGTCCGGTCGCGCTCGGGGACTGTCCCGGCGCACCGCCCGGACGAGCCCGGCCCGCAGACCACTCCCCCGGCGCCGCGCCCGAAGGCCCGCCCGGGCCGGCCCCCGCGAATTCGTCCGGGACGTCGCCCTGCGGGGAGCCCCAGCCTTGATACGGATCATGCCGATTGGCCCCCCAATAGGCCCTGACAGCGCAGATGACCTCCAAGAGGCCGGTCCGATTCTGTCGACCGCATGCCCCGATCGGGCCAGATCGCCCCGCCTTGCCACCCGAATGAGTGACACAGCTTCGGACACCTGCATTTATGCAGGTCGGCCGGGGGAAAGCGCCCCAAAGGGGCGCGGGGAACTGCGCGCCCGGCCACGACACACTCGCAGCCGACGAACAACCCGCAGTTCCCCGGTACAACCAGCGGAGCTAACCCCGCAGCACCGCCCCCGTGCGCCCAGCGGCGAGCGCCACGGCCGCGTCACGCGCCGCGGAGGCCTCGTCGACGGTCAGCGTGCGGTCGTCGGAACGGAACCGCAGCGCGTAGGCCAGGGACTTCTTGCCCTCGCCGAGCTGCTCGTCGTTCTCGTAGACGTCGAACAGCCGGATGGACTCCAGGAGTTCACCCGCGCCCTCGCGCAGCGCCGCCTCGACGTCCACGTGCGGGACGGTCTTGTCGACGACCAGGGCCACGTCCTGGGTGGCGACCGGGAAGGTCGAGATCTTCGGGCCCTTGGGGAGGCCCGCGCTCGCCTCCTCCAGCGCGTCCAGGTCGAGCTCCATCGCGCAGGTGCGCGCGGGCAGACCCAGGGTCTTCAGGACGCCGGGGTGCAGCTCACCGGCGTACCCGATGACCTTCTCCTGGCCGTCGACGACGACGATCAGCTCGGCGCAGCGGCCCGGGTGCCACGGCCCGTACTGGCCGGAGCGGACGAGGAGTTCGGTCCCCGCCTCGCGGGCCAGCGAGCGCGCCGCCTCGATCGCGTCGGCCCAGTCGGCCGGGCGGCCCTTGCCCCACCAGCCGGCCTGCTCGCGGGCGCCCGCGAGGACGACGGCGGCGTGCCGGGGCTGGACGGGGAGCGCGGCCGTGAGGGACGCGATCTCCTCGTCGGTGGGACGTCGGTCGACGGGCAGGCGGCCCGCGACGCGCAGTTCGTCCTGCGGCTGGAAGACCAGGCCGGTCTCGAAGAGCGCCAGGTCGTGGCTGCCGCGGCCGTCGTTGCGGCGCAGGGCGTGGAGCAGGCCCGGCAGCAGCGTCGTACGGAGCGCGGGCTCCTCGTCGGAGAGCGGGTTGACGAGCTTGACGACCTTGCGCTTCGGGTCGTCGGCGGCGAGGGCGAGCTGGTCGAAGACGTGCTCGCCGATGAACGGGTAGTTCAGCGCCTCGACGTATCCGGCGCCGGCCAGCACGCGGCCGATCCGGCGGTGCAGCCGCTGCCGGCCGGTCAGGCCCAGGCCCGCGGGGGGCTTCGGCAGGGTCGAGGGCAGGTTCTCGTAGCCCTCCAGGCGGATGACCTCTTCGGCCAGGTCGTTCGGGTCCGTCAGGTCGGGCCGCCAGGACGGCACGGTGACGATCAGCTCGTCCTGCCCGTAGACGTCACAGCCGACCTGCTGGAGTCGGCGTACGACGGTCTCGCGGCCGTAGTCGACACCGGCCACCTTGTCCGGGTGGTTCGCCGGGATGGTGATGCTGTGCGGCGCGGAGGGCGCGATGACCTCGGTGACCCCGGCGTCGGCGGTGCCGCCGGCGAGGAGGACGAGGAGGTCGACCGTGCGCTGGGCGGCGGCCGAGGTGGCCTGCGGGTCGGCGCCGCGCTCGAAGCGCTTGGACGCCTCGGAGGCCAGCTTGTGACGGCGGGCCGTGCGCGCGATGGAGAGCGCGTCGAAGTGCGCGGCCTCGATGACGACCTCGGTGGTGGTGCCCTCGGTGTCGTCGATCTCGGTGTTGGCGCCACCCATGACACCCGCGAGGCCGATGGGGCCGCGGTCGTCGGTGATGACCAGGTCCCCGGCGTCGAGCGTGCGCGTGACACCGTCGAGGGTGGTGAGCTTCTCGCCCTGCTCGGCCCTGCGCACACCGATCGCGCCCTGGACGCGGGTGCGGTCGTACGCGTGCAGCGGCTGGCCGACCTCCAGCATCACGTAGTTGGTGATGTCGACGGCGAGCGAGATCGGGCGCATGCCCGCCTTCTGGAGGCGGCGGCGCAGCCAGATCGGGGAGTGGGCCTCGGGGTCGAGGCCGGTCACCGTGCGCGCGGTGAAGCGGTCGCAGCCCATCGGGTCGGAGACCTGCACCGGGTAGCCGAACGCGTTCGGGGCCGGTACGTCGAGCAGCGCGGGGTCGCGCAGCGGCAGGCCGTAGGCGATGGCGGCCTCACGGGCCACGCCGCGCATCGACAGGGCGTAGCCGCGGTCGGGCGTGACGGCGATGTCGAGGACCTCGTCGACGAGCTCGAGCAGCTCGATCGCGTCGGTGGCGACCTCGACCTCCGGCGGCAGCACGATGATGCCGCCGCTGCCGTCGTCGCCCATGCCCAGCTCGTCGCCGGAGCAGATCATGCCGTGCGAGGTCCTGCCGTACGTCTTGCGCGCGGCGATCGCGAAGTTGCCGGGCAGCACGGCACCCGGCAGGACCACGACGACCTTGTCGCCGACGGAGAAGTTGCGGGCGCCGCAGACGATCTCCTGGAGCTCACCGGTGCCGTTGGCGGTGCCGACGTCGACCAGGCAGAAGCGGATGGGCTTCTTGAAGCCCTCCAGCTCCTCGATGGACCGCACCTGGCCGACGACCAGGGGGCCCTTGAGGTCGGCGCCGAGCTGCTCGACGGTCTCGACCTCGAGGCCTGCCGAAATGAGCTTGGCCTGGACGTCGCGGCCGGTCTCCGTCGCCGGCAGGTCGACGTACTCCCGCAGCCAAGAAAGCGGGACCCGCATCAGATCTCCATCCCGAACGGCCGGGTGAACCGGACGTCACCCTCGACCATGTCTCGCATGTCTTCGACGTTGTGGCGGAACATCAGCATCCGCTCGATGCCGAACCCGAAGGCGAATCCGCTGTACTTCTCCGGGTCGACGCCACAGGCGACCAGCACCCGCGGGTTGACCATGCCGCAGCCGCCCAGCTCGATCCAGCCCTCGGAGGAGCAGGTACGGCAGGGGCGGTCGGGGTTGCCGACGGACTCGCCCTTGCAGACGTAGCAGAGCATGTCCATCTCGGCGGACGGCTCGGTGAAGGGGAAGTAGTTCGGGCGCAGCCGGGTCTTCATGTCGGCGCCGAAGAGCGACTGGACCATGTGGTCGAGGGTGCCCTTGAGGTCGGCCATGGTCAGGCCCTCGTCGACGGCGAGGAGCTCGATCTGGTGGAAGACCGGGGTGTGCGTGGCGTCCAGCTCGTCCGTGCGGAACACCCGGCCGGGGCAGACGACGTAGACCGGGGGCTCGCGGTCGAGCATGGCGCGGGCCTGCACGGGCGAGGTGTGGGTGCGCAGCACGACACCGGACTCGCCGTGGTCGCCCGTCGGGCCCTCGACGAAGAAGGTGTCCTGCATCTGCCGGGCCGGGTGGTCGGGCGTGAAGTTCAGGGCGTCGAAGTTGAACCACTCCGCCTCGACCTCGGGGCCCTCGGCGATCTCGTATCCCATGGACACGAAGACGTCGGCGACGCGCTCCATCATGGTGGTCAGCGGGTGGCGGGCGCCGGCGGGTACACGGTCGTAGGGCAGCGTGACGTCCACCGCCTCCTCGACCAGCACCCGGGCGTCGCGCTCGGCCTCCAGCTCGGCCTGGCGGGCGCCGAGGGCCTTGTTCACCGCGCCTCGCGCCTGGCCGACCAGCTTGCCCGCGGCGGCCTTGGCGTGCGGGGGCAGGGCGCCGATCTCGCGGTTGGCGAGGGCCAGCGGCGAGGCGCCGCCGGTGTGGGCGACCTTGGCCTCCTGGAGCGCGTCGAGGTCACCGGCGGCGGCGAAGGCGGCGAGCGCCTCGTCCCGCATGCGCTCGATCTCTTCCGGTTTCAAGGCCTCGACCTCTACAGGGTCGTACGACTTATTCGGTGCCGACATCTCTTCCCGTGCTTCCGGTTGGCTGGCGGATGGTCCCCGTCCCGACTCGGGGGACGCATGGTCCCTGAAACGGGGACGCAAAGGTGCCAAAGGCCGAGTCTAACGGGGTGGGAGCCGACCTCGGACGCGCAGTCCGAGGGGTGGCTCCGGTACGGCTGCGCCCGTGGGGCCTCTTCGGCGTTACAGCAGGTACGCCGGGGTGCCCACGGGCAACGTAAATCGGAACTCGGCGCCGCCGCCGGGGGCGCGGCCGACCGTGATGGTGCCGCCGTGGGCCTCGACGATGCCCTTGACGATGTACAGCCCGAGGCCTGTGCCACCGCGCTTGCTGCCCCGCCAGAAGCGGGTGAAGACGCGGTTCATGGATTCCTCCGGGATGCCGGTGCCCTCGTCGCTCACGGTGACCGACGTGGCTACGTTCTCGCCGTCCTCGCGCTCACGCGGGGACGCCGAGGGCGTGACGTCAATAGTGACGGTTCCCTCGCCGTGCCGCACCGCGTTTTCGAGCAGGTTGCTGAGCACCTGGTCGATCTTGTCCGGGTCGGCCCACAGGGGCGGCAGGGGCTGCTCGATACGCAGCAGGAAGCGGTCGGCGGGCTGGCCGGAGGTGACGTACGCCTGGATGTGGCGGCCGACCGCGGCGCCGATGTCGACGGGCTGGCGGCGCACCTCGAGACGGCCGGAGTCGATGCGGGAGATGTCGAGCAGCTCGGCGATGAGCCGGGTGACCCGGTCGGCGTCGGCGTCGACGGTCTCCAGCATGAGTTTCTTCTGGTCGTCGGTGAAGCGTTCCCACTTGGCGAGCAGGGTGGCGGTGAAGCCCTTGACCGAGGTGAGCGGGGAGCGCAGCTCGTGGGCGACCGTGGCGATCAGCTCGGCGTGGCTGCGCTCGGTGCGGCGACGGGCTTCGGTGTCGCGCAGCGAGACGACGACGCGGCGGACGGGGCCGGTGGGCGCGGTGCGTACGTATCGCGCGGAGACGAGCACCTCCCGTCCCCCCGGGAGCAGCAGATTCCGCTCGGGCTGTCCGACCCGGATCGCGAGGCCGCCGTAGGGATCGGTCAGCTGCCACCAGCGACGGCCCTCGAGGTCCTCCAGCGGAAGGGCCGACTCCAGATGGCGTCCGAGGGCGGCGGTGGCGGGGACGGCGGTGATGCGGGCGGCGGCGGCGTTGAAGCAGACGACCCGGCCGTTCTCGTCGGCGATGACGAGTCCGTCGGGCAGATCGTCGGGGTCGAGTTCGACTCCCGGTCCTGACCCGAGACCGGCATCGTGATCGACATCATGATCGGCACCGTGATCGGCATCGAGTCGATCGTCGCGCTGATCGGCGCGCCGGGGCGCAGGCGTGTCGCGCACGTCTCGTGCGCGCGGTGCGCTCTTCGCACCGCTCGTGCCGACACCCATCCCCGTATCCCACCTCTCGTCTGGCGCAGTGGGCCCCCGAGCCCGTCACCCTACTAGCTGTCGGTGACGGAGCGGCACCCTCCGGAGGCGCGCTGTGCACGGGCGGACGCGTAGAGACATACGGCGGCGGCCGTCGCGAGGTTCAGACTCTCGGCCTTTCCGTGGATCGGTACGCGCACGACGGCATCCGCCAGCGCGCGCGTCTCCTCCGGGAGCCCCCAGGCCTCGTTGCCGAAAACCCAGGCGGTGGGGCCGCCCATGGTCCCCTTGTCGAGTTCGTCGTCGAGGTCGTCCTCGCCCGCGCCGTCGGCGGCGAGGATCCGTACGCCGGCGTCCTTGAGGCCTCGCACGGCTGCCTCCACGGGCACACCGACGGCCACCGGCAGGTGAAAGAGGGAACCGACCGAGGCCCGTACGGCCTTGGGGTTGTACAGGTCGACGGACGCGTCGGTCAGTACGACGGCCTCGGCGCCGGCGGCGTCGGCGCACCGCAGCACCGTGCCGGCGTTCCCGGGGTCGCGGACGTGCGCGAGAACGGCGACGAGCCTGGGCCGCGCCGCGAGGATCTCCTCGAAGGGGGTGTCGAGGAACCGGCAGATCCCGACGAGCCCCTGCGGGGTGACGGTGGTCGAGATGTCGGCGATCACGTCCTCGTCGGCGAGGTGCACCCGTGCTCCGGCGGTCCGGGCCTCCCCGACGATGTCGGCGTAGCGCTCCGCGGCCTCGACGGTCGCGAACAGCTCGACGAGGGTGGCCGCCTCGTCGACGTGGTGCGCCGCCGCCTCGCGCACGGCCTGCGGTCCCTCGGCGAGGAAGAGCCGCTCCTTGCCCCGGAAGTTCCGCCGGGCCAGTCGCCGCGCGGCGGACACGCGAGGCGAGCGCGGGGAGATCAGCTCGGGGGCGGCGGACATGGGGTCACCTCAGGGGGTTGCGGAGGGGCGGCTTGAGGGGCGGGGTGGAGCCGGGTCCCCTCGGCGAAGACGAGGAGAGCGGGACCTGTGTGTCCGTGCCGACTGCGGCGGGGGGCGGGGCTCCGGGGGGGCCGGAGCGGCAAGCCGCCGTGCCGTCACCGGCCGACGTCCGATGACCACGGTCCCGGCGGAGCCGAACGCACGGTCCGGCAGAGCTTTCGACGAGCCGGGCCGGGCGTTCGGTCCGGCAGAACTTCGACGGGCCAGGCCAAGCGCACGGCCCGGCAGAACTTTCGACGAGCCAGGCCAGGCACACGGCCCGGCGGAACTTCGACGGGCCAGGCCGGGCGCACGGTCCGGCTTGGCTTCGACGGGCGCCGACGGCCCGGCACACCGCCTCGGCGGGGTCTGAGTCCCGCCGTCGGGCCCGGGGCCGCCCGGCTGGGTGTTCCCGGCCGGATGCCTCTGGCACCGCAAGCGAGCTTCGCCTCCCCGTCGGGGGCACCGGACACGTCACGTCATGCGTGGCGTTCGGTGCCGCCCCGGCCGGGGATTCTCCCGCCGCAGGGGCGCTCAGCCGCGACGGCGGAATCCGGCGGTGCCGAACCGACATCGCCGACGCGCAGCGTGTCTCGATCGGCCGGCGGAGCCCAAACGCACCGGGACCCGCAAGCCGTGAGGCAAGCGGGTCCACAGCCGCGTACGGCTCAGGCGAGCGCGAGCGTCACGCGGCCTTCGGCGCGTTGACGTCCGACGGCAGCGCCTTCTGCGCGACCTCGACCAGCGCGGCGAACGCACCGGCGTCGTTCACGGCCAGCTCGGCCAGGATCTTGCGGTCGACCTCGATGTTCGCGGCCTTCAGACCCTGGATGAAGCGGTTGTACGTGATGCCGTTGGCGCGGGCAGCGGCGTTGATGCGCTGGATCCACAGCTGACGGAAGTCGCCCTTGCGCTTCTTGCGGTCGTTGTAGTTGTAGACCAGCGAGTGGGTGACCTGCTCCTTGGCCTTGCGGTACAGGCGCGAACGCTGACCGCGGTAGCCGGAGGCCGCCTCGAGGATCGCCCGGCGCTTCTTGTGGGCGTTGACTGCCCGCTTGACGCGTGCCACTTGTTAACTCCTTGTAGCGGGGCTGTGGTTGTCGTCACACAGCCCGAAATCGATTGGGTCCCGGTCGGAGATCAGGCGCGCGGTGCGCGCCCGACGTCACTTGCCGAGAAGCTTCTTGATCTTCTTGGCGTCGCCCGGGGCCATCTCGGCGTTGCCGGTGAGGCGGCGCGTCAGGCGCGACGACTTGTGCTCGAGCAGGTGGCGCTTGCCGGCGCGCTCACGGAGCACCTTGCCGGAGCCGGTGACCTTGAAGCGCTTGCTGGCACCGCTGTGCGACTTGTTCTTCGGCATAGCGCCGTTCTCTCCTCGTCAGTGGCGTTCCGGTGCCCGGTCGTTAAACCGGGCACGGTGGAACGTCATGTATGTATCGATTGACATCCCTGGACTCATGTCCCGGGGACTCCATGGACTGTCGTCCCGGACTCCCCGGAGCCTTCACCCTGGGATCAGGCCTCGGCGGAAGCCTCGGCCGGGGCCTCGGCGGTCTCGACCTCGGCGGCCTCGACGTCGGCGGACTCGCCCTCGGCGATCTCACCATCGGCGATCTCACCGTCGGCGGCGTTCTGCGAGCGACCGGGATTGGCCTTCGCTTCTGCCTTACGAGCCGCCTGGGCCTCACGGGCCTCAGCCATCGCCTCGGTCTTCTTCTTGTGCGGACCGAGAACCATGATCATGTTTCGGCCGTCCTGCTTCGGGTTCGACTCGATGAACCCGAGGTCCTCGACGTCCGAAGCCAGACGCTGCAGCAGTCGGTAGCCGAGCTCCGGCCTGGACTGCTCGCGACCGCGGAACATGATCGTGATCTTGACCTTGTCGCCCTGCTTGAGGAACCGGACGACGTGACCCTTTTTGGTGTCGTAGTCGTGCGGGTCGATCTTCGGCCGGAGCTTCATTTCCTTGATGACCGTGTGCGCCTGGTTCTTGCGCGCCTCACGGGCCTTCATGGCCGACTCGTACTTGAACTTTCCGTAGTCCATGAGCTTGCAGACCGGCGGACGCGCGCTCGCCGCCACCTCGACCAGGTCGAGGTCGTACTCCTGCGCAAGCTCCAGCGCCTTGGCAAGCGGAACAATCCCGACCTGCTCGCCGCTGGGACCGACAAGTCGCACCTCGGGAACGCGAATCCGGTCGTTGATGCGGGGCTCGGTGCTGATGGATCCTCCTCGGTAGCACCACACGGCGGTCTGGCGGACAGCCGCGTATGTCTCTGATGACATGTGGACCAACCACCGCGGGGCACGAAAAATGCCCCGGACGGTACACAGGCGGGGCTCCATGGAATACCGGAGCACCACCACGGTGAACCGCGGGGCGCACATTCGGGCGACTCCACCGTCCGTACGGAACGGTGGTGGCCGCCTGACCGGGTGACCCGCCATCCGTGAGGACGGTCGGGTGGGAGATCGGAGCCTCCACTTGTGGGCCGAGCACGCTGACATACGTCGGGGCGCATCCGGCCGGTCGTTACACAAGGTTAGCAGCTCCCCCGGGCCCGCGCTAACCGAGCGCCCCCCCCCGCTCCCGCGGACGGGTGCCGGTGTGCCGGGGCCTATCGTGTGGGACATGAGTGACACCCCTCCCCAGAACCCCGACTTCGACAGCATGACCCGCGACATCGCCGAGGTCCCCGCGGTCGAGGTCCTCGTCACGGTCGCCGTCAACCTGATGAGCGCCGCCGCCGTGAAGCTCGGTCTGACCGAGGAGGGCGACAAGTACAAGGACCTCGACGAGGCGCGCAAGCTGATCCACGCGCTGGCCGGGCTGCTCGACGCGAGCGCGACCGAGATCAGCTCCTTCCACGCGTCCCCGCTGCGCGACGGCCTCAAGTCGCTGCAGCTGGCGTTCCGCGAGGCGTCGCTCGTCCCGGACGAGCTGGGCCAGGGCCCGGGCGAGAAGTACACGGGCCCGGTCTACGGCTAGGACCAGCCCGGCCGGACAGGTCCTAGAACCTGATCCGCCGGACAGGCCCTGGTTTCGCCTGTACCTAACGACCACCCCGTACGAACAAGGGCTCGCCCGGTGGCGTCGTCCCGGCCGGCAGCAGTGCCAGGTCGAGGCCGCGCACCAGGCGGGCCCTCAGTGTTTCGTCGGCGGCGAGCCGCTCGGCGAGCGCGCGAGCGGCCTCGGCCGGGGCGGCGGACGGGTCCAGTACGAGCGCGAGGGTGCCGTCCGCCTGGCCGGGGCCCAGGTGGGCGCGGAGCACGGCGGGCTCGGCGGCCACGGCGGCGCGTACCGCCTCGACCACGGCGGGATCGGCGAGCGGGTCCGCCGTCGTACGCCCCTCCGCGAGGGCGAGCAGCGCCGAGCCCGTCAGCTCGTACGGCACCGGACCGGCCAGGTCGAGGACGACCGTGTCGGCCTTCTCGTGCGCGGCGGCCTGCAGCGCCTGGTACAGGGGTACGGCGACGGGGCGGGCCTGCGGGTCCCAGCGGGCCAGCGACTCGGTGGAGGTGAAGGCGGGCAGGGCCGTGCGGTGGCCGGCCTTCAGGGTCGGCACCGCCATGTCGCTGGTCTTCTCGTGACGCAGCCCGTTCTCGTCCTCCTCGACCTCACCCAGGACGGCCACGACGGGCACGAGGAGCCGGGCGCCCTTGAGCGCCTCCAGGACCGGTCCTACTGCGGTGCGGTCCTCGGCCCAGGCCGCGAGCGCCGCGCTCAGCCGGGGATCTGCGGAGCCGTCGTCGTCGGAGAAGCCGGAGTCGGGAATGTTCTTGTTCGCCACGGTCCCCGACCCTATCGGGGGGATGCTGCTGGGCTTGTGCGGGCCCGGAAACCTGACGGTGACGGCTTTCACGGGATTCTCAGCTTTCGCTGACATGTCTCTAACATTCGTCTAACGCCGGGCACAGGCACCGCCCCGAGCATCGCGGGATGGCCCCTCACAGAGCTCGTCGGCGTCGCACCCGCCCCTCCGGACGCAGGACCCTTCTCCACACCGTGGTGGCTTGTGCCGTCCTCGTGGGCGGTACGGCGGCGGGTGCCGTGTATGTGAAGGCACAGGCGCACGACCGCGGGGGCCTCGTATCCTCCTCCTCAGCACCGCCGGGTACCTCGTCCTCGGCGTCGGCCGCGTCGTCGTCCCCCAGCCAGGAGGCATCGGTGGAACCCGTGGCGGACCGGGACGCCCTGCTCGCCAAGGCGATGAGGGCCCTGACCCTGGAGGACGGGGCCGAGGTGTCGGTCGCGGTGTCCGACATCGCCTCCGGCGAGAGCGCCGCCTACGGCGAGGGGGCCTTCGACACGGCCAGCATCGTCAAGGTCGACATCCTCGCGGCACTGCTGCTCCAGGCGCAGGACGCGGACCGGCATCTGACGGCGACGGAGAAGAAGTACGCCACCGCGATGATCACGAACAGTGACAACGCGTCTGCGTCCGCGCTGTGGGACATCATCGGGCAGGCGGACGGTCTCGACGCCGCGAACGAGCGGTTCGGGCTGACCGCCACCGTCGGCGGGGACGGTGCGCTGTGGGGGCTGACCCAGACCACGGCCGCCGACCAACTCACGCTGCTCCAGCAGGTGTTCGGCGACGACTCGAAACTCAGCAAGGCCTCGCGCACCTATCTCCAGGGGCTGATGGGCGAGATCGCCGCCGATCAGCACTGGGGGGTGTCGGCGGCGGCCGACGGCACCGGGTGGGCCCTCAAGAACGGGTGGCTGGCGCGGAGTTCGACCGGGCTGTGGGACATCAACAGCATCGGGCGTGTCACTGTCGACGGGGACGAGTATCTGGTGGCGACGCTGTCCAACGGCAACACGACCAAGACCAAGGGGATCTCGGTGGTGGAGGCGGCGGCGAAGGCGGCGGTGGCCGCGTTCGGCTCCGCGTGAATTCGAGGGGCCGTATCGGGGGGCCGTAATGGTTCGGGTTGTCCGTTCGGCTGCGGGTCGGTTGCGGCTGGGCGCGCCCACGTGGCGGAGCCGCACATGTCACAGCCCCGCGCCTCTCCTACAGCGTCTCGCCGGACACGTCCCGCCCCGAGAACCTGCGGCCTCGCCACAGGATCACCGACGCGGCCAGCAGGAGCACGCCCGCGCCGCCCGCCGCCGGGCCCACCCAGCCGGACGGCTGGTTGTCGTCCTTGACGGCGTCGGGGCCCTTACCGAAGTACTTCTTGCCGTACGCCGCCGCGTGGGTGCTGTCCGGCTTGAGACGGCCGGCGGCCTTGATGGCGGCCGCGGGGTCGATGAAGCCGAAGCCGCGGGAGTCGTCCCGGCCGCCGCTGGGGGCGTTGCGGGCGGTGTCCTCCAGAAGCTTCTTGATCTGCGCCGGGGACAGGCCCGGATGGGCCGCCTTGATGAGCGCGACCGCGCCGGAGACGAACGCGGAGGCGGCGCTGGTGCCCCAGCCCTCGTAGTACCTGTCGTCCGGGTCGGCGATGACGACGTCGACGCCGGGGGCGCTGACGGTGGCGTACCAGCGGCGGGTGGAGAACGAGGCGTGGGTGCCGTTCTGGTCGACTGCCGTGGCCGCGATCACGCCCGGGTAGGCCGCCGGGTACGAGATGTGGTCGCCCTTCTCGCCGCCGTTGCCGGCCGAGGCGACGACGACCGCGCCCTTCTTCAGGGCGTACTGGACGGCCGCGTCCTCGGCGGGCTCGGGATGCGCGGACTTGGAGTCGTCGCCGAGGGAGAGGTTGATGACGTCGGCGCCGTGGTCGGTGGCCCAGCGGATGCCCTCGGCGAGCGCGTTGCCACGGGTGTTGCGGGCCCTCGTACGAGCCGAGTCGCCGTCTTCGAGGATGACGCGGACAGGGAGGATCTTCGCCTCGGGGGCGATGCCCAGGACCCCGTCGCCGTTGCCGACGCCGTGCCCGTGACCGGCGATGATCCCGGCCATCGCGGTGCCGTGCCGGGCCCACGCGCGGTCACCGCGCTGCGCCCCGAAGCCGACCATGTCCTTGCCGGCGAGGACGTTGCCGGCCAGGTCCGGATGCTGGTCGTCCACGCCCGTGTCGAGGACCGCGACCGTGATGCCCTGGCCCTTCGTGGTGCGCCACGCCTGCTGGGTGTGCATCGCGTCGAGGGCCCACTCCTGGGCGCGTATGCCGTCGGCGTGCGCGGCGGTGGACGGGAGCAGGGCGAGGGAGGCGGCCAGCAGGACGCTCAGGGCTCTGGCCCGCTGGGTGGCCCTGCGGGGGGCCTTGCGGGTGCGCTCGCTCGTGGGGGCCTTGCGGGTCATGACGGCTTCTCCGTGGCCGAGCCGACGGTCTTGCGCAGGCTGCGCTCGATGCGGTCGGCGAGGCCCTGTGCGTCGTGGCCCAGGCCCGCCTGGGCCGGGGCCGTGGTCACACCGGGCTTGACGGCGTCCGCGGCGGGCTGCGGAGCGGTGACGATACGGCCGTCGGCGAAGCCGGAGACGGCGTAGACGACCACGGGGGCGTCGGTGAGGATCGACACCTTCCAGGACGCGCGCTGTGCGTCGCCGAACCCGGTGGCGGCGGTGCCCTTGACGGCGTACGGACGGGGCATCAGATCGGTGCGCCGGTCGAGACCTTCCCGCTGGAAACGGTTCTTCAGCGCGGTCATGGCCGCCGGGTCCGCCTTGGTGAACAGCAGGCCCACGGTGGTGACCTGACTGCGGGTCGCGTCCGTGTAGGTGGCACGCAGCAGCCGCAGACAGCCGGCCGGGGCGAGGGCCTTGCTCAGGAGCGGGTCGAAGGCGTTCGCACAGCCGCTGTCCGGGGCGACGGCGAGCCGGGTCCAGGTGCGGTCGGCGCCGCCGGGGCCCGCGCCCTGGCCCTGCACGGTGGGCGGGAAGAGCTGGTCCACGGGCACGCTGTGCCACAGGCTTCCGGCCGCCACGAAGGCGCTGCTCGTACCGTCCGCGCCCGTACCGTCGCCGGTCAGCCAGCTCCCGGCCACCGCGCCGCCGATGAGGCCGAGGCCCAGCACGACACAGGCGGCGGCCGCGGCCGCCCGGGGCCGGGTGCGCCCGCCGCCGTGGCGCGGGCGCGTGAGGGCGTCGTCGTAGGTCTCCGGCTCCGCGAACGACACGTAGGGGCGTGCCGTGCCGAAGGCCGGGCTCGCGGGGGCGGGCGGTTCGACGGGCCGCTCCGTGGGGATGGAGCGCAGCCGCCTGGTCGTCTCCGTGATCCCGTCCTCGGGTACGGGCGTCCGCCGGGCCGGGCCGGGGTGCGGCACGCCGGGGTGCCGACCGGCCGGCGGGGCGTCGGGAAAACGGGCGGAGGCCGGAGGCGGGGGTGGGGACGCGGGAGTGGTGCGCCGGCCGGGGAAGTCGGGGTGCGTCGGCTCGTGGCGCGGGGACTCCGGGGCGTCGGCGGCACCCGGCGCCGACGAGGGCGCCGTACCGGCGGAGGAGGACCCCGACGACGGCTTCGGGTCGCGCGGGAGCCGGAAGGGCCGCGACGCCCGGGTACCGCCGTCACCGGGGTGTGCCGTGACATCGCCGGAGGCGCGGGATGCCTGCGGCCCACGGGAGCCGGGCGCCTCTCCCGGACGCGGGACCGCGTCCGCGGGGGAATCGGTCGGCACCGGCCGCTGGGAACCACCGCCCGCGCGGGGCGCCGCGGCGGCGCCCGAGCGGGAGGTCCCGGTGGCAGAGGCATCGGGCGACGACGGGGTACGGGACTCGCCGCCCGCACGCGGTGTCCCGGCAGTGGACGTACCCAGCGCCGCCGGTGAACGCCGCTCACCGGCCGGGTGCGAGGCCGGGTCCCCGGAGGACCCGGCCGGTATCGGCCGCTGGGAGGCGGCGCCCGGGCGGGGCGGTGTCATGGTGCCGTCCGCCGACGACGGACGGCCCTGCCGGGGTGCGCGCGGGGCGGCATCCGCCGTGGTGGGGCGCTCCGCCGGGCGGCGCGGGGGCAGGTCCCCGGAGTCGGGGAGGGCCCAGGGCTCGCCGACCACGGACGGGGTCGTCCTATGGGGCCCCGGGGCGGTGGCGGCGGGCGTGTCCTGCGGGTCCGGCAGCGTCCAGGGCTCGCCGCCCACGGGCGGCTGGGCCGGGCGCGGCCGCCAAGTGGCGCCCGAGGGAAGGTAGTTCGGGCGGGGCGGTACCCCGCCCCCACGCTCGGGGGACTGCTCGGGCCGCGGTGGCGTCACCGGACGCGGTGGCGGCGTGGCGCCTCCCGCGGGCGGCGCTTCGGACCTCTGCGGCGGCACCTCGGGAGACCCTGCCTCCTCGGGGGCCGCTCCCGGTGGCTGTGCCGGGCGGGGTGGGGTGGCCGGGCGTGGCGGAATGGAGGCGCGGCGCGCTTCCGTGCTCATGCACCCCCCGTTTCCTCGTACCCGGGCAACCAACTCGGCCCGGAGTCCGCCGGGCCGTTCACGTGTACGGAAGAAACCACCTCGGCGACTCACCCGTCACGAGCACCCATACCCGTACCGACGGACCGTCATCCCGGGCACGACCCGCCCGGACAAGGTCGTTCCTCCCTGCGTGCGCGTCACTCTACGGGTTGACGTGGGCAGAGAGGGAACCAGTCCGCGCCTCCGGGGCATCTGCCCGGAACATCCCCCTACCCTGCGGTAATGGAGTCTGGCAGGCTTCGGCCATGACTGCCCGCGCCGCAGACCGGGCCCGGTACGACCGGGCCACCGCTCACCTCGACGCCCCTCTCGCGATCGTGGATCTGGAGGCCTTCGACGCGAACGCGGACGATCTCGTCCGCAGGGCCGGCGGCAAGCCGATCCGGGTCGCCAGCAAGTCGGTGCGCTGCCGCGCCCTGCTCGAGCGCGTCCTGGGGCGGGACGGCTTCGCGGGGATCATGTCCTTCACTCTCGCCGAGTCGATCTGGCTGGCCCGCTCCGGCTTCGACGACATCCTGCTCGCCTACCCCTCGGCGGACACCCAGGGCTTCGCCGAGCTGACCTCCGACCCCAAGCTCGCCGCCGCCGTCACCGTCATGGTCGACGACCCCGCCCAGCTCCGCCTGATCGACGAGGCCCGCCGGGGCGGCACCGAAGTCGTGCGCGTCTGCCTGGAGTTGGACACCTCCCTCAAACTGCTCGGCGGCCGGGTGCGGGTCGGGGCGCTGCGCTCGCCGCTGCACTCGCCCGCCCAGGTCGCCGACCTGGCCCGCGCCGTGGTCCGCCGGCCCGGATTCAGGCTGGTGGGGATCATGGCGTACGAGGGGCACATCGCGGGCGTCGGTGACGCCGTCGCGGGGCGGCCCTTCCGGTCGCGTGCGGTCAGGCTCATGCAGGCCACCGCCCGCAAGGAGCTCGCGCAGCGGCGCGCCGAGGTGGTCCGTGCCGTACGGGCCGTGGCGCCCGGCCTGGAGTACGTCAACGGCGGCGGCACGGGCAGTGTGCAGCACACGGCCGCCGAGGACGCGGTCACCGAGATCGCGGCGGGCTCCGGGCTGTACGTCCCCCGGCTGTTCGACAACTACACGTCGTTCAGCGGGCGTCCGGCCGCGCTCTTCGCCCACCCGGTCGTGCGCAGGCCGGGCGTCGGGGTCGTCACGGTGCTCGGCGGCGGCTACCCGGCCTCGGGCGCCCCGGGCCCCGACCGGCTGCCGGTCCCCCACCTCCCGGAGGGGCTGCGCTACGACCCCCAGGAGGGCCCCGGCGAGGTGCAGACGCCGCTGCTCGGCGCCCCCGCGGACGACCTGCTCATCGGCGACAAGGTGTGGTTCCGGCACGCGAAGGCCGGGGAGCTGTGCGAGCGGTTCGACGCGCTGCACCTGATCGAGGGCGACACGGTGACGGCGACCGTCCCCACGTACCGGGGAGAGGGCCACACCTTCCTGTAGCCGGGCTCACCGCGTACCGACCGGCCGGATCCCCTCGGTGATCCGGTCCATGTCGGTGAGCGGTGGCCCGTCCGTACCCGCGTCGAAGGCGAAGCGGACGATGACGAGGGACCGCGAGCCCACGCTGGAGGGGAACGCCAGCGATTCGACGTAACCCCCGGGTCCCGCCCCCGTCTTCACCTGCCAGCGCACGAGGTATCCGACGCTGCCCGCGACGGCGACCGGGCTCGCCCGCAGCTGCCGGTGGGACGTGACGCCGCCAAAGGGCCGGTTGTCGAGGAGGTCACGGTCGTACGCGGTGTTCGCGGCGTCCGCGATGTCGTGCTCGGCGAGGGCCTTCGGGGACCGCTCGCCGTTCGCGGTGACGGTGCGCGAGATGACCCGGCCGTGCCGGCACACACCGGGGTCACCCGGGCAGTCGTAGGTGCCGGGGGTGGTCATCATGACGTCGTCCTCGGCGACGTCCTGGGCGCGGACCCAGCCGTCGAACAATGGCAGGGCGATGCCGTTGAGCTCGTCCACGACGACGGACGGGTCGGCGGAGGACGGGCCGGAGCCGGTGGCCGGTCCGGGAACGGCGGGCAGGGCGGTCCGTGCCGCCGCGGCACCTCCGGCACCCCCGGCAGCGCCCTCCCGGCCGAGCACGAAGGCCCCCGTGACGATCGAGGTGACCAGGACGACTCCGGCGGTGACGAGCGCCACCGCCTTGGCCCGGCCGGAACCGCCGGCGACGGGTTCCGGCGGCGCCGAGGGCACTTGAGGGGCCTCGGGTCCTC
Organism: Streptomyces sp. NBC_01450; assembly: GCF_036227505.1. Lineage (NCBI taxonomy): Bacteria > Bacillati > Actinomycetota > Actinomycetes > Kitasatosporales > Streptomycetaceae > Streptomyces > Streptomyces sp. NBC_01450. The sequence continues at coordinate 8,777,349 of NZ_CP109480.1, read as the reverse complement.
GCCGGTGATCCGTCCAGGCGGTGCCGTCCCACCAGCGCTCGACGAGCGGGTACGAGGGGTCGCGGTACCAGCCGGGCGGAGGCGTCATGCTCATTCCGGCACTCTAGGGCGCGCCCCGAACGTCAGTACACGGGTGCGCAGGAGGCGGGTGGCGCGGCCGCCAGGGTGGCGGCCGCGACCAGGGCCCACGCGAAAGTGACACGAACGGATCTAAATCGCATGGGACGCGCATACACCGGGGCGATCTACAGGGGTGTGACGTACGCGCCCGAGATTCCGCCGTCCACCAGGAAGTCGGAGGCGTTCACGAAGGAGGAGTCGTCGCTGGCGAGGAAGGCGACCGCCGCGGCGATCTCCTCGGCCTCGGCGAACCGGCCGACGGGGATGTGCACGAGCCGGCGTGCGGCCCGCTCGGGGTCCTTGGCGAACAGTTCCTGGAGCAGCGGGGTGTTGACCGGTCCCGGGCACAGGGCGTTGACCCGGATGCCCTCGCGGGCGAACTGGACGCCCAGTTCACGGGACATGGCCAGTACACCGCCCTTGGACGCCGTGTACGAGATCTGCGAGGTGGCCGCGCCCATCCGGGCCACGAAGGACGCCGTGTTGATGATGGAGCCCTTCCCCTGGCGCCGCATGTAGGGGATCGCGGCCTTGCAGCACAGGTAGACGGAGGTGAGGTTGACCTCCTGGACGCGCTTCCAGGCCTCCAGTCCGGTTTCCAGGATGGAGTCGTCGTCGGGCGGCGAGATGCCCGCGTTGTTGAAGGCGATGTCGACGGAGCCGTAGGTGTCGAACGCCGTCTTGAAGAGCGCCTCGACCTGCTCGGGGTCGGTGACGTCGACCTTGACGAAGATCCCGCCGACCTCTTCGGCGGCGGCCTTGCCACGGGCGTCGTCGACGTCGCCGCAGACGATGTGGGCGCCCTCGGAGGCGAGCCGGCGGACGGTGGCGAGACCGATGCCGCTCCCGGCGCCGGTGATGACGGCGGTGCGGCCGACGAGGCGGCGGCAGATGTTCCCTTCGGTGGCCGCGGCGGCTTCGGTGCCTGCGGTCGCCTCGGTGGCTTCGGTGCCTGCGGTGGCTTCGGTCACTGTGCGGGGCCCTCCGTGCTGATGAAGACGTTCTTGGTCTCGGTGAAGGCGGTGAGCGCGTCCGGGCCGAGTTCGCGGCCGATCCCCGACTGCTTGAAGCCGCCGAAGGGGGTCCAGTAGCGGACGCTCGAGTGGGAGTTGACGGACAGGTTCCCGGCCCGGACGGCCTGGGAGACGCGCAGGGCGCGGCCGACGTCACGGGTCCAGATGGAGCCGGAGAGGCCGTAGTCGGTGGCGTTGGCGAGCCGGATCGCGTCGGCCTCGTCCTCGAAGGGCAGGACGACGGCGACGGGGCCGAAGACCTCCTCGACGGCCACACGCGCGTGGGGCTCGACATCGGTGAGGACGGTGGGCGGGAACCAGAAGCCGGGGCCTTCGGGGGCCTTGCCGCGGATGCCGGGGGTGTCGGCGGGGACGTACGACCGTACGCGCTCCAGCTGCGCCCGGGAGATCAGCGGGCCCATCTGCGTCTGCTCGTCGGAGGGGTCGCCGACGACGACGGACTCGATCGCCGGGGCGAGAAGGCCGACGAAGCGGTCGTAGGCGGAGCGCTGGACGAGGATGCGGGTGCGGGCGCAGCAGTCCTGGCCGGAGTTGTCGAGGAAGGCCATCGGAGCCGCTGCGGCGGCGGCCTCGACATCCGCGTCGGCGAAGACGATGTTGGGACTCTTGCCGCCGAGTTCGAGTGTGACGCGCTTGAGCAGGGCCGACCCCTTCGCCAACACCTGTTTGCCCACGGCCGTTGACCCGGTGAAGACGATCTTCGCGACGCCGGGGTGCTCGACGAGCGCGTTGCCCGCGACCGGGCCGTGGCCGGGGAGCACCTGGAAGAGCCCCTCGGGCAGACCGGCCTCCAGAGCCAGCTCGGCCAGCCGGAGCGCGGTCAGGGGGGTCGTCTCGGCGGGCTTGAGGACGACCGCGTTGCCGGCCGCGAGCGCCGGGGCGGTGCCCCAGACGGCGATCGGCATCGGGAAGTTCCAGGGCGCGATGACGCCCACGACACCCAGCGGTTCGAGGATGGTCACGTCGAGGCCGCCCGGGACCGGGATCTGGCGGCCGGTGAGCCGCTCCACTCCCCCGGCCGCGTAGTCGAGCAGGTCTCGGACGTTGCCCGCCTCCCAGCGGGCGTTGCCGAGGGTGTGACCGGCCTCGCGGACCTCGAGGCGGGCCAGTTCTTCGAGGTGGCCGTCGACGGCGGCGGCGAAGCGGCGCAGCAGCCGGGCGCGGTCGCCGGGGGCCAGCGCGGCCCACGCGGCCTGCGCCTTCGTCGCCCGTACGACGGCGGCGTCCACGTCCTGCGCGGTGGCGGCCGGGACGGTGGCGACGAGCTCCTCGGTGGCCGGATTGAGCACATGGAGCTGGTGTTCGGACAGCTCGGACAGCTCTGACGGGGCGGACTGCTCGGACAAGAAGGGCCTCACATGCGTTCGAAGGAGCGGCGCAGCTCCCAGTCGGTCACCGCGGCGTCGAAGGCCTCCAGCTCGACGCGCGCCATGTTGCGGTAGTGCGCGACCACCTCGTCACCGAAGGCGGCCTTGGCGATGGGGCTGTTCTCCCAGAGTTCCGCGGCCTCGCGCAGGGTGGTGGGCACGTGCGCGTAGTCGGCGGCGTAGGCGTTGCCCGCGCACGGCTCCGGCAGCTCCAGCTTCTGTTCGATGCCGTACAGACCGGCCGCGACGAGTCCGGCGACGGCCAGGTGCGGATTGACGTCGCCGCCGGGCAGCCGGTTCTCGAAGCGCGTCGAGCGGCCGTGGCCGACGACGCGGAGCGCACAGGTGCGGTTGTCGTATCCCCAGGCGACGGCGGTCGGCGCGAAGGAGCCGGGCTGGAAGCGCTTGTAGGAGTTGATGTTGGGCGCGTAGAGGAGCGCGAAGTCACGCAGGGCGGCCAGCTGCCCGGCGAGGAAGTACCGCATGACCTCCGACATGCCACCGGGGTCCTGGACGGAGCCCGCCATCACGTTCGTGCCGTCCGCGTCTGCGAGCGAGAGGTGGATGTGACAGGAGTTGCCCTCGCGCTCGTTGTACTTCGCCATGAAGGTGAGCGAGACGCCCTCCTGGGAGGCGATCTCCTTGGCGCCGGTCTTGTAGATGGCGTGCTGGTCGCAGGTGACGAGCGCCTCGTCGTACTTGAAGGCGATCTCGTGCTGGCCGAGGTTGCACTCACCCTTGGCGGACTCGACGGTCAGCCCCGCGGCCTGCATCTCGTTGCGGATGCGGCGCAGCAGCGGCTCGATGCGCCCGGTTCCCAGGAGCGAGTAGTCGATGTTGTACTGATTGGCCGGGGTGAGCCCCTTGTAGCCCGCGTCCCAGGCCTGCTCGTAGGTGTCCTTGAAGACGATGAACTCGAGCTCGGTACCGACCTGGGCGGTGTAGCCGAGTTCGGCGAGCCGGTCGAGCTGGCGGCGCAGGATCTGGCGGGGCGCGGCCACGACCGGGGAGCCGTCGTTCCAGACGAGGTCGGCGACGAGCAGGGCGGTGCCCTCGTTCCACGGCACCCGCCGTAGGGTGCTGAGATCGGGGCGCATGGCAAAGTCGCCGTAGCCCCGGTCCCAGGAGGACATGGCGTACCCGTCGACCGTGTTCATCTCGGCGTCGACGGCGAGGAGGTAGTTGCAGCCCTCCGTGCCGTGCTCGAGGACCTCGTCGAGGAAGAAGCGCGCGGCGAACCGCTTGCCCTGGAGCCGCCCCTGCATGTCGGGGAAGGCCAGGACGACGGTGTCGATCTCGCCGCCCGCGACGAGGGCGTGCAGCTCCTCGACGGGGAGCGGGGGTGTGCGGTCTGCCACCGGAAAAGCCTCCTTGGGTCAGCCGAGAGCCATAAGGTATTGCCGAGAACCATTGCTTGGGAAGGGGGCACGACCAGATGACGCGGGCGGAAGCCGACGGTGGTGTGGACGACCGACTGACGCCGGTGCTGCGGCCGGTGCGGGCGGGCAACGGTTTCGAGGAGGCGCTGGAGCAGATCCTCCAGGTGGTCCGGCTGGGGCTGGTGCCGGGCGGCGGACGGCTGCCCGCGGAGCGGGAGCTGGCGGAGCGGCTGGGGATCAGCCGGGTGACACTGCGCGAGGTGCTCAAGGTGCTCCAGGACCAGGGCCTGGTCGAGTCGCGGCGCGGACGGTACGGCGGCACGTTCGTGGTGCCGCGGGCCGAGACCCCCGGCGAGGACGAGTTGCGGCGCCGGTTCGCCGAGGTCGACATCGAGGACGTACTGCGTTTCCGCGAGGTGCTGGAGGTGGGTGCGGCGGGGCTGTGCGCGACGCACGGGCTCTCCGCGGAGCAGGCCGAGCGGCTGCGTGAGGCGCTGGCCCGCACGCACGAGGCTCCGCTGGCGGACTACCGGCGCCTGGACACCCTGCTCCACCTCACCCTCGCCGAGCTGAGCGGTTCACCGTCGCTGACGGCCCAGTACGCGGCCGTCCGCGCCTCCGTCAATGACCTGCTCGACTGCATCCCCCTCCTGGTCCGCAACCTGGAGCACTCCCAGCGCCAGCACACCGCACTGGTCGAGGCGGTGCTCGACGGAGACGCGGACGGGGCGCGGGAGATGATGCGGGAGCACTGCGCGGGGACGGCGGCGCTCCTGCGGGGTTTCCTGGCGTGAGCAGCCGGCGAGTACCGTACAGAGGTCTTCAAAGGTATGACGGTATTCCATTGGGTCCGACAGGGAGCACGGTGTGGGAGGTACGGGCGGCGTGGGCAGTGTGAGCAGTGCGGGCAGACCGCTGATCGGCGTGAGTACGTATCTGGAGGCCGGGGCGCGCTGGAGTGTGCTGGAGCTGGAGGCCGCGCTGCTGCCGGCCGGCTATCACCGGCTCGTCCAGGCGGCGGGGGGTCTCGCCGCGCTGCTGCCGCCGGACGACCCCTCCCACGCCGCGTCGACCGTCGCCCGTCTCGACGGCCTCGTGATCGCGGGCGGCCCCGATGTGGACCCGGTCCACTACGGCGCCGAGCGCTCCCCGCGGACCGGGCCGCCGGCCGCCGCCCGCGACGCCTGGGAACTCGCCCTGATCCACGCCGCGTTGGCCGCCGGCACCCCGCTCCTCGGCATCTGCCGGGGCATGCAGCTCCTCAACGTCGCCCTCGGCGGCACGCTCGTCCAGCACATCGACGGGCACGTGAAGGACGTCGGGGTCTTCGGGCAGCACGAGGTGACGCCGGTGGCGGGAAGTCTGTACGGGGATGTCGTGCCGGAGACCTGTGCCGTGCCGACGTATCACCACCAGGCGGTCGAACGCCTCGGAGAGGGACTGACGGCCTCGGCCCACGCGCTCGACGGGACGATCGAGGCGATCGAACTCCCCTCCCCCCGCTGGGTGTTGGGTGTGCAGTGGCATCCCGAGATGGGCGAGGACCTGAGGGTCATGCGGGCGTTGGTGCGAGCCGCTTCCTGAGCCAGTCGAGGGCGGCGGCGCCCTGGGCGTGCTGGAAGGCGCGCAGGGTCGGCAGTCCCGGGGGCCCCGGCTGCCGGGACTGCCGGACGAAGTAGCCCGCGAGGGCCGCCAGGGTGGCGGTGACGCCTTCCGGGTCGGCGGCGCGGCCCAGCGGATGGGTGGTGAACACCTCTTCCGGGTCGGGGCCGCCCTGGGCGCGGACGCACGGGAGCATCAGCAGCAGGTCGAACCACGGGGCGGCGCGCACGGCGTGCGGCCAGTCGACGAAGACGACCCTGCCGTCCTTGGCGAGCAGGACGTTGTCCGCGCGCAGATCGGCGTGCGCGAGGGTGTCACCGGCGGCGAACTCGGCCCACGGGGCCGAGAGTTCGGCCAGTTCGCGCAGGTGGGCCGCGGTCCAGGGGTCGAAGCCCTCGCCCTCGGTGTCCCCGGAGTCGATGAGCTGCCGCCATCCCTGGAAGGCGTGGGCCAGGGACTGTGCGGCGGGTGGGGCGTCGAACGGGGCCGGGGTCAGGGTGCGGCTCAGTTCCTCGACGGCGTCGAGCACCCGTCTGAATTCACCCTCGCGCCAAGGGACATGCGGCTGCCGGCCCGCCACGTCCTCGAAGACGAGGGCGACCCAGGTGCCGTCGTCGTAGCTGCCGATGAATCGAGGGGCAGGGGCGCTGGGCGGGAGCGCGGAGGCGTTCCTCGCCTCCGTCCGGTGCAGGGAGGGGCTGTCGGGGTTCGCCTCCGCGCTGACCGCCTTCACGAACGCGCGGCGGTGGTCCGTGGTGGTCACGCGGGCGGCCGCGCCGGGCGAGAAGCCGCCCTCCTGCGTGACGGCCGTCCGCACCGGTGCACCGAGCATGTCCGCGACGGCGTCACGGAGCGAGCGAGGGAGTTCTTCCCAGGGTGTACGCAAGCCCGCGGCAGGCGGGGCGGTCGCAGTCATGCCCCGCATCCTGCGGGGCCCCCGACCCCGCCCGCCACCGATTTCTCCGCCCCGGCCACTTGCTCCGCCCCGGCCGCCGTGAGGCTTTGGGGGCGCGGGGAACTGCGCGATCGGCCCCCACCGGCCCGCAGCCGAAGGAGCGGGCCGGTTCCCCTACAAGCCCCGCGTCAGCGAGAGCAGCTCCCGTGCCGGCCCCGTGGGCCGGTGGCCCGTGGGCCAGACCGCGCGCAGGGCCCGCCGGAGCTGGATGTCGGACAGGGGAATGCTCACCAGCCGATGAGCCGACAGCTCCTCGCCGAGGGCCAGCTCGCTCAGAACGGCGGGCCCCGCCCCACTCACCGCCGCGGCCTTCACCGCCGTCGTCGAGGAGAGCTCGATCAACGGCCGCGCCAACCCGCCCAACGCCGCGTCGAGAACCTGCCGCGTGCCCGACCCCTCCTCCCGGAGGATCAACGGCGTCGCGGCCAGTTCCGCCCCCTCGAGAGCCGCACGGCGCCGGGCCCACGGATGCCCCGGCGCCGTCACCACGATCAGCCGGTCGTGCGCGATGACCGTCGAGTCGAGGGCGGGGGGAACGGACAGTCCCTCCACGAAGCCGAGGTCCGCCTCGCCCGCGAGGAGACGTTCCGCGACGGCCGCCGAGTTCCCGGCGAGCAGCGACACCGCCGTGTCCGGTCGCTGCGCGCGCAGCGCCAGCAGCCAGCCCGGCAGCAGATACTCGGCGATCGTCATGCTCGCCGCCACCCGAAGCCGCGAGTCCCTCCGGTCCCGCAACGCCTGCGCCCCCGCGTCGAACGCCTCCGCCGCCTCCACGACCCGCCGCGCCCAGTCCGTGACCAGCGCCCCGGCGTCCGTGAGCCGCGAGCCCCGGGGCGAGCGGTCGACGAGCGCGACGCCCAGTTGCCGTTCCATGGAGCGGATCCGGCTGCTGGCCGCGGGCTGGGTGATCCCCAGTTCCCGCGCCGCCCGTCCGAGACTCCCGAGTCGCGCCACCGCGAGCAGCAGCTCCAGCGCCCCCAGGTCGGGCACCCGGTGCGCGATCCCGGCCGCGACCGGTTCCCCCGACCGGCCGCCTTCCATCGATCCCTCAGCACTCACACCCATAAACCCAGCTTATGCCCCCATAGACCCGTACTCCCTGGTGGGGACCCCGCAGGCGCGCGACCGTGGAGCCATGGTCACCGTAGCCCAGCCACTCCTACCGACCCCCGCCGCCGAAGTCGGGCGCCTGCGCGCCACCGCCGTACGACACCTCGGCCCGAACTGGTACGCCTCCGTCATGGGCACCGCGATCGTCGCCACGGCGGGCGCCGGACTCCCCGGCGACGTCCCGGGCCTGCGGACTCTCTGCGTGGCGGTCTGGGCCCTGTCGGCCGTCCTGCTCGTGATCCTGCTCGGTGCCCGCGCCCTGCACTGGACGCACCACCGCGACCAGGCCCGCGCCCACCTCCTCGACCCGGCCGTGGCGCCCTTCTACGGCTGTCTGGCGATGGCCCTGCTGGCGGTGGGCGGCGGCGCCCTCGTCGTCGGCCGGGACTGGATCGGGACGCGGGCGGCGGTCACCGTGGACGCCGTACTGTTCACCGCCGGTACGGCCGTCGGCCTCGCCGCCGCCCTGGCCATCCCCTACCTGATGGTCGTACGCCACCGCATCCGCCCCGACCAGGCCACCCCCGTCTGGCTGCTGCCCGTCGTCGCGCCCATGGTGTCGGCCGCCGTCGGGCCGCTCCTCGTGCCCCATCTGCCTCCGGGCCAGCCCCAGGAGACCCTGCTCCTCGGCTGTGTCGCACTGTTCGGGCTGAGCCTGCTGGCCACCTTCGTGATGCTGCCGGTGATCTTCGCCCGGCTCGTCACCGCGGGTCCGCTGCCGCTCGCGCTCACTCCGACGCTGTTCCTCGTGCTCGGCCCGCTGGGCCAGTCCACGACCGCCGTCGGCAAGTTCGCGGACTTCGCGCCGGGCGTCGTACCGGCCCCGTACGACCAGGGCTTCGGAATGCTCGCCGTCCTCTACGGCGTCCCCGTGCTGGGCTTCGCGCTGCTGTGGCTGGGGCTCGCCGGCGCGCTGGTGGTGCGGGCCCACCGGCAGGGCATGGGGTTCGCGATGACGTGGTGGGCGTTCACCTTCCCGGTGGGGACCTGTGTCACCGGCGCCGAGGGCCTGGCCCGGCACACCGGGCTGGTCGCGTTCGACTGGCTCGCGGTCGGCCTGTACGCGCTGCTCGTCGCCGCCTGGTGTGTGGCCGCCGTCCGCACCACGCGCGGCCTGCTCAGCGGCGAGCTGCTCGCAGCACCTAGACAGATGTGACTCCGCTATGGAGGGGCAGTTCCGGACTCCGCCTCACGCCAGTCACGCAGTCCGTGTGGCGCTCATGTCGTACGCGTCCTGGTGGCGTCGGATCTCGGTGCGCTGTTCGGCGGACCAGGCAGCCAGGGGCTCGATGACGCCCTTCCGATGTTCCTCAGGAACATGAACATGCCTTTTGCCGGCACCGGGCTCGTGATTCGCGAAAGCCTGCCCGCGTTGGTCGCCTCGGGCGGCGGCTCGATCGTCAACGTCTCCTCCCTGGCGGCGTGGCAGCGGGAAGCGTGGCTCACCGCGTACGCCTCGTCCAAGATCGCCCTGCACGCGCTCACCCGCCACACCGCCCATGCGTGGGGCCGAAAGAACATCCGTGCCAACGCCGTCGCCCCCGGGGTCGTCCTCACCGAGAACGTCCGTCCATATCCGGAGAACCCAGGCAGGTGCTCGGCGCCCTCGCCGCCACCACCGAGGCCCCCGCGTCCTGAGCCCCGTGTCCCCGGCACGCTCCGAGCGGAGGCGTTCCGGTGCCGGGTGGCGGGCAAGGGACGGCCTTCCACCCGGCGTGTTCGGCGCACAAGGCGCACCGACGGCGCGGGAACGCTGCGACTCATGGTGCGAGCTGCGACTCCCTGCTCGTATCGTGAAGAGGCAGACAGCGGCATGGTGAGCAGGAAAGTCATGGCAGAACCGGCGGTCGACTACGCGGCGGTGTTCCAGGCCCTTCCCGGAGCGGTGGCGCTGGTGACTCCGCAGCTGATCTTCGCGGACGCCAACGCGGAGTTCCTGCGCCTCCGGGGCCTCCCCCGCGAGCAAGTGGTCGGTCGCTTCCTTCCCGAGGAGCAGCCCGAGAACGACTCCGCCGAGCCTCTCCTGCTCAGAGTTCTGGCGTCACTGCGCCGGGCGGTGGACACCGGTGAGCGCAGCATCCTAGCGCTGCAGCGCTACGACAGGGAGGACCACGACCAGCCCGGGGTATGGCACGAGCGGTATTTCAACGTGACCAACATTCCCGTGTTCGGACCTGATGGGCGGATGACGCTGCTGCTGCATCGGCTGGAGGACGTCACCGAACTCATCCGCGCCCGTGAAGTCGCGCTGGCCTTGCAAGAAGCCATGTTGCCCGCTCCTCGCCCGGTCGGCCGGCACCCGGCGGCCGTTCGCTACCGGCCCGCCGCGGAAGCCCTGAACGTGGCCGGCGACTGGTACGACCTGGTCGATCTGCCCGGCGATCGCATCGCCGTCGCCGTCGGTGACGTCGTCGGCCACGGTCTGTACGCGGCCGGCGTCATGGGACAACTGCGCAGCGCGCTCACCGCCGCCTCTCTCGTCCCCGAAGGCCCCGCCCGCGCGCTGGAAGTCCTCGGGCTGTACGCCCGCACCGTCGACGGCGCCGAGAACACCACCGTGGCGACGGCATTCGTCGACTGGGAGAACCACGCCATCACCTACAGCAGCGCCGGCCACCCCCCGCCAGCGCTCCTCCAGAGGGACGGGATCGTCGAGTTCCTGGACCAGGCCACCGACCCGCCACTGGCCGCCCGCCCTCAACACGGCCCCCGGACCCAGGCCGTCGCGGCCTTCCGCGAGGGCGCCGTCCTCGTGCTTTACACGGACGGTCTGATCGAACGCCGCGGCGAAGACATCGACATGGGCCTTGCCCGGCTCGCCGACTCCCTGGCCCGCCACCAGGCAGACGATCCCGAAGCTCTCGCCGACGCCGTGCTCACCGACCTACTCCCACCTGGTGACGCCACCGACGACACCGCCCTGGTCATCGTGCGCCTGTGAACCTGGCCCGCCACGTTCGCCCGCTCGGCCGCGGATACGTCACGTGGCGGCAGGCGCAGGGCCCGAGGTCTCGCGTCTGGGCCTCGGCTGCACGAACCACGGGGAACCACGGGTGCCGAGTCGGTGGCCGGCCACGCGACAGCGCGCCGACTTCGCAGGTCAGCGGGGGCGCCGCGCCGCGACTGGGTCGTGAAGCCGGGGTCCGGACGCGTCGACTACGCCGTCCGACCGCAGATGGATAGCAGTCTGTGCGTTCGGGCGGGATATCGGCCCCGGACAAGCAGGCAGCTCGGGCGGCGTTGTGGGCCTCGCGTGTGTTTCGTAGTGCCTCGCGCATGGAGGCTGCGCAGCCTGTGAACACATGCCAGCCGCCTTGGCCAGGACGGTCCGTGTTGCTTGTCGGAACGGTCACTTGAAAGTACGGGTCGTTCATGGCGCATCGGTTTCCGTCATCATTGGTCGCGGTCATTGTCCGCGCGCGGGTCGGGGTGCCCCGGCCGGGCACTCCTGGTGCTCCGGATCGAGCGGCTCGTGCCGGGTGGCCGGTCGTCAGGGCACGGTGTAGCAGCCGTCGACGGGCAGCGCGATGCCGGTGACGAAACTCGCCTTGTCCGAGCAGAGCCAGACCACGGCGTCGGCGATCTCCTCTGCGCGGGCGATCCGCCCCAGGGGGTGGGCGGCGCCGAGAGACTTGCGCTGATCCGCGTCCAGGGCCGCGATCATCGGGGTGTCCACCAGGCCGGGGCATACGGCGTTGACGCGGACGCCGTGGGGCGCGGCCTCGAGTGCCGAGCTCTTGGTCATGGCGATCTCGGCGGCCTTGGTGGCCGCGTAGCCGGAGTACCCGGGGACGCCGATCAGTCCGGCGCCGGAGGACATGTTCACAATCGCCCCGGAGCCCTGCGCCAGCATGTTCCCGAGCCCGATATCCGGGACTTCCTGCGGACACGCCGGGCCCGCATCACCCCGGAACAAGCCGGTCTTCCCCCGCACCCGGGCGTACGCCGGGTGCCCGGTCTCAGGCGCGAGGAAGTCGCCCAGTTGGCCGGAGTCAGCGTGGACTACTACGTACGGCTGGAACGCGGACGCAGCACGAGTGTCTCGGCTGCCGTCCTGGACGCCGTCGCTCGTGCACTGCAACTGAACGACACCGAGCGTAACCATCTGTTCGCCCTGGCCAACCCCACCCGGCAGCGCCCGCATCCGAGAGCAGGCCAGCGTGCCCGCCCCGGGCTGCTGCGGGCACTGGCGAACATCGCCGACATTCCGGCTCTGCTACTGGGGCACCGCCTGGACGTTCTGGCCACCAATCACCTGGCCCGCGCGTTCTACCGTGATTTCGAGGGCCTACCGGACCGCGAGTGGAACATGGCCCGCTACATGTTCCTCGACGCCGCGGCCCGCGATCTCTACGTCGACTGGCTCGCCACCGCCCGCGAGATCGTGGGCATGCTGCACCTGTATGCCAGCCACCATCCGCGCGACCCCCGGCTCGCCCAGCTGGTCGCGAACTGTCCGTCGCCGACCGGGACTTCCGACGGTGGTGGGCGGAACACGACGTATACCAGCCCAAGTACGGCTCCAAGCGCTACCACGACCCACTCGTCGGGGACCTCACTCTTGGCTTCGAAGCCTTCACACCCGCAGGAGACCCCGACCAGACGCTCGGCCTGTACACCGTCGAACCCGGATCACCGTCAGAAAACGCCCTGCACATGCTCGCCGGCTGGACCGCGGACAGCACGCGCACATCCAGCCCGAAGAAACCGCCGGCCATGAGCACTGACACAACCCCTCACCCCCCTGCCGTTCGGCACTGTGCCGACGAACGCGGTGGGTGCGGCTAGGGCCGAGGCGCGGAGTACCACAACCGCGCCAGATCGGACGGGGACTCACGGGGAACTCCAGTGACTGTCAGAGCAAGCGGGCACTATCCGTCGAAGTCGGCGTCACGCAGCTCGCAGCGCCTCGCTGAGCGCACCCGGCGCCTGCGCCAGCGACGGTCCGTACCAGGTCAGCAGTCGGCCGTCGACGAGCGCGCAGGGCACCCCCTCGAACGCCTCGGGTCCGTCGTCGACGGTGAAGCAGTACGGCTCGTCGGGCAGCACCACGAGATCGGGGGCCGCGGCCCGGAGTTCGGGCAGGGGGATGCGGGGGTAGCGGTCGGCGTGGTGGGCGTACACGTTGTCGACGCCCAGGCGCGCCAGGACGTCCCCCGCGAACGTGTCCCGGCCGAGGACCATCCAGGGGCGCCGCCAGATGGGCACGATCGCGGTCGTAAGACGCTCGGGAGCGGGCGGCCGCGCCCACGCGGCCTGCGCCTCGTCCAGCCAGCGGGGGCGGGTCCGCGCGCCGCACGCGTCCAGCACCCGCGTCAGCTCGCGGAAGGCCCCCGGCACATCGCGGACCTCCGTGACCAGCACCTCGACTCCCGCCTCCCGCAGGGCCGCCAGGTCGGGCTCGCGGTTCTCCTCCTCGTTGGCGATCACCAGGTCCGGGGCGAGTCGTACGATCCGGTCGACCGCGGGGTTCTTGGTACCGCCGACACGCACGACGTCGAGGTCCGGCGGATGGCTGCACCAGTCGGTCGCGCCGACCAGGGCGCCGGGCACGGTGACGGCCACGGCCTCGGTCAGCGAGGGCACGAGGGAGACGACACGCCGCACTCCGGCGGCCCCTCTAGGCATGGCGGGAGGTCTCGGGCATGGCAGCAGTATCGCAGCGGCCCGCGATCGCGGCGGCCCGCGCGGGAACGGCTCAGCGTCTGCCGAAGGTCTGGCGGTCCTCCACCGCCTCGATGTGGTCGGCTACCTCGACCACGACCACCCGGGTGTCCGGCACGGTCGCCCGCCACCGGTGGCGCACCCCGCCGGTGAGGTACAGCGTGTCGCCGCGCCCCAGTCGGTGGGCACGCCCCTCCGCCTCGACCTCGACGGCGCCGTCGGCCACGTACATCAACTTGTCGTTGCGGTGCTGGAGTTCGCGGCCCTCCTCGTGGTCACCGGTGAACTCTGTGGCGTGCAACTGGTGGTGACCGCGCACCAGGGGGCGCATATGGGCCTCGGGAGTGAACTCGGCGCCCGCCTCGGCGCGCACGACATCGACGCTGCACGCCGGGTCGGCCGCGGCGAGCAGCTCGACGGCGGTGGTACCCAGGGCGTCGGCGACCCGCTCCAGGGAGCTCTGGCTGGGCCGGGCCCGTTCGTTCTCGACCTGGCTGAGGAAGGGCACCGACAGGCCGCTGCGCTCGGCCACGACGGCGAGCGTGAGCTCCAGTGCCCGGCGCCGCCGCCGGACGGCCGCACCCACCCGAAGGGGCTGTTCTTTGTGGTCGCCCATCGCTTCGGCTCCCTCCCACGCGTCGTCGGTCCACTGCTTCGGTCTGCCGCTTCGGCTGCCGCTCGGGCTGCTGCTTCGGCGCACAACTTCTGATGAGTTGTTTGCACCCTACGCATGTTCGGCAAACCGTTTCATGCACCCGTCACATCGCTGACACATCGGAGGTGGGTGAGGGTCACAATTCGCGCCAATAGACGAGTTGTCCCGACTCCCCCGGCGCCGAGCCCCCTCGCGGGACGAAAAGGCTGACCAGCGGGGCCGGATGCCCCTCCGGGTCGATGAGCGGAGTCACGGAGGGACCTGCGATGGCACGGCTGCGGCCGTGGGTGCGGATGGTCAGCCGATCAGCCCGCCCGGTCGTCGGATCATAGACGTACGCCCGCCGACGCCCACAGCCCTCGCATCACTGCTGACCATCCGTCAGAACTGGTCGCCCGCCGTCGAGTTCGACGAGCGGGTGGCCGCCGATACCGGCGCGCACACCCCGGGACTCCAGGGCGCGCTCCGGCCGCCGGTCGGGGGTCGCGTACCAGGTCGTGAAGTCCCTGAGGATGGCGCGGAGTTCACGGACGGTGGCGCAGCATGCTCGGTGTCACCGGTGAGCTCGACCGTGCCGTCGTGCACGGAGGTGATGTCCGGGGCGCCCTCGACGCGGCGCGAGAGGGTGCGCGGCGCGTCGAACGCGTGGGCGGCGTTCCCGGACGGCAGGGCTTCCGTTTCGGCGTGGCCGCGTACGGCGATGTGGTTGTCCGGATCCTTTTCGTACGCAAGGACGTATCCGCCACGATCGTCGGCGGCGAGCACGGCCCGGCTGGTACCCGCGCCGAAGCCGAAAGGGGTGGCTGTCGGTCGCACGGGACCGGGTCCCGTGCGACCGACGGCCACCCCTCGCCGCACGCCCTTCGGCTACTGCGGCGTCATCCGCTCCACCACGTCCGGGTGCTCCTTCAGCCACGCCGCGACGGCCGCCTCCTCATGGCCCTGGCCGCGCTGCTTGATCTCGCTCTCCAGGGTGCCGAGTTCGGTCTCGCTCATCCTGAAGTTCTTGACCCATGCGGTGAGCTGCGGGTACTGCTCGGGGAACTTCTTGCTGGAGACGGTCCGGATCGTGTTCCCCTCGCCGAAGAGCTTCTTGTCGTCGGTGAGCTTGGTGAGCTCGTACTCGCTGTACGCCCAGTGCGGGGACCACAGGACGACGGCGACCGGCTGCTTCTTGGCGTACGCGCGCTTCAGCTCGGCCAGCATCGCGGGCGTGGAGCCGTCGACGACCTTGTACTCCTTGTCCAGGCCGTAGCCGGGAAGCACCTTCGTCTTCAGGAGGTTCATCTCGCCGGTGCCAGGCTCGATGCCGATGATCCGGCCGCCGAAGGTGCCCGCCTTGCCCTTGAGGTCCGCGAGGGACTTGACGTCCTTCACGTACGAGGGCACGGCGATCTCCAGAGAAGTCGGCCGGTACCAGGTGCCCAGGTCTCTCAGGTCGTTCTTGTGCTGGTCCCAGTAGTTCGACTGGGCGTACGGAAGCCAGGCGTCGAAGTTGAGATCCAGGTCACCGGAGGCGAGGCCGGTGTAGACGGGGCCGACGTCCATCTGCTTGAGGTTCAGCTGGTAGCCGCGCCGCGCCAGGACGTCCTTCCAGAGGTACGTCACGGCGACGTCCTCGTCCCAGGGGAACCAGGCCACGTCCAGCGGGCGCTTCGTCTCGGCGGCGGCCGCGGCGCTCTTGACCGGGGCCAGCTTGTCGACGACTCCGGGGTTCCGCTTCAGCCAGGCGCGCACCGCGTCCTGCTGCTTGCCCTTGCCCACCTTGTTGATCTCCGCCTCGAGACCCGTGAGCTGCTTCTCGGTCATCCTGAAGTTCTTCAGCCACTGCCCGACGACCGGGTTGTCCTGCGCGAAGCCCTTGCGGGAGAGCGTGTGCACGCCGTCGCCCTTGCCCCAGGCGGCCCGCGGGTCCTTGAGCTTCTTCAAGTCGTAGTCGCTGTACGCCCAGTGCGGAGACCAGAGGGTGACGACGATCGGCTCCTTCTTGGCGTACGCGCGCTTCAGCTCGGCCAGCATGGCGGGCGTGGAGCTGTCGACGACCTTGTACTCCTTGTCGAGGCCGTAGTCCTTCAGGACCTTGCTCTTGAGCAGGCCCATCATTCCGGCGCTGGACTCGATGCCGGTGATCTTGCCACCGAAGGTGCCGGCCTTGCCCTTGAGGTCCGCCAGGGAGTCGACGCCCTTCATGTACGAGGGGACGCTCAGCTCCAGTGAGGTGGGGCCGTACCAGGAGCCCAGGTCGTCGAGCCTGCTGCCGTACTTCTTCCAGTACTGCTCATGGGTGGTCGGCAGCCAGGAGTCCGTCTGGAAGTCGATGTCGCCCTGGGCGAGGGAGGTGTACAGCGGGCCCGCGTCGAACTGCTTGGCGTCGACCTGGAAACCGCGCTCCTCGAGGATCTCCTTCCACAGGAAGGTGGACGCGACGCCCTCGTCCCAGGGGATGTACCCGATGGTGATCTTCTTGCCCTGGCCGACGTTCTCGCCGTCCGCCGCGGTGGACGACGTGCTCGAACCGCCGAAGACGCCCATGCCGCCCGCGACCAGCGCGAGCACCACGACGCCGATCACGGCGACGGCCGCGCGGGGGCGGTAGGACCAGATCTTCAGGCCCTGCGCGGCACGCAGTCTGGCGGCGGCGCGGCGGCCGAGCGGGGAGACCTGGATGCCCAGGGCGCTGGTCATGCGGTCCAGGTAGATCGCCAGGACGACGATGGCGACGCCCGCCTCGGAGCCGAGGCCGACGTTCAGCTGACCGATGGCCTCGTTGACGTCGCCGCCAAGGCCGCCGGTGCCGACCATGCCCGCGATGGCGGCCATGGACAGGCCCAGCATGATGACCTGGTTGACGCCCGCCATGACGGTCGGCAGGGCCAGCGGCAGCTGGATGCGCAGCAGGGTGTCGCGGGGCGTGGTGCCGAACGCGTCGGCGGCCTCGACGAGTTCCTTGTCGACCTGGCGGATACCCAGCTCGGTCATGCGGACGCCGGGCGCCAGCGCGAAGATCAGGGTGGCCACGATGCCGGCCGGGGCGCCGGTGCCGAAGAACAGGATCGCCGGGATGAGGTAGATCATCGCGGGCAGCGTCTGCATGAAGTCCAGCACCGGGCGGACGATGCCGCTGACCCGGTCGGAGCGCGCCGCCCAGATGCCCACGGGCACCGAGACGACGAGCGCGATGATCGTGGCGACGAGGACCAGCGAGAGGGTCACCATCGCGTCCTCCCACAGTTCGAGGGAGTCGATGAAGGCGAATCCCACGAAGGTGAGGACACCGGCGGAAGTACCGCGCAGCCAGAACGCGATCACCGCGAAGATGCCCGCGAGGAGCAGCGGTTCGGGGGCCTGGAGGACGGCGTCGATGCCGTCGTACGTGCCCTGGAAGACGGTCTTGAAGAAGTCGAAGAGCCACGCCATGTGGTTCAGCAGCCAGTCGACGGCGCTGTTGACCCAGTCGCCGAACGGGATCCTAGGCACCGGCCGTCACCACCTTGTCGCCCTTGCCGCCCTTGTCGCGCGGTGTGGCGCAGGCGGTGGGTTCGCCCTGCTGGTCGCCGAGGAATCCGACGAGCCGCTGCCGCGGGACCACGCCCACGAGTCGGCGCTGTGCGTCGAGGACCGCGACCGGGTGCGTGAGACGCGCGCTGATCGCGCAGAGGTCCACGAAGGGGGTGTCGGGCGTGGCGGTCTCGCAGTCGCAGTCCGCCTCGTCGCCGCGGATGCCGGTGTCCATGACGGCCCCGGCGGTCAGGACCCGGGAGCGGTCGACGTCCTGGGTGAAGGACGCGACGTAGTCGTCCGCCGGGCGCACGAGGATGTCCTCGGCGGTGCCGATCTGGACGATGCGGCCGTCGCGCATGACGGCGATCCGGTCGCCGAGGCGCATCGCCTCGTTGAGGTCGTGGGTGATGAAGACGATGGTCTTCTTGAGCTTCTTCTGGAGCTCGATCAGCTGGTCCTGCATGTCGCGGCGGATCAGCGGGTCGAGCGCGCTGAACGACTCGTCCATCAGCAGCAGATCGGCGTCGGTGGCGAGCGCGCGGGCGAGGCCGACGCGCTGCTGCATACCGCCGGACAGCTCGTCGGGCCAGGACTTCTCCCAGCCTGCGAGTCCGGCCAGTTCCAGGGCCCTGGTGGCGCGTTCCGCGCGCTCGGCGCCGGGTACGCCCTGGACCTCCAGGCCGTAGGCCGCGTTCTCCAGGACGCTGCGGTGCGGAAAGAGCGCGAAGTGCTGGAAGACCATGCTGATCTTCTTCGAGCGGACCTCGCGCAGCGCGCGGGCGCTGAGCGCGGTCAGGTCCTGGCCGTCGAAGCGCACCTGGCCCGCGGTGGGTTCCAGGAGTCCGTTGAGCATGCGCAGGAGGGTGGACTTGCCGGATCCGGACAGGCCCATGACGACGAAGATCTGGCCGGGTTCCACCGTGAAGGACGCGTCGATCACGGCGGCGGTGGTGCCGTCGGCGCGCAGTTCCTCACGGTCGGCTCCCTGACGGAGCCGTTCCACCGCGGCGTCGGGTCGTCTCCCGAACACCTTGTACAAATGCTCGGCCTCAAGCCTGGATGACACGTGTGCCTCTCGATCGGACAGTTGAAAAAGCAACCGGGTTTGTCCCGATGCCGCGCCTGCCCCCGCTTACACGGAGCAAACACAGGAGTGGTCCAGGTCACTGTCAGTGCCGTACGGCATGATGCGAGGCGTGACCAGACGCCTGATGCTGCTCGACACCGCTTCCCTGTACTTCCGGGCCTACTTCGGGGTCCCCGACTCGGTGAAGGCCCCGGACGGCACGCCCGTGAACGCCGTGCGCGGGCTGCTCGACTTCATCGACCGGCTGGTCAAGGACCATCGCCCCGATGACCTGGTGGCCTGCATGGACGCGGACTGGCGCCCGCAGTGGCGGGTCGACCTGATCCCCTCGTACAAGGCGCATCGCGTCGCCGTGGAGACCGAGGCCGGCCGGCCGGACGAGGAGGAGGTGCCGGACACGCTCTCCCCGCAGGTGCCGGTCATCGAGGAGGTCCTCGACGCGCTGGGCATCGCGCGCGTGGGGGTCGAGGGGTACGAGGCGGACGATGTGATCGGCACCTTCACGGGGCGCGCCGACGGCCCGGTCGACATCGTCACCGGCGACCGCGACCTCTACCAACTCGTCGACGACAAGCGGGGGGTGCGCGTCCTGTATCCCCTCAAGGGCGTGGGCACGCTCCAGCTCACCGACGAGACCTGGCTGCGCGAGAAGTACGGGGTCGACGGCAGCGGATACGCGGATCTGGCGCTGCTGCGCGGCGACCCGAGCGACGGTCTGCCGGGGGTGCCGGGGATCGGCGAGAAGACGGCGGCCAAGCTGCTCGACCAGTTCGGCGACCTGGCCGCGATCATGGCCGCGGTCGACGATCCGAAGGCGAAGCTGACGCCTTCTCAGCGCAAGCGGCTCGACGAGTCGCGGCCGTATGTCGCCGTCGCGCCCAAGGTCGTACGGGTCGCCGGTGACGTTCCCCTGCCGGACGTCGACACGGCGCTGCCGCACACGCCGCGCGACCCGGCCGCACTGGAGGAGCTGGCCGCGCGCTGGGGTCTGGGCGGATCGCTGCAGCGGTTGCTCACCACGCTCGGCGACTGAGTCGACCCGGTCGGCCGAATCAACCAAGGAGGGCGGGAAGTAGCATTCTCATCTCTTGAGAATGCTACTCTCAATTTAGGGTAGCCTTACTCGTAGAGCGGGACTCGACCCCTCCCACCGCGCGACCCCAGCCCCACTGTGGGGGACTCAGGAGCTTCTCACGCGGGGGGTGTTAACTGGGGGGAGATGCTAACTTAGGTAAGCCTAAGCGAGTGAACGAGGAGGCCGTCATGGCAGAGCGTCCGGCACGCAGGTCCAGGAAGCCCCACTCCGCGCGCGTCGTGCGGACCGAGCGGTTGACTCCCCATATGCAGCGTGTCGTGCTGGGCGGCGAGGGCCTCGCCGAGTTCACCGCGGGCACCAGCACCGATCACTATGTGAAGTTGCTGTTCGCCCCGGAGGGTGTCACCTACGCCGAGCCCTTCGACATGGAGCGGATCCGCGAGGAACTCCCGCGCGAGCAGTGGCCGGTGACCCGCACGTACACCGTGCGCGCCTGGGACCCCGAACTGCGCGAGCTGACGCTCGACTTCGTGGTGCACGGCGACGAGGGCCTGGCCGGGCCGTGGGCGGCGCGCGTCCAACCGGGCGAGGTCGTGCGGTTCATGGGTCCGGGTGGCGCCTACGCGCCCGACGCGAGCGCCGACTGGCATCTGCTCGCCGGTGACGAGAGCGCGCTGCCCGCGATCAGTGCCGCGCTGGAGGCGCTGCCGGACGGCGCCGTGGCCCGCGCCTTCGTGGAGATCTCCGGGCGCGAGGAGGAGCAGAAGATCGACTCCGACGTGGAGGTCGTCTGGCTGCACCGCGGCGACCGGCCCATCGGCGAGGCGCTGGTGGAGGCCGTCCGCGCCCTCGACTTCCCGGCGGGCCGGGTGCACGCGTTCGTGCACGGCGAGGCGGGCTTCGTGAAGGAGCTGCGGCGGCTGCTGCGGGTCGAGTGCGAGATCCCGCGCGAGGACCTGTCGATCTCCGGCTACTGGCGCCTCGGGCACAACGAGGACGGCTGGCAGGCGAGCAAGCGGGACTGGAACGCGCAGGTGGAGGCGGAGCAGGAGGCGACCGCGCCGACCGCCTCCTGACTCCCGCCCCTCGGCTCATACGGAGCGCTGGTACGACCTGAACGTACGGATCGACAGCCACACCGCCGCCACGGCCTTGATGGTCACCTCCATGGAGGGGAACTGGTACGCGGGCGTCGGGGCAGTGCCTCTTTCCCCGGCAAGGACGTGAGGAGTTAGGCCCGCCGCGGATACGGCCGCGTCACGCGGGCGAAACAGGGTCTCCCTAATTTCTGTCACCCGACAGGAATTCGGCTCACCCCCGTTCCGCCCACCCTTCCGCGCCGAAGGCAGGTGCCGCCGTGACCACCACCGCCCCCTCCGACGTACGCCCCGATCCACCGGAGTCCTCCGGCGACCGCTCGCTGGCCGAGTTCGGTTACCGCCAGGAGCTGCACCGCAGCCTCGGCCGGTACGCCTCGTTCGCCGCCGGTTTCTCCTTCATCTCCGTCCTGACGACCGTCTTCCAGTTCTTCGCCTTCGGGTACGCGTTCGGCGGCCCCGTCTTCTTCTGGACGTGGCCGGCCGTGCTGGTGGGCCAGTTGACGGTCGCCGCCTGCTTCGCGGAGCTCGCCGCGCGCTATCCGATCTCCGGCGCGATCTACCAGTGGTCCTCCCGTCTGTCGAACCTCTCCTTCGGCTGGTTCGCCGGCTGGATCATGGTGATCGGTCAGATCGTGGTGGTCGCGGCGGCGGCGCTCGCTCTGCAGATGGTGCTGCCCGCGATCTGGTCGGGCTTCCAGCTGGTCGGCAGCGATCCGACCCCCACCAGCCCCGACGGCGCGGCCAACGCGGCGGTCCTCGGCGTGATCCTGCTCGTGCTGACCACGCTGGTGAACGTCATCGACAACCGTGTGATGTCCCTGATCAACCGGATCGGCGTCACCGCGGAGATCATCGGCGCCGTCCTGATCATCGTGCTCCTGCTCACCCACTCCGAGCGCTCCCCCGGCATCACCTTCCACACCGGCGAGGGCGGTACCGGCCTGTTCGGGGCGCTGATGGTGGGCTCGTTCATGGCCGCGTACGTCATGATCGGCTTCGACAGCGCCGGTGAGATGAGCGAGGAGACCCACAACCCGCGCCGCACCGCGCCCCGCACGATCCTCACCGCGCTCGGCGCGGCGGGTCTGCTCGGCGGGCTGATCGTGCTCGGCGGACTGCTCGCCGCGCCGAGCCTCACCGACGGCCGTCTCGGCGTCGACGGCCTGAGCTACGTCCTGACCAGCAGCCTCGGTGACGGGGTCGGCCGCGCACTGCTCGCCGACGTCGTGGTGGCCATCGCGGTGGCGACCCTGGCGATCCAGACCGCCGCCTGCCGCATGCTCTTCTCGATGGCCCGCGACCACCAGCTCCCCTTCTCCCGCCGCCTCGCCCAGGTCAACCCGCGCACCGGTATGCCGGGCGCCCCCGCCCTGGTCGTGGGCGTCCTCGCCGCCGCCCTGCTGCTGCTCAACTTCGCCTCCCCGGACGCCTTCCTGGCGATCGGCACCACCTGCATCGTGATGCTGTACCTGGCGTACGCGATGGTGACCGGTCCGCTGCTGATCCGCCGGCTGCGCGGGGAGTTCACCGCCGACGGCACCGACGAGACGGGCGCCCCGCTCTTCTCGCTGGGCCGCTGGGGCGTCCCCGTCAACGCGATCGCCCTCCTCTACGGCCTCTTCATGACCGTCAACCTCGCCTGGCCGCGGGCGGCGGTGTACGACCCGGCGGGCGGGCACTGGTACTTCCAGTGGTTCACGGTGCTGTTCCTGGGCCTGACCCTGGTCGCGGGCGCCGCGTACCGGGCCTACCGGGCGCGGACACCGGCGGCGAAGACGCCCGAGGTGGTCCCGGCCTCGTACGCCTGAGCCCCTCCCCTGCCCGAGCCTCGTACGCTTGACCAGGTGAGACGCAAGCCCCGGATCCCGCCCTCCCCCCTGCCGCAGCGCGACGGAGTCGACCCCGTGCGGGTCAGGCTGCCGCGGGACGGGGGGTGGGCCACCGTGCGGGAGCATCTGGTGGAGCGGCTCGCGGCGGGGCCCGGGGTGATCGACGGGATGTTCGGGGACGGACTGATCGTCGGCGCCGACGGGCGTCCGGTGGCCCCCGACACGGCGTACGAGCCGGGGATGTTCGTGTGGTTCCACCGGGAGCTGCCCGACGAGGAGCCGGTCCCGTTCGCCCTCGACGTGGTGTACCGGGACGAGCACATCGTCGTCGCCGACAAGCCGCACTTCCTCGCCACCACCCCGCGCGGGGGCCATGTCGCCGAGACCGCGCTGGCCCGGCTGCGACGGGAGCTCGAGCTGCCGACGATCGGCGCCGCGCACCGGCTGGACCGCCTCACCGCCGGGCTCGTGCTGTGCACCGTGCGGCCCGAGGAGCGCGGCGCCTACCAGACGCTGTTCCGCGACCGGCTGGTCCGCAAGGAGTACGAGGCGGTGGCCCCGTACGACGCGGGGCTCGCGCTGCCGCGGACGGTCCGCAGCCGGATCGTGAAGGAGCGCGGGGTGATGGCCGCGTGCGAGGTGCCGGGCGAGCCGAACGCCGTCACGGAGGTCGAACTCACCGACCACCGCGACGGACTCGGGCGCTACCGCCTGCTCCCGCACACCGGGCAGACCCATCAACTACGCGTGCACATGACCGCGTTGGGCGTGCCGATCCTCGGTGATCCGCTCTACCCGGTGGTGACCGGCCCCGTACCGGCCGGTGACTTCCGGCGTCCACTCCAACTGCTGGCGCGGGTACTGGAGTTCACCGATCCGATCACGGGGCGCGCACACCGGTTCGTCAGCGAGCGGGTGCTGCGGGCCTGGTCCTCGTACGACGACTGGGCCCAGGAGGCGTGATCGTCGGCGACCGGGCTCAGTAGCCCCGCCACCAGCGCAGGAAGCGCTGCCAGGCGCCGAGGCGGCGTACGGGTTCCGGTGTCGGCGGCACGGCGGGAGACGGCAGCGGCTGCGGGCCGGGCGCCGCCGTCGGCTCGTCCGTCGTGACCCGCAGGCTCGGCAGCTGCCGCGGGATGGGGTTGATGGAGGGCACTTCCTCGACGTCCTGCGGCGCCTGCGGCCGGAAGTACACCGGCAGCTCCACCAGGTGCCGTGAGGACATCGACGAGCGCCAGCGCAACTCGTCCTCGTCGCCTTCGAGTTCGACGTCGGGCAGCCGGATGAGCAGCGCCTCGACGCCGACGTCCGCGATGGCGCGGCCGATGTCCTGGCCCGGGCACTCGTGGGGCCCGCCGCCGAAGGCGAGGTGGGCGCGGTTGCCCATCATGTCGGCGCTGAGGTCGGGACGTACCCTGGGGTCGATGTTGCCCGGCGCGATCCCCAGGATCAGGCCGTCTCCCTGACGGATCTGCCGGCCGCCCAACTCCGTGTCCTGCTTGGCGAAGTAGCCGAGGACGGCGCTGAACGGCGGTTCGTCCCACAGGGACTGCTCGACCGCCTGGGGCACCGTCATCTGGCCGCCGTTCAGCCGGGCACGGAAGCGGGGGTCGATGAGCACCACGCGCAGCACGTTGGCGAGAAGGTTCGCCGTGGCCTCGTAGGCGGCGAGCAGTACGAGGCGCAGATGCTGGGACACCTCGTCGTCGGTGAGCCCGGCCGGGTGGTTGATCAGGACGCTGGTGAAGTCCGCGGTGGTCTGGGCCCGGCGCCGGGCGGTGTGCCGGATCAGGATGTTCATGACGTGCTCGTTGCTGGAGATCGCGGTCTCGGTGCCCCTGAGCAGGTCGCGGGTGGCCTGCACCAGCCGGTCGTCGTACTCGTCGGGCATGCCGAGGATCTCGCACAGCACGGCCATCGGAAGGTGCTCGGCGAACTGACTGACCAGGTCGGCCCGGCCCTTCTCGCAGAACCGGTTGACGAGCAGCTGGGTCGCCCGGTTGATGTGCCGCCGGATCGTGCGGTGGTTGATGGTCGACATGGCGCCCATGACCGCGCCGCGCAGCCGCAGGTGTTCGTCGCCCTCGGCGTGGGAACAGATGGGCTGCCAGGCGATGTGCGGCGCGAGGGGGTGGTCGGGGCCGGCCGTGCCGTCCTTGACCGCGTTCCACACCCTGCTGTCCCGGGTGAAGTGCGTGGGGGTGCTCACCAGGTGCATGTTCTCGGCATGGCCGAGCACCACCCAGATCGGCACGTCGTTGTGGAGCAGGACGGGGGCGACCGCACCGTGCTCCTCGCGGAGTCTCTCGTACAGGTCTCCCAGCGCGTCCGCCTCGGTGCCGTACAGCCGGTGCAGTCCGCCGGGACCGGGGCCGTGAGCGGGGCAGCCGGGCGGCGGGGCGGGCGTACGGTCGTCCGTACCGGCCGGGGAGTGGGATTCAGACGTCACGGTGATCGCTCCGAAACTGAGGTGGATCCGATGTCTTGGGGGTGTCCGGGGTCACGGGGGTGGTCGGGTGTCCTGGGAGGAGAGTCGAGGTCACCGCAAGCGTCAGGTGCGCGCCTGGTCCATCGTGAGCGAGTACAGGAAGTGCATCAGTGTCATCAGGACGTCCCGGCTGGAGGCCCGGCGGCGCGCGTCGCACTGCACGATCGGGATCTCCTCGGACAGGTCGAGCGCGGTGCGCAGGTCCTCGATCGGATAGCTGGGCGCGTCCGGGAAGGTGTTCATGGCGACGACGAACGGCACACCGCGCTCCTCCAGACGGCCGATCACCTCGAAGCTGACTTCCAGCCGACGGGTGTCGATCAGCACGACCGCGCCGAGCGCGCCCTCGAAGAGTCCGTTCCACAGGAACCAGAAGCGCTCCTGGCCGGGGGTGCCGAAGAGGTAGAGCACCAGCTGCTCCGTGATGCTGATGCGGCCGAAGTCCATGGCGACGGTGGTCGCGGTCTTGGTCTCCGAGCCGTAGTTGTCGTCGATGCCGATGCCGGCCTGCGTCATGGTCTCCTCGGTGGTCAGCGGTTTGATCTCGCTGACGGCACCCACCATGGTCGTCTTACCGACTCCGAAACCGCCCACGATCACGATCTTCACGGCGGATTTCGCCGTGTGCGGCAGACGGTCCTCGGCGCGCGGGCCGGTGATCGTGTCAGAGCTTTTGAAGTCCATGCATCACCGCTTCGAGGAGGGAACGGTCGGGGAGCGCCGAGCGGACGATCGGGGCGCGTGCCTGTACCAGTCCAGCCGCCAGCAGCTCGGTGAGCAGGACGGTCACCACGCTGAACGGCAGATTGAGGTAGGCCGAGAGCTCGGCCACGGAGAGCGGGGCCTGGCAGAGCCGGAGCAGCACCGACTGCTCCGGCTGGGTGGTGGTCGACGGCGCGTCGGCGCGCGCCACGATCAAGGTGACGAGGTCCAGGTCGGCCCGCTCGCCCTCCCCATCCCCACCGGTGAGCAGGTACAGGCGCCCGGGGTTCTTGGGGTCCTCTTCCTGCTCCTCTTGGGGAGGCCGCTCCTGGGGAGGCTCGGTGAACTCTTGCTTGGGGTGTCGCCGTCGGCGTTGCGGAGGAGTCATACGGTCTGCCCGTTGCGCCGCGGCGGACTGGTCAGATGCGTACCGATCCGGGCGACGAGGTCACGCATGCGGTTGCTCATCAGGCCGGGCTCCGCGACCTGGTTGGCCAGGACCGCGAGATAGGCGTTGGCCCCGGCGGACATCAGGTAGAAGTAGCCTCTGTCGACCTCGATGAGGACCATGTTCATCGTGCCGTCGCTGTGCGGAACCTCGCCGGCGACCGCCGCGGCCAGACTCTGCAGGCCCGCGCAGGCCGCGGCGACGCGGTCGGCGGCGTCCGGGTTGCCGCCGTAGCGTGCGATGCGCAGTCCGTCGGCGGAGAGCACCACGATCTGCTGGATACCCGGTACACCGTCAGCGAGATCCCTGAGCATCCAGTCGAAGTCGTCCCGCTGATGGATCACTTGAGGTCCCCCTCGTCGTCGGCCTCGGCGGCCGGCTGATTCTTCCTGGTGAACGCGTTGGGATCCGGGTCGCGCTTGAGGCCTTCCCAGAACGACTCGACCCACAGGCCCGGTGGAGGCTTCTCCTCCTTCGGGGCGGCGGGCACGGTGTCCCAGGAGGGCGCCGCCGCCGCGGCCGCCGCTTCCTCTGCGGCGACCCGGGCCGCCTCGCGGTAGCGCTCACTGAGCGGGGTCTTGACCCGGCTGCGGCGCTGCGGCAGGCCGCCCGCCGTCCACTCGGTGACCAGGGGGGCGTCGTCGTCCCGGGGCTCGTCGTCCTCGGGGCGGCGGGGTCCGGTGGTCGGACGGCGCTTCTTCGGCTTGCGGTTGGGCCCCTCGACCCCGTCGGTGTCCATGGTCGCGGAGGCGTTCGCGCCGATGCCGTGGGCGAGAGCGGGGGCGGGGTCCTCGGTGAGCATGTTGCTCGGCACCACGACGACCGCGCGGACACCGCCGTACGCGGACTGCCGGAGCGCGATCTTCATGTCGTACATCGCCGAGAGGCGGCCCACGACGGGCATGCCGAGCCGGGGGGCCTCGCCGAGAACCTGGAGGTCGGTGCCGGCCGCGGCCTGCCGGAGGAGTTCCTCCATCTTGCCGCGGGCCTCGTCGCTGAAGCTGGCGCCGGAGTCCTCGATCTCGACGGCGACACCGCTCTGCACCTTGAGGGCGGTCAGGTGCACCTTGCTGGTCGGCGGCGAATAGCGCGTGGCGTTGTCGAGGAGTTCGGCGACGGCGTGGATGACCGGTTCGACGTGGATGCCGTTGACGGCGACGTCGGCGATGGAGTGCAGCTCGATACGGCGGTACTCGAGGATCCGGGACATCGCGCCGCGCATCACGCTGAACAGCGGCACGGGCTGAGGCCAGTTGCGGCCGGGGCGGCCGCCGCCGAGCACCGCGATGGAGTCGGCGAGGCGGCCGATCAGCGCGGTGCCGTGGTCGATGCGCAGCAGGTCGTCGAAGACCTCGGGGTTGCGCCCGTGGTCCTCCTCCATCTCACGGAGTTCCTTGTTCTGCTGGTGGACGATCGCCTGTACACGGCGGGCGATGTTGACGAAGGACCGATGCGAGGAGTCGAGCATCAGCTTCTCGGTGTCCAGCAACTGGAGGAAGGTGCCCAGCAGGTCCCGTTCCACCTCGGAGATCTGGGGCAGGCTGGGGTCGTCGACGCCGAAGCGGAGCGCCACCTGGTCGGGGTTCATGCCGCGGTTCATGCGCCTGATCGCGGCGGGCAGGACTTCCGTGTGGAAGCACACGATGTCCTGTTCGTGGGCGGCGATGCGCTGTTCCAGGTACGCGGTACGGCGGGCCAGTTCGGCGCGTACGTCACGGATGACGCGGCCACGGCGTACGGCTTCGGCGGCGACCGCGATCACCAGCAGCGTCGCGATGCCGCCGCACCAGCCGACGGCGGCCCGGGCCGGGCCCGTCACCAGGGCGACGGCGGCCCCGGTCACGGCGGCCATCAGTATGGCCGGCGGCAACAGCACACGCGCGTAGGGAAGTTCACGGCCACCGGGAGGCGATTGAACACTCACCATGTATGCCCTCTGAGAAAAATCGGCTGGGGTCGGGGGGAGTTCGTGGGGGAAACTGCGTGGTCAAACCGAATCTTCGGAACTTTTGGGAACAAGCGCACGAATACATCTCAACTCGGTGCGCCGCGGGCGAGCTTAGTCCGACCGGATCATCGCTGTGTCATATTCAGCAACCACCTGAAATCGCCCGTACGGCAGGAGTACCCTCGGCCATTTACACGCTCGGAATGCGTTCGCACACGATGAGTAGCGGCGTACGGGCATGCGAAAACCGCACCTCCGCAGGGCGGTACGTCAGATTCCGGCGATCCGCAGCGCCGCGTCGGCGGTTGCTTCGGCGAACGCGGACACGGGCCGCTCAGGGTCGGACCGGTGCACGAGGATCACCCCTTCGATGAGGCCGAACAGCAGATCCGTCCGCAGGTCGAGTTCACTCTTGACGAACGAGCCACCCGTGGCCGTCGCGGCCAGCAGTTGCCGGTAGGTGTCCTTCAACTCGGCCCGTACGGCATGGAAGCCGGCGAACCGCTCGGCGCGCACCTCGGGCAGCAGATACAGCCCGCCCAGGTTGTGCGGGCCCCCGCAGAGCAGCTCGACGTCGGTGCGGCACAGCTCCCACAGCCGGTCCTCGGGCGGGGTCGCGTCGTCGGCCAGGAGCTCCCGGGCGAAGGCCAGTGAGGGCGTGACGGTGGACTCCAGGAGCTCGGCGAGCAGCTCCTCCTTGCCGGAGACATAGTGGTACATCGACGCCTGGCGCATACCGGCCCGCTCGGCGACGGCACGGGTGGTCGTCGCGGCGTACCCCCGCGTGGTGAACAACTCGGCGGCGGCGTCGAGCAGTTCGTCCCGCGGCGACAGGCCGCTGTCCGGCCGCTGCGCAGCCCGAGGCCGTCCGACCCGTCGCCCGCCACCACTTCCCATGCGTTCGATCCTCGCACACGGCTCCGCCCCCGAGGGGCGCGAGGAACCGCGCGCCCAGCCACGGACGACCCGCACCCTCAAGTCCGCGGAGCGACCCGTGAGGGGTCGGTAACCGTCCGGCAACACTCGGGATACGACTCCGACCCTCCCCGCCCCTAATTTCTGTCGAGCGACAGAAATCACCCAGGAGCCGGAGGACTCGCGATGGCGACAGCGACCACATACGGAGCCCGTGCCCACGCCCGGGCACAAGAGGGCTCCCGCACGGAGGCCATGCCCGTCGTCCCGGCGAGCGCCTGGCCCGCGCCCCCCTGCGAGGCGGGCCACCTGGTGTGGGCGGAGACCGTGGCGGCCGGCAACTACACGCACAAGGTGCTGGCCCGCGGCACGGAACTCAGGCTGACCGACCTCAGGGGCGACGCCTGCGCACACCTGCTCCTGTACGCCGCCGACCGCCCCTGGGAGCGCCTGAACGTGGCGGACACGGTCAAGGTCCAGTGGAACGCCTACCTGGGAGAGGGGCAATTGCTCCTCTCCGACCAGGGCCGCGTCCTCGCCTCCCTGGTCGCCGACACCTCCGGCCACCACGACACGCTCTGCGGCACGTCCACCCTCGTACGCAACACCCAGCGCTACGGCGACGGAACCCCGCAGTCCGCCTCCCCCGCGGGCCGCGAGCTCTTCAAGCTGGCCGCCGCCAAGAACGGCCTCGAACCCCGTGACCTGCCGCCCTCGCTCTCCTTCTTCCAGGGCGTGCGGGTCCGCGACGACGGCTCGCTGGACTTCATCGGCTCGGCGGGCCCCGGCGGCAGCGTCACGCTCCGCGCCGAGCAGGACGTGACCGTGCTGATCGCGAACGTGCCGCACCCCGTCGACCCCCGCACGGAGTACGTCAGCACTCCGCTGGAGGTCCTCGCCTGGCGTGCGGCCGCGACCGCGCCGGGCGACCCGCTGTGGGAGGCCACGCCCGAGGGCCGCCGCGCCTTCCTGAACACCGCCGAGTTCCTCGCCGCGAGGGGGATCGCATGAAGACCGTGGTTTTGGCCCGGGCCGCCTGGTCCGCCGTCGTCCGCACCGGTCAGACGCTCACCGTCACCGACCTGCACGGCAACCAGGCCGTCGACTTCCTGGTGTACGACGCCCACGACACGGCCGTCCGTTACAGCGCGCCCGACACGATCCACGCGCAGGGCAACCTCTTCCTCACCACCGGCAGCGTGCTGATGTCCAACGAGCACACCCCGCTGATGACCGTGGTCGCGGACGAGGTCGGCCGGCACGACACGGTCGGCGGCGCCTGCTCCAAGGAGTCGAACACCCTGCGGTACGGCCACCACACCTGGTCCCAGCACGCCTGCGTGGACAACTTCCTCGCGGAGGGCGCCAAGTACGGCCTCGGCAAGCGCGATCTCGTCTCGAACATCAACTGGTACATGAACGTGCCGGTCGAGAAGGACGGCACCCTCGGCATCGTCGACGGCATCTCGGCCCCGGGGCTCACGCTGACCCTGCGCGCCGAGTGCGACGTCCTCGTGCTGGTCTCCAACTGCCCGCAGATCAACAACCCCTGCAACGGCTTCGAGCCGACCGCGGTGGAAATGAGCATCGAGGCGAGCGGGGCGACGGGATGACCTTCGACACCCTGCTGGTCGCCAACCGCGGCGAGATCGCGGTACGGATCATCCGCACCGCCCGCGAACTCGGCCTGCGCACGGTCGCCGTGTACTCCGACGCCGACCGCGGCGCGCCCCACGTCCGGCTCGCCGACGAGGCGGTACGGCTGGGGCCCGCGCCCGCGAAGGAGTCGTATCTCGACGCCGACCTCGTCCTGAAGGCGGCCAAGGACACCGGGGCCGGGGCGATCCACCCCGGGTACGGCTTCCTGTCCGAGGACGCGGCCTTCGCACGGCGCTGCGAGGACGCCGGGATCGTGTTCGTGGGACCGACGCCGGAGCAGCTCGAGCTGTTCGGGGCGAAGCACACGGCGCGGGCCGCGGCGGAGGCGGCCGGGGTGCCGCTGGCGCCCGGCACGGGACTTCTCCCCGGCCTCACGGAGGCTTTGGAGGCGGCCGCCCGCATCGGCTATCCCGTCATGCTGAAGGCCACCGGCGGTGGTGGCGGCATCGGTATGTCGGCATGTCGCTCCGCCGACGAACTGACCGAGGCGTGGGAGCGGGTGCAGCGCGTCGCCGCGGCCTCCTTCTCCTTGGCCGGGGTCTTCCTGGAGCGGCTGGTGGAGCACGCCCGCCATGTCGAGGTGCAGGTCTTCGGCGACGGTCGGGGCCGGGTCGTCACCTTCGGCGACCGCGACTGCTCGCTCCAGCGCCGCAACCAGAAGGTGCTGGAGGAGGCCCCGGCACCGGGCCTGCCGTCCGCCGTCCGCGCTCGACTCGCGTCCTGCGCACGGGACTTGTGCGCCGCTGTCGGATATCGATCAGCGGGAACCGTCGAGTTCGTCTACGACGCCGCCCGCGAGGAGGCGTACTTCCTCGAGGTCAACACCCGCCTCCAGGTGGAACATCCGGTCACCGAGGAGATCTACGGCGTCGACCTCGTCGCCTGGATGCTGCGGCTCGCGCGCGGGGAGTCGGAGGTCGTACAAGAACCGGGGGCACCGCGCGGTCACGCCGTCGAGGCCCGGGTGTACGCCGAGGACCCCTCGCGCGACCACCGGCCGAGCGCGGGTCTGCTGACACGGGTCGAGTTCCCCGGCGGCGTCCGCGTGGACGGCTGGGTGGAGACGGGCACCGAGGTGACCACGTCGTACGACCCGATGCTCGCGAAGGTCATCGCGTACGGCTCGGACCGGGCGCACGCGCTGGAACGCCTCGACGAGGCGCTGGCCAGGACCCGGGTGGACGGCATCGAGACCAACCTGGGGCTGGTGCGGGCCGCACTCGCCGCCCCTTCCTTCCGGCGGGCGACGCACTCGACGGCCACGCTGGCCGAAGTCACCGATCCCACTCAGCGCATCGAGGTCGTCTCCGGCGGGACCCTCACCACGGTCCAGGACTGGCCGGGCCGCACCGGCTACTGGCAGGTGGGCGTGCCCCCCTGCGGCCCGATGGACGACCTCTCCTTCCGGCTCGGCAACCGCGCCCTCGGCAACCACGAGGGGGCACCCGGTCTGGAGTGCACCCTCCAGGGGCCGGCCCTGCGCTTCACCCACACCACGACGGTCTGCGTCACGGGCGCTCCGGCGCCGGTCACCGTGGACGGCACGGCGGTCGCGCAGTGGGAGCCGGTGACGGTACCGGCGGGGGCCCTGCTGGAGGTCGGCGCCCCCACCGAACACGGCCTGCGCACCTATGTGCTGGTCGCGGGCGGAGGCCTCGACGTACCGGCGTTCCTCGGCAGCGCGTCCACCTTCACGCTGGGCCGGTTCGGCGGGCACGGGGGCCGCGCCCTGCGCACGGGCGACGTGCTGCACGGCGGCTCGGCGACGGATCACGGGGCTCCCGTACCGGTCGGCGACCGCCCCGTGTTCTCCGCCGCCTGGCGGGTCGGCGCGCTCGAAGGCCCGCACGCCGCACCGGAGTTCTTCACCGAGGACGACATCCACGACTTCTACGCCGCCGACTGGAAGGTCCACTTCAACTCGGCGCGCACGGGCGTACGCCTGGTCGGTCCGAAGCCCCGCTGGGCGCGCACCGACGGCGGCGAGGCGGGCCTGCACCCGTCCAACATCCACGACACGCCGTACTCGGTCGGCGCCGTCGACTACACCGGCGACATGCCGGTGCTGCTCGGCCCGGACGGCCCCTCGCTCGGCGGCTTCGTCTGCCCGGCGACGGTCGTCAGCACGGAACGCTGGAAGCTCGGCCAGTTGCGCCCCGGCGACACCGTGCGCTTCGCGCCGCTCGCCGACGACGGCTCGCAGCGGCCCGCGATCGTCGACGGCGGGGTGCTCGCGCGGGACGGCGACGTGACGTACCGCCGCAGCGGCGACGACAACCTGCTGGTCGAATTCGGTCCCATGCAACTGGACCTGGCGCTGCGCATGCGCGTCCACGCGCTGATGGAGGCGGTGACCGAGGCCGCGCTCGACGGCGTCACGGACCTGACGCCCGGCATCCGCTCCCTGCAGATCCAGACGGACCCCGGCAGGCTTCCACAGCGCGAACTCCTCACCGCGGTACGGGACATAACCCGCACCCTCCCGCCGAGCGACCAACTGGTCGTCCCCTCCCGCACGGTGCACCTCCCCCTCTCCTGGGACGACCCGGCGACCCGTGAGGCGATCGCCCGCTACATGGCGGGCGTCCGCGACGACGCGCCCTGGTGCCCGTGGAACATCGAGTTCATCCGCCGCGTGAACGGCCTGGACTCGGTGGACGACGTGTACCGCACGGTGTTCGAAGCGGAGTACCTCGTCCTGGGCCTGGGCGACGTCTACCTGGGCGCGCCGGTGGCCACCCCGCTGGACCCGCGCCATCGCCTGGTCACCACCAAGTACAACCCGGCACGCACCTGGACCGCCGAGAACTCGGTCGGCATCGGCGGCGCCTACCTCTGCGTCTACGGCATGGAGGGCCCGGGCGGCTACCAGTTCGTCGGCCGTACGACCCAGGTGTGGTCGGGATGGCAGCAGCGCGGGGCGTTCGAGCCGGGCTCGCCCTGGCTGCTGCGCTTCTTCGACCGCATCAAGTGGTACCCCGTCGAGCCCGACGAACTCCTCGACCTGCGCGCCGACATCATCTCCGGCCGTTTCGTGCCCCGGATCGAGGAGGGCGTCTTCTCGCTCGCCGAGTACGAGGCCCTCCTCGCCGCCGACTCCGCGTCCATCGCCGAGTTCCGGGCCAGGCAGGGCGCCGCGTTCTCCGCCGAGCGGGACGACTGGGAGGCGGCGGGCGAGTTCGACCGCGCGGACGCCGCCTCGGCGCCCGCGGCGCCCGCCGCCGAGGTGACCGTCCCCGCGGGCGGCCGTCTGATCGAGGCCGAGTTCGCGGCTTCCGTATGGCAGCTGAACGTCAAGCCGGGCGACCGGGTGACGGCCGGCCAGCCCCTGCTGGCGTTGGAGGCGATGAAGATGGAGTCCAGGGTGCCCGCCCCGATGGACGGAGTGGTCCACCAGGTCCTCACCAAGCCGGGCGCCCAGGTGGAAGCGGGCACGGCACTGGTGGTCCTGACATCCGCGGGTCCAACGGTGCCGTAAAACGCCCAGTGGTGTGTGGCAGGCGTTCCGCGGGCCGGAACGGGTGGGCACACACCACCCACCGGCCCGCGCCCGAAGAACCAGGAGCAACCCATGTCCGTCCTGACCCGAGTCCAGTCGGCCTACGCCCGCATCGAAACCGTCGACCGCCCCGAGATCTGGATCGACCTCCGCCCCCTGGCAGAGGTCGAGAAGGAAGCCCAGGCCATCGACGCCCGCCTCGCCGCGGGCGAACACCTCCCCCTCGCCGGCAAGCTCCTCGCCGCGAAGGGCAACATCGACGTGGCGGGCCTGAGGACCACCGCCGGCTGCCCTGCCTACGCGTACACCCCGGAGGGCGACGCCCCCGCGGTCGCCCGCCTGCGCGCGGCCGGCGCCCTCGTCCTCGGCACCACGAACCTCGACCAGTTCGCCACCGGCCTGGTCGGCACCCGCTCCCCGTACGGCGCCGTACGGGGAGCCCTGGATCCGGCCAGAATCAGCGGCGGCTCCAGCTCGGGATCGGCCGTGGCCGTGGCCCTCGGCATCGTCGACCTGGCGCTCGGCACCGACACGGCCGGCTCCGGACGCGTCCCCGCCGCCTTCAACGGCATCGTCGGCCTCAAGCCCACCCGCGGTCTGGTCCCGGCCACCGGTGTCGTCCCGGCCTGCGCCTCGCTCGACTGCGTGACCGTGTTCGCCCGTACGCTCCCGGAGGCCGAACAGGCCCTCGCGTACATGGCGTCCCCCTCCGGACGCGAACTCCCCGCACTCCCCCAGCGAACCCCCGGCCCCTGGCGCGTCGCCGTCCCCCCGACGGCACAGCTCGGCGAACTCGACGAGGGCTGGGCACAGGCGTACGAGGCCGCCGTGGACCAGCTCGTCGCGGCCGGGGCCGAGGTACGCACGCTCGACCTCACCCCGTTCACGGAGGCGGCGGCGATGCTCTACGAGGGCGCGTTCGTCGCCGAGCGCTACACGGCCGTGGGTGGTTTTGTCGACAAGTTGATCACTGAGGGGGGTGCGGGGCTCGACCCGACCGTCGCCGGGATCATCACCCGCGCCCGGGACATCCCGGCCCACCGGCTCTTCGCCGACCAGGACCGGCTGGCCGCCCTGCGCGCCCGGGCCCTCGCCGAACTCGGGGACGCGGACGCCCTGTTGCTGCCGACCGCGCCCGGCCACCCCACCCTCGCGGAGGTCGCCGCCGACCCGCTCGGTACCAACGCCCGGCTGGGCCGCTTCACCAACTCGACGAACCTCTTCGACCTGGCGGCGGTCGCCGTCCCGGCCGGTCTCACGCCCGCCGCTCTGCCCTTCGGCGTGATGCTGATCGGCCCGGCGTTCACCGACGAACGCCTCGCCCGGATCGCCGCGCTGCTCCAGCCGCGGCTGCGGATCGCGGTGGTCGGCGCCCACCTGTCCGGCCAGCCGCTGAACCCCCAACTCCTCGCCCTGGGCGCGGAGCGGGAGCGTACGACCACGACGGCCTCCGCCTACCGTCTGCACGCACTGTCCACCACCCCGCCCAAGCCGGGCCTGGTCCATGTCGGCGAGGGCGGCGGGGCCGGCATCGAGGCGGAGGTGTGGCGACTGCCCGCGGCGGGCCTCGGCCGGCTGCTCGCCGACCTGCCCCGGCCGATGGCACTGGGCCGGGTCGAACTGGCCGACGGCACCCACGTTCCGGGCTTCCTGTGCGAGCCCGCCGCGCTCGAAGGCGCCGAGGACATCACGGAGTACGGCGGCTGGCGCGGCTACCTCCGGGCACGCGCCTGACCTCACGGCCGTGGTCGGGCCGGAAAGCCGACGAGTCACGATGCGGCAACAAGCATCGCGAAAACGGACGCGGGCCGAACGTGCCCCGGGGCCGGGGCGTCACAGGCGTGGCACGAGCTTCGCGCCGCACCACTCGCCTTCCGTTCGTCAGCGCCGGCCCTCGGGGGACCCATGCAGTCCAAGACCGCCCGCATCGCCCGTCTGCTCGTCACCCTCGCCCTCCTGAGCGCCGGAGCCGGTGCCGTCACGGGGTGCGGCAGTGAAAGGGCCGCCGGCAGCGGGGTGGAAGCCCCCGGCACCGGTCAGGAACCGCGGGCGGAGAGCCGCGCCCGACAGGTCGCCGACGCCTGGGACGGGTCCGCGGCCGCTCGGCAGTGGCGCCGGGGCTACCACCCGATGGCGGACGCGGTCCAGCTACCCGCGGGCGGCCTGCGCGACAAAGCCGACCAGCGGGCCTTCACCACCCAGAACTTCGTGCTGCGCGGCGCACTTCCGGCCCTCCCGCGCAAGGACGGGGAGGTGAGGTGGAAGAGCGGGGCCTCCCTCACCCTGCCACTCATGGAGGCGCGCGAGGCGTACGAGAGGGTGGCGCGCGGCGGGAACGACGGCCCGCACCTGACCGTGACCGGGGCGAAGCCGGGCGAGATGACCCTGGCCACCAGCCGGGGCCCGGCGACCGTTCCGGCCTGGCTGTTCACCCTGGAGGGCTACGACACTCCGCTCAAGCGCGCCGCCGTCGGCCCCTCGAAGCTCCCCGAGTCACCGATCGGGCCGATCCGGGATGTCGCCGCCCACACACTGACCCCCCTCGACCGACTCGCCGGGGTGACCGGAGACGGCCGGTCCGTCACGGTCCTGGCCGACCACGGGTCCTGCGACTCCGGACCCGCCGTGCACGTACTGGAAACCCGGACCAGTGTCGTGCTGTCCGCGTCCGTCCTCGGAGCACGGAAGGGTCCCTGCACCGGTGAGATGATCCGCGCGAGGGTGACGGTGAAGCTGACACGCCCGCTCGGCGACCGAATACTCCTGGACGCCCACACCGGCCGCCCTGTGCCTCATGAGGGGCCGCACGAGGCCTCACCGAGCTGGAGCTGAGAAAGCGCGCTGCCCCCGGCCAGGAGGCAGCGCGCCACGAACGACCGGGCCACCGGCTCGGCTCAGCCCACCGACGAGTAGGCGACCACCCCGCGCAGCAAGCCGTCGACCGCCTTGCGCGCGTTCTTGGCGACCGTCGAGCCCTCGCCGCCGGAGACGGGCGCGGCGGCCGAGATCTGGCCCAGGACGTCGATGACCTGCTTGCACCAGCGGACGAAGTCACCGGCGGGCATCTCCGCCTCGCGCAACACCTCGTCGAGGCCCTTGCCGGAGGCCCACTCGTAGGCGGCCCAGGCGAAGCCGAGGTCCGGCTCACGCTGACCGACGCCCTCGGACTGGGTGATCCGGAAGTCCTCCTCCAGCGCGTCGAGGCGGCCCCAGATGCGGACCATCTCACCGAGCGCGGCCTTGGCCTTGCCGGACGGCAGCTTCGGCGCCATCGCGTCGTCGCCGACCCGCGACTCGTACACCAACGCCGAGACGCAGGCGGCGAGTTCGGCCGGGCTGAGGCCGTCCCAGACCCCGGCGCGCAGGCATTCGCTGGCCAGCAGGTCGAGCTCGCCGTACAGCCGGGCGAGCCGTCTGCCGTGCTCGGTGGCCTCGTCGCCGCGCAGGTAGTCCAGCTCGGTGAGGAGGGCGACGATCCGGTCGAAGGTGCGGGCGATGGTGTTCGTCCGGCCCTCGATGCGGTTCTCCAGCTGCTTGGTGTCACGCAGCAGCCGGTGGTAGCGCTCGGCCCAACGGGCGTGGTCCTCGCGGTCGTTGCACCCGTGGCAGGGGTGGGCGCGGATCGCGGTGCGCAGCCGGGCGATCTCACGGTCGTCGGCCGCCTCGGAGCGCCGCTTGCGCAGCCGGTCGGGGACGATGTGCCCGGCCTTGGTGCGCAGCGCGGACGCGAGGTCGCGACGGGACTGCGGCGAGCGCGGGTTGAAGGACTTCGGGATGCGCATCCGCTCCAGCGCCTCGACCGGCACCGGGAAGTCCATCGAGGCCAGCCGCTTCACCTGGCGCTCAGCCGTGAGGACCAGCGGACGCGGTCCGTCGCTGTGCTCGAAGCCGCGGTGGCCGTTGGACCGGCCCGCGGGCAGCCCCGGGTCGAGGACCAGCGCCAGGCCCGCGAACTTGCCGGTCGGGACATGGATGATGTCACCCGGCTTGAGCTTCTCCAGCGCGACGGCCGCCTCGGCACGCCGCTGCGCCGCACCCTGCTTGGCCAGCTCCGTCTCGCGGTCCTTGAGCTCGCGACGCAGCCGCGCGTACCCCTCGAAGTCCCCGAGGTGGCAGGTCATGGACTCCTTGTAGCCCTCGAGCCCCTCCTCGTTGCGCTGCACCTGCCGGGAGATCCCGACGACCGACTTGTCCGCCTGGAACTGCGCGAAGGACGTCTCGAGGAGTTCGCGCGAGCGGTGCCGGCCGAACTGCTCGACCAGGTTCACGGCCATGTTGTACGACGGCTTGAAGCTGGAGCGCAGCGGGTAGGTGCGGGTGCCCGCGAGTCCCGCCAGGTGGTCGGGGCTGAAGCCGCGCTGCCACAGCACGACGGCGTGACCCTCGACATCGATGCCGCGGCGCCCGGCCCGGCCCGTGAGCTGGGTGTACTCGCCGGGTGTGATGTCGGCGTGCTGCTCGCCGTTCCACTTGACGAGCTTCTCCAGCACCACCGAGCGGGCGGGCATGTTGATACCCAGCGCCAGCGTCTCGGTCGCGAACACCGCCTTCACCAGGCCGCGTACGAAGAGTTCCTCGACGACTTCCTTGAACGTGGGCAGCATGCCCGCGTGGTGGGCCGCGATGCCGCGCTCCAGGCCCTCCAGCCACTCGTAGTAGCCCAGGACGTGCAGGTCCTCGGAGGGGATCGAGGCGGTGCGCTCCTCGACGATCTCACGGACCTTCGCGCGTGCCTCCTCGTCATTCAGCCTGAGGCCCGCGTACAGGCACTGCTGGACGGCGGCCTCGCAGGCGGCGCGGCTGAAGATGAACGTGATCGCGGGCAGCAGGCCCTCGGCGTCGAGCCGTTCGATGACCTCGGGCCGGCCCGGCGTCCAGATCCGCGAGCGCTGCCGGCGCTCGCGCTCACGGTCGGCCTCCCGCATGGCACGGCCGCGTCTGCGGTCCTGGAACGAGGGACGGCTGGCCTCCATCCGGGCCAGGCGGGTGAGGTCGGGGTTGACCGCCTTCTTGTTGCCCTCACCCTCCTCGAAGAGGTCGTACATCCGGCGCCCGGCCAGCACGTGCTGGAACAGCGGCACGGGCCGGTGCTCGGAGACGATCACCTCGGTGTCGCCGCGCACGGTGTCCAGCCAGTCGCCGAACTCCTCCGCGTTCGACACGGTCGC
Organism: Streptomyces sp. NBC_01450; assembly: GCF_036227505.1. Lineage (NCBI taxonomy): Bacteria > Bacillati > Actinomycetota > Actinomycetes > Kitasatosporales > Streptomycetaceae > Streptomyces > Streptomyces sp. NBC_01450. The sequence continues at coordinate 8,738,083 of NZ_CP109480.1, read as the reverse complement.
CGAGAGTGACACCAGGGTCACCGACTCCGGGAGGTGGATGATCACTTCCTCCCAGACGGCGCCGCGGAAGCGGTCGGAGAGGTAGTGCACCTCGTCCATGACCACATAGCCGAGGCCGAGAAGGGTCTGGGAGCCCGCGTACAGCATGTTGCGCAGCACCTCGGTGGTCATGACGACCACCGGGGCATCGGAGTTGACGCTGTTGTCGCCGGTGAGCAGGCCGACCTTGTCCGCGCCGTAACGGCGGCACAGATCGGCGTACTTCTGGTTCGAGAGCGCCTTGATCGGCGTGGTGTAGAAGCACTTCTTGCCCTGCTGGAGGGCGAGGTGGACGGCGAACTCGCCGACGACCGTCTTGCCCGAGCCGGTGGGCGCGGCCACAAGCACACCCTTGCCCGCTTCGAGCGCCTGGCAGGCCTCGATCTGGTAGGGGTCGAGGCCGAAGTCGTACATCTCGCGGAAGGAGGCGAGCGCGGTGGCCTGCTCGACAGCGCGCTTCCGTGCTGCCGCATACCGCTCGGCCGGTGAGAGGTCCTCTGTCATCGTGCTTTCGAGACTACCGGCAGCCGCTGACAACATGACGATCAATATCCGGATCCGCTTATCTGAAACCCCGGATCCCCGCAGCTCAGGGAATCGCGACGCGCACCGCCGCGGGCACGCATTCCGCGGTGAGCGGCAGCGGCCCGAGCGGCTCGCCGTCCGCGTACGCGGTGACACCCTCGGCGACGAGTTCGACCTTGACGGCCCGGTACACGGAGACCACGGGGTGGTCGAGGTGGGTGCCCCGGTAGACCTTGGGGAACACCTTGAGCAGGGTCGTGCGGCTGCACTCCCCGACTACCGTGACGTCGAACAGCCCGTCCTCCAGGTCGGCGCCCGCGCAGATCCTCATCCCGCCGCCGTACGACGATCCGTTGCCGACCGCGACGAGGGTCGCGCCGATCTCCCGGACCTCGCCGTCGTCCAGGGTGATCCGGTACGGGAGGGGCTCGAGGGCGGCCAGCTCGGCGAGCATGGCGAGGTCGTACTTGAAACGGCCGACCGGCCACCGCATGCGATTGCCGCGGTCGTTGACCCGGGAGTCGAAGCCGGAGGCGAGGACGGTGCCGAACCAGGTGCCGTTCACCCGGCCCAGGTCGACATCGCGCAGCCGCGCCCCCTTGAGGGCCTCGGCGATCAGCCGTCCCGCGGCCGCCGGGTCACGCACCGGAAGTCCGAGGGCGCGGGCGAAGTCGTTCCCGGTGCCGGCGGCGACCAGGCCGAGCGGGGTACGGGTGCCGGCGACGGCCTGGAGGGCGAGGTTCGCCATGCCGTCGCCCCCGACGGCTATCAGCGCGCCGGTGCCGCCCTCGACGGCCGCACGCGCGCGCGTGAGGGCGTCCTCGGCGTTCTCCCCGAGGACCGTACGGACGGAGAATCCCGCCTCCCGCAATGCGAAAGCGGCCGGCTGCGCCGCGTGGGCGCCCCGGCCGCGTCCCGCGGTGGGGTTGACGAAAAGGGTGATCTCGCTGGTCACGGCCCTGACCTTACGAGATCTCCGGGCTTCGTCAGGTCACGTCGTCATAACCGTTGACCCGGTCCGTGCTCGACTGCTCGGGCAGTCCGCGACGGGACGACACGCTCTCGACCTCGCCGATGTCCTCGGGCGTGAGGTCCAGGTCGGAGGCTTCGTCGTCGGCCGGACCCTCGGCCTCGCGACGCTGCTTGCGCCTGTCGTTGAACAACGAGAAGACGGTCGCCACGAAGTACAGCACCCAGATCGGTCCGGCCAGCGCCAGCATGGTCAGCGGGTCGGTACTGGGCGTGGCCACGGCCGCGAAGACCGTGATACCCATGATCATCCCGCGCCACCAGCTGAGCATGCGTTTACCGGTGAGCACCCCGGTCAGATTCAGCATGACCAGCAGCAGGGGCAGCTCGAAGGAGAGACCGAATACGAGCACCATGCGGACGATCAGGTCGAGCAGGTCGTCGAGCGGCAGCTGGTTGTCGAGGTCCGCGGGCGAGAAGCCGAGCAGCACGCTCGCCATCGTCGGCAGCGTCTTGTAGGCGAAGAAGGCGCCGCCCAGGAACAGCGGGACGCCCGTACCCACGAACGCCATCGCGTACTTCTTCTCGTGCCGGTGCAGACCCGGAACGATGAAGGCCCACAGCTGGTACAGCCAGATCGGCGACGCGAAGATCACACCGGCCATCAGCGAGACCTTGAGCGCGAGCGTGAACGGCGTCAGCAGACCGTTGAGCACGATGCGCGCGCAGGTACCGCTCCGCTGCTGGGCCAAGTCGGAGAAGGTGGACTTGCATCCCACCGCATCCAGAATCGGGTTCGTGAAGAACTCGATGATGTTCTTGTAGTAGAAGGCGGCGACGATCGTGACGACGACGATGGCCAGGACGGCCTTCGCGAGCCGGTTTCGGAGCTCACGAAGGTGCTCCGCGAGGGGCATCCGTCCCTCGGGATCCGCCTTCTCCTTCTTGCGGGCAGACTTGAGCAACCCACGTCCTCATCTCGTGCGGCGGACCGGAGGCGTCCGGCCCTGCGTCAGCGCTTGGTCGTGTCCGTCGGCTCGCTGACCGGGCGGGAGCTGGTCACATCGCCGGGCGCGGCCTGGATCGTGCGCTGAGCCGGGGTCTGCTCGTCGGTGCTGGGCGGACCGGCCGGGGCGGGGTTGCTGCCCTCGTCCTTCATCGCCTTGGCCTCGCTCTTCAGGATGCGCGCGGACTTACCGAGGGACCGCGCCATGTCCGGAAGCTTCTTCGCGCCGAACAGCAGGATGATGACGACGAGGATGAGAATGATCTCGGGAGCGCCGAGCCTTCCGAACATAAGTCTTTACCTTCTCACCGAGGCGGCTGGGTCGGGGTGCTGTCCGATCGGTCGGACATGTGTCCGAACGTCGTGATGACAGCGATCGTAACGCTCAGGGGTAAACGCGGGGCAATCCCTGTGCGTACTCCCAGTTCGCGGCCCGCGCCTCGTTCTCCGGACCGCGATCAGAAGCGTACCCGCCCTCACCGGCAAGTCGACAGGCTCAAACGGCTCATTACGGGGACGTCGACGGACTCATACCGGGATCCCTGGAAGGTCATACGGCATCCACAGAACGCGCGACCCCGACGGCCGCCCTCTCGAGGTCGTCGGCCGCCTGGTTGATACGGCGCGCGGAGTCCGCGACCTGCTTCCCGAGACGCTCCGCCTCCACGAAGACACGGACAGCGAGCACCCCGAGAACGGCGACTCCCAGAAAACCCACAACAATCGCGAACATCGACCAGAACATGAGGTCGACCCTAGGCCCTGTCGTCAAATTCCCGTCTGCCCCGCGACGCCATGCACGCCCTCTCGCCGCACCGGGCACATACCCAAGTACATCCAGTACGAGGGTCTGTGCCCGGCACACCGAGAGCACGCACCTGACGCCGCCGGGCCCGCCCTCCGGGCGGACGACGGGAATTTGACGACAGGGCCTAGGCCGTCGAGTGCAGGCGCAGTGTGCGCACCCCGCCCCCGGTGAGCAGTTCGACGACGCGCTCGCCCGCGGGCTTGCGGACCGCCGAGCCGCACTCGGTGCAGGTGAAGGAGTAGAAGGTGGTGCGGCTGGAGGCGCCGATAGCCAGCATCAGGGCGTTGGCCCTGAGTTCCAGACGGGCCCGGCAGTCGGGGCAGCCCGCCTTGAACAGCACGTCGGCGACTCTGCGCATACCGGCGAACGCGGTGACGACCGTCATCTCCGCCGCGCCCGAGGACGCACCGGCCCGCTCCGCGCCGCCCGCCTTCACCGATCCGCCCGCCCTCTCCGAGGTACCGGCCGTCCCCGACGCACCCGACATCGCCGACGTGGTCAAAGCCCCTGCTCCCGCCTGTCGTACGGTCCGTCCTGATCTCCCTCGAGCCCGTCGTAGGCAGCGAGTGCCTCCCGAGCCGCCTCGCGGGCGCTGTCCGCCAGCTCCGGAGGCGACACGATCCGGCCGTCCCTGCCCAGCCGCAGCGCCAACCGTCGCAGCGACGCGGGGTCGGGGGTCCGCAAGGTGATACGCAACCCGCCGTCCGGCAATTCATCCGCACTGTCGTGCGGGTAGTACTCCGCGACCCAGCGCCCGCCCGGACCGACCTCGACGACCACCTCGGGATCCTCGGCCGCCGGCTGCATCAGCCCCTCGGAGAGGTCCCGCAGCTCGACCTCGGGCGGCGCGGACGGCTCGTCGAGGATGCGGATCTCGGCGACCCGGTCGAGCCGGAAGGTGCGGCGCGCCTCGGAGCGGCGGCACCACGCCTCCACATACGTGTGTCCGACGCTGACCAGTCGGATCGGGTCGATCTCGCGCTCGGTGAGCTCGTCCCGCGAGGGCGAGTAGTAGCGGATCCACAGCCGGCGCCGCTCGGAGATCGCCCGGTCGACGTCCGCGAAGACCCCGCCCTCGGACTCGAAGGTCACCGACAGCCGGGAGCTGGCGCCCGCCGCCTCGCCCGAAGCGGCCTCCACCTTGGCGGTGGCGCGCAGCAACGCCTGCCGGTCACCCTCGCGCAGCCCGGGCAGCGTGGACACCGCGCGCGCGGCCACCAGCAGCGCGGTCGCCTCGTCGGCCGCGATACGAAGGGGTTCGGCCGCCTCCGCCGCCAGGGCGGCCGGGTTGTGCCACCAGATGCGGTCACCGTCGGTGTCGATGTCGAGGAGGTCACCGCCCCGGAAGCTGGTCCCGCACAGCGGCAGCACGTCGAGGTCGGAGATCAGCTCGTCCTCGGTGATCCCGAAGGCCCGGGCGACATCCCCGACGCGCGCGCCGGGGCGCTCACGCAGATAGGTCACCAGGGAGAGCATCCGCCGGGTCTGGTCGATCGCGTTCGTGGGCCTGACCGGTTTTCCTGCCACGTTCTCTACGTTCCCCCTCAGCCCTTGGCCACGGCGCGCAGCCGGTCCACTACATCGGCCCGCAGCTCGGCGGGCTCCAGGACCACCACGTCGGGCCCGAACTCGACGAGCCAGGCGTCCAGGCCGTGTCCGTACGGAATCTCCAACTCGTCCCAGCCGTCTCCCAGTTCCCGTACGGAGACGGCCTTGGCCCGCAGCGGGTAGCCGGAGCCGGTGCGCAGCCGGATCAGCGCGGAGCGGTCGGCGATCTCGCCCGCCCAGCTCGCGACGGTCTCCCGCACGGTGACGACGTCGGGCACCTCGGCGGTGTAGCGCCCGGCGCGGGAGCGGACCCTTCCGGTGATCCGGGAGAGCCTGAAGACGCGCTCGGCGCCACGGTCGCGGTCCCAGCCCGCCAGGTACCAGTGGCCGCGCCAGCACTCCAGCGCCCACGGCTCGACCTGCCGGGTCTCGGGGTGTGCGGCGGTGGCCTTGCGGTAGTCGAAGACGACCGGGCGGCGGTCGCGGCAGGCGAGCATCAGGGGCTCGAAGGCCGCCTCGTGCACGGGGATGTGCGGTTCGAGGGCGCCGTGGGCCTCGTAGGGGTCGACGTCCTCGGGAAGGCCCGCGGCGCGCAGCTTCTGCAGCGCACCGCTCGCCGCGCCGGCCAGTCGGGCCTGCTGCCAGACCTTGGCCGCGAGGCCGAGGGCGGCGGCCTCCTCGGCGTCGAGGGTGATGGGCGGCAGGCGGTTGCTGTCGCGGCGGGCGAGATAGCCGACCTCGCCGTCGAGGTTCTCCACCGTCTCGATGACCAGGCCCAGCTCGCGCAGATCGTCCTTGTCGCGCTCGAACATCCGGTTGAAGGAGTCGTCCGACCCGGCCGCGCCCGTGCCCGGCCTGAAGGCCTCGACATATGCCTCGATGGAGTCGCGGAGTTCGCGCTTGCTGAGCGGCCGCCGCGTCCCGAGCAGACACAGCGCGAGGTTCATCAGCCGCTCGGCCTTGGCAATGGCCATCGACGCCCTTCCTATGGTGCTTCCGACCGACGACCGTACCGCTCCGGAGTGCCCCGGCAAAAGCCGAGGGCCCATGCCCGGACAGGCATGGGCCCCAGGTGATCGACTCCGGTCGGATCCCGATCGCGGACCGTACGAAGATCGAGCCGGAACCCGACCTTCACGATGACCGGATCACGACCCGATCGCGTTGATGAATCAGACCCCGACCAGGTCGCAGACGAAGATCAGCGTCTCGCCGGGGCCGATCCGACCGCCGGCGCCACGGTCGCCGTACGCGAGGTGCGCCGGGATGACCAGCTGGCGACGGCCGCCCACCTTCATGCCCTGCACGCCCTGGTCCCAGCCGGCGATGACCTGACCGACGCCGAGCTGGAACTTCAGCGGCGTACCGCGGTTCCAGGACGCGTCGAACTCCTCGCCGGTGGAGAAGGCCACGCCCACGTAGTGGACGGAGACGGTGTCGCCCGCCTTGGCAACGGGGCCGTCACCCTCCCAGATGTCCTTGATCTCGAGGTCCTTGGGGGGCTCGCCGCCCGGGAAGTCGATCTCGGGCTTCTCGATGCTCACGTCTCTAGCTCCTGCTTGTTCGCGTAAAGGCCTTAAAGCAACACCGACAGTCTCACATCCCGCAACGCGTTACATCTTGGCCAGGATGTCCACCGAGAACACCAGAGTGGAGTCCTTCTTGATGCCACTGCCGCTCGGCGGGCTGTCGGCGTAGCCCAGCGCCGGCGGGATCACGATGAGGACGCGGCTGCCCACCTTCTTGCCGGTCAGACCCTGCGCCCAGCCCTTGACGACCTGCTGCAGCGAGAACGACGTCAGCTGGCCCCGGCTGTACGTCGAGTCGAACTCCTTGCCGGTGTCCCAGAGCACGCCCTTGTACTGCACCAGGACGCTGCTGTCCGCCTTGACCTCGTCGCCGTCGCCCTCGATGACGTAGTTCGCCACGAGCTTCGTCGGGGCCGTGGCCTTCGGCACGTCGATGGAGGGGGCCTTGCCGTCGGTGTTGGTGCCGACCTTCGGAAGCGCGGCGTCGCTCTGCGGGACGTCCTTGCCCTGGGCGGAGCTCTTCTCGTTGAAGGTGTTCTCGATGTCGACGACGAACACCAGCGTGTCGGTGCCCTTGATGCCCGCCTGCGTGTTGCCCTTCGTGCCGTAACCCCAGGTCGGCGGCACGGACATCTGGACGCGGCTGCCGGCCTTCTTGCCCACCAGGGCATAGCGCCAGCCGTCGATGATGCCGCCCTGCGCGAGCTGGATGACCAGCGGCGTCTTACGGTCGTAGGAGTTGTCGAAGACCTTGGCGGTGTCCCAGACCTGGCCGAGGTAGTTCGCCTGGATGTAGTCGTTCTCCGCGACCGTCTTGCCGCCGCCCGCGATGACCGTCTTGACCGCCAGGTCCTTCGACGGGTCGCCGGTGCCCTTCGCCACGGTCGGCTTCTCACCGAACTTGGTCCCGGCCGTGATCGCCGGCAGCGGACCGTCGACGATCTTCGGCGCCGGCGGCGGCGCCGAGGCGGACGCGGCGGCCGTGGGGGACTTGCTACTGCTGGACTTGGCCTTGTCCGACTTGTCGTCACCGCATCCGGCGAGCGTGACCAGTCCGGCGGGAACGGCAATGAGGAGGGAGCGTCGGCGCACGGTGAGGGCCTCGTATCGATCGATCTTGGTTGATGGCGTGCGCGCAACTCTACGACGTGAGAAGGGCGCCGTACGGAAAACGTACGGCGCCCCGCGTTGCGTTCCGGAATCACACCCGGAACCGCGCGCTCACATTCCCGCGATCAGCTTCTCCACCCGGTCGTCGACCGAACGGAACGGATCCTTGCACAACACCGTGCGTTGTGCCTGGTCGTTGAGCTTGAGGTGGACCCAGTCGACGGTGAAATCGCGGCGCTGCTCCTGAGCTCGCCGGATGAAGTCGCCGCGCAGCCGGGCCCGAGTGGTCTGCGGCGGCACGGACTTGCCCTCGAAGATCTTCAAATCGTTGCAGATCCGGGTGGCTTGTCCCTTCCTCTCCAGCAGGTAGTACAGACCACGACGCCGGTGGATGTCGTGATATGCGAGGTCTATCTGCGCGACCCGGGGATGCGACATCGTCATGTTGTGCTTGGCCCGGTACCGCTCGATGAGCTTGTACTTCATCACCCAGTCGATTTCGGTACCGATCCGGTCGAGGTCCTCGGCCTCGATCGCGTCGAGCGTGCGGCCCCACAGTTCGAGCACCTGCTCGACCGTGCCGGTGCGGATGCCGCGGCGCTCGCAGAAGTCCACGGCCTTCTCGAAGTACTCCCGCTGCACTTCCAGCGCGGAGGCCTCCCGGCCGCTGGCCAGACGCACCTTGCGCCGGCCCGTGATGTCGTGACTGACCTCGCGGATCGCCCGAATGGGGTTCTCCAGGGTCAGGTCGCGCATGACCGTACCGGCCTCGATCATGCGCAGTACCAGGTCGGTGGCGCCGACCTTGAGGAGCATCGTCGTCTCGGACATGTTCGAGTCACCGACGATGACGTGCAGCCGCCGGTAGCGCTCGGCGTCGGCGTGCGGCTCGTCGCGGGTGTTGATGATCGGCCGGGAGCGGGTCGTCGCCGAGCTGACGCCCTCCCAGATGTGCTCGGCGCGCTGACTCACGCAGTACACGGCGCCGCGCGGAGTCTGCAGCACCTTGCCGGCACCGCACAGCAGCTGCCGGGTGACCAGGAAGGGAATGAGAATGTCCGCGAGCCGGGAGAACTCCCCGTGCCGGGCCACCAGATAGTTCTCGTGGCACCCGTAGGAGTTGCCCGCCGAGTCGGTGTTGTTCTTGAACAGGTAGACGTCGCCCGCGATTCCTTCCTCGTGCAGGCGTCGTTCGGCGTCGACCAGGAGTCCTTCGAGAATGCGCTCGCCGGCCTTGTCGTGGGTGACGAGTTCCGTCACGTTGTCACACTCGGGTGTCGCGTATTCCGGATGTGATCCCACGTCGAGATAGAGGCGGGCACCGTTTCGCAGAAAGACATTGCTGCTGCGGCCCCATGACACGACACGGCGGAAGAGGTACCGCGCCACCTCGTCGGGAGACAGGCGCCGCTGTCCCCTGAACGTACACGTGACGCCGTACTCGTTCTCCAGCCCGAAAATGCGGCGGTCCATGACTGAACATTACGCCCGATCCCCCGAGCTGAAACGGGGTTCGACGGCACGGTTTGGATCATTTTCCGATGAGACCGCAACGACCGCACCGTCCCCGGTAGCTGCGAGGACCCGCCCCGTGGCCAGCAGAACCACCAGCGCGGCGGCACCCGCGGCACCCGGTAGGGCGAAGCCCCACACCGCCCCGCCCCGCTCGACGACCGGGCCCGCGAGGCCCGTTCCGACCGACGCGCCCACCGTGAACGTCGTCACGAGCCAGGAGAACGCCTCGGTGACGGTGCCCCTCGGCGCGTGCCGGTCGACGATGATGAACGCGCACGCGATGCAGGGCGCCAGGAAGACCCCGGCGAGCGCCGCGAGGGCCGCCATCGCGACCACGCCCGGCATCAGCGTGAGCGGCAGATAACACACCGCCAGAAGGGCCACCAGCGCCCGCAGTCGCCGCTCGGGCGCGCCGCTCCACTGCCGCGCCCCGTACACCGTCCCACCGACGAGGGCCCCGAGCCCCACGGCCGCCATCAGCCAGCCGTACACCGCGTCGCCGCCGTGGTCGTCGGCGTACGACACCGCGGCGACCGTGATCGAGCCGAGCGCGATCCCCACGAACAGGAACGCGCCGAGCAGCGCCAGGAGCCCGGGCGAACGCAACGCGCCCAGCCAGTGCGCCTCCCGCGGCGCCGAACGCCACGCGCGCGAGGGCGGCGAAAGAACCACGGAGAGGGCGCCCAGTACCCCGACGACGTTCAGGATCAGCAGCGCCGCCCGGGCGGACCAGAGCGACGCGCACAGGGTCAGGAGCAACGGTCCGACGGTGAACATGACTTCCTGCGCCACGGCGTCCATCGCGTACGCCGTGTGGACCTGCTCCTCGCGACGCAGCACGGAGGGCCACAGCGCCCGCAGACCGCCCTCCAGGGGCGGCGTGAAGAGCCCGGCGACGACCATCGCGAGATACGCCACCGGCAGCGGGTCGGTGCCCCAGAACGCGAAGACGCCCATCCCGAGGGCTGAGACGAGCGCGGCCGGCAACTGGACACGCGGCTGCCCGTACAGATCCACGAGCCGGCCGAGCAGCGGCTGCCCCACGGCGTTGGCCACCCCGTACACGGCCGCGAGCGCACCGGCCAGGCTGTACGTCCCGCCCTCCGCCCGGACGAAGAGCACCACGGCGATGGCGGCCGTGGCGTTCGGCAGCCGCCCCGTGAGCGTGCCGGCGAGCAGCCGTGCGGCGTGCCTCGCCCTGAGGATCTCCAGGTATCCCGCGGCCATGTCATGCCCTTCCGGTAGCGCGTGACGTCCCGTGGTCCCGCTCCTGAGGTTTTACGTATAACGTCCTCTGTCATACGTACCATGTGCCCAGTCCGCGAGTCCAGACGAAGGAGCAGGCCGCCGGTGGCACGAGGTAGCACCCGCCCGACGAGCCGTGACGTCGCCCAGGTCGCCGGGGTGTCCCAGGCCGCGGTCTCCCTGGTGCTGGGCGACAAGTGGCGCGGCCGGGTCTCCGAGACGACCGCGGAACGCGTCCGCGAGGCCGCCCAGGAGCTCGGCTACCGCCCGAACCTGGCCGCCCGCAACCTCCGCCTGGGTCACACCCGTACGGTCCTCCTAGTGGTCCCCGCGCTGACCACCGAGTTCTTCGCGGGCGTCTACACGGGCGCGGCCCGCGTGGCGGCGGAGCACGGCTTCGGCGTGGTCCTGTACCCCTCACCCGAGGGCATCGGCCCCGCCCGTGACCCGTTCGGCTCGGCGGCGGCCGCCCTGGACGGTGTCATCGCGTCCTCCATGGCCGCGGACGCCCTGACCGCCATCCGGGGTGACCAGCTCCCCCTGGTGATGCTCGACAGCGACCCGGAGGGCAGTCTCGGCGCGGCGACCGTCAACCTCGACATCAGGGACGGCGTACGACAGGTGGCCGAGCACCTCCTGTCCCTGGGCCACCGCCACTTCCTCCATCTGGCGGCGGACATCCCGTCCTGGACCTTCGAGGTACGGGCCCACGAACTCACCGCACAGCTGACCAAGGTCGCCGGCACCCGCCTGGACACCGTCCGCGCCCCGATCTCCTTCGAGGACGCCCTGTCCGTCGCGGAAACGGCCCTCGCCGCCCCCGGCCCCCGTCCCACCGCCCTGGTCTGCGACGACGACAAACTGGCGGCCGGCGCCTACAAGGCGGCCCGCCGCCTCGGCCTGCGCATCCCCGAGGACCTCTCCATCACGGGCCTGGACGACCTGGCCCTGGCCCAGGCCATCGACCCGGAGCTCACCACCGTCCGCCTGGACGCGGAACGCTTCGGCGAACGGGGCATGGAAGCCCTCCTGGCCGTCCTGGACGGCCGAACACCCCCCGTGGGCGACATCCCGGTACAACTGGTCGTACGAGGCTCCACGGCCCCACCGAGCTCCCCGTAGACCGCTCGCCCCCTGCACCCGCAGCCGCCGACGCACGAAAGGGGCCGTGCCGGTACATCCAAAGCCCGTCGCTCACGTCCGGATCTGGAAACGGCTCCCCATAGGGCAACGCCTGATCCGGCGGCGACGGGCTGGATGTACCGGGACGGCCCCGCCCCACCCACCGGCACCCGGCGGGCAGGGCAGAGACGAACGGTCACTCCTCGTCTTCGGTGTCCTCGGCCTCCGTAGCGGTCTCCGCGCCGCCCGCCTCCAGCAGCCTGTCCAGCTGGCGCCCGACGATCCGCCTGAACTTGCGCTGCTGCGGGCGCGTACGGTCCAGGACCGCGACCTCCAGGCGCTCCGCGGGGATCTCCCGCTCGCCCCCGTTCGGCTCCCGCGACAGCGACTGCACGGCCAGCTTCAGCGCCTCCGCCAGCGACATCCCGTCCTGGTGGCGCTGGTCCAGATAGCTACTGATCTGCTCGGCATTGCCACCCACCGCGACGGACCCGTGCTCATCCACGATGGATCCGTCGTGCGGCAGCCGATAGATCTGGTCACCTTCGGGGGTCTCCCCCACCTCGGCGACGACGAGCTCCACCTCGTACGGCTTCTCGGCGGCCGAGGAGAAGATCGTGCCCAGCGTCTGTGCGTACACATTCGCCAGACCCCGAGCGGTCACATCATCACGGTCATAGGTGTAACCCCGCAGATCGGCATAGCGCACACCACCGATCCGCAGATTTTCATATTCGTTGTACTTGCCGGCGGCCGCGAAACCGATCCGGTCATAGATCTCGCTGAACTTGTGCAGCGCACGGGACGGGTTCTCGCCGACGAACACAATGCCGTCGGCGTACTGCAGCACAACGAGGCTGCGACCGCGGGCGATGCCCTTACGGGCGTACTCCGCCCGGTCGGCCATGGCCTGCTGGGGTGAGACATAGAACGGCGTCGACACCGGTTATCCGTCCCTTTCTGTCGAAGTCACTGGATCACCTTGGCAAAAAGAGCCGGGCTCAGAGCAGCGCGGCCCGCGGACCGTCCGGCTGCTCCAGACGCCGCTCCAGGATCGCGCGGGCGATCTCGGAGGACTCGTCGTCGGTGAGCCTGCGGAAGCCGTCCTCGGTGATCACGGTGACGATCGGGTAGATCCGGCGGGCGACGTCGGGACCACCGGTCGCCGAGTCGTCGTCGGCCGCGTCGTACAGCGCCTGGATGACGAGGGTCGTGGCCTGCTCTTCGGTCAGGTCCTCGCGGTAGAGCTTCTTCATGGCGCCGCGCGCGAAGATCGAGCCGGAGCCGGTGGAGGCGTAGCCCTGCTCCTCGGAGCGTCCGCCCGTGACGTCGTAGGAGAAGATGCGGCCCTTGTCGCGGTCCAGGTCGTAACCCGCGAAGAGAGGCACCACGGCGAGGCCCTGCATGGCCATGCCGAGGTTGGAACGGATCATGGTGGAGAGCCGGTTCGCCTTGCCCTCCAGGGAGAGCGTGGTGCCCTCCACCTTCTCGAAGTGCTCCAGCTCCAGCTGGAACAGCTTGACCATCTCGACGGCCAGACCGGCCGTACCGGCGATGCCCACCGCCGAGTACTCGTCGGCCGGGAAGACCTTCTCGATGTCGCGCTGGGCGATCATGTTGCCCATGGTGGCCCGGCGGTCGCCGGCGAGGACCACTCCGCCGGGGAACGTGACGGCGACGATGGTCGTGCCGTGCGGGGCCTCGATCACGCCTTGGACGGGCGGTAGCTGCCGCTTGCCCGGCAGCATCTCCGGCTGGTGCTCGGACAGGAAGTCCATGAAGGACGACGACCCGGGCGTCAGGAAGGCAGCCGGTAGACGCCCGGTGCTACGAGTGTTGGCTTCCACGGGGATCCTTCCAAGTAGGCGGCAGCCCGACGAACAGCGTCGGGATCATCTCCCAACTTGCCGATGGCCGAATTGCAGTTGAAGCACGGTACGCCACGGACCCTACCCGTCTCGTGGCGGTGATCCACATGAACTGCGGACCTTTCAAACCGATCCCGCGGAGCCCCCTTGACGACGTGGAGCCCCATTGATCCCGCGGAGCTCATTGATCACACAGGGCCCCAGGGGAAAGGCGACACCCCTTCGAGCGCCGGGCGTCGCTCGCGAAGGCTGCCCGCGGCCCGGTTTCCCGTCACCGCGAGCAGCACTTCACGCTCAGCCTTTCCGGCGTTCAGTCGCTCGCGCGTAAGACCTTTGAATCGAAGGGAAAAGCGGCCTACTGGCCACCCTTCTGAACGAAGGAGCGCACGAAGTCCTCGGCATTTTCCTCGAGCACATCGTCGATCTCGTCCAGAACCGAGTCGACGTCGTCGCTCAGCTTTTCCTGGCGTTCCTTGAGGTCGTCCGATACCTGCGCGTCCTGCGCCTGCTCCTCGACCTCCTCGGTGGAACGCGTCGCCTTCTGCTGTCCGCCGCCGGTGTCCTTGGTCGCCATAACCCTCACCCCGCTCGGTTCGACGTTCTTGATCAGACCCTACAAGCAGGGTCCGACATCGGCCCCGCAGTTGCTACAACGTCCGGGAGCCACCTCGATGATTCCCGGACGTCGCGTCTTTCCACCCCGTTGTGCCGCCCGGGCTCCGAGGCCCCTGACGGCCCGGTCAGCCGCCTGACAGGACCCTGACCAGGTCTTCCGCCGTACGACAGCGGTCGAGGAGCTCCTTGACGTGATTACGCGTTCCGCGAAGCGGCTCCAGGGTTGGGACGCGCTGGAGCGAGTCCCGGCCCGGCAGGTCGAAGATGACCGAGTCCCAGGAGGCCGCCGCCACGTCGTCCGCGTACTGCTCCAGACAGCGCCCGCGGAAGTACGCGCGGGTGTCCTCCGGCGGCTTCGTACGGGCCCGCTCGACGTCCCGCTCGTCCAGGAGGCGCTTCATCTTGCCGCGCGCCGCCAGACGGTTGTACAGGCCCTTCTCGGCCCGTACGTCGGCGTACTGGAGGTCGACCAGGTGCAGCCGTGCCGCGTCCCAGTCGAGGTTGTCACGGCGCCGGTAGCCCTCCATGAGCTCCCGCTTGGCGACCCAGTCGAGCTCCCCGGAGAGGCTCATCGGGTCGTTCTCCAGCCGGTTCAGAGTGTCTTCCCAACGGGCCAGGACGTCCTTGGTCTGGTCGTCGGCGTCCGCCCCGAACCGTTCCTCCACGTATTTGCGCGACAGCTCGAAGTACTCCATCTGAAGCTGCACGGCGGTCAGCGTGCGTCCGCTGCGCAGCGTGACGAGCCGCTTCAGCGTGGGGTCGTGCGAGACCTGGTGCAGCGTGCGCACCGGCTGGTCGACGGCCAGGTCGACGGCGATGAAGCCGTCCTCGATCATGGACAGGACCAGGGCGGTCGTGCCCAGCTTGAGATAGGTCGAGATCTCCGACAGGTTCGCGTCACCGATGATCACGTGCAGCCTGCGGTACTTCTCGGCGTCCGCGTGCGGCTCGTCGCGGGTGTTGATGATGGGGCGCTTGAGGGTGGTCTCGAGGCCCACCTCGACCTCGAAGTAGTCCGCGCGCTGGCTGAGCTGGAAGCCGTGCTCGTGCCCGTCCTGGCCGATACCGACGCGGCCCGCTCCGGTGACGACCTGGCGTGAGACGAAGAACGGCGTGAGGTGGCGCACGATGTCCGAGAAGGGGGTCTCCCGCTTCATCAGGTAGTTCTCGTGCGTGCCGTACGAGGCGCCCTTGTTGTCGGTGTTGTTCTTGTAGAGGTGGATCGGCTGGGCGCCGGGGAGCTGGGCCGCGCGCTCCGCGGCCTCCGCCATGATGCGCTCGCCGGCCTTGTCCCACAGGACGGCGTCCCACGGGTTGGTGACCTCGGGAGCGCTGTACTCCGGGTGCGCGTGGTCCACGTACAGCCGTGCGCCATTGGTGAGGATGACATTGGCCAGGCCGATGTCCTCGTCGGTGAGCTGGCTGGAGTCGGCGGCCTCGCGGGCGAGGTCGAAGCCTCGCGCGTCCCGCAGCGGGTTCTCCTCCTCGAAGTCCCAGCGGGCGCGGCGCGCCCGGTGCATCGCCGCCGCGTACGCGTTGACGATCTGGGATGAGGTGAGCATGGCATTGGCGTTGGGGTGGCCGGGAACGGAGATCCCGTACTCCGTCTCGATGCCCATTACTCGCCGTACGGTCATGCGGCCCTCCTTGCCCGGCGGCGCCCTCGGTCGGGGGCGCTGCTCAAGTACCGCTGGTGCTCCGGTGCGTGTGCGGTGCCCGTCCCCGCAACGCGCGACTCGGCGGTACGAAAGAGCCTAGAACGCCTCTGCGCTGGTGGGGAGATCATTTGCGTCATTGCTCCGCTCCGCCGTGCCCCGTAAAGCAGTCGGCTGCGGGTACCCGTGGAGGGCACCCGCAGCCGCCCTGTCTTTTACAGGTACTGCCCGGTGTTCGCCACCGTGTCGATGGAGCGTCCGGTGTCCGCACCCTGCTTTCCGGTGACGAGCGTACGGATGTAAACGATCCGTTCGCCCTTCTTTCCGGAGATTCGGGCCCAGTCGTCCGGGTTCGTGGTGTTCGGCAGGTCCTCGTTCTCCTTGAACTCGTCCACGCACGCCTGGAGGAGGTGGGAGACCCGAAGGCCCTTCTGGTTCTGCTCGAGGAAGGCCTTGATCGCTGCCTTCTTGGCGCGGCCGACGATGTTCTCGATCATGGCGCCGGAGTTGAAGTCCTTGAAGTACAGGACTTCCTTGTCTCCGTTGGCGTAGGTGACCTCGAGGAAGCGGTTTTCCTCGGACTCGGCGTACATCTGCTCCACGGCGGTCTGGATCATGCCGTGGACGGTGGCCGCCCGGTCCCCGCCGTGCTCGCCGAGGTCGTCGGAGTGCAGCGGGAGGCGTTGTGTGAGGTACTTGGCGAAGATGTCCTTGGCGGCCTCGGCGTCCGGGCGCTCGATCTTGATCTTCACATCGAGTCGTCCGGGGCGCAGGATCGCGGGGTCGATCATGTCCTCGCGGTTCGAGGCGCCGATCACGACCACGTTCTCCAGGCCTTCCACGCCGTCGATCTCGGCGAGCAGCTGGGGGACGATGGTGTTCTCCACGTCCGAGCTGACGCCCGATCCACGGGTGCGGAAGAGGGACTCCATCTCGTCGAAGAAGACGATGACGGGGGTGCCCTCGCTGGCCTTCTCACGAGCACGCTGGAAGACGAGGCGGATCTGCCGCTCGGTCTCGCCGACGTACTTGTTCAGGAGCTCGGGGCCCTTGATGTTCAGGAAGAAGCTCTTGCCGGTGGCCTGGCCGGTGACCTCGGCGACCTTCTTGGCCAGCGAGTTGGCGACCGCCTTGGCGATGAGCGTCTTGCCGCATCCAGGAGGCCCGTAGAGCAGCACACCCTTGGGCGGCCGCAGTTCGTGCTCCTTGAAGAGGTCGGGGTAGAGGTAGGGGAGCTCGACCGCGTCGCGGATCAGTTCGATCTGGTTCCCCAGGCCGCCGATCTGCTCGTAGCCGATGTCCGGGACCTCTTCGAGGACGAGCTCCTCGACCTCGCTCTTGGGGACAACTTCGTAGACATAGCCGGAACGGGGCTCGAGAAGCAGGGCGTCGCCGGGACGGATGGTGACGTCCAGCAGCGGCTCGGCGAGCCGTACCACCCGTTCCTCGTCGGTGTGCCCCACCACGAGGGCGCGTTCGCCGTCCTCGAGGATCTCCTTGAGGGTGACGATGTCACCGACGCTCTCGTACTCCATGGCCTCGACCACGTTGAGGGCTTCGTTGAGCATCAGTTCCTGGCCGCGCCTGAGCTCTTCGAGCTCCACGCTGGGGCTGACGTTCACGCGGAGCTTGCGGCCCCCGGTGAAGATGTCCGCCGTGCCGTCCTCGTTCGCCGTGAGGAAGACACCGAAGCCGGCCGGTGGCTGTGCGAGCCGGTCGACCTCTTCCTTGAGGGCCACGATCTGGTCGCGGGCCTCACGGAGCGTGTTGGCGAGCCGCTCGTTCTGTGCGGACACGCCGGCCAGGTTGGTCTGCAGCTCGACGATCCGCTCTTCGAGAATCCTCGTGTGCCGCGGAGAGTCGGCGAGCTTGCGTCGCAGGACGGCGATCTCCTGCTCAAGGTAGGCAACCTGCCCGGCAGGGTCATCGGACCCTCGTCCCGGGCGGATGCCGCGGTTCATGTCGTCGTCGTGGGCTGCCACGGTCCTCACCTCCTCCAAGGGGAGCTGGACGCTTCCAGACCCTACCTGGGTGGGTGTCGATTGAAACCCCTAGATCACAAAGACTGTCGGGGTGTGTCCGATCTTCACCCTTGCGCTCTCCCTCACGCCAGGGGAATACCCACCGAACACGGTCGGGAAGCGGGCGGAGGTAGGGTCGACATGTTCAACACCCGTCAGAGCTGGCCCGATTCCCCAGTCTGCGGATCGCTCGACGCAGGAAACGGCAGGAGAAATGACCGTGCAGCAGGAGGCCCCAGGCGACAGCGAGGCCCTCGAGGTCTGGATCGACCAGGATCTCTGTACTGGGGACGGGATCTGTGCCCAGTACGCGCCGGAGGTCTTCGAGCTGGACATCGACGGCCTGGCCTATGTGAAAAGCGCAGACGACGAGCTCCTGCAGGCCCCGGGCGCCACAACGCCCGTACCGCTGACGCTTCTGCGGGATGTCGCCGACTCCGCGAAGGAGTGCCCGGGCGACTGCATCCACGTACGTCGGGTTTCGGACAGGGTGGAGATCTACGGCCCTGACGCGGAGTGACCTGAACGGCACTCCGCGTCACGACATGTCTCTTTTCTCACATGCTTCTCATACGCCTTGAGCCCCGGCGGGTGTCGAGCGGATGAACGCGCCGTTCTTCCACTGCCACTTGGCCTGCTCCTTCACGTCCGGACAGCAACTCGGCACGTCGGCAGAGGAGTAGCCGAACAGGGTCGCCGTGACGGCGCCGTCACGCACCGCGAAGTCGGTGACGCTGAGGCGGTCCTTCGGGTCGATCAGGGTGGCCACGACGCGGGGCTTCTTGGCTCCCGATCCGCCCTGGGTGAGGACGTAGACGCCGTTGGGCGGGGTGCCGATGCCCGCCTCGCAGCGGACCACGGCCACCGTCTCCGGGCTGCCGTCGCCGTCGAGGTCTCCGGACGCCTTCTTCTGTACGAGGACCTTGGCGCGCCCGCACTCGATCGGGAAGGTGACTCCCGCGGGGTCCGGGGGCGGTGCCGTCGCGGCCGGGGCGGACTTCCCCCCGGGACCGGACTGGGCCGCCGTCGCGGAGCCGGGCTGGAGAACCGAGGAGAGGGCGACGACTCCAGCCAGAGCGGTGGCCGTGGCGAGCCAGTGGATGGGGCGGGTGTGGGTATGTGCCAGTTCCGGGACGACGGATTGCTGCACTAGGAGCGTCTCCTGGGAGGGCCGTGACGGTGGGGGTGGGGTGGCCAGCATGGTGCCACACGTCACAGTGAGGTGGAACGGCGGGGTCCGGACTTCTGGCGTCGCGTCAACGGAAAGGGCTTGCGGCGGAGTTGCGCACCTGTCCTGCGGCCCAGGTGCGGGAAAGCACTGTGACCGAGCCCCGGAGTGCTTCCGGGAACTCGGCCACAGGTGTGGTGCGTTGGGTACCTCGACGGCGTGGGCGCCGGTCGGGTCAGCGGGCTGAGCCGCCGTCCGCGTTCGGGCCGACGTAGTCCTCGCCGTAGGCGCCCTTGGCGGGCCGGCGGCGGCGCATCGGCGGCTCGACGCCGTCCGCGAGGCGGCGGGCGGTGAGCAGGAAGCCGGTGTGGCCGATCATCCGGTGGTCCGGGCGGACGGCAAGGCCCTCGACGTGCCAGTTGCGGATCATCGACTCCCAGGCGGTCGGCTCGTTGAAGGAACCGATCTCACGGATGGACTCGACGGTCCGCGCGAGCTGGGTGGTGGTGGCGACGTAGCAGCACAGGATCCCACCGGGGACGAGCGCCTTGGAGACGGCCTCCAGGCACTCCCAGGGGGCGAGCATGTCGAGGATGACGCGGTCGACGTCGGTGTCGGACAGGTTGTCCTGGAGGTCGCCCACGGTGAGCTGCCAGGCGGGGTGCGTGCCGCCGAAGTAGCGCTCCACGTTCTGCTGGGCGATCTCCGCGAAGTCCTCGCGGCGCTCGTAGGAGTGCAGCATGCCCTGGTCGCCGATGGCGCGCAGCAGGAAGCTGCTGAGCGAGCCGGAACCCACGCCCGCCTCCACGACGCGCGCGCCGGGGAAGATGTCGGCGAAGGCCAGGATCTGCCCCGCGTCCTTGGGGTAGACCACGGCGGCGCCGCGGGGCATGGACAGGACATAGTCGGGGAGCAGGGGGCGCAGCGCGAGATAGGCGACGTTCCCCGTGGTGCGGACAACGCTGCCCTCGGGAGCGCCGATCAGCTCGTCGTGGGGGAAGGAACCCTTGTGGGTGTGGAAGTTCTTCCCGGCCTCGAGCGTGAACGTGTAGTGGCGGCCCTTGGGGTCGGTCAGCTGAACCTGGTCCCCGACCTTGAAGGGCCCGCGCCTGCGGGCGGCACCGGTCGGTTCGGACATGTGACCAGCCTACCGGTCCCGGCGCGGGGCGCCGACCATGGGAGGTACCTGCGGACACCGCGGGTGGTTCGCCGTCGCTGGTCGTGCCCACGCGGCGGAGCCGCACGACGTCACGGCGCCGCGCCCCCGAGGGGGCGCTCAGCTGGGCCTCGCCATCGCCTTCACGAAGGCCCGCTCGACGTCCGCCGCCGAGAGGACTCCGTAGATCTCGCCGGAGTCCTCCACCACCAGGTACTCGGTGGCGGGGTTGGCGCGCAGGGCGTCCAGGAGGGCCTCGCCCGCCAGCTCGGCGGAGACGCGCATGCCGTCGGTGAGGTCCTGGGCGAGACCGCTGACGGCGACCCAGGGGCGACGGTGCTCCGGTACGCCGACGATGGCGGCCTCGCGGACGAGGGAGAGCGGTTCGCCGTTGGCGTCGACGACGACCAGGGCGCGGGCGCCGGCGTCGTTGGCGCGGCGCAGCGCCTCCGAGAGCGGGGTGCTGGTCTCGACCGGCACCGCGCGCCGGGTGAGTGAGCGGGCGCGCAGCTCGGGCAGGTGTTCGCGCAGGCGGGCCATGCGGAGGCTGTTGCCGGCGCCGGTCCAGATGATCGCGGCGAGGATCGCGGCGAGCAGGGCGTCGGTGACCGTGTCCATGCCGCCGATGTCGTCCTGGGTGGCGCCGAGCGCCCCGGACTGGGTGAGCAGGGGCAGGCCGATCAGGACGGAGACGGCGAGGGCGCGGCCGACCCAGGCGGCGGCGATCGTGCCGCTCATCGGCTTGCCGGTGATCTTCCAGACGACGGCGCGCAGCATGCGGCCGCCGTCCAGGGGCAGGCCGGGGAGCAGGTTGAAGGCGGCCACGATCAGGTTGGAGATCATCAGGCCGGCCAGCAGCACGCCGGGGACCGTGCCGGGCTCGACGGCCAGCATGGCGAGGTAGAAGAGGCCCGAGAGGACGAGGGAGAGCAGGGGGCCGACGAAGGACAGCACGAACTCCCGGCCCGGGGTCTCGGCCTCCTTCTCGATCTCCGAGACGCCGCCGAAGAACTGCAGCTGGATCCGGCGCACCGGCAGTTTGAAGCGCAGGGCGGCGACCGTGTGGGCCAGCTCGTGGACGAGGACGGAGGCGTAGAAGGCGACCGCGAAGAAGAGGGAGACGAGGTAGCGCAGGGCGCCGAGTTCGGGCAGCACGCGGTCGAGCTGGCCGCCGAACACCCAGGTGATCAGCGCGGCCACGAGGAACCAGCTGGGCGCCACGTACACGGGCACGCCGAACGGCCGCCCCATCAGCAGCCCGCCACCGGGCTCCCGGCCCCGCCGCGGGGGCCGCGTCCTGCCGGTGCCGGTGTCGGTTGCGGAGTGGGCGAGGGTACGGGGGTGTGCGGGCGGCTCGGTTCCGGGCTCCCCCGCGCGCTCGCGGCCGGTCTCGTCCGAGGATCCGTGGAGTGCGTCGGCCTCTTCCGAGGAACCGCCGGGCGTCTTGGACCCGCCCGCGGCCTCACCCGAAGAGTCGTCGTGCGTCCCGGTCCCGCGGGCGATGTCGGTGTGGTCGTGGGGTCCGTCGGGGGACGGGGCGGCCTCGGGGGTGCCCGGGGCCTTGGGTGACGTCGGCCCGGTGGGGTGCTCGGGGCGCTCCGGTCCGGGGCGCCCCGCATCCGCGGCCGGGGCCGAGGGAGCCCGCTGCTCCCCGTGGCGCTCGGTCGCTTCGTCGGTGCCGGACCGCGGCTGCCCGCTCCCGCCGCTCTCGTCCACGATGTCCCCTCGTTCGAAGCGTCTCCCGCTCCCGATCATGCGAAGCAGGAGGGGTCTGGGTCGATGGTATGCGTCCGTCGCGACGCGTTCCGCCCCGGCACCCCCTCTGTTTTCCGCTCTGTCGCACAAGCACGCACAAGCCCCGACCGTGCACTCACTGTCAGTGGCGGGCCGTAAGGTCTGTGGGTATGGACACCAGCACCGGGGGCGCCGTGCCGCCCGAGCCGACCGAAGCCGCCGTGGGCGAAGCCGTCACGGCCGAAGCCGTCGTGGGCGAGGCGACGGACGCGCCGACGGTTCCCGCCGCACGCCCGGCCATGCCTCCGAACTCGCTGTCGCCCTCGCGGGCCGGCGACTTCATGCAGTGTCCGTTGCTCTACCGGTTCCGGGTGATCGACCGGCTCCCCGAGAAGCCGAGCGAGGCGGCCACCCGCGGCACGCTGGTGCACGCGGTGCTGGAGCGCCTCTTCGACGCCCCGGCGACGGAGCGGACGGCTCCGCGCGCCAAGTCACTCATTCCGGGGCAGTGGGACCGGCTGCGCGAGACGCGGCCGGAGGTCGTGGAGCTGTTCGCGGACGACCCCGAGGGCGAGCGGTTGACACGCTGGCTCGGCGAGGCCGAGCAGTTGGTGGAGCGCTGGTTCAGCCTTGAGGACCCGACGCGGCTGGAGCCCGCCGAGCGCGAGCTGTCCGTCGAGGTCCGGCTCGACTCCGGGCTGAAGCTGCGCGGCATCATCGACCGCGTCGACGTGGCCCCGACGGGCGAGGTCCGGATCGTCGACTACAAGACGGGCAAGGCACCGCGGCCGGAGTACGCGGAGGGTGCGCTGTTCCAGATGAAGTTCTACGCCCTGGTGGTGTGGCGGCTGAAGCAGGTGGTCCCGCGCCGGCTCCAGCTCGTCTACCTCGGCAGCGGTGACGTGGTGACGTACGACCCGATGATCGAGGACCTGGAGCGGGTCGAGCGCAAGCTGCTCGCCCTGTGGGACGCGATCCGGGAGGCCACCGAGACGGGCGACTGGCGGCCGAGGCCCACCAAGCTCTGCGGCTGGTGCGACCACCAAGCGGTATGTCCGGAATTCGGCGGTACTCCCCCGCCCTACCCGCTGCCGGTCAGGGCGCCGGAATCAGGTGTCACCGAGCAGGGCAGAATGGGGCGGGACTAGGGCCTGTCCGGCACTGCTGCTCAACTCCGGCCTGGTCCGCCGGGCAGACCTTCAAGGAGACTTACGTGGCCATCCGCGTCCTACTGGTCGACGATCAGCCGCTGCTGCGTACCGGCTTCCGGATGATTCTGGAGGCGGAGCAGGACATCGCTGTCGTCGGCGAGGCCGGTGACGGTCTCCAGGCACTGGATCAGGTACGTGCGCTGCAGCCCGATGTGGTTCTGATGGACATCCGTATGCCGAGGATGGACGGGGTGGAGGCGACCCGGCAGATCACCGGGCCGGGCCGGGACGGACCGGCCAAGGTGCTCGTCCTGACCACCTTCGACCTCGACGAGTATGTGGTGGAGGCGCTGCGCGCGGGGGCCAGCGGCTTCCTCCTGAAGGACGCGCCGGCCAATGAGCTGGTGCAGGCGATCCGGGTGGTCGCCGCGGGCGAGGCGATGCTCGCGCCGAGCATCACCCGTCGGCTTCTCGACAAGTACGCGGGGCATCTCCCGTCCGGCGACGAGCCGGTGCCCGACACGCTGCACACCCTGACCGAGCGAGAGGTCGAGGTGCTGAAGCTGGTGGCGCGCGGTCTGTCGAACGCGGAGATCGCCGCCGACCTGTTTGTCAGCGAGACCACCGTGAAGACGCATGTGGGCCATGTGCTCACCAAGTTGGGGCTGCGCGACCGGGTGCAGGCCGCGGTGTACGCGTACGAGAGCGGGTTGGTGCGCCCGGGCGCACAACCGTAACCCCCGATTCGCCGTCCGCTCCTCCAGGTGTACGACCGAGGGCGCCCCCTTCCACGAAGGGGGCGCCCTCGGCGTTCGTACCGGCGGTGGTGGAGTCAGTCCTTGCTGATCTCCCAGAAGCGGAACACCGTCGAGGCGTCGAGGCAGTACTCGAGGCCGTAGACGCCGTCGCGCACGATCGCGTACTGCTTGGCCTGCCAGATCGGGATGACCGGAAGGTCCTCGGCCACGATGTCCTGGATCCGGCCGTATGCGATGTCGGTCGAGGAGCGGTCGCTCTGGGCGGCCGTCTTCGGGATGAGCCGACCGGTGATCGTGCGGTTCGTGTAGTGGTTGCTCAGCACGTTGCCCTTGCCGAAGAAGGGGGTCGTGAAGTTGTCGGGGTCCGGGTAGTCGGGCACCCAGCCCTTCACGTACACGCCGTACTCGCCCTTGGCGATGTCCTTCTCGTACCGGTCGTACGCGACGGACTTCACGGTCGCGTCGAACAGCCCGCTGGCGTTGAGCTGCCGGGCGATCGCCCTGAACTCCTGGTCGGTGGCGGGGCCGTAACGCGAGGGGGTCGACCAGAGCGTGAGCTCGACCTTGCCGGTGATGCCCTCGGCCCGGAGCGCGGCGGCGGCCTTCGCCTTCGAGGGGCGGGCGCCGTAGCGGTCGAAGAAGGCCGTGTTGTGGCCGGTGACACCGGCCGGGACGATCGAGTACAGCGGCGTCGCGGTGTCCTCGTAGACCTTGTCGACCAGGGCCTCGCGGTCCAGCAGATAGGCGATGGCCCTGCGCACGCCGAGCTTGCCGGCGACCGGGTCGGCCATGTTGAAGACCAGGTGCTGGACCTCGGCGCTGGTGCCCTCGACGATGTTGACGCCTCTGCCGGTGGAGGTGTCGTCGCTGATGTCCGCGATGTCGTCGGCGGCGAGACCTCGGTAGGCGATGTCGACCTGGTGGTTCAGCAGCGCCTTCTTCAGGGCGGTCTGGTCGCCGTGGAAGAACTTCAGCGTGATGCCGGAGTTCTTCACCTTGGCGGTGCCCTTGTAGCTGTCGTTGACCGAGAAGACGGCCTGGTCCTTGCCGAAGGAGTCCAGCTTGTAGGGGCCCGAGCCGACCGCCTGGCCATCCCTGCGCAGCCCGTTGTCCGCGTACTGCTGGTGGTCCACGATCGACCCGGCGCCGGAGGCGATCTTGCTGGGGAAGGTGGCGTCGGCGTACTTCAGTTTGAAGACGACGGTCTTCGCGTCCGGGGTCCGGACCGTGTCGAGCATGGGGAACATGACGGCCGGACCGGAGGCGTCGTCGATCTTCAGAATGCGGTCGAAGGAGAACTTGACGTCCTCGGAGGTGAGGGTGTCACCGTTGCTGAACTTCAGGCCGTCCTGGAGCGTGCACTTGTAGATCTTGGTCGTGGCGTCCGAGAACGCGCACTCCTTGGCCGCCTCGGGGGCCGGCTCCGTAGCTCCGTCGGGGAAGCTCAGCAGCGACTGGAAGACGTTGTCGAACAGCAGCCAGGACCCCGGGTCGTAGCCGGACGCCGGGTCGGTGGCCAGGACGTCGTCGGACATCCCCATCACCAGGGAGGAGCCGGTGCTGCCGGTGTCGCTCGTCTGCGAGCCGCATCCGGCGAGCAGACCGGCGGCCAGCCCCGTCGCGACGGACAGGACTGGCCACTGGTTGCGCATGTTCACTGGGTGACGCCTTGTCATGGTTTCTCTGGAGCGCCGCATCAGGCAGGCGCGGGTTCTCGCGGGCGGTGCCGGGTCCGCGGGACCCGGCACCCGAAGAGAACCGGTCAGCTCACGCCGCGGCCGAGCTCCCACAGCTGGAGCGTCGAGGAGGAGTTGAGCGCCCACTCGGCACCCGTGATGTCGTCTCGCGCAGCGATGTACTGCTTGCCCTGCCACAGCGGCAGGAGCGGTACGTCGTCGGCCACCTTGTCCTGGATGTCGGTGAGGCTCTTCGACGCGGTGAGGCGGTCGGCCTCGCGGCGGGACTCCGGGATCAGCGTGCTGCGGATCGCGGTGTTCACGTACGGGGACCCGAGGGTGTTGTCCTTGTCGAGGAACGGCGCGAGGTAGTTGTCGGCGTCCGGGAAGTCGGGGAACCAACCCATGCCGTAGACCTCGTACGAGCCCTTCTGCTCGGCCGGACGGTAGGTCGCCCAGGGCGTGCCCTTGATGTCGACGTTGAACAGGCCGCTGGCGTTGAGCTGCTTCTGCAGCACCTCGAACTCCTGCTTGGTGACCGCGCCGTAGTGGTCGGTCGTGTAGTGCAGGGTGATCTTCACCGGGGTGGTGATGCCGGCCTTGCTCAGCGTCGTGGTGGCCTTGGAGACGCTCGGGTCGCCGTACTTGTTGAAGAACGAGTTGGAGTGACCCGTGATGGTGGCCGGGACCATGGAGTACAGCGGCTCGGCCTGGGATCCGTACACCTTGGAGACGAGCGCGGCGCGGTCGATCACCTCGGCCATGGCCTGGCGGACGGCCTTGTTCTTCATCGTCGGGTCACTGGTGTTGAAGCCGAGGAAGCGGATCTCGAGGCCGGGCATCTCGACCAGGTCGACCTTGCTGTCCGCGCCCGCGGTGCCGAGCTTGGTGATCTGCTCCGGCGTCATCGCGCGGGTCATGAGGTCGATGTCGCCC
Organism: Streptomyces sp. NBC_01450; assembly: GCF_036227505.1. Lineage (NCBI taxonomy): Bacteria > Bacillati > Actinomycetota > Actinomycetes > Kitasatosporales > Streptomycetaceae > Streptomyces > Streptomyces sp. NBC_01450. The sequence continues at coordinate 8,711,929 of NZ_CP109480.1, read as the reverse complement.
TTGTTGAGCGCGTCGCCCATGGCGTCGGCGCTCTCGAAGGAGCGCATCTCGACCTTGTCGTTCTTCGGCTTCAACAGACCCTTGTAGTTCGGGTTCTTGGTGAAGGTGAGCTTGTCGGCCGCGTCGTCCTTGACATCGGCCTGGAGGGTGTACGGGCCGGAGCCGTCGACGGAGAAGCCGTCGCGCAGCTTGCCCTTCTCGTAGTCCTTCGGGTTCACGATGCCGGCGACCGGGGTCGACAGCTTGAACGGGAAGGTGGCGTCCGCGGTCTTCAGGTGGAAGATCACCTGGTTGTCGCCCTGCGTCTCCACGGTGTCGACGGTGGACAGCAGCGCGAACACACCGCTGTCGGCCTTGATCGACATCGCGCGGTCGATCGAGAACTTCACGTCCTTGGCGGTGATCGGGTCACCGCTGGCGAACTTCAGTCCGTCGCGCAGCGTGCAGGCGTAGCGCTCGTTGCCGGAGTCGGTGAAACCGCAGCTCTCGGCAGCCTCGGGCTGGGGGTCGCCGTCACCGCGGGGCTGGACCATCAGCGTCTGTACGGTCTGGCGCAGGATGTTCCAGGTGCCGACGTCGTACGCGTACGCCGGGTCGAGAGGAGCCGGGGCATCCTTCGACGCGGTGAACCGGTCCGTGGTGCCCACGACGATCGCATCGCCGCCGCTCCCCCCGCTGTTGGAACCGCCACACGCGGCGAGCACCGGGGCGAGCAGGCCGACAACGGCCGGCAGCACCAAAGTCTTGCGGTTCATGCTCGAGTTTCTCCAGAGCTGTCGTGTCCGTGTACCCGCCATGCGTGGGGTGGTGCGGGCGAGTCACCAGGGTTATGGCGAGGTTCTCGCGACGACATTAGTCCGCACCACCAGGACGTCCCGCAGAGACCGGAGTTGAGTTCCCATCACGCTGCGAAACCGGGCGTGGACGCACCGATAACCCGACAGCGGAAGGATTAGTGCAGCGTTCCACCAATCGGGACACAAGGACACGTCGACCACCCCCGAAAAGGGGGTTACGGCACACGCCGGGCCGAATGTCGACCCCTCGTCAGGTGACGAACGTCACACAGCTAACTCGATGGGAGAGTACCGGAATTCGGCCATCCGGCCTCGGATTGAATTCCCCGCGCCAGGTCCGAGGCCCTTACCTGCGGATACGCAGGGGTTATCGACGCATTCGATGATGCACGCTGGGTGAACACCTAGCGCATTTCCGTCATCAGGCCACGGAGAAAAGGCAGGTCGACCTCTTCGAGGGAGGTCACGACCGTACGCCGGGCGGCGGGGACGATCGGTGCGACGGAGGGGACGGCGACCACATGGCAGCCCGCGGCCTCCGCGGCGGCGACGCCCGTGGCGGTGTCCTCGATGACGGCGCAGCGGGCCGGTTCGGCACCGAGTCCGGACGCCGCCAGCAGATACGGGTCGGGGAACGGCTTGGTCCGCTCCACCTCGTCGCCCGCGACGGTCAGCGCGAAGTACTGCGGGCCCAGGGAGGCCAGAACACGGTCGATGATGCGCCGGTGCGAGGCGGAGACCAGGGCGGTGGGGATCTCGTGCGCGGCGAGCTCCGCGAGGAGTCTGGCCGCTCCCGGCATCAGCGGCAGCGCCCGGTCGATACGGTCCTCGAAACCGTCGTTGAGCAGCACCGTGAGCTCGGCGAGGGTGATGTCGGCCCCGGTGGCCTCGATCAGGAAGCCGGCGCTGCGGGTCATGGGACCGCCGACCACGACATGGCGCCAGGAGTCGTCGAGGGTGTGCCCGAGCGTCCGGAAGATCTCGACCTCCACGTCCCACCAGAACCCCTCGGTGTCCACCAGGGTGCCGTCCATGTCCAGGAGCACGGCCTGCAGCGCTGAGCCTTCGGCCGTACGGGTACCGAGCGCGGGAACCGTAGTGGTCATCCTGGCGCACCTCCTTGAGGGACGAGAAGGCCGGTTCCCTCAGGGGGAACCGGCCTGCTGTGGACCGTCCAGTGTACGACGGCGTCGGCTGAAACGCCTGTCAGTTGTGGGGTGCGCCGGGTCACCTCACTCCGGCGTACCGCGCCGGGTCACCTCGCGTTGAAGTACTTCGCCTCCGGGTGGTGGATCACGATCGCGTCCGTGGACTGCTCGGGGTGCAGCTGGAACTCCTCCGAGAGGTGGACGCCGATGCGCTCCGGCTCCAGGAGTTCGGCGATCTTGGCGCGGTCCTCCAGGTCGGGGCAGGCGCCGTAGCCGAGGGAGAAGCGGGCGCCGCGGTACTTGAGGGCGAACATGTCCTCGACGGCCGCCGGGTCCTCCCCGGCGAAGCCGAGCTCCGAACGAACGCGGGCGTGCCAGTACTCGGCGAGGGCCTCCGCCAACTGCACGGACAGACCGTGCAGTTCGAGGTAGTCGCGGTAGGAGTTGGACTCGAAGAGCTTGGCGGTCTCCTCGCCGATCCGGGAGCCGACGGTGACGACCTGGAGGCCGACGACATCCGTCTCGCCGGACTCCTCGGGACGGAAGAAGTCGGCCAGGCACAGCCGCCGTCCGCGGCGCTGGCGCGGGAAGGTGAAGCGGGTGCGCTCGTTGCCCTGCTCGTCCAGCAGGATCAGGTCGTCGTCCTTGGACACGCACGGGAAGTAGCCGTAGACCACGGCCGCTTCGAGCAGGTTGTCGGTCTGCAGCCTGTCCAGCAGACCGCGCAGCCGGGGCCGGCCCTCGGTCTCGACGAGTTCCTCGTACGTCGGTCCGTCGCCCGCGCGGGCCTGCTTGAGGCCCCACTGCCCCTTGAACAGCGCGCCCTCGTCCAGCCAGGAGGCGTACTCCTTGAGCTGGATGCCCTTGATGACGCGGGTGCCCCAGAAGGGCGGGGTGGGCACGGGGTTGTCGACGGCGACGTCGGAGCGGATGTGCCCCTCCTCCGGACGTTCCTCGACGACGGTCTGGGCGGCGGTGGCCCGCACCCGGCGCTGCTTCAGTTCCGGCAGCACGGCCCCGGGCACGCCCCGCTTGACCCCGATGAGCGCGTCCATCAGGCGCAGGCCCTCGAACGCGTCGCGGGCGTAGCGGACCTCGCCCTCGTAGATCTCGTACAGGTCCTGTTCGACGTACGCCCTGGTCAGGGCCGCGCCGCCGAGGATGACCGGGTAGTCGGCGGACAGCCCGCGCTGGTTGAGCTCCTCCAGGTTCTCCTTCATGATCACCGTGGACTTGACCAGCAGGCCGGACATGCCGATGACGTCGGCCCGGTGTTCCTCGGCGGCGTCCAGGATCGCGGAGACCGGCTGCTTGATGCCGAGGTTGACGACGTTGTAGCCGTTGTTGGACAGGATGATGTCGACGAGGTTCTTGCCGATGTCGTGCACGTCGCCGCGCACGGTGGCCAGCACGATGGTGCCCTTGCCCTCGGCGTCCGACTTCTCCATGTGCGGTTCGAGGTAGGCCACCGCGGTCTTCATGACCTCGGCGGACTGGAGCACGAACGGCAGTTGCATCTGGCCGGAGCCGAACAGCTCGCCGACCACCTTCATGCCGTCGAGCAGCGTCTCGTTGACGATGTCGAGGGCGGGCCGGGTCTGGAGGGCTTCGGCGAGGTCGGCTTCCAGGCCGTTCTTCTCGCCGTCGATGATGCGCCGCTTGAGGCGCTCGTCCAGGGGCAGCGCGGCCAGTTCCTCGGCCTTGCCCGCCTTGAGGGACTTGGTGGTGGCGCCCTCGAACAGCGCCATCAGCTTCTGCAGGGGGTCGTAGCCCTCGGCGCGGCGGTCGTGGATCAGGTCCAGGGCCGTCTGGACCTCTTCCTCGGTGAAGCGGGCGATGGGCAGGATCTTCGACGCGTGCACGATCGCCGAGTCCAGGCCCGCCTTGACGCACTCCTCGAGGAAGACCGAGTTGAGCAGGATGCGGGCGGCCGGGTTGAGGCCGAAGGAGATGTTCGACAGGCCCAGCGTGGTCTGCACGTCCGGACGGCGGCGCTTGAGCTCGCGGATCGCCTCGATGGTGGCGATGCCGTCCTTGCGGGACTCCTCCTGCCCCGTGCAGATGGTGAAGGTCAGGGCGTCGATGAGGATGTCGGACTCGTGGATGCCCCAGTTTGTTGTCAGGTCCTCGATGAGCCGTTCGGCGATGGCGACCTTGGTCTCGACGGTACGGGCCTGGCCCTCCTCGTCGATGGTCAGCGCGATCAGCGCCGCGCCGTGCTCCCGCGCCAGCCGGGTGACCTTCGCGAAGCGGGACTCGGGGCCGTCGCCGTCCTCGTAGTTGACGGAGTTGATGACGGCCCGGCCGCCGAGCTTCTCCAGGCCGGCGCGCAACACGTCGACCTCGGTGGAGTCCAGGACGATGGGCAGCGTGGAGGCGGTGGCGAAGCGTCCGGCGAGTTCCCGCATGTCCGCGACGCCGTCCCGGCCGACGTAGTCGACGCACAGGTCGAGCATGTGGGCGCCCTCACGGATCTGGTCGCGGGCCATCTCCACACAGTCGTCCCAGCGGGCCTCCAGCATGGCCTCGCGGAACTTCTTCGAGCCGTTGGCGTTGGTGCGCTCGCCGATCGCCATGTACGCGGTGTCCTGGCGGAACGGGACGGTCTGGTAGAGGGAGGCGGCGCCGGGCTCCGGCTGGGGGCTCCGCTCGGCCGGGGACATCCCGCGCACGCGCTCGACGACCTGGCGCAGATGCTCGGGGGTGCTGCCGCAGCAGCCGCCGACCAGGGACAGGCCGTACTGCTGGACGAAGGTCTCCTGCGCGTCCGCCATCTCGGGCGGGGTCAGCGGGAAGTACGCCCCGTCCTTGGTGAGGATGGGCAGCCCGGCGTTCGGCATGCACAGCAGCGGGATGCGGGAGTGGCGGGCGAGATAGCGCAGGTGCTCGCTCATCTCGGCCGGGCCGGTGGAGCAGTTCAGGCCGATCATGTCGATGCCCAGCGGCTCCAGCGCGGTCAGCGCGGCGCCGATCTCCGAGCCCAGCAGCATCGTGCCGGTCGTCTCGAAGGCGAGGGAGACCAGCAGCGGCAGGTCGGCCCCGAGCGCGTCCAGGGCCCGGCGGGCGCCGAGGATGGACGACTTGGTCTGGAGCAGGTCCTGGGTGGTCTCGACGATCAGGGCGTCCGCGCCGCCGACGATCAGGCCCTCGGCGTTCGCCTGGAAGCCGTCGCGCAGCGCGTGGAAGCCGATGTGACCGAGGGTCGGCAGCTTCGTACCGGGGCCGATGGAGCCCAGCACCCAGCGCTGACGCCCGTCACGGCCGCCGAACTCGTCGGCCACCTCGCGGGCGATGCGGGCGCCCGCCTCGGACAGCTCGTACACGCGGTCGGAGATCTCGTACTCGGCCATGGCCGAGTGGTTGGCGCCGAAGGTGTTCGTCTCCACGCAGTCCACGCCCACCTCGAAGTAGGCCTCGTGGACGGAACGGACGATGTCGGGGCGGGTGAGGTTCAGAATCTCGTTGCAGCCCTCGAGGTTCTCGAAGTCCTCGAGCGTCGGGTCCTGCGCCTGCAGCATCGTGCCCATCGCGCCGTCGGCCACCACGACACGCTCGGCGAGCGCCTCGCGGAGGGCGGCGATGCGGGCCCGGTTCTCGGCAAGCTCGGACGAAAGGGACGGGTTCGGCAACGAAGCCATGAAGGTGCTCCCTGAAGTGCGACGGCTGTCGGCTTTGCGCTTCCCAAGGAAGGCGCACGCCGTCAGGGTAGCCCGAGCACCGTCACGGGGTCAGGGGCGTCCACGGGGCGGACGGGCGTGGCGTGTGCGCCCTGGGTGTTAAGACAGACCGATACATGTTGCGGCGACCCATTAGCGGGAGCTCGGCAACGAACGGTAGTGTTCGACATTGCCGAACGGCGGTGGCGCAGTCGCACGCCGTCGGTCGAAGGGGACGGAGGCAGCACGGCGATGGCACGGAACATCCAGTCGCTCGAACGGGCGGCGGCGATGCTGCGGCTGCTCGCGGGCGGCGAGCGGCAGCTCGGCCTGTCCGACATCGCCTCGTCGCTGGGCCTGGCCAAGGGGACGGCCCACGGCATACTGCGCACCCTCCAGCAGGAGGGCTTCGTCGAACAGGACAGCGTCTCGGGGCGCTATCAGCTGGGCGCCGAGCTGCTGCGGCTCGGCACCACGTATCTCGACGTGCACGAGCTGCGCGCGCGGGCGCTGGTGTGGACCGACGACCTGGCCCGCTCGAGCGGCGAGAGCGTCTACCTGGGCGTGCTGCACCAGCAGGGCGTACTGATCGTGCACCACGTGTTCCGGCCCGACGACAGCCGCCAGGTGCTGGAGGTCGGGGCCATGCAGCCGCTGCACTCCACGGCCCTGGGCAAGGTCCTGTCGGCCTACGACCCGGTGGCGCACAGCGAGGTCCTGGAGGCGGAGCGGAAGACGTTCACGCCCCGCACGACGGTCGAACCGGAGCAGTTCGAGGGGGTCCTCGACCTGACCCGCGCACGCGGGTACGCCGACGACGTCGAGGAGACGTGGACGGGCGTCGCCTCGGTCGCGGCACCCATCCACAACCGGCGGCGCATGCCGGTGGGCGCTGTGGGCATCGCGGGGGCCGTGGAGCGGATCTGCCGGGACGGCGAACTGCGCCCCGAGCTGATCGCGGCGGTACGCGACTGCGCCCGCGCGGTCTCCCGGGACCTGGGAGCCGGGCGGTTCTGACGCCCCCCGGAGGACGATCCGACCCCCGTACGACAAGCAGGCCGGTACGTGTTCGACGTACCGGCTTTTTCGTGTGCGCGCGCGTGCCGCTCGACCCTCTCAAGATCGATAACTCACGGCGATCAATAACGATCGTGTTTTCGATAACGGAACCCTTGACGAGCTGGTAACACCGGAGCAAGACTCCCGTCCATCGGTCGGCATTGTCGAACACCTACCGGCAATACGAGTTAGAGTGTGACAACGCCATGGGCCGACATCGCTCTCACCCCCTGAGGGCGCGAACCACCGGAGGGACCCGGGGTTCGCCTTCCCCTGGACGAAGGACAAAGGAGTCGCGGGTGTCCAGCTCCGACATCTTCATCGGCGAGACCATAGGTACCGCCATACTCATCCTGCTCGGCGGTGGCGTCTGCGCCGCCGTCACACTGAAGGCCTCGAAGGCCAGGAACGCCGGCTGGCTCGCCATCGCCTTCGGGTGGGGCTTCGCGGTGCTCACGGCGGTCTACACGTCCGCGCCGCTGTCCGGCGCCCACCTGAACCCGGCCGTGACGCTGGCGCTGACCATCAAGGACGGCGGGTGGAACAACCTGCCGGTGTACTGGGGCGGCCAGCTGCTCGGCGCGATGATCGGCGCCACGCTGGTCTGGGTCGTGTACTACGGACAGTTCCACGCGCACCTGACCGACCCCGAGATCGTCGGCGCTCCCGAGAGCAAGGCCACCAAGGCGGTCGAGGCGGAGGAGAAGGGCGCGGGCCCCGTGCTCGGCATCTTCTCCACCGGCCCCGAGATCCGCAACGCGGTGCAGAACCTCGCCACGGAGATCATCGCCACCGTCGTGCTGGTGCTCGCGGTCCTCACGCAGGGTCTCAACGACAAGGGCAATGGCCTCGGCCCCCTGGGCGCCCTGATCACCGCGCTCGTGGTCGTCTCCATCGGTCTCTCCCTCGGTGGCCCCACCGGCTACGCGATCAACCCGGCCCGTGACCTCGGTCCGCGCATCGTGCACGCGCTGCTCCCCCTGCCGAACAAGGGCGGCTCCGACTGGAGCTACGCCTGGGTTCCGGTCGTCGGTCCGCTGATCGGCGGCGCGATCGCCGCCGGCCTCTACAACGTCGCCTTTGCTTAGAGCCCCGAGGCCTTCGGGCCTCGGGCCCTCCTTGAACCGCAAGGTTTTCCGAGCCGTAAGCAATACGCCGTCAGGCCATAAGCACCACGCCGTGAGCCAGCCCCTTTCATACGGAACCTTCAGGAGCACACCGTGACCGACGCACACACCGCCGGCCCCTTCATCGCCGCGATCGACCAGGGCACCACCTCCAGCCGCTGCATCGTCTTCGACCGCGACGGACGCATCGTCTCCGTCGACCAGAAGGAGCACGAGCAGATCTTCCCGAAGCCGGGCTGGGTCGAGCACAACGCCGCCGAGATCTGGACCAACGTCCAGGAAGTCGTGGCGGGGGCCATCGAGAAGGGCGGCATCACCCGCGACGACATCAAGGCCATCGGCATCACCAACCAGCGCGAGACCACCGTGCTGTGGGACAAGAACACCGGTGAGCCCGTCCACAACGCCATCGTCTGGCAGGACACCCGCACCGACGCGCTCTGCAAGGAGCTCGGCCGCAATGTCGGCCAGGACCGCTTCCGGCGCGAGACCGGCCTGCCGCTCGCGTCCTACTTCGCCGGCCCCAAGGCCCGCTGGCTGCTCGACAACGTCGAGGGCCTGCGCGAGCGCGCCGAGGCCGGGGACATCCTCTTCGGCACCATGGACACCTGGGTCATCTGGAACCTGACGGGCGGTGCGAACGGCGGTCACCACGTCACCGACGTCACCAACGCCTCCCGCACCATGCTGATGAACCTGCACACCCTGGCATGGGACGAGAAGATCGCCGAGTCCATCGGCGTCCCGCTGGCGATGCTGCCGGAGATCCGCTCCTCCGCCGAGGTCTACGGCGAGGTCACCGGCGGCCCGCTCGGCGAGCTGCTCGGCGGCATCCCGGTCGCCTCCGCGCTCGGCGACCAGCAGGCGGCCCTGTTCGGCCAGACCTGCTTCTCCGAGGGTGAGGCCAAGTCCACGTACGGCACCGGCACGTTCATGCTGATGAACACCGGTGACAAGATCATCAACTCGTACTCGGGCCTGCTGACCACGGTCGGCTACCGCATCGGCGACCAGGCTCCGGTCTACGCCCTCGAGGGCTCCATCGCCGTCACCGGTTCGCTGGTGCAGTGGATGCGCGACCAGATGGGCCTGATCAAGTCCGCCGCCGAGATCGAGACCCTCGCGTCCTCGGTCGAGGACAACGGCGGCGCCTACTTCGTGCCGGCCTTCTCCGGTCTGTTCGCCCCGTACTGGCGTCCCGACGCCCGCGGTGTGATCGCCGGTCTGACCCGGTACGTCACCAAGGCGCACATCGCGCGCGCCGTCCTGGAGGCCACGGCCTGGCAGACCCGTGACGTCAGCGACGCCATGACGAAGGACTCCGGCGTCGAGCTCACGGCCCTCAAGGTCGACGGCGGCATGACCTCCAACAACCTGCTGATGCAGACCCTGGCCGACGTCCTGGACGCCCCCGTGGTGCGCCCGATGGTCGCCGAGACCACCTGCCTCGGCGCCGCCTACGCCGCCGGCCTCGCCGTCGGCTTCTGGACCAACACCGATGACCTGCGCGCCAACTGGCGCCGGGCCGCGGAATGGACCCCGAACATGGAAGCGGAGACCCGCGACCGTGAGTACAAGAGCTGGCTCAAGGCCGTCGACCGGACCATGGGCTGGCTCGAGGACGAGAACTGACGAGGAGTAAGAACCCGCAATGACCAGTCAGTCCACCCTGCAGTCCGTGCCTGCCCTCGGTACGCACCCGGCCTCCGGCTCCAACCCGAGTCGCGCCGAGACCCGGGAGCAGCTCTCCAAGGCGACGTACGACCTTCTCGTGATCGGCGGCGGCATCCTGGGCATCTCCACCGCCTGGCACGCCGCGCAGTCCGGTCTGCGGGTGGCTCTGGTCGACGCCGGCGACTTCGCCGGCGCCACCTCCTCCGCCTCCTCCAAGCTCCTCCACGGCGGTCTGCGCTACCTGCAGACCGGCGCGGTGAAGCTGGTGGCGGAGAACCACTTCGAGCGCCGTGCGGTCTCCCGCCAGGTGGCCCCCCACCTGGCGAACCCGCTCACGTTCTACCTCCCCGTGTACAAGGGCGGGCCGCACGGCGCGGCGAAGCTCGGAGCGGGCGTCTTCGCCTACTCCGCGCTGTCGGCGTTCGGTGACGGCGTCGGCCACCTGCTCTCGCCGGCCAAGGCGCAGCAGGACGTGCCGGAGCTGCGCACCGAGAACCTCAAGGCCGTGGCCGTGTACGGCGACGACCAGATGAACGACGCGCGCATGGCGCTGATGACGGTCCGCGCGGCCGTCGAGGCGGGCGCGGTCGTGCTCAACCACGCGGAGGTGACCGGCCTGCGCTTCACCAAGGGCCGGGTCACCGGCGCGGACCTCAAGGACGGCACGAACGGCGCGGAGTTCGGGGTCAACGCGCGCCTCGTCCTCAACGCCACCGGCCCCTGGGTCGACCACCTGCGCAAGCTGGAGGACCCGAACGCGGCGCCCTCCATCCGCCTGTCCAAGGGCGCGCACCTGGTCCTCAAGCGCACCTCCCCCTGGAAGGCCGCGCTCGCCACCCCGATCGACAAGTACCGCATCACCTTCGCCCTCCCCTGGGAGGACATGCTGCTGCTCGGCACCACCGACGAGGAGTACGACGGCGACCCGGCGGACGTCTCGGTCAACGAGAGGGACATAGCCCAGATCCTGGACGAGGCCGCGTTCTCCATCCGCGACCAGCAGCTCTCCCGCGATCTGATCACGTACTCCTTCGCCGGTCTGCGCGTGCTGCCGGGCGGCCCCGGCGACACCTCGAAGGCCAAGCGCGAGACGGTCGTCACGGAAGGCCGGGGCGGGATGCTGTCCGTCGCGGGCGGCAAGTGGACCACCTTCCGGCACATCGGCCGTACGGTCATGAAGAAGCTGGAGTCGCTGCCGGGCCACCCGCTGGGCGAGGACTTCGAGCCGATCTCCGAGCTGCCGAAGAAGCTGCCGCTGCCGGGTGTCGCCAACCCGCGCGCGGTCGCCCACCGTCTGCTCACCGACGGCCCGGCACCCGGCCCCCGCATGGGCGCCGACACCGCCAAGCACCTGGCGACGCACTACGGTTCGCTGGCCTTCGACATCGCGCGCCTGGCGAACGAGAACCCGGAGCTCGGCGCGCGCGTCCATCCGGACGCCCCGGAGATCTGGGCGCAGGTCGTGTGGGCCCGCGACCACGAGTGGGCCGAGACGACGGACGACGTACTGCGCCGCCGTACGACGCTGACGATCCGCGGGCTTGCCACGGACGAGGTCCGCGCCAAGGTGCAGGACCTGCTCGACAAGAAGTAGGCCGGTTCTGAGGGGCGGCTCCCACGGGGGGAGCCGCCCTTCCGCATGCGCCGCCACAGCGATGGACGGCGGGGTGTGCCGCGGCGGTCGGACGCCTACTACGACGGTCGGCCGACGGCCCGTCAGCGCAGGAGTGCCTCGACATCCTCGGGTGAGGTCAGCTCCGCGCGGCGGACGATCAGCTCACGCCCGAGGAGCAGTGCTCGCCGGGACGCGGGCACCGGGTCCGGCAGGGTCGTCAGGTCGGTGAGGTGGGCGAAGCCGATGACGCGGCGGACGATCTCCGCGCCGGCGAAGCCCAGGGAGTCGGTCCACACGCGGTCCAGGAAGCGGTCGAGGAAGGCGTCGTCGAAGAAGGTGTCGACACGGGTCGGCCACAGGCGGCGGAACTCGGCCCTGAACGCGTCCCAGGAGAGACGGAGTTGGTCGCCGTGGTCGCCCTCGATGCCGAGCGCGTCCGCGCGGGCCGCCGAGACGAGCGTGTTCGCCCAGTACAGGCCGAGGTCGAAACCGATCGGCCCGACGAAGGAGAACTCGGGGTCGAAGACCCGTACCACCGGGGCGCCCTCGCGTGTTCCGACCATGATGCTGCCGGTGTGCAGATCGCCATGGAGCAGGACCTGCGCGCCGGTCATGAAGAGGTGGCGCAGTTCGGCGACCTCGGTGCGCAGCCGCGGGTCGGAGCGGAAGGCCCCGGCGAGGTCGTCAAGGCCGGGGTGCCAGTGGTTGTGCTCGTGCTCGAGGTACGGCTCCGAGAGGACGACATCCTCGGTGATCTTGCACAGCTCGGGGCTGACGGAGGCCGCGATCAGCGCCTTGCGTTCGGCGGAGGGCATGCCGAAGTCGCTGGTGGCGAAGGAGAGCTGGGCGACGAACTCGCCGACGCGGCGGGAGGTGTCCGGGCCGTAGGAGCCGCCCTCGTTGAGGACCGTGCGCAGCACCTCGAGATCGGACATGTCCTCCATGACGAGGACGTAGTTGTCGGAGTCGTAGCCGTGGATCGCCGGGATCTTGTCCGGGGCGACCTTGGCGACCTGCTCGTAGGCGCGGGCCTCGGCGTCGGCGCGCTCGGGGCTCATCGGCCAGGAGGGGCCCGCGACCCGTACCCAGGGCAGGGCCTGCTTGACGGCGAGGCCCCGGGTGCCGTCGGTGGCGGTGGCGAGGAAGACGCGGTTCATGTTGCCGTCGGAGACCTCACGGACCTCCGGCTCGTCGGCGCCCCAGTGGCCGCGCTCTCGCAGGTAGCCGGCGACGTCCTCGGTCTCCAGGATGCGGTAGCCCATCGACTCGTAACTCCCTTATGCGGTGCGGCGCTTGGACAGGGTGAAGCTGAAGACCAGGGCGAGGATGAGGACCGCGCCCTCGACGACGTCCTGCGTGTAGTACGGGAGACCCTTGATGGTCAGCCCGGTGGTGATGATCCCGATCAGGACGGCACCCAGGGCCGTGCCCCAGACGTTCGGGCGGCCCAGGCCGAGGACCGAGGTGCCGACCAGCGCCACCGCGATCGCCTCCAGCAGCTGGGAGGTGCCGGCCGAGACGTCGCCCTGGCCGATGCGGGACGCCAGGATCAGTCCGCCGGTCGACGCGAGGACGCCGGAGAGGACGTACGCCAGTGCCCGGTACGCGCCGACGCGGATGCCGGCCAGGCGGGAGGCCTCGGGGTTGGCGCCGATCGCGTACAGCACGCGACCCCAGCGGGTGCGGGCCAGGAACACCCAGGCGATCACCGTCAGCGCGCCGAAGATCAGGACCGAGATGGGGATGCCGAGGATCGTGCCCCGGTCGATGCGCAGGAAGCCCTCGGTGAACCTGCCGGGCGCGGTGGTGCCGTCGGACTGGGTCATACCGGGGGTGATGGACTGCCCGTCGACCAGGACGAGTTTGGTGCCCTGGATCACGAACAGGGTGCCGAGCGTGGCCAGCAGGTCGGGGATCTTCAGGACGACGATCAGGAGGGCGTTGAGAAGGCCCACGAGCGCGCCCGCCGCGACGACCGCGAGGATCGCGACCATGCCGACCTGGTTGTAGCTGACCATCGTCTTCGCGGCGACCGTGACGCCGAGGCCGGCGACCGAGCCGACGGACATGTCCATTCCGCCGACGGCCATGGTGAGTGTGACGCCGAGGCCCAGGATGGCGGCGACGGAGACGTACCGGAGGGTGTCGAGGAGCGTCGCCGAGTCGCGGAAGGACGGCTCGCTGATCGCGAAGTACGCGAAGAGCGTGACGGTGACGAAGATGAAGCCGTACTTGATGACGGCGTTCTGGATCCGGTGGCCGACGGCGGGCGCGGACGGGGTCGCCGCGCGCACGGGGGTGCTCTGGGTGGTGGTCATGGCGTACTTCCTGGTGTGCCGGGCATCAGACGGACGCCGAGATGGTCTGGATCACGCGGTCGCGCTCCGCGTCTTGCCCGTACGCGTCGAGGCGGATCTCGCCCGCGGCGAGGACGACGACCCGGTCGGCGATCTCGAGGATCTCGTCGACGTCGGCGGACAGGACGAGGACGGCGGCCCCTTCGGCGGCCAGGGCGCGGGCGCGGCGGCCGATGTCACGACGGGCTCCGATGTCCACGCCTCGGAACGGCTCGTCCAGGATGAGGACACGGGGGTTCTCGGCGAGCCAGCGGCCGACGACGACCTTCTGCTGGTTGCCGCCGGACAGCTCCTCGACGGTGCTGTGTTCGTCCCGGGTGACGACGCCGAGCTGCTCGATGGTGGCGCGGCCGAGCGCGTCCTCCTTGGACCGGCTCACGAGTCCCACGGTGGAGAGGGACCTGAGGAACGGCAGGGAGATGTTCTGGGCCACCGACCAGCCGGGGATCAGCGCGTCCGTGTGCCGGTCCTCCGGGACCAGGTGTACGCCGCTGCGGATGGCGTCGGCCGGGCGGCGCGGCTCGTAGGGCTTCCCGTCCAGCTCCACGGCTCCCCCGGTGAAGGGTTCGGCGCCGAAGAGGCCGCGGGCCAGTTCGGTCTTGCCCGCGCCCAGCAGCCCGACGACGCCGGTGACTTCGCCGGTGCGCAGGTCGAGGTCCTGGGGCGGGTGGCCCGCGAGGAGCGGGACGCCGCGCAGGGAGAGGACGACCTCGCCGTGCTCGCCCGTGTGCTGCGGCCGTGCGGTGGTCGCCTCCTGGGCCTGGGCGAGCATGGCGCGCAGGGCGCTGTCCCAGTCGAAGGGCTTGACCTGGTCCTCGGTGAGACGGCCGTCCCGCAGGACGACCAGGCGGTCGGCGAGCGCGTCGATCTCACCGAGGCGGTGGGAGACGTACAGCACCGCGATGCCCTCGGACCGCATCCGTTCGACGAGCGCGAACAGGCGCTCCGCCTCGGCGGCGGAGAGCGCGGAGGTCGGCTCGTCGAGGACGAGGAGGCGTGGGCGGGTCGCGAGGGCGCGCGCCAGGATCAGCAGCTGGCGGTCGGAGATGCCGAGTTCGGTGACGTCCCGCTTGAGCACGGCGTCGCTCCAGCCGAGGTCCAGGGCGGACTGGATCTCGCGGGCGCGGGCCAGCATCCTGCGTCCGCCCAGGAACGGGTTGCCGCGTGTCTGGGCCAGCTCCTCGAAGACCAGGTTCTCGGCGACCGAGAGGCCGGGCACGATGCCCTCGCCGATGCGCTGGTGCACGGTCTGGATGCCCAGCTGGCGGGCGGCGAGCGGGGAGTGGAGCGCGGCGGGCGCGCCGTTCACGCTCACCTGTCCGCCGTGCTCGGTGTGCACGCCGGACAGGATCTTGATGAGCGTGGACTTGCCCGCGCCGTTCGCGCCGAGCAGCGCGACGACGCTGCCCGGCGCGATGTCGAGGGAGACGGAGGCGAGCACCGTCTTGCCCCCGAAGGCCATGCTGACGTCGCGGAGGGCGACCGCCGTGCCCTCCGCCGGTGCGTCAGTGGGCGACATTGGGAATCCAGTCCGCGGTGCTGACCTTGGAGAGGTTCAGCGCGGGCAGCGCCGTGCGCAGCTGGTCCATGTTCTCGATCTTGTTCTGCTTCAGGAAGTCCTGGGTGATGGCGACGGCCGGGAACTCGACCGAGGTGGTGTTCAGCTGACCGGCCAGTTCCAGGGCTGCCGTACGGACGACGGCGGCGCCGACCGCGGACGGGTCGGTGCCCGCCGTGGCGACCCACGGGCTGTCCTTGGCGGTCATGTTCTGGATGTCGGCGTTGGAGACGTCCGCGCCGAAGACCTTCACCTTGCCCTGGAGCTTCTTGTTCTGGACCGCGAGGACGGTGCCCTTGGCGAGCTCGTCGTAGGGGGCGAAGACGCCGGTCACGTCGGAGTTCTGGGTGAGCGCGGCGGACACCAGGGGAACGTTGTCGGTGGCGGTGGAGTCGGTGACCTTGCCGACCTTGAACGCCTGCTTCCAGCCGTGGGCTTCGGCGGTCTTCTT
Source organism: Streptomyces sp. NBC_01450 (assembly GCF_036227505.1). Classification (NCBI taxonomy): domain Bacteria; kingdom Bacillati; phylum Actinomycetota; class Actinomycetes; order Kitasatosporales; family Streptomycetaceae; genus Streptomyces; species Streptomyces sp. NBC_01450. The sequence continues at coordinate 8,696,487 of NZ_CP109480.1, read as the reverse complement.
CCAGACGCTGTCGCGCTTGTCGAGGGCGGCGTACCCGGCGACGTTGACGTAGCCCACCTTGGCGTTCTTGCCGAGGTCCTTCGCCATCACGTCGAGCACGGCCTGCGCCATGCTCGCGTCGTCCTGCTCGGTGCTGACGACGCTCTTGTTGGTGGTCTCGACGTCGTAGACGACGACCTTGATGCCCTTCTTCACCGCCTGGTCGATCTCGGGCTGGATCGTGGCCGGGAAGCCGTGGTCGACGATGATCGCCTGCGCGCCGGAGTTGATGGCCGAGGCCAGGTCGGTGGCCTGCTTGGCGTTGTCGGCCTGGGCGTCGTACACGGTCAGGTCGACGCCGAGGGCCTTGGCCTGCGCCTTGGCTCCGTTGCCCCACTGCTCGAAGTAGTCGCCGGCGCCGCTCTGCCGGACCAGGGCCACCTTCACGTTGCCCTTGCTGAACGGCGCGGGCTTCTTGCCGGTGGCGGCGGAGGCCGAGGCGGCCTGGTCGCCGGTGCTCTGCGAGGCGTTGGAGGACTGGGAGCAGCCCGCGAGGAAGAGCGCGGAGACGGACGCGAGGGAGAGTGCGGCGAGGGGGACGCGGGTGCGGGCGGTACGGGACACGAGAGCTCCAGAGCAGGGCGGGAAGGAAAGAGCGGGGCGAAGAGGGAGTGCCGGTCCGGAGCGCCGGGGAGGAAACAGGCCAGGGCGACAGGCGTATCGCACACGGGCGGGCGCCTCGGGTTCACGGGGAACCGACTGAGGGCGGGGCCGTGGTCGGGCGCTCCGATGGAGGTCAGCGACAGCGGGCTGTGGTCGACCGGAGCAAGTCCACGTACAGCCGCCGCACGAGCAGCAGCGTCTTCATAGGCAGATCATGTGAACGATTTCGGCCATGCGTCAAAGCGTAAGACTCGGATTCTCACTACTTGAGACAACAAATAGCTCACACCCGACGGGCCGGCCGGCGGGCGTTACGATCTCCGTACCGGCACCCGACCCGGGACAGTGAGGCTCCGATGACGACATCATGCGCGACAGCGATACGACGCTGTACCGGCGCGGCGTGTCGCGGCTGACCAGGTATTTCCCACCCGTCATCCGCCCGCGGAGGGCACCGCGCCCGGCCGCCCCGGACCTCCGGCGCCCCCTCCCGTTCCTCTTCCGGGTGCATGTCCAGCATCCGGACACGACTTCCAGATTCTGGAGCTCTTTCCATGACCCTGCTGACGACCTGGCCCGAGACCGGACCCGAGACGCTCGTGCGCCGCACCTCCGACCCCGCCGAGATCGCCGCCGCGCTCGCGCCGATCGGTGTGCGCTACGAGCAGTGGCCGGTCCGCGAGGACGTGCCCGCGGACGCGGACAGCGACACGGTGTTCGCCGCGTACGGTCCCGAGATCGAGAAGCTCAACGCGGAGGAGGGCTTCACCACGGTCGACGTCCTCGGGCTGCACCCGAGCGAGGACCCCGAGTACCCCGTCAAGGCGAAGGCCGCACGCGAGAAGTTCCTCCAGGAGCACACGCACGACGACGATGACGAGGTGCGCTTCTTCGTCTCGGGGTCCGGGATCTTCTACCTCCACGTGGGGGGCGAGGTGCACGCCGTGCTGTGCGAGAAGGGCGACCTGCTGGGCGTGCCGCGCGGCACGACGCACTGGTTCGACATGGGGACGTCGCCGTCGTTCACCGCGATCCGGTTCTTCCACGAGGAGGACGGCTGGGTCGGGAACTTCACCGGCGACCGGATCGCGGACCGTTTCCCGGACTTCGACACGATCGACGCGGGATACCAGCGGGACCGGGCCGCGGCGTGACCCTCCGGTTCGACGTGGACGCCGTGGTGCTCGACATCGAGGGCACCACGAGCGCCACGGGGTTCGTCGTGGACGTGCTGTATCCGTACTCCCGCTCTCGGTTCGGAGCACTGCTCTCGGAGCGGAGCGATGATCCGGCGGTGGCGCGGGCGACGGCGCAGGTGCGGGAGCTGATCGCGGAGCCCGACGCGGACGCCGCCCGCGTCGAGAAGGCCCTGAACGACTGGCTCGACGAGGACCGCAAGGCCACCCCGCTCAAGACCCTCCAGGGCATCATCTGGGCCGAGGGTTTCGCACGCCGGGACCTCGTCTCGCACTTCTACGAGGACGTCGTCCCGGCGCTGCGCGCGTGGCACGCGGCGGGTGTACGGCTGCACGTGTACTCGTCGGGGTCCGTGGCGGCGCAGCGGGCGTGGTTCCGGTCCAGCCCCGAGGGCGATCTGCTGCCGCTCGTCGAGGGGTTGTACGACACGGAGAACGCGGGTCCCAAACAGGAGCCGGAGTCGTACGCGACGATCGCGGCGGCGCTGGGCAGCGCGCCCGACCGGCTGCTCTTCCTCTCCGACCGGCCGGGCGAGCTCGACGCGGCGCGGGCGGCCGGGTGGCGGACCGTGGGCGTACGCCGCCCCGGGGAGCCGTACTACGAGCAGGGCGTCGGCGATCACCCGCAGGCGGGGACGTTCGACGAGATCACCATCGCGAGGAGCACCACATGACCGCCGAGCCGAAAGTCCTCGACCTCCAGGAGGCGGGCGAGATCCTGGCCGCCGAGTCGGCCCGCTTCACCTCCTTCGGCTGGATGCGCGGCACGTCCGGCAACCTGTCCGTCGTCCTGAGCCGGGATCCGCTGCGGCTCGCGGTCACCGCGAGCGGGCACGACAAGGGTGAACTCACCCCCGCCGACGTGGTGGTGGTGGACGGTTCGGGTGCGGCGGTCGCGGGCGGGAAGCCGTCGGCGGAGGCCGAGCTGCACGCGCGCGTGGCCGCGCTCACGGGTGCGGGGGCCGTCGTCCACGTCCACACCGTCGCGTCCGTGGCCATGGGGCGCCGGGAGCCCGGGGGCATCGTGTTCCGGGACCTCGAGATGCTGAAGGGCGTCGGCCAGCCCGCCCACGGCGTCGAGGTCACCCTTCCCGTCATCGCCAACAGCCAGGACATGAAGGTCCTGGGCGACCGCCTGGAAGCGGCCCGCGACCCCCACATGCCGGCGGTCGTCGTGGCAGGCCACGGCCTGTACGTCTGGGGCGCGGACCCGCGCCAGGCCCGCCATCACACCGAAGTGGTGGAGTGGCTGTTGGAACTGGAACTGACGCAGCGCTGATTCCGGCGGCGGGGGTCCCCGGGCAGGTGTCCGGGGCCTCGCCCACCACACAGGCCGCGGTCGTCAAGGCCCGCGACCCGCTACTTCAGGTGATCCCCGGGCAGTTCCCCCGCCGAGATCTCCAGCACCCCGCGTTCCGTCACCAGGCCCGTCACCAGGCGGCCCGGGGTGACGTCGAATGCCGGGTTGTGGCCTCGGGAACCGGTGGGAGCCGTGCGGATGCCCGACCACTCCAGCACCTCGTCCTCGCCGCGGAGTTCGATGTGGATGTCGGCGCCCGTGGCCGTGGTCAGGTCGACCGTCGTGGTGGGGGCGGCCACCAGGAACGGGATTCCGGCGTCCGCGCAGGCGAGGGCGACCCCGACCGTGCCCACCTTGTTGGCCGTGTCGCCGTTGGCGGCGATGCGGTCGGCGCCGACGATCGCCGCGTCGACCTCACCACGCAGAATCGTTCCTGCGGCGGCGCCGTCGGCCTGGACGTAGTGCGGGATGCCCTCCTGGACGAGTTCCCAGGCGGTGAGGCGGGACCCCTGGAGCAGCGGACGCGTCTCGTCGGCGTACACCACCTCGACCAGGCCGCGCGCGTGCAGCTCGCGGATGACGCCGAGGGCCGTGCCCCAGCCCGCGGTGGCGAGCGCACCGGTGTTGCAGTGCGTGAGCACCCGCAGCGGCCGGTCCACCGCGACCCTCTTGAGCAGCCAGTCCGCGCCGTACGCCCCCATCGCCCGGTTCGCCTCGACGTCCTCGCGCTGGACGGCCGCGGCCTCCGTGAGCACCGCGTCCAGTCCCTCGTCGAAGCGGGCCATCACCCGGTCGACGCACACCATGAGGTTCACCGCGGTCGGACGCGCCGCACGGACGCGGGCCACCGCCGCCCGCGTCTCCTGTACCGACCAGCCCTCGCGCTCGCCCTGCGACAGCGCGAGCGCCACCCCGTACGCCCCCGCCGCCCCGATCGCCGGCGCACCGCGCACGACGAGCCGCTGGATGGCGTCGACCAACGCGTCCACGTCACGGATCTCGCGGATCTCGGTGCGATGCGGCAGCACGGTCTGGTCGATGAGCGCGAGGCTGTTTCCGGTCCAGTCGACGGCGCGCAGTTCCTGGGGCATAGCGGGCACTCCTGATATTCCGAACGTCCGCGACACCGTACATGAGCTCGGGAAACGCCGACGTTTCTGTCCGTTCGGCCTGGTGACCCCACATAATGGCCGAAGACATCGGATGACTCAGCGACATCCGGAGTGACAGGGAGGTCCGCCATGGCAGTCACCGATGAGGCGATCGAGAAGATCAAGGACATGATCGTCTCCGGCACACTGCGCCCCGGCGACCGGCTCCCCAAGGAGAGCGAGCTCGCCGCCGACCTCGGCCTGTCCCGGAACTCCCTGCGGGAGGCGGTACGCGCGCTCTCGCTGATCCGCATCCTGGACGTACGGCAGGGCGACGGCACGTACGTCACCAGCCTGGACCCCCAGCTCCTTCTGGAGGCGCTGAGCTTCGTCGTCGACTTCCACCGGGACGACACGGTGCTCGAGTTCCTCGCCGTCCGCCGGATCCTGGAGCCCGCGGCCACGGCGATGGCCGCCTCGAGGATCAGCGAGCAGCAACTGCAGGCCCTCACCTCCCAGCTGGACGCGCTGGGCGCCGCCCCCTCGGTGGAGGAACTCGTCGCGTGCGACCTGGAGTTCCACCGGGGCATCGTGCAGACCTCCGGGAACTCGGTCCTGTGCTCGCTGCTGGACGGTCTCTCCGGGCCCACCACCCGGGCCCGGATCTGGCGCGGTCTCACCCAGGAGGACGCGGTCAGCCGCACCCTGCACGAGCACCGGGCGATCCTGTCCGCCCTGCGGGACCGCGACGCGGAGGCGGCCCGCTCGTGGGCCACGGTGCACATCGCGAGCGTGGAGCAGTGGCTGCGCAGCACGCTGTAGGTACAGCTCGGATGACTCGGGGGCGGTTCACGCCGGCGATCACGAGTGTTTCCGACCCCTCGGCGGGGCAGTGATCCGTTCACTCCCCCGTGCAAGGGGGCTGCGGAGGCCCCCTGCGCACGCCGTAAGGTTGGGGCGTACGTAAGGGGCACGTCGGAAGGAGGCGCTGGGTGATCGAGCTCGAGGGGGTTCCCGAGCTGATCGACCCGGTCATGGTGGCCGCGTTCGAGGGCTGGAACGACGCCGGCGACGCCGCCTCCACCGCGGTCGCGCATCTCGACAGAGAGTGGAAGGGCGAGGTGTTCGCGGCGCTGGACGCCGAGGACTACTACGACTTCCAGGTGAACCGTCCCACGGTGTGGCTGGACGGCGGGGTCCGCAAGATCACCTGGCCGACCACCCGCCTGTCGGTGGTCCGGGTCGGCGGCGAGAAGCCGCGCGACCTCGTGCTGGTCCGCGGGATCGAGCCGTCGATGCGGTGGCGCTCGTTCTGCAACGAACTGCTGGGCTTCGCACACGAGCTGGGCGTGGAGCTGGTGGTGATCCTGGGCGCACTGCTCGGTGACACCCCGCACACCCGTCCGGTGCCGGTCAGCGGGGTCACCTCCGACCCGGACCTGGCCCGCACGATGGACCTGGAGGAGACCAAGTACGAGGGCCCCACGGGCATCGTCGGCATCCTCCAGGAGGCGTGCACGCACGCGGGCGTACCGGCGGTGTCGCTGTGGGCGGCCGTACCGCACTATGTGTCGCAGCCGCCGAACCCGAAGGCGACGCTGGCCCTCCTCAACCGTCTGGAGGACCTGATCGACCTGCGGATCCCGTTGGGCGAGCTGGCCGAGGACGCGCGGGCCTGGCAGCTGGGCGTGGACCAGCTGGCCGCCGAGGACAGCGAGGTCGCCGAGTACGTGCAGACGCTGGAGGAGGCCCGGGACACCGCGGAGCTGCCGGAGGCGTCGGGTGAGGCGATCGCACGCGAGTTCGAGCGCTATCTGCGGCGGCGCGACGGCGGCGGTCCGGCGGGCCCGGCCCCGGGCGGGCACGCCACGGCCGACGGCAGCGACAGTTCCTCGTATCTGCGGGACAACCCCGGCGGTCGTCCGAAGCCTCCGAAGTCCCCGCGGCCGGAGACCGGCACCGACGACGAGGACTCTTCGGAGGACTGAGCCGCCGGATCGGACCGGGCCGGCTGAAGCCGAGCCGACGGAAGGGGCGGTGCGCACCTGGCGCACCGCCCCTTCGCGTTCAGACACCCCGCGTTCAGCACCCTGCGGTCACCTCACGTCGGCGTTCGACGGCGATCCCGTCGTACGGGGTGTCCGGCCGTCGAGTTTCAGCCCGGCCGCCGCCGACGGTGATGCCCTCCGGGCGGATGCCGTTCGGGCTCACGGTGCGCCCTTTCGGGCGGGAGCGGGAGTCGACCGGTCCAGCGGTCAACTGCCCCTGTCCCCCCACCACATGACCCCCGACTCCGCAGCCTTTGGCCGGTTTGCTGCGTGACATCTGTTTCAGGCCGGATTGCACAGGTTTCCCCATTCAACTTGTTTTCAAACCGAGTTGGCGAATACGGGGTGGACGAGTCGCCGTGGGCGTGCCAGGTTGTGCCCCGAAGGCGCGGCCCGGGGACGGGACATGGCAGCACCCGCAGGACCGAACCGAGAGGAGCGGTACGCGATGACCGACCAGGTACAGCCGACACAGGGCCCGGGAACAGCCGGGCCGGGACCCGACGGAGCCGGGTTCACCTACCGGGGAGCCGAGCAGGAGCTGATCGTCGTCGCACGCCCCGAGGCCCGGTTGCGTGCCGCGGCCGAGGGCGTCCGCTCGGCGGCGGCACGGACGTATCGGCCCTCAACATGTTCCTCAGTGACGAACAGCTCGCCCTGGAGCCGCTGTTCGGCGGCGAGGACCGCCTGCGGCAGTCCGCGGCGGCGGGCGGCGGGGACGGACCCGACCTCGCGCTCTTCTACCGGGTGCGCGGCGTCGAGAGCCGCGCCCAGGAACTGCGTTCACGGATCGCCGCGCTGCCGGGGATCGACACGGCCTACGTGAAGCCCGGCGCCGTACCCGCTTCGGTGGGGTCGGTCGGGCGCAGCGCGAACGGCTCGGCGAGCGCGGACGACGGCCGGCGGACGAAGGAAGGCGCGCCGGTCACCCCGGACTTCACCAGCCGTCAGGGCTATCTACGGCCGGCGCCCGAGGGCATCGACGCGTACTGGGCCTGGCAGCGGCCCGGCGGTGCGGGCCAGGGCGTGACGGTGATCGATGTGGAGGGGGCCTGGCAGCTGGGCCACGAGGACCTGACCGCGAAACTCGCGGGCGTGGTCGTCGGCACCCCGCTGACGGACCTCGCCTGGCGCAACCACGGCACCGCCGTCATCGGGGTGATCGGCGGCGATCGCGACGAGCGCGGGATCACCGGCATCGCGCCGGACGCGGTGACCGCGGCCGCGTCCTTCCAGGGCATGGGCACGGCCGCCGCGATCCACGCGGCGGCCGACCGGCTGGGCCCCGGCGACATCATCCTGGTCGAACTGCACGCTCCAGGGCCGCGGTTCGACTTCGAGGAGCGCGACGACCAGCAGGGTTACATCGCGATCGAGTGGTGGCCGGACAACTACGCGGCCATCCGGTACGCGACCGCCAAGGGCGTCCTCGTCGTGGCAGCCGCGGGCAACGGCGCCGAGTCGCTCGACGACGCGGTGTACGAACGGCGCCCCGCCGAGTTCCCCGCGTGGTGGCGCAACCCCTTCAACCCCGCCAACCCGTCCTCCGGCGCGGTACTGGTCGGCGCGGGCGCACCACCGCCCGGCACGCACGGCCGCGATCACGGCCCGGACCGCTCCCGCCTCGCGTTCTCCAACTACGGGGCACGGGTGGACGCACAGGGCTGGGGCCGTGAGGTCACGACCACCGGCGGCTTCTGGGACCGGCCCGGCGATCTGCAGGGCGGTGCCGAGGAGATCGGCTGGTACACGGACACGTTCTCCGGGACCTCCTCCGCCTCCCCGGTGGTGGTCGGCGCCCTGGCCGCGCTGCAGGGCATGCTCAAGGCGGCGGCCCAGGAACCGATGTCCCCCGAGCGTGCCCGCGCGGTGCTGCGGGCCAGCGGCTCCCCGCAGCAGGACGCGCCGGGCCGGCCCGCCTCCCAGCGGATCGGCAGCCGGCCGGACATCAAGGCGGCGGTCGCCCGTCTGCTGCCGGAGGCGGTCGGCTCGGGCCAGGCCGAACGGTACTGGGACGAGCTGCTGCCGTATCCGCGCGAACTCCCGCCCAGGCTCCGGCTGTTCGTGGCGGGTGACTGGCGCAACCTCAACAACCCCTCCTCCGAGATCCGTCAGGCGGTGCACTCCGCCTTCGCGGGCGGACGGCCCGACGTACGGGTCTGGTTCTCGGACGATGAGATCGTCGGCCTGGTCGTCACGGGCTGACGTGTCCGAGATCCACCCGAGGACGTACCCGCAAAGTCAACGATTCGATGATTCACGGAAGGTGGCACCCGTATGAGCACCACCCCGCAGATGAGTCAGCAGCAAGGAAACCAGCAGGGCATCCAGCAGGGGCAGCAGGGACCGAGCACGGCGCCGCCCCAGCAGTTCGGACAGTTCGGACAGCAGCAGCCCATGGCCTTCGGACAGCAGATCCAGCAGCCGTTCGGCCAGCAGCAGATCCCACAGCACCAGAACCCGCAGCTTCCGCAGTACCAGAACCCGCAGTACCAGAACCCGCAACCGCAGATCCCGCAGCAGCTCCAGCAGCAGCTCCAGCAGATGGGTCAGCAGCAGCCGTTCCAGCAGCTGCTGCAGCAGCTCAGCGGCCAGCAGCAACAGGCACAGGCCCTGACGAGCGGGATCGCCCAGCACTTCTGGGACGTGGTCACCCCGCTCCCGGGCCAGCCGTCGATCCTCTACCTGTTCATCGACAACACCTGGCGCCCCCTGGTGAACCCCAACCAGGTCACCCACGACGAGGTCCAGCAGGCCTTCGCCTACGGGCAGCAGGTCATCGGCGTCTACGACGCCAACAGCAACGCCGTACAGGCCGTCATCGTGAACAAGTGACGCTCTGAGAACGAAGGGGACGCCGGGCAGTACGACTGCCCGGCGCCCCCCACAGGTGAGGAAGTACTACAGGGCTACGCCCAGCAGGGCGTCCACGGCTCGCGAGACGACGCCGGGGGCGCCCTCGTCCGTACCGCCCGTCTCGCGCTGGAGCGCCGCCCAGCGGTCGACCGCGGCGAGCGCGGCCGGTGCGTCCAGGTCATGGGCGAGGGCCTCGCGGATCTCCTCGACCAGCGCCTCGGCGGACGGCCCGTCGGGCCGCGACACCGCTGCCCGCCAGTTCTCCAGACGGGCGACCGCGTCCGCGAGGACGGTGTCCGTCCACTCCCAGTCGGCGCGGTAGTGGTGCGCGAGGAGAGCGAGGCGGATGGCGGCCGGGTCGACGCCGTCGCGCCGGAGCTTCGACACGAAGACCAGGTTGCCCTTGGACTTCGACATCTTCTCGCCGTCGAGCGCGACCATGCCGGCGTGCACGTACGCCTTGGCCATCGGGAACTCACCGGTGAGCACCTGGGCGTGCGAGGCGCCCATCTCGTGGTGCGGGAAGGCGAGGTCGGAGCCGCCGCCCTGGACGTCGAAGCCCATCCCGAGGTGGTCGAGGGCGATGGCGACACACTCGATGTGCCAGCCGGGCCGGCCTTGGCCGAGCGAGCCCCCGTCCCAGCTGGGCTCTCCCTCCCGCGCCGCCATCCAGAGCATCGGGTCGAGCGGGTTCTTCTTGCCCGGACGATCCGGGTCGCCGCCCCGCTCGGCGGAGAGCAGGCGCATGGCGGCGGCGTCCAGGTTGGACACCTTGCCGAAGTTGGGGTCGGACTCGACGGAGAAGTAGACGTCCCCTTCGAGTTCGTACGCCGCGCCCGCGTCCCGCAGCCGCTCGACGAGCGGCACGATGCCGGGTATCGCCTCGACGGCGCCTATGTAGTGCCGCGGCGGCAGCATCCGCAGGGCGGTCATGTCCTCACGGAAGAGGGCGGTCTCCTGCTCGGCGAGTCCCACCCAGTCGACGCCGTCGCGCTCCGCCCGCTCCAGGAGCGGGTCGTCGACGTCGGTCACGTTCTGGACGTAGTGAACCTGCCGCTTGGTGTCGAGCCACACGCGCTGAACGAGGTCGAACGCGTTGTAGGTCGCCGCGTGACCCATGTGGGTCGCGTCGTACGGCGTGATGCCGCAGACGTAGATACGGGCGACGGGACCGGGGTCAAGTGCGACGAGACCACCGGTCGCGGTGTCGTGGATCTGGAGGTCGCGGCCCTCACCAGGCAGGGCGGGGACCTCAGAAGCGGGCCAGGCATGCATGTCATGAGCCTAACCGGACGGAACTTCCGTATACGACCCGGACCAGCCGTGATGACGAAGAACACCCTCTTGCGCAACGCCCGGCGATGTGCGTCACCCGGTCCTACGGGGCCGAGGGTGCCTACACCGGCGGCCAGGGGATCGCCGGCCACTCCCCGCTCGGCTCCGGGTGCTTCCCCGACGAGAGCATCGCCTCCACACGCGCCCGTGTGGCGTCGATCTCAGCCGAGGTGATGAGTTCGGCCAACCGGGTGGCGAGCGGCGCGCCCGGCGCCAGGCCGTCCCGCAGGGAGGTGAGGACCTCGACCGCCTCAGGCGTCAGCGACTCCCCCGCCCAGCCCCACAGCAGTGTGCGCAGCTTGTTCTCGGCGTTGAAGGTGACCCCGTGGTCGATGCCGTACAACCGCCCCTCACCGGCGGGCAGCAGATGCCCGCCCTTGCGGTCCGCGTTGTTGAGCACGGCGTCGAGCACGGCGAGCCGCCGCAGCCGGACGTCGTCGGCGTGCACGAGCAGCGCCGTCTCCCCCTCGCCGACCTCGGCGAGGCCGACGGCCTTCCAGCCCTCCGCGGGCTCCTCGCCCTCCACCAGGGCCAGCAGCCCGTCCCCGTCGGCCTCGGGCAGGGCCTCGATCCACAGCTGGCACATGCCCTCGCCGTAGGGCCCGTCGCGCAGCACGGTGGTGGGGACCAGCCCCCAGCCGGTGGCCTCGGAGACCTCGTACGCGGCCACCTCACGCTGGGCGAGGGTCCCGTCGGGGAAGTCCCACAGGGGCCGCTCCCCGGCGACCGGTTTGTAGACGCAGGACGCGTCCCGGCCCTCGTACGACACGGAGCAGTACAGCACCGCGTTCGACGCCTCACGGATCCGTCCGCGCACCTTCAGCTCGCCCAGGGCGAGCAGCTCGGCCGTGGTCACGCTCCGCGGCGGTATCCGTTCTGTCGCGGACATACGTGTCCTTCCGGGTCGAGCGGGAGGCTGCACAGCGGGCAGGGCGGCCGGCCCGCGTTGACGACGTCGAGGGCGCGCTTGGCGAAGGCCCTGGCCTGCGCACCGGTGAGCCGGACGCGGAGCATCGGCGGACCGTTCTCCTCGTCCTGGAGCAACCTTTCCTCGGCCTCGGCGAGGTCCTCGTCGGTGTCGGCGTCGAGCTCGACGAGGGCCTGCGCCTCGACGATCATGCGCTGTTCCTCACCGTCCCAGGCCAGCGCCATCGTGCCGACCCGGAACTCCTCCTCCACCGGGGTGTCGAGAGGGGCGGTGTCGGACACCTCGGTGGGGGCCATCGCCGGGACGGGGGCGCTGCCGCCGGTGCGCCGCACGACCTCGTCGAGGAGCTCGTCCATGCGCTCGGCGAGTGCGGCGACCTGGGTCTTCTCCAGGGCGACGCTGGTCACCCGGGGGCCTGAGGAGGCCTGCAGGAAGAAGGTACGGCGCCCGGGCAGCCCGACCGTACCGGCCACGAAACGGTCCGGGGGGTCGTAGAGGAACACCTGACGGGACACGTCCTGTCTCCATTGGAATCGGCATGTGGACCGGCTGCCTGCCTGGGTCCGCATCGGCTGCTGACAACTTGCTGACGACTACTTGCGCTGCTTCAACCGCTTCACCCTACTGCGGCCGACGATCACGGTGCGCCCGCACCGCCCCCGACCGGTGCGTCCCCGCTGGGGGGCTCCTCGCGCGGCGCCAGGGAGGCGAGGTCGCCCGTGTCCCCGAGGCGCACGAGGAAGGGGCGCAGTCGTGTGTAACGGATCGCGGTGATGGAACACGGCTCTACAGAGATCCGCTGGAAGAGATCGAGATGAAGTCCGAGTGCGTCCGCGACGAGGGATTTGATGATGTCACCGTGCGAACACATCACATATACGGCGTCGCCGCCGTGATCGCGCTCCACGCGCGCGTTCCACTCCCGCACCGCTTCGGCGGCCCGGGTCTGCATGGCCCGCATCGATTCTCCGCCGGGGAACGCGGCCGCGGACGGATGCGCCTGTACGACGTCCATCAGGGGCTCGTCCTTCAGCTCGGCGAGCTTGCGGCCGGACCAGTCCCCGTAGTGCGCCTCCCCGATCCGCTCGTCGGTGTGCACGCGCAGCTCGGGGCGGGCGTCGAGCAGCGGCTGCACGGTCTCCTGGCAGCGCTGCAGGGGGCTGGTGACGACTTCGGAGATCGGCAGCGCGGCGAGCCGCCCGGGCAGCGCCGCGGCCTGCTGGGCGCCGCGCGCGTCGAGGGCGACGCCCGGCGTCCAGCCCGCGAGCAGCCCAGCGGTGTTGGCGGTCGAACGTCCGTGCCGTACGAGAATCAGGGTGGGCATGCGGCCCAGCGTAAACGGGTGGCTCGGGGAGCCGGCGGGGCCTGTGGACAACGGCGGCCGGAGTGCGGTGCCGGCCGGACGGCGGGAGAATACGCTCCGTGATCGTCGACTGCGCCGTCTACCACGACGGGCGCCGGACGGAGGGCCCCGAGGACCTCTCCGACGCTCTGACCCTGGCACGCGCCGAGGGCGACGCGTTCGTCTGGATCGGGCTGTACGAGCCGACGGAGCAGGAGTTCGACCTCGTCACCGATGAGTTCGGGCTGCACCCGCTGGCGGTCGAGGACGCCCTCAAGGCGCATCAGCGGCCCAAGCTGGAGGTGTTCGACGACTCGCTGTTCATGGTCCTGAAGCCGGTCGCGTACGAGGCGGAGAGCGATGTCGTCACCACCGGTGAGGTGATGGTGTTCATAGGGGACTCCTTCGTGGTGACCGTCCGGCACGGCGAGTGCTCGCCTCTCGCGGAGGTGCGCCGCCGGCTGGAGGCGGATCCCGAGATGCTGCGGCAGGGGCCGACGGCGGCGCTCTACTCGATCGCCGACGCCACGGTCGACCACTACCTGGGGGTGGCGACCGAGCTCCAGACGGACCTGGAGGGGCTGGAGGCGGAGGTCTTCTCGCCGAGCGGCGGGGGTTCGCGGCACACCGCGTCCAGGATCTACACGTTCAAGCGGCAGATCCTGGAGTTCCGGCGGGCGACGGGCCCGCTGACCGTTCCGCTGACCCGCCTCTCGGGCTCGGGCACCGCCGGCGCCCCAGTGCCGTTCGTGCACGAGAAGGCGCACCCCTTCTTCCGCGACGTCAACGACCACCTGGCCCGTGTGAACGAGTCGGTGGAGAGCCTGGACCGGCTGGTCTCGGACATTCTCTCGGCGCATCTCGCGCAGATGAGCGTGCGCCAGAACGACGACATGCGGAAGATCTCGGCGTGGGCGGCCATGGCAGCGGTCCCCACGATGATCGCCGGCATCTACGGCATGAACTTCGACCACATGCCCGAGCTGCACTGGCTCTGGTCGTACCCGGCGGTGATCCTGGCGATGGCGACGCTGGAGTTCCTGCTGTACCACCTCTTCAAGCGGCGCGGCTGGCTGTGACGTGTTCGACGTACGGAGGGCTCGCGGCCGCGGGTCACGCCAACTCCGGTGCGGGCGTCGCGGGGCCTCCGAGGGCGTCGCGGTGCTCCGGCATCTTCAGGGAGACCATCCGGCGCCAGCCCGCGGCGCGCTCGTAGGCGTAGACGGCGTGGATGGCGGCGGCGAGCGTCGCCGCCTTGGCCCTCGACCAGCCGAGGATGCGTCCCATGTGGGCCATCACGGCGAGACTGACGTCCCGGTAGACGCGGATCTCGGCGAGCGCGCACTCGCGCAGTGTCCGCCGGATGGCCCGGCCGTGTCCGGCGGACGCCAGGCGGAGCAGCTCCTCGTGGCAGTAGGCGAGGTGCCTGTCCTCGTCCTGGGAGATCATCCGGACCGCGCGCCCGATGCCGGGATGGTCGCCGAAGTGCCTGCGCAGCAGCTCCATCTGCTCGGAGGCACGCTGCTCGGTGACCCTGCTGTGGGCGAGGTAGGTGACGATGTCCTCCACGGTGAGTGGCTGCTCGCTCTTCAGCTTGTCGTGCGCGAGGCCGATCCCGTGCCGTTCCAGGAGCATCGTGTAGTCGGTGTCGGCCGGGACCTCGGCCGGCGCGAGGCCGCGCCTGTTCATCAGGGCGTGGAAGATCCGCCCGTGCTTGTCCTCGTCGGCGCCGTGCCGGGTGATCTTCGGGGCGAGTTCGCGAGCGCTCTGCGGGACGAGGGCGGCGATGCGCGCGTTCTCCCAGCCACCCTGCGACTCCCCGCTGGCGGCTATGGAGCAGAAGAGCCGGAACGACTCGTCGTTGTCGAGGATCTCCTGGAACAGACTCTTGGCCGAAAGCATCGATGACACCTTTCTGCAGGGTCCGCAGAAAACGAGTCAAATGGGATGCGGGGGGCCCGGCAACCGATGTGTCGGACAAATGCGCCAAACGAAGGATGCCGGAACGGGACCGGGCGCGTAACCCAGGGCGCGCCCGCGCGTTGTTCCCGGAGACGGCCGTGGCGGGGAAGACCCCCGAGCCCCCACCACGGCCGCGGAACTTCTCGCGCCCCTCCGAAAACCGCTTCCGACGCGTTACGCCAGACCGGCCCGCTCCAGCGCGTCCGAACCGGCGCGGAGCGAGGCGATCCGGTCCTCCAGCGTGAAGCCGGCGGGCGACAGCGTGAGCGTGGTGACACCCGCCGCCGCGTAGGCCTGCATCCGGTCGGCGATGCGGTCCACGGAGCCGAGCAGCGTGGTCTGGTCGATGAGCGCGTGCGGAACGGCGGCGGCCGCGCCCTCCTTGTCGCCGGACAGGTACTTGTCCTGGATCTCGGCGGCCTCCTTCTCGTACCCCATGCGCCGGGCGAGCTGGTTGTAGAAGTTCTGCTTGGGGCTGCCCATGCCGCCGACGTACAGCGCGGTGTACGAGCGGAACATGTCGGCGAGCGCCGTCACGTCCTTGTCGGCGCCGACGGCGAGCGGCAGCGTCGGACAGACGTCGAAGCCCTCCATGGTCTTGCCGGCCTTCTCACGACCCGCCCGCAGGTGCCGGAGCGCGGTGTCCTCGATGTGCTCGGCCGAGGGGAAGATCAGCAGGGCGCCGTCGGCGATCTCACCCGTCTGCTCCAGGTTCTTGGGGCCGATCGCGGCGATGTACAGCGGGATGTGCTCGCGCTGCGGGTGCACCGTCAGTTTGAGCGGCTTGCCCGGACCGCCCGGCAGCGGCAGCGTCCAGTGCTCGCCGTCGTACGACAGCCGCTCGCGGGTCATCGCCTTGCGTACGATCTCGACGTACTCGCGGGTGCGGGCGAGCGGCTTGTCGAACTTGACGCCGTACCAGCCCTCGGAGACCTGCGGCCCGGAGACGCCGAGGCCGAGGCGGAAGCGCCCGCCGGAGAGCGAGTCGAGCGTCGCGGCGGTCATCGCGGTCATCGCGGGCTGACGGGCCGGGATCTGGAAGATCGCCGAGCCGACGTCGATGCGCTCGGTCTTGGCGGCGATCCAGGTGAGCACGGTGGCCGCGTCCGAGCCGTAGGCCTCGGCGGCCCAGCACACCGCGTATCCCAGTCGGTCGGCCTCCTGGGCGACGGCGAGATTGTCCGCGTCCATTCCGCCGCCCCAGTAGCCGAGGTTGATCCCGAGCTGCATGGCCGATCCCCTTACCGATCAGTAACGTCCCTTGTGCCGGAGACCCTAGCGCGCTGGTGGGCGCGGCGGTGGGAACGGGTTCAGGTCTGATCATCCAGGTTGTCCACAGGGCCCCCACGAGGCGAGTTTTGGCCAGTAATCTCGGCGTCCATGGAGCAGAGGCATCTCGGCCGTACCGGCCTGCGTGTGTCCCGGATCGGACTCGGCACCCTCACATGGGGGCGGGACACCGACGAGCACGACGCCGCGGAGCTGTTGAAGGTGTTCTGGGAAGCGGGCGGGAACCTCGTCGACACCGCGGATGTGTACGGGGACGGGGAGTCGGAGTATCTGATCGGGCAGCTCATAGAAGGGCTCGTGCCGCGTCGCGACCTGGTCATTTCCACCAAGGCGGGCAGTGTGCCCGACCCGGACCGGCGGTTCGACGGCTCGCGCGGGCATCTCCTGTCGGCGCTCGACGCCTCGCTGCAGCGCCTCGGCACGGACTACGTGGATCTGTGGCATGTGCACGCCTTCGACCCGGACACCCCGCTGGACGAGACCCTCCAGGCGCTCGACCTCGCGGTCAGCAGCGGTCGCGCGCGGTACGCGGGGGTGTCCAACTTCTGCGGCTGGCAGCTCGCCAAGGCGGCGACCTGGCAGCTGGCGGCGCCCGGAACACGGACCCGGATCGCCAGTACGCAGCTCGAGTACTCCCTGCTCCAGCGCGGCGTGGAGCGGGAGGTGCTGCCCGCGGCGCTCGACCTGGGCGTCGGTCTGCTGCCGTCCTCCCCGCTCGGGCGGGGTGTGCTCACCGGGAAGTACCGGGGCGGCACACCGTCGGACTCCCGGGGCGGCTCGGAGCACCTCGCGCCGTTCGTCGCGCCGTACCTGGACGACACGGCGAGCGGCATCGTGGACGCGGTGGCGACAGCGGCGGACGGCCTCGCGGTCACACCGTTGCAGGTCGCCCTCGCCTGGGTCCGCGACCGGCCCGGCGTCGCCGCCCCGATCGTCGGCGCGCGCAACGCGCAGCAGCTCACGGCCGCGTTGTCAGTGGAGACCCTTAGTCTTCCTGACGAGATCTGCCGGGCGCTCGACGATGTGTCGGCACCGGTGCACCACTATCCCGATCACGACTGGAGCACGCTGTGAGCACGGAGCCCGAGACCACGGAGGAAGCAGAGCCGGGGACGCCGGGCGCGGGAGCGACCGACGACCCGCAGACCGCGGACACGGATGCGGACATGGTCACGGAAGCGGACGCGGACACCACGCCCTCCGAAGGCGAGGGGACCGCGGCCGAGGGCGGTACGGAGACCGAAGGCGCGGCGGACGCGGCCAAGTTGTCCGAGGCCGCGGCGGAGTTGGCGGCGCAGCGGCTGGAGCGGGAGCGGATCGAGCGGCGCAAGGCCGAGAGGCAGGGGCCGATCGAGGCCGGCGCCAAGCTCAGCGGGACGGCCGCCGATCTGCTCGCGGCGGTGCGGGCCGTCGAGAGCGGCGAGAAGCCCGCGGCCACCGCCTTCCGCGAGCCCGCGCCGACGCCACGCAGGACGGTCGCCCCGGAACCCGTGCGCCGCCCGGAGCCGGTGGCCGCCCCGGCCCGGACCTCGGTGACGGTCGCTCCGGAAGCCGTCGCCGCCGTAGGCGCCGTACTGAGCGAAGGCGGCGCACCCGACGCCCTCGCACCGGGGGCCCTCGCGGCTCTCGGCGAGGGCGCGGACGAGCAGTTGCGCGAGGACCCCTGGCAGCTGCTGCGGGTCGCCGGGGTGCGGCCCGAGCAGGCCGACGGGTTCGCCCGCGCGATGCTCGGCGCGGAGTGCCGCCCGGACGACGAGCGGCGCGGCCGGGCGGTCACCGTCTGGCTCCTCGAGCAGGCGGCCCTCGCCGGGCACACCGCCCTCGACGCCCCCGCGCTCACCGCCGCGCTCGCCCAGCGCGCGGTGCCGGACCCGGACGCGGCCGTGCAGAGCACCCTCGCCGAGGGCGACGCGCTGGTCTTCCAGGACGCCCTCGACCCCGCGCCCCCGGCCCAGGAAGAGGGCGCCGAGGAGTCCGAGGAGCGTCCGGTCCGCGTCCTCATCGGCCTGGAGCGGTACGCCCTGGCCGAGGAGAGCCTCGCCGACGGACTGGCCCGGGTGATGAACTCGGTGCCGAAGGCCGACGGCTCCGCCGACGGTTGGGAGCAGGCCGCCGCGTCGGCCACCCGCTCCGCCGCGGAGCTCATCCGATCGGTCGCGGGCCACGGCCTGGTCCTGCACACCGGCGGGGACGCGTCCCAGGCGGAGGCGGCGGCGCTGCTGCACGCCGCGCGCGGTCTCGGTCTGCGTGGCTGGGCCGCCGCCCACACGCCGAGCGGCCGCGACGGCTTCACGGTCCGGACGGCGCGGTACGACCTGCCGGACGGCCCCTCGGACGGCCCCTCGGACGACCCCTCGGGCGACGCCGAGGGCGGGCCGGTCACCGGGGTCGCCACCGTCGCGGGACTCCTCTCCGGCGCCGAGGGCCCGGGCCGGGACGCGGACGGCGCCTTCGACCTGGACCTCCTGGTCGTCCTGGACGCACCGCAGCTGGACGTCGAGACGGCGGCGATGCTCGCCGAGTCGCTGCCGGACGGCGCGCGGCTGGTGCTGAGCGGGGACCCGGGTGTGCTGTGGTCGGCCGGTCCGGGGCGCGTCTTCGCCGACCTGCTCGCCGCCCGCGTGTGCCCGCAGGTGGCCTCGAGGACGCCGGACCCCGGCCCCATCGGCGAACTGGTCTCCGGGGTCGGCATCGGCGAGCTCAACCAGGTCGAGGCGCCCGGCAAGGAGGTCGTGATCGTCCCCGTGCGGGACGCCGGCGAGGCGGTGCACCGGACCGTGCAGCTGGTCGCGGACTCGGTGCCGCGCGCCATCGGCATCCCGGCCGAGCAGACGCAGGTGATCACCCCGGGGCATGGCGGCGCGGTCGGCACCCGCGCGCTGAACACCGCGCTCAAGGAGCGGCTGAACCCGGGCCCCGGCCGCTTCGGCGGCTTCGACCCCGAAGACCGCGTCGCCTACTCCCCCGCTCCGGGTCGTACGGCGGTGGGGCACGTGGTGAAGGCCGACGCCGACGGGCTGCACCTGACGTGCTCGGGGCTCCCCGTCGTCGTACCCAAGGAGCGGGTGGAGCAGTCGGTGCGGCACGGCTGGGCGCTCACGGCGCACCAGGCGGTCGGGCTGCGCTGGCCCGCCGCGGTCGTGGTGCTCCCCGGTGACGCCGCGGCGGCCCTGACCAGGCCCTGGGTCTACACGGCCTTCGGCCGGGCCGAGCGCCATCTGTCCGTGGTCCACGGGGTGGAGCAGGCACTGCAGCGGGCGGTGGCCGAGATCCCGCAGAAGCCGCGTACCACGCGTCTGCCCGCCCTGCTCAAGGCACAGGTCCCGGCAGCGGGCTGAGCCCCGCTCAGGGACACGACTCCCCTACGCGGGAAGGTGGCGGCCACCGGACTTCCGGTGACCGCCACCTTCCTGTGACGCGGTGCTCAGCGATCCCGCGAGGGGATGCTCGGCGATCCTGTGACGCGGTTCTCAGCGATCGGCGTCCAACGGCTCCAGATCCCCGTCCTCGTCCAGCTCGGAGTCCGGAGCGAGCTCGTCGTCCAGCTCGTCCTCGTCCGGCTCGTCGTCGAAGACCGCGCTGACGTCGAAGCGGCAGACCACCCGCTGTGGGTCGATCGCCTCGAAGGGGGTCTCCAGCCACTCGCCGGGATCGGCGGGTTCGTCGGCGGCCGTGACCCAGAGTGTGGAGTCGCCCTCCTCCAGGCCGAACTCCTTGTGCCGGGAGGCGATCTCGTCCGGCTCGAACTCGCCGAACAGGACGCCGAGCGCCCCGTGCACCGTGCCGGAGGCCGCGTCGAAGCCCGCGGCCGCGGTCGCCCCGTCCTCCTCCACCGCCTCCACCCGCTGGGCCTGTGCCAGCAGTCGCTGCGGCTCCACCACCGCGTAGTCCCGCCGGATCAGCACGCTCAGCGCGTTCGGTTCCTCGGGCCCCGTGTACGGCGGCAGCGTGTCGTCGCTACCGGGGATCTCGAAGGGCGTGACCTCGTCGTAGCGGTCGTAGAGCAGCTCGTCGTACTCCTCGGCCGCGGCGGCCAGCTCGTTGAACGCCTCATAGACGGCCGGGTCGTCATCGCCCGACCTGCGCTCGACCGCGGCCAGGTGGCGGTCGAGCGCGATCTTGACAGCCTCGGCGGCGGCGCGTACCTCGGCAGCGGTGGGCTGCACAGCATCAGACATAGTGCAGACGCTATCCGTACAGGGCCTCTGCCCGCACAATAGATGCGATGCCGGAATACGAATTTGTCGACGTGTACGTGCCGCGCGGGGTGTCCCGCAAGGAGACGACACGTCTGCTGACGGACCATGCGGAGTACGGACACTGGGAGTTGGACCGCCTCAGCCTGCACCCCGACGGCAGCCGCAAGGTGCGGCTGCGCCGGCGGATCATCCGCCAGGTGCGTGCCACGTGGTGAGCGGAAGCGGCTGAAACGGGGCGGGCCCCGCCGGTGCGGGGCCCGCTACGGGCGCTTCGCCACAGGGGATGCCTGTGGCGTCGCGATTACCCCTGTCCCGGCCCGTTCCCGTCCTGCCTTGTTCTGCCGGTCTACGCCCCGGAGCGCGCCCGGCGGTAGAGCACGGCGCCCGCCAGCAGCGCGCCCGCGCCCGCCGGGATCACCGCGCCGATCGGCAGGTCACTGCCGGTGTGGGCGAGCTGCGCGGGGCTCTGCGGCTGGGAGACGTTCTGCGTCCCCGGGTGGTGGGGGTGCGCGGCGGGCGGGGTGCCCGGGGTTCCGGGGTGCCCGGGCGTACCGGGGTTTCCAGGCTGACCCGGATTCCCGGGCTGACCGGGCTGCCCCGGATTCCCGGGGTTCCCCGGCTGACCCGGGTTTCCGGGCTGTCCCGGGTTTCCGGGGTATCCCGGGTGACCTGGGTGACCTGGGTGGCCGGGCTGCCCCGGGTGCCCCGGGTGACCGCCGCCGGGCGGATAGTGGGTGTGGCCGCCGTGTCCGTTCGCGCAGTCGTTGCCCATCGCCGGGTTGCCGACTCCGATCACGTTCACGCTGTTGCCGCAGGCGTTGACCGGCACGTCGATCGGCACCTGGACGTGATTGCCGGAGCCGACGCCCGGCGAGCCACTCGCGTGCCCGCCGGCGTGGGAGCCGCCGCCCGAGTGCGAACCACCGCCCCCGTGCCCCCCGGCGGACGATCCACCGCCGTCGTTGACGCACTTGTTGCCCATCGCCGGGTTGAGCAACCCGACGACGTTCACGGTGTTGCCGCAGACGTTGACCGGCACGTGCACCGGTACCTGCACCGTGTTGCCCGACAGCACGCCGGGCGAGTTGGAACTGGCGCCGCTCGCACCCGAGTCGGCGTGTGCGTAGCCTCCGGTCGCGGCGAGTACGCCGGTCGCGGCCGCCACGGTCATCAGGCCCTTGCGGGTGACCTGTCGCATAGCTGAATTCCCTGCCTTAGTCCTTGGCTTGGACCCTCCGGAAAGCGCACGCATCCGTCCCGTGCGTGCGCCGAAAGCCGGTCGGCCCCGGAGCGCATGGCGCACGCTCCGGGGCCGACGGGCTCAGACCCTCATGGGGTGAGGCACAACGTCACTTGTTGATGCAGGTGTTGCCGAAGGCGGGGTTCAGCAGCCCGATCACGGAGACCGTGTTGCCGCAGACGTTCACCGGGACGTGAACAGGCACCTGGATGACGTTGCCGGAGACGACGCCCGGGGAGTGCACAGCGGCACCCTGGGCACCCGAGTCGGCGACAGCCAGGCCCGCACCCGCGAGAACCAGACCACCAGTGGCAGCCGCAGCAGCGACGACCTTCTTGATCATTATTCCTCCTTGTAGGCAAATGCGATCCCCAAGTAGCGGATCACATCACCTGTAACGAGGAAGAAGTACTTGAGCTACGAGCTTATGGTCCCATTCACCCGTCCCGGGCGATCTCCGCACGTACGGGCGATTGCGGGCGTCAACACGTCATGACGCCTCGATGAAGCGGTCGAGTACGCGGACGCCGAACTTCAGCGCATCCACCGGCACCCGCTCGTCGACCCCGTGGAACATGCCCGCGAAGTCCAGCTCCGGCGGCAGCTTGAGCGGGGCGAAACCGAAGCAGCGGATGCCGAGGTCGGCGAAGGACTTGGCGTCGGTGCCGGCCGAGAGCATGTAGGGCACGGCACGCGCGATCGGGTCCTCGGCGGACAGCGCGGTCTGCATGGCGTCGACCAGTGCCCCGTCGAAGGTGGTCTCCAGCGCCTTGTCCGCGTGCACGTCCGTACGCTGGACCTTCGGTCCGAGAATCCGGTCCAGGTCGGCGAGGAACTCCTCCTCGTATCCCGGCAGGTACCGCCCGTCCACGTGCGCGGTCGCCTGCCCCGGAATCACGTTGACCTTGTATCCGGCACCGAGCTGGGTCGGGTTCGCGGTGTTCTGCAGGGAGGCGCCGATGAGCTTGGCGATGCCGCCGAGCTTGGCGAGCGTCTCGTCCATGTTCTCCGGGTCGAGCTCGGTGCCGAGCGCGTCGCCGAGCTCGTCGAGGAAGTGCCGCAGCGTCTTCGTCACCCGGACCGGGAACTTGTGCCGCCCCAGCCGCCCGACGGCCTCGGACAGCTCGGTGATCGCATTGTCCTTGTGGATCATCGAACCGTGCCCGGCGGTGCCGTCCACGGTCAGCTTCATCCAGTGCATGCCCTTCTGGGCGGTCTCGACCAGGTACAGCCGCAGCTTCTCGTTGACCGTGAAGGAGAAGCCGCCGACCTCGCCGATCGCCTCGGTCACGCCCTCGAAGAGGTCGGGGTGCTTGTCGACGAGATGCCGCGCGCCCCACGTACCGCCGGCCTCCTCGTCGGCGAGGAACGCGAGGACGATGTCCCGGGGCGGCTTGCGCCCGCTGCGCAGCCGGTCCCGGACGACCGCCAGCGTCATGGCGTCCATGTCCTTCATGTCGACCGCGCCGCGGCCCCACACCATTCCGTCCGCGATCTCGCCGGAGAAGGGGTGGTGGGTCCAGTCCGCCGCGTTGGCCGGTACGACGTCGGTGTGGCCGTGGATGAGCAGCGCGGGGCGCGAACGGTCCTCACCCTCGATACGGGCCACGGTCGACGCGCGCCCCTTGTGCGACTCGAAGATCTGCGGCTCGAGCCCGACCTCGGCGAGCTTCTCGGCCACGTACTCCGCGGCCTTGCGCTCACCCGGTCCGGAGTGGTCCCCGTAGTTGCTGGTGTCGATCTGGATCAGCTCGCGACAGAGGTCCACGACCTCGTCCTCGCCAGAGACGCTCCTGGCCGTGTTCGACTCGCTCACGCTGCTTCCTCCCACTGTCACTGCTGGTGGTCCCCCCTCATCCTCTCTCCCGCCCCCACCCTCCCCCAAGGCCGGACCCGGCCCGTCACACGCCGTTCACGCGGCGACGGGGTGTGACCGGGGGCCCTCGAAAGCCTGGTAATGTTTCCTCTGTCGCCGCGAGGGAAACCCCGCGCGACAAACACCTTGTCCGGGTGGCGGAATGGCAGACGCGCTAGCTTGAGGTGCTAGTGCCCTTTATCGGGCGTGGGGGTTCAAGTCCCCCCTCGGACACACAGAGGAGTGAGGGCCGCGACCGTCAGGTTGCGGCCCTCACTCGTTGCGTCGACCACAGGTCTCGCTCGCCGTGTTCACCGCGTTACGGACAGATGTGGGGCAGATCTCGTCAGGATGACATACCCCCATGTCAGAGCACCGTCACCACACCGGAATCAGTTGTTCCGGTGCCCTCGTACGGCCCCCTCACATGGCTGACGACCAGGTACGCGACTAGCGTCGTACTAAAATTCCAGGCTTGTTTGGAGCTGGACCGGAACATCCCCAGGCATACCTGCGGGCCCACCAGCTCCCCGGACGCTCCGGGAACGACACGTGAGGACCCGATGGCAGCCCTCGAGCAAGGCCCCGCACTCGCGCTGTTCGACGAGGAGGTGCGCGCGGAGTTCGGCGACCCGGCGCGCTTCTCCGCCTCCGTCGCCGCCTCGCCGCGCACGCTGGTCGACATCCTCGACGCCACCGTCCGGGCCCACCCCGACGAGCCCGCCCTCGACGACGGTCACCGGAGCCTCACCTACCGCGCCCTCGCCGTCGAGGTCGAGGCCCTGCGGCGGCGGCTGAGCAGCGCCGGAGTGGGCCTCGGCGACCGGGTCGGCGTCCGCGTCCCCTCCGGCACCAACGAGCTGTACGTCGCCATCCTCGCCGTACTGGCCGCGGGCGCCGCCTACGTACCGGTGGACGCCGAGGACCCCGACGAGCGGGCCGAGCTGGTCTTCGGCGAGGCTCAGGTGCGGGCCGTCATCGAGGCCGGGCACCGGCTGACCGTCAACAGCGCCTCCGAGGTGCCCGCCGCGCGGCCCGGCGTCGAGCACGACGCCTGGATCATCTTCACCTCCGGGTCCACCGGCAAGCCCAAGGGCGTGGCCGTCAGTCACCGCAGCGCCGCCGCCTTCGTCGACGCCGAGGCGGAGCTGTTCCTCACCGAGGACCCGATCGGGCCCGGCGACCGGGTCATGGCGGGCCTGTCCGTCGCCTTCGACGCCTCCTGCGAGGAGATGTGGCTGGCCTGGCGGTACGGCGCCTGCCTGGTGCCCGTACCGCGTTCTCAGGTGCGCAGCGGCACCGACCTGGGGCCCTGGCTGGTCGAGCAGGAGATCAGCGTCGTCTCGACCGTGCCGACGCTCGCCGCGCTCTGGGAGCCGGAGGCCCTGGGCGACGTACGGCTGCTGATCTTCGGCGGTGAGGCCTGCCCGCCCGAACTGGTCCAGCGGCTGGTGACCGAGGGCCGCGAGGTGTGGAACACCTACGGGCCCACCGAGGCGACCGTCGTCGCCTGTGCCTCCCTCATGACCGGCGAGGAGCCCGTCCGGATCGGGCTGCCGCTGAACGGCTGGGAGCTGGCCGTGGTCGACGAGGCCGGCGAGCCCGTGGCGATGGGCGACAGCGGTCAGCTCGTGATCGGCGGGGTCGGGCTCGCCCGGTATCTCGACGCCGAGAAGGACGCGGAGAAGTACGCGCCGCTCACATCGCTCGGCTGGGAGCGGGCGTACCGCAGTGGTGACCTGGTCAAGGCCGAGCCGGAGGGGCTGATCTTCCTCGGGCGGGCCGACGAGCAGATCAAGCTCGGCGGGCGCCGTATCGAGCTCGGCGAGGTCGACGCGGCGCTGCAGGCGCTCCCCGGTGTGGCGGGGGCCGCGGCCGCCGTCCGTACCGCCCGCGGCGGCAACCAGTTGCTCGTCGGTTATGTCGTCACCCAGGAGGGCTGGGACCAGGCCGCCGCCGTCGAGAAGCTGCGCGCCGAGCTGCCCGCGGCCCTCGTCCCGCTGCTCGCCCCGGTCGAGGACCTGCCGACCCGCACCTCCGGCAAGGTCGACCGGGGCGCGCTCCCCTGGCCCCTGGAGGGCCTGGAGAGCGGCGGTGCGAAGGAACAGCTCTACGGCACCGAGGCCTGGCTCGCCGAGCAGTGGAGCGAGGTCCTGGGCATCCCGGTCTCCGGCGCGTCCGACGACTTCTTCGCGATCGGCGGCGGCAGCCTCGCCGCCGCCCAGCTGACCACCCGGCTGCGCACCCGCTACCCCAGCGCCGCCGTGCTCGACATCTACCAGCAGCCCGTCCTGCGCAAGCTGGCCCGGCACCTGGAGAAGTCCGCGCAGGACGACGGCGCCGAGCGGGTCATCGCCCCGGTACCGCTGCGCGCCAAGGTGACCCAGCTGTTCCTGCTGATACCCCTGTTCACCCTGATGGGGCTGCGCTGGACCGTGGCGCTGGCCGCGCTCGGCAACATCCTGCACTGGTTCGGTCCGTACCCCTGGGCGCCGAGCGCCTCGTGGTGGCTCGTCGGCGCCGGGGCGGTCGTGCTCTTCAGCCCGCCCGGACGGCTCGCGATCGCGGCCGGCGGGGCGCGGCTGCTGCTGCGCCATGTGAAGCCCGGGCGCTACCCGCGCGGCGGAAGTGTGCACCTGCGGCTGTGGACCGCCGAGCGGCTGGCCGAGTTCAGTGGCGCGGTCTCGCTGACCGGGTCCTGGCTGGAGCGGTACGCCCGTGCCCTGGGCGCCAAGGTCGGCGCGGACGTCGATCTGCACTCGCTGCCGCCGGTGACCGGCATGCTCAAGCTGGGCCGGGGTGCCGCCGTCGAGTCCGAGGTGGATCTGTCGGGGTACTGGCTGGACGGGGACCGGCTGGAGATCGGGCAGGTCAAGGTCGGCGCCGGTGCGGTGGTCGGGACGCGCAGCATGCTCTTCCCGGGGGCGCGCGTGGGCAAGCGGGCCGAGGTGGCGCCGGGCTCGGCGGTCGCCGGGCAGATTCCCACCGGACAGCGCTGGGCCGGAGCGCCCGCAGGCAAGCTCGGCAAGGCGAAGCGCGCCTGGCCCAAGGAGCGTCCGCGCCGGGGCACGTACTGGCGGGCGATGTACGGCGCGACCGGTTTCGCGCTGACCGCGCTGCCCGTGCTCGCGGGTGTCGCCGCGCTCCTGGTGGCGCATGTCTTCGTGAGCGCGGACGCCGGACTCGGTGCGGCCCTGCGCGGCGCGGCGCTCGCGCTGGTCCCGGCCACGCTCGCCTTCGGGCTGGCCTACGCGCTGCTGCTCCTGGTCGGCGTGCGTCTGCTCAGCCTGGGCCTGCGCGACGGCACCTACCCGACGCACAGCAGGATCGGCTGGCAGGCCTGGACCGTCACGCAACTGATGGACCGCTCGCGCGACACACTGTTCCCGCTGTACGCCGGGCTGATCACGCCGGTGTGGCTGCGGCTGCTCGGCATGAAGATCGGCCGGGGCGCCGAGGTCTCCACCGTCCTCGCGCTGCCGAGTCTCACCACCGTGGGCGAGGGCGCCTTCCTCGCCGACGACACCCTGACCGCGCCGTACGAGCTCGGCGGCGGCTGGATGCGGATCGGGCGCGCCGAGATCGGCCGCCGGGCCTTCCTGGGCAACTCCGGGATGACCGCGCCGGGCCGCAGTGTGCCGGACGGCGGGCTGGTCGGGGTGCTGTCGGCGACCCCGAAGAAGGCGAAGAAGGGCAGCTCGTACCTGGGGCTGCCGCCGGTGAAGCTGCCGCGCTCGACGCAGGACGGCGATCAGAGCCGTACCTACGACCCGCCCGCGCGGCTGTTGTGGGCGCGGGCGCTCGTGGAGCTGTGCCGGATCGTCCCGGTGTTCTGCTCGGCGGCGCTGGCGGTGCTGACGGTCGCCGCGCTGAGCGCGCTGAGCGCGCTGGGCGGGTGGGCGCCGCTGCTGGCCGGACTCGTGTTCCTGGGCGCCGGTGTGCTCGCCTGCCTGACGTCCATCGTGGCGAAGTGGCTGCTGGTGGGCCGGCACCGGGCGGGCGAGCACCCGCTGTGGAGCGGTTTCGTGTGGCGCAACGAGCTGGCGGACACCTTCGTCGAGGTCGTCGCCGTGCCGTGGCTGGCCGGATCGGTGCCCGGTACGCCGCTGATGACGGCGTGGCTGCGCGGCCTCGGTGCCCGTATCGGCAAGGGCGCATGGATCGAGAGTTACTGGCTACCCGAGACGGACCTGGTGACCCTGGGGGACGCGACCACGGTCAACCGGGGCTGTGTCCTGCAGACCCACCTCTTCCACGACCGGATCTTGCGGACGGATACTGTTGTCCTCCGTGAGGGCGCCACTCTGGGCCCGGGCGGAATCGTCCTTCCCGGCAGCACAGTCGGGGCGCGCAGCACGCTGGGACCCGCGTCGCTCGTCATGGCGGCGGAATCCGTCCCCGACGACACCCGCTGGCTGGGCAACCCGATCGAGGCATGGCGTTCCTAGGCGCCTGTACGGCGTCCGGGGACGGTGCACCGGCACGTCGTACGAGCACAGCGCAGGGAGCAGACGCAAGCGTGAGCGTTCAGCAGACAGTGGGATCGGACCCGTACTTCCCGGCGAACGGTGATCCCCGTTACCGGGTGCACCGGTATGAGCTCGCGCTGGACTACCGCCCCGGCCCGAACCGGCTGTCCGGCACCGCACGGCTCAACGCCATAGCGGGCCGGGCTCCGCTGGCCGAGTTCCAGCTGAACCTGGCCGACTTCCGGATCGGCCGGGTCCGGGTCGACGGCAAGGCACCGCACTACACGCACCGGGGCGGCCGGCTGCGCATCCGCCCGCCGAAGCCGATACGGGCCGGGGCCGCCTTCACCGTGGAGGTGCACTGGTCGGGCAACCCCAAGCCGGTCGCCAGCCCCTGGGGCGAACTCGGCTGGGAGGAACTGGAGGACGGGGCGCTGGTGGCGAGCCAGCCGACCGGCGCGCCCTCCTGGTACCCGTGCAACGACCGCCCCGCCGACAAGGCCTCGTACCAGATCTCCATCACGACGCCGTCGGCGTACTCGGTGGTGGCGGGCGGCCGGCTGCTCACCCGGACGACGAAGGCGTCGACGACCACCTGGGTGTACGAGCAGGCGGCGCCGACCTCCAGCTATCTGGTCGGGCTGTCGATCGGGAAGTACCAGACGGTGCTGCTCGGCGACCCCGGACTCGGCGGCGTACCGCAGACAGGACATCTGCCCGCGCACCTCCTCGCCGAATTCTCGCGGGACTTCGCGCGGCAGCCCGCGATGATGGAGCTGTTCGAGCAGATCTTCGGGCCGTATCCGTTCGGCGAGTACGCCGTGGTGGTGACCGAGGAGGAGCTCGATGTCCCCGTCGAGGCCCAGGGGTTGTCGCTGTTCGGCGCCAACCACGTGGACGGGGCGCGGGGTTCGGAGCGGCTGGTCGCGCACGAGCTGGCGCACCAGTGGTTCGGCAACAGCGTGTCCATCGCGGACTGGCGGCACATCTGGCTGAACGAGGGCTTCGCGAAGTACGCCGAGTGGCTGTGGTCGGAGCGGTCGGGAGGTCGTACGGCACAGCAGCTGGCCGCTCTCGCGCACCGCAAGCTGTCCGGGCAGCCGAAGGACCTGGTGCTGTCCGACCCGGGCCGCAAGCTGATGTTCGACGACCGGCTCTACGAGCGCGGCGGACTCACCCTGCACGCGCTGCGCTGCGCGATGGGCGACGAGGCCTTCTTCCGTATGCTGCGCGGCTGGGCCGCCCTGCACCGGGGCGGCGCCGTCACCACGGCAACGTTCACCGGGCACGCCGCCCGGTACGCGGCCGAGCCGCTGGACGACCTGTTCGGAGCCTGGCTGCATACGGCGAAGCTGCCGCCGCTGCCCACCCAGCCCGCATCGGTCGCGCCGATGCCGGCCCGCCCGACATACCCGCCGACCAACGCCGACTCGGCGTAGGGCCCTTCCGGGCTGGGGGAGAATGGCGGTCATGACCAGTCGTAGCTGCCCGTGCGGGCTGTCCGAGCCGTACGCGCGGTGCTGTGGGCCCTTCCACCGCGGTGAGGCGCTCGCGCCGACCGCGGAGCGGCTCATGCGGTCGCGGTACTGCGCCTTCGTCAAGGAGGACGAGGGGTATCTGCTGCGGACCTGGCATCCGCGGACGCGGCCGGGGCGGGTCGACTTCGACCCGGGGATGCGGTGGACGGGGCTGGAGATCCTCGACACGGGGCAGGGGTCGGCGTTCCACTCCGCGGGGACGGTGACCTTCCGGGCCTCCTACCGGGGCGGTTCGCTGCACGAGCGGAGCCGGTTCGAGCGGGTCGACGGGGCCTGGGTGTACGTGGACGGCGACTTCCTGGAGTAGGACGCCTACGGCGCGAGGACGTCCAGTTCCTGGAGCGCCCCGACCGTGATCTCGCGGGTGAGTGCCTCGGCGCGGGCCGCGTCGCCTTCGCGGACCGCCTCCGCGACCTGGACGTGCAGGGTGACGGCGGCGGGGTCGGGGTCCTCGAACATCACCTCGTGGTGGGTGCGGCCCGCGAGGACCTCGGCGACGACATCGCCGAGACGGGCGAACATCTCGTTGCCGGAGGCGTTGAGGATCACCCGGTGGAAGGCCACGTCGTGGACGAGGTACCCCTCCAGCTTGTGGCCGCGTGAGTTGGCCACCATGCCGAGGGCGCACTCGGTGAGCTCCGCGCACTGCTCGGCGGTGGCGTGCCGCGCGGCCATGCCCGCGGCGATCGGTTCGACGGCGGAGCGCAGCACGGTGAGCGAGCGCAGCTGGTGGGGGCGGTCGGCGCCGGCCAGCCGCCAGCGGATGACCTGAGGGTCGAACACGTTCCATTCCGCCTTGGGGCGGACCGTGACGCCGACGCGACGGCGGGACTCGACCAGGTCCATGGACTCCAGCACCCTGACCGCCTCGCGCATCACGGAGCGTGACACCTCGAAGCGCTGCGCGAGCTCGTCCGTGCGCAGCACGCTCCCCGGCGGGTACTCGCCCGCCGTGATCGCCGGCCCGAGACATTCCAGTACATGTCCGTGCAGCCCCCGGCCCCGTGTGGTCATGGGCTCAGCGTACGAGGCGGAGCCAGTGGACAAAAAGTCAGACTTATATGTCACACACTCTTGAATTAGTCGTACCTAATGAGTTTCAGTGTCGTCGACATCAGATGTCGACGAAGACAGTGAGAGCACGATGCAGCAAGTGCGCACCCCCCATGTCGTCGTGGTCATGGGCGTCGCAGGCACCGGCAAGACCACCATCGGTCCCCTGCTTGCGGCCCGGCTCGGCGTTCCGTACGCCGAGGGCGACGACTTCCACCCGCAGGCCAACATCGCCAAGATGTCGGCCGGGCACCCGCTGACGGACGACGACCGCTGGCCGTGGCTGGACGCCATCGGCCGTTGGGCGCACGACCGGCACGGGCTCGGCGGAGTGGTCAGCAGTTCGGCGCTCAAGCGCAGCTATCGCGACCGGCTGCGGGCCGAGGCGCCCGGAGTCGTCTTCGTCCATCTGACCGGTGACCGCGCGCTCATCGAGGACCGGATGTCGCACCGTCAGGGGCACTTCATGCCGACGGCGCTGCTGGACTCGCAGTTCGCCACCCTCCAGCCGCTGGAAGCGGACGAGGCGGGTGTCTCCGTGGACGTCTCCGGCGACCCCGGGGAGATCACCGAACGGGCCGTCGCCGCACTCCAGGGGCTCGACCAGCCCTCGCTCTAACACCTTTCCCACGTACGTTTCTCAAGCAAGGGACCACCGTGACCAGACTCAGCGTCGAGATGCTGGCAGCGGACGCCGTCGAGCCGATCACCTCGGCGGGCCATGCTCAGCTGGGCATCGCCGTACTGGCGGGCATCGCCGTCATCGTCCTGCTCATCACCCAGTTCAAGCTGCACGCATTCCTGGCCCTGACCATCGGCTCGCTCGCCCTCGGCGCCTTCGCCGGGGCCCCGCTCGACAAGACCATCGCCAGCTTCACCACCGGTCTCGGCGCCACCGTCGCCGGTGTGGGCGTCCTGATCGCGCTCGGCGCGATCCTCGGCAAGCTGCTCGCCGACTCCGGCGGCGCCGACCAGATCGTCGACACCATCCTCGCCAAGGCGGGCGGGCGCGCCATGCCGTGGGCGATGGTGCTGATCGCCTCGGTGATCGGCCTGCCGCTGTTCTTCGAGGTCGGCATCGTGCTGCTGATCCCGGTCGTGCTGATGGTCGCCAAGCGCGGCAACTACTCCCTGATGCGCATCGGCATCCCGGCGCTGGCCGGTCTGTCCGTGATGCACGGCCTGATCCCGCCGCACCCCGGCCCGCTGGTCGCCATCGACGCGGTCAAGGCCAACCTCGGCATCACGCTCGCGCTGGGTGTCCTGGTCGCCATCCCGACGGTGATCATCGCGGGCCCGGTCTTCTCCCGCTACGCCGCCCGCTGGGTCGACGTCCCCGCCCCCGACCGCATGATCCCCACCCGCGCCTCCGAGGAACTGGACAAGCGTCCCGGCTTCGGCGCCACCCTCGCCACCATGCTGCTGCCGGTCGTCCTCATGCTGTCCAAGGCGCTGGTCGACATCATCGTGGACGACCCCACCCACATGGTGCAGCGCGCCTTCGACGTCGTCGGCTCCCCGCTGATCGCCCTGCTCGCGGCCGTGATCGTGGGCATGTTCACACTGGGCCGCGCGGCCGGCTTCACCAAGGACCGCATCTCGACGACCGTCGAGAAGTCCCTCGCTCCCATCGCGGGCATCCTGCTGATCGTGGGCGCGGGCGGCGGCTTCAAGCAGACCCTGATCGACTCCGGGGTGGGCCAGATGATCCTGGACATCTCCAAGGACTGGTCGATCCCCGCGCTGCTGCTCGCCTGGCTGATCGCGGTCGCCATCCGCCTCGCGACCGGCTCCGCGACCGTCGCCACCATCTCGGCGGCCGGTCTGGTCGCGCCCCTCGCGGCCGACATGTCGACCGCCCACACCTCCCTCCTGGTCCTCGCGATCGGCGCCGGCTCGCTCTTCTTCAGCCATGTCAACGACGCCGGTTTCTGGCTGGTCAAGGAGTACTTCGGCCTGAGCGTCGGCCAGACCGTCAAGACCTGGTCCGTCATGGAGACGATCATCTCGGTGGTGGCGGGCGGGCTGATCCTGCTGCTGTCGCTGGTCATCTAGGGGGTGTGCCGGGGGCCTTGAGCCCCCGGCAGACTCGGCCTAAGGCCGCCAGAGGGGATGTTCCCGTTCCGCCCACTCCCGGCTCACCGAGCCCGTGCGCAGGCCGTGGCGGGCCTCCGGGTCGCCGAGGGCCATGCCGATGTGGCCCGCGAGGACGACGCCGATCGTGAGCGCGAGCCAGTCGTGGACGAAGGTCGCCGAGGTGCGCCACATCAGGGGGGCGAGGTGGGTGAACCACATCAGCAGCCCCGTGGCGAGCATGACCAGGGTCGCGCCGGCGATCCAGGCGGCGTAGGTCTTCTGGCCCGCGTTGAACTTGGCCGCCGGGCGGGACGAGCGGCGCCGGTCCCGTCGTAGCGCCGCGCGCAGCCACGTACGGTCGTGCGGGCCCCAGCGGTTGAGGCGGCCCAGGTCCGCGCGGAAGGCGCGGGAGACCAGGCCCGCCAGGACGGGTACCGGGAGCAGCAAGCCCGCCCATTCGTGGATCCTGACCACCAGCTCACGGCGGCCGACGAGCTCCGCGAACATCGGGAGGTACAGGCAGGCCGCCGTCGCCACGCAGATCCCCATCAGCAGGGCGGTCACGCGGTGCACCCAGCGCTCGGCGCGGCTGAAGCGCCGTACGCGTGGCGCGGGCGCGGCGAGGGCGGGGGTCTCGTCAACTCGTGGGTGCATCGTCGCGTCCGTTCGAGCGGCCGACCCACGCGTCCACGTCGTAGCCCCGGTCCTCCCAGTACCCGGGACGGACGTCCTCGGTGACGGTGATGCCGGAGAGCCACTTGGCGGACTTGTAGAAGTACATGGGGGCGACGTAGAGGCGGACCGGGCCGCCGTGGCTGTGGCCGAGGGGCTTGTCCTGCATGCGGTGGGCCACCAGGATGTCCGGGCGCCGGGCCTGCTGCAGCGTGAGGCTCTCGGTGTACGCCCCGTCGAAGCAGGTGAAGCGGATCGCGCGGCCCTTGGTCTGGACCCCGGCGGCGTCCAGGAGGTGGGACAGTCGTACGCCTTCGAAGGGGGTGCCGGGCACGCGCCAGCCCGTGACGCACTGGACGTCGTGGACGATCCGGGTCTGCGGCAGGGCCTTGAGGTCGGCCAGGGTGTAGCTGCGGGGGTGGTCGACCAGGCCGTTGATGGTCAGCCGGTAGTTCGACGCGTCCTTGTGCGGGACGGATGAGGTCACCGAGTAGTAGCGGAAACCGCCGCCGTTGGGGAGCAGGCCGGTCAGCCCCGTGGGGTCGTCGGCGAAGAGGGACTCCAGGCCACGCTGCAGGGTGGGCGCGGCCAGCACGCCGAAGGCGCCGAGTCCGAGCGTGCCGAGCAGGAGCCGGCGGCCGATGGGCGCGCCGGAGGCTTCCGGGTCCTCCGGCGGGCGTTCCCGGGGCCGGTCCGGTCCCTGCCGTGGGGACTGTTCAGGGTTCACACACCCATACGAGCACCCGCGACCCCCTTGAGGCCAGCGGCAGCGGGTGCTCGTCAGATTTCCGTAACCACTTCTCACGCGCTTCTCAGAACGGACGCCCCGGATCGGGGCGCCGGACGAGGGCTCCGGTCAGGGCGTGGACTCCGCCGCCTTGTCCAGCTGGAACGCCTCGTTGCCCAGGCCGATACGGGCGTACGCCTCGGGTTTGCGGGAGCGCAGCACCAGGCCCTGGACCAGGCCGACGACCAGGGCGGCCGCGACGAGGGCGGGCAGCAGCCAGCTCAGCACGGAGCCGGGACCGGCACCGACCAGGATGTCGAAGTCCTTGACCGTGTAGCCCGCGATCACGAGGAGGGCGACGGCCGCGATCGCCGAGGTGACCAGGCGCCAGGCCTGGGCGCCGGCGGCGCCGCGGCGGGCGAAGAAGACGATCACTGAGACCGAGGCCGCCGCCATCAGCAGGATGACGCCGAGCGCGCCGACGTTGCCGGCCCAGGTGAACAGGTGCAGCACGGGCGCGGTCGGGTCGCCGGTGGGCTTGTCGTCGGTCACGGCGAACGCGATCAGCACGATCGCAGAGACGCCGGTCTGCAGCAGCGAGCCGGTGCCGGGCGCGCCGCTGCTGCCGGTGGTCCGGCCGAAGGCGGCGGGCAGCAGCCCTTCGCGGCCCATGGCGAAGGCGTAGCGCGCGACGACGTTGTGGAAACTGAGCAGCGCGGCGAACATGCCGGTCACGAAGAGGACGTGCAGGCCGTCGGTGAAGGCTCCCCCGAGGCGCGACTCGGTGAGGAAGAACAGCAGTCCGGCGCTCTGCTTCTGCGCCGCCCCGACGATCCCGGAGGGGCCCGCGGCGACGGTCAGCGCCCAGGAGCTGAGCGCGAAGAAGACGGCGACGAAGCCGATCGCCAGGAACATCACGCGCGGGACGAGGATGTGCGGGCGGCTGGTCTCCTCGGCGTACACCGGTGCCTGTTCGAAGCCGGTGAAGGCGGCGATGCAGAAGCACAGCGCGGTTCCTACGCCCGCCCCGGTGAGCGTGTCCGGGTTGAAGGCGTGCAGGGAGAGGCCCTCCTTGGCGGGGTCGGCGACGGCGGCGATGTCGAAGATGACGACGAGCGCCACCTCGACGACCAGGAGGACGCCGAGTACGAGCGCGTTGACGTCGATCTTCAGCCAGGAGAGCGCGCCGACGGCGAGGACGGCGATCAGCGCCGGTATCCACCAGGCGACCTCGACGTGGGCGTAGGTGGCGAACAGCCCGGAGACCTCGAAGCCGAAGATGCCGTAGATGCCGAACTGCAGGGCGCTGTAGGCGACGAGCGCGACCGCGGCGGCGCCCGCGCCCGCGGTGCCGCCGAGACCGCGGGCGACGTAGGCGTAGAAGGCGCCCGCGTTGTGGACGTGGCGGCTCATCTCGGCGTACCCGACGCTGAAGAGCACCAGCACCACGCCGAGGATGACGAAGAGCAGCGGCTGTCCGACGATGCCCATCACCGCGAATGTGGTGGGCATGACACCCGCGACCACCATGAGGGGGGCGGTCGCCGCGAGGACGGAGAGCAGCAGACCTCCCGTGCCGAGGCGGCCCGCGTGCAGGGCGCGCTCCTGGCCCTTGAAGGTGCTGATGGCGCCACCGGCCGTGGCGGGTCTACCCGTGTTCGAACTGCTCGATGTGCTCGAACTGCCCGTCGTCATCGCGGGGCCGTCCTTTCGGGTTTTTCGACTTCTTGTGGGTGGGGTCACGCCGTGCCGAGGGCGCTGTCGCGGGCGGCACGGAAGGCTTGGTACGGGTCGCGGTCCGGGTACGACCACGGCACCGGGGTGGCGTGCGGCCCGATGCGGTGGAACAGGGCGGCGGCCTCGGCGCCCCGGCCCTCGCAGAACTTGGCGTGGGCGAGGAAGTTGAGGTCGAGGTGGCGGCGGGGGTGGTCCTCGCGCTCCCACTCCAGCCACCAGTCGAAGGCGGCCTTCATCACCTGGCGGGCCCGGCGTCCGACCCAGTGCCCGGAGGCGACCGGGTCGGTGGACTCGCTGCCGGCACCGGCCAGTACGCGATAGCGCTCGGCGTGCGCGACGACGGGCAACATCGCGAGCGGAGAGTCGGCGGGCGCCTGTTCGGCCGCCCAGTTCGCGAAGTCGTAGACCTCGTGGAGGGGGTCCTGACCGGCCTCGGCGCGGCGCTCGGCGAGCCGGGCGACCATCAGGTGGTGGGCGTGGTGGTGGTCGGGGTAGCGGTGGCGCACCTCGTCGAAGAGCCGGACCACGTCGCCCTCGCTGCCGCGCGAACGCTCCAGTATCAGCAGGCCGAGCCAGGGGGTGGGGTCGGCGGGCACGAGCGCGGCCGCGGCGGCGCAGGCCTCGCGGGCACCCTCCGGGCGGTCCTTGCCGTGCAGGGCGCGCTCGACGGTCGCGCAGGCGAGCAGCACGGCGGCGTCGGCGGACTCGGGCTCGGCGAGCTGCCAGTCGCGGGCCCAGGCGTGGGCGGCGGGCTCCTGCGCGAGGACGGTGACACGGTGTCCGCGGCGGTCCCAGTCGTCGCCCGTCGCGGCGAGCAGTGCGCGGACCGCGGTCCATCGTCCCTGCGCCAACGAGGCGCGCGCGGCGACGAGTTCGGTGTCGTCGAGCGCGGCGTCGAAGGCGTGGGCCGCGCGTTTACGACCACGGCCGAGGGGAGGAGGGGGTGGCGGGGGTGGCGACACCGCGGGGGTTCCTCACAGACGCGGCTGGTCAAGGGGTGATCACGCACAGCAAACCCTTGGCTGAGGGTTTACGTCAAGGCCCGATTGGTTCGCTGCCCGTTGCAACTACCCTTGAATGGCGCAGAGTTGATGTTCCTCCGCACGCCCTGCGGGCC
Organism: Streptomyces sp. NBC_01450; assembly: GCF_036227505.1. NCBI lineage: Bacteria > Bacillati > Actinomycetota > Actinomycetes > Kitasatosporales > Streptomycetaceae > Streptomyces > Streptomyces sp. NBC_01450. Next base: position 8,659,814 of record NZ_CP109480.1, on the reverse strand, counting down.
GGGAACGGGCTGGTGGGGCAGCCCCCTCCGGGGGCGAGCCCGACTCCCCGCGGGGGCCGAGCCGCGCCCGGGCCCCGGTTCCCCGGAGCCCGGGTCACGGCTGAAACCCGACCCCAAAACGGCCCCCCGCGAGGGTCAGCTCACCGCCTTGGCGGCCGCGCGGCCCGCCGTGCGTCCGGAGAAGAGACAGCCGCCGAGGAAGGTGCCCTCGAGGGAGCGGTAACCGTGGACTCCGCCGCCGCCGAAGCCGGCGGCCTCGCCGGCCGCGTACACACCGGAGAGCGGGTCGCCGCCCTCCGTCAGCACGCGCGAGGAGAGATCGGTCTCCAGGCCGCCCAGGCTCTTGCGGGTGAGGATGTGGAGGCGGACGGCGATGAGCGGGCCCGCCTTGGGGTCGAGGATGCGGTGCGGGGTGGCCGTACGGATCAGCTTGTCGCCGAGGTAGTTGCGGGCGCCGCGGATCGACATCACCTGGAGGTCTTTGGTGAAGGGGTTCGCGATCTCCCGGTCGCGCGCGACGATCTCGCGGCGCAGCGCGGCCTCGTCGATCAGCGACTCCTTGGTGAGGGCGTTCATGCCGCGCACCAGGGCGCCCAGATCCTTCTCGACGACGAAGTCCGCGCCGTTGTCCATGAACGCCTTGACGGGGCCGGGTACGTCGGCGCGGGCCCGGCCGATCACGTCCCTGATCGACTTGCCGGTCAGGTCCGGGTTCTGCTCGGAGCCCGAGAGTGCGAACTCCTTGCCGATGATCTTCTGGTCGAGCACGAACCACGTGTAGTCGTGGCCGGTCTTCATGATGTGTTCGAGCGTGCCGAGGGTGTCGAAGCCCGGGAAGAGCGGCACCGGGAGCCGGTTGCCCCGGGCGTCCAGCCACAGGGAGGACGGGCCCGGCAGGATACGGATGCCGTGGTTCTCCCAGATGGGGTTCCAGTTCTGGATGCCCTCGGTGTAGTGCCACATGCGGTCGCGGTTGATGAGGTGCGCGCCCGTCTCCTCGGCTATCGCGAGCATCTTGCCGTCGACGTGCGCGGGGACGCCCGCGACCATCTTCTCGGGCGGCGTGCCGAGCCGCTCGGGCCAGTTCGCGCGGACCAGGTCGTGGTTGCCGCCGATACCGCCCGAGGTGACGATCACCGCCTGCGCCTTGAGCTCGAACGCCCCGGCGACCGTACGGCTGCTGGCCTGCCCGCGCGCGATGCCGGACGGCTCCAGGATCTCCCCGGTGACCGTGTCGACGGTGCCCGCGCTACGCGACAGCCCGGTGACGCGGTGGCGGAACTTGAGCTGGACGAGCCCCCGGGCGACCCCGGCCCGTATCCGCCGCTCGAAGGGCGCCACCACCCCGGGCCCGGTCCCCCACGTGATGTGGAAGCGCGGCACGGAGTTCCCGTGGCCGTTGGCGTCGTATCCGCCGCGCTCCGCCCAGCCGACCACCGGGAAGAAGCGGACCCCCTGCTGGTGCAGCCAGGACCGCTTCTCACCGGCCGCGAAGTCCACGTACGCCTCGGCCCAGCGGCGCGGCCAGTGGTCCTCGGTCCGGTCGAAGCCGGCCGTGCCCATCCAGTCCTGGAGGGCGAGCGCGTGACTGTCCTTGATCCGCATCCGGCGCTGCTCGGGCGAGTTCACGAAGAAGAGTCCGCCGAAGGACCAGTGGGCCTGGCCGCCGATCGACTGCTCCGGCTCCTGGTCGAGGAGAATCACCGTGCGGCCCGCGTCGACGAGCTCCGCGGTCGCGGCGAGCCCCGCGAGGCCCGCTCCGATCACGATCACATCTGCGTCGTAGGCCATGGGCCCGTCCTCTCGGCCTGCCGACGTTTCCGGTCGACTTCTGTCGGCTTCGTCACGAGCCGGCGGCATCGGTCGTTGGTTGATGAGACAGTGGTACGAAAGACATCAGGCATCAATACCGGTCGAACAGGCGCGGCTGCCGTTCGACCAGCTTGTTGTTACTGATCGGTCAGATCCTTCGGCAAGAAGAGTGACCGAGTCAACTGCCCGGTTCCGGGTACTCCCGTGGGCAGGGCCAGGCCGATGGCACTACAGTCGGCGGGAATACGCGCCCGTGACCCGTGCTGACCCGAACGTATCGAGGTATCCAGCGTGTCGGTTCTCGTTCTGATTCTCTCGGTGAGCGCGGCCTGCTGTCTGGGCTTCGGATTCGTGCTCCAGCAGAACGCCGCCTCGCACGCTCCGCTGAGCGACTTCCTCTCCCCCCGCCTGCTGCTCGACCTCATCCGGGTGCCCCGCTGGCTGGGCGGTATCGGACTCATGGCGTGCGGCATGATCCTCGGTGCGGTCGCCCTGGGCGAGGGCGAGATCTCCCTGGTGGAACCCCTCCTCGCGACCAACCTGCTCTTCGCGCTCGCGCTCTCCCGTCACCAGACCAAGCACCCCCTGGGCCGCCAGGGCTGGGCGGGGCTCGGCCTGCTCGCGGGCGGGGTCACGGCGTTCATCCTGGCGGGCAAGCCCAGGGGCGGCGACTCGGTCATGGATCCGCTGCGGCACTGGCTGATCATCGGGATCATGATCGGGCTCGCGCTGCTGCTCACCACCTACGCCAAGCGCTCCCGGCTGAGCGCCGCGCCCGTCCTGCTGGCGCTGGCCGCGGGGCTGCTGTACGGCGTGCAGGACGCGCTCACCCGGGTCAGCGGGCAGCGGTTCGGCGCCGGCGGCTGGAACGAGCTGCTGACCGGCTGGCAGCCGTACGGCGTGCTGGTGCTCGGGGTGACGGCCCTCGTCCTGGTGCAGAGCGCCTTCGAGACGGCGGAGCTGCGGATGTCACTGCCCGCGCTCACCGCCGCCCAGCCCCTGGCCGGAATCGTGTGCGGGGTGGGTTTCCTCGGGGACCGGCTGCACACGGACGTAGGGGCGCTCGCCTGGGAAGCGGCGGGGCTCGCGGCGATCGTGGTGGGAATCCTCCTGCTGGGCCTGCATCCCGCGATGCCGTCGGGCACCACCAAGACGGAGTCGGTACGGGACCTCCAGCCGCATTGAGGCGCCCGGCGGCGCCGCGTCGGGCCGCACGGGCGGCGCGCACCGTCCCCGGTTCCGGCGGCTGCTTGGATGGGACCATGAGTGCCGCTGACGAGATCCTCGACATCGTGGACGAGAACGACGTGGTCATCGGGCAGTCCCCGCGCGGCGAGGCGTACGCGCGCGGTCTTCGCCACCGGTGCGTGTTCATCCAGGCCCGGGACCGCGAGGGCCGGCTCTTCGTCCACCGCCGTACACCCGTCAAGCTCGTCTTCCCCTCGCTGTACGACATGTTCGTCGGCGGGGTCGTGGGCGCGGGCGAGTCGTACGACTCCGCGGCCCTGCGCGAGGCCGAGGAGGAGCTCGGGGTCTCCGGGCTCCCCCGGCCCGTCCCCCTCTTCAAGTTCCTCTACGACAACGGCTCCGGCCAGACCTGGTGGTCGGCCGTCTACGAGGTCCGCTGCGACCTTCCGGTGAACCCTCAGAAGGAGGAGGTCGCCTGGCACGACTTCCTCACCGAGGAGGAGGTGGAGCGGCGCCTGTCGGACTGGACGTGGGTGCCGGACGGCCTGGCGGCGTACGAGCGCCTGAAGGACCACCGGGCGACGGGCACCGGCTGAGCCCCCCGCCGGGCCCCGGTAGGGTCGATGGCGTGATCGAATTCGTACGGAACGTCCGGCTGTGGTTCGCGCCCGAGGCGGTCCGGCAGGAGGGCGGCACGCCCGACTACCGGTTCTCGCTGGCGAACGAGCGGACTTTCCTCGCCTGGCTGCGCACCGCGCTGGCGCTGATCGGCGGGGGCTTCGCCGTGGATCAGTTCCTGCCGGACCTGCGCCGGGGCTGGCGGGTCGGCCTCGCGCTGGCCCTGCTGGCGGCGGGCGTGCTCTGCTCACTGCGCGCCGTCAACCACTGGGTGCGCTGCGAGCGCGCGATGCGCCGGGGGGAGGACCTTCCCGTGTCGCGCTTCCCGGCGCTGCTGAGCATCGCCGTCGCGATCGTGGCCGTCGCGATGGTCGTCGTCGTCCTCGTCGGCTGGGAAGGGTGACCGTGCCCGGCCCGGAGCACCGCCGCGAGCGGGACCCGGGGCTGCAGCCGGAGCGTACGCGGCTCGCGTGGCGGCGTACGACCCTGTCGAGCACCGTCGCCGCGGTCCTCGCGGCCAAGGCGGCGCTGCACGGCGGCCCGTCGGCGATCGACCTGACGGCCTGCGCCCTGTGCTGCGCGCTGTGGCTGGGCTTCCTGGCGCTCGCGCACCGGCGCATCCGCGTGCTCTCGACGACGTCCGGCACCGACGGTCCCCCCGCACTCGCACCGCGGCACGCGACGGCGGCGACCCTGTGCACGGTCGCCCTGGCCGTGTGCGCGGTGGCACTGGTGTTCCAAACAGGGTCAAATGGGGCGTAATGGTGCAAATAGTGATGGATGCGGTTCTTTCTGGCGCTAGCCTGAGCCGTCATTTCACGCCACTCACGAAGGTGAGCACCATGACCACCCTTCACCTGGAGCACCCGACCCACGAGCACACCCACGGCCCGGACTGCGGGCACACCGCCGTGCAGCACGGGGACCACGTCGACTACGCGCACGACGGACACCTGCACCGGGAGCACTCAGGACACTGGGACGAGTGCGAGCCGAAGGGCCACACGGCGCACGGCGAGCACGGCCACCGGCACGGCGAGGGCTGCGGGCACCCCGCGGTCACCCACGGCGACCACGTCGACTACCTGCACGACGGCCACCGCCACGCCGAGCACGACGGCCACTGGGACGACCACTAGAAGCTGCCCGGTCGCGAGCACGCCCCGGCGTCTCCCCCGGCTTCCGGGGGGAGACGCCGATCACGTTTCGCCCCGACGCTGGACGACATACCGACTGGTCGGCATCATGGTCCTGTCCAGTTTCCCGGCGTGCAGGAGAAAAGAATGAGTCCCGACCACCCGCCAGGTCTCGATCTCGACCGACTGCGCGTCCTGCTCGACAGCGAGCGACCCGGTCTGGTGCACGGCCCGCTGACCGGCCGGCTGATCGAGGGCGGGCGGTCGAACCTCACGTACGCGATCACGGACGGCGCCACGAGCTGGGTCGTCCGCCGGCCTCCGCTCGGGCATGTGCTGGCCACCGCGCACGACATGAAGCGCGAGCACCGGGTGATCAGCGCGCTGCACCCGACGGCCGTCCCGGTACCGCGTCCGGTGCTGCTGTGCGAGGACGAGGAGGTGCTGGGCGCCCCCTTCTACGTCATGGAGTTCGTGGCCGGCACCCCGTACCGCACCGCCGAGCAGCTCGCCCCGCTCGGCCCGGAGCGCACCCGGAACGCGGTACTCGGCCTCGTCGACACCCTCGTCGAACTGCACGCCGTCGACCCCGCCGCCGTGGGCCTCGCCGACTTCGGACGTCCCGAGGGCTTCCTCGACCGGCAACTGCGCCGCTGGGGCAAGCAGTTGGACGCGTCCAGGAACCGTGAGCTGGCAGGGATCGACGAGCTGCAGGCGGCTCTGGGGCGCGCGCTGCCGCACTCCCCCGCGCCCGCGGTCGTACACGGCGACTACCGGCTCGACAACGTGCTGATCGACGCGGAGGACCGGATCACGGCGATCCTGGACTGGGAGATGTCCACGCTCGGGGATCCGCTCACCGACCTCGGCCTGCTGGTGATGTACAGCGCGCCGCTGGACCTGCCCGACTCCCCCATCAGCACGACCGCCTCGGCCGCCGGGCACCCGGACCCGGCCGAGATCATCGAACGGTACGCCGCGCGCTCGGGCCGCGACGTGTCCGACGTCGCCTGGTACACGGCGTTCGCCTGGTTCAAGCTCGCCGTGATCCTGGAGGGCATCCACTACCGCTACACGCTCGGCCAGACGGTCGGCGCGGGCTTCGACCGCATCGGTGAACTGGTCCCGTTCTTCATCGAGCACGGTCTGACCACTCTTCAGGAAGGCTGACCCGCATGGACTTCGCATACGACGCACGCACCGAGGAACTGCGCGGGAAGCTGCTCGCCTTCATGGACGAGCACGTCTACCCGGCGGAGGCGGTCGCGGAGGAGCAGCGCGCCCGGCTGGCCTCCCCGTGGGACACGCCCGCGGTGGTCGGGGAGTTGAAGGCGGAGGCCCGCAGGCAGGGTCTGTGGAACCTCTTCCTGCCCGACGCGGAGTACGGCGCCGGGCTCACCAACCTCCAGTACGCGCCGCTCGCCGAAATCACTGGCCGCAGCCCGCACTTGGCGCCCACCGCGCTGAACTGCGCCGCGCCGGACACCGGCAACATGGAGGTGCTCGCGCAGTTCGGCGACGAGCGGCAGAAGAAGCAGTGGCTGGAGCCGCTGCTCGCCGGTGAGATCCGCTCGGCGTTCGCGATGACCGAGCCGGAGGTGGCCTCCTCCGACGCCACCAACATCACCACGCTCATCGAGCGCGACGGTGACGATTACGTCATCACCGGCCGTAAGTGGTACATCTCCGGGGCGATGAACCCGGACTGCAAGATCTTCATCGTGATGGGCAAGACGGACCCGGACGGGCCGGACATCCGCCGCCAGCAGTCCATGGTCCTGGTCCCGCGCGACACCCCGGGGCTCGAGGTCCGGCGCGCCATGCAGGTGTACGGCTACGAGGACCACTCCCACGGCGGGCACGCGGAGGTCGTCTTCGACCATGTCCGCGTTCCCGTGAGCAACCTCGTAGGCGAGGAGGGCGGCGGCTTCGCCATCGCCCAGGCGCGGCTCGGCCCGGGCCGTATCCACCACTGCATGCGGCTGATCGGCATGGCCGAGCGGGCGATCGAGCTGATGTGCCGCCGGGCCGTGTCCCGTACGGCCTTCGGCAAGCCGCTCGCCCAGCAGGGCGTGGTCCAGAACTGGATCGCGGACGCGCGCGTGGCCGTCGAGCAGCTCCGTCTCCTGGTCCTGAAGACCGCCTGGATGATGGACACCGTCGGCAACAAGGGTGCCCACACCGAGATCCAGGCCATCAAGATCGCCACCCCGCGCACGGTCGTGGACATCCTCGACAAGGCGGTGCAGCTGCACGGTGCGGGGGGTGTCAGTCAGGACTTCCCGCTGGCCGAGCTGTGGGCGAGCGCGCGCACGCTGAAGCTCGCGGACGGGCCGGACGAGGTGCACCAGCGGTCGCTGGCGCGACGGGAGATCAAGAAGTACGTGTGACCGTCCGGTCCGGTGGGGCGGTGACGGGCTTTTCGCCCCCGCCGCCCCTACCCATTCCCGTCCCCTGGGGGCCGCGCCCCCGGACCCCGCAAAAGATCGCGCAGTGCCCCGCGCCCCTTTTCATGGGCGCGGGGCACTGCGGTCCCTACGGCCGTAGCGCGCGCAGCAGCAGGTCCGCCAGGTGGTCGGCGACCTGCTGGGGGGTGAGGGGGCCATCGGGGCGGTACCAGGTCGACAGGTGGTGCACCGAGCCGAAGTGGTAGTCGACGACCAGGTCGGCCGGGGTGGCGGTGGAGAAGACGCCCTTCTTCTGGCCCTCCTCCACGAGCGCGCGGAAGCGTTCGTGGTAGCGGCGGCGCTCGGCGCGCACCTGCTTGTCCTTCTCGGGGCTGAGGTGGTGCATGGAGCGGAAGAAGATCGCCGCGTCGTCGAGGTTGTCGATCGTGGTGACGACTACGTCGGCGGCGGCACCCCGCAACCGCTCCTCCACCGGCGCGTCGGCGTCGGCGAACGCGTCCAGCCGCTCCTGTTGAAGCCTCAGCACACGCGCGTACACCTCGTGCAGGAGGTCGTCCTTGGACCCGAAGTAGTGGTACAGCGCGCCCTTGGTGACGCCCGCCGCCTCCACGATCTCCTGCACGGACGTGCGGTCGTAGCCCTGCTCGGCGAAGAGCCGGGTGGCGGCGGCCAAGAGCCGCTGCGGGACGGGCGTACCGTCTCCGTCCGTCGTCCTGGGCACTGCCGCCACCTGCCTTCCAAGCGTTTGTCCGGTGAAACGCGTCGTCTGCTGGTCGTCTACTGAGAGTCCTGGGGACGGGAACGCAGTTCCCGACGGAGGATCTTGCCACTCGCCGTCTTCGGCAGCTCGGGCAGGATCTCCACGTACCGCGGATATTTGTAGGCGGCCAGTCTCTCCTTGCAGTACGCGGCGAGCGCGTCGGGGTCCTCGTCGGCGCCCGGCCGCAGGCTGATGTAGGCCTTCACGGTCTCGCCGCGGTAGCCGTCGGGGATGCCGACGACGGCCGCCTCGCGGACCGCGGGGTGCGTGTAGAGCACGTCCTCGACCTCGCGGGGCCACACCTTGAAGCCGGACGCGTTGATCATGTCCTTCTTGCGGTCGACGACGTAGAGCCAGCCCTCCGGGTCCATGAATCCGATGTCTCCGGTGCGCAGCTCACCGTCCGGGAAGGTCTCGGCGGTGGCTTCGGGACGGCGCCAGTAGCCGGGCACGACCTGGGGCCCTCGTACAAGGATCTCGCCCTGTTCCCCGAAGGGCACCTCCTGGCCCTGGTCGTCGACGATGCGTACGACCGTGTCGGGGCCCGGCACGCCGACGGCCAGCGTGCCGGAGACCGGGTCGACGGGAGCCTCCCGGTGCGGCGGTACGGAGGCGCAGGGCGCGGTGCACTCGGTGAGTCCGTAGCCGTTGCGGATGTAGGGCCCGACGCCGGCCCGGAACTTCTCCACCAGGGCGGGCGGCAGCGGCGCGCCTCCCGAGGAGATGTTCACGAAGGAGGAGAAGTGGTCCGGCGTGACCGCCGGATGCGCCGCGAGTGCCATGAAGGCGGTCGACGGGCCCACCGTGTACAGCGGCCTGTGCTCGGCGAACGCGTCGAGGACGACCCCCGCCTCGAAACGGTAGGCGAGGACGAGCGTGCCCGCGCTGTTGAGGCAGGCGGCGAGCTGGCAGACCATCCCGGTGATGTGGAACAGGGGTGCCATCGCGAAGTAGACGGGCGCCTCGGGCAGCCCGAGCCCCGTCCGCTGCCGCTCGGCGTTGTACATGATGTTGCCGTGCGTGTTGGTGGCCCCCTTGGGGGTGCCGCTCGTCCCGGAGGTGTAACTGATCAGCGCGATGTCGGAGGGCTCCGCGTCACGCCCTTCGGGGGCCTTGTGGCCCGCCCGGGCGACGGCCACCAGATCGTCGGCGTCCGCGGCCTGCGGCAGCCGCTCGAAGGTCAGCACACGCGCGTCGCCCCGCGTCTGGAAGTCCAACTCGCACCCGGTGAGGACGACGCTGACGGCCGAGTCGGCCGCCGTGTCGCGCAGATACGACTCCCACGCGCGGTCGGAGCACACCAGGGCGCGTACGTCCGCGTCGTGCAGGACGTGACGGACCTCGCCCGACTTGTACATCGGGTTGACCGGCACGACGGTCGCGCCCGCCTTCCAGGCGCCGAGCAGCGCGAGCACGAAGTGCGGGGAGTTCTGGAGCAGGATCGCGACGCGGTCGCCGCGCTCCAGACCGCGGGCGGCGAGGTGCCCGGCGACGGAGTCGCTCAGCTCGTCCACCTCGCGGTAGCTCAGCCGCCCGTCGAAGTAGGCGAGCGCGGCGCGGTCCGGGGCGGCCGCCACGGCCCCGCGCAGGGCGTGCACCAGGGAGTCGGCCGGGCTCACCGGGCCGCTCTGGGCGTCATTGAGGAGGGCGACCCAGGGCCGGTCGGCGTACGTGGTCATCGGGTCGCCTCCCACTTCTGCTGGATGTGGTTCATGTTCGCCAGCCAGTGGTCCGGCTGCGTGGCCCGCACCTGGTAGTACCCGGCGACCTCGGGGTGCGGCAGGATCAGGAAGCGGTCCTCCGCGATCCCCGCGAAGAGCGCGTCCGCGACGGCCTCCGGCTCGATGGCGGTCGGCTGGAGGACCAGGTCGCCCGCGCTGCCGGTGGCGTCGAGCATGTCGGTGCGCACGCCCTGCGGACAGATCGCGTGCACCTTGAGGCCGCGGTGGCGGTAGGTCAGCGACAGCCACTCGGCGAAGGCGTACGCGCCGTGCTTGGTGACGCTGTAGGGCGCGGCGCCGATCATGGTGAGCAGTCCGGCGGCGGAGACGGTGGAGACGAACCGGCCGCTGCCACGCTCCAGCCAGGCCGGGAGCAGCTCCTGGGCCGCCCGTACGTGCGCCATCACGTTGACGTCCCAGGCGAGCGCCCAGACCTTCTCGTCGGCCGACTCGCTGCCGGCCGAGGGAAGGCCCGCGTTGGCGCAGTAGACGTCGATGGTGCCCCCGAGGGCGTCCCGGGCCTCGGCCACGATCGCGGACGCGTCGCCGGGAACCGCGATCGCCCCGATCTCCTCGGCCACGGCCTTCGCCTTGGCGGCGTCCAGGTCGTTGACGACGACCCGGGCCCCCTCGGCGGCGAAACGACGGGCCAGCGCGGCCCCGATGCCGCCCCCCGCTCCGGTGACTACGACTCCCGCATCCTGCACGGCTTCCACCATCGGTCTCCTTCGACACGACGCGACACAACACGGCTCAGCTGCGACCCCAGACTAACCAGTCGGTATGTAGCGAGGGAAGGGGCGTACTTTTCAGGGGGGTGGGGCTGTGTCACATATGCGGCTCCGCCGGGTGGGCCCGACCGGCCGCGTACGGCCTGCCGCTTACGCACCGTCCGCGGGAGCGCCTAACGTGCCGGTACCAGCCTTCCGCGATCACGGAGGTCCCCCCATGTGCCCTTCCCGCCGAGCCCTCCTCACGGCCACCGCCACGGCCACCGCCACCGCCGCCTTCGCCGCGACCCGCACCACCCCCACCACGACGGCATCCCACGCCGACCCCCTGCGCACCGGCTTCGAGCAGCTCCAGGCATCCGGCTACACCGCCCTCCACGGCCGGCGCGTCGGCGTCGTCACAAACCCCACCGGTGTCACGCGAGACCTTCGCCACATCGTCGACGTCATGCACGCCGACCCCCACGTCGAGCTGACCGCCGTCTTCGGCCCGGAACACGGCTTCCGCGGCACCGCGCAGGCCGGCGGCTCCGAGGGCCGCTACGACGACCCGGCGACCGGACTCCCGGTCTACGACACGTACCTCAAGAGCGGGCGACCTCTCGCCGACATCTTCACCGCCTCCGGCGTGGACACCGTCCTCTTCGACATCCAGGACGTGGGCGCGCGTTTCTACACGTACATCTGGACGCTGTACGACTGCATGGAGGCGGCCCGGCTCGCGGGCAAGCGCTTCGTGGTGCTGGACCGGCCGAACCCGGTGACCGGACGGGCGGCCCAGGGCCCGATGCTGCACAAGGAGTTCGCGACCTTCGTCGGACGGCAGCCCATCGCGCAGGCGCACGGGATGACGGTGGCGGAGCTGGCCCGGCTGTTCAACGGGAAGTTCCTGGCGGCGCCGGTGGAACTGACCACCGTACTGATGTCGGGCTGGAAGCGGTCGGACTTCTACGACGCCTCCGGCCTTCCGTGGGTGCCGCCGAGCCCGAACATGCCGACGGCCGACACCGCCCTGGTGTACTCCGGAACCTGTCTCTTCGAGGGGACGAACCTGTCGGAGGGGCGCGGCACGACCCACCCGTTCGAGTTGCTGGGCGCGGAGGGCATCGACGGCCGATGGGCGCTGGAGGCGAACCGGCTCAAGCTCCCGGGCGTGCGCTTCAGGGAGGCGTATTTCGCTCCGACCTTCTCCAAGTTCCAGGGAAAGACGATCGGCGGCGTGCAGATCCATGTGCACGACCGGGCCGCGTACGACCCCGTCCGCACCGGAATCGCCCTCCTGGTGACCGCCAAGAAGGTCTGGAGCGGCTTCACCTGGCGCTCGGACAACTGGATCGACAAGCTGACCGGTTCCACAAGCGTGCGCAGGATGATCGACGCGGGGACGACGGCCGACAAGATCGTGGCCGCCTGGCAGGACGAACTGAAGGCTTTCCAAGGGATCCGGAAGGAATATCTGCTCTACGGATGAACGGAAAGAACTTCTTTTCCTTGGATGGGTCGTGACCTATGGCCAATCTTCGCCCCCGGTAGGACGATGCGCCCACATCGCACCGCCTTCGGGGGACGAGGGGGCTTGCCATGGCGGATCCGGCAGTCAGTGTTTCTCCCTATTGGGAACTGACCTTCGACGCGGACGGAGACGTGGACGGCCGGGAAAGGGACCGGCTGCTCGCGGAGGTGCCCCGGCGCGGAGTGCGTGATCTGATCGTCTTCGCGCACGGCTGGAACAACGACCGTTCCGGCGCGACCCGTCTCTACAGCCAGTTCTTCGCACCCGTCCCGGACCTCGCGCCGCACGCGCGTCTGGGGTACGTCGGTGTGGTGTGGCCCTCGATGCGGTTCTCGGACGAGCCGATCCCCGACTTCCCCCGGTCGGTGGCCGCCGCCGTCTCCACCGGCGTGCCCGCCGCCGCCCGCGCCGCGCTCGACAAGGACACCCGGCACGCGCTCCTTGAGGTGTTCCCCGGCCGGACGACGGTCGTCGAGCAGATCGCACGCCTGCTGGACCAACAACCGGACGAGGGCGCCTCGTTGGAGGAGTTCGGGCGTCTGGTACGGCGGCTGGTGGAGGTGCGCCCGCAGGGACCGCAGGCCGCCTTCGCCGCGGACACGCTCGCGGCGGGGGTGCCCCAGGGCGACCCCGCGATGCTCTTCGGGGACACGGCCACGGCGTGCGGCGAGTTCGCCGATGCGCTGGCCCGGATGGCGGCCCCCGGCGAGGCCTTCGCGCTGCCGCGGCTCTGGGACGGGGCGCGTGAACTGCTGCGCCAGGCCACGTACTACGCCATGAAGCGGCGCGCCGGCACGGTGGGAGAGCGTGGGCTCGGGCGGGCACTCGGACAGCTCGCGACCGCCGCGCCCGGGGTGCGCGTGCACCTGGTCGGGCACAGCTTCGGCGGACGGCTGGTCTCCTTCGCGCTGCGCGGGCTGCCCGAGGGCGTGCGCACGGTGAAGTCCGTGACGCTGCTCCAAGGGGCGTTCTCGCACTACGCGTTCGCCGCGCGGCTGCCAGGCGACCCGCGGTCGAGCGGCGTGCTGCACGGTCTGCCGAGCCGCGTCGACGGCCCTGTGGTGTGCTGCTACTCCCACTTCGACACGGCCCTCGGCACGATCTATCCGCTGGCCTCCCGGATGGCGGACGACGACCGCTCGGTGCTGGGCGTCGATCTCGACCCCGGCCACCTCCTGGGCGCCCGCTGGGGCGCGATGGGACACGACGGGGTGCAGGCGGTGGAAGGCACGAAGACGTTCACGCTCGCCGACGCGCTGCGCGCGAAGCTGCCGGTGTCGGGGTGCGTGAACGTCGACGCGTGCGCGGTGGTGAACCGCGGCGGGCCCCCGTCCGGGGCCCACAGCGACATCTGCCACCGGGAGCTGGCCCAGGTGGTGCTGGCGGCGGGCCGCGTTCAGTGACCCGCCGCCGGGAAGTCCGCGACGCGCTCCGGGGTCACCGGTGCGACGTGTACTCCACCACCTGCTGATAGGTCGGCCGGTTCTGCCAGGTGATCTTGCCGTGCTTGATGCCGCCGAGCGTCCGCTGGACGATCGAGTCGGCACACCACTGGTCACCCGCCGAGCACTGGTCGTCGCCCGGGTAGACCTGGGCGGCCGTCAGGCCGGCCGCCGTCTTGAGCGTGCTGATCAGGGTGTCCCGGCAGGCGCTGAGACTGCCGCTGCCGCAGTACTTCTGCGACAGTCCGCCCTGCACCGACTCGCCGAGGACCGCCCGGATGTCCTTGTCGACATAGCTCCACCAGCCGTACTGAAAGGAGCTTCCGGCGTGTGCGCCGGTCGGGCCGTGCGCGGCCGACGGCGACTCGTCGATGGGCAGGTTGTTGGAGAAGGCGGTGTACAGGTCGGTGCCGAGACCGGGTTGGAACTCGGCCTTCACCAGCAGCGGCCACCAGGCGTCCAGGATGCGGATCGCGTCGGCGTTGGCGTAGGCCTTCGAGCCGGCCGAGGTCTCCTTGCGCTTGGCGCCGGCCGTCACCCAGTCGGACAGCTTGGTCACCGCCGCGGCGGCCGTGGTGTCCGTGACCGTCGAACTGTTGATGACCTTCAGCAGCTTCGGCAGCACGTCCTCGGCCCGCAGATCGGCCAGCGCGGCGTCGGCCATCGCCTTGGTGAGCGAGGACCTGGTCACCCCGCCCGCGGCGACCAGCTTCTTCACCCGGTCCTCCAGGAGGTTCCCGCGGTGCACGGAACCGTCGCCCCAGGGGGCCGTGGTGTAGTCCTTGGCCTGCTTGTTGTTCCAGGAGATGTAGTAGTCCTGGTCGATGGAGTTGGGGTGGGCGGACGGCGGGGTGTACGAGGCGGTGTTCGTGGTCGGGTCCCAGTTCTGCCACTCGTAGGCGGCCTGCGCCCGGACCGGGAACTCGGCGTCGACGCCGGTCGCGCGCACCGGGTTGTCACCGCTGTTGTAGTACGCGGTGTGCGAGGAGTCGGCGTAGAACCAGTTGAAGGTGTAGTTGATGTGCTGCACCGCGCTCTGGAACGTCCCCGGGCTCTTCACGTAGTCCGGGTCGTTGAGCATCTGGAAGCCGATGATCGAGTCGGCCTCGTGCATGTAGGAGGAGCGCAGGGTCGTGTACGCGACCTTCTTGCCGCCGACCGTCGCGCGGTACTCCACGGGACCGTACTTGGTCCGGTAGACCTGCATGCGGTACGAGCCCGCCGCCGTGCTGTCGGCCGTGGTGGGCTTCCAGGAGTTGGTCCGCTCCACCTTGTCCATGGCCGTGCAGGTGCCGTGGTACAGGTAGTGGTAGTCGTCCTGGCACAGCTCGACGGCGTAGGTGTCGATGATGTCCTGGCCGGAGGTCGTCGCGCTCCAGGAGTAGTCCTGGCCGCGGCCGAGTTCGACGTACATGCTCAGGCCCGCGAAGGAGGCGCCGCGCGCGCTGAGGCCCGGGCCCTGGATCTCCTGGAGCATGAGGAGCTGTGGCGCGAAGTAGCCGGTCTGCGGCCCGAAGACGGCGATCGGATGTCCGCTGGCGGTGTACTTGCCGCTCACCACGAGGGCGTTGGACATCCCGCGCTTCGCCGAGGTGAGGGTGGTGGCGGCCGCCGTCGCCGAGGTGCTGGTGGCGGTGGCGGTCGCCGCGCTGCCGGTGCGGTCGTAGACCAGCGGCTCCTGGGTCACCGAACCGGCGTCGGGCAGGGCCTCGCCCTGCGCGGTGTCGGGCTTCGAGGCGTACGGGAAGCTCTCGCCGTTGTGGACGGTGAGCACCGCTTCGGGGTCGTTGCGCTCGCGGAAGGACTCCCAGACCTTGGTGCCCTCGGTCACGCCGTACTTGGACTGCGCGGCCAGCAGCGAGATGGCGTTGTTGACCTCGCCGCCGCCTCCGGAGCCGAAGAGCGAGCCGATGACGGAGGCCAGCGCGACCAGGTCGGTGATCTTGAAGTGGTCGATGGTGCCGGCGTTGGTGATGGAGTCCTTGTGGCCGGTCAGGACGTACTCGCCGGGGAAGTAACGGCCGCTGTCGGAGGCGTCGATGTAGGCGTTGATGCCGTCGATGTAGGCGTTGGCGTCGCCGAGGGCCTGCTGGCCGCGGGTGCCGTTGTTCGCGATGGCGTTGTCGATCTGGGTCTGCAGATCGGCCTCGGTGTAGGGGGCGTTGCGCCAGAACTCCTGCTCCAGGCCCTGGTTGGAGGGGGCCCCGCCGGCGAAGGAGGTCAGCTGGCCGCGGCCGACGTGCCGGAAGACGTCCATCAGCCACAGCCGGTCCTGGGCGGCCGCGTACCCGGCGCCGTACTCGGTGCCGTAGCGGGTGGTGCCGGTGATGTGCGGCACACCGGTCTTCTTGTCGCGGACGATCGTCACGTCGGTGCGTCCGCCGGGCGCGGTGGTGGAGGCGACCTGGTCGGAGGCGACCCCGAACGACGCGTCGTTGAAGAAGTCGTTGATCTTGGCGTCGGTGAGCGTGGCGGCGCCCGAGGCCAGGTTGTTGTAGGGGCCGAGCTGGTCCTCGGCGTGGTCGGGCTGGATGCCGAAGGCCTGGTTGAGGAGGATCTGGGCGAGGGTGGCGTTGCCGTTCTGACCGGGCGGGAGGATGTCCGAACACTGGCCGCCGCAGTAGTCGTTGGCGGCGAGCGCGGCCGTGCTGTCGGCGGCCGCCGCCTGGGTCAGCGGGGACAACAGGGCGGCTATGAGGGCACAGATGGATGCCGCCCCGAGGAACTTGGGGAATCTGCGGGGAGTTCTCAGTCTGTCGAGTGCGGTGCGTGCGGTGCGCCGTGGCATGGCTGCTCCTACCGACGGGGGTGGGCCGGACGTTACCGCCGGTATCCCCGAGTTGGAAGATGAACATGCGTCAACTTTTCAACGATCACTGAGCTGTTCAGAGGTCACGAGCCGTTTAGAGATCGAGTGGCCCTGCGGAGCCGACGACCGACACCCCGGCACCCGGCACCCCGACCCACAGGCTTTTCAACGGGTGACTGACAGCGAAGGGAGGTAGGCCGGAGGGAGTTCGGCCGGTGGCTTGTGGCGCTCATCGGAAATTGGATGGAGCCGAATCACGTGTCGATACGTCTACTCGGCGACGTCCTTGGGACGGCGACGCCGAAGTGACCGAAGTACAGGTGCAGGTGTGACGGAGGTGCAGGGCGATGGCGGGTTTCCGGAGTCTGGCGAGACAGGTGCGAGATCCGAGGAGTGATCTGGCACTGCGACGCTATTCACTGCGCAAGTGCCTGGAGAGGTTCGCCCCTTACGGGCATCGGGCGACCTGGGACCATCTCTGCTCCCGGGCCGGGTTCGGTCCCGAGGACCGGTCCCCCGATCCAGCGCGGCTCGTGGCCGCACTGGACGAGTTGGAGGAGGCCCGCTCCGTCTGGCTCGCCTACGAGGTCGAGTTCGCCGAACGCCGCAAGAAGGAGAAGCACGACGGGCTGCGCCGGCCGGGCAGCGTGGACGACTGGCACCGGCTGACCTGGGGCGGTTTCGGCGTCGCGTGGTGCGACGATCCTCGGATCCACCCCCATGAATCACTGGCCGAGGTGCTGCGCCGGCTGATCGCCGCGCTGGAGCGCGAACCGGACACGGTCTGCCCGGTCTGCACCGGTGAGCGCCTCATCTGGAAGTACGACCTGGCGCACGAACCGTCGTCGGGTCCCGTCTGCACAGGCTGCGGAATCGTCGTGCCGCGGCCCGTGCTCACGCCCGAGGCACTGGCGGAGGCCAGGCGCGGGCGGTTGCTGGTCTCCGCGTGAGCGCTCCGCTGGGTTGAGCGGGGCGGTCGGGTTACGGGAACTGCGGGTGAGTCGTCGGCTGCGGGGTTGTCCGTGGCTGGGCGCGCAGTTCCCCGCGCCCCTTAGGGGCGCCGCCCCCGCCGGGGTTGTTCAGCGGCGACTGGATGGGCGGCATGCGAGGAGAGATGTCGGCTGCCGGGTTGTCCGTGGCTGGGCGCGCGGTTCCCCGCGTCCCTTAAGGGGCGCTGCCCCGCCGCAGTTGTTCGGCTGCGGCTGGATGGGCGGCGTGCGAGGAGAGATGTCGGCTGCGGGGTTGTCCGTGGCTGGGCGCGCGGTTCTCCGCGTCCTTTAAGGGGCGCTGCCCTTGCCGGGGTTGTTCAGCTGCGGCTGGATGGGCGGTTCCCCGCGTCCCTTCGAGTGCGGGGTCTGGCAGGCTCGGAGGCATGGTGCAGGTTTGTCTGAACGGGGGTCGGGGGGCCGGCGACGGGGTTGGCGTGCCGATGATTCCCGGGGCCATGGGGGACTCGGCGGCCGGGGCGGTCCTGGCGGGGGCGTCGGACGTTCATGTGCACCCGAAGACGCCCTGCGGACGGGACACCTTGTCGGCGAGGGTGGTCGCGGCGACGCTCGAAGCGATACGGGCACGGGTGGCCGTCCCGGTCGGCGTCACCACCGGCGCCTGGGCCGAACCCGATCCCAGCGCCCGCGTGGAGCGTGTCCGTTCCTGGACCGTCCTGCCCGACCACGCCTCGGTCAACTGGCACGAGCCGGGCGCCGAGGAGCTCGCGGCCGCGCTCCTCGACCGTGGGATCGGCGTGGAGGCGGGCATCTGGTCCGGCACGGACGGCGCCGCCCGGTTCGCGGGATCGCCGCTCGGACCACGGGTGCTGCGCGTACTGGCCGAGGTGACGGACGCCTCTCCGGAGACGGCCGAGCGGTCGGCCCGCTCCCTCCTGGCGGACCTGGGCACCGCGCACGGCCGGCCCGTCCTGCTGCACGGCGAGGAGGGCGGCACCTGGCCGGTCCTGAGACTCGCGGGACGGCTGGGGCTCGCGACCCGGATCGGCCTGGAGGACACATTGGTCCTGCCGGACGGGCAGCGGGCGATGTCCAACGCGCGGTTGGTGGAGGAAGGGTTGTGTGAGTACCGGCGAGCCCGGCGCTCGCCGTAGCGGTACGGCCTCGCCGCGCGCCGAAGAATCCGACGCTAGCAGCCGCAAATCCGCTCGCTCCACCCCTTTCTCCTCGGGACAGTTGGGCGCGATGAAACCCCGTTGAGGTACCCGCGGAACCCGAGGAGTCCCCATGTCGACGCTGCGCGTCACCGCCGAAGTGCTGACCGTCCACGAGCATCCGAACGCCGACGCGCTCGAACTGGCCCAGGTGGGCCTGTACCGAGCTGTCGTCGCCAAGGGCGCCTACCGCACCGGCGAGAGTGCCGTCTACATCCCCGAGCAGTCCGTGCTCCCCACCGAGCTCATCGAGGAACTGGGCCTGACCGGACGCCTCGCGGGCCCCGGCTCCGACCGCGTCAAGGCCGTACGCCTGCGCGGTGAGCTGTCGCAGGGCATCGTCTGCCGCCCCAAGGCGCTGGCCGACGTCGACCTGGCGCGGGCCGTCGCGGACGGTACCGACTTCGCCGAGGCGCTCGGCATCGTCAAGTGGGTGCCGCCGATCCCGCCCACCATGAACGGCGACGTCGAGTCCGTGCCCGATCTACTGCCCTGGGTCGACATCGAGAACATCCAGCGCTACCCGGACATCTTCGCGCCGGGCGAGAGCGTCGTCCTGACGGAGAAGCTGCACGGCTCGGCGTGCCTGGTGACCTACCTGGCGGACGAGGGCCGCGCGCACGTCTCCTCCAAGGGCTTCGGCGCCAAGTCGCTCGCCCTCAAGGAGGATCCCCGCAACCTGTACTGGCGCGCCGTCCACGGCCATGGCGTCGCGGTGGCCGCGGCCCGGCTCGCCGAACGGCTCGGCGCCCGCCGGGTCGGCATCTTCGGCGAGGTGTACGGGGCGGGCGTGCAGGACCTGACGTACGGCGCCGACGGCCGCCGCGAGTCCCTCGGCTACGCCGTGTTCGACGTGTCCGCGGAGATCGACGGCGAGGTCCGCTGGCTGGACGCCGCCGCGCTCCTCGACGGCGAACTGCCGTTGGTGCCACGGCTGTACGAGGGCCCGTACGACATCGACCGCGTCCTGGAGGTCGCTTCGGGCCGGGAGACCGTGTCCGGGCGCGAACTGCATCTGCGGGAGGGTGTCGTGATCCGCCCGGCCGTCGAGCGCTACAGCCCCGTGACCGGCGGCCGGGCCATCGCGAAGGCGGTCAGCCCGGCGTATCTCACGCGCAAGGGCGGCACGGAGTACGAGTGACGGGCCGGGCGGTCGCAGCACGGGAGCCGCTGGTTCCGCCCGTCCACGGGGCGGGCCGAGGGGTGCCCCTCAGCGGCACTCCTCGGCCGCGTGCCGCGACTGCCGCGACTCCTGTGACTTCTGCGGCTCCGGCCGCGTGGTGACGCGCTCCGCCATGAGCCGGGAACCCGTCTGGCGCTCGCCGAAGACGTCGTCGGGGTTGGACAGCACGCAGTTCTCCAGGGACAGACAGCCGCACCCGATGCAGTCGGTCAGGTGATCCCGCAGCCGGCTCAACTGCCTGATCCGCTCGTCGAGTTCGGAACGCCAGGCCTCCGACAGCCGGGCCCAGTCCGCGCGCGTCGGGGTGCGCTCCTCGGGGAGTTCGGCGAGCGCCTCGCGGATGGTGGCGAGGGGGATGCCGACGCGTTGGGCGGCCCGGACGAAGGCGACACGGCGCAGCGCGTCGCGGTGGTAGCGGCGCTGGTTCCCGGTGGTGCGACGACTGCTGATCAGGCCCTTGGACTCGTAGAAGTGCAGGGCGGAGACGGCGGCGCCGCTGCGGGCCGACAGCTGGCCGACGGTCAGCTCGTGGATCTTCTCAGGGATCTGGGGCACCCCTCCAACCCTACCTACTTCGTCATCCGCCCTACCTACTTCGTCACACGTCCGGTCCGTTGACATGCGCCCCGTGCCCGACCATGCTAAGCAGTTGCTTAGACATAGAGATGCGGGAGGTCGGGAAGATGGCAGAGCCGAGGACGTTCGCGACGGTCGACGAACTGCGGGCCGCGGTGGGCGAACAGCTGGGGTACAGCGACTGGGTCGAGATCGAGCAGAAGCGGATCGACCTCTTCGCG
This sequence comes from Streptomyces sp. NBC_01450, assembly GCF_036227505.1. NCBI lineage: Bacteria > Bacillati > Actinomycetota > Actinomycetes > Kitasatosporales > Streptomycetaceae > Streptomyces > Streptomyces sp. NBC_01450. The sequence continues at coordinate 8,639,535 of NZ_CP109480.1, read as the reverse complement.
GAGGCGACCGGCGACCACCAGTGGATCCATGTCGACCCCGAGAAGGCCGCCGCCGGCCCCTTCGGCACGACGATCGCGCACGGCTACCTCACCCTGTCGCTCCTCCCGCTCTTCGGCCCGCAGCTGATCAAGGTCGAAGGCGTGAAGATGGGCGTCAACTACGGGACGAACAAGGTCCGTTTCCCCGCCCCCGTACCGGTCGGCTCGCGGCTGCGCGCCACCGCGAAGATCACCGGAGTCGAGGACGTGACCGGCGGCGTCCAGGTGTCCGTGGCCTTCACCGTGGAGCGCGAGGGCGGCGACAAGCCGGTGTGCGTCGCCGAGTCGGTGTCGCGCTACTACGTCTGAGCACCCCGCACGCGCCCGGGGCCGCTAGGGCCTGTCGTCAAATTCCCGTCGTCCGCCCGAAGGGCGGGCCCGGCGGCGTCAGGTGCGTGCTCTCGGCGTGCCGGGCACAGACCCTCGTACTGGTTGTACTCGGGTCTGTGCCCGGTGCGGCGAGAGGGCGTGCATGGCGTCGCAGGGCAGACGGGAATTTGACGACAGGGCCTAATCCTTGGCCCCGACCATGCGCAGCACGAGGTCGGCGTAGAGCGCGCCGACCTCGTCGGGCGTACGAGGGCCGTCGACGTTGAACCAGCGGGCCACGTCGATGCAGAGCGAGAGCACGGCGAGCGTGGTGCCCGGCACGTCCGGCACGTCGAAGTCGCCCGCCGCCACGCCGTCCTCGATGATGCCGCGCACGGCCGCGTCGGTCTGCCGCCGCAGCGCGACGATCTCCGCTCGCGCCTCGGGCCCGAGGGCTTCCAGCTCGTACTGCACGACCCGCGCGGTGGTGTGCTGCCCGGCATGCCACCGTACGAAGGACCGCACGGCGTCGGTGAGCCGCTCGGCGGCGCTGCCCCCGCCCTGCGCCGCGCCGCGCACGATGTCGAGCGCCTTGTCGTGACCGATCCGGCTGATGCGGTGGAGCAGCTCTTCCTTGGTCTTGTAGTGGATGTAGAGCGCGGCGGGGCTCATGCCCGCACGGCCCGCGATGTCCCTGGTCGTCGTCGCGTGGTAGCCACGCTCGGCGAAGGCCTCCACGGCGGCGACGAGCAGCCGCCGGGCCGCGTCCGGGGTGACCTCGGCCCACGGCTGCATCTCGCCGCCGGCCGTCTCCTCCGCCGTACTCATCGCTGGTTCGCCCCTCTCGCTGACAGGAGGTACACCATACCGCCGAAGGTGAGCGAGCGCTTAGCGAGCCCGGTCGGCGCCCGCGTCCTGACGGTCACGGATCACCTTGGCCAGCGTGAAGGCCGACGTCACCAAATAAAGGACGGCGATGGCCAGGAAGGCTCGCACCCAGGCGTCGGCGTGCAGCTTGTAGATGCCGACGGCGGTCGCCACCATGGCCAGGGAGAAGGACGCCACGGCCTGACCGTAGAAGGCCGCCGTGTTCTGGTGCTTGACGGGTGTCTCGTTCATGGGACCAGGGTCGGCGGACGCGACCGTCGTCACATCCGCCCACGTACTCAGTGCCGCGCGCGGGCGTACTCAGCAGACGCGGACCCCGGTCGGCCTCAGAAGGCGGAAACCCCGGTCAGGGCACGCCCGATGACCAGCTTCTGTATCTGGCTGGTGCCCTCGTAGAGGGTCATCACGCGGGCGTCGCGCAGCAGTTTGCCGGCCGGGTACTCGTCGATGTAGCCGTAGCCGCCGAAGACCTGGAGGGCGTTGTTCGCGGCGCGCACGGCGGCCTCGGAGGCGAAGAGCTTGGCCTTCGAGGACTCCGTGGCGAAGGGCAGTCCGCGGTCGATGAGATCGGCGACCCGCCAGGTCAGCAGCCGTGCCGCGTCCACGTCGACGGCGATGTCGCTGATCAGCTCCTGGACGAGCTGGTGGTGCGCGATGGTCTTCCCGAACTGCTCCCGCTCGGTCGCGTACCGCACGGCGGCGTCCAGGGCCGCCTGGGCGATGCCGACGCACCCGGCGGCGACCGACATCCGCCCCTTGGCGAGGGCGGACATGGCCACGGAGAACCCCTTGCCCTCGGGCGCCAACATGGCGCTCGCGGGTACGCGTACGTCCTCCAGGACGATTTCGGCGGTGGCCTGGCCGCGCAGGCCGAGCTTGCCGTGGATGGTGCGGCGGCTCAGGCCGGGGGTGTCGGTCGGCACGAGGAAGGCGGAGACGCCCTTGTGGCCGGGGGCGTCGGTGGAGCGGGCGAAGAGCAGGACGACGTCGGCCCAGGTCCCGTTGGTGATGAACATCTTGGTGCCGTTGATGACGTAGTCGTCGCCCTGACGTACGGCCTTCGTCGTCAGGTTGCCCGCGTCCGAGCCGGTGCCGGGCTCGGTGAGGCCGAAGCAGCCCACGTACGCGCCGGAGGTCAGCCCCGGCAGCCACTGCCGCTTCTGCTCCTCGCTCCCCCAGTACGCGATGGTCTTGGCGACCAGACCGAGCGAGACGGAGACGATGCCGCGCACGGAGGAGTCACCGCGGCCCAGCTCCTCCGTGACGAGGCAGTACGCGAGGTGGTCGCCGCCGCTGCCGCCGTACTCCTCGTCGACGGTGAGCCCGAGGAAGCCGACCTCGCCGAGCTTCTTGACGAGCGAGCGGTCGACCTCCTCGGCGCGGTCCCACTCGACGACATGAGGGGCGATCTCGCGGTCCACGAAGTCCTTGGCGAGCTGCCGGACGGCGGTCTGCTCCTCGCTGAGCTCCAGGTTCATGACGGGTCACCCCATGTGAAAGCCGTACATTCGAAAAGCTAAATTAGCACTGCTAGTTTAAGTGCGCAGCCCTACTATGTGCGCCATGGCCCGACCGCGCAAGCCCCTCCTGAGCACCGACCGGATCGTCGAGACGGCACGGGCCCTGGTGGACGCGGAGGGTCTGGCCGCCGTCTCCACGCGGCGGCTCGCCGCCGAACTGGGCGTGAGCGGGCCCTCCCTCTACAACCATTTCCGCACCAAGGACCAGATCCTGGAAGCGGTCGCGGACTCCGTGAGCGCGCAGGTCGACCTGTCGATGTTCGAGGACGGGCGGGACTGGCGTACCGCCCTGCACGACTGGGCCGTGTCCTACCGGGCGGCGCTGCGCGACCACCCGAACATCGTCCCGGTCCTCGCCCGCGGTCCCGGGCGCCGTCCCGCCGGGCTGCGGCTCGCGGACGCCGTCTTCGGCGCGATGGTCGACGCCGGGTGGCCGCCGGCCCAGGCCACGTCGATCGGGGCGCTGATGCGGTACTTCATCATGGGGTCCGCGCTGGGTTCCTTCGCCGGGGGCTTCGTCGACGACGAGAACGCCTACGATCCCGCCGACTATCCCCACCTCGGACAGGCCCACCTGCTCGCCGAGCAGCAGGAGAAGGTGGACGAGCGGGCCTTCGAGGTGGGGCTCGGGGCGTTGCTGGACGGGTTGACGGAGCAGTTCGGAAGGGTGACGGACAAGGGCTGACGGCGCCGGGGCGGCCGTGTTCGCTGCGGGTGAGTGGGCGTGTTGGCTGCGGGTGAGTGGGGGCTGGTCGCGCAGTTCCCCGCGCCCCTGGGGCACGGGGCTGCGCCCCGGCGCCCCATCGCCCCGGCCCCGCGGCCCGGAAACCGTTCGGCGAGGGCCGAACTGTGCGGGGCGGATGATGGGTGGCATGACGAGGTCGACGGATCCGGTCGCACCGCGCCTCGCGGCGCTGGCCGCGATGTTCGCGGACGAAACCCGCGCCACCTTCCTGCTCGCCCTGCTCGACGGCCGCGCCTGGACCGCCGGTGAACTGGCCAGGCACGCCCAGGTCGCCCCCTCGACGGCCAGCGAACACCTGGGCAAGCTGGTCGTCGGCGGCCTGCTCGCCGAGGAACGGCAGGGCCGGCACCGCTACGTACGACTGGCAGACCCCCACGTCGCCCAGCTCGTCGAGGACCTCGCCGCCCAGATCGCCCCCGATACCACCCGACGCCCCCGCACCCTGCGGGAAGCCGGCACCGGCTCCGCGATGGCCCGCGCCCGCACGTGTTACGACCACCTCGCGGGCCGCCTCGGCATCACCCTCACCGATGCCCTCACCCACCGCGGGCTGCTCCGCCAGGACACCGGCTTCGCGCTCACGGACGCGGGCCTGCGCTGGTTCGACGCGGCCGGCATCGGCCTGGACCGCACCGGCCGGCGCCCCCTCACCCGCGCCTGCCTCGACTGGACCGAGCGCCGCCCCCACCTCGCGGGCACCGCCGGCGCGGCCCTGTGCCGCCACGCCCTGGACGCCCGCTGGTGCGTACGTATCGGCTCGGAGCGCGCGGTCAAGGTCACGCCGGACGGCGAGCGGGCCTTCGCGGAACTCCTGGGCATCGAGGCGACGACACTGCGCTGAGCCGACCGGCCCCACCGCGGCGTCCGAAAACCGCGAGCCGCCTCCCCGTACCCCACCTAGCCTCGGGACCATGATGAACACCACCCCACCCGTGTCCGCCCACCGCGCGGACCCGCTCGCCGCGGGCGCCGCGACCGTCACCGTCGTGCTGTGGGCCTCCGCCTTCGTGTCGATCCGCAGCGCGGGCGCGGCGTACTCGCCGGGCGCGCTGGCGCTCGGGCGGCTGCTGGCGGGATCCGTCGTGCTGGGCGCCATCTGTCTCGTACGCCGGGAGGGGTGGCCGCCGCGCGCGGCCTGGCGCGGGATCGCGATATCCGGCCTGCTCTGGTTCGGCTTCTACATGGTCGTCCTCAACTGGGGTGAGCAGCGGGTGGACGCCGGCACGGCGGCGCTGGTCGTGAACATCGGTCCGATCCTGATCGCGCTGCTCGGCTCCCGGCTGCTCGGCGACGCGATGCCGCCGCGGCTGCTGGCCGGTATGGCGGTGTCGTTCGCGGGGGCGGTCGCGGTGGGGCTGTCGATGTCCGGCGAGGGCGGGTCCTCGGTCCTCGGGGTGGTCCTGTGTCTGCTCGCCGCCGTCGGCTACGCGGCGGGGGTCGTCGCGCAGAAACCGGCGCTCGGACGGGCGAGTGCCCTCCAGGTGACCACGTTCGGCTGTCTGGTCGGGGCCGCGGTGTGCCTGCCGTTCGCGGGACAACTGGTCCACGACGTCGCCGACGCGCCCGCCTCCGCCACCCTCGACGTGCTCTACCTCGGCGTCTTCCCGACCGCGCTGGCGTTCACGACCTGGGCGTACGCGCTGGCCCGGACCACCGCGAGCCGTATGGGCGCGACGACCTACGCGGTGCCCGCGCTCGTCGTCGCGATGTCCTGGCTGTTCCTGGACGAGATACCGGGGCTGCTCACGCTGGCGGGTGGGACGCTGTGCCTGGCCGGGGTCGCGGTGTCCCGCTCCCGCCCCCGGCCCAAGGCTTCCAGCGGCGCGGGAGACCGCGCGACCAGCCCCCACCCACCCGCGGACGACCACGCCACCCGGAGCTAGAACACCACCAGCGCGCGCCCGCCCTTCCCCGCCACCATGTTCTCGAACGCCCCCGCGATCCCGTCCAGCCCGATCCGCTCGGTCACCAGCGTCCCCAGATCCAGCCGCCCCGCCCGAACGTGCTCCGCCAGCACCGGCAGGTCCCGCGCCGGGTCGGAGTTGCCGTACACGCAGCCGGACAGCGTACGGCCCCAGTGGAAGATCTCCAGCGCGTTGAAGGTGACCTGCTGGTCCTTGCCGCCGATGCCGACGACCGTCGTACGGCCGCCGCGGCGAGTGGAGTCCCAGGCCGCGCGAATGGTCACCGCACGCCCTACGCACTCGACGGCGACATCGACACCCTGCTTCCCGGTGAGGGAGCGGATCTCACGGGCGGTGGCGTCGGAGGCGACGACATAGTCCGTGGCGCCCGCCTCGCGCGCCAGCGACTCCTTCTCCGGAGAGACGTCCACCGCGATGACCTGCGACGCGCCCGCGATCCGCGCCGCCTGGAGCGCCGCGAGCCCGACCCCGCCCGCCCCGAACACGGCGACGGTCTCACCGGCTTGGACCCGCGCCGAGTGGTGGACGGCGCCGTACCCGGTGAGGACGGCGCAGCCGAGGAGGGCGGCATCGGTGAGGGGGACGCCGTCCGGGACGGGCAGTACGCACCCGGCGGCCACGACGGTCTCCTCGGCGAACGCGGCGACGTTCAGCCCGGGATGGAGATCGCTCCCGTCGGAGGCGCGCCGCGCGTACACGTCCCCCGCACCGGTCAGCGCGTTGGCGCACAGCCACACCTCGCCCAGCGAGCAGGCGTGGCAACTCCCGCATGAGGGCGCCCAGTTGAGGACGACTCCGTCGCCGGGCGCGATGCCCGTCACGCCCTCTCCGACGGAGACGACGGTCCCGGCACCCTCGTGCCCGAGGACGGCGGGGACGGGTACCCGCATGGTGCCGTCGGACAGCGAGAGGTCGGAGTGACAGACCCCGGCGGCGGCCAGCCGGACGCGGACCTGGCCGGGGCCGGGTGCCGGAAGGTCGATCTCGGCGATCTCCAGGGGAGCGCCCACGGCGGGAAGTACGGCAGCGCGAACCACGTAAAAGCTCCTCGGGTCCAGAACTCCGGAACTGACTGGAACTGACTGAGATGGAGTGGAGTGGAGTGGAGTGGAGTGGAACGGGCTAGAACTGGAGGGACTTCGTCTGGAGGTACTCGGACAGGCCGTGCGCGCCCAGTTCCCGTCCGACCCCCGACTGCTTGTAACCGCCGAACGGGGCCCGGGGGTTGAACCGGCCGCCGTTGATGTCGACCTGCCCGGTGTCGAGCCGTCGGGCGAAGGCGACCGCCTCGGCCTCGTCGCCCGCCCACACCGCGCCCGCGAGCCCGTACACCGTGCCGTTGGCGATCCGGACGGCGTCGTCCTCGTCCTCGTAGGGGATCATCGACAGCACCGGGCCGAAGATCTCCTCCTGCGCGATCGTCATCTCGGGGGTGACGTCCGCGAAGACGGTCGGCTGGACGAAATACCCCTGCTCGCGCGGGGATCCGGGGCCGCCCGCGACGAGCCGGGCGCCCTCGGCGATGCCCTTCTCGATGTAACCGCGCACGCGTGCCCGCTGCTTGGCGTTGACGACCGGACCGATGCGGTCCCCGTACTTCGCCGCGGCGGCCGCGGCGAGTTCGACCGCCGCCTCGTACTGGGCCGTGTGCACGAGCATGCGGGTCCAGGCGCTGCACGTCTGGCCGGAGTTGGACATCACGTTGGCGACACCGACGTTGACGGCCTTGGCGAGGTCGGCGCTCGGCAGGATGACGTTGGCGGACTTACCGCCGAGTTCGAGGGCGACCCGCTTGACCGCCACACCGGCCGTCGCTCCGATCCGCCGTCCCACCGCCGTGGAACCCGTGAAGGAGACCAGGTCCACGTCCGGGTGTTCGGCGAGGGCCTGGCCCGCGACCGGACCGAGGCCTGTGACGAGGTTGAAGACGCCGGCCGGGACGCCCGCCTCCGCGACCGCCTCGGCGAAGAGCTGGGCGGTGAGCGGGGTGTCCTCGGCGGGCTTCAGGACGACCGTGCAGCCGGCCGCGAGCGCGGGGGCGACCTTGGCGACGATCTGGTGCAGCGGGTAGTTCCAGGGCGTGATCGCGCCGACGACACCCACCGGTTCCTGGTAGACGGTCGAGTTGCCGACCTTCTCCTCGAAGGCGTACGTGGCCGCCAGTTCGGCGTACGAGCCCGCGACCAGGATCGGTACCGCCGCGTGCACCGACTGCGAGAAGGGCAGCGGGGAGCCGAGCTCCGCCGTGACCGTCTCGGCGATCTCGTCCTTGCGTGCGGTGAGGACGTCACGCAGGGCCCCGAGCCGCGCGGCCCGCTCGGCGGGTGGGGTCGCGGCCCAGGCCGGGAAGGCGGCGCGGGCGGCCCGTACGGCGGCGTCGACGTCCTCTGCCGTGCCCGCCGGAACCCGGCCGAGGACCTGTTCGTCCACCGGGTTCACGACCTCGATCACGTCCGTCCCGGCGGCGGGGCGCCAGGCGCCGTCGATGTACATGCCGTCATGTGCCTTCATGGTGTTCCTCCCGGGCGGGGGCGCGTCTTCCGCCTCGCAGCGTCGTCCACCTCGTAGCGTCGTCCGACCCACAAACTAGCGGTGTTAGTTTTCAGGCGCCAGACGTCTTCCCACGGCTCACCCTGCTCACCTCACTCGTCCAGGTCCGGCAGCCGCGCCGGAGCGGGGGAGATGCGTTCGCCGTGCTGGTCGAAGACGAACAGATGGGCGAGGTCGACGAGAAGCGGGACCTGCATGCCGTGGCGGAGGTCGAAGTCGGGGGTGGTGCGGACGACCAGGTCGCCGGGGAGGCGGCCGTCCGGCGGGATCTCGTCGTCGCGGGCGGGATCCGCGTCGGCGGGGTCGTCGGGGGCGACCACCGGCCCGGCGCGCAGAGCGGCCCGGCGGTCCCGGAGACGGTCCAGGAGCGAGCCCTCGCGGCGGCGGCGCCCGGCCGGGCGGACCGGGCGCGGCGCCTCGAGTTCCGGGACGAAGGCGGGCCGCGAGCCGGTGTTGAAGTGGACGAGCACCTCGTGCCCCTGGAACTCCACGTGCTCGACGAGTCCGCTGATCGCCACCTCGCCGGGCCTGGCCTCCGACGGCTTCGCCACGCGCACGGCCTCGGAGCGCAGCCCGACGATGACCTCACGACCCATCTGCACCCGCAGCAACCGCTGATCCACCGACCAGGGCTCACGCAACGGCAGATACTGCTTGCCGAGGCTGATCGTCATGGCCCCGTCGAGCGGGGCCCGCACCAGGCCGCGCAGCAGATTGATGCGCGGGGTGCCGATGAAGGCGGCGACGAAGACGTTCGCGGGCAGCGCGTAGACCGTACGGGGTGTGCCCAGTTGCTGGAGGACGCCGCCGCGCAGGACGGCGACCCGGTCGCCGAGCGACAGCGCTTCGGCCTGGTCGTGGGTGACGTACACGGTGGTGACGCCCAACTCCCTGGTGAGCGAGGCGATCTCGGCGCGCAGGTGGTTGCGGAGCTTGGCGTCGAGGTTGGAGAGCGGCTCGTCCATCAGGAAGGCGGACGGATGGCGGGCGATCGCACGGCCCATCGCCACGCGCTGGCGTTCGCCGCCCGACAGCTGGTGGGGGAAACGGTCGAGCAGGTCCTCGATGCCGAGCATCCGGGCCGTGGCGTCGACGCGCGGACGCGGGTCCTCGCCGGGGGTCTCGATGCGTAACGGGAAGCCGATGTTGTCGCGGCCCGTCATGCTCGGATAGAGGGCGAAGTTCTGGAAGACCATCGCCATGTCCCGCTCGGACGGCGGGAGATCGCCCGCGTCCTCACCGTCGAGGCGCACCTCGCCCTCAGTGGCGTCCTCCAGACCGGCGATCATCCTCAGCACGGTCGACTTGCCGCAGCCGGAGGGCCCGAGCAGTACGAGGAACTCGCCCGGCCGGATGTCCAGCGACAGCCGTTCCACCACGCGGACACCGCGCGTGTACGACTTGCTGACCTGGTGCAGGGAGATGGCGCGTGTCATGAAGGGTGCCCCCGGGGGCTCACAGGGCGCTGTCGCTCCGCGGTCGAAACGCCCCGAGCGGGTCGCAAGGAACGTATGAGTCACGGAAGTTAACGGACCGCGACCGCCCGGGGGAAGACACCCGGCGCGATCCGGCGTGTCGCTCGCGGTCCGGTTCCCGCCCCTGTCCCGGTGCGGCGGAAACGGACGATCACCTACCGGCCCGGCAGGCGATTCGGCTCGCCCTCATCGGGCCTGTCGGGGGAAGGTCAGATGTCGCTCTTGCGACGCACGGGCACCCGGGGCCGTACGTGCCCGGCACGGTCGGCGGGCGCCTTCCTCGGCGAGCGCAGCGCGACCCCCGAGGACAGCACCAACAGCGCGCCCAGCATCACGAACGGCGCGGCCACGCCGGCGACCCCGGCGACCAGCCCCGCGGCGGCGGGGGCGGCCACCTGACCCAGACGGTTGCCGGTCAGCCGCAGGGCGAGGGCCGTGGAGCGGGCCTCGTCCGGGGCCGCCTGTACGACCGTCGTCATGGACAGCGGCTGGCCGACGCCCAGACAGAAGCCGAGGACCAGCAGCATCGCGGCCAGCGCCCACACCGGCACGGGCAGCGCGAGCCCCGCGCACAGCACACCCGCCACCAGACAGGTCGCGGTGAGCAGCGCCGCCCGGCCCAGCAGCCGCAGCATCGGCGTCATGACCAGCCGACAGGCGATGGTCGCCGCCGCGCGCAGACTGAGCAGCAGACCGATCACGGACGGCGCGATGCCCCGGTGCTCGCCGACCACCGGCAGATACGCGGTCAGGATGTCCGTCGCGGACAGCACGGAGAGGCTGATGAGGATTCCGGCGGGTACGCCCCGGGCGCGCAGGATGCGATGTACCGGGACACGGTCGCCCTGAGCCGTACGGGACTCGGCGGGCCTGCGGTGTTCGATGCGCCAGAGCGAGGTGAACGACACCGCGGCGACCGCACCCGCGACGAGCAGGGCCTGCGCGCTGCTGCCCGCCCTGTCCGAGCCCCCGATCAGGAAGCCCGCGACGATCGGTCCGACCAGCTGGCCCAGGGAGGCGCCGATGGTGAAATGGCCGAAGTTGCGGTCCTGCTCGTGCGGCGCGGACTGCCGGGCCACGATCGACTGGGCGCCGATGACGAAACAGAGGTGGCCGAGGCCCATCACCCCGCTCCAGGCAGCCATCGCCCCCAGCGAGTCCGCCGTACCGCTGAGCGCGCAACCGCCCGCGATGAGGACGACCCCGACGGGCAGCAGCGGGGCACACCGGCCGTGGTCGGTACGGCGGCCCAGCGGCACGGCGGCGAAGAGGGGCAGCAGGGCGTACACACCGGCGATCACACCGATCGCACGTTCGTCCGCGCCCAGGGCAAGGGCCCGGTAGGAGACGGCGGGCCGGGCCATCGACACCGCCCCCTGCGCGAAGCTGAAGGCGATGACGAGGCGCAGCAGCCAGCCGCGGTTCCGACCGGGCCCCACGGGGACACCTCTCCATCCGATGACGGCTGACAGATGACGGATTTCAGAGAACAGGTGGCAGATGACGGATTTCAGATGACAGATAACAGATGACAGAAACTGTCAGCCGTCACCCGCCCGTCAGATGATGCCGAACAGGATCCCCGCCCCCAACACCACCACCGAAGTCAGCGCCGCCCACTTCACCACGAACCTGGTGTGGTCGCCGAATTCGACCTTCGCCATGCCGACGAGGACGTACACGGCGGGCACCAGCGGGCTGGACATGTGCAGCGGCTGGCCGACGAGCGAGGCGCGGGCGATCTCCAGGGACGAGACTCCGTGTGCCTGGCCCGCTTCGGCGAGGACCGGGAGGACGCCGAAGTAGAAGCCGTCGTTCGACATGAAGTAGGTGAGCGGGATGCTCAGGACGCCGGTGACGAAGGCCATGTGCGGGCCCATGCCCGCGGGGATGTTGGAGACCAGCCACTTGGACATGTGGTCGACCATGCCGGTGCCCTGGAGGACGCCGGTGAAGACGGCGGCGGCGAAGACCATGCCGGAGACGTTCAGGACGTTCTCGGCGTGGGCGCCGAGGCGGGCCTTCTGGTCGGGCATGTGGGGGAAGTTGACGGTGAGCGCGAGCGCGGCGCCGAGCAGGAAGAGGACCGGGATCGGCAGCCACTCCATGATCATGGCGGTGAGCAGGGTGACCGTCAGGAGCGCGTTGAACCAGTAGAGCTTGGGGCGCAGGGTGGCGCGGTGGGGGTCGAGACCCTTGAAGTCGTCGTCCTCTTCGGGCAGCTCGGCGTCCGCGTCGGTGCCGGAGCCCGAACCACCCGCACGCGTCGCCTTCTTCGCGCCGTCACCGGAGGCGCCCGCACCCGCACCCGCACCCGCACCGACGAGCACCGTCTCGGTGTCCGGCTCCAGGACCTCGTCCAGCGTGAGGACGCCGAGCCGCTTGCGCTCGCGGCGTCCGAGGACGTACGAGAGGGCGAGGACGGCGAGGAGACCGACGGCGAGGGCCGGGATCATCGGGACGAAGATGTCGCTGGCGTCGAGCTTCAGCGCGGTCGCGGCGCGGGCCGTGGGGCCGCCCCAGGGGAGCGTGTTCATCACGCCGTTGGCCATGGCGGCGACACCGGTCATCACGACCAGGCTCATCTTGAGGCGCTTGTACAGCGGGTACATCGCCGAGACCGTGATCATGAAGGTGGTCGAGCCGTCGCCGTCGAGGGAGACGATCGCGGCGAGGAGCGCCGTGCCGACCACGATCCGCAGCGGGTCGGCCTTGCAGAACTTGAGGATCCCCCTCACGATCGGGTCGAAGAGACCGACGTCGATCATCACGCCGAAGTAGACGATCGCGAACATCAGCATCGCCGCCGTCGGGGCGAGGCTGGTGACGCCGTCGATGACGTAGTCACCGAGCTTGGCGCCCTTTCCGACGAAGACACAGAAGAGTGCCGGGATCAGCACGAGCGCCGCGATCGGCGACATCTTCTTCACCATGATCAGGACCAGGAAGGTCGCGATCATGGTGAAGCCGAGGATGGTCAGCATGAGTTGGATTACCTAACGTTCGCCCTTGAACTCCCACCAGGGACGGCGGTGCGATGACGTTAGGTCGCGCAAGATTGCGTTAACAAGATGTTGACACGCGAGCAATAAGCGCAAAACTCCAGGTCACAGGCTTGTCTCGGTGAGCGGGGGCCCGCTACGGGCATGCCGCGAGCTCCACGGGCACCCCGTTGAGCACCGCCGTGCCCGACAGCGGGTCGAGGAGCGAACCGTCGAGGAGCTGGTTGACGTTGACGCCCGGGTCCAGGGCCGCGTGGCTCATCCGGGTGCCGGGGCGGTCGTGGCCCCAGCCGTGCGGCAGGCTCACCACCCCGCGTCGTACGGCGTCCGTGACCTCGGCCGGGGCCACCACCTCTCCCCCGGCGCCCTTGACACGGACGGCCGCCCCGTCGGCGAGGCCGAGGCGTGCGGCGTCCTCGGGGTGGATGTGCAGGGTGCAGCGGTTGGTGCCGCCGGTGAGGGCGGGGACGTTGTGCATCCAGCTGTTGTTGGAGCGCAGATGGCGGCGGCCGACGAGGACGATCGCCGCCGGGCGCTCACGCAGAGCCGCGCGCAGCCGGGGAAGATCGTCGGCGATCGGCGCCGGCAGCAGCTCGATCTTTCCGCTGCGCGTCTTCAGCGGTCCCGGCAGACGCGAGCGCAGCGGTCCGAGGTCGATGCCGTGCGGGTGCGCGAGCAGCTTCTCCAGGCTCAGGCCGTCGGGCCGGGCGCCGAAGCCCTCGCCGTACGGGCCGAGGCGCAGCATCATGTCGAGCCGGCGTTCGGGGCCGCTCTCGCCGGTGAGCCGCGCGGCGAGTTCCTTCGGGTCGCGCTCGTGGACGGGGCCGTGCGGGTCCTGGACGGCCTTGCCGAGGGTGGAGTCGATGACCATGGCGTCCACGGCGGACGGGTCCGCGCCATGCATGCCGGTCGCGGCGAGCACCAGCCGGGCGAGGATCTCGGTCTCGGCCATGCGGCCCGGTTCGAGGGGGACGGCGGGGCGGTTGTAGCGGACCTGGTTGCGTACGGCGAGGGTGTTGAAGGCGAAGTCGTGGTGGGCGCTCTGCGAGGGCGGGGGCGGCGGCAGTACGACGTCGGCGTGGCGTGCGGTCTCGTTCAGGTACGGGTCGACGCTGACCATGAAGTCGATGGAGTCGAGGGCCTTGTCGAGGCGGTTGCCGTCGGGGGCCGACAGTACGGGGTTGGCGGCGATGGCGATGAGGGCGCGGATGGGGCTGCCCTCGGGTGTGGCGGTGTCGATCTCCTCGGCGAGTGCGGCGAGCGGCAGTTCGCCCTTGGCCTCGGGATGGCGGCTCACCCGGCTGTGCCAGCGGCCGAGCGCGAAGCCGCGACCGGGCCCGGCGGGGCGGGGTGTCCTGTCGGTGGCGGCCTGCGGGAAGAGGGCGCCGCCGGGGCGGTCGAGGTTGCCGGTGAGGATGTTGAGGACGTCGACGAGCCAGCTGGCGAGGGTGCCGTGCGGGACGGTGCAGCTGCCGATGCGGCCGTAGACGGCCGCGGTGGGGGCGGCGGCGAGTTCGCGGGCGAGCGCCCGGATGGTGTCGGCGTCCACGTCGCAGGCCGCGCTCGCGGCCTCGGGGGTGAAGTCCCGTACGGCGGTGGCGAGTTCCTCGACGTCCTGGACGTGCGGGGCGAGGTCGCGCAGGTCGACGAGCTTCTCCTCGAAGAGGACGCACGTCATCGCGGCGAGCAGCAGGGCGTCGGTGCCGGGACGGACGGTGACGTGACGGTCGGCGAGTTTGGCCGTACGGGTGGTGCGCGGGTCGATGACCGTCAGGGTGCCGCCGCGGGCGCGCAGCGCCTTGAGCTTGCCGGGGAAGTCGGGGGCGGTGCACAGACTCCCGTTGGATTCCAGGGGGTTGGCGCCGATGAGGAGGAGGTGGTCGGTGTGGTCGAGGTCCGGGACCGGGATGGCGTTGGCGTCGCCGTAGAGCAGGCCGCTCGAGACGTGTTTGGGCATCTGGTCGAGCGTGGAGGCGGTGAAGACGCTGTGGGTGCGCAGTGCGGTGAGCAGGACGGTCGGGTAGAGGGCGCCGGCCATGGTGTGCACGTTCGGGTTGCCGAGGACGACGCCGAGGGCGTGCGGGCCATGCCGCTCGACGACCGGGCCGAGGCCCGCCGTGATCGCGTCGAAGGCCTCTTCCCAGGTGGCCTCGCGCAGTTCGCCGTCCGTGCGGACGAGGGGCGTGCGCAGCCGGTCGGGGTCGCCGTCGGCCGCGCCGAAGGAGGCGCCCTTCGGGCAGATGAACCCCTTGCTGAACACGTCCTCGCGGTCGCCGCGGGCCCCGGTGACCCGGGTGCCCTCGATGGTGAGCGTCAGCCCGCAGGTGGCCTCGCAGAGGGGGCAGACGCGTAGGGCGGTGCGGGAGTCGGGGGTGGTTCCGGACGTGCGGGACACGGGTCCTCCCGGAGGGCGGTGACGGCGGTGGCACACGGACTGGGCCGAGCATACCGACCGGTACGGATGGGAGGGAGGGCTTGAAGGGGGTGAGGTCGGAAAATCGCGTACCTCTCCCCCCGGTCCACGCGCGCTTCAGGGGGGAGCGGTTCAGTCCAGCACTCTGGCCAGGTACGCGCGCAGCAGCTCCCGTGTCTCCTCGATGATCCGCTCGTCCCCCTCCGGCGCGATCCGGAAGGCCAGGTGGACCAGGCTGTCGGCGGCTTCCACGGCGACCAGGAAGACGCGGCGCAGGTCCTCGTCGGGGGTGCGGTCGAGATAGTCGGAGAGGAGGTCGGTGAGGCGGTCGGCGACGCGGGTGTTGGGCTCGGCGTCGCGGGAGCCGACGGGTATCTGGTTGCCGAAGTCGACGAGGGAGAAGCCGGGGGCGGTGCGTTTCATGGCGAGGTACTCGTCGAGCACGGCGTCCATGGCGGCGCGCCAGCCTTGTGCGTCGGTCGCCCGGAGGCGTTCGGTGACGCGTTCGGTGTAGCGCTCGAGGTTGCGCTGGGCGAGCGCGTCGGCCATGGCGCGCTTGTTGCCGAAGAAGCGGTAGACGGAGCCGATGGGGACGCCCGCGCGCTGGGCCACGGCCCGGGTGCTCAGGGCGTCGTAGCCGACCTCGTCGAGGAGGGCGGCGCAGGCGTCGAGGATCCTGGTCAGTCGTTCGGCGCTGCGCCGCTGAACGGGCGCACGGCGCAGCGAGGTCGCTTGGGGCACAGGCTTCATGATGCCTGCCCGCCGGGGTCCGGTGAACCTCCGATATCGGCACGGGCCACGATGCCGCTCCCGCTCACCGCCGCTGCCGGTGTCGACACGAGGGGCGAGGTCGGTGTCGCGGACGGTATCGCGGACGATGTCGACGCGGCCCCGGAGGCGGTGATGTCCGCCGTGCTCTCGACGGGCTTGCCGCCGACGGCCCACGCGGTGCGGTCGTCCGCGTAGAGGCGCGCGGTGACGTGGTGCGTGCCGCGTGGGACCAGGTCGCCGGTGAGGTGGTACTCGGCGGTGCGCAGAGTGGCGAGGGTCCGGCCGTCCAGGGACAGCAGCGCGACGCCGCGGCCCGCCACGGCTTCCGCCTTCACGGCGGCGGGCGAGAAGCGGAAGCGGTGGACGGTCAGGAGTACGTCCCAGCCGTCGTCGGAGTCCGGCTGGACCTCGATGGCGACCTCGGGTGCGCTCTTCTTGTCGACCTCACGGTAATGACGTCCTTCTTTGTCCGTCTCGTCCAGGATCTTGCCCACGGGCGAGGGCGACACCGCGTCCCTCCGCTCGTGTGCGGCGCCGGTGCCGCAGCCCGCGGATCCGCCGAGCAGGGCGCAGACCGCGAGCGCGGCGAGCAGTCCACGCTTCCACGACATGCCGGGGAGATTAGAACAACGCTCTGACAGGCGGATCCCCCTGGAGTCGGGTTCTTGGGCCGTGCCGCCAGCCCTGGGGTGTACTCCGCACGGAGGTTCCGGCGCCCCGCGTGCGCCGGCCACGCACCTCGGCGTACCTCTTGCGCGCGAAAAACCTGAATCCTACGGTGAAGCATAGGAATCAGGCGCGAGGGAGCGATCATGAGCGGGGACGCGAGGAAGACGGCCGAGGGGCTGACCTACCTCACCGGATTCGGCAACGAACACAGCTCGGAGGCGCTCCCCGGGGCGCTGCCGCACGGCCGCAACGCGCCGCAGCACGCCCCCCTGGGGCTGTACGCGGAGCAGCTGAGCGGTACGGCGTTCACGGAGCCGAGGGCGCACAACCGGCGTTCGTGGCTGTACCGGATCCGTCCGTCGGCCGCGCACCCCGCGTTCACGCGCACGGACAACGGCGCGCTGCGTTCGGCGCCCTTCACGGAGACCGAGCCCGACCCGAACCGGCTGCGCTGGAACCCGCTGCCGGAGCCGGCGCGGGGCACGGACTTCCTCGCGGGCCTGTGGACGGTGGGCGGCAACGGCGACGTGACGCAGCGCACCGGCATGGCGGTGCACCTGTATCACGCCGATACCTCGATGGACCGTGTCTTCAGCGACGCCGACGGGGAGCTGCTGATCGTGCCGGAGCGCGGCGGGCTGCTGCTGCGGACCGAGTTCGGGCTGCTGCACGTGGAGCCGGGCGGAGTGGCGCTGATTCCCCGTGGGGTCCGCTTCCGGGTGGAGCTGCTGGACGAGGCGTCCGACGGCGGGCAGAGCCCGGCCGCCCGAGGCTATGTCTGCGAGAACTACGGGGCGCCGTTCCGGCTGCCCGACCTCGGCCCGATCGGCGCCAACGGACTCGCCAACGCGCGGGACTTCCTCGCGCCCGTCGCCGCGTACGAGGATGTCGAGGGCCCGGTGGAGGTGGTCAACAAGTTCTGCGGCAACCTCTGGACGGCGACGTACGACCACTCGCCACTGGATGTCGTCGCCTGGCACGGCAACCATCTGCCGTACGTCTACGACCTGCGCCGTTTCAATGTGATCGGCACGATCAGCTACGACCACCCGGACCCGTCGATCTTCACGGTGCTGACCTCGCCGAGCGACACCCCGGGTCTCGCCGGCGTCGACTTCGTGGTGTTCGCGCCGCGCTGGCTGGTGGGCGAGGACACCTTCCGGCCGCCGTACTTCCACCGGAACGTGATGAGCGAGTACATGGGGCTCATCGAGGGGGCGTACGACGCGAAGGCGGAGGGCTTCGTCCCGGGGGGCGGTTCGCTGCACAACATGATGTCGGCGCACGGGCCGGACCGGGAGACCTTCGACCGGGCCAGCGCCGCCGAGCTGCGGCCGCAGAAGATCCACGACGGGCTGGCGTTCATGTTCGAGACCCGGTGGCCGGTGACCGCCACGGCGCAGGCGGCGCACGCGGAGCATCTGCAGCGCGGGTACGACGACGTGTGGCAGGGCCTCCAGCGGCACTTCGGCCCGTTGCACTGAGCGTCGGCGACCGGTACGGATATCCCTCGTGACCTCCTTCGCCCCGGACTCGATCGTCCTGAACCGCAAACTCCCGCTCTGGTATCAGGTGTCGCAGTCGCTGCGCGCCTCGATACTCGGGCGCTCGCCCCAGGACCCGCTGCGCCTGCCGACCGAGGAACGGCTGGCGGGCCACTACGGGGTGAGCGTGCTCACCATGCGGCAGGCGCTGAAGGAGCTGGAGGACGAGGGGCTGATCACCCGCCATCGACGGCGGGGCACGTTCATCGAGCCGAGCGCGCAACGGGGCGCTCCGGTGCGGCTGCTGGGCTCGGTGGACACGATCGTCGCGCAGCAGTCGGGCATGACGACCGAGCTGCTGGACCACGGGACCGTACCGGTGCCGGCCGAACTCGCCGAGCACTTCCCGGATCTGGCCGAGGTGGGGACGTACCACCGGCTGCGCGGCGACGAGAAGACCGGCGAGCCGACGAACCACGCGCGCAACTACGTCCGTCCCGAACTGGCCGCGCGGATCGACCCGCAGGACCTGGTGCGCTGGCCCATGACCAAGGTGCTGCGGGACGTGGTGGGGGTGCGCATCAGCCGGATCACCGACACGGTGGAGGCGCGGCTCGCGGATCCCGAGACGGCCCGGCTGCTCCAAGTGCCGCTGCTCAGCCCGATCCTGCACTACACGGGCATCGTGCACGGCGAGGACGGCCGCGCCCTGGACGTGGCCCGCATCCACTACCGCGGTGACCGCTTCTCCTTCACGGTCACCCTCGACGCCCACTGACGATGGCGTACCAGGACGGCGCGCACCGCCCACGTCGTACGATGCCGGGCGTGACGCACGACGACGCTCCGCTGCTCGCGGACCTCATGCCGTGGTCCGTCGCACCGCCGAGGCTGGGCCGGGGGTGGCCGACGGCACCGGACCCCGCGTCCCTGAAGGCGCGCTGGGACGCGCTGTTGAAGGCCGAGGGGCGAGGCCGCGAGGCGCTGTTCGGCTCGACGCGGTCGCGCACGACGCACTCGGCCGTGGGGCAACTGCCCGGGCAGTCCAGTGGGACGGTCCGGCTGGAGCGGGAGTCGGGGCCCTGTCCGGAGCCGGTGCGCGTCCTGCACGGCCCGTTCGACGAGCAGTGGCTGATTCCGGACCACCGGCTGATCGACGCGGCGCGCCCCGAGTTGTGGCGGGTGGCCGACGGGCGGCAGGTGTTCGCGGTGGAGCAGACGGTGGCGGCGGAGGCGTCGGGGCCGGCGCTGCTGGCCGCGTCCGTGCTGCCGCTGAGCGCGGGCCGCGGCGGCCGCGTGCGCCCCCTCTACCGGCGCCCCGGGGGCCTCGAACCGAACCTGGCGCCCGGACTGTCGGAGCACCTCGGCACCCGCCTCGGCCACTCCCCCGATCCCGTCGACGTCCTCGCCTGGACGGTCGCGGTCGCGCGGTCCGGCCGGGACGGATGTGCCGTCCCGCTCACCGCCGACCCGCACACGTGGGCGCAGGGCGTCGGGTTGGGGCGCCGGATGCTGTGGCTGATGCGCCGCGACGGCGAACGTCCCAAGCTCCCCGGCGGCCGCCGCCCTTACGTTCGCGCCCCGCTCCCCCCACGCCCCTTCGACGTGCGCTACGACCGTGACGAGGAGGCCCTCCACCTCGACGAGGGCCGTATCTCGCCCGTGCCACCGGAGTCCTGGGACTTCGAGGTGGGCGGAGTGCGCGTCCTGGAGCAGTGGTTCGCGGCCAGGACCGAGCCGGCCGAACCGGTCGAGCCGGGCACCCTGGAGGCGATCCGGCCCGCCGGCTGGCCGCAGGCCTGGACGTCCGAGCTCCTGGAACTGATCACGGTGCTGGCGCTGCTCGCGGAACTGCGCCCTCAGCTGGCCGAGGTGACGATCGACTCGCCGATCACGCGGACCGAGCTGCGCGAGGCGGGCGTGCTGCCGGTTCCGGAGGCGGCGCAGCGGCCCGCGTCCGTCCTCGACCACCACGAAGAGGGCCCCGAAGGACAGTTCGCGCTGATCTGACCCCCGTAGGCTTCAGAGCCCCGTTGATCTAACCCTTTGGTTCGAACGCGTCCAGCACCCGCCCCAGCGTCCGCTCGAACACTGCCTCCAGGTCGATCGGCCCCGCGTCCTGTGTGAAGGCGGCCGCCATGCGCGGATACGCGCCCGTCGCGATCCGGCTGCCGAGGTAGGCGGTCCGCATCGCCTGCTCCTGCTCCTCGGACCAGGGCAGGGAGCGGGTGCGCTCGGCGGTGGCCAGCTCGTTGCCGACGTACGTCGTCACCACGGCGTTGAGCATCGCGATCAGCTCCATCTTCGTGCCGTACGACGCGTCCAGCGGGTCGAGGCAGACGAGACAGTGCTCCAGGTAGCGCAGGGCGTTGGGGCTGAAACCGTAGACCGGGGACATCAGGCGCGGCAGCCACGGGTGGCGGTGCATCAGGGTACGCGTCTGATGGGCGACCCGGAGCATGTCGGCGCGCCAGTCGCCGGTCGGCTCCCAGGAGTCGTGCTCACCGCTGATGGCGTCGACCATCAGCTCGTACAGGTCCTCCTTGCGGGGGACGTAGTTGTACAGCGACATCGTGCCGCAGCCCAGTTCGGTGGCCACATGCCGCATCGAGACCGCGTCGAGCCCGTCCGTGTCCGCGATCCGCACCGCGGCTGCCGCGATGTCCGCCCGGCTGTACGCCGCCCGCGGACCCCGGCCCGCGCGCTCGGGGCGGGCCCAGATCACTTCGGGTACGGCACTGCGCCCTGTCATGTCGTCGATCACCTCGCCACCATCCTAGTTACGTACACCGTACGTAGTGCGCTATGGTCACCCCATGACAACTACGTACACCGTACTTAGTGAAGGTCTGGAGAAGAGCTTCAAAACCAAGGGAGAGGTCGTCCACGCGGTGCGCGGGCTGGATCTCGCGGTGGCCGAGGGCACCGTCTGCGGGGTGCTCGGACCGAACGGCGCGGGCAAGACCACCGCCGTACGCCTGCTCACCACGCTGCTGCGGCCCGACGCGGGGTCCGCACGGGTCGCCGGGCACGACCTCGTACGGGAGGCGGCCGCGGTGCGGGGCGCCATCGGGGTCACCGGGCAGTACGCCTCCGTCGACGGGGACCTCACCGGGCGTGAGAACCTGCGGCTGTTCGCACGGCTGCACCGGATGCGGGACGCGCCCGCACGGGCCGGCGAACTCCTCGAACGCTTCGGGCTCGCCGAAGCCGCCGACCGGCCCGCGTCCACCTACTCGGGCGGTATGCGGCGCCGCCTCGACCTCGCGGCGAGCCTGATCCGCCGCCCCGAGGTGCTCTTCCTCGACGAGCCCACCACCGGGCTCGACCCGGCCAGCCGCAACCAGATCTGGGAGGCCGTGCGCACCCTGAAGGGTGAGGGCACGACCGTAGTGCTGACCACGCAGTACCTGGAGGAGGCCGACCAACTCGCGGACGACATCGCGCTCGTGGACCACGGCAGGGTCGCGCACACCGGATCGCCCGCCGAACTCAAGGCGCTCATCGGCTCGTACGCGGAGGTCGTCGTCGCCCACGCCGACGCGATGCCCGGCGCGGCGGCCGTCCTCGACCGGCTCACCGGCTCCGCACCGGTCTTCACCCAGGAGCGGCACGCGGTCGGGGCGATGACCACCGATCCGACACTGACCCTGCCCCGGCTCGTCCGTGAGCTCGACGCCGCGGGCGTGCCCCTGCTCGACGTGAGCCTGCGGCCACCGACGCTCGACGACGTCTTCCTGCGCCTCACCGGGGGCGGCACCGACCGCACCGACCGCACCGACCGCAAGGAGCTTGTGACATGACCGCATTGACGTACGACGGGACCGCGATGCTGGGGCGGCACCTGCGGCGGATCCGGCACAATCCCGGGCTGCTGATCCTCACCCAGACCATGCCGATCACGATGCTGCTGTTCTTCGGCTATGTCTTCGGCAGCGCCCTGGCGACACCGGGACAGGAGTACCGCGCCTTCCTGCTGCCGGGACTGCTGGTGGCGACCGCCGCCAATGGGATCATGACCGGCATGTTCCAGGCCGCCCAGGACTCGCACCGGGGCGTGATGGACCGCTTCCGTACGCTGCCGATGAGCCGGGCCGCCGTGCCGCTCGGGCAGGCGCTCGCCGACCTCGTGGTCACCGCCGTGGGCACGGTGCCGCTGATGCTGGTCGGGCTGGCCGTGGGCTGGCGGATCGAGGGATCGACCCTCCGGGCGGTGGCCGGCGTCGGGCTCCTGCTGCTGTTCCGGTTCGCGACGACGTGGATCGGCATCGCGCTGGGGCTCGCCTCACGGAGCGAGGAGGCGGCCGGGCAGCTGGGCGGCGCGACGTTCATCCTGCCACTGCTGTCCAACGCGTACATCCCCACCGACAACCTGCCGGGCTGGCTGCGCACGGTGGCCGAGTGGAATCCGATCAGCGCGGTGACCACGGCGCTGCGGGACCTCTTCGGGAACGCGCCGGTCCCAGGCGAGGGGGCCTGGCCGGTGACGCATCCGGTGGCCGGGGCGCTGACCTGGTGCGCCGTCATCCTCGCGGTGTTCGTGCCACTCGCCGTGCGCCGGTACGCGACCGGCGAGCGATGACACCAACAGGCGTTCGGGCACACGGGGTTGACAACGGCGGGGGCTGGGGGGAGGGGATGCCGAGAGCCGCCGCGCGCCGCCGGGTGGGGATGAGGCGCACGAAAGAGTGAACAGGGGTGACCCGCGCTCGGGAAGCACACCGGGGCGCCGCTGCGCGCCGTGGGGATGACGGGCGGCGAGAGCGCAGCGCTTACGCCAGGGCGGTGTGGTCGCCTGAGCGCGGGTTCGAGTACCGCGCGACCGTACTAGTGGCCGCCGAACAGCGAACGACGCAGTCGTTTCAGAGGGGCGAAGAGCGAGACCCGCCGTACGCGCGCGCCCCTCCCGCTGCTGTCGTGCGCGGTGTCACGCGCGGTGAGCTCACGCATCAGCGAGGTCGCCTCGGCCGTCTCGCGCTGCGGGACGGCAGGGCCACCCAGCACCGCCAGATGACGGTCGAGGCGCGAACTGGTCGCGCTGCTCCCGCAGGTGATCGCAGGGACACGTGCCCTGCTGCGCACTGTTATCTGTTCCATGTCTCTCCCCACCCGTACGAGTCCACCCGGCCCGGGCAGGCTAACCCTATCGCTCCCTCGTGGCACTCGTGTATCGCGGTGGCAGGATTCACCTTCCCCGTAAGGGTGTTGACGGTTACTCTCCGAATCCAACCGATTTCAGGGCGAGTTGCGCAACTGGCGAGGTAGTGGGCTGTGTCGAGCCGCCCTGCGGCTCGACGGTGACAGCGAGTGACGTGGCGTTCGTATTCAGTCCGTCGGCTATCAAGGGCGTGTCTCCCTCGAAGAGCCCCAGGGAGCGCGGTTGCACGTTGGGGCGCATGAGCCACAACTGATGCACGCGCCCCCCCGATGGAGTGCCGAGTCCGCTCAGGGTCACGACGGCGCGCCGCTCCGATGCGGAGGCGACCACTCCGATTCCGCGGCCCTGTGCGTCCCGGTCGCTCGTCGCCCGAGCGTCGGGGGCGGCCAGAACGTGGGCGATCTCACGCGCCTGGGCCCGCTCCTGGTCCAGCTTGTCCTGGGTCTGTGTCGCCTGGACGGCGAAGAGGGACGCCACGACGAGCGCCGCGGCGGCGGTGGCGGTGGAGAGCGGGGCGAGCAGCGACCGGAAGCGCGGGGTCCGGCCGCGCACGGGCCCGTGCGCGGCGCGCCCACGGGGCACGCCGTTCGGCAACGCCTGCGACGGGTGGGCGGGGTGCGACGGGTCCGGCGCCTCCTGAGGAGTCGTGCGTACGGCGGTCAGGACCCGCTCGCGCAGGGCGGCCGGGGCGGGGGCCGTCGTGGACCAGGCGAGCCGCACCGCGTCCTCGCTCAGCTCCCGCACCTCGGCCTCGCACCGGAGGCAGCCCTGCAGATGGCGCTCGAAGCGGCGGCGTTCGTCGGGTTCCAGCGCGTCGAGGGCGTAGGGGGCGGCGAGCGAGTGCAGATCGCGACGCAGCAGACGGTCGAGGACGCTCATACGACGCCTCCCAGTGGGTGCGGGGCGCTGCTGGGCAGTTCCAGGGCGCGGATACGGGGGTGTCGGGAGCCGGGGAGAAGGCGCCTCGGGTGTGGAACACGGATACGGCGGCCGAACTCGAGGACCGGGGCAGGGGCCTGACGGCCCGGCACGCCGTCCCCGTGGCGCGGTGTCCGGCGCGCGCTCATGCCGCACCTCCCAGGCAGTGGCGCAGGCGTGTCAGGCCGTCGCGCATACGTGTCTTGACCGTGCCGAGCGGCAGGGACAGACGTTCGGCGACTTCGCGGTAGGTGTAGCCGTCGTAGTAGGCGAGGGTGACGGACTGCCGTTGCAGGGTGGTGAGCCGCTCCAGGCAACGGCGTACCCACTCGCGTTCGAGCCCGGCCTCCACCTCCTCGGCGACCTGGTCGAAGGCGGGGGGATGGGCGCGCTGCCCCTCGCGCTGCTCGCGCTCGGTGGCCGCGCGGGCGCTGCGGACCCGGTCGACGGCCCGACGGTGGGCGAGGGTGAGGATCCAGGACAGGGCGGTGCCCCGGCCGGGGTCGAACCGCGCGGCGGAGCGCCAGAGCTCGAGCAGCACCTCCTGGGCCACCTCCTCCGACTGGGCCACGTCCCGCACCACACGGCGCACGAGCCCGAACACGGGCCCGGACACCTGTCCGTACAGCTCCTCGAATGCCTTCTGGTCGCCTCCGGCCACGAGCACCAGAAGTTCGTCCGCCTCCACTCGTCCCCCCTCTCCGGCCGCGCGCGGCCTGTCCCTACGCCTACATGTTCGCAGCGCGAGCTCACTCGGATGGGTTACGGATCAGGACCGGCAAAAAACGGGTCGGTTGCCAAAGAGTGATGAGAGGTCAGTGAGAGCGCCGTGAAAGAAACCTCGCCCGTCGGTGAAACGAGCCGCGAAACCCGCCGTAAGAACGTTTGGGATTCGACCAATCCACCCCGGCGACCGCTCCGAATGGCGTGCGTCAGGCAATTGGGATCTGAGGACGGACGGCATGACACCTATATCCAGGAGTGGCTTGGGACGCAGGAGTCTCGCGACCCTCGTCTGTGGCGCGCTGGCCGCCGGGGGGCTCGTAGCCGCCGGCGTAGCCGCGCTGGACCCCGGGGCGGCCTCCGCCTCCAGTCACCGGGAGGCCCCGCTCATCTCGGGCACTCCCCAGTACGACAACACCGACCTGTACGCCTTCGTCAGCCCGGACAAGCCGGACACGACGACCGTCATCGCGAACTTCATCCCCTTCGAGGAGCCGGCCGGCGGGCCGAACTTCTACACGTTCGCCGACGACGCGCAGTACGACATCCACATCGACAACAACGGTGACGCGCAGAGCGAGCTGGTGTACCGGTACACCTTCAAGACGCACCGCAAGAACGGCGACACGTTCCTCTACAACACGGGCCCGGTCAACAGCCTGGACGACCCGGACCTGAACATCACGCAGACCTACGACATCGATCTGCTGCGGCTGCACAACCAGAAGCTGGTCTCCAAGACGAAGGTCGCGGACGACATCCCGGTCGCGCCGTCGAACGTCGGCAAGGCGTCGATGCCGGACTACACCAAGCTGCGCAACCAGGCCGTGTACAAGCTCGCGGGCGACTCCACGACCTTCGCCGGTCAGGCGGACGACCCCTTCTTCGCCGATCTGCGGGTCTTCGACCTGCTGTACGGCGGCAACCTGTCCGAGGTCGGGCGGGACACGCTCAAGGGCTACAACGTCAACACGCTGGCCCTGCAGGTGCCCAACTACATGATCCAGGAGTCGTCGCACCAGCCGATCGTCGGCATCTGGTCCACCGTGCAGCGCAAGGACGCCCGCGGCTACTACACGCAGGTCTCGCGCCTGGGCAGCCCGCTGGTCAACGAGGTCGTCAACCCGCAGAAGGACAAGGACAAGTTCAACGCGTCCTCGCCGTGGGACGACGCGCAGTTCCTGAAGAACGTGACCAACCCCGAGCTGCCCAAGCTCATCGAGGCGATCTACAAGATCAAGGCGCCCGCCGAGCCGCGCAACGACCTGGTCGACGTGTTCCTGAAGGGCGTGAAGGGTCTCAACCAGCCGCCCAAGGTGACTCCGGCGGAGGAGCTGCGGCTCAACACCTCGATCAAGCCCAGCATGCATCCCAAGCGGCTCGGTGTGCTCGACGGCGACAAGGCGGGCTTCCCGAACGGACGTCGGCTCGCCGACGACGTGATCGATGCCTCGCTGCGGGTCGTCGAGGGCGAGCTCCTCGGCCAGAAGACCGGCCTGTCGGACTCGGTCGACAAGAACGACAAGAGCTTCGAGAAGTCGTTCCCGTACGTGGCCGAGCCCACCTCGGGTTCGCGTGGAGCGCTGGCGAAGGGCACCGGCAACGACGTCAAGAACCAGCTGGGTGACGCTCTGCAGTCGGGCTCCGGCGGCACCGACACCATGCTGATCGCGGGCTCCGCGGCGGCGGGCGTGGCCGGGGTCCTGCTGATCGGCGCCGGCGTGATGTGGTGGCGTCGCCGCATGTACAACCGGGCCTACTGACCGGCCCTGCCCACCGGGCCCGTTGACCGGGCCCGGTGCACCGACTGGCGCGGCCCGCACCCACCATCCCCCACGGCGCGGGCCGCGCCGCCCCACCCCCCACGACGAACGTTCACCCAAGGACTTTGAGGAGAGGGCATGTCCCCGCGTACGAACGAGAGCGCGCCGGAGGGCGAGCCCGACGAGGTGACGACGGCCGCCCCGCAGCCTCCACACGACGCTTCCGCGCCCGAACCCGAGCCCGTGGCCAAGCCCGTGGCCAAGCCCGTGGCCGAGGACAAGGACAAGGCCGAGGACAAGGCCGAGCTGCCCGTGGCCGAAGACCCCTCGTCCGAACCCGAGGACCATCCGCCCGTGGTCGACGAACGCGTCGCCGCCGTCCGGCGGGTGTCCGCCTCGTCGCGTCGCTGGCGTGCGGCCCAACTCGGCCTGTGTGCCGCCTCGTTGGCCGTAGCGCTCACGGCCGGGGCCATGATCTTCGGAGCCCTGCGGGACGGCTCGGGCACCGCGGTCGCCGCCGCCCCCGGCGCCGTGTCGCCCCAGTTGCTGGCCAGTGGGGATCTCGACGCCAGCATCACCGCCCTGCAGGCCCATCTCCGCACGCAGCCGAAGGACTTCGACAGCTGGGCCACCCTCGGACTCGCGTACGTCGAGCAGGCCCGCACGAAGGGCGACCCCTCCCGCTACCCCCAGGCGCAGCAGGCACTGGACCGCTCCCTGAAGCTGCGCCCCGGCAACGAGTCGGCGCTCACGGGCCGCGCCGCCCTCGCCGCGGCACGGCACGACTTCACCGGCGCCCTGACCTACGCGGACAAGGTGCTGAAGGAGAACCCGTACAGCGAGCGCGCCCTCTCCTCCCGTATCGACGCGCTCGTCGAACTCGGCCGCTACGCCGACGCCTCGAAGGCCGCCGACCTGGCGGACTCGCGCCGACCGGGCGTCCCCGTCTTCACCCGGTACGCCTACGTCCACGAGCTGCGCGGCGATGTGAAGACCGCCCGCCGGGTCCTCGAGCAGGCGCTCGGCACCGCGACGAGCCGGGGCGACGTCTCCTACGTGGCGACGGCGCTCGGCCAACTCGCCTGGAACCAGGGCGACTACGCCTCCGCCCTGAAGTACTACGCACGGGCGCTCGCCGCCGACGACAGCTACCTCCCCGCACTCGAGGGCCGCGCCCGTGCCCAGGCCGCGCAGGGTGACCAAGCCGCGGCGATCAAGGGCATGGAGCAGGTCGTGGAGCGCTATCCGCTCCCCCAGCCCCTCGTCGAACTCGGTGAGCTGTACGAGGCACGCGGCCACGCCGGCGACGCCCAGAAGGCCCACGACCAGTACTCCCTTGTGACCGCCTGGGTCTCGCTGGCCCACTCCTACGGTGTCAACGCCGACCTGGACACGGCCCTCGCCGCCGCCGACCACGGCAACCGGGGCGACGCGCTCAAGGCGGCGCGCGCCGAGTGGGCCCGCCGCCACACCGTGCACACGGCGGACGCGCTCGCCTGGGCGCTGCACGTCAACGGCCGTGACAAGGAGGCCCTGCCGTACGCCCGCCAGGCCACGGCCACCGGCTACCACAACGCGTCCTTCCTCTACCACCGCGGCATGATCCAGCGCGCCACCGGCCACGAGAAGGAAGCCCGGGCCTCGCTGAAGTCGGCCCTCGACCTCAACGCGGGCTTCTCACCCCTGGGGGCCCGTGAGGCCCGCAAAGCTCTGGGGGAGGCCAAGTGAAGTCCCCTCGCACGCGCGGCCTGCGGGCGCGGTCCCCGCGGGGGAGGTCGCGTCGGCTGTTCGCCTCCTGCGCGGCCGTCCTCACCGCCGCCTGCGCCCTCGTCCTCGTCCCCACCGCGGCCGCGAGCGCGCATCCGCTCGGCAACTTCACCGTCAACCGCTACGACGGACTCGTCGCCGCCCCGGGGCAGTTGCGCGTCGGCCACGTCGAGGACCTCGCCGAGATCCCGGCCACCCAGGCGAAGCCCGACCTCGAGAAGCTCGGCATGACGGACTGGGCCCGGCAGCGCTGCGAGACGGCCGCGACCGGCAGCAAGGTCACCGTCGACGGACAGCCGGCCGCGCTCTCCGTCGTCACGAGCCACGCGAAGCTGCGCCCCGGGCAGGCCGGGCTCAACACCCTGCGCGTGGAGTGCCGGCTGACGGCCGCGCTGCCCAAGGAGGGCACGGTCTCCCTGGGCTTCCACAGCGCCGGGGCCGACCGGGGACCCGGCTGGCGCGAGATCACCGCGCGTGGCGACCGGATGACACTGGCCGCCTCGGACGTACCGACCAAGTCGGTGTCGCACGAACTGACCAGCTACCCCAAGGCGCTGCTCTCCTCCCCCGCCGACACCGCCACCGCGTCCCTGCGGATACGCCCCGGCGGCCCAGCCCTCGTCGAGGAGCGGGCGGAGGCGCCCGGCGCCTCGGTACTGCCCCGGGGCGCCGACCGCTGGACCGAGGCGCTGAACAACCTGGTGGCCCGCCATCACCTCACCCTCGGCTTCGCCGCGCTGGCCCTGGTCATCTCCGTGTTCCTGGGCGCCATGCACGCGCTCGCGCCCGGCCACGGCAAGACCCTGATGGCCGCGACGGCCGCGGCGCGCGGCGGCAAGGCGGGACTGCGTGACGTCCTTCCGCTGGCCGCCTCGGTCACGATCACCCACACCCTGGGCGTGGTCGCCCTCGGCCTCCTGGTGACGGCCGGTTCGGCCGCGGCGCCTTCCGTGATCGCCTGGCTCGGCATCGGCAGCGGCGTCCTGGTGACCTTCGCGGGCACCACGCTCCTACGCCGGGCCTGGCGCAACCGGCCGCGGCCACACGGCCATGGGCACGACCATGACCATGCCCACCCGCACCCGCACCCGCACCCGCACAGCCACGAGCACGCCCACGACCACGAACACCAGCACACCGAAGAGCACGAACGACCCCTGGTGCTCGCCCACGCCCACGCCTCCTCCGCGACGGCAGTGGCGGAGAGCAAGCCGCATACACACGGGCACGATCACGACCACCACCACGACCACGCGCACCCCCACCCCCACTCGCACGACTCCGCCGTCTCCCCCACCCTCGAACACACCCACGGCGGCTTCACCCACACCCACGAGGTCGCCCCCACCCTCCGCGGCACGATCCTGCTCGGCTTCGCGGGCGGACTCGTGCCCAGCCCCTCCGCCGTGGTCGTCCTGGTGGGCGCGGCGGCGCTGGGACAGGCGTGGTTCGGCCTTCTTCTCGTCCTGGCGTACGGCGTCGGTCTCGCCCTGACGCTCACGGCGGCCGGGTTCGCCGTCGTCAAGCTGGGCGACGGGATGAACCGTGCGCTGGCGAAGCGTCCCCGGTGGGCCGGTGGACCGACCGCGGCCCTGATCCGCAGGACCGCTCCCCTGGGCTCGGCGTTGATCGTCGTCGCTCTTGGGGCTGGATTGGTGTTCAAGGGGGCGGCATCCGCACTCGGCTGAGCTACTTTTGGGGAGAAATCGCGCGAAGAGACATCACGCGGATGCGCAGCGGATACGAATGGGGGGACACCCGTGTCCGAAGAGCCGGGCAGTGAACGTGTGATCGCGGGCCGCTATCGCCTCCTCTCCCCTTTGGGTGAGGGCGGGATGGGGACCGTGTGGCGCGCGCTTGACGAGGTGCTGCACCGCGAGGTCGCCGTCAAGGAGGTCCGTGCGCCCGCCGGGATCCCGGCGCACGACGTGGAGCGGATGTACGCCCGTCTGGAGCGCGAGGCCTGGGCCGCGGCCCGGGTCGCGAACCGCAACGTGGTGACGGTGTACGACGTGGCGACGCAGGACGGCCGCCCCTGGATCGTGATGGAGCTCGTCCGTGGCGTCTCCCTCTCCGATCTGCTGGACTCCGAGGGCCCGCAGTCGCCGCAGCGCGCCGCCGACATCGGCGCCGAGGTGCTCTCCGCACTGCGCGCCGCGCACGAGGCCGGGGTGCTGCACCGCGATGTGAAGCCGGCGAACGTGCTGCTGTCGAACGAGGGCCGGGTCGTCCTCACGGACTTCGGTATCGCGACGGTCGAGGGCAGTTCGGCGCTGACGATGACGGGCGAGGTGATCGGTTCGCCCGAGTTCCTCGCTCCCGAGCGGG
Organism: Streptomyces sp. NBC_01450; assembly: GCF_036227505.1. Classification (NCBI taxonomy): domain Bacteria; kingdom Bacillati; phylum Actinomycetota; class Actinomycetes; order Kitasatosporales; family Streptomycetaceae; genus Streptomyces; species Streptomyces sp. NBC_01450. The sequence goes on along the minus strand of NZ_CP109480.1, from coordinate 8,609,088 downwards.
CGCTCGGTCGTACGCCCGGGCCCGAGTCCGACCTGTGGTCGCTCGGGGTCCTGTTGTACGCGACGGTCGAGGGCAACTCGCCCTTCCGCCACAACACCCCGCTGAGCACCCTGCGGGCCATCGTCGACGAGCCGCTGCCGCCGCCGCGCCGCGCGGGGCCGCTCACGCCCGTGATCGAGGGTCTGCTGAGGAAGGACCCGGCCGAGCGGCTGAGCGCCGCGCAGGCGGAGAGCGATCTGCGGCTCGTCGCCGCGGGCGGCTCCCCGGCCGCGGGCCCGCCGTCGCCGACCGCCCAGTCGCCGACGATCTCCTCGTTCTCCCACCCCGCGCACGAGCCGCCGGGATTCGGACCTCCCGTCCCGCCGTCCCGGACCTACCCGCAGGGACCGCAGCCGGGTCACACGCCGTACCCGCCGCCCAACGACACCCCCACCTCCACGGAGCCCGTACGCAACCGGCGCGCGGCCGCCGCCGTGATCGCGGGCGTGATCGTACTCGCGCTCGCGCTGGGCGGACTGACGTACGCCTTGATAAACCGTGACAACGGCGGCGGGAGCAACAACGACAGCAGTGGGAGTGGCACCAAGAGCGGTGCCGGAGACGGGAGTTCGCCGTCCGCGAGCAGAAGCGCGAGCAACACGGCCGCGCCCGGCGGCGTCACTCCCTCGGCCAGTCCGTCGAGCAGCGCCCGTACGAGCTCGCCGCCGGCCCAGTCCGTGCAGGTGACGGTCGCGGGTGCGCACACCGATTATTCCGGTTCCTGCCCGCCGCCCCAGGCACAGGCTCCGACCTTCACGGCGACCTTCACGGTGGGCCGGGTGCCGGTGGACGTCGAGTACCGCTGGGTGCTGAAGACGGGTGAGGTGTCCGATCCGGGCTGGAAGACCCTGTCGTTCCCGTCGGACGGTGGCAGGACCAAGCAGAAGTCGATCTTCTTGACGACGTACAACTCGAGCGGGACCTTCCAGAACGAGATCAGCGTGGAGGTCCGGAGCCCCGTCAGGACGACGTCCAACTCGGTGCCGTTCTCGGTGACGTGTGTGACGGAGACCCCGTCGGACGAGGCCTCCGCTTCCACGTCTCCGTGAGGGATGGTCAGGCGACCGAGGTGAAGACCGGCAGATAACCGCCGGAGTGGCCGGCCGCGGTCGGGTGGTACGACTCGGTGATGTTCAGCAGGTTCAGACTGTGCAACCAGGCGCTGCCTGAACAGAGTTCGTGCCCGGTGAAGGTGGTCCTGACGTCGCCGAAGGTGAAGCCGTGGTCGGCGGCGCGCTTGGCGAGGGCGCTGTCCAGGTAGTCGGCGGCGCCGTTGATCGCGGCGCGCTTGGTGTCGGAGAGACCGAGGCAGGTCGCGCCCAGCTTGTAGAACCTGGGGTAGCCGAGGACGACCACATGGGCGGCGGGTGCCTTCGCGCTGATCGCGGAGTAGACGGAGTCGAGTTGGGCGGGGAGCGTGGAGTCGACGTAAGCCTTGGCGGTGGCGATGCGGGACAGGCAGCCGCTGTCGGACTGGAGCACACACGTCGTCATGACGTCCGCGAAGCCCGCGTCGTTGCCGCCGATGCTGATGGAGACGAGGCCGGTGGAGGAGCTGAGCGGGCCCAGCTGGTTCGCCAGGACATCACCCGTACGGGCGCCCGAGCAGGCCGTGAAGTCGAACGACGAGGGTGAATGGGCGGCGGCCCAGAGATAGGGGTACGCCTTCGTGCTGCGCAAGCAGTCGCCGCTGGCGCTGATGTAGCTGCCCGCGCCGACACCGGACGAATAGGAGTCGCCGAGGGCCACATACCCGGTGGCCGCGACGGTTCCGGACGCCTGCGCCGTCGCGGCCCCGGTGAGGGCGACGCCGACGGCGAGGAGGAGTGAGGTCACGTATGCCGTAATTCGGGAACGTCTCATGGAACCTCCCTTTAGCAGGATCTCTGCCACAACTGTCGTAGCAGCTACGCGTGTTGACAGGAAGTGTCCATGCCAAGACTTTTCAACCTCTATTGGGACGTGCCCCACGAGCTCACCGCAAGTTCGATCAGAGACGGGCGTCAGGGACACACCCAGCCGCCGAACCCATCGCAATATCGAACCTCCGCCCGGGGCGCCATCCCTCAGCGTGGAGATCAGGGGTAACGGCCGGGATGGACGTAGTACCGCTGCTAATCTCGGCTTGTCCGACGACGGGGTTGTCGGATCTACCGCCGGACGGGCGGAAAGTGACGCCTGTGGAGGCTCATGTAAGACCGCTCCCCTCGGGGCACGGCAAGGGCCTGTGAAGCAGGAACCCTCGGTGGTACCGCGCAGCGGTGCGGACCGGAATCGTCCACCTCCGGGCGGACGAGGGCGTCAAATCGTCACGCTCAAGAAGAGCGTGACGCGAAGGCCGTCTCCACCGAGAGCAACGGCCTGGTCCCGAGTCGGCGGCGCCGCGCAGAAGACGTTCGGCGCCGCCCTCGACCGCCACGCCAGCGCCACCGAGGCCAAGAGACTCGCCGCAGGCCGGCGGTGGCCTCCGTCGAGCAGAACCAGACGGTGCGCCTCACCGACACCACCCAGTCCAGCGCTCCCTGGGGCCTGGACCGCGTCGACCAGACCTCGCTGCCGCTCTCCGGCACGTACACCTACCCGGACACGGCGGGCAGCGGCGTGACGGCGTACGTCATCGACACCGGCGTGCGGATCACACACTCCCAGATCAGCGGCCGGGCGTCCTACGGCTATGACGCCGTGGACGGCGACAGCACCGCCCAGGACGGCAACGGTCACGGCACCCACGTGGCCACCACCATCGCGGGCTCGACCTACGGCGTCGCCAAGAAGGCGAAGATCGTGGCAGTGCGCGTGCTCGACAACTCCGGCTCCGGCACCACCGCCGGCGTGATCGCGGGCATCGACTGGGTGACCGACAACCACAGCGGCCCCTCGGTCGCCAACATGTCGCTCGGCGGCGGCGCCTCCACCTCACTGGACAACGCCGTGGCGAGCTCCATCGCGAGTGGCGTGACCTACGCGGTCGCGGCGGGCAACAACAGCGCCAGCGCCTCCTCCTACTCCCCCGCCCGGGTCGGCGCGGCGATCACCGTCGGCGCCACCACCAGCACGGACGCCAAGGCCAGTTACTCCAACTACGGCTCCGTCCTGGACCTCTTCGCCCCCGGCTCCTCCATCACGGCGGGCTGGAACACCAGCGACACCGCCACGAACACCATCTCCGGTACGTCGATGGCCACCCCGCACGTCGCGGGCGCGGCCGCCGTCTACCTCGCGGGCCACACCTCCGCCACCCCGGCGCAGGTCGCCACCGCACTGGTGAACGGCGCCACGACGGGCAAAGTCACCAGCCCGGGCACCGGCTCCCCGAACCGGCTGCTGAAGATCGTCCCGTGACACCCCAGGAAGATCGTCTCGTAACACCCCAACTCGCCTGACCCGTACCGCGGTTCCCCGGAGGCAGCCGGCGCCTCCGGGGAACACTCCGTCCACACTCGCGCCGGATGTTTGAAGTCGACCAAGAAGCGTCCATGAGCGCCGACCGCATCTTGACGACCCCCAGCCCGCTGCGCGACATTGAAGCCCGGCATCCGGCGCTTCGGGGGGCAAAGTCGCCAATGCAGACCATAGGCATCAAGTCACCTTCATCAGACAGTGACAAGCGGTCGGGACAGGATCCGGGGAGGGACCTGGTCCCCCTGTTCGCGGGCGTGGCGGTGGCCGTCGCGGGGGTCGGCGCGGTGCTCGCGCTCGCCGACGTGGACGCGTCCCTGCGCGGCCCGTTCACACTCTTCTTCCTGCTCGCCGCACCAGGAGCCGCCATCGCGGCCGCGCTGCGCGGGCTGGATCCCCTCGCCCGCACGGTGGTGTCCGTCGCGGGAGCGATCGCCGTCGACCTCCTCGTCGCCCAGGGCATGCTGGCGGTGCACCGGTGGTCGGTCCGTGGCGGAATCGTGGCCGTGACGGCGATCAGCACGCTTGTTCTCCTGCTGGTGGTGGTACGGCAACTACGCAAGCGGATGGGGAAAATCCGTTCGAGTCGTTAGGTAACGGCCAAACCAACAAAAACGTGAGACGCCGTTCCAGGCCTTGCCATATGGACGCAATCGTCAATACCGTCATACATCTCACCCGCATCGGACCATCACGCACATGCGATCTAGGGGAGGGCTCAAGATCGCGAAGAGGGCCCGGCGCGGGGCGCGGTAGGGGGGTGCCGTGCTCGGTGACCACACTTGTGCCGAGTCGTGCCGCGCGACCGGTTTCCGTATCCGGAATTCCGTCCTCGGGTTTCCGTCCTCGGACTTCCGCCTTCGGAATCGGCCAGCTTTGCCAGCTCACCCGGCATGCACGGAGATCCATTTCGTCATGCCGTAAGTGAGAACCCCCCTTTCGAACCGGACTAAAAGCCGGACCGCCCAGGGGCGGGCGGTCCACCGGACGAGAGGGACCAGACTCATGAGTTCAGTCCTGCGCCCAGCCGTATCGGGCGAAGATCTTTTAATGGCCGGCAAATACCGGCCGATCTCCTCTCACCTGGCCATAGCGCCACCGGTGAGTGTCGTGATTCCCGCCATGAATGAGGCGGAGAATCTCCCGTACGTCTTCAAGACCCTTCCCGACTGGATACATGAAGTGGTTCTTGTCGACGGCAATTCCACTGACAACACCGTCGAGGTGGCCCGGGAACTGTGGCCCGACGTCAAAGTCGTCGAGCAGCAGGGAAAGGGCAAGGGCGACGCCCTGATCACCGGATTCGAGGCGTGCACCGGCGACATCATCGTGATGGTCGACGCGGACGGCTCGGCCGACGGGAACGAGATCGTGTCGTATGTGTCCGCACTGGTGTCCGGGGCGGACTTCGCCAAGGGCTCGCGGTTCGCCAATGGCGGCGGCACCTCCGACATGACGCCGATACGCAAGCTGGGCAACAGAGTGCTGTGCGCGGCCGTCAACGCCAAGTTCGGCGCCCGCTACACCGACCTCTGCTACGGCTACAACGCGTTCTGGCGGCATTGCCTGGACGAGATCGAACTCGACTGCACCGGTTTCGAGGTCGAGACCCTGATGAACATCCGGGTGGTCAAGGCCGGACTGAAAGTGCAGGAGATTCCCAGCCACGAGTACCTCCGCATCCACGGCACGAGCAATCTGCGGGCCGTGCGGGACGGGTTCCGGGTGCTCAAGGTGATCATGGGTGAGCGTTCCAACCGGCGCGCGCTGCGCCGCAGGCCGCACGCCGCCCAGCTCGACTCGGGTCAGGGAGAGGTGTCTTGAGCGGTCCCGACATCTCTGTGGTGATCTGCGTCTACACCGAGGACCGCTGGGAGGACATCCTCGCGGCGGTCTCCTCGGTGCGGGCGCAGTCGCTGCCCGCCCTGGAGACGCTCCTCGTCGTGGACCACAACGCCACGCTGCTCGACCGGCTGAGCAGGGAGTACAAGGAGGCCGACGCGGTACGGGTGCTCGCCAACGCGGGCCCGCGCGGCCTGTCCGCGGGCCGTAACACCGGGATCGCCGTCGCGCGCGGCGAGATCATCGCGTTCCTCGACGACGACGCCGTGGCCGAGCGCGACTGGCTGCGCCACTTCGCCTCGGGGTACGCCGACCCACGGGTCATGGCCGTCGGCGGCCGTACGATGCCGATCTGGGCGTCGGGCCGCCGGCCCGCCTGGTTCCCCGAGGAGTTCGACTGGGTGGTGGGCTGCACGTACAAGGGGCTGCCGCCGGGCCGGGTCCAGGTCCGCAACGTCCTGGGCGGAAACGCTTCTTTCCGTCGTACGGCCTTCGACGCGGCGGGCGGCTTCGCGACCGGCATCGGCCGCGACGGCGACAAGCGTCCGCTGGGCTGCGAGGAGACGGAGCTGTGCATCCGCCTCACCCGCGCCCGCCCGGACGCGATCCTGCTGATCGACGACCGCGCGGTCATCCATCACCGGGTACCGCAGCCGCGCGAGCACTTCGCGTACTTCCGCACCCGCGCCTATGCCGAGGGCCTTTCCAAGGCCCTGGTCGCCCGAAGCGTCGGCGCCGACAAGGGCCTCGAGTCGGAACGCCGCTACGCGACCCGCGTCCTGCCCGCCGGGGTGGCCCGCGGACTGCGTGACGCCCTGCTCGCCCGCCCGGGCGGCGCGGGGCGCGCGGGCGCCATCGTGGCCGGGGTTCTGACGGCGGCCGGGGGGTACGTACTCGGCAGCGTCCGGGCCCGCCGGGGCGGCGCCACGTTCACCGTGGCCGAGATCGAGAACGGGGCCGGGAGCGGTCCGGGACGCGAGGGGGCGGCGGCATGAGCACAGGAGGACCCCCGCGGGTCGCGGGAGGTGTGGCGGCCCCATGAACGACACTCCCGTACCCATCCTCATGTACCACTCCATCGCCGCCGCGCCCAATGACGCGACGCGTGAACTGTCCGTCGGGCCCGAGGCGTTCGCCGAGCAGATGGCGCTGCTGGGCGACCAGGGGTTCACCCCGGTCGACACAGCGGCGCTGGCGGCGCGTTGGCGCTCCGGCCGGCCGCTGCCGCGACGCCCCGTGCTGATCACCTTCGACGACGGATACGAGGGCGTGCACCGGCACGGGCTGCCCGTGCTGGCCAAACACGGCTTCGCGTCGACGCTGTTCGTCTCGACGGGATGGATCAAGGGCGCGTACGACACCGGAGGCGGCCTCGACGCCATGCTGAGCTGGGATCAGGTGCGCGAACTCGCCGCCGGGCAGGTCGAGATCGGCGGGCACAGCCACACACACCCGCAGCTGGACCAGCTCACCGACGACGCGCTCCGGTTCGAGGTGCTGCGCTGCAAGGAGATCATCGCCGACGAGCTGGGCACCCGCCCGGCCTCGTTCGCGTACCCGTACGGCTACTCCAGCCGCCGGGTGCGTCACGTGGTGCGGGAGACGGGCTTCGCCCAGTCGCTCGCCGTCGGCAACGGCCTGGCGCGCCGCCGCCAGGGCCCGTACGCCCTGCAACGCGTCACCGTGCGCCGCGGCACCGGTATCGAGGAGTTCGAGCGGCTGGTCGAGGGCCGCGCGATCGCCCGCAATTTCGCCCGGGACCGCGCCCTCACCAAGGGGTACGCCATGGTCCGAAGAGCACGACAGGTCCGGCGGAAGGCCATCCGTTCCCGTGTCTGACACGACGACCACAGCCCAGGCTTCATCGCCCACCGCCGAGGCGCCCGAGCAGCGGCCCGGGCGCCGCCTCCGCCTGCCCGGCCGGGGCCGCAAGGACGGCAGCGGCGGAGGCAACCAACTCTTCCGCAACGCCTACGCCCTGATGCTCAACACCGGGATCTCCGCGGTGCTCGGGCTCGGGTACTGGCTGATCGCCGCCCGCTACTACTCCGCCTCCGCGGTCGGCCAGGGTTCCGCCGCGATCGCCGCGATGAAGCTCCTCGCGGGCCTGACCGCCGTGACCCTGACCGGCGCCCTGGCCCGCTTCATCCCCGTCGCGGGCCGCGCCACCGGACGCCTCATCTTCCGCACGTACGCTGGCAGTTCGGTGGTCGTGGCGGTGGCCGGCGGCGTCTTCCTGCTGACACTGGACATGTGGGGCCCCTCGTACCGCTTCCTGCACGGCCCGCTCAACGGCCTCGGCTTCGTCCTGGCGGTCGTCGCCTGGTCGCTGCTGACCCTGCAGGACGGCGTACTGACCGGACTGCGCAGCGCGCTGTGGGTGCCGGTGGGCAACACCGTGTTCTCCGCGGTGAAGCTGGCACTGCTGGTCGGGCTCGCCGCCGCGATCCCGACGACGGGCGTCTTCGTCTCCTGGGTCGCCGCGATCGCCCTGTCGGTGGTACCGCTCGGCCTGCTGGTCTTCCGTCGGCTGGTCCCCCGGCACATCAAGGCGACCGAGGAGCGCGCGAACCCGCCCACGCTCAAGGAGGTCGGTCGCTTCCTGGCCGGCGACTACACCGGCTCGCTCTTCTCGCTCGCCGTGGTCTATCTCGTCCCGGTGATCGTCGCCTCGCAGGTCAGCTCCTCCGACAACGCGTACTTCTACATCACCACGACGATAGGCGGCACGGTCAACCTGCTCGCCATCAACATGGGCGCCTCGCTGACCGTCGAGGGCTCGCACGACCCGGCGCGGCTCGCCGCGAACACCCGGGCCGCGCTCAAGCGCATGGCGCGGATCATGCTGCCGGTGTGCGGGCTGCTGTTCGTCGGGGCGCCGTTCATCCTGCACGTCTTCGGCGACGGCTACGCGCACGCGGCGACCCCGCTGCTGCGCTGGTTCGCGGTCGGCGCGCTGCTGCGGGTCGTCATGGAGACGTACTTCGCGGTGCTGCGCGCCCAGAGCCGCACCTCCGGACTCGCCTATCTGCAGGGCCTGCTGTGCGTCCTGGTCCTCGGCCTGACGGTGACCCTGCTCCCCCGGATGGGGCTGACCGGGGCGGGCGTCGCGGAGATCTCCAGCCTCGCGGTGATCGTGTCGATCGCCGCGCCCAAGCTGTTCAAGATCGTACGGACCGCGCCGCCCGCCGAACTCCCGGCGGGCGCGGCACCGGACGGGGACCTCGCCGACCTGGGCGCGCGCGACGTGCCCGTGGCCAAGCCGCGCGAGGCGAAGCGGGGGCCCGCCTGGGCGCTCGACTCCGACACCCTCGCCCTCGGCGTGCACGTCGACTTCGACCACCAGGAACGCCGACCGGACGTCCGCCCGGGACCCGGCACTCCGCCCACGGGCACGCCCAAGGTGCGCACAGACCACCGCCCGACCTGGGCGCTGAAGCCGCAACTGCCCTCAGTGGGGCTGCCGGTGGAGGCGCGGGAGCCGGGCTCGGAGGCTTCCCTGGGCCCGGCGGAAGCGCCGGAAGTCGACGCTCCCTTCGAGACAGACGGTTCGGACAGCGCCCCGACAGGGGTGCGGGGCGGGACATCAAGCGGGGCCGCCGCGTGGGCGCGACCAGCCACCACCGACCCGCAGCCGGCAGACGACACACCCCCACCCCCACCACCTCTCCGCGACCGCCTGCGGCACCCTTCCAAACCCGGCGTGCTCCTCGGCTTCCTGCTGATCTCCGCGCTGCTCCTCTACTGGGTCCCGGCACTGAGCCTCGACGACGCCTCCCTCGACAAGATGGGCGGCCTCGGCCTCATCTCGATCCTCCCGCTGCCCACCCTCGTGGGCGCGGCCCTGCTCATCACGGTCTTCGCCTCGCTGCTCTGGATGAACCGCGAGCACAAGGGCCTGCTGTTCATCACCCTGCTCGCCACCGTGGTCTCCCTGCACGCGCTCCCCGCGGTCATCGAGACCGAGCCACGGTTCGCCACCGCCTGGCAGCACCTCGGCTTCATCGACTACATCGACCGCACCGGATCCGCCGTACCCGACCTGGACGCCCGCTGGAGCTGGCCGGGCTTCTTCGCGGGGGCCGCGTTCGTCGCCAAGGCCTGCGGTGTCAGCGACCTCACCGAGGTGATCCGCTGGTGGCCGCTGACCATACAGCTGCTCTACCTGGCCCCGATGTTCCTGCTCGTGCGTTCCATGCGGGCGAGCTGGCGCGCCAAGTGGACCGGCATCTGGATCTTCGTGCTGAGCGGCTGGGTCGGCCAGGACTACTTCTCCCCGCAGGGCTTCACCTATCTCCTCTACCTCGCCTTCGTGGCGATCCTGCTGGTGTGGTTCCGGGCGCCGCGCGTCCTGTGGACGAAGGCGCGCCCCGGCGAGGCGGAGGTCGAGCCGACCGACCGGCGCCAGCAGGCAGTGCTCCTCATGGTGCTGATCGGCCTGTTCGCGGCGAGCGTCCCGGCGCACCAACTCACCCCGTTCGTGATGCTCGGGGTGCTCGCGGTCCTCGTCCTCGTGGGCCGGTCCGAGCTGCGCGGGCTGCCGATCCTGTTCGCCGTCCTGGTCTCCGTCTGGATCGGCTTCATGGCCGAGCCCTACTGGTCGGGCCACTTCAACGACCTGTTCGGCGGGGTCGGCGGCGTCGGCAGCAATGTGTCGACCTCCGTCTCCGGCCGTATCCAGGGCGGCAGTTCGACCCACAAACTCGTCCTCTACGCGCGCGTGCTGCTCGCCGGCGGTGTGATGGCCTTCGCCTGCTGGGGCTGGTGGCGGCGGCGCGACCACAAGTACCGCGAGCGGTCACTGATCGTCCTGACCTTCGTCCCGTTCCTGGGCTTCGGCATGCAGTCGTACGGCGGCGAGATGGCCCTGCGGGTCTTCATGTTCGCCCTGCCGGGCGCGGCGCTGCTGGCCGGGCTCGCCCTCTTCCCGCGCACCGGCGTCACCGCGAAGGAGCGTGAGAAGGACCGGGTGACCCTCGCCCCGCTCGCCGCGCTCATGGCGGGGCTGCTCCTCATGGGCGGCTTCCTGGTGGCCCGCTGGGGCAACGAGTCCTTCGAGCGGATCCGGCCGGGCGAGGTCACGGCCATGGACTACGTGTACGCGCACGACAAGCCGACCGTACGGCTGCTGTGGCTGAGCAACGACACGGTCAACAACGTGACGCCCGCGATGCCGTGGGGCACCCGGGACATGGAGAAGGTGCAGTACGTGCCGACGCTGGCGCCGAGTGACCCGGTGCTGGTGTCCGGGTTGGTCAAGTCGCTCAAGGACGCCGGCCCGAACTCGTACCTCATGATCAACCGCAGTCAGGTGGTCTACCTCCAGATGGACGTGGGCTATTCGGCGACCTGGGAGTCGCGGCTCATCCGCAACCTCGACGACCGGCAGGACCTGAAGAAGGTCCTCGTCAACGACGACGTGACGATGTACGCGCTACGCAAGCAGCCCGCGGGCAAGGTGCCCGAGCCCGATCCGGGACCGATCGGACCCCAGATCACCTGGACTCCGTGGTCGGTGGTCGGCGCGCTGGCGGCCGTGGCGCTCATCATCATGCTGACGGCGCGGGAGGTCGTACGGGTCGCGGTGCGGCCGAGTGTGCGGCAGTTGCGGTGGCTGCAGAGCAGCTTCTGGTTCTCGCTGCCGCTGCTGGCGGTGCTGCTGGCCTCGCTCGTGCAGCGGTTCCTGACCATGAAGTAGGACGAGGTCCAGCCAGGCGGTGGCTCACCCGGACCCGGGATCACGGGTTCAGCGGGTGAGCCACTTCACTTCGTAGGCCTTCATGTCGAACCGCTTGCCGTCCACCTGCGCGTTGATGGACCGGTTGAGGGTGTTGACGACGAGGACGGCCTTGTCGGTGGCGAGGACACGGACGTTGGGCACGTCGTCAGGGGCCACGGACACCGTCGCGTACTTGGTGCCGGGTGCGAACGCCCGGCTGAAGCGGGAGACGAGGTCGAGCATGGGCAGGGCCGCGCCGCCGCCGGCGCTGTCGGTCGGCGTCCACAGGCAGCCCGCGCAGTCGGTGCCCTTCTCCTTCTCCGGGTTCCAGTAGAAGCCGGAGGTGGCGCCGCCGCGGGCCATGCCGATCAGGCCGGCGGCCTGGACGGCGACGCGGTGGGCCTCGGACCAGCCCGTGCGCTCGTCGTTGCCGTCGGCGGGCTCGACGTAGTACTCGGCCCACCACAGCGGCAGGCCGTGGGTCTGCTCGCGCACCCACCGGCTGACGGCGGTGAACTTGTCGGTGGCCGCGAACTCGTTCGGGAGCAGGTCGTCGTCGTTGGTGTAGCTGGAGCCGTCGACGACGACGAAGTCGGCGCCCACCTTGTTCTTGTTCCAGTAGTCGAAGGCGTCGAGGACCCGCTGGTCCATGGTGCCCCAGGTGCCCTTCAGGGTCGTCGAGGCGTTCTCCGTCTGGCGCGGGTCGACGCTGTCCATGACGAGGTAGGGCCCGCCGACCAGGATGTCCTTGTTGACCTTCTTGAGCGCCTTGTAGACGAGGTTGTAGAGCTCGGTGTAGCCCTCGTAGTCCCAGCGTGCCTTGCTGTTGTTCCAGAAGCCCTTGAACTCGTTCCAGACGATGAAGTGACGGACGTCCGGATAGCGCTTGGCGACGGTCGCGGCCAGCGCGGCGAAGTCCGCGTAGTGGGCGCGGTCCGGGGCGGTCTCCAGGGCGGCCTGGCTCCAGTCCGTGTTGTTCGCGCCGGGCTTGCCGCCCTTCATCCAGTCCGGGGAGCAGCACAGGGTGACGACCGGGGTCCCGCCGGACTTCCGCATGAAGTCGATACGGCGGTCCATCTCCGAGAAGTCGTAACGCCCCTTGGAGGGTTCGGGGTTGCCCGCCCCCCACCCCATGATGTGCTGGATCTGTGGCAGCGACTGCTTCTCCAGCAGACCCTCGACGCGCTGGGTGGCCGTGTCACTGCCCTGGTCGGCACTGTACTGGGTGTGGGTGAAGCCCCAGCCCACCTCCGGTTGCGACGTTTCGGGCGGGGTGACGGGGGTGCCGTGCACCTTGTCCCCGTCGCGGGTGGTGCCCGCGGTGCTCGCACCGCCCCCGGGCAGGGTGTTGAGCAAGGTCACCACCAGGGCCAGAGCGGCCACTCCCACGCCGAGCAGCGCGGTGAGCCGCCACCGCCGTGCCCCCGAATTCCACCCATGACGTCCCATCAAGGGCAACAGTAACGGCGGGGATCGGCCGCGGGACAGGTCTTGTAAGACCACAGCCGTGTAACAGGACGGAGGGGATACGGGCAGACACAGGCGACACACAGGACGCACCGCGGAAACCGGGTGCACGGCGCGCCCGCGTGACGGATCATGGCGGCATGTCTGCCAACCCACACGACGCACTGCCGATCCGGCTCAACGTCGACGACAGCGACTCGCCGTCGGACGTCGTCGACGCGCTGTTCCTCGGCCGCTTCGCGACGGGCGAGCAGCCGCACTCGCACGCGGCGAACATCGACCGCGTACGGTCCGGGGCGACGCTCCTCCCGCCGGGCGCCCGCGTGCTGCGCTCGGCCCGCGACGACGACCGCAGCGCCACGCTCGCCGAGGGCGACGGCTGGACCCTGCTCGTGTCCCGCTGGAACCGGGGCGCCGATGTCACGGTCACCGCGACCAGCGTCGAACTGGCCGAGAAGATCCTCGACCAGGCCACGGACGGCGCGGCGGACGAGCCCGAACCCCAGCCGGAGAACGTGACGATGGGGTTCTGGTACGTCTCCCCGCGCCGGGGCCCGCACCGCACCACCCGGCAGATCTCCGCGGGTACGTGGGAGGAGGTGCGGCCGAACTACACGGCGCCGGTGGCGGACGCCATGGACCGGCTGATGAAGACGACACCCGAGGACATCGCGGGCCGGCTGCTGTTGCTGCACGGTCCGCCCGGCACGGGCAAGACCTCGGCCCTGCGCACCCTGGCCCGCTCCTGGCGCGACTGGTGCCAGGTGGACTGCGTCCTGGACCCGGAGCGACTCTTCTCCGACGTCGGGTATCTGATGGACATCGCGATCGGCGAGGAGGACGGCCCGGGCAAGGGCCGCTGGCGGCTGCTCCTGCTGGAGGACTGCGACGAGCTGATCCGCGGCGAGGCCAAGCACACCGCGGGCCAGGCGCTCTCGCGGCTGCTCAACCTCACCGACGGGCTCCTCGGCCAGGGCCGCAACGTGCTCGTGGGCGTCACGACCAACGAGGACCTGGAGCGCCTCCACCCCGCCGTGGTCCGTCCCGGCCGCTGCCTCGCCCGGATCGAGGTCGGCGCGCTGACCCGCCCGGAGGCGGTGAGCTGGCTGGGCACGGAGGAGGGCGTCGGCCGCGAGGGCGCGACCCTGGCCGAGCTGTACGCGCTGCGCCGGGGCACCACGCCGACGTCGGTGCCGGACCAGCGGGAGGGCGCGGACGCGGGGCTCTATCTGTAGCTGCCCGGAACTCCGCGTGGTGCTTTGATGGTCGTATGACCCTGTTCGTGGGCACGTCGGGGTGGCAGTACAAGGACTGGCGCGGCGTCCTGTACCCGGACGGGGTGCCCATGCGGCTCTGGCTGGAGGAGTACGCGGCACGGTTCGCCACGGTCGAGATCAACAACGCCTTCTACCGGCTGCCGACGCGCGAGACCTTCGAGAGCTGGCGGGAGCGCACTCCGCCGGACTTCGTCGTCGCCCTCAAGGCGAGCCGCTATCTGACGCACATCAAACGGCTGCGTGACCCGGCGGAGCCGGTCGACCGGCTGCTGAGCCACGCCGCCGGGCTCGGTGACCGCCTGGGCCCGGTCCTGCTCCAGCTCCCGCCCACACTGCACGCCGACCCCGCCCTTCTCGACGAGTGCCTCGGCCGCTTCCCCGCCGACGTCCGGGTCGCGGTCGAACCGCGCCACGACTCCTGGTGGACACCGGAGGTGCGCAAGGTACTGGAGTCGCGGGGCGCCGCCCTCTGCTGGGCCGATGTACAGGCCCGCCCCGTGACGCCCCTGTGGCGGACCGCCGACTGGGGCTACCTCCGCTTCCACGAGGGCCGCGCCCTGCCGTGGCCGCGCTACGGCCGCCAGTCCCTGACGACCTGGGTAGGGCGCGTCACGGACGCCTGGTCCGACGACCACCCGGTGTACGCGTACTTCAACAACGACCCGAACGCGGCGGCGGTCCACGACGCGGCGGCCTTCGCCCGGGCGGCGAGGACAACGGGCCTGACGGTGACCCGGACGCCGGACGACCGGCCTCAGGGCCGGTAGGCCGCCCGCAGGGCATCGCGTACGGCGTCCAGCGCGGCGGACTCGGAGAGGCCGAGGCGGTGCACGCGCTCGGCGTACGCCTGTGCGGCCGACGCCGCTTCACGCTCCGCCGCCGAGCCCGCGGCGGCGACGAACGTCCCGTTGCGTCCGCGCGTCTCGACCACCCCGTCCGACTCCAGCGCCCGGTAGGCCTTGGCAACCGTGTTGGCGGCGAGGCCGAGCTCCTCGGCCAGCCCCCGCACGGTGGGCAGTTTGTAGCCGACCGGCAGCGCGCCGGACCGCGCCTGCTCGGAGATCTGGGCACGCACCTGTTCGTAGGGCGCGGCCCCCTCATCGATGTGGATCTTCAGCGTCACGGAGCGATTGTCCCGTACCGGACGGAAAATGAGAGGCACTCGCACACACCTCGCGCGTAGCGTCCATCCCCATGACTGTGATCGTTCGCGAGCTGCTCGGCGAGGTCCCGGCAGACACCGAGGGCTTCGCCCATATCCGTCACCTGGCCCTGCCGTTCATGATCCAGACAGGCGAGTCCGTCGCGTACGACGTGGCGCACGCCCACCCCGACGCCCACTACCGGCCGTTGCTGGCCGAGGAGGACGGCGAGCTCATCGGTACGGCGCAGGTCGGCCTGGTGTACGACAGCCCCGACCCGGGCAACGGCCACCTTCACGTCTATGTGCACCCCGAGCGGCTGGGCCGGGGCGCTGGATCACTGCTCGTGAGCACCGCCGAGGAGCGACTGGCCGCGCTGGGCGCGACGAAGATCCACACCTGGGTCCTGGACCGGCCCGCGAACCGGGCCTTCGCGGAGAAGCACGGCTACCGCGCGAGCCGCTCCGCGCACTTCCTCCGCCTCGACCTGGCGAACGGCACCCTGCCGCCGCTCGAAGCACCGCCCAAGGGCGTCGAGCTGCGCACAGCCGCGGACTTCGCGGACGACCCGCGCCCGCTGTTCGAACTGGACGCGGAGACCTTGCTGGACGAACCGAGCGACGTCGACCGCGAGTTCACGGACTTCGAGGCCTGGCTGGAGGAGACCTGGAACCATCCCCTCCTCAGCCATGACCTGACCTCGGTCGCGGTGGTCGACGGCCGCCCCGCCGCGTTCAGCGCGGCCCGCACCGACGGCGCCACCCGCTACGGCACCGTCATGACCGGCACCGCCCGCGCCCACCGCGGCCGCGGTCTCGCCAAGCTCGCCAAGAACGACTCCCTGCACCGCGCCCGGGCCGCCGGTCTCACAGAGGCCTTCACCGGCAACGACGCCGGCAACGGGCCGATGCTGGCGATCAACAAGTGGTTCGGCTACGAGGTCTGCGCGACGGAGGTGACGTATGTCCGCGAACTCGGCTGACACCCCGGCCACGGTGGAGGTCGTCCTCGTCAAGTCCGGCCGTACGAAGATCCGTTACCCGGCCGAGCTGCTCGCCGACGACGGCACCCGCGTCACCGTGCGCGCGCCGTGGGCGGGCGAGGGGGTCCGCGACTTCGGCTTCGTACGGTTCGAGCCGGGCGATGTCTTCACCGAGTACTACTGGCGGGACCGCTGGTACGCGGTCAAGGAGGTCCGGGACGCCGAGGGCGTACGGAAGGGCTGGTACTGCGACATCACCCGCCCGGCCACCCTCTCCGGCGGCGAACTGGTCGTCGAGGACCTCGACCTGGACCTGTGGCGCTCCGCCGACGGCACGGACGTACTGCGCCTGGACGAGGACGAGTTCGCCGCGAGCGGCCTCGCGACCACCGACCCGCGGGCCGCGACCGCCGCGCGCGACGCCCTCGACGCCCTCGAACTCCTGGCCCGCGGGGGCGACTTCGAGGCACTGCTCGACTAGGGACAGGCCCTGGAACCCGGCAGCCGCCCGTCGGACGACCGCCGGGTCCCCGCTGGTCAGATGTGGGCCACCACCGCGTACCTCTCGTCCGCCACCTCGCGCCCCCACAGCCGCGCGTCGTCGGACAGCCGCTCCACCCGGAGGTCCGAGGTCAGGGGTTCCAGCAGGGCGGCCAGCCGGTCCGCGGGTATGCCCACCGGGCTCAGCGTTCCCCACACGCCCTCGACCAGGACGAGCCGCCCTCCGGGACGCAGCAGCCCGTGCCAGTGCCGCAGGACGCGCTCGGGGTCGGGCAGGGCCCACAGGACGTGCCGGACGAGCACGACGTCGAACCGCTGCTCACCGACGGGTGGTGCCGTCGCGTCACCCAGGAGGAACACCGCGTCACGCCCGGCGAGCTTGGCGCGGGCCAGGTCGACCATGCGGGGCGCGCGGTCGATCCCGGTGACGTGGTGTCCCCGCTCGGCCGCGAGGAGCGACAGGCTGCCGGTGCCGCAGCCCAGGTCGAGGACGTCGGACGGGGTCTCGGGCAGCCAGGCACTCAGCCGCTCCGCCCAGGCCTCCCGCACGGCGGCGTCGCGCAGCCCGTGGTCGGGTTCGTCGTCGAAGGTGTCGGCCTCGGCATCCCAGTCCACCCGGTCCACGCCGTCCGCCGGGTCCACGCTCCCGTCCGCGCCCGACCGCACGCCGTCGCGCTCCGCGTTCACGTCGCCGCGCTCCGTGATCGCGTCGCCGGGCCCCGATCTCACCTCGTCCTGACACGGTTCGACACCGCTCTGACCTGGATTCATGTCGCTGTAACTCGCCATGTGCCCCAGAGTGACACCCACCACTGACAGTCGAATCGTGACAGCCGCCACAGACAGATCCCGACCGATGAGCAACTCTCCCGGAAAGGGTCTACCTCCGTACAACCGCGGAACCCGGTAGGCACAAGGAGGCAGCCATGCGCCGTGTGACCGTGCAGAAGCCCCTGAGGAAGTCGCAGTCCCGCCGAGTGCGGGACGAGGCCGACGAGCGTCCGGCCGAGCGTCCGGAGGTCCGAAAGGACATCCACCGCACGTGGTGGCCGGACGGGTGAGCGGCCCGGGCCGCGCGCCCCGGCACAGAGACACGCCCCAGCACGGAAACCGTCAGTCGAGCCGCTTGCGGTAGTGGATCCGGTCGTACCGGCCGTCCACGCGGCGCTCGACGACCTCGTACCCGTACTTCGGGTAGATCTTCTGGTTCTCCCACATCATCGCGTTCGTGTAGAGCCTGACCTCGGACAGTCCGAGCGCACGCGCGTGTGCGTCCACGAACGCCAGCAGCCGTCGCCCGACGCCCTTGCCATGGGCGTCGGGGTGGACGGCGACGCTGTCGAGGAAGAGATGGTCCTCGCGCGCCTCGATCACCACGAGGCCCGTCACCGGTTCCCCCGTGACGAATACCCGCCCCTCGGCCACGTTCGCCGCGTGGTCCGCCTCCATGGGCGCCGGCACCACTCCGATGCGCTCGATGTAGTGGTGGTAGGCGGCGTCGGTCACCGCCTTCACGGCGGTCAGGTCGGCGGCGGTGGCCGGGCGGATCTCCGGTTCGTTCCGGGCGTCTGTCATGCCCCGAACGGTACCTACCTGAGCGCAGGCTCAGCGCTCCCTTAAGCCGACCATAAGGATCTCCCGCACCCGCCTCCGACAGGCGATTTCGCGGCTTCTTCGGGCTAGCTTGCTGATCACCCCCACGGGTCCGCCACCCCCCGCAGGACCGTTTCGAGGAGTTCCCCCATGCCCGCTCGCCGCAAGGCCGCCACCGTCGCTGTCGCCGTCGGTGTCGCCCCGGTCGCCCTGACCGCCCTCGCCGCGGCGCCCGCCGCCGCGCACGGCACGATGGGCGACCCGGTCAGCAGGGTCTTCCAGTGCTACGCGGAGAATCCCGAGAGCCCGAAAACCGGCGCCTGCAAGGCGGCCGTCGCGGCCGGCGGCACCCAGGCGCTGTACGACTGGAACGGCATCCGGATCGGCGACGCGAACGGCAGACACCAGCGGCTCATCCCCGACGGGAAGCTGTGCAGCGCGGGCAACGACGAGTTCAAGGGCCTGGACCTGGCCCGCGCCGACTGGCCGACGACGAGCGTGAGCGGCGGCGCGTACACCTTCAAGTACCGGGTGACGGCCCCGCACAAGGGCACGTTCAACGTCTACATCACCAAGGCGGGTTACGACCCGTCCAAGCCGTCGGCCTGGGCCGACCTGGACCTGGCGCACCCGGTCGCCACGAAGACCGATCCGGTCGCGACGAACGGCTACTACACCTTCTCCGGCACCCTGCCACAGCGCTCGGGCAGGCAGCTGCTTTACGCGATCTGGCAGCGCTCGGACAGTCCGGAGGCGTTCTACTCCTGCTCGGACGTCACCTTCGGCGGGAGTTCCGGCAACGCCGGTTCCGGCGGCGGCAGCAAGGGCAGCGGCGGTACGGGCAATGCCGGAACCGGCACCACTCCCCCACCGACCATCCCGGCACCCACCGCTTCCGCACCCTCCGAGCGGCGGATAGCCGACGGTGCCGACAAGTCGACGGTTCGACATGACCACCACGACGGCACCGTCACTCCGGCGGCCGACAAGAACCCCTCCGAAGCCACTCCCGGCGGCTCCGCGGGCGAGCCGGAGGCCGCGGGCGTCTCGGAGCAGCACCTCGCCGAGACCGGCGGCGACCCCTCCGCTCCGTACCTCGTGATCGGCGGAGCGAGCGCGTTGGCGCTGGGATCGGCGGCACTGTTCGCCTCGGTCCGCCGTCGCGACACCACCGGCGGCCGGCGCGGCCGCTAGTCCCCGGTGTACTCCGGGGCCTGTCCGGCGGCTCAGGTCGGACAGGCCCCGGCCGGGGCGGTCAGCTGAACACGGAGGCGCAGTTCGTGGGGGTGGCGTGTGCCGGGTCGAGGGCGTTGGCCGCCTCGTGGAAGGCGATCCGGTCGATGAGGCCGATCGCCGCGTGCTCGGAGAGGTCGACCGGGCACAGGTCCTGCAGCAGCACGTTGTGGACGTCGGATCCGGTGAGGAACTGTGAGCGGTACGGCGTGACCACCTCGTCGTACTTGGTGGCGATCACCGTGTAGTGCACGCCCGCGACGGTGTCGCCGCCCGCGTTGAGCTTGGTCAGGAAGGCGGAGCCGACGATCTGGTCGGCGAGCGCGGGTGTGGCCATGGACAGCAGGTCCTCGGCGCCCGGGAAGTACGGCAGCAGGTTGGTGAGGCCGTCGAGGGTGGTGCCGTGGTTGTCGGGCGCGATGCCGACGAAGGTGTTCACCTTGGCGGCGCCGCCGAGGAACTTGAGGTAGTAGCGGGGCATCAGGCCGCCCTGCGAGTGGCCGACGAGGTCGGCCTTGGCCGCGCCGGTCGCGGCGAGCACCTTGTCGACGAATACCTGAAGCTGTTCGGCCGACTTGTCGATGGGGCCGAGGGCGTTGAAGAGGGGGACGCCGGGCAGTTGCCCGTAGTCGAGGGAGAAGACGCAGTACCCGCGGGCCACCAGGTAGGGCGCGAAGGCCAGCCAGTTGTCGGTGGAGTTGGCGAAGGTGCCGTGGACGAGGACGACGGGGCGGGGATGGGCGGCGGAGGGCTTGCAGGAGTAGTCGTTCCAGCCACTGCTCGGTGCGGCGGCGTGGGCGGTGGCGGCGGGGACCACGGCGACCACGGCGGTCAGCAGGAGTGCGGTGAGGGGTCTGAGCAGGCGCTTCCAGGGCAGCATCGGGTGATCTCCTTGCGGCTCAAGGGAGTTGCGACGACGTACGCCCTGTGATCCGGATCACCAGGATGCTGTTCACTCGTCAAGTTACGGGCGAGTAGCCCAAGTGTGAAGTTACGCGTCAGTAAAAACTTCCGGTGGTGGTCAGAGCGGTGGTCACGGCCGATGCGCCGTCACCAGGAGGGCCTGATGGGACCGTAGGGCGCGATACGCAGCAAACGGTCGCGCAACGCGCGCATTTCACTCTCCCCGAGTACCTCACCCCAGGCCCGTACCGCCTCGGCGGCCGCCTCCTCCGCCGCGCGCGTACAGGCCCAGCCGAGTTCGGTCAGCACGATCAGCCGAGCGCGCGCGTCGTCGGGATGCGGCCGCCGCTCCACGTACCCCTTACGCACCAACTCGTCGACAAGCTGACTCGCGGCCTGCTTGGTGACCCCGAGGTGCGCCGCGAGGTCGGTGACCGTCGCGCCGTCCGGGGCGAGCCGCGCGAACGCGAAGCCGTGCGCGGGCCGTATCCCCTCGAACCCCCGGGCGACGACGCCCTCGTGAATGCGTTGCGTCAGCTCACCGGCGACGGCGAGCAGAGCGGCGGACAGGGCCATGGCCTCGGAGTTGTGCACGCGTGCATTGAAACACCCTTGACTAACTGGTCAAGCCACTTGACCATAGAGCCATATAGTCAAGCGGCTTGACCATTGGCCCTGGAGGCACCCATGCCCGTCGTCCGCTCGTCCGAAGCCGTCGTCCACGAGATCCACGGCGTCCGTTTCGTCTCGTACGCCACTCCCCTCAGCGGGAGCAAGGAGCTGTGCGCCTGGCGCGGCGAGATACCCGCGGGACACGAGGCCCCCGTGCACACCGTCAACCGTGAGGAGATCTTCCACCTCCTCACCGGCGAACTGCTGATCACCCTCGACGGCCGCACCGAGCGGATCACCGCGGGCGACACGGTGATCATCAACCCCGGCGCAACCCTGGGCATCGAGAACCCGACCCAGGAGACCGCCACCGCCTGGGTCACCACATCCATCGGCCTCCAGGCGGAACTGGCCGACGGCTCGGTCCTCACTCCCCCGTGGGCGAACTGATCCCCCGTACCGGATCTACGCGGCCAGCGTCCCCGGCATCACCGCACGCGGCCCGAACTTCGCTCGCGCGCGGTCCGCGACCTCCTCGATGCGGCGGACCTTCTCGTCCACGGGGTCGAAGGTGAGCTGGTGGGAGGCCTGTCCGGCGGTGGTCAGGCCCTCGACGCGCAGGACGATCGCGCGGACCCGGGCGCGCTGGAGGCCAAGAGCCTCGTACAGGCCGTACGCAACGCCGGTGAGCGCGGAGGAGTGGGCGGTCGGTTCCTTGAGGGTGCGGCTGCGGGTGGTCGAGGAGCGGTCGGCGTAGCGGACGGTGAGGGTCAGGGTGCGGCAGACCTTCTCCAGGGCGCGCAGCCGGGTGCCCAGTTCCTCGGTGGCGGAGAGCAGCGCGCGACGGTGCAGGGACGGGTCCAACTCGTCTCGGGAGAAGGGGCGTTCGGCGGCGAGAGAGCGCGAGGTGGCGTTCGGTACGACCCGGCCGCGGTCGATGCCGGACGCCCTCTCGTGCAGTTCGCGGCCGGTCCGGGCACTGGTCAGGCGCTGGAGCGTGGACAGGGGCGCGGCGGCGACCTTGCCGATGGTGTCGAGACCGTACTCGCACAGGGTGCGGGCGGTGGCGCCGCCGACCCCGGGCAGCGCGGCGACGGGCCGCTCGGCGAGGAACTCCGCGACGGCGTCCGGTTCCCCGGGCACCACCCGGGTCACTCCGGGCATGGCCTCCCGCAGCGCCATCCGCGCGAGCATCGGCCCGGGACCGGCACCGATCGCGCAGTCCACCCCGTACCGGGCGAGCGCCCTTACCCGGATCAGCGAGGCGAACTCCACGGTGGTCCGCCCGAAGTACCGTTCGGCGCCCCGCAGATCGACCAGCGCGCCGTCGGGCGGCAGCGCCTCGATGACGGGGGTGAACTCCTCCAACAGCCCGAGGAGCCCCGGCAGGGCGGCCTCGTACATCGGAGGCAGCTGGAAACGTACGCAGAGGATGGTCATCCCGCACTCCCCGGACTCTGGTGCCACAACTTCTTTCCTCCCGCGGGCCCTTCGCCCGCGGGACGCAGATCGGCCCAGGGGTGCATCTCGTACCCCGTGGACATCCGGATCTTCCGGCTCTCCCGCGCGCCCGCCCCCTCCGGCGGGGGCTCCGGCGCGGGCTCCGCCAGCCGTGCCGCCACCACGTCGAGGCCTCCCTCGGCGCGCAGCTCGACCAGTTCGGCGAGGTTCCAGGCCGCCGCGCCCACCACGCTGAGGCTGCGCGGGCCACGGCGCTGCACCACTCCACGCACCAGCAGCAGCCAGGAGTGGAAGACGGTGTGGGCGCAGGCGTCGTGCGAGTCGTCGAAGAAGGCGAGGTCGACCAGGCCGGTGCCGTCGTCCAGGGTGGTGAAGATGACGCGTTTGCCGGAGCGGATCGGCGGGGTCTGGGTGGCCGCCTTGGCGCCCGCGACCAGGACCGTCTCACCGTGCCGCGCCTCCCGCAGCCGGCGTGCCGTCACCACGCCCAGCTCCTCCAGGAACTCCCGGTGGTCGTCCATCAGATTGCGCGAGGCGTCCATCGACAACACACCCAGTTCGGCGCTGAGCCGCTCCGCCGAGGAAAGGTCGGGCAGCCCGGCGGAGGCGGTCTTCCGCCCGTCGGACAGGGGGAGTTGACCGCCGCGCGCGCCCCGGGAACCCCGGTGCAGCTCGGTCAGGTGCAGTTGCAGATCACGTCGGTTGGCGCCGAACGCGTCCAGTGCGCCGACCTGCGCGAGCCGCTGTGCGAGCGGTCTGCTCGGCCGGGCCCGCTCCCAGAAGTCGAGCAGGGAGGCGTACGGCTGTCCGTCCGCGATCCGCGCCGCCTCGGCCTCGCTGATGCCGTGCACGTCACAGAGGGCGAGCCGGACGCCCCAGCGACCGCCGGAACCAACAGATTCAGACACCAGTTCGATACGGTGGGCGACCGCCGACCGGTTCACGTCCAACGGCAGGATCGGCACCCCCCGCCGCCGCGCGTCCGCCAGCAGCAGCCGCTTCGGATACATCCCGGGGTCGTGCGTGAGCAACCCGGCGTAGAACGCGGCCGGGTGATGGGCCTTCAGCCACGCCGACTGGTACGTCGGTACGGCGAAGGCGACCGCGTGCGCCTTGCAGAAGCCGTACGACCCGAAGGCCTCGACGATCTCCCAGGTCCGCGCGATGGTCTCGGCGTCGTACCCCTTGGCCGCCGCGTTCTGCGCGAACCAGAACCGGATCCGCCCCTGCTCCTCGGGGTCGGACAGCCCGCGCCGCACCCGGTCCGCCTCGTCGCGTCCGCAGCCGGTCATGATGTCGACGATGTCGATGATCTGCTCGTGGAAGACCACGACGCCGTACGTCTCCTTCAGCGGCCCCTCCAGGTCCGGGTGCGGATAGCGGATCGGCGCCCGCCCGTGCCGCGCCTCGATGAACGGCCGCACCATGTCGGCGGCGACCGGTCCCGGCCGGAAGAGCGAGATGTCGACGACGAGGTCGTGGAAGGTCGCGGGCTCCAGCCGTCCGACCAGGTCGCGCTGTCCGGGCGACTCGATCTGGAAACAGCCCAGCGTCTCGGCGGACCGGATGAGCCGATACGTCGCCGGGTCGCCCGGCGCCACCGCGTCGATGTCCGGCCGGTCCCCCGTGGCCCGCTCCACCTCGGCCACCGCGTGCGCCATCGCGGACTGCATCCGCACGCCCAGCACATCGAGCTTGAGCAGCCCGAGGTCCTCGACGTCCTCCTTGTCGAACTGCGACATGGGGAAGCCCTCGCCGCTGGTCGGCACGACCGGCGTACGCGCGAGCAGCGAGGCGTCGGAGAGGAGTACCCCGCACGGGTGCATGGCGATGCCGCGCGGGAGGGCGTCGAGGGACTCGACCAGCTCCCACAGCCGTCCGTACTTCCCCCCTTCCCGCTGGACCTCCCCCGCCAGCTTCCGCAGTTCGGGCAGCTCGTCCATCGCCGTGCGGGCGTCGCGGGCGCGGATGTGCGGGAAGGACTTGGCGATCCGGTCGATGTCGGCCGGATCCATGGAGAGAGCGGCGCCCACATCGCGGACGGCGTGCCGGACCCGGTAGGTCTCGGGCATCGAGACGGTCGCGACCCGCTCGGTGCCGAACCGGTCGATGATCGCGCGGTAGACCTCCAGCCGGCGCGCGGACTCCACGTCGATGTCGATGTCGGGCAGCACCGAGCGGCGCTTGGACAGGAAGCGTTCCATCAGCAGCCCGTGCTCGACCGGGTCGGCGTGCGCGATACCGAGGAGGTGGTTGACGAGGGAACCCGCGCCGGAGCCGCGCGCGGCGACCCGGATGCCCATCTCCCGTACGTCGTCCACGACCTGGGCGACCGTCAGGAAGTAGGAGGCGAAGTCGTGGTGGGCGATGATGTCCAGCTCGCGGTGCATCCGCTCCCAGTAGGCCCGCTTGCTGTCGTATCCGCGCAGCACCATGCCCGCCGCCGCCCGGGAGGCCAGGACGCGCTGGGCGGTGCGCCGGCCCGCGCCGACGAGGTGCGGCTCGGGGAAGTGGACGGTGCCGATGCCGAGGTCGTCCTCGGGGTCGACGAGGCACTCGGCGGCGGTGGCCCGGGTCTGTTCGAGCAGGCGGTACGCGGTGTCACGGCGGTAGCCCGCGGCCTCGACGATCCGTTCGGCGGCGCCCAGCATGGCGGCCTCGCCCTTGAGCCAGGCCTCGCCGGAGTCCAGCTCGCGCCGGGGGTCGACGGGGACGAGGCGGCGGGCGGCGTCCAGGACGTCGGCGACCGGGCCGAGGCCCGGGTCGGCGTACCGGACGGCGTTGCTGAGCACCGGCCGCACCCGCTGTTCGGCGGCGAAGCCGACGGTGCGGGCGGCGAGCCGCAGGGATCCCGGGCCGGTGCCCTCGCGGCCGTGCCAGACGGCTTCGAGACGCAGGGCGTCGCCGTAGATCTCCCGCCAGGGCGCGAGCAGCTTCGCGGCGCGGTCGGGGCGCCCCGCGGCGAGTGCGCGGCCGACGTCGGAGGCGGGGCCGAGCAGTACGGTCAGCCCTTCGGCGTGGTTGTCCGTCCGGGGCAGCAGGGGCTGCCGCCCCGGACCGCTGTCGGGACCGCCGCCCGCATGCGACGCCGTGACGATTCTGCAGAGGTCGGCCCAGCCGGCCGCGCCGTCCCGGGCGAGGAAGGTCACCCGGGGAGTCGACTCGTCGATGAAGGCACCGCCACGGACCGGGGCGCGGCGCCGCTCCGCCCGTACGGGCTCGCCGGTCCCTCGTGCCGGCTCACCGGCCGCCCGTACCGGACCCCCGTCCGCTCGGGCGGAAGTCCCCACCACCCGCACGGGAGCCTCGACCGCGAGCTCCACCCCGAACAGCGGACGGACACCCGCCTTCGCGCAGGCCTTGGCGAACCGGACCGCGCCCGCGAGGCTGTCCCGGTCGGTGAGCGCGAGGGCGTCCATGCCCCGCTCCGAGGCGCGCTCGGCCAGCCGCTCCGGGTGCGAGGCCCCGTACCGCAGGGAGAACCCGGAGGCGGTGTGCAGATGCGTGAACCCCGGCACACACACCTCCCGTACCCGTCCGTATCCGTTCGTGTCCGAGGGCCCTCTCACCAGACTCTCGAACATTCGTTCCCAATGACCTCACCCCCACCATAGACCAATTTCCGAACAAGTGTGCGACATCTGTTCGAGCCCGTCCCACCTGCGCAAACACCGGTCGACCCGGCCCTGAGCAGGCAGGACGGATCGCGTCAGCCGATCTGGGCGCCGAAGGCCGACAGCGCCTCGGTGACCGGCTGGAAGAAGGTCTCGCCGCCCGAGGCGCAGTCGCCGCTGCCGCCCGAGGTGAGGCCGATGGCCGTGGAGCCCGAGAAGAGCGAGCCGCCGCTGTCACCGGGCTCGGCGCAGACGTCGGTCTGGATGAGTCCGTCGACGATGTCGCCGTTGCCGTAGTTCACGGTGGCGTCCAGGCCGGTGACCTTGCCACTGTGCACCTGGGTCGTCGAACCGCTGCGCGTCACCGACTGCCCGACGGTCGCCGCACCCGCCTGGGTGATGGGCTGCGCGGAGCCGTTGTAGAGATCGACCTCGCTCGGGTGGTCGACCGTCGAGGTGTACTTGACCAGACCGAAGTCGTTGCCGGGGAAGCTGGACTGCTCGTTCGTGCCGATCTCCTTGCCGCTGGAGTCCGACCAGGTGGAGATCGCCCGGGTGCAGTGTCCGGCGGTGATGAAGTAGGGCTGCCCGCCCTTGACCACGTTGAAGCCGAGCGAGCAGCGTCCGCCGGAGCCGGTGATCGCGTCGCCGCCCGCGATGAAGGGCTTGAACTCCCCCTTCGTGCGCTGGAGTTCGGCCTTGGCGCCGAGGCGGTCGACGACCTTGGTCAGCCGGACGAGGGCCGCGCCCCCGACCGTGCGGTCCGCGGTGACGACGACCTTGTTGGTACCCGGGTCGGTCGCCCAGGACGTGCCGGGGATGGTCGCGTCCTTCTTGAGGGTGGTACGGGCGCTCGTCAGCTCGGCGAGGGAGTTCTCGACGATTCTGGCCTGGGCGCCGGCCGCCTCGACGACGCGCGCCGCGGCTCGGTCGAGCACGTTGACGACGAGGTGTCCGGCCTTCGCGTCGTAATACGTTCCCGCCGCGTCGGACCCCAGGTCCTCGCCGAGCGTCGAGGCGAGCTTTCCGGCCGCTACGATCGACAGCTCCCGGGGCGCCGCGCTCTTCTGTGTCTCGCTCGCGTTCGCAGTCTGGAAGGTGACTCCCGCGGCGACCAGGGCGACGACACTCCCGCCTGCCACGGCTGCGCGCCGCCCGGATATACGTCGGTGCTTCACTTCGCGTCCTCCTGTGGGGGGCGGCCCGGGAGGTTGTGGGGACCACCGGGGCCGGAAGGTGTACGGAATCGAAAGGCGTACCGGCGCCCACTATTCCGAGACCCACAGGGAGCTCACAAGGTCGACTTCAGGACGCGCGTACAGCAACGGGCGTACGCCCCCGGCACCTTGACCCTGTGTGATCGCACCCTGTGCGTTCGCAGTGCAAACACCGAGCGCGAGTGACGTATGCGTAGCCCGTGAGGTCTAGTCCTGTCTGGTTTTCGACCCTTCGGGGTCCGATCCCAACGGGAGCGCGAGGGAGGACGGTTGCTCCCGCACCGATTGCTCAACGCCCTCCGATGCCCGCACCGGCTGCTCGGGCGCCGGCGCGGCAGGCTGCTGCGCCCGTTCCAGGAACCGCAGCAGTTCCACCGGGAAGGGCAGTACGAGGGTGGAGTTCTTCTCGGCGGCGACCGCCACCACGGTCTGCAGCAGGCGCAGTTGAAGCGCGGCGGGCTGTTCGGACATCACCCCGGCGGCCTCCGCCAGCTTCTTCGACGCCTGCAGCTCGGCGTCCGCGTTGATGACCCGCGCGCGCCGCTCACGGTCGGCCTCGGCCTGCCGGGCCATCGACCGTTTCATCGTCTCCGGCAGTGACACGTCCTTGATCTCGACCCGGTCGATCTGCACACCCCAGCCCATGGCCGGACTGTCGATCATCAACTCCAGGCCCTGGTTGAGTTTCTCCCGGTTGGAGAGCAGATCGTCCAGGTCGCTCTTGCCGATGATCGAGCGCAGTGAGGTCTGCGCCATCTGCGAGACCGCGAACTGGTAGTCCTCCACCTGGATGACCGCGTCCGCAGCGTCGACCACCTTGAAGTAGACGACCGCGTCGACCCGCACCGTGACGTTGTCCCGAGTGATGCCCTCCTGCGCGGGCACCGGCATCGTCACGATCTGCATGTTGACCTTACGTAGCTTGTCGACAAAGGGAACGACCATGGTGAACCCCGGCCCGCGCACATCCGAGCGCAGCCGGCCGAGGCGCAACACCACACCCCGTTCGTACTGTTTGACGACCCGGGCCCCGGCCATCACATAGACGATCCCCACGGATGCGACGGAGACTCCCGCCGCCACCAGCTCCTCGACCATCACGGCCCCCCAGGGTCCGAAGTGGGCGCATCGGGCAAGTGCCGCAACAGGCGCGTACCCGGCGTGTACTTCGACGGTAACTCCGTCACCCGAGCAAGGGCGAGCCCCCGCACGACAGTTGCGTACGGGGGCTCGCCTGCTGCTGGCTGCAGGTCCGGTTGTGCGTGCTACGGGGGACCGTCGGTCAGCCGACGCTCACGCCGTAGTAGCTCAGCGCCTCGGTGACCGGCTGGAAGAAGGTCGTACCGCCGGAGGTGCAGTCACCACTGCCGCCGGAGGTCAGACCGTAGGCGACGGTACCCGCGTAGAGCGGACCGCCGCTGTCGCCGCCCTCGGCGCAGACCGTGGTCTGGATCATCTGGTAGACCACGTCACCGCTGCCGTAGTTGACCGTGGCGTTCAGCGCGGTGACCCGACCGCTGTGCGTGCCGGTGGTCGAACCACGACGGTAGACGGTCGTGCCCACGCTGGGCGTGGCCGCGCTGCTGATGGTCTGGCTGCCGACCGCGCTCGGGTGGGCGATCGAGGTGTTGGTGTAGCGCACCAGCGCGAAGTCGTTGGTCGGGAAGCTGTACCCGACGTTCGTGCCCAGCGTGGTGGTGTGACCGGAGTTGGAGTACCAGGTGGAGGCGACCTCACCGCAGTGACCCGCGGTCAGGAAGTAGTAGGTGCTCCCGCTGTGCACGTTGAAGCCGAGCGAGCAGCGGTAGGAACCGCCGTAGATGGCGTCGCCGCCGGTGATCAGCTTCTTGAACTTGCCCGGGGTGTGCTTGATCGTGATGGCCGCGGAGTCGCCGCCCGCGTCCTTCTTGATCTTCGCGATCTCGGCCTTGGAGACCGTGCTGTCGACGGTGACGACGACGCGGTTCGTCTTGGCGTCGACCGCCCAGGCGGTGCCCGCGACATCGGACTTGAGTACCGACTTGTTCACCGTGCTCAGCTGGGTGGCGCTGAACGTCTGGACGTCGGATGCGTTCGCGGTGGGGACGGAGAACGCTGCGGCGGCCAGGAGTCCGGTGGTCACGGCGATCAGCCGGGTCCGTCTCGCTATACCGCTGCGGGGGGTGGTGCGCTTGATCCTCACTTGTCGTTCCTCCCGAGGGAAGTAGGGGGCCCGCGTGGGGTCGGGGCCCGTGAGGCGCAGCCCGGAGCCGCCCGACCGGATTCCGGACAAGCCGTGCTCCTGACAAGCGCTGTGGGGGAGTATTCGGCTGCGCGGCCGACCGGCGCAAGGGCGCCTTTCGGCCGTGCAGTGTTCAACTTGCCTTCCACCAGCGGCAGTTGATCTTCCCAGATTCGGGTGTGCGGATTGCGAGTGGATCGTCGGGGCACTCGAAGTGCCAGGAGGGCTCGGAGGAGTGGGCAGAGGGCTCAAAGGAGTGAACCGTCAGAGCAACGTGCGCTCCCCCGCCGGGACGGCCACGCCCAGGCTGTTCCCGGGCGGCGGGAAGGGGCAGATGAAGTGGTCGGCGAACGCGCACGGCGGGAGCACGGCCCGGTTGAAGTCCACCGTCGTGCGCCCCTCGGCGTCGGGCGCCGCGGGACGCAGGAACCGGAAGCGGTAGCTGCTGTCCCCGCTGGTGGCGTCTGCGAACACGG
This sequence comes from Streptomyces sp. NBC_01450, assembly GCF_036227505.1. Lineage (NCBI taxonomy): Bacteria > Bacillati > Actinomycetota > Actinomycetes > Kitasatosporales > Streptomycetaceae > Streptomyces > Streptomyces sp. NBC_01450. Next base: position 8,579,390 of record NZ_CP109480.1, on the reverse strand, counting down.
CCCACAGCGAGCCGTCGCTCTCCACCGACACATGGAGCGTGAGGTCCTCGCCGTCCAGGGTGAAGGCGAGGATGCCGCCGAGCGCCAGACCACGGGCGACTCCGTCCGCGTTCTCCACGTGTACGGTGCGGTTCTCGCCGTACGGCGTGAAGTGCCCCGGCACCGACCAGCGCGGCTCGTACGGCGTCGCCTCGACGCCCTTGAAGGCCGCGCGCGCTTCGGAAGCGGGGTCGAAGTCGCGTACGCCCCAGATCCCTTCGCGCACCAGGACGACGAAACGGCGCTCGCCGAGCCCCACCCGGGCCTTGGCGGCGGACCCGGGGTCGGCGTCGAGCCGGACCTCGCCGGTGAAGGGCTTTCCGTCCAGGCTGAGACCGTCCTCGGGGGCGGCCGTCAGCAGGATCCCGTCCTCCTGGTCGGTCCACCGCCCGGGGATGTCCGGAAGTCGCCCGTCCGGATAGTCCTCCAGCCAGTGCGTACCGGTGAGCGCCAGCGGACCGTAGGCGGCGGACACCGTCTCGACGCGGTACTCGTGCCACCGCTTCCAGTCCTCGGACGCGCCGTCGGACGCGTCTGCGGATACGTCTGCGGATGCGTCGTCGGATACGTCTGCGGATACGCCGTCAGATACGTCGGCGGATGCGTCGTTCGTCATGTGATCAACCCTTCCATACGGGTTCCGGCAACCCGAGGTGTGAGCGCAGCGTCGTGCCCGTGTATTCCGTACGGAAGGCGCCCCGCTCCTGGAGCAGCGGGACCACCCCGTCCACGAACTCGTCCAGCCCGCCCGGGGTCAGATGGGGGACGAGGATGAAGCCGTCGGCGGCCTCACCCGTCACGAACTCGTCCAGTTCGGCGGCGACGGCCTCCGGCGTGCCGATGAAGGACTGCCGCCCGGACGCCTCGATCACGGTCTGCCGGATGGACAGCCCCTTCGCCCGCGACAGGGACCGCCACTTCTCCGCCACCGCGAGGGGGTCGGCGACACGCACCCGCCCCCGCGCGAGGGCCGGCTCCGGCTCCGGGTCGATGTCGGGCAGGGGCCCGTCGGGGTCGTACGAGGAGAGGTCGACGCCCCAGATCTGCTCCAGGGCGAGGAGCGCGTTCTGCGGGGAGACCTGCCGGCGGCGGATCTCGGCGGCCCGCTCCACCGCGTCGGCCGCGGTGTCACCGAGCACGACGGTGACACCCGGCATGATCTTCAGGTCCTCGGGCGACCGCCCGTATGCCGCGAGCCGACCCTTCACATCGGCGTAGAACTCCCGGCCGGCTTCCAGGGTCCCGTGCCGGGTGAAGACCACGTCCGCCGTGGACGCGGCGAACTCCCGGCCCTCGTCCGAGTCCCCGGCCTGGATGACGACGGGCTGCCCCTGCGGTGAGCGCGGCAGCCCGAACTCCCCCGCGATGTCGAAGTGCTGCCCCCGGTGCGCGAAGGGGCGCGCCACGCCTTCCGGCGTCCAGGAGTCCCACAACTCCCGGGCCGTGGCGACGAATTCGGCGGCGCGCGCATACCGGTCGGCGCGGTCGAGGAAGCCGCCGCGGCGGAAGTTCTCCCCGGTGAAGGCGTCGGAGGAGGTGACCACGTTCCAGGCGGCCCGGCCCCCGCTGAGGTGGTCCAGCGTGGCCAGTCTGCGGGCGAGTTCGTACGGCTCGTTGAAGGTCGCGTTGACCGTGGCGGCGAGCCCGAGCCGCTCGGTGACGGCGGCGAGCGCGTTGAGGACGGTGATCGACTCCGGCCGCCCCACGACGTCCAGGTCGTGGATCCGTCCCTTGTGCTCGCGCAGCCGCAGTCCCTCGGCGAGGAAGAAGAAGTCGAACAGGCCTCGTTCGGCGGTGCGCGCGAGGTGCTCGAAGGAGGCGAAGTCGATCTGGGACCTCGAGCGCGGGTCGGTCCAGACGGTGGTGCTGTTGACGCCCGGGAAGTGCGCCGCCAGATGCATGCGCTTGCGTACGGTCATGACGCTCCCCCTGTCACGGCGTACTGGTTGGCGGGCCGGGCCAGCCCCAAATGCTCCCTGAGCGTGCTGCCCGGATAGAAGGTGCGGAACAGGCCGCGGTGCTGGAGCAGCGCCACCGTTCCGTTGACGAGCCGCTCCAGGTCACGGCGCGGCTCGACCGGGGTGAGGTGGAAGCCGTCGACGGCCTCGGACGCGTGCCAGGCGGTGATCAGCTCGGCCAGATCGACCGGGCCGCCCCGGTACAGCGGCCCCTGCGCGCTCTGCCGGGGACCGCCGCCGCCGTGACCCGGCTCGGCCGCGCGCTCCCCGTCGCCGAGGTCGACGACGAGCGAGCCGAGGACCCGCAGGGCGTCGGGGTTGCGGCCGAACTCCGCTGCCGCGTCCCGGAGTTCGGTCCGAACGGCGCGGGCCTGCGCGGGGCCCGCGACCCGGACGAGCGCCACGTCGGCGTACCGGGCGGCGACCCGCCGGGCGGGTCCCTCGGTGGCGTCGACGACCCGCACGGGATGGCCCTGCGGGGGCCGCGGCACGATCGAGGGCCCCTTCACGAAGAAGGTGGCGCCCCGGAAGTCGACGTGGTGCAGCTTCTCCCGGTCGATGAACCGGCCGGTGGCCTCGTCGCGTATCTCGGCGTCGTCCTCCCAGCTGTCCCAGAGCCGGGCGGCCACCTCGGCGATCTCGCCGGCCTCCCGCCACAGCGCGTCGGCGGGTGCGGCATGCCGGCGCCCGAAGAGGCGGGCCTCGCCCTCGGTCGTCGACACGTCGAGCTGCCAGCCGGCCCGGCCTCTGCTGACCCAGTCGAGGGTCGCCACCGCCGCCTGGACGTGGAAGGGCTCGGTGTGGGTGGTGGTCACGGTCGGCACCAGACCGATCCGGCGGGTGGCGGGCGCGAGACGGGAGAGCACGGCGAGCGCGTCGGGCCCGGGGCGCGCGAAGGTGTCGCCGAGCGTCACGAAGTCGAGTCCGCCACGCTCCGCGAGCTGCGCCGGCTCGACGTACGAGGCGGCGTCGAAGGCCGCCTGTTGATCGAGGGCGGCGGCCAGGTGCAACAGCCCCCGGCCGTGCGGTGCGGTCATATCGGGTGAAACCTTTCTCCGGTAAACCGATCGAAAAGACCCTGGAGAGGGTCAAAGAACCTTGGACAGGAACGACCGCGTCCGTTCGTGCCGCGGCCGGTCGAGTACGTCACCGGGGGCGCCCCACTCGACGATCCGCCCGTCGTCCATGAAGACGACGGTGTCGGCGACCTCCCGGGCGAACCCGATCTCGTGCGTGACGACGATCATCGTGGTGCCCTGGTGGGCCAGGTCCTTGATGACGTCGAGGACTTCGCCGACCAGCTCGGGGTCGAGCGCCGAGGTCGGCTCGTCGAAGAGCAGCAGCTTCGGCTCCAGGGCGAGCGCTCGGGCGATGGCGACGCGTTGCTGCTGGCCGCCGGAGAGCCGCTTCGGGTAGGAGTCGGCCTTGTCGGCGAGCCCCACCCGGTCGAGCAGCGCCCGCGCCGCCTCGACGGCGTCCTTGCGCGGGCGCTTCAGCGCGGAGACCGGGGCCTCGACGATGTTGTCCAGCACAGTGAGGTGCGGGAAGAGGTTGAAGTTCTGGAAGACGAACCCGATCCGGGTGCGCTGCTTCAGCACCTCGCGCTCGCGCAGCTCGTACAGCTTGTCGCCGGAGCGCCGGTAGCCGACCAGCGAGCCGTCGACGCTGATCCGGCCCCGGTCCACCTTCTCCAGGTGGTTGATGGTGCGCAGCAGCGTGGACTTGCCGGAGCCGGACGGGCCGAGGATCACGGTGACCTCTCCGGTGCGCACCTCGAGGTCGATGCCCTTGAGCACTTCCAGCGGTCCGAAGCTCTTGTGGACGGACCTGATGTCGACCATGACGGTCATGGTGTGAATCCCTTGTGCTGGCAGCGGAGTTGGCGGTCGGTGGTTACGCGGCGGCCCGACACGCGAGGTCGCGCAGGAACGCCAGCGCGGCCCGCGCGGTGGCGTCGTTCTGCCGGAAGGCGGGCCCGCCGGTGCGCGGCCGGGTGAAGGCGCCGGGGGTGCGGACGTCGGTGTAGGGCCCCAGCGCGAACCGCCGGGGATGCGGCCGCCCGGCTCCGTCGAGGATCCGCCCGTCGGAGCGGTCCACCCGCAGCAGCCCCTCCGGGGTCTCGACGGCCCCGTCGGCGTGCAGTGCGCGCAGCAGCGGGTCGAGGGCACGCCCGACCGTGGGCTCGGGCAGCCGCGCCTCGACCAGCGCCCGCGCCTCGACACTCGCGCCCGGCACGGTCGCGCTCGACGCCCGGAACACCCCGTCCTCGGCGGTCACGGCCATGTCCGCGCCCACGAACCGCACGACGCCGGCCCGGGACAGCGCGAGCATCTGCCGCAGCCGGGGGCCGGGCGGCCCCGAGGCGAGGTAACTGAAGAAGCCGTGCCACCAGGCCCCGATGTCACCGAGCCGGATCAACTGCCCGTAGACGGAGAGCAGTCCGAGAAAGACGGCCAGGTCAGGGCTGTGCACGGGGTCATGACGGCGACTCAGATCTCCCTCGACGTACGCCCGGAGCCCCTCCTGGAACTCCTCGTGCGTCGCGTACCGCACCCCGTCGAGCGGGCGGTCGAGCGCCGCGAGGTCGAGCCGGTCGGCCGGGTCGGGCACGGCGGACGCCACGAAAGCCTCACGCTCCGCCGCCTCCCCGGCCGCGTACTTCTCCTCGAAGTCGGTCCAGGCGATGGCCGTGCGCTCGGGGTGGACGGTGAACAGCCGATGGTAGTGCGCGAACCCCAGCTCCTTCTCGATCAGCGGCCACACATCCCGCCGGAAGTCGAGCCCTCCCGGCCGGGCGAGCAGCGCGTCGACCTCGTCGGGCCCGAAGAACCGTGGCGGCGGCGGCCGTTCGCCGGTCCAGTCGTAACCGATCTTCGAGTGGTACGGCACTCCGCGCCGCGACCCGACATACAGCACCGGCTCCTGCCCCGACGGAACGTACGTGTCGCCGTCGTACCGCCCGCCCCGCCCCTCCGTGAGCAGCACCATCAGGTCGACGAAGGCGAGACCGAAGCCGCGCACGAGGACGGGTTCGCCGGGTGCGAGCGCGGACAGGTCGCTGTCGGCGGTGAAGTCCGGCGGCAGATGGACCAGGCCGTGGGTGCGGGCGTACGCCGCCAACTCGTGCTGTTCCTGGTCGAGTTCGGCGTCGAGGTGGCCAAGAGCGAGGACGACGAGGTCGGCGAGGAGGGGACGCGCGCGGCCCTCCAGCCACACCTGCTGGCGTCCCTCGCGTGAACCGCTCACCCTGAGGGCCCTGTGCGGGTGGTGGTGGACGGTGACGTCCGGCGGCAGGGCCGCCACGGCTTGCTCGTGCACCCAGCGCAGATAGCCGCCCTGGAGCCGGCGGTCGGCGAAGGTGCCGCCGTCGATGGCGGCCCATTCGTGCAGCGTGGGGCCGGGGCGTACCGGACCGTCCATGACCACCGTCTCGTCGGTGAACATGGTGACGTCCTCGGCGTGCGAGTTCATCCACAGCAGCGGCGACTGCGCCGCGCGCCAGATGCGTCCGGCGCCCGGCGGATGGGGGTCGACGAGATGGATGTCGAGGCCTTCGGCGCCCGAACCGGCGTACAGCTCCAGCGCGTTGGCGGCGATGCGCTCGATGAGACCGGTCCCCCGCGGCCCGGCCCCGACGATCACGAGAGTCGGCTTCGTCGTGCTCATCGGGTGCGCTCCGAACCGCGCGCGTAGTGCTTCTCGACGTAGTACTGGCCGACGCTGAGCACCGAGGTGACGACGGTGTACCAGATGGTGGCGACCATCAGCAGCGGGATGACCTGGTAGGTGCGGTGGTAGACCAGCTGCACCGAGAAGAGCAGGTCCTGCACGGCGATGACGCTGACGATCGAGGTGCCCTTGAGGGTGCCGATCAGCATGTTCCCGGCGGGCGGCACGATGGAGCGCATCGCCTGCGGCAGCACGATCCGCCACCAGCGGCGCCACCAGCTCAGCCCGAGCGCCTGCGCGGCCTCGATCTGTCCACGGTCGACGGAGAGGATGCCGCCCCGGACGACCTCGGCGGCGTAGGCGGCCTCGTGCAGGGTGAGCCCGATGATCGCGACCGCGATCGGGGTGAACAGATTGACCGTCTTCACGCCGAGGAGCTGCGGATACAGCGCCCCGATGTTGAACCACAGCAGCAGCTGCACCAGGATCGGAATCGACCGGAACAGCCACACATAGCCCCAACCGACGCTGCGCAGCACGGGGTTGGCGGACAGCCGGGCCGCCGCGAGCAGCGTCCCCAGGACGAACCCGAGCACCATCACCACAGCCGTCAGCCACAGGGTGAGCCACAGGCCGCGCAGCACGGAGTCCGAGGTGAAGTAGTCGCCGACCACGCCCCACTGGAACGCCTGGTTGCGGACGACGGAGGTGACCGCGAGTCCGAGCAGGACGAGCACGGCGACGGCGGCCGCCCACTGACCGAGACGGCGCTGCGGAACGATCCGCAGGGAGTCGGCCTGCTCCGGTATGTCCGGTGCGGCGGATGTTTTGGCGAGGGTGTCGGAAGACATGCGGAAGACTCCGTGACGTCGGTCGAACACGGCTGCCTTCACACGGAGCGCCTCGCGGCGCCGTACGGCCGAGCCCCTCAGCAGGGCCGTCCACCGAGAGTACGGGCCCGTTTCCCCCCGCTGTCAAGGCTGTCCATACTGTGAGCCGTACGTCTCAGGTCAGTTGACGCACAACCGGATGCCTGTTCCACTTGGCCCATGCATCCACAGCAGTGGCTGGTCAAGCGCTCCCACATCGACTTCGGTCGAGTGTGGTCCTCTTCCTGTTGAGCTGACCCACTGCGCGCCCTGACCACTTGATCCCTTGATCAAATCGGGCGCCTTTCGCGTTCTCCCCCTCTTTTCTCCCCCCTTCGCCTTCACACGCGCATCCCTCCCCTCGGGTTCTGCTCACTCTTGCTCTCAGGAGACCGCACACCATGCGTACGTCCACGCGTACCCGTTACAGGCGTTTTGCACCCTTCGCCCTGATCACCTCGGCGGCCCTGCTTCTCACGGCATGCGGCTCCGGCTCGGACGGCACGACCGGCACCACGGCGAACGCGGCCGCGGCCAAGGCCGGCAAGATCCCCACCACGGACGTCGTCTCGGACATCACGAAGGACGAGGCCGCGGCCAAGCTGCTCCCGTCCGGCGTCACCAGCCTCACCGTGGCGGTCGCCGTCGGCGGTACGCCACCCGGCACGACATACCTGGACGACGGCAAGACGCTGACGGGCCAGGACGTCGACTTCGCGGACGCCGTGGCCAAGGTGCTCGGCATCGGGCTCAAGACGGAACAGGCCGGCTTCGAGGCGATCCTGCCGGCCCTGGACAGCGGCAAGTACGACTTCGGCGCCAGCAACTTCGGCGTGACCGACGAACGGCGCAAGACGATCGACTTCGTCACCTACATCAACGACGGCCAGGGCTTCGCCGCCCGCAAGGACAGCAAGCTCGCCAAGATCACCGATCTCAAGCAGCTGTGCGGCCTGAACGTCGCGACCGGCGCGGGCACCACCTTCGAGGCGACGCTGGAGGAGAACAAGAAGGTCTGCGCCGACGCCGGCGAGAAGGCGTACAAGGTGCAGACCTACAGCGAGCAGGGCGCGATCTGGTCCTCGCTCCAACAGGGCCGCAGCGACATCGTGATGAGCACCATCAACGGCCTGCGCTACGCCGTCACCCAACAGCAGGGCGTCAAGTTCCTCAACGAGTTCCACCGCCTCGACGTCGGCTTCGCCTTCAAGAAGAACACGAAGCTGGCACCGGCCTTCCAGGCGGCGGTGAACAAGCTGATCGCGGACGGCACGTACGACAGGATCCTCAAGAAGTGGGGGACCACGGGTTCGGCGATAGAGAAGTCGCAGATCTCGCCGCCGGAACTGAAGAACTAGGGCGCCCGGCAACGAGATCGGAGTGTGACGTCCGCTCAAGTGCCTTAGCTGGAATTCCCGTCCGGCCGATCGAACCCGTACGGCGGCGTGCTCGCGCACGCCGCCGTATACGGGTTCGGTCACAGTCCGCAATCACAGCACGAGCAGCACTCACAGCATTCGCAGATCTCGCAGGCCTCGCAGCAACCGCAGTCACAGTCGCAGTTGCTGAAACAGCCCTCGCGCTTCTTGCGCGACCAGGGCCCCTCGAACTCGTCGGCACAGCACACCTTGCAGGTGCAGCACACCCCGATCGCGGCCGCGCACCCGGCCCAGAAGCCACGCCTGCCGGGCCCCGGCAGCTGGAAGGAGGGACCGCCGCCGAAGGGGTTGCCGCCACCGGCGTAAGGATTCTGCCCGTCATGGGGATGCGGGCTGCTCGGGTTGTAAGGCCCACCGTGCTGCGGCGGTCCGAACGCCCCTCGCACACCATCCGCATGAGCCTGATGCCCGCACCCCGACGTCCCGAACGCACGGTCCACCGACCGTCCCAGCTCGTGCGCGAGCAGCAGATGCGCCAGCTTGCCGTCCGTGAAGCTCACCTCGCGCAGCGCGAGCCGTATCCCGTGCAGGGCGTCATCGGCGAGCCGTCGCGCCTCCACGAGCGAGGTGCCGGTGGCCGTGAGCGGGTTCCACGCCCCCGACGCGGCGTCGGTCTCCCTGTCCTCCACGGCGTCCAGCAGATGCGCGAGCCGCCCGAAGAGCCGGCCGGCCTCGGCGAGCGGCTCGGCGTTGTCCGGGCGCCCGGCCAGGACGGCCGTGTGCGCGAAGGCGGCGGCGGTCGCGGTCTCGGTGGGCTCGGTGACGGTCAGGAGCGGCGTTCCAGGACCGGCGAGCGTCTCGATGCCGATCTGCCGGTCGACGGCATCGACGAGTACGGCGGTGTCGAAGCCCACGTCGGATCCGGTACGGGCCCCGGCGCGCCCCCAGCTCGCGGCGACCCGGCGGGCGGCGAGCGCCACCGGCCCGCGCGCCAACAGTCCGTCCCCGTCCGCCACGTGGTCGCGCACCTTGGCCGAGGCCAGCACCAGCGAGACGGCGGCGGCGAGACGGGCTCCCTCACCCTGGGCGACGGACGCGGTCCGCATCCCGCGCAGTGGGCACGGTCCCGCCGTACGCCGCCCTCCGGTGGCGCGCTCGACCTGAGCCTCCGTCAAAACCGATATCAGCAGCCCATCGTAATTAGTGACAATCCGAGCGAACTGCCCGTGGTCTCCGCGCAACGCGAGACAGAGCCCGCACAGATGCGCCATCCACTGCGTTCTGAGCCCCTCCCCGAGGCGATGGCTGCAGGGCCTCACGATTCCGAACACGACACTCCCCCGTGCCTCGTACGACGTTGAGCTGCGGCATCGTACCGACCCTCGCGTTCACCCGTACGCCCTACTCATCACCCGAACGCCGTCGAGAATCATATTTCACTCACAGTCAGCAGCCGTACACGGCAAGACCCTTGGGGCACGCGGGCTCTCGACGAATTCGCTGTGCACCAGTACCGTCACGAAACCCCCGCGCGGCGTCTATCCACTTGGCGCGACATCCGCATCATGGACGACCATGGGGATGCGGAAAGCAAGAAAGACCGCTGTGAGAGGAGGCGTCCATGGGATCGGTGCGCAAGGCGAGTGCCTGGCTTGGCCTCGTCGACGACAACGATGACGAGCGTTACTACGACGACGACAACTACGCCGAAGGACAGGACTCCGGCGATGCCTGGGTCACGGACCCGCGTGTGAAGGTCGCGTCCGAGACGGCGGAAGAGACAGGCCGCCGGATCGGCACGATCACCCCGGACAGCTTCCGGGACGCACGCGGCATCGGCGAGCTCTTCCGGGACGGCGTCCCGGTCATCATCAACCTCACGGCCATGGAGCCCGCCGACGCCAAGCGCGTGGTGGACTTCGCGGCCGGCCTGACCTTCGGCCTGCGCGGCACCATCGAGCGGGTCGCCACCCGGGTCTTCCTGCTGACCCCTGCCAACACCGAGATCGTCAGCGGCGAGCCCGCGGGGCGTCAGGCTGACGGCTTCTTCAACCAGAGCTGAGGCAGGGCCGCTCACCGGCCCTGCTTCGCCGGTGCTCGACTCACCGAAAGGCGTCGAGTCCGGTGAGCGCCTTGCCCAGCACGAGTTGATGCATCTCGACGGTGCCCTCGTAGGTGAGCACCGATTCGAGGTTGGTCGCGTGCCGCATCACGGGGTATTCGAGCGAGATCCCGTTGGCGCCGAGAATCGTACGGGCGGTCCGGCAGATCTCGATGGCCTCCCGTACGTTGTTGAGCTTGCCGAAACTGATCTGCTCGGGACGGAGTCGTCCCGCGTCCATGCGCCGCCCCAGATGGTGCGCGAGCAGAATTCCCTTGTGCAGTTCCACCGCCATGTCGGCGAGCTTCGCCTGGGTGAGCTGGAAGCCGCCGATGGGCCGCCCGAACTGCTCGCGCGTCTTCGCGTACTCGACGGCGGCCTCGAAACTGGCCCGCGCGGCGCCCATCGAACCCCAGACGATCCCGTACCGCGCGTGTGACAGACAGCTGAGCGGCCCCTTGAGCCCGGTCACGTCCGGCAGTACGGCGTCGGCGGGCAGCCGTACGTCATCGAGGACGAGCTCACTGGTGACGCTCGCGCGCAGCGACCACTTGTGCTTGATCTCGGGAGCGGAGAAACCGGGGGCGTCGGTGGGCACGACGAACCCGCGAATCCCGTCCTCGCTCTGCGCCCAGACGACCGCGACCCCGGCCACGGATCCGTTCGTGATCCACATCTTCCGCCCGCCCAGCACCCAGTCGCCGCCGTCGCGCTTGGCGTACGTCCGCATGGCGCCCGGGTCGGACCCGTGGTCGGGCTCGGTCAGCCCGAAGCACCCGATGACCTCACCGGCGGCCATGCGCGGCAGCCACGTCTGCTTCTGCTCCTCGCTCCCGAACCGGTGAATGGCGTACATGGCGAGGGAGCCCTGCACGGAGACGAGGGACCGGATGCCCGAGTCTGCGGCCTCCAGCTCCAGACAGGCGAGCCCGTACTGGACGGCGGTGGCCCCCGCGCACCCGTACCCCTCCAGCGACATCCCGAGCGCCCCGATCCCGCCCAGCTCGCGCGCCAGCTCCCGGATCCCGGGCAGCTCGCCCTTCTCGTACCACTCGGCCACGTACGGCAGCACCCGGTCCGCGGCCCATGTCCGTACGGTGTCCCGGATCGCCAGGTCCTCCGGGTCCAGGAGGTCGTCGAGGCCGAGGGGGTCGGCGGGGTCGAAGGGCGGGAGCTTCGGGGACGCGGACATGGGGGCAGCCTCCGGCACACTTAAACTAGCACCGCTAGTTACGGTCTCGCCCCGACGTTACGACCCAGCGTCCCGCACGTCCAGTACCTCTCCCGCAGGGGTGAAGCGCCGTCGGCGGTGGCGGGTGGGCGCTCTCCGAGCGGACCGGCAGGCGCCGACGGCGGGCGACCCCCACGGGAGAGCCGCACGGGAGAGCCGCACGTATCGACAGCGTGGAAACGGGTGGTGCGTGGGCGGGAGAACCCTCCGCTATGCCGAGACGCGGGACTCCGCGACCCCCCGGGGCGCCGGAATCTCCGCCGGGCCCGCCGCAGGCACCCCGCACTCCATGACCCGAGGCAACCGCAACGCCATCACCGCCCCCAGCAACAACAACCCCGCGCTGACGAGCAACGTCACATGCAGCCCGTGCACAAAGGAGTCCCGAGCCGCATGACGCAGGGCCGCACCACGCACCCCGCCCAGCCGCGCGGCGACGTCGTACGCCTCTCCCAGCGAGTGCCCCGCCGCAGCGGAGTCCCCCTTCGAGACCCCCGGTACGGACGCCAGTCCGGGCGCGTACGCCGCGTTCATCACACTCCCCAGGAGCGCGATCCCGATCCCCGCGCCCAACTGGTACGAGGTCTCACCGATCGCCGCGGCCCCACCCGCCTGCGCCGGCGGCGCCTCGTTCAGCATCGACTCGTACGCCCCGAAGAGCGTCGTCTCCAGCCCGAACCCGAGCAGCACGAACCCGAACAGCAGCAGCCCGGTGTTGTCGTCCCCGCCCATCGCGGTGAGCGTGACGACGGCGACCGCGGTGAGGCAGAACCCGAAACAGACCATCGCGCGCGGCCCGAACCGCCGCAGCATCCGCGCCCCCGCGAGCCCCGCGGCCATCGCCGCGAAGGTGAGCGGCAGCAGCCGCAGCCCGGTCTGCAGGGGCGAGAGCCCGAGGACCAGTTGCAGGTACTGCGCGGCGATCAGCTCAAGGCCGACCAGCGCGAGCATGGCCAGGACGATGCAGCCCACGGACGTACTGAACGCGGGCCGCGAGAACATCCGCAGGTCCACCAGCGGATGCGTACGGCGTCGCTGGCGCCGCACGAAGGCGACCATCAGCGCGCCGCCCACGAGCAGCGGCACCAGCGTCAACGGACCGAACGGCGCCTCACCGCCACCGAGCCGCTTCACCCCGAACACCAGCCCGAAGAGTCCGGCGGCGGCCATCAGCGCCCCCACCACGTCCCAGGGGCCATCGCGGTCACCGTAGGACTCGGGCAGCAGCAGCCGTCCGATCGGCAGGCTGATCAGCATCAGCGGAATGTTGACGAGGAAGACCGATCCCCACCAGAAGTGTTCGAGGAGGAACCCGCCGAGCAGCGGGCCGACCGCCGCACCCACCGCGGCGACCGCGCTCCAGATGCCGATCGCGAGCGCCCGCTCCCGCCGGTCGGGAAAGACCTGGCGCAGGATGGACAGGGTCGCGGGCATGATCATCGCGCCGCCGACGCCGAGCAGGGCGCGCGCGCCGATGAGGACCTGGGCGTTGTCGGCGAGCGCGGCGATCCCGGAGGCGATGCCGAAGAGGCCGTATCCGAGGAGGAGCACACGCCTGCGGCCCACCCGGTCACCCAGCGTGCCGAAGAGGATCAGCAGCGCGGCGCAGACGAGCGGGTAGATGTCGACGATCCAGAGCAGTTCTATCGCGCCGGGCTTGAGGTCCTCGGTGACGGCGGGCACCGCGACGTGCAGCACGGTGGCGTCGAGGGCCACGAGGAGCAGGCTGACGCACAGCACCACGAGGACGACCCAGCGGTTGGCACCGGCCCCGGCCTCCCGACGGCGACACGCGGCGGCCGTGGTCGTCCTGGACATGTACGTACCTCCCAGATGTTCCCTCGCGTTCGGCGATCCGCTGGGTGGGGACTCCCTGCGGCTGCGGTCCGGGAGGAGCGGAGTCCCGGACGCACGCATCAAAGGCGAGTGAGCGGCCAGCGTACGCGAGTTCCTGCCGCATACACGTGGCGGACCTCTCACGTTCTCCCTGCCGAGCATGTGGTGTACGCCACGCTCCTGTGGTGCACCACGCCCCGGACGGCCGCCCGGTTCCGCCCGCCGTCGATAATCGAGCCCGTGACCGATCTTGAAACGCCTGTCGCGACGCCACCCGGCGCGAGCGCGCCGCGCCGGGCCGCGCCCGCCCTCCTCGGGTACGCCGCGGTACGGGCGCTGGGCGTGCTGACGCTCGCCCTGTGGAGCGCGGCGAACGGCAAGAGCGCCCACAAACTGCTGACGGCCCGCTGGGACTCGCTCTGGTACACCCGCGTCGCCGATCTCGGCTACGGCTACGAGGTGCGGCTGCCAGACGGCGACGTGCACTCGAACCTCGCGTTCTTCCCGCTGCTGCCGTGGCTGGAGCGGCTCGTCTCGGCCGTCTCCCCTCTGTCGTACGCGGATGCCGGGCTGCTGGTCAGCACGCTGGCCTCCCTCGCCGCGGCCTGGGGGATCTTCGCCATCGCGGGCCATGTGTACGGCCCGCGCGTGGGCGTCTGCGCGGCGCTGGTCTGGGCGGTGCTGCCGGTCGGCATCGTGCAGTCGATGGCGTACAGCGAGTCGCTGTTCACGGCGCTCGCCGCCTGGTCGCTCTACGCGGTGCTGACCGGTCGCTGGGTGACGGCGGGCCTGCTCGCCGCCTTCGCCGGCCTGACCCGCCCGGTGGGGGCCGCGGTGGTCGCGGCCCTGTGGGTGGCGGCCATCACCTCGTTCGTGCGGGATCGGAGCGCGCGCCCCACGCACGGCGCGCCCGTGTTCCGACGCGCCCTCGGCATGCTCCTCGCGCCGCTCGGCGCCGCCGGGTACGTGCTCTGGGTCGGCCACCACACGGGCAAGGGCCCGCTCGGCTATCTCGACGTCCAGGCGGGCTGGCGCAACGGATTCGACGGCGGGTACGCGTTCGCCCGCTTCGTGGGCGACAAGTTCACGTCATTTCCGTCGGCGCCGGCCGGCGTCGGACTGATCGTCGGAGTCGCACTGATCGTCTGGCTGTACGTGACGTGCGTACGACAGGGCCAGCCGGTGCCCCTGCTGGTGTACGCGGGGATCGTCGTCGCGCTCGCCCTGTGCGCGTCGAGCTACTTCGGCTCGAAACCGCGCCTCCTGCTGCCCGCTTTCCCCCTCTTGCTCCCCCTCGCACTGGCCCTGGCCCGACTGCGTACGTCCAGGTCAGCGCTGATTCTCGGCGGCATGGCGATGGCCTCCGCGCTCTACGGAGCGTTCTGGCTGAACGGCTCCGGTCCGCCATGATCAACCCTTGACGCTCGGTGAGCGGCCGGATAATTCCATCCCAGGATTCGGTGAACGAATTCAAAAGTGGCATAAAACCGGGACCCGGGCCGATCAATGGAATTAAAGGATCAGGGCGCCGATGATTAGAGAATCATTGGAATTAAACATCGCCCTGAGAGGAATCCCACATCACATCGTCATCACAAAGCGAGTGATACGGCCTGGAACGCAGCTCACTCGCTGTAACGTCGATTGAGTGCGTACCGAACGAAACCTCACCCGTCTGGACCGGGTCTTCGCCCGGTTGGACCGTGAGCCGGAACGGCCGGCGAACATCGATGTGCCGAAGATGAGCAGGCACAGGGTTGTGCTCTTCGGAGCCACCCTGGCCTTCTACGTGGCCATCGTGTGGGCCGTGGCGATCACGTCGTGGCTGGTCCGGTTCGACTGGCAGGTCATGTTCTTCCGGCCCTATCAGCAGTGGCCGGAGATCCACGCGTTCCTCGACTACTACGTGGTGCTCGGCCAGCGCGGCCCCACCGCCGTGATGGTCGCCGCGTGGCTCGGCTGGCGCTCCTGGCGGCAGCACACCCTGCGCCCGCTGCTCACCCTGGGCGCCTCGCTGCTGCTGCTCAACATCACGGTCGGCGCCGCAAAGCTCGGCATGGGCCGCCTCGGCCCGCACTACGCCATCACGATCGGCTCGAACGAAATGGGCCTGGGCGGCGATATATTCCCTTCGGGCCACACCGCGAACGCCGTCGTGACCTGGGGAATCCTGGCCTATCTGGCCTCCACCCCACGGGCGCGGCGCTGGCTGTCCGCGCTGTCCGCCGTGACCTCGCTCGGCGTGGGCCTCACCACCGTCTACCTCGGTACGCACTGGCTGAGCGATGTGGTGCTGGGCTGGGCCGCCGGTCTGCTGATCCTGCTGGCGCTGCCGTGGTGCGAGCCGCTGATCGCCCACGCCGAGACCGGCCTGTTCACCCTGCGCGACGCCTGGCGCGCCCGCCGCGGCCGTGCGCTGCCCGTCCCGGCCAAGGCTCCGGTCAGTTCCCCGGTCGGTACGCCCGTGCTGGTCAAGCAGTCCGCCCCGGTGGACGAGGAGGTTCCGGCACGCGGGGCGGTGGCCACCGCCCGCCCGCCCCGGGCGCCGGTCTACCTGGCGCCTGGACCGCACACGGCCCGCTCCGAGCGCACTCCGGTGACCCCGGTCGGCAGTCGCCGTCCACCGCACTCGGACCGCGTGGCGCGCACCACCACGACGTCGTCCGCCCGGCCGCTGACAGGCGGCTGAGGCCGAACGGCCCGATCATGGAGAACAGCGGGGCCGGTACGCACAACCTCCCCGCACGGCGAAGGCCCCCGGCTCGTGAGCCGGGGGCCTTCGCGCATCCCGTGGATCCGGTCTCCCCGCCTCCGTGGATTCGGCCTCCGTGGCCTCAGCCCTTCCAGCAGCGGGTCACCCGGCCGTCGGTGACCTCGAAGTTCAGCCGTCCCGCGCGGTACTCCATGGTGATGATCGCGCCGGGCGGCAGCGAGCGCACCGTGGACCAGCCGTGCTCCCGGGCGCGGTGCTCGGCGTTCCTCGCCTCCAGGCCTACATAGGCCTGCGGACTGTCCTCGGGCTCTGCGGGCGGGGTGGGAATGGGTGCCATGACCGCCACGTTAGGCGGCCGACCGCGGCGGGGGAAGTCCGGACGGCGACCATGCGTCACTCACCCCCCTCCGGTCACGCTTCTGTCACAGGATCACGACACCCGTTTCGGCCGAACTCCGTCACACGTACGAGGGGTTCCGTACGTGTCCCGCACGCCTTCGAACGTAATTCGGTACTAACGTGACGCCGTCCCGAATAACCCAATGAAAAGCGCGGAGTCCCCCGTCGAGATCCCGTGGGGCGAAGCCTTTTCATTCCGATTCCGGGGCATGTCGCGGAAGCTGACACCGCATAGGAAATGCACGGTTCCAGCACAGAACCCCCGCACGCCCTCTGTAGGAGCGCGGAGCGACGCAAGCACCATGGCGTGAGCTTCGGGCAGGCCCACGGCGCGACGGCGAAGGGGCGAGCAATGGGCACAGAGACCGCGCAGGCGATGGCGCGACCCGTTCACACGGGGCGGCGGCCGGGACGGCTGGCCGTGGACTGGCTCACCACGACGGACCACAAGAAGATCGGCCACCTCTACCTGATCACGTCCTTCGCCTTCTTTCTCGCCGGCGGTCTGATGGCCTTGGTGATGCGCGCCGAACTCGCCAGGCCCGGTCTGCAGATCGTGGACAACAACCAGTTCAACCAGTTGTTCACCCTGCACGGCACGATCATGCTGCTGCTGTTCGCCACCCCGACCTTCGCCGGGTTCGCCAACGAGATCATGCCGCTGCAGATCGGCTCCCCGGACGTCGCCTTCCCCCGCCTGAACATGCTGTCGTACTGGTTCTTCCTCTTCGGCGGTCTGATCGTCCTCGGCTCGCTCATGGTGCCCGACGGCCCCGCCTCCTTCGGCTGGTTCGCCTACTCCCCGCTCAACAGTCTGGAGCGCTCGCCGGGCATCGGCGCCGACATGTGGATCATGGGCCTGGCGCTGGCCGGCTTCGGCACCATCCTCGGTGCGGTGAACTTCATCACGACCATCGTCGGGATGCGGGCTCCCGGCATGACGATGTTCCGGCTGCCGATCTTCACGTGGAACATCCTCTTCACCTCGATCCTCGTCCTCTTCGCGTTCCCGGTGCTCGCGGCGGCGCTGCTGGTCCTGGAGGCGGACCGGCGTTTCGGGTCGGTGGTGTTCGAGGCGGCCAACGGCGGCGCGCTGCTGTGGCAGCACCTGTTCTGGTTCTTCGGGCATCCCGAGGTCTACATCATCGCGTTGCCGTTCTTCGGGATCATCACGGAGATCCTGCCGGTCTTCAGCAGGAAGCCGGTCTTCGGCTATCTGACGCTGGTCGCCGCGACGATGGCCATCACCGGTCTGTCGATCGTGGTGTGGGCGCACCACATGTTCGCGACGGGCGCGGTGCTGCTGCCGTACTTCTCCTTCATGTCGTTCATGATCGCGGTGCCCACGGGGGTGAAGTTCTTCAACTGGAGCGGGACGATGATCAAGGGCTCGCTCTCCTTCGAGACGCCCATGCTGTGGGCCATCGGCTTCCTGGTGTCGTTCCTGTTCGGCGGTCTGACCGGGGTGATCCTGGCCTCGCCGCCGATGGACTTCGAGGTCACCGACTCGTACTTCGTGGTCGCGCACTTCCACTACGTCGTCTTCGGCACCGTCGTCTTCGCGACCTTCGGCGGCTTCTACTTCTGGTGGCCCAAGTTCACCGGCAAGATGCTCGACGAACGCCTCGGCAAGATCCATTTCTGGACGCTCTTCGTCGGCTTCCACACGACGTTCCTGGTGCAGCACTGGCTGGGCGCCGAGGGCATGCCGCGGCGGTACGCGGACTATCTGGCCGCCGACGGGTTCACGGCGCTCAACACCGTGTCGACGATCGGTGCGTTCCTGCTGGGCATGTCGACGCTGCCGTTCCTCTACAACGTCTGGAAGACGTCCCGGTACGGCACGAAGGTCGAGGTGGACGACCCCTGGGGCTTCGGCCGCTCCCTGGAGTGGGCGACCTCGTGTCCGCCGCCCCGGCACAACTTCGTCACGCTGCCCCGGGTCCGCTCCGAGAGCCCGGCGTTCGACCTGCACCATCCCCGGTACGGGGTGCTCGCTCCGGGGACCGCTCCAGCGCCCGGGACAGCCGGTCCCGGGACGTCCTGATCGCCTCGGTGAGTCCGGCCGGCTCCAGGACCTCGAACTCGAAGCCCGTCAGCATCACGTGAATCACCATCACGTCGAGGCTCGCGGCGCCGGTGCGCAGCACGCAGCTGTTCTCCCCGGAGGCTTCCAGCGTCCCCGCCGAGGGGGATATCCGTTCGGCCGCCTCTTCGAGGGGCACGAAGAGCCGGACGGCCGCGTGCGCGGCGTACGCGCGCGTGGAGACCCCTTTGGAGACATAGGCCGCCAGATCCTCGGCCGGTGGCGTACGGGGGGTGAAGCGGGGCCCGTGCGGAGGCCTGGGGGTGATGCGGTCGGCGCGGAACGTGCGCCAGTCGTCGCGGTCGACGTCCCAGGCGACCAGGTACCAGCGGCGCTCGGTGCACACCAGGCGGTGCGGTTCGACGGTCCGGCGGGTCGGGGAGCCGCCGTGGTCTCGGTAGTCGAAGCGCAGCCGCTCGCGGTCGCGGCAGGCGTTGGCGAGTTCCGTGAGCACGCCCGGGTCCACGGCGGAGGGCCGGGGGTCGCGCAGCATCGGCACGGTGAAAGCGTTCAGGGCGCCCACGCGGCGACGCAGTCGGTTCGGCAGCACCTGTTCGAGCTTGGCGAGGGCGCTTACGGAGGTCTCGCCGATGCCCTCGATGCCCTGCCCGGCGGCCGTGCGCAGCCCGACCGCGACGGCCACCGCCTCGTCGTCGTCGAGCAGCAGCGGCGGCAGCTCGGCCCCCGCGCCGAGCTGGTAGCCGCCTCCCGTGCCCGGGCTGGCGTTGACGGGATAGCCCAGCTCGCGCAGCCGGTCCACGTCGCGGCGGATCGTGCGGGGTGTCACGCCCAGGCGGTCTGCCAGATCGGGCCCGGACCATTCGCGGTGGGCCTGCAGCAGTGAGAGCAACCGCAGCAGTCGTGCCGATGTCTCCAACATGGCGGCGAGTCTGCCAGCCCTCGCGGACCGTGGCTGTCCGCAAGGCGCATCACGTCAGGGTTCGTACGGCAGTTGCGGCACGTCGAAGCAGTCGCTGTTCATGTCGCCCTGGGAGACCCAGCCCTTGCCGTCCTCCCAGCGGGCGACCGAGACGCAGGTGCGACGGGTCTTCGGGGGCGTGGGCAGGCGCTCGGAGGAGACGGGGATCAACAGGCCGTCGGCCGTGTACGGGGCGCCGCGGTTCATGAAGCGGTCGACACACGCGCGTGTGACGCCCGTTTCCGCGCAGGACTTCGCGGCGTCCGTGAACCACATGGCGGCCGCCCAGCCCTCCAACTGCCATTGGGAGTGCGTCGGCAGGCCCTTGGTGGCGTCCCGGAAGGCGCGGACGGCGGCGTCGGAGGTGTCCTCGTAGTTCCGGCTGGATCCGGTCGCCCACAGGGCGTTGCGGCAGCGTGGGGCGTCCTTGTAGTCCTCGGGGACGGTGGAGGTCCAGTTCTGCACGTTGGTGACCTTGGCGATGACCTTGGCGCCGATGTCGTCCATCGCCTCGCACAGCTGGGCGTTGCCGTGCGTGTCGAGGGCGTCGAAGACCAGGTCGGCGCCCTGGTCCTTCAGATCGGCCGCGGCGGCACGGAAGTTGGGCAGCGCGAAGTCGACCTGTTCGGTGACCACCTGGTAGCCCTCGGCCTTCAGCCCCCGGGTGACGAGCCGGGCGTAGGCGGCCGACGCGGACTGGTTGTAGGAGATGACGGCGGCGGTACGGGCGCCCTGGACGCGCTTGAAGTAGCGGTAGACCTCGGTGCCGCCGTACAGCTTCCCGCCCCAGCCCGGTGTCCCCTCGCGGGGTGCCAGGCTGCCGTAGATCCCGTAGAGGTGCGGATAGGTGTCGTAGGCCGCGCCGATGGGCTGTCCGCCGATGTCGGGCACCCCGGCGGCGGACACACGGGAGGCGCCCGCGTAGTCGAAGGCGGTGGTGGCGACGAGCGCGACGACCTTGTCCTCGTCGATGAGCCGGTGCACGCACTCGTTGTCGCCCACGCCGCTGCCGCCGTCGTCGCAGGTGCGCACCTCGACCGGGCGGCCCCCGATGCCCCCGCGCGCGTTGAGGCGGTCGAAGTAGGCCTTGGCCCCGTCGCGCGGGCCGGTGAAGGCGGAGCCGCCGACGGGGCTGGTGGCGCTGGTGACGATGCCGACGCGCAGTGGGGCGGTGCTCTGCGGGGCGGGCGCGGTCCGGTGCTCGAAGTCGCTCTCGGGCAGGCGGCTGCCGCAGGCCGCCGTGCCCAGGACGAGCGCCGTGCCCAGCAGGAGCGGCAGGCCCGCGGCGAGGACTCGTTCGCGAACTCCCTTGGGGCGCACGGCGGGTCAGCAGCCGGCCGGGGTCGCGGATCCGTCGCCGCTCAGCGCGACCAGGGCGCAGAGAGTGTTGTCGGAGACCTTCCAGGTGCCGTTCTCGAAGACGGCCGTCCCGGCGGCGTTCGGCAGGGCGGTCGCGCCCTTCAGGGTCAGCGCGTACGTCACCTCGGCCTCGGCCGGCGAGGTGAACACGACCTTCTGGACGTGGGCCGCGACCTGCTGGCCACGTTTGTCGCCGCTGAAGCCCTGGACGACCGCGGTCATCCTGTCGCCGTTCTCCAGGTAGCTCAGCTTGTCCTTGACGGGGACGGACGGGGAGAAGAACTTCTCCCAGTTCTGCCTGACCTGGCGCTCGGCCGCCGCCGGGTCGGTCGGGCTGGGCGGCGCGCTGCTGGACCGCTCCACGGTGGGGGTGGGCGGAGGGCTCGAACTCCCGCCGCCGCTGCTGTCGCCGCACGCCGTGAGGGCACCGGCGAGGACGAGCACGACCAGCGCCGCCACCCCCCGGCCGTTGTCCCGCCTGAGGTCGCTCCCGAGAACCATGCTGGCTCACCACCGGGTGTCGGTCCGGGCCGACCGCGCCCGGAGGTTTCAGGGTCAGCTTCCAGAAGGCATAGTGCAAGTCCATTGGCGGACTTGGAAGACAGACAGCCACACGACGTCTGGGAGCCAGGATGCGGACACCTCGACTGCGGACCGTGCACCCCGTCCTGTGGGCCGGGTGCGCCGCGCTCGCCGCCGGAGCGGTGCTGTGCGTCATCGGCTGGTACGGCGTCTCGGGCGAGCGGTACGCGGAACGGCAGTTGCCCTATCTGGCGTCCTG
Organism: Streptomyces sp. NBC_01450; assembly: GCF_036227505.1. Lineage (NCBI taxonomy): Bacteria > Bacillati > Actinomycetota > Actinomycetes > Kitasatosporales > Streptomycetaceae > Streptomyces > Streptomyces sp. NBC_01450. The sequence continues at coordinate 8,558,051 of NZ_CP109480.1, read as the reverse complement.
CACGGTGCCCGGGGCCGCGCTGATCGTCGCGGGCGCGGTGCTGCTCACACACGGCAGGAACGCCTTGGCGGCCTCGCGCGTCGAGGAGTTGTACGGGCTGCTGGTGGCGGCCGAGCCCGCCGACGCGGAGGCGTCCGGACAGACCGCCGTGGCGCCCCTCGCCGTCAGCGGGGAACTGCTGATGGTCCCCGGCGGCACGCTGTGGCACCGTGCGGACTGCCCGCTGGTCGCCGGGAAGCCGGCCGCCGTGCCGGTGGACTCGCGGGTGCTGGCGGGCGGGGAGTTGGGCCCGTGCCCGATCTGCGAGCCGCCCGTGGTCGAACGGCCGCCCGCGCCGGAGCGGTGATGGGCGGCTCCCTGACGTACGACCTCACGCTGGCCGGGCTCTCGGTCGGCGGCGCGGCGGCGCTCACCGGGATCGGGCTGGTCGTCACCCATCGGGCGACCGGGGTGCTGAACTTCGCGCACGGCGCGATCGCGATGGTGTGCGCGTATCTGCTGCGGCAGTTCACGGTCGAGTGGGGTTGGCCGCTCTGGCTCGGTGCCGCGGTGACGCTGCTGCTGGTGGCCCCCGCGATCGGCGTGGTCCTGGAACGGTTCGTCTTCCGCCCCCTGTCCGTCCTCGGCGGCGACCCGGTGCGCACGCTGGTCGCGTCTCTCGGCGTCTTCGTGCTGCTGGTCGGCGGGGCCGCGCTCGTGTGGGGCACCGGGGCGCGCGCCGACGCGCCGACGCTGGTGTCGGCGGACCCGTGGGGGCAGTTGGGGGTCGCCGTCGCGCTGGCGCTCGGGGTGGGGGGTGTGACGCGCTGGACGCGCTTCGGCACACAGCTGCGGGCCGTCGTCGACGATCGCTCGCTCGCCGTGCTCGGCGGCATCGACGCGGACCGGGTGGCCGCCGCGGGCTGGGCGTTCGGCTCCTTCACGGCCGGTCTGACGGGCGCGCTCCTGGCGCCCTACGTACGACTCGACCCGTACGGCATGCCGTTGCTCGTCATGGAGGTGATGGCGGTGGCCGTCGCCGCCCGGATGCGCAGCCTCCCGGTGGCCGTCGTGGTGGCGCTGGGACTCGGGGTCGCGCAGAGCCAGCTGACGCGACTGCATCCGGCGGGCCGGGCGGAGCCGCTGCTCCAGGCGGTGGGCGCGAACCTGTTCGTGGTGGCCCTGTTGGTCGCGGCGCTCGTCCTGCCGGGGATCGGCGACCGGGACGCCCTGCCGCGCACGGTGACGGCCCGGGTGGCGACGCCCCCGGGCGCGTGGATCGTCGCGGTCGTCCTGTTCCTGCTGCCGCTCGGCCTCGCGGGCTCGGACCTGCACACGTCGGTGCAGGTACCCGCGCTGGGTGTGGTGCTCCTGTCCCTGGTCGTGGTGACCGGCCGCGGCGGTCAGATCTCCCTCGGGCAGGCGGCGTACGCGGGTCTGGGCGCCCTCTTCACCGCGTTGCTGGCCGCCGGCCGCTTCCCCGGCCTGCCCCGCCTGCCCGAACTGGCGGCGCTGGCGGTGGCGGTGGCGCTGGTCGCCCCGCTCGGCGTCCTGACCGGCTGGCCGGCGATCGGCCGCCACGGCCTGTCACTGGCGCTGGCGACGTTCGCCGTGGGGGTGGGCGTCAGCCGTTTCGTCTTCGCCCAGCCCTACGCGACCTCGGGGCTGTCTCTGGACCGCCCGACGGGCTTCGACGACGACCGCGCGTACTACGTGCTCGAACTGGGGCTGCTGACGGCCGCGTTGCTGGCTACGGGGGCGCTGCGCCGGGGCCGTACGGGCCGCGCCCTGGCCGCGATGCGCGACCACGAGTCGGGCGCCTCGGCGGCGGGCGTACGGGTCCCTGCGCTGAAGCTGACGGCCTTCGTGGCGGGCGCCGCCCTGGCCGCGCTCGGCGGGGCCATGCTCGGCATGGGGCTGCGCGCCTTCGACGCGATGGCGTACGACCCGGTGCGCGGGCTGCTCTGGTTCGCGGCGGTCGTGGTCCTCGGCGCCGACAGCGCCCTCGGCGCGATGGCCGCAGCGGCGTTGCTGGTGGGGCTCGACGCGGGGGCACGCGGCGGGATGGCGGCGGCGCTGATCGGGGTCCTCGCGGTGTTCGTCGGCCGTTTCCCCGGGGGCCCGTACGAGGCCCTGCGCACGGCGACGTCCCGGCTCCGGCCACGCCGCCGGGTGACGCCGACCCCGCTGGGGGCGCGGGTGCGGCGACGACTGCGGTCGGTGGAGACGGCATCCGCCGACGGGCCGTCCGCCGCCGCGCCACCGGGCGTCGGTGACCGCCCGGGTCCCGACGGACCCACGAGGGCGGGCCGCGGCCCGGAAGGCGGAACACCCGGGCGGGATGCGACCTCGCGCCGGCCGAGCACCCCGCACACTCCTGCCGTGCCGACGCCCGGATCTCTGATCGCCCGTCGCATACGTGTGGCCTACGACGGTTTCCACGCGCTCGACGGGGTCGATCTCGAGGTCCGGCCAGGGTGGGTCACCGCTGTCGTGGGGCCCAACGGGGCCGGCAAGAGCACCCTGTTCCACTGTCTCGCCGGAACGCTCCGCCCGTCGCACGGACGGGTGCTGTTCGGTGAACGGGACATCACCCGGCTGACCGCGCACGCCCGGACCCGGCTCGGCATCGCGCGGACCTTCCAGCAGTTGGCCGTTTTCCCCTCGCTGACGGTGGCCGAAAACGTTCAGGTGGGAGCGGAGCAGGGCCGGATCGCCGATCCCGCCGCGGCGGAACGGGCGTTGCGGCTGTTCGGGCTCGACGGACCGGTCCGCGCACGGCGCGCGGCGGGGCTGCCGACCGGGACGCTCAGGCGCGTCGAGCTGGCGCGGGCCCTCGCGGGAAGTCCGCACGTGCTGCTGCTCGACGAGCCCGCCGCGGGCCTGGACACCGCCGAGGTGACCGCGCTGGCCCGGGTACTACGGGCGCTCGCCGCAGACGGCACGGCCCTGCTGGTCGTGGAGCACGACCTCGATCTGGTCGCCGACCTCGCCGACGTCGTCCATGTCATGACCGCCGGACGCGTCGTCACCTCCGGCCCCGCCGACCACGTACTGCAAGGGGGGCACGGTTGAACATCTCCCTGCGCCACGCGCGCGTGCGCTACGGCCCTCTGGAGGCCCTCCACGGCGTGACCCTGGTCGCGCCGGGCCCCGGCCTCACCGTACTGCTCGGCCGCAACGGCTCCGGCCGTACGACCGCCCTGCGCGCCCTCGCGGGAACCGTGCCGCTGTCCGACGGCGCCGTCGTGTGGGACGGGGTGAACGTGACCCGGCTGCCCGCCTTCGAACGGGCCCGGCGCGGGTTGTGCCTGGTCCCGGAGCGCCGGGCCGTGTTCGGCTCGCTCACGGTCCGCGAGCACCTGGAGCTGGCCGCACCCGCCTTCGCCCCCGCCCTCGACGCGTACCCGCAGCTGGAGCCCCTCCTCCCCCGCCGCGCGGGCACCCTCTCCGGTGGCGAGCAGCGCATGCTCGCCCTGTCCCGCGCCCTGCTGGCACGCGCGCGTGTGGTGCTCGTCGACGAGCCCGCGCGGGGCATGTCACCGGCGGTCGCGGCCCGCACGTACGAACTCCTCGGCGGCCTCGACGCGTGCGTGGTGATCGCCGAGCAGCGGCTGCCGCCCGGTCTGCGCGAACGGGCGGGCCGCCCGACGTACGTTCATGAACTGCGCCGGGGCGCGGTCGCGTTCAGCGGAGAGACGGCCGAAGTGCGCCGTCGGTCGCCCTAGACGAGTCATTCCGAATGCTGACGGTGTGTCTGGGAACGCAGACAGGGCGTCCAAGATCGTTGTGTGACGAACAACCTAGACGCCCTGCTGACCGCACTGTACGTGAAGATCGACGACGAGATCGGAGGTAGCCGATGGCTTGGCCGACCGCCGCAGCTGACGGATTCTGAGCTGGTCACCCTTGCCGTCGCCCAGGCGCTGCTGGGCTTCACCTCGGAGTCGCGCTGGCTGCGGTTCGTGGACTCCCGACTGGGAGCGATGTTCCCGTACGTGCCCAGGCAGCCGGGCTGGAACAAGCGGCTGCGGGCAGCGTTGCCACTGGTCAAGAGGGCAATACGACTGCTGGCCGTCGATACGGACTTCTGGTTCGACAACCACTGGATCATCGACTCCACACCGGTGGAGTGCGGCCGCTCGCGTCCGACGGTGAAGCGGTCGGACATGGCCGGCTGGGCCGGATACGGGTACTGCGCCTCGCACTCCCGGTTCTTCTGGGGCCTGCGCCTGTTCCTGGTATGCACCCCGACCGGGATGCCCATCCTGTGGGCACTGGCGAACCCGAAACTGGATGAGCGGGAGGTGCTGTCGGCGATGCTGGACCGCGAACCGCACCTGTCCACGGACCGGCCGAGCCTGCTGGTGATCGCAGACAAAGGCTTCGCCTCCAAGGAGTTCGAGGCCGATCTGGCCTTCCGGGGCGCGGAGTTGCTGCGTCCTTCTTTCAAGCGCGAGAAGAAGCGCAGGGGCGAGAGCCTCCTGAAGTCGGTGCGGCAGCTGATCGAGTCGGTCAACGACACCCTCAAAGGCCAGCTCGACCTGGAACGGCACGGTGGACGGACCTTCGAAGGTGTCGCCGTCCGCGTCGCCCAACGCATCCTCGCGATGGCCGCCGCGATCTGGCACAACCACAAGACCGGCCAGCCCGTCATACGATCCTTGATCGCTTATGACCACTGACCACATCGGAATGACTCGTCTAGTGCCGCAACAGGTACCAGAACCTCTGACCCGGGTTCATCACACCTGTACGTCCCGGAGTCTGCACCTCTTGGCGCAGACCGGCCAGGCGCCCCATCCCTGGACGTCCACCACCAGCTTGGCGACCTTGATCTGCGCCGATCGCGACGCCAGATCCGCGCGCGGGGCGTACGCCAGGCCACCGAACGCCACCCAGGTGCGCTGTGCGAACTGCAGCCCTCCGTAGTGGTGGTTTCCGGTGTTCGCGTCCCAGCGCCCGCCGCTCTCGCACTCGGCGAGGCAGTCCCAGGGCCAACGGTCCCGCGCGCAGTCGTACGACACCCGCCCCGCCCGCGGGCCGGCGAACGGCGACGGAGACGCGACGGCCGCCCTCGCGGGGACGAGGACGGCCAGGATGACGGCGACCAAGGTCACGGCCATGTACCGCATGCGCTTGCTCAACAGGGGCGACTGCGTCGGCTCGAGGTGCATCGGGTCACGCTAATCAGCACACCGGGCGCGTCGGCCCCGCCGCGCCCGGTGTCCCACCCGGTCGGAGGACCAAGTGGGCCCCGGGGTCGAGCCGGGGTGCGGCCGGGCTCAGAGGTCGAGCCGCTGCCCGGGCATGATCAGGTCGGGGTCACCGCCGATGACCGCCCGGTTGGCGGCGTAGATCTTCCGCCAGGTCGTCCCCTGCCGCTCCGCGATGCCGCTCAGGGTGTCGCCGCCGCGGACGGTGTAGTCACCGCGGGACGCGGCGCGGTTCGTGTGGCCGGATGCGTGCGCCGGTGCCTCCGACGCCTTCGCGGGGGCCGACTTGGCCCTCGACTCGGTGGGAGCCGACTTGGAGGCCGACTTCGACGTCGACTTGGGCGCCGACTTCGTCGTCGCCGACCCTCCGGACGACGCGGCGCCCGAGGAAGCGGGTGCGCCGCCGTACGCTCCGGCCCGTGCCGAACAGGTGGGCCAGGCGCCCCATCCCTGTGCGTTCTGGACCTTGGTGGCAACGGCTATCTGGGCGGCCTTGGAGGCCTTGTCGGCGGTCGACGCGTAGGCCGTACCGCCGTACGCCCGCCAGGTGCCGGCGGAGAACTGCAGTCCTCCGTAGTAGCCGTTGCCGGTGTTGATGTGCCAGTTCCCGCCGCTCTCGCACTTGGCGATGCGGTCCCACACTCCGCTGTCGGCCGCGGCGGCGTTGCCGGTCGCGGCGAGCAGTCCGAGCGGGGCGAGCAGAGCCGCCCCGGCGAGGACCGCCGTCGTACGCGTCGTACGAACCTTACGAGTGTTATCGGCACATGCGGACATGTAGTTCCCTCTCGAAACACCCGGGATCCCCCAAGGCGGGGCGCGACTTCCTGCGCGTAGGACGCGGTCGTCGTGCTCCGCCCCGTCCGCCGGAGGTGGTGCTGCGAACCAGTCGTGCGGTTCGGCCGGCGGACGTACCCGAGCGGTGCTCTGTGCACACGGCCGAGAAATCTATGGAGGTGGTCGCCCCGATATCAACCAACTCCATGTCATTCGAGGCCAGTTCATAGTTACCGCGGGTATCGACGATTTTCAGCCACCCACTTCATAGGCTGATTTCATGATTTGTCGACCAGCCGCTCAAGTGACCTGTGACTCACTTCACGGAACCAACTTCCTTGAACACGCACGAAGTTGGCTCGGAGTAACAGATTCCGCACAAGGGATCACCCTGTGCGTCGGATGGTTCGATTCCGTTCGCTCCCGGGCGTGACTCCGGCCACAGATCGCCCGTTGTCATCTTCATGAGCCGGGACCCCCGGATTCATGGGCCGGGAGCCACCCGGCATCGCCACGCACCGCATCCCGAGGAGCCACCCGTGCCGCGCATGCTCGACGTCAGCGACGACGTACGCGCCGAGATCGGCGACGAAGAAGCCGACCGGCTGCTCGCCGGAGAGAACGCCCCCGGCAGTTACGACTGCACGTCCTGCCGCACCCCGGGCGACTCGGAACAGGAGCGCACCAGCACCGTCCTGTTCATCGGCGACGAGACCGCCGTCCTCGCCTTCGCCCACGCCACCTGCCTGCCCTCACAGGTCGTCCAGGTCACCGAGGAGCAACTGCAGGGCGCCGTCCGCTCGATCCACCCCGACAGTGTGCCCGCCCAGGCCGCGCCCGAGCAGGCCGTGCTCGGCGTCACCAGCGGACTCGTCCTGATCAACGGCGAGTTGCACCCCGCGCTCGTCGTCGAGCCGACCGGGCCCATCGTGCGGCCCGGCTCGACGGACATCGGCGACGACTTCCTGCCGCTCCTCATCGAGCAGGGGTTCATGCCGGTGACCGAGCTGAGTTCGGTGCCGCCGGTGCTGCACGGATGGTCCGTGCTGCTCGCCATGGGGCAGCTGCACGCCGTGCTGCAGCCGGGCACCGGGGGCGGGTCGTCGGTCGCGTGGTGGCAGGCGCACCAGGCGCTCCAGGTCACGGAGAGCTGGCGGGCGGCCGCCAACAAGCACCAGCAGGTACTGCTGTTCGCGGCGCCGGTCGGGTCGATCGGGCGGCAGCCGCGGGAGGATCTGCTGCGGGACGCGTTGGACAAGGCCGCGGCGAACGGGAAGTTGGTGGCCGCCGCGATGCCGCTCGCCGGAACGTGAGCGTTCCACTGGGTTGAGCCGGGGAACTGCGGTGCGTCGTCCTGTGCGGGTCCGTCGTGGCTGGTCGCGCAGTTCCTCGCGCCCCCAAAAGACAGGGGGCTGCGTGTGCGTCGTCCGCTGCGGGTCGTACGGGGCCGAGCCCGCAGTTCCCCGCGCCCCTGACGGGGCGGGCTCAAGCAAAGGTGTGACCGCATCTGTTGGGCCGCGGGGTCGTTGGCACATACGTGCACACCTACGACGCCCCCCGCCGCCAGCCCTTCCAGCCGATCCCGGCCGCGCGAGCGGCTCAGGATCCTCCGCGCGGCCCATCGGCCACGCCGATCTATGACGCGCTCTACGCCGAGTGGGTCAGATCCTTCAAGGCCCTGCCCGGCGACCGCCACGGCGAGGACCAGCTCGGCTTCACGGCTTTCGGAACTCTGACGCAGGGTTCGAGCGCGTACGGCGGGTCCTCGTATCCCTCGTCGTACAGCTCGTACAGCGCGGGGGCGTACTCCGCGCGCAACGGCGGCTCGCAGCTCGGTCACGGCGCGTCGACGACCGGCGTCTGGCAGGCGGTGGCACGTCAGGACAGCACAGGCCTGCACCACATCCCGGCCGCGCTGCCACCGGCGCCCCGCAGAGGGCTCTGAGCGGAAGCGGTGGAACAGGTAAGGGGCGGCTCCCATGGGAACCGCCCCTTACCTGTCTCTACGTCACTTCTTCTTGGTGCCGCGCTTCTCGCGCACCCGTACGGAGATGTGGATCGGCGTCCCCTCGAAGCCGAACTCCTCACGCAGCCGGCGCTCGATGAAACGCCGGTAGCCGTGCTCGATGAACCCGGAGGCGAAGAGCACGAACCGCGGGGGCTTGGTGCCCGCCTGCGTACCGAAGAGGATGCGGGGCTGCTTGCCACCGCGGACCGGGTGCGGGTGGGCGGCGACGAGCTCGCCGAGGAAGGCGTTCAGACGGCCGGTCGGGACACGGGTCTCCCAGCCGTCCAGGGCCGTCTCGATCGCCGGGACGAGCTTCTCCATGTGCCGGCCGGTGCGCGCCGAGACGTTCACCCGGGGCGCCCACGCCACCTGGAGGAGCTCGGTCTCGATCTCCCGCTCCAGGTAGTAGCGGCGCTCCTCGTCGAGGGTGTCCCACTTGTTGAAGGCGAGGACGATCGCACGGCCCGCCTCGACGGCCATCGTCACGATGCGCTGGTCCTGTACGGAGATGGTCTCGGACGCGTCGATCAGGATGACCGCGACCTCGGCCTTCTCGACGGCGGCGGCCGTACGCAGCGAGGCGTAGTAGTCCGCGCCCTGCTGGAGGTGGACACGCTTGCGGATGCCCGCCGTGTCGACGAACTTCCAGGTGACCCCGCCGAGTTCGATCAGCTCGTCGACCGGGTCACGGGTGGTACCCGCGATCTCGTTGACGACCACGCGGTCCTCGTTCGCCACCTTGTTCAGGAGCGAGGACTTGCCGACGTTCGGGCGGCCGATGAGAGCGATGCGGCGGGGGCCGCCCACCGCGACGCCGAAGGTCTGCGCCGGGGCCTCGGGCAGGGCTTCCAGGACGGCGTCCAGCATGTCGCCGGTGCCACGGCCGTGCAGCGCGGAGACGGGGTGCGGCTCGCCGAGGCCGAGGGACCAGAGGTAGGAGGCGTCGGCCTCGCCGCTCGGGCCGTCGACCTTGTTGGCGCACAGCACGACGGGCTTGCCGGCCTTGCGCAGCAGGCGGACGACCGCCTCGTCCGTGTCGGTCGCGCCGACCTTGGCGTCGACGACGAAGACGACCGCGTCGGCCGCCTCGATCGCGTACTCGGCCTGCGCGGCCACGGACGCGTCGATGCCGAGGACGTCCTGCTCCCAGCCACCGGTGTCGACGAGCTTGAAGCGGCGGCCCGCCCACTCGGCCTCGTAGGTGACGCGGTCGCGGGTGACGCCGGGCTTGTCCTCCACGACCGCCTCGCGGCGGCCGATGATCCGGTTCACCAGGGTCGACTTGCCGACATTGGGCCGGCCGACGACGGCGAGGACGGGCAGCGGGCCGTGGCCCGCCTCCTCGATCGCGCCCTCGACGTCCTCGATGTCGAAGCCCTCTTCCGCGGCGAGCTCCATGAACTCCGCGTACTCGGCATCGCCAAGCGCCCCGTGCTCGTGCTCGGCCGGGCCGGCCGAGCCGTCGGGCTGGATGTGGTCGTTCATGAAGTCCGTACCTCGTCGTTCATTCGTGGTGATCGGTGGACCGCCCGTATATCAGGTGATCCACTACTCAAGTGTCGCCTAGTGCCCGGTGGGGCGCCCGGCGTTTTCCGGGCGTCCGGTCAGACGCCTGGCGTGGTCCAGATGGGCGCTCAGTTGCTTCTGGATGCGGGCGGTCGCCTCGTCCAGCGCCTTGCGGGTCCGCCGTCCGCTGCCGTCGCCCGCCTCGAAGGGGTCTCCGAAGACGACGTCGACCCGGCTGCGCAGCGGGGGCAGCGCCTTTGTCAACCGGCTGCTCTTCTCGGAACTTCCCAGCACCGCCACCGGGACGATCGGCGCCCCGCTGCGGACCGCGAAGTACGCGAGTCCGGCGCGCAGCGAGGCGAAGTCGCCCTCGCCGCGGGTGCCCTCCGGGAAGATCCCGAGCACGCCACCGGACGACAGGACGCCGAGCGCGTCGGTGATGGCGGTGCGGTCGGTGGTCGCACGGTCCACCTTCACCTGGCCGATGGCGAGGAGGAAGGGGTCGAGCGGGCCGATGAAGGCTTCCTTCTTGATCAGGAAGTGGGTGGGGCGGGGCGCCACGCCCATGACCATCGGGCCGTCGATGGCGTGCGAGTGGTTCACGGCGAGGATCGCCGGGCCGGTCGCGGGGACCTTCCAGGCGCCGAGCACGCGCGGCTTCCACAGCCCGTACATCAGGCCGACGCCGATACGGCGCCCTACCTCGGCGCCTCTCTCGGAGGGTGCGGTCACGTGGCGGCCCGCTTCTCCTCGACGAGGGTGACGACGCACTCGATGACCTGCTGGAGGGTGAGGTCGGAGGTGTCCACCTCGACCGCGTCGTCCGCCTTGGCGAGCGGGGAGGTCTTACGGCTGGAGTCGGCGGCGTCCCGCTTGAGCAGGGCCTCGCGGGTGCTCTTGATGTCCGCGCCCTTCAGCTCACCGCTGCGCCGGGCGGCACGTGCCTCCGGGGAGGCGGTGAGGAAGATCTTCAGATCGGCGTCCGGCAGCACGGTGGTGCCGATGTCGCGTCCCTCGACCACTATGCCCAGCTCGGCGTCGGCCGCGATCGAGCGCTGCAGCTCGGTGATCCGGGCGCGCACCTCGGGCACCGCGCTGACCGCGCTCACCTTGGAGGTGACCTCCTGCGTACGGATCGGTCCCGCGACGTCGGTCCCGTCGACCGTGATGGCCGGCGCGGACGGGTCGGTCCCGGAGATGATCTCCGGCTTCCCGGCCACGGCGGCGATCGCGGACGGGTCCGTGATGTCGATGCCGTTGGTCACCATCCACCAGGTGATCGCCCGGTACTGCGCACCCGTGTCCAGGTAGCTGAGACCCAGCTGCGTGGCCACGGCCTTCGAGGTGCTCGACTTGCCCGTGCCGGAGGGGCCGTCGATGGCGACAATCACTGCCGGGGCGGGCCGGGCGGCGCCGTTTTCCACGGTGGGAACACCTTCCTGGTGCGGGGTGGAGGTCTGTGCGGGGCACGATCGCGCCCCGCACAAGGTTACTGGCTCCCCGGACCCCGCATTACTGACCCTTCCCGGGGTCGGTCACCTTGCGCCACTGCCGCGTCGTCCGGCCCCGGGCCGGACGACGGTCCTACTGCCGCAGTGCCCAGCCCCGCTCCCGCAGTGCCGCGCTCAGCACCGGCGCCGCCTTCGGCTCCACCATCAGCTGGACGAGGCCGGCCTGCTGCCCGGTCGCGTGCTCGATGCGTACGTCCTCGATGTTGACTCCGGCGGCCCCCGCGTCGGCGAAGATGCGGGCCAGCTGGCCGGGCTGGTCGTCGATGAGGACGGCCACCGTCTCGTACGTCAGCGGAGCGGCACCGTGCTTGCCGGGGACGCGGACCTGGCCCGCGTTGCCACGGCGCAGGACGTCCTCGATGCCGCCGGCGCCCTCGCGCCGCTTGGCCTCGTCGGAGGACTGGAGGGCGCGCAGGGCCTGGACCGTCTCGTCGAGGTCGGCGGAGACGTCCGCGAGGAGGTCGGCGACCGGGCCCGGGTTCGCGGACAGGATGTCGATCCACATCCGCGGGTCGGAGGCCGCGATGCGGGTCACGTCACGGATGCCCTGCCCGCAGAGCCGTACCGCCGCCTCCTCCGCGTTCTCCAGGCGCGCGGCGACCATGCTGGACACCAGGTGCGGCATGTGGGAGACGAGCGCGACCGCGCGGTCGTGGGCGTCGGCGTCCATGACGACGGGGACGGCACGGCAGTGCGACACCAGCTCGAGAGCGAGGTTCAGGACCTCGGTGTCCGTGTCCCGGGTGGGGGTGAGGACCCAGGGGCGGCCTTCGAAGAGATCGCCGGTCGCGGCCAGCGGGCCCGACTTCTCACGGCCCGACATGGGGTGCGAACCAATGTACGTGGAGAGGTCGAGGCCGAGCGCCTCCAGCTCGCGGCGCGGTCCGCCCTTGACGCTCGCCACGTCGAGGTAGCCGCGCGCGACCCCGCGCCGCATGGCGTCCGCGAGCGTCGCCGCCACGTGCGCAGGCGGGGCCGCCACGATCGCGAGGTCCACCGGCCCGCCGGGCGCCTGGTCGGTGCCGGCGCCGAGCGCGGCCGCCGTACGGGCCTGCTCCGGATCGTGGTCGGTGAGGTGGACGACGACGCCCCGCTGGGAGAGCGCGAGGGCCGCCGACGTGCCGATCAGCCCGGTTCCGATGACGAGCGCGGTTCTCACTGGGCGATGTCCTTGCGCAGCGCGCCCGCGGCGCCCAGGTAGACGTGCGCGATGTCGGCGCGGGGCTTGTCGGACTCGATGTGCGCGAGGACCCGTACGACCCGGGGCATCGCGCCCTCGATGTCCAGCTCCTGCGCGCAGATCAGCGGCACGTCGACGATGCCGAGCTTGCGGGCGGCGGCCGCCGGGAAGTCGCTGTGCAGATCGGGCGTCGCGGTGAACCAGATGCTGATGAGGTCGTCGGTGGTGAGACCGTTCCGCTCCAGGATGGCGGTGAGCAGCTCGCTGACCTGCTCGTCCATGTGGCCGGCCTCGTCCCGTTCCAGTTGGACGGCGCCCCGGACCGCTCGTACCGCCACGGTGTCACTCCTCGCTGAGCCGAGCTACGTACTGGTCGTATCTCGTCGTATGTCGTCGTGTCTCGTCCTGTCACACCAGCGTAGTCAGGCCGCGAGGCGCCAGTGCGCGGCGCCCGCCTGACGAGACGGCCGCCGCGCACGAAAACAGGGAGCACGTCTCAGAGCGACTGCTGCTTGATGAGGTCCTCCAGGGAGGCGCCCGGCTGCGGCAGCTCTCCGCTCGGGGTCAGCTTGTCCACCGCCCGGGGCAGGTGCTGGGCGATCTGGTCCGCGGCCTCCTGCGGGCTGACGCCGGACTGTGCGGCGACCTCCTGGAGGGTGTCGTCGGGCAGGGCCTGAGCGATCTGCTCACCGCTGACGGGCTTGTTCTCGCCCGTGCCGATCCACGACTGCGCCTGGTCCATCAGGCCGGACTTGGTGAGCATCTCCAGCAGGCCGCCCAGGGGATTGCCGCCGGCCGCCTGGCCAGCGCCGCCGCCCAGGGCGCCGAGCAGCGCGCCGAGGATGTCGCCCGCGCCGGAACCGCCGGTTCCGGCCTGTCCGCCTCCGCCGAGGAGACCGCCGAGCAGGCCGCCGAGATCGTTACCCGCCATGGTCACGCCTTTCGAGAGTGGGTTTCGGGGAGTGTCCAGGGAGTGTCTTTCGGAAGTGCGACCGGGGGCAGGTCACCGCCCGGCGCCGGTCTCCGCCAATGTCACCTGAATCGCCCTATCCCGCCACTTGTAGTGAGAACACACCTGTGCGCCTCTGGACGCCGGGGCACCGGTCCGCTCTCATGGCAGGAGACTCGCCTCGGGGGAGGCCCACACATGGCCCGTATGAAGCGCCCAGGACCGCTGCTCACCCTTCTGGCGGGGCTCCTGCTCGCCGTGTTCATGCTGGCGCTCAACGCGACGACGGGGACGAAGAACGCGTCCTCGTCGTCCCCGGAGGCCTCACCCAGCGCCCCACCCCAGGCGAGCCCGTCGCCCACCGGTACGCCGCCTTCGTCGAGCCCCCCGTCCGCCTCGAAGAGCGCGCCGCCTCCCTCGAAGAGCGCGCCGCCGAACGCCGACTACGCGGGCCGTACCGACGACGACTCCTCCGCGGTCGCCGTCTCCCTGCGGGACGGCAAGGCGATCGCGTACTTCTGCGACGGCCGGAGCAAGGAGTCGTGGCTGAAGGGCGACGTCAAGGACGACGGCACCATGAAGCTCACCGGCAAGCAGGGCGCCGAGCTGAACGGCACGCTCAAGGACGGCAGGAGCATCCGCGGCACCGTCGACCTCGGCGGGCAGCGCTACGCCTTCACCGCCGACAAGGCGGTCAAGCCGTCCGGGCTCTACCGCGCGACCGCCACGGTGCGCGGCGCCAAGCTCGACGGCGGCTGGATCGTGTTGCCCGGCGGTAAGCAGGTCGGCATCCTCGACCGCGACGGCAAGCCCGCGGCGGCGCCGACGATCGACCCGGAGACCGGCACCGTGACGGTCGACGGACAGACACTCACCGCCTCGCCCGTCACTCCATGACCCGTCACCCCGAGATCCGTCACTCCAAGATCCGTTCGTGAACCCTTTCCTGGCCCCTTCCTGATCGGGAACCGATATGACCGTGGATCCGAACGCCGCCACCCAGGGCTTCCCCTCTCCCTCGCCCGCCCACCGCCGCCCGGGCGCGGCCCGCTATCTCGTCCCGGCCCTGGTCGCCGCGGCGGTCGCGGTCGGCCTCGGCGCCTACGGCAAGACGCACCACCCGGCGGGGACCGCCTTCAACCTCGCGGGATTCAGCAGCACGGGCGCGGTGAAGTCGTGGCTGGCGACGACGGCGTTCGCCTTCGCGCTGGTCCAGCTCGTCTCGGCGTTCATGGTCTACGGGAAGCTGCCCGGGCCGAGCTGGGCACCGACGCTGCACCGCTGGTCGGGACGGGTGGCGTTCCTGGTGGCGGTGCCGGTCGCGGTGCACTGCCTGTACGCGTTGGGCTATCAGACGTACGAACCGAGGGTGATGTGGCACTCGCTCCTGGGTTGCTTCTTCTTCGGTGCATTTAGTGCCAAAATGCTCTTGCTCCGCTCGGAGCGACTGCCCGGCTGGCTGCTGCCCCTGGTCGGAGGACTCGTCTTCGTCGTCCTCACGGCCATCTGGCTGACGTCGGCTCTCTGGTTCTTCCGTACGTTCGGAGTGACGACATGACGAACCCCCCGACGCGGCGCACGGTGCTCGGAACGGGCGCGGTCTTCCTGCTCGCGGGATGCAGCAAGTACGGCGACAGCAACAGCTCGTCGGCTTCCGCCCCGACCGCGACCACCTCCCCGATCGCCAAGCCCTCAGCAGGCAAGGAAAAGGAACTCGCCGAGAAGAGTGACATCCCGGTCGGCGGCGGCAAGGTCTTCAAGGAAGAGAAGGTCGTGGTCACCCAGCCGAAGAAGGGCGAGTTCAAGGCCTTCTCGGCGATCTGCACCCACCAGGGCTGCACGGTGAACAAGGTCGCCGACGGCACCATCGACTGCCCCTGCCACGGCAGCAAGTACCGCATCACCGACGCCTCGGTGGTCCACGGCCCGGCCACGCGTCCCCTGCCCGCGAAGAAGATCACGGTGAAGGGAAAATCGATCTTCCTGGCGTGAGCGGGCGCGTACGCTCCGGGGCATGCATTCCGATGCCCCGGTGACCCTGGTGCGCGACCACACGATCTACTCCTGCGTGATGGGTTCGCGCGCCTTCGGGCTGGCCACGGACGGCAGCGACACGGACCGCCGGGGTGTGTTCCTCGCGCCGACCCCTCTCTTCTGGCGCTTCGAGAAGCCCCCGA
Source organism: Streptomyces sp. NBC_01450 (assembly GCF_036227505.1). Lineage (NCBI taxonomy): Bacteria > Bacillati > Actinomycetota > Actinomycetes > Kitasatosporales > Streptomycetaceae > Streptomyces > Streptomyces sp. NBC_01450. The sequence continues at coordinate 8,542,751 of NZ_CP109480.1, read as the reverse complement.
CGCACGTCGAAGGGCCGGCCGAGGAACAGTTCAGCTGGGAACTCGAACGCTTCTGCACCCTCGCGCTGCGCGCCAACCCGAACATCCTGGAGTGCCTGCACTCCCCTCTCGTCGAGTACGTCGACGACACGGGCCGCGAACTCCTCGCCCTGCGCGAGGCGTTCCTCTCCCGCCGGGCGCACGACACGTTCGCCCGCTACGCCCTGGGCCAGCGCAAGAAGCTGGACGCCGACGTCCGGCAGCACGGCGCCCCGCGCTGGAAACACGCCATGCATCTCCTGCGCCTCCTCATGAGCTCCCGTGACCTGCTGCGCACCGGCGCGCTGACGATCGACGTCGGCCCCCGGCGCGAGGAACTGCTCGCGGTGAAGCGCGGTGAGGTCCCCTGGCCGGAGGTCGAGGCCTGGATGTCCCGACTCGCGACCGAGGCGGACGAGGCAGCCGCCCGCAGCCCCCTGCCCGCCGAACCGGACCACGCCCGCGTCGAGGACTTCCTCCTGCGCACCCGCCGCGCCTCAGCCCTCCGCGCGGACTCCGAAGCCCCCCGGACTCTCCAGCCGGACCCGGACGACGAACGCGTGCAGGGCGTCGTACGCGGACGGAGCGTCCGGCAGCGCTGAGGCGCCCTGCGCCGCGTCCAGCACGTCGTGCAACCGCTCCACGTCGGCCGCCACGCGCGCGTGGTCGACGTCCGCGTCCCCGTGCTCCCGCTCCGCCTTCGCCACGATCAGGTCGGACAGATACCCGGGCGCCTCCCCGACCTCGGCGACCAACGTAGGCAGATCGGCCTGCACCTCGCCGCTGCGCATCAGATGAATGCCGGTGAGCAGCACCCGGAACGTGTAGAGCAGCGGCTTGAGTTCACCGGTCTTCTCGAAGAGACGCCACTGGGTCGCCGCGAAACCCCGGTAGTGGTGGGCGTGGTGGGAGGTGAGGACCCCGGGGGCGAGCGAGACCAGCTCGCGGTGCGCCTCCCCGGTGTGCACGACCAGGGGCGAGAGCAGCTGCTCCAGCACATAGCCGTTGCGCCGCAGCATCAACCGTACGAACTTGCGCAGGTCGTGGGTGACGAGGTCCATCTCGACGCCGTCCCGGTCCCACATCCGCGACCGGGTCTCGTCCGGCTCGCGCAGGCCGACCAGTTCGGCCGCCGACAGCAGGTGTACGCCCCTGAGGTCGACGTCCGAGTCGCGCGAGGGGAAGCCGTACAGGTGCGCCCCGGAGACGGTGGCGAACAGCACCGGGTCGGGCTGCTCGGCCACCACGGCCGCGAGGTCGATGTCCAGGACGTCGTCGATCATCGCCCAAGCATCCCAGAGCCGTCTCTCAGGCATCCCAGAGCGCCCCCAGCGACATGAGGTCGCTCTGGTACTCGATACGGTCGGCCCATTCCGTCGGCCAGGCGTCGGAGCCGTGGTGGGCGCCGGCGAACGCGCCCGTCAGGCAGGCGATGGAGTCGGAGTCGCCGGAGGTGCAGGCCGCGCGGCGCAGCGCGGTGACGGGCTCGTCGACGAACTGTAGGAAGCAGAGCAGTCCGGTGGCGAGCGCCTCCTCGGCGATCCAGCCCGCGCCGGTGGCCAGGCACGGGTCGCTCTCGGGCGAGGCGGTGCGCACGGCGTCCTGAAGGCGGTCGAGGACCTCGAGGCACTCGTCCCAGCCGCGTCCGATGAAGTGCTCCGGTGTGGGGTCCTGGCTGCGGGTCCACAGGTCACCGAGCCAGCGGGAGAGGTAGCGGCCGCGGTTCTCCCGGGCGTACGAGCGCAGGAGGCCGATCAGTTCGGTCGGCTTAGCGCCTCCGGCGAGGAGCCACACGGCGTGCGCGGTGAGGTCCGAGGCGGCGAGCGCGGTGGGATGGCCGTGGGTGAGCGCGGCCTGCAACTGCGCGGCGCCCGAACGCTGTTCGTCGCTGAGCCCCCGTACGAGCCCGACCGGCGCCACCCGCATGTTGGCCCCGCACCCCTTGGAGCCGATCTGACTGGCCTCCTGCCAGGGCCGGCCCTCGGTCTTCAGGAGGTTGCAGGCCACGAGGCAGGTGCGGCCGGGCGCACGGTTGTTGTCGGGCGACTGGTACCAGTCCACGAACTCCTCGCGCACCGGCCGTTCCATCCGCAGCGGTGTGAGCAGGCCGCGGTCCATCGCCGTACGCAGTCCCCGCCCCAGCGCCAGCGTCATCTGTGTGTCGTCCGTGACGATCGCGGGCCGCGGCAGACTCATCTCCCGCCAGGGGCCGAACTTGGCCAGGATCGAGGGGACGTCGTTGAACTCGGTCGGGAAGCCCAGCGCGTCGCCGAGGGCGAGGCCGAGCAGGGAACCGGTGGCGGCGTGCTTCGCGAGCGTCGAGGTGGTGGTCATGAGGGCCGTCCTTCCGAAGGGGGACGCAGCAGGGGTGGCTGCAGGGCGGTGGCGCCGCCCGCGCGGTAGAGCGCGGCAGGTTTGCCGCGGCCTCCGGTGAGGCGCGCGGCCCCCGGGACCGGTTCGACGAACCCGGGCGTGGCGAGGACCTTGCGCCGGAAGTTGGGCCGGTCGAGGACGGCGCCCCACACCGTCTCGTAGACCCGTTGCAGCTCACCGAGGGTGAACTCGGGCGGGCAGAAGGACGTGGCCAGACAGGTGTACTCGAGCTTGGCGCCGACGCGTTCGTGGGCGTCGGCGAGGATGCGGTCGTGGTCGAAGACGAGCGCGCCGACCGAGCCGTACGGCACCCACCGGGCCTGCGCCGCGTCCCCGCCGCCGTGCGGCTCGGGAGGGTCGGGGAGCAGCGCGGCGAACGCGACGGAGACGACCCGCATTCTCGGGTCACGGTCGGGTTCGCTGTAGGTCCGCAGTTGTTCCAGATGGAGGCAGGAGAGGTCCGGGACACCGGTCTCCTCGGCCAGTTCGCGCAGGGCGGCCGTCTCCGCGGACTCCTTCGGCAGCACGAAGCCGCCGGGCAGCGCCCAGCGGCCGGCGTACGGTTCCTGTCCCCGTTCGACGAGCAGCACCTCGAGCTCGCCCGCGCGGACGGTCAGGACGGCGAGGTCGACGGCGACGGCGAAGGGTTCGAAGGCGTACTTGTCGTAGCCCTCGGGGGCGTCGCCACCGGGCGAGCGGCCTTCCTGTGCGTGCACGCCCACCCGCCCCCGCTCCCCACCGCGCCCCGTGATCACTGCCCGCGGTGATCACCACGACCCGCGATCACCGCGACTAATAGTCATGACGACTCTAAAAAGTGCGGGTGCGTGTCCACAAGACCTCTGCCGCGTTTCATCTGTCCGCGACAGAAGCCCTCAGCGGCCCCTGGAGCGCACCGGAGCCCGCCGTGCTCCCGGATGGGCGGGGAAGGCGGGCGGAGGGCGCACAGGGCCCTCCAGGGCCGTCGGGCGGGGCCTAGAGATCGACCTCCTGCATGAGCATCCCGACCTCGGTGTTCGACAGGCGGCGCAGCCAGCCCGACTTCTGGTCGCCCAAGGTGATCGGACCGAAGGACACCCGCACGAGCTTGTCGACCGGGAAGCCGGCCTCGGCGAGCATGCGGCGCACGATGTGCTTGCGGCCCTCGTGCAGGGTCACCTCGACGAGGTAGTTCTTGCCGGTCTGCTCGACGACCCGGAAGTGGTCCGCCTTCGCGTACCCGTCCTCCAGCTGGATGCCGTCCTTGAGCTGCTTGCCCAGGTCGCGCGGGATGGGGCCCACGATGTGCGCGAGGTAGGTCTTCTTCACGCCGTACTTGGGGTGGGTCAGGCGGTGGGCCAGCTCGCCGTGGTTGGTGAGCAGGATGACGCCCTCGGTCTCGGTGTCGAGCCGCCCGACGTGGAAGAGCCGCGTCTCCCGGTTGGTGACGTAGTCGCCGAGGCACTGCCGGCCCTCGGGGTCCTCCATCGTCGAGACGACGCCGGCCGGCTTGTTCAGCGAGAAGAACTGGTACGACTGCGTGGCCACGGTCAGCCCGTCGACCTTGATCTCGTCGTGCTCCGGGTCGACGCGCAGACCCTGCTCCAGGACGATCTCGCCGTTGACCTCGACCCTGGCCTGCTCGACCAGCTCCTCGCAGGAGCGCCGGGAGCCGTAGCCCGCACGCGCGAGCACCTTCTGCAGGCGCTCACCCTCCTGCTCGGCGCCCGGGAAGGTCTTGGGCAGCTTGACGTCGGGCTTGCCCGCGTACCGGTCCCGGTTGCGCTCCTCGGTCCGCGTCTCGTACTCGCGGGAGCGCGAGGGCTCCGTACGGCCGCCGCGCTGCTGGCCCTGCTTGGGGCCGCCCTTGGCACCGCCGCGCGCCGCGTTGCCGCGCCCGGACTTCGGGCCGTCCGGCGAGGCCCCGGGGCCTACGTCGTAGCGGCGCTCCTCGGGGCGGGGCTTGCTGGGACGCTTCGGCCTGTCGTCGCGCCCTCCCGCGCTCCTCGGCTGGGAGCCGCTCCCACCGCTCCCCCGCGGGTTTCCGCCACCGCCGGTCCCCCGCGGGCTGCTGCCCCCGCCGGTTCCCCGCGGGTTGCCGCGCCCGCTGTTCCTGCCACTGCCACTGCCACTGCTTCGCATCAAAGTTCCGTCGTCGTCGTGTCGTCTGCATCTGCGTCCGGTGCATCCGGATCGAACGACGGGACCCCTTCCAGCGTCTCGGCCTCGATCGCGTCCGCCTCGGGAAGGAAGGGCGCGAGCTCCGGGAGCTCGTCCAGACCGCGCAGGCCCATTCGCTCCAGGAAGTAGTTCGTCGTCACGTACAGGATCGCACCTGTTTCGGGTTCCGTGCCCGCTTCCTCGACCAGACCGCGCTGCAACAGGGTGCGCATCACCCCGTCACAGTTCACTCCGCGGACCGCCGAGACCCGGGATCGGCTGACCGGCTGACGGTAGGCGACGACCGCCAGGGTCTCAAGGGCCGCCTGCGTGAGCCGGGCCTGCTGCCCGTCGAGGACGAAGCGTTCGACGGCCGCCGCGTACTCGGGCCGGGTGTAGAAACGCCAGCCGCCCGCGATGAGCCGCAGCTCGAAACCGCGGCCCTGGACGGTGTACTCGTCGGCCAGCTCCCGCAGCGCGTCCTTGATCTGCCGTTTGGGCCGCTCCAGGATCTTCGCGAGGTGCTCCTCGGTCGCGGGCTCGTCCACGACCATGAGGACGGCCTCCAGGGCGGGCTTCAGGTCGAGGTCGGCGACGGTACGCAGGCCCGCCGGGACGTCGGTGGTCTCCTCGCTCACGCCTTCTCCTCCTTGGCGCCGTCCTTGATCTTGTCGTCCTTGGCCGCCTCCGCCGGGCGGTCGAACTCGTCCGTCACTCTCGGCTGGGCATCGCCGTCCCCGCCCGTCCAGCGCACCATGAGCTCCCCGAGGGCCTCCTCCTGGTCGAGGGCCACGGCCTTCTCCCGGTAGAGCTCCAGCAGGGCCAGGAACCGGGCCACGACGGTGAGGGTGTCCTCGGTGTCCTCGACGAGGGCGCGGAAACTGGCCTCCCCGTGCTCCCGCAGCCGCGCCACCACGATCCCGGCCTGCTCCTGCACGCTCACCAGCGGGGCGTGGATGTGGTCGACGTACACCTGCGGCTTGGGCTTGGGCTGCATCGCCTTCACGGCGAGCCTGGCGAATCCTTCCGCCCCGATGCTGATGACCACCTCGGGCAGCAGCTCGGCGTGGTGGGGTTCGAGCCCGACGGTACGGGGGTAGCGGCGCGCCTCTTCCTCGAGCCGGGCGTTGAAGATGTCCGCGATCTGTTTGTACGCGCGGTACTGCAGCAGCCGCGCGAAGAGCAGGTCCCGCGCCTCCAGGAGTGCGAGGTCCGCCTCGTCCTCGACCTCGGCGGCGGGCAGCAGCCGGGCGGCCTTCAGATCGAGCAGCGTCGCCGCGACGACCAGGAACTCGGTCGTCTGGTCGAGGTCCCAGTCCGGCCCCATCGCCCTGATGTGCGCCATGAACTCGTCGGTGACCTTGGACAGCGCCACTTCGGTGACATCAAGCTTGTGCTTCGAGATCAACTGAAGCAGCAGGTCGAACGGCCCCTCGAAGTTGGCGAGCCGCACCTTGAAGACCCCGTCACCGACCTCGTCGGCAGCCGCGGGGGCCTCGGCCTGCGCCGGAGGCTCGGGCACCGTCTCCGCGGGGGCCTCGACGGGCCCCTCGGCCGACTCGACCCGCCCCATGACCGGCTCGACCGGCGCCTCGACCGGATCCTCGGCCGGTCCGCCCCGCCCCTCCGTCGGGACCGGCGTCGCGCCGGGGCCCCGGCCCAGGACACGGCGACGGCCGCCGGAGCCGGCGGGGACAGAGGTGTCGTTCGAGGTCATAGCCGTCGCAGGCTACCTCTACCGCCCGCGAAGCCTTCGTACGAGGATGCTCGCGTCCCCGCGGGATTCAAGATCGGCGAGTACGACGGCGACCGCCTCGCGGACGATCCGGCCGCGGTCGACCGCGAGCCCGTGTTCTCCGCGGAGCACCAGCCGGGCGTGCTCGAGGTCCATGAGCTCCTCGGCGGACACGTACACGGTGATCTTCTCGTCGTGCCGCTCCCGCCCGCTGGGCCGCCGGTTGGCGGCGCGGGAACGCTTGCCGCGGGCGGGCTGCTGCCCGGCCGCGCCCTCCTGCGTCGCCTGGCGCCGCGCCGAGCGCTCCGGGGCCGTACCCCGGCTGCGGGACTCCCCCGTGTCGGCGTCGGCGGCGACGTGTTCGTCGCCCTCGCCGTCACCGCCCCGCACGGGCACCGACTGCGGCGCGTCGTCCGCGACGGCGGCCGGCTCGCTCTCACCGGCCGGAGCCGGCACCCGGGCCTCGCCGTTGGTCCGGCGGGTGGGGGTGGATGACTGGAGCGCCATGCCCCCGGTGGTACGGAACAGTTCGTCGGCCCCCGGCAGACTCACTCGGCGGGACACCGGGCGAGCACCTCCCTGGCGAGCTGGCGATAGGCGGCGGCACCGACGGAGTTGGAGGCGTACGTGGTGATCGGCTCACCGGCGACGGTGGTCTCCGGGAAGCGGACGGTCCGGCCGATCACCGTGTGGTAGACGTGATCGTCGAACGCCTCGACCACGCGCGCGAGCACCTCGCGGCTGTGCACCGTGCGGGAGTCGTACATCGTGGCGAGGATGCCGTCGAGCTCCAGCTCGGGGTTGAGCCGCTCCTGGACCTTCTCGATGGTCTCGGTGAGCAGCGCGACACCGCGCAGGGCGAAGAACTCGCACTCGAGCGGCACGATCACCTTGTGGGCCGCCGTGAGGGCGTTGACGGTGAGCAGGCCGAGCGAGGGCTGACAGTCGATCACGATGTAGTCGTAGTCGGCCATCAGCGGCTTCAGCGCGCGCTGCAGCGTGGACTCGCGCGCGACCTCGGACACCAACTGCACTTCGGCGGCGGACAGGTCGATGTTGCTGGGCAGCAGGTCCATGTTCGGGACCGCCGTCTTCAGGAGCACCTCGTCGGCCGCCATGCCCCGCTCCATGAGCAGGTTGTAGACGGTGAGGTCGAGCTCCATGGGGTTGACGCCGAGACCCACGGAGAGCGCGCCCTGCGGGTCGAAGTCGACGAGCAGGACCCGGCGTCCGTACTCCGCGAGCGCGGCACCCAGGTTGATGGTCGACGTCGTCTTGCCGACGCCGCCCTTCTGGTTGCACATCGCGATGATCGTCGCGGGGCCGTGACTGGTCAGCGGACCCGGGATCGGGAAGTACGGCAGCGGGCGTCCGGTCGGACCGACGCGCTCACGGCGCTGACGGGCCGCGTCGGGCGCGAGCGTGGCCGCGTACTCGGGATCCGGCTCGTATTCGGCATCGGGGTCGTAGAAGTGCCCCTCGGGCAGTTCGTCGTAGTCGGCGAAGTGGGTGCGGTTCTCGCCACTTCCGTTGCCGGCCATGGCGTTCACGTGATGGCCATCCATGCTCGGGTGTGCTGTCTGAGTCATCCGGGGACTCTGGTGGGCTGCGAAGGTTCGGACAGCGACGGAGCCGACAGCCTCGAGCCCCATGGGGCCCTGGCCCCGCGCCGGCATTCCTGGTTGACCACCCCCGGGAGTAAATGTCGACTCATTCACAAGTCGTCTTACCTCCTTGGTGACCAGGAAACTTCTAGATAGGTCAGCGTGGCACCATGCCGACGGTTGGCGACTCTATGGCGTGTCACCGGTCCGCAGCAACACAATCCGCCGGACCCGACCCGATGCGTCGGCAACCGAACACCCCTCTGTCAAGGGCGTAAGGCCGTCGCACAGCAGGTTTCACGGGTGTGCGAATCGGTTGAAGGGTTACGTTCGTGGCGAGTTGAACGAGTGTCGCAAAGTGACCCGACACACACCCGGCCGGACCTTGTTGGACAAGGTCCGGCCGGGTGCGGGGCGTTGACGACCTGTGTTGACGTATCGCCTTTTGCCGATTGACGGGTCAGCCGGATACGCGTCCGGTCACCCTTCGGTGTCTCAGCCGAGCAGGGACTCCAGCTCCACGTGCTCCAGGCCGTGCGCCTCCGCGACCTCCCGGTAAACGACCTTGCCGTCGTGCGTGTTGAGGCCCTTGGCCAGCGCGGGATCGCGGCGCAGCGCCTCGACCCAGCCGCGGTTGGCCAGTTCCACGATGTACGGCAGCGTGGCGTTGGTCAGCGCGTACGTCGAGGTGTTGGGCACGGCGCCGGGCATGTTGGCGACGCAGTAGAAGACCGAGTTGTGGACCGGGAAGGTCGGCTCGGCGTGCGTGGTCGGGCGGGAGTCCTCGAAGCAGCCGCCCTGGTCGATCGCGATGTCGACAAGAACACTTCCCGCCTTCATCCGCGACACGAGCTCGTTGGTGACCAGCTTCGGGGCCTTGGCGCCCGGGATGAGGACGGCACCGATGACGAGGTCGGCCTCGAGGCAGGCCTTCTCGAGCTCGAAGGCGTTGGAGACGACGGTCTGGATCTTCGTGCCGAAGATCTTGTCCGCCTCCTTGAGCTTGTTGATGTCGCGGTCGAGCAGGGTCACCTGGAAGCCCATGCCGATGGCGATCTGTGCGGCGTTCCAGCCGGAGACGCCGCCGCCGATGACGACCGCCTTGGCGGGCAGCACACCCGGGACACCGCCGGGCAGCACACCGCGGCCGCCGTTGGCACGCATCAGGTGGTAGGCGCCGACCTGGGGGGCGAGGCGGCCCGCGACCTCGGACATCGGGGCGAGCAGCGGCAGCGCGCGGCTCGGCAGTTCGACCGTCTCGTACGCGATCGCCGTGGTGCCGGACTCCAGGAGCGCGTCCGTGCACTCCTTGGAAGCGGCCAGGTGCAGGTAGGTGAAGAGGGTCTGGTCCTTGCGGAGGCGGTGGTACTCCTCCGCGATGGGCTCCTTGACCTTCAGCAGCAGGTCGGCGGCGGCCCAGACCTCGTCCGCGGTCTCCAGGATCCGCGCGCCGGCGGAAACGTACTCGTCGTCCGTGATCGAGGAGCCGACACCGGCGTTGCGCTCGACGACGACCTGGTGGCCGTTGCGCACCAGCTCGTGCACACCGGCGGGGGTGATGGCCACCCGGAACTCGTTGTTCTTGACCTCGCGGGGGATGCCGACCTTCACGTCGATCACGGTCCTTGACTCAGAGGGTTCTGGGGCTATGCACGGCCGGGGCGATGCAAGCCGGGGCAATGCATGTCATACCCGGACGCAACGGGGCGCACCGGGAGACACCACGAAAGAACGCGGCGGAGCCAGTCTAATGAAGGGGTTCTCTCTGTCTAGCCTTTCAATGCATCAATCTTCGACGGATGCACTGCGGATTTCGTAGGCGTTGGCGCCTTGTCCCGTGCCTTCTGTGTCTTCCTTGGCCGTCGCGCTCTCCGGGAGCTCATCACCCAGCATGCGCTCGGCCGCCTTGCGGTGCAGTCGCGCCGCGGCGGGGTCACCCAGCCGGTCCAGGGTGTCGGCCAGCCGGAGCTGCAGCGCGGCCTGCAGCCGGTGGTCCTCGGCGCGGCGCGCCCACTCGACCGCCTCGTGGCAGGTGCGCAGCGACTCCTCGGGCCGCCCCGCGTACTCCTGCACGCGCGCCAACTCGCTCAACGCCCTTGCCTGAGCGGGCACATCGCCGTTCCTGCGGTGCCCGGTGACGGCGGCACGCCAGTTGCGCAGCGCCTCGCCGTAGCGGCCCGCGTAGGTGTGCACGGTGGCGATACGGCCGTACAGCCGGGCGGCGTCCACCCGCTCGTCGCGGGCCAGGCGTTGGACGAGTGCCCTGCCGTACCAGTCGGCGGCCCGGTCGTAGTCCCCGAGCTCCTGGTGGGAGCCGCCTACGGATTCCATCGCGCGGCCGGTCGCGTAGGGGTCGTTCGCCTCGCGTCCGGCGTCCAGGGCGGCCCGGTAGCGGGCCAGGGCGTCGGCCGTACGGCCGGTCTGCGCGTCCAGGTCGGCGAGGTTGAGCAGGGCCGCGGCCTTCTCGCGGGGCAGGCCCCGGCGCTCCGCGACGTCGAGGACGAGGCGGTGGATGCCGTACAGCTCGGGCGCCGCGGCCCGGGTGCCGAAGTGGGCGACCATCGCCCGCACCAGCGCGGCCATCAGCCGCCTGGCCAGGGTGTCCAGCTCGCCGTCCGCGACCGCGAGCCGGGCCGCGGCCAGCAGCGCGGGCTGTCGGATGCGCAGCCAGTCCTCGGCCGCCCTGGGGGTCGGGAAGCGCAGCTCGCGGGGCAGCGCGGCGAGCTTCTCGCGGGCGGGCGCGTTGTCGGTCTCCGTGATGGTGCGGCAGGACACCAGCAGCCGTACGGTCCGCTCCAGCATCCGGGCGCGGGCCAGCTGCAGCTCGGCGGGGCGGTCCTGGCTCTCGGCGAGGGAGCGCAGCAGCGGCAGCAGGCAGCCGGGCACCTCGTACTGCGGCAGCCGCGACTCGACGGGCCGTAGGAGGCCGAAGCCGACGAAGTCGTCCAGGGCGTCCCGGGCGGTGTCCACCGAGCAGCCGGCCAGCGCGGACGCGGTGTGCGGGTCGATGAGTCCGGCCGGGGCGAGCGAGAGCAGGCGCAGTATCCGCGCGGCGGTGGCGGGCAGCGCGGTGTACACGAGGCGGAAGACCCGGGCGAGCGGGCCGCTGTCGTCACCCTCGGTGCGCAGCTGCTTGGCGAGGTCGGCGACGGCCGAGGTGGGGCGGGCGGCGAGCCAGCCTCCCGCGAGGCGCAGGGCGGCGGGCTGGCCGGCGCACTCCTCGACCAGCCCCTCGGCGGCGAGCGGGTCGACGGTGATGCGTACCGAGCCTGTGAAACGGTCCAGCAGTTCGAGCGCCGACTTGGTGTCCAGGCCGCCCAGGGTGCAGGGGCGGACGTCCGCGATACCGGTCAGCGGTCCCCCGGAGACCGCGACGACCAGGCACTCGGGGGTGTCCGGGAGCAGGGCGTCGACCTGCTCGGCGTCGGCCGCGTCGTCGAGCAGCAGCAGGGTGCGGCGGGTGGCGAGGGCCTCGCGCACCGCCTCGCTCAGGTCGTCGGCGGCGGCCCCGGCCGGCGCGGGCAGCTCCAGGGCCGCCAACAGCTCCCGCGCGGTGTGCTCGGTGGGCACGGGGGTGCCGTCGGCTTCGGTGAGCCGGGCGCGCAGCACCCCGTCCGGGTAACTCCCCGCAACCTGCCGTACGAGCTCCTCGGCGAGCGCGGTGCGGCCCGAACCGGGCCTGCCGGCGATGAGGAGCACGCGCGCGCGGGGTGCCTTGCGGCCCGCCAGGGTGTCCAGGCCGGCGCGCTCGATGTCGACCCTGAGTTCCTTCAACTCCCGTGTACGGCCGAGGAACTGACCCTCCGTAGGAGCGGACCCGGCAGCCGGGTGCCGCCCTGCCGACGACACCTTCGTGCCGTCTGTGTCCACCGCCTGATCCGCCACGGGCCACGCTCCCGTCCCACTGCGCGCGCAAGCCCGCCGGGACTCCGGTTCGGGCGTTTCCAGAGCCTAGTTCACGCTCTGCGACGATCCCGGCGGAGCACGGCGGAGACGTCCCCCGATCGGATCAGCCGATCGTAGGACTGATGGTGTCGGAAGGTGGGAGAGGACCTCCGGGGCGCGTCAGGACTCGAAGGGGCGGGCCGGCCAGGGCGCCTCCGCCGGGCGCAGCGCGTCGAGTCCGTCACCGTCGCGGGCGGCGATCAGCGAAAGGACACCCACGACGAGACAGTTGTTGTGGAGTTCTCCCGCGAGCACCCCGCGCACGAGTTCGTCGACCGGGACCCGCGCCAGCTCCATGTCGGCCTCTTCGTCCTCGACCTCGAAGCGCTCCCCCTCGGCCTCGGAGAGATCGCGCGCGAGGAAGATCCGTACGGCCTCGGAGCAGCCGCCCGGGGTGGTGTAGACGTCGGTCAGCACACGCCAGCTCTCGGCCTTGACGTGCGCCTCCTCGTACAGCTCGCGCTGGGCCGCGTGCAGCGGGTTCTCACCGGGGACGTCGAGGAGTCCGGCCGGGATCTCCCACAGCTTGTGGCGCACGGGGTGCCGGTACTGGCGCAGCACCACCGCGCGGTCCTGGTCGTCGAGGGCGAGAACGGCCACGGAGCCGGGGTGGACCTGGTAGTCACGGCGGGCGACCGACCCGTCCGGCATGACCACGTCGTCGGTGCGGACGGACGTCTTGTTGCCGACGAAGGGAGTCGCGGTCGCCCTGACTTCCCACTCCTCGGGGGTGTCCTTGATCGTCATGTCGCGCTGCTCCTCCTACGCACCGAACGAAAACCGGGGCACACGTCCCGAAAGACGCGTACCCCGGCCACCGTACAGCCCTTGGCTACTTGCCCGTCTTGCGCTCGACGGCGGCCTTGACCAGGCCCGCGAAGAGCGGGTGCGGGCGGGTCGGGCGGGAGCGCAGCTCGGGGTGCGCCTGGGTCGCGACCAGGTAGGGGTGCACCTCGCGCGGGTACTCGACGTACTCCACGAGCTTGCCGTCCGGGGAGGTGCCGGAGAACTGCAGACCGGCCTTCTTCTCCAGCTCGCCGCGGTAGGCGTTGTTCACCTCGTAGCGGTGGCGGTGGCGCTCCTCGACGTACTCCTTGCCGTCGTACACCTCGCGCGCGATGGAGCCCTCGGCGAGCTTGGCCGGGTACATGCCCAGGCGCATCGTTCCGCCCATGTCACCCTCGCCCGCCACGATGTCGAGCTGCTCGGCCATGGTGGAGATGACCGGGTGGGCGGTGGCGGAGTCGAACTCGGTGGAGTTGGCGTCCGGGATGCCGGCCAGGTTGCGCGCGGCCTCGATCACGATGCACTGCAGGCCGAGACAGAGGCCGAGCAGCGGGATCTTGTTCTCGCGGGCGTACTGGATCGCGCCGACCTTGCCCGACACTCCTCGGTCGCCGAAGCCGCCGGGGATGCAGATCGCGTCGACGTCACCGAGCTGCTTGGCGGCGCCCGCCGGGGTCTTGCAGTCGTCCGAGGTGACCCACTTGATCTTCACCCGGGCCTTGTTGGCGAAGCCGCCGGCGCGCAGCGCCTCGATGACCGAGAGGTAGGCGTCGGGCAGGTCGATGTACTTGCCGACGAGCGCGAGGTTGATCTCGTGGAGCGGGTTGTGGACGCGGTCGAGCAGGTCGTCCCAGGTCGTCCAGTCCACATCGCGGAAGGGCAGGTCCAGCTTGCGGACGACGTAGGCGTCCAGGCCCTCGGTGTGCAGGACCTTCGGGATGTCGTAGATCGACTTGGCGTCGATGGCCGCGACCACGGCCGCCTCGTCGACGTCACACATCAGCGAAATCTTGCGCTTGATGGCGGTGGGCACCTCGCGGTCGGCGCGCAGCACGATCGCGTCCGGCTGGATACCGATGTTCCTGAGGGCCGCGACCGAGTGCTGGGTCGGCTTGGTCTTCAGCTCACCGGAGGGGCCGATGTAGGGCAGCAGGGAGATGTGCACCACGAAGACGTTGTCCCGGCCGACCTCGTGCCGGACCTGGCGGACGGTCTCCAGGAAGGGCAGCGACTCGATGTCGCCGACCGTGCCGCCGACCTCGGTGATGACGACGTCGACGTCGTCGGTCGCCATCCGCCGGATGCGGTGCTTGATCTCGTTGGTGATGTGCGGGATGACCTGCACGGTGTCGCCCAGGTACTCGCCGCGCCGCTCCTTGGCGATGACCGTCGAGTACACCTGCCCGGTGGTGACGTTGGCGGAGCCGTCCAGGTCGACGTCGAGGAAGCGCTCGTAGTGGCCGATGTCCAGGTCGGTCTCGGCGCCGTCGTTGGTGACGAACACCTCACCGTGCTGGAACGGGTTCATGGTGCCCGGGTCGACGTTCAGGTACGGGTCGAGCTTCTGCATGGTGACCCGCAGGCCCCGCGCCTTGAGCAGCGCACCCAGGCTGGAGGCGGTCAGACCCTTGCCGAGGGAGGAGGCGACACCCCCGGTGACGAAGATGTGCTTGGTCGTCGTGGATTTGGGCGGCATGGCCAAGAGGGGGCTCCCGTGGTCGCGGTCTGGTGTGCGTACCGGCGTGGTGTCCGAAGATTTCCGGAGGTGCCGTCGCTGCGGTTCGGGGGTTTCTTGCCCACCGGTCCACGGGCTACCAGGGTATCAGCGACCCGGGGAGGCTGCTTCCGGCCACGCTCCGCACGCACATGGGCACAGACCACACACACATGGGCACAGACCACACAGGACTCACTCGTTCGGACCAGCCGGGTTGCCTGGAGCGGCACGCGGATCACCCACGTGCGTCGTATCCTGCTCGGACACTCGCTGCCGAGCCCGGCCGGCACACGGCACCATCCCCGCCCGTATCCCGGAACCATGCGAGCTCGTCAGTTCGTTTCGCAACGACAATCGCACCGATAATTGACGTTCCGCAGCGACGCTTTACCAACGTTCTAACGTTCAATCTTCTAACGTTTTAACGTTCCTGTTCCCTGACCGCAGAGCGACCGCCCCTCGGGGGGCGACGTGGCCGTTCGACTGGAGATGCACGTGGCCGGGCGCATCGAGGACTACGCACTCATCGGAGACATGCAGACCGCAGCACTGGTCTGCCGGGACGGCACAGTCGACTGGCTGTGCCTGCCCCGCTTCGACTCCCATGCCATCTTCGCGGGACTGCTCGGCACGGAGGAACACGGATTCTGGCGGCTCGGGCCCGCCCACGCGGCCGACGCCGAACCACCGACGGCGGCACGCCGGTCGTACCGCGGCGACTCGCTCATCCTCGAATCCGAGTGGGACACCCCGCGCGGCACGGTCAGGGTGACCGATTTCATGCCGCCGCGTGACGGCGCGCCCCAGCTGATCCGGATCGTGGAGGGCGTCACGGGCCGGGTCCCGATGCGCTCCGCGTTGCGGATGCGTTTCTCGTACGGCCGCGTGGTGCCCTGGGTGCACAAGCACGAGGGACGCACGGTCGCCGTCGCCGGGCCCGACTCGGTGTGGTTCGACACCGCCTGTGAGACCTACGGCAAGGCGCTGACCACGTACGCGGACTTCACGGTGGCACCCGGTGACCGGATCGCGTTCACCATCTCGTGGGAACCCTCACACAAGCAGCCCCCCGCGCTGCCCGAGCCGGAGCAGGCCCTGGAGGCCACCGAGGAGTTCTGGCACGACTGGGTCGAGCAGTGCACGTACCACGGGCCCTACCGCGAGGCCGTCGTCCGCTCCCTGATCACCCTCAAGGCCCTGACGTACGCCCCCACGGGCGGCATCGTCGCCGCGCCCACCACCTCCCTCCCGGAGGAGATCGGCGGCGTACGCAACTGGGACTACCGCTACACCTGGCTGCGCGACGCGGCGATCACCCTCTCCTCCCTCCTGCGCACCGGCTACCGCGAGGAGGCCCGCGCCTGGCGCGAATGGCTGCTGCGCGCGGTGGCCGGCGACCCGGAGAACCTGCAGATCATGTACGGCATCGCGGGCGAGCGCGAGTTGGGCGAGGCGGAGCTCGACTGGCTGCCCGGATACGAGAATTCGGGCCCCGTACGGGTCGGCAACGGCGCCGCGCACCAGCTCCAGCTGGACGTGTACGGCGAGGTCACCGAGGCTCTGCACCTGGCCCACATGACCGGTCTGTCACGCAACGACTACGCCTCGCTCCTCCAGCTGAAGCTGATCCGCTACCTGGAGGACCACTGGGACCAGCCGGACGAGGGCATCTGGGAGGTCCGCGGCCCGCGCCGCCACTTCGTGCACTCCAAGGTGATGGCCTGGGTCGCCGTCGACCGCACGATCAAGCTCATCGAGTCCGGTGACGCGGACGGCCCGCTGGAGAAGTGGCGCGAACTGCGCGACGACATCCACCGGGACGTCTGCGAGAAGGGCTACGACAAGGAGCGCAACACCTTCACGCAGTCGTACGGCTCCAAGGAACTGGACGCCTCGCTGCTCCTCATCCCGCAGATGGGCTTCCTCCCCCCGGACGACAAGCGCGTGATCGGCACCATCGAGGCGATCCAGCGCGAGCTGTCCACCCCGGACGGCTTCATCCTGCGCTACCCGACCACCGGCGAGGACGCGGGCGTGGACGGTCTCGAGGGCGACGAGGGGGCCTTCCTGGCCTGCTCCTTCTGGATGGCGGACGACCTGGCGATGATCGGCCGCGTCGACGAGGCCCGCAAGCTCTTCGAAAGGCTCCTGGCCCTCCGCAACGACCTGGGTCTCCTGGCCGAGGAATGGGACCCCCGCCTCCAGCGCCAGGTGGGCAACTTCCCCCAGGCCTTCAGCCACGTGCCCCTGATCGACACGGCCCTGAGGCTGACGGCGAGCGGCGCGTACGGCGGCTGACACGAGCGGGACGGCGGCCCGCGCTCTCTTTTCGAGGGCGGGGCCGCTGCTTTTGTCCCCTTTCGGGGGCGGGGCAGCCTCACAACGAGCCCTCTAGGCTGAAAGCAGTCCCGTCCCCTCCTGAAAAAAGGGGGCAACTGCGATGTCCCCCTTCTCAA
Source organism: Streptomyces sp. NBC_01450 (assembly GCF_036227505.1). NCBI lineage: Bacteria > Bacillati > Actinomycetota > Actinomycetes > Kitasatosporales > Streptomycetaceae > Streptomyces > Streptomyces sp. NBC_01450. The sequence goes on along the minus strand of NZ_CP109480.1, from coordinate 8,525,978 downwards.
AGGCCCACACCCGCCTGGCCGCCCTCCGCGCGGACCTGACCGGCGACGCTTTCAGGCCGGAAGACCCCGGCTACGACAGCGCCCGCAAGGTCTTCAACAGCCTGGTCGACCGCCACCCCGCGGTGATCGCCCAGTGCGAGACCAAGGCGGACGTGGTCCATTGCGTCCGCTTCGCCCGGGACCTGGACCTCCACATCGCGGTCCGAGCCGGCGGCCACAGCGTGGCCGGAATGTCGCTCAACGACAACGGCCTGGTCATCGACCTGCGCCGGATGCACACGGTGACCGTCCACCCCGGCTCCCGGACGGTACGGGTCGAGGGCGGCGCCCTCATGAGCCACCTCGATCACGCCACCCGGCCCCACGGCCTGGCCACCACCGGCGCCCGGGACCCGACCACCGGCGTCGCCGGCTTCGTCCTCGGCGGCGGTACCGGCTGGCTCGACCGCGCCTTCGGTCTCGCCGTCGACAACCTGCTCGGCGTCGAGCTGGTCACGTCCGACGGCTCGCGGGTCCGGGCCACCGACCACGAGAACACGGAGCTCTTCTGGGCCCTGCACGGCGGCGGCGGGAACTTCGGCGTCGCCACCGCACTGACCCTGAGACTGCACCCGCTGCCGGAGTTCTCGATCGCCCTGCTGACGTACCGCCCGGAGGCCGGCCCGGACGTAGTACGCACGTACCGCGAGATCATGGAGGCCGCCCCTCCCGAGGCCGGCGGCGGCATCATCCGCGAACAGCTGGTCGACGCGCTCCTGACGTACACGGGCCCCGAGCGGGACCTCCGCGAGCTCGCCCAGCCGCTGCGGGCGCTGCCCCACGTGGCCGAGATCCTCACCGCTCTCCCGCACCCCGAACTCCAGCGCGTGCTGGACAGCCCGCCGGGCCTGAGGAACCACTGGTCCGCCGAGTCCCTGACCGGCCTGCCCGACGAGGCCGTGGACGTCTTCTGCGAGCTGGGGAACGCCATGCCCGTCCCCACGGCCACCCGCCACCTGCTGTTCCCGCAGGGCGGCGCGATCGACTCCGGCCCGGACCGGTACCCCGTGCCGTTCCGGGACGCCCGGTGGACCGTGCACCCCTTCGGGATGTGGGAGGACCCGGCCGACGACGAGCGCTGCGTCCAGTGGGTCGAGGACGTGCGCGCCGCATTCCGGCCGTGGAGCAGCGGCGCGGTCTGCCTCAACCTCATCGGCGACGAGGGCGTGGACCGCGTGGTGGCCGGCCTCGGCGCCGCGAACATCCGACGGCTGGCCGCGGTGAAGGCCGTCCACGACCCGGACAACGTCTTCCGCTTCAACCACAACATCCCGCCCCTGTAGGGAACCGGCCCAGGCTTCGGACATGCCTCCGGGAGGCCTCCCCGGGTAGCGTCCGCTGCATGGACAGCCGTTTGGACAGCCGATACGACACCCAGGGCGCCGGAATCACCGTGCAGCGGGCGCTGGAGCTGCCCGGGCTGCGCGGCGGGCTGCCGGAGATCCTCGCGGGCGCCGACCGGCTGGGCCGCACCGTGCGCTGGGTGCACGCGGGCGAGGTCCCGAACATCGCCTCGCTCCTCAAGGGCGGCGAACTGCTCCTGACCACGGGCTACGGCCTCGGCACCCGCCCCGCCGACCAGCGCGCGTTCGTCCGCACCCTCGCGGAGCGCGGTATCGCGGCGCTCGTCGTGGAGCTCGGCCCGCGCTTCACCCGGCTGCCCTCGGCCCTCGTGGAGACGGCCCGCTCCGCCGGTCTCCCGCTGGTCCAGCTGCACCGCGAGGTGCCCTTCGTGGCGGTCACGGAGGAGATCCACACCGAGATCGTCAACGGCCACTACGCGCTGCTGCAGCAGGCCGAGGAAGTACACCGGCGCTGTACCGAGGCCCTCCTCGGCGGCGGGGGCATACCCCAGGTCCTCGGCATCCTCGCGGACTTCAGCGGCAACCCCGTCTTCCTGGAGACCGCGGACGGCCAGCTCCTGTACGCCGCGGGCGCCGGCTCCTCGGGCGCCGATCCGCTCCAGGTGTGGGAGGGGATGCGCGGCCAGCACAAGGAGGAACCGCCCGCAGGGACGACCCTCGTGGACGTGCCGGGCGGCGGCCCCGGCACCGGTTCGGTACGCGCCCGGCTGGTCCTGCTCCCCGTCAGCGCCCCGGTCGCCCCCGTGCACCGGATCGCGGCGGAACGGGCCGCGGGCATCCTTGCCGTCGTCCTCATGCAGGCCCGCCAGGAGGAGGAGCTGGCCGCGCGCGGACGCGGCGACTTCCTGACCGACCTCGCGGAGGGCCGTATCGCCGCCGAGGACGCCCCGGCGCAGGCCCGCGTGCTCGGCTTCAAGCCCGGCAACAGCCCACTCCTGCCGGTCGTGATGCGGCTCGCCGACGGCCCCTCCCCCGGCGGCGGCTGGGCCGTCCTGGCGCGCGCGGTCGCGGAGGAGCTGGCCTCGGTGGGAGTACCGGTCCTCCTGGGCGTACGCCCGGTCGAGGGCCGCGTCCCCCTGTTGCTGGGCCTGCGTTCGGAGTCCGAGCGCGCGGCGGTCGCGGACCGGGTCGCGGCGGCCCTCAGAGCGGGTGTGGAACGCGCGGGCATGCAGCGGCCCGGGGCGCAGCCGCCCGTGGTGGTGGTCGGGGTCGCGGGCGGCTGGGCGGCGGCCTCGGCTGGGCTGCGGCACGCGGCGGAGACGGCGACGGCCGCGCAGGGCCTGACGGACCGCCCCTGGTACGACGCCCGCCGCCTCGACACCGACCTGCTCCTGTGGCGTCTGCGCGACCATCCGGACCTGGCGGCCTTCGTGGACCGTGCCATCGGCCCCCTCCGCGACCACGACCTCCGCTCCAAGCCACCGCTGCTGCCCACCCTGGAGACGTACTTGGCGCACGCGGGCCGCAAGGCGGAGACGGCTCGAGAGCTGCACCTCAACCGGCAGACCCTCTACAACCGCCTCGCCCGGATCGGGGAGTTGCTGGGCACGGACCTCGACGAGCCGCAGACGGTACTGGCGTTGAGCCTGGCACTGCGAGCACGACGTCACGTTCCCTGAGCCACCAGGCGGGCCTCCCTAAGCGAAGGGCCTGGTCTGCGTCAACTCGTCGTAGACGCTGAGCACTTGGGCCACGGTCTCGTCCTCGGTCGGCCAGGTCGTGGCCTGCCGTACCCCGCGCTCCTTGAGCAACTCCCGGCGCTCGTCGTCCCCGAGCAGCCGTACGACGGCCCCGGCGAGCGCGTCGGCGTCCGAGCACGGGACGAGTTCGGCCGCGTCGCCGACCAGTTCGGGGATGCCGCCGACAGCGGTCGCGACGAGCGGCACACGCGCGTGCAGGGCCTCCTGGGCGAGCACGGAACGGGACTCCCAACCACTCGGCAGCACCGCGAGATCGGAGGCCAGAAGCAGCTCGGAGACGTCGTCGCGCCGCCCGACGAGCCGCACCGGCAGCTCCTCGTCCTCGATCCGCCGCTGGAGGACCGGCCGCAACGGCCCCTCCCCGGCGATCACCAGGAGCGGCACGGGGTCGAGCGAGCGCCACGCGCGCGAGGCGTCCAGCAGCGTGTCGTACCCGCGGTGCCGTTCCAGAGAGCCGACGGCCATGAGCAACGGGCGGTCGGTGGCGCCGAGTTCGGCCCGTGCCTTGTGGCGGAGCCGGTCGGGGTCCCCGTACTCGACGGCCTTGCGCGGCGCCGGGGACGCGACGGCCGCGAGCCGGGCGTCCCGCGCCCCGCGCCTGCGGGCGCGGTCCACGAGGTCGGACGAGGAACCCAGCACCACGGCCGCGGCCCGGGCGACCCGCCGCTCCAGCAGCCGCAGCAGATGCGCCCGCGCCCCCTCCGCGTGCGAACGCGTGTGCCAGGTGACGACGAGCGGGGTGTGCCGCCCGCTGAGCGCGACCACGGCCCGCAGCGCGGCGTGCAACCCGTGCGCGTGCACGAGATCGGCGTCCGCGCAGGCCAGCCGCAGCGCAGCCACGGAGGCCGGATCGCTGCTGCGCGGCACGGGAACGTGCTGAGCGCCCACGCCACTGAACCCGTACGCGACATCGGCCTCGGCGGGGGCGCACACGGTGACCCGCACGCCCCGGGCGACAAGACCCGAGGCCAGGGACCGCACATGCGCGCTGCTGCCCGCGCTTTTGCCGCCGAGCACCTGCACGGTGCGCAGCGGCGACTGACCGTGCGGTGGGTGGCTGCTCACGTGGCTCACGTGGCCGGGGCTCCTGGTTCGGCGTCGGACGGGCACGGAGAACGTACAGAGGGAAAGGCAGAGGGGGATGTACCGCACGTCGTGCTCCGCGTACTACGCCAAGGATGCCAGGCCGTACGGGTGTTCCGGGACCGCCATCGGAGCAAGCTTCGCGGCGCACCGCCCAACTCGACGACACCTGTCACCCACAAGAGTGAGAAGTCGCGTGTCTTCGCGACCGGTCCCCCGCCCCTCACCCCAGCGGTCGCGCCGCCGCCTCGCTGACCTTGTCCCCGTACACCGTCGCGGCCACCAGCGCCGCGGCGTGGGCGAGCAGTCCGGCTCGTCCGTTGCCCGCGACGATCGCGCTGCCCAGCGCGGCGCCGAGCGCGTGGGCCCCGGTGTCTCCGATCATCGCGCGCTCGCCGAGGTCGTCGGGGAACACGGCCGCCGCCGCACCCGCCGCCGCGGCCGACAGCCGCCCGGCGGGCCCGCCCCGCAGCACCCCGGGCGCCCCCAGCACGAGCACCGCACCGGCGGCCCTGCCCGGCCGGACGTCCACGAGGTTGACGAAGTGCGCGCTCCCGGCGATCACGACCCCCGCGAGCAGCTTGTCCAGGGGCCGCTCCTTGAGCAGCGCCCCCGCCACCAGCCCCGCGGCCGAGATCCCGAACAGCTTGACCGCCCCGCTGGTCACCTCGCCGTCCCTGAGCGCCCCCAGATGCGCCCTGAACCCACGGCGCGGGTCACCCGCCCCGACCACGTCGTCGTACGCGCCGCACACCCCGGCGGCCAGGACCGCGGCTCCGGCGCCGCGGTGGACGCGCGCGGCCGCGAGCGCCGCTCCGAGGGCGGTGGCGGGGCCGGCGTACAACTCCACGGTGCGCCCGGCGTAGTTCGTGCGCTGCCAGCGCTCCGGGCCGCCGGGGGCCTTGGCTCGCAGGCCTGCCATGCCGGCGCGGGTGACGGCGATGGCGGTACCGAAGCTGGTGATCATGCGACGACTCCAAGGGCCCTCATACGGAACTACCGGTCGCCCCGAGCCGTGGCCAACAGTTCCTCCGCATGCGCCCGGGCCGTCTCCGAGTCCTCCTGACCCGCCAGCATCCGGGACAGCTCCCGAATCCGCTCCTCGCCCTCGAGCACCTTCACCCCGGACCGCGTCACGGAACCGTCATTGGTCTTCTCGACCAGCAACTGCCGGTCGGCGAACGCGGCGACCTGCGGCAGGTGAGTCACCACGACGACCTGCGCGCTCTTGGCCAGCTTGGCCAACCGCCGCCCGATCTCGACCGCGGCCTTGCCGCCCACACCGGCGTCGACCTCGTCGAAGAGATACGTCGGCACAGGGTCGGTCCCCGCGAACACGACCTCCACGGCGAGCATCACGCGCGAGAGCTCACCACCGGAGGCTCCCTTGGCGATGGGCCGCGGCGGCGCCCCGGGATGCGGGGCGAGCAGCAGTTCGACCTCGTCCACGCCCGCAGGCCCGTACGCGACGGTACGCCCGCCGAGCTCCACACCCTCGGGATCGTCGGTCTGCCGGATCTCGAACGACACGCGCGCGTGCGGCATGGCGAGCGAGGCCAGCTCCGCGGTCACGGCGGCCGCGAACCGTTCGGCGGCCTCCGTCCGGGCGTCCGTCAGCGCCTGCGCAAGCCCGCCCAGTTCGGCGCGCAGCGCGTCCCGCTCACCGGTCAGCTCGTCGATCCGCTCGTCGTCGCCGTCGAGTTCGAGGAGCCGCGCGGCACCCTGCTCGGCCCACGCGAGTACGGCGTCGATGTCCTCGCCGTACTTCCGGGTCAGCTGGGTGAGCGCGGCCCGGCGCTCCTCCACCGCCGCGAGCCGCAGCGGATCGGCGTCGAGGTCGTCGGCGTATCCGGCCAGTTCCCCCGCCACGTCGCGCAGCAGGATGTTGATCTCCCCGATCCGCCCGGACAGCCCGGCGAGCGCGGAGTCGTGCGACCGTACGGCCTCCAGGGCTCGGTGCGCGCCCGCGACGAGCGTCGCCGCGTCGATGCCCTCGGGATCCTCGGGGTTGCCCGCGAGGGCGGCATGGGCGGCCGTGGCGGCGGACGCGAGCGCTTCCGCGTGCCCGAGCCGCTCCGCCTCCGCCGAAAGTTCCGCGTCCTCGCCCGCGCGCGGCTCGACCGCCGCGATCTCGTCGAGTCCGAAGCGCAGCAGGTCGGCTTCCTGGGCCCGCTCACGCGCGCGTGTGGTGATCTCGTCCAGCTCGGCCGAGATGGCCCGCAGCCGCCGGTAGGCCCCCGCGTACTTGGCGAGCGGCACGGCGACCGCGTCCCCGGCGTACCGGTCGAGCGCCTGCCGCTGCCGGGACAGTTTGAGCAGCCCCTGCTGGTCGGTCTGCCCGTGCACGGCCACCAGCTCGTCGGCGAGCTCGGCGAGCACTCCCACGGGCACGGAACGCCCGCCCAGGTGCGCCCGGGAACGCCCCTCGGCCGAAACGGTACGGCTGATCAGCAGCGCGCCGTCGTCGAGCTCGGCGCCCGCCTCCTCGGCCCGTACGATCGCCGTGCCGCCCGTGGGTACGGTGATCCGGCCCTCCACGACGGCGTTCTTGGCGCCGATCCGTACGAGGGCGGGGTCCGCGCGCCCGCCGAGCAGCAGCCCGAGGCTGGTGACCACCATCGTCTTGCCCGCACCGGTCTCACCGGTCACGGCGGTGAAGCCTGGCGACAGCTCGACGACCGCGTCGTCGATGACTCCGAGCGACCGTATCCGCATCTCCTCCAACACGGACACGACCTTACGAGGTCCAGCCACGGATGTGCGACGGCCCCCGCCCCGCAGCCACGTACCCGCAGGTGACAAGCACCTACAAACGGTGCCTTGTCACCCACGGGAGTGGACCTGACGGGAGTGTCAGTGCGGCGCCCCGCGCCAGCCGGAAACCGGCAGCGCGAACTTGGCCACCAGCCGGTCGGTGAACGAGGCGTGGTGCAGCCGGGCGAGCCGCACCGGCACAGCCCCCCGCCGTACCTCCACCCGGGCCCCCGGCGGCAGCTCCACCGTCCGCCGCCCGTCGCACCACAGCACCCCCGGCGGAATGTGCGGCAGCACCTCCACCGCGAGCACCGAGTTCGGCGAGGTCACCATCGGCTTGGCGAACAGCGCGTGCGCGCTGATCGGCACCATGAGCAGCGCCTCGACCTCGGGCCAGACGACCGGTCCGCCGGCGGAGAAGGCGTACGCCGTGGACCCGGTCGGGGTCGCGCAGACGATGCCGTCACAGCCGAAGCCGGTGACCGGCCGCCCGTCGATCTCGAGGATGACCTCGAGGAGCTTCTCGGCGGAGACCTTCTGCACGGCGGCCTCGTTGAGCGCCCAGTCGGTGTGCACGATGTCGCCGTTCTGGTGCACGACGACGTCGACGGTCATGCGTTCCTCGACCTCGTACGCCTTGGTCACCACCCGGTCGACCACCTTGTCGAGGTCGTCCCGCTCGGCCTCCGCGAGGAAGCCGACGCTACCGAGGTTGACGCCGAGCATCGGCACGCCGGAGGCGCGGGCGAACTCGGCGCCGCGCAGCAGCGTGCCGTCACCGCCGAGCACGATCAGCAGTTCGCATCCGTCGAGGCACTGCGGAGTGGCTTCCCTCACCAGCTCCACCTCGGGCGGCAGCGGCAGATCGGCCGCCTCCGCCTCCAGCACGCGCACCCCGATCCCGGAGCGCAGCAGCCCCTGGACCACGAGTTCGGCGCTGCGGATCGCGGCCGGCCGCCCGGTGTGGGCGAGCAGGAAAACAGTACGAGCTCGGGTCTCTGTCAACGCGGCCCCTCCGCCACTGCACGGTCAACGTCGGCCGGGTCGAGTTCGGGTGCCCCGGCACGCAGCCACAGAAAGTACTCGACATTGCCCGAGGGTCCGGGCAGCGGACTCGCGGTCACGCCCTTCACCCCGAGCCCCAGTTCCGCGGCCCGTCGGGCCACACCGCGCACCGCCTCGGCGCGCAGTTCCGGACTGCGTACGACTCCACCACTCCCCAGCCGCTCCTTCCCCACCTCGAACTGCGGCTTGACCATCATCACCAGATCGGCGTCGGGCGCCGCGCACCGCACGAGGGCGGGCAGCACCAGGCCGAGCGGGATGAAGGACAGATCCCCGACAACAAGATCCACGGGCTCCCCATCGATCGCCTCCAACGTCAACTCGCGTACGTTCGTACGGTCCTTGACGGTGACGCGTTCATCGCTCTGCAGAGACCAGGCGAGTTGACCGTAACCGACGTCGACGGCGACGACATGGGAGGCGCCCGCGCGCAGCAGTACGTCGGTGAAGCCTCCGGTGGACGCTCCGGCGTCCAGCGCCCGCCGTCCCCCGACCTTCAGCCCCTGGGGCACGAAGGCGGCCAGGGCGCCCGCGAGCTTGTGCCCGCCGCGCGAGACGTAGTCGGGGTCGCTGTCGTCCTGGGTGACCACGATCGCGGCCGCGGTCTCCACCTGGGTGGCGGGTTTGGTCGCGAGGGTCTTGCCGACGCTCACCCGGCCGGCGGCGATCAGCTGGCTGGCGTGCTCGCGCGAGCGGGCGAGCTTCCGGCGGACCAGCTCGGCGTCGAGGCGGCGGCGTGCCACTCCTGCCACGTTGGGTTCAGCTCCTGCGGTCGTGCGGTCATTGATAGGGGTGACCCGAAGGGTCTCATTGAGGGGCGGTGGTCGGGTGACGGGTGGGAACCGGAGCTCCCGGGCGGGCGTCGAGCGCGGTCAGCGCGTCGCGCAGCCCCCTGTGTACATCCTCGTACACCTCGACATGTCCGTCCGTGGCGAGGTGGTCGGCGTCGCCCAGCCGGTCGAGCTGGGCGTCGACCTCGGCGTTCCCGGTGGGCGTGCGGTCCACGTCCAGTGGGGCCGGGGCGGCGGGGTCGTACTCGAGTTCGGGTTCGACCTCGATCGGAACCTCCGGCTCCGGCATCACGCCCTGCGGAGTCCCGGCCTGCGGCACTGACTCGTTCATGCCCCGACGCTACCCCGAAGCGCTGCGGTACCGTCGACCGCGATGGCCACGATTGAGGAGTGCCGCAGCGCACTCGACAAGCTCTCGGACAGCATGGTGGGCGCCGACGGGAAGGTACGCGAGGCGGCGGCCCTGGACCGCTCGCTCAGCTGCCGTATCACCGACCTCGACGTCACCTTCGTCGGTCGCCTCACGGACGGCCGGATCCACGTGCTCGACACCCTCCAGGGGCCGCCCCAGGAGAAGGCCCAGATCAGACTCGCCATGTCCGGCGACGACCTGGTCGCCATGGTCGACGGGGAGCTGAACTTCGCCAAGGCCTGGGGCTCGGGCCGGGTGCGACTGGAGGCGGCCCTGCTCGACCTGTTCCGCCTCAGGAAGCTTCTGTAGCGGCTCCGACGCCGGCGGCTCCGGCGGCCACCCGCACGCGGGCCTTCCGCGCCGCCGGCACCACCAGCGGCGTCCCGGTCTCCGGGTCGTCGATGACCTGGCAGCGCAGCCCGAAGACCTCCTCGACCAGTTCGGCCGTGACGATGTCGTTCGGCGCGCCCTCGGCGATGACCCGGCCCTCGCGCAGGGCGATGAGGTGGGTGGCGTACCGGGCCGCGTGATTGAGGTCGTGCAGGACCGCGACCAGGGTGCGCCCCTGCTCCTCGTGGAGCTCGGCGCACAGGTCGAGCACGTCGATCTGGTGCTGGATGTCGAGGTAGGTCGTCGGCTCGTCGAGCAGCAGCAGCGGGGTCTGCTGGGCGAGGGCCATCGCGATCCACACGCGCTGGCGCTGGCCGCCGGACAGTTCGTCGACATAGCGATCGGCGAGTTCGGCGACGCCGGTCGAGGCCATCGACTCCTGTACGACCCGTTCGTCCTCCGTCGACCACTGGCGCAGCAGGCCCTGGTGCGGATAGCGGCCCCGGCCGACCAGGTCGCCGACCGTGATGCCGTCCGGCGCGATCGACGACTGCGGCAGCAGCCCGAGCGTCCTGGCCACCTTCTTCGCGGGCATCGACTGGATGACCTGCCCGTCGAGCAGCACCCGCCCCTCGGACGGCTTGAGCATCCGCGACAGGGCACGCAGCAGCGTGGACTTGCCGCAGGCGTTCGGGCCGACGATCACGGTGAAGGAGTTGTCGGGGATCTCCACCGACAGCTTCTCCGCGATGACGCGCTGGTCGTAGCCGAGGGTGACGTTGTCGGCGGACAGGCGGTTCACAGTGCTCCTTTGAGCGTTCTTGGTCGCCTGAGCGTTCTTGTTCGCCGCGGCGCTCATATCCGGCCCGCCCTGCGCTCGGTGACCAGCAGCCACAGCAGATAGAGCCCGCCCAGGACCCCCGTCACGACGCCGACGGGCAGCTGATCGGCTCCGAAGGCCCGCTGCGAGGCCCAGTCCGCGACTATCAGCAGGGTCGCGCCCATGCACATCGACGGCACCAGGTTCGGCCCCGGTGAGCGGGTCAGCCGCCGGGCGAGCTGCGGCGCGGTCAGCGCCACGAAGCCGACCGGACCCGCGGCGGCGGTGGCACCCGCGGTGAGCAGCACCGCGGCCAGCATCAGCAGCAGCCGTACGCGCTCGACGCGCACTCCGAGGGCGTACGACACGTCGTCGCCCATCTCCATCAGGCGCAGCCCGCGCGCGTTGCCGAGGACGAGCGGGACGAGGACGGCGCACAGGACGAGCAGCGGCCAGACCTGCGCCCAGTCGCGGCCGTTGAGGGAGCCGGTCATCCAGACGATCGCGCGGGCCGCGTCGACGATGTCCGCCTTGGTGAGCAGATAGCCGTTGACCGCCGTGACGATCGCGGAGACTCCGATACCGACCAGGACCAGTCGGTATCCGTGCACGCCCCGCTTCCAGGCGAGCAGATAGATGGCGAGCCCGGTCACCAGACCGCCGACGAGCGCTCCCAGCGCGACCTGGTTCGCACTGCCCGAGAACAGCACGATCATGATAAGCGCCCCGGCCGTCGATCCCTGGCCGAGGCCGAGGACGTCCGGGCTGCCCAGCGGGTTGCGGGAGATGGACTGGAAAAGAGCCCCGCCGAGCCCCAGCGAGGCCCCGACCAGCAGGCCGACGAGCACCCGTGGCAGCCGCAGGTCGTTGACGATGAACTCCTGTCCCGCGTTCCCGTTGCCGACGAGCGTCTTGAGGACGTCGACGGCAGGGATCGGGAAGTCGCCGGTGCCGATCAGCACCACGCTCGCGGCGAGCGCGGCCACCAGCAGCAGCACGACGACGGTGAACGCCCGGACGTCCAGCCGGACCGAGAGACCGCCGCGCGTCCGCACGGCTCGGGTACGTGTGTCCGTCACAGCTGCGCCGTCCTCCGCCGTCGTACGAGATAGATGAAGACCGGCCCGCCGAGGATCGCGGTGACGATGCCGACCTGCAGCTCCGCGGGCCGCACGACCATCCGCCCCACGACATCGGCGCCGAGGAGCAGCACGGGTGACAGCACGGTCGCGTACGGCAGGATCCAGCGCAGGTCGGGCCCGGTGAAGGAGCGGACCACGTGCGGGACCATGAGCCCGACGAAGACGATGGGTCCGCAGGCGGCGGTCGCGGCGCCGCACAGCACGGTGGCCGCGGCCATGGACAGCGCCCGGGTGCGGTTCAGGTTGGCGCCGAGCGCACGGGCGGTGTCGTCACCCATGGCCATGGCGTTCAGGGGCCGGGCGAGCGCCAGCGCGACAACCGTGCCGACCACGAGGAAGGGCAGCACCTGCTTGATGGTGGAGTCGGTGGCCGAGGCCAGCGAACCGACCGTCCAGAAGCGCATCTTGCCGAGCGCCGCGTCGTCCATGATCATCACGGCCTGCAGATAGCCGTAGAGCGCGGCGCTGATCGCCGTGCCGGCGAGCGCGAGCCGCACCGGGGTGGCACCGCGGCTGCCGCCCAGGAACCAGACCAGCGCCCCGACCGCGGCCGCGCCGAAGAAGGCGAACCACACATAGCCGCTCAGGCTCGTGACACCGAAGTAGGTGATGGCGGTGACGACCGCGGCGGACGCGCCCGCGTTGATGCCGAGCAGTCCGGGGTCGGCCAGCGGATTGCGGGTGAGCGCCTGCAGGACGGCGCCCGACAGTCCGAGCGCGGCGCCGACGAGCAGTCCGAGGACGGTACGCGAGATCCGGTCGTCGACCACGACGTCGGAGTACGTCCCTGTGCCGTGGAACAGGCCGTGCCAGACCTGGTCCAGCGGCAGCGCTTTCGCACCGATCGCGATGCTCGCCAACGCGACGAGCACCAGAAGGGCCAGGGACGCGAGGAGTCCAACGGCGCGAATCGGCTGACGGCTCGGGGGCGCGGCGGCGGTCTCCGCGCGCTGTTCGGGGGGACTGTCGACCAACACGTGGTTAGGTTAGCCTACCCTCGCTCACGCTTCGATCCCCGGTGACTACTCACCACCACCAAGGAGCCCCTGAGCCTCCCTCGGCCGTCAGAGCCCCAGCCTCGCCAGCGCCTTCCCCGCGTCCAGCTCGCACGTCCCCTCGCCCGCGGCCGTCCACGCCGCCGCGCACAGCGCCCGCAGCCCGTCGAGCGCCTCGCCGTCGCCCGCCAGCTCCAGACGCTCACTCCCCGCCTGCGCCGTCCACCCGCCGCAGCGAAACGCGTCGCCCTCCTCCACGACCTCCGGCTGCCCGGTGAGCAGCCCCCGCAGATCGGCGTCCACATACGTCGGCCGGTGCTGCGGCGGCGCGGCGAGAAGCTGCGCGCCGTCCGTCACCCCGGTGAGCACGAGCAGCGAGTCCACCTCACCGTTGAACGCGCCCTCGATGTCCGTGTCCAGCCGGTCGCCGACCACCAGCGGCCGCTTCGCCCCCGTCCGCAGGATCGTCTCGCGGTGCATCGGGGGCAGCGGCTTGCCCGCCACCTGCGGCTCGGCGCCCGTGGCGATGCGTACGACCTCCACCGCGGCCCCGTTCCCGGGCGCGATCCCGCGCGCACTGGGGATCGTCAGGTCGGTGTTGGACGCGAACCACGGCACCCCGCGCGCGACGGCGTAGGACGCCTCCGCGAAGCGCCCCCAGGGCAGGTCGGCACCGCCGAACCCCTGGACGACCGCCGCCGGGTCGTCGTCCGCCGACTCGACCGGCTCGAGCCCCCGCTCGCGCAGCGCGACCCGCAGTCCCTCGCCGCCGATGACCAGCACGCGCGCACCGGCGGGCACCTGCTCACTGATCAGCCGCGCCACGGCCTGAGCCGAGGTGATGACATCGTCGGCGCCGGTCGGTATACCCAGCTCACTCAGATGCTCCGCCACCGTTTCGGGTGTACGCAGCGCATTGTTCGTGACATACGCGAGGTGCATCCCTCCCGAGCGGGCGGTGCCCAGTGACTCCACGGCATACGCGATCGCGTTCCCGCCCGCGTACACCACGCCGTCCAGGTCGAGCAGAGCCGTGTCGTAGGCCTCGCTCAGGGCCTGCCCACTGGCCTCGGGCCGCGTCCTGACGGTCTGGCTCATTACGCATCGCTCCTCGTTCGATCTCTTTCCCCCGATCATCCCCCACAGCGCCGGCACACTTACGATGCCTCAATGAACTATGCAGGTCCCGCGGAGGAAACCCCGGCGCGCAGCGGCCTCGAACTGACCCCGTTCCGGGGCCTGCGCTACGACCCCGACCGGGTCGGCAGCCTCGCCGCCGTGACATCCCCGCCGTACGACGTCATCGTTCGGCCGGACGGTCTGCTCCACCTCGAGTCCGCCGACCCGCACAACATCGTGCGGCTGATCCTCCCCCAGGACACGACCCCGACCGCCCGCAACCGCCAGGCGGCGGACACCCTGCAGGACTGGGTGTCCGAGGGCGTCCTGGCCGCCGACCCCGTGCCGGGCCTGTACGTCTACGAGCAGCACGACGACGGCCTGCTGCAACGCGGCATCATCGGCGCCCTGCGCCTGTCGGAGCCGTCCGCCGGCGTCGTCCTTCCGCACGAGGACGTCATGCCGCACATCATCGCGGACCGCGCGGCCCTGATGCGCGCCACCTCCGCCAACCTCGAACCGCTCCTGCTGACCTACCGCGGCAACGGCTCCCGGGTCGGCACGGCCGCCGTCATCGAGCGCACCGCGGAAGGCGAGCCGCTGCTCTCGACGACCACGGAGGACGGTTTCAACCACCGCCTGTGGGCGATCACCGACCCGGCCGATCTGGCCGAGATCCAGGCGGATCTCGGCCGCCACCAGGCCCTCATCGCGGACGGCCACCACCGCTGGGCGACCTACCTGCGGCTACGCGCCGAACACCCCTCCCCCAGCCCCTGGGACTACGGCCTGGTGCTCCTGGTGGACACCGCGCGCTACCCCCTCCGGGTCCGCGCGATCCACCGCCTGCTGCACGGCCTGCCGGTCGCTCAGGCGCTGACCGCCCTCACGGACTCGTTCCGCGTACGTCACCTCGACGTTCCGCTCCCGGAAGCGCTGGAGGCCCTGGCCGTGGCCGCCGCGGAGGGCAACGCCTTCCTCCTCGCGGGCGACGGCTCGTTCCACCTGGTCGACCGCCCGTCCCCGGACCTCCTCGCCCGTACGGTCCCCGCCGACCGCCCCGAGGCCTGGCGCACCCTCGACGCGACCGTCCTGCATGCCACGCTCCTGGCCCACGTCTGGGGCATCCCCGAGGACTCGCCCGCCCACATCGCGTACATCCACGACACGGCCGCCACGGTGGAAAAGGCGGAGCGCGACGGCGGTACGGCCGTCCTGATGCACCCGGTCCGCGAGGAGGTCGTACGCGACCTCGCCCGCCAGGGCGTCACGATGCCCCGCAAGTCCACCTCGTTCGGCCCCAAGCCGGCGTCCGGGCTGGTGCTGCGGGCGCTGCCCCTCTGAGACTCCACAGGAAGAAACAGGGGCTGAAACACCAAAGGCGGCGGGATTCCGGAAGGGATCCCGCCGCCTTTGTCCTACGACAACCGCCCTACGTCAGCACCGAGGAGCACCCTCAGCCCCGCGGAGCGTCCTCGTCCTCGTCGTCGTCCTCGTCGTCTTCGTCCTCGACGACCGGCTTGGGCGCCTCGGCCTCGACGACGTCGTCCTCACCGTCGTCCTCGATCTCGATCTCGGTGTCGGCCTTGGTGTCGGCCTTCGCGTCCGCCGCGGTCACGACCTCGTCATCGTCCTCGTCCTCGACGAGCGCGTCGACGAACTCGACGCCGTCCAGCTCGGCGAGCCGGTCGGAGGCGTCCGTGCTGCCGTCCTTGTCGGACTCGACGGCCTTCGCGAACCACTCGCGCGCCTCGTTCTCACGACCGGCGGCCAGCAGCGCGTCGGCGTAGGCGTAGCGCAGTCGGGCCGTCCAGGGCTGTACGGAGTTCGAGGCGAGCTCCGGGCTCTGAAGCGTCACGATGGCGGCGTCGAGCTGCCCCATGTCGCGCCGGGCGCCGGCCGCCACGAGCCGCATCTCGACCTGCCCGGCCTTGTCCAGCTTGTGCACCTCGGGCGCACCCGCCATGTCCAGCGCCTTCTCGGGCCGGCCCAGACCGCGCTCGCAGTCCGCCATGACGGGCCACAGATCCACGTTCCCGGTCATACGGCGCGCCGCCCGGAACTCGGCGAGCGCCTCGCTGTACTTCTGGTTCGCGTACGCGGCGAACCCGGCCGCCTCGCGTACGGCGGCCACACGCGACGCCAGCCGCAGGGCGATCTTCGAGTACGCGTACGCGCCCTCGGGGTCCTCGTCGATGAGCCGGGCGACCATCACCAGGTTCCTGGAGACGTCCTCCGCGAGCCCCTTCGGCAGGCTCAGGAGCTCCTGCCGTACGTCCGCGTCGATCTCCTCACCCGTGACGTCATCGGGGATCGGCAGCCGCTTGATCGGCTCACGGTCCCGGTCGCGCTCGTCGCGGCCACGGAAGCCGCCACCGCGACGGTCGTCGCCTCCACGGTCGTCACGGCCGCGGAAGCCACCGGGACGGCCACCCCGGTCGTCACGACGGGGACCACCGCGTCCGCGGTCGTCACGACCCCGGTCGTCACGGGCGCGGAATCCGCCACCACCACGGCTGTCGTCCCGCCTGTCGTCGCGCCGGAAGGCCGGACGCTCGCCCTCGCGCCGGTCATCACGGCGGTCGTCGCGCCGGTCATCACGGCGGAAGTCATTGCGGTCGTCGCGCCGGAAACCGCCGCCACCACCACGGTTGTCGTCCCGACGGAAACCACCACGGTCACCGCTGTCCCGACGGTCGTCCCGGCGGAAGCCACCGCGGTCGTCGTCACGACGGGGACCACCACTGGGGCGGTCGTCACGGCGCGGACCACTGCTGGGACGGTCATCACGACGCGGACCACTGCTGGGACGGTCGTCCCGACGGGGAGCACTGCTGGGACGGTCGTCACGGCGCGGACCACTGCTGGGACGGTCATCACGGCGGAACGCCGGACGGTCCCCCTCCCGACGGATCCCGCCACGGTCATCGCCCCGACGATCGTCGCGCCGGAAGTCACCGCGATCATCACGGCGGAAGCCACCGCGGTCGCCGCTGTCACGACGGTCATCACGACGGTCGTCCCGACGGAAACCACCACGGTCGCCGCTGTCACGACGGTCGTCCCGACGGAAACCACCACGGTCGCCGCTGTCACGACGGTCGTCACGGCGGTCATCACGGCGGAAGTCATTGCGGTCGTCGCGCCGGAAACCGCCGCCGCCACCACGGTTGTCGTCCCGACGGAACCCACCACGGTCGTCGTCTCGACGCGGACCACTGCTGGGACGGTCATCGCGACGCGGACCACTGCTGGGACGGTCATCACGGCGGAACGCCGGACGGTCCCCCTCCCGACGGTCCCCTTCCCGACGGAACCCACCACGGTCGTCACGACGCGGACCGCCGGTGGGTCGATCGTCACGACGGAACGGCGGACGGCCGCCCCGGTCCCCCTCACGCCGGTCGTCACGGCCACGGAATCCGCCGCCGCCACGGTTGTCGTCACGGCGGTTGTCGTCGCGACGGAAGCCGCCGCGGTCACCACCCCGGTCACCACCCCGGTCACCGTCACGACGGTCATCGCGCCGACCGAAGCCGCCACGGTCGTTGTCCCGGCGGTCGTTGTCCCGGCGCGGACCTCCTCGGTAGCCGCCGCGGTCACCACTGTCCTGGCGGCGCTGGTCGCGCTCCGGTCGCTCGTCGGGAGAGTTGGTGGACATGGGTGACTCCTGTCATCGGTACCGCAAGTCATTCTCGCGCAGCCGGGTACCCGGCGCGCCTCGGAAAAACAAAAAAGGACCTCTGGTTCCAGCGAGTCGCTGGAACCAGAGGTCCTCCAAAGATTGTTCGGCGGCGACCTACTCTCCCACAGGGTCCCCCCTGCAGTACCATCGGCGCTATGAGGCTTAGCTTCCGGGTTCGGAATGTAACCGGGCGTTTCCCTCATGCTATGGCCACCGAAACCCTTTCAGACACCCCGCGATAAAACGGGGTCTCGAACGGGCAGCGAACAAGCACACTATTCAATTGATTAGTGGAACTGTTCAGCCAGCACAACCGTTCGTTGTCTGGGAACTACACAGTGGACGCGAGCAACTGAGGACAAGCCCTCGGCCTATTAGTACCGGTCACCTCCAGCGGTTACCCGCCTTCCAGATCCGGCCTATCAACCCAGTCGTCTACTGGGAGCCTTAACCCCTCAAGGGGGTGGGAATACTCATCTCGAAGCAGGCTTCCCGCTTAGATGCTTTCAGCGGTTATCCCTCCCGAACGTAGCCAACCAGCCATGCCCTTGGCAGGACAACTGGCACACCAGAGGTTCGTCCGTCCCGGTCCTCTCGTACTAGGGACAGCCCTTCTCAATATTCCTACGCGCACAGCGGATAGGGACCGAACTGTCTCACGACGTTCTAAACCCAGCTCGCGTACCGCTTTAATGGGCGAACAGCCCAACCCTTGGGACCGACTCCAGCCCCAGGATGCGACGAGCCGACATCGAGGTGCCAAACCATCCCGTCGATATGGACTCTTGGGGAAGATCAGCCTGTTATCCCCGGGGTACCTTTTATCCGTTGAGCGACGGCGCTTCCACAAGCCACCGCCGGATCACTAGTCCCGACTTTCGTCCCTGCTCGACCCGTCGGTCTCACAGTCAAGCTCCCTTGTGCACTTACACTCAACACCTGATTACCAACCAGGCTGAGGGAACCTTTGGGCGCCTCCGTTACTCTTTAGGAGGCAACCGCCCCAGTTAAACTACCCATCAGACACTGTCCCTGATCCGGATCACGGACCCAGGTTAGACATCCAGCACGACCAGAGTGGTATTTCAACGACGACTCCACACGGGCTGGCGCCCGCACTTCACAGTCTCCCACCTATCCTACACAAGCCGAACCGAACACCAATATCAAACTGTAGTAAAGGTCCCGGGGTCTTTCCGTCCTGCTGCGCGAAACGAGCATCTTTACTCGTAGTGCAATTTCACCGGGCCTATGGTTGAGACAGTCGAGAAGTCGTTACGCCATTCGTGCAGGTCGGAACTTACCCGACAAGGAATTTCGCTACCTTAGGATGGTTATAGTTACCACCGCCGTTTACTGGCGCTTAAGTTCTCAGCTTCGCCACCCCGAAGAGTGACTAACCGGTCCCCTTAACGTTCCAGCACCGGGCAGGCGTCAGTCCGTATACATCGCCTTACGGCTTCGCACGGACCTGTGTTTTTAGTAAACAGTCGCTTCTCGCTGGTCTCTGCGGCCACCCCCAGCTCACGGAGTAAATCCGATCACCGGTGATGGCCCCCCTTCTCCCGAAGTTACGGGGGCATTTTGCCGAGTTCCTTAACCATAGTTCACCCGAACGCCTCGGTATTCTCTACCTGACCACCTGAGTCGGTTTAGGGTACGGGCCGCCATGAAACTCGCTAGAGGCTTTTCTCGACAGCATAGGATCATCCACTTCACCACAATCGGCTCGGCATCAGGTCTCAGCCTTAATGTGTGACGGATTTACCTATCACACGGCCTACACCCTTACCCCGGGACAACCACCGCCCGGGATGGACTACCTTCCTGCGTCACCCCATCACTCACCTACTACAGGTCTGGTCCGTCGGCTCCACCACTCCCCTTTGCCCGAAGGCTCCGGGGCGGCTTCACGGACTTAGCATCGCCTGGTTCGATGTTTGACGCTTCACAGCGGGTACCGGAATATCAACCGGTTATCCATCGACTACGCCTGTCGGCCTCGCCTTAGGTCCCGACTTACCCTGGGCAGATCAGCTTGACCCAGGAACCCTTAGTCAATCGGCGCACACGTTTCTCACGTGTGTATCGCTACTCATGCCTGCATTCTCACTCGTGAACCGTCCACCACTGCCTTCCGGCGCGGCTTCACCCGGCACACGACGCTCCCCTACCCATCACAGCCTCCGTTGGGAGTATTGCTGCAATGACACGACTTCGGCGGTACGCTTGAGCCCCGCTACATTGTCGGCGCGGAATCACTAGACCAGTGAGCTATTACGCACTCTTTCAAGGGTGGCTGCTTCTAAGCCAACCTCCTGGTTGTCTCTGCGACTCCACATCCTTTCCCACTTAGCGTACGCTTAGGGGCCTTAGTCGATGCTCTGGGCTGTTTCCCTCTCGACCATGGAGCTTATCCCCCACAGTCTCACTGCCGCGCTCTCACTTACCGGCATTCGGAGTTTGGCTAAGGTCAGTAACCCGGTAGGGCCCATCGCCTATCCAGTGCTCTACCTCCGGCAAGAAACACACGACGCTGCACCTAAATGCATTTCGGGGAGAACCAGCTATCACGGAGTTTGATTGGCCTTTCACCCCTAACCACAGGTCATCCCCCAGGTTTTCAACCCTGGTGGGTTCGGTCCTCCACGACCTCTTACAGCCGCTTCAACCTGCCCATGGCTAGATCACTCCGCTTCGGGTCTTGAGCGCGCTACTAAACCGCCCTATTCGGACTCGCTTTCGCTACGGCTTCCCCACACGGGTTAACCTCGCAACACACCGCAAACTCGCAGGCTCATTCTTCAAAAGGCACGCAGTCACGAGGCAAGCACAAGTGCTTGCCCGACGCTCCCACGGCTTGTAGGCACACGGTTTCAGGTACTATTTCACTCCGCTCCCGCGGTACTTTTCACCATTCCCTCACGGTACTATCCGCTATCGGTCACCAGGGAATATTTAGGCTTAGCGGGTGGTCCCGCCAGATTCACACGGGATTTCTCGGGCCCCGTGCTACTTGGGTGTTTCTCAAACGAGCCGTTGACGTTTCGACTACGGGGGTCTTACCCTCTACGCCGGACCTTTCGCATGTCCTTCGCCTACATCAACGGTTTCTGACTCGTCTCACGGCCGGCAGACCGTGAAAGAGAAATCCCACAACCCCACATACGCAACCCCTGCCGGGTCTCACACGCATATGGTTTGGCCTCATCCAGTTTCGCTCGCCACTACTCCCGGAATCACGGTTGTTTTCTCTTCCTGCGGGTACTGAGATGTTTCACTTCCCCGCGTTCCCTCCACTTGCCCTATGTGTTCAGGCAAGGGTGACAGCCCATGACGACTGCCGGGTTTCCCCATTCGGAAACCCCCGGATCAAAGCCTGGTTGACGACTCCCCGGGGACTATCGTGGCCTCCCACGTCCTTCATCGGTTCCTGGTGCCAAGGCATCCACCGTGCGCCCTTAAAAACTTGGCCACAGATGCTCGCGTCCACTGTGCAGTTCTCAAACAACGACCAACCACCCATCACCCCGAACCTTCCGGTTCGAGTGCACTGGGGCCGGCACTGAAGGCAGCCAACAATCGGCCGTACCTTCAGACACCCAACAGCGTGCCCGGCATCCCCGCCACCCATGATCAGCTTTCCACGCCCCGAAGAGCAGTACTCACAGCCTGAGATGACCGAAAATGCCGAATAATCAACGTTCCACCCATGAGCAACCAGCATCAGACATTCGCTGATGTACTGGCCTCTGACCTCACCCCGAAGGGATCGGTAAGAAGTGCTCCTTAGAAAGGAGGTGATCCAGCCGCACCTTCCGGTACGGCTACCTTGTTACGACTTCGTCCCAATCGCCAGTCCCACCTTCGACAGCTCCCTCCCACAAGGGGTTGGGCCACCGGCTTCGAGTGTTACCGACTTTCGTGACGTGACGGGCGGTGTGTACAAGGCCCGGGAACGTATTCACCGCAGCAATGCTGATCTGCGATTACTAGCAACTCCGACTTCATGGGGTCGAGTTGCAGACCCCAATCCGAACTGAGACAGGCTTTTTGAGATTCGCTCCGCCTCACGGCTTCGCAGCTCATTGTACCTGCCATTGTAGCACGTGTGCAGCCCAAGACATAAGGGGCATGATGACTTGACGTCGTCCCCACCTTCCTCCGAGTTGACCCCGGCAGTCTCCTGTGAGTCCCCATCACCCCGAAGGGCATGCTGGCAACACAGAACAAGGGTTGCGCTCGTTGCGGGACTTAACCCAACATCTCACGACACGAGCTGACGACAGCCATGCACCACCTGTACACCGACCACAAGGGGGCGACCATCTCTGGCCGTTTCCGGTGTATGTCAAGCCTTGGTAAGGTTCTTCGCGTTGCGTCGAATTAAGCCACATGCTCCGCTGCTTGTGCGGGCCCCCGTCAATTCCTTTGA
This sequence comes from Streptomyces sp. NBC_01450, assembly GCF_036227505.1. Taxonomy (NCBI): domain Bacteria; kingdom Bacillati; phylum Actinomycetota; class Actinomycetes; order Kitasatosporales; family Streptomycetaceae; genus Streptomyces; species Streptomyces sp. NBC_01450. The sequence continues at coordinate 8,504,244 of NZ_CP109480.1, read as the reverse complement.
GTTTTAGCCTTGCGGCCGTACTCCCCAGGCGGGGAACTTAATGCGTTAGCTGCGGCACCGACGACGTGGAATGTCGCCAACACCTAGTTCCCACCGTTTACGGCGTGGACTACCAGGGTATCTAATCCTGTTCGCTCCCCACGCTTTCGCTCCTCAGCGTCAGTAATGGCCCAGAGATCCGCCTTCGCCACCGGTGTTCCTCCTGATATCTGCGCATTTCACCGCTACACCAGGAATTCCGATCTCCCCTACCACACTCTAGCTAGCCCGTATCGAATGCAGACCCGGGGTTAAGCCCCGGGCTTTCACACCCGACGTGACAAGCCGCCTACGAGCTCTTTACGCCCAATAATTCCGGACAACGCTTGCGCCCTACGTATTACCGCGGCTGCTGGCACGTAGTTAGCCGGCGCTTCTTCTGCAGGTACCGTCACTCTCGCTTCTTCCCTGCTGAAAGAGGTTTACAACCCGAAGGCCGTCATCCCTCACGCGGCGTCGCTGCATCAGGCTTTCGCCCATTGTGCAATATTCCCCACTGCTGCCTCCCGTAGGAGTCTGGGCCGTGTCTCAGTCCCAGTGTGGCCGGTCGCCCTCTCAGGCCGGCTACCCGTCGTCGCCTTGGTGAGCCACTACCTCACCAACAAGCTGATAGGCCGCGGGCTCATCCTTCACCGCCGGAGCTTTTAACCCACCCAGATGCCCAGGCAGGTATTATCCGGTATTAGACCCCGTTTCCAGGGCTTGTCCCAGAGTGAAGGGCAGATTGCCCACGTGTTACTCACCCGTTCGCCACTAATCCACCCCGAAGGGCTTCATCGTTCGACTTGCATGTGTTAAGCACGCCGCCAGCGTTCGTCCTGAGCCAGGATCAAACTCTCCGTGAATGTTTTCCCGTAATCGGGACGACACCACGAGAGCGGAACCAGGAAGAGGAATAATCCTCCCGGTTCACAGCGTCCTCGCTGTGCGCCTACCAGGCAGTGCCCGGCAGGACTTTTTCAAAGGAACCTCGCCCCAGCCGATCGGCCGGAGACGGGGTATCAACATATCTGGCGTTGATTTTTGGCACGCTGTTGAGTTCTCAAGGAACGGACGCTTCCTTTGTACTCACCCTCTCGGGCTTTCCTCCGGGCGCTTCCCTTCGGTCTTGCGTTTCCGACTCTATCAGACCGTTTCGCGATCCGATTTCCTCGGTGCTTTCCAGGTTTCCGCTTCCGCGTTTCCCTTTCCGGCGGGTCCGACTGTATCAGACTCTTTCGCGTCCGATTCCCTGTCGGAGAGGGATTCCGTCTTCTGGCTTTGAGCGCTTTCGCTTCGCGGCCTTTCGACATTCACTACGCTAGCCGACTCCCTCGGCAACTCATAATCGAGTTCGGCGGGCTGGAATTCGAGCATGCAGGCACGCCGAATTACCCCCCGCTGAGGGGAAGTCGTAGGTAGTGGGTTGGCCACTTCCGGCTGCTGGCTGAACGCCGTACCCGGTTCAAGCGGCTCGGGCTACATTACGGACCCCCCAGGGACGCGTCAAGTTGAGCGACGGCGTGGCGTATGGGCCCTATAAGGGCTCACGGTGGGGTCGTTGGCGACCCAGAAGCGCCAGGGGTGGACGCCCCCGTCGCCGGCCACTCCGGTGCGCGGACCGCTGCGTACCTGGTCGGAGTGGATGGGGGTGCCCGTCAGCAGGGTCAGCGGGGAGCCCTCGGGGGCGCAGGCGTCGGTGCCGTCGAGGGCCCTGTCCACGCCGAGTGCCGTGGCCAGGCGCGCGGGCCCTTTGGCCAGTTCCTTGTCATTTCGGGCTGATAGTCGACGTTTGCGAGCGAGTTCGGCGCCCTCGGTGATCTCTCCGGCACGGAGGAGGACCCCGCTCGGGTTGCCCTCCGGACCACACACCAGGTTCATGCAGAACCACATGCCGTAGGTGAAGTAGACGTATACATGCCCGGGCGGACCGAACATCACGCCGTTGCGGGCCGTACGGCCGCGATAGGCATGGGAGCCGGGGTCGTTCGGGCCGTCGTACGCCTCCACCTCCGTGAGACGCAGCTCGATCGGACCGTCCGGTGTCGTGCGGACGAGGGTGCGTCCCAGCAGGTCGGGGGCGACCTCCAGTACGGGGCGGTCGAAGAAGTCCCGGGTGATGGGCGTACGGTCAGGGGCCGCAATCATGGCTTATGAGCGTAGTCCAGTCGCCCGGACGGATGTGGCCGGGTGAGGGACCGTGCGCACGGGCATGCACGAGTGCGTGTCCGCGGGTGGTCAGGGAGCGTCCTCCTTGTAAGGGTGGGGGCGCGGAACCGGCCGCGGCCGGATCGCGTTTGTAGGGATCAAGGATCCAGACGGATGTACGACGGAGCACAGGCGTTGCCTGGGGAGGAAGAAACATGGGGTTCAAGCGGCTGCTTGCGAGCCTGGGAGCCGGTGGGGCTTCGGTCGAGACAGTGCTGACCGAGGTCAACGTCGTTCCGGGCGGTGTCGTGCAGGGTGAGGTGCGGATCCAGGGCGGGTCCGTGAACCAGGCCATCGAGGGGCTGTCGGTCGGGCTCCAGGCCAAGGTCGAGGTCGAGGGGCACGACGACCAGGAGTACAAGCAGGACATCGAGTTCACCAAGCTGCGGCTCGGTGGGGCCTTCGAGCTGCAGGCCGGTTCCGTGCACGCCGTTCCCTTCGGGCTCGAGATTCCGTGGGAGACGCCGATCACCACGATCGACGGGCAGCCGCTGCGGGGCATGCACATCGGTGTGACCACCGAGCTGGCGATCGCGCGTGCCGTGGACTCCGGTGACCTGGACCCGATCAACGTGCACCCGCTGCCGGCGCAGCAGGCGATCCTGAACGCCTTCATCCAGCTGGGCTTCCGCTTCAAGAACGCGGACATGGAGCGCGGTCACATCCGGGGCACCCGGCAGAAGCTGCCGTTCTACCAGGAGATCGAGTTCTTCCCGCCTTCGCAGTACCGCGGGCTGAACCAGGTCGAGCTGAGCTTCGTCGCGGACGACCACGAGATGGACGTCATCCTGGAGATGGACAAGAAGCCGGGCCTCTTCAGTGAGGGCAGCGACTCGTACCGCTCCTTCCGAGTGGGGCTGCACGACTACCAGGGCACGGACTGGGCCGCGTACCTGAACCAGTGGCTGTCCGAGGTCGGCAGCAAGCGCAGCTGGTTCTAGGCCCTGTCGTCAAATTCCCTCCCCCAGCCTTCGGCCGGGAGGTGCCCCCAGCCCCGCGACGCCATGCACGCTCCCCCACTGCCTGAAGGGCGTGGGAGGTACCCCCACTCGCCGCACCGGGCACAGACCCCAGTACATCCAGTACGAGGGTCTGCGCCCGGCACACCGAGAGCACGCACCTGACGCCGCCGGGCCCGCCCTTCGGGCGGACGACGGGAATTCGACGACAGGACCTAGGCTCAGGTCGATAGATTCCGCCGTTCAGGAGGTTCTGACGTGACCGAGCCCAAGAGGCCGCCGCTTCCCCATGACTTCCATCCGCCCGTTCCGGCTTTCACGGTCACCAGCGAGGACGTCGAGGTCGGTGGGGTACTGAAGGACGCTCAGGTCTACGCGGCCGGGAACACCTCGCCGCAGCTGAGCTGGGAGGGGTTCCCGCAGGAGACCAAGAGCTTCGCCGTGACCTGCTTCGACCCGGACGCCCCGACGGGGAGTGGGTTCTGGCACTGGGTGGTGTTCGACATTCCCACTTCGGTGACGGAATTGCCGACGGGTGCGGGCAGCGGCAAGTTCGAGGGGCTGCCGGAGGGCGCCGTCCAGGTGCGCAACGACTATGGCTCCAAGGACTTCGGTGGCGCCGCGCCGCCGGCCGGGGATCCTGCGCACCGGTATGTGTTCACGGTGTACGCCGTGGATCAGGAGAAGCTCGGTCCCGACGCGGAGGTGTCGCCGGCCGTCGTGGGATTCAATCTGCGGTTCCACACGTTGGCGCGCGCCCAGCTGATGGGTGAGTACGCGTCTCCCGCGTAAAGCGGTGAAGACACACGTTCACTGAACGTTTGCCCGCCTCTGGTCTTGGAAGTGATCAGGGGCGGGCATTTTTATTGCGTTGTCCATCTCGGCGTGCCCGGCCAGAGTTGATCCAAGCCCGCCAGGGGGTGGGCCGGTGCGCACGGGAGGTGGGCTGGATGCGGGACACGCTGGTTCTGAACGCAAGCTTTGAGCCGCTGTCGACGGTGACGTTGAACCGAGCCGTCGTTCTGGTGCTGCAGGACAAGGCTGTCGTCGAGCAGGCCCACCCCGAACTCCGTATGCGCGGCGCCGCGCTGGACATACCCGTGCCCCGGGTCATCAGGCTGTGCAGGTATGTGAGGGTGCCTTTCCGAAGACAAGCGCCGTGGTCGAGGCGCGGTGTGCTCGTACGCGACCGGCACAGGTGCGCGTACTGCGGAAGGCGGGCGACGACGGTCGACCACGTGGTGCCGCGTGCGCAGGGCGGTCAGGACTCCTGGCTGAACACGGTGGCGTCCTGCGCGGAGGACAATCACCGCAAGGCGGCCCGGACTCCGGAGCAGGCGGGGATGCCGCTGCTGCGGCAGCCGTTCGAGCCGACGCCCGCGGACGCGATGCTGCTGGCGCTGGGCCGGGACGACCTCGACGCCCTCCCGGAGTGGCTGGCCCAGCCCGCAGCCTAGGTCCGGCAGTTCCTACGACGATGGGGCCCGCCTCCGCCGAAAGGCAGGAGGTGGGCCCCATCGTCGTAGGGACCAGGGCGTCAGTCGGTGACGGACGGCTTCTCGCGGCGCTCGGTGCCCGCGTTGCCCGAACCGCCGCCCATGGGGCCGAAGTTGCCCATGGCGCCGCTCAGGCCCTTGAGGGCGTCGCCGATCTCGCTGGGCACGATCCAGAGCTTGTTGGCGTCGCCCTCGGCGATCTTGGGGAGCATCTGGAGGTACTGGTAGGCGAGGAGTTTCTGGTCGGCGTCGCCGGCGTGGATGGACTCGAAGACCGTACGGATGGCCTGTGCCTCGCCCTCCGCGCGCAGGGCGGCGGCCTTGGCCTCACCTTCGGCGCGCAGGATCGCGGACTGCTTCTCACCCTCGGCGGTGAGGATCTGCGACTGGCGGATACCTTCGGCGGTGAGGATCGCGGCGCGCTTGTCACGGTCGGCGCGCATCTGCTTCTCCATCGAGTCCTGGATGGAGGTGGGCGGTTCGATCGCCTTGAGCTCGACGCGGTTGACGCGGATGCCCCACTTGCCGGTGGCCTCGTCGAGGACGCCGCGCAGGGCCGCGTTGATCTCCTCGCGGGAGGTGAGGGTCCGCTCCAGGTCCATGCCACCGATGATGTTGCGCAGAGTGGTGACGGTGAGCTGCTCGATCGCCTGGATGTAGCTGGCGACCTCGTAGGTGGCGGCGCGCGCGTCGGTCACCTGGTAGTAGATGACCGTGTCGATGTTGACCACCAGGTTGTCCTGGGTGATCACCGGCTGCGGCGGGAACGGCACGACCTGTTCACGCAGGTCGATGCGGTTGCGGATCGAGTCGATGAACGGGACCACGATGTTCAGGCCCGCGTTCAGGGTCCGCGTGTAGCGGCCGAAACGCTCGACGATGGCCGCGCTGGCCTGTGGGATGACCTGGATGGTCTTGATCAGGGCAATGAAGACCAACACCACCAGAATGATCAGGACGATGATGATTGGTGCCATCGATGCTCCCCGTACCCTTCTCCGCCTCGGTAATTCCGAAAGATCTTATGGTTGTTGAAGATCTTGCTCGACGAGTCTGACAGACCGTCGTCTGCCACGTGGGGCGTTCGGTTCACTTGCGTCGCACGAGGTCACATCACAATCGCCGTGGCTCCTTCGATATCCACGACGTCCACCTCCTGGCCCACCTCGTAGGCCTGTCCGATGTCGAGGGCGCGCGCCGACCAGATCTCTCCGCCGAGTTTGATCCGGCCACCGCCCGAACCGTCCACCCGCTCCAGGACGATGGCCTGCTTTCCCTTCAACGCCTCGACTCCGGTGGCGAGTTGGGGACGCTGGGCGCGGTGTCGGGCCGCGACGGGACGTACGACGGCGATGAGCGCGAACGAGACGACGGCGAAGACGACCACCTGAAGGACGACATCGCCGCCGAGGCCCGCTGTCGCCGCCGCCGCCGCGGCGCCGAGGGCGAGCATGCCCAACTCCGGCATCGCGGTCAGCACGAGCGGAATGCCCAGCGCGGCCGCGCCGACGAGCCACCACACCCACGCGTTGATGTCGTTCACGTGGTCATGGTAGGTCCGCGGACCGGGCGCGGACAGGGCGCAGATCGGCAGAGAAGGGGCTCGTACCGGGTGTTCAGGACAGCGGCAGGCCCTGCGCGGTCCAGCGGTCGCCGACCTGCTCGACGACGAGCGGGAGTCCGAAGCAGAGGGAGAGGTTGCGCGAGGTGAGTTCGAGCTCGAGCGGGCCCGCGGCGAGCACCTTGCCCTGACGGATCATCAGGACGTGGGTGAAGCCGGGAGCGATCTCCTCGACATGGTGCGTGACCATGATCATGGAGGGGGCGATCGGGTCGCGGGCGAGGCGGCCGAGACGGCGGACCAGGTCCTCGCGGCCGCCGAGGTCGAGGCCCGCGGCGGGCTCGTCGAGCAGGAGCAGCTCGGGGTCGGTCATCAGGGCGCGGGCGATCAGGGTGCGCTTGCGCTCGCCCTCGGAGAGCGTGCCGAACCGGCGGTCCAGGTAGTCGCTCATGCCGAGGCGGTCGAGGAAGGCGCGGGCGCGCTGTTCGTCGATGTCCTCGTAGTCCTCGTGCCAGCCCGCGGTCATGCCGTAGGCGGCCGTCAGCACCGTCTGCAGGACGGTCTGGCGCTTGGGGAGCTTCTCGGCCATGGCGATGCCCGCCACGCCGATGCGCGGGCGCAGCTCGAAGACGTCGACCTTGCCGAGGGTCTCGCCGAGGATGGTGGCGGTGCCCGAGCTGGGGAAGAGATAGCTGGAGGCGAGGTTCAGGAGGGTCGTCTTTCCGGCGCCGTTCGGGCCGAGGATGACCCAGCGCTCCCCCTCCTTGACCGACCAGGAGACCTGGTCCACCAGAGCCCGGCCCTCTCGGACCACGGATACGTCCTCCAGCTCCAGTACATCGCTCATGAGCGCGTTGTCTCCCATTGCAGTCTCGGCCGTCGCTTACGTCTGTGGACGCAGCCCCCAGGGAAAACCTACGCCACCGGTCGGGCGCTCCCATCCATCGGTCGGTCCTTAGGGTGGAGGCATGCTCTCGGAACCACGCTCAGGACGCTTGGCCGCATGGGGAAATGCCCTTTTGGCCGGATTCATTTCGCCGGATGACGCGGTGCTCGCCATCGTCGGTGAGGACGCGGTGCACCGGGTCGAGGGGCTGCCGGGTGAGTCCGGCCCCGTCGGGCTCACGCTCGCCCTCGGCCGGCTGCGCGCGCTCGGGGTGACCGGACTGCGGGTCGCGCTGCCCGCGCCGGGGCATCCGCTCGGGCTGAGCGGCCCGCCGGACTTCAATGCGCGGGCCCTCGAGGCGGAGGAGGCGGTGGTCTGCCACGGGGCGGCGCTCGGGCTCGTCCCCGAGGTGTACGAGGCCGGTCCCGACGGTGATGTCCATGTCGAGGTGGTGTGGCACTGCCTCGCCGTGCGGGAGGCGCCGCCCGCGGATGTGCCCTCGCTCGGGGAGGCCGAGCGGGAGCTCGCGGAGGCGCTGCGGGAGGCCACGGAGGTGTTGTCGCGACTCGACGTGGCGGGGTCGGGGCCGGTTGCCGAGGCGGCGGTCGATGCGTATCGGGCTCGGGCCGAGCGGGGGCGCGAGGTGTTGGCGCCCGGGTATCCGCCGCGTGCGGTGCGGGTGCTGGAGCTGGCCCAGCGGGTGGGGTTGCTGATCTCCGTCGCGTACGAGAACGGGCATGGCGGGGCGGTGAGTGCGTCGGAGATGTCCGCGCGGGCGGTGGCGCTGCGGCCGGTCGAGCGGACGGCTCGGCGGGCGCAGGTCGCGGCGTACAACGCGTTCGTGGAGGAGCGGGAGCGGGGGGTGCGCTGAGGGTTGTTTCCGCCCCCGCCGCCCCTACCCGTCCCATCCCGTCCCTGGGGGCTCCGCCCCCAGACCCCCGGGTGGGTTCTTTGGGTGCGGGTGAGTGGGGGCTGGGCGCGCAGTTCCCCGCGCCCCTGGGGGCGGGGCTGCGCCCCTGCCCCCCCCAGCCCGCTGCCCCCGGAGGGACCGGCAGTCGGCCTCCCGGGAGAATCCTGGGAGGCCGGTGGGGGTGGTGAGGCGTGGGTCTCAGTGGTTGAGGCCCAGGTTGCCGAAGGCCGGGTTCAGGGCGCCGATGACGTTCACGCTGTTGCCGACCGCGTTCACGGGGATGTGGATCGGGGCCTGGATGACGTTGCCCGAGACGACGCCCGGGGAGCCCTGGGCGCTGCCGCCCGCCCACGAGCCGTCCGTCGCGGAGGCCATACCGGCACCGGCGGCGACCAGCCCGCCGGCCACCATCGCGACAGCCGTGGCCTTCTTCAGGTTCTTCACTTCTGAGCCCTCCCTAGCGATCACCGCGGCAGTCGCCGCGGCACGCACTGGAGAACGGCCGAGATCCCCGGAGGATGCGCCAACCGGGTGACATACACACGACGGTATGAATCTCAGCCCGGAGCGGAACCCTCCGAGTTGTCGCCGCCGCGCGGCCGATCAGCCCGCCGCCCCATGGCGTACGGCCCAGAGCGCGGCCTGCGTGCGGTCGGCGAGGTCGAGCTTCATCAGGATGTTCGAGACATGCGTCTTGACGGTCTTCTCGGAGAGGACGAGCGCGCGTGCGATTTCCCGGTTGGAGCGGCCGTCCGCGATCAGGCCGAGCACTTCGCGCTCCCGTTCGGTGAGTGAACCGCCTCTCCCCTGGCCCGAGTTGGCCTCCTCCTGGGACAGCAGGGCGGCCGCCACCTCGGGCTGCAGCAGGATGTGCCCGGCGTGCACGGAGCGGATGGCCCCGGCGAGGGCGTCGGGGTCCACGTCCTTGTAGACATAGCCGGCGGCGCCCGCGCGCAGGGCCGGGACGACCGTGCGCTGTTCGGTGAAGCTGGTGACGATCAGCACGCGCGCGGGGTTGGCGAGCTCGCGGAGCTTGCGCAGCGCGTCGATGCCGTCCATTACCGGCATCTTGACATCCATGAGGACGACGTCGGGCTTCAGCTCCTCGGCGCGGGCGACCCCTTCGGCGCCGTCGGACGCCTCACCCACGACCTCGATGTCGTCCTGCACTTCGAGGAAGGTGCGCAGGCCCCGGCGGACCACTTGGTGGTCGTCGACGAGCAGCACCTTGATTGCCTCAGCCACCAGGAACCTCCATCTCGATCGTGGTGCCCTTTCCGGGCGCCGATTCCACACTGAGGGTGCCGCCGACCCCGCTCGACCGGTCGCGCATGGAGACCAGGCCCAGGTGGCGTCCCGCGGTGCGTGTCGCCGTGGGCTCGAAGCCGCTGCCGTCGTCACTGACGCGCAGGACGGTGCCGGTGCCGCGCTTCTCCAGGGTGACGTCGACCCGGCCGGCTCCAGAATGCCGCAGTGCGTTGTGCAGGGCCTCCTGGGCGACGCGCAGCACCGCCTCCTCCTGGGCCGCGGGCAGCGCCCGCACCCCGTGGCCGGCGAAGGTCACGCGCGCGGAGTGGGCGCGGTCGAGGACCTGTATCTGGGTGCGCAGGGTGGCGACCAGGCCGTCCTCGTCGAGGGCGGCGGGGCGCAGCTCGATGACGGCGGCGCGCAGTTCCTCCGTGGCCTCCGCGGCGAGCATGGCCACCTGGTGCAGTTCGCCCTTGGCGCGGGCGGGGTCGCGGTCCACGAGGGCGGCCGCGGCCTGCGCGGTCAGGCGCAGGGAGAAGAGCTTCTGGCTGACGGCGTCATGGAGCTCATGGGCGAGCCGGGAGCGCTCCTCGACGATGGTGAGCTCGCGGCTGCGCTCGTAGAGGCGGGCGTTGGTCAGGGCGATCGCCGCGTGCTGGGCGAGGATCGTCAGGAGTTCCTGGTCGTCCTCGGTGAAGCCGCAGCCGTCGGCCGGCGTGGAGCAGTCCTTCTTGTTCTTGTTCGCCAGGAACAGGGCGCCGATGACCTCGTCGCCGTCGCGGATCGGCAGGCCCAGGAAGTCGGACATGTCGGGGTGGGCGGCCGGCCAGCCCTCGAAGCGGGGGTCCGTGCGCACGTCGGCGAGACGCTCGGGGCGGGCCTCGTGCAGCATCGCGGCGAGGATGCCGTGCTGGCGCGGAAGCGGGCCGATGGCCTTCCACTGGGCGTCGCTGACGCCGTCGACCACGAACTGGGCGAAGCCTCCGTGGTCGTCGGGTACACCGAGCGCCGCGTACTGCGCGTCGAGCAGTTCGCGGGCCGAGGCGACGATCGTCTTGAGGACGTCACGCACCTCGAGGTGCCTGCTCATGGCCAGCAGCGCGGTGCTCACCGCGTACAGACCGGACCGGGGGCCTTGGCTCATGTCCCCAAAGTACCGGCGGGGTGTGACAGTGCGTATCCGACCTGTGGTGGCGGCTGCCTAGGCCGCTGGGCCTAGGGCGAAGGGCCCCAGGTCATTGGGGCCCGCGCACGAGGCGGCGGGGCGGCTCGGTTCCTACGTTGAAGGCGTCCGCCGGGAGCGGCGGCGCTGGGACGAGGGGACGGACGTCATGCCGGTAGCGATCATCACGGGGGCATCGAAGGGGCTGGGGCGGGCGCTCGCCGCGGCCCTGGCGGAGCGCGGCTGGGATCTGGTGCTCGACGCCAGGACCACGGGGGTGCTGAAGGAGACGGCGGAGGCGCTGTCCGTGTACGGGACCCGGGTGGAGGCGCTGCCCGGGGATGTGGGGGACGCCGGGCACCGCGCCGAGCTGGTGGCGGCGGCCCGGGGGCTCGGCGGCGTGGACCTGCTGGTGAACAACGCGAGCGCGCTGGGCGCCGAGCCGCTGGTGCGCCTGGAGGACCTGCCCCTGGACGGGCTGCGCCACGCCCTGGAGGTCAACGTGGTCGCGGCGCTGGGCCTGGTCCAGGAGGCGCTGCCGCTGCTGCGGGCCGCGGAGACGGGTGCGGTCGTCGCCGTCAGCTCGGACGCGGCCGCGGAGGCGTACGAGACCTGGGGCGGGTACGGGGCGTCCAAGGCCGCTCTGGACCATCTGGCGGCCGTGCTCGGCGAGGAGGAGCCGGGGCTGCGGGTGTGGGCCGTGGATCCCGGGGACATGGGCACGGACCTGTACGCGGCGGCCGTACCGGACGACGACGGTCCGCGGCCGACGCCGGACAGCGTGGTTCCGGCCTTTCTGCGGCTGCTGGACGAGCGCCCCGCCAGTGGCCGGTACGGCGCTCCGGCGCTGCTGGAGGTGCGATGACGACGACCGTGCGGGTTCCGGAGGAGCGGTCGGCGCGGGTGCCGGCCGAGCAGCGTGGGCCCGGGCGGGACCGGGACTCCGTACGGCTGCTCGTGTCGTGCGGCATGGAGGTGTCGCATCACGCCTTCGTCGAGCTGCCGCGGCGGCTGAGGGCGGGGGATCTGCTGATCGTCAACACATCCCCCACGCTGGCCGCCGCCGTGGACGGGCGGATCGGGCACGCGCGTGTGGTGGTGCATTTCTCCACGCGGGGCGATGACGGACGGTGGGCCGTCGAGCTGCGGGATCCCGATGGAAAGGGCACCACACGTGCGCGCGCGGGCGGGCCCGTGCATACGGAGGTGCGCCTGGCCGGGGACGTACGCCTCGTACTGGAGGAGCCGCTGACGCCGTGCGGCTCGCGGTTGTGGTGGGGGCGGGTGTCGGATCCGGACGTGCTCGGGCTGCTGCGGCGGCACGGGCGGCCCATTCGCTATTCCTATACGCGGCGGGACCAGCCGCTGTCCGTCTATCAGACGGTGTTCGCGCTGCCGTCGGCCGACGGCAGCGGCAGTGCGGAGATGCCGAGCGCGGCACGGCCCTTCACCGCGCGCCTGGTGGCGGAGCTGGTGAGCCGTGGCGTGCAGTTCGCGCCGATCACGCTGCACACCGGTGTCGCGTCGGCGGAGGCGCACGAGCCGCCGTACCCGGAGCGGTACGAGGTGCCCGAGGCGTCGGCCCGGCTGATCAACGCCGCGCGAGCGGGAGGGGGGCGGATCCTCGCGGTCGGTACGACGGCCGTACGCGCCGTGGAGTCGGCCGTCGACGACGGCGGGGTGGTCCGGGCCCGGAAGGGCTGGACGGACCTCGTGGTGACCCCAGAGCGGGGTGTGCGGGTGGTGGACGGGTTGCTGACCGGACTGCATGAGCCGGAGGCGTCGCATCTGCTGATGCTGGAGGCGATCGCGGGACGGGCGGCGATCGAGCGCGGCTACGCCGCGGCGTTGAGCGGGCTCTACCTCTGGCACGAGTTCGGGGACGTGCACCTCGTCCTTCCAGAGGAAGGGCCCTCACACTGAGCGTTGCTCCAGCAACTGCTGGTGACAATTCCGTAGGGTCGATGTGACCCCGCACATAGGGCGCGCATCACGTACGAAGGCGCATAGGAGATAAAGCCGCCCATAGTGAGCGGGGAAGACGTGACAGTCTGCCCCGATTTGCCCTTACTGCCCCTACTACCTGCCGTCGTACGTCACACCTTTGCCACAGTATTTTGCGGCCGCTAAGAATTGCCTCCGTCGCTCAGCACCGCGGGTTTCACCCCCTCGGCGCCAGTTCCGGAAACACTCTGTCCCCCACCGGACCGAGAGCGACCTCCGCGCTATTCGAAGAGGTCCATCAGCCATGACCAAGAACACCCGCACTCCTGGCCATAGTCCGAAGCTGACCAAGGTCCGCAAGCTCTCGTTCGCCGGCGTAGGCGCGCTGGGCGCCGCGGCCCTCGCGTTCTCGGCGGCGCCGAGCCACACGCAGACCACCACGGATGACGCCGCCATCTCCGCGGCCCCGGTCGCCTTCAGCCAGCACCCGATCAAGAACGTGCAGGCGCGCCTCACGGACCAGCTGGCCGGCGCGAGCCTGAAGACCCAGGCCATCGCGGCGAAGAAGGCGGCCGCCGACGCCGTCGAGCAGAAGGCCGCGGAGGCCGCAGCGAAGAAGGCCGCCGACGAGGCCGCCGCAAAGAAGGCCGTGGCCAGGAAGGCTGCCGAGAACGTGCGCACGGTGCAGGCCGCGAGCCGCTCGGTGCAGCGCCCCGCGATCGAGACGGTCGCCCTGAAGACGGTCGCCACGAAGTCGTACGCCAACAACCTCGACGGCTGGATCCGCCAGTCGCTCGACATCATGAAGCGCAAGGGCATCCCGGGTTCGTACAACGGCCTGCACCGCAACATCATGCGCGAGTCCTCGGGCAACCCGATGGCCATCAACGACTGGGACATCAACGCCATCAACGGCATCCCGTCGAAGGGCCTGCTCCAGGTGATCCCGCCGACGTTCAAGGCCTACCACGTGCCCGGCACCTCGTGGAACATCTACGACCCGGTCGCCAACATCACGGCCGCCTGCAACTACGCGGCCGACAAGTACGGCTCGATGGACAACGTCAACAGCGCGTACTGAGGCCTGCGCGGACCTCTGACACGTATGCCGAAGGGCGGCACCCCGGCGGGGGTGCCGCCCTTCGGCGTGCGTACGCGCGGGACTACTTGCGCATGACCTCGGGCTCGTGACGGCGCAGGAAGCGGGCCACGAAGAAGCCGCAGACGACGGCGAGGACGAGCAGCGCGACGATGTCCATGCCGTAGGCCGACGCCGTGTGGTTCCACAGCGGGTCCGTGCTGGACGGGTCGTCCGTGTTCGGACTGATGTTGTTGAAGTCCAGCGTGGCACCGGCGGCGCCGACCGCCCACCGCGACGGCATCAGGTACGAGAACTCGTTGACGCCGATCTTGCCGTTCAGGATGAACAGGCAGCCCGTGAACACCACCTGGATGATCGCGAACATGACCAGCAGCGGCATGGTCTTCTCGGACGTCTTCACCAGTGAGGAGATCACCAGGCCGAACATCATCGAGGTGAAGCCCAGCGCCATGATCGGAATGGAGAGTTCCAGCAGCACCGAGTTGCCGAAGACCAGGCCCTCGGTGGGCTTGGTGCGGCTGGTGAACCCGATGGCGCCGACCAGGGCGCCCTGCAGCACGGTGATCACACCGAGCACGACCACCTTGGACATCAGGTACGCCGAGCGGGACAGGCCCGTCGCGCGCTCCCGCTCGTAGATCACCCGTTCCTTGATCAGCTCGCGTACGGAGTTCGCGGCGCCCGCGAAGCACGCGCCGACCGCGAGGATCAGCAGCACCGTGGTGGCCGTGCCGTTCGGGATGTGCGCGCCGGTCTTCGGGTTCACCTGCGCGTTCACCAGCAGGGTCTTGTCCGGGTCGATGAGCAGGCTCACCGCGCCGAGCACGGCCGGCAGGATCACCGTCAGCGCCAGGAAGCCCCTGTCGGACACGATCACCGACACATAGCGCCGTACCAGCGTGCTGAGCTGGGAGAACCAGCCCTGCGGCTTCGGCGGCTTCATCGCCTGCGGCGGCGTCACGTTGGCCGACTGCGGGGCGACGGCGTCGATGTCCGCGGCATACATCTGGTAGTGCTGCGAGCCCTTCCAGCGGCCCGCCCAGTCGTAGTCGCGGTAGTTCTCGAAGGCGGAGAAGACGTCGGCCCAGGTCTCGTAGCCGAAGAAGTTGAGCGCCTCCTCCGGCGGACCGAAGTACGCGACCGATCCGCCCGGTGCCATCACCAGCAGCTTGTCGCAGATCGCGAGCTCGGCCACGGAGTGCGTGACGACGAGGACCGTACGGCCGTCGTCGGCGAGGCCCCGCAGCAGCTGCATGACGTCGCGGTCCATGCCCGGGTCGAGACCGGAGGTCGGCTCGTCCAGGAAGATCAGCGACGGCTTGGTCAGCAGCTCCAAGGCCACCGAGACGCGCTTGCGCTGGCCGCCGGAGAGGGAGGTGACCTTCTTCTCCTTGTGGATGTCCAGCTTCAGCTCGCGCAGCACCTCGTTTATGCGCGCCTCGCGCTCCTCGCCCGTGGTGTCGGCGGGGAAGCGCAGCTTGGCCGCGTACTTGAGGGCCTTCTTGACGGTGAGTTCCTTGTGCAGGATGTCGTCCTGCGGGACCAGACCGATGCGCTGGCGCAGCTCGGCGAACTGCTTGTACAGGTTCCGGTTGTCGTAGAGGACGTCGCCCTGGTTGGCGGGGCGGTAGCCCGTGAGCGCCTTCAGGAGCGTCGACTTGCCGGAGCCCGAGGGGCCGATGACCGCGATGAGCGACTTCTCGGGGACGCCGAAGGAGACGTCCTTGAGGATCTGCTTGCCGCCGTCGACCGTCACCGTCAGATGGCGGGCCGAGAAGGAGACCTCACCGGTGTCGACGAACTCCTCGAGGTGGTCGCCGACCAGGCGGAACGTCGAGTGTCCGACGCCGACGATGTCGTTCGGGCCGAGCAGCGCCGAGCCGCCCTTGGCGATCGGCATACCGTTGACGTACGTGCCGTTGTGCGAGCCGAGGTCGCGGATCTCGAAGCGGCCGTCGGGCGTCGCGTGGAACTCCGCGTGGTGGCGCGAGACCTGGAGGTCGGAGACGACCAGCTCGTTCTCCAGCGCACGACCGATGCGCATCACCCGGCCGAGGTCCAGCTGGTAGAAGGTGGTCGGGCTGCGGTCGCCGTAGACCGGCGGCGCCCCCGCGCCACCACCGGGTCCCTGCTGCTGCGGCACTCGCGCCGCGGGCTGCTGCGGCTGCGGCTGCTGGTGACTCTGCTCCGGCGTCTGCTGCTGTGGTGCCTGCTGGGCCCAGCCGGGGCTCGCGCCCTGCGCGGCGTAGGGCTGCTGCTGAGGCTCTGCGACAGCGGCCGCGGCACCGGAGAGGTTCAGGCGCGGCCCGTCGGTCGCGTTGCCGAGATGCAGGGCCGAACCGGGGCCGATCTCCGTCCGGTGGATCCGCTGCCCCTGTACAAAGGTGCCGTTGGTGCTGCCGTGGTCCTCGACGACCCAACTCCGGCCGTCCCAGCTGATCGTGGCGTGACGCCAGGAGACTCTGGCGTCCTCGAGCACGATGTCCCCCTGCGGATCACGTCCGAGGGTGTATGGCCTGGACGCATCGAGCGTCCAGGTCCGTCCATTCAATTCCAGTACGAGTTCCGGCACTCCATGCCCCACTGAGTTGTCCCCCGAAGTTCCCCCATCACAGGGAGTCTAGGGATGTCGAACATCGGGGGGAACTATTTCAGGAGCAGCCCCCTGACCGAAAGTCGGGCCATGTGACGAGCGCGCACCGGCGGGTTGCCCGTTTCCGTTGACGGGGTTGAAACCGGACCGGAGAGTGGTAATCCCACGCGAGGGGGACATCCGCGGTGATGACGCCGCGGCGCGGATCGGGGGGTCTGACGATGAGCATCGACACCGTGGGACACGGCAGGCGACTGCCGTGGGGGGATGTGCTGTTGTCCGCGATCGCCTCGGTGAGCTGGGCGTTGATCGGGATGGCGGGCACGGCCGCGCTCGGTCTGCATCTGGTCGGAGCGGACGCGGCGGGCTCGCTCGGGCCGATGACCGCGGCGGTGGTGGCCCTTGGGGCCAATGGTGCGGTCAAACCGTCCGGCGATGTGTCGGCCTTCGGTCTGAAGGGGGCACAGGCGCACACGGCCATACAGATCACGCCACTGGGCGTGGGACTGGTGGGCGCGCTCCTGCTCTCCTTCTTCTTCCTGCGCTCCCTGCGCGGGGCGGGAGTTGTGATCGCGCCGTCCGAACTCCTCGCGCGCGCGGGCTCGGTGGTCGTGCTGTTCGTGGCGACGCTGGGCGGGCTCGCCTGGGCCGGGCACGACGTCATCACGATCGACGGGAGCAAGCTCGGCCTCGACCGGGTGACGGGCGGCGGCGGCCTCGGGAACATCACCGACAAGCTCCCCGGCGGGCTCGGGGACCTCGGCGGACTGCTGCCCGGCAAGATCAGCGACCTGGTGAAGGCGCAGGCGGCCGTGGGCTTCACGGTCGACACGGTGCCCACGCTGCTCGGCGGTGCGGCCTGGGCGGCCGGAATCCTGGTGATCGCCCTGCTCGCCTCCCGGCGCACCCCGCTGCCGCGCGGCTGGGAGGGCGTGCACCGGGTGGTGCGCCCGGCCGCGTCCGCGCTGGTCACGGTGGTCCTGGTGGCGGTCCTGGCGGGGCTCGCGGCGGCGGCGTACGCGGCGATCGACGATCCCCATCCCAAGCTGATCGCGGGCGCCGCGCTGCTCGGCGCGCCCAACGGGGTGTGGCTCGGCATCCCGATCGGCCTCTTCGTGCCCTGGGACGGCAAGGCCACCGGCGAACTCGCCAAGCTGCTCCCCCACCCCCTGGACCGGTTGCTGAGCGTCGACTCCGATCAGCCCGTCACCCTGGGCCGGCTCGCCGAACTCGACGGACGGGTGTGGCTGTTGGGGGTCGCGGCCGCGGTGATGATGCTGTTCGCGGGCGTCCTCGCCGCCTCGCGTACGCCTTTTGTACGGGGGCAGGGTGCGGCTTCGGTGGGAACACCGGCTGCTCCCGATGTACGAGGACGGGGTGCCCTCGGTTTCGCCGGGCGCTGCGCTCTTCGGCTCGGCATCGTGACGGCGCTGGCACTGCCGCTGCTGGCGTGGCTGACGGACGTGTCCGTGGACGCCTCGCTGTCGGTGTTCGGCATCGACGCGTTCGGCGCCGGAATCCGACTGCACGGGCAGCTGGGCATGGCGCTGCTGCTCGGCGCCGCGTGGGGTGCGGGCGCGGGGGCGGCGGGGGCGCTGCTGGCGTACGCGAGCGGGGCCGCGGGACGGCGCGCGGCGCCGCTGGCACTGGGTGACGCCGGTCCTCCGGTCGCCGCACCCGCCCCCGACCTCCCCCGACCGCCCGGGACACCCCGGCCGCCCGGGCCGCCCGGGACACCCGGCCCGTACGACCCGAGCGCGCCGTACCGGCCGGCGAACCCCGACACCAATCCGTATCTGCGGCTGCCCGACGAGCTGCGGGATCCCGCCGAGGGCCGGCCGGCCGAGCGGCCGCGCCCGCCCGACGACGTGTACGGCGCGCCGACGGTCGTCCGGCCGATGGCGCCGCCGCCCGGTCCGCAGAAGCGGCGGCCACGGGGGCGCGAGGTGCCGCCTCCGCCGCAGCCGCCGCCCGACCAGGGGCATCCCGGGCCGCCCGGGCCGGGGCGGCAGGACTGACCGTCACTGACCGTCGTTGCCGGGCAACGTGCTCGACACCGCTGCGACACCCAGTGTTCCCCGTCCGCTGGACGGACCTCAGGGGCGGAAGGCACTGGGTGCCGGATACGGTGGAGTCACCATGAGCGCTTCGCAGACCCCCGAGGTCCCCACTCTCCTCGTCAAGATCTTCGGCAAGGACCGGCCGGGTATCACGGCCGGACTCTTCGACACCCTCGCCGCCTACTCCGTCGAGGTGGTCGACATCGAGCAGGTCGTCACCCGTGGCCGGATCGTGCTGTGCGCGCTCGTGACCGAGCCGTCGGTCGGCCTGGAGGGCGATCTGCGGGCCACCGTCCACAGCTGGGCGGAGTCGATGAAGATGCAGGCGGAGATCATCTCCGGCCTCGGCGACAACCGGCCGCGCGGTCTGGGGCGGTCCCTCGTCACCGTGCTCGGGCATCCGCTCACGGCGGAGTCGACGGCCGCGATCGCCGCCCGGATCACCAAGACCGGCGGCAACATCGACCGTATCTTCCGGCTCGCCAAGTACCCGGTGACGGCGGTCGAGTTCGCCGTGTCCGGTACGGGGACCGAGGCGCTGCGCACCGCGCTGGTGACCGAGGCCGCGGCGCTCGGAGTGGACATCGCGGTGGTGGCGGCGGGACTGCACCGCAGGGCGCAGCGCCTGGTCGTCATGGATGTGGACTCGACGCTCATCCAGGACGAGGTGATCGAGCTCTTCGCCGCGCACGCCGGGTGCGAGGACCAGGTCGCCGAGGTGACGGCGGCCGCGATGCGCGGGGAGCTGGACTTCGAGCAGTCGCTGCACGCGCGTGTGGCGCTGCTCAAGGGGCTGGACGCGTCGGTGGTGGCCAAGGTGCGCGAGGAGGTACGGCTGACGCCGGGCGCGCGCACCCTGATCCGTACGCTGAAGCGGCTCGGCTTCCAAGTCGGTGTCGTCTCGGGCGGATTCACGCAGGTCACGGACGATCTGAAGGAGCGGCTCGGGCTCGACTTCGCGCAGGCCAACACGCTGGAGATCGTCGACGGGAAGCTGACGGGCAAGGTCACCGGGGAGATCGTGGACCGCGCGGGCAAGGCGCGGCTGCTGCGCCGGTTCGCCGCCGAGGCGGGGGTGCCGCTCGCCCAGACCGTGGCGATCGGCGACGGGGCCAATGACCTCGACATGCTGAACGCGGCCGGTCTCGGCGTCGCCTTCAACGCCAAGCCCGTCGTCCGCCAGGCCGCGCACACCGCGGTGAACTTCCCCTTCCTGGACACCGTGCTGTATCTGCTGGGTGTCACCCGCGAAGAGGTCGAGGCGGCGGACATGCACCTCGGCGACCACTAGTGCCGCGGCAGGCAACGTTTGCCCGTCAAGGAGCGGCGTCCGGTGCGTGCTCTGGGGGTCCCCCCGGCCGAAGGCTGGGGGAGTGCCGGCCGGAAGGCCCCGTCGACGGACCGGACGTACTTGGGCTTTCGGCCGGTGCGGCGAGTGGGGGCACCGCCCACGCCCTTGAGGCAGTGGGGGAGCGTGCCGGGCGTCGCGACGGGGCGAACGTCGCCTGTCGCGGCACTAGGGCCTGACGTACATCGATAGGGGCCCGCGTCTCCGGCAGATCCGCCGGACAAGCCCTGCGGCCCGGACATACGTCTACGGGGGCCCGGTACCGTACTGGATGCTGTTGGTTAATTCGGGCCTGGTTGCTTCGCCCCGTCGTTATGCGGCGGGGCGGAGTGCTGTCAGGGGGCTGGTGCGGGTGCGGGCTCTTGGTGTGCCGGTGAGCCAGGCATTGATGCGGATGAGGTTGACGGCGGCGCCGGTGAGCTGGTGCTGGAGACTGGTCTTCGCCAGGCCGCGGTAGCGGGTTCTGCGCAGGCCGCAGGCGTTCACTGCTTGGGAGATGGTGCCTTCAACGCCGGCACGGATCTTATAGCGGTCCTTCCACCCGTCGGTCGCCTGGAGCTTTCGCGCCTGCTGGAGTGCTTCATATTCGTCGCGGGGTCGGAGGTTGATCTCCCGCCGCCGAGGCTTGGCGGAGTTGACGCATTCCCGCAGCTGGGGACAGGTGCCGCAGTCGGCCGGAGAGAACCGGACCCGGATGGTCGGCAGTCCCTCCTCGGAGTTGCGCTGGGCCCATTGCGTACTGACAACGCCGTTCGGGCAGGTCACGTGCTGGTTGTCCCAGTCGATGGTGAACGCGTCCTGGCCGAAGGCGGCATCGCCGCGGGCGTGCGGCACGGTCACCGCTTTCAGCGGTCCGTGCAGGTCGACCCGATGGTCACGGCCGGCCGTCACCAAGGCGCCACCGTTGGCATAGCCGGTATCCACCCAGTGCTCGCCCGGCAGCAGATCCCGCCGGGCGAGTTCTGCGTGGACCGGGGCGGCCATCCGGTCGTCAGAGACACTGCCCAGGGTGGTCACCACGCCCGTGACCAGATGCGGGGTGTCGTCCTCACACGTCTCGGTGAGGTGGACCTTGTAACCGTCCCAGTTGATGTCGCGCTTTCCGCCGGTGCGAACTTCCAGGTCATAGGGGGTCACCAGGCGCATCAGGCCCGGTGGCCGGTCTTTTGGGTCCCGGCGGGCCACCTCCCCGTCAACCAGGTGGAAGTACTGCACCCACACCTGCCGCAGCACCTCGACTTCCGGCAGTTCCCGCAGGCCCGGTGGCGCGTCCTGGGCCCAGACGTTCCGCAGCAGGTGCATGCCGTCGTCGCCGACCCGCCGATACGTCTGGTCCCGGCGAGACCGGTCCTTGGGGAAACGGGAGTCCTCGGCCCGGGTGGCGTAGTGCTTGAACCATTCCGGCCGGGCGCACGCGCTCAGCCGGCCCGGCTCGGCCAGAGCTACGGCATTCAGCGCGGAGCGCAGGGTTTCCGCGACCAGTTCCAGCTGGTTCAGCTCGCGCACCGCGGACAGCACGTGGGTGGAGTCGGTCCGTGCCCGGCCCCGGGCGGTGATCAGTCCCTGTCGCCGGGCGGCCGCCAGGACCGTGTCCAGGATCTCCCGGCCGCCGTCGGCTCCGACGAGCCGGTCCCGGAACTCCGAGAGCACCGAGTAGTCGAATCCGGCATCGGCCAACTCCAGCCCGAGCGCGTACTTCCAGTCGATACGAGCCCTCACCGCCTCCGCGGCCTGCCGGTCGGTCAGCGCCTCCACGAACTGCAACACCAGCACCATCGCCAGTCGCCCCGGTGACCAAGCCGGTTTCCCCCGCGCAGGAAACAGGCCGGCGAACTGCTCGTCGCTGAACAACGACCCCAGTTCGTCCCGCACCCGGATCGCCAGGCTCCCTTTTGGGAACGCGGCCCGCGCCACCCGCACCGTCTCCGCCGGGATCTCCCCAGACCCCTTCGGCTGCATCGACATCCGCACCCACCCCATACGACAACGTCGGCCTTCAAGACCACAACCGGGTCTTGAAGGCCGACGTCACGCACAGGCCCGAATTAACCAACAGCATCCCGTACTGGTGCCGGGCCCCCGTCCCTGTCGGGGTGGGTTACTCGGTCGGCGCCCAGTAGTCGGTCAGCGTGCACACCCCGGGCTCCAGGGATTTCCAGGAGCTCTCGAAGGACAGCACGGCGAAGGCGCCGGTGTGGAAGCCGTGGGCGGCCATGCGGGCGCGGGTGTCGCCCTCGGCCTGTCCGGCCAGAATGTCGGCGAGGCCCTGGATGCCGGGGTTGTGGCCGATCAGGACCACGCTGTGCGCGTCGTCCGGGGTCTCGTTGAGTACGGCGATCAGCTCGCCGGGCGAGGCCTCGTAGAGCCGCTCCTCATAGACGGTTTTCGGCCGGTGCGGGAGCTCGTGGACGGCGAGCTTCCAGGTTTCCCGGGTGCGGGTCGCCGTGGAGCACAGGGCCATGTCGAACGGGATGCCGGTGTCGGCCAGCTTGCGTCCGGCGACGGCTGCGTCCTTACGGCCCCGGTCAGCGAGCGGCCGCTCGTGGTCGGACACCTGTGGCCAGTCGGCTTTCGCATGCCGGAAGAGGACAATCCTGCGGGATTCTGCGACGCTCATGGGTCCCAGCTTCGCATGAAACACGCCATGCGGCGCCGAGAGTTGACCTGCTCCCCCAGGGGTGCTCAGGGGGTCTGGTGCAGCACCGTCTGCTGGACGCGCTCGAAGATGTGGGTGATCGCGGGGTCGCCGCCCGCGGCGTGCGCGTCCGCCGGGTTCAGTATCAGGAGCAGCAGGGCGACGAAGGCGAGGGCGGGCAGGGCGAGGGCCCACCAGGGCAGCCGGATGTCCACGCTGCCCGGGGTCGCCGGGTGGGGCCGGGTGTGCGTACGGGCCGACATGCCGCCTCCGTGGGTCTTCGGGTGCTCCGTGATCCGCGTCGTCGCGGCCACAACTCGAAGTTACGGATTCCCGGGCCGTCAACCCATCCGGTGATCCACCCACTTGACCCTGACACTCACCCCCTAGGGGACAGGGGGGCTAGCCCCACCATCGGCGTCCTCAGGGGGTGCGGGCGGCGGTGGTCACGGCGAGGCGATCGACGCGATGATGCCGATGATCACGGTGATGGCCAGCATCGCGCCGAGCACGATCAGCAGCTTCTTCTGGCCGTTCTGGGGGTTCGGGTCGAGCGCCATACGGGCCAGTCTCGCACCCTTCGTCCGCACCTCCGCCGTCGGGGGCCTCAGGAGCGGGTCCCGCGCGCCGCCTCGTCCTCCACCGTACGGTCGCGGCCGGCCACGACGCCCACCGCGATCTGCGGCACCATCAGGGCGGCCATGAGCGCGATCGGCAGCCCCCAGCCGCCGCTGTGCTGGTAGAGCACGCCCACGAGCAGGGGCCCCGGGATCGAGATCAGATACCCGGTGCTCTGCGCGAACGCCGAGAGCTGGGCGACGCCCGCGCCGGTCCTGGCCCGCATGCCGACCATGGTGAGGGCCAGGGGGAAGGCGCAGTTGGAGACGCCGAGCAGCAGGGCCCAGGCCCAGGCTCCGCCCGCCGGGGCGACGTAAAGGCCCGCGTATCCCGCGAGGCCGCAGGCGCCGAGCGCGACCACGATCGGCCCCTGGTGGGGTATGCGGGTGGCGAGGCGCGGGATGACGAAGGCCAGGGGCACGCCCATCGCCATGGTGACGGCGAGGAGCAGCCCCGCGGTGCCCGCGGAGACGCCCGCGTCGCGGAAGATCTGCGGCATCCAGCCCATCGTGATGTACGCGGCGGTGGCCTGGAGTCCGAAGAAGACGGCGAGCGCCCAGGCGGTCCGGCTGCGGGTGATGCGCGGTCCGCCGGGTTCCCGCGCGGCAGGGGGTGTCGTATGCGGCCGCTCGCCGTCGCGGGAATCGGCGCCCCGCGCGCGTACCAGCGCGATCCATGGCAGTACGGCGGCCGCGGCCAGGCCGGCCCACACCGCGAGGCCGGACTGCCAACTGCCGCCCAGGGCGTTGGTCATGGGCACGGTCACCGCCGCCGCGGCCGAGGTGCCCAGGGCGAGCGCCATCGAGTAGAGGCCGGTCATGGAGCCGACCCGGTCCGGGAACCAGCTCTTGACGATCACCGGCATCAGGACGTTGCTGACGGCGATGCCCATCAGGGCGAGGGCGCTGGCGGCCAGGAAGCCGACCGCGCTCCCGGTGTAGGGCCGGATCGCGAGCCCTGCCGTGATGGCGGCCATTCCGGCGCAGACGACCGTTCCGGGCCCGAAGCGGCGGGCGAGGCGTGGCGCCATGACGCCGAAGACGGCGAAGCAGAGCGGCGGTACGGAGGTGAGCAGCCCGGCGACGCTGCCGCTCATGCCGAGCCCGTCGCGCACCTCTTCGAGGAGAGCGCCGAAGCTGGTGATGGCGGGGCGCAGGTTGAGGGCCGTGAGGACGATGCCGACCGTCACGAGCCGCGTCGTCCACGCACGCGTGGGATGCGGTTGGGGCTCCCTGCTCTCGTCCGGACTACGTATGGGCGTGGACGTCATCGTCCGGGTCTCCTCGCTCACCATGACGCCCATCATAGAATCATGGGATGATTGGCTGTCCAATCCCCTTGCGTTAATCTCCGGATTCTCCGGCCCCGCGCGAACGACCACACCGGGCCCGTACGAAGGACCGTCATGCCGCTGAGCCACCCTCGCCGTTCGGCGCTGTCCGAGCAGGTCATCGCCGAGCTGCGGAACCAGATCACCTCGGGCGAGTGGCCGGTCGGCTCCCGCATCCCCACCGAGCCGGAGCTGGTCGAGCAGCTGGGCGTCGCCCGCAACACCGTCCGCGAGGCGGTCCGCGCGCTGGCCCACAACGGTCTGCTCGACATCCGCCAGGGCTCGGGCACCTATGTCGTGGCGACCAGCGAGCTCGCGGGCGTGATGCACCGGCGCTTCGCCGACGCCGAGCCGCGGCACATCGCCGAGCTGCGCGCCACGCTGGAGTCGAGCGCGGCGAAGCTGGCCGCCGAGCGGCGCACCGAGCGCGATCTGAAGCAGCTCGACGCGCTGCTCGTACGGCGTGAGGAGGCCTGGGAGTCGGGTGACGCGGAGGCCTTCGTGGCCGCCGACGCGACCTTCCACCTGGCGGTGGTGGCCGCGTCCCACAACGACGTCATGACGGCGATGTACGCGGACCTGGGCGAGGTGCTGAGGGACTGGCTGCGCGAGGACGTCGGAGGGAAGCTGACGCCGGAGACGTACATGGACCACGCGCGGCTCGTCGACGCGATCCGCGCGGGGGACACGGAGGCGGCGGGCGCGGAGGCCGGGGGCTATCCGTTCCAGTGCCGTCCGGGACGGCTCACGCCTCAGGCCTGAGACGGCTGACGAACGCCGTCACTTCTGGTGGGTGACCCACGCCGACCGGACCTCCTCCCAGCATCGGCCGGTCAGCCGGACCGTCATCGCGGGGCCCGCGTCGACCGGGTCGGTGTCGGTGTCGATGTCCCACCAGCGGTCGCACTCGATGTGCAGGGCGACCTGGTCGGTCTCCGGGTAGGGGTTGTGGCAGTACGCGGTCACGTGCGACCCCTCGACCGTGGTGCGGCAATCGGCGCCGAACGGCTGGGGGACGGGGGGTTTTCCGCGCACCACGCGCGTGTGGGGCACGGCGTCGTACGGCAGAACCATCATGAACGCGAGAGCGGCGAACGCCGGGGCAAAACGGCGGGACAGGCGCACAAGGGGACCTCCTCGGCCGTACGGCTGCGGGGCGGTGCGTGGTTCCAGCGTGCGCGGTACGGTGCCCGGGGCGCCCGGCCGACTAGGCCGAACGGGCGACGCCCCGCTGCCCGCACGCTGCGGGAAACGGGGCGTCGGCCGGACGGGGGAAATCAGGCACCGATGGCGTGCAGACCGCCGTCCACGTGGATGATCTCGCCGGTGGTCTTCGGGAACCAGTCGCTCAGCAGGGCGACGACGCCCTTGCCGGCCGGCTCGGGGTCCTTGAGGTCCCACTCCAGGGGAGAGCGGTTGTCCCACACGGAGGCCAGCTCGCCGAAGCCCGGGATGGACTTGGCGGCCATCGAGCCGAGCGGGCCCGCGGAGATGAGGTTGCAGCGGATGTTCTGCTTGCCCAGGTCGCGGGCGAGGTAGCGGCTGGTGGCCTCCAGGGCGGCCTTGGCCGGGCCCATCCAGTCGTACTGCGGCCAGGCGAAGGACGCGTCGAAGGTGAGGCCCACGACCGAGCCGCCGTTCTGCATCAGCGGCAGACAAGCCATGGTCAGCGACTTCAGGGAGAACGCCGAGACGTGCATCGCGGTGGCGACGGACTCGAACGGCGTGTTGAGGAAGTTGCCGCCCAGCGCGTCCTGCGGCGCGAAGCCGATGGAGTGGACGACGCCGTCCAGGCCGCCCAGCTCCTCACCGACGACGTCGGCGAGACGCGCCAGGTGCTCGTCGTTGGTCACGTCGAGCTCGATGACCTTGGTGGGCTTGGGAAGCTTCTTGGCGATGCGCTCGGTCAGCGTGGGCCGCGGGAACGCGGTCAGGATGATCTCCGCGCCCTGCTCCTGGGCCTGCTTGGCGGCGTGGAAGGCGATGGAGGACTCCATCAGCACACCGGAGATCAGGACGCGCTTGCCCTCGAGGATTCCGCTCATGGTGATCAGTGACCCATTCCCAGTCCGCCGTCAACCGGAATGACGGCTCCAGTGATGTACGAGGCGTCGTCCGAGGCGAGGAACCGCACCGTCGCGGCGATCTCCTCGGGCTGCGCGTACCGGCCGAGCGGCACCTGGGCGACGATGCCCGCACGCTGCTCGTCGGTGAGCACCTTGGTCATGTCGGTGTCGACGAAACCGGGCGCGACGACGTTGAAGGTGATGTTGCGCGAGCCGAGTTCGCGGGCGAGCGAGCGCGCGAAGCCGACCAGGGCGGCCTTGGAGGCGGCGTAGTTCGACTGCCCCGCGGAGCCGAGCAGCCCCACGACCGACGAAACGAGGACGACCCGCCCCTTCTTGGCCCGGAGCATGCCGCGGTTGGCACGCTTGACGACCCGGAAGGTGCCGGTGAGGTTGGTGTCGAGGACGGAGGTGAAGTCCTCCTCGGACATCCGCATCAGAAGCTGGTCCTTGGTGACACCCGCGTTGGCGACCAGGATCTCGACGGGGCCGTGCTCGGCCTCGATCTCCTTGTAGGCCTGCTCCACCTGCTCGGTGTCGGTGATGTCGCACTTGACGGCGAGGCAGCCCAATGCGGTGAGGGCAGCCGGCGGCTCACCCGAACGGTATGTGATCGCGACTTTGTCGCCGGCATCGGCGAACGCGCGGGCGATGGCGAGGCCGATGCCCCGGTTGCCTCCGGTGACAAGAACCGAGCGGCTCAACGGATCACCCTTTCGATAGCTGTCTGAAACCCCTGCAAGACAGGCGCCTTCCCTGGAAACCTATCGGTCCCCTACGCCTCCCGGAGAATCGGGCACCGACAGTGGCGCGGGGTGCTCACTGTCGGATCCCTACAGAAAGCCTCGCCGAGCGAACGGAAAGATGTGGCCCCCGGACCCGCCCGCGCGACATGATCGGACCCGACAGGCCACGACAGCAGGGAGACCTCCGTGCCTCATTCCATCGACGAAGCCTTCACGGCACTGCCACTGCGGGCCCTGGCCGACGCCGCGCTCGCGCGGGCGCGCGCGCTGGGGGCCGAGCACGCGGACTTCCGGTTCGAGCGGGTGCGCAGCGCGTCCTGGCGGCTGCGGGACGCGAAGCCGGCCGGATCGTCGGACACCACGGACCTGGGGTACGCGGTGCGGGTGGTGCACGGCGGGACCTGGGGGTTCGCGTCGGGTGTGGATCTGACGATGGACGCGGCCGCGAAGGTCGCGTCGCAGGCCGTGGCGATGGCGAAGCTCTCGGCACAGGTGATCAGGGCGGCCGGTTCCGACGAGCGGGTGGAGCTGGCGGACGAGCCGGTGCACGCCGAGAAGACATGGATCTCGTCGTACGACATCGACCCCTTCTCCGTGCCGGACGAGGAGAAGGCCGGACTGCTCGCCGACTGGAGCGCGCGGCTGCTCGCCGCCGACGGCGTCAACCACGTCGACGCCTCGCTGATGACGGTCCACGAGAACAAGTTCTACGCCGACACCGCCGGGACCGTGACCACCCAGCAGCGCGTACGGCTGCACCCGCAGCTCACCGCCGTCGCCGTCGACGAGTCCAGCGGCGAGTTCGACTCCATGCGCACCATCGCGCCGCCGGTCGGACGCGGCTGGGAGTACCTGACGGGCACCGGCTGGGACTGGGAGTCCGAGCTCGCGCGGATCCCGGAGCTGCTCGCCGAGAAGATGCGGGCGCCGAGCGTCGAGGCGGGGCTGTACGACCTCGTCGTCGACCCCTCCAACCTGTGGCTGACGATCCACGAGTCCATCGGACACGCCACCGAGCTGGACCGCGCCCTGGGCTACGAGGCGGCGTACGCCGGCACCTCCTTCGCCACCTTCGACCAGCTCGGCAAGCTGAGGTACGGCTCCGAGCGGATGAACGTCACCGGTGACCGCACCGCCGAGCACGGCCTCGCGACCATCGGCTACGACGACGAGGGCGTCGAGGGACAGTCCTGGGACCTCGTGAAGGACGGCACCCTCGTCGGCTACCAGCTGGACCGGCGCATCGCGAGACTGACCGGCTTCGACCGGTCCAACGGGTGCGCGTACGCCGACTCCCCCGGGCACGTGCCCGTACAGCGCATGGCCAACGTCTCACTCCAGCCGGACCCCGCGGGACACTCGACCGAGGACCTGATCGGGGGTGTGGATCGGGGGATCTACGTCGTCGGTGACCGGTCCTGGTCCATCGACATGCAGCGGTACAACTTCCAGTTCACCGGTCAGCGGTTCTTCAAGATCGAGAACGGTCGGATCACCGGACAGCTGCGGGATGTCGCCTACCAGGCCACCACCACCGACTTCTGGGGTTCGATGGCCGCGGTGGGTGGTCCGGGAACGTATGTCCTGGGCGGTGCCTTCAACTGCGGCAAGGCCCAGCCGGGCCAGGTCGCGGCGGTCTCTCACGGCTGCCCGTCGGCCCTCTTCCAGGGGGTCAACATCCTCAACACGACGCAGGAGGCCGGTCGATGAGCGCCCGTACGAACAAGCCGCACGAGGTCGTCGAGCGCGCCCTCGAACTCTCCCGCGCCGACGGCTGCGTCGTGATCGCCGACGAGCACTCGACCGCCAACCTGCGCTGGGCCGGCAACGCGCTGACCACGAACGGGGTCACACGCGGGCGCACCCTGACCGTCATCGCGACCGTCGACGGCCGAGAGGGCACGGCCTCCGGAGTCGTCTCACGCACGGCCGTGACCGCGGACGAGCTGGAACCCCTGGTGCGGGCCGCGGAGGCGGCCGCACGCGGCGCGGGGGCCGCCGAGGACGCCCAGCCGCTGGTCACCGGCGTGCCGGAGTCCCCCGACTTCACCGACGCGCCCTCCGAGACCTCCTCCGCCGTCTTCGCCGACTTCGCCCCGGCACTCGGCGAGTCCTTCGCCCGCGCACGGGCGGGCGGGCGGGAGCTGTACGGCTTCGCCAACCACGAGCTCGTCTCCAGCTATCTCGGTACGTCGACGGGGCTGCGCCTGCGTCACGACCAGCCCAACGGGACGCTGGAACTCAACGCCAAGTCGCCCGACCGGACGCGCTCGGCGTGGGCGGGGCGGTCCACGCGGGACTTCAAGGACGTCGACCCTGCCGCCCTGGACGCCGAGCTGGCGACCCGGCTCGGGTGGGCCGAGCGGCGCATCGACCTGCCCGCCGGCCGCTACGAGACGCTGCTGCCGCCGACCGCGGTCGCGGACCTGCTGATCTACCAGATGTGGTCGGCGGCGGCCCGGGACGCGGCCGAGGGCCGGACCGTGTTCAGCAAGCCCGGCGGCGGCACCCGGGTCGGCGAGAAGCTCACCGAGCTGCCGCTGACCCTGCGCAGCGACCCGAACGAGCCGGGACTGGAGTCCGCGCCCTTCGTGCTCACGCACTCCTCCGGCGACGACGCGTCCGTGTTCGACAACGGGCTGCCGCTGTCCGCGACGGACTGGGTGCGCGAGGGCACCCTGAACCGTCTCTCCACCACCCGGCACAGCGCGGGCCTCACCGGGCTGCCCGTCGCCCCGACCATCGGCAACCTGATCCTGGACGGCGGCGAGGACCGCTCCCTGGAGGAGATGGTCGCCGCCACCGAGCGCGGTCTGCTGCTGACCTGCCTCTGGTACATCCGCGAGGTCGACCCGGCGACGCTGCTGCTCACGGGACTGACCCGGGACGGCGTCTACCTCGTCGAGAACGGCCAGGTCGTCGGCGAGGTGAACAACTTCCGGTTCAACGAGTCGCCGGTGGACCTGCTGTCGCGGGCGACGGAGGCGGGGCGCACGGAAAAGACATTGCCGCGCGAATGGAGCGATTGGTTCACTCGTGCTGCGATGCCCGCGCTGAGGGTGCCCGACTTCAACATGAGCTCTGTCAGCCAGGGCGTATAACCTCGTACCTGATTCACGAGACCACTCAAGGAGATACGAGAACCGTGACGGACATCGTCGACGAGCTGAAGTGGCGTGGGCTGTGGGCCCTGTCCACTGACGAGGACGCTTTGCGCAAGGCGCTCGCGGACGGTCCCGTCACGTTCTATTGCGGTTTCGACCCGACGGCGGCCAGTCTGCACGTCGGCCACCTGGTGCAGGTCCTCACCATGCGTCGCCTTCAGCTGGCGGGCCTGCGCCCGCTCGCCCTGGTCGGTGGCGCGACGGGCCAGATCGGTGACCCGCGCCCGACGGCCGAGCGCACGCTGAACGATCCGGAGACGGTCGCGAACTGGGTGACCCGGCTGCGCTCACAGATCGAGCCGTTCCTGTCCTTCGAGGGCGAGAACGCCGCGATCATGGTGAACAACCTCGACTGGACGGCCGGCCTGTCGGCCATCGAGTTCCTGCGGGACATCGGCAAGCACTTCCGCGTCAACAAGATGCTGACGAAGGACTCGGTCGCCCGGCGCCTGGAGTCCGAGGAAGGCATCAGCTACACGGAGTTCAGTTACCAGCTGCTGCAGGGCATGGACTTCCTGGAGCTGTACCGACGCTACGGCTGCACATTGCAGCAGGGCGGCAGCGACCAGTGGGGCAACCTCACCGCGGGTCTCGATCTGATCCATCGCCTGGAGCCGCACGCCAGCGTGCACGCGCTGGCCACGCCGCTGATGGTCAAGGCGGACGGCACCAAGTTCGGCAAGACCGAGGGCGGCGCCGTATGGCTCGACCCGGAGATGACGACGCCGTACGCGTTCTACCAGTTCTGGCTGAACGTGGACGACCGGGACATCTCGACGTACATGCGCATCCTGTCCTTCAGGTCCCGCGAGGAACTCGAGGAGCTGGAGAAGCAGACCGAAGAGCGCCCCCAGGCCCGCGCCGCCCAGCGCGCGCTCGCCGAGGAACTGACGACGCTGGTGCACGGCGCCGACCAGACGGCCGCGGTGATCGCCGCGTCCAAGGCCCTCTTCGGTCAGGGCGAGCTGACCGGGCTCGACGAGCGGACGCTGGCCGCGGCGCTCTTCGAGGTGCCGCACATCCAGGTCGCCGAGCTCGGCCCGGTGGTCGACCTCTTCGCGGAGGTCGGCCTGGTGGCCAGCAAGTCGGCCGCGCGCCGCACGGTCAAGGAGGGCGGTGCCTACGTGAACAACGTCAAGGTCACCGCCGAGGACGCGGTCCCCGCCAAGGAG
Source organism: Streptomyces sp. NBC_01450 (assembly GCF_036227505.1). Classification (NCBI taxonomy): domain Bacteria; kingdom Bacillati; phylum Actinomycetota; class Actinomycetes; order Kitasatosporales; family Streptomycetaceae; genus Streptomyces; species Streptomyces sp. NBC_01450. The sequence continues at coordinate 8,473,018 of NZ_CP109480.1, read as the reverse complement.
GACCTGCTGCACGGGCGCTGGCTGGTACTGCGCCGGGGCAAGAAGAACCTGGCGGCGGTAGAGGTCACAGGGGCCTAGACACAAGGAAGGGGCGGTCTCCCGTGCGGGAGGCCGCCCCTTTCGTCGTACCCGCGCGTCAGGCTTTCTGCTTGTTGCCCCGCAGCGCCATGTACGCCATGTCGCCGAGGAACACGATGATGATCGCGGCCACGAGCTGGAAGGCGTGGCGGCTCCAGTCGATGCCCCGCGTCTCGGCGACGCCGAGAGCCCGGGCGATCGCGTTGCCGACGATGGCTCCGAGGATGCCGAAGATGGTGGTCAGCCAGAGTGGGCTGTGCTGCTTGCCCGGAAGGATCGCCTTGGCCAGCAGGCCCAGCACGAAGCCCACGATGATCGCCCACAACCAGCCCATCTCTGCCTCCTAGTACGGCTCTACGTGAGCATTTCGCCCAGTCTCGGCGTGTGCGCCATACGGCGCATGTCGGGCGCGGCCATACGCGGTACGGCGCATCATGCCCCCCCCCCCAAGCCGGACCCGCCCCGGTCTCGAAGGCGACGGAGCCGCGGCGTAACGTGAGACATGTTCGGGCCTGCTTCCCAGACCGGGTTCGGACGGGGTACGGGCCAAGGAGCGTCCGACACAGGGCAGGTGGTGGAACGTGATGCGGAAGCAGAGCAACGGCCAGGTCTTCCGGATCACCGGGGCCAGGCAGGGGCTCGACGAGGACGTGCGCGGCAGACAGCGCCGCTATGTCATCTCGATGTCTGTCCGCACGGTCGCCGTGATCCTCGCCGCGACCCTGTGGAACGTGGAGCGGCACGTCGCAATCGTCGCACTGGTGCTCGGGATAGTCCTCCCTTACGTCGCCGTGGTGATCGCCAACGCCGGACGGGAGAACGCGCCGTCGCTGCCGTCGACATTCGTCACCGTGCCCGGCCCTCCGATGATCGCGCCGCCACGCCCGAGCGCCTCCGCGGAATCCGTCCCGGAGGACGTCGTGACCAACCCCGGGACGCGTCCGGGAGGCGAGCCGCACGAGCGGGCCGAGCCCGACTCGACCCTCACCTGACCACGGAGGATCCGCCGGAAACGGAATCCAATCGCGCACCAAGCTCAAGAAAAGCTCAGATCAATCATGTTGTTCCGGTGCCGGGCGGACGGTCACCCGTGACATACTTCGTACGCGCTCCGCATCCCCCGTCGGAGCGACAGACCGACGCCGGGCAGCTCCCCCCGTGGCTGCTCGGCGTCGCCTTTTCGGGGCCGTCTAGGGTTGAGGCGTGACTTTCCCGCTCCCCGACATGTCCCCGCCCCCCGGCACTCCGCAGTGCTCCGCCAAGGGCTGCCGCACCGATGCCGTGTGGGTGCTCGCCTGGAACAACCCGAAGCTGCACACACCCGAGCGGCGCAAGACGTGGCTCGCGTGCGAGGAGCACCGTGAGCACCTGTCCAAGTTCCTGGGCGTGCGGGGCTTTTTGAAGGACGTGGTCCGGCTGGAGGACTGGCAGGAGCCGGAGGGCTGAGCGGTTCTGGAAGTGCGGGTCGTGTGTGGCTGGTCGCGCCCACGCGGCGGAGCCGCATGTGTCACAGCCCCGCGCCCCTAAAGGGACGCCTACCTCGACGGAGTCACTAGTGCCGCGGCAGGCAACGTTCGCCCCGTCGCGACGCCCGGCACGCACTCTCGCCGCACCGGCCGAAAGCCCAAGTACGTCCGGTCCGTCGACGGGGCCTTCCGGCCGGCACGCCGAGAGCACGCACCGGACGCCGCTCCTTGACGGGCAAACGTTGCCTGCCGCGGCACTAGCCGCCGATCGCGGACATCGGTCTGGCCGGCTGGAGGAACGACGGGTCGTCCAGGCCCGAGCCCGCCTTCTTGCCCCACATCGCGAGGCGCCAGATGCGGGCGATCTCCTCGTCGGGGGCGTCCGAGCGGAGGGCGGTGCGCAGGTCGGTCTCCTCGGTGGCGAACAGGCAGTTGCGTATCTGGCCGTCGGCAGTGAGGCGCGTACGGTCGCAGGCCGCGCAGAAGGGGCGGGTGACCGAGGCGATCACGCCGACGCGGTGCGGGCCGCCGTCCACGAGCCAGCGCTCGGCAGGGGCGGAACCCCGGTCGTCGGCGCCTTCCTCAGTGAGCACGAAGCGCGTGCGCAGCGAGGCGAGAATGTCGCCCGCGGTGACCATGCCCTCGCGCTTCCAGCCGTGCTGGGCGTCGAGGGGCATCTGCTCGATGAAGCGCAGCTCGTAGTCGTGCTCCACCGCCCAGGCCAGGAGGTCGGGGGCCTCGTCGTCGTTGAGGCCCGGCATCAGAACGCAGTTGACCTTGACGGGGGTCAGGCCGGCGTCGCCGGCGGCTTCGAGGCCCGCGATGACGTCCTGGTGGCGGTCGCGGCGGGTGAGCCTCTTGAAGACGTCGGGGCGCAGGGTGTCCAGCGAGACGTTCACCCGGTCGAGGCCGGCGGCCTTCAGGGCCCCGGCGGTGCGCTTGAGACCGATGCCGTTGGTCGTCAGGGACATCTGGGGACGGGGCTCGAGCGTGGCGACCCGCTCCACGATGCCCACCAGGCCGGGGCGCAGCAGAGGCTCGCCGCCGGTGAAGCGGACCTCGGTGATGCCGAGGCGGGTGACCGCTATCTCGATGAGACGGACGATCTCGTCGTCCGTGAGCAGGTCGGGCTTGGCCAGCCACTGCAGGCCTTCTTCGGGCATGCAGTACGTGCACCGGAGATTGCACCTGTCCGTCAGTGAGACGCGCAGGTCGGTGGCCACTCGGCCATAGGTGTCGATGAGCACGTGGGCCCCCTCCCTCGTTACGGATCACTTCCACTCGACACGATCGAGCCTACGTGACACGACTGACATCAGCCCCGGCCGGATCCCACCAGACGCGGCGCGGCCGCGTCGTAGAGATCTACGACGCGGCCGTCGGCGAGGGGGATCAGTGTGCTCCGGTCCCCGTCAGGGACCGCACCTCCAGCTCGGCGTACTTGCCGACGTCCGGCTCCTCCTTGGACAGGAGCGTGCCGAGCCAGCCCAGCAGGAAGCCGACCGGGATCGAGATGAGGCCGGGGTTCTCCAGCGGGAACCAGTGGAAGTCGACGTCGGGGAACATCGAGGTGGGCTTGCCCGAGACCACCGGCGAGAACAGCACCAGGCCGACCGCCGTGATCAGACCGCCGTAGATCGACCACAGCGCGCCCTGGGTGGTGAACCGCTTCCAGAAGAGGCTGTAGAGGATCGTCGGCAGGTTGGCGGAGGCGGCGACCGCGAAGGCGAGCGCGACCAGACCGGCGACGTTCAGGTCGCGGGCGAGGGCGCCCAGCAGGATGGAGACGGCACCGATGCCCACCGTCGCGTAGCGGGCGGCGGTCATCTCCTGTTTCTCCGTGGCCTGCCCCCTCTTGATGACGTTCGCGTAGATGTCGTGCGCGAAGGAGGAGGACGAGGCCAGGGTCAGACCGGCGACGACCGCGAGGATGGTGGCGAAGGCGACGGCGGAGATGGAGGCGAGCAGGATGGCGCCCCAGTTGGAGTCGACGCCTCCCAGGTGCAGTGCCAGGAGGGGCGCGGCGGTGTTGCCCGCCTTGTTGGAGGCGATGATCTCGTCGGGTTTGATCAGCGCGGCGGCGCCGAAGCCGAGGGCGAGGGTCATCAGGTAGAAGGCGCCGATGAGGCCGATCGCCCAGTTCACCGACTTCCGCGCGGTCTTCGCCGTGGGCACGGTGTAGAAGCGGATCAGGATGTGCGGCAGGCCCGCGGTGCCCAGGACCAGTGCCATGCCCAGGGAGATGAAGTCCAGCTTGGTGGTGGACGTGGCGCCGTACTTGAGGCCGGGCTCCAGGAAGGGTGCGCCCTTGCCGCTGTTGTCGGCCGCCTTGCCGAGCAGGTCGGAGATGTTGAAGTTGAACTTCAGCAGCACCAGGAAGGTGAGCAGCAGGGCGCCGATGATCAGCAGGACGGCCTTGACCATCTGGACCCAGGTGGTGCCCTTCATGCCGCCGATGGTGACGTACACGATCATCAGGACGCCGACGAGGGCGACGATGCCGATCTTGCCGCCGTCGCTGGTGATGCCGAGGAGCAGCGAGACCAGGACGCCCGCGCCGGCCATCTGGGCCAGCAGGTAGAAGATCGACACGACGATGGTGGAGGTGCCCGCGGCGGTACGGACCGGGCGCTGGCGCATGCGGTACGCCAGTACGTCGCCCATGGTGTAGCGGCCGGAGTTGCGCAGTGGCTCGGCGACCAGGAGGAGGGCCACCAGCCAGGCGACCAGGAAGCCGATGGAGTAGAGGAAACCGTCGTACCCGAAGAGGGCGATCGCGCCCGCGATGCCGAGGAACGAGGCCGCGGACATGTAGTCGCCTGAGACGGCCAGGCCGTTCTGGAAGGCGGTGAACTGTCGTCCGCCCGCGTAGAAGTCGGCGGCGTCCTTGGTCTGGCGGCCCGCCCAGACGGTGATGACGAGGGTCGCGGCGACGAACACCGCGAAGAGGGTGATGATCAGCGGCCGGTGCTGACTGGCCTCACCGGCGGCGAGCACGGTCGTCTGTACGGGGCTCATGCGTCGCCCTCCAGCCGGGACTTGATCGCCTCGCCCTTGGGGTCGAGCTTCGCGGCGGCGTACCGCGAGTACCACCAGGCGATGAGGAACGTGGTGAGGAACTGCGCGAGCCCGAGAACCAGGGCGACGTTGATGTTGCCGACCACCTGGGTGCCCATGAAGTCGCCCGCGTAGTTCGAGAGCAGGACGTACAGCAGGTACCAGGCGATGAAGGCGACGGTCAGCGGGAAGGCGAAGGAGCGGTGCGCGCGCCGCAGTTCGGCGAACTCGGCGCTCTCCTGCACCTCGACGAACTGCTCGGTCGAGGGCAGCCGGGGATCGGCCTTCGAAGGGGGCGGTGCGTCGGTAGCCACGAAGTCTCCTCGCGTTGCGGGTGCGGTTACGACGATGGACGGGGGCGAGTCGGGGCTCGCGGACGGGGACGGCTGGGGTGCGGACATGTGGTGCGACCTCACAGTGACCTGGATCACGTGACCGAGAGCGACGGTATTGCTTCCTTGCGTGATCCAACGGGGGGCTCGATCGTCCTCGGGCTCCCTGCTCAAGGTCACGGCGCCACGCGTGGACCGGTTCAACTCCCCCGACTTCTTTCGGAAGTCATCTCCGGAAGTCATTGCTGGCCAGCTGGGACGGGAGATAGCTTCGGCCTGCAGTACTCGTCATGCACCTGCCGAAGCGCCCCCCGCACCAGCCTCAGCACCTCACGCACCTGCCCGAGCACCACCTGTGTTCGGGCGGCTTTCGTTTCCGGATGATGTGGAGATCCCATGGCTCATCTGCGTTCCAGACGTCGCCTCGCCCTCGCGGTGCCGGTCGTCCTGTCGCTCACCGCCTCGCTCGGCTTCCTGCCGGGCGCCGCGTCGGCGGCCCCGCTGACCGCGTCCGCCACGCCGAGCGCGGACGGCCCCAACCTCGCGTACGTGGTGAACACCAGGACGGACCACCGCACGATCGCGTCGGTGGAGAAGGCGATCACCGCGGCGGGCGGCACCGTCGTCATCGCCTACGAGAAGATCGGTGTGATCGTCGTCCATTCGGCCAACCCGGACTTCGGCAAGCAGATCCGCGCCGTGCGCGGGGTGCAGTCGGCGGGCGCGACCCGGACCGCGCCCCTGACGGCCGCGGGGACGACGGACGAGGGCGCGGCGCAGATGCTGTCCGCCGCCGAGGCCGCCAAGGTCTCCAGGACCGCCGCCGCGGGCGAGGAACCCCTGGAAGCCGACCAGTGGGACCTGCGCGCGATCGGCGCCGACAAGGCCGCGAAGATCAACCCGGGCAGCAAGAGCGTGACGGTCGCCGTGATCGACGTCGGCGTCGACGACACCCACCCGGACATCGCCCCGAACTTCTCCCCCTCCCAGTCCGCGAACTGCGTGGGCGGCAAGCCGGACACCACGTACGGCTCGTGGCGCCCCGTGGACGCCGACCACTACCACGGCACGCATGTCGCGGGGGAGATCGCCGCCGCCCGCAACGGCATCGGCGTCGCGGGCGTCGCGCCCGGCGTGAAGGTCTCGGGCATCACCGTGGCCGAGCCGGACGCCAGCCAGCTCTTCTACCCGGAGAGCGTCGTCTGCGCCTTCGTCTTCGCCGCCGACCACGGCGTGGAGATCACCAACAACAGCTACTACGTGGACCCGTGGCTCTACAACTGCCTCGACGACCCCGACCAGAGGGCGATCGTCGACGCCGTCAACCGGGCCCAGCTGTACGCCCAGAAGAAGGGCACCCTCAACGTCGCCGCGGCAGGCAACTCCAACGACGACCTCGACTCGAACGCCCTTGAGGACGCCTCCAGCCCCGACGACTCGACCGCCGTGCCCCGTACGGTCGACCCGCACAAGTGCTTCGACGTACCGACCCAGCTGCCGGGCGTCGTCACGGTCGCCTCGACCGGCGTCACCGGTGCCAAGTCGTACTTCTCCAGTTACGGCAAGGGCGTCATCGACGTCGCCGCGCCGGGCGGCGACAAGTACCAGATCCCGGACACGCCGTCGAAGAACGGCCGCATCCTGTCGACGATGCCGAACAACGAGTACGGCTTCCTGCAGGGCACGTCGATGGCGACGCCGCATGTCGCGGGCGTGGCCGCGCTGCTGAAGTCCAAGTACCCCTGGGCCTCCCCGGCCCAGCTCCAGGCGCTCCTCAAGGCCGAGGCGGACAACCCGGGTTGCCCGACCGCCCCGTACGACGGGGACGGCGACGGCGTCGTGGACGCCACCTGCGTGGGCGGCAAGCACGTGAACGGCTTCTACGGAGCCGGGATCGTCAACGCGCTGCGGGCGATCAAGTAGGTCCGGCCGTACGTCACATGAGCTTCCGCACGGCTCGTACCGCTCGTACCGCGATTGAACTGGAGAATCCATGACCGCGCCTCGCAAGCGCTCCCGCCGCGCCATAGCCCTCCCGCTCGGGATGGCCACGGCGACGGCCCTCGCCTTCCTGCCGAACGTCAGCGCCTCGGCGGCCGACACCGACGGCGCCGCCGCTCAGACCGCCACGGCCCCGACGGCGGACGCGACCGCCCTCAGCTATGTCGTCAACGTCCGCCCCGGGCACGGCGCTTCCGCCTCCGTGAAGAAGGCCATCGCCCAGGCCGGCGGCACGATCGTGACGTCGTACGACCGGATCGGCGTGATCGTCGTGCACTCCTCGAACGCCGACTTCGCCAAGACGATCCGCGGCGTACGCGGCGTGCAGTCGGCCGGCAACACGCGCAACGCGCCGCTGCCCGCGCAGTCGACCACCGACATGGGCGCGCCCCAGGTGCTCACCGCCGCGCAGGAGCGGGCCGCGAGCGCCGAGGCCGCCGCCGGGCAGGACCCGCTCGAGTCCCTCCAGTGGGACCTGCCCGCGATCAAGGCGGACAAGGCGCACGAGAAGACCCTCGGCAGCAGCAAGGTGACCGTCGCCGTGATCGACACCGGTGTCGACGACACGCACCCCGACATCGCGCCGAACTTCGACCGCGACGCCTCGGTCAACTGTGTGACGGGCAAGCCGGACACCACCGACGGGGCCTGGCGGCCGACCGCCGCGGAGAGCCCGCACGGCACGCATGTCGCGGGCGAGATCGCGGGCGCCAAGAACGGCGTCGGCATCACCGGCGTCGCGCCCGGCGTGAAGGTCGCCGGCATCAAGGTGGCCACGACGGCCGGCTACTTCTACACCGAGGCCGTCGTCTGCGGTTTCGTGTGGGCCGCCGAGCACCACGTCGACGTGACCAACAACAGCTATTACACCGACCCCTGGTACTTCAACTGCAAGGACGACCCGGACCAGAAGGCCCTGGTCGACGCGATCACCCGCGCCTCGCAGTACGCGGAGCGCAAGGGCACCGTCAACGTCGCCGCGGCGGGCAACGAGAACTACGACCTGGCCGCCGACTCGATCACCGACCCGGTCTCCCCGAACGACGGCACACCCTCGGACCGGGTGATCGACCCCTCCAAGTGCTACGACATCCCCACCCAGTTGCCGGGTGTGGTCACCGTGGCCGCGACGGGCGCCAAGGGCATCAAGTCGTCCTTCTCCAACCACGGCCTGGGCGTCATCGACGTCGCCGCGCCCGGCGGCGACTCGACGCGCTACCAGACCCCCGCCCCGCCCGCCACCAGCGGCCTGATCCTCGGCCCGCTGCCCGGCGGCACATGGGGCTACATGGCCGGCACGTCGATGGCGTCCCCGCACGTCGCCGGTGTCGCCGCCCTCATCAAGTCGACCCACCCGCACGCCTCCGCCGCCCTGGTGAAGGCGCTGCTGTACGCGGAGGCCGACGCCACACCGTGCACCGACCCGTACGACATCGACGGCGACGGCAAGGTCGACGCGGTGTGCGAGGGCACGAAGAACCACAACGGGTTCTACGGCTGGGGCACCGTGAACGCGTTGAAGGCGGTCACGAAGTGACCGTGTGAGCGAGGGGGGCCGGGCGGTTGCCCCGGCGGGCAGTGGCCCCGGCCCCCTTTCCCATGTTGATCCGGTACACCCGGCATAGTGCCGCCATGACTCCTACAGACTTCGCGTGGGCCGCGCTGGGCGGCGACCCCTCACTCGTCCCACGGATCTCGGCCGCCGCACGGGAGGGGGTGCTGCCCGCACGGCTGCCGGTACGGGCGATGGCCCGGGCGTGTGTCGCGGTCTGTGCCCTCGCGGGAGCCGAGCTGGCCGCCGCCCGCACCGGAGGGAAGGTGCCCGAAGCGCGGGTCGACGACGGCGCTGTCGCCACCGCCTTCCACAGTGAACGGCACCTGCGCGTCGACGGTCGCGAGCCGGTCAACTTCGCCCCGCTGTCCCGGTTCTGGCGGACGGCGGACGGCTGGGTCCGCACCCACGCGAACTATCCGCACCACCGGGAGCGGCTGCTGGGCGCGCTGGGTGTGCCGGAGGGCCGGGACACCCCCGTCGAGGTGCTCGCCGAAGTGCTGGCCGAGCGATCGGCCGTCGAGGTGGAGGAGACCGTGTACGCGGCCGGCGGTCTCGCGATCGCCCTGCGCACGCCCGGCCGGTGGGCCACGCATCCACAGGGGCGGGCGATCGCCGCACACCCGCTGGTGGCCCGCGAGCGACTGGACACCGCACCCGTGCGACCGCTCGTCCCGCTCGCCGGGGATCCACTGCTGCCCGCCGCGGGCCTGCGCGTGCTGGACCTCACCCGGGTCATCGCGGGCCCGGTGGCCACCCGCACGCTCGCGCTCCTCGGCGCGGACGTCCTGCGGATCGACAGCCCGCGCCTGCCCGAGATCGACGACCAGCACGCCGACATGGACTTCGGGAAGCGTTCCACCACGCTCGACCTGTCGGCGCGCGGTGATCGCTCGGCCTTCGAGGAGCTGCTCGCCGGGGCCGATGTCGTCGTCACCGGGTACCGGCCCGGCGCACTGGACCGGTTCGGGCTCCGCCCGCGGGCGCTGGCCGAGCGGCGGCCCGGTCTGGTGGTGGCGCAGTTGTCGGCGTGGGGCGACTACGGGCCGTGGTCCGGGCGTCGGGGCTTCGACAGTCTGGTGCAGGTCGCCACCGGGATCGCGGAGATCGAGGGATCCGCCGAGCGGCCGGGCGCGCTGCCCGCGCAGGCCCTGGATCACGGCACGGGGTATCTGCTGGCGGCCGCCGTACTGCGGGCCCTGACGGAACAACTGGACGACGGCGGCAGCCGGTTCGTACGGCTGGCGCTGGCGCGGACGGCCGAGTGGCTCGTGAACGGGCTCGCGCGGCAGGACGAGGAACCCGCCGACGCCTCGTACGAACCGGCCCATTGGCTCGCCGGGACCGACAGCGACCTGGGCCGGCTCAGGTACGCCCGGTCACCCGTCTCCTTCGCCGGCGGCCCGGCCGACTGGGCACGTCCGCCGGGCCGCCTGGGGACGGACCCGGCCCGGTGGGCCTGAGCCGGCGGGTCACTTCGGGAGACGACCGCGCCCGCCGGGCGTGAGCGAGGGGTCGGCCGGAAACGTATCTATGGGCGGAATGCCGAACCACCGCTTGTTTCCCTGCACTTGCCCGGTTCTGTGCCGACTGGTGAAGCTCCTGGGGTGACCTTGATGCGACCGACAGCCGAGACAGCGGGCGCGAGTGGTCCGGCGCGGCGCCCCGCCGCCGGACGCGCCGTCGCCCTGCTCGTCCTGGTGGCTGTCGCCGCCCTCATCCCGCTGCTCGGCCCGCGCCCCGCGCTGGACGGCACCGGCGAGGCGGCCGCCCCCGGCGTCGGCGGCATCGCCCTGCTGCGCGCGGCCTTGTTCGCGGCGCTGTGCGTCCCGGCGGGCGAACTGTTCGCGGCCCGGCTGGCCCGCCGGGTGCCGGGCGCGCCGTTGGAGTACGCGCCCCGCAGCTGGGCTCCCCACGCCGCGGCGGCCGGGTTCGTCGCCGCGCTGGGGCTCGCCTCGGTGGTGGCCACCGGCAATCTGCTGCCGCACCACCTCTCCGACATGGACGTCGGCGGGCTCTACCAGACCCGGGACGGCAAGCTCGCGCTCCTGGAGGTCAACGCGTTCCTGGCCGCCGGGCTCTGCGCCCGCTCGCGCCGGCCCGCCGCCCAGGTGTGGCCGCTGGCCGCGGTGGCCCTCGCGGAGGCGCTGCGCGCCCACCCGGCGCCGGAGCACGGCCCGCTCGTCGGCTCCGGTCTGACGCTCGTGCACGTGATCTGCGCGGCGCTGTGGACGGGCGGCCTGCTGCACATCCTGCGGATGCTGCGCGCCTGGCGCGCCTCTTCGAAGGCGGCGGAGACGGCCGGTGCGGCGCTTCTGGGCCTCTACGCGCGCGTGGCGGCCGTCCTGTTCGCGGCGCTCACCGCGACGGGCGTGTGGAGCGCGCTGCGCCGGATGCCGCCGGGCACGGTCCTGCACCAGTTGACGGCGACGTCGTACGGACGCACTCTGCTCGCCAAGCTGGTACTGGTGGCCGCCGTCGCCGTGCTGGCGCTGCTCGCGCGGCTGCGGCTGCGCCGGGCCGCCGACCGGCTCAGCGCCTGTGTGCCCGCGCGCGCGGAGGTGGTGGCACTGGGCCTGGTCGTGGCGGTGTCGGGGCTGCTGACGGCGCTGCCGCTGCCGATCAGATGGTCATGAGCCGTTGGTGACGAGCACCTTGAGGGCGGTGCGCTCGTCCATCGCCTTGTAGCCCTCGGGCACGCCTTCCAGGCCGACGGTCATGTCGAAGACGGGCGACGGGTCGATGGTGCCGTTCAGGATGTCGGGCAGCAGCTCCGGGATGTACGCCCGCACCGGCGCCACACCGCCGCGCAGCGCGACGTTCCGGTCGAACATCACGCTCAGGTCGAGGCCGGTGCCGCTGCCGTGCGGCACCCCGACGAAGCCGATGGCGCCGCCGTCGCGGGTGATGTTCACGGCCGTCCGCATGGACTGCTCGGTGCCGACCGCCTCCACGACGGCGTGCGCGCCCTGGCCGCGGGTCAGCTCGCGGACGGCCTCGACGGCCTCCTCGCCGCGCGCGGCGACGACGTCCGTGGCGCCGAAGTCGCGCGCGATGTCCGTACGTGTCTGGTGGCGTCCGAGCGCGATGATCCGCTCGGCGCCGAGCCGCTTGGCGGCCAGCACGGCGCACAGCCCGACGGCGCCGTCCCCGACCACGGCGACGGTCGCGCCCTTGCGGGCCCCCGCGCCGAGGGCCGCGTGGTGACCCGTGCCCATGACGTCGGAGAGCGTCAGCAGGGCCGACAGCAGGTGGTCGTCGGAGGCCGCCTCCTTGGGCAGCTGTACGAGGGTGCCGTCGGCGAAGGGGACGCGCACGGCCTCGCCCTGACCGCCGTCGTAGCCGACCGCGCCCCAGAAGCCGCCGTGCTCGCAGGAGGTGGTGAGGCCCTCGCGGCAGTAGTCACAGACGCCGTCGGACCACATGAAGGGCGCGACGACCAGGTCACCGCGGCGGACGCCGGTCACCTCGGAGCCGGTCTCCTCGACGATGCCGAGGAACTCGTGCCCGATGCGCTGCCCCGGCTGCCGCGCCGCCTCGCCCCGGTACGCCCACAGGTCGCTGCCGCAGATGCAGGACCGCAGGACCCGCACGACCGCGTCGGTGGGCAGTTGCACCAGGGGCTCGGGGACGTCCTCCACCCGCATGTCGAACGGGGCGTGGATGGTGGTCGCGCGCATGACGAGGATCCTTCTCGGCTGATCGGCTGGGTGAGATGCGCTCAGGGGGTGGTTGAGCGCATCTCACCGTACGCCGCCCTCGCCGCGCTCCGCGCACCGAGGGTGCCCAGCACGCCGCTGACCAGCAAGAACTGGGCAGCAGCGTACGTCAGCATGATCCAGAAGTCCGGCCTCGGGAGCTGCGGCCAGTCGGCGACGCCGGTGGCGATGAGGGTGTCGGACAACAGGAAGAGCGCCCCGCCGGCGCCCGCGACGGGTCCGAGCCGGGTGCTTCGGGCCGCCATCGCGGTCAGCAGCAGGCTGTAGCCCGCGACGGGGACACGGAGGCCGGCGGGCAGATCGGGCCACAGAAGAGTGACGGTGACGACGAGGGCGAGGACGTACGCGCCACCGAGCCAGGTCGAGGGCCCACGCACGTGTGGAGGGCGATGTGGGGAATCCGGCCTTCTGGAGAACCTTCCGAAGAGCAGGAGATAGCAGACATGACCGGCAGCGAAGGAGGCCATCCCCACGAGGAAGGCCGGGTCGGCGTCGGACAGCAGCAGTACGTCGCCGCCCCAGCCGCAGAGCAGGGCGGCCACCAGGAGCCGAGGTCCGCCGCGTACGACCGTGTGGGCGGCGAGCAGGGGCATGAGAAGCGGCTTGGCGACCAGGTGCCCCGGGGTGAACCCGGCGGCCAGGGAGACGAGGTCCACGGCAGCGGCGACGCCGAAGGAGAGGAGCAGCACGCGCGCGTGCCGTGGGCTCACGTGACGGGCTCCGTGACCGGCTCGCGCCCCGCGGACTTCGGCGTCGGCTGCCAGCCGGGCCCGCGAAAGACCCGTCCCGCCCGCTCGCGCCAGCCGGCCGCAGCCTTCAGGTCCCTGGCGATGGCGGCGTACTCGTGGGTGGCCACGCGCAGGGGGTTGTACGTGGCGATGTTCTTGGTGAGTCCGTAGACGGGCCGCTCGGTCTCGAGGACGAAGGACCCGAAGAGCCGGTCCCAGACGATGAGGATCCCGCCGAAGTTGCGGTCCAGATAGCCGCCCTGGGAGGCGTGATGGACCCGGTGGTGGGAGGGCGTGTTGAACACGAACTCGAACCAGCGGGGCATCTTGTCGATCCGCTCCGTGTGGATCCAGAACTGGTAGACGAGGTTCGCGGACGAGCAGAACGCCAGCGCCGCGGGGTGCACGCCGAGGGCGATCAGCGGGACGTAGAAGGGCCAGACCGTCCAGGTGGTCCAGGGCTGGCGCAGCGCGGTGGTGAGGTTGAACTTCCGGCTGGAGTGGTGGACCACGTGGCAGGCCCACAGGACGCGGACGACGTGGTGCCCGCGGTGCGACCAGTAGTAGAAGAAGTCCTGTCCCAGCAGCATCAGCGGAACGGTCCACCACAGGACGGGCACCCGCAGCGGCGTCAGTTCGTAGATCGCCGTATAGATCGCGACGATCGGGATCTTCCACAGGAAGTCGAAGACGAGACTCCCGAGCCCCATGCCGACGCTCGTCGCGGCGTCCTTCGCCTCGTAGCCCGCGGCATCGTCGTCCGGATGGATCCTGACGCTCACCACCTCGATCACGGTGAGCAGCACAAAGGCGGGTATCGACCACAGCACGACATCGGGCAGGTTCGGCATGGATGCACCGTAGAACCGCCGCCGGGCTGCGGCTAGACGTTGTTACCCACAAGTATTACCGGGGGTACGCGCTTGCTTCTTGGTGATCTCCGCCAAGGACGCCGACAGGTCCGGACCGATGCCCGTCAGGTGTTCACTCGGTGCTCGTCACGCCCCGGCCGCCCCCAACAACGCCCCCGCCGCGTAAGTGACCCCCATCGCCAGCGCGCCCCCGCCCACGTTCCGCAGTACCGCGCGGCCCTGGTCCGCCGAGCCCAGGCGGGCGCTCAGCCAGCCGGTGAGGACGAGCGCGGCGAGGACCGAGACCACGGTGACGCCCAGCCGCCAGCCTGCCGGTGGCAGGACGATGGCGAGGAGGGGGAGGAGGGCGCCCACGGTGAAGGAGAGGAAGCTCGCCCAGGCCGCGTGCCAGGGGTTGGTGAGGTCGTCGGGGTCGATGCCGAGTTCCACGCGTGCGTGGGCCCTCAGGGCGTCACGTTCCGTGAGTTGTTCCGCCGCCTCGTGGGCCACCTCGCGGGTCAGGCCGCGCTGCTCCAGGAGTTCGGTCAGCTCCTCGAGTTCGGCATCCGGCTGTTCGCGCAGTTCACGTCGCTCCAGCGCCAGGGCGGCCTTCTCGGAGTCCAGTTGGGTGGAGACCGAGACGTACTCGCCCGCCGCCATCGACATGGACCCGGCCAGCAGCCCCGCGAGGCCCGCCGTGAGCAGCGCGGAACGGTCGTCGGTGGCGCCGGCCACGCCGACGACGAGGCCCGCGGTGGAGACGATGCCGTCGTTGGCGCCCAGCACCGCGGCCCGCAACCAGTTCAGGCGGGAGCCGAGGGTGCCCGCGTGGGCCTCGTCGTGCGTGGGTTGCGTCACACGGGGAGGATCGCACCCCGGGCGTCACCAGACCCGTACCGACGCTCCCCGCGCGAACACGGGGCTCGTCGCGTCCGCCGGGGGCCGCGTGAGCGGTTCGGCCAGCTCCGCCACGGTCGGTCCCACCTTCGCCGCGAGGGGATCCAGGGCGTCGAGGTCGAAGCCGTACACCCGGGCGGCGTTCCCGCCGACCATCGCGGCGACCTCCGCGCGCGGCACACCGGCGTACGCGCAGCGCAGGCCCTCCCGGGAGTAGGGGTAGGTGCCCTCGTCGTGGGGGTAGTCGCTGCCCCACATGATCTTGTCGACGCCGATCCGCGCGCGCAGCGGCACCTCGTGCGGGCGCATGAAGCTCGCGCCGACGAAGCAGTTGTCCCGCCAGACGTCCGAAGGGCCCTTGCCCATCGCCTCGGCGAGTCCCGCGCCGAACTTCGACTCCGCCGTCGACCTCTTCGTCGCCGCCGCCGACAGCCTCCCGTGGTAGTAGTCCAGCATGTCGAGCACCCCGGGGATCCAGCCCGAGCCCTGCTCGGTCAGCACCAGTCTCAGGCCCGGGTGGCGGCGGAACGCCCCGCCGAAGATGAGGTGCCAGAGCGCGCGGTGGGAGAACCAGGTCGTCTCGACCATGAAGACCGCACGGGCCGCCGGTTCGTCGCCGAGGGGAGGGGACGCCGAGCCCGCGTGGTGGTTCACGGGGACGCCCAGTTCCTCGCAGACCGCCCAGATCGGGTCGTACGTAGACGAGTACAGCTCGGGCAGTCCCGAGCCCGGTGGGGTGCCCGGGAGCAGCAGGCCGCCCGAGAGGCCCGCCCGGGAGGCCCACCTGATCTCCTTCACCGCCTCCGCCACGTCGTTCAGGAGGATCTGGAAGACGCCCGCGCGGCGGCCCGGCGCGGCCGCGCAGAAGTCCGCGAGCCAGCGGTTGTGGGCGCGCAGGCCCGCCCAGCGCCGTGCGAACTCCTCGGCGGTGGGGGCCGGCGCCATCAGGGCGGCCGAGGGGAAGAAGGGCGGGATGGTGTTGGGGAACACCACCTCCGCGACGATGCCGTCCTCCTCCAGCTCCGCCAGGCGCCGTGCGGAGTTCCAGTTCTTGTCGGCGGTGTCGGCGAGCAGGTCCTCGTACGGGTTGACGTAGCCGGCCGCCCACGCGTCGAACGCCTCGTGGTGTTCCTTCGCCAAGTAGGGCCGGTAGTCCAGCAGGTCGGCTCCGGCGTGGCAGTCCGCCGAGATCACGGTGTACCGGTCGGTCACGGGGTCGTTCGTGGGGGCGCTCACGGTGTCGTCCCCAGGACCGGGAAGTCGTGGTCGGTCAGCCAGTGGCGGCCCACCTCGCGTGAGCGTGCCCAGGACGCCTCCACGGCCCTCTGGTCGTCGCTCTGGCCGAGGTCGGCGGGGGTCGGGCCGATACGCCGGGCGAGCGGGGCCAGCCGCTCGACGTCGAAGCCGAAGACCTCGGCGGCCGCGAGGCCGAGCATGCGGCGGGTCTCGGCAACCGGGATGTCGTGGAAGGTGCGCCGCAGCCACGCGCGTGTGTCGGGCCAGGTTCCCTCGGGGTGCGGGAAGTCGCTGCCCCACAGGATGTTGTCGACGCCGATCTCGTAGCGCTGGGCGAGTTCGCGGCGCTTGGTGTTCGTCGCGCAGATGAAGAGCTGCCGGTCGAGGTACTCGTGCGGGGGCCGCTTCAGCTCCGCGAAGGGCGACAGCTTCTTGCCGCCGTGCGCGCCCAGGTAGAGGCGGTCCATGAACCAGAGGAGGTTCGGCAGCCACCAGCAGCCCGACTCGGCGACCCCGAACCTCAGCCCCGGGTGGCGTTCGAAGACGCCCGACCAGAGCAGGAACCACAAGGGGCGCGCGGGCCACCAGGTGACTTCGGAGACGTAGATCCCCAGGTGGTCGCCGTACTCGTGGCGCGGTGCGGCACCCGAGTGCGTGACCACCGGCATCGCGCACTCGGCGGCGGCCGCCCACACGGGGTCGTAACGGCGGTCGTGGTACGGCTCCTTGTCGACCCACATGGCGGGGATCATCAGGGCGCCGAGTCCCGACTCCTTGGCCCGGTACACCTCGGCGACGACCGCGTCGGGGGGCGCGGTGATGGGCAACAGGGCGACCCCGCAGTGCCGTTCGGGGTTCTCCCCGACGAACTCCGCCAGCCAGCGGTTGTGGGCCCGCGCGCCCGCCATGCCGAGCCGCGGGTCGTGGTCGCCGGAGAGGCCGAGGCCCACGCCGAAGGGGGCGGCCGTGCGGCTGTCCACGGCGTCGGCGTCCGGGAAGACCACCTCCCCGGCCACACCGTCGCCGTCCAGTTCCTTGAGGCGCTGCGCGGTGTCCCAGCCGCCGCGCAGGCCCTCCTCGTTGTCCTGGAACCACCGGTCCGCGAACGCCTCGTTGCGGATGCCGAGCCGGGTCATCTCCTCGCGGCGCCGGCCCTGGCCCGCGAGGAACTCGTCGAAGTCCCGGTGGAAACGGGAGTCCAGGTAGGGCCGGTACTCCTCGGTGGGGAGCCCGGCGTGGCAGTCGGAGGAGATGATCAGGTAGGGGTCCCGGTCGGTCATCGCCCGCCTCCTCAGTCCAGGATGAAGTGCTCTAGGTACGACGGGTCGGCCCGGTCGAGCATCGACCGCGACCTCGCCCGGATCTGCCGGTCGCTGTGCTCGCTGGCGGGCAGCAGCCAGAAACGGCCCTCCCTGATGCCGTCCGCCACCAGGTCGGCGACCTCCTCCACCGGCGTGAACCGCACCTCCTGCCCCGCCTCCTTCATCGCGGCCTCCCACTGGTCGAGGCTGCGGTACGGGGTCTTCCTGGGGCGCTGTTTCGCGTAGCGCTCGGGCCGGTTGCGGTGCGACTCCCACAGGCCGGTACGGAGCATGTGGGGCCCGGGGAAGAGCACCGACGCCCCCACGCGCGCGTGCTCCGCCTTCAGATGCGCGTACAGGGACTCGGTCATCGTCACGACGGCCGCCTTGGTGACGGCGTACACGGAGGCGGTGGGCAGCGGGGCGATCCCGCCGTCGCCGGACGAGGTGTTGACGACATGGCCCGGCTCTCCCCCGGCGATCATGCGCGGCACGAAGGCCTGGACGCCGTGGAAGACACCCCAGACGTTGACGGCGAAGGCCCACTTCCAGTCGTTCGGATCGTGCTCCCACATACGGCCCTCCGCGCCGGAGCCGACCCCGGCGTTGTTGCACAGGACGTGTACGGCGCCGTACTTCTCGTACGTCTCGGCGGCGAGCGCGTCGAGCTGTTCGCGCTCCGAGACGTCCACCACGCGCGCGTGCACCTCTGCCCCGTCCTCCCGCAGCGTGGCGGCGGCTTTCTCCAGGGCCCCCTCCTCGACGTCCGCGAGGACCACCTTCAGACCGTCCGCCGCGAACCGGCGCGCCATCGCGAGCCCGATGCCGCTCGCCGCGCCGGTGACCACGGCGACCTGCCCCGCTCCGAGCTCCATCAGGCGCTCCCTTCCGGCGGCCCGTCGAGGATCTGCCGCGGATCGTCGTAGCGCTGATGGATGTACGGCAACAGGGCCTGGGCGCTGACCCGTTCGGCGACCCTGCCCGTCTGGTCGGTGGTCTTCTCGCCGAGGGTGATCTCGACCAGCTCCCGTACGGGGAGGTCGGCGACCGGGTCGTACATCGACTCGCGCAGTACGACGTCCCCGGTGACACGCTCGAGCCTGCGCACCTTCTCGTTGCGCACGCAGTGCACGAGCACGGGGTCGGCGTCGAAGCCCGAACCGTCCACCGCGGGAAGGAACTTGAAGTAGAAGTCGGTCTTCTGGGCGGGCTCGGGCAGCGGCAGGTCACCGCTCACCGCGCCGCGCACCTCGACGAAGGCGATGCCGTGCCGGGCGAGTGCGGCCCGTACGACGAGGCCGTCGCGTTCCACGGTCACCTCGCCGAGCTTCTTGGGCTCCCCGAAGACCTCGCGGCCGCCGACGAGCGCCCGCTCGTGGGTCATCGGCATGACCAGCGGGTACCAGCCCTCGACGCCGTCGTGCGCCGCGGCGACGGCGAACGAACCCGCGCCGAGCGGATAGCCCGGCAGGTCGACCTTGCTGATGTTCACCCGGACCAGGGGCCGTCCGGTGGGTTTGAGCGGGGGCGGCAGGACCGCCGCGACCGCGTCCGGATCGCTCTCCCAGACGGCCACCACACCGGTGGACCAGATGTCGGGGAGCTTGGCGTTCGCGGTGCGCGCGGCGGCGATCTCCGCCTCGGTCCGTGCGCCGTACCTCACTCGTGCCATGTCCGTACCGCCCTTCGTAGGCGCTACCTGCTGGGGCGCGGAGCACGCTTGCACCGTGCCGGTGAAAGGTCCATAGCCATGCGCCGGGGGCTTGCGCCGGGCCGAACCAATCGGTGACCCGCGCCACAGAAAGCACCCGTGCCCCCGCCGGCCGCGTCAACTCCGGGCCCGCCGTGCCGCATTACGGGGGCCACGCGCGCGTGGCCCCCGTGGGGGCGGTCAGGGGCGCTGGTTCCGGGAAGGTGGGCGCCGGACTGTCAGTCAGGGCCCGTATCCTCAATGACCATGCTCGAAGACCTGACGACCGCAGCGTCCCCAGCCCCCTGGCCGGCCGCGTATCCGCAGGGGTACGCGGTCGTCGACGTGGAGACCACCGGCCTTGCCCGCGACGACCGGATAATCTCGGCCGCCGTCTACCGGCTGGACGCACGCGGCGAGGTCGAGGACCACTGGTACACGATGGTCAACCCGGAGCGGGACCCGGGCCCGGTCTGGATCCACGGTCTGACGACCGAGGTGCTCGAAGGCGCCCCGCTCTTCCGGGACATCGCCGAGGAGTTCGCCGACCGGCTCGCCGACCGGGTACTCGTGGCGCACAACGCGGTCTTCGACTGGTCGATGATCGCGCGGGAGTACGCGCGCGCGGAGCGTGAGGCGCCGGTGCGTCAGCGGCTGTGCACCATCGCGCTCTCCAAGGAGCTGGGGCTGCCGCTGCCCAACCACAAGCTGGAGTCGCTGGCCGCGCACTTCGGCGTCGTACAGCAGCGGGCGCACCACGCGCTGGACGACGCGCGCGTGCTGGCCGAGGCGTTCCGGCCGAGCCTGCGGGCCGCAGCGCGGGACGGGATCCGGCTGCCGCTGCTTGAGTGCCGGCCGCTCAAGGAGTGGTCCGAGAGCCCCGCGGCGCCGCGGATCGGACGGCAGTCCGGTGGCTATGCGTCGGGCGGCCAGTCATCCGGTGGCTACCCGTCCGGAAGTTGGCGGCCTTCACGCAAACGCCCCGCATGCCCCTATCCCAACCCAGGACGCTACGAAGCGGGCAAACCGCTCAAGCAGGGTATGCGGGTCGCGTTCTCCGGGGACACGTCCGTCGACCGCGAGCTGCTGGAGGACCGTGCCGTCGAGGCCGGCCTGCATGTCGCGACGAGCCTGTCCCGGCTGACCAGCCTGCTCGTCACCAACGATCCGGACTCCCATACGTCCAAGGTGGTCAAGGCCAAGCAGTTCGGGACACCGGTGATCGACGAGGCGGCGTTCGGCCAGCTGCTGCGGGACGTGGCCCCGGCCTCGGAGAAGTGACCCCGGGGGGCTGCGGAGGGGCCGGAGTCGCCGACGGACGTACGGGTGATTGCCGGGCGACTCGCCCGGCGCCCGCTCGCCCGCGCCGCGTCGGCACCTCGCCTTGTGGCGCATGGCGAGATGCGAAGTGTGCGGCAACGACTACGGCATGACCTTCGAGGTGCACGCGCAGGGCGCGGTGCGCTGGGAGGGGTGCCCCCGGTCTCGCCGTCGATCGGACTGCGGCGGATGAGCAGTCCGTTCCCTAACGCCGCGTTCTCACCGGGCAGGTCGGCCAGTGCCCAGTCGTATGTCATCAGGCGGAGCGGTGCGCACTTCCCACCTTGTCGACGATGCCCACCCTTCCCTCTGCGCGGGCGCAGTGCGCGCCGCAGTACCAGTGGCCCTCGGCCTCGACTCCCTGGCCGATGATCTGGACCCGGCAGTGCTCGCAGATGGGTGCCATGCGGTGGATCGCGCAGGCGAACGAATCGAATACGTGACGGGAACCGTCCTGGGTCTCCACGGTGAAGGCCAGGTCATAGTCATTGCCGCACACTTCGCAACGTGTCATACGCGGCATGGTCAAGGGCAGGGAAGGGGGTGGCAAGCTGACGGCGCTCTGCCGGCCGGAGGTTCTACCTGGTCGGCGTAGCGGCTCGTCCTCTCTGCACTTCTGTCACTTCAGCTCCATCAGTTCCAGGATCTCGTCTGCCCGCTCCTCGGTCAGGACCGGCGCTTCGGACAGCCGTTTCTCAAGCCACTCTTCACGCGTCAAAGAATCGTGGATGGTGTCGGTGCCGGTCACGGGGCGTCCATCGACGCCAGGTCTGAGAACACATCGGGACACGCCGAGAGCACACGCCGCCGTCAGGGCGACGCGCACCCCCGTGAACACGCCCCACGACCGAGTTGTACGGTCGTGGGGTGTACCGCTTCCTGTTGTCCCGGCAGTGGGTGATTCTCACCCTCGTGGCCCTCCTGCTCATCCCCACGATGATCAAGCTGGGCTTCTGGCAGCTGCACCGCCATGAGCACAAGGTGGCGCTGAACAAGGTGATCTCGCAGTCGCTGACGGCCACACCGGTGCCCGCCGAGTCGGTCACCGCGCCGGGGCAGCACATCAAGCACGCGGACCTGTACCGCCGGGTGACCGCGAAGGGCACCTTCGACACCGCGCACGAGGTCGTCGTGCGGCGCCGCACCAACGCCGACGGCGAGGTCGGCTACCACGTCCTGACCCCCTTCGACCTGGACGACGGCCGGGTGCTGATCGTCAACCGGGGCTGGATCGACTCGGGCGGCTCGCAGACCGCGTTCCCGAAGATCCCGGCGCCCGCGAAGGGCGAGATCACCGTCACCGGGCGGCTGATGCCCGACGAGACGACCGGTGACAGCGGCATCAAGAACGTCCAGGGCCTGCCCGACCGCCAGGTCATGCTGATCAACAGCGAGCAGCAGGCGAAGAGCCTCGGCAAGCAGGTCCTCGGCGGGTACATCGAGCAGACTGCGCCCGCGCCCAAGGGCGACTCCCCCGAGCTGATCCCCGACCCCGAGCACAACGACATCGGGCCGCACATGGCGTACGCGATCCAGTGGTGGCTCTTCTCCGCGGGCGTGCCGGTGGGCTGGGTGATCCTGGTCCGCCGCGAGCGCCGAGACCGGGCCGCGGCGCTCGCCTCCGCGACCACGCCGGAAGCGGCCCCGGTGGCCGCCTGACCCCTGGCACGCCGCGCGGCGCGCCCGTATCTCCTCGACAAGTGTCACCCGGTCGGCCCTCGACCCGATTGGCCCCGGCCTCCGCCGGGAACTCGCCCCACGTGCACCCACGTATCGAGGACTACGCGCTCATCGGGGACGAACAGACCGCCGCGCTGGTGGGCCGGGACGGATCCGTCGACTGGCTCTGTCTGCCACGGTTCGACTCGGCCGCCTGCTTCGCCGCGATCCTCGGCGACGAGAACCACGGCCGCTGGCGGATCTCGCCCAAGGGGGCGGGCCCCTGCACCCGGCGGGCCTACCGGCGGGACACGCTGGTGCTCGACTCCGAATGGGAGATGGAGGAGGGCGCGGTCCGCGTGACCGACTTCATGCCGCAGCGCGAGCACGCCCCCGATCTCATCCGCGTCGTCGAAGGCCTCAGCGGCCGGGTGACGGTGCACAGCACACTGCAACTGCGCTTCGACTACGGCTCCGTCGTGCCGTGGGTGCGCAGGGCCGACGGCCAGCGGGTGGCGGTCGCGGGCCCGGACTCGGTGTGGCTGCGCAGCGAACCCGAGGTGCGCACCTGGGGCAAGGACTTCCGCACACACTCGGAGTTCACCGTGGAGGCGGGCGAGAAGGTCGCCTTCGTCCTGACCTGGCACCCCTCGCACCAGTCGCGCCCGCCGCTCGTCGATCCGTACGAGGCACTGCGCTCCAGCGTCGAGGACTGGCAGGCGTGGGCGGCACGCTGCCGTTACGACGGTGCGCACCGGGACGCCGTCATGCGCTCCCTGATCACGCTCAAGGCCCTCACCTTCGCCCCGACCGGCGGCATCGTCGCCGCCCCCACCACCTCGCTCCCGGAGGAACTCGGTGGCGTCCGCAACTGGGACTACCGCTACTGCTGGCTGCGCGACTCGACCCTCACCCTGGGCGCGCTCCTGTCGGCCGGGTACCACGAGGAGGCCGAGGCCTGGCGCGACTGGCTGCTGCGCGCGGTCGCGGGCGACCCCGCGGACCTGCAGATCATGTACGGCCTCTCCGGTGAACGCCGACTGCCCGAGTTCGAGCTGCCGTGGCTGCCCGGCTTCGCGGGCTCGTACCCGGTCCGGATCGGCAACGAGGCCGTGAAACAGCTCCAACTGGACGTGTACGGCGAGGTCATCGACTCGCTCACGCTGGCCCAGCGCTCGGGCCTGCCGTCCAAACCGCACATGTGGCGCCTGCAGTGCGCCCTGATGGAGTTCCTGCGGACCTCCTGGCGGCAACCGGACGAGGGGATCTGGGAGGTGCGCGGCCCGCGCCGGCACTTCGTGTACTCGAAGGTGATGGCGTGGGTGGCGGCCGACCGCGCCGTCCGGGCACTGGAGAGCGACCCGGCGCTCGTCGGCGACCTGGAGGGCTGGCGCACGATGCGCGATGAGGTGCACCAGGACGTGTGCGAGCACGGCTTCGACAGCGAACGGAACACCTTCACGCAGTCCTACGGGTCACGCGCACTGGACGCCTCCCTGCTGCTCATCCCCCGCGTCGGTTTCCTGCCGCCCGACGATCCCAGGGTCGTCGGCACCATCGACGCGGTGCGCGCCGAACTCGAACGCGACGGCTTCCTGCTGCGCCGCTACAGCGACGAGGGCGCCGACGTCGACGGGCTGCCGGGCGGCGAGGGCACCTTCCTCGTCTGCTCGTTCTGGCTCGCGGACGCACTGCACATGACGGGCCGCACGAAGGAGGCCCGCGAGCTGTTCGAACGACTGATCGGCCTCGCCAACGACGTGGGGCTGCTCGCCGAGGAGTACGACCCCGTCGCGCGCCGCCAGCTCGGCAACTTCCCGCAGGCGTTCAGCCACCTCGGCCTGGTGGGGACCGCCTTCAACCTGTTCGGTGACGCGCATCCGGGAGGAAACGAGAAAACCCGATAGGGGAGGATGGGGCCATGGATCTTGGACTGAAGGACCGTGTGTACGTCGTCACGGGAGCCACCCGTGGCCTGGGCAACGCCGCCGCGCGCGAGCTCACCGCCGACGGTGCGAAGGTGATCGTCACGGGGCGCGACGAGAAGACCGCCGCCGACGCGGCGTCCGCGCTCGGCCCGAACGCGGTCGGGGTGGCCGCCGACAACTCCGCCCCGGGGACCCCGGAGCGGCTGATCTCGGCGGCCCGCGAGCACTTCGGCGCTTTCGACGGCATCCTGATCAGCGTCGGCGGCCCGCCGCCCGGGTTCGTCGCGGACAACACGGATCAGCAGTGGACGGCCGCCTTCGAGTCCGTCTTCCTGGGCGCGGTCCGGCTGGCCCGCGCGGCCGCCGCGGAGCTCGGCGAGGGCGGCGTCATCGGCTTCGTGCTCTCCGGCTCGGTGCACGAACCGATCCCGGGCCTGACCATCTCCAACGGTCTGCGCCCCGGCCTCGCGGGCTTCGCCAAGTCCCTCGCCGACGAGCTGGGCCCGCGCGGCATCCGTGTCCTGGGCCTGCTCCCGGCCCGCATCGACACCGACCGCGTGCGCGAGCTCGACGGCCTCTCCGCCGACCCGGAGGCCACCCGCGCGGCCAACGAGTCGCGGATCCCGCTGCGCCGCTACGGCGCCCCGGAGGAGTTCGGCCGCACGGCGGCGTTCCTGCTCTCACCCGCCGCGTCGTATCTGACGGGCATCATGGTGCCGGTGGACGGCGGCATGCGAAGCGGGTTCTGAGTCCGCTGCCCCCTGGGGGCTAACTCACCCTTTCGGCCCGGTGCTTGACCCCGTGGAGGCGGACCTCCGCGGGGAGCGCTGCCAGGCTCGCGGAGTCCCGGGCGTGCGCCAGCGCCTCCGTGGTCAGCAGGTGCAGCGCGGCTCCGGGGTCCACATGGGGTTCCAGCAGGAGCTGGACCCGGGTCCCGGGAGCGTCCC
Organism: Streptomyces sp. NBC_01450; assembly: GCF_036227505.1. Classification (NCBI taxonomy): domain Bacteria; kingdom Bacillati; phylum Actinomycetota; class Actinomycetes; order Kitasatosporales; family Streptomycetaceae; genus Streptomyces; species Streptomyces sp. NBC_01450. The sequence goes on along the minus strand of NZ_CP109480.1, from coordinate 8,448,256 downwards.
GCCGCCCGGTCAGCTGGACCTGGGCCCGTTCGACACCGTCCAACCGCCCCGCCTCGTCGGCCAGTACGCCCTCCAGGGCCCGCCCGCGCAGCAGCGCCCCCTCGCCGTCGCCGGTGTCGACGAGCACCTCCGCGAGCCGGCGCCGTCGCAGTACGGCCGACAGCCACCACAGGCTGAGCAGGACGACGACCGTGAGAGTGGCGATGACGGTCGGCCACCACCAGCCCTGGTCCCGCCACCGGGTCCGTTCGGCGGCGCTCAGCAGCACGTCGTGCCGCCCGTCGTGGATCCACCAGGAAGGCGGCCGCGCGCCCAGCCCGACGGCGAGCACGGAACCGCCCAGGAGCAGCAGCGCGAGCCCGACGATTCCCAGCAGGACACGGTTGACGATCCTGAGCACCGCCCTCACCCCTTCCGTCCGGGCCGCACCACATGCACCGACAGGGCGGGCGGCCGGACGAGCCCGAGCCCCCGGATGCCGTCGGCGAGCGTGGCGTTCAGGTCGGCCCGTACGTCGTCGAGTTCGCGGAAGTGCGAGACCACCCGCACATCGACCTTCCTGCGCCCCATCCGTACCCGGACCGACCGGACCCCGGAAACCTCCATGGCCCGGTCGCGCAACGCCGTCGCGGCGGCCTCCCGGTGCAGCCCGGCCCGTACATCGGGATGGGTGCGCCGCATCGGCAGGACGTCGCGCAGCCCCGGCGTCACCGCGAGGACGATCAGCCAGAGTCCGAGGGCCGCGGCGAGGCCGGCACCGACGAGCACCCAGGTGTCGTCGAGGGGCCGCTCGGCGAGCTGACGGGCCAGGGACCTGCGCCAGTGCAGGGCGGGCCGGTGGGCGCGTACGGCCGCGACGTCGTACAGCAGGACGCCGGCACCCACCAGGACCAGCAGCGCGACGATCCCCGCGGGGACGCGGCGCGCCGACCAGAACCGCCCCCGCCCGCCGCTCGCGTCGTCGACGGCGGGCGGCGGGTCGTGGTCGGTCGTGGAGGCGGACCGGTCGAGTTCATCCTCGGCCGGGGCGCCCGCGGCCGTCTTCTCCAGGACGGGCATGCGTCGGGTGGTGTTCTCGGAACCCTGGGGCTCGCTCATCGCGTCCTCCCCTGTGCCACGGCGGCTGCCGGTACCAGGTGCAGCCGCTCGACCTGGACCGCCACCTCCGGCACTTCCATCCCCGTCAACGCCTCTACCCGCTCGGCGACGTGACGACGCACCGCGTTGCAGCGGCCGCCGATGTCGGAGGGGTAGTCGAGTTCGAGGTGGACGCGGACGCGGGCGCTGTCGTGGTGCACGACGACCGTCGCGTGCGGGGGTACGGCGTCCGGGGGCAGCGGGCCCAGGGCCTCGCGGGCCGCCTGCGCGGCGATCTTCGCCACGACCCGGTCGGCGATCCGGGTCGCGCCGCGCTCGGCCGCCGCGACGGCCGTCAGGGGCCGTCGGGTGTCACCGAGCGGGCCGCTCACTTCCGTCACCGCCGCCGGTCGTCACGGGGACGGAAGAAGTCACCGAGGTCCAGGTCCCCTTCGAGGAACCGTCCGACGACGAACCCGACGGCACCCAGGGCGGCCACGAGCAGGAAGGCCCCGAAGCCCCCGAAGTACCCGGCGAAGCCCAGCGCCATTCCGGCGATCATGCCGATCACGGCCAAGCTCATGGTGCGCTCCTCAGCGGTTCGACGGCCGGAGTGTCGTCGGCGGTTCGGTGGCCGGGATGTCGTGGGCCGTTCGGCGGCCGGGCCGGTCACTGGAGCCGCGACTCCGGCTCCTCATCTTCTTCCTCGGGAAGCTTCACATCACTCACCGCGATGTTGACCTCGACGACCTCGAGTCCCGTCATGCGCTCCACGGCCGCGACGACGTTCTCGCGCACCGCGCGGGCGACGTCCGCGATCGACACGCCGTACTCGACGACGATCTCCAGGTCGAGCGCGGTCTGCACCTCCCCGACCTCGGCCTTGACGCCTCGCGAGACGGATTTCGACCCACCCGGCACGCGGTCGCGCACGGCCCCGAAGGTCCGGCTCAGCCCACTGCCCATCGCATGGACACCGAGTACGTCCCGGGCGGCGAGCCCGGCGATCTTCTCCACGACACCGTCGGCGATCGTGGTCCGCCCCCGGGTGGCGGGATCACCGCCGCCGCGCTTGGTGACCCCGGGCTTGCGGCTCTGGGGGGCTTCCCTCTCGCTCCCGGAGCTGTCCGCCCGGTTCTGCTCCGTCATGTCGGTCATCGCCGTACGTCCCTTTCGGTCGTCCTCTTTGCCCACAGTAGGTGCGCTCGCGGGCTCGCGCGCCGGGGATGCGGCAGGCTGGAGCAATGACCGCGGATCGATGGACGCAGGCAGTGCGGCGGCAGCTCGGGCTCGGGCGCCTCCTCCCGCTCGGACATCCGCGCGACGGCGCCTGGATCGCCGAGGAGGCGGCCGACGCGTTCCTGCGGCGCGCGGCGGCCGGCGTGCCCGGTATCCGCCTCGGCGCGCTCCGGATCGCCCTCGCGGACCTGGACCTGGTGGACGACCCCGTCGTACCGCCGCCGCCCAGCGCGCTGCCGCCCGGTCCGCTGCGTGTCGTCGCGGAGTTCACGGCCGAGGCGGACCCGACGGCCCCGGGCGTCGAGCCGCTCCCCACGACCGCGGCCCGCCTGCGCGCGGCCCTGGCCGAGGCGGCCGAGCCCCTCGGCCTGACGGTGACGGAGGTCGACCTGAGGGTGACGGGACTGGGGGACGTCTCCGCGCCGCCGAGCGCCGTACGTCACGCCGCCGCGCGTCCGGCGGCCGTACCGACGGCCCCCGACGAGGCCCGGGCGGCCACCGCCGCGCTGTCCGTGCCGGGGGTACTTCATCTGACGGACGTCCTGGGGCGTCCGGTGCACATCGAGCACGTCCCGCGTGAGGACACCGCCCTCGCCCGCCGCCACGTCCGCGTCGAACTGGCGGTCGCGGCGACGGAGCGAACGGTGGACGTGGCGAGAGCCGTCAGAACAGCAATCGCGGAGGCCTTGCCGGACACCCCGTCAGTGACGGCCCTGGTGACGTCCGTCGAGTAGAGCACCCTAGGGGTGCGGGGAACTACGCGACCAGCCCCCACCGCCCCGCAGCCGAAAGACGACCTCACTCCCCCAAGCCGGCAAGGTCCCTCAGCCGCCGGGCCTGAGCCGCCCGCTCGGCGACCCGCTGCTCCTCGTACGTCCGCTCCTGAGCGCCCCGCAGCAACGCCTTGGTCTCGATGAGCGCGTCCCGAGGCGCGGCCAGCACCGCACCGGCGAGGTCCCGCACGGCGCCGTCGAGCTGGTCGGCAGGCACCGCGAGATTGGCGAGCCCCGTGCGCTCGGCCTCCTCGGCCGACACGAAGCGACCCGTGGCGCAGATTTCCAGCGCACGGGCGTATCCCACCAGGCTCACCAGTGGATGCGTTCCCGTCAGATCGGGAACGAGCCCGAGGCTGGTCTCGCGCATGGCGAACTGCACGTCGTCCGCGACGACGCGCAGATCACAGGCGAGCGCCAGCTGGAAACCCGCACCGATGGCATGTCCCTGCACAGCGGCAATGGACACGACGTCGCTGCGCCGCCACCAGGTGAACGCCTCCTGGTACTCGGCGATGGTCGCGTCGAGCTCGGCGTCGGCTCCACGCGCGAGGTCGATGAACGACGGCTCGCCGTCGAACCCCTCGGGCGTGAACGCCTGTCGGTCGAGCCCGGCCGAGAACGACTGGCCCTCGGCACGCAACACGACGACACGGACAGTGCCCGGCAGCGACCGTCCGGCCTCCGTCAACGCCCGCCACAGAGCAGGACTTTGGGCGTTGCGCTTGGCTGGATTGGTCAGCGTCACCGTGGCGATCGCGTCGTCGACGGTGAGCCGTACGCCGTCCTTGTCGAGTACGGGGTCTAGATCGTTGTCGAGCGAAGCCATGGGCTGCCTCCGATGGGTGCGGTCGGATCAGACGCGTACCTCGCGAAGGACACGAGGAACACACCTAAGTGACTGCACAGTAACCACCCGGTCGATCACCCGACCGACCGGGTGGCCACCACCGAAGCCGATGGGGACGCCCGGCCTCAGGCCGAGGCGGCCTTCTTGCCCCTCGTCGCTCCGCCACGCCCTCGCAGCGTGACGCCCGACTCGCTGAGCATCCGGTGCACGAAGCCATACGAGCGACCGGTTTCTTCGGCCAGCGCTCGGATGCTCGCACCGGAGTCGTACTTCTTCTTCAGGTCTGCCGCGAGCTTGTCGCGCGCGGCGCCGGTTACCCGGCTGCCCTTCTTCAGAGTCTCGGCCACCCGTGCCTCCTCATGGGAAGTGCGCTCTGGACTTCTCATGATCACCCCTCAAGGGCTTCATGGCCACCCATTCGGCAAGGTCCGTAAGACACGGTTTTGACGACAGGAGCCCGTCCTCACAAGTGGAATCACAGAGTCCGCACTGCTCCGTCCGTACGGCCGAACGGATTCTTCCGTGAAGTGCCAGGTCAGCGACGCAAGACGGCCGAGCCCTTGAGAACAAAGGGCTCGGCCGCGAAATCGATGTAGGACACACCTCGGTACGAGGAGATCTCACACAGATGGTGGATCACGGATCGGCCGAATGATCCATACGCAGTGGATCAGTCATTCGATCACGGCGCGCTGACGGCGGCCCCGGAGCTGTCCGGGAGGCCGTACGAGGGCTCAGGCGAGGGCGACGAGGTCCGCGTAGTCGGAGCCCCACAGGTCCTCGACACCGTCCGGCAGCAGAATGATCCGCTCGGGCTGGAGCGCCTCGACGGCGCCCTCGTCGTGGGTGACGAGGACGACGGCGCCCTTGTAGGTGCGCAGCGCGCCGAGGATCTCCTCGCGGCTGGCCGGGTCGAGGTTGTTCGTCGGCTCGTCGAGGAGGAGGACGTTCGCCGAGGAGACCACGAGGGTCGCGAGCGCGAGCCGGGTCTTCTCGCCACCGGAGAGAACACCGGCCGGCTTGTCGACGTCGTCGCCGGAGAACAGGAACGAGCCGAGCGTCTTGCGGACCTCGACCAGGTCGAGGTCGGGCGCGGCGGAACGCATGTTCTCCAGGACCGTGCGCTCGGGGTCGAGGGTCTCGTGCTCCTGCGCGTAGTACCCGAGCTTGAGGCCGTGGCCCTCGATGACCTCGCCGGTGTCGGGCTGCTCGGCGCCGCCGAGCAGCTTCAGCAGGGTCGTCTTGCCGGCGCCGTTGAGGCCCAGGATGACCACGCGCGAGCCCTTGTCGATGGCCAGGTCGACATCGGTGAAGATCTCCAGCGAGCCGTACGACTTCGACAGGCCCTCGGCCATCAGCGGGGTCTTGCCGCAGGGCGCGGGCTCCGGGAAGCGCAGCTTGGCGACCTTGTCGGAGACGCGGACCGCCTCGAGGCCGGCCAGCAGCTTGTCGGCGCGCTTGGCCATGTTCTGCGCGGCCACCGTCTTGGTGGCCTTGGCGCGCATCTTGTCCGCCTGCGAGTTCAGCGCGGCGGCCTTCTTCTCGGCGTTCTGCCGCTCGCGCTTGCGGCGCTTCTCGTCGGCCTCGCGCTGCTGCTGGTAGAGCTTCCAGCCCATGTTGTAGACGTCGATCTGGGCGCGGTTGGCGTCCAGGTAGAAGACCTTGTTGACGACCGTCTCGACGAGGTCGACGTCGTGGGAGATCACGATGAAGCCGCCGCGGTAGGTCTTCAGGTAGTCGCGCAGCCAGACGATCGAGTCGGCGTCGAGGTGGTTGGTCGGCTCGTCGAGCAGGAGCGTGTCGGCGTCGGAGAACAGGATGCGGGCCAGCTCGACACGGCGGCGCTGACCGCCGGAGAGCGTGTGCAGGGGCTGGCCGAGCACACGGTCGGGCAGGTTGAGCGCGGCGGCGATGGTGGCGGCCTCGGCCTCGGCGGAGTACCCGCCCTTGGTGAGGAACTCGGTCTCCTGGCGCTCGTACTGCCGCATGGCCTTCTCGCGGGTGGCGCCCGAGCCGTTGGCGATGCGCTGTTCGTTCTCCCGCATCTTGCGGATCAGGGTGTCCAGGCCGCGCGCGGAGAGGATGCGGTCGGTGGCGAGGACGTCGAGGTCACCGGTGCGGGGGTCCTGGGGCAGATAGCCGACCTCGCCGGAGCGGGCGACGGTGCCGGAGGCCGGGATGCCCTCGCCGGCCAGGACCTTCGTCAGGGTCGTCTTGCCCGCGCCGTTGCGGCCGACCAGGCCGATACGGTCGCCCTTGGTGATGCGGAAGGTGGCGGACTCGATGAGGATGCGGGCGCCGGCGCGCAGCTCGATACCGGAGGCGGAGATCACGGACAGACTCCAGGGCAGGGTGGTTGGCGGGGTGGACGGCTGAGGACGTTCCCGCCGTCTAATGCGCGAGGAGAATGGCCATGCGCCCAAGTCTAACGGGGCCGTGCAACCACTTTCCCTGGATGAGCGTGTCCGGCACTGTGACGCTCGCCCTGCCCCACGTTGCCCAGCGGCGTGCGGTGCGGGGTGATGCTGCCCAGGTCGTCGACGGCGACGAGCTCGGTGGTCCAGCCCTCGCCGGGGGCGCGGGGCTGCGCGATCAGGAGCGCCTCGCCGTGACGCAACGCACGTTCGGGGGCGAAGGAGCAGCAGCAGGGCGGCGGGGAGCAGGGCGCGGGCGACGCGGTGGCGGACGACGGGGGGAAGGAGCCGGGGGGCCGGCGGGGGCGGGGGGAACGCCCGCCTGGACACGGCGGGCGGCCGGGGCCGGTCGCCCGTTCGGCCCTTCGCCCGGCGCCGGACCCCCGAAGGCGTACGAGGATGGCGCCACGGAGCGACGTACGTCGAGGTGCGAAGCCGTACGCAGAGGGTGGTGTGCCGATGCAGTTCGACGACGACGCGGACCTGGACACCTCCGACGTGCAGGATGTGCGCGGCAGCAGGATCCCCGGCGGCAGGGCGACCGTCGGCGGCGGCATCGCGGGGCTGATCGCCCTGATCCTCGGGCTGCTCTTCGGGGTCGGGCCCGATCAGCTCGGGCTGTCCTCCGGGAACGACCAGCCCGCGGTGACCACGTCCTCGCTCGACCAGGTCAAGCAGACCTGCCGGAAGGGGCGGGACGCGAACGCCAAGGAGGACTGCCGGACGGTGGCGGTGGTCAACAGCGTGCAGGACTTCTGGGCGCAGGAGTTCGCACGGCGCGGCGGTAGGTACACGCGCTCGCCGACGGTCTTCTTCACCGGGCGGGTGAACACCGCGTGCGGCACCGCGACCTCCGCGGTCGGGCCCTTCTACTGCCCCGGTGACCGCAAGGTCTATCTGGACCTGGGCTTCTTCGACGACCTCCGGACCAAGTTCGGCTCCAGCGGCGGGCCGTTCGCACAGGCGTACGTGGTGGCGCACGAGTACGGACATCACGTGCAGGACCTGATGGGGACGCTGGGCAAAGCCCAGAGCGGTGTCACGGGGGCGAACAGCAACTCGGTGAAGGTCGAGCTGCAGGCGGACTGCTACGCCGGGGTGTGGGCGCACCACGCGACGACGACGAAGGACCCGTCGACGGGCCGGCCGCTGATCACGAACCTCACCGCGGCCGACATCCGGGACGGGCTGGACGCGGCGGCCGCCGTCGGCGACGACCGGATCCAGCAGGAGTTCCAGGGGCGGGTGAGCCCGGAGGCATGGACGCACGGCTCGTCCGCGCAGCGGCAGCAGTGGTTCTACCAGGGCTATCGCACCGGCGACATGGCGCAGTGCAACACCTTCCGCTGAGACCGCGGACGCGGCCGGGAAGACCGCGGACGTGAGGCATGGCGGGCGGTTTCCGCGCGCCGCGGCGTTGTCAGTGCCCGGTGCAAGACTGGGCAGCGGGTGACATTCCGGCCCGGCAGGACGAGTTCCGGTGGGAGTGATCGGCATGGCAGGTACGGACGGCGGGCGCCCGAGCATCTGCCCGACGCTGCTGTACGCGGACGCGAAGGCGGCGATCAGGCAGCTGACGGAGGCCTTCGGCTTCTCGGAGGCCTCGGTGTACGAGAGCGAGGACGGCACGGTGATGCACGCCGAGCTGGTCCAGGGCAACGGCGCGGTGATGCTCGGCTCCAAGGGCCGCGGTGGTGTCTTCGACAGCGCGATGAAGGACGCCGGCCCCGCGGGGGTGTACGTGGTCGTGGACGACGTCGACGCGCACCATCAGCACGCCGTGGACCACGGCGCGGAGATCCTCATGCCCCCGACCGACCAGGACTACGGCTCACGGGACTACATGGCCCGGGACACCGAGGGCAACATCTGGAGCTTCGGCACCTACGCCCCGGAGATACGG